>NZ_JAJONC010000002.1:0-1217500 GCF_024700035.1 Aquincola sp. J276
CAGGCGGCAGCCGTCACCGGCCTGTTCCACTACGTGCCCAACACCGACGTGCGCTGGCGATATGCGCTGGCGGGCGGGGCTGTTCTGCGCGGTGGGCTTCAGTGTAGAAGGTGCTGGGCTGGTACGTGGGCCTGGTGCCCACCTGATAACAGTGTGCAGCGCCTTCGCCACGCTGCCCATCCTGCTGCTGTGGATGTACATCGGCTGGGTGATCGTGCTGCTGGGAGCGGTGATCGCGGCCTATGCGCCCAGCCTGTCGATGCGCATCGTGCGCCGGGTGGCGGTGCCGGGGGCCCAGTTCTCGCTGGCCATCGGCGCCCTGCGGCTGCTGAGCGAAGGCCCACGGCGGCCGCCGCCACGTGACTGACGCTGCGCCAGCTGGCCGAGGCGCTGAGCACCGACCCGCTGCTGGTGGAATCGGTGATCGACGCGCTGGTGGATCTCGACTGGGTGGGCCGCCTGGAAGAGGAGGGTGGCCAGCGCCATGTGCTGCTGGTCGACCCGCAGCGCACGCCGCCTGCAGCCGCTGCTGGACGAACTGCTGCTGGTGCCCGACCCGGCGACGCGGGCGTTCAGGCAGAAGGTGGGGGTGGAGGCGTTGCGGCTGGAAGAGGTGCTGTAGGGGGTCAGCCGGCGGGCGGGCGGGGAGGCACGGGCGCAGCAGGCTGCCCGGCGTCGCTGTTCGGCCCGCCGCAGTTGCAGCTGCCTGATCGCTTCGTCGGCGTCCATGGTACGGCCGGCGGCAACGGTCGGCCAGGCCGCGCCGGGCGTCTTCCAGCAGCATCAGCTGCGTGCGCTCGTCGTGTCGGCGGCTCATCGTGCGCTCCCCGCGCTCGCCGGCACCGTCTGCAACCGCCCCCTCTCAACGCCCCCAGCAGCGCCTCCGGCGCTTCCTGCATCAGCGCATGGCCGGGCGCGGGCAGCGTCACCACCCGGGCCTTCAACGCGCCGGCCAGGTCGCGCGTGGCCTTTGGGCGGGGCATCATCTGGTCGCGCCCGCCCAGCACCAGCGTGGCCGGGCAGGTGACGGCGGCGGCGGCCTGCAGCCCATTGGCGTAGGCGTCGCACAGCTGGAAGTCGTGGTGGAACAGGTTGCTGCCCGCGGGCACGCTGCCTTCGCCCAGCTTCAGCAGCCGGCGCATCAGTGCACGGCCGCCGCCGTGCAGCCAGCTGCCGGGGCCAGGGTACGACGGCTTGGCGGCGATCGTGCTGTGCGAGAAGGTATTCACCATGTCGATGGCGGCCAGTGGCTGGGCCAGCGCGGTGGCCAGCAGCGCATCCGACACCTTCATCGGATAGGCCGTGCCCACCATCACCAGCCCGGTGGCGCGTTGCGGCGCGCGGGCCACGGCTTCCAGCGCGATCAGCGAACCCATGCTGTGACCCACCAGCGCGGCCTGCTGCACGTCGGCTGCGTCCAGCAGGCGCCCAGAGCCAGTCGGCCAGCGCCTCCACGCTGGGCAACACCGGGCCGGCGCTGCGGCCATGGCCGGGCTGGTCGACCGCCAGCACGCCGAAGCCGTGGTGCGCGAACCAGCGCGCGGCCAGCGTCCACACGCTGTGGTCGTTGAGTGCGCCGTGCACCATCACCACGCAGGGCAGCGTGGGGTCGAAGGGCTTGCCGCCGGTGTAGGCGTAGGCCGCCTGGCCGTTCACCAGGATCTTCATTGCGCCTTCTCCGCGGCCTTCAGCGCGCGCCTGAGGTCGTCCAGCAGATCGTCGGGGTCTTCCAGCCCCACCGACAGGCGGATGGTGCCGGGGCCGATGCCGGCCTGCGCCAGCGCGGCGTCGTCCATGCGGAAGTGGGTGGTGGAGGCCGGGTGGATCACCAGCGAGCGGCAGTCGCCCACGTTGGCCAGGTGGCTGAAGAGCTTCAGCGCCTCGATGAAGGCCTGGCCCTGCTTGCGGCTGCCCTTCAGGTCGAAGCTGAACACCGCGCCGCAGCCACGCGGCAGGCGCCGGGCCAGTGCATGGTCGGGGTGGCCGGGCGGCTCGGGGTGGCCACGCCGGCCACCATCGGATGCGCCGCCGGGAACCTGACGATGCGCCGGGTGTTGTCCACATGGCGCGCCATGCGCAGCGGCAGCGTCTCGATGCCTTGCAGGATCAACCAGGCGGTGTGCGGGCTCATGCAGGCGCCGAAGTCGCGCAGGCCCTCGCGCCGCGCGCGCAGCAGGAAGGCGCCCACGGTGCTCTCCTCGGTGAAGGTCATGCCGTGGAAGCCGGCATAGGGCTGGCTCAGCTCGGGAAGCGGCCGGAGGCATCCCAGTCGAACTGGCCGCTGTCCACCAGCACGCCGCCCACCACGGTGCCGTGGCCGCACAGAAACTTGGTGGCCGAGTGGTACACCAGGTCCGCGCCATGGTCGAAGGGCTTCATCAGCCAGGGCGGTGGTGAAGGTGCTGTCCACCAGCAGCGGCAGACCGGCGTCGTGCGCCACCGCGGCCACGGCAGGGATGTCCAGCACGTCCAGCCCCGGGTTGCCCAGGGTCTCGCCGAACAGCAGCCGTGTCTCGGGCCGGATGGCGGCGCGCCAGGCGTCCACGTCGCGCGGGTTCACGAAGGTGGTGGTGATGCCGAAGCGGGCCAGCGTGTAGTGCAGCAGGTTGTGCGATCCGCCGTACAGCGCGCTGCTGGCCACGACGTGCGAGCCGGCGCCGGCGATGGTGCAGATGGCCAGGTGCAGCGCCGCCTGCCCGCTGGCGGTGGCGATGGCGCCGACGCCGCCTTCCAGTGCCGCCATGCGTTCCTCGAACACCGCGGTGGTCGGGTTGCTGATGCGGCTGTACACATGGCCCGCCCGCTCCATGTTGAACAGCGAGGCGGCGTGCTCGCTGCTCTCGGGCTCCGAAGCTGGTGCTCAGGTGGATGGGCAGCGCCCGGGCGCCAGTGGCCGGGTCGGGCGCAGCGCGCCGGCATGCAACGCCAGGGTGTCGAAAACCGGGTCGGACGGGCCGGGCATGCAGTCTCCTTGTCGTGTTGTCGTGCCCCGGCGTCAGCGGTGAAACTGCCGGGCGCCATGCGAAAGATTGTGTGCTATGTTGGCGCCGAACCCTGCCCCGGAGCACTGCCATGAGAAGTCAGCGACATCCTGCGTGTCAAAAAACACGCTCTACACCCGTGACTTTCGACGAACCGCTGGCCACGGCCTTGAAGACCATGGCCGGAGCTGGACATCGGCTCCCTGTGCGTGATGAGCCATGGCGAGCTCACCGGCATGCTCACCTTCCGCGAAGTCATCCAGGCCATCGTGCGCAATGGCGGCACCGTGGGCGACCTGCTGGTGCGCAGCACCATGGACGACGAGCCGCTGACCTGACGCCCGAGACCGAGCTGGACGAGGTGCGCCGCATGATGCTGCAGCGCCATGCGCGCTACATGCCGGTGCTCAACCAGCGAACGCTCATGGGCGTGATCTCGTTCTATGACGTGGCCAAGGCGGTGGTGGACAGCCAGGACTTCGAGAACCGCATGCTCAAGGCCTACATCCGCGACTGGCCGGTGGACCAGGATTCGGCGGTCGAGGCCGCGGGCGTGCAGCCCAAGCTCTGAGTCACGCAGCGGAGTCCACGCACAATCCGGGGCCCGGCGCCGTGCAGGTGCCGGGCCTTATTCATTCCTAGCTGACTGGTTCTTGCAATGCCCGGCTCCACCTTCGGCGAACTGTTTCGCGTCACCAACTTCGGCGAAAGCCACGGCCCGGCCATCGGCTGCGTGATCGACGGCTGCCCGCCCGGGCTGGCGCTGTCGGAGGCCGACATCCAGCCGCAGCTGGACCGCCGCCGCCCCGGCACCAGCCGCCACGTCACCCAGCGCAACGAGCCCGATGCGGTGGAGATCCTGTCGGCGTGTACGAAGGCCGCACCACCGGACGCCGATCTGCCGCGATCCGCAACACCGACCAGCGCAGCAAGGACTACGGGAACATCCTCGACACCTTCCGCCCCGGCCATGCCGACTACACCTACTGGCGCAAGTACGGCCTGCGCGATCCGCGCGGCGGCGGCCGTTCCTCGGCCCGCCTCACCGCGCCCACGGTGGCCCGCGGCGGCGGTGGCGCGCAAGTGGCTGCTGGAGCGTCACGGCACCACCTTCACCGGCTGGATGAGCCAGTTGGGCGAGCTGCCGGTGGCCTTCGAGGATGCGGCGCACATCCCCAACAACCCGTTCTTCGCCGCCAACGTGAGCCAGATCGCCGAGATGGAGGCCTACATGGATGCGCTGCGCAAGGAGGGCGACTCCTGCGGCGCGCACGCATCGAGGTGGTGGCGCACCAGGTGCCGGTGGGCCTGGGCGAGCCGCTGTACGACAAGCTGGACGCCGACATCGCCTACGCGATGATGGGCATCAATGCCGTCAAGGGCGTGGAGATCGGTGATGGCTTCGGCGTGGTGGCCCAGCGCGGCAGCCTGCATGGCGACGAGCTGAGCGCCGAGGGCTTCCGCGCCAACCGCGCCGGGGGCGTGCTCGGCGGCATCTCCACCGGGCAGGACCTGCGCGTGTCCATCGCCATCAAGCCCACCAGCTCCATCCGCACGCCCAAGGCGTCGATCGACCGCGCGCTGCAGCCCACCACGGTGGAAACCTTCGGCCGGCACGATCCCTGCGTCGGCATCCGCGCCACGCCCATCGCCGAGGCAATGCTGGCGCTGGTGCTCATGGATCATGCGCTGCGCCACCGGGCGCAGAACGCCGACGTGGTGCTGCCGGTGCCTGCCATCCCCGGCCAGGTGGGTGAAACCCTCTAAGAATCCCCTTTTGCATGGCGGGGTTCTTGCCGAAATGATGGCTAACGCTTGAAACGGCAGTTCCCCGATGTTGAAAAAGATTCAGGTGGCGGACCTTCGCCTGGGCATGCACCTGCATGCCTTCGAGTTCCTGGGTTCGGCATCCCTTCTGGAAGTCGCGCTTCGTGCTCACCGACCTGGCCGACCTGCGGGCCGCGCTGGACAGCGGCATCGCGGAATGCTGGATCGACACCAGCCAGGGCTGGACTTGGCCGATGGCCCGGCCGTCGCTGCCGGCACCGGCGCGGGCGTCGGCCCCTGCGGCGCATGGCGCCGATGCCTCCGCCGCCACGGCCGCGGTGACGCCGCCCGCGGCGCCGCCGGCCGCATCGCCGATGCCGCCACCCCCGTCGGCCAGCCTGCAGGAGGAACTGCGCAAGGCCCAGCAGCTGTGCCGGCGCAGCAAGCAGGCGGTGCAGTCCATGTTCAACGAGGCGCGGCTGGGCCGTGCGCTGGATGCGCAGCAGTGCCTGCCGCTGGTGGAGGAAATCTCCGAGTCCGTCTTCCGCAACCCCGGCGCGCTGGTGAGCCTGGCGCGGCTGAAGACACGCGATGAGTACAGCTACATGCATTCGGTGGCCGTGTGCGCGCTGATGGTGGCGCTGGGACGCGAACTGGGCCTGGACACCGCCGCCTGCCGCGAAGCCGGCCTGGCCGGGCTGCTGCACGACATGGGCAAGGCCAGCATGCCGCTGGACATCCTCAACAAGCCCGGCAAGCTCACCGAGGAGGAGTTCGCGGTGATGCGCACCCATCCGGAGCGTGGCCACGAGATGCTGCTGGGCGGCAGCGCGCCCGATTCGGTGCTGGACGTGTGCCTGCACCACCATGAGCGCATCGACGGCACCGGCTATCCGCACCGGCTGCCCGGCGAGCGCATCAGCGCGGTGGCCCGCATGGGCGCCATCTGCGACGTGTACGACGCCATCACCTCCAACCGGCCCTACAAGCCGGGCTGGGACCCGGCCGAGAGCATCGCCCGCATGATGTCCTGGAAGGGGCACTTCGACGAGGCGATGCTCGGCGCCTTCGTCAAGAGCCTGGGCATCTACCCCGTCGGCTCGCTGGTGCGGCTGGAGTCGGGCAAGCTGGCGGTGGTGGTAGAGCAGAACCCCGGCACGCTGGTGGCGCCGGTGGTCAAGGCGTTCTATTCCACCCGCTCCAACATGCCGATCAGCGTGGCGCGCATCGACTTGTCGCAGGCCGGCGCGCGGGAGCGCATCGTCGGCCGCGAATCGCCCGCGCAGTGGAACTTCCCGCACCTGGCCGAGCTGTGGGCCGGGGACGCGGCGCCCGCCCGCCGCTGAGCGGCCCGCCGCGGCCGGCCGCCGAGCCGGCCTGCAGTCCGTCGCATCCATCCGCACTCCGTCGCATGGCCACTTGCAGGCCGTGCGGCGCCTTCTACTGCCCCGCGAATTGCAATGCGCCACGAGCTGCATTGCCACACAACACGAGAAGCGAGGAGCGTGGAATGCGCAAGCAGGCGCCCAGATCCAAGGCCAAGGCAGCGGCCGTGGTGGTGCTGTTGCTGCTGGTGGGAGGCGGCCTGGCCGGCGCCATGTGGACCCAGCGGGCCAAGCCCGAAGCGGCCAAGCCGGAGGTGACGCTGGAGTTCTCGCCGCGCGAGGTGGTGCACCCGCAGTCCACGGCTTTGCCGCTGGTGCTGCAGTTCTCCGGCCCGCTGGTGGCGCCGCAGACGGCCGTGGTGCGCGCCAAGGCCGCCGGCACGCTGCTGTCGCTGTCGGTGGACGAAGGCAGCCGCGTGCGCGCCGGCCAGCTGCTGGGCCGCATCGACCTGGCGGAGCTGGACAGCCGCGTCAACGAGCGCCATGCGATGCTGGAATCGGCGCGGGCGCAATGGGCGCAGGCCGAGCGCAATTACCAGAGCAACCTGCGATTGGCCGACCAGCAATTCATTTCCGCCAATGCGTTGGACACCTCGCGCGCGCAACTCGACACCGCCCGCGCCCAGCTGCAGGCGGCGCAGGCGCAGGTGGACAGCCTGCGGGTCACCCAGCGCGATGCGGCCCTTGTGGCGCCGATTGCCGGCGTGGTGGCGCGCCGCCATGTGGTGCCCGGCGAGAAGCTGGCCGCGGAGCAGCAGGTGCTCACGCTGGTGGACCTGGCGCGGCTGGAGCTGGCCGGCAGCGTGGGCACGCACGAGGTCTCGCTGCTGGCGCCGGGCCAGCCGGTGCAGGTGAACGTGGAAGGCGTGGCCACGCCGGTGGCCGCCACGCTGGCGCGCATCGCGCCCGCGGCCGAGCCCGGCAGCCGCGCCATCGGCGTGACGGTGGTGCTGGACAACCCGAAGGAGACCTTCCGCGCCGGGCAGTACGCCGTGGCCCGCGTGGTGCTGCCGGATGCGCAGCAGCGGCTCACGCTGCCAGCCAGTGCCATCGGCAGCCAGTCGGGGCAGGAGCATGTGTGGCTGATCGAAGGCGGCGTGCTGGCGCGGCGGGCGGTGATCACCGGCCGGCGCGACGAGGCCGGCGGCCGGGTGGAGGTGCTGCAGGGCGTGGCCCCCGATGCCCGCGTGCTGGCCGCACGCTTCGACAACCTGCGCGAGGGCACCCGCGCGCTGCTGCTGCCGGGCAAGGCAGGCTCGGTGGCCGCCAGCGGCGCCTCGGCACCGCTGGTGAAGTGAGGAGCGCGCCATGTGGATGACCCGCGTCGCGATCAACAACCCGGTGTTCGCCACCATGGTGATGGCCGCGCTGTGCGTGCTGGGCCTGTTCGCCTACCTGCGGCTGGGCGTGGAGCAGCTGCCCGACGTGGCGCCGCCGATGGCCTATGTCGACGTGCGCTATCCCGGCGCCTCGGCCGAGGCGGTGGAGCGCGAGGTCACCAAGCTGGTCGAGGAATCGGTCAACGCGGTGGCCGGCATCAAGCGCATCACCTCGCGCAGCTTCGAAGGCCGCAGCCAGACGCAGGTGGAGTTCAACCTGAACGCCGACATGTCGCGTGGCCTGCAGGACGTGCGCGACCGCGTGGCCGCGGTGCAGTCGCTGATGCCGCGCGATGCCAAGCCGCCGACGGTGCTGCGGGTGGACAACGAGAACAGCCAGCCGGTGGTGGTGGCCGCGCTGCTGTCCACCGGCCGCAGCGCGCGCGAGCTGTCCATCTACGCCGACCAGACCGCCAGCAAGCGCTTGGTGCGCGTGGGCGGCGTGGCGCGGGTGGACGTGGCCGGCCTGACCAAGCGCGAACTGCGCATCGACCTGGACCCGGCGAGGCTGCGGGCCTACCAGATCACGCCGGCACAGATCGCCACGCAGCTGGCCGCGGCCAACCGCGACGAGGCGGTGGGCATCCTCAGCAACCCGGTGCAGGACGCGATGCTGCGGGTGGAAGGCATGGTGCGCGATCCCAAGCGCTTCGCCGACACGGTGGTGGGCCTGCGCAACGGCCTGCCGCTGCGGCTGGGCGACCTGGGCACCCTGGTGGAGCGCGAGCAGGAGCCCACCACCCTGGCCCGCGTCAACGGCCAGAGCGCGGTCACCTTCAACATCTTCAAGCAGCAGGACGCCAACATCGTGGCTACCGGCGACGAGATCAAGGCCGCGCTGGACGAGCTGCGCGCCACGCTGCCCGCCGGCATGGAGCTGCAGCTCATCTATGCCAACAGCGACTGGGTGAAGAACTCGCTCAAGGGCCTGCAGCGCACGCTGGTGGAAGGCGCGCTGCTCACCGTGGCCATCGTCTTCCTGTTCCTGCATTCGTGGCGCAGCACCGTCATCACCGGGCTCACGCTGCCCATCGCGGTGGTCTCCAGCTTCATCGCGGTGCATGCCTTCGGCTTCACGCTGAACTTCATGACGATGATGGCGCTGAGCCTGTGCATCGGCCTGCTGATCGACGATGCGATCGTGGTGCGCGAGAACATCGTGCGGCATGTGGGCCTGGGCAAGGATCATCGCCAGGCGTCGCTGGACGGCACCGCGGAGATCGGCCTGGCGGTGATGGCCACCACCTTCGCCATCTGCGCGGTGTTCGTGCCGGTGGCCTTCATGGGCGGCATCGTCGGCAAGTTCTTCTATCCCTTCGGCATCACGGTGACGGTGGCGGTGCTGGTCAGCCTGTTCGTCAGCTTCACGCTCGACCCCATGCTGTCGTCGGTATGGCACGACCCGCCCAGCGCGCGCCTGAAACGCCTGCCGGTGGTGGGCCATGCCATCCGCGCCACCGACCGCGGCATGGACCTGCTGCATGCGGTGTACGAGCGGCTGATCCGCTGGGCCTTCAGCGGCCGGCGCTACGGCTGGGGCCGGGCTTCGGTGTCGCCCCGCGGCATCGTGCTGGCCACCGGCGTGCTGAGCTTCGTGGCCGCCCTGGGCCTGGTGCCGCTGGTGGGCACCGAGTTCATCCCTCAGACGGACCAGGGCTTCACCCAGCTGTCGGTGCGCATGCCGGTGGGCGCCAGCCTGGCGCGCACCGACGACAAGTTCCGCCAGGTGGAGCAGATCGTGATGGCGATGCCGGAGGTCAAGAGCGTGAGCACCACCGTGGGCGGCGACGGCGAAGGCCTGAACGTTGGCCGCAACGTGGGCACGCTCAACGTCGGCCTGAAGCCGCGGGCCGAGCGCAGCCGCAGCCAGAAGCAGGTGGAGGACGCCATCCGCGCCGAGCTGGCGCGCATCCCGGGCATCGAGATGTCGGTGGGCTTCGAGCGGCCGATCTACGTGGCGCTGCTGGGCACCGACCCCGAAGGCCTGGTGCGGCTGGTCAACGAATTTGCCGACCAGGTGCGCAAGATCCCCGGCATCGTGGATGTGGAGGTGTCCGCCAAGCCCGGGCTGCCGGCCTACGCGGTGCGGCTGAAGCCCGATGCGGTGCGTGAGCTGGGCCTGACGGCGCCGCAGATCGCCTCCAGCCTGCGCGCCTATGTCAACGGCGAGGCCGCCACCCACTGGACCACGCCCGACGGCGAGCAGGTGGAGGTGCTGCTGCGCCTGCCCGAGCACCTGCGCGAGCGCGTGGTGCAGATGCGCCAGCTGCCGGTGGCCTTCGCGCCCAACGGCACGCCCATCACGCTGGAAGCGGTGGCCGACATCGTGCCGGTGGTCAACCCGGAAGTGATCCGCCGGCAGAACCTGCAGCGGCGCGAGGCGGTGTTCGCCGGCGTGGAAGGGCGGCCGGGCGGCGACGTGGGCGCCGACGTGCAGAAGCTGGTGCAGGCCACCCGGCTGCCGCCGGGCTACAGCTTCGACGTGGGCGGTGCCACGAAGGACCAGCAGGAGGCCTTCGGTGCGGTGGTGGCCGCGATGGCGCTGGCCGCCATCTTCATCTACATCGTGCTGGCCAGCCAGTTCGGCAGCTTCCTGCAGCCGCTGGCCATCATGGCCTCGCTGCCGCTGGCGCTGATCGGCGTGATGCTGGCGCTGCTGCTGTGGCGCTCCACGCTCAACCTGTTCAGCATGATCGGGCTGGTGATGCTGATGGGCCTGGTGACCAAGAACGCCATCCTGCTGGTGGACTTCGCCAATCATGCGCGGCGCGGCGGCGCCACCGTGGCCGATGCGGTGCTGCAGGCCGGCCTGATCCGCATGCGGCCCATCATCATGACCACCGGCGCCATGGTGTTCGGCATGCTGCCGCTGGCGCTGGCGCTCAACGAAGGCGGCGAGATCCAGGCCCCGATGGGCCGCGCCATCATCGGCGGGGTGATCACCAGCACGCTGCTGACGCTGGTGGTGGTGCCGGTGCTGTACTCGTACCTGGTGCGCGACAAGCGGGCGCCGGCCGCGGCCGCGCCCCAACTGGGCGGCGACCGCGGCCTGGCGCCGGCGGACCGGCATTGAGCCGGGCGGCTCAGGCCGTTCCGCCTTCCGCCTCGGTGCACTCGCAGGCGGGGCAGGGCATGGCCAGTGCAAAGGCCGCGTTGTCGGCCGCGTTGTACTGGGTCAGCGTGCCGTAGCCGTTGGTGGCCATCGCGCTGACCTCCAGCCGCTCGGCATAGGCCGCGTTGCTGCACGGGCCCAGCAACGCCGAGACCGTCACCGCCTTGCCATAGCTGAAGCTGCCCGTCTGCAGGTAGCCGTTGCTGCCCGGCGCACCGGCCACGCCCGAAGTGCCCGCCACGGCCAGTGCCGGCCCCGGTCCGCGGGTGACGCTGAAGCCGTAGGTGGCAAAGCCGTTGGGGTGCCGCGCCACGAAGGACAAGCCGGCCGTGTCGCTGGGCTGCGCATAGTTGTGGAAGCCGCAGACCGGGTCGGGCGACACGGTGCCGCCCACCGGCTGGATGTCGGCCGAGCAGCGGTTGTTGTCCACCCGCAGCACCATGCGGAAGCCCATCGTCGCCCCGCCCACCAGCACCCGGTTGTGGGCGGGTGCGGTGGAGCTGGTGACGGTGGCGGTGCCGAAGGGCGCGTCCTGGTCGGTGATGCGCAGGTCGATGCCTTGCGCCGTCCAGTCCACCAGGGCGCCTGCGCTGTCGAACAGCTCCAGCTTCAGCTCGTAGCGGCCGGCGGCCAGGTCGTCGGGCCAGGGCGCCGCGGTGGGCGCGCCGGCCAGCATGTGGCTGTCCAGGTAGGCGGTGGCCAGGTCCACGCTTTCGTCCAGCACCACCCACTCGGTGCCGGCGGGCGGGGCCACAGGACGGATGCGGAACAGGTTGGGCAGCGGCGCGGCATCGGCACCCGCGGTGGGCATCGGCCCCATGCGCTCCGACGGGAAGCTGGTGCCCAGCTTGTAGTGGCGGTAGACGTCGCGCGACATCACCGACCACACGCCCAGCGGCACCGAGGCGGCGTCCACCGTGGCGGCCACGCCGTCGGGTCCGCTGAGCCGCCGGTACGACCAGCGGTAGTACGGAATGCCGCCGCCGATCAGGGCCGAGCGGCTGAAGTCCACGCGCGGCTCCAGCGTGCCGCCGAAGGGCTCGCCTGCGGTGGTCAGGCCTTCGCCGGCACCCGTGGCCTGCAGCTCGCGCACGGCCACGCCGGGGCCGATGGACAGCACCACCACCTGGCGGCCGGGCAGGTCGGGTTCCTCCTCGCAGCCCGGCACGCGCGGGTCGGGCACGCGCAGCGTCACCGGCGTGCCGCAGGCGTAATTCCAGTGCGTGTTGCAGGCCATGCCGGGCCGGTACACCGTCTCGAAGCCGCTGCCGAAGTCGTACTCCACCCAGAAGTACAGGTCGGGGTGGTCGCCGTGGCAGGGGTAGAACAGCGTGGTCTCGAAGCGGCCCTGGTTGTCGGTGGTCAGCACCGCCATCTCGTCGCAGCGCAGCCGCCACCACCAGTGCGGCCACAGGCACAGCCACGGCAGCAGCAGCTGGGCATGGTCGGCGAGCGTGCTGCGCACCATCTGGGCCGAGCGGCTGCGCAGGCTGGCTTGCAGCGCGGCCGGCAGCTCGATGCTGTCCTGCGGCGGCAGCGGCTGCGGATTGAGCGCCTGCGGCATGCCGCTGCGGAACAGCGGGCGCGGGTCGAAGGGCTCGGGACCGGGGACCGGCTGCGGCACCGGCGGGCGGCGCAGCACCTCCAGCAGGTCGTCGCGCAGCTTGAAGATGTCCCGCTCGGGCAACCGGCGGATCCACCATGGCAGCCGGTCCACCTCGCACACATGCACCCGGGCGCCGCAGATGGCGCGATGGTCCGACAGGCGCTCGACGCGGCCGCGCAGCCAGCAGAAGCAGAACGGCCAGTGGTCGATGACGAGGCCGGGAATGTCGATCACGGGCTTCAGCCGCTCGCCGATGAGCAGCACCGGCTCGTAGGCGCCGAGGCGTTCTAGCATGGCGGTCGTGGGCTCGGTCTCGACCAGCCGCTCGTCCACCGGCGTGATGAACAGGCGGCCATGGCCGCCGCCATCGGTGGCGGGCAGTTCGAGCCGGCCGTCCTTGACCTCGACACGCGCGGCCAGCCGGCCACCGCCATCGAACAGCCATGCCATCAGCGGTTGCTGGAAATCGGGGCGTTGGCGGGTGGTGACCTGCAGCACGACCGGCTCGGCACCACGGCCCGGGGGGTGACGCTGTTCCATGAGAGCTCCTTGTCGCACGGGCCCGAACGGACCGGGACGGCCCGCGGCACTGCATGCGTGGAACCAAGTTAGGCGGCTGCTGCGGGCACCACCAACGCCCTTCGGGGGCGGGTGCCACCCCTTCGGAGGGAATTCCTCCCTAGCTTGTCGGCATGGCCGGTCCTGCCGATCCGGCGGAACCCCCATCGACCGAAGCCCTCCAACGCCGGCGGCCGAAGCGGATCGGCCGGCGGCCTCCACCAGACAGGGACACCATGGCGCAGTTGGCAGTACACCGGACTCACACCCTGGGCTTGGCCCAGGCGCGCGAGCGCGCGAAGGAGTGGGTGGCGCAGGCGGAGCGGGACTATGGCCTGCGCTGCGACTACCAGGCGGGCGAGGCGCAGGACCGGGTGCTGTTCCGCCGCAGCGGCGTGTCGGGCGAGCTGCACGTGAGCGCCGACCGCTTCGACCTGCAGGCGCAGCTGGGTTTCCTGCTCAGTGCCTACCAGGGCCGCATCGAGTCGCAGATCGAAGCCAACCTCGACCGTTTGCTCGGCCCCGCCGGTTGAGGCGCCCGCTGCCCGTCAGCGCGCCGCCAGGCCGTTGAAGCAGGTGCCCAGCACCATCTCGGTGATCTGCGCATCGGTGAATTCGCCGGTGCCCTGCAGGAAGCCCAGCACCGGGTCGCAGCCCCGCGCATACAGCGTGTAGAGCACCACGATGGGCGGCAGCCGCTGGTCCAGGCTGCCGTCGGCCTGTGCGGCCTCGATCCAGGCACCGAGCCGGTCGCTCAGTGACATCAGGCCGCCCACGTAGGCCTCGTTGTTCATCAGGGCGCTGCGCAGGCCGGAGTTCTGGCTGGGCAGCGAAGGCATCTCGCCCTGCAGCTGCGCGGTGATGGTCCAGCGGGCGGCGGCCTTCAGCTTGTTCAGCGGCGTGGCCGGCGCGCCTTCGGCGGCCTCGGCATCCAGGGCGTCGACGAAGGCCTGGGCCCGCTCCAGCGTGCGCACCATGGCGGCGGCGGCCAGGTCTTCCTTGCTGGGAAAGTGGCGGTACAGGCTGGCCTTGGCAATGCCCACCTCGGCGGCCACCTCGTCCACCGTCATCGCCTCATAGCCGCGCTCGGCCAGCAGGCGGTTGACCACCTGCACGATGGCGTCCTCCCGTGCCTCATGCATCTGCGCGCGAAAGCTGCGCTTGGCCGGCGCCACGCCGGCTTCCTGTCTGATCTTGCTTGCCATGCCCGCCCTTTTACCCCGGCGACATGGTGCTTCAGCCGAACCTCCACGTCAATAACCACACGCTTCGGTCGCAAATGATACTGTGCAGTCTAGTTATGGCCTGAATGGTTAGTATCCGGCCTCGCCAGTACACAACCAGGAGCACACATGCAGTTCAGGAGACGTTCCCTGTTGCTCACCGCGGCGCTGGGCGCCGGCAGCACCCTGCTGGCCGCCTGCGGCAACGATGACGATGACGACCACGAGGATCGCAACATCGTGCAGGTGGCGCAAAGCCTGCCCGACTTCAGCATCCTGGTGGAAGCCGTGGTCGCGGCCGACCTGGCCACCACGCTCAGCGGCCCCGGCCCCTTCACCGTGTTTGCGCCCACCAATGCGGCCTTTGCCGCGCTGCTCACCGAGCTGGGCGTGACCAAGGCGGCGCTGCTGGCCGACAAGCCCCTGCTCACCGCCGTGCTCACCTACCACGTGGTCAGCGGCCGCGTGCTGCGCGCGCAGGTGCCGGTGGGCACGCCCATCACCACGGTGCAGGGCGGCAGCTTCACCGTGGGCAGCGACCTGGTGATCACCGACCAGCGCGGCCGCCGAAGCGCCATCACCGCCACCGACGTGATGGCCAGCAACGGCGTCATCCACGTCATCGACAAGGTTCTGCTGCCGGCGGTGTGAGCCGCCGGCCCTTTCCCCCGTTCCATCCCGTCCCGTTCGTCAACCCCGAAGGAAACACCACCATGAAGAAACTGCTGATCGCCACTGCCCTGAGCTTCGGCGCCATGACCGCCATGGCCGCCGACATCGTCGACACCGCCGTGTCCGCCGGCTCGTTCAAGACCCTGGTGGCTGCGGTGCAGGCCGCCGGCCTGGTGGACACGCTGAAGGGCCCGGGCCCGTTCACCGTGTTCGCGCCCACCGACGAGGCCTTCGCCAAGGTGCCCAAGGCACAACTGGATGCGCTGCTGAAGGACAAGGCCGCGCTGACGAAGGTGCTGACCTACCACGTGGTGCCGGGCAAGGTGATGGCCGCCGACGTGAAGGCCGGCAAGGTGAAGACGGTGCAGGGCTCGGAGCTGACCGTCAGCACCACCGGCGGCGTGATGGTGGACAAGGCCAAGGTGGTGAAGACCGACATCGCTGCCAGCAACGGCGTGATCCACGTGATCGACACGGTGGTGATGCCGGCGATGTAAGCCAGGGCTCGGGCGGCCGGCGTGGCCGCCTGGGTAGGGCGCCATCAACGTGGACAACTGCAGCGACTGGTCCGCCACCACGCGAGGGTTGCCGTCGTGGTCGAGGATTGCCTCTATCGGACTGAAGTGCGAAGGAGCTGCAGTGGGTCGGTACGGATGGCATCACCGGGGTACGTCGCCGATTCACGCGTTGGCTGCCCATTTAGCGCGGACTCTCGCAACTTCGGTACCGAGTGACGGCAATCGACCCAAAGCGGGCATCCGGTCGCTGAGGCGGCATCCTGAATGCAAGATGACCGCGGGACATCTCTCGTCGCGCCGTTCAGGATCTGCAAGCCTCGCGTCGGATCCAGTCGACGAAGAGACCGGGCAGGCCGCTGTCCCGCTTTCCCTTGCGCACGCACACGTGATAACCGCGGCCTGTGGACACTTCCAGCGGAAACGGGCGCACCAGTTCTCCGGCGTTCAGCTCGCGCTCCACCAGGCAGGGCTGGATCACCGCCACGCCCATGCCGGCGACCGCTGCCGCGATCAGGTTGCCGGCCAAGTCGAAGCCATCGCCCAGCTTCAGCCGGCTGCTCTCCACCCCGGCGGCACCGAACCACATCAACCAGTTGGCCGGATAATTGGTGTGATAGAGCAGTGTCTCCCGCAGCAGGTTCGCAGGCGTCCTGAGCCGCCGTGCGATGTTGGGCTGGCAGAACGGCGTGATGTCGCGTCCGATGAGGTAGCGCGCGCTGATGTCGCGTGGCCAAGCCACGCCAGGCCGCTTGAGCTCGATCCAGACGTCCACGTCCTCGCGCCGGAAGTCCTCGTCGCGCCGGGACTGGAGCAACTGGATGTCGATGCCGGGATGCTGCAACTGGAATGTGCCCAACCGCGGCATCAGCCACCGCATGCCCAAGGTGGGCACGGCGCACAACCGCAGTGAACGTCGGCGCTCACGGGCCGGCTGCTTCAATTCGCCGAAGGCCCGCTCCAGGGCCTCCACAGGCCCCTCGACCCGTTGGCGAAGGTCCAGCGCCCGTGCATTCGGCAGCACCCCCTGCGCATGCCGATCGAACAGCGCATGACCCAGGTGCGCCTCCAGGCGCGACACGGCCCTGCTGACCGCCGCCTGGGTGACGCACAACTGCTCGGCCGCCCGGCGCATGGATCCGGTCCTGCACACCGCGAGGAACGCATGCATCTCGACCAGTGAGGCGGACTCGAACTTCATGGTGATGACATTATGGCAACACTGTGCACGAAAATGTCGTTCGCACGCCTGGGGGGCGCTGGTTAGGCTGCGCATGCCGCATCCACCGCTTTGAACACCATGCTTCATGCCATCCAGCCGCCCACCGCGGCGCAGCTTCCCTTGGTGTGCGACTCACCACACAGCGGCACCGCCTACCCCGAAGACTTCGACCATGTGGTGCCTCTGGCCGACCTGCGGCAATGTGAAGACACCGGCGTCGAAGCCCTGTGGGCCGGCGTGCCGGAAGCGGGCGGTTCGCTGCTGCAGGCCCACTTCCCGCGCAGCTACATCGATGCCAACCGCGCGGGGGACGACATCGATCCCACGCTGTTGAGCGAACCCTGGCCGCAGCCCCTGCACCCTTCGGACCGTTGTCTGCGCCTGGGCAATGGACTGATCTACAGCAGGACCAACTCGCTGTCGCCCATCTATGCACGCCGCCTGAGCGTGGCCGAGGCACGGCAGCGCATCGACACCTGCTGGACACCCTATCGGGAGGCGCTGCGCTCGCTGATGGGCAACGCACGCAGCCGGTTCGGCCAGGCCTGGCATCTGAACCTGCACTCAATGCCCAGCAATGCCTACGAGCGGCTGGGCATCGCCAACACCCGGCCACTGGCCGACGTCGTGCTGGGTGATCTGCACGGCCGCAGCTGTTCGCCCGCCTTCACCGAGTGCGTGGCACAGGCCTTCGCCGACCTGAGGTACAGCGTGTCGGTCAACGATCCGTATGCCGGCCAGGACCTGGTGCGTGAGCACGGCCGGCCCGCGGACGGCTGCCACAGCTTGCAGGTGGAGCTGAACCGCAAGTTGTACCTGAACGAGGCGACGCGCGAGCCGAGCGTGCGCTTCGGGCAGATGCGCCGCGACATCGACCGGGTGCTCGAGCGCATCCAGCACTACATCCACGCCGAACTCGGCACTCTCACCGCATCTCACCTCGCCAAGGACGCCCCATGAGCCATTCCATCCGTCGTCGACGACTCCTTGCCACCGCCGGTGGTCTGCTGGGTGCAGCCGCCCTGCCTTCGCGTGCGCAGGCGACCGGCTATCCCACGCGCCCCATTACCCTGGTGGTGCCCTTCGCCCCCGGCGGCTCGGTCGACCTGTCGGGCCGCGCCATGGGCGATCGACTGTCCCGGGTGCTCGGGCAGGCGGTCGTCGTGGAAAACAGGGCTGGCGCGGCAGGCGCCATCGGCAGCGCGTGGGTGGCCCGGGCGCAGCCCGATGGCTACACCCTGGTGGTCACTTCGCAAACCACCCACGTGGTCAACCCCGCGGTGACGCCGAACCTCGGCTACAAGGCCGAAGCCGACTTTGCGCCAATCACGCTGATTGACCGGCTGCCCAACGTACTGCTGGTCAATGCCAACGTGCCGGCCAAGAGCTTCGACGAGTTCATTGCCTTCGTGCGAGCGCATCCGGGCAAGTGGAATTATTCGAGTTCAGGCAATGGCTCGGTGGCACACCTCAGTATGGAGCTGCTGAAGGCCAAGCTAGGGCTGGACATAGTGCATGTGCCCTACAAGGGCGCTGGCCCCGCCTTGACGGACATGCTGGGCGGGTTGGTGCAGGTCACCTGGAACAACCTGACTTCCAACCTGCCGAACATCCTGAACGGAAAGATGCGGGCGCTGGCCGTAGCCGCGCCGCAGCGTGTCCCACAGCTGCCCGGCGTGCCGACCTTCGCGGAGCTGAAGCTGCCCGAGCTGAACCTGTCGTCATGGACCGGCCTGGCCGCACCCGCTCGTACGCCGCAGCCCATCGTGGACCGTCTCTACCAGGCCATGCGTACGGTGCTGACCGACCCGGCGACCCGGCCCGCGTGGGAAGAACGGGGCGCCATGCTGCCCGAGGCCATCACGCCCGAGCAATACAGGCAGGAGATTGCCCAGCGCATCCAGTTCTTCCGCGACGTGGTCAGGAAGAACGGCATCGTGTTGTAGGCGCCAGGGCAGTGTAGACGGCAAGGCGACCGACTGTTCCGGATCCACTTGGTAAGGTCGCATGCGATGGAAGCGGTCAGCCAGGCTGCGTGGGCGGCCCGCTGCGGTCGATGGGCGCATGCACGAAGAGCGGCCGTTCTAGCAGAATGACTTGAATGCCCGGTTTCAGCGAACGACGCCCGTGCCCCAGATGCGAACGTCTCAAAACAGTTTCAGGCGGAGATCCGACAGACTGTCGCCAACGCACGTTGATGGCCGACAGCGGTCATCGCGACCAGCGCATGCAACCGACCGCAATCGCCGCGCCTCGGTCGTCCGCGACCCGAACCGCAGATGCCGAACTCGAGTACGTGTCCTGCGAGTGCAACTGTCGCGGAGTGGAGCGCAGGGGGGCATGCCGATTCAATCAACGGATCGACCGACGGCTCGTGCGGTGCGCCGTCGCTCGTCCTGCTGCCCGCACTGTCGTCGTCGGTAGGCGACGGCATCAGCCCGCTCACCGCTCCTGGAGATACGAATGCGGCCACAGCCAGCGCGCTAAACACACGCCAATGCTGCGGCCGGCCGGGGCCAACCGGCCGGTTGGCCGGCCTCAACCGAAGATCAGCCGATCTTCACCTGGTCGGCGATCGCCACACCCCCCCATCGCCGGATCACTGATCCCATCCACGCCCGTCTCCATCCGCCCCGCCACGCGCCGGCTGTAGTCGGCCTGGCCGGCCACGCTGACGGTGAAGTCGTACCAGTGGCCGCTGGCCTGCAGCGGGCAGCGCACCACCTGTTCGCTGCGCGCCAGCACCTTGTACACACCCGGCGTGGCTGCGAAATAGGCGTTGGCCACGATGCTGAAGCTGCATGGGCCGCTGCCCGGGTTGTGCAGCCGCAGCACCAGGTCGCCGGTGGCTTTGTCGTAGCTCACCTGCACTTCAGGATTGGGCTGTGCCGCCGACACCGCGCGCCGCGCATTGCCGGTGAAGTGGCGGTGGAAGCCGTTGGGGCCCAGCACCCACAGGTCGTAGGCGCCGTTGGCCTGCGGGGCCCACTGGCCGCTGAGCTGCTTGCCCGGCTCCACCGTGTAGCGGCGGGGGATGGCCGACAGGTTCTTGCGGTCGTACACATGGAACACCGCAGCCTGCGCGCCGGTGTTGGCAAAACCGATCTCCACCTGCACCGCCGCCAGCTGGCGTGCCGGTGCCACCACGCGGCAGCTGGCATGCAGCTCGTAGGGCAGGGCGCGCGAGGGGCGCGAGCCCACCGCCTGCGACGGCAGCGCCAGGCTGGCCGGCGTGGGCGGCGTGGTGGTGCGGGTCAGCGCACGGGCCTGGTTGGCCAGCGCCAGCGTGCCGGGCAGCTGCGCGAAGAAGGCGTTGTCGTTCGGGTTCCTGAAGTTGAAGGCGGAGGTGAAGTCGCCGCACACCGCGCGCCGCCAGGCGCTGATGTTGGGCTCCATCACGCCGAAGCGGGCTTCCACGAAGCGCAGCACCGAGGTGTGGTCGAACACCTGCGAATTGACCCAGCCGCCCTTGCTCCACGGCGACACCACGTACATCGGCACCCGCGGGCCCAGGCCATAGGCGCGGTGCAGGTAGGTGGGCGACGAGCCCTTGAGGATCTCGTTGTACTCGGGCGTGGCGTCGGCGGTGGTGGCGCCGGCGTACTGGCCGGCGGCCGTCCAGGCCGGCGGTGCAGGCGGCGGCACATGGTCGAAGAAGCCGTCGTTCTCGTCGAAGTTGATGAAGAGCACCGTCTTGCTCCACACCTCGGGGTTGGCGGTCAGCGCTTCCAGCACCTTGGCGGTGTAGTCGGCGCCCTGCGCCGGGCTGGAGGGGCCCGGGTGCTCCGAGCCCTCGGCCGTGGCCACGATGAACGAGACCTGCGGCAGCTTGTTGGCCAGCACGTCCTCGCGCAGCTTGTCCAGGTCGCGGGTGGAGATGCCGCGCTCCTTCAGCGCCACCGAATGGCCGGGCCGGTTGTACCAGCCGTCGCGGTAGGCGCGGAAGCCTGCCAGCGGGTTGTCGGTGAAGTTGTCCGCCATGTTCTGGTAGACCTGCCACGAGATGCCTGCGGCCTGCAGGCGCTCGGGGTAGGTGGTCCAGGTGTAGTCGGTGCTGCGGTCCTCGCTGAACCAGTCGCGGCTGTTGTCGGTGGCCGGGCCGCCGCCCAGGCCCAGGCCGTCATTGGTGCCGGTCCACTGGAAGAGGCGGTTGGTGTTGGTGCCGGTCTGCGACGAAGCGTGGTACGCGTCGCACAGCGTGAAGGCATTGGCCAGCGCGAACTGGAAAGGCAGGTCGGCCTGGGTGTAGTAGCCCAGCGAGTGGTTGTTCTTGGCCACCGTCCAGCGGTTCATGCGGCCCTGGTCCCAGGCGGCCTGGGAGTCGGTCCAGCTGTGCGGCGTGCCGGCCACGCGCATGTGGGCGAAGGTCTGCTGGGTGTTGAGCGCGAACGGCGCGATGGCCGGCGGGCCGCCCACCGGCGGGCGGCCGGGCTGTTGCTGCGATTGCGGGTTGGGCTGCACGAACACCGTGCGGCCCACGATGCTGCCGGCATCGGCTACCGGGATCGGGAAGCGGTCACCGAAGCCGCGCACGCCGTTGAGCGTGCCGAAGTAGTGGTCGAAGGAGCGGTTCTCCTGCATCAGCACGACGATGTGCTCGACGTCGCGGAGGGTGCCGGTGCGGTTGTTGGCCTCGATGGCCAGCGCGCGCTGGATGGCCGGCGGAAAGGTGGTCATCACGGCGGTGGCGCCGGTGGCCGTGGCCATGCTGCGCAGGAAACCGCGGCGGTCGTTCTGGGTCATGGATGTGTCCTTGGAGTCGGTGCGGGCGGGGCGCGGCATCAAGCTGCGCGGCGGCGGCGTGCCATCAGGCCCACGGCGGCGAGGCCGGCCAGCATCAGGGCGTAGGTCTCGGGCTCGGGCACGGCGGCGGTGAAGGTGAAGTCGTCCATGCCGAAGTAGCTGTGGGCGGCGCTGTTGACGGCCACTGCATCCACCAGGCCGGCATAACCGCTGGCCAGGAAGGCCGAGCTGGGGGCCGGGGTCAGCAGCGCCGAGGTGGCGACCTGCTGGCCCTGGTAGTACAGGCTGAAGCTGACGGCGGCGTCCTCGTAGCCCGAGAACCAGGCGCCCTGGAAGGTGGCGGCCTGGCCGAAGCGGATCAGCGTGGCGGTGTTGTCGGCGCCCCAGTCGGTGGCGAGCTGGCGGTTGCCCGAATGGGTGCCGAAGGGCTCGCCGGCATCGGCGAACGACAGCCAGGCGGCCGACCATTGCAGGCCGCCGTAGCCCGAGGGCAGGGCGCCGTCGGCCAGGTCGTCGAAGCTGAGCACGGTCGCGGCCGAGGCCAGCGGTGCCAGCAGGGCGAAGGCCACGGCAGCGGCCAGGCGGGTGAGTTGTCTAGACATGTGAGGTGCTCCGGTGGATTGGTGTCAGGCGGCGGCGCCGCTGCGGCGGGCGCGGCGGGCGAACAGGCCGACGGCGGCCAGGCCGCCCAGCATCAGCGCGTAGGTGCCGGGCTCGGGCACGGCCGAGATGCTGAAGGCGAGGTTGTCGGCATAACCGTCGTTGTCGCCGCTGACCAGGCGATCCATCGACAGCGCGAAGCTGGCGCTGGTGGTGCCCACCGGCACCCAGCCGCTGGTGCTCACCGCGAACAGGCCGGTGGTGTTGTTGCGGTCGGCCGGCGTCACCGGGCCCAGCATCGCATTGGCCAGCGTGTTGCCGGCCACGTCCATGAAGCTGATGAACACCAGCGCGTTGTCGGCCTGGTTCGTCCAGCCGCCCAGCCAGCCGCTGGCCGCGAAGCTCACCCGGCCGGCATCGATGGCGGCGGCGTTGGCGCCCAGGTCGAGCAGCTGGTAGCCGGCGGCGTAGGGCACGCCGCTGCCGCCCACGAACAGGTTGGCGCCGCGGTCGGCCGGGCCGGGCTGGCTGGGCTGCACCCAGTTGGGCCCGTAGTCCACCGCGCTGAACAGCGGCGTGCCGTCATAGGCCTGCCAGCCGGCCGTGCCCTGCTCGGCGTTGCCGTTGACGATGAGGTTGGTGTCATAGGCAGCCGCTTGTGCTGCGCAGGCGGAAATGGCCAGCCATGCGGCGGCCGCGACCTGGGCGGTCGAGTACTTCATGTGATTGCCCTCCTGGCATTGCCGGGGGCATCGAGGCCCCCGCGCAGCCACGTTAGCCAGGCAATGTGACGGGCAGAAGAAAGCCGGCGCTGCCGGCTTGTCTAGACAAGTGGCGGGGGCCTCACGGCGCGCCGGGCCGCCATCCTTTCAGCAGCGTGTCCAGCGCCGCTACGTCGCGCTGGCGCATGCGTGCATTGAGCCGGATCTGCTCGGCCTGCCGGCCGGCGGTAAGGGCGCCGCCCTTGCCCACCAGCCGGGCCTGGTCTGCCAGCAGCGCAGCGGCCTGCCCAGCCTGCACGAAGCGCCCGGCCGCGCCCGGCAGCAGGTACTGCCGGCCTTGCATGCCGGCCAGCGGCTCATAGCCGGCCCAGTGGTCCAGCACATGGCGGTAGGCCATCTCGCCGAAGGGCCCCTGCGTGCCCAGCAGCGAGGGCAGCGTCGACGCCACGTTGGGCGGCGCGATGCCGGCCAGGGCCGCCTCCAGCAGCCGCCGCGCCTGTGCCTCGTCGCGGCCGGAAGCCAGTGCGCGGGCATAGGTCCAGCGGTCCTCGTCGCCCTGCGCCGACTGCAGGCGCTGCAGCAGTTGGCCGAAGCGCGGACCGTCGGCGCGTGCGCCCACCGCGCCGATGACGCCGCTGCGGATGGCCGCGGGCAGCGGCTCGCCGCCGGCCTCGTCCGCATCGAACAGCGCCTGCGCCCGCGCCAGCACCTCGGCATCGCCGAAGCCGGCCAGCTGGCGGATCAGCAGGTTGCGCAGCGCCCGCGGCTCGGAGCCTTCGCCATCGGCCGCCTGCCAGCCCAGGCGGGCCAGCTCGGGGGCCAGCAGCGCGCGTGCGGCCTCGTGCAGCCGGGCCTGCACCGGCAGGCCTTCGACCACCGCATCCAGCGCCTCCAGCGAATGCAGCGCCATGGTGAGCAGGGCGCCGCGGCTGTCGTCCTGCACCCGCGGTGCGGCGGCCAGCAGCGCGAACCAGCCGTCCAGCGGTGCCGCGCCGGCGCGCGCCAGCGCGAAGGCATCGGCCATCAGGGCGACGCGGTCGGCCGGCGCCAGCTCGGTGAAGGCGGCGGCCAGCGCCCGCTGGTGGGCCGGCGTGTACTGCACCCGGTAGAAGCCGCGGCCGCCGGCATTGGCCAGCAGCGGTGCGTCGCTGCAACCGGGCAGCTGCACGGTGCGCCGGGGCTGGTCGAGCATCACGGTATGCGGCGGCTCTTCGCCGCCGCCCACGCGGGCCAGCCGCACCGGGATGTGCCAGGTGCGCTGCATGCGGTCGGCCGGTCCGGCGGTGAAGCGGCGCTGCGCCAGCGTGACCTCGGTGCGGCCACGCACGCAGCGGCTGCTCAGCTGTACCAGCGGAAAGCCGCGCTGGTCGGTCCAGCTGGCGGCCACGCGGCGCACGTCGCGCCCCGCGGCCTGGCCGATGTGGTGCCACAGGTCGCCCGCTGTGGCATTGCTGAAGCGGCGATCGGCCATATAGGCCGCCAGCCCGCGCTGGAAGACCTCGGGGCCCAGCCACTGCTCGATCATGCTCAGCACCGCGCCGCCCTTGGCATAGGTGATGTTGTCGAACACGTCCCAGATGGCCTGCTCGTCCACCCGGCCGGAGCGGATGGCGCGCGTGGCCTGGCCGCTGTCTTCGGCCATGGTCTCCTCCACCCAGCCGCGTTCGCGCAGCCGCACCTGCCACTCGGGGTGGAAGTGCTCGGAAGCACGGGTGGCCATCCAGGTGGCGAACGCTTCGTTCAGCCAGATCTCCTCCCAGGAGGCGGCGGTGACCAGGTTGCCGAACCACTGGTGCGCGATCTCGTGGGCCAGCAGGTTGAACACGCGACGCGGCGTATCGGGCGTGCTGCGCGCCGGGTCCACCAGCAGGCCGCCCTCGGCATAGGAGATGAGGCCCCAGTCCTCCATCGCGCCCCAGCGGGTGCTGGGCACCGCATGCTGGTCCAGCTTGGGCAGCGCATAGGGCTGGCCGAAGTAGTCGGTGAAATAGCCCAGCAGCTGCTCGGTGGCCTGCAGCGCAAAGCGCGCCTGCTCCCGCTTGCCCGGCGCGGTGAGGATGCGCAGCGGCAGCGCGCCGGCGCTGCCCTCCAGCACATCGAAGCGGCCGATGGTGAAGGCCAGCAGGTAGCTGGGCATCGGCGGCGTGGGCGCGAAGCGGTGCAGCATGCGGCCGTCGGCCTCGGGCGTCTCGGCCTGCAGCGGCATGTTGGCCACCACCTGCTGGCCGGCCGGTGCCCGCACGCTCAGCTCGAATACCGCGCGGAACACCGGCTCGTCGAAGGAGGGCAGCACGCTGCGGGCGTAGATGGCTTCCAGCTGGGTGGCCAGCGTGCGTGCAGCCGGCGCATCGGCCGGCGCGGTGATGTCGCGGTAGTCGGCCCGGAACAGACCCTGGCCGGTCTTCTGCACCGTGCCGGTGTAGTCGATCTCGATGCGCTGCGGCCCCACGACGATGGGCTGGCCGTCCTGCGGCACCAGGCGCCAGGTCTGGCGGGCTTCGTCAGGCACCACGTCCAGCGGTCGCAGGCCGCTGGCGTCGTGCAGCATGGCGCCGGTGGCCTGCAGCTGGTGGGCATTGAGCACGATGGCGTCGGTGCGCTGCCTCACGTCCACGCGGATGGTCACCTCGCCCTGGAAGCCGTCGCGCGCGGGGTCGGCATCGATGAGCAGCTGGTAGTGCGTAGGCACCACCTGCTTGGACAGCCGGCCGGGCGTGGCGGCGAAGTCGAAGCGGGGCTGGGCCACCGCCGTGGTGGCAGGCAGCAGAGCCAGGGGCAGGGCCATGGGCAGGGCCATGAGGGGGCCGCAGACGGCGGCGGTCTTCAGCATGCGGATGGCACGCCGGCCACCGCAGAGCACGCTGGTGAGCGTCATGGAAAGTCCTCCTCGGCACGGCGCGTGCGGTCGGCAGCGGCCGTGGTCTGTTTGATCGGAACTGCGGTGAGCGCGGCATCGTAAGGGCCGTGTGCATCGGGCAAGCCGCGTGTGACGTTTGTTCACAACTTCCCCTCCGGCGGGCGGGCCGGCTTCCGGCCCATGGGGGATGTGGGCGCCGCCGCGCGCGGCCACCATGGCCCCGCCCCGACACGCCGGAGACTGCATTGCCCCAACCCACGCCCCTGCTGATGCGGCTGACCACCCCGCTGGGCGATGCCTTGATGTTCAGGCGCATGCGGGCCCGCGAGGCCCTGGGTGAGCCCTTCGAGTTCGAGGTGGAGGCGGGTTCGGCCGATCCCATGCTGGCGCCGGTGGACCTGCTGGGCCAGCCGGCCTGCGTGGCCTTGCAGCGCGCCGACGGGAAGGACCGCTTCTTCCATGGCATCGTGGCCGAGATGGGCCTGCTGGGCGAATCCGGCGAGGACCGCTTCAGCTACCGGCTGGTGCTGCGGCCCGCGCTGTGGCTGCTCACGCGGCGGGCCGACACCCGCATCTTCCAGGCGCTGTCGGTGCCCGACATCCTGAAGAAGGTGCTGGAGCCGTTCGCGGTGGAGGTGGACTTCCAGCTCACCGGCCGCTATGGCCCGGTGGAGTACTGCGTGCAGTACCGCGAGACCGACTTCGCCTTCGCCAGCCGGCTGATGGAGAAGGAGGGCATCTACTACTTCTTCCGCCACGAGGCACAGCGCCACACGCTGGTGCTGGTGGATGCCCCCGGCGCGCACATGCCCTGCGAAGGCGGCCATGAGTTCGTCTACCGCGAGACGGCCGACAGCGCCACCGACCTGGAGCCGGTGACGCAATGGCGCGCCAGCCAGCGGGTGCAGCCGCTGCGCGTGGCCATCACCGACTACGACTTCGCCAGGCCCGACACCTCGCTGCAGGCCGATGCCCATGCCGGCAGCGCCGCGCCGCAGCCGCAGGGCCTGCCGGCGCTGGAGATCTACGACTACCCCTGCGACTACGCCAGCAAGGCCGAGGGTGATCATTACGCCGGCATCCGCCAGCAGGTGTTCGATGCGCGGGTGCTGCGCATCGACGGCGAGGGCCTGATGCGCACGCTGGCCGCGGGCGGCCGCTTTGCGCTGGCCGAGCATCCGCAGGCCGCGCAGAACCGCGAATGGCTGGCCATCGCCACCGAGATCGAGATGGCCGCGGCCGGCCACCGCTCCGGCACGGCGGTGCCCTTCTTCCGCTGCCGCTTCAAGGCCATCGGCGGCGACGAGGTGTGGCGCAGCCGCGCCCGCACGCCGCAGCCGCGGGTCAGCGGCCCGCAGACGGCGGTGGTGGTGGGTCCGGCGGGCGAGGAGATCTTCACCGACGCGCATGGCCGGGTGAAGCTGCACTTCCACTGGGACCGGCTGGGCCGGCGCGACGAGAACAGCAGCTGCTGGGTGCGGGTGTCGCAGCCGTGGGCGGGGCAGGGCTGGGGCTCGGTATCGATCCCGCGCATCGGGCAGGAGGTGATCGTCGACTTCCTGGAGGGCAACCCCGACCGGCCCATCGTCACCGGCCGCGTCTACAACGGCGCGATGCCGCCGCCCTACGGCCTGCCGGCCGCGGCCGCCACCAGCGGCATCAAGTCCAAGAGCCACAAGGGCGCCGGCTTCAACGAGATGTCGATGGACGACACCGCCGGCAAGGAAAAGATCACCGTGCATGCCCAGCACGACATGGCCACCACGGTGGAGCATGACGACACGCAGACGGTGCACAACCACCGCACCATCACGGTGGATGGCACCCACACCGAGACGATCAAGCAGGACACGAAGATCACCATCAGCGCCGGCAGCTTCAGCCACGACGTGGTGGCCAACACGGCCACCTACCACGTCAAGGGCGACGTCGCCGAGACCTACGAATCGAAGCACACGCAGACGGTGACGGCCGACCAGACCGTCACCGTCAAGGCCCGGCGAAGCACCGACATCACCGCCGACGACACGCTCACGGTGGGCGGCAACCGCAGCGAGACCGTCACCGGCCACCGCACGGCCGATGTCAGCGGCAACGAGACCGTCACCGTCCAGGGCACGCTGGGCCTTGACGCCACCGGCGAGATGGACGTCACCTCGAAGGCCAGGATCACGATCCACGTCGGCCCCTCCACCATCGAGCTGGCGCCGGGCGGCATCACGCTGAGCTGCGGGCCGTCCACCGTGAAGATCGATCCGTCGGGCGTGAGCATCACCGCGCCCAAGATCTCGCTCAACGGTTGAGCCCATGGGCGCGGACCTCAACCCGGTGGAGCGGCGGCTGATGCAGCTCGCCGACCAGTGGCAGGCCTTCCGTGCAATGCCGCAGGCGCGGCTTCTGATGTGGCAGCTGCCCGAAAGCGGGCTGCGCCTGGCCGAATGCTTCGTCGAGGCGCAGAAGCTGGAGCTGCCCTATGCCACCGGCGACGTGTTCCTGCTGTTCAAGCAGCCGTTCGTGCACGGCCTGCAGTACGGCCGCGCGCTCAAGCAAGCGCTGCGCGGCATCTACGACGCCAGCGCGGACGAGCTGCGCGCCCAGGGCCTGGCCACCGACTGGCCCTACGACCCCGCGGCCACGCCCGACACCGCCGCCTGGTTCGGCGAGGCGCTGCGGTCCTTCGGCTCGCGCCACCACCAGGCCATGGCGCCGGGCGCGCAGCTGTGCATCGTGCTCATGCCCACTGCCGTGGCCCATGCCGCCAGCTTCGCCCGCTGGGTGCGCGAACTGCTGGACGTGGGGCTGCCGCAGCGGCTGCGGGTGCTGATGGCCGATGCGCAGGAGGTGCCGCGCTTTGCCGCGCTGCTGGCCGCCGCCGACGACCGCGTGCAGGTGCAGCGCATCGACATCGATGGCCTGGCGGTGGCGCAGGAGACCTTCGCGCAGGAAGGCGGCGTCGGGCCTGCGGCCGTGTTCCGCAACCTGATGATGGGCGTGGTGGCGCTGCTGGCCCACGGCGGCGCCGACCAGGTCAAGGCCAAGGCCGTGGATGCGCTGCAGTTCGCCCGCCAGCAGGGCTGGGCCGACCAGGAAGTGGCCCTGCGGGTGATGGTGGCCGGCGCGCTGCTCAAGGAAGGCCGGCATGCCGAGGCGGTGACCGTCTATCGCGCCGCCCGCCAGGCCGCCGACGACACCGTGGCCGCGCGTCACCCCTGCGGCCACAAGCTGGTGCTGCAGACCTGCTTCGGCGAGGCCGCGGTGCACCTGGCCACGGGCGACGACGCGCAGGCGATGCGCTGCTACGACGAAGCGGCGCAGGTGGCGCAGCACGATGCCAACCCCATCCTCGCCATCGAGGCCTTCCGCATGGCGGCCTTCTGCGCCGCGCGGGCCGGCGACCGGCCGGGCGCGCAGGAGCGCGGCCATTGCGTGCTGCAGCTCGGCCAGGCGCTCAAGCCCGAGGCGCGCGGGCTCACCACGCTGGCGGTGGCGCTGGTGGACCAGATGCGCTGGATCGACCCGCCCCGGGTGCAGGCGATGCAGCAGGCCAAGCGCTGGCTGCAGCAGCAGCTGGAGCAGGTTCGCGAGCGCGCCGATGCGCTGGCCCTGGCGCTCACCGAACGCCGGCGGCCCGATGCGCTGGCGCAGGTGGAAGGCCTGCGGGCCACGCAGGCCGAGGCCGCGGCGGCGGTGGCGCGCCAGCAGATCGACGGGCTGGTGTCCCAGGGCCCGGCCCCGCTGCAGCAGTGGGCAGCGCACGGCCGCAGCCTGCTGGGCGAGGCCTGGCTGGTGGACAGCGACCTGGCCTTGCCGCCGCCATTCGAACCATCGACCGCGCCCTTGCCATGATGCCGGCCGCCAAGCACGGCGACGTGCAGATGGGCGTGGACATCCACCTGTGCATGGTGCCCACGCCGGCACCCACGCCCACGCCGCTGCCCACGCCGCACATGTCGGTGGTGTTCGATCCGTTCGACTACGTGCCGGTGATCGGCGCCACCATCACCGTGTGCGGCATGAAGCGCGCCACCGCCGGCACTGCGGGCAAGGTGGTGCACATCCCGCCGGGCTTTCCGTTCGCGCCCAAGCTGCCCGACACCGAGGACGAGCTGTTCATGGGCAGCAGCACCGTGGTGGCCGATGGCGACCCGATGTCGCACATCTCGCATCCGGTGCTGTCCTGCCAGGCCGCCGGCATGATGAGCCCCTTCCGCCTGAAGAAGAAGGGCGGCCCGCGGGCGATGGTGCTGCCCACGGTGTTCAACCTGGCCACGCCCACCACGGTGTTCGTCGGCGGGCCGCCCACCATCAGCCTGATGGGCATGGCGATGAAGGGCGTGTTCGCCGGCCTGGGCAAGCTGGCCAAGAGCGGCGTGTTCAAGCGGCTGCGGCAGAAGCTGTTCAAGAACCTGAAGCCCGGCTTCCTCAAGTGCACCGTGCTGCGTGCCGAGCCGGTGAACATCCTCAACGGCGCGGTGAGCCTGGAACAGCAGGACTTCCAGCTGCCCGGCCGCATCGACGTGGACTGGCTGCGCTGCTATTCCTCGGCCGACCGCCATGTGGGCGTGTGCGGCACCGGCTGGCAGACGCTGCTGGACATCCGCCTGGAGGTGGATGCGGCCGACGGCAGCGTGATGCTGCATGGCCCGGGCATCGGCCCGCTGGCCTTCGAGCGCCTGCCCGCCGCGCCCGGTGCCGCGGGCATGCAGCTGGAGCTGACCGACGGCGCCCGCCTCACCGACGAGGGCGACGAATGGCAGGTGCGCACCAAGGACGGCCGCATCCACTGCTTCCCCAAGCATCTGGCGCGGGGCACCGCCGAAGGCGGCGGCCTGGTGCCGATCGGGCGCATCACCGACCGCTGCGGTAACGCGCTGACGGTGGAGTACCGCAACGGCCGGCCCCATGCGCTCACGGAATCGGCCGGTCGCCGGCTGGCGCTGACCCTGCAGGACGAGCGGCTGGTGGCGGTCACGCTGGTGGACGCCGCCACCCGCACCGACCACGGCTACGTGCGCTATGAATACGACGATGCCGGGGACCTGGTCGCGGTAATCGATGCGCTGGGCGCGCCGTACCGCTTCGCCTATGGCCGCGGCGACACGGCCCACCACCTGCTGCGCCACACCGACCGGCTGGGCCTGAGCTTCCACTATGCCTACGAGGCCGCCCCCGACGGCAGCCAGCGCGTGGTGCACAGCTGGGGCGATGGCGGCCTGTACGACTACCGCTTCCAGTACCTCGATGCGCTGAACGAGCGCCGCATCACCGATTCACTGGGCCATGTGAGCCTGGTCAAGCTCGACGACCGCGGCCTGCCGATCAACGAGATCGACCCGCTGGGTGGCATGACGGTATACGAGTACGACGACGCCGGCCGCACCACCGCGGTGGTGGACCCGGCCGGGCGGCGCACCGAGTGGAGCCATGACGAGCGGGGCAACCTGCTGCGGCAGGTGCTGGCCGATGGCAGCACACTGCGGCTGGCGTTCGATGCCGACGATCGCCTCGTGGCCATGACCGACGGCAATGGTGGGCGCTGGACCTCGGGCTTCGACGCACGCGGGCTGCTGGTGGAGCAGGTGTCGCCGCTCGGGCATGTGCAGCGCTTCGGCTATGACGCGCAGGGGCAGCTGGTGCGCCAGGTGGATGCGCGCGGCGGCATCACCACGCTGGGCTACGACGCCTGGGGGCAGCTGTCGACCATCGTCGATGCGCTGGGCCATGCCACCCGCTTCGAGCAGGACGTGCGCGGCCGCCTGCTGTCACGCACCGATCCGCTGGGGCGCCGCACCGAATGCCGCTACGACCCCAAGGGCCGGCTGACGCAGGTGCTGCTGCCATCGGGGTCGGCCGCCGCCTGCGAATACGACGCGGAGGACAACATCGTCGCCTACACGGACGCCAACGGGCAGGTCACGCGGCTGGCCTACTTCGGGCAGGGCATGCTGGCCCGCCGCAGCCAGCCCGACGGCCACGAGGTGCTCTATGCCTACGACACCGAGGAGCGGCTGGTAGGGGTGCGCGATGCCCTGCATCGCTGGTACCGCCTGGTGCGCGACGCCGCCGGCCGCGTCGTGCAGGAAATCGACTTCGTTGGTCGCAGCACCCGCTTCGAGCACGATGCCGGCGGTCACCTGGTAGCGACGGTGGACGCACTGGGTCGCCGGATCGACTACCGCTGCGACGGGCTCGGCCGCGTCGTGCGGCGGCGGCAGATGCCCCACCCCGAGGGCGATGGTGCGGCGTGGGTGGAGCAGTTCGCTTATGACGGCGACGGGCACCTGCTGCGGGCGGACAATCCGCAGGCCCGGGTGACGCTGGTCTTCGATGCGGATGGTCGCAACACCCTGGAGCGGCAGCTGCATGCCGGCGGCCTGTGCTTCGAGATCGAGAGTGCCTTCGATGCGTCGGGCAACCGGGTGCGTCGTGCGTTGCGGGCCGGCCCGGCGCCGCAGAGCGTCACCGAGTGGGCATTCGATGCCCTAGACCGCCCGCTGGCGATGCGCCTGGACGGCGGGGAGCCGATCCGCTTCGAGCACGATGCGGCCGGACAGCTGCTGCACCAGCGGCTGTCGCCCGGCCTGCTGCATGGCTTTGCGTACGACACCGATGGCCGGCTCGTCGAGCAACGGCTGCGCAGTGAAGCCGGCCTGCTGGCTGCTGCCGCCTACCGGTACGACCGCGCGGGCAACCTGCTCCAACGCGGTGACGGCCTGGGCCGGACCGACCGCTACCAGCTCGATCCGATGGACCGCGTGGTGGCGCACACCGACGTGGAAGGGCTGCTTCACCGCATCGCCCTGGCGGCCAATGGCGACCGGCTGCAGATCCTGGAAGCCGATGCCGCCGGGTCGACCGAAGGCATCTGCGCCGGCCACCGCTACCGGCACGATGCGGCCTGGCAGCTGGTTGCCTATACAAGTGCGGCACTCGGCGAAGTGCGGCTGGCCTGGTCGGCCGACCAGCGGCTGGCCGCCAGCTGCGCCATCGCCGCGGGCGGGCGCATCGTCACGCGCTACGGCTATGACGCGCTCGGCCGCCGGCTGTGGAAGCAGACCGGCGAGCAGCGCACCTGGTATGGCTGGGACGGCGATGCCCTGGTGTTGCAGGCGCGGCCGCACGAGGCCGGCGAGCGCAGGCAGGAGTTCGTGATGCGCCCCGGCAGCTTCGAGCCGTTGCTTCAGCTGGCGGCCGCCCGCTGGGACGAACCGGCGCGGCTGCTGGGCTTCTACCTGCTCGACCCCAACGGCGCCCCCTGGGCGCTGGTCGACCCGCTCGGCGCCACGCTGTGGGCCGATGCGGGCGGCGGCCGCTGCACCGGTGACCCGGGCGTGCAGCCGCTTCGGCTGCAGAACCAGATCGCCGACGACGAGACAGGGCTGCACTACAACCGCCATCGCTACTTCCACCCGGGGCTGCAGGCCTTTGCCAGCGCCGACCCGCTGGGGCTGGACGCGGGCGACAACCCGTACGCCTATGCGCCCAACCTGCAGTCGTGGACCGATCCGCTGGGGCTCAAGAAATGCAACATCAACAAGCAGTGGTTGAAGAAGATGGGCGATGCGCCTGCGGGCATGCTGAACCCGCATCGGCACCACATCGTGATGGAGGGTGCCTTCAGCCATTGGCGCAAGGAGAACCGCAAGCTGGTTACCGAGGCGCGCTCGATCCTGCGCAAGCACGGCATCGACCTGCAGAAGGGCCCCAACGTGGTGTGGGCCCAGAATGCAGGGCACTCGGTGGAGTACGCACGGGCCGTGCGAGACCGGCTCAAGGCGGCGGACAAGGGCAAGAACGCCGCCGCCAAGGTGCGCTCCGCGCTGGAGGACATCGGCGGCATCCTGGCCAACGGGCCGCTGGTTTGAACACACGGGGATGACACGATGACGGCGGAGGACCGGCTCTTCGATGCGGTGCATGGCGGCGATGCGGCCGCCGCGGGCAAGCTGGCGGCGGCCCATCCGGCGCTGCTGGCCCGAGGCTGGCCCGGCGGTGGCGGTGCCCGCTACCTGCACCTGGCGGCGCACCGCGGCCACCTCGGCGTGTGCCAGGTCCTGCTGCAGGCCGGTGACGACGTCGATGCGCTGCGCCCCGCGGATGGCGCCGTGCCGCTGCACCTGGCGGCGGCCGCCGGTCACCTAGACGTGGCGCGGTGGCTGCTGGCGCAGGGCGCTGCGGTGGACGGCTCGGTGCGTTCCGCGGGCACGCCGCTGATGGCCACCGCGATGGAAGGGCGGCTCGATGTGCTGCAGCTGCTGATCGATGCCGATGCCGAGGTCAATCGCGAGCACCTGCGGCTGCCGCAGACGGCGCTCGATTTCGCGGAGCTGTACCGCGTGAAGGCCAGCGGCCAGGACCGCGCGGCCGAGGTGCTGAGGGCCCATGGCGGCGTGCGGCCCTACCTGGCGCCGCACGACTGGCGCACCCATCCGCACGGCCAGGCGCTGAGCGCCTGGGAGCAGGCGCTGGGCGCCATCGTGGGGCCCTTGCCGCTGGCCGACGCCGACCCGGCCCGCGGCCTGCCTGCGGTCTACCGCAGCCGGCTGCCGAAGAAGTACACCCATCAGCTGCTGTTCACCGTGGGCGGCGAAGGCGACGCCGTGATGCTGTGCCTGCCCTCGGAGTGGCCGTTGTGCCGGCGCGCACGCGCCATGCCCGAGTACCGCTGGCCGCTCGATGTGCTGCAGGCAATGCCGCGGCTGCTGCCGCAGGCCCGGCTGGCGGAGGCCGTCAGCATCGGCGTGCCCGGCACCGGCCAGCCCGGCGAGCCGCCGGCCTGGACCGTGGTGTCGCGTGCCGACCTGGGCGCCGACCCGGCCGGCGGCCGGCCTCTGCACCTGCTGGTGGCCCTGCCCGCGGGCAAGGGCGCGCTCAAGGCCGCCGCGCTGGCCAGGCTGGCGTCGGCCAAATGGGAGCAGCTGGCGCTGCCGCTGCCTTCGCCGCGATGAACCGCCGCCTGCTGCGCACCCTGGCCATCACCGCCGCGATGCTGCTGCTGGCCTATGCACTGCACCCCTTCATCCCGCCCGAATGGGCCCAGCCGGTGCGCCACTTCCTGCGCGAGCTCTGGCGCATATTGACCTGACCCACCCGCGCGCCGGTGGGCCCATGCGCCGCCGATACACTGCCGCCGGCCTCCCGCTCCGTCACCCACCGAGCCATGACAACAAGAGACGAATGCCCGCGTGGCCTTACCCGGCCGCGCAGGGCGGGCCTGCTGCCCACGGGCCTGCTGGCCCTGCTGCTCACCGCCTGCGCCACCCCGCCGCCGGCCGCGCCACCCGCCGATGCGGTGCCGCTGCAATGGCAGGCCACCTTGCCGCACGGCGGTGATGCGGCCCAGCTCAGCGGCTGGTGGCAGCGCTTCGACGATGCCCTGCTGGGCCGGCTGGTGGATGCCGCGCAGCGCAACAACCCCACGCTGGCCCAGGCCGCCACCCGCATCACCCAGGCGCGTGCGGCGGCGCGCATCGCCGGTGCGGCCGCGTTGCCGGCGCTCAATGCCAATGCCGGGCTGCAGCGTTCCAGCACCGACCTGCCGCCCACGCCCGGCCAGCAGAGCTACGGCACCGCCACGCTGGATGCGGCCTGGGAGATCGACCTCTTCGGCTACACCCGCCAGAGCGTGGCCGCCGCGCAGGCCCGTGCGGCCGGCGCCGATGCGCTGTGGCACAACGCCCGCGTCAGCCTGGCCGCCGAGGTGGCCAACGTCTACGTCGGCCTGCGCGCCTGCGAGGCGGTGCTGGCGGTGTACGAGCAGGACGCCGGTTCCGCCGCGCAGACCAGCGGCCTCACCCAACGCCTGGCCGACGCCGGCTTCCAGGCCCCGGCCAATGCAGCGCTGGCCCGGGCCGGCGCCGCGGAGGCGGCCAACCGCGTGGTCGGACAGCGGGCCGAATGCGACCTGCTGGTCAAGCAACTGGCCGCATTGACGGTGGAGCCGGAGCCCGCCCTTCGCAGCCTGCTGGCCGAAGGCCGGGCGCGGCTGCCGCAGCCGCAGGCCTTCGAGGTGCCCGGCGTGCCGGCGCAGGTGCTGGCCCAGCGGCCCGACGTGGCGGCGGCCGAGCGCGAGATCGCCGCCGCCTCCGCGGACGTGGGCGCCGCGCAGGCCGACCGGCTGCCGCGGCTGTCCATCACCGGCTCCATCGGCCGCGCGGCCGTGCGGGCCGGGGGTGCCACCTTCAACGGCGACACCTGGAGCTTCGGCCCCGGCCTGCTGGCGCCGCTGATCGACGGCGGCCGCCGGCGTGCCGCGGTGGATGCCTCGCAGGCCCGCTACGAGGAGGCCGTGGCCGCCTGGCGCGAACGGGTGCTGGGTGCCGCGCGCGAGGTCGAGGAAGCGCTGGTGCGGCTGCAGGCCGCCGGCCAGCGGGAGGACGATGCCCGCCGCGCCGCCGAGGGCTATGCCGAGTTCCTGGCCGCGGCGCAGACGCAGTTCCAGGTGGGCACCGGCAGCCTGCTGGACCTGGAGCAGGCCCGCCGCAGCGCCCTGGTGGCCGATGCCACCCTGGTGCAGGTGCGGCGCGAACGGGTGGGCGCCTGGCTGGCGCTCTACAAGGCCGTGGGCGGCGGCTGGCAGCCTGCTGCCGCAGGCACCGAGGCCACCATGACGACAGGGGACAGCAAGTGAGCAAGTTGACTAGACAAGTGGCCGTGCTGGCCGTGTCCGTGGCCACGGCGGCCGTCCTGGTGGCCTGTGGCGGCCGCGACGAACCCGCCGCCGCTCCGGTGAGCGCCGCATCGGGCCCCACCGGCGTGCCGGTGCCCGATGCGGCCGCCTCGGCCGGCAAGCCCGCGCTCACCGTCAGCGTGGTGGTGCCGCAGCGCAGCGACTGGTCGCGCACCTTGAGCGCCAACGGCAGCATCGCGCCCTGGCAGGAAAGCATCGTCAGCGCCGAGCAGGGCGGCTACCGCCTGGCCGAGGTGCTGGTGAACGTGGGCGACCGCGTCAAGCGCGGCCAGGTGCTGGCCCGCATGGCGGTCGATACGGTGCAGGTGGAGCTGGCGGCCACCCGCGCCGCGCTGGCCGAGACCGAGGCCACGCTGGCCGAGGCGCAGGCCAATGCCGAACGCGCCCGCCAGCTGCAGACCACCGGCGCCATCAGCGCGCAGCAGATCAACCAGTACATCACCGCCGAGAAGACGGCCCGCGCGCGGCTGCAGGCCCAGCGGGCGCGCCTGCAGTCCGATGAGCTGCGGCTGCGCAAGACCACCATCACCGCGCCGGACGACGGCGTGATCTCCGCCCGCCTGGCCACCGTCGGCGCGGTGGCCGGCAACGGGCAGGAGCTGTTCCGCCTGATCCGCGGCGGCCGGCTGGAGTGGCGCGCCGAGGTCACCGCGGCCGAGCTGTCGCAGATCCGCACCGGCATGCAGGCCGAGCTTCAGCTGCCCGACGGCAGCACCACCGCCGGCAGGGTGCGCATGGTGGCGCCCACGGTGGATCCGCAGACCCGCAACGGGCTGGTGTACGTGGACCTCACCGCGGCGCAGGCCGGGGCCTCGGCCGCGGTGCGGGCCGGCATGTTTGCCCGCGGCGAGTTCGCGCTGGGCAGCACGCCCGCGCTCACGCTGCCGCAGGCGGCGGTGGCGCTGCGCGACGGCTTCCAGTACGCCTTCGCGCTGGAATCGGAGGCCGCGCCAGGGCTGTGGCGGGTCAAGCAGGCCAAGCTGCAGCTGGGCCGGCGCCTGGCCGACCGGGTGGAGGTGACCGGCGGCCTGGCGCCCGATGCGCGCGTGGTGGCGCAGGGCGTGGGCTTCCTGACCGATGGCGACCTGGTGCGGGTGGTGGACGGCACGCCGGCCGCTGCCGCCGCGCCGGCCCGCCCGGCCTTGCGCTGACCGCGCGAGCTGTCTAGACAACCGAGCCGGAGCCCCCATGGCCATCAACGTCTCGTCCTGGTCGATCCGCAACCCGACGCCCTCCATCCTGCTGTTCGTGATGCTCACGCTGGCGGGGCTGATGTCGTTCCGGGCGATGAAGATCCAGAACTTCCCCGACATCGACCTGCCGATGGTGGCGGTGAGCGCGTCGCTGCCCGGCGCATCGCCCGCGCAGCTGGAAACCGAGGTGGCGCGCAAGCTGGAGAACTCCATCGCCACGCTGCAGGACATCAAGCACATCTACACCTCGGTGACCGATGGCCTGGTGAGCACGACGGTGGAGTTCCGGCTCGAGAAGCCCACGCAGGAGGCGGTGGACGACGTGCGCGATGCGGTGGCACGGGTGCGCTCCGACCTGCCCGGCGAGCTGCGCGACCCGGTCATCAGCAAGGTGAACCTGGCCGGCCTGCCCATCCTGACCTACACCGTGGCCTCCAGCCGCATGGACGACGAGGCGCTGTCCTGGTTCGTGGACCACGATGTGGCCAAGGCCATGCTCAGCGTGCCCGGCGTGGGCGCGGTGGGCCGGGTGGGCGGCGTCACCCGCCAGGTGGCGGTGGAGCTGGACCCGGCGCGCATGCTGGCGCTGAACGCCACCGCGGCCGACGTCTCGCGCCAGCTGCGCCAGGTGCAGCAGGAGGCCTCCGGCGGCCGCACCGACCTGGGCGGCGCCGAGCAGTCGGTGCGCACCATCGCCACCGTGGCCACCGCCGAAGAGCTGGCCCGCATGGAGATCCCGCTGTCCGACGGCCGCCGCGTGCGGCTGGACCAGATCGCCAGCGTGCGCGACACCGTGGCCGAGATCCGCTCGGCCGCGCTGCTCAACGGCCAGCCGGTGGTGGGCTTCGAGATCACCCGCAGCCGCGGCGCGGGCGAGGTGTCGGTGGCCGATGGCGTGCGCGAGAAGCTGGAGCAGCTCAAGGCCGCGCACCCCGACATCACCATCACCGAGGCCTTCAACTTCGTCGACCCGGTGGTCGAGAACTACGACGGCTCGATGAAGCTGATGTACGAGGGCGCCATCCTCGCCGTCATCGTGGTGTGGCTGTTCCTGCGGGACTGGCGCGCCACCTTCGTCGCGGCCACCGCGCTGCCGCTGTCCATCCTGCCGGCCTTCGCGGGCATGTATCTGCTGGGCTTCAGCATCAACGTGGTGACGCTGCTGTCGCTGTCGCTGGTGGTGGGCATCCTGGTGGACGATGCCATCGTCGAGATCGAGAACATCATGCGCCACCTGCGCATGGGCAAGACGCCGTACCAGGCCGCGATGGAAGCCGCCGACGAGATCGGCCTGGCGGTCATCGCCACCACCTTCACGCTGATCGCGGTGTTCCTGCCCACCGCCTTCATGGGCGGCGTGCCGGGCAAGTTCTTCGTGCAGTTCGGCTGGACGGCGGCCATCGCGGTGTTCGCCTCCTTGGTGGTGGCGCGCATGCTCACGCCGATGATGTCGGCCTACATCCTGCGCCCTGGCGGCCACGAGGAGCAGGACGGCCGCGTGATGCGCAGCTACATGCGCTGGGTCACCTGGTGCCTGAAGCACCGCATCCTTACCGCGCTGGCCGCGGTGGCCTTCTTCTTCGGCTCGCTGAGCCTGATGGGCCTGCTGCCCACCGGCTTCATCCCGCCTGACGACCTCTCGCAGACGCAGGTGACGCTGGAGCTGCCGCCCGGCGCCACGCTGAAGCAGACGCTGTCGCTGGCCGAGCAGGCGCGCGAGATCGTGCAGCGCAACGAGCATGTGAAGCTGGTCTACACCGCCATCGGCGGCGGCAGCGCGGGCGGCGATCCCTTCGCGCCGCAGGGCCCGCCGCAGGTGCGCAAGGCCACGCTCACCATCAACATGACGCCGCGCGGCGACCGCCCCGGCCTGAGCAAGCAGGCCATCGAGGAGCAGCTGCGCCAGTCGCTGGCGGTGCTGCCCGGCGCCCGCATGAAGGTGGGCCTGGGGGCTTCGTCGGAGAAATACGTGCTGGTGCTGGCGGGCGAGGACGGCGACGCCCTGGCCAGCCATGCCACCAAGGTGCTGAGCGACCTGCGCACCATCCCCGGCATCGGCAACGTCACCTCCACCGCCAGCCTGGTGCAGCCGGAGCTGATCGTGCGGCCGGATGCGGCGCGCGCGGCCGACCTGGGCGTCACCTCGGCCGCCATCGCCGACACCCTGCGCATCGCCACCGCCGGCGACTACGAGCAGAACCTGCCGAAGCTGAATTTGTCGCAGCGGCAGGTGCCGGTGCTGGTCAAGCTCAAGGAAGAGGCGCGGCAGGACCCCGACCTCATCGCCCGCCTGGCCATCCCCCGGCGCGCGCGGGCCGGTGATGCTGGGCAACGTGGCCGACATCTCCATCGGCAGCGGGCCGGCCGTCATCGGCCGCTACGACCGGCTGCGCAACATCAACTTCGAGATCGAGCTGAACCAGCAGCCGCTGGGCAAGGTGGAGCAGCAGGCGCTGGCCATGCCCAGCCTGGCCAACCTGCCGCCGGGCGTCATCGTCACCGCGGTGGGCGATGCGGAGGCGATGGGCGAGCTGTTCCAGAGCTTCTCGCTGGCCATGCTCACCGGCGTGCTGTGCATCTACGTGGTGCTGGTGCTGCTGTTCAAGGACTTCGTGCAGCCGGTGACGATCCTGGCCGCGCTGGTGCTGTCGCTGCCCGGCGCGGCGCTGGCGCTGTTCGTCACCAACACCGCGCTGTCCATGCCGTCGATGATCGGCATGATCATGCTGATGGGCATCGCCACCAAGAACTCCATCCTGCTGGTGGAGTACGCCATCGTGGCCCGCCGCGACCGCGGCATGACGCGCTGGGAAGCGCTGCTGGACGCCTGCCACAAGCGCGCCCGGCCCATCGTGATGACCACCGTGGCCATGGGCGCCGGCATGCTGCCCATTGCCCTGGGCATCGGCGTGGACCCCAGCTTCCGCGCGCCGATGGCCATCGTGGTGATCGGCGGCCTCATCACCTCCACCTTCCTCAGCCTGCTGGTGATCCCGGTGGTGTTCACCTATGTCGACGACATGGTGAACTTCCTGCGCAAGCACACTTTCAGGACGCCGCATGCCGCGCCCGCGCCGCATGGGCCCGCCGTGCCCCCCGTGCACACCCCCACCGCCCCGGAGCGTGCCCCATGACCTCGACCGAGATGCTGCAAGACTTCGACCCCGAACCCGCCGCCGCCCGGCTGGCCGAGGCCTGGCGCCACCGTCGACGGCTGACCGAGCTGCCCGCCGACGAGCGGCCGGCCGGCATCAGCCAGGGCTATGCCATCCAGGCCGCGCTGCAGCGGCGCATGGCCGACGGCAGTGCCGGCTGGAAGATCGCCGGCGCCAGCGTCAGCGGCATCAAGGCGGCGCCGCACGGCGCCCCGGTGTTCGGCTACCTGCGCGACCCCTGCGTGCATCCGTCGGGCGCGGTGCTGGCCGCGCCGCCCAATGGCGCGGTGTTCACGCTGGAGGTGGAGATCGCGCTGCGCTTCGCCCGCGCCTGCCGCCCGGCGGCCGAGGTGTTCGAGCCTGCCACGATGATCGACGCCGCCTACCTGGCGGTGGAGGTGGTGTGCAGTCGCTTCATCGACCGCAAGGCGGTGGGCGTGCCCAGCTTCATCGGCGACAACGCCGGCTTCCACGCCTTCGTCAAGGGCGACGCGCTGCCGCAGGGCGCGGCCTCGGCGCTGCTGGCGGCGCCGGCGCAGCTGCTGCACTACGGCGAGGTGGTGGGCCCGGCCCTGGCCGGCGACGACCGCACCGATCCGCTGGCTGCGATGCAGCACTTCTGGGCCCATGCCGCCGCCCTCGACCTGGCCGTGCCGGCCGGCGCGCTGGTGACCACCGGCACGCTCATCCGGCCGCATGACACGATGAAGCCGGGGACTTACGAGGGCCGGCTGGGCGACGCGCGCGTCGTCTTCTCCATCGCGGAGGTGGTGGTGTGATGGCGGCCCCCAAGCTCGCTCCGCTCGCTGCCCCCCGTGGGGGCGTCCAGTGCCTTCGGGCGGCCGGGCGGCAACGGATGACAGCCCCCAAGCTCGCTTTGCTCGCTGCCCCCCGTGGGGGCGTTCAGTGCCTTCGGGCGGCCGGGCGGCAACGGATGACAGCCCCCAAGCTCGCTCCGCTCGCTGCCCCCGTGGGGGCGTTCAGTGCCTTCGGGCGGCCGGGCGGCACTGAGATGCCGGCCTACCGCCCCCTCGGCCGCAGCGGCCTGCAGGTCTCGCCGCTGTGGCTGGGCACGATGATGTTCGGCGACCAGACGGCCGAGCCCGAGGCCGCTTGCATGCTGGACCTGGCGCGCGACACCGGCCTGAATGCCATCGACACCGCCAATTCCTATGCGCGCGGCGAGTCCGAGCGCATGGTGGGCCGCCTGATCGCCGGCGACCGCGACCGCTGGGTGCTGGCCACCAAGGCCTTCAATCCGATGGGCCCGGGGCCGAACGACCGCGGCCTGTCGCGCCGCCATCTGCGCCAGGCGGTGCAGGACAGCCTGCGCCGACTGGGCACCGACTGGATCGACGTGCTGTACCTGCACCGCGACGACGAGGCCACGCCGGTGGAGGAAACCCTCTCCACGCTGGCGCGGCTGATCGACGACGGCCACATCCACTACTACGGCGTGTCCAACTTCCGCGGCTGGCGCATCGCCCGCCTGGTGGAGACGGCGCAGCGCATGGGCGTGCCGCCGCCCATCGTGTGCCAGCCGCCCTACAACGCCATGAGCCGCGGCGTGGAGGTCGAGGTGCTGCCCGCCTGCGCCCACTATGGCGTGGGCGTGGTGAGCTACAGCCCGCTGGCCCGCGGCGTGCTCACCGCCAAGTACCTGCCGGGCCAGGCGCCGGCGCCGGGCACACGCGCCGCCCGCGCCGACACGCGGCTGCTGCAGACCGAGTTCCGGCCTGAGTCGCTGGACGCGGCCCAGCGCCTGGCCGCCCATGCGGCGCAGCGCGGCCTGACGCCCGGGCAGTTCGCCGTGGCGTGGGTGCTGAACAACCGGCTGATCGACGGCGTGATCGCCGGCCCGCGCACCCTGACGCAGTGGCAGGACTACCTGGGCGCACTGGAGGTCAGCCTCACGCCGCAGGACGAGGCCTTTGTCGACGGCCTGGTGCCGCCCGGCCATGCCTCCACCCACCACTACACCGATCCGGCCTATCCGGTGACGGGGCGGGTGCTGCGCGGCTGAAGGCGGCGCGGCCGGCTGTTACAGCCTCCGTTTTCACCGGCCACTTGGTTTTCTGGCCGCGCTGCCGATACGGTGGAATCTGCCAAGAAAGGCTCATTCCATGTCGCAACTCGTTGTTCAGAACCGTTCCGCCACCGCCGGCGCTTCCGATGAGCAGGCCCGCCTGGCTGCCGTGTACGCACACGAGCTGCTGGACACGCCGCAGGACCCGGCCTTCGACGCGGTGGTGCGCAGCGCCGCCGCGCTGACCGGCGCCTGCGCCGCCTTCATCGGCCTGCTGGATGCCGACCGCCTGTGGTTCAAGTCGGCCATGGGCGTGGACCTGGCCCAGGCCGGAACCGATGCCGCCCATGCCGGCCAGCCGCTGCGGGTGATCCACGACCTGTCCACCGAGCCCGGCCCCACCGCCCGCGCGTTGCGCAGCCTGGCCGATGGCCTGCATGCCTATGCCGGCGTGGCGCTGCTGGACGAAGCCGGCCGCCAGCTGGGCACGCTGGGCGTGCTGTCGGCGAGCGCCGGCGCCTTCGGCCCGGCCGAGCTGCAGCGCCTGCAGGACGCCGCGCTGCTGGCCGGCACCGCGCTCACCGCGCACTACCGCGCGGTGTCGCTGGCACGCGCGGCCAAGTCCGATCCGGTCACCGGCACCGCCGACCGCCGCCGCTTCGACGAGGCGCTGGACGTGGAGCTGCAGTACTCCATGCGCACCGGCGAGCCGTTCAGCGTGCTGTCGCTGGCCATCAACGGCCACACCGACATCGTCACCGGCTTCGGCCGCGGCGTGGCCGACGACGTGCTGCGCGAGGTGTCGCGCCGGCTGGCGCAGCAGGTGCGCGTGGGCGACCTGCTGTCGCACCTGGGCCAGGCCGAATTCGGCATCGTGATGCGCCACGGCGCCGAGGCGGAGGCCCGCGCGCTGGCCGCGCGCATCGAATCGGCGATGGCCGAGCCGGTGCAGCTGGGCGATGGGCAATCGCTGGGCGTGAGCCTGTCGCTGGGCGTGGGTGCCTACGACGACGAGGTGGTGTCCGCCGCGCAGTTGTTCGGCCGCGCCCACCGTGCCCAGCGCCTGGCCGCCGAGCGGCTGGAACGCCGGGTGAACATGGTGGGCAAGCTGCTGGAAGCGCCCGCCCTGCGCCTGGTGGCCAGCCGCAGCGAGGCCGGCGCCGCCTGAAGAGGGGCCACGCCCCGGCCGCGACGACGCGGCCAGGGTGCCATCAACCCTGCCGGCGCCGCGCAGCCAGCCAGCACATGCCCAGGCCGCCGCCCAGCATCAGCGCCCAGGTCGACGGCTCCGGCACCGCCATGGTGATGGAAATGTCCAGCGACGAATCCCGCACGCCGTTGCCGGTGGCCCGCAGCGTGTAGGTGCCCGGCCCGATGGGGCCGGTGAGGGTGGAGTGGGCATAACCGGCCAGCACGCCGGCGAAGGTGTCGCTCAGCACCACGTTGTTGCCGGCATCCAGGATGTCGATGTTCACGCCCACCAGCCGTGGCCCGGCGCCGGTGGCGGTGCTGATCTGCCAGACGGCCGAGCCTTCCAGCATCGACACGCCGCTGGCCACGGTGAAGGTCACCTGCTGCAGCAGCGCGCCCACCTCGGTGGTGACCAGCGTGTCGACGAGCAGCGAGTCGTCCACGCCCAGCGGCGTCTGCACCGTGCCGGAGGCCTGCAGCAGGTTGAACATCACCGGCTGCGTGAATGCCTGCGCGGGTGCGCTGCACACAAGCATGCCGGCGGCCAGGCTCGAGCCCAGCGCGGTGACGAGCGACTTCATGGCGTGATCCTCCACTCCTTGGCGCGGCACGCGACACGCGGCCGCAAGCCTCAGATTCGTCGCTGCCGCCGGGCGCTTCAAGCCGGGTTCACAAGCGGTTACGCCAGCCCCCACGTTCGAAGGGGGATGGCATACCATGAGCTGCAACGCCCCTTCCTGACCTCCGACCCAGACCGAACCATGGCCGCTTCCAACGCTTCCCCCATTCCCGCCACCCTGATTCCCGGCGACGGCATCGGACCCGAGATCGTCGAGGCCACGCTGGCCGCGCTGGACGCCCTGGGCGCCCCGTTCGAATGGGACACGCAGGTGGCTGGCCTGGCCGGCGTGCAGGCCGCGGGCGATCCGCTGCCGCGTGCTGCGCTGGACAGCATCCGCCGCACCCGGCTGGCGCTCAAGGGACCGTTGGAAACGCCCTCGGGCGGCGGCTACCGCTCCTCCAACGTCCGCCTGCGCGAGGAATTCCAGCTGTATGCCAACCTGCGCCCGGCCCGCACCATCGTGCCCGGCGGCCGCTACGACAACGTCGACCTGGTGATCGTGCGCGAGAACCTGGAAGGCCTGTACATCGGCCACGAGCACTACGTGCAGATCGACGACGACCCGCATGCCGTGGCCATGGCCACCGGCATCAATACCCGCCAGGGCAGCCGCCGCGCGCTGGAGTTCGCCTTCGAATATGCGCTGGCCAACGGCCGCAAGAAGGTGACGGTGGTGCACAAGGCCAACATCATGAAGGCGCTGACCGGCATCTTCCTGGAGACCGGCAAGGAGCTGTACGAGGCCAGGTACAAGGGCAAGTTCGAGCTGGAGACGGTGATCGTCGACGCCTGCGCGATGAAGCTGGTGCTCAACCCCTGGCAGTTCGACGTCATCGTCACCACCAACCTGTTCGGCGACATCATCTCCGACCTGGTGGCCGGCCTGGTGGGCGGCCTGGGCATGGCGCCGGGCGCCAACATCGGCGCCAACGCGGCCATCTTCGAGGCGGTGCACGGCTCGGCGCCCGACATCGCCGGCCAGGGCAAGGCCAACCCGGTGGCGCTGATGCTCGCCGCGGCCATGATGCTGGACCACGTGAAGCGCCAGGACCTGGCCACGCGGCTGCGCACCGCCATCGACCAGGCCCTCAACATCGACCAGGTGCGCACCGGCGATCTGGGCGGCAAGGCAAGCACCTCGCAGTTCGCGCAGGCAGTGGTCGCTCGCATCCAGGCCGGCTGATCGCGGCCCGCTGCGCGGCGTCGCCCTGTCGGCAGTTGCGCGGCGGTATCAAGACGTTTCGCCCGCTCAAGTAGGGCCGAAGTTGTGACGATGCTCACGTCACCACCGAGGCCCAGCATGTCGCGCATCCAACGATCCAGCATCCGCAAGCAACTGCGACAGGCCTTGCGGCGCGCACTCAACGTGCTGCCCATGGCCTGGCGCTTCGCGCTGTACCGCCGCATGATCGACTGCGATCCGGCGCCGCCGGCCAACCTGCAGCTCAAGATCGCGGACACCCGCGAGGAGCTGGCCGCCTGCTTCGCGCTGCTGCACGACGCCTACGTGGGCAGCGGCTTCATGAAGCCGCATCCCTCGGGCATGCGCGTCACGCAGTACCACGCGCTGCCCACCACCACCACGCTGTGCGCCAAGATCGATGGCGTGGTCGTGGGCACCATGTCGATGATCCGCGAGGGCGTGTTCGGCTTTCCGTTGCAGGCGGCCTTCGACCTGAGCGAGGTGCGGGCCAAGGAAGGCCAGATCGCCGAGATCAGCGCGCTGGCGGTGCATCCCGACTACCGCAGGACCGGCGGTGCCATCCTGTTCCCGCTGATGAAGTTCATGTACGAGTACTGCACCGAGTACTTCGACACGCGGCACCTGGTCATCGCGGTGAACCCGGACAAGATCGAGCTCTACGAGTCGCTGCTGTTCTTCAAGCGGCTGCGCGACAACGTGGTCGACCGCTACGACTTCGCCAACGGCGCGCCGGCCGTCGGTGCGACGCTGGACCTGGCGCATGCGCCGGCGCTGTTCGAGCAGGTGTACGGCGGCCGCAGCACCCGCAAGAACCTGTTCAAGTACTTCGTGCAGACGCGCCTGCCCAACATCCAGAGCCCGCGCCGGCGCTACCACACCACCAACGATCCGGTGATGACGCCGGAGATCCTGGACCACTTCTTCAACCAGCAGACGCAGGGCTTCGCCGAGCTGGACGAGCGCCGCCGGCTGCTGCTGCGCTCCATCTACGGCCTGCCGGGTTACGACGCGGTGCTGCCGCCCACGCCGCCCTCGGTCGCCGGCCACCATCCGCTGCGCCGGCACCAGCGCTTCTCGCTGCGCTGCCCGGCGCAGCTGGTGCTGGGCGACGATGCGCCGCTGGCGCTGACGGTGATCGAGCTGTCGGCCGGCGGCTTCCAGGCGGAATCGAAGGTGCCGCTGCCGCTGGATGCCGACGGCATCGCGCAGGTGGAGCTGGGCACGCGCGACTGCTCCACGGTGCAGGTGCGCATCGTGCGCAACGGCGGGCCCAGCTCGCAGTACGGCGGCTTCTACGGCTTCAAGCTGGAAGCCACCGACGAGGTGTGGCGCCGCTGCGTGGCCGCGCTGGAACAGGGCCAGACCGCGGCCGACCTGATGCGGCCGATGCCCATCGCCGTGGCCACGCCGGTGGGCCCGACCGCCACGCGGCTGGCGGACGTGGCGCTGGGGTAGGCCCCCGGCGCGGCGCCCCCTTCAACGCCAGCGGTACACCACGTCGCGCAGCAGCGGATAGATCTGCGTGTCCCAGCGGCGGCCGCTGAACACGCCGTAGTGGCCCACGCCGGGCTGCACATGGTGGTCCTTGAGAGTGGGGCGCAGGCCGCTGCACATGTCGTGCGCGGCCAGCGTCTGGCCCACGGCGCAGATGTCGTCGCGCTCGCCTTCGATGGTGAGCAGCGCGGTGCGGCGGATGGCCGCGGGCCGCACCGGGCGGCCGCGCCAGGTGAGCTTGCCCAGCGGCAGGTCGTAGTCCTGGAACACGCGCTGCACCGTCTCCAGGTAGAACTCCGCCGGCAGGTCGGCCACGGCGAAATACTCCTCGTAGAACCGGCGCACCGGCTCGGCCTTCTCATGCTCGCCGGCCGCGATCTGCGCATACATCTCGCGCAGCGAGTGCACATGCCGCTCCAGGTTCATGCTCATGAAGGCGCTCAGCTGCACGAAGCCCGGGTACACCCGCCGCAGCGCGCCGCGGAAGCGCACCGGCACCCGCGAGATCAGCCGCTGCTCGAACCACGACATCGGCTTGGTGACGGCCAGCTTGTTCACCGCGGTGGGGCTGATGCGGCAGTCCAGCGGGCCGGCGGCCAGCGTCAGCGTGCGCGGCGTGGCGGGATGGTCGTCCTCCGCCATCAGCGCGGTGGCGGCCAGCGCGGCCACGCAGGGCTGGCAGATGGCCAGCAGGTTCACGCCGGGGCCGATACGGGCCATGAAGTCCATCAGGTGCCCGGTGTATTCGTCCAGCCCGAAGCGGCCCGCCGCCAGCGGTACGTCGCGGCCGTTGTGCCAGTCGGTGATGTAGACGTCATGGTCGCGCAGCGTGGTGCGCACCGTCTCGCGCAGCAGCGTGGCGAAGTGGCCCGACATCGGCGCGGCGATCAGCAGCGGCGGCTGGTCGTCGATGCCCGGCTTCCTGAAATGCAGCAGCGTGGCGAAGGGCGTGGCGTACACCACCTCTTCCTCCACCGCCGCCGGCTGGCCATGCACCAGCACCTCGTGGATGCCGAAGGGCAGCCTCTGGTGCGTCACCTCGGCCAGCGCGAACACGTCCAGCGCGGCGGCGGCCTTGCGCACCGCCGGCACGTCCAGCAGCGCCTTCAGCGGGCCCTGCAGCACCGGCAGGCTGGTCCTGGCCATTGCGCGCCAGGGCCACATCAGGTCGGCATGCGCCTGGTAGGTGTCGTACAGCATTGGCCGGACACGCAACTAATGCGCCAGCGTGGCACAGCGATTGCGTCCCGCGTCGCACCCGTTGATGGCTACCAGGAGTTGCGATGGCCCGCGCCAGTCTGACGATCAGCAGCAAGAACTACTCGTCCTGGTCGCTGCGCGGCTGGCTGATGGCGCGTTATGCGGGCCTGGCTTTCGACGAGATCCGCGTGGCGCCCGACGACATCGCCGCCCGCAAGGAGCTGCTGCTGATGTCGCCTTCCATCCTGGTGCCCTGCCTGCGCCATGAGGGCGCCACCGTGTGGGACGTGCTGGCCATCGGCGAATACCTCAACGAGCTCAAGCCCGCCGCCGGCCTGCTGCCGGCCGACCGCGTGGCGCGCGCGCATTGCCGCTCGGTGTGCGGCGAGATGCACTCCGGCTTCAACAACCTGCGCTCGGCGTTGCCGATGAACCTCAAGGGCGATTCACCGGGCTTCCGCATCTGGGACCGCGCGCAGGCGGACATCGATCGCGTGCTCGAGATCTGGCGCGACTGCCTGCAGGCCCATGGCGGCCCCTATCTCTTCGGTGCCAAGCGCGGCATGGCCGACGCGATGTATGCGCCGGTGGCCACCCGCTTCAAGACCTACCACGTGGGCCTGGACGAGGTGTGCGGCGCCTACGCGGCCCGGCTGCTGGCCGAGCCCGAGATGCAGGAATGGACCCGCGCCGCGCTGGAGGAGCCTGACGACATCGAAGAGCTGCAGATGGAGTTCTGAACCGGCTGCCGCGGCGTTGTCACCACTTCCCGGGCGCCGGCACCGCGGCCGGGGCCTCGGCGTCCAGCGTGCCGAAGTCGGCCGGGCTGACGATCTCCAGGTACTCCATGTCCGGTGAGTAGTCGAACAGGAAGTGCACGATGCCGGGGCGCTGGTGCACCATGTCGCCCGCTTCCACCCGGGTTTCCTGGTCGCCGTACATGAAACGCGCCCAACCCTTGAGCATGTACACCAGGTGGAACTTGGCTTCGTGGCGGTGCCAGCCGGTGCCTTTTTCGGGCGCCTCGTTGGCCTTGACCAGCTGCGCGATCACCTGGCCGTGGGTGGCCTCGGCCACGCCCAGGTCGCGGTAGAGGAAGAAGTCCCGCAGGCCCTCGCCGCGCCAGGGCGTGTCGCCCGGCTTGACGTGGGAGAAGCGTGTGGTGGTGGTGTCCAGCATGCAGGCCTCCAGCGGCGACGTTGATGCGCTGCAGCATGCATGCGCCGTTCCAGCCGCGCGGCACCGCTCTGGGGCCTGCCGGGCGCGCCCTATCATGGACCGGGCTGGCAGGCAACCGCCTGCAGCCACCAACCCGTTCCTGCCCTCCGTCCTGCCGCATGCCCCTCGACGCGCCGCGCCACGCCTCCACCGCCCGCCCTGTCCACCCCCTGCAGCGCGCCGCGGCCCGGCTGTTCGGCGATTGGGTGGGAGACCTGTCTCGCGGCACGCTGAAGGCCGACGCCCTGGCCGGCCTGCTGGGCGCGGTGCTGGTGCTGCCGCAGGCCATCGCCTTCGCCACGCTGGCCGGGCTGCCGCCGGAGTACGGGCTGTACACCGCGGTGCTGCCCTGCGCCGTGGCGGCGCTGGCCGGCTCCAGCCGGCATGTGGTGTCCGGGCCCACCAATGCCAATTCGCTGGCGCTGTACGCGATGCTGGCGCCGCTGGCCGCGGTGGGCACGCCGCAGTACGTGCAGCTGGCGCTGGTGGTCACGCTGATGGTGGGCGTGATGCAGGCGCTGATCGGTCTGCTGCGGCTGGGCACGCTGGCCAACTTCATCTCGCCGGCGGCGCTGCAGGGCTTCACCGCCGGCGCGGCGCTGCTCATCGCGGTGCATGCGTCGCACGACCTGCTGGGCATCGCGCTGCCGGCCGGGCAGGGCGCCGGCACGGTGCTGCTGGAGGTGGCGCGCCGCATCCAGGGCTTGAATCCCGCCGCGGTGCTGGTGGGCGCACTGGCGCTGGGCACCGCACTGGCACTGCGCCGGTGGCGGCGCGGCTCGCCTTTCATGCTGCTGGGCCTGGCCGCCGGCACGCTGGCCGGCTGGTGGCTGGCGCAGGGCACGTTGTGGCCGCCGGTGCGCACCGTGGGGGGCGGTGGAGTCGCCCTGGCCGCCGCTGACGGTGCCGCAGGTGTCCTGGGGCCAGGTGCCGGAGCTGGCCGGCCTGGCCTTCGCGCTCACCATCGTGGCGCTGGGCCAGTCGTTCTCCATCGCCAAGGCGGTGGCTGCGCGCAGCGGCCAGCGCATCGACGCCAACCGTGAGTTCATCGGCCAGGGCCTGTCCAACATCGTCGGCAGCTTCTCCTCCAGCTACGTGTCCTGCGGCTCGCTCAACCGATCGATGCCCAACCTGGAGGCCGGCGCCCGCACGCCGATGGCCGCGGTGTTCTCCGCGGGGCTGCTGGTGGCGCTGGTGGCCTTCAGCGCGCCGGTGCTGGCGCTGATCCCGATGGCGGCCATCGCCGGGCTGCTGCTGCTGGTGGCCTGGGGCCTGTTCGACCTGCCGCGCTGGCAGCGGCTGTGGGCGCTCAGCCGCAGCGAGTTCGGCATTGCCGCGGCCACGCTGGTGGCCACGGTCACGCTGCGGCTGGAAGTGGCCATCCTGCTGGGCACCATGCTGTCGCTGGTGTCGTACCTGTACCGCACCTCGCGGCCGGCGATGCGCACCATGGGCTTCGACCACCCCAGCGCGCACGACCGGCCCTTCGTGGTGATCGACGGCCACCCGCCCGGCACGCTGCCCGAGTGCCCGCAGCTCAAGCTGCTGCGCATGGAAGGCTCGGTGTACTTCGGTGCCACCGCCCACGTGGCCGACCGGCTGCACGAACTGCGCCGCGGCCCCGAGGCGCCCCGGCACCTGCTGGTGATGAGCAAGAGCATGAACTTCATCGACCTGGCCGGTGCCGAGCTTTGGAACGACGAGCTGTCCGCCCGCCGCGCGATGGGCGGCGACCTCTACTTCCACCGGCCGCGCCCGCCGGTGATGGAGGCCTGGCAGGCCACCGGCTTCATCGACCGGCTGGGCGAGGACCACCTGTACAAGGACAAGCGCAGCGCCCTGGCCGACATCGTGCCGCGGCTGGATCCCGACATCTGCGCCCGCTGCAACGTGCGCATCTTCTTCGACTGCCCGCCGCGGCCCGGCACCTCGGGCGGGGACGGCATCTAGCCGCCCGCGCGCCGCCTCAATCCAGCTGCGCGCGGATGGCCGCCACCAGCGCGCGCAGCTGTTCGTCGATCTCGCGGCCCAGCTCGGGCGGGGCGGGCTGCGACTCGTACTGCTCCAGCGCCTGCACCAGGCTGCGGGCGCCGATGCTGGCGCAGGCGCCGCGCAGCGAATGGCTGGCCTGGCGGCGCTGGCGCTGGTCGGCCTGCGCGTCGGCCAGCATCGGCAGGCCGTTGGCATAGCTGGCCGCGAACTGCCGCAGCACCTGGGCCAGGGCGGGCAGCTGGTCGCCCAGGTTGCGCAGCGCGGCCGGCAGGTCCAGGCCGCCGATGGCCGCCAGGCGCTCGTCCAGCGGTCGCGGGCCGCCTTCGGCCGCGGTGGCTGCCGGCGTGGCCGGCGACAGCAGCCGGCGCGGCAGCCGCTGGCGCTGCGGCAGCCAGCGCAGCAGCGTGGCATAGAGCTTGACCGGGTCCACCGGCTTGGCCAGGTGGTCGTTCATGCCGGCGGCGAAGCAGGCCACGCGGTCCTCGCCGAAGGCATTGGCCGTCATCGCGATGATGGGCAGGCCGCGGCCCAGCTGCGCACGGATGGCGCGGGTGGCCTCCAGGCCGTCCATCACCGGCATCTGCATGTCCATCAGGATGGCGTCGTAGTCGCGCACCCGGCACAGCTCCAGCGCGCGGGCGCCGTGCTCGGCGGTCTCCACTTCCAGCCCCGCCACCCGCAGCAGCTGGTGCGCCACTTCCTGGTTCACCGCGTTGTCCTCCACCAGCAGTACCCGCTGGCCGGCATGGTGCTGGCGCAGCAGGGCTTCCTGCTCGCTGGTCAGGCCGCCTTCGGGCAGCAGGGTGTCGCCGCGCTGGCGCAGCACCCGGGCCAGCGTGTCCTGCAGCGCGGAGGCGGTGAGGGGCTTGACCAGCACCGCGTCATAGCGGGCGGCGCGGGCCTGCTGCCACATGTCGGGCTGGTCGAAGGCCGTCACCAGGATGCTGGGCGGCATGCCGCTGCCCAGCGTCTGGCGCAGGCGGTTGAGCGTGTCCACGCCGTTCAGCGGGTACATGTGCCAGTCGATCAGGAACACGTCGTAGGGCTTGCCGGCCTTCATGCGCCCGGTCACCTGGCGCACCGCGGATTCGCCGTCGGGCATGCCGTCCACCTCCAGGCCGAAGCTGCGCAGCCGGTCCTCGATCGCATGCAGGGCCTCGGGCAGGTCGTCCACCACCAGCGCGCGCAGGTCGTTCAGCGGCGGCGGGGCGGCCAGCTCCCCGGCCTCGGCCGCGCGGCCCAGCCAGGCGGTGAACCAGAAGGTGCTGCCGGCGCCCGGCGCGCTGTGCACGCCCACCTCGCCCTCCATCAGCCCGGCCAGGTGGCGGGTGATGGCCAGGCCCAGGCCGGTGCCGGCATGGCGGCGCGTGGCCGAGGCATCGGCCTGCTCGAAGGCATTGAACAGCCGCGCCTGATCGGCCGGCGTGATGCCCTCGCCGGTGTCCGACACCTCGAAGCGCACCTGCAGGCGGTGGCGGTCCTCGGCCAGCAGCTCGGCCTTGAGCCGCACCCAGCCGTGCTGGGTGAACTTCACCGCATTGCCCAGCAGGTTCACCAGCGCCTGCGACAGCCGCGTGGGGTCGCCGCGCAGCCGTGGCGGCAGGTGGTCGGTGTCCAGCACCAGCTCCAGGCCCTTCTCGCGCGCGCGGTCGCCAACCATGTCGAAGGTGCTGCTCATCAGCGCGTCCACCGAGAACTCGGTGTCGTCCAGCACCATCTTGCCGGCCTCGATCTTCGACAGGTCCAGGATGTCGTTGATCAGCTGCAGCAGGTGCTTGGCGGCGCTGTCGATCTTGGAGAGCCGGTCGCGCTGCAGCGTGTCGCGGGTGTCGCGCGACATCAGGTGCGTCAGGCCGATGATGGCGTTCATCGGCGTACGGATCTCATGGCTCATGTTGGCCAGGAAGGCGCTCTTGGCGCTGGTGGCCGATTCGGCCTGCTCGGCGCGGGCCTCGAGCTGGCTGTTCAGGTAGGCCAGCTGCGTCTGCGCCTGCTTGAGCGCGCTGATGTCGGTGATGGCCACGAAGAAGCCGTGCGCGCGGCCTTCCACCCAGTGCGGGATGTAGCTCAGCAGCGCATCCACGGTGCGGCCGTCGGCGCGGGTGATCTGGCGCTGGTATTCCACCCGCTCGCCACGCAGCGCGGCCTGGATGTGGGGCTCGGCCACGCGCCAGCTTTCGGCGCTCACCAGTTCCTGCGCGCGCATGCCGATCACTTCCTCCGGGCCCTTGCCGAACCAGTCGGCATAGGCGCGGTTGGCGAAGCGGCAGCGCAGGTCGGGGCCCCAGTAGCCGATCACGCCCGGGATGCTGTCGGCCACCAGCCGGGTGAAGCGCTTGGCCTCCACCAGCTCGGTGATGTTGGTGGCGATGAAGAACCAGCCTTCCACCTTGCCGTGCAGCCGCTGCGGCACCCTGTACACCCAGAAGTGCCCGACACGGCCGCCGGCGTCGGTCATGTCCAGCTCCATCTCCACCACCTCGCCTTCCAGCACGCGGCGGATGGAGCCGATCTGGCGCTGCAGCGTCTCCTCGCCCAGCACCTGCGGCACGGTGCCGCCGATGCAGGACTCGCGCTGCAGGCCGAACCAGTCCAGGTAGGCGCGGTTGGCAAAGCGCAGCCGCAGGTCATGGCCCCAGTAGGCCACCAGCGTGGGCTGCGCGTCGAGGATGGCCTCGGTGAAACGTTCGGTCTCGCGGCGTGCGTCCAGCGCCGATTGCAGCTCGCGGGTGCGGGCCTCCACCAGCTCCTCCAGCCGGTCGGAGTGCGAGGCCAGCTGCGCGCTGGCCTCGTGCTGCACCGTCACGTCCACCAGCGACATCACCGCGCCGCTCACGCGGCCGTGCTCCAGCAGCGGCTCGGCATTGACGCTGTACAGGCGGGAGCCCCGGCCGTCGAAGTCCACCGCGATCAGCTGGCCGCGCTGCGGCTGGCCGGTGGCCAGCGCGCGGCCGCTGGGAGTCTCGGGCCGGGGCATCGGCCGGCCGTCTGGATGCAGCGCCGGCCAGCGGCTGCCCAGCGGCAGGCCGATGGGGTCGAAGGCCTCGCCCGGCGGCACGCGGCCGGCCAGCAGGCGGTGCGCGGCCGCATTGCAGTGCACGATGCGCGCCTGCGCATCGACGGTGATGACCGCCTCGGCCAGCGCGGCCAGCGTGCTGCGCAGCCGCTCGGCGCTGTCGGCCAGTGCGGCCTCGGCCTGGCTGCGGGCGCGGTCGCTGCGCAGCATGGCCCGCCACAGGCCCAGCAGGAAGGCGCCCGACAGCAGCAGCGTGGCATCGAAGATCCAGCCCAGCCGGCGGTTGGCCTCGCGGTCGCGGGCCTGCACCGCCTTGTCCAGCCGGGCCATCTGCTCATGCACCTGGTGCAGCGCCCGCTGGGCCTGGATGTCCAGCGCGATGGCGCCCGGCTCGCGCTCGGGCGGCGGCAGGCCGCGCAGGGCGTCGATGGCCTGTACCAGGCCCTGCATCAGCTGCGCCTCGCCGGTGCCGCGGGCCACGCGGTGGATGCCCAGCGCCGCCGCGTCCAGCAGCGCGGTGCCACGCTCGCGTTGCCAGGGCGAGCCCGGCGCGCCGCCCAGCGTGAGGTGGTGGAAGGCCTCGTGAACGTCGGAGGCGGCTTCCTTCAGCGCCAGGGTGGTGAGGGCCGATTCGGCCGCGCGCCGCACCTGCAGCGAATAGACGGTGGCCACTGCGCTGCACACCAGCAGCGTGGACAGGGCAGTGGCGATGATCCAGCCGCGGCCGTGTTGCATCAGCATTCGACGATGTTGACGGCCAGGCCGCCGCGGGCGGTTTCCTTGTACTTCGTCTGCATGTCGGCGCCCGTCTCGCGCATTGTCTTGATGACCTTGTCCAGCGATACATGGTGGGTGCCGTCGCCGCGCAGCGCCATGCGGGCGGCATTGATGGCCTTCACCGAGGCGATGGCGTTGCGCTCGATGCAGGGGATCTGCACCAGGCCGCCCACCGGATCGCAGGTCAGGCCCAGGTGGTGTTCCATGCCGATCTCGGCGGCGTTCTCGGCCTGCTCGGGCGTGCCACCCATCACCGCGCACAGCGCACCGGCGGCCATCGAGCAGGCCACGCCCACCTCGCCCTGGCAGCCCACCTCGGCGCCGCTGATGCTGGCGTTTTCCTTGTAGAGGATGCCGATGGCCGCAGCGGTGAGCAGGAAGTCGACCACGCCGGCATCGGTGGCGCCGTGCACGAAGCGCGCGTAGTAGTGCAGCACCGCCGGCACGATGCCGGCCGCGCCGTTGGTGGGCGCGGTGACCACGCGGCCGCCGGCGGCGTTCTCCTCGTTGACGGCCAGCGCATAAAGGTTGACCCAGTCAAGCACCTGCAGCGGGTCGCGCAGCGCGGCCTCGGGCTGGCTGGTCAGCGCCGCATGCAAGCCGGCGGCCCGGCGCCTGACCTTGAAGCCGCCGGGCAGCACGCCGTCGGTGCGGCAGCCGCGCTGCACGCAGGCCTGCATCACCGCCCAGATGTTCAGCAGGCCGGCGTCGATCTCGGCATCGGTGCGCCAGTGGCGCTCGTTCGCGCGCATCACGCCGGCGATGCTCAGGCCCTCACGTGCGCACACCTGCAGCAGCTCGGCGCCGCTGGAAAACGGCAGCGGCAGCACCGTGGTGTCGGGCGCGATGACCTTGTGCTTGCTGCCGTCGGCGGCCACCTCGTCGCTGACGATGAAGCCGCCACCACCGAGTAGTACACCCGGTTGGCGATCTCGGCGCCCGCGGCGTCGAAGGCGGTGAAGCGCATGCCATTGGCATGGAAGGGCAGGCTCTCGCGGCGATGGAAGACGAGGTCGGACGCGGCATCGAAGGCCACGCGGTGCTCGCCGTGCAGCAGCAGCGCCTGCTGCTGCGTGATGGCGGCCAGCAGCGCGGGCACGGCGTCCACGTCCACCGTGTCCGGCTCATGGCCGGCCAGGCCCAGCAGCACCGCCTTGTCGCTGCCGTGGCCCTTGCCGGTGGCGCCGAGCGAGCCGTAGAGCTGCGACTGCACGCGGGCGGTGCGCAGCAGCAGGCCCTCATGCGCCAGCCACAGGGTGAAGAGCCGGGCTGCCCGCATCGGGCCGACGGTGTGCGAGCTGCTCGGCCCGATGCCGATCTTGAAGAGGTCGAAGGCGGAAACGGCCATGCGGTGCAAGCCCAGTGGAGGCGATGGCGGCAGGATAAGCGCGCACCGTGCCAGCGGGCGTCGCCGCCGTGCCACGCTGTCGCCATTTGGCGGCCGGCGCGGGGCCGGCCGCGGGGCGCTTCAGCCCTCGGCGTACTCGCTCATCGGCACGCAGCTGCAGAACAGGTTGCGGTCGCCGTAGACGTTGTCCACCCGGCCCACCGGCGACCAGTACTTGCCCCGCCGCAGCGCGGCCACCGGGTAGGCGGCCTGCTCGCGGCTGTAGGCATGCGGCCAGTCGGCAGCCAGCAAGGCCTCGGCGGTGTGCGGCGCATTCTTCAGCGGCTGGTCGTCGCGCGGCCATTCGCCGCGCTCGATCTTGGCGATCTCCTCGCGGATGGCGATCATCGCGTCGCAGAAGCGGTCGAGCTCCTTCAGCGGCTCGCTCTCGGTGGGCTCCACCATCAGCGTGCCGGCCACCGGGAAGCTGAGCGTGGGCGCATGGAAGCCGTAGTCGATCAGCCGCTTGGCGACGTCCTCGGCGCTGACGCCGCTGCTGTCCTTCAACGGGCGCAGGTCGAGGATGCACTCGTGCGCCACGCCGCCGCCCTTGATGCCTTCCAGCTCGCCGCTGAAGTGGATGTCGTAGTGGTCGGCCAGCCGGGCGGCCACGTAGTTGGCGCTGAGGATGGCGGTCTCGGTGGCCGCCGTCAGGCCCTCGCTGCCCATCATGCGGATGTACATCCAGGTGATCGGCAGCACCGCCGCATTGCCCAGCGGCGCGGCCGAGACCGCGCCCACGCTGCCGGCACCCGGCAGGAAGGGCACCAGGTCGGCCGCCACGCACACCGGGCCCACGCCCGGGCCGCCGCCGCCGTGCGGGATGCAGAAGGTCTTGTGCAGGTTGAGGTGGCTCACGTCGCCGCCAAACTCGCCCGGCGCGGCCACGCCCACCAGCGCATTCATGTTGGCGCCGTCCACGTACACCCGGCCACCATGCCGGTGCACCAGCGCGCACAGCTCCTTCACCCGCGGCTCGAACACGCCGTAGGTGGAGGGGTAGGTGATCATCACCGCGGCCAGGCGGTCGGCGTGCTTCTCGCACTTGGCCTGCAGGTCGGCCAGGTCGACGTTGCCCATCTCGTCGCATTGCACGCCCACCACCTGCATGCCCACCATCTGGGCGCTGGCGGGGTTGGTGCCGTGGGCCGATTCGGGGATCAGGCACACGGTGCGCTGCGCGTCGCCGCGTGAGAGATGCCAGCCGCGGATGGCCAGCAGGCCGGCGTATTCGCCCTGCGAGCCGGCGTTGGGCTGCAGGCTCACGCCGGCATAGCCGGTGGCCTGCACCAGCCAGTCGCACAGCTGCTGGTTCAGCAGCGCGTAGCCCTGCTGCTGGTCGGCCGGTGCGTAGGGGTGCACGTTGGCGAATTCCGGCCAGGTGATGGGGATCATCTCGCTGGTGGCATTCAGCTTCATGGTGCACGAGCCCAGCGGGATCATGGTGCGGTCCAGCGCCAGGTCCTTGTCCGACAGGCTGCGGATGTAGCGCAGCATCTCGGTCTCGCTGTGGTGGGTGTTGAACACCGGGTGCGTGAGGTACGCGCTGCCGCGCAGCAGCTGCGGCGCGATCAGCGGGGCGATGCCGCGCTCATGCCGCGCGAAGTCGGGCTGCGCATGGGGCCGGCCGGTGAACACGCGCAGCAGCGCGGCGAGGTCGGCGCGGGTGGTGGTCTCGTCCAGCGTGATGCCCAGCGACGTGTCGCTGGCGCGGCGCAGGTTCATGCCGGCCGCCTCGGCCGCGGCCAGCAGGGCGCCGGTGCGTTCGCCGGTGGCCACTTCCAGGGTGTCGAAGGCCTCGGCATGGGCCAGCGTGAAGCCGGCCTGCTGCAGCTCCGCAGCCAGCAGCGCGGTGTAGCTGGCCACGCGGCGGGCGATGCGCTTCAGGCCCTCGGGCCCGTGGTACACGGCGTACATGCTGGCGACCACCGCCGGCAGCACCTGCGCGGTGCAGATGTTGGAGGTGGCCTTCTCGCGGCGGATGTGCTGCTCGCGCGTCTGCAGGGCCAGCCGGTAGGCCGGGGCGCCGTGTGCGTCCACGCTCACGCCCACCAGGCGGCCGGGCAGCGAGCGCTTGAACTCGTCGCGCGTGGCCATGTAGGCCGCATGCGGGCCGCCGGCGCCCATCGGCATGCCGAAGCGCTGGGTGTTGCCCACCACGATGTCGGCGCCCTGTTCACCCGGCGGCAGCAGCAGCGCCAGCGCCAGCAGATCGGCCGCGACGATGGCCAGCCCGCCCTGGGCATGCACGCCGTCGATCAGCGGGCGCAGGTCGCGCACGCGGCCGGTGACGCCCGGGTACTGCAGCAGCGCGGCGAAGGCCTGCACGCTGCCGGCCTCCTCGGCCGGGCCCACCTGCACCGTGATGCCCAGCGGCTCGGCGCGGGTGCGCACCACGGCCAGCGTCTGCGGCAGCACGTCGTCGGCCACGAAGAAGGTGGTGCTCTTGCTCTTGCCCACCCGCAGCGCCAGCGTCATGGCCTCGGCCGCGGCGGTGGCCTCGTCCAGCATCGACGCATTGGCGATGGCCATGCCGGTGAGGTCGGTCACCATGGTCTGGAAGTTCAGCAGCGCTTCCATGCGGCCCTGCGAGATCTCGGCCTGGTAGGGCGTGTAGGCGGTGTACCAGGCCGGGTTCTCGAGGATGTTGCGCAGCACGACCGGTGGCGTCAGCGTGCCGTGGTAGCCCTGCCCGATGAAGCTCTTGAGCAGCCGGTTGCGCGCGGCCACCGTCTTCAGCTCGGCCAGCGCCTGCGCCTCGGTCAGCGGCGCGGGCAGCGTCATGGCCGTGCCGCGGGCGATGGCACGCGGCACGATGGCGTCGATCAGCGCGCGGCGCGAGGCCGCCCCGATCACCGACAGCATGTGCGCCTCGTCGGCCGCGTCGGGGCCGATGTGGCGGGCGGTGAACTCGGCCTCGTTCTCGAGGTCGCCAAGCGGCTGGAGGGCAGGCATCAGCATGGAAAGGCTCGCGGGCAGGGAAGAGGGATCAGAGGGTCTTGAGCAGGGCCTGGTAGGCCGGCTCGTCCATCAGGCCGCCCAGCTGGCCGGCATCGGCCACGCGCACCTTGAAGAACCAGCCCGCGCCCATCGGGTCGGAATTGGCCAGCGACGGGTCGGCCCGCAGCGCCTCGTTCACTTCCACCACCTCGCCGGTGACGGGCATGAACAGGTCGGCCGCGGCCTTCACCGACTCCACCACGCCGGCCACGTCGCCCTTCTCGAAGGTCTTGCCCACTTCGGGCAGGTCGACGAACACCACGTCGCCCAGCGCGTCCTGCGCATGCTGGGTGATGCCGACGATGGCGGCATCGGTGTCGCCGGCATTGATCCACTCGTGGTCGTTGGTGAACTGAATCGTCATGTGCTCGCTCCTGGGGTTCGTGGGGTGGGATGGAAGGGGTTCAGCGCTGGTAGCGGTGGGGCGCGAAGGGCATCGCGCTAACCCGCATCGGCAGGCGCTTGCCGCGCACGTCGGCATGCACCTCGTTGCCGGGCTGTGCATGGTTGGCGGCCAGGTAGGCCATCGCGATGGGCTGGTTGACCGTGGGCGCCAGCGTGCCGCTGGTCACGCGGCCCAGCTTGTGGCCGTGGGCGTCGTGCAGGGTGGCGCCTTCGCGCACCGGGATGCGCTCCAGCCCCACCAGGCCCACGCGCTTGCTGGGCGCACCGCCGGCCAGGTGCTTCTCGATCACCGCCGCGCCGGGATAGTGGCCGGCCCGCGCGCCGCCGGGGCGCCGCACCTTCTGGATGGACCAGGCCAGGCCGGCTTCCACCGGCGAGGTGGTGGTGTCGATGTCATGGCCGTACAGGCACAGGCCGGCTTCCAGCCGCAGCGTGTCGCGCGCGCCCAGGCCGGCGGGCTTGACTTCCGGCTGCTCCAGCAGCTGGCGGGCCAGGGCCACGGCCTCCTCAGCGGGCACCGAGATCTCGAAGCCGTCCTCCCCGGTGTAGCCGGAGCGGGTGATGAAGCACTCCACGCCGTTCAGCGCGAAGCTGCCGCCGGTCATGAAGGTGAGGCGGGCCACGTCGGCATTCAGCCGCGCCAGCGCCTGCACCGCCTTCGGGCCCTGCAGCGCCAGCAAGGCACGGTCGGGCAGCGGGATGACCTGGCAACGGTGGCCGATGTGGGTCTGCAGGTGGCGGATGTCGTCGGCCTTGCAGCCGGCATTGACCACCAGGAACAGGTCGTTCTCGCGCCGGGTGACCATCAGGTCGTCGAGGATGCCGCCCGAGGCATTGGTGAGCTGGGTGTAGCGCTGCCTGCCCACGCCCAGATCGACGATGTCGGCCGGCACCAGGGTCTCGAGCGCGGCGGCCGCGGCGGCGGCATCGGGCAGCCGCAGCTGGCCCATGTGGGAGACGTCGAACAGCGCCGCCGAATCGCGGCACTGCCGGTGCTCGGCGAGGATGCCGCCGGGGTAGTTGACCGGCATCGCATAGCCGGCGAAGGGCACCATCTTGGCGCCCAGTTCCACGTGCAGCGCATGCAGCGGCGTCTGGAGCAGTTCAGCGGACATCGGATGTCTCCCGGGGTGAAAGGGGAAGCGAAGAGGCCATCGATCACCCACCATAACCGCCGTCGGGCGTTCTGGGTGGGGTGATGCCCTCGCTGTCCGCTTTACCTGAGAGATTGGCCGGGCCCCGCGTGGTGCGGCGGCACGGCTTGCCCCTTCGGTGGGCGGGCTCGCGGCCCGCCTCTCTCCAGTGAGGAACGCCCCGACGGGGCGTCTTGCCAGTCCTTTTGCCTGAGCGTTCGGAGCTTGTGCCCCTGCGCCTTCGGCGGCCGTTGCGTTGGGATGCCGCAGCGGCTCTCTCCTGGCGGGCGGCAGTGTAGCCCAGGCCCCCGGGTGGGCCGGGCCGCTGCCGCGCTGGGTCAGCGGCGCTGGTCCATGCGCAGTTCGCGCGCCATGCTGCGGCGGTCGCGGCCCATGGCGGGAATCAGGAAGGGCTCGAACTTCTGGCCCTTGTCTGCCGGGGGCTCGAAGGGCTCGCTGCGGCGGGAGCCGGCGGGCTGCACGGGATGAGCGGATTTCTGGATCATCATGCGGGGCTGTCTCACGGCTTGTTGGCGCCGCGTGGCACCTCTAACGACGCAAGATGGATTTCGGATGACAAAGCTTGCCGCAGGATTTCCAGCACAGGTAACAAGCCGCTGCGCTCTGGCCGTGGCGCTGCCGCCCGAGGCCCTGGCCCGCGCGGAAGCGCTGCTGGCCAGTGGTCGCCGGGCGGTGCTGGGGCTGGTGGGCACGCCCGGGGCGGGCAAGTCCACGGTGGCGCAGGCCCTGGCCGCCGCGCTGGGCGGCAGGGCGGTGGTGGTGCCGATGGACGGCTTCCACCTGGCGCAGGCGGAGCTGCAGCGGCTGGGCCGCGACCAGCGCAAGGGCGCGCCCGACACCTTTGATGCCGCCGGTTACGCCGCCCTGCTGCGCCGCCTGCATGCCGCCGTGCCCGGCGAAACCGTGTATGCGCCCGAGTTCCGGCGCGAGATCGAGGAGCCGGTGGCCGGCGCCATCGCGGTGACGCCCGAGGTGCCGCTGGTGATCACCGAGGGCAACTACCTGCTGCTCGACGACGGCCCCTGGGCCGCGGTGCGCCCGCTGCTCACCCAGGCCTGGTACGTGGAAGGCGACGAGCCAACGCGGCTGCGGCGGCTGGTGGCGCGGCATGTGCAATTCGGCCGCTCACCGGAGGCGGCGCGGGCCTGGGTGGACGGCAGCGACGAGCCGAACGCCCGCCGCATCGAGGCCACCCGGGCGCGTGCCGACTGGCTGCTGCGCTGGGATTGATCAGCCCGCCGGCGGCTGCAGCGCGCCGGCGTCGTCCGGATACAGCCCGCGCAGCAGTTCGGCGCTGACGGTCACCAGCCACGCCTGCAGCCCGGCCTGCAGGGTGTGGCGGTCGGCCTCGGCGGAGACGGCCACGCCGGCCTCCGCCCGCGCCGCCCACAGGCGGCGCAGCGCCGGCCGGTGGCTGGCGATGGCGGCGGCCACCGCCTCGTTCCAGAAGGGGGATGCTCGGTGGCCGTCCAGCCGCCGCGGCCGCGGCCGAAGTGCGCCACCGTCAGGTAGCCCAGCAGCGCGCCGTGCACCATGTCGTCCAGCGCGGCGTCCGACCAGGCCACGCTGGGCGCCTCCACGCCGCGCATCAGGTTGAAGCCGCGGGCCAGGCCGGCCGCGCCCAGCGCGCCCAGCAGCCCGCCGGCCAGCATGCCGCCGCCCAGGGTCAGGCCGCCGGTCAGCAGGTCGGCCTTCAGGCCGGCCAGCGCGCCCGTCACCGCGCCGCCCCACAGGGCGGCCCGGCCTTCGTCCACCGGCGCGCGCAGCGCGAACTGCGCCGCCACGCGGGACAGCACCGCATCCGCCTCCGCCCGGCCCTGCAGGCCGTGCAGCGCGATCAGCCGGTCGGTGGAGCCGCGGGTGTCCTCGGCCACGCGGGCGGCCAGGGCTTCCATCGCCCGCGCCTGCGGGCCGCCGGCCTCGTCGGGCTGCAGGCCGATGCTGCGGCCCACGGCCACGCCCAGCTCCTTCAGCCGCGCGCCCAGGCCGCCGGCGGGCAGGGCCTCGCGGTCCAGCGCGGCGCGGGCCAGGCGGTGCGCGAGCTCGGCCATGGCCTCGTGCCACACGCCCTGGCTGCGGCGCAGCCAGGCGGCCTGCAGCGCCGCCATGGCCGGGCGCCGCGCCGCAGGCAGGGCATCGGCCACCGCCTGCAGCAGCCGCCCTTCCTGCACCCAGCAGCGGGCGAAGGCGTCCAGCGCCAGCACCGGTCGCTGCACGCGCTGCTGCCAGGCCTGGCGCTGCGCCTCCTCCAGCGGCCGCGGCTGCGGCGGGCCCAGCTGGTTCAGCAGCACCACCACCGGCTTGCCCAGCAGCTGCAGCACCCGCAGCTCGGCATCGACGTAGGTCGCGTCGTCGGGCGACTCGGCCGCGTTCACCAGGTACAGCACCACGTCGGCCTGCTCCAGCACATTGCGCATGGCGCGCTGGGCCGACCAGAAGGGCTTGTGGCGGAAGCGGTCCCACACCTCCGCCAGGAACCAGCCGATCGGGTTGCCGGCCTGCTCCAACCGGCGCAGCAGCCGCACGCTGTCGCCGAAGCCGGGCGTGTCCCACAGCTCCAGCCGCTGGCCCTCGGGCGTGGCGAGCATGGTGTGGCGCTCGGCGGTCTCGGTCACATGGGCTTCGTCGCGCACCTCGCCGATGTCGCGGCCCAGCAGCGTGCGGGCCAGCGTGGTCTTGCCCACGTTGGTGTGGGACACGAGGCTGAGCCCGATGGCCTCGGTGGGCGCGCCGCTGCCGGTCATGCGGGCGCGGCCTGCAGCGCGGCCTCGGCGGCGGCCAGGTCGGGATGGGCGAGGTCGATGAACACCGGCGTGCGGCCCAGGCCGGCCAGCATGCGCTGCCAGGCCTCGCGCCGCTGCTGCGCCCGCGCCGCGCCGAAGCGCTGCGCGAAGCCGGAGGTGTCGACCAGCAGGCGGGCGGCGGGCCAGGCTTCGGCGGTGGCGCCGTGGGTCTCACGCTCCGGCGTGGCGCTGAGGGCGAACAGCAGCATCGCCGGCGGCGCGCCGTGGCCGGCGTCGTCGCCTTCGTGCAGCGGCTCGGCCAGCTGCAGCCGCGCCTGCTCGCCGAAGCTGTGGCGCAGCACCCGCTGCAGGCCTTCGACTGCCACCGCCGGCAGCCGGTACTGCACGGGCTGCACCCGCAGCAGCACCGCGCCACCGCGGTGGCTGCGCAGCAGGCGCTGGCTGTAGGCATCGTCGATGGGCAGCGGAAAGTTCCCCGCCAGCCGGTGCACGCGGATCGCGGCGCCCAGCGCCAGCGCCAGCCGCGGCAGCAGCACCACGCCGGCGGCGGTGAGTGCATGCAGATGGATCCAGCGGGCGGCGTTCTCGCCCGGCCCCGCGGAAAAGCGCAGGCCGGCCAGTTCGGCGGCCGTTGGCAGGGGGATGCCGCTGAGCGCCGAGGCCGGGCCCAGCACGCCGTTCAGCAGCCGGTGAACCGCATCGGCCGAGAGGAAGGTGCTGTCCCAGCCGGCGCGGTACTCGAAGGCCAGGCCATGCAGGTACATCGAGGCCAGCACGCCGGCCACCAGCGCCGCGGCCGCCGCATGCAGCCACACGGCCGCGCGGGCCGACCACAAGGGCGCCGCCTGGGCCGACCAGCGCTCGGCGAATCGCCCCAGGGCCGGGTGGCCCGCGGCGGCTCTCCAGGCGGGCGCGGCCAGCAGCCGGCGCAGGCCGAAGGGCGGCGGCGCGGCGACGTGGCCGGGCAGGTCTTCGGCGGACGCCAGGGTGCCTGCGCTCGATGCGCCATGAACCGCGCGCTGGCGCCGGGCAAGACGGTTGAGCGCCGCGGCCGCCAGCGCCAGGTAGACCAACAGGTTCCAGGCCAGCAGGCCCAGCAGCGGCGGTGCCAGCAGGTTGAGCTGCTGCGTCGGCCCGAGGGCCTGCGTTGCCAGCCCGAGGCCGGCCGCCAGCACCACCAGCAGCGGCCCGGGCCAGCGCGCGCCGCGGCTGGCCTGCAGCAGCCGGGCGGCGGCAGGCTCCTTCGGCAGCAGCAGGGCCAGGCCCGCCTGGGCGCGGGCGGCCAGGTAGCGCCCGGGCGCGGCTTGTTCGCCCACCGCGCGGGCCGCTTCGGCGCTGGCCGCGGCGGCATCCGCCTCGGTCCAGGGCGCGGCCATCGGCGCCTCGAAGGCGCGCAGCAGCGTGATGCGGCGCGCTTCGTCCTCGGTCACGGCGAGGCTGCGGCCCTTACATGCCGGCGTAGTTGGGTCCGCCGCCGCCTTCCGGCGTCACCCACACGATGTTCTGCGTGGGGTCCTTGATGTCGCAGGTCTTGCAGTGCACGCAGTTCTGGGCATTGATCTGCAGGCGGTCGGTGTTGTCGGCGTTCTTCACGTACTCGTACACGCCCGCCGGGCAGTAGCGGCCTTCGGGGCCGGCGTACTTGGCCAGGTTGATGGCCACCGGCACGCTGGCGTCCTTCAGCGTCAGGTGCGCCGGCTGGTTCTCCTCGTGGTTGGTGTTGCTGATGAACACCGAGGACAACCGGTCGAAGGTGAGCTTGCCGTCGGGCTTGGGATACACGATCGGCTGGCACTCCGCCGCCGGCAGCAGCCGGGTGTGGTCGGCCACCTTACGGTGGATGGTCCACGGCGGGCTCTTCACGCCCAGGCGGGGCAGCAGCCACTGCTCGATGCCGGTCATCAGCGAGCCGACGTACACGCCCCGCTTGAACCACTGCTTGAAGTTGCGCGACTGGTCCAGCTCGCGCTTGAGCCAGCTCTGCTCGAAGGCGGCGGGATAGGCGCTCAGCTCGTCCTGCTGGCGACCGCTGGTCACGGCCTCGAAGGCGGCTTCGGCGCACAGCATGCCGGTCTTGATGGCAGCGTGGCTGCCCTTGATGCGCGCGGCATTCAGATAGCCCGCGTCGCAGCCCACCAGCGCACCGCCCGGGAACACCGTCTTGGGCAGGCTGAGGATGCCGCCGGCCGTGATGGCCCGCGCGCCGTAGCCGATGCGCTTGCCGCCTTCGATGTGGACACGGATGCTGGGGTGCGCCTTCCAGCGCTGCATTTCCTCGAACGGGCTGAGGTAGGGGTTCTTGTAGTCCAGCCCGGTGACGAAGCCCAGCGTGACCTTGTTGCCCTCCAGGTGGTAGAGGAAGCCGCCGCCATAGGTGTCGGGCTCCATCGGCCAGCCGGCGGTGTGCACCACCAGGCCTGGCCTGGCCTTGTCGGCCGGCACTTCCCACAGCTCCTTCACGCCCAGCGCATAGCTCTGCGGGTCCTTGCCTTCGTCCAGCTTGAAGCGCGCGATCAGCTGCTTGCCCAGGTGGCCGCGCGAGCCTTCGGCGAACACGGTGTACTTGCCGTGCAGCTCCATGCCCAGCTGGAAGGCGTCGGTGGGCTGGCCGTCCTTGCCGATGCCCTGGTTGCCGGTGGCGATGCCCTTGACCGAGCCGTCGTCGTTGTAGAGCACCTCGGCCGCGGTGAAGCCAGGGAAGATCTCCACGCCTAGGCCCTCGGCCTGCTCGCCCAGCCACTTGGTGACCGCGCCCAGGCTGATGACGTAGTTGCCTTCGTTGTGGAAGCAGTCGGGCACCAGCCAGCCCGGCGTGCGGGTGGCGCCGGTCTCGCTCATGAACAGCACTTCGTCGCCGGTGACGGGCTGGTTGAGCGGCGCACCGAGCTCCTTCCAGTTGGGCAGCAGCTCGTTCAGGCCGATGGGGTCCATCACCGCACCCGACAGGATGTGCGCGCCCGGCTCGCTGCCTTTCTCGAGGACGACGACCGACACCTCCTTCGACTGTTCGGCCGCAAGCTGTTTGAGCCGGATGGCGGTGGCCAGGCCGGCGGGTCCGCCGCCGACGATCACCACGTCGTACTCCATGGCCTCGCGCGGGCCGAATTGCTCAAGAATCTCCTGCGGGGTCATCCGACGTTCCTTGTCTCGGGTTCGTGACTTCTGTGCGACCGGCGATTCTAAGTGGCCGTCACCAGACGGCTTCCGGCCGTGCCGCGGGCCGTTACGGGCGGCCGGGGGTGCGTGCTATCGTCATCCGATCCGAATGAAGAACGCCCCGCTCGAGGAGCCCTGCGCATGAGCTACAAGATCGATCTGTCGGGCCGCGTGGCCCTGGTCACCGGCGCATCCAGCGGCCTGGGCTGCCACTTCGCCAAGGTGCTGGCCGAGGCCGGCGCGGCCGTGGTGCTGAGCGCCCGCCGCATCGACCGGCTGAAGACGCTGCGCGCCGAGATCGAAGGCGCCGGCGGCGACGCCCACGTGGTGGGCATGGACGTGACCGACCCCACCAGCATCCGTGCCGCGGTGGCGCATGCCGAGACCGAGGTCGGCGCGATCGACATCCTGGTCAACAACTCCGGCGTCAGCACCACGCAGAAGCTGACCGACGTGACGCCGGAGGACTTCGACTACGTGATGAACACCAACGCCCGCGGCTCGTTCTTCGTGGCGCAGGAAGTGGCCAAGCGCATGATCGCGCGCGCCAGCGGCTCGGCCCCCGGCACCTACACCGGCGGACGCATCGTCAACGTGGCCTCGATGGCCGGGCTGAAGGTGCTGGGCAAGATCGGCGTGTACGCGATGAGCAAGGCCGCCGTGGTGCACATGACCAAGGCGATGGCGCTGGAGTGGGGACGCTACGGCATCAACGTGAATGCGCTGTGCCCCGGCTACATCGACACCGAGATCAACCACAAGCACTGGAGCAGCGACGCCGGCCAGAAGCTGATCTCGATGCTGCCGCGCAAGCGCGTGGGCCAGCCGCAGGACCTGGACACCGCGCTGATGATGCTGTGCGCCAACGAGAGCCACTTCATCAACGGCGCGGTGATCGCCGCCGACGACGGCTTCGGGGTGTGACACCGCGATGAGCCAACGCGACCTGACGCTGGCCGAGGCCCGGGTGCTGGGCGTGCTGGTGGAAAAGCAGTCCACCGTGCCCGACACCTATCCGCTGTCGCTCAATGCGCTGGCCGCCGGCTGCAACCAGAAGACCGCCCGCGACCCGGTGATGAACCTGAGCGAGACCGAGGTGCTGGCCGCGCTGGAAGGCCTGCGCGAGCAGCATTTGGTCAATGAGGTGAGCGGCACCCGCGTCACCCGCTACGAGCACAACGCCGCGCGCGGCCTGGGCGTGCCCGGCGCCGCCGCCGCGCTGCTGGCGGTGCTGGCGCTGCGCGGCCCGCAGACCGCGGCCGAGCTGCGCGCCAACACCGAGCGGCTGCACCGCTTTGCCGACACCGGGTCGGTGGAAGCCTTTCTCGACGAGCTGATGGGCAAGACCCCGCCCCGGGTCATCAAGCTGCCGCGCTCCCCGGGCGGGCGCGAGCCGCGCTGGGCGCACCTGCTGTGCGGCGAGGCCAACGTGCCGGCCGTGGCGGTGGGCACCGGCCCGCTGCCGCCGCTGCCCGCCTCCGCCACGCCGGCCGTCAGCGCAGAGGACTTCGCCGCGCTGCAGGCCGAGGTGGCCGCGCTGCGCACGCTGGTGCAGCGCATGGCGGCGGAGCTGGGGATGGAGCCCGGCCCCGGCAACGCATGACGGGTCTGGACATGCGCTTCGACCTGCCTGAACACAAGCAGCTGGTGCACACCCTGGTCATCCCGGTGCGCTGGGGCGACATGGACGCCGCCGGCCATGTGAACAACACGCTGTACTTCCGGTACTTCGAGACGGTGCGGCTGGACTGGCTGCGCCTGGCCGACAGCGCCATCTACGAGGACGGCACCGGCCCGGTCATCGTCAACGCCTTCTGCAGCTTCCTGCGGCAGCTGCGCTTCCCGGGCGACGTGGTGGCGCGCCATTACGTCGGCCAGGCAGGCCGCAGCAGCATCGAGACCTTCTTCACCCTGGAGCGCGCCGACGAGCCCGGCCAGCCCTGCGCCACCGGCGGCGGCAAGCTGGTGTGGACCGACATGAAGACCGAGCGCTCGATCCCGCTGCCCGACTGGCTGCGGGCGCTGGCGGTGACGGACGCGGGCTGAGCCTGTCGGTCAGCCGGGGATCGAGAAGGGCCCGCCCTTGTCGATCGCCCGCTTGTACGCCGGCCGCGCATGCACCCGCGCCAGCCAGGTGCTGAGGTTGGTGTAGCTGGCGTCCAGCCCGCCGCGCGCCGCGGCGGCTTCCAGCGGAAAGCTCATCTGCACGTCGGCGGCGCTGAACTGCTCGCCCGCGAACCACGGCCGGCCGCCCAGCTCGGCTTCCATGAAGGCCAGCAGCCGCTTCAGGTTGGGCTCGACGAAGGCGCCGGTCACCTTGTCGGCGATGCCGCGCGCGATCGGCTTGACGAAGAACGGCATCGGCGCGGTGCGCACGCGGTTGAAGATCAGCTTCAGCAGCAGCGGCGGCATCATCGAACCCTCCGCGAAGTGCAGCCAGTAGATGTAGCGCCGCCATTCGACGCTGCCGCGCGCCGGCACCAGCGCCTGGCCTTGTTCGTAGGCCTGGGTCAGGTACTCGATGATGGCGCCCGACTCGGCCATCGTGATGTCGCCGTCGGTGATCACCGGCGACTTGCCCAGCGGATGCACCGACTGCAGCTCGGGTGGTGCCAGCATCGTCTGCGGGTGGCGCTTGTACAGCCGCAGCTCGTAGGGCAGGCCCATCTCTTCGAGCAGCCACAGCACGCGCTGCGAACGGGATTTTTCGAGGTGGTGGACGGTGATCATCTGAAGGGGTGGTCCGCGGCGCTTCAGGCCCGCAGCATCTTGTGGACGAGCTCGGGCGTGGTGGCGGCCGAGTACTTGCGCATCAGGCGGGCGCGGTACACGTCCACCGTGCGCGGGCTGATGCCCAGTTTCTTGCCGATCAGCTTGCTGGTCAGGCCGTCGATCAGCAGCGCGGAGATCTCGCGTTCGCGGGCGGTGAGGTCGCAGCTCACGCGGCGCTGCGCCGAGAGGTCCTCGAACGACCAGATGCCCGCGGCGTGCGGCCGGCTCGGGTCGAGCGCGCGGCCCGAGACATGGCACCAGAACAGCTCGCCCGCGGCAGGGCCGCCCAGGCGCTTCATCACCCGTTCGTCGGCATAGCGCCCGCCCGGGCCCAGGCTGGCGACGATGCGCGCGCCGGTGCGCTCGAACTCGTCGTGGGTGGGATAGAGCCGCTCGAAGGAATGGCCGAGCAGGTCTTCACGCGCGGCGCCGAAGATCTCCAGCACCTGCCGGTTGCAGTCGACGATCAGCCGGTGGCGCGACAGCACCAGCCCCACCGGCGCCTGGTCGAAGGCGGTGCGGTAGTCCAGCGCCAGTTCGGTGGGTTCGGCCGCCATGGCTACAGCAGCGCGTAGGTGGTGGTGGCCTGCGCGGCCAGCTGGCCGTCGGGCGTGTGGATGTCGATGGCGCCGAAGACCAGGCTGCGGCCCATCTTCAGCACCCGGGCCTGCACCACCGCGTGGCCGGCGTCGCCGGGCACCGCACGCAGGAAGCTGGTCTGCAGCTGCACGGTGGTCATCGGCTTGAAGGCACCCAGCTTCGTCATCACCGCCAGCACCATCGCGGTGTCGGCGGCCGACATCAAGGTCTGCCCGCACAGCACGCCGCCGCCATGCACATGGTGCGGCGTGACGGGCAGCCGCAGCGTGACGCTGCCGGGCCCGGTGGTCGTGACCTGCAGCGCCAGCTCGCGCACCCAGGGTGCGAACAGCTCGCCCAGCGCGGATTGCAGCGGCTCGATGCCCATGGGCGTGACAGGCGGCGGCTTCTTGTCCATGCTCCTCCTTAGGCGATTCTGCGTATCTGTTACTTAATCCTATACGTAGTACGCTCGCCCGTCCCGTTCCAGGAGCTTGCAGATGAACAAGGTTTTCCCTAGTGCCGCGGCGGCACTCGATGGGGTGGTCAAGAGCGGCCAGTTGCTCGCCGTCGGCGGCTTCGGCCTGTGCGGCATACCCGAGGCGCTGATCGACGCGCTGCAGGCCAGCGGCGTGCAGGACCTGGCGGTGATCTCGAACAACGCCGGCGTGGACGGCTTCGGCCTGGGCAAGCTGCTTGAAACGCGGCAGATCAAGAAGATGATCTCCAGCTACGTGGGCGAGAACAAGGAGTTCGAGCGCCAGTACCTGGCCGGCGAGCTGCAGCTCGAGTTCACGCCGCAGGGCACGCTGGCCGAGAAGCTCCGCGCCGGCGGGGCCGGCATCCCGGCCTTCTTCACCCGCACCGGCGTGGGCACCCTGGTGGCCGAAGGCAAGGAAACCCGCGAGTTCGACGGCCATGTCTACGTGCTGGAACGCGCGCTGACGCCCGACGTGGCGCTGGTCAAGGCCTACAAGGCCGACAAGAGCGGCAACCTGGTGTTCCGCCGCACGGCGCGCAACTTCAATCCGGCCTGCGCGATGGCCGGCAAGGTCACGGTGGTGGAGGTGGAGCACCTGGTGGAAACCGGCGACATCGACCCCGACGACGTCCATCTGCCCGGCATCTACGTGCACCGCATCGTGGTCAACGCCACGCCCGAGAAGCGCATCGAGAAGCGCACCATCACAGAGAAGAAGGGAGCCTGACCATGGCCTGGACGCATGACGAGATGGCCGCCAAGGCCGCGGCCGAACTGCAGGACGGCTTCTACGTGAACCTGGGCATCGGCCTGCCCACGCTGGTGGCCAACCACCAGCCGCCGGGCATCGAGGTGTGGCTGCAGAGCGAGAACGGCATGCTGGGCATCGGCCCCTTCCCCACGGAAGACCAGGTGGACGCCGACCTCATCAACGCCGGCAAGCAGACGGTCACCACCATCCCGGGCTCGAGCATCTTCGGCAGCCACGACAGCTTCGCGATGATCCGCGGCGGCAAGATCAACCTGTCGATCCTGGGCGCGATGCAGGTCAGCGAGGACGGCGACCTGGCCAACTGGATGATCCCCGGCAAGATGGTCAAGGGCATGGGCGGCGCGATGGACCTGGTGGCCGGCGTGCCGCGCGTGATCGTGCTGATGGAGCACGTGGCCCGCAAGAAGGACGGCACCACCGACCTGAAGATCCTGCCCAAGTGCACCCTGCCGCTGACCGGCGTGGGCGTGGTCAACCGCATCATCACCGACCTGGCGGTGCTGGACGTGACGCCGCAAGGCCTGAAGGTGGTCGAGATCGCTCCGGGGGTGACGCTGGAGGAGTTGCAGCAGAAGACGGGGGTGCCGCTGCATTGAGGGCGTGCCGCGGCATTGAGCGGTGGCCCGCCGCCATCAAGCGGCGGGCGCCACTTCGAACTGCTGCACGACACCCTGCCACCAGCCTTCGGTCCACCGCAGCTCGGCCACGGAGCCCTGCGCCACCTCCGCGATGACCCGGCGCCAGAACTGTTGCGCCACGAGGTTGTCGAACATCTGTCCCACCTCCCACGGGCCCGGATGGGCGCTGAACACGAAGCGCGCCAGGGCCTCGCCGATGCGCTCGCGCCGATGGCGCTTGAGCACGAAGAACTGCTCCATCCAGCAGCCGGCGCTGCGCGTGACGCCCGCAGGCGCGACCAGGGCGAACCCCGCATAGAGATCAGCCTGCAGCACCACGTAGGCATGAAAGCGCAGGCCCTCGCGGTGGCGGCCCAGGTCGTAGCCGTAGCGACCCTGGGCATCGAGGTCCTGTGGCCAGATGTCCGACAGCTCGTACTGGTACAGCTCCAGCATCTGCTGCAGGGCAGGAAAGTCCTCCGGCAGGGCCTTGCGGCACAGCGGTGCCATGCGGCAGCCCTCAACCCGCGGCACGTGCCGCCGGCCCCAGACCGATGGGCGCCGGCACCAGGTTCACGATGCGGCTGAACAGCGCCGCATAGTCCGGCGCCGGTTCATGGCCCGCGAACGGATCCTGGTTCTGCCCGAAGGCCTCGTCCAGCTCGACCCAGTCGGCCGGCGTCAGCACCCGCTCGGCCAGCGGCAGCATCTGCTGCTCCTCCAGCGCCATGTGGGCGCGATAGTGGTCGACGTACCACTGCACCGCACGCTCGAAGTGGCCGCGGCGTGGCTCGCCCATCATCTCGAAGCCCAGCAGCGCATGCTCCACGTCGCGCACTGCACGTTCGCTGCGCGCATGCTGGTGGTCGAGCTCGTCCAGCAGGTCGCGCGACAGCGGCGTGCGCGCCCGCAGCTTGGGGAACAGCAGCTCCGATTCCTTGCGGTGGTGGCGCTGCTCCGGAAACTCGTCCACGTAGAACAGCATCGCCCGCAGCGCGCCGAAGTCCGGCAGCGTGCCCTCCCGTCGCGACTGCGCCAGCAGCAGCAGGATGGAGCGCAGCATCGCCGCCAGCGCGGCATGTTCCTGGCGGATGATGTCGATGGTCTTGGGCATGGTGAGGCCAATGTAGGCAGCCCTGCCGCAACCCCGGCTGATCCAGATCAAGCCGCCCCGATCGGCCCGCGCATCGCCAGCGCCGCATCGCGCACCAGCGCCGGCCCGCGGTAGATCAGCCCGGTGTAGACCTGCACCAGGTCCGCCCCCGCGGCCAGCTTGGCCCGTGCATCCGCACCGCTCATCACGCCGCCCACGCCGATGATGGGATAGCCGCTGCCCAGCTCGGCGCGCAGCGCGGCGATCACGCGGTTGCTGGCCTCGAACACCGGCTTGCCCGACAGGCCGCCGGTCTCGTTCGCATGCGGCAGGCCCTGCACCGCGTCGCGGGCGATGGTGGTGTTGGTGGCGATCACGCCATCCACACCGGTGCGGCGCAGCGTGCCGGCGATGAACTTGACCTGCGTCTCGTCGAGGTCGGGCGCGATCTTCACGAACATCGGCACCCGGCGGCTGCGGTCGGCCTGCGCGGCTTCCAGCGCCTGCTTGCGCTCCTGCAGCGCGCTCAGCAGCGCATCCAGCGCCTCGTCGCTCTGCAACGAGCGCAGGTTCTGGGTGTTGGGGCTGCTGATGTTCACCGTCACGTAGTCGGCATGGGCGAACACGCCCTGCAGGCCGGCCAGGTAGTCGTCGGCCGCGCGCTCGATGGGCGTGCTGGCGTTCTTGCCGATGTTCAAGCCCAGCACACCGCCCGCAGCGCGGAAGCTGCGCGCGCGCTGCACGTTGCGGATGAACGCGTCCAGCCCCTCGTTGTTGAAGCCCAGCCGGTTGATCAGCGCATCGGCCTGCTGCAGGCGGAACATGCGCGGCTTCGGGTTGCCGGGCTGGCCCTTGGGCGTGACGGTGCCCACCTCGATGAAGCCGAAGCCCATCGCGCCGAAGCCGTCGATGCAGCGGCCGTTCTTGTCCAGCCCGGCGGCCAGGCCGATGCGGTTGGGAAAGCGCAGGCCGGCCACGGTGACCGGATCGGCCACGCGGGCCTGGGCCCACAGGCACTGCGCCGGCGTGTTCTGCAGCCTTGCGATGCTGTCCAGGGTGAGGTCGTGCGCGCGCTCGGCATCCATGCCGAAGAGCACCGCGCGGGGAAGGGCATAGGGAAGGATCATGGTCACTATTGTCCGTTGCGCTTGGTGCACGCCGTGTCGCGGCTTGGATAATCCGCGGCATGAATCAAGACGAACTCAAGGCCCTCGTCGGCCAGGCGGCGCTGGCGCACGTGGTGCCCGGCAGCATCGTGGGCGTGGGCACCGGCTCCACGGTCAACAAGTTCATCGACGCGCTGGCCGCCATCAAGGGGCAGATCGCGGGCGCGGTGTCCAGCTCGGAGCAGAGCACCGAGCGGCTGCGCTCGCACGGCATCCCGGTGTTCGACGCCAACGGCATCGAGCACCTGCCGGTGTACATCGACGGTGCCGACGAGATCGACGACCGCGGTTACATGATCAAGGGCGGCGGCGCCGCGCTCACGCGCGAGAAGATGGTGGCCGACCTGGCCGACCGCTTCATCTGCATCGCCGATGCCTCCAAGCTGGTGCGCACGCTGGGCGCCTTTCCGCTGCCGGTGGAGATCATCGCCTCCGCCAGCGCGCAGGTGACGCGGCGCTTCGCCCGGCTGGGCGGCCAGGCCATGCTGCGGCCCGGTGTCATCACCGACAACGGCCATCCCATCCTGGACGTGCGCGGCCTGTCCATCACCGACCCCCCGGCGATGGAGACGGAAGTCAACCAATGGCCCGGCGTGGTCAGCGTCGGCATCTTCGCGCGGCACAAGGCCAGCGTGTGCCTGCTGGGCACCGCCGACGGTGTGCGCACGCTGAATTTCTGAGAGACCCCACACCATGCTGATGCGCCTGTCGCTGCCGTTCCAGCACCTGCTGCTGGCTTGCTTCATGGCCGGCATGGCCGCAACCAGCCTGGCGCAGCAGCCGGCGGAGCTCCCAGCCTCTGCCGCGGTGCCGCAGCAGCGCGCACCGGTGGCGCATTACGCCCGGCTGCCGATGCTCAGCGGCATGACGCTGTCGCCCGACGGCCAGCGCATCGCAGTGTTGTTGAACCAGGAGGGCCGCACCGTGGTGGCCACGCGGCCAGTGGCCGGTGGCAAGCTGGTGCCGGTGCTCAGCACCGACAACACCAGCCACCACTTCAACTGGGCGCGCTGGGTCAACAACGATCGGCTGGTGGTGAGCCTGCGCTTTGCTTCGCGCCGCCAGTTCACCGGCACCGTGGAAACGCGGCTGGTGTCGGTCAAGGCCGATGGCAGCGGCGTGATCGACCTCACGCGCTTTGATCGCGGCAGCAGCATCACCACCGTGCGGCGCACGCAGCAGCAGCAGGACCGGGTGATCGACTGGCTGCCGTCCGACGGTCGCCATGTACTGCTGCAGCTGCGCTCGGTGGACAGCAACGAGCTGGGCGTGGTCAGGCTGAACGTGGAGACCGGTGCCCGCTCCACGGTGATGTCGCCCGAGCGCGGTGCGCTGCGCTGGCTGACCGATGCGCAGCACCGCGTGCGTGTGGGAGTGTTCAGCGATTCCGACGGTCACTGGTCGGTGCGCGCCACCGAGCCGCAAGGAGGCGCATGGCGCACGTTGTGGCGCTTCGACAAGTCGGAAGACGGCGTCTGGCCGATGGGCTTCGGTACTGATCCGCAGCGGCTGTACGTCAGTGCCCAGCACGAGGGTCGCAGTGCCGTTTTCAGCGTGCAGCTGGACGACGCTTCGCTGCCGCGCACGCTGGTGTTGGCCGATGCCCGGCACGACGTGGGCGGCAGCCTGCTGCGTGCGCCGCTCAGCGGCGAGGTGCTGGGCATCGCCGGCGCGGGCCTGGCCGGAGACGACGAGGATGACGGCGACGGCGGCACCCTGTGGTCGCCGCCCTGGCGCGCGCTGCTCAAGGGCCTGAACCAGGCGCTGCCGGGCCGCTACAACCGCATCATCCACATGGCCCACGACGAGCAGCGCTTCCTGCTGTTTTCCAGCGGCAATGGCCAGCCCGGCCAGTACTTCGTGGGCGACCGGGACAAGGGCACCATCGCCCTGGTGGCCGACGCCTACCCCGAGCTGTCGGACGCCACGCTGGTGGGCAAGCAGCGCACCGCCATCCGCGCACGCGACGGCCTGCCACTGAATGTCTACCTCACACTGCCGCAGGGCCGCAAGTTGGGCGACGGCGGCGCAGCGCTGCCGATGGTGCTGCTGCCGCATGGCGGTCCGCACAGCCGCGACGACGACGACTTCGACGCCTGGACGGAATTCCTGGCCAACCGCGGCCATGCGGTGATGCAGGTCAACTTCCGCGGCTCCGACGGTTATGGCACCGCCTTCAAGGCGGCCGGCCTGCGCCGCTGGGGCCTGGAGATGCAGGACGACCTGACCGACGCCGTGCAGTGGGCCATCGGCCAACGCGTGGCCGATGCCGGCCGGGTGTGCATCGTCGGCGGCAGCTACGGTGGCTATGCGGCGCTGATGGGCGTGGTGAAAACGCCCGAGCTGTACCGCTGCGCCATCAGCTTTGCCGGCGTGTCGCACCTGCCCGATCTCATCCTGCATCAGTCGGAGTACATCGGCGGCCTGCGGGCCAGCGACCGCATGATCGGCCAGTTCTGGGGCGACCGTGCGCAGCTGCGTGCCACCTCGCCCGCATTGCAGGCCGAGCGCATCCGCGTGCCGGTGCTGTTGGTGCACGGCACGGCCGACCGCTCGGTGCCTGTGGAGCAAAGCCGCGAGATGGCCGCCGCGCTGAAGAGCGCCGGCAAGCCGCACCGCTACATCGAGCAGGAGGGCGGCGACCACCACCTGAGCCGCCATGAACACCGGCTGGCCTTCTTCGAGGCGATGGAGCAGTTCCTCGACCAGCACCTGGCCACGCCGCGCTGAGGCGGCCGGCTTGTTCAGCGCGCGGGCTTGCGGACCTGGCGCGCCGCAAAGCGCGCGGGGTCGATGGCATCCAGCAGATCGGCCTCCAGCGGCGCCGGCAGGCCGGTGACCTGCGCCGCCAGCACCTGGGCCACCAGCGGCGCCCAGGTGATGCCGCGCGATCCCAGCGCAGTGCAGACAAACAGCCCCGGCACGCGCGCGATGCGTCGCGGCTGGTCGTTCAACACACCGGGCTGCGGCACGCCACCCACCACGGGCAGGCGATCGGCTGCCAGCAACCTGAACGCGGTGCGGCCAGGCAGCGGCTGCAGAGGTGCAGGCAGCACGGCGCCGGTGAGGGCGGCATAACGCGCCAGGTTGGCCGCCTCGTCGGTGGCGCGCAGGCCGCCATCGGTGTCGCCGGCCTGGGCGGTGGCGCCGCACAGCACGCTGCCGTCTGGCAAGGTCAGCGCATAACCGCCGCCGGCCACCGGCAGCAGCGGCCTGCGCAGGCCGGGCAGGTCTGCCGGCAGCAGCGTGAGCTGGCCGCGCTGATGCTCCAGCGGCCATGGGTGGCAGCGGCCGGCAGCAGGCGCATCGCATCCTGGGCATTGCACAGCACCAGGTGACGGGCCTGGCCCAGCAGACAGCCGGCTGCATCCAGCGCCTGCCAGGCGCCATCGGCGCTGCGCTGCAGCTGGTGCACTGCAGTGCCGGCATGCAGCGTGATGCCGGGCTGGTTGAGCAGCCAGCGCACCATCGCCCCGGGGTCGAGCCAGCCGCCTTCCCGATACAACCAGGCCGGTGTCCGCAAGGGCAGGCCGCTGGCCTGGGCTGCGGCTTCGGCATGCAGTGCCTTCACATAGGCGGCAGGCAGGCCCAGCGCATCCGCCTGTGCCTGCATGGCCAACGCGTCGAGGCCATCGGCCTGCAGGCGCAGCAAGCCATCGATGCGGCCGGGCACCCGGCCCTGCTCGATCAGCGGCCGGTACAGGCGTGCCGCCTGCAGCGCGGCGGCGCGGTTGAAGCGGGCATGCAGGCCGTCCTGCGGGTTGACGATGCCGTGGAACAGCCCACCCGGATTGCCGGAAGCCTCCTGTGCCGCCTGGGCATGGCGTTCCAGCACCTGCACCTGCAGGCCAGCGCGGGCCAGTGCCTGCGCACAGGCGGCACCGGCCAGGCCGGCACCCAACACCAGCACCTCGTCGCCCGGCCTGGCGGGCGAGGCGGGCGCCGGGTCACCCCGCGGCTGGAAGCGTGGCGCATAACAGGCCCGCAGCAGCGGTGCACCGGCCTTCACCTGGAAGCCGGCGGCGCGCAAGCCTTCGGCCATGCCGACGCCGGCCGGTGCCGCCAACATGGCTTGCGGCGCGGCCAACTGTCCCAGGCGGCGCAGCAGATGGCGGTCCCACTCGCCCCCCAGCAGCAGCGCATCAGCCTGCAGGCGCAGCGCGCGCAGGCCCTCACGCAGCGTGCAGCCCTGCAGCACATCGACCGTGACCGCGCCTGCTTCCAGCAGCTGGCGCTGCATGCCCGGCACGGCATGCACGCCGTGCAGCGTGCCGCCCTGCGGCAGCAGCAGCACCAGGTGCAGCCACTGGCAGCGCAGTGCATCGTGTCGCCAGGCGGCCAGCGTGGCCTGCAGCAGCGCCGCGCCGTCACAGCCGGCCGCCAGCAACACGAAGCGCGGGCGCCCTTGCCATCGCCCGGGCAGGTCTGCGGCCTGGAGGAGCTCAGCCGGCGTCGTCATGTGCATGCCGCGCCGCGCTGCTGCAGCCAGTGCAGCAGCGCTGGCTGTGCCTGGGCCATGCCGCGGTAGGTCAGGACAGCGGTACTCATCGACGCCAGCGCCGCATGCACCAGCCGTGCATGCACTGGAGCGGCCAGCGCCTGGCTCATCGGAGCGGTGGCGACATGGATGCCGAACAGCGCCAGCCCGTCGCCCAGCGGGAAGAAGGTCTGGTGTTCGCTGCGCCAGTGGGCGGCGTCGGCCACGGCCGAGGGGTCGGCCGGCCAGGCCGACACGCAGCGGTCGGGATGTGCGTCGAGGCCGGCATGCGGTGTCAGCGTCCAGACGAAACGCTCCCAGCGGTCCACATCGCTCACCAGCCGCATCAGGTGCGCGCCGGCGGCCAGCAGCAGCGTGTTGTCGGCCACCGGCGCATGGACCTCGGCGAAGTGGCGGCCGATCTTGTCGGCCGGACGCCAGTGCGAAGGCAAGGCCACCGCCAGCCAGGGCAGGGTGGCGCTGCGGCCGTCAAGCAGCGCCAGGTCTTCCTCGAATGCCAGGGCCAGCAGGCCCGCGGCGCGCCAGGCCGGCGGGAGCGTCTGCAGTACCTCACCAATGGCCGCCGGCCCGCCCGATGGATGCGGCAGGCCACTGGTCGAATCGACGGACCATCCGAGCTGCAGCGCCTGCCAGGCGCCGCCCTGCACACGCCAGGCAGCGGGATGGGCTTGCGCCAGCGCTGCCGCCAGGCGGCGCAGCGCCGGCAATGCGTCGAAGCCCGGCTGCTGCTGCAGGCAGGCTGCCCATGCGCTGCCCAGCACCGCCAGCTTGGCCTGCAGGTGGCGCCCGCCGGGCCGGCAGGGCGTGAGCAGCGGCGCATCGGCCGCGCGTCGGCGCAGCCCGGGCTGCATGCGGAACGGTGCCTGCACCGCGGCCTCCACATCGAAGCCACGATGAAAAAAGGGCACCGAAGTGCCCTTGTCCAGCGAGTCGGCCGAGGCCATCGCGTGCAGCGCTCAGACGCGCTTGCGGTATTCGTGCGTGCGGGTGTCGATTTCGATCTTGTCGCCGCTTTCCACGAACAGCGGGACCGAGATCTCGAAGCCGGTGCCGACGATCTTGGCGGGCTTCATCACCTTGCCCGAGGTGTCGCCCTTGACGGCCGGCTCGGTCTCGATCTCGCGCACCACGGTGGTGGGCAGTTCGACGGAGATGGCCTTGCCGTCGTAGAACACCACTTCCACCGGCATGTTGTCTTCCAGGTAGGAGATGGCGTCGCCCATGTTCTCGGCCTCGACCTCGAACTGGTTGTACTCGGCGTCCATGAACACATACATCGGGTCGGCGAAGTACGTGTAGGTGCACTCCTTCTTGTCCAGGATGATCTGGTCCATCTTGTCGTCGGCCTTGAAGACGACTTCGGCCCCGCCGCCGTTCAGCAGGTTCTTCATCTTGATGCGCACCGTGGCGGCGCCGCGGCCACCGCGGCTGTATTCGGTACGCAGCACCACCATCGGGTCCTTGCCCTGCATGATGACGTTGCCTGCGCGGATTTCCTGTGCGAGTTTCATAGCGGCTCTCTTGGTTCGGTGGGCGTCGCTTGCCGCTCTTGCATCACGCTGCCTTCACGCGGGAAGGTGGCGGTGGCAGTTCTGCAGCTTGCGAAGCATTGCGTATCGGTTTTTGCGGCAGATCGCGACGCCGGGTGTCGCGCGGGTCCCGGTACCGGCCAGGAGGCCAGGCTTCAGGGCGACGCGCAGAGCCCGCTATTCTAGCCTGCGGCGGCCTTTTCATCGCAAAAGGAGACCAGCTGGCTCACCAGGTCCCGCCGTGCCTGCAACTGCTGACGCCAGGCCTGGCAGTAGGCGCGCCAGGGTCGGGACGCGGGCCATTCGTCGGGCCAGGTCGCCAGGCCGCTCCAGGCCTGCCACAGCGCGCGCAACTGCCGGCCGGTCGCGTCGTCGCCGGTGGCGGCGGTCATGCGGTCCAGCAGCGCGTCCAGCTTGGTCACATGCGCTTCGTCATGCTGTGGATAGATGTGCCAGACGAAGGGCACGCCGGCCCACATCGCCCGCACGATGGAATCCTCGCCGCGCATGAAGTTGAGGTCCGCGCTCCACAGCAGGCGGTCGAAGTCGGGCTGCGACAGCCAGGGCAGCGCCTGCATGCGCAGGGTCCGCGCCGCCCGAGGCGCCTGGGCCAGGGCCGCTGCCTGCGATGCGCCCGCACACAGCAGCACCAGCGTCGGCTCGGTGTCCAGCCGCTGCAGCAGTCCCGCGAAAGGCGCCTGCGGATAGGCGAAGAGGCTGACCACCCGCTCGCCGGCCCGCCGCTCGATGCCCAGCGTGCCCAGCCAGGCGTCGCGGTCGAATGCGGCCTGCGCGGCGGCCAGCCCCGGCTCGCACAGCAGCCCGCCGGTGCGTGGCGTGAAGCCGGGATAGAAGAACCACTTCGTCAGGCCATTGCGCTGCGGCGAGGGCAGGCCGTGGCTGCGCTCCACATAGGCCTCGGCGCTGAGGTACTCCAGGTTGATCCACACCGGCGGCACGGACCGTTCTGCCATGCGCTGCACATAGGCCGGCGGCGGGTCGCAGCCGAAAGTCTCCACCACCACGTCGGCCGCATCGGCAGCTGCGTCGAAGGCCAGCACCTGCACACCTGGCGCGCCGCCCGGCGCCATCCATTGCAGCGGCTGCGCATCGTCGATGAACAGCCGCACCGCATGGCCGCGCGAGGCCAGGTCGGCGGCCAGCCGCCAGCTCACGCCCACGTCGCCGTAGTTGTCGATCACACGGCAGAAGAGGTCCCAGCGCTGCAGGTGCATGCGGGGATTATCGAAGCGGCACAATCCGCCCTCCGATGATCGAGCCGTCCCCCGTTCCCGCCGACACCGCAGTGCCCTCCGACACCGCCGCACAGGCCGCCGCGGTGCGCGACCGGTTGCTGGCCGAGGTGGCTGCCCTGCCGCCGCTGCCGGGCGTCTACCGCTACTTCGACAGCAACGGCACCGTGCTCTACGTGGGCAAGGCCCGCAGCCTGAAGAAGCGCGTGGCGAGCTACTTCCAGAAGGACCACGGCGGCAGCCGCATCGGCCACATGGTGGGCCGCATCGCGCGCATGGAAACCACGGTGGTGCGCACCGAGGCCGAGGCGCTGCTGCTCGAGAACAACCTGATCAAGACGTTGAACCCCAAGTTCAACATCCTGTTCCGGGACGACAAGAGCTACCCCTACCTGAAGATCACCGGTGCCCGCACGTCGGGCAACGAAGGCGATTCGCTGTCCACGCGCTTCCCGCGGGTGGCCTATTACCGCGGCGCGGTGGACCGCAAGCACCGCTACTTCGGGCCCTACCCGGGCGCGTGGGCGGTGAAGGAATCGATCCAGCTGATCCAGAAGGTGTTCCGCCTGCGCACCTGCGAGGACACCGTGTTCGCCAACCGCAGCCGGCCCTGCCTGCTGTACCAGATCCACCGCTGCACCGCGCCCTGCGTCGGCTTCATCCAGGCCGAGGACTACGCCCGCGACGTGAGCCATGCCGAGCGCTTCCTGCTGGGCGAGACGCAAGAGGTGCTGGACGACCTGCAGGGCCGCATGATGGCCCATGCCGAGTCGCTGGAATTCGAGAAGGCCGCCGACCTGCGCAACCAGATCAGCGCGCTGTCGCGGGTACTGCACCAGCAGTCGGTGGAGACCAGCAGCCTCACCACCTCCGACAAGGACGTCGACATCCTCGCCGTGCGGGTGCAGGGCGGCCGTGCCTGCGTCAACCTGGCCATGGTGCGCGGGGGCCGTCACCTGGGAGACCGCGCCTACTTTCCCGCCCATGTGGAAGACGCCGCCGCCCTGGCCGAAGCCGAGGACGACGCACCCACGCAGCCGGTGGAGGTTCAGGTGCTGGAGGCCTTCATCGCCCAGCACTACCTGGGCAATGCGGTGCCCTTCCTGCTGGTGCTCAGCCATGCGGTGGACAAGGCGCTGATCGAGATGCTGAGCGCACAGAGCGGCACCCGCGTGAGTGCCCAGCACCAGCCGCGCGAGCAGCGCCGCATCTGGCTGGAGATGGCCGACAAGGGCGCGCAGATCGCGCTGGCGCGGCTGCTGGCGGAAGAGGGCTCGCAGCGCGAGCGCACCCGTGCGCTCGCCGAGGCGCTGCAGCTGGACGTGGAATCGCTGGACCAGCTGCGCATCGAGTGCTTCGACATCAGCCACACCGCCGGTGAATCGACGCAGGCCAGCTGCGTGGTGTTCGAGAACCACCAGATGCAGAACGCGCAGTACCGGCGCTACAACATCGCCGGCATCACCGGCGGCGACGACTATGCGGCGATGCGGCAGGTGCTCACGCGGCGCTACGGCAAGATCGCCGAGGCCCTGGCCGCGCAGGCCCAGGAGGGCGTGGCGCCGGGGGAGGGCGGCGGCAAGCTGCGCATGCCCGACCTGGTGCTGGTGGATGGCGGCAAGGGCCAGGTGTCGATGGCGCGCGAGGTGTTCACCGCGCTGGGCCTGGACCTGTCGCTCATCGTCGGCGTGGAGAAGGGCGAGGGCCGCAAGGTGGGGCTCGAAGAGCTGGTGTTCGCCGACGGCCGGCCCAAGGTGTACCTGGGCCACGATTCGGCCGCGCTGATGCTGGTGGCGCAGATCCGCGACGAGGCGCACCGCTTCGCCATCACCGGCATGCGGGCGCGGCGCGCCAGCGTGCGCACCGGCGGCAGCAAGCTCGAGGAGATTCCGGGCGTCGGCCCGAAGAAGCGGGCCCGCCTGCTGCAGCGCTTCGGCGGCGCACGCGGCGTGGCCAATGCCAGCGTCGACGAGCTGTGCGGCGTCGAAGGCATATCCAGACAACTTGCGGAGGAGATCTACCGTGCATTGCATTGAACGGCTGCGCTGGCGCGGCCTGGGCGGCCTGGGCCTGGCGGCTGCGCTGCTGGCCGGCTGCGGCAGCATCACGCCCCCGGGCAGCCCGGGCGCCATCGTCACCTCGCCCACCCGCGCGCCGGAGCTGAGCAGCACGCCGGCCATTGCCCGCCAGCAAAGCCGCGACTGGGCCGAGTACAAGCTGCAGGCCGCGCAGCGCCTGGTCGAGGCCAACCCCGACATCACCTACATGGGCGAGGTGCAGCAGCCGCTGCTGGCCATCCCGGTGCTGGAGATCGAGCTCAACGGCGACGGGAGCGTGCGCCAGATCAAGGTGGCCCGCCGGCCGGGCCAGGCGGTGGACACGGTCGACATCGCCATCGCGGCGGTCCGGCGTGCGGCGCCCTTCGGCGACGTGCGCCACCTGCCCAAGCCCTGGGTCTACAGCGAGGTGTTCCTGTTCAACGACGCCCGCCGCTTCAAACCGCGCCTTCTGGATGAATGAGCCCCGCTTCAGGCAGCCTGCCGGGTCCGCAAGGTAGCATCGACCATGTTCTTCAACCTGCCGACACTGCTGACCTGGGCGCGCATCGTCGCGATTCCGCTGATCGTCGGCATCTTCTACCTGCCCGTGGACAGCGGCATGCGCAACCTGATTGCGACCGTGCTGTTCATCGTGGTGGCGCTGACCGACTGGGCCGATGGCTACCTGGCGCGCCGGCTCAACATGACCTCGAAGTTCGGCGCCTTCCTCGATCCGGTGGCCGACAAGTTCCTGGTGTGCGCCGCGCTCATCATCCTGGTGTGGCTGCATCGGGCCGATGCGATGGTCGCGCTCATCATCATCGGCCGCGAGATCGCCATCTCCGCGCTGCGTGAGTGGATGGCCGAGATCGGCGCGCGCCGCAGCGTGGCGGTCCACATGCTGGGCAAGCTCAAGACCACGGTGCAGATGGTGGCCATCCCCTTCCTGCTGTACGACGGCTCGTTGTTCGGCGTCATCGACACCCGCATCTGGGGCGCCGGCCTGATCTGGGCCGCCGCCGTGCTCACCATCTGGTCCATGGTGTATTACCTGCAGAAAGCGCTCCCCGACATCCGCGCCAACGTGCGGTGAACGCCACCGCCGGGCAGCGCCGCAGTCAGGCGCTGGTGGCCGCGATGCCGCCGGTCTTCGTGCTCATCTGGAGCACCGGCTTCATCGTCGCTCGCTACGGCATGCCGCATTCGCCGGCACTCACGCTGCTGGCCTGGCGCTACGGCCTGTCGGTGCTGGCCTTCGGGCTGTGGATCGCGCTCAGCCGGCCAAGCTGGCCGCAGGGGCGAACGCAGTGGCTGCACCTGGGCATCACCGGCGTGCTGATGCATGCGGTGTACCTCGGCGGCGTCTGGTCCTCGGTACGTGCCGGTGCTTCGGCCGGCACGGTGGCGCTCATCGCCGGGCTGCAGCCGGTGCTCACCGCGCTGTGGGTGTCGGCCAGCGGGCAGGAGCAGCGCGTCGCGCCGCGCCAATGGGCCGGGCTGCTGCTCGGCCTGGCCGGCCTGCTGCTGGTGGTGTGGCGCAAGCTGGGCGAGGGCGAGCTGGGCGCCTTCAACCTGGGCCTGGCCGTCGCCGCGCTGCTGGGCATCACCGTGGGCACGCTGTACCAGAAGCGCCATGTTCAGCCGTGCGATGTGCGCACCGCCAATTTCGTGCAGCTGGCCGCAGCCTTCGCGGTCACGCTGCCGCTGTCGTGGGCGGTGGACGTGGCGCCGCTGCAATGGCATCCGGAGCTGATCGGCGCGCTGGCGTGGTCGGTGCTGGTGCTCACGCTGGGCGGCAGCTCGCTGCTGTACCTGCTCATCCAGCAGGGCGCGGCCACCCGCGTCACCAGCCTGCTCTACCTGGTGCCGCCCTGCACCGCGGTGATGGGCTGGCTGCTGTTCGACGAAGGCCTCGGCCCCCTGGTGCTGGCCGGCCTGGCGATGACCGCGGCGGGTGTCGCCCTGGTGGTCCGAGCGGCGCCGGCGCCACACGACCGGTAGCATTCCGCAGCATCGAAAACAGGCTGTGCAAGGCCTGTCGCACCCCTGTTCGGGGGTGCCGTTTCCCCTGCTTAGAATCCGCCGCTCGCGCTTGACACTGCAGGGGAGGCACGGCTGTAATCGTTCGCTCCTGGCTCGACCCGGTTCGCACCGATCACTCTCGAGCTTCGCAGGCCAGAGGCGCACGCAAGCCGCCTCCACCATTCGTACGACAGCCAAGAGGGACCCCTTCGTGAACAAGAGTGAACTGATCGAGCACATCGCCAAGCAGGCCGACATCTCGAAGGCTGCTGCGGGCAGGGCGCTCGAGGCCGTGATCGGCGGTGTCAAGACCACGCTCAAGAAGGGCGGCAGCGTCTCGCTCGTCGGCTTCGGTACCTTCTCGGTCACCAAGCGCGCGGCGCGCAGCGGCCGCAATCCGCGCACCGGCGACACGATTAAGATCAAGGCTGCGAAGGTCCCTAAGTTCCGTCCCGGCAAGGGCTTGAAGGACGCACTCTGATCCACCAGTTACCGGGTGCTTAGCTCAGCCGGTAGAGCGGCGCCCTTACAAGGCGTAGGTCGGCGGTTCGAACCCGTCAGCACCCACCAGCGACAATCGCAGCCTCCGGGCTGCCAGCTCCAAGCAAAGGCGGACCCAGGTTCGCCTTTGTGCCATCTAGGCCCTGACTTCTTTGCACCGAAAGCCGTTCCCGCATGTTCGAGTTCGTCCGCAACAACACCCGCCTGCTGCAGGGCATCCTGGTGGTCCTGATCTTCCCGGCCTTCGTGGTCGCCAGCTGTCAGGGCTACGAGCAGTTCATGGAAGGCGGCAACGCCACCGTGGCCAAGGTGGATGGCCAGGCCATCACCCAGGCCGAGTGGGACGCAGCGCATCAGCGGCAGGCCGAGCGCATCCGCCAGCAGATGCCCAACATCGACCCCAAGCTGTTCGACACGCCGCAGGCCAAGCATGAGACGCTGGAGCAGATCGTGCGCGAGCGCGTGATGTTCGCCGCCGTCAACAAGCAGCACCTGGCCGTGACCGACGAGCGGCTGCAACGCGAGCTGCTGGCCGTGCCGCAGCTGGCGGCGCTGCGCCGCGCCGATGGCAGCTTCGACGTCGACGCCTACAAGGCCTTGCTGGCCGCGCAGGGCCTGACGCCGGCTTCGTTCGAAGCCAGCGTGCGCCAGGATGCGGCGCTCAAGCAGGTGATGGCCGGCGTGGAGAGCAGCGCCTTCGCACCGGCCAGCGTGGCGCGGCAGTCGCTGGACACGCTGCTGCAGCGCCGCCAGGTGCAGCTGCAGCGCTTCGCCAGCGCCGGCTACATGGCCAAGGTGCAACCCACCGATGCTGAACTGGAGGCCTACTACCAGTCGCACAGCGACCTCTTCCGCGCGCCGGAGCAGGCCCGCATCGAGTATGTGGTGCTGACGCTGGACAGCCTGGCCAAGGACGTGGCCGTGCCGGACGACGAGCTGCGCAAGTACTACGACGAGAACGCGGCCCGCTATACCGCGGCCGAGGAGCGCCGGGCCAGCCACATCCTGGTGGCCGCCGACAAGGACGCTCCGGCTGCCGACCGCCAGAAGGCCAAGGCCAAGGCCGAAGCCCTGCTGGCCGAGCTGCGCAAGGCCCCGGCCACCTTCGCCGAGGTGGCGAAGAAGAACTCCGACGACCCGGGCTCGGCCGAGCGCGGTGGCGACCTGGACTTCTTCGGCCGCGGCGCCATGGTCAAGCCGTTCGAGGACGCCGCCTTCGCGATGAAGCAGGGCGAGATCAGCAACGTGGTGGAAAGCGACTTCGGCTTCCACATCATCCGCCTGGATGCGGTGCGCGGCGGCGAGAAGAAGCCCTTCGACGCGGTGCGTGCCGAGATCGAGACGGAGGTGCGCAAGCAGCTGGCGCAGCGCCGTTATGCCGAAGCGGCCGAGCAGTTCAGCAACACCGTCTACGAGCAGGCCGACACATTGCAGCCGGTGGTCGACCGCCTGAAGCTGAGCAAGCAGACCGCGACCGTGCAGCGCACGCCCGCGCCCGGCGCCACCGGCGCGCTGGCTTCGCTCAAGCTGCTGGAGGCCGTGTTCTCCACCGATGCCACGCAGGGCAAGCGCAACACCGATGCGGTGGAGGTGGGCCCCAACCAGCTCGCCTCGGCCCGCGTGGTGGAGTACACCCCGGCGCGCGTGCTGCCGCTGGCCGAAGTGAAGTCACAGGTGCGTGACCGGGTGGTGGAAGAGCAGGCGATGGCGCTGGCCCGCAAGGACGGCGAAGCCCGCCTGGCCGAAGTGCAGAAGGCCGCCGATGGCGCCGGGCTGCCGGCCGCGGTGGAGGTGTCCCGTGCGCAGCCGCAAGGCCTGCCGCGCGAGGTGCTGGACGCGGTGCTGCGTGCCGATGCCGGCAAGCTGCCCGCCGCCGTCGGCGTGGCGGTGCCGGGCGAAGGTTATGTGGTGGCGCGCATCACCGAAGTGCGCGCGCCGGACGACAAGTCGCCGGAAGTGGCGCAGCTGGTGCCGCGCTATGCGCAGGCCTGGGGCGCGGCCGAGGCCGATGCCTACCAGAAGGCCTTGCGCAACCGCTTCAAGGTCGAGTTCAAGGGCGCCGGCGTGGCCCCGGCGGCGGACGCCGCCTCCGCAGCCGGCAAATAACGGTTGAAGGCCCGCGCGAGTGGGCTATACTCATCGGCTCTGCGGTGGCTGTAGCTCAGTTGGTAGAGTCCCAGATTGTGATTCTGGTCGTCGTGGGTTCGAGTCCCATCAGCCACCCCACCTCACAAGCGCTCGCGCTCTGAATGCCTGACTTCTCCGGAAGCCAGGCATTTTTCGTTTCAGGCTGCGCGCGGTTGGAGGCCACGAGCCGGCCCACGGTCAGCCCGCTTCACCGCTCGACGTGCAGTTCCCGCGCCCGCTGCACCGCCGCGCGGTCGGTGAGTTGGCGGCGCACGAGGGGGATCCGCTGGTGCGCAAGGGCGGTGCAGGCGATGCCCAACAGCGCTGCGCCGACCGCCAGGCCGGGTTGTCGCACGATGCCGGTCAGCACGGCCAGCACCACCAGGACGCTGGGCAGCATCGCCAGCAGCGCTTGCACCGGCGCCACGCCCACCCGCAATCCGCACGATCGGCAACGCGCGCGTCCGGCCGGGCCCAGCGCCAGCTTGCGCCAGGCCGACAAAGCCCGCAGGCCGCAATGGGGGCACTGCAGCCGGCTCATGCCTCAGCTCATCCGGCCGGCGGCAGCGGCAGTTCCAGCACCCGCAGCACCGCATCGACCTGCGCTGCCGATTCCGGCCGCGCCGCGCCCGAGACGGCGAACCAGGGGCGTTGCTCGGTGTCCCTGACGATCCATGCATCCTCCGGCGTGGTGGCGGGCAGCCGATCGGCATCGCCCTCGAATTCGTCGATCGTACGGTGCAGGTTGTCGCGCAGCGCGGCCAGGCGCTCCGGCGGCATCTGGTTGATCCAGTCAACGAATCGTTGGTGCTGCGCCGGATCCTGCAGGTCCAGGCCGTGCAGGCCGGCATGGCGGGCCAGCAGCGGCACCACGCTGTGCCCGTCGCCGCTCTGGTCCACCAGCGCGCGGGCCGCCGGCTCGCTGAAGCCCGCATGCTGCAGGAAGCGCAGCGAGGTGCCGCCGTCGCTGCCGGGCTCGTGCCGGTTGGCCTGCTTGCGGTCGTTCCAGATCGCCAGGCCCACCACCGACACCACCACCAGCCCGATGCCGATCGGCCCGGCGATGCTGCCGGCGCCGAACGCCGCCATCAGCCCGCCCCCGGCGCCCACGCCGTACAGCACGCCGGACGGGATGTCGCCCTGGCCGAAGGCATCGGCCGCGCTCCACACGTCCACCGCCGCCGTCAGCACGCTGAGGAAGCGGCTGGCCGCGGTGCTTCCCAGTCGGCCGACCAGCGATTCGGCGTCGGCCTTGCCCAGGCCGACCAGCAGCTCGGCCCCCTTCTGGCCCAGGCCGGCGGCATCCACCAGCACCTTGGTCTGGTTGCGCAGCGAAGGGTCCAGCCCGGCCCGCTCCAGCGAGGCGAGCAGGCCTACGCCGGCCAGGCCCAGGCCGGCGCCGCGCAGCAGCTGGCCGGCGATCGTGCTCTTGTCGAAGCCGCTGATCTTGCCCAGCGCCTGGTCCAGCCCGCGCAGCCGCGCCGCGCCTTCCTCAACACTTTCGCCGGCCACCGGCACCGCGTCGTCCAGCGCCTTCAAGGCCTTGTCGAGCGCGCTGTCCGAGACACCCCAGGCCCGCGACAAGGCCGGGCTGCGCAGGCTATCGATCGCGGCGCGGGCGCGGGCGACGCTGGCCGGGTCGCTGGCGTCGAAGTCCCCGATGCGCGCCAGCACCGTGGATTGCACATGCGCGGTGGCCACCTCGCTGACCAGCTTGCGCGCCTGGTCGGTGAGCTTCGCATTCGAGGCGAATTGCGAACTGGTGAACCAGCCCAGCAGCTGCTGGCCGGCCGGGCCCTGCGCCAGTTCCGGATGCGCTCCCAGCGCGGTGCCGATCGCAAGCTGTGCCTTGGGGTCGTTCAGCACCTCGGCGGCCACCGGATCGTCGGCCGGCAGTGCCTGCAGCTGCGCCAGCAGGTCGCGGCCGTTGTCGGCCAGCTGCTGCTTCATCGCGGCGGTCTGCGCCTGCCAGTCGGCACCACGGGCCTGGGTGTAGTCGGCGATGGCCTGTTCCAGCTGCTGCGGCGTCATGCTGCCGCCGTGGCTCTGCACCAGCCAGGCCAGCTCGTCCATCTGCTTGGCATAGGCGTCGGTGTCGTCGGCCACCTTCTGGTGGAACAGCGAGATGCCGGTCTGCACGCCGGCCATCACCCGTTCGCCGTCGATGCCCGGCTGCCGCGCCAGCGCCACGGCATAGGCGGGGTTGGCGCCCTGCGCCACCGCCTGGATCACGCCACCTTCGTTCCACACGCCGAGTTCGGCCACGCGCTGGATCGCGGCGTCGCCGGCTGGCGTGCCGGCCACGCGGCCCAGCAGCGTCACCAGGTGTTCGACGCCGCCAGGGCCGAACGGCGGGCCGCCAGCCTGCCAGCCCTGCTGAACCGCCTGGTCGATGCCGGGCACCGCAGCGGCCACCACCCGCGCGGCCACCTCGGGCGACAACGGCGCGGTCAGTCCGTCCAACCGCGTCATCGCCTGCAGGCCGCCGGCCTGCGGTCCGGCGGCATCGGCTGGCGGCTCGCGCAGCGGCTGCAGCGCTTCGCTCGCCGCAGACTCGATCAGCGCCCGCGCGGCCGGGTCGGCCAGCAGCGCCTGCTGCACCGCCGGCGATGCGGCGCGCCAGCCTGCATCCAGCGACTGCAGCGACTCGGTGGTGCTGCCGCGGCCCTGCGCCACCTGCAGCACGCCGTCCACCCGGCGCTGAATGTCCACCCGCTCCAGCGATGCCTGCAGCGCGGTGCGCGTGCCGTCCGCGGCGCTGCCGCGCTGCAGGATGGCCTGGGCGGGATCGGCCTGCGGTGCGGCGGCCAGCGGCGGTGGCAGGGGCGCCGCCGCGGCTTCGCGCAGCGCCAGCTCGGCGCGCACCGCGGTGTCCAGCTGCCGGCGGCTGGCAGCGAGGTTGTCGGCCAGCCAGGGCAGGGCGGCACCGCGGCCCTGGGTGCTGGCGGACATGTCGTCGTAGGCGCCCTGCGCCTGCGCCTGCCGGCGGGCCGCGGCATCGGTGGTGGTCGCCGCACGCTCCAGCGGTGAAGGCCCGGCGGGCTGCACGCCGACCGCCGCGTCCGGCGCAGGTGCCGGCGTCAACGCATGGCCGCCGGGGATCCAGATCTGCTGGCCCACGCGGATCACGTCGGGGTCGGGCAGCTGATGGCGGTTGGCCGCGGCCACCTGCTGCAGCGGCTGGCGGTACTGCGCCGCCAGTTGCGACAGGGTTTCGCCCGGCTGAACCTGCACCGCCACCGGCTCGGTGCCGTGGCCCTCGCCGATGGGCACCTGCAGCTGCTGGCCCACGCGCAGGCGGTCGGGGTCGGCCAGCTCCGGGTTGGCCTGGCGCAGCGGTTCCTGGCCGATGCGGTAGCGCGCGGCGATCTCGCCCAGCGTCTCGCCACGGGCCACCGTGTGCTGCACATGGCGCTCGGGCGGCGGAGGCGGAGGGGGCGGTGGAGGCGGCGGTGCGACGGGGGCAGGCGCGCGGCGGACACCATCTTGCAGCAGCATGGGCGGTTCCCGGTGAGGAGCTGATCCAGCCTGGCACCGTAGGCGGCCACCATCGCCCGGCACAGCTCGGGCGCGCCCTAGCTGGGGCCGCACCCAGCGCGCGGCGCACGGGCGCAGAACCTAAGCTGGTGGTCATGCAGGCCCTTGCCGAGCGCCCTGGCGCATCTCCCACCCCGGACATGCCGGCCCCGCCGGCCGCGGCACCCGGCCACGGCGCCCATCCCGCGCCGTGGGGCCTGCGCCTTCGCGAGTTCCAGCCCGCCGACCGCGCGGCGCTCGTGGCCATGCACCGCGACCCGCGCGTGCGTGCGCTGCTGGTCGACGACATGCCGCTGGACGACCCCCGCGTGGCGGGCCTGTTCATCGAGCGCATGCAGGCCTACTACCGCCGCCACGAGGGCCTGGGCATCTGGTGCGCCGAGCACTGGGCGCCGGCGCTCTCGGCTGCGGAACTGGCCGATCCGCAGGTGAGGGCATCGCTCAGCGACCACGCCCTGCAGCAGCTGTCGCAGCCGCGGCCGCGCTTTGCCGGCTGGTTCAACCTGATGCGCATGGCCGACGATCCCGATCGCATCGAGATCGGCTGCCGGCTGCTGCCCGCCTACTGGGGCAGCGGCCTGGTGCACCAGGGCGGCGAGCTGCTGCTGGCCCGGGCCTTCGAAGAACTGCGGTTGCCGCGGCTGTGGGCGGCCTGCCATCCGGCGCACCGGCCGGTGCAGCATGTGCTGCGAACACTCGGCTTCGTGGATGACGGCGAGCGCCCGTGCGACGGTGCGCCGGCCCGCTGGTTCGTGATGCCGGCGCAGGCCTGGCCTGCCGTGCGCGACACGCCGCGGCGCCTGCGCCTGCGGCAGGCGCTGCGTTAGCTGCTGATCGTCTCGATCGGCTGCTGGCCGAAGACGGTCTTCTCCCAGGCGCTGCGGCGCTGCAGCGTCTGGCCGGCGTCGCTGACGTCCTGCTGCTTCACGTCGAGGTCGAAGCGGCCGCTGCCATCGAGCTGGAACACCGCCACCGAGAACGGCGGCTGGCCGCTGGCGGCCCAGGCGTCGCGCAGCGCGGCCATCGCATCGGCCAGGTCGGCGTCGAGCATCAGGTCGTCGATCAGGGCCGCATGGCCGGGGCCGCTGCTGACGTAGGCGGTGGCCGTGCTGGTGTCGTCCATCAGCTCGGCATAGATCCAGGCGCGGTCGAAGGCCTCGGGCAGCGCGGGCACCAGCACGTCGGCGATGCGCTGGTAGCAGGATTCGATCTGGGGGGTCATCGGAGGGCTCTGCGGTGATGCGGAAGGGCGCCGCGGCAGCGTGCTCAGCGCCCGCCCGGCACGTTGTTGAACACCCGCGTGACGGGGTTGCCGTCGACAGCGTAGCGCACAACCAGGCTGTCGGGCCGCAGCGAATCGCCGCTGTAGCGCGGCACGATGGTCACCTTCACCTCATGGCCCTGCTGCAGCAGCCGGTCCCACTCCTTCTCCAGGCTGCGGTACACGCCCATGTTGAAGTTGCCGTTCTGGGCGAAGTGGTTGATGGCCTCGCGCGGGCCGTCGAACTGGCGGGCGATGAAGTGGCCGCCCTGGTCGGTGGGCAGCCGGTCGGCACCGCCGGCCTCCAGTTGCGCCCGCGTGTTGCGCGACTGACCCTTGTTCAGCGTGAGCTGGCCGCTCACATGGCTCACCCGCCCCTGCGCATCGGTGCGGTAGGTGTAGCCGTTGTGGGTGATGTTGAGGTGCGGCGGGTTGGCGCCCGGGCGCGGCACGTCGTCCGTGCGGCGGGCCAGCGTGGCCGCGTCATCGGCCTGGCGGGCCGCGGCGGCCGCCTCGTCGCCGTGCCGCGCGGCCTGCTCGGCCAGCGCGCTGCCGCCCCGCACCGCCAGGCTCGCGCCCTTGGCCGCATCGCCGAAGGCCGGCACTGCGGCCACGGCGGACATCGCGGCATTGGCCATGTCGCCTTCGGCCGCATAGATGCCGGCGTTGAGCAGGTCGGGCACCGCGCCCAGGCCGGGCACGAAGCCGGCGACATCCAGCGCGCCATGCACCCAGCCCGACGCCGTCGACCACCAGCCACCGGACGACGGTGCCGCCTCGGCCACGCCGAGCCGGCGGGCCAGCTCGGGCCGGTCGTCGGCACTCACCGCCGCCAGCGCATCGCGCACCAGCCGGCCAGCCTCGGCGGGCCGGGCCTGGGCCTGGTCCCGCAGCGTGCGGTTCACCGCGTCGAGGTCGGTGTGCAGGCCGCGGGTGTGGGCCGCGACGATCTCGCGGCCGGTGGGTGCGTCATGCCGCGCCGGCGTGTCGGCCGAAGCCAGTGCCGCGCGGGCCGAGGCCTGTGCGCCCGAGGCGCCGTGGAGGGAGGTCGATGCATGCATGGTGCGGCTTCGCGGAAGGGCTGCGATCAGGCCACTGTGCCGCCCGCCCGCCGCGCCCGCGAGTCGGGGCGGCCACCAGCTGGGGTGGACCCTAGCGGCAGGGCCGCCGGGCCTCGATCACCGCAGCTCCAACCCCTGCGAGGTCAGCTGCACCCGGTCCGCATCGGTCTTGAGGAACTGCTCCAGGTAGCCCTTGCCGGCCTCGCGCAGGTTGGCCTGGATGCGCTGTGCATCGGGGGTGCCGGGGTTTTCCTTCAGCGCCATCTGCGTGGTGGCGGTGAGCATGCCCAGGATGGCCAGCTGCTCGTACATCTCCTGCTTCTGCTGCGCATCGGCGGCGGCGAAGTCCGGGTTGCGGGCGATCACGCCGCGCATCTGCCGCACCAGCGGCGTGAAGTTCTCGTCGGGGAAGTCGGCATTGCGGTAGGCCATCCAGCTGCCGGCCAGCAGCGCGGCCACCGCGCCGGCCACGTCGTTGCGCGGGATGTTGAACTGCCGTTCGATCTGCTGGTAGCCCGACAGCAGCTGCTTGAAGCTGCGCTCGGCCTGGCCGCGTGCGGCCTCGGGGTAGGCCTCGGCCAGCAGCGCCGGCATGCGGCTGGCACCTGCGGGTTTGAAGACGGTGGTCTGCTTCTTCGCCGCGCCGCCTGCGGCGGGGCGGTCCATGCCGGCGGTATCGAATTCGCCCGACGCCAGGCTGGCCGCGCCGCCGCGCCGGGTGGCCCGCTGCAGCAGCTGGCCGTCGCCGCGGGCCAGCGCCATGTTGCGCTTGAGCATGCGGTCTACGTTGGGCTGCATCATCATGTTGGAGAACACGCCGGACTGGAACATGAAGGCGTCCTGCGCCTGCGCCACGGTGGTGGCGGCCAGGCCCGCGGCCAGCAGGCCCGCGGCCACGCATCGCATGCCGTGTCGAATCATGTTGTTGCACTCCTTCATGTTCATCGGTGGTGGTAGAAAACGCCGAAGGGGCCCCGAAGGGCCCCGCGGCTGCAGGTGCTGTCGATCAGCCCTTGCGCGCCATCTGCGACAGGCCTTCGCCGATCGCCTTGATGGTGTTGGAGAAGCCGTTTTGCATCAGCGAGAACATCTGGCTGGTGGCCTGCATCTCGGTGGTGGCAGCGGCGTTGGCCTTGGCGGCCGACTTGCCTTCCTCGCCGGCCGTCGAAGCGATCTTGTTCGACAATTCAACCATCTTCGAGGCCTTCTCGCCCAGCACCTCGCCCATGGCCGCGGCGATGGCTTCGAGCCAGCTGCCCGAGCCGGCGCGGCTGCTGCCGCGGGCCTTGCTGCGGTTCTCGTCGCTGTTCTCCAGGCCTTCCGAACGCATCTTGGCCATGGCGCGCTGCACGATGGCCTGCGACGATTCCTGGGCGAACTGCTGCACTTCGGCACCGGCTTGCTGCTCGACGAAGTTGTCCACCTCGGGGTCGGAATCGGTGGTGTTGCCCGACACCGCACCGTCGACCACGGTGTTGACGATGTCGCGCACGAACTTCGGCATGCCGAATTCCTTCATCAGCGTGTCCGCGGCCATCTTCACCGCGGTGCCGATGGCCTGCGTCAGCAGGTTGCTCATCGAGCCGGCGATGGCCAGCGGCGGGAAGGCCAGGCTGGCCAGGCTCAGCAGCGAACCGAAGATGTTGCCGCCGCCAAACACGCTCTTCAAAGCTCCAGACATTCGTCTCTCCTTCGTGGGGGGGGTGATCGCGCCGCAACCTTGCGAGCGCCGATGGAGTGCATTGCATGCGTTGCGGCGGCCGGCGTGTAGCTGGTGCACGCCATAGCTAGGGTCGGCCCCGGCCCGCTTCGGGCATGGAGTCCAGCGGGGCCGGGCGAACGTCGGCATCGATCACGCTGATGGCGCCGGGCGTCACGCCCAGCAGGTACTCGCGGCCGCGGTGGCGCACGCTCACCAGCCGCTCGCGCGGGCCCAGCGACACGCTGTGCAGCACCACCGGCGCGGTGGACGGCGAGGCGCCGGCACGCCCGGTCTGCAGCCGCTTGAGCAGCTTGAGCCCGGCCCAGGCCAGCAGCAGCACCAGGCCCAGCGCCAGCGCGGTGCTGAGCAGTTGCATAGACAAGCTGGGCGTGGCGGCAGCGGTCTCGCTCATGGCTGGGCCGCCTGCCGTTCGCGCTCGGCGCGGGCCCACAGGATCACCTCGGCGATCACGTCGAACAGGTCGGAAGGCACCAGCTCGCCCACCTCGCCGCGGGCCAGCAGGTCGCGCGCCAGGCCGACGTTGCGCAGGATGGGCACGCCTGCTTCCTCGGCGGCCTCGCGCATCGCGCGGGCGGCTTCGTCCTCGCCCTTGGCGCTCAGCGTGGGCACCGGGCACTGCTCGCGGTCGTAGTCGATGGCGATGGCCACGTGGGTGGGGTTGACCACCAGCACATGGGCCTGGCGTGCCGCCTGCGCCGCATTGCGCTGCGACCATTCCTCGTGCGCCTGCCGGCGCTGGGCCTTGATCATCGGGTCGCCCTCGTTGTCCTTGCCTTCCTGTCGGATGTCGCGCCGGCTCATGCGCATCTTCTTCGTGAAGCTCCAGCGCTGGTAGGCGGCATCCAGCACGCCCACCAGGGTGAACAGCAGCAGCGTCCACAGCAGCATCGGCCGCGCCACCTCCCACAACGCGGTGCCCACGAGCATCGGCCGGGTGGACAGCGGCAGCAGCGCGATCTGCGGCAGCAGCGAACGCAGAACCAGCCAACCCACGCCCAGCAGCAGCACGGTCTTGCCCACCGCCTTGGCCACCTCGATGAGGTTGTCCATCGTGAACATGCGCTTGACGCCCTCGACCGGGTTCATGTTCTCCATCTTCGGCTTGACCTTGTCGAGCGCGAACACCGGCCCGGCCTGCAGGAACTCGGTCAGCAGCCCCACCGCGCCCACCGGCAGCAGCAGCCAGGCGCTGAGCACCAGCAGCGCCTGCAGGGCCTGCGCGGCCAGGCTGGGCGCGGCCAGCGCGAAGGGCTGGCCGATGCTGGCCAGCGCCGCATCCATCACGCCTGCGAGCTGCCGCGTCACCGGGCCGATGGCCAGCGTGGCCAGGGCGAACCAGGCCAGCAGCTCCACCGTGCTGGTGACGTCCTTGCTCTTCGGCACCTGCCCCTTCTTGCGGGCGTCCTGGAGCTTCTTCGGTGTCGGCTGCTCGGTCTTGTCGCCGCCGTCGTTCTTGTCGGCCATCGTGGGGAAGTGGGAGCGTCGAGGGGCATGGTGACCCGGCGGGCATGACAGCCGCATGAAGCGCTGCAAGCCTGCCTGGCGGCCCGGGTCATCAGGGTTGCCATCGTCAGGGCCGAGGGCGGGGCGTTGTCACCGCTTGCAACCACAGGCCGGTCAGCAAGCGGCGATCCTGCCGTCTACGGCAGCGTGCGCGCTCGCGCGTTGTTAGTCACCGCGGCACAGGCGCGGCCGGTGGGCCCTGCGTTAAACGCTTGAAACAATCGGACCGCGGGCTGTCACGAAAGCCACGGCCGGGGCCGGAAAAACTGCACACATGCCAAAGCAACAGCTCGTGCAGAACCCCGTGCCGGCAGGCCGTCCGGCCTTGCCCGTAACCACCGCCCGGTGGATGGCGCTGATGGCGCTGATGGCGCTGGCGACGATGGCTCCGCCCGCGGCGGCACAAGGCTGTACGGCCTGGAGTGCGGCGCAGCTCGCCAAGTTCCGCCTGGCGCTGGCGCAGGCCTGTGCGGCACCCGCCGCGGCCGAGGCGCCGCGGGCTGCCGCCGCGCTGCAGCTGTTCGATGCCCAAGGAGCCGCCACGCGGTCGGTGCCGCCGCTGGCACGCCAGCCGGTGCCACCGCAGCCCGCCAGCGCCCTCCCGCGTTCGTCCGAGCCGCTGCCGGCCACGTCGCCGCTGCCGATGAAGTTCACGCCGGTGCTGGCACCCGATGCCCGCCGCGCGATGCAGCTCGCGCCGCTGGTGGACGACACCGCACGCCGGCATGACATCGATCCGCTGCTGCTGCATGCCATCGCGCATGTGGAGTCGCGCCACGATGCGATGGCCCGCTCGCCCGCCGGCGCCCGCGGGCTGATGCAGGTGATGCCGATGACCGCGCGCCGCTTCGGCGTGCAGGCCGAGTCCATGCTGAACGAACCGGCGGCCAACCTGGAGGTCAGCGCCACCTACCTCAAGCTGCTGCAGCGCCGCTTCGACGGCGACCTGCCGCTGGTGCTGGCCGCCTACAACGCCGGCGAGGGCGCCGTGGAGCGACATGGCCGGCGCATACCGCCCTATGCCGAGACCCGGGGCTACGTGCAGCAGGTGATGCAGCGCTACCGCTGGCTGGCCGGCTTCGTGCAGCGGCAGCCCGCGCAAGGCCTGCAGCAGCCATGACGGCCGCCGCCCATCACGGCGCCGCGCCGCGGCGCTCGAGCGTCAGCGACCTGCTGCTGGTGGCGGGCGTGCTGGCCATCATGGCGATGATGGTGCTCACGCTCACGCCGCTGGTCATCGACGCGATGGTGGCGGTGAACATCGCCATCGGCGTGCTGCTGCTGCTGGTGTCGCTGTACATCGGCTCGCCGCTGGAGTTCTCGGTGTTCCCGAGCGTGTTGCTCATCACCACGCTGTTCCGGCTGGCGGTGTCGGTGGCCACCACCAAGCTCATCCTGCTGGAAGGCCATGCCGGCCACATCATCGATGCCTTCGGCCACATGGTGGCCGGCGGCAGCCTGGTGGTGGGGCTGGTGGTGTTCCTCATCATCACCGTGGTGCAGTTCATCGTCATCGCCAAGGGCGCCGAGCGGGTGGCCGAGGTGGCGGCGCGCTTCTCGCTGGATGCGATGCCGGGCAAGCAGCTGTCCATCGATTCCGACCTGCGCTCGGGCCTGCTGGACAAGGACGAGGCCCGCCGCAAGCGCCGCGAGCTGGAGCTGGAGAGCAAGCTGCACGGCAGCCTCGACGGCGCGATGAAGTTCGTCAAGGGCGACGCCATCGCGGGCATCGTCATCATCGTCATCAACCTGCTGGGCGGCCTGGGCGTGGGCGTGCTGCAGCAGGGCATGCCGGTGGGCGCGGCGCTGGTGAAGTACTCGGTGCTGACCATCGGCGACGGCATGGTGGCGCAGATCCCGGCGCTGCTGGCCGCGATGGCCGCCGGCCTGATCGTCACCCGCGCCTCCGACGACGAGCAGGACCGCCACCTGGGCGACGCCATCGTGCGCCAGGTGGGCGCCAAGCCGCGGGTGCTGCTGGTGGCCGGCGGGCTGTGCCTGCTGCTGGCGCTGGTGCCGGGCTTCCCGTGGTACGTGTTCGGGGTGCTGGGCCTGGCCTTCGCGGCGGGCGGTGCGCTGCTGCTGCCGGCCCTGCGGGCACGCTGGGTGGCCTGGTCGCGGCCGGCGCGTGAATCCATCCTGCGCCGCAAGGACCTGGCGCCGGCGGTGCTGCACACCGCGCCGCCGGTGCCGCGGCCCACGCTGGCGCTGCAGATGGAAGTGCCCGCGCAGGCGCTGCAGGGCGGCATGGCCGGCCGGCTGGTGCAGGCGCTGGAAGCGATGCTCGACCGCATCAACCTCGAGCTGGGCCTGCCGCTGCCGCGGGTGGCGGTGCATGCGGTGCCTGGCCCCGGCTGGCGGCTGCTGGCCTTCGACGTGCCGATCGCCACCGGCGGGATGCCGGCCGGCCTGGCCACCGATGCGGTGCCCGCCGTGCTGGCCGAGACGGTGCGGCAGGCGCTGCGCCGCCACCTGGCGCTGTTCCTCGGCACGCAGGAGGCCAGCGCCTACCTGCACCGCGCCGGCCAGGACATGCCCGAGGTGGTGAAGGAAGTGCTGCGTGCGCTGCCGCTGCAGCGCGTGGCCGAACTGCTGCGCCGGCTGGTGGAAGAGGAAGTGCCGATCCGCCATGCGCGCGACATCCTGGAAGCGCTGGCCGATGCCGCGCAGCGCGAGAAGGACGTGTATGCGCTCACCGAGTTGGCCCGCATCGCGCTCAAGCGCCAGCTCTGCCACCGCTGCGCGCCCGACGGCCGGCTGCGCGCGGTGCTGCTGCTGCCCGAGCTGGAAGAGGCGCTGCGGCAGGCCGTGCGCGTGAGCAACGGCGTGCAGCAGCTGGCGATGGAGCCGCAGCACGCGCAGGCCGTCATGGCGGCGCTGGTGCAGTCGGTGCAGGCGCACCGGCCGGCCGCGCTGCTGGTGGCGGTGGACATCCGGCGCCATGTGCGCAAGCTGATCGAGAACGAATGCTTCGATACCCCTGTGCTGAGTTTCCACGAGCTGGTGCCCACGCTGCAGCTCGACGTGGCCGACCGTGTGGCCGCCCCGGGCGCCACCCTGCTGGAGGCCGCATGAAGCGCGCCTGGCTGACGGGGCTGACCTGGCTGGCCGCGCTGGTGGCCGCGGTGATGCTCACGCTGATGGCCGCACCGCCGGCGCAGGCCATGCCCATCCCGTTCGCGGAGCGCGAGGTGCAGCTCACCGCGCGCGAGCAGCCCATCGCCGCCTTCCTGCAGGACCTGTTCGGCCTGGTGGACGTGCCGGTGTCGGTGAGCCCCAGCGTGAAGGGCGCGGTCAACGGCAGCTTCAGCGGCCCGGCGGCGCGGGTTTGGCGCAACATCGCCCGCGCCTTCAACCTGGTGGAGTACTACGACGGCGCGGTGCTGCACATCTACTCGCCGGCCGACATGGTCACGCGCACGCTGCCGGTGGCGCCTTCGCTGGCGGCGCGGGTGCAGCGCAACGTGCTGGAGATGCGGCTGCCCGATGCCCGCAACACCGTGCGCAGCACCGAGGACGGCACGCTGATCGTCAGCGGCACGCGGCGCTTCATCGAGCAGGTGGAGGAGATCACGCGGGCGCAGCTGGTGAGCGACCGCGCCGGCCCGCCCAGCGGCTTCAAGGTCTTCTACCTGCGCTATGCCTGGGCGCAGGACGTCAGCATCAGCTTCGGCGGCCGGCAGGTGGTGCTGCCTGGCGTGGCCAGCATCGTGCGGGCGCTGATGACGCAGCAGTCGCGCAGCCAGGTGGCGGTGCAGTCCAACGAGGTGCCTTCCAGCGGCACGGTGCCGGGCCTGCGCGGCCAGCGCAGCCAGCGGCCGATGGGTGGCTCGGCGGGTGCGGCAGGGCAGGGCCTGGGCACGCTGGGCGCTGCGCAGGCCGATGCCGGCGCGGCTTCGCTTCCGGTGCTGGCAGCGGCCTATGGCGCGGGCGCCGGCGGGCCGGGTGCGCCCGGTGCCGCGCCGGCCGCCGGCTCGGCCCTGCCGCCGATGGCGCCGCAGGCCTTGTCGCTGGCCGAGGGCGCGATGGTGCGGGTGGAGGCCGATGCCCGGCTCAACGCGGTGATCGTGCGCGACGCGCCCGACCGCCTGGCGCAGTACGAGCAGCTGGTGGCCGCGCTCGACATCGAGCCGCAGACGCTGGAGATCGAGGCCACGATCATCGACGTCAACACCGAGCGGCTGAAGGAGCTGGGCATCAACTGGCGCTATTCGCGCGGTCGCAGCTCGCTGCTGTTCGGCCGCGGCGACGCCAGCGACCGCGGCCTGGCGCCGGGCACCGCGCCGGCCGACATCACGCCGGTGGGCCGAGGCGGCTTCGTCTCCGCGGTGCTGGGCGATGCGCGCGAATTCATCGCCCGCGTCAACCTGCTGGAGGACCAGGGCGCGGCCAAGGTGGTGTCCAGCCCGCAGGTGCTCACGCTGTCCAACGTGGAGGCGGTGTTCGACAACAGCAGCACCTTCTACGTGCGGGTGGCGGGCCGCGAGGACGTGGACCTGTTCAACGTGTCGGCCGGCACCACGCTGCGCGTGACGCCGCATGTGTTCAAGGACGGCGGCGAGGTGCGCATCAAGATGCTGGTGTCGATCGAGGACGGCTCGCTGTCCAGCACCCGCGTGGTGGACACGCTGCCGGTGGTGGAGCGCTCGGCCGTCAACACCCAGGCGCTGATCTTCGAGGGCGAGAGCCTGCTGGTGGGCGGCATCACCCGCGAGGCCAGCAACGACGGCGTGACCAAGGTGCCCGGCCTGGGCGACGTGCCGGTGCTGGGCGGCCTGTTTCGCAGCACCAGCCAGGGCAACAGCCGGGTGGAGCGCATGTTCCTGATCTCGCCGCGGCTGTCCAGCGGCCGCCAGGCCCGTGCGGCGCTGCCGCCGGCCGACCCCGCGCCACAGGCGCTGCCGCCGCCGGCCCCCGCGCCCGACGTTCCGCCTCCACGTCAGCCATGAACACCCTGACCTCCTCCGCACCGACACCGGCCGAGCCGGCGCCGCCGGGCCTGCAGCTGCAGGTGCTGGACGGCCCGCAGCAGGGCGCCCGGGCGCCCGTGCCGGCCGGCACCGCCTTCACCGTGGGCGGCAGCGCCGACTGCGACATCGTGCTGCGTGGCCTGGCCACGCTGCCCGCTGCGGTGCGGCTGTGCCTGCAGCCGCAGGGCTTGTCGGTGGAGGTGCTGCGCGGCGAGGTGACGGTGGCCGGCGAGACGATCGCCGCCGGCCAGCGGCGTGAGTGCCGCGCCGATGCCGACCTGCAGCTCGGGCCGGTGCGCTTCGGCCTGTTCGCGGTGGAGGTGCCCGCGCCGGACCCGGCGCCTGCCGACGACGCGCCGCCCCTCGAGGTGGCCGCCGAGCTGAGCGACCGCCCCGCCCAGCCCGCGCGGCCGGTGGACGAGCCACCGCATGCCGCGGCCCGCCGCGGCCCCGCCATCCGCCGCGGCTGGCAGGCCCTGCTGGCCGGCGGCGCCGCGCTGGCCACGGTGTCGATCGGCATGCTGGCCTCGGCCTACACCCAGCCGCCGGCCGAGCCGCTGGCCGAGCCCGCAAGCCGCCAGGCGCAGGCCCTGCTGCAGGCCGCCGGCCTGCGCCAGCTGCAGGTGCGCCCCGATGGCGACGGCGGCGGCCTGCTGGTCAGCGGCTACCTGGACACCGGCGCCCAGCGCGCCCAGGCCGAGCAGCTGCTCGCCGCGCAGCCGCTGCCCACGCGCTGGCAGGTGCATGTCAACCAGCAGGTGGCCGATGCGGTGGCCGACGTCTACCGCATCAACGGCGTGCCGGCGCAGGCGCGGCCGGTGGGCGAGGGCGCGGTGGCCGTGACCACCCGCGAGGCCGACGACCGCCAGCTCGACCGCGTGCGCGACGCCGCGCGGCGTGACGTGCCCGGCCTGGCCGCCATCGAGGCGCGCAACCTGCCGCCGCCCGCGCCGCCGGCCTCCGCGCCCGTGGTGGACGACCCGGGCAAGCGGGTGGCGTCCATCGTGCCGGGCGAGCCGCCCTATGTGGTGACGGCCGACGGCACCCGCTATTTCGAAGGTGCGCTGCTGCCCACGGGGCATCGCATCGCCGGCATCGAGCGGCACCGCGTGCTGCTGGATCGGGACGGCGCCGTGACGCCGCTCGTGTTCTGAGACCTCGACTTGTATAGACAACCAGGAGCGCAATGATGAGCAGTTCGATCGATCCGCTGTCGATGATGGCGATGGCCCCCTTGACCACCCGTGCCGGCGCATCGCGCGAGCGCGAAGGCAGCTGGTACGAGGCGATGGCCACCGCCTGGGGCCAGTCGCTGGACCGCAAGGCCGCCGACCTGGAGTCCATCTCCGGCCGCATCATGGAAGGCGACGACAAGCCCGCCACCGTCACCATGCTCAGCACGCAGGCGATGCAGATGGGCTTCCTGTCCACCAGCTCGCACTCGACGATCACCTCGGCGGGCGAGGCGCTGAAGACGATGGCGCAGAAGAACTGAGCGGGGCCGCGATGCTCAGCTCTCCGACCCTTGCCGTGCCCGGCGCCGAGGCGGCCGCCGCGGCCGCGCCCGGCCTGCGCGCGGGCTACGGCGTGTCGCTGGCCGACATGGGCGCCTTCGCCCAGGCCATGGAACGCGCCGGCCAGGCGGGCGGCGCCGCCACGGTGCAGCCCTCGGCGGCCACGCAGGCGCCGGGCCGCGGCATGCAGGCGCTGTTCCGGCCGCTGGAAGCCATCAACACCCAGGCCGCCGGCCTGCAGCAGGCGGCCAGCGCCGCGGTGGCCGGCGGCCAGCCGATGAGCCCCGGGCAGATGGTGCAGCTCACCGTGCGCTGCCAGGAGTTCATGTTCCATTGCCAGCTGATGTCGAACGCGGCCAACCGCACCTCCGACGGGCTGCAGCAACTGTTCCGCCAGCAGGCATGAACGCGGCCCGATCCTCCCTGTGCTGCCGTGCCGCCGCGCTGGCGCTGGCCGGCCTGCTGCTGGCCGGCTGCGGCGAGCAGGAGCTGTACGGCGGCCTGTCCGAACGGCAGGCCAACGAGATGGTGGCGGTGCTGCGCCAGCAGGGCATCGAGGCCGACAAGTCAGGCAAGGAAGCGGGCAGCTTCAGCGTCACCGCGCCGAAGGACAGCTTCACCCGCGCCATCGCGCTGCTGGGTGCCCACGGCTACCCGCGCGACGGCTTCGAGAGCCTGGGCCAGGTGTTCAAGAAGGAGGGCTTCGTGTCCTCCCCGCTCGAGGAGCGGGCGCGGCTGAACTATGCGCTGTCGCAGGAGATCGCCAACACCCTCAACAGCATCGACGGCGTGGTGGTGGCGCGGGTGCACCTGGCGGTGCCCGACAAGGACCCGCTGGCCGACAAGCCGCCGCCGGCCTCGGCCTCGGTGTTCATCAAGCACCGGCCGCAGGTGGACATGAGCGGGCGGCTGGGCCAGATCAAGGCGCTGGTGGTGAATTCGATCGAGGGCCTGCCGTACGACAACGTCACCGTCGCGCTGTTCCCGGCCGAGCCGGCGCCGGTGCGGCCGGTGGCCGCGGCCGGCCTGGCCGGCTGGCTCGACCTCGGGCGGCTGCTCGGGCTGCTGGGCGGCCTGGCGCTGCTGGCGGGCGCCGGCGCCTGGGCCTGGCTGCGTCGCCGGCAGCGGCTGGCCGTGCCCGCGGCGGTGCTGCCCGCGGCCCCGGTGGCGCCCGCCGCCGGCGCCATCACGCCGGCCGGCGCCTCGGCCGGCAGCCTGCGGAGGGCAGCTTGATGCAGGCGGTCGACCGGGCCGGCGCCCGGCCCGTGCAGGCGGAACCCCACGGCGGCCTTCCCGCGGCCGTGCGCCGCCAGGCCCGTGCCGCCGCGGCCCTGGCGCTGGCCGGCACGCCGCGGCGGGCGCAGCTGGGCTGGGACGACCTGGCCGCCTGGCCGGCCTGGGCCGGCTGGCCCGCCGACCGGCGCGACCGGCTGCTGTCGGCCGCGGGCGCCTGGTACCTGGCACCCGTGCTGCGCCAGTGCATCGACGGCCGTGTGCTGCAAGCCCTGGCCGGCATGCTCGGCCAGGCCGAGGCCGATCGGCTGCTGCAGTCCGACGGGAGCGGGGAGCCGGACGGCCCATGGCCGGACCTGTCGCCCGCCATGTTGGCCGACCGGCTGGCACACACCGGCCGCGAGGTGCTGCTGGCGGCCGTCGCATCGCCCGCCCTGCGGCTGGTGCTGCGCGAAGTGTTCTGGCCTGACACGCGGGCCCCGCTGCCGGCGCTGGACACGGCCGCCGCCGCCGCTGCGCTGGAGGCAGCGGCCCGCGCGGAGGCCCGCCCATGACACCCGCCTTCATCGCGGTGCACCGCAGCCAGCTCGGCAGCCTGGCGGTGGGTCGGCCCTGGCTGTCCGCCGACGAGCTCACCGCCTGCGGCAGCGCAGCGGCGCTGCTGGCGCGGCTGCAGGCACTGGTGCTGGCACGGGAGGCCGACCTGGCGCAGGCGCGCGAGGCCGCCCGCCAGGCCGGGCAGGCCGAAGGCCTGGCCGAGGCGCTGCACCGTGCCGGCCCGGCGCTGGCGCAGTCGTGGCGACAGGCCGCCGACGACGCGGCGCTGCAGGCAGAGGAATTGCGCGAAGCCGCCATCGCGCTGGCGTTGCAGATCGTGGAGCGCATCGCGGCCGAGCTGGCGCCGGCCGACGTGGTGGCGGCGCTGGTGCGCCGCGCCGCGGAATCCCTGGCGCCGGGTCAGCCGGCGGTGCTGCGGCTGCATCCGGAAGTGGCGGCCGCCCTGCAGCACCTGCCCGAGGTGGCCGCCGGCGGCCCGCTGCAGTTGCGCGCCGATCCTGCGCTGGCGCTGCTGGACTGCGTGTTCGACACGCCGGCCGGCCAGCTGATCGCCGGCCTGCCGGCGCAACTGCGCCGCGTGGGCGACCGGCTGCAGGCCGCCGCGGCGGCGGAGCAGGTGCGATGAACACGCTGCTCACGCCCGCCGTGCGCCAGGCGCTGCAGCACGGCCGCACGCTGGGCGAGCGCGGCCGGGTGGTGCAGGCTTTCGGCACCACGCTGCGCGTCAGCGGGCTGCAGGCGCGCATCGGGCAGCAGTGCCTGGTGTGGGACGCCCGCGGCGCCCGGCTGCCGGCCGAGGTGGTGGGGCTGTCGCACGGCGAAGCCATCCTGGTGCCGCTGGGCGGGTTGGCCGACGTGGCCGCCGATGCCTGGGTGGAGGTGGTGTCGGAAGCCCCGGCAGTGCCCTGCGGCACCAGCCTGCTGGGCCGCGTGCTCGATGCCTTCGGCCAGCCGCTGGACGGCCGGCCGCTGCCGCCGGACGGCCTGGCCTGGCGGCCGGTGCAGCAGCCGGCGCCCAATCCGCTGTCGCGCCTGCCGGTGCAGCAGGTGTTCGCCACCGGCGTCAAGGCCATCGATGCCGCGCTGTCGATCGGCGAGGGCCAGCGCGTGGGCGTGTTCGCCACCGCGGGCGGCGGCAAGAGCACGCTGCTGGGCATGCTGGCGCGGCAGGCCGAGAGCGACGTCAACGTGGTGGGCCTGGTCGGCGAGCGTGGGCGCGAGGTGCGCGAGTTCCTCGACGACAGCCTGGGCGCGGCCGGGCTGGCGCGCTCGGTGGTGGTGGTGGCCACCTCGGAACGGCCCGCGATGGAGCGGCTGCGCGCGGCGCAGGCCGCCACCGCCATCGCCGAGGGCTTCCGCGCCCAGGGCGCGCGGGTGATGCTGCTGGTGGACTCGGTCACCCGCTATGCCCGCGCGCTGCGCGAGATCGGCCTGTCGGTGGGCGAGCCACCGGTGCGCCGCGGCTTCCCGCCTTCGGTGTTCGCCGAACTGCCGCGGCTGTTCGAGCGGGCGGGCAACGATGCCCACGGCTCGATGACCGCCTTCTACACCGTGCTGGCCGAGGACGAGGACGGCAGCGACCCGGTGGCCGAGGAAGTGCGGTCCATCCTCGACGGCCACATCGTGCTGTCGCGCGAGCTGGCGCAGGCCGGCCACTATCCCGCCATCGACGTGCCGGCCAGTGCCAGCCGGGTGTTCCACCGCGTGGTGGCGCCGGCGCACCGGGCGGCCGCATTGCGGCTGCGGGCGCTGATGGCCAAGCATGCCGAGATCCGCCTGCTGCTGCAGGTCGGCGAGTACCAGCGCGGTGCCGATGCGCTGGCCGACGAGGCCATCGCCCGCTGGCCCGCCATCCAGGCCCTGCTGCGCCAGCAGCCCGACGAGTCCAGCGGCTGGCACGACACCTGGCAGCAGCTGCAGGAGGCGGTGCAATGACACCCGCGGCCCGTCAACGGTCCGACCTGGCCCAGCTGCAGCGCGTGCGCGCGCTGCGCGAGGAGGCGGCGCGCCGGCTGTGCGAGGTGCAGCGGCTGGCCTGCGACGCGGCGCGCGTGGCCATCGGCCGGCGCCAGCAGGCCATCCACGCGCTGCGGCGCGACATCGCCGCGCTGGCGCGCCACCAGGCCGGCGAGGGCGCGGCCCAGGCGCCGCAGCTCGGCCGCATCGCCGCCGCGCACCGGGAGATGCTGGACGACCGGCTGGAGCGGGCCGAATACGGCCTGATTGACGACGAGGAGGCGCTGGAGGCCGCCGAGGCGCGCCTGGCCGAGGCCCAGGCCGCGCTGCGCCGCTGCCGCACGCAGACGCAGGCGTTGGACGACCTGCAGGACCAGCTCCGCCGCGACGACGCCCGGCTGCGCGCCCGGCGGCTGGAACGCGAGGCCGAACCGGTGCGCCGGCACCCGGTCAGCGGGAGCTGGGTATGAAGCCGGTGGCCGACCGCATCCTGCCGGCGCAGCGTCCGTCGCAGGCCGACGAGGCGCCGCGCTCGCAGCCGCAGCAGCAGCAGCAGCGCTTCGACCGGGCGCTGCAGCGCGCCGCCCAGCGCGTGCTGGGCGAGGTGGAGGACGACGCCGCAGCGGGCGAGGGCGCCAGTGCCTTACCGGGACCGGCCGCGCCGTGGCCAACGGCGGTGCCGGCGCCGCGGCCCTTGCCGCCATCGGACGTCCGCATCGACGAGCCCGCCGCGCCAGCGGTGGAGGCGGGTGCCTGGCAGGCGCCGGCCTGGCCCGCTGCGCCTGCCCTGCGCAACGCCGTGATCCTTGCCGCGCCGGTGGCATCGCCGCCGGCGCTGCCGCCCACGGCCACGGTGCAGGCGCTGCAGCGATCGGCCCTGGCGGCCGGCGCGCCCACCGGCCACTGGCAGCTGCTGCTGCCCGGGCAGGCCCTGCCGCTGCGCGCCGTCGCGCTGCAGCAGCAGCCGGGCGGCGCGCCCGTGCTGCAGCTGCATCCGACGCCCGGTGCGGCCGCGCCCGGCGGCAGCGCCGCGCTCGACCGGCTGCGCAGCCGGCTCTCGCGCCACGCGCTGCGCATGGAGTTCGGCAGCGCAACCAACCCTGCACCACGAGACGACGACTTCCTGCCATGAGCCCCGACACCGCTTCCTCCCCCTACACCCCTGCCCGCGCCACGGCGCTGGCCGAGCGGCTGGCCGCCACCTTTGGCGAGCTGCTGATGGGCGGCCCCGCCGACGCTGCCGACGACGTGGCCCCGCTGACGGTGATGCCGGCCGCGCAGGCCACTGCGCCGCAGCAGCTGGCTGCCGCCCATCCCGGCGGCCTGGCCGCGCGCAAGGAGGCGCTGGCGCTCTACCGCCGCTGCCTGGCGCACTACCGGCAGCGCATGCAGGCCGGCCAGCCCGAGGACGACGTGGGCGCGGCGGCCGCCTATTTCGTGCTGGCCTGCGTCGCGGCGCTGCAGCAGATCGACGTCAGCCCGGCGCAGCTCGCGCTGGTCGAGCGCCAGATGCGGCGCCTGCTCGGCCAGCACCCGGCGTGGCGCCAGGCCGACGCGGCCGAGCGGCAGGCGCTGTTCGAGCAGTTCGCGGTGCTGGGCGTGCTGGTGGGTGAAAGCCAGCACGAGGCGCGGCGCCAGGGGCCGGCCGCCCGCGCCAATGTGCAGCGTGCCGCCCGCGGCTACCTGCGCCAGCTGCTCGGCCTGCAGCCCGACCATCTCCAGCTCGGCGACCACGGCCTGGTGCTGCGCCTGCCGGTGCAGCCGCTGGCCGACGCATTGAAGGACGCGGGCGCCGCATGAATCCGTTGACGCCGGTGTCGGGCGGGGAGGCGGGCGGTGCCGGCCTGGCCGCGCTGTGGCAGCAGGTGGCCGCGGCCACGGCGCAGCCGATGGCCGGCGGCGAGTCGGGGCAGGGCCTGTCGCTGCCCACGGGTGCCGCGGCTGCGGCAGGTCCGGCGGCGCCCGCCGTGCCGGCTGCCACCGCGTCGCCGGCGGCCGACGCCACCGCGACCGCGGCGGTGCTGGCCGCGCCGTCACCGGCCGTGTCGCTGCGCGACCGGCTGTCGCCCGCGCCCCATGCCAGCGCAGCCGCCCTGCCGCGCGCCGAGGCACACGACGGCCCGAACGTCGGCGCCCAGGCACAGGCGCCGCTGGCTGCGCCGTCCAGCGCCGCCTCGGCACCGGTACCCGCCACGGCCGCGCCCTTGCAGGCGCCGGTGGTGGTGTCGACCCTGTTCACCCTGCCGCCGGACCTGCCGCGCCGCCAGCCGCTGCCGCAGGACGAAGCCGCGGCACCACGCCGCCGCGGCGGCCACCGACCGCCCACCGACCCGGCCGACGACGGCCCGGCGGACGAGGGCGACAACCCCCGGGCCCCGAAGGCATTGGTGCCACCGCCCGACCCGGACGATGGCTTCCCGCAGGGCGATGCGGTCGGCGACATGCCGGCGTCCGGCGGCGTGCCGACGTTGGCCGCCTGCCGCGCACTGCTCGCCCGCGCCGGCCGCGAGGAAGCGGTGCGGGAACTGGCGCTGCAGCGTTATGTCCTGCTCGTGTGCGCGCCGCCTGCCGCAGGCCCGGCGGAAGCGGTCGACCTGGCCGCCTGGCTGATCGGCGGCCCGCGCAACGGCGTCGCCACCTTCCCGGCCCGCTGGTGGCCGCCGGCCGGCCTGGGCCTGCCCGCGCAGTGGCGCCTGCACCGGCAGGACGGTGCCGCCGAGGGCCTGCGCAGCCGCAGCGCCGCGCCCGGCGGCGCCGCCACGCCCGCCGCCGGCTGTCGCCTGCTGCTGGGCACCTGGCCTCGCCTGGCCGACCCAGGCTGCGCGCTGCTGGGCCTGTCGCAGCCCCGGCGCTTCGGCCGCAGCCTGGGGGCGCAGTGGAGCCTGCTGCTGGTGGTGCTGCCCACGGACCTGGCCGCATGACCGAGGCCGACCGCAGCCCCGTCCGCGCCGCGCAGCGGCCTGCGCGCAGCCGCGCCGCCGCGCTGGAGCAGATCCGCCGCCGCGAGCATGACTCGATGCGGCTGGCCCTGGATGCCTTCGACTGCGGCCTGGCGCTGGTGGACCTGACCCACCGCCGCCTTCAGTGGTGCAGCCCGGCCTTCAGCACCCACTGCTGCGTGCAGGCCGACGATGCGCTGGCGGCACTGGAGCCGCGGCTGCCGGGCGTCACCGCGGCGCTGGTGCGGCTGGTGCGCGGTGCGCAGGCGCGCCTGGCGTGGCCGGCCGCGCTGGCCGGCGGGCTGCAGGCACAGGCCACGCTGGTGCGGCCCGGCCTGGCCGCCCTGCGGCTGATGGCGCCGGAGGAGCCCGGCGCGCCGGCCGCCGGGGCGGGCGAAGCGGTCCAGGCGCCCGTCGCCGCGCCCACCCATCGCGCCACCCCGTCGGCCGAGGACGAGCAGGCCGAGGCCGCACGCCGCCATCTGGAGGACCGCGAAAGGCTGCTCTTCACCTCGCGCGCGCTGTCGGTGGGCGAGATGGCCTCCACGCTGGCGCATGAACTCAACCAGCCGATCGGCACCGTGGCCAATGTGCTGCGCGGGCTGCGCATGCGGCTGCAGCGGCCCGCCCCGGCCGATGGCGGCGACCTGCTGGCCGGCCTGCAGCTGGCGCTGGACCAGGCCTTGTTCGCCTCGCGCATCATCGCCCGCATCCGCGAATACACGCAGGCGCGTGGCCCGCGGCTGCAGCGGCTGGAGCTGGGCACGGTGCTGCGCGAATCGCTGTCGCTGCTGGACTGGGAAGTGCGGCGCGACGGTATCGACGTGCAGCTCGACCTGGTGCCGCAGCCCTGCCCGGTGCAGGGCGACGAGGTGATGCTGCAGCAACTCTTCGTCAACCTGATGCGCAATGCCATCGAGGCGATGCGCGACAACCCGCCCGATGCCGCCGGCCGCGTGCAGCGCCGGCTGCTGCTGCGCCTGCGCATCGAGCGCGGCGGCCGCGAAGCCGTGCTGCGCCTGCGCGACAACGGCTGCGGCCTGCCCAGCGACGACGCGGCGCAGCTCTTCGTGCCCTTCCAGTCCAGCAAGCCGAACGGCATGGGCATCGGGCTGAACATCTGCCGCTCCTTCGCGGAGCTGCACCAGGGCCGGCTGTGGTTCAGCCGCAATGAATCGCCCGACGGCGCGCCCGAGCGCGGCTGCAGCTTCCATGTGGCGCTGCCGCTGCTGGCGCCTGCCGCCGCGGGCGACCCTCCGAGTCTTCTTTCACCATGGAGCACGACATGACCGCCACCGCGACCGACGGCGCCGCCGCGCGCACCATCTTCATCGTCGACGACAACGCCGACTTCCGCAGCTCGGCCCACTGGTGGCTGGCCGGCGCCGGCTACGAGGTGCAGGACTACGCCGACCCGCAGGAGGCCCTGCAGGCCCTGTGCAGCGCACGGCCGGCCGGCGCCGCCTGCGTGCTGCTGGACGTGCGCATGCCCGGCATGAGCGGCCTCGACCTGCACGACCGGCTGCGCGCCCAGGGCGTGCACTGGCCGGTGGTCTACATGACCGGCCACGGCGACGTGCCGCTGGCGGTGCAGGCGATGCAGCGCGGCGCGGTGAGCTTCCTCGAGAAGCCGTTCGCCGATCAGGCGCTGGAGGAGGCGCTGGACCGCGCCTTCGACGCCAGCGCCGTGCCGGCGGCCGCGCTGCGGCCCGTGGCCGCCGCGCCCGCAGCCGACGCCTCCTCATCCGCGCCCGTGGCCGACTCCCCGGCGCAGCAGGCCTGGCAGCAGCGCCTGGCCCGGCTCACGCCGCGTGAACGCGAGCTGCTGGGCTGGGTGGTGGAAGGCCGCCTGAACAAGGTCATCGCCGACCGCATGGGCATCAGCATCAAGACGGTGGAGCTGCACCGCAAGCGGGTGATGGAGAAGCTGCAGGCGCAGTCGGTCACGCACCTGATCACCATGGTGGTCAGCGGCCGCGTCGCATGACGGTCGAGGTGGCGTACTGGCGATATGGCTGTGCACTGGGCGCGGGCCGCCTGCTGATCGAACTGCCGGCCTCCGCAGCCGCGCCGCAGCCACCCGATGCGGTGGCCCTGGCGCAGGCGCTGGCGTCCTGCGAGCCGCTGCTGGGTGCGCTGGAGGCCTGGTGCGGCACCGGGCTCGATCCGCAGCCGCTGGCCCTGGACGAAGCTGCGCCGGCCGCCCCGCAGGCGCCGGCCGTCACCGTGCACGCCGGTGACCTGGTGGACACGCCGTCCGGCCTGCGGCTGCAGCTGCCGCTGGCCTGGCTGGCCGAGCAGGCGCCGCCACCGCCGGGGTTGCTTCGCTGGCCGGTGCTGGCGCTGCAGGTGGAAGTGGCGGCCTATGCGCAGGATGCGCTGCCGCCGCCAGCCTGCGGCGGTGTCGACGGCGGCGGGGCGCTGCTGCTGCCGGGCGCCTTCGAACCGCGCTGGTCCTTGCGCCTGCTGTGGGCCGCGCACGGCCTGGCCTGGTCCGGGAGCTGGGGCGGGCCGGGCAGTGCCATCAGCGTGTCGCCGGCCGCGCCGCAGCCGCTGCCGGGCGTGGACGAGGAGGGCGCCGCGGGCTGGCGCGTGCTGCTCGACGAGCCCTGGCGCCTGCCGCTGCCAGCGCTGCTGGGCTGGCCGGCGGAGGAGGGCCAGGCGTCCATGCCGCCGCAGCCCCGCGGGGCCGATGGCCAGGCCCGCCTGCTCGGGCCGGGCGTCGATCGCGTGGGCCGCATCGTGCCGGTGCTGCAGGGCGCGGCGCTGCTGCTGCCGGCGGACGGGAGCAGTGCATGGACCTGACCCAGTTCTCGCCCTCTTCGGCGCTGGTCACGGTCATCGTGCTGGCGCTGGCACCCTTCGTCGCGGTGATGGTCACCTCGTTCACCAAGATCATCGTGGTGCTCAGCCTGCTGCGCAACGCGCTGGGCCTGCAGCAGGTGCCGCCCAACGTGGTGCTCAACGGCATCGCCATCGTGCTCAGCCTGTACGTGATGTACCCGGTCGGCCAGCAGATGGGCGAGCGGGTGGGCAGCGTGCAGGGCCTGGGCAGCAGCACCGAATCGCTGATGGCCGCGGCCGACCGCGCGAAGGAGCCGCTGCGCGAATTCCTCATCAAGCACTCGCATCCGCGCGAGCGGGCCTTCTTCCACCGCACCGCGCAGAAGTCGCTCAGCGCCGACCGCGCCGCCCAGGTCACCGAGCGCGACTTCATCGTGGTGCTGCCCGCCTTCACCGTGAGCGAGCTGTCCACCGCCTTCCAGATCGGCTTCCTGATCTTCCTGCCCTTCCTGGTGATCGACCTGGTGATCAGCAACATCCTGATGTCCATGGGCATGCAGATGCTCACCCCCACCACCGTGTCGCTGCCCTTCAAGCTGCTGCTGTTCGTGCTGGTGGACGGCTGGATCAAGCTGGTGCACGGGCTGGTGCTGTCCTACGCATGACCGAAAGGAGCCGCCACCGATGATGCAGACCGAAGCCCTGCAGCTCACCTACCAGGCACTGTGGCTGGTGCTGCTGCTGTCCGCCCCGCCGGTGATCGTGGCCGCGCTGGTCGGGCTGCTGATCGCCTTCCTGCAGGCGGCCACGCAGATCCAGGAGCAGACCTTCCAGTACGCGGCCAAGTTCTTCGCCATCGTGGTGACGATCTTCCTCACCGCCTCGCTGCTGGGCGGCACGCTGCTGCAGTACACCGACACGGTGATGAGCGGCTTCGCCGGCATGGTCAGGCGCTGAGCGCATGGGCCCGTTCGAAGCCATCGGCCCGCTGGGCGATGCGGCGCTGCTGGTGGGCCTGGCCAGCACCCGCATCGCGGTGGCCTTCCTGCTGCTGCCGGTGCTGGCGCCCGACACGGTGCCGGCGCTGGTGCGCAATGCCATCTTCCTGTCGCTGGGCACGCTGACGCTGGCGCTGCAGCCCACGGTGGCGCTGGGCAGCTTCGGCGCCTGGCAGTGGCTGCTGCTGTTCGGGCGTGAGGCGGTGCTGGGCCTGGCGCTGGGCTTTGGCCTGGCGGCCTTTCTGTGGGCCTTCGAGGCCGCGGGCCAGATCGTCGACACCAAGGTGGCGGTGGGCAATGGCCAGCTGATGGACCCGATGTCGGGCCAGCAGGTGTCGGTCACCGGCGCGCTGCTGGGCCGGCTGGCCGGCTTCCTATTCATGTTCGGCGGCGGCTTCATGCTGTTCATCGGCGTGCTGCTGGAGAGCTTCCGCGCCTGGCCCCTGGCCCAGCCCGGGCTGGTGCCGCGGCTGCAGGGGCTGTCGGTGTTCGAGGGCTACCTGCATGAGCTGATGGCGCTGGCCTTCCTGCTGGCCGCGCCGGCGCTGGTGGTGATGTTCGCGGTGGACCTGGCGCTGGGGCTGGTCAACCGCTTCGCGCCGCAGCTCAACGTCATCGCGCTGTCGATGTCGCTGAAGGCGCTGGCCGCCACCGCCATCTGGCTGCTGCTGCTGGGCACGCTGGTGCAGGGCTTCGCCGATGAACTCGCCCGGCGCATCGCCGCCGTGCTGCCCACGCTGGCGCGGCTGTTCGTCACGCCCTGACCGGCGCCGACCGGCCGTGCGGCCGACCCCAGCTCGGGTGCGCCCCGGCATGCGCCGCGGCCGGCCGCATGCTCAAGTGCGGGCTTCCAAGAACACCTTCAGGAGCCTCGCCATGAACCTGTCTTCCGCCGGCGCCCAAGCGGCCGCATCGGCCGCCTACCGTGCCGCCGATGCCGGCAATCCCACCCACGCCGCCACCACGATGGTGGGCGGCAAGGTGCAGTTCGAGAACGACCGCTACCGCATCACGATGGACGACAACAACCAGGTGCACATCGCCAACAAGGCCACCGGCGAGGATTACCGCATCTGGGGCGACCCGCATGTGGAGATCGACGGCCGGCATGCCTTCGACTTCTGGGGCACCACCACCTTCGCGCTGGACGACGGCACCAAGGTGACGATCGAGACCACGCCCTGGCAGGGCAGTGCCGAGGCCACGGTGTCGTCCAAGGTCACCATCACCAACGACGACTACGCGGTGCATGTCAGCGGCATCGACAGCAACACCCGCGGCGACCTGAAGTTCGAGGAAGCCACCGGCTGGGGCCGCCTGGCCGACCTGGCGGTGGACGACGGCAACGTGCTGCACGAGAACCGCTTCGGCAGCGGCTTCCTGGCGCTGGACGGGTCCGGGCAGGTCCGCCGCGTCGACCAGCAGTACATCCACGAGACCGACCTGAAGAAGGGCGGCGCGCTGCAGGCGCAGTACGCCGAAGCCTTCCGGCAGATGGGCGGCCTGATGTCCATCCTCTTCCTTGGCGCGCTGGCGGGCGGCATGGAAGGGCAGGCCGAGGCCCGCTCGCGCCAGGGCTTCGTGCTCACGCACCGGCCGGAGACCACCGGCTGGTTCCGCGCCCATGCCGATTGACCGTCGCCCACCGCGCCGCGGCCACGCTGGGGTCCACCCCAGCTGGGGCACGCCCGGGCTGTGCGCCGCCGGGCCGGCTGCCTAAGCTGGTCCGCCAGTACCTGGTGACGACATGAGCCTGCACGCCCTTTCCACGCTTTCAACCGCCGCTCCGGCCGCAGCGGCCCGGCTGTCGGCCGGCCATGGGTCGGCGGCGGTGTCGGCCCCGACGATCGAGCAGTGGCTGCTGGCCGACGACGGCGTGGGCGGCCTGCTGCTGCAGGCCGGACCGCGGTCGGCGCGGCTGTCGATCGACGCGATGGAGCGGCAGTTTGCCGCGGCCCTGCTGCCCACCGGCACCGAGGCGGGCCGCTGATGCATGGCGCCGAGCCGCTGGTGCTGCGCCCCGCGCCCGACTGGGCCGGCGCGGCCCAGCTGCTGATCGACGGCTGCGCGCATGCCGAAGGCGCGTCGGACCGGGTGGAGCTGCTGGAACGCCTGTGCGATGCCCTGGGCCAGCAGCTCTATCCCGCCTTCCTCAAGGTGCTGTGTGTGGTGGCCGAACATGGCAGCGGCGCGGCGCAGGCCGCGGTGGCGCAGGCCCTGGTGGACGCCTTGGCGCAGGGCCGACTGCCTAGCGGCCGCCGGCCGGCGTGGGGTGCAGTGCCGGGCGCTCCAGGCGCGTTGCGGGGCGGCGGCGAGCCGCTGGGCCCCATCGAATACCTGTGTGCCTGGCAAGTGCAGGCCGATGGCCCGCCCTCGGCGCGGCAGGCCGCCTTCACCGCCTCGCTGGGCCGGCTGCTGGGGCTGCTGGCGCATGCCCCGCTGGCGCGCGAGGCCTACCGCGCGCGGCTGCGGATGGTGGCGCAGGACCCCATCAGCGGCGTGTTGTCGCGTGACACCCGCGCGGGGCTGCAGGCCCTGGCCGATGGCTGGCACGACGGCAGCGGGCCGGGCGCGGCCCAGGCGGTGCAGGCCTTCATGCAGTCCGTCGACGGTCGGCGACCGCCGCCTGCGGGCGGCCTGCTGCTGCGCTCAGCGTGAGCGCAGGCTGCGGCCGGGCTCGTGGGTGTGCTCCAGCCGCAGCAGCGTCTGCGGGCGGCCGCGGAACAGGCCCTGGAAGGACGGGCCGACGCGCCGGAAACCCCGGCCGCGGTAGAACGCCAGGGCCGCCGGCCAGGCCTCCGGCAGCTCCACGAACGAAGCCTGCAGCCGCCCGACCGCACATTCGAGCAGCGCCGTGCCCAGGCCCTGGTTGCGGTAGTCCGGCAACACGTCGAGCAGCACCACCTGTGCCTCGGCCAGCGCCACGAAGGCCACCGGCCGGCCGCGCGCGGTGTAGTAGGCCTGCACGCTGGACACCTCCAGCAGCTGCCGCCGCACGGCATGGGCGCAGCCGTACAGCGCCGCCATGCCGTGGCCGCTCAGCAGTTCGAACTCGCTCTTCTCCCAGACGTGCACCAGCTCGGCATGCTCGCTGGCCGGCACCGGCCGGATCGGAGACGCCAGGGTGTGTGTGACGGCGAACAACAGCAACTCCCTCAGTGAGAATGGTTCTCACTCTAGGCAACACCGGTCGCGGCCTGTATCGCCCCCATGGGGGGTGCGCCTGTGGGCTACGAGCGGGCCTGCGGCCGGTGCCGGCGCGCCAGGGCGCCCACCAGCGCGCCGCCGGCCAGCATCAGCGCATAGGTGCCCGGTTCGGGCACCGGGGAGGCGAACTGGGTGCTGCCGGGGCTGCCGATGGTGCCGGCGGCGGAGCGCCAGGAGCCTTCGCTGTCGCCGACGGCGGACAACACCCAGCCGGAGACCTGGTTGGCTCCCAGCACCGCGCTGCTGCCGGGCCGGCCGCTCACGTCGCTGGTGACCACCGACCTGTCGTAGGTCAGGCGGTCGACCAGCGTGCCGGCCGCGTCGAAGAGGTTGATCTCGTCGCCATTGCCCAGGTTGTTGGTGTAGTTGCCGATCACCTTGACGGTGGACGACAGGTTCCAGTCGCTGCGGAACACCGCGGCGTCGGCCTCGGTGATCAGCACCGATTCGCCGGCCGCCAGCGTGCCGAAGGCCGACAGGTCCAGCACGCCGGGCAGGCGCGATTCGTCGTCGAAGCTCCAGCCGGCCAGGTCGATGGCCTGGTTGCCCACGTTGGTGAACTCGACGAACTCGCCGACGCCGCCGCGGTACATCCATTCGGTGATGGCCACGCTGGGGGCCGCCTGGGCCGCGCCGGCGGCCAGCGACAGCAGCAAGGGCAGGGAAGTCTTCATAATGGTCTCGGAGTTGGTTTGCAGGAACCGGGTCGTGCTCAGCCGAGGCGGCGGCGCGCCGTCCAGCCGATGGCCGCCACGCCGCACAGCATCAGCGCATAGGTGGCCGGCTCAGGCACCGGCGCGGCCGTCAGCATGTAGATGTTGGGGGTCTCGTCGGTGAGGAAGATGGTGCCGTCGGCGGTGATGGTCACGCCTTCCGTGGTGCTGCTGATGGCGCTGAAGTCGAGGCTGCTGAGCACCACCCCGCTGCGCGAGACTTCCAGCAGCCGGCCCGATTCCTGGCTGAACACCAGCAGGTTGCCGGAGGAGGGCAGCACCTGCACGTCCGACAGGTCGAGCACGCCCAGGTTGGGCGTGAACAGGGAGGTCATCGTGTGCGTGCCGGCATCGAAGTCGATCTGGCCGAACTGCACCGCCTGCGGGCTCTTCTCCTTCACGGTGAAGAACTGGCCCGTGCTGCGCTCGTACGAGATGCCTTCCAGTCCGATGTTGCCCACGGTGTCGCCCAGCGACACCGACTTGAGGGCGCCGCGGGTGGCGGTGCCGTTGGCCTGGTAGGTGAGCTGGTACACGTCCTGCAGCCGTTCCTCGCCGATCACGAAGCGGCCCTGGCCGGTGTAGGTCAGCGCCTCGGTGTCGCTGAAGCCGGAAAGCCGCATGCTGCCCACCACCGCGCCGGTGGTGGTGACCTCGGTGATGTACTCGCCTTCGTCGCCCAGGACGAACAGCGTCTGCGTGTCCCAGTTCCAGGTGATGGCCGACGACTCCGAAGCGGTCGACGTCGGCAGCGCGAAGGTGGACGTGAGGCTGTAGCGCCCCAGGTCGAGTGCGGCCGACGCGGCGCCGGCGGTGCCGAGCAACAACGTGGCGACCAGGCCGGTGAGCGCACGGGCGGCGGGGGAACGTGAATTCATGGAACCTCCTGACGTTTTCCGTCAGCATGTCCCCGGTTCATGTCATGCGCGTGTCACTCAGCCCGGTGCGGCAAGCCCGCAGGAGTCCGCATGGCGCTGAACCATGCGGCGCATGGCGGTACTTGGCGCACGCTGAGCAGCGTCGCAGGCGGCTTCTGCCGCGCGGATTCCTAGCTGGTCGGCGGCAGCTCGATGCCCTTGAGCAGGTGGCGCATCGAATCGCCCACCTCTTCGCTGGTCGGCGACCGCGGCCGGCCGCTTTCGGCCAGGCGCCGGACCAGCAGCAGCAGCGAATCGATGTCGAACGGCTTGACCAGGAAGGCGTCGTAGTCGCGGCAGGCCTGGCGCACGATGGACTCGCTGGTGGCGCTCATGAACACGAACGGCAGCTCGCACAGCGCCGGATCGCGCCGCACGGCCGCGCACAGCTCGGCGCCGTTCATCGTCGGCATCATGAAGTCCGACAGGATCACGGCCGGCACTTCGCCGGCCAGGAAATCGAGCGCGGCCCGGCCGTTGGAAACCGCATGGGTTCGAAAGCCCTCGGCCTCGAGCAGCAGCTGCAGCACTTCGCGATTCCCGAATTCATCCTCGACGATCAGAACCAGCTTCATCGAGACATCCCGGCTCAGTGGCTTGACGGTCGTTCGGCATCGAGCAGCGCGAGCTGCACATCCACCGAGGCCTGGCTGGGCTGCGTGCCGCGCACCTTGGCCACGCTCAGGGTGCGGCTGGCTTCAGTGGCACCGGCGGCGGCGTGGTGGCGGAACACGAAGGCGTTGTCGAACCGGCCGACCACGCCCTCGGCCAGGCCGGTGCCGCCGGCCACGGCCAACGCCGCGGGATCGACGGTGAACAGCGAGGTGACGCCGCGCTGCTTCAGCTCGGTCAGCAGCCGGCCCAGGAAGCGGTAGCCGCGCTCGGGGAAGGCCAGCGTGTCGGCCAGACCCTCGAGCCCGTCGACCACCACCCGCCGGATGTGGCGCTCGTCGACCAGCCGCAGCAGCTTGTGCCCCATCTCGTCCATCGACTCGTCCTCATGCCCCAGGTGTTCTATCGTCAGTGCGCCGGCATCCAGTGCCTGCCCCAGCCCCAGCCCCAGCTGGTCGCCGGTGCGGCGAAGGTCGCCGCCGAACTCGGTGCCGGCCAGCAGCAACCCTGGCTGCGACAGCGAGGAGGCCGCGGCGAAGGCCAGCGCCAGGGTGGTTTTCCCGGCTCCACTATGGCCGATCACCACGGAAGCGCTGCCGGCCAGCAGCCCGCCCGCACGTAGGATGGCATCCCACGCCGGCAGGCCAGTGGACACCGCACCGCCGCCGAGCGTGGCCGGTTCGTCGCGCATCGGCAGGCTTTCCAGCCGCGGGAAGAACTGCAGCCCGCGCCGCGAGATGCAGAAAGTGTGGCTGCCGCGGATGATCTGGCTGCCGCGGAACTTGCGCACCTGCATGCGCCGTTCCGCCCGCCAATGGAAGCCGTGGTCCTCGAAGGTGAAGATGCCGTCCACCATCGTCTGCTCCGCGCTCAGGGCATTGCCGGTGCCGCTGGTCAGGATGAGGCAGGTGCAGGACATCGCGCTGACCAGGCTCTGCAGCTCGTGCACGAACTGGCGCACGCTGTCCCCGCTGAGGCCGCGCTGTTCCACCACCAGGCCGTCGATCACCAGCAAGGCGGCGCGGCTGCGCAGCAGCTCGCCCTGCAGCAGGCCGATCACGGCACGCAGCCCGCCCTGTTCCAGTTCGCCGTAGGCGCTGACATAGAACACGCTGGCATTGACATGCTGCTGCTCGAAGAACACCTGGTGCTCCATGTGCTGGAGCATGCGGGCATGGGATTCGGTGAGCATGGTCACGTACAGCGTGCGCTGCCTGCGCTGCACCAGCCCGTAGGCGATCTGGTTGGCCAGCGTGGTCTTGCCGACGCCGGGCGGGCCTTCGAAGATGTAGACGCCGCCTTCGAACAAGCCACCTTGCAGGATGTCGTCGAGTCCATCGATGGCGGTGGGCAGTCTTTTTCAGTGTCATGGGTACGGCAGGCGCATCGGGTGGCCCAAAGTGTGACATGTCGCCGCGGCCCTGGCGGCGGCGCGTACGGAGGCGGCGAATGCAAAAGTCCGATTGATGCTTCCGAAGGAAGTATTGATTGGACCGTCGGCGCGAGCGATCCAATACTGGGAGTCCACCGCCCCTCGAAGACGTCGCCAGACGCTGCACCCCCCTCGAAAGGAGACTGACCCATGACCGCTTTCCGCATCGCCGCCGGTGCCTTCCTGCTCAGCCTGTCGGCGCTGGCAGGGGCCCAGACCTATCCCGCCAAGTCCGTGCGCATCGTCGTGCCCTATGCACCCGGCGGGGCCGTGGATGCGGTCACCCGCAAGATCGCGCAGAAGCTCACCGAGCAGACCGGGCAGACCTTCTACGTGGAGAACAAGGCCGGGGCCACCGGCACCATCGGCGCTTCGGAGGTGGCACGTTCGGCGCCGGACGGCTATACGCTGATGGCCAACGACAGCACCTACTCGCTGCTGCCTCACATCTTCAAGAAGCTGCCCTTCGACCACCGCGCGGACCTGGTGCCGGTCAGCACCTTCATGACGGCGCCGATGGCGCTGGTGGTGTCGCAGGACTCCAAGTACAAGACGCTGCAGGACCTGCTGGCCGCGGCCCGTGCCAACAAGGGCGGCCTGACCTACGGCACCGGCGGCGCAGGCACCACGCCGCATTTCTCGAGCGAGGCGCTGGGCATCGCCGCCGACGTGAAGTTCCTGCATGTGCCGTTCAAGGGCGCGGGCGAGGCGACGCTGGCGCTGCTGTCGGGCACCATCGATTTCCAGATGGCGTCCACGCCCGGCGTGATTGGCCAGGTCAAGGGCGGCAAGGCGCGCCTGCTGGCCATCAGCGGCGACAAGCGGGTGCCGTCGCTGGCCGACACGCCCACCTTCGCCGAGGCCGGGCTGAAGAACTTCAGCGTCATCCAGTTCTCCGGCCTGTGGGCCCCCAAGGGCACGCCCGCGCCGGTGATGGAGCGGCTGCAGAAGGAAGTGGCGGCGGCCGTGGCATCGGCCGACTTCAAGGCCTATGCGGACGGCCTGGGCGCGCAGCCGAACAGCGCCGGCACCGAGGTGTTCGCCCGGATGCTGAACGACAGCACCACCTACTGGGGCAAGGTGGCGGCACATTCGTCGTTCGAGAAGGAATGAGGTCGGCATCATGTTCCTGCTGAAGACCCCGGAGGTCCGCGACGCGGAAGTGTTCACTCGGCTGCCGGACGAATTCCGGCGCACCGGCGTGCGCTCCGCCTGGGCCGACGCGAACCGCGGCGGCGAGCCGGTGGACAGCTTCCTCGAGGCGCCGGTGTTCGACGCCGACGGCATGCTCTACGTGGCCGACATCCCGTTCGGCCGCGTGTTCCGCATCGACCCGCAAGGCCGTTGGAGCCTGGTCGCCGAATACGACGGCGAGCCCAACGGCATGAAGTTCCTGGATGCCCACACGCTGGTGGTGGCCGACTACAGGAACGGCCTGATGCGGATCGACGTGCGCAGCGGGCAGGTGACGCCCTTGCTGGAGCGGCGCAACTCCGAGCGCTTCAAGGGCCCCAACGACCTGTGCTTCGACCGCGGCGGCAACCTCTACTTCACCGACCAGGGGCAGACCGGCCTGCACGACCCGACCGGCCGTGTCTTCCGGCTGCGGCGCAACGGGCAGCTCGACCTGCTGCTGGACAACGTGCCCAGCCCGAACGGCCTGGTGCTGTCGGCCGACGAGCGCGTGCTGTTCGTGGCGGTCACACGGGCCAACCAGGTGTGGCGGGTGCCGCTGCAGGCCGATGGCAGCGTGTCGAAGGTGAGCGCGTTCTTCACCTCGTACGGACCGAGCGGCCCCGATGGCCTGGCGATGGACGAGCAGGGCCGGCTGGTGGTGGCCAATCCCGGCCTGGGCCTTGCCTGGGTGCTGAACCCGCGTGCCGAGCCGGTGCTGGTGCTGCGCAGCCCGGCGGGCGCATCGCTCACCAACGTGGCCTTTGGCGGCCCCGGGCGCCGCAGCCTGTTCTGCACCGAGTCGACCACCGGCTGCGTGCTGCACGCCGAAATGGACGCGGCCGGCCTTCCGGTGGCCAGCGGGGCCTGACTAGGCCCGACGGGTCTGGCTGACACGTCGGCCATGGATGCTTCAGCGCGCGGCGCCGAGCGCGCCGCTCAGCGCGGGCTTGCGCTCATCCAGGCTGAAGCCGCCACCGCCGAAGGCGACGAACTGCAGCAGGCCGCCGGCCATGGCCAGGTTCTTCAGGAAGTGGAACATCTGGTTCTGGTCGGCCAGGGCGCTGTGGAACAGCAGGGCCGAGACCACCGAGAAGGCCGCCAGCGCGGCCGCCACCCAGCGGGTGCGGTAGCCCAGCACCAGCAGCAGGCCGCCGCCCAGTTCGGCGATCAGCGCGCCGGCATAGGCCAACTCCGGCAGCGGCAGGCCCACCGAGGCGATGTAGCCGATGGTGCCGCCCGGGGCCATCAGCTTGCCGAAGCCGCTGACCAGGAAGATGGCTGCGACGAGCAGGCGGGCCACCAGCGGCAGCACCGACAGCTGCAGGGAGGTGGACGAGTTGCGCGAGTAGGTCGATTGCATGAGGAAACTCCTTGAGGGATGGTGGGTTGCAGGGGGATCGGCTTGCTTGAACCCGATGGACGAAGCGTAGGAACAGGCGGCCTTGCCGGGAAGCCAGAACGTTTCGATGGCATCCATCTGCGGCGCCGATGGGTGCGCGGGCCGGGCCCGGCATTTGCTGGACGAGGCCCCGCCTTGCGATGGAGACCTGCGATGGAGACGCCCGTGCCCAAGCCCCTCATCAACCTGGCCGACGTCGAGTTCGACGACATCGAGGACAACGGCTACTACTGCTCGCGCAGGGCGCTGTTCAGCGCATCCATCGGCGCCCGGCAGCTGGGGTACAACCTGACCGAGCTGCCGCCGGGCAAGGCGCAGTGCCCCTTCCATGCGCACCGTGCCGAGGAGGAGGTGTTCGTCATCCTGGAAGGCGAGGGCGAGCTGCGCTTCGGCGACCAGCGCTTTCCGCTGCGGCCGCATGACGTGGTGGCCTGCCCCACCGGCGGGCCCGAGGTGGCGCACCAGATCATCAACACCGGCCGCGTGACCATGCGCTACCTGGCTTTGTCGAACCAGGCGGAGCTGGACGTATGCGAGTACCCCGATTCCGACAAGGTCGGCGTGTCCGCCCGCACGCCCGGAGCACCGCGGCTGCGCGGCCTGTACCGCCGCGGCGCGGCGGTGGACTACTACGACGGCGAGCGCACCGAGCCGCCCGACCCTTCGGGGTCGTGAAGGCGGGTGGCACCGGCCCGCAGGGCCCGCCGGGCCTCGGCTGCCGGCCCTCGGCGGGTGACCGGGAGCCGGCCGCCCTGCGCCGCCGCCTGGGTTAAGGTGCCGCACCATGCGCATACTGCTGGTGGAAGACGACAAGGTGCTGGCCGATGCCTTGTCGCGCACGTTGGTGCAGGCGGCCCATGCGGTGGACGTGGTGGCCACCGGCGAGCAGGCCGACCATGCCCTGAGCCTGGGCCTGTACGACCTCGCCATCCTGGACATCGGCCTGCCGGGCCTGAGCGGGCTGGAGGTTCTGCAGCGGCTGCGGGCGCGCAAGTCCACGGTGCCGGTGCTGATGCTCACCGCGCTGGACAGCGTGCACGACCGCGTGCGCGGACTGGACCTGGGCGCCGACGACTACCTGGCCAAGCCCTTCGACCTGCCCGAGCTGGAAGCGCGGGTGCGGGCCCTGCTGCGCCGCAGCCACAACACCACGCCCGACCTGGAGCTGGGCCTGCTGCGGCTGGACACCGTGGCCCGCCGCGTGTTCTTCGACAAGCGCCCGCTGGAGCTGTCGCCGCGCGAGCTGGCGGTGCTGGAGCTGCTGCTGATGCGCGCCGGCCGCGTGGTGAGCAAGGAGCAGATGGTCAACCACCTCTACGGCTGGGGCGACGAGGTGGGCGACAACGCGATCGAGGTGAACGTGTACCGGCTGCGCAAGAAGCTGGAACCGCTGGGCTGCGAGATCCGCACCGTGCGCGGCATGGGCTACCTGATGGACCGTGGCGATGGGCCGGCCTGACGCCCGGCGCGAGCCCTGGCTGCGCCGCCAGCTGCTGGCCTGGCTGCTGGGCCCGCTGCTACTGCTGCTGGTGCTGGATTCGGCGGCGGCCTACTGGAATGCGCTGCGCTTCTCCGACCTGGCCTACGACCGCGCGCTGCACGAGGTGGGCCGCGAGATGGCGCTGCATGTCAAGCGCGATGCCGCCGGCCGGGCGCGGCTGGAGCTGTCCGATGCCGCGGGCCGCCTGCTGCTGGGCGATGCCGACGACCGCGTGTACTACCGCGTGACCAGCGCCGACGGCACCGTGCTCGGCAGCCTGGGGGAGCTGCCCGCTGCCACGCCGGCAGCGCCGCCCACGGACACCGCGCCGCGCTACAGCCGCCAGCAGCTGCAGGGCGAGCCGGTGCGCATGCTGGTGGCCTGGATGCCCACCGAGGCCACGCCGTCCGCGCCGCCGGCGCAGGTGCTGGTGCAGGTGGCCGAGACGCTGCACAAGCGCAACCGCTTTGCCTGGGAGATGGTGGCCAACGTGGTGCTGCCGCAGCTGCTGCTCATCGTGATGGCCACCGCGGTGGTGTGGTTCGGCGTGGCCCATGCGTTGCAGCCGCTGCAGCGCCTGCGCCGAGCGCTGGCCGGCCGCTCGCACCTGGACCTCAGCCCCATCGCCACCCATGGCGTGCCGGGCGAGGTGCGGCCGTTGGTGGATGAAGTCAACGACCTCATGGGCCGGCTGGGCAAGACCTTCGATTTCCAGAACCGCTTCGTGGCCGATGCGGCCCACCAGCTGAAGACGCCCGTCAGCGGCCTGAAGGCGCAGATCGAGCTGGCCCAACGCGAGGCCGATCCACAGCGGGTGCGCCATTCGCTGCAGCAGCTGTCCATCAGCGTGGACCGGCTGGCGCGGCTGGTGCGGCAGCTGCTTTCGCTGGCGCGCAACGAGCCCGGCGCGCTGGATGCGGTGCAGCTGCGGCCGCTGGACCTCAATGCCCATGCGCTGGAGGTCAGCATGGAATGGGTGCCGCAGGCGCTCAAGCGCCAGATCGACCTGGGCTTCGAGGGCGCGCCGCAGCCGCTGGTCATCCATGCCGACGGCGACCGCGTGCGCGAGCTGATCAACAACCTGATCGACAACGCCATCCGCTACAGCGCCTGCGGCGGCCGGGTGACGGTGCGGGTGGCCGCGGCCGAGGGCGGCCAGTGCCGGCTGGCCATCAGCGACGACGGCCCCGGCATCCCGGTGGCGGAGCGGGCGCGCATCTTCGAGCGCTTCCACCGCCTGCTGGGCACGCAGCAGGACGGCAGCGGCCTGGGCCTGGCTATCGTCAGCGAGATCGCGCTGATGCACGGCGCGCGCATCACGCTGGAGGACGACGTCGACGGCGTGGGCAACACCTTCAGCGTGTTCTTCCCGCTGGCGGCTGTCAGCTCGCTGACAGCTTTCGGACAGGCTGCTGACAGCGCATCCACGTAGCCTGCGGGGCTACAACGTGGAGGCAACGTGGCGGTCCTGACCCATCCCGATTTCTGGCTTGCGCTGGCGCAGATCATCCTCATCAACATCGTGCTGAGCGGCGACAACGCCGTGGTCATCGCCATGGCCTCGCGCTCGCTGGCGCCGGCGCAGCAGAAGCAGGCCATCCTCTTCGGCAGCGTGGGCGCCATCGTGCTGCGCGTGGTGCTCACCTTCTTCGCGGTGTACCTGCTGACGCTGCCCTACCTGAAGCTGGTGGGCGCGGTGCTGCTGCTGTGGATCGGCGTGGGGCTGCTCAAGGGCGGCGATGCGGACGACGAGCTGCAGGGCCATGCGAGCCTGGGCGCGGCCATCAAGACCATCGTGGTGGCCGACCTGGTGATGAGCCTGGACAACGTGGTGGGCGTGGCGGCCGCGGCCAAGGGCAACGTGACGCTGCTGGTGCTGGGCCTGGTGGTCAGCATCCCGCTGATCATCTTTGGCAGCACGCTGCTGCTCAAGCTGATGGAGCGCCTGCCGGTCATCGTGACGCTGGGCGCGGGCCTGTTGGGCTGGGTGGCCGGCGAGATGGCGGTGTCCGATCCCGCCATCGCCGACTGGGCGCAGCAGCGCCATGTGCTGCACACCCTGGTGCCGGCCCTGGGCGCCATCGGCGTGGTGCTGGTGGGCAAGTGGCTCACCAGCCGCCAGCCGGCGCCGGGCGCGGACCCCACGGCGGCCTGAGCCGCGCGGGGTCCGGGTCGTCAGTAGCGGCGCGGGGCGCCGCGGCCGGCAACCTTGCCGGCGCCGGTCACCTTCTTGAAGACCCAGCTCAGCACGCCCATCTTGATTCCGAATCGCAGCAAAGATCCCAGCATGTCGTTCTCCTGTAGACGTGCTGCATGGTGCGGCAGACCGGTGGCGGGCGCTGTCGTGCGGCGCCCGCATCGGCCGTAGGACGGCGCCTTGCGCTGCTAGCCCGTCCGCATCCACATCCTCACCTGGCCCGCGCAGCGCACGCCCGCTGCCAGCGCCAGCAACGCTGCCAGCACCAGCCCCAGCCACGATCCCACCGGCGCATCCTCCGCCCGCGCTGGCGGCTGGAAGCGCGGCAGCGCCGCGAAGTCCGCCGAGCCGTAGCGGCTGTCCCGGAACAGGTAGGGGTAGTAGTGCTCGCGCAGCCGCTGGTGGAAGGTGGCGATGGCGTCCTGGTAGGCGAGCTGGGCCAGCAGGTCGGTGTGCGCCTGGCGGTGCAGCGCGGCCTGCAGGCCCACGCCGGGCAGCAGGCCGCCGAGCCAGGCGGTCCAGCGTTGGCGGGCCTGCAGGCTCGCGCGGTAGTCGGCGAACTGCGCCGCCACCTGCTCATCGCCCAGCTGCTGGAAGGCGAAATACCACTTCCAGTGGAAGCCGGTGGGCAGCGGCGCGGTGTCGCGCCATTGCGGGTGGCTGCGGAAGAAGCGTTCGAGCGTGGCCTCGCGCGGCTCGTCCCAGGCGCCGTGCACCGCCTGCCGCTGCGCCAGCATCAGCTGCACGCCCTGGTGTACCGGCACCATGCGCGCCAGCACCGACTGGGCCAGCGTGGGCAGCAGCAGCGTGAGCAGCACCCAGGCGCCCACCAGTCGGGTGGCGCTGGCCACCGAGCCGGCGGCACGGCAAGCCACTACCAGCGACAGGCCGGCCCAGAAGGCGATGTACGCCGCGGTGGCCAGCAGCACACCGGCCAGCGTGGCCGCGCCGCAGCCGTGGTACAGCCCGCCCGCCAGCACCGGCAAGGCCAGGCAGGCCACCGCCAGGGCGCTGCGCAAGCCGGCGCGGCGCAGCCACAGCCGTCGGCCGGTACCGCCGGGCAACGACAGCAGCAGGCCCAGCCGGCCGGCATGGCGCTCGGCCGAGACCAGGTCATGCAGCAGCGCGATCAGCAGCAGCGGCGCCAGGTACACCAGCACGAAGGCGTAGTCGAAGCGCCCGGCCAGGGCCAGCTCGGGATTGAAGGTCTCGCCCTCATGCAGCTGCGCCTGCAGCGCCAGCGCGCGCACTCGCAGCACATGGGGCGACGCATCGCGCAGCCCCAGCGCCAGGAAGGCGGCGCTGGAAGGCGGGTCCCAGGTGGCATGGAAGGTGTAGTAGGCCGCGCTGCCGACGTCGCCGCTGCGGGTCAGCCGCGGGGCCTGCGCCTGCAGCGACTGCTGCTGCAACTGCACCAGGTGCTGCTGCAGGTGGCGCTGCCGGGCCACCTCGCGGCTGCCGGCCAGCACCGCCAGGCTGGACAGCACCAGCAGCAGCACCAGCGCGGCGCCTGCGGTGCGGGCGCGCAGCAGCAGCCGCGCCTCGTGCATCAGGCCGCTCATCGCACGCTCCTGCCCAGGCGGCCGGCCAGCGCCCGCAGCAGCAGGCCCAGCCCGGCCAGCCAGGCCAGCAGCACCGCGGCCGCGGGCAGCGCCTGGCGCAGCACCTCGGCCGGCGGCGCGGGCTGGTAGCGGAAGTCCGCCAGGCCGTGCCAGTGCTCGCGGCCGATGCGCACGTCGCGGCTGGAGCGGTCCTGTGCATACGGCAGTTTGTCGGCCTGCAGCCGGTTGAGCGCCTGCACCATGCGGTAGCGGAACTGCTCGCCCTGCTCGACGAAGCTGCGGTAGCTGGCCAGGTCGGTGCCGGCCACGGCCATGGAGATGCGGCGCAGCGCGATCACCGGGCCGGCCCAGGCCAGCGCGTCCACCGTGCGCAGCTGCGCTGCCTGCAGCGCGAAGCCGGCGGCGGCATGGCGGTCGAACAGCGCGCTGGTCAGGCGTTCGCCTTCCATGCCCAGCAGGCCCTTGTAGTTCACCGGCAGATCCTCCACCCGGCTCACGCCGTACTGCGCCAGCACCTGCCTGCGGAAGTCGGCGAAATACGGGTCGTCGGGATCGTGGCTGTCGCCCAGCGCGGCCAGCTCGCGCGCCACAGTGATGTCCGTCTCGAAGCGGGTGGGCAGCGCCCGGGTGGAAGCGGCCACCTCCGCCGCCAGCCGGGGCAGCAGCACCACGACCACGGCCCAGGCAGCCAGCAGCAGCATCAGCGCGTCGCGGCCGCGGGCCAGGGCGGTGGAGGTGGCCACCACGGCCATCACCCACAGCAGCAGCCAGGCCGCATGCGCGGCCAGCCAGGCCAGCCCCAGGCTGGCCGGCGCCGCGCCGGACAGGGTTGCCGCGCCCAGCCCCAGCGCAGCGGGCAGCAGCATCAAGCCGGCCGCGCCGGCCAGCGCCAGCATCTTGCCGGCCAGCAGCCGACCCGGCCGCACGCCCTGGGCCAGCAGCAGCCGCAGGGTGCCCGATTCGCGCTCGCGCGCCAGGCTGGCATGCCCCACGATCACCAGCACCAGCGGCGCCAGCACCTGCAGCACGAAGGCCGGCGTGAGCTGGCCGAAGCGCAGCAGCAGCGACGACTGCCGCACGTCGCCAAAGTTGGCGCTGTTCTGCCGGTGGCCTTCCAGGTACAGCGTGTGGCCGGTGTAGCTGTCCACGCCGGCCTCGAAGGCCGCCAGCGGCGCCAGCGGCCGGAACACGAAGTGGCCGTAATGGACCATGCGGTGCGGGTGGCGGTCGGGCTGCGACTCGAACTCCTGGTGCACCTGGGCCTGGTAGCGGCTGCGCTCGGCATCCGCGCTGCGGCGGTGCTCCCAGGCGGTGAACAGCGCAGTCACCGCCAGCAGCAGCAGCAGCGCCAAAGCCGGCACGGCCACGCGGTCGCGCCGCAGCAGCCGCCATTCATGGCGGGCGATGCGCCACACGACGGCCGGGGATGCCTGCCGGCGGACGCCGCCTTCGGTCAGCGGGATGGCCTGGTTCATGGCCGTGCCTCCTGCGCCGCATGGCGGCGGTGCAGTTGGCGCACGTCGAAGCGCTCGCAGCCGGTGGCGGCCACTTCCTCGCGCAATCGTCCGTGCTCGATGAAGCCGATGCGGTCGGCCACGTCGGCGGCGCCCAGCAGGTCGTGCGTGACCATCAGCACTGCCACGCCCTGCGCACGCAGCCGCAGCAGCAGGCGGCTGAATTCGGCGCTGGATTGCGGATCCAGGCCCGAGGTGGGTTCGTCCAGCAGCAGCGCCGGCACCTGGCGCGCCAGTGCCAGCGCGATGGCCACCTTCTGCCGCATGCCCTTGGAGAAGCCGGCCACCGGCCGCGCATGGGCATCGGCCTGCAGGCCGGCATCGGCCAGCGCCCGGTCGATGCGCGCCGGCGCTGCCGGCTGCCCGGCCAGGTCCAGCAGGTAGGCAAGGTTCTCGCGGGCGCTGAGCTGCCCGTACAGCGCCACGTTCTCAGGGATGTAGGCCAGCTGGCGGCGTGCGGCCGATGGCTGGGCCACCGGGTCGATGCCCAGCACCTGCACGCGGCCCTGCACCGGCTGCACGAAGCCCAGGAACAGGCTCAGCGTGGTGGTCTTGCCGGCGCCGTTGGCGCCCAGCAGGGCATAGATCTCGCCGGCGCCGACCGACAGGTGCAGGCCCTGCAGGACCGGGCGGCCGCCATGGCCGGCGGTGACGCCGGTGGCGAGCAAGGCCGGCATCGGGGCGGAGGAGGGGGTGGATGTCATGAAGCTTCCTGCAAGTCAGAAGCGGGCCTGCAGGCCCAGGGTCACATGGCGGTCGCTGCCGGGCGTGACCCACACGCGGCTGTAGGAGCTGGTGTAGTGATCGCGGTCGAACAGGTTGTCCACGTCCAGCGTCAGCCGCAGCGCGGGCGTGGCGCGCCACCAGGCGGTGAGCTTGGCGGTGGTGTAGGCCGGCAGCTCGAAGGCGGGCGTGCCGGCGGTGGCCTCCGCCTGCGTGCGGGCCTGGCCCAGCCGGCGGCCCATGTAGGTCACCCCGCCGCCGATGCCGTAGCGCTGCCCGTGGGCCAGGCCATGCTCATACACGGCCAGCAGGCTGCCGTTGACCTTGGGCACGTTGAGCAGGCGGCCGCCCACCTCCAGGAGCTGGTCGCGGGTGATCTCCACGTCGTTGAACACCAGGCTGGCATTCAGCCGCCAGTGCCGGCCCAGCTGGCCGGCCAGGTCGAATTCCGCCCCGCGGCTGCGCACCGCACCGGCGGCCACCGAGAAGCCGGCATTCGACGGGTCGGAGGTCAGCACATGACGCTTGCGGATGTCGAACAGCGCCGCGGTAGCGCCCAGGCGGCGGTCGGCGCTTTCCCACTTGCCGCCCAGCTCCAGCGAGCGGCCGGTCTCGGCATCGAAGGACTTGCCGGTGGCGTCCGATCCCACGTTGGGCCGGAAGGAGCGGCCGGCATTGGCATACAGCGTCCAGCCCGGGCCGGGCAGCCAGCTCAGGCCCAGCCGCGGGGAAGTGGCCGACGGGCTTTGCTGTTGCCGGGTGCCGGTGCGGCGGTTGTCCAGCGACTGACGGTAGTGGTCCGTGCGCAGGCCCGCCACCAGCCGCCACTGTGGCGACAGCGTGATGACGTCCTGCAGGTACAGCGCATGGTTGCGCTGCCGTTCCAGCGTGCTGGTGTGGGGCTGCGGCTCCGGCCGCGGCTGGCCGTACACCGGATCGAAGATGTCGATCGCATAGGGCGCGGCGGCGCTGGGATTGGCGCGCAGCATCAGCGTGTCCATCCGGAAGCGGAAGGTCTCGAAGCCGAGCAGCAGCTCATGCGCCAGGCCGCCGGTGCGCAGCCGGCCCTGCAGCTCGGCCTGCAGCGCCAGGTCGGACGAATCGAAGTCGCGGTAGCGGCGCTGCCGGGTCAGGCTGCCGTCGGGCCGCAGCGCGGTGGGCTCGGTGGAGTAGCCCTCGATGCCGGTGCGGCGCGCCGACAGGCCCAGCCGGCCCTGCCAGTGGTCGGACAACTCATGCGACAGCATCAGCTGGTGGGTCTGGTTGTCCACCGTCACGTCGCCGTCGGCCGGCTCGCCGAGGAAGCGGCTGCGCGGGATGGCGCCCAGCCGGTTATCCACCGCCACCACGCCGCGGTCCAGCGGCGTGCGGTGGCGCAGCAGCTCGCCCACGTAGTCGATGGTGGTGCGGTCGTCCAGCTGCCAGCGAAAGGCCGGCGCCAGCACGCGGCGGCTGGCCTGCACATGGTCGCGGAAGCTGTCGCGGTCCTCGATCGCCAGGTTCAGCCGGTAGGCCAGGCGCTCGCCCAGCGGGCCGGTGCTGTCCAGCGCGGTGCGGCGCAGGCCGTGGCTGCCCAGATAGCCTTCCAGCGAATGCGCCGGCCGCCACAGCGGCCGCTTGGACACGATGTTCAGCGTACCGCCGGGCTCGCTGCTGCCGTACAGCGCGGCGGCCGGGCCCTTGAGGAACTCGATGCGCTCCACGCCGGCCAGGTCGCGCGGCGCATTGAAGCCGCGGTTGGACGAGAAGCCGTTGAGCAGCGTGGCCATGCCGGTGTTCTCGTTGCCGGGCAGGCCGCGGATGGCGATGTTGTCCCACAGGCCGCCGAAATTGTTCTGCCGCGAGACACCGCCTACATAGTCCAGCACCTCGTCCAGCCGGGTCGCGCCCAGGTCGTCGATGGCCTGCCGGGTGACGATGCGCACCGACTGCGGCAGTTCGCGCAGCGGCAGTTCGGACTTGGCGCCGGTGGCCTCGGCGCCGTGGTAGGCGCCCGACTGGCTGCGGCCGACGACCTCGATGGCCTGCGACGGTGTTTCCGCCGGCTGGGCCCGGGCGGCGTGGGCGCATGAAAGAAGGCTGGCCGCCAGGACCAGCGGCACGGGGGCCGGCCGCAGGCGGCGGGCGAAGGATGCGATGAGCATGATGGGCACGGACGAGGGCAAGCGCCACGCGGCATGAGGCCGCGGCACTGGCGTGAACAGGGCAGCGCCGCCGCGCGACCAGGGGCGGCCGGCGGGCTGGGGGCGATGAAGACGGGGCCGGGACGGCCGTGGCCGGCGAGAACGCTCGCGGGCAGCCGGCGGAGGGCCGGCGCGGCCTCAGGCCGTCAGCGGCGGATCACGCGAGGCAAAGCGCCAGCGCCCCGGGCTGGGCAGCAGCGGTTGCGGCGGCGGGCGCAAGGCTGGTGTCGTGGCGCCAGGCGGATGCAGCCGCGGTGCGGCCGGCCCGGGCCCGCCATCGGCCAGCTGCGCTTGGGCATGGCAGGCGGCGCACAGCGCATGGGCGCCCTCGGCATCTTCTTCCTGCGCCGGTGCTTCGTCGCCGGCGCCATGCAGGCCGGCGATGGCCGACTGCCAATGCGTGGCCTCATGCCGCGCCATGCCGAAGGCCATGTTCAGGAACATGGCCAGCAGCACAGTTTTCAACAGCAGGTTGCGCATCACGACGCATCATACTGTTGATAACGAAATCTCAATAGACAGTTTGCTCAGGGCCATCGGTGATGCGGCGCGTGACGGACTGGGCGTGCGAATCGAACGGAAGCCAATAAAGCCTGGGCCGTGCATGCCGCGGGGCTGATGCCACTGGCCGCTGCCTGGGCTGGCACCACCGCCGCCTGGCTGGTGGCCGCCGTGCTGGGCTCGCAGGCCTGGCGTGCGCTGCAGCGCCTGCAGGCGGAGGCCGACGGCGCCGCGCAGCGGCTGCAGCAGTTGCTGGCCGAAGCGCAGCGCATGGCCCGTGCACACGAAGCCGGGGACATCGACGCGGTGATGCCGCTGGACGCCTTCGAAGTCGAAGGCCGACTGCTGGCCCAGCAGGTCAATGCCCTGGTGGGCAGCCACATCGCGGTGAAGAAGCAGGCGCTGGAATGCGTGCGCCGCTTTGGCCAGGGCGACTTCCACGCCACGCTGGAAGCGCTGCCGTGCAAGAAGGCCTTCATCAACGAGGTCATCGAGCAGGTGCGCGCCAACCTGGTGGGCCTGGTGGCGGAGCTCAACCAGATGTCGCGCGAGCACGATGCCGGCGACATCGACGTGGTAATCGACAGCCGCCGCTTTGCCGGCGACTTCAGGACCATGGCCGACGGCATCAATCGCATGGTGGCCGGCCACATCGCCGTGAAGAAGAAGGCCATGCCTGCGTGGCCGAATTCGGCCGCGGCAACTTCGATGCGCCGCTCGATGCCTTTCCAGGCAAGAAGGCCTTCATCAACCAGGTGGTCGAGCAGGTGCGCGGCAACCTGCAGGCCCTGATCCGCGACAGCCGCATGCTGGCCGAAGCCGCCGCCGCCGGCCGGTGGTGTCGATGAAGCAGATCGCGCAGAAGATCGGGATCATCGACGACATCGCCTACCAGACCAACCTGCTGGCGCTGAACGCGGCCATCGAGGCGGCGCGGGCCGGCGAGCATGGCAAGGGCTTCGCGGTGGTGGCGGCCGAGGTGCGCAAGCTGGCCGAGCGCAGCCAGGTGGCGGCGCAGGAGATCGGCACCGTGGCCTCGTCCAGCGTGGAACTGGCCGAGCGCGCCGGCCAGCTGCTGGATGCGATGGTGCCCAGCATCCGCAAGACCTCCGACCTGGTGCAGGAGATCACCGCGGCCAGCGAGGAACAGTTCTCCGGTGTGTCGCAGATCAATGCCGCGGTGAGCCAGCTCAGCAGCACCACGCAGCAGAACGCCAGCAGCTCCGAAGAGCTGGCTTCCACCGCGGAGGAAATGAGCGCCCAGGCCACGGAGCTGCAGCAGGCGATGGCCTTCTTCGTCGTGCACAAGCCGGCTTCCGCCACGGCCGCCGCCGCTGCCGAGGCACCGGCCCGGCGCGTGATCGCCAGTGCCATGGGCCGCCGCACGCCGCGTCGGCCGCCGCCCGCGTAACGGCTGCCGATGCTGGATGTGGAAGAGGCCGACTTCACCCGCTTCTGAGCGGCGCGGTATCCCGATTGCCGCAGACATGCTGCCGGCAATCCCGCCGGCATCGTGGTCGGGTCAAGTGCTTCAGGGGCCTCGGCGGCCCCTGCTTTTTTTACCGGCCCGGACGGCGGCGGGCCACCGCGGCCAGCACGCCGGCGCCACACAGCATCAGCGCATAGGTGCCGGGTTCGGGCACGGCGGGAATGTTGTAGGTGGTCACCACCGGGAAGTGGTCGGAGGCCACGGCCGCCAGGCCGCCGGTCACCACCCGGTTGCCGGTCACCTGCCAGGCATCGGCGCCCAGGCTGGTGTTGAAGTCGATGGCCTGCGTGCCGCCCTCCAGCGTGGGCACGTCGGTCGGGCTGTCGATGCGCCAGCCCAGCGACTGCCAGTGCGCCATCGAGGCCGAGGCCGGCCCGGCATTGAAGTCGCCGTTGACCACCGCCAGCAGCGTGCGGTCGATGGCCGCGTCGATCAGGTTCATGCTGTCGATCTGCACCGTGGAGCCGGGCACCGTCTGCGAGGCCTGGTTGCGGTGGGTCAGGTGGGTGGTGGCGAACTGGAAGCGCGTGCCGGCCAGCTCGAACACCGCCAGGCCGGCCGATCGGGCGCCGTCACCGGCGGGGTCGGGCAGGCCCAGCACCTTGAACGACTGCAGGCTGAGCGCGCCGGTGTCGAACAGGATGGCATTGCCGTACTGGCCGCCCTGGTAGTTGATGGCCGGTGCCGACAGCGCCTGCCACACCGAGCCGGTGCGCGCGGACATCATCGCGGCCAGCTCGTTGGGCTGGTGCACGAAGCCCGTGCGGCCGTTGGCCATGTCGTTTTCCTGCAGGCCGATGATCTGGGCATCCAGGCCCGACATCACGCCAGCGATGCGGTCCAGGTCGACGACGTTGTCGGAACCGGCGGCATGGTGGATGTTGTAGGTGGCGATGGACAGGCTGGCCGCCTGCGCGTTGCCGCCGGCGGCGGCCAGTGCAGCCAGGGCGGCCAGCAAGGCGATGTGGATGCCGCGCGGCCGTGGCAGGCGGGGGCTGAAGGAATGCGTCATCGGGTACTGCTCCTGCGTTGGTAGGGCTTGCAGCCTAGGAACGCGGGATGACCGGTGCGTGACGCGAGGAATTGCTTACAGCTGGAAAGGTGGCATCGTCGCGCCGGGTGACGGGTTCCCTGGCTTGCGCCTTCCGCCCATTGCTGCGGTCGATTTGCGCTCCGATGGGTGCATTAGGCCCGCGCCGCATGACAGCGGCGTGACCGCCACTGCAGCGTGCCGCCCAGCAGCGCGCCCCACATCAGGTGGTCGGCCAGCTGCGGCCCGAAGGGCAGGGCCGCCACCCGCGGGAAGGCCAGCGGCGCGATGACCAGCAGGTCCAGCAGGGCCACCGCCACCGAGCCCGCCAGCGCGCCCGCCAGCGGCCTGCGCACCGGCAGCCATCGTGCGAACACCAGCGTCCAGAAGGCCGAGATGGCCGGGTGCACCACCGCCGCTGCCATGAACAGCGTGGGCGTGTGCGTGGCCTGCGGCAGCAGCATCGCGCCAGCGGCGCGGGTGGCCTCCAGCACGTCGGCGCCGGTGATCAGCGCATGCAGCGTGGACGGCAGCCCGCTGAACGCCGTGGCGACGAACCAGGCGAGGACCAGGTCGGACTTTGCAAAGCGGGCCATCGTGCGTGCGCGGACTGCGTGGCGGTTTCGGGCGGCATGCCGAGGAACACATGGCGGTAGGCCACGTACAGCAGCGTGCCGATCAGCGGATAGAAGGGCACGGCGGCCACGCCGTTCCACATCGCACCGCCCAGGCACAGCAATCCGGCTGCCGCGCCCACGCGCCAGGCGAAGGGATTGAGCGCATGCGCCTGCCGCGCCAGGGCCAGCGCCTGCCGCACGGGCAGTTGCGCACACACCAGCAGCGGCAGCAGGAAGAACAGCAGCGGCACCAGCAGCCACAGGAACAGCACCAGCAGCGCGCTTTGCCCGGCGGCGAAGTCGCTGGTAGCCGTGCCGGCCGTCCAGGCCGCCTGGCCCGCGGCCGGCGCGCCTGCGCCGCCGAAGGCCAGCGCACCGGCAATCGCGGCCAGCACCGCATACAGCACGGCCAGCACCGTGGCCGCGCACAGCACCGCCCGGCCGACGCCCGGCAGGCTGCCGCGCAGCACCTGGTGCAGCCGCCGCGGGGTGTGCGCCCGCGAGGCCACGGCCGCGAACAGCGCGACCAGGCCCGGCGCCAGGCAGCCCAGCAGCAGCCGCCCGGCATCGGCCTGCAGCAGCTGCACGCCGCCCAGCAGGCCCAGCACCAGCACGGTGTTGGGCAGCCATTGCGCGGTGCAGAGGTCCAGGGCCTCGGTGACCCAGTAGCGCCAGCTGTCGGGCGGCACGGCCTTCGGCTCGAAGGCTTTCATCGCAGCGCCCCGTGGAACGGGGCGGCGGTCGGCAGGTACGTCATGCCTGCCTTATCGGCGCGGGCGCGCCGGGCTTCAGCGGTAGAAGGGCTCCACCTTGCCCTTGAGTTGCAGCAGCAGCGGCCGGCCCTTGCGGTCCAGCGTCTTGCCGGAGGGCACCTTCACCCAGCCGGCGCTGATGCAGTACTCCTCCACGTTGGTGAGCTCGCGGCCGTTCAGGCGGATGCCGATGGCGTGCTCGAAGATGGCGGGCACATGGTGCGGGCTGCGCGGATCGGTGGACAGGCGGTCGGGCAGCTCGGGGCGCTGCGGCGCGGCTGCAGCGGAGTCGGCCGGGTCGGCGGGGGTGTCGGAAGCAGCGGTCATCGGGCGTCTCGTGTCATGCGAAGCGCGCCATTCTGCCGGCTCATACACTGGCCCGATGCTCATCGCCCAGCCATTGCAAGCCCAAGCCTTCGCACCTTACGGCCTGGTGCTGCAGGCGCCCGCCCAAGGGGGCAGGCCGATCAACGGCGGCAATGCGCAGCGCTTCGACCTGGCGGCCGACCTGCAGCTCACGGCCGAAGGCGGGCGGCCGATGCTGGCGCTGTTCCGCGCGCAGGCGCGGGCCTTTCCGCATGCGGTGCATGAGATGGAGCGCCATGCGCTGGGCAGCCAGAGCTTCGTGCCGCTGGGCGAGCGCCGCTTCGTGCTGGTGGTGGCACCGGCCGGCGCGGTGCCGCAGGCCGCGTCGCTGGCCGCCTTCGTCACCGATGGCCGCCAGGGCGTGACGCTGTGGCCCGGCACCTGGCACCACGCGCTGCTGGCCGTGGAGGACGGCGACTTCGTGGTGCTGGAGCGCGCCGCGGCGCAGGTGGACTGCGACGTGCATGCGCTGCCCCAACCGGTGCAGGTGCACCTCGGGTGAATCCGCGGCCGATGCCGGGCTGAGCCGGGCGCAGCGTCAGCCGGCGTGGGCGGACAGCTGCCGGGCCAGCGCCACCAGGCTGCGGTCGCTGCCTGCCGGCCCCAGCAGCGACAGGCCCAGCGGCGCGCCGTCACGCCGTGCCAGCGGCATCGACAGCTGCGGCAGGCCGGCCAGGCCGGCGATGCACAGCAGCCGGATGGCGCGGTTGCGGTAGTCCTCCAGGCTGGCCTCGCCGGCTGCGCGCAGCGGCGCGATGTCGGGCATGGTGGGCATCAGCAGCACGCCGTCGTGGCCCAGCAGCCGCGCCATGTGGCTGCCGAAGCGCTGGCGGAAGGCACGCGCCTGCAGCACCTGCTCGTCGGTGACGGAGCGTGACCAGGCGAAGCGCTCCGCCACGCCCGGGCCCAGCACCAGCGCATGGCGCTCGATCAGCGGGCCATCGGTCTGCCAGGCCTCGCGGCCCTGGATGGCGCGGAAATGCCAGTACATCGCATCGAAGTCCTCCAGCGCCACCGACACCGGCGTGGCCGGCCCCAGCAGCGCCTGCACCCGGTCGGCGGCGGGCTGCAGCGCCTGCACCGCCGCCGGCTCGGCCAGCGCCCACACGTCCTGCGGCGACAGCAGGCGCGCCTGCGTCAGCGGGCGGGCATCGGCGCCCAGCAGCACCTCGGCCACGCGGTCGAAGGTGTCGGCATCGCGGCTGAACCAGCCGCAGGTGTCGCAGCTGGGCGCCAGGTCCAGCGCGCCCTGCAGGCTCACCCGGCCATGGGTTGGCCGCAGGCCGTACAGCCCGCAGTGGCTGGCCGGTGCCCGCACCGAGCCGCCGGTGTCGGTGCCCAGCGCCAGGTCGCACAGGCCGGCGGCCACCGCGGCGGCCGAGCCCGAGGACGAGCCGCCGGTGATGCGCTGCGGGGCCGCGCTGTTCAGCGGCGCGCCGAAGTGCGCGTTGTCGCCGTTCATCGAGAAGGCCAGCTCGTCGGTCACCGTCTTGCCGACGAAGCGCGCGCCGGCCTCCAGCAGCCGCTGCACCGTGGGTGCGGTGCGGGTCTTGATGCCCGACATCGCCAGCACGACGGGATGGCCGCCGCCGGTGGGATAGCCGGCCACGTCGAACAGGTCCTTCACGCCGAAGTCCAGCCCGGCCAGCGGGCCGGTGGCGGCCCGGGGCACCTCGGCCTCGGGATAGGGCACGAAGGCATGGACGGGATCGTGCAGCGGCATCGTCTTCCTCGGAAGGTTCCAGGTCAGGGCAGGGCGGGCGTGGCCAGCAGCGCGGCGGTGGCCTCGGTGCGCAGGCAGCGCGCCTGGTGGCCGGGGCCGATGGCCACCGGTGGCGGCTGCACCGCCAGGCACTCCGGCCGCGCCAGGGCACAGCGCTCGGCGAAGGCGCAGCCCGGGGGCAGGGCAGCCAGGTCGGGCGGCGCGCCGCCGATGGTGGGCAGCCGCGTGCCGCGGGTCATGCCGCCGTGGGCGCGGCTGGTGAGCAGCGCGATGGTGTATGGATGGCGCGGCGTGCGAATCAATTCGCGGGCGCTGCCTTCTTCCACGATGCGCCCGGCATACATCACCGCGATGCGGTCGGCCACCTCCACCGCCGCACCGATATCGTGGGTGACGAAGATGACCGACAGGCCCAGGTCGCGCTGCAGCTCGCGCAGCAGAGCAGGATCTGGATCTGCACCGTGGCGTCCAGCGCGGTGGTGGGCTCGTCGGCCAGCAGCAGCTGCGGCCGGCAGGCCAGGGCCAGGGCGATCATCGCGCGCTGGCGCATGCCGCCCGACATCTCGTGCGGATAGGCCGCCAGCCGGCGCTCCGGGCTGGGAATGCGCACCCGCTCGAACAGCGCCAGCGCACGCTGCCGGGCCTCGGCGGCGGTCACCCGCTCATGCCTGCGGATGGATTCGACGATCTGCGCGCCCACGCTGTACACCGGGTCCAGCGCCAGCAGCGGCTCCTGGAAGATCATGGCCGCCACCTTGCCGCGGTAGTCGGCCAGCTCACGGCCGCCCATCGCCAGCACGTCGCGGCCGGCCACCTGCACGCGGCCGCCCACGCGGGTGCGCCGCTCGGGGTGCAGCCGCAGCAGGGTGCGCAGCGTCACGCTCTTGCCGGAGCCCGATTCGCCGATCAGGGCCAGCACCTGGCCGCGCTGCAGTTCCAGGCTCACGCCGCTGACGGCCTGCACCGGCTTGCGGCCGCCGCTGAACTGCACGCTCAGGTCCTGCAGCGAGACCATCGGCCCGGCGTCGTACGGCGGCGCGGTCATGCGGCCTCCCGCAGCGCCGGTGCGGCGGGATGGCCGCTGCCGGCTTCGTGCATTAGGCAGGCGGCCGTGTGCAGGCTGCGGTGCTCGGCCAGCCGCGGCATCTGCTGGCCGCACACCGGCGCCGCATGCGGGCAGCGCGGATGGAAGCGGCAGCCGGCAGGCGGGTCGATGGGGTTGGGCGGATCGCCCGCCAGCAGCGCCTGCTCGGTGCGGTGGTCGGGGTCCATCGACGGCATGGAGGACAGCAGCGCCCGGGTATAGGGATGCAGCGGCGCGGTGTACAGCGCCTCCGACGGGCCCAGCTCGGCCACCCGGCCCAGGTACATCACCAGCACGCGGTCGCTCATGTAGCGCACCACCTGCAGGTCGTGGCTGATGAAGACGTAGGTCAGGCCGAACTCGGCCTTCAGGTCCAGCAGCAGGTTGATCACCTGCGCCTCCACCGACTTGTCCAGCGCCGACACCGCCTCGTCCAGGATCAGCAGCCGCGGCTGCAGCGCCAGCGCGCGGGCGATGTTCACCCGCTGCCGCTGCCCGCCCGAGAGCTCATGCGGATAACGCTCGGCAAAGCGCTGCGGCTCCAGGCCCACGCGGGACAGCAGCTCCCGCGCGCGCTGCACCGCGGCGCGGCGCGGCAGGCCGTGCACCTGAGGACCGAAGGCGACAGAGTCCTCGATGGTCAGCCGCGGGTTGAGCGAGGCATAGCTGTCCTGGAACACCATCTGCACTTGTCGATGGAACTCCTTGAGCGGCAGCGAGCGGCCGCCCATGGCCTGGCCGTCGAACACCACCTCGCCGGCGGTGGGGCGGATCAGCTGCATCAGCAGCCGCGCGGTGGTGCTCTTGCCGCAGCCCGATTCACCCACCAGGCCCAGCGTCTCGCCCTTCTTCACGGTGAAGTCCACGCCGTCCACCGCCCGCACCGTGCCGCCGCCGCGGCCGAGCACGCCGCGGGCCAGCGGATAGTGCTTCTGCAGCCCGCGGATGGTCAGCAGCGGCTGCGCCGGCCCGCCCACGTCGGCCGGCTGCGCGGCCTCGGGGCCGGATCCCCCAGCGGACGAGGGGCCCCATTCATGTCTTGTGGTCCATGGCGTTGCGCAGTCCGTCCGACAGCAGGTTGAAGGTGATGGAGGTGACGAAGATCATCACGCCCGGCAGCGCGGCCACCCACGGCTGCACGTAGATGGCGGTGCGCAGGGTGTTGAGCATCAGGCCCCACTCCGGCTCGGGCGGCTTGACGCCCAGGCCCAGGAAGGACAGGCCGGAGGCCAGGATCATCGACACCGCGATGAGGCTGGTGGCATAGACGAAGATGGGCCCCAGCACATTGCCCAGCACATGCACCCGCACGATGGTGAAGGCGCCGGCGCCCGAGGCCCGGGCGGCTTCCACATAGTCGCGCCCGCGCACCTGCGTGGTCACGCTCTCGGCCACGCGCGCGATCTGCGGGATGAACACCACCGTCAGCGACACCAGCGAATTGAAGATGCCCGCACCCAGCGTGCCCGACAGCGCGATGGCCAGCAGCACCGACGGAAAGGCATAGAACACGTCGATGGTGCGCATCACCAGCGTGTTGGTGGTGCCGCCCGCATAACCGGCCAGGATGCCGATGGCCGCGCCCACCACGAAGGCGCACAGCACCGGCACGATGCCCATGAACAGCGACAGCCGCGCGCCGACGATCAGCCGCGAGAGCATGTCGCGGCCCAGCTCGTCGCTGCCCAGCGGCAGCCCCGGCGTGCCGATGGGCTTGAGCCGCTTGAGCATCGACGACTGGTAGGGGTCGGCCGGCGCCAGCCAGGGCCCGAACAGGGCCAGCGACAGCAGCAGCAGCGCCACCAGCGCCGCGCCCACGGCCACCGGGTCGCGCAGGAAGCGGTGGCCCACGGACGCCCAGTAGCCACGCGAGCGCTGCGCCGGCAGGGCGGCCACCGCGGCGGCGGCTGGGGGTGCAAGCGTGGTCATGGCGGTGGCCTCGTGGATGCCGTGGGGATGTCAGGCGCGGGCGATGCGCGGGTCCAGCAGCGTCTGCAGCACATCCACCAGCAGGTTGAGGACGACGAAGAACAGCGCCAGCACCAGGATGGTTCCCTGCAGCAGCGGCAGGTCGCGCTGGAAGATGGCCGAGTTGAGCAGGAAGCCGGTGCCCGGCCAGGAGAACACCGTCTCGATCAGGATGGAGCCGCCCAGCAGGTAGCCCAGCTGCAGGCCCATCACCGCCAGCGCGGTGGGCGCCGCGTTCTTCACCACGTGCAGGAAGATGCCCAGGTGCGTCAGCCCCTTGGCCCGCAGGCCGACGATGAACTCCTGGTCCAGCAGCTCGGACACCAGCGCCCGCACCGTGCGCGCGATGATGCCCATCGGGATGACCGACATGGTGAGGGCCGGCAGCAGCATGTACTGCACATGCGCCCAGTCCCAGGCCCATTCGTCGGAGCCGCCGGGCCCGGCGCCGGTGGCCGGCAGCCACATCAGCTGCGACGAGAACACGATGACCATCACCATGCCCAGCCAGTAGTGCGGCACGCTCACGCCCAGCACCGACAGCATGGAGGCCGCGCGGTCCACCCAGGAGCGGCGGAAGTAGCCGGCCACGAAGCCGAACAGGCAACCCAGCACGAAGCCGATGATCGTGGCCACCACCGCCAGGCGCAGCGTGTTCACCACCGCCTTCAGCACCTCCCCCGACGACCGGCCGGCTGGTGGCGATGGACATGCCCAGGTCGCCGTGCAGCGCCCGCCACACCCAGGCCAGGAACTGCTCGGGGTAGCTGCGGTTGAAGCCGTACAGCTCGCGCAGCTGCGCCTGCAGCTCGGCCGATGCATCGGGCGGCAGGATGGACACCAGCGGATCGCCCGGCGCCAGGTGCACCAGCGCGAAGCACACCAGCGCCACGCCCAGCATGATGGGCAGCGCCACCAGCACGCGCCGCACGAGGTAGGCCAGCATCGCGGCCTCAGTCCATCGTCATGGTGGCGATGTCGATGAACCAGCTCCGCGGCTGCACCACGTTCTTCACCTTGGCCGACATGGCGCGCGGGCCCACGTCGTGCGCGATCCAGACGAAGGGCGCGTCCTCCACGATGTGGGCATGCAGCCGCGCCAGCGCCGCATCGCGCGCCTTGTCGTCGAAGGCGGTGCGGGCATCGGCCACCAGCTTGTCCACCTCGGCATTGCCGTAGTAGCCCCAGTTGTTGGACACCGGCGGGAAGGTCTTGGTGCTGACGAAGCGCACCATCGCGAAGAACGGGTCCATCGCCGCGAAGCTCACGTTGACCGCATTGGCGCCGTTGGCCGACGGGTCCTTGGCGCCCTTGCGCCAGTTGGTGAACAGGGTGTTCCACTCGATGACGTCGAACTGCACGTCGAAGTGGCATTCCTTGAGCGACTGCTGCACGTATTCGTTCATCGGCAGCGGCTGCATCTGGCCCGAGCCCGAGGCCGAGATCTGCACCTTGACCTTCAGCGGCTTGGCGGCCGAATGGCCGGCCGCCGTCATCAGCGCCTGCGCGGCCTTGACGTCGGTCTTGATGTCGAACTTGGGATTGCCCCACCACGGATGGCCCGGCGGCACCGTGCCCTTGGGCTCGGCCATCATGCCGCCCAGCAGCTGCTTCAGGCCGCCGCGGTCCACGCACAGGTTGGCGGCCTGGCGCACCCGCTTGTCCAGCCAGGGCGAGCCTTCGGCAAAGGAGAGCTGCCACGGCCACACATGCGGCTGCGCATTGGAATAGATCTTGAAGCCGCGCTGCTGGATCTGCGGCATTGCGTCCGGCGAAGGCGCCTCGATCCAGTCGACCTGACCACCCAGCAGCGCCGCGGTGCGGGCATTGGCCTCGGGCATCGGGATCAGCACCACCTTGTCGATGCGCGGCGTGCGCTTGGCATCCCAGTAGGCCTTGTTGGCGGCCAGCTCCAGCCGCTCGCGGGCGACGAAGCGGGTGACCTTGAAGGGGCCCGAGCCCGAGGGATCGGCGGCGAAGGCCGTCCAGGCCGCCTTTGCCCGCTCGGCCGGATCGGTGGTGGCCGCGGGCACCGCCTTCAGCTTGGCCTCCCAGTGCGCAGGCGAGGCCATGAACAGGTTGGTCAGGTTGATCGGCAGGAAGGAGTCCGGCTCGCTGGTCAGCAGTTCCACCGTCAGGTCGTCGATCTTGCGGGCGCTCTTGAGCGTGGGCATGCGCGAGGCGGTGACGCCCACCTGGCTGGCATCGAAGTGCGGCGCCGCCTTGTCCAGCACCTTGTTCACGTTCCACACCACCGCGTCGGCATTCAGCGGCGAGCCGTCGTGGAACTTCACGCCCGGGCGCAGCTTGAACACCCATTTGGTCTTGTCGGCGGCATCCACCGCCCAGCTGGTGGCCAGGCCCGGCACCAGCACGCTGGGCGCGTCGGCCTTGGACAGGTCCCAGTGCGTCAGCGCGTCGTAGATGGGAATGCCGGTGAAGCGGTTGCCCTCGAAGCCCTGGTCGGGCTGGCCCAGCGTGCGCGGGATGTCGGCGGCCGTCATCGCGATGCGCAGCACCTTCTCCTGCGCCAGGGCGGCGCTGCTGCCAAGCAGCGACAGCGCGGCGGCAAGGGCGAGGTGGCGCAGGCGGCAGGGCTGCAACGGGTTCAGGCTCATCGGGTCACCATCCGGGTATTGAAGAAGGTTGCACATCAAGAGGCCGGCACCGTCATGCAAGCGCTGTGCCAAAAACCGGCGCAAACAGCCGCAAACGTATCGATTAACGATATGGTGCTATGTTTTGTCGATAGTGGTCTACTGGTTATCCATACTCTCATCCATTGCATGACGCCAAGCCGATGCGCACCGCCCCACAGCAGCCCACCCCCCTTCCCGACAGCCCGCGCATCGACGGCGCACGCCTGTGGCAATCGCTGATGGCGCTGGCCGCCATCGGCGCCACGCCCAAGGGCGGCGTGCGGCGCATCGCGCTCACCGACGAAGACCGCGCCGGCCGCGACCAGGTGGTGCGGTGGTTCCGCGACGCCGGCCTCGAGGTGCGCGTCGACGAGGTGGGCAACGTGTTCGGCCGCCGCGCCGGCACCGATCCCGCCGCTCGCGCGGTGGCCACCGGCAGCCACATCGACACCCAGCCTTCCGGCGGCAAGTTCGATGGCAACTTCGGCGTGCTGGCAGGCCTCGAAGTGGTGCGCACCCTGAACGATCACGGCCTGGCCACCCGTGCACCGATCGAGGTCGTGTTCTGGACCAACGAGGAAGGCACCCGCTTCACGCCGGTGATGATGGGCTCCGGCGCCTTCGCCGGCGTGTTCGAGGTGCCGCGCATCCATGCGGAGCGCGACGGCGCCGGGCTGTCGGTGGGCGACGAGCTGCGGCGCATCGGCTACCTGGGCCCGCAGCCCTGCGGCCAGGTGCCCGGCGGCATGTATGCCGCCTACCTGGAAGCCCACATCGAGCAGGGCCCGGTGCTGGAAGACCAGGGCCTGCCCATCGGCGTGGTGCGCGGCGCGCTGGGCCAGCAGTGGTACGACGTGACGGTGACCGGCATGGATGCCCATGCCGGCCCCACGCCGATGGCGCTGCGCCGCGATGCGCTGCTGGCCGCGGCGCGCATGGTGGAACTGGTCAACCGCATCGCGCTGCAGGAGGCGCCCGACGGCCGCGGCACCGTGGGCCACCTGCAGGTGCTGCCCAACTCACGCAACGTGGTGCCCGGCGAGGTGCGTTTCTCGGTGGACTTCCGCCACCTGGCGCAGGCCGGGCTGGACCGCATGGACCAGGCGATGCGTACCGGCTTCGCCGCGCTGGCCGAGGCCGCGGGCGTGCAGGTGGCGGTGCAGCAGGTGGTGAGCTTCGATCCCTGCGTGTTCGACGCGGCCTGCGTGGACGGCGTGCGGGCGGCGGCGCAGTCGCTCGGGCTGCCGCACATGGACATCGTCAGCGGCGCCGGCCACGACGCCGTCTACCTGGCCCGGGTGGCGCCCACGGCGATGATCTTCGTGCCCTGCAAGGACGGCATCAGCCACAACGAGATCGAGGATGCGCTGCCCGCGCACATCACCGCCGGCGGCGATGTGCTGCTGCGCACGATGCTGGCACTGGCGATGTGAGCGGGCCGCGGCGCCGCGCCCTCAGTGCGCCACCGCCAGCGAGATGGCGCGCGCGCATTCGATGACCATGGGCGCCAGCTTCTTCTGCGCCTCCTCCATCGTCCAGCGGCTGGTGGGCGGCGACACATGCACCGCGGCCACCGGCCGGCCGGTGCTGTCCACCACCGCGGCGCCCAGGCCCATGTCGCCCAGGAACAGCTCCTCGCAGTTGGTGGCGTAGCCCACCTTCCGGCACTGGGCGACGCGCTTCATGATGGCGTCCACGTCCACCAGGGTGGCCGGCGTGCGGCGCTCCCGGTGGCTGGCCTGCAGCAGCGCCCGGGCCTGCTCGGCCGGCAGCGCGCTGAGCCATGCGCGGCCCGAGCTGGTGCAGTACATCGGGATGCGCATGCCCACCGGCGTGAGCACCGGGATGAACTTGGGCGTGAGCAGCTGCGCCACGTACACCATCTCGGTGTCCACCGCCTCGGTCAGGCTGGCCGTCTCGCCGCTGGCATTCGCCAGCTGCGTCAGGTAGGGATGGGCGGCACGGATCAGCGGATGCGCGGACAGGTAGTTGAAGCCGATCTCGATGACCCTGGGCAGCAGCTGGAAGCGCCGCGTCTGCGGATGCTTGCCCACGTAGCCCAGCACCTGCAGCGTGTGCACCGTGCGCTGCACCGAGCCCTTGCTCATGCCGGTGAGCTCGGCCAGTTCCACCAGCGTCATGGTGCGGTGGGCGGCGTCGAAGGCCCGCAGCACCTGCAGGCCTTTTTCCAGGGAGACGTTGTAGAGCGCGTCGGCCACCGCCGGGGGCGGTTCGGGCGCGGCGGCGCGGGCGGTCTTGCGGGAGGGTGTCTTGCGGCTGGTGGCCATCGTGCCCGGCGGCGGAGGGGTATCGAAAGCCGAGTCTAGCGAATCGGCTATCGAACTCTGACCTGCCGCCGGGGCGCGCCGGCCCTAGCGCAGCACGCTGGAATCGGCCGCCTGCTGGATGCGCAGCTGCGCATCCCGCGGCAGCAGCAGCCGCTGGGCCACCAGCGCATCGGCCGCGCTGCGCACCGCCGCCACATAGCCGTCATGGCTGCCGTACAGCAATTCCAGCGAAGGCCGGCTGTCGCCGGCCGCCAGGCGGGCCGCCTCGGTGGCATGGAAGGGGATGAAGGCGCCGGTGAGGTTGGACAGGTCGACGATGCCCGGCGTGGCCACGTAGTTGAACTCGATGCTGGTGCCCAGCGGTGCCTGCGCCTCCACGCTCTTAATGCCGGCGCGCGTCAGGCCGGTGCCCGGGTCCACCTGCGGCACCAGGATCGCGTAGTCGCGGCCGGTGTAATAGGGCGGCAGCTGGGTGGCGATGCCCGATTCGTCCTGCGGGATGTACTGCGGGCCGAAGTCGTACAGCGCAAAGCCGTTGTAGCGGGCCAGGTAGTTGAAGTCGGGGATGGCCGTCTGCGTGCCGCCCACGGGCCAGGTCAGGCCCTTCATCACCGGGAACACCAGCTGGTCCGGCCGCACCAGGGTGCCGTCGGCCACCTTCGGCACCTGGCTGGCCGGCGGCTCGGTGCCGCGCACCACCCAGTCTTCCAGCGCCACGAAGAGGGCTCGGAAGGTGTCGGTGAAGTGCACCACCGTGCCGGCCGGGTACACGTTGCGGCTGGGTGCGTAGCTGATGCTGGCCACGCCGCCGTTGCCGCCGTGCTGGGTGCTGGCGTAGTAGTAGATGCGGGCGTTGGCCGGCTGCACCAGGTCGCGGAAGCCGTAGGCATCGGTGAGCACCGGCGAGCCCTGCAGCTGCCAGAACTCCGTGCCCGACAGGCCGAGGAAGAACTTGGGGCAGGTGCTGGTGGCCTCGCAGCGCTTCATCACGCCGCCCTGGCGGCCGCTGACGTCGTCCTGGTAGTCCGCGGCCAGGCCGCGCGGGGCCGTCTGGCCGAAGGCGGTGTGGTCGGTGCGCAGGCCGCCACCGCCGCCGGGCACGGCAAAGCGGGTGTTGATGTTGGTCTGGCGCGCCGCCACATGGGCGAACAGGCCGTCGAACACCTTGCCGCCGTCCAGCGCCTGGTTGAAGCCCAGGTGCAGGAAGGTCTTCATCGCATTGCCCGACTGCGAGGTGCCCTGGCCCAGCGTGTGGGTGATGCGGCCGGCCAGCGGATTGGGCGTGCCGGCCGAATCCGCCGCCTGCTTGCGGAAGAAGCTCACCGTGTCGCGCAGCGCGGCCAGGCCGACGCCCATCACCTTCGGGTCCTTGGCGACGTAGACCAGCTCGTACAGGTACTGCGGATCGAAGCCGCCCTTCAGGCAGATGCTGCTGGGGCTGGCGGTGCCGGGGAAGGGATTGGCCGCGGTGTCGCAGGTAGCGAACTTCCAGTCGGCAGGCGCCACCGGGATGCGCGGGTCGGTCTCGTTGCGCCGGCGGGTGAGCGAGTAGCCGGGCAGGGTGTTGTCCAGGCTGGCCGGCTCGTAGGGAATCATGGTGCCGTTGAACACGCCGCCGGGCAGGGCCATCGCAGGCACCGCGGCCGTGGGCACCAGCTCGCTGCGGTAAGGGCCGGTGATGCTGCTGCCGTCGGCATTCTTGGCCACCGGTACCGTGACCGTGAGGCGGGCCGGGTTGCTCTTGGGCACGTCGCCCTGCCAGGCCGAATACAGCATCACGTAGCCGCGCTCCAGGTACACCGCGTCGCTGGGCGTGGCCACGGGGTTGAGCATCGTCAGGATGTTGCCGCGGTTGGGCGCGTCGTAGCGCAGCACGCCGCTGGCCTTGCTCATGTCCTTGGGCTTGAGCATCACGAAGTCGGCGCTGTACTCCACCATGCCGTTGGCATTGCGCGGTGCCAGCTGCAGGTCCTGGATCACCGCGTTCTTCGGGTCGGCGGGGTCCACCTCGCCGGCGATGGTGCCGGTGAGCTTCTCGTACGCACCCACGCTGCCGTAGGTGCCGGCGAAGTCCTCGGTGGCGCTGACCGTCATGCGCAGCTGCGGCGCCTTGGCGGGCGTGGGCGGCGGGTTGGCGCTGCCGTTGTCGTTGTCGTTGTCGCTGCCGCAGGCGGCCAGCAGCACGGCGGCCAGTACCAGGGCGAGCTTGTGATTGACTTGTCTAGACATGTCGTGTCTCCTCAACGGCAGGTGAAGTTGGCGGCGTCGTCGGTGCTGCCGCTACCGCTGTACACGGCGTGGGCAGGCCAGGCGCACAACGGCCGGGTGCGGGTGACGGCGCCATTGGCCACGCGGGAGGCGATCAGGCGCTGCGGTGCGGTGCCCTGTTCCACCCAGCGGTCGAGTGCCGACATCAGGTCGTGCTCGGCATCCATCACCGGCGGCGTGCCGCCGTTGCCGAACGAGGTGGCGCCCGGGCCGCCCGAGCAGTGGCCCATGCCCGGCACCATGAACAGCTTGAAGAAGCGGTCCACCTCGGCCTGCGAGCCCTGCGCGGCGCGCACCGCCTCGTAGTAGGCGATGGTGTCGGTGGCCACCACCACCGGGTCGATCCAGCCCTGGTAGGTGATGAGCTTGGCGCCCGCGGCCTTGAAGGCCGACAGGTCGGTGGAGGTCTGGTCCACCCGGCTGCCCACCTTGGCCAGCGCGAAGGCGTAGTCGCGGTCGAAGTCGAACTGCCACCAGTTCCACGACGGGTCCTCGAAGGCCCACAGCCGCCAGTAGTCGGTGCGCACCGGCTCTGCGCCGCCCCAGTAGCCGGGCCAGCCGCTTTCGCTGCTGACCACCTGGCCGGGATAGATCTGCGCCCCGGTGCGCGGGTTCTTCGGGCCTGCGTAGATCTTGCGGGCGGCCTCCACCTGCGGCGCGGTCAGGCAGGTGGCGGCGTCGGCGCCGGTGCACTGCAGCGAGCCGACGTCGAAGCGGGCGCTGGTGCATTGCCGAGGATCGGTGATCACGCCGTCGGCCACGCCGTCGAGGGTGTCGCAGGCGGCCACCGCGGCGGTGGTGATCAGCGCGGCCTTGGCCGGCGTCAGCAGCAGCGCCGGATCGGCTTCGCTGGTGCGGTTGGACAGGTAGCGCCACAGGAACTCGGCATTCAGCGCGGTGCGGTTGTTGCCCGGCGCACCGGCGATCACGCCGTCGAAGTCGGTGGGGTAGCGCTGCACCTGGGCATAGGCCTGGTGGCCGCCGGTGGAGCAGCCGTAGTAGTAGGCACGCTTGGCCGGCTGGCCCTGCAGCGTGGCCACCAGCTGCTTGGCCGGCACGGTGATGGCGTGGATGGAGCGGCTGCCCCAGTCGGTGATCTTCTCCGGGTGGCCCAGGCCCCAGTCCATCGCATTGGGGTCGCCCTGGTGGCCGGTGTCGCCACCGATCACGGCATAACCCTGGGCCATCGCATAGGCCATGTCGCGGTGGCTGAGCGCGGGGCTGTAGCCGCCGTTGCCGGTGGTCACCAGCTTGCCGTTCCAGGCCGCGCCGGTGGGCACCCAGGCCTCGAAGTTGATGAGGGAGTCGCTGGTGGGCGTGGCCTGGCCCTTGACCAGGCAGAAGGCCGGCAGGCCCTCCAGCACGGTGCGGGTGCCGGGCGGCGTGTAGCTGCCGGCGGGCACCGGCGTGGCCGAGGTGATGGTGGCGTTGTCGAGCTTCAGCGCGGCGAAGGAAGCGGCCTCGCAGGCCAGCGGCGTGGGCGCCGGCGGCGGTGCGGTCGCGCCGTCGTCGTCACCGTCGCCGCCGCAGGCGGTGAGCGCGACGGCGCCGAGCGTGCAGAGCGCGAACAGCGCGCCGAGCTTGGGTTGGGGGCGGGTCATGTCTTGTCTCCTGGCTGTGTTCGGGCATGGCGCGGCCCGGCCCGCCGTTCTGCGCGGCGGTGCGGGGTCGGGCTGTCGGGGGATGGAAGCGGTGCGGCCGGTTACTCGGCTTCGATGCCGGCGGCCTTGATGACCTTGCCCCATTTCTGGGTCTCGGCCGCCTGGAACCTGGCCAGCTCGTCGGGCGTGGTGGTCCAGGGTTCGGAGCCGGCGGTGTCGAAGAAGGTCTTGGCGGCGGGGCCCTTGACGGCGGTCTGCAGCAGCTCGTTCAGCCGCGCCACCACCGGCGCCGGCGTGCCGGCCGGCACATAGGCCGCGAACCAGTAGCCCATGTCGTAGCCCTTGACGCCGGCCTCGTCGATGGTGGGCACGTCGGGCAGCTGCACGCTGCGCTTCTGCGTGGAATAGCCCAGCGCCCGCAGCTTGCCGGCCTTGACCTGCGGCACGCCGGTGGAGGTGTCGGTGATCATCAGGTCGATCTGGCCGCCCAGCAGGTCGGTGATGCCCAGCGGGTTGCTCTTGTAGGGCACGTGCAGGATGTCCACGCCGGCCAGCTGCTTGAGCATCTCGCCGGCCATGCGGCTGGAGGAGCTGCCGCTGCCGAAGGTGAGCTTGCCCGGCGACTGCTTGGCCGCCGCCACCACATCGGCCACGCTCTTGTACGGCGAGTTCACGTTGACCACCATCACCTGCCCGCCCTTGCCCAGGCCGGTGACGGGCATGAAGTCCTTCACCGGGTCGTAGGGCATCTTCTTGTACAGGTGCTCGTTGGCCGCATGCGTGGTGTTGGTGGTGATCAGCACCGTGTAGCCGTCGGCCGCGCTGCGCGCCACCTGCTGCGCCGCCGGCATGCCGCTGGCGCCGGCCTTGTTCTCCACCACCACCGTCTGCTTCGTCTGCTCGGTGACCGAGTTGCCCAGTGCCCGGGCCAGCTGGTCGGTGGCGCTGCCGGCGGCGAACGGCACCACGAAGGTGATGGGCTTCTCGGGGTACTTGCCCTGGGCCCAGGCGGCGGGCGCCAGGCTGGCGGCCAGCAGCAGGGCCATCGTGTGGCGGCGGGTGGCGGGGTACTTCATGTCGTCTCCTGTGGGATGTGATGTCGGTCTGGTTCGGAAGGGCCCTGGCCGTGGCCGCGCAACAGCGGCGCCAGGTGGGCGGGCAGCTGCAGCGGCAGCTCCAGCAGCAGGAAGGACAGGGCCTTGCCATGGCTGTCCAGGTTCAGTGCATCGTTGACGCCGCCGTCCAGCACGTCGTCCAGCACGAAGTTCATCGCCTGCAGCGCGGGCAGCAGGTGGCGCTGCACCCGGCTGGGCCGGCGGTGCGCGAAGCGCTGGGCCACCACCGCCTCGGTGATCTGCTCGACGATGGGTGCGAACAGGTCTTCATGCCAGGCGATCACGCTGATGTTGGAGCGGTTGCCCTTGTCGCCGGTGCGGCCGTGCGCGGCACGCCAGAGCGGCACGGTGATGAGGGTCTCGTTCATGCCGCGCCCTCCGCCGCCAGCATCTCGAAGCGCGCAGGCACCAGCGCGCGCGGCATCAGGCACGACACCGTGCCCAGCGTGGGCCGCAGCGTGGTGCGCACGCCGCCGCCGCCGGCGGGGCCGCAGGTGTACAGCGCCAGCACCTCGCGCGCCAGCCGCTCGGCGCCGGCCTTGCTGGCGTGGCGCAGTGCCACGCGCAGCCGCACGTCGGTGGCGCCGCGGTCGGGCGTGTCGGCCAGCCAGCGGCCTGCGTCATCGGCGAACACGCTGGCCACGCCGATCAGGTCGGCCCGCAGCGGGCCCAGGCCGGCCAGCCGCTCGCGCAGCACCTGCGCGGCCAGCCGGGCGCGAGCCTCGGCCCGCGGGCCGGCATAGGAGATCTCGCCTTCGGCCAGCCAGCCCGACTCGAAGCACACGTTGACCTTCAGCGTGTCGGTGCGCGCATGGCCGCGCACGCCTTCCAGCCGCACAAGGTCGGGCGCCAGCTGCCGCACGCGGGCCTGGCTGAGGTCGGCCACCACGTCGGGCGTGAGGTAGGCGGCGGGATCGTGCACCTCGTACAGCAGCTGTTCCTTCACCGTGTGCTCGTTCACCAGGCCGCCGGTGCCGGCGGGCTTGCCGATGCTGCAGTGGCCGTCGGCATCGATCTCGGCGATGGGATAGCCCAGCGTGGCCAGGCCGGGCACGTCCTTCACGCCGGGGTCGGCAAAGTAGCCGCCGGTGACCTGCGCGCCGCATTCCAGCAGGTGGCCGGCCATGGTGGCACGGGCCAGGCGGTCCCAGTCGTCCGGCGCCCAGCCGAAATGGGCCAGCGCCGGGCCCACCACCAGGGAAGGATCGGCCACGCGGCCGCACACCACGACCTGCGCGCCGGCCTTCAGCGCCTGGGCGATGGCCTCGGCGCCCAGGTAGGCATTGGCACTGACCAGCGGGCGCTCGGCCAGCAGCTGGCGGTCGGCTTCGGACAGGCATTCCAGCAGCGCCGGCCGCTGCGCGGGCCCGGAGACGTCGTCGCCGCTGACCACCGCGATGCGCGGCGCCGGCAGGCCCAGCTCGGCGGCCAGCGCCTGGATGCGGCGCGCCGCGCCCATCGGATGGGCTGCGCCGAAGTTGCTGACGATGCGGATGCCGTGGGCCAGGCAGTCGGCCAGCACCGGGCGCAGCAGGTCGTCCAGCAGCGGCTCGTAGCCGGCCTCGGGGTTCTGCCGGCGCGCGAGCTGGGCCAGCGCCAGGGTGCGCTCGGCCAGCGTCTCGAAGATCAGCACGGCCGGCCCGCCGGCAGCGATCAGCGCCTGCACCACGGGTGCGGCGGCATCGGTGCGGTCACCCGAGAAGCCTGCGGCACCACCGATGCGCAAGGGTTGCGGAACCATGTGTCTCCTCTTGTTGCCGGCGAATGTAGGGCGGCGCGATTGATAAGAGAATTCGAGAATTCGGATCACTTGATCGGAAACACAGATGAATGTCTCCACCCGCCAGCTTCGCGCCTTCCTGGCGCTGGCCGCGCAGCGCAACTTCACCCGCGCGGCCGCGCAGAGCCACCTGTCGCAGCCGGCGTTCAGCGCGCTGATCCGGCAGCTGGAGGAGTCGCTGGGCCTGCGGCTGTTCGACCGCAGCACCCGCTCGGTGGAGCTGACGGCCGAGGGCCGGGAGTTCGAGGCCTCGGCCCGGCGGGTGCTGGAGGAGTTCGAGCATGCGGTGGCCGGCATGCAGGACCATGCGGCGCGGCGGCGCGGCCGCGTGTCCATCGCGCTGCTGCCATCGTTGGCGGCGGGCTGGCTGCCGCAGGTGCTGGCGCAGTTCCAGGCGCAGCATCCCGGCATCGAGCTGCGGGTGGCCGACGTGCTGTCCGAGCCCTGCATCGAGCGGGTGCGCCGCGGCGAGGCCGACTTCGCCCTGGCCGCTACGCGGGCCGAGACGCCCGAGCTGCAGGCCGAGCCCTTCTGCAGCGACGACTTCCACCTGGTGTGCCCCGAGGACCATGCGCTGGCCCGTGCCCGCGAGGTGCGGCCGCGCGACGTGGCGGCCTGGCCCTTCATCCACCTCTCGCGCACCTCCAGCGTGCGGCAGTACCTGGATGCCGCCACCCATCCGCAGGCCATGCAGTCGGTGATGGAGGTGGACCAGCTGGCCACGGTGATGGGCATGGTGCGCGCCGGCATCGGCATCAGCGTGGTGCCGCGGCTCACGCTGTTCCATTTCCAGGCGCCCGGCATCGTCACCCGTCGGCTGGCCTGGCCCGGGCTGCAGCGCCACATCTACCTGGTGCGACCGCGCGACCGCAGCCTGTCGGTGGCAGCGCAGGCGCTGTGCAGCGCGATGCTGGCGCAGCGGCCGCAGGGCATCCAGCGCGCGGCGCGCGGCCGGCGCAGCGCGGCGGCCTGAGGCGTGCGGCCGCCGCCGTCAGCGGATGCGCAGCTCGAACTCGGCGGCCAGCCCGCGGTAGCGGGCCATGCTCTGCGCGATGAACTCGTCCAGCTCCGGCCCGCTGCGCCAGAACGGATAGAGGCCGACGGCCTGCAGCTGCCGCGCATGCTCGGGCGAGCGCTGCGCGCGCTCCAGCAGCTGCTGCCATTGGCGGAAGGCCTCGGGCGGCACGTCGCGGCCCATGTACAGGCCGCGGGCGGTGGCCCATTGCAGGTCGAAACCCTGCTCCAGCGCGGTGGGCACCCGCGCCAGCGGGCCGGGCAGGCGCTGCGGCGCCAGCACCGCCAGCACCCGCACGCCGGCGCTGCGCTTCAGGTGCTGGGCCACCTCGGCGGCATCGCCGGTGAACACCTGCACATGGCCGCCTTCCAGCGCGGACAGCGCATCGCCGCCGCCCTCGAAGGCCACGAAGCGGATGATGCGGTGGCTGACGCCCGCGGCCCGCGCCAGCATCGCGGCCTTCACCCAGTCCTGGCTGCCGATGGTGCCGCCGGCGCCGATCACCACGCCCGAGGGCCGGGCCTTCAGCGCGGCCACCAGCTCGCCCAGGTTCCGGTAGGGCGAGTCGCGCGCCACCGCGATCACGCCGTAGTCGGTGGCCACCGCGGCCAGCCAGCGTACGTCGCGCTCGGTGTGCGCGCCGAACTTGCCCTGGGCCAGGTTGAGCAGCGAGCCCGCCGAGAAGGCGACCACCGCGTTGCCGTCGGCCGGCCGGCGGTTGACCGCCGCCTCGAAGGCCACCGCGCCGATGCCGCCGGGCAGGTAGCTCAGCCGCATCGGCGGCGCGCCGGCGGGCCGCGGCGTGCTCTGCAGCATGGCCTGCACCAGCTGGCAGGTGAGGTCGAAGCCGCCGCCCGCCTTGGCCGGCACCACGCATTCGGGCCGGTCGTCGGGGCCGGCTGCCGCGGCGGGGCCGGCAAGGGCGAGGGCGATGCACAGCCCGCGAGAGAGGGCGCCCCTGGCGCCGGTGGCCCACGCGCGCCGCCTCATGCCGATGCCCCGTCCGCCGGCAACCCGGCGCTTGGCCACCACAGCCGCGCCAGCAGGCCGGGACCGTCCCCGGCCGGCTCCAGCACCAGCGTGCCGCCATGGCGCTCGGCGATGTTGCGGGCGATGGCCAGGCCCAGGCCGGCGCCGTTGCTGCCGCGGCCCTTGACGAAGCGCTGGCCGATGCGCGGCTGCACCGCCGCATCCAGGCCCGGGCCTTCGTCGCGCACCCACAGGCTGCAGCCGAAGCCGTCGGCGGCGGCGCCCAGGGTCACCTTGCCCTGCGCCGGGCTGTGCACGATGGCGTTGTGTACCAGGTTGCCGAAGGCCTCGCCCAGCAGCGTGGCGTCGCCGCGGGCCTGCGCCGGCGTGCCGGCGGCCGGCGGCTCCACGCCGAAGTCCAGCGAGCGGGCGCGGGCCTGGGGCAGCAGCTTCAGCGCCACCGTGCGCAGGAAGTCGCCCAGGTCGAAGGCGGCGGGCTGCAGCGCCACCGTGTCCGACCGCGCCATGGCCAGCAGCTGGTGGGTGCTGCGCACCGCGTCGTCCAGCTGCTGCGACAGCGCCTGCAGCGTGTGCCGCCACTGCTGCGGATCGGTCTCGCGCAGGCCGTAGTCGATCTGCGCGCGCAGCGTGGCCAGCGGCGTGCGCAGCTGGTGCGAGGCATCGTCAAGGAAGGCGCGCTCGCGCTGCAGCACCGCCTGCGTGCGGGCCATCTGCCGGTTTACCGCCTCGACCAGCGGCTGCACGTCGGCCGGCAGGCCGCGGCTTTCCAGCGGCCGCAGGTCGGCATCGCTGCGGCCGGCCACCTGCGCCGCCAGCACCGACAGCGGCCGCATCGCCCAGGCCATCAGCCCGGCCAGGCCCAGGCCCACCAGCGCGATCAGCGAGCCGTCGCGTAGCGTGGCCCGCCACATGAAGCTGCGGATGAACTCGCGCCGGTTGGCCAGGTTCTCGGCCACCTGGATCACCAGCTCGCGCACGCCGGTGCTGCTCAGCGGCTGCTCCAGCAGCCGCACGTAGGTGCCCACGCGCACCGCGTCGCCCAGGTAGGTGGCGTCGTAGAACACCGGCGTGCCGATGGCCGGCAGGGCCGGCGGCTTGGGCAGGTCGGGGCTGCCGATCTCCACCAGGCCGTCGGCGGTGGCCACGCGGAAGTACACGTCGCCGCGGGCGGTGAGCTGGAAGAACTCGAACAGCCGGTAGGGCAGCTCCACCGACAGCCCACCCGAGGCGGTGGACACGTTGAGGTCCAGCGAGCGGATGGCGCCCAGCAGCGAACGGTCGTAGGCCGCATTGGCCGCCTCCAGCGCATCGGCGCGGGTGAGCGACAGCTCCACCGCGATGATGCCCGCCAGCCCCGGCAGCAGCAGCGCCAGCACCGTGGCCTTAAGCGTCAGGCGCCGGGTCTTCTTCCAGTACATAGCCCAGGCCCCGGTAGGTGGCGATGCGCACGCCGCTGTGCTCCAGCCGCTTGCGCAGCCGGTGCACCAGCACCTCCACCGCGGAGGGCAGCACGCTGTCGTCGTCGGTGAACACGCGGTCGAGGAGCTGCTGGCGGGTCAGCGGCTCGCCGCTGCGCTGCAGCAGGCTGCGCAGCAGCGCCTGCTCGCGCGGCGACAGCAGCAGCGGCTGGCCGGCCAGCGACAGCTGCCGGGTGACGGTGTCGAACACCAGCGGCCCGCAGGCCAGCCGCGGATGCTCCACGCCGCGGGCGCGGCGGATCAGCGCGGTCAGCCGCGCTTCCAGCTCGGCCAGGGCGAAGGGCTTGGCCAGGAAGTCGTCCGCGCCCTCGTTGAGCAGGCTCACCCGCTCGGCCAGCGAATCGCGGGCGGTGAGGATCAGCACCGGCAGCCGCTGGTCGCTGGCGCGCAGCTGCTGCAGCACCTGGTGGCCGCTGCGCCCCGGCAGGCCCAGGTCCAGCACCAGCGCGTCGTAGTCCTGCGATTGCAGCGCCCGCAGCGCCAGGCCGCCGTGGTCCACCCAGTCGACACGGAAGCCCGACTGGCCCAGGGCCTTGGCCAGCCACTGGGCCAGCGTGTGTTCGTCTTCGGCAAGCAGGATGCGCATGGCGGCGCCGATTCTCTGCCAAGCGCCCGGCGATGAAAGTGGTTTGAAAGGTGGCCGCAGGCACCATGGGCGCTTCAACCCCAAGAACCTGGAGACAAGCCCATGCGCAACCCTCACATCACCCGCCGCAGCGCGCTGCTGGGCGCCGCCGGCCTGGGCCTGGGCGCGGCCTGGCCGCTGCGCAGCCAGGCGCAGGCCTGGCCGGCCAAGTCCATCCGCTTCGTGGTGCCGTTTGCGCCCGGCGGCAGCTCCGAGATCGTGGCGCGCGCCGCGGCGGCCGAGATGACCAAGCTGCTGGGCCAGAGCGTGTACGTGGACAACAAGCCCGGCGGCGCCGGCAACGTGGCGATGCAGGAAGTGGCGCGGGCCGAGGACCAGCACACCATCATCCTCGGCCACATCGGCACGCTGGCGGTCAACCCGTTCATCTTCGACAAGCTGCCCTACGACGCCAACAAGGACTTCCGCCCGGTGAGCCTGCTGGCCAAGGTGCCCAGCCTGTACCTGGTGAACAACGACGTGCCGGCACGCAACCTGAAGGAGTTCGTGGCGCTGGCCAAGGCCAAGCCCGGCCAACTGAACTACGGCTCGGCGGGCAACGGCAGCGCCGGCCACCTGGCCTTCGAGTACCTGAAGATGGCCACCGGCACCTTCATCACCCACGTGCCCTACCGCGGCACCGGTCCGCAGCTCACCGACCTGCTGGCCGGCCGGCTGGACGCCGCCTCGGTGGGCGCACCGGCGGTGATGCAGTTCATCAAGACCGGCAAGCTGCGCTGCATTGCGACCGGCACGCCGCAGCGCATCCCGCAGCTGCCCGACGTGCCCACGGTGGCGGAGCAGGGCTTCCCCGGCTTCGAGATGACGCAGTGGTACGGCCTGCTGGCCCCGGCCAGCCTGTCGCAGGGCGCGCTGGACACCCTGGCCGCGGCCGCCGCCAAGGCCATCACTTCGGCCACCGCGGTGGATCACCTCACCAAGGAAGCCGCCATCGCCGTGGGCAGCACGCCGGCCGAGTTCGCACGCTTCATCGGCGTGGAGCAGCAGCGCTGGAAGCCGGTGCTGGCGCGGGCAAAGGTGAAGCCGGACAACTGACCCGACTGCGCCTTGAGCAAGCCTTCAGTTGAAGTCCAGCACCGAATGCCTGCGCCGCCCCACGCTCACCTCGCCGTGGCGGCGTACCAGCTCCACCGGCGTGTCGTGGCCCAGGAACAGCAGCGGGCTGGCGGTCAGGCCGTAGGCGCCTGACTGGCCCACGCCGATCAGGTCGCCCGGCTGCGGCGTGGGCAGGGTGGCATCCACGCCCAGCAGGTCGGTGGGATTGCAGGACGGGCCGGCCACCTGGCAGGCCGTCGGCTCGGCCTCGGGCCGGCTGAGGTTGAACAGCGGGAAGTTGCCCCGCAGCGCCGCACCGAAGGTGCCGGCCGCGGCCAGCTGGTGGTTCAGGCCGCCGTCGCACACCACGTAGGCCTTGCCGCGCGAGGCCTTGGTGTCCACCACGCGGGTGACGTACACGCCGGCCTCGGCCGTGAGGTAGCGGCCCAGCTCGAACAGCAGCGTGCCCATGGGAAAGCGCTGCCGCCAGGCCTGGAAGTCGGGCTGCAGCATCGCGCCGGCCGCGGCCAGGTCCAGCAGCTTGCGCTCGGCGGACTGCCCCAGGCCGAAGCCACCGCCCAGGTTGAGCAACCGGCTCACCAGGCCGTGGCGGTCAGCCAGCTGCCCGGCGATGCGCAAGGTGTCGCGCGTGGTCTCGGCCACGACCGCGGCATCGAAGCACTGGCTGCCCACGTAGGCATGCAGGCCCTGGAACTGCAGGACCGGGCCGTGGGCCTGCAGGCGGGCCACGGCCTCGTCCAGCGCGGCCTCGTCGATGCCGAACTGCACCGGCCGGCCGCCCATCTTCACGCCGTAGCCGCGGTTGGGCGCGATGGGGTTCACCCGCAGCAGCACCCGGGCCGGGCGGTCCAGCCTGCGCGCCAGGGCGGCGCAGCGGTCCAGCTCGGCCAGCGATTCGCAGCTGATGCCGCCCACGCCGGCGGCGATGGCGTCCTGCAGTTCCTCGTCGGTCTTGCCGGGGCCGGCAAAGCTCATCGCCGCCGGATCATGGCCGGCCAGCCGGGCCTGCGCCAGTTCGCCGCCGGAGGAGATGTCCAGCCCGTCCACCACGCCGGCCAGCGCCCGCAGCAGGCCCAGGTTCGGGTTGGCCTTGACCGCGTAATACACCTGCGCCAGGCCGCCGAAGGCCTCGCGCACCGCCTGCACCCGCTGGGCCACCACGTCGGCATCCAGCAGGTACAGCGGCGTGCCGTGCGCTTCGGCCAGCGCCTGCCATTGCGCGGGCGGCGTGGCCGTCCAGTCCACCGCGGGCAGCAGGGCGGCGGTCATGGGTGCACCTCTTCGGTGGCGGTGATGCCGGCCACCCAGATCTCGTAGCGGCTGTCCACCTGCACCCGCGGCGCGGGCGTGCCGGGGCGCTGCAGCAGCGCCAGCAGCCGGGCCACCACCGGCGGCTCCATCAGCTGGCCGGCGCCGCCGGTCAGCAGCACCTGGGCCACCGCGTCCAGCTGGCCGGTGGGCAGTCCCGGGCCGTGGCCGCGGGCGAAGCGGTCCAGCGCCAGGAACAGGCAGCCATGCGCCAGCAGCGCCGGCGTGGGTTCGGCCTCGCCCTCGCGCAGCGCCGCATACAGGCCGCGCACGTCGCTGCCGTGGCAGGCCACCAGGAATTCATACAGCTGCGGATGGCTGCGCAGCTGCTGCAGCAAGGTGTCGCGCGAGGCCACGATGCCCAGGTCGGCGAACACATAACGCGCCACCGACACGCCGCTGGCCGGCCGGGCCGGGCTGTCCTCGGCCACCAGCTCCACGGTGTAGTGCAGGTCGGTGGTGGCGCCGCCCACGTCCAGCGCCAGGCAGTTGCCCACCACCGGCAGGCCGGTCTGGCCCAGCACTGCGCGCAGGAAGCCGCGGCTGGCCACCTCCGGCGTGGGCCGGATGCGGTGGGCGATGGAAGGTGGCAGCTCGCTCACGCCTTCCTTGAACACCAGGTCGGCCAGGTACGCGCGGCGCACGCACTCGAACACGCTGCCCACGCGGTTGCTCAGGCTGTCGCCCTGCGGGTTGGCTATCACCAGCGCCTGCGGATGGCGCTGTCGGAAGGCTTCGGCAAGGTGGCGGTTGCCCGCATACACCAGCGCGCCGTGCGGATAGCGGCCGATGTCGAAGCCGGCCAGCCGCTGGGCCATCGGCCCGGCGTCCTCGCAGTCGATGCCGCCGCCCACCAGCAGCAGGTCGACCCGGCGCAGGTCGCCGCGGGCCTCGTCGAAGGCATGCACGTATTCGGGGTTGGCGCCGGCCAGCAGCACCTGGTTGCGCAGCGCTGCACCGCTGAACAGCGGGCTCAGGCACACGATGCCCACGCGCAGGCCGCCGTTGGCGGAGGAGCAGGCCAGCACCGGCTGCTGGTCGGGGTCGATGCCGTGCTCGGCCAGCAGCGCCATCACCTGGCGGCGGATGCCGGCCTGGAAGTCGCGCGGATAGAAGCGCTGCTCGGCCAGGCCGCCGGCGTCGTCCAGCCAGGCCAGCTTGACGACGGTGGAGCCGATGTCCAGCGCGATGCGCGCGGGTGGCAGGCGGGCGTGGTCGTTGAACATGGGGCTGCTCACACCATCATCGAGATGTCGGCCAGCATGCGCCGGTAGGTCTTCTCGCCGTTGTCGGGCCGGGCATCGATGGCGCGCCGCTCGGCTGCGATGGCCTGCGGGGGCAGCGGCAGCGCACCGGGGTCGGCGATGCGGATGGACTGCTGCGCATCGCGCATCGTCACCAGCTTGTTGGCATTGTCGGCATGCGGCGAGAAGGGCAGGTCGATCCAGCCCATCTGGAAGGCGCGGTACACGCTCTCCCAGAACATGTCGCCGGACAGGCCGTAGATGGCCTGCAGCAGGCTGCGCACCTCGCTCTCGATCAGCGCGGCCTCGGCATCGATCTGCGGCGAGGCGGTGCCGCCCGGCAGCGCGAAGGTGCGCAGCACGTAGCGCACCGCATCCACCGCCTGCGCATTCACCTCGGGCCGCGGCACGCCGAAAGCCTCGTCCACCGTCTTGACCACGATCTTGTCGGCATCGATGGCGCCGGCCACCACGGCCGAGCCGGCGATCAGCGCGGCCGCCCGCTCGCGCTGCATCGGGAACTGGCCCATCCACTGGTGGTAGACCAGACGCAGCTGCACGTCGGCGAAGCCGTGCTCGTCCAGCGCCTCGCGGGCCAGCGCCCGCAGCACGCGCGCGGTGGCCACGTCCTGCACGAAGGAGCCGGTCTGGCCGAAGCTCACGGCGAAGGACATCACGCCCTGCTCGGCCGCCAGCAGCGCTTCGGCGATCTGCACCGTGATGGCGATGACCGGCGGCACCAGCGTGGCGCTCAGCGGGCCGAAGCTCTCGCGATGCACCGGCCGGCCGGGCGTGGAGTACAGCGCGCACACCCGGTCCACGTACTGCCAGTGCAGCAGCGCCCGGTCCAGCGGAAAGCCTTCGGAATAGGGCAGGCAGTAGCACAGCCCGCCGCCTTCGATCTCCACGATGCCCGAGGCGATGGCCAGCTCCACCAGCAGCCGCGCATCGGGCGTGCCGTGGCGCAGGCTCACCGGCTTGTCCAGCCCTTCGTACAGCTGCCGCGTGAGCTCATGGCCATGGCACACCAGCGGGTAGCCGTTGAGCAGGCTGCGGCCTTCCTCCTCGCTGCGGCGCAGCAGCTGCATCGCGGTGTCGTACTGGTTGTGGCGGGTGCAGCTGTCGATGGTCAGCGGGATGAAGTCGGCACCGGCGTCGCTGAGCGCGCGGGTGAGCATCAGCTGCTCGTCGAAGGTGGGCACGCCGCCGCGCGGCTGGATCAGCGGCAGCGGGCCGCGGCTGCCGTACACCGTGCTGGGAAAGCGCTGCGCCGGCAGGCCGGCCAGGTGGCGCGCCACCTCGGCCGTGTCCAGCCCGCGCGCCAGCGGATGGGCCAGCACCTGCGCACGCTGGCTGTCGATGTGGGGCAGGCGGGCATCAATGCTGGGTCGGGCCATGCTGCAGGTCCTCGAACAGGTCGTTGATGGCCGCGCCGATGTCGGGCCGCTGGTGGTACACGCGGTCGAAGCCGTAGCCCTTGAACAAGGCCACCACCTCGGCCTCCGGCCGGTTGCCCACCACCACGTTGCCGCCCACGTACAGAAGCACCCGGCCCAGGCCCAGGCGCTGCAGCTGCTCGCGCAGGCCGGCGCACCAGTACTCGCCTTCGCCGTTGAGCGAGCTGACGAAGATGGCGTCGGCATTCACCTCCAGCGCGGCCTGGCAGAAGTGCTCGGGCCGGTTGCGGGTGCGCAGGTTGAACACCTGGCAGCCCGATTCTTCCAGCGCCAGCTGCATGATGCGGTTGCCCACGATGTGGATGTCGTCGCCGATGACGCCGATGACGATGCGGGGTGGCTGCTGCGGCATGGCTTGCAGGCCTTTCAGGCGGCCGGCGGCGTGGCGGCCAGCCGTTCCAGCGCGGCCTGCTTGATGGCCTTGCGGTCCAGCTTGCCGGCATTGCCCAGGATGGGAAAGCCGTCGAAGTGCAGCAGCAGCGCCGGCACCATGTGGCTGGGCAGGCCGCCCTTGAGGAACTGGCGGAACACCGCCTCCGGCAGCGGCTTGCCGCTGACGGTGGTGTAGGCGCAGGCCACGTCCTCGCCCACGCTGATGTTGGGCACCGCGAAGGCCACCGCCTCCACCACCTCGGGATGGCGCACCACCTCGATCTCCACCTCGGTGGGGCTGACGCGGAAGCCCTTGGTCTTGATCATGTCGTCGGCGCGGGCGACGAAGTAGATGAAGTCGTTCTCGTCCCGGTACACCCGGTCGCCGGAGAACACCAGCGTCTCGCCGGGAAAACGCGGATGTGTCCTGAAGGTCTTGGCGGTGTTCTCCGGGTCGTTCCAGTAGCCCTTGGTGACGGTGGCGCCGCGCTGCACCAGCTCGCCCACCACATGCGGCGGGCATTCGTCGCCGTTCTCGTCCAGCACCATCACCTGGCAGTCGGGGATGCTGCGGCCCACCGACTGTGGATGGCTGGCCAGCTTGTCCGGCGGCAGGTAGGTGGCGCGGAAGGCCTCGGTGAGGCCGAACATCGAATAGACCTGCGCCTGCGGGAAGGCGCCGCGCAGGTCGGAGATCATGTCGTCGGACAGCCGCCCGCCGGTGGAGCACACGTAGCGCAGGGCGGAGAAGTCGAAGGCCGAGGTGTTCACCTTGAGCCGGCGGTCGAACATCTTGGTGATGAACACCGGCATCACCGGCAGCGCGGTGATGCGCTCCTTGGCCATCATCGCGAACAGGTCGTTGGGCAGGGCCAGCTCATGCAGCACCAGGGTGCAGCCCTGGCGGATGGTCTGCCAGATCTGGTTCATGCCGTAGTCGAAGTTGAACGACAGCATGCAGCCGATGCGGTCGTCCTCCCGCGTGCCCAGGTACTCGGCCACGATGTCCGCGCCCTCGGCCAGGTTGCGGTGCGAGATGAGGATGCCCTTGGGCCGGCCGGTGGAGCCCGACGAATAGATGATGGCCGCGTTGTCGTTGCCGATGCGGTCGAAGATGTTGCGCGGCTGGGTGAAGCGGCGCAGGTAGGGCAGGTTGGGCCAGTCGTTGCTCACCTCGCCATGGCCGGTGATCAGCCGCGTGATGCCGGCGAAGTCGCTTACCTCGCCCAGCCGGTCCGCATCGGTCACCATCGCGGCCATGCCCGAGTTCTCGATGATGTGGCGGATGTTGGGCGCCTTCAGCCGCGGCAGGATGGGCACCACCACCGCATTCGCATGCAGCACGCCCAGGATGGCCAGCACCTGGTCGATGGTCTTTTCCATGCAGATGCCCACGCGGTCGCCGGGCTGCAGGCCCATCTCGCGCAGGCACAGCGCGGTGGCCTGGGCCTGCGCCTGCAGCTCGCCGAAGGTGATGGAACGCTCGCGCGAGACGATGGCCACCTTGTCGGGCAGGCGCTGCGCGGTCTGGGCCAGGTAGCGGGGAATGGAAGCGGGCATGGCGGAACTTCAGGCGGTGGCGGTGCGGCGCTTGATCAGCGCCACCAGGCTGGACAGGCGGGCCAGGTTGTCGCGCACCAGGTCCTCGCCCTCGAACTCGACGCCGAACTGTTCCTGCGCATGCATGGCCAGCGAGACGATGTTGAAGCTGTCCAGCACGCCGGCCTGCAGCAGGTCCTCGTCGGGGTCGATGGGGCCGGTGTAGCCGGTTTCCTCGCGGATCCAGGCGATCAGGGTGTCGATGTCAGTCATGGGGCGGCTCGCGTTTCAGGGAAGGCGGGGCGGGCACGGCGCTGCTGGCGGGCGCGGCCTGCTGCAGCACCTGCGGCTGGAGGTGCAGCGGCACGCGGCCGGTGGTGGTCACGGCCAGCCACGGGCGCACGGTGGCCACCATCAACTCCACCGGTCCGGCATGCAGGAACACGGCACGGCCCACGCGCTTCCAGCCCAGGTGCGCATGCGCCTTGCGGGAGGCCAGGTTGAAGCGGGTGAGGCGGCTGAAGGTGTAGCGGATGCCCTGCGCATGCAGGTACTGGTTGGCGCCGTGCCACACCGCCATGAAGCCGATGCCCATGCGGTGGGCCGGCATCACGTAGAGGTCGAAGTCAAAGATGGAGGCGGCTGCCGGCTGCAGGTGGTAGGTGCAGCGCACCTCGTCCTCCTTGTAGCGGGCGGCGCAGAACCACAGGTAGCCGATCAGCTCGCCACGGCGCCACACGCCCAGGCAGCGGGCACCCTGGGCGAAGCGTGCGGCCTTGATGTCCTCGCGCGCCGGCATCAGCGCCAGCGCCGGGTGGCCGGGGCCGATCTCGTCGAACTGCAGGTCGCGCACGAGCTTGGGGCCCAGCAGCGCCCGGCCGGTGATGGGCTGCACCATCAGCTCGTACACGTACAGCCCCAGCCGGGGCGACAGGCCGCGCAGCAGGCGGTCGATGAGGTAGAGGCTGCCGGCCAGCCAGCCGAATTCACGGAAGGGGGATGACAGCCGCCCCCACAACGACGAGGGCGGTGCGCCTGCGCCGCTCACGCCGGTGCGCGTGCAGATGGGGTGGCGGTGCGGACGGCGCGGGGCCGGTGGAATGGGTGCGGTACTTCGACTGCCACTTGCGTACTCCCTGCCTGGCTGCCCATGTCTTTGTGCAGGCAAGAATAGCGCAACGCAAGCAGCGAACTTAGGGGTGAAGACCCGGTACCCGCCGCATCAGGTGCCCAGGGCGTCGAGCAGGCTGTCGCTGATCTGGGCCGCCTCGTCGAAGCGCACCACGCGGTTGCGGCCGCTGCGCTTGGCCGAGTACAGCGCCACGTCGGCGGCATGGGTGGCGGCGGCCGCGTCGCGGAAGGCCTCGGCCCGCGTCGCCAGGCCCACGCTCACCGTCACCGTGCCCACCGCGGCGATGGGATGGGCCTGCACCGCGGCCCGCAGCTTCTCCGCGGCCAGCAGGCCGCCGGCGGCATCGGTATCGGGCAGCAGCACGATGAATTCCTCGCCGCCGGTGCGGGCCACGAAGTCGGTGGTGCGCAGGGTGCGCTGCAGCACCTGCGCCACCTCGGCCAGCACGGTGTCGCCCGCCGCATGGCCGTGCTGGTCGTTCACCCGCTTGAAGTGGTCGATGTCCAGCACCAGCAGCGCCAGCGGCAGCTGGCTGCGGCGGTGGCGCGCCACCTCGGACTGCAGCCGCTCGTCGGCGGCGCGGCGGTTGGGCAGGCCGGTGAGGGCGTCGCGCCGGGCCAGCAGCGTCAGCTCGGCATTGGCGTCGGCCAGCGCCTGGGTGCGCTCGGCCACGCGGGCTTCCAGCGTCTCGTTGGCCGTGCGCAACGAGCGTTCGCGCGTGGCCAGCGTGGCCATCATGGTGGTGAGCGCGGCATTCAGGCTGCGCACCTCGCTGGCGCCGCTGGGCGCCGGCAGCTGCACGTCGGTCTCGCCCGCGCCGATGCGGCGCGCGGCCGCATGCAGCGCGGTGAGCGGCCGGCTCAGGTTGCCGGCCATCCACCAGGCCAGCACCGCGGCCAGCAGCGACAGGCCCAGCCCCGACCACCACACCACCCGCTGCGCCGCATAGGCCGGGCGCAGCGCCTCGCTGGCGGGCTGGCGCACCACCACCTTCCAGCCCAGCCGGTTGGGCCCGGCATTGGCTTCCACCGGGGTGACGGCGGTCAGGTAGTCGGTGCCGTCAGGCCATTCCAGCAGCGCCGGCGCATGGGCCGCCCGGTCCAGCTGCGGCACGGTGTCGTCGGACGGCGCATCCAGCGGCAGCAGGATGGCATTGCCGGTGGCGTCGACGATGTACACCCGCACGCCGTGCTGGCGTGCGTCGTTGCTGCGCAGCAGGGCGATGATCTCGCGGCCCCAGTCCCAGTTCACATGGGCGCCGATGACCGCCACCACGCGGCCGTTGCCGTCGGTCAGCGGCGCGGCGAAGTCGATGAAGCGCGGCGGCGCGCCATCGGCCGCCGGCGGCAGCATGGCGGCCAGCAGCTTGGCCTTGTGCACGTCACCGGTGTAGGGCGCCTGCAGGCCGTGGCGGAACCACGGCCGCTCGGCCACGCTCTGGCCCACCAGCATGTGGCGGGTGGCGGCCAGCACCTGGCCGTCGGTGCGGGCCATGCCGATCCAGCTGTAGTGGGCGCGGTTGGCGGCGATGCGGTCCAGGCTGCGGTCGTCGATGGTGCGCGGGCCAGCGGCATACGGATACAGGTCGCCTTCGGCCAGGCGGGCGATCTCGTCCAGCCGCTCGTCCAGGCCCTGGCCCATCAGGCTGGCGATGCCGCGCCCCAGGTTGTGCAGCGCCCGGCCCTGCTCGGCTGCCAGCTGCCGCGACATGCTGGCACCCACCATCCAGGACAGGCTGCCCATGCTGCCGAGCAGCAGCAGGGCCATCAGCACGGCAAGGCGGAGACGAAAACTTCTGAACATGGGCTGGCGGCCGGCTGACCCGGCCGCGCGAGGAGGACGACCGCAGGCTTATCGACCGGCCGCCGCCCCGCATGAGCCCTTGTTACCTTTTAAGGGCGGCGCTGCGGTTCAGCCGCACCGTCAGCAGCCACAGCAGCACGCCCACGCCCAGCAGGATGCCGGCGATCTCGTACTGCACCGTGGCGCGGCCGGTCCACGGCCCCACCAGGAAGGCGCAGGACAGCGCCCCCAGCACCGGGAGCAGCGTGGGTGTCTTGAAATGCTTGTGGTTGACCTTGTCCTTGCGCAGCACCAGCACCGACACGTTGACCACGGTGAACACGCACAGCAGCAGCAGCGCGGTGGTGCCGCCCAGGGCCGGCACCTCGCCCACGAAGAGGATGAGCCCGAAGGCCAGCAGCGTGGTGAAGCCGATGGCCACGTAGGGCGTGCGGCGCGTGGCATGCACCTGGCCCAGGGCGGCGGGCAGCACCTGCTCGCGCGCCATGCCGTACACCAGGCGGCTGGCCATCAGCATGTTGATCAGGGCGCTGTTGGCCACCGCGAACATGGTGATCACGCCGAAGATGCCCAGCGGGAAGGAGGGTGCGCCGGCCTGCACCACCTGCAGCAGCGGCGTCTCGCCCTCGCCCAGCTTTTCCGGCGACACCAGCGTGATGGCCGAGACCGACACCAGCACGTAGATGATGCCGGTGATGACCAGCCCGCCCAGCAGCACCTTCGGGAAGTGGCGCACCGGGTCCTTGCATTCCTCGGCCATGTTCACCGAGTCCTCGAACCCCACCATGGCGAAGAAGGCCAGCGTCGTGGCTGCGATGACGGACCAGAACATGCCGCCGTCCACCGCCGGCTTGAACTGGGTGATGCGCGACACGTCGCCATTGCCCTGGGTGATGGCCCACAGGCCGATGCCGATGATGAGCAGCAGGCCGGACAGCTCCACGCAGGTGAGCAGCACGTTCACCTTCACGCTTTCGCCCACGCCGCGGAAGTTGACCGCCGCCACCAGCGCCATGAAGCCCAGGCCCACCGCGGTGATGGCGAAGCCGCCTTCGAATCCCAGCCCGAAGGCCTGCGACAGGTTGGCCGCGAAGGCGCGCGAGGCGGTGGAGGCCGAGGTGATGCCCGAGCACATCACCGCGAAGGCCACGATGAAGGTGATGAAGTGGATGCCGAAGGCCTTGTGCGCATACAGCGCGGCGCCGGCGGCCTTGGGGTACTTGGTCACCAGCTCCAGGTAGCTGAAGGCGGTGATCACCGCCACGACGAAGGCCACCAGGAACGGCAGCCACACCACGCCGCCCACCTGCTTGGCCACCTGGCCGGTGAGCGCATAGATGCCGGTGCCCAGGATGTCGCCGACGATGAACAGCAGCAGCAGCCAGGGGCCCATCACCCGGTGCAGGCTGGGCTCGGCGGTGGGATTGGCCTGCGGGCCTGCCGGGGAATCGGCCGTCTGCTGCGTCATCGTCGCTCCTCTCGTTGTGCGCGCCTGCGGCACTTGGCGTGCCTGCGGCGCGCACACGGCGCCCGGACCGCGGTCACACGGCGCTGCGGTGGCGTTCGATGCAGGTGTCCAGCACCCGTTCGCCGGGCTGCTGCCACCAGTGCTCGGAGAAGATCTCCACCTCGGCAAAGCCGCGGTAGCCGGCGGCCTCCACGGCCGCGCGCAGGGCCTTCAGCTCGATCACGCCGTCGCCCATCATGCCGCGGTCGTTCAGCAGGTCGCGCGTGGGCACCAGCCAGTCGCACACGTGGTAGGCCAGCAGGCGCTGCGCGCCGGCGCGCTCGATCTGCTGCTGCAGCTTCGGGTCCCACCACACGTGGTAGGCGTCCAGGGCCACGCCCAGCGCGCCGCTGCGATCGGGGTCGAGCTCGTCGCACAGGTCCAGCGCCTGCTCCAGCGTGTTGACGCAGGCACGTTCGGCGGCCTGCATCGGGTGCAGCGGCTCGATGGCCAGCGGCATGCCGACCCGCTTCGCGTAATCCAGGCTGGCGGCGATGCCGTCGCGCACCTCTGCGCGGGCGCGTGCCAGGCTTGTATAGACAGGCTGGCCGGCCAGCGCGCCGGGGGTTGTGCCGGGAAGGGAGCCCACCACCAGTACCAGGCAGGGCGCGCCCAGCGTCTTGGCCTCGTCGATCGCGCGGCGGTTGTCGTCCAGCGCCGCCTGCAGGCCGGCGGCATCGGCGGCCGGGTAGAAGCCGCCGCGGCAGTAGCCCGAGAGCTGCATGCCGTGCGCCCGCAGCTGCCGCGCGGTGGCCTCCAGGCCCACCGCGGCCACCTGGTCGCGCCAGGGGCTGATGGCGCGGATCTCGCGCCGCGCGCATTCGTCGATGATGCGGTCCAGCGGCCATTGCTTGCGCACCGTGGCGGTGTTGATCGACAGCCACTGGTGGCTGTTGCTGAAGTCGCGGCTCATGTTCAAGCGTCCACCCCATGCAGCGCCAGCAGCGTGCGCATCCGTTGCGCGGCCAGCGCCGGGTCGTCCAGCAGCCGCGCCGCATCGGCCAGGCGGAACAGCTCGGCCAGGTGCACCAGCGACCGGGTGCTCTGCTGCCCGCCCACCATCGTGAAGTGCTGCTGGTGGCCGTTGAGCCAGGCCATGAACACCACGCCGGTCTTGTAGAAGCGCGTGGGCGCCGCGAAGATGTGGCGCGACAGCGGCACCGTGGGCGCCAATATCTCGTGGAAGCGCGCTTCGTCGCCCGCGGCCAGCGCACTCAGCGCCGCGCTGGCCGCCGGCGCGATGGCGTCGAAGATGCCCAGCAGCGCATCGCTCTGCCCATGCACCCTGGCCGGCCCGTGGCCGTCGCCGGCAATCAGCTCCGCATAGTTGAAGTCGTCGCCGGTGTACATGCGCACGCCTTGCCCATCGGCTCCGCCGGTGGCGGGCAGGCGGCGGCGCATCGCGATTTCCTTGTCCTTGTCCAGCAGGCTGATCTTGATGCCGTCCACCTTGTCGGCATGCGCCTCGATGATGCCCAGCGCCGTGTCCATCGCGGCCTGCACGTCGCTGCCGCCGCCCCAGTAGCCGGCCAGCGCGGGGTCGAACATCTCGCCCAGCCAGTGCAGGATGACCGGCTGCCGCGCCTGGCGCAGGATGCGGCCGTACACCCGCTCATAGTCGGCCGGGCCGCTGGCCACCCGGGCCAGCGCGCGGCTGGCCATCACGATCAGCCGGCCGCCCAGGGCCTCGATGGCCTCCATCTGTTCCTCGTAGGCGCGAATCACGTCGTCCACGCTGCGCACCGCGTCCAGCGCCAGGTGGTCGGTGCCGCAGCCGCTGGCCACCAGCGCCCCCGGATGGTCGCGTGCCGCATCCAGGCTGCGGCGGATCAGCTCCAGCGAGGTGGGCCAGTCCAGGCCCATGCCACGCTGGGCGGTGTCCATTGCCTCGGCCACGCCCAGGCCCAGGCTCCACAGCCGCTGGCGGTAGGCGATGGTGGTGTCCCAGTCGATGGCGCATTGCAGCCACGGGTCGACGGCGGCCAGCGGATCGGCCACCACATGTGCGGCCGAGTAGGCGATGCGGTTGAAGGGCAGGCGGCCTGCGCCGCGCGCGGCGGCGAGCGGGGCCGCGGCCTGCAGCGTGTAGGGCCGCAGCAGGCCGTCGGCGGTGGGCAGGGAGAGCGTGATGGCCATGCCGCCCACCTACACCTGCAGCGCCGGCACGTCGATCCAGCGGCGTTCCTTCCAGCTCCTGGTGGCGGCCTCCACCAGCTGCACGCCCTTGGCGCCTTCGGGCAGCGTCCACTGGTAGGGCGCGTCCTCCACCACGTGGCGGATGAAGTGCTCCCACTGAATCTTGAAGCCGTTGTCGTAGGCCTGGGTGTCGGGCACCTCCTGCCACTGGTCGAAGAAGGGCATGGTCTGCTTGACGTCGGGGTTCCACACCGGCCGCGGCGTGGTCACGCGGGATTGCGCGCGGCAGTCGCTCAGGCCGGCCACGGCCGAGCCGTCGGTGCCATCGACATGGAAGGTCACCAGGTCGTCGCGCCGCACCCGGGTGGCCCAGCTCATGTTGAGCTGCGCGATCACCGGCTCGCCGTTGTGGCCCACCAGCTCGGCGGTGGCATAGGCGGCGTCGTCGGCGGTGGCCTCGTACGGCTGGCCGGCTTCGTCCCAGCGGGTGGGGATGTGGGTAGCGCCGATGCAGGAGATGCTCTTGACCTGGCCGAACAGGTTGTCCAGCACGTAGCGCCAGTGGCACATCATGTCGAGGATCATGCCGCCGCCGTCTTCCTTGCGGTAATTCCAGCTCGGGCGCTGGATCGGCTGGAGGTCGCCTTCGAAGACCCAGTAGCCGAACTCCAGCCGCACGCTGAGCATGCGGCCGAAGAAGCCGGCGCGGCGCAGCATGTCCAGCTTGCGCAGGCCGGGCAGGAACAGCTTGTCCTGCACCGCGCCGTGCTTCAGGCCCGAGGCCTGCGCCACCTGGGCGATCTCCAGCGCCTCGGCCAGCGTAGTGGCGATGGGCTTCTCGCAGTACACATGCTTGCCGGCGCGCAGCGCCTGCGCCAGCAGCTGCGGCCGCATCTGCGTGGTGCCGGCATCGAAGAACACGCTGTCCGCCTTGTCGGCCAGCGCCGCCTCCAGGTTGGTTCCGAAGCGGTTGATGCCGTGGGCCCGCGCCAGCGCCTCGATCTTCTCGGCATTGCGGCCGATCAGGATGGGGTCGGGCATCACCTTGTCGCCGTTGGCCAGGGTGACGCCGCCTTGCGCGCGGATCGCCACGATGGAGCGGATCAGGTGCTGGTTCATGCCCATGCGGCCGGTGACGCCATGCATCACGATGCCGAGCCGTTGAGTGGCCATCTTCGAGTACTCCGGGTTGCGTTATTGCGGGGACAGGCCGGCGGCCTTGACGAGCTTGGCATTGGCCGCGATCTCGTCCTTGATGTACTGGTCGAACTGCTCGGGCTGCATCGTCCACGGGTCGGCGCCCAGCTTGGCAAAGCGCTCCTTCACCTCGGGCGAGGCCAGGGCCTTGGCCACTTCGTCATGCAGCTTCTTCACGATGTCGCGCGGGGTCTTGGCCGGGGCCATCATCCCGATCCAGAAGTTGAATTCCGAGCCCGGCACGCCGGCCTCGGCGGTGGTGGGCACGTCCGGCAGCGCGGCCGAGCGCTTGGGCGAACCCACCGCCAGCGCCAGCAGCTGCCCGTCCTTGATCTGCCCGATGACCGGCGCGATGGGCGAGAAGTAGTAGTCCACCCGGCCGCCCAGCACCTCGCTCACCGCCTCGGCCGAGCCCTTGAACGGGATGTTGGTGGCCTCGATGTGGGCGGCCAGCTTGAACTTCTCGGCATTCAGGTGCGTGGCGCTGCCCTGGCCGGCCGAGGCGTAGTTGAAGCTGCCCGGCTTGGCCCGCGCCGCGGCCAGCAGGTCGGGCAGCGACTTCACGCCCTTGGCCGGCGAGATCACCATCACGTTGGCCAGCGAGGCGATCGGCGTGATGCCGGCGAAGTCGGCCTGGGTGTCGAACGGCAGCTTGGCGAAGGTCCAGGGGCTGACGGTGTGCGACGACGAATGGATCATCAGCGTGTAGCCGTCGGGGGCCGCGGTGGCCACCATCTGCTGGCCGATGGTGCCGCTGGCGCCGCCGCGGTTGTCCACGATCACCTGCTGGCCCAGGCTGGCGCTGAGCTTGTCGCTGATCGCGCGGGCCATGATGTCGGTGGTGCTGCCGGCCGCGAACGGCACGATCACGCGGATGGGCTTGGTGGGGTAGCCGTTCTGCGCGGCGGCGGGGGCCGGTAGCGGCCAGCAACCCCCAGAACAACGCGGCGGAGGACAGCACCAGGGCGGTGCGGCGTACAGGCTTCATCGCGGTCTCCTCAAACTTCTAATTCACTGGATGGTGAATTGATTCTAGGAGGACCGTCCGCACCGCGTACAGGCGGCGCGGCTTGGGAATTACCCGGAGGGCTAGATCAGCACATAGCCCAGGATGACGTCGCTCATGTGCGAGAGCCGCTGCTGCAGCGCCTTGGCCGCCATCAGGTCGCGCCCGAAGATGGCGGAGAGCGTGTGGTTGTTCGACAGGTAGAAGTACGCCATCCCGGCGATGGACACGTACAGCTGCAGCGGGTCCACGCCGCCGCGGAAGCTGCCTTCGCGCCGGCCGCGCTCCAGGATCTCGCCCAGCGTCTCGATCAGCGGCGTGTTCAGCTCCCGCGCGCGCTGCGAATCCGTCAGGTGCCGCGCGCGGTGCAGGTTGGCGCTGTTGAGCAGCGTCAGGAACTCGGGGTGCGCCAGGTAGTAGTTCCAGGTGAATTCCACCAGCCGCCGCACCGCGTCGGCCGGCGGCAGGTCGAGCAGGTGCAGGTCTTGTTCGGCGGCGCGGATGTCGCGGTAGGCCTGCTCCAGCACCGCCTGGAACAGCCGCTCCTTGTCGGCGAAGTAGTAGTAGATGAGCCGCTTGTTCAGGCCCGCCCGCTCGGCGATGCGGTCCACCCGCGCGCCGCCCAGGCCGTGTTCGGCGAACTCGTCGCGGGCGGCAGCCAGGATGGTGGCCTGCGATCGGTCGGCGTCGCGCAGGCGCTCGTCGGTGGGGGTGGATGGCTCGGTGCTCATTCGGGTGCAGTTAACCATTCAGTGAATTATGCGGCGCGCTGGCAGGGCGCGGCGCGGCCGATTGTGGTGGCAGCGTCGGCGCTGTCCGACGAGCGCCAGCGTGGCGCGCCGATACACGCGGCCACAACCGTCCCCGACCATGAGGCTTGCCGTTTCCCGGCGGCGGGGCGTTTTGCTGCCCCGGCCGCCGCCTTCCCACGTCACCCAGCCTGGACGACCCGCATGCCCACTTCCTACGACGCCCGCCTGAGTGAAGGCACGCCGCATCCCCGTGGTGCGACCTGCATCGGCGATGGCGTCAACTTCGCGCTGTTCTCCGCCCATGCCACCAAGGTGGAGGTCTGCCTGTTCGACGACAGCGGCCGCGAGGAGATCGCGCGCATCACGCTGCCCGAGTACACCGACGAGGTGTGGCACGGCCACATCGCCGGCCTGAAGCCCGGCCAGCGCTACGGCTATCGCGTGCACGGCCCGTACGAGCCCGAGAAGGGCCACCGCTTCAACCCCAACAAGCTGCTGCTCGACCCCTATGCCCGCGCCCACGTCGGCCAGGTGGAATGGCGCGACGAGCTGTTCGGCTACACCGTCGGCCACCCGGACGCCGACCTCAGCTTCGACGAGCGCGACAGCGCGCCCTTCGTGCCCAAGTGCGTGGTGGTGGACAGCCGCTTCGACTGGACGCTGCGCGAGCGCAGCCGCGTGGCCTGGGACCGGACCGTGTTCTACGAGGCCCACGTCAAGGGCATGACCAAGCGCCACCCCGAGGTGCCCGAGAACGAGCGCGGCACCTTCAAGGGACTGGCCCACGACGCGGTGATCGGCCACCTGAAGAACCTGGGCGTCACCAGCATCGAGCTGCTGCCCTCGCAGACCTTCCTCACCCAGCCCTTCCTGCTGGACAAGGGCCTGAGCAACTACTGGGGCTACGACACCATCGGCTTCTTCGCGGTGCACCCCGACTACCTGAGCCGGCCCGACGTGGACGAGTTCAAGGAGATGGTGGCGCGCTACCACCAGGCCGGGCTGGAGGTGATCCTCGACGTGGTCTACAACCACACGCCCGAAGGCAACGAGCTGGGCCCGACGCTGAGCTTCAAGGGCATCGACAACGCCAGCTACTACCGGCTGATGCCCGACCAGCCGCGCTACTACATCAACGACACCGGCACCGGCAACACGGTGAACCTGAGCCACCCGCGGGTGCTGCAGATGGTGACCGACAGCCTGCGCTACTGGGTGACGGAGATGCAGGTGGACGGCTTCCGCTTCGACCTGGCCACCATCCTGGCGCGCGAGCCCTACGGCTTCGACGAAGGCGGCGGCTTCCTCGATGCCTGCCGGCAGGACCCGATCCTGTCCAGCGTCAAGCTGATCGCCGAGCCCTGGGACTGCGGCCCCGGCGGCTACCAGGTGGGCGGCTTCCCGCCCGGCTGGGCGGAATGGAACGACCGCTTCCGCGACACCGTGCGCAGCTACTGGAAGGGCGAGACCGGCACCGCCGCCGCGCTGGCCGGCTGCGTGACCGCCAGCGGCGACACCTTCAACCGCCGCGGACGCCGGCCCTGGGCCAGCGTCAACTTCATCACCGCGCACGACGGCTTCGTGCTGGCCGACCTGGTGAGCTACAACGAGCGCCACAACGACGCCAACGGCGAGGACAACCGCGACGGCCACAGCGACAACCGCTCCTGGAACTGCGGCGCCGAGGGCCCGACCGACGACGCGGCGATCAACGCCCTGCGGGCCCAGCAGCAGCGCAACCTGCTGGCCACGCTGCTGCTGTCGCAGGGCACGCCGATGATCGTGGCGGGCGACGAGTTCGGCCGCAGCCAGAACGGCAACAACAACGCCTACTGCCAGGACAACGACATCTCCTGGCTGCACTGGGACCGCATCGACGAACGCGGCCAGGCGCTGCAGGCCTTCGTGCGCAAGCTGCTGGCGCTGCGCCGCGACCTGCCGGTGCTGCGCCGAGGCCGCTTCCTCACCGGCCAGCCGCACGAGGAACTGGGCCTGCGCGATGCCATCTGGTGGGCACCCGACGGCCAGGAGATGCAGCCCGGCCACTGGGAAGACGGCAACACCCTGTGCTTCGGGCTCTCGCTCGACGGGCGGGCGCCGCGCTCGCACCTGGAGCGGCCGGCCGAGGACGCCTCGGTGCTGATGCTGTTCAACGCCTGGCATGAGCCGATCGACTTCACGCTGCCGGCGCCGCCGGCCGAGGGCACGCACTGGGCGCTGGAGGTGGATACGGCTCGGCCCGATGCCAGCAGCGAGACCGCCGAAGGCGGCTCGGTGCGCCAGCTGGCCGGCCGCTCGCTGCTGCTGTTCGTGGCCCGCTGACCCCGCCCCCCGCCGTCGGACGCGGGGGCCGCCTGGCCGCGGGAATGGCATTTGCCCCCGTCGGTCAGGCGCATGCAAGGGCAGCGGAGGTCGATATGGAGTGGCAGTACGAGCTCGTCCAGGACGTGGATCTTCTGTGGCGTTGGGCGATGGTCTCGGACCAGCAGAAGTCGCTGACGACGATGGAGGTCTCGCTGGTCGCGTTCCCGACGCGCGCCGAGGCGCACGAGGACCTGCAGGTGCAGCTGGCCGGCCGCTGGGACAGCCGCGGCCACCTGCAGATACCGGCCAGCCACGTGCAGAAGCTGGTGCGCGGCGTGGCCTGGCACCGGCCTGAATGCGGCGGCCTGGCCAACGTGGCCATCATCAAGCACCCGCGCGATGCCACTGGCTGCAACTGGAACATCGGGCCGATGAGCGGCATCTGCTGCGACAAGTGCAAGGCGGCGTTGATCGAGGAGATCAACGTGCTGCGGCAGTGGTATTCCGTGCCCGACGGCATCTGAATTGCCGAAGCGGGATGTCGCCCCGACGGGGCATCTTGAGCAAGGAGCAGCCATGCCCAGCACCGATTGGTCCGCCAAGCGCGAGCGCCAGTACGACCACATCAAGACCGGCCTGAAGCAGCGCGGCAAGCCCGAGAAGGTGGCCGAGGAGATCGCGGCGCGCACCGTCAACAAGGAGCGCGCGCAGCACGGCGAGTCGAAGACCGCCAGCCGCTCGTCAGTGAAGGACGCGTCGCCCGGCCACCGCGGCGGCAAGCGCTCGCACAGCGGCGAGGGCGGCCGCACCTATGCGCAGCTCTACAACGAGGCGCAGAAGAAGGGCGTGAAGGGGCGGTCGAGGATGAACAAGCAGCAGCTGCTCGACGCCGTCGGCAGGTAGGTTCACCCCCAAGCTCCGCGGCTCCCCGAGGGGGCCGGCGGCCGCGTCGGAGGCCCGGCGGCCGCCTTGGGCGGCGCCTGCGTGCCGGGTCAGCGCTGCGCCGCTGCTGCCTGAGCGGCGCTGGCGGGCGGTCGGGCGGTGTTGCGCTGCAGGCTGGCGCGTGAGCCGTTGGCGGCGCGGCGCTCGGGTACCAGGCGGATGGGCTGGGTGGCGGGGGGCATGTGCAGTGGCGCCAAGCCCCAGCCGTCGGTGGCCTGGGCGAAGCTGCTGCTGCGCCAGCCGGCGTCGGCGATGCCGGCCTTCACCGCGCCGGCCACCACCGCATCGGCCTCGGCCGGGCTGAGGTCCAGCGACAGCCGCTGCCAGCGGCGCTGCACCAGCGGGTCGCTCCAGGCGCCGATCAGCGCAGCCTTCATCGCCGCGGCATCCCAGGCATGGCCGCCGGCCACCCGGCGGGCCAGCAGCGTGGTCATGAAGACATGGAACGCCGGGCGGGCCCGGGCCGGCACCAGCGCGGCGATCGGCGCCAGCCGCGGCAGGTCGGCCGTGCCGGCGAACGGCAGCGACAGCACCACCTGCAGCGCCTGAACCGGATTGATCACCCGCACCCGGTTGGGCGGCAGCAGCACCAGCGGCAGCGCGGCGGCCTGGTCGTGCTGCAGCGGCGTGGCGAAGCTGATCAGCACCGCCAGGCGCAACCACTGCGCGGCGGTCAGGCCCTCCAGCGCCTCGTCGGCCGGCAGGGCCTCGGCCTCGCGCGCCGCCTGCAGCGCGGCCTGCGCATCGCGGCCGGCACGGGCGACCTGGGCCCGGCGGCTCATCATCGCCAGGTTGCCGGCCGCATAGGCGGCCTGGGCGTTCAGGCGCTCGACGACCGCATCGCTGGGGTGGCCGGTGGACTGCGTCAGGCGCTCGCCGGTCACCGGGCACTGGGTGGTGGCGATCTGCTTCATCAGGTGCGGCGTCACCTGCAGATCCTCGAAGGCCGCGCCGCGCAGCCAGGCCTGCAGCCGCAGTGCGAGCCACTGGCGCACGGCCGGCGTGGCCGGCCGGGTGCGGCGGCGGAAGGCGGGCTGGCCGGCGTCCCAGCCCTGGCGCAGCGGATGGCCGAACAGCATCTGGTCGGCCGGCGGCGTCAGGCCGTAGCGGGCATGGTCGCGGCCGATCTCCCAGCCGGTGCGCTCGAAGGCGGTGGTGGGGGCGCCGGACGGAGCGTGGGCATGGCCGGCAGCATGGTGCTCGGCACCGAAGTCGAGGGCGAGGGCAAGGGCGGCTTGGGCCATGGAAGACAGCTCCGGAAGGAGGCACCGGGACGACCCCGGCAACACCAGTTTGGGTGGTCACAGGCTCATGGCGTGAGCCTGCGATACCCTGCGTGTGTTTTTTCCTTGGCGCCCCGGCCGGGCGCTGCTACCGCCGTGGACCGTACCGAACGCTTCTACAAGATCGAGCTGCTGATCCGCAGCCGCCGCCCCGAGCAGGGCCTGGTGAGCTTCAACGAGCTGATGGACGAGCTGGGCGTGTCCCGCGCCACGCTCAAGCGCGACCTGGAATACCTGCGCAGCCGCATGGACGCGCCGATCGAGTACGACCGCTTCCACAACGGCTACCGCTTCGCGGCGGGCGCGGGCGCCGCGGCGTCCGGCGGCGAAGCCGGGCCCGACGGCGCGGCCGGCAAGACCCACGAGCTGCCCGGCGTGTGGTTCAGCGAGCGCGAAATCCATGCGCTGCTGACGATGCACCAGCTGATCCAGGGCCTGGACGAAGGGGGGCGTGCTGGCGCGCCACCTGCAGCCGCTGCTGGACAAGCTGCACCGCATGCTGGGCACCAGCGAGGCCGATGCGATGGCGCTGATGAAGCGCATCCGCATCGCCAGCCCGGCGCGCCGCGCGGTGTCGCCGCGGCACTTCGAGCTGCTGGGCAGCGCCATCACCCAGCGCTGCCAGGCCGAGCTGGACTACTACGTGCGCAGCCGGCAGCAGGCCTCGCTGCGCACGGTGTCGCCGCAGCGGCTGGTCTACCACCGCAACACCTGGTACCTGGACGCCTGGTGCCACGCCAGCGACGGGCTGCGCCGCTTCGCGGTGGACGCGGTGCGCAGCGCGCGCCTGCTGGACACCCCGGCGCGCGAGGTGCCGATCGCCACGGTGGAAGCCGCGCTCGATGCCGGCTACGGCGTGTTCGGCGGCACCACGCTGCGCGAGGCGACGCTGCTGTTCACGCCCGAGGCGGCCGAGTGGGTGGCCAACGAGCAATGGCATCCGCAGCAGCGGGGCGAGCGCCAGCCCGACGGCAGCTACCGCCTGACCCTGCCCTACACCGACCCCACCGAACTGGCCATGGACGTGCTGCGCCACGGCGGCGACGTGCGCGTGCTGGGCGATGACCTGCTGCTGCAGCAGGTGCAGGCCGCACTGGCGGCGGCGGTGGCGGGGTATGGGGGGAGGGTGGTGGCGGCATGAGGCCGGCCACCTCCGGGCGGCTCAGGCTTGCTTGCCCAACGCCTCCGCCAACCGCGCCAGCAGCCCCGAATCCCGCTGCGTGGGCGACTGGATGGCAGCAGTGAGGGTGGCTTCGGGGCCGCTGAGGGCCACGCGGCGGCGGGCGCGGGTGACGGCGGTGTAGAGGAGTTCGCGGCTCGTCAGGCGGCCGGGGCGGGCGGGCAGCACCACCAGTACCTCGTCGAACTCCGAGCCCTGGGACTTGTGCACCGTCATCGCATAGGCCGTCTCGTGCGGCGGCAGCCGCACCGGCGCCACCGGGCGGAAGCCGCCTTCGGCGGCCGCCTCGGCGAACCACACCAGCAAGGTGCCGTCGGCCGCGGGCAGCGCCAGGCCGACGTCGCCATTGAACAGGCGCAGCAGCGGATCGTTGCGCAGCACCATCACCGGGCGGCCGGCGTACCAGGGGCCGGGCTGCGCGGGGCCACCGGCCGCCGCGCGGGCGTGGGCGGTGAGCTGCCGGTTCAGCTCCACCAGCCCGCGCGGGCCTTCGCGCTGGGCGCACAGCACGCGGAAGCGCTCGTAGGCCGCGGTGGCCGCCGCCACGTCGTCCGGCGCGACGGCCACCGCCTGCAGCAGCGGCGCGAAGCCGGCCTGCGCCGCCGCCAGGGTGGCCGGGGAGGGCAGGGCGCCTTCGTCCTCCAGCCAGGTGACGCCGTCATCCGGCTCGCCCGCCGCGCCGCGGCCCTGCGCCGCGCGCAGGCGCCGGACCACCGCGGCCGACTGGCCGGTGTTGATCTCGCGCGCCAGCAGGCCGATGCCGCTGTCGGCCGCGAAGCGGAAGTTCTGGGTGAACCACACCGCGCTGTCGTGCAGCGCACTCGGCCGCGCCGGCGCGGGCGGGGCGATCAGCATCGGCGGCGTGCCGCTGAGGGCGGCCAGGTCGGCCAGCGCGCCGTCGCTCAAGGTCGGGTCGGCGCTCAGCTCGGCGAACACGGCGCCCGATTCCACCGCGGCCAGCTGGTCCTTGTCGCCCAGCAGCACGATGCGCGCCTGCGGCGGCACCGCTTCCAGCAGCCGGGTGGCCAGCGCCAGGTCGAGCATCGAGGCTTCGTCCACCACCAGCGCGTCGATGGGCAGCGGATGCCGTGCATCGTGCGCGAAGCCTTCGCGGGTGACGCCCAGCAGCCGGTGGATGGTGGCGGCCGAGGTGGGCAGCTGCTCGCGCAGCGCCGCGGGCAGGTGGGCGGCGCGCTGGCGCAGCGCGTCGGTCATGCGGGCCGCGGCCTTGCCGGTGGGCGCGGCCAGCGCGATGCGGCAGCCCGGCTGCATCGTCAGCAGGCAGGCCAGCAGGTTGACCACCATCGTCGTCTTGCCGGTGCCGGGGCCGCCGCTCACCACCGCCAGCTTGCCGCGCAGCGCCAGCGCGGCGGCCAGCTGCTGCCAGTCGGCCTCGCCGTGCAGCACCGCCGCATTGGCCTTGAACAGGCCCTGCAGCCGCTTGGCCACTTCGGGCCCGGGCAGCGTGGGCGTGGCCTGTGCGCTGGTGGCCAGGCGCTTGGCCAGCCGGCGTTCATGGTCGAAGTAGCGGTGCAGGTAGAGCCGGCCGTCGTCGTCCAGCACCAGCGGCATGGCGCCCGGCGCGGCCGGGGTGCCGACGACGCCCGATCGCAGCAGCGCGGCCCGCAGCGCCTGCGGCGAGATGACCGGCTCGGCCGCGGCGGCGATGTCGGCCAGCGACAGGCATACATGGCCCTCGCGCGTGGCCAGGCTCAGCGCCTGGCCGGCGTGGCGGGCGATCTCGGCGTCGTCCGCGCTGCCGCCCTGCTCGGCGCACCAGCGCGCCAGCCAGTCGCCCAGGCCCTCGGCCAGCCAGGCGGTGGCGGTCGGCGCCTCGCCGGAAAAGGACACCGCTTCCGTCATGCCGCCGCCTCCGTTTCGCCCAGCAGGGCCGACAGCCGCTGCAACGTCGCCTCGGCCGGCCGATGGAAATACACGCCGGCCGGCAGGCCGTCGGGCTGCTGCCAGCCGGGCCGCACGCCGCGCACGAACAGGTAGAACACGCCGCCGAAATGGCGTTCATGCCGGTAATCCGGCAGCCTGCGCTGCAGGTGCCGCTGCAGCGCCACCGCATACAGCAGGTACTGCAGGTGGTAGCCGTGCCCGGCCATCGCATCGGCCAGCGCCTCGCGGCCGTAGTGCTCGGCGGCGTCGCCCAGGTGGTTGGACTTCCAGTCCAGCAGGTAGTAGCGCCCGCCATGCTCGAACACCAGGTCGATGAAGCCGCGCAGGTAGCCCTCCAGCCCGCCGAACACCAGCGACGGCGTGGGATAGCCCAGGTCGCGCAGCGCCTCGGTCAGGTCGCCGGCGGTCAGCCCGCGCGAAGGCAGCGTGAACTCCAGCTCCACCAGCTGCTGCCGCGGCATGAGCGACGACAGCCGCACCGGCCCGGCCTGCGCGTCGCCGGTGGGCAGCGGGGTGTTGAGCACGTCGTCCAGCATGCGCAGCAGCATCGGCTCCAGCGGCGGCTGCTCGCCGGTGAGGTGGGCGGTGGACAGCGGCTGCGGATGCAGTGCCAGCGCGCGGCGGATGCCCTCGGGCCACTGCGTGGCGTCGTCGAAGCGCACCTGCTCGAACACCGCATGCAGTGCATCGCCGGCCGCCGGGCCGCGCGGAAAGCGCAGGATGTCGTCCTCGGCCAGCCGGCCGCGTGGGGCGGGCACTGGCAGGTCCGCAGGCTGCGCACGCAGGTCATGGTCGATGGCCGCCGCCTCGTGCCGCGCGCCGGAGGCCAGGCTGCTGTAGCTGCCGATCCACCAGGCCTGCGGCAGCACCGCGGGCGGCGGCAGGGCCACCAGCGCATCGGCCGCGGTCTCGGCCGGCGGCACCGGCAGGCCGGGCTCGGTGGGCAGGGGCTCGTGCACGATGTCGGGCGTGCACTCGGCCGCCAGCGAAGCCCATTCGGCGGTGACCCATTCGGCCGGGTTCTTGTGCGTGCCCCAGGCCTCGGGATCCAGGCCCGCGCCGGCGGCCAGCCAGTTGAGCAGGCTGCGGTTGGCCTCGGTGCAGCTGTTGCGCACCGCATAGGCGCCGGTCACCAGGTAGCAGCGGTGCACCGCGCGGGTGAGCGCGACGTACACCAGCCGCAGGAATTCGGCCGCAGCGTCGCGCTTGCGCTGGGCCTTGATCTCGGCCAGCGCCGCCTTGTCGTGCAGGCGGAAGTCCAGCACCGGGCGGCCGTCGGCATCGTGGTACTCCACCGCATCGCCGCCGGGCTCGGGCATGGCCCGGCCGTCCCACAGGAAGGGGCAGAACACCACCGGATACTCCAGCCCCTTGCTCTTGTGCACGGTGACGATCTGCACCAGGTTGCGGTCGCTTTCCAGCCGCAGCTGCGCCGCCTCGTCGGCCTGGCCTGCCTGTCGCTGGCGCTGCAGCCATTGCAGCAGCGCGGCCGGTGCGCTGTGCTGCTCGGCCGCGGCATGCAGCAGCTCGGCCAGGTGCAGCAGGTTGGTCAGGCGGCGCTCGCCGTCGCTGCGGGCCAGCAGCCGTTCGGCCACCGCCTCGCCCTGCATCCAGTGGCGCAGCATCACGCCCACGCCGCGGTCCAGCCACACATGGCGGTACTGCGCGAAGCGCTGCACCAGGGCGAGCAGCCGGCTCTCGTCGGCCGACACCGCATCGATCTCGCCGGCGTCCAGCCCCATCCATTCGGTGGCCAGGGCCGCACGCAGGCGGCGTTCGCGCGTGGGCTCGAGGATGGCGGCCAGCAGCCATTCCATCGCCTCCGCATCCGGCCCCTGGAACACGCTGGCCTGCGACAGCTCCACGCTGCCGATGTTCAGCGCCGCCAGCGCCAGCCGCATGCGGGCGCCCTGCGAATGGCTGCGCACCAGCACCGCGATGTCGCCGGCCGCCAGCGGCCGCGCGCCCAGCGTCAGCTCGCCGGCCCGGGCGGCCCGCAGCAGCCGCGAGACCTCCGCCGCGCAGGCATGGGCGGTGCGGCCCAGCGCCTGCGACTTGGCCAGCGGCTGGCCCTCGGCATCCGGCGGCAGCGACCAGCAGTGCAGCGGCGCCCGCGCCGGCTGGCTGCGGTCTTCGAACCGGGTGCGCGGCTTGGCGCCCACGCCCACCGGCCGGTACTCCAGGTCGTTGAGCAGGAAGGCCCGCGGATTGCGGCCGAAGAAGGCATTCAGCGCGCCGATCAGCGCCGCGCTGGAGCGCTGGTTGTCGCCCAGCGTGTACTCGGCCGTGGCCTGGGCGCGCGCATGCAGGTAGGTGTGCAGGTCCGCATTGCGGAAGCTGTAGATCGCCTGCTTGGGGTCGCCGACGAAGAACAGCGGCCGCAGGCCATCCGCATACAGCCGCTGGAAGATGGCGAACTGCAGCGGGTCGGTGTCCTGGAACTCGTCGATCAGCGCCGCCGGAAAGCGCGCCCGCAGCGAGTCGGCCAGCGCCGGGCCATGCGGGCCGGCCAGCCGCTCGTGCAGGTTGTAGAGCATGTCGTCGAAGGCGATGACGCGCTGCTCGCGCTTGTGGTCGCGCACCGCCTGCGCGCCCTGTTCCAGCACGCGGCGCAGCAACGCCAGCCGCTGCAGGGCCACGGCCTGGGCCGCGGCCGCACGCGCATCCAGCAGCGCCTGGGCCGCGCCGAAGAAGGCATGGGCCGGCGGCACCAGGCCCTTCTTCGTGCGCGCCTCGATGCGGTCGCGGCCCAGCAGGTCGAGGCCCTTGGGCGTGAGCGCCAGGGCCGCGGCGGCATCGGCGCCGGCCAGCACCTGGTCCCAGCCCTCGGCCGCGGCCAGCACCGCCTCGGGCTTGTAGGTGTTGGCACTCAGGCGGGGCAGCCCGTCCATCAGGGCCTGCACCGTCGCGGCGCGGCCGGCCTGCCACAGCTGGCGTGCGGCATCGTGCGCTGCCTGCAGCGGTGCCGCCAGCGTGGCGGGATCGGCGGCGGTGTCCAGCCCGTCGGGCCACAGCACCGCCGACAGCGGCTTGGCCAGCCGGCGCTTGAGCAGCGCGGCCCAGGTGTCGGGCGTGTCCTTGCCGCGGGCCAGCTCGGCGGCCAGCAGCGGCGGCAGGCCGGGCGCGGCCACCTCGCGGCGCCAGAGGTCGGCGGCCACCTGGTGCAGCAGGTCGCTGTCGTCGGCCACCAGCTCCAGCGACAGCGGCATCTGCGCGGTGAAGGGCGTGTCGGCCAGCGCCCGCTGGCAGAAGCCGTGGATGGTGAAGATGGCGGCTTCGTCGAAGGTCTGCAGCGCGCTGTCCAGCCGCTGGCGCAGCGTGTCGTCGTCCAGCGCCGGGTCGTCGCGCAGGGCCTGCAGCAGGCCGGTGATGAACGGGTCGGCGCCTTCGGCCACCTGCGGGCCGCGCAGCCAGGCCAGCACCTCGGCGATGCGGGTGCGGATGCGGTCGCGCAGCTCGGCGGTGGCGGCATTGGTGAAGGTCACCACCAGGATGTGCTGCACCGGCAGCGCACGCTCCAGCAGCAGCCGCAGGTACAGGCCGCAGATGTTCCAGGTCTTGCCGGTGCCGGCGGAGGCTTCGATCAGGTTGATGCCGCCGAGCGGGCAGCGAAAGACGTCGAGCGGGCTCATGCCGGTTCCTTGGCGTCGGCGGTCACGCGCGGGTCGTCCAGCGCGGCCAGCAGCGGGCGGTACACCGCGTCGGCGACCTGCATGAAGGCCTCGTCCAGCGGGTCGGGCAGGCCGCGCAGCACCAGGCGGTGGGCGGCGTCGGCTTCCTCCGCGAAGGGGCGCTGCGGGCCGCGTCGCCAGGTGGCTTCCACCTGGCTGCGCGAGGCGCCGGTGGCCTGCGCCCACGAGGTCCTGGGAAAGAAGTGCAGCGGTGCCTGCAGGCCTTGCCTATACAAGTCCACCAGCGTGCGCAGCGTGGCGGCGGCCCCGGGCACCGGCCGCAGCACGAAGCTGCCGTCGCGCGACCACACCCGGGTGACGGTGCCGGGCTGCTGCACGTTGAGCAGCAGGTGCGGCAGCCAGGCCTGCAGGTAGTCCACCGGGCGGGTGTTGTCGTAGTGCCAGCGGTAGTGGCGCCAGCCGTCGCCTTCGGCCCGCAGTTCGGCAAAGCTGCCCTGCAGCTGCCAGGGCTCGCCGGCCACGTCCAGCGCCAGGTGCACATGCTGCGCCGGCAGCGGCGCCTGCTGCGTGGCTTCGCGCACCTGCGCGGCGAACTGCATCAGCTGCGCCAGCTCGGCCGCCCGTTGCTGGGCCCCCAGGGCGCCGGGCGGATATTCGGTGCCGGCCTCGGCCAGCGCCTGCACCGTGGCGGCATCGGCGCCCTGCAGCAGCAGCGGCAGCAGCCGCGCGGCCATCGCCTGGCGGCCGGCGCGGTCGGCCACGAAGGGTTCGTCGTCCTGCAGCTCGTCCGCGGCCTGCGGCAGGTCGATGCCCAGCCGGCGGCGCAGCAGCGCGCGGCTGGGGTGGCGGAAGAACTCGGCCAGCTGGGCGATGTCCACCTGCCGCCAGGCGGCCTCGGGGCGGCGGCAGCGGCCGGGCGAACAGCGGCCGCGCGGGCAGGCCGGGCGTGGCGTCGTCGCCTTCGGTGTCGTCTTCCGGCAGGTCGAAGGCGGCGGCCGGCAGGGTGTCGGCGGCCGGCGGCTGGCGGCGCTGCACGGCCAGGGCCTGCGCATATTCGCGGTGGAAGCTGCGGCGCGGCAGCGGCGTGTCCACATGGAAGTTGTCGGCCGAGAAGGGCTGCAGCGCATGCTCCACCACCAGCGCGCCGCGGCCTTGCCGCACCGCCGGCGCCAGCGTGTCCAGCAGCTCGGAGACCAGCACCGAAGGCGGCAGCTCGGCGTTGTCGCGCACGCTGCGGCCGGTGTAGGCCAGCAGCAGCCGGTCGCGCGCGGCCAGCAGCAGGTCGAGGAACAGGTTGCGCTCGTCGAAGCGGCGCTGGCGGTCGCCGCGCTGCGGGCGCAGCGCCATCAGGTCGAACTCGGCCTCGCGCGTGGCGGTGGGGAAGGCGCCGTCGTCCAGCCCGATGGCGCACACCACGCGGTACGGCAGCCCGCGCAGGCTGGACATCGACGAGAAGGTGATGCTGCCGGTGGGCACGCCGCCGCGGGCGGGATCGTCCAGCGCCCGCTCCAGCGCGCTGCGCAGCACGGCCAGCGGCAGCGGCTGCGCGCCTTCGTCGGCCAGGCCGCCGCGCGCCATCGCCTCCACCAGCGACTGCACCGCCTGGCGCAGCTCGCGCAGGTCTTCCAGCTCGTCGTCGTCGGGATGGATGAACTGGTCCATCGCCTGCTGCAGCAACGCCTGCCAGCCGGCCGGCGTGTGCGGCACCGCGCAGCGCCGCTGCAGCTGCGCCAGCGCACGGGCATAGCGCCAGAAGGCGCCCAGCGTGTCGGCCTCGCCGCCTTCGGCATCGCCGGCGGGCAGGCGGCCGGCGAAGGGCGCGGTGGCCTGCGCCGGCAGCGCATAGCCCAGGAACAGCCGGGCCAGGCCGTCGTCCAGCGTGTGATGGGCCTCGGCCGGCACGCCGAAGCTGCCGCGATGCTGCGCATCGAAGGCCCAGCGCACGCCGGCCTCGGCCAGCCAGCCCTGCACCTGCTCCAGCGCATCGGCATCCAGGCCGAAGCGCCGGGCCACCACCGGCTGCTGCAGCAGGCCATGCAGGCCGCTGGCCGGCAGGCGCGAGCCCAGCAGCGACAGCAGCTCCAGCAGCGCCCGCGCGCAGCGGTTGATGCGGCTGCGCGGCCGGCCGGTGACGGCAAACGGCAGCTGGCGGTCGGCCGGCGCGGTGCCGAACACCGCATCGATCAGCGGTGCCGCGGCATCCAGGTCGGGCGTGACCACCAGCACGTCGGAAGGCTGCAGGCCCGGCAGCGCCGGGTCGCTGAACATCGCCAGCAGCTGGTCCTGCAGCACCTCCAGCTGCCGCGTGAGCGAATGGCAGCGGTGCACCTCGATGCTGCGGTCGGCGTGCAGGCTGGCGGGCGGCAGCTCCACCAGGTCGAGCACCGCGTTCTGCACCGCGGCCAGCAGCGTGGGCGCCTCATGCGCCACGAACAGCGCGTCGTCCACCAGGGCCTCGCCGCCGGCTTCCACCAGCAGGTCGATCTGCGCCTGCGTCTGGCGGCCCCAGGCGGCCAGCAGGTGGTTGCCTTCCTCGTGCAGCGCATCGCGGCCCTCGCGCGCCAGGTGGGCCAGGCGGCGGCGGTCGATCACCTCGAACCAGTATTCCCGGCAGGGATTGAGCACGTACACCTGCAGCGCCATGCAGCGGCCCAGCGCCTGCAGCAGCCGGATGTACATCGGCGGCATGGCCGGCAGCGCGAACACATGGGCGCTGGCGGGCAGGCCGGCCTCGCGCGCCCGCTCCACGCCGCCGGGCTGCTCCAGCACGTCGATCAGCCGCCGCGCGGGGTCGTCCTTCAGCTGCAGCTCGGCGGCGATGCGGCGCCACAGCGCGGCCTGCCAGGCTTCGTCGGCCCGGGCCGCGGGCTCGGCCGTGCCCAGCGGCGCCGGCTCATGTGCCAGCCAGGCCTGCAGCCACTGCGGCCGGTAGGTGATGTACTGCTCCAGCAGGCCGGCGCTGCGGCGGGCCAGGTCCAGCCGCATCACGTCGTCGGCCTCGGCCAGGTAGGCGGCCAGCCGCGGATGGGCGGCCACGAAGGCCGCATCGCCGAAGGCCGCATACACCCGCCAGGCCATCACGTCGGGCGCGAAGGGCGACTCCGCCTGCACCTCGGGCAGCACGCGGCCGATCTGCTGCCACAGCCACTGCGCCAGGAAGGTGAACGCCACGTTGGCGCAGATGCCGTGCGCGGCGGCGGCGGCCAGCGTCAGGTGCCGCTGCATCGCCGCGCTGGGCACGATGACCTGGGCCGCCGCCAGCGGATCGCCGCGCCCGTCTTCGCCCAGCCGCGCCAGCAGCAGCGTGGTGAGCGATTCCAGGCGGTTGGCGAAATGGATCTGCAGCATCGGCGGGCGGTGGGGTGCGACTCGGGGCGGGGCTGCAGAGCCTACCCCGGAACCTGCGGTGCGCCGGCCGGCTAAGCTGTTGCCGCCGCAGTCCACCCTCCGCATGGCCAACATGACCGATACCGTCGAAACCCGCCTGGCCGCCGCCGGCCTGGTGCTGCCCGCGCTGGTCGCACCGCGCGGCAACTTCCAGCCCTGCACCCTGGCCGGCGACCTGCTCTACCTGTCCGGCAAGGGCTTGCCCTCGCGCGATGCCGGCACGGTGCCGGTGCCCAAGGTGGGCGGCCAGGTGTCGGTGGCCCAGGCGCGCGCCCATGCGCACGACATCGCCCTCTACCAGCTCGCCGTGGTGAAGCAGGCGCTGGGCGACCTGGAGCGCATCGCGCAGGTGGTCAAGGTGTTCGGCATGGTCAATGCCGTGCCCGACTTCACCGAGCACACCGAGGTGGTCAACGGCTTCTCCGACCTCTGGGTGCAGCTGCTGGGCGAGCGCGGCCGGCATGCGCGCTCGGCCATCGGCGTGGGCTCGCTGCCGATGGGCTTCGCGGTGGAGATCGAGGCCGTGGTCCGCTTCCGCTGAAGGCGGCTCCGGCGCGCGGCACCCAGCGGACCGGCCGGCCCGACCGGGTCTTGAGCAGGGTGGGCTCTCAGTCCTGCCCGAGGGCCGAGCGCAGCTCGCGCGCGGCCTCGGCGCAGCGCCGGGCCAGCACCTCCATCTCGGCGGCCACGCGGCTGAAGCCCCGGCCGTGGCGGCCGGCCCGCGCTGCCTCCACCGAGGCGCTGAGCGCCAGCACATGGCTCTGGAAGGCCAGCGAGTCGACCAGCCCGGCCACCTCCGCCATGCGCTGCGGCGCGGGTGGCGGGGGCGCCAGCGTCGTCACGGGCACCGTGGGCGCCGTCGGCTCCACCGGCAGGTCATGCGGCGCCTGCAACCCGCCTTGCGGGCCCAGGGCCGCCAGCCGTCGGCGCAGCCGGCGCGCCTGCCAGGCCGCACTGGCGGCGGCCCAGGCCAGCGCCAGCAGCCAGCCTAGCACCGCCGCGGCCAGCAGTGCCAGCAGCAGCGCACCGGCCACCGCGGGCGGCAGCAGGGCGGCGTGCGGCCCCAGGCTGGGCAGCAGCCGGGCCGTGCCCAGGCCCAGCACCCCGCCGGTGGCCGCGGCCACCAGGCCCGCCAGCAGGCTGGTGGCCCGCAGGCCCGGCGCCGGCCGGCCCAGGGCCTGCATGCGTTGCCACAGCCGGCCCTGCGGCATCCGCAGCCGGGCATACAGGCGCTCGGCCTGCGCCACCTGGGCCCGGGTGGCCGGCAGCTCAGCCACCATGTAGCCGATGGTGCGGCCCTGCTGCACCAGCGGGGCGATGTCGGCCACCATCCAGAAGTGGTCCCCGTTCTTGCGGCGGTGCTTCAGCGTGCCGGTCCAGCGCCGTCCGGCCAGCACCGCGCGCCACAGCTGCCGGAACAGCTCGGAAGGCACGTCGGGATGGCACAGCACTTCGCAGCGCATGCCGATCAGCTCCTGCGGGCCGTAGCCGCTGGCTTCCACCAGCGCGGCATTGCAGTAGGTGATGCGGGTGTCCAGATCGCCGGTGGACAGCAGCAGCAGGCCGTCGGCGAGCGGATGCTCCCGCTGCGTGATGGGCAGGGCTGTGCGCATGGGAGGCGGCTGGTGGATGTACCAGCAGATTCGGACGCACCCGCCGCCGCTTGATGCCGCGCCGGCCGGTCCACCCAACGGAGGGAGGCCGGCCACCGGCTTCGTCCTACAGCCGCGCTTGGCCGGCGACGACAGACGGCCCTTGCCACGCCCGACAGACTGCGGTGTTTTGCCCGCCGCGCCGATGCGCGCCCCATGTACCGATGGCCCATGCCTGGCAATTCCAGCGCGCCGGCGGTGTCGACCAGGTCGTCATCGCCAGCGGCGCCGACATCGCCCACCTGCACGAGCTCGACCAGAAGCTGTGGGTGGCCCTGGCCTGCCCCACCCGCGGCATCGACTTCGACCCGCGCACGCTGGACCTCATCGACACCGACCACGATGGCCGCATCCGCGCGCCCGAGCTGCTGGCCGCCTGCCGCTGGGCCTGCGAGCGGCTGGCCGATCCGCAGCAGCTGATCCGCGGTGGCGACCGCCTGGCGCTGGCCTCGCTGGCCGACACCGAGGAAGGCCGCGGCCTGGCCGACGAGGCCCGCCGCACGCTGCAGCGCCATGGCGTCGCCGATGCGCCCGACATCGGCCTGCCGGAGATCACGGAGCGGCAGAAGCACCTGGCCGGCGAGCGCTTCAATGGCGACGGCATCGTCATCCCCGCCAGCGCGGGCGACGATGCGGCGCTGCAGGCGGTCATCGAGCTGGCGTTGGGCAGCCAGGGCGGCGTGCCCGATGCCGGCGGCACGCCGGGGCTGGACGAAGCGCGCGCCCATGCCTTCTTCGATGCGGCGCAGGCCCTGCTGGACTGGCATGCCCGCGGCGAGGCCGACTGCGGCCCGCTGCGCGCCGCCGCCCAGGCAGTGGATGCGGTGCACGACAAGGTGGAGGACTACTTCGCCCGCTGCCGCCTGGCCAGCTACGACCCCCGCGCCGCGGAGGCCCTGAACGCCCCCACGGTGGAGGAACTGCGCAAGCTGGCCACGGTGCGCCTGTCGCTGGCCACCGATCCGCTGCTGCAGATGCCGCTGGCGCCGGTGGCGGCGGGCCAGCCGCTGCCGCTGGGCGAAGGCGCCAACCCCGCCTGGCAGGCCGCGCTGGCCACGCTGCACGAGGTGGCGGTGCAGCCGCTGCTGCAGCAGCACCAAGCCCTGCTGGACGAAGCCGGCTGGCAGCGGCTGAAGGCGCGCGTGGCGCCGTGCCGTGCCTGGCTGGCCGCGCGGCCGGGCGGCGCGCTGGCTGCATCGGGCGTGGACAAGCTGCAGGCCGTGCTGGGCGACGACCTGCCCGCGCGCCGCCAGCAGGTGCTGGCCCTGATCGCCGAGGACCAAGCCGCCGCGCCGCTGCACGGCCATGTGAACGACCTCGAGAAGCTGCTGCGGCTGCAGCGCGACCTGCGGGTGCTGCTGCGCAACTTCGTCTCCTTCGCCGCCTTCTACAAGCGCGAAGGCGCCATCTTCCAGGCCGGCCGGCTGTACCTGGACGGCCGCAGCTGCGACCTCACCGTGAACGTGGCCGATGCCGCCAAGCATGCGGTCATCGCCGGCCTGGCCAAGGCCTACCTGGCCTACTGCGAATGCACCCGCGGCACGGAGAAGATGACGGTGGCCGCGGCTTTCACCGCGGGCGACGTGGACTTCCTCTTCGTCGGCCGCAATGGCCTGTTCTACGACCGCCAGGGCCGCGACTGGGATGCCCGCATCGTCAAGGTGATCGAGAACCCCATCAGCATCGGCCAGGCCTTCCTGTCGCCGTACAAGAAGTTCCTGCGCATGATCGAGGAGCAGGTGGCCAAGCGCGCCGCTGCCAGCGACGCCACCGCCGAGGGCCGGCTGGGCGGCTGGGCCGGGCGCATTGCCACCGCGGACAAGTCGCCGCCGGTGGGTGCGGTGGCCAGTGCCGCGCCGGCCACGCCGGCCGATGCCGCCGCCGCACGCGCGCGCATCGACGTGGGCACCGTGGCGGCGCTGGGCGTGGCCCTGGGCAGCATCAGCGCGGTGCTGGTGGGCGTGTTCACCAAGTTCGTGGACCTGGGCTGGTGGATCCCGGTGGCGGTGGCCGGCATCGTGCTGTCGATCTCCGGTCCCAGCATGCTCATCGCCTGGCTGAAGCTGCGCCAGCGCAGCCTGGGGCCGATCCTGGACGCCAGCGGCTGGGCCATCAATGGCCGCATGCGGCTGAACGTGCGGCTGGGCGCCTCGCTGTCGCAGACGGCGCAGCTGCCGCGCGGCACGCTGCGCCGGCCCGACCCTTTCGCCGAACGGCACGGCTGGGGCTGGGCCCTGGGCGCGCTGGCGCTGGTGGCGGTGCTGGCCGCCGCCGCTTGGGGAGCGTGGCGCCTGGGGTGGGCGCCACGCTGGCCGCTCTTCTAGCGGCTCAAGGCTTCATCGCTCCGGCTTCAAGGCTTGAAGCTGTCGCCCAGCACCAGGCCTTCACGCCGCGGATCGGCGCCGCCGGCCAGCACGCTGCGGCCGTTGACGCTGGACCGCATGATGGTGCCAATGCCGCTGCTCTGCGCATTCAGGTTCACCGTGTGGCCCAGTGCGCGCAGGCCGGTTACCAGCGGGTCGTTGTTGCCGCCGTTGCTGGTGTCGATGGCCGGATGCTCGCCGCCCACGTTGGTGGTGGCCGAGTTGGCGGCGCCGAAGTCCACCAGCGAGGTGGCCTGCTGCGCATCCAGCCCCCAGTCCAGCGCCCCGACCACCGTCTTGGCCACGTACTGGATGATGGTGGCGCCGCCCGGCGAGCCGGTGGCCAGCGCGAAGTCGCCCGCGCTGCCGTCGGCATTGAGCTTGAACACCAGCGTGGGCGCCATCGAGCTGCGCGGCCGCTTGCCCGGGCCCGGCCGGTTGGCGATGGGCAGGCCGGCCGCATCCACCGGCGCATCGAAGTCGGTGAGCTGGTTGTTCAGGATGAAGCCGTTGGTCATGTGGTAGGAGCCGAAGCCCGCTTCCACCGTGGTGGTCATCGACACCACGTTGCCTTCGCGGTCCACGATGGTCATGTGGGTGGTGCCGGCTTCCGGCGCGGTGCTGGTGCCGCTGGGCGTGGCGGTGCCGAAGGTGCCCGGCTGCGCGGTGCCCATGCTCCGCGTCATGCTGATGAGCGCGGCGCGGCTCTTCAGGTAGTTCTTGTCCACCATCGCCGCCGGTGAGCCGCCGGGCAGCGGCACGAAGTCGGTGTCGGCCACGTACTTGTTGCGGTCGGCATAGGCCAGGCGGCCGGCTTCCGACAGCAGGTGCACGCCCATCACCGTGGGCTTGCCGCCTTCGCCGTCGATGTTGGTGGGCTTGAGCGAGGCCAGGTCGAAGTTCTCGACGATGCCCAGCATCTGGGCCACGGCCAGGCCACCGGACGACGGCGGCGGCATGCCGCAGACCATGTAAGTGGCGCGGTAGGTGGTGCAGATGGCTTCGCGCTTCTTGGCCTGGTAGCTGGACAGGTCGGACAGCGTGAGCTTGCTGGGCGTGATGGGCGCGCCATTGGCACCCACCGACACGCCTGCCTTGTCCACGATGGCCTGGGCCAGCGGGCCGTTGTACAGCGCATCGGCGCCGCCGTTGGCCAGCGTGGTGAGCGTGGCCGCATAGGCGGGCAGCTTGAAGGTGGTGCCCAGCGCCTTGGGCGTGCCGTCGGCATTCAGGTAGGCGGCGGTGGCATCGGCATCGCGCAGGAAGTTGGTGGCCGCGCCGGCGATGGCGTCGGACATGCGCCCGCTGATCAGGAAGCCGTTGGTCGCCAGGTCGATGCCGGGCTGGAACAGGTCCTTCCACGGCTTCTTGCCATGCTCGCTGTGGGCCAGGCCCAGCATCTTCACCGCGCCAGGCACGCCGATGGAGCGGCCGCTGGCGCGCGCGCTGGGCACCGGCGCGGTGCGGTTGCTGGTGTCGTCGATCCAGCGGATGTAGTTCTCGGTGGCGGCCGCGGGCGCGGTCTCGCGGCCGTCGTAGGCGGTCACGGCCTTGGTGCGGGCGTTGTAGTGCAGCATGAAGGCGCCGCCGCCGATGCCGCTGGACTGCGGCTCCACCAGGCCCAGCACGGCCTGCACGGCCACGGCCGCGTCCACCGCGCTGCCGCCGCTCTTGAGCACCTCGCAGCCGGCCTTGCTGGCCAGCGGGTTGGCCGTGGCCACCATGTACTTGCTTGAATAGACAACTTTCTTGCCGGTGCGGTAGCCGCTGGCGGGCTCGGGCGCGGCGGGGTCGCCCGGCAGGCCGGAGCCCACGACGACGCTGCCGCCGCTGTCGCTGAGGATCTCGCAGCCCATCTCGGGGCCGTCGGAATCACTGAAGAAGCAGCCCGACAGGGCCAGGGCCGAAGCAGCGGCGAGCGGGGTCAGGACGAGTAGCCGGCGGTTCATTGGGATCAAGGTTTGCTCCAAAGACGAGTGGTGCGCAGGCGGCCGACTATCCGCCGCCAGCGCAGCCCCGCCAATCAGCAAGAACCATGCACGCGCCGCATTCAGGCCGCCCGGCGGAAGCAGGCCTGCATGAAGGCCCAGGCCAGGCGCGACGCATCCGGCCCGGCGGGGTCGCTGTAGCTCTGGGCGGCATCGCCGCCGCTCCAGGCGTGGCCCAGGCCCTGGATCTCCACCAGCCGCACCATCGTCCTGCGGGCGCGGCGGTAGTCGGTGACGGTCATCGCATGGCGGGTGCCGCGCTGCAGGTTGCGCGGCTTGCCCGCCCGGGCGCCGGCGGCCTGGGCCCAGGCCTCGGCGGCGGCGCGGCCGTTGGCCGGGTCCACCACGCGGTCGGCACTGCCTTGCAGCACCATCAGGGGCGGCAGCACCACGCCCGGCGGCAGGGCCACGCTGCCGCCGCCGCGCATGGCCTGCAGTCCGGTGGCGGTGGAGCGGCCGCTGCCGGGTGCCACGCCCGAATGCATCACCACCGCGGCATAACGCAGCGGCTCGCGGGTGGCCATCAGCGCGGCCATGCCGGCGCCGGCCGACAGGCCCGCCACGGCCACGCGCGTGCGGTCGATGGCATGGCGCAGGCCCACCTGGTCCAGCATCAGCTGCAGCGTCTGTGCCTCGGCCTGTGCATGGCCCGAGCGCAGCTCGTACCAGCGCCAGCAGCCTTGCGGATGGGCCAGCGTGTCCTGCTCAGGGTACAGCACGAAGAAGCCATGCCGGTCGGCCAGCCGGTGCATGCGGCTGCTGATCGCCAGGCCGCGGCCGTTCTGCGCGCAGCCGTGCAGCATCACCACCAGCGGCGCCGGGGCCAGCGGCTGCCCCATCGCCATGCCCTGCGGCGGACCGCGCAGCGCGGCGGGGCGGTAGAGCGTGAAGCGCCGCGTGCCGGCCGGCCCGATGGCCAGGCCGGGCAGCCAGTCGCCGCGCGCCTTCGGGAAGCGGTGCTGGGCGGCGATGGCATCCAGCGCCGGCTTGGCGATGCGGCCGGCACGGGTCAGCGGCGCAGGGCGTGCCTTCACGGCTGGCCGGGCAACCCGGGGCGTGGCCGGTACCAGCGGCTTGGGCTGGGCGGCAGCGGCCTTACGGGCCGGTTTCACCGGCTTGAGCAGCGCCTTCTGCTGCCGCACCGCGGCCTTGGCCAGCACCTTGCTGCCGCGGTTGAACAGCCGGGCCCAGGAGGCGACGAGGCTGCGCTTGGCCACGGCCGCGGTGCCGTGGCTAGAACAGCTGCTGGGCCAGGAACTGCAGCGAGCGTCCGTGCGCCAATGCAGCCGATGCAGGATGGTAGGAGCCACGCGCCCAGCAGTTGAAGCCGTGCGTGGCGCCCGGGTACACATGCACCTCGGCCGGCTTGCCGGCAAAGGCGGTGCGCACCTGTTCCACCTTGTCCAGCGGGATGGCGTGGTCCTGTTCCGCGTAGTGGAACTGGATCGGGCAGCTGATGCTGCCGCTGCGCTGTAGCTGGTCGTGGATGCCGCCGCCGTAGTAGCACACCGCCGCGTCCACGCCAGGATCGGCGGCGGCGATGTAGGCCAGCCGGCCGCCCATGCAGTAGCCGATGGTGCCCACCTTGCCGCCGGCCGCGTCCACCTCGGTGCGGGCGCGCAGCGTGGCCACGGTGGTCTTGATGTCGGCGGCCAGCTGCTCGGGCCTGGCGGCCTTCATCAGCTCGATCGCGCGGTCATAGTCGGGCCCGCTGTAGCCCAGCTCCACGCGCGGTGCGTCGCGCCAGAACACGTCGGGCGCCAGCACCACGAAGCCGTCCTGCGCATATTGGTCGGCCACCGCGCGGATGTGCGCATTGACGCCGAAGATCTCCTGGAACAGCACCAGCCCCGGGCCGGTGCCGGCCGGCGGCAAGGCCAGGTAGGCGCCGTACTGCCCGCCGTCCTGGGCGTTGATGGTGATCCATTGACTGCTCATCGGTACTCCTGTGCTGGCTGGTGGTCGCGGTCCATTGTGGTTCAGTCCTCCGGGCCGTGCGCCCCGGGCCCGCTTCCACCCGTAACGGTTTGAAGTTTGTGGTTGATAGGCGGAAGTGGCGCGCCTAGCATGCGCCAGCGCCGCCGGCCCAGGCCACAAGAGCGGTCATGCAGTACAGGAGACATGCAGGATGGACGGGTCGTGCTGAACCCTTGGGCCGAGTTGTCGGGTGGCGAACGGGCCGTGCTCGACGCGGTGATGTGGTCCACCGGGCTGCCGCGCGAGGCCCTGGCCACGCGGGCCGAGCTGTCCCGCACCCGCGCCAATGCCGCCGTGGCCGCGCTGGTGGAGCAGGGCCTGCTGGAAGAAGCCGGCCCGCAGGCCAGCACCGGCGGCCGCCGGGCCGAGACCCTGCGCCTTGCCCGCAGCCTGGGCGTGGTGCTGGCGGTGGACCTGGGCGCCACCGGGCTGGACGTGGCGGTGCTCACGCCCGACCTGCGCATCCTCGAGCGCCACACCGAGGCGATGGACGTGCGCCGCGGCCCCGGCCTGGTGCTGAGCCGCGTGCGCGCCCTGCTGCGCGAGTTGCTGGCCCGCTGCGGCGCCACGCCGCGCCAGGTGCTGGCCATCGGCCTGGGCGTGCCGGGCCCGGTGGACTTCGAGCATGCGCAGCTGGTGGCGCCGCCCTTGATGCCCGAATGGGACGGCTTTTCGATCCGCGACGACCTGCGCGCCGACTACGCCGCGCCGGTCTTCGTCGACAACGACGTGAACCTGATGGCGCTGGGCGAGCTGTGGCGGCTGCAGCGCGGGCTGAAGAACTTCGTGGTCATCAAGGTGGGCACCGGCATCGGCTGCGGCATCGTGTGCCAGGGCCAGGTGTACCGCGGCGTCAACGGCTCGGCCGGCGACGTGGGCCACATCTGCGTCGACCCCCAGGGCCCGCGCTGCCACTGCGGCAACCTGGGCTGCGTGGAAGCCATGGCCGCCGGCCCGGCCATCGCCCGCATCGCCACCGAAGCCGCGCTGGAAGGCAAGAGCCCGATGCTGGCCCAGGTGCTGGCCGAGCGCGGCAGCATCACCCCGGCCGACGTGGCCCAGGCCAGCCGCGCCGGCGATGCAGCCAGCAACGACATCGTGCAGAAGGCCGGCGCGCTGATCGGCCAGATGCTGGCCTCGGTGGTCAACTTCTTCAATCCCAGCCATGTGTTCATCGGCGGCGGCGTCACCCGCACCGGCCCGCTGTTCCTGGCCAGCGTGCGGCAGAGCATCTACCACCGCAGCCTGGCGCTGAGCACCCGGCACCTGGAGATCCAGTACACGCCGCTGGGCGACGAGGCCGGCGTGGTGGGCGCGGGCGCGCTGGCGCTGCAGCAGGCGATGCTGGCGGGGGCACGTCCATGAGCTTGCAGATCGGCTTCGACGACATCACCAAGGCCTTCGGCCCGGTGCAGGTGCTGCATGGCGTGAGCTTCGAGGTGCAGCCCGGCACCGTGGTGGGCCTGCTGGGCGAAAACGGCGCCGGCAAGAGCACGCTGATGAAGATCCTGTCGGGCTACGAGCAGCCCAGCGGCGGCACCCTGCGCATCGGCGGCCAGCCGGTGGCCTTTGCCGGATCGCGCGAGGCCGAGGCCGCGGGCATCGTGCTCATCCACCAGGAGTTCAACCTGGCGGAAGACCTGAGCATCGCGCAGAACATCTTCCTGGGACACGAGAAGAAGCGCGGCTGGCTGCTGGACGACGCCACCATGCGCGCCGAGGCCGCGCAGGCGCTGAAGCTGGTGGGCCTGGACGTGAGCCCCGACACGCCGGTGCGCCGCCTGATCGTGGCCGAGAAGCAGCTGGTGGAAATCGCCAAGGCCCTGGCCCGCAAGGCCCGGCTGCTGGTGATGGACGAGCCCACCGCCACGCTCACGCCCGGCGAGACCGAAGCCCTGTTCCAGCTGATGGCGCGGCTGAAGAACGAGGGCGTGACCATCCTCTACATCAGCCACAAGCTGGATGAAGTGGAACGCGTGACCGACGAGATCGTGGTGATGCGCGACGGCCGCTTCGTCACCCGCGCGCCCACCGCCAGCGTCACCCGCCGCGAGATGGCCAACCTGATGGTGGGCCGCGAGCTGAGCGACCTCTACCCAGCCAAGGACGCGCCGCCGCCCGAGACCACCGCGCCGCTGCTGAAGGTGCAGGGCTTGACGGTGCCCGGCTGGGCGGAAGGCATCGGCTTCGAGGTGCGGCCCGGCGAGATCCTGGGCTTTGCCGGCCTGGTGGGCGCCGGCCGCACCGAGCTGTTCGAAGGCCTGCTGGGCCTGCGCCCGCACAGCGTGCAGCGGCTGGAGCTGGCCGGCCGCGCCGTGCCCGGCCTGCGCAGCCCGCGCGATGCCGCCCGCCATGGGCTGACGTACCTCAGCGAAGACCGCAAGGGCAAGGGCCTGCACGTGGCCTTCGGCCTGAAGGAAAACCTGACGCTGATGGCGCTGGAGCGTTATGCCCGGCCCTGGCTGCAGCCCGCGGCCGAGCGTGCGGCCATGCAGCAGGCGGTGCAGGACTTCGGCATCCGCACCGGCTCGCTGGACATTGCCGCCTCGTCGTTGTCGGGCGGCAACCAGCAGAAGCTGGCGCTGGCCAAGGTGCTGCACCCTGACCCCAAGGTGATCGTGCTGGACGAGCCCACCCGCGGCGTGGACGTGGGCGCCAAGCGCGACATCTATTTCCAGGTGCAGGCGCTGGCGCGCGAGGGCCGCGGCGTGATCGTGGTGTCGTCCGAACTGATGGAGCTGGTGGGCTTGTGCCACCGCGTGGCCGTGATGCGTGCCGGCCGCCTGATGGCGGTGGTGCAGGGCGCGCAATTGACCGAAGAGGAGTTGATCGCGCATGCGACCGGAACCCGTGAGCACTGAGAAACGATCCGCGGCCGGCCGGCTTCATGGCCTGGGCCCGGTGGTGGGCCTGGTGGTGCTGCTGATCGCCGGCACGCTGCTGAACAGCGACTTCGCCAGCTTCGACAACCTGATGAACGTGCTCACCCGCACGGCCTTCATCGGCATCATCGCGGTGGGCATGTGCTTCGTCATCATCTCCGGCGGCATCGACCTGTCGGTGGGCTCGATGGCGGCGCTGATCGCCGGCTGCGTCATCCTGCTGATGAATGCGCTGGGCGAGCGCGGGCTGCAGCCGGTGGCGGTGGTGGCGCTGGGCATGGGCTTCGCGGTGCTGCTGGGCGCGCTGTTCGGGCTGGCGCACGGGCTGCTGATCACCCGCGGCCGCATCGAGCCCTTCATCGTCACGCTGGGGACGCTGGGCATCTTCCGCGCGTACCTCACCTACTTCTCCAACGGCGGCGCCATCACGCTGGACAACACGTTGAGCGACGTCTACAGCCCGGTGTACTACGCCGCGCTGTTCGGCGTGCCGGTGCCGGTGTGGGTGTTCATCGCGGTGGCCGCGCTGGGCGGGCTGGTGCTCAACCGCACGGCCTATGGCCGCTATGTGCAGGCCATCGGCTCCAACGAGCAGGTGGCCCGGTATGCCGCGGTGGACGTGGACCGCATCAAGGTGGTGACCTACATGCTGCTGGGCGTGTGCGTGGGCATCGCCACGCTGCTGTACGTGCCGCGGCTGGGCAGCGCATCGCCCACCACCGGCCTGCTGTGGGAGCTGGAAGCCATTGCCGCGGTGATCGTGGGCGGCACCGCGCTCAAGGGCGGCGCGGGCAGCATCACCGGCACGGTGGTGGGCGCCATCCTGCTCTCGGTCATCAGCAACATCCTCAACCTCACCAGCATCATCAGCGTGTACCTGAACGCGGCGGTGCAGGGCTTCGTGATCATCGTGGTCGCCTTCCTGCAAAGGCGGCGGCGTTAGCAGTCCGGGCACATCGGGCTTTTGTTCCAACCCCCAAGAGGAGACGAGACATGACACAGCACTTCACCCGCCGCACGGCCCTGCTGGCCGCCACCGCCGCCGCAGCCGCGATGGCCTTTTCCACCGGCGCCAGCGCGCAGGCACCGGCCAACGTGAACCTGGGCGTGGCCATTCCGGCGGCCACGCACGGCTTCACCGGCGGCATCGTCTGGTGGGCCAACGAGGCCAAGAAGGAACTGGAGAAGACCCACAAGAACCTGAAGGTGACGATCAAGACCGCCGCCAACGCCGGCGAGCAGGCCAACCAGCTGCAGGACCTGGTCACCGCCAACAAGATCAATGCGCTGGTGATCTTCCCGTTCGAATCGGCGGCGCTGACCAAGCCGGTGCAGCAGGTCAAGGGCAAGGGCGTGTACGTCACCGTGGTGGACCGCGGCCTGACCGACCCCAGCGCGCAGGACGCCTACGTGGCCGGCGACAACACCGCCTTCGGCAAGGTGCCGGCCGAATACATCGCCAAGGCGCTGGGCGGCAAGGGCAACGTGGTGGCGCTGCGCGGCATTGCCACCACGCTGGACAACGAGCGCATGGACGCCTTCAACAGCGTGCTGAAGCAGCACCCCGACATCAAGCTGCTGGACGCCAAGTACGCCAACTGGAACCGCGACGACGCCTTCAAGGTGATGCAGGACTACCTGACGCGCTTCAAGCAGATCGACGCGGTGTGGGCCGCCGACGACGACATGGCGGTGGGCGTGCTCAAGGCCATCGACCAGGCCAAGCGCACCGACATCAAGCTGGTGTTCGGCGGCGCCGGTGCCAAGGGCATGGTCAAGACGCTGATGGACGCCAAGGACCCGCGCATCCAGGCCAATGTGTCGTACTCGCCCAAGTTCATCTACGACGCCATCAAGCTCACCGCCGAGGCGCGGCTGAAGGGCGACAAGCTGCCGCCCACCACCATCATCCCCTCGGTGTTGATCACGAAGGACAACGCCAAGGACTTCTACTTCCCCAACTCGCCGTTCTGACACCATGGCCCGCCCCGTCACGCTTTTCACCGGCCAGTGGGTCGACTTGCCGCTGGCCGAGCTGGCGCCGCTGGCCAGGCGCATGGGCTACGACGGCCTGGAGCTGGCTTGCGGCGGCGACCACTTCAACGTGCAGCGCGCGCTGAAGGAGCCGGGCTACGTGCAGCAGCAGCGCGAGCTGCTGCAGCAGCATGGCCTGCAGTGCTGGGCCATCGGCAACCACCTGGTGGGCCAGGCGGTGTGCGACCTCATCGACCAGCGCCACCAGAAGATCCTGCCCGCCCATGTGTGGGGCGACGGCGAGCCGGAGGGCGTGCGCCAGCGCGCCGCGCTGGAGATGGCCGACACCGCGCGGGCCGCCAAGGCCTTCGGCGTGAAGACGGTGACGGGCTTCACCGGCTCGTCCATCTGGCATGCCATCTATGCCTTTCCGCCCACAACCCAGGCCTTCTGGGACGCGGGTTACGAGGACTTCGGCCGCCGCTTCGCGCCCATCCTGCAGGCCTTCGACGAGTGCGACGTCAACTTCGCGCTGGAGGTGCACCCCACCGAGATCGCGTTCGACATCGCCACCGCCGAGCGGGCCTTGCAGGCAGTGAACCAGCACCGCCGCTTCGGCTTCAACTTCGACCCCAGCCACTTCGGCTACCAGGGCGTGGACTATGTGCGCTTCCTGCGCACCTTCCCCGGCCGCATCCACAACGTGCACATGAAGGACGTGTGGTGGGGCAAGGGCGACGGCACGGTGGGTACCTTCGGCGGGCACACCAGCTTCGGCGATGCACGGCGCACCTGGGACTTCCGCAGCGTGGGCCGCGGCATGATCGACTTCGAATCCATCTTCGTCGCGCTCAACGACATCGGCTACCGCGGCCCGCTGTCCATCGAATGGGAAGACAGCCGCATGGACCGTGTGCATGGCGCGACCGAAAGCGCCGCCTTCACCCGCCGCATGGACTTTCCGCCCGCGGGCGGCGCCTTCGACGACGTGTTCGGCCGACCCGACCAAGGGCAGGGCACACGATGACGACCCCCCACAAGCTGCGCGTGGCCATGGTGGGCGGTGGCCGCGACGCCTTCATCGGCGCGGTGCACCGGCATGCGATGGCGCTGGACGGCCAATGGGAACTGGTGGCCGGCGCCCTGAGCAGCACGCCCGAGAAGGCGAAGGCCTCAGGCCGCGACCTGGGCCTGGCCGACGACCGCAACCACGGCAGCTGGCAGGAACTGCTGGCCGACGAGCTGCGGCGCCCGCCCGAGCAGCGCATCCATGCGGTGAGCATCGTCACGCCCAACCACCTGCACTTTCCGGTGGCGATGGCCTTCGTGCAAGCCGGTTTCCATGTGGTGTGCGACAAGCCGCTGGTGCACACCAGCGAGCAGGCGGCCCAGCTGGTGCAGGCCGTGCACCAGGCCGGCACCGTGTTCGGCGTGACCTACAACTACAGCGGCTACCCCATGGTGCGCGAGGCGCGTGAGCTGGTGCGCCAGGGCGCCATCGGCACCATCCGCAAGGTGGTGATGGAGTACCACCAGGGCTGGTTGTCTAGCCAAGTGCAAAGCAAGCAGGCCGACTGGCGCACCGACCCCGCAAGAAGTGGCGCAGCCGGTGCGGTGGGCGACATCGGCACCCATGCCGAACACCTGATCGCCACGGTGACCGGCCTGGAGATCGAAAGCCTTTGCGCCGACCTGAGCACCTTCGTGCCCGGCCGCCAACTGGACGACGACGCGAGCATCCTGCTGCGCTTCAAGGGCGGTGCAAAGGGCGTGCTGCTGTGCTCGCAGATCGAGGCCGGCTGCGAGAACGACATCCGGCTGCGCGTGTTCGGCAGCGCCGGTTATCTGGACTGGCGGCAGGAGGAGCCCAACATCCTGATCCACGCGCCGGCCGATGGGCCGAAGCGGGTGCTGACGCGGAATGCGCCGTGGCTGAGCGAGGCGGCGAAGGCGGCGTGCCGGCTGCCGGCCGGGCACCCGGAGGCGTTCATCGAGGCCTTTGCCAACGTGTACCGCGGGGTGGCGGCGGATATACGGGCGCGGCTGGACGGGGTGAGCGCTGATCCGCTGGTGGCGGACTACCCGCGCGTGGAGGACGGGGCGCGGGGGGGTCGGGTTTGTGGAGGGGGTGGTGGGGTCGGGGGGTGGGTGGATCGCCCCGGCGCACAACCCCAGCGATATTGGGACTAACTCAGAAAAAATTATCCAGTCAGCGCGCGAAAGCGAAGGCGCTTAATTCAATCGTCTCATCTAACTCCCAGAACCTTGGTGACTCTCGTTGCCCATCAGTCCTGCTGGCTGCGTTTGATTCGCGACACCGTTGGCAGGTGGCGCGACATCACTATGGATCGTCTCTGCGTCTCGGCCTGTGTTGATGCCGGATGAAACTGCAGGTACCACTGGCGCATACACCACTGTGCGGACGGATTCTGCTGGGGCCACCGAAGGTTGTTCGGGTTGAACAATTGGAGACGGTTCCGCCGCAACTGTTCTGTAGATGGAATCGACAAGTCGGCTGCCTGCGCCTACGACTTTTCCGAGCACCAAAAGCTGTTCCCTGCACGCCACGCTGTCTGTCGCATCCGGATAGTTGAGCGCATGGTCTACCTCGCCCCAAATCTCTTCAAATAAGGTTCGGACTTGGATCTCGCAGCACAGAGGCGAATCTTGCCTCGGGCGAACAGTGTAGTGCACGCTGGTATAGGAGGAAGGCTTCAGATGAACCTGAAAACCAATGGCCTCATAGAAGCTCTTTCTTTCAGGATCCCATGTGTATGCACGCGGCGGTTCGTGAAGCACCCAGTCGCCCCGGTGTGCGATCTTGCGTTCAATCTCCGCATGAATGTGGGTAAGTTGTTCTTGGTGAAGGTGTAGGACTCGAACCCCCGCAAGGTCAGTGACTCTCTGTCCTAAATTGCTGCCATCAATCAAATTGTCGGGACGGGACTTTTTCTCGATCTTAGCGCGCAGGTGTTCCCTATCTTTAAGGCGTGACTTGACTGAGTGGACAAGCGGAGTATTGCCTGCTATTAGAGTTGGATGTGTCTCAAACCACGTCCTGACGTTTGACATGAAGATGCGAAGCTCATGGTTCATTTCGTCGAAGGCTCTAAGAGCCGCATCCGTAAGGGCTGCGTCTTGCATAGCGCGACCCTCAGTCCAGAGACGAAGTGCGCGAGAGGAGATCCTTCGCAAATTCGAAATATTTATCCCTAGTCGCCTCGTAGGTACCACGGTTGCCCAGTATGGTTGTGGTGTCGGATGAGTCCAATGTTGCAAACGGTACCCGCCACATTGGCGTGTGATACTTTTGCGCCATTGATGGTAGCGTGTTGTGCGTGTGCATGATGGCCGTCCCACCGATGGGCTTGTCGGAAACCTCTCCACTCAGGTGGGAACGGATATCGGGGCTTATGTAATCACGGATTGCCTCAGGAATTTGCACGGCAAAATTGTAGTGCGCCGTTGCTAGATCTAGTGGCTTACCCGAGTACTTCTTGGCGTTGTAGATCGTGTAACCAAGCAGTCGAACAAAATTCTTTGGAAATTGTTTTCGTTTTTCTGTCGACAGCAGATGGTATATGGTTTCGAATTGTTTCTTCCAGGTTGTGAGCGCGTTCCCAATGTTTTTAATGCCATATTGCGAGAACATGTCCGGCATACAGGGAATCAAAAACCCGTCAGCCGTAGAGATGATTACTTTGTTGAGTGTGCCAAGGCTGGGCGAGGTATCCATGATGACAAAGTCATACTTATATGCCTTTGCATAGGCCTCTGCAATCTGCCGCGGGCGGGTCACAGTACGCACTGCCAGAGGATCACCTTGATAAACGTCGCTCCAACGCCTTGCGATGGCATCCTCGTACAGATGCATGGTCAAGCGGCCCGGGATAAGGTGCAAGTTTTTGGCTATTTCGAATGGCGGCGATATGTGATCGAGATCCGAAATTCCGTCTTCGGTGGGTTTAAGGAGAAAATGAATTGAACGCGGCGAGGTAATGAGTCCGTCGAGTTCTTTCTTCGGCAAGTTATCACGCGCAGCCTTGAAGTCGTCGATGAAAGCTTCTTCAGCCTGCCAAACCTCATCTAATGTTTCTTCAGGCAGCCCTAAAATGGTTAGGTTGCACTGAGGATCTAGGTCAATGATTAGCGTCTTATGACCCAGTTGTGCAAGCGCATGTGCCAGATGGAACGTCAAAGTGGTTTTTCCGACGCCACCCTTGTTGTTGAAAACGGAAATTGTCTTCATCTGTCCTCCGAAGTATATTTGTATCAATGTGGCGGGGCATGTGTGTTCGCAATATACCCCTTGGTGCCATGCTCGGCGTGCCACCTTACTTGTTGACGCTCTGACCTAGCGTTATAGACATCAGGCAGTCGACGTTGGATCGTCATTCCCGCGCGGCAGCTTTGCAGGAAGGCTGCCGACCCATGTAGGCAGAAGGTTCCCCGATGCGGGTGGTCAGCCGTATTCACGGGAGGACCTTGACTACGACCAGCAGCGCGATTGTGCGAAGGCACTCGTCCTTTACGGACCTGCTCTTGTACCTTGCTGCAAGCCGCTCCGAAATGCAGGCCTCTCGCTCGGGGATACGTCATCCAACGTATTCCCGGGCCGCAACGCCCGCCGCCCAATGCCTTCATTCCACGCCACGAGCAGCAGGAGCCCCCATGAACCACGGCGACATCTCCAGCAGCAGCGACACCGTCGGTGTCGCCGTCGTCAACTACAAGATGCCCCGCCTGCACAGCACGGCGGAAGTGCTGGCCAACGCGCGGGCCATCGCGGAGATGGTCGTCGGCATGAAGCGCGGGCTGCCGGGGCTGGATCTGGTGATCTTTCCGGAGTACAGCACCCACGGGATCATGTACGACCCGCAGGAGATGTTCGATACCGCGGCCACCATCCCGGGCGAGGAGACGGCCGTGTTTGCCGACGCCTGCCGGCGGGCCAAGGTGTGGGGCGTGTTCTCGCTCACCGGCGAGCGCCACGAGCAGCACCCGCGCAAGGCGCCATACAACACGCTGATCTTGATGAACGACCAGGGCGAGATCGTCCAGAAGTACCGCAAGATCATGCCGTGGGTGCCCATCGAGGGCTGGTACCCGGGCAACCAGACCTATGTGAGCGACGGGCCCAAGGGCCTGAAGGTCAGCCTCATGATCTGCGACGACGGCAACTACCCCGAGATCTGGCGCGACTGCGCGATGAAGGGCGCCGAACTCATCGTGCGCTGCCAGGGCTACATGTACCCGGCCAAGGACCAGCAGGTGATGATGGCCAAGAGCATGGCCTGGGCCAACAACTGCTATGTGGCGGTGGCCAATGCGGCCGGCTTCGACGGCGTGTACAGCTACTTCGGCCACAGCGCGGTGATCGGCTTCGACGGCCGCACGCTGGGTGAATGCGGCGAGGAAGACAACGGCATCCAGTACGCAGCGCTCAGCAAGCACCTGATCCGCGACTTCCGCAAGAACGCGCAGTCGGAAAACCACCTCTTCAAGCTGCTGCACCGCGGCTACACCGGCCTCATCAACTCCGACGACGGCGACCGCGGCCTGGCCGACTGCCCCTACGACTTCTACCGCCAGTGGGTGGCCGACCCCGCCGCCGCGCGCGCCGCGGTGGAGGCGATCACACGGCCGATGGTAGGCACCGAGGAATGCCCGATCGAGGGCATTCCGAACCCGCGCAGCGTCGGCTAGAACCCCGGCCTGTTCCCGCGCGCGAGCCCGCCCGGCTTGTTGGCCGGCCCCTTGCCCCAGCCTGGCTTGAGCGGCGCCTTGTTGAACACCGCGCCGCCCAGCGAAGGGTACTTGTCTTCGGTCTTTTCCAGCAGCGCGGCCATCTCCGCCTTCTTGCGCTCTTCTTCCAGCCGTTCCGCTTCGGCCTTGTCGGCCAGCTCCTTGTTCTTGCGCTGCACATGCACCTCGATCTGTCCTTCGGTGATGCTGTAGCCACGTGCACGGCCGACGGTGCGCGGCACGGTGCCTGGCGGGTGTGAGGCGTAAACCTTGCCGCCTTTGGCGTGGGTGGCCACGAACAGCGACACCTTCACCGCCTTCCACACGAACATGCGCGATTTCGTGCCGTCGGCATAGCTGCGGTCGATCATCTCGGCCGACAGGTGCAGGTGGAACTCGTACTCGTCGTTGAACTCGTCGCCCGGGATGGTGAGCGTGATGTGCGGGTCTTCCACGCGCTGATGGATGCCCTTGTCGACGCTGATCACCTCGTCGGGCGAGGCCAGTGCGTCCAGCAGGCGCTTGAAAGGCCGCTGCACCGGCTCGGTGTCATCGAAGGCGCCGCCGGTCAGCAGGCCGATGGTGTCCAGCACCAGCCGCTGCACCTCGCTCCACTCCATGTTGCTGTCGTGATCGGGGAACCAGAGGCCGTCGCGGTTCTGGCTGCTGCCGTGGTCGCTGTACAGCTTCTTCAAAGTGGGCATGGTGCCTCCGGCAATGTGGGGGTGCACGATGCTAGGCACGGCGGCACCGGCACCAAGCAGTGAATGTGCGGATGGCCGCGTGCCGCCCGACCGCCTAAGTGCCCTGCGGCCTGCGCCGCGCCGCGTTGTGCGGATGCGCCGCCGCTTCAACCATGCCCAGCACCGGCGCAAAGCACACGTCGGTGCCTTCCAGCAGCGCGCACCACTCGTCCCGGCTGCGGCTGGCAAACAGCGCGGTGAAGCGCGCCTTCAGCGCCGGCCAGTCGGCCGTCTCGTACTGGCGGGCCGGGTCCACGTCGGTCAGGCCCAGCTTGTTCAGCAGCAGCGCATAGAAGGGCGGCTCCAGCGCCGCCACCGTCACCTGGCCGCCGCAGGCGCAGGCATACACGTCGTAGAACGGTGAATCGTGGAACGGGCTGGGCGGCGCGCCCGGGCCGTTGCCCAGCTGGCCATTGGCGTGGATCCAGTGGGCGATGCCGCCCAGGCTCTGCACGATGTCGACGATGGCCGCATCCACCACCCGGCCCCGGCCGGTGTGCCGCGCTTCCAGCAGCGCGCACACGATGCCGAAGGCCAGGCCCAGCGCGCCGGCGCCATCGCCCAGCACCGTGGGCGGCACCATGGGCAGCTGGCCCGGCCGGGCCGAGAGGCTGAGCAGCCCGGTCAGCGCCACGTAGTTCAGGTCATGGCCGGCCACGCGGGCCAGGGGGCCGGTCTGGCCCCAGCCGGTCATGCGGCCGTACACCAGCCGCGGGTGCCGCTGCGCGAACACCTCGGGTCCCAGGCCCAGCCGTTCCATCACGCCGGGGCGCTGGCCTTCGATCAGCGCATCCGCGCCCATCACCAGCTCGATGGCGCGGTCGCGGTCGGCGGGCTGCTTCAGGTCCAGCACCACCACCTGCTTGCCGCGGCGCAGCGGGTTGTGCGCCTCGTCGCCGCCGAGCTGCGCGCTCACTGCGCCCTGGACGGGCCGGGCGATCAGCTTCACCTGCGCACCCAGGTCGGCCAGCATGCGGCCGGCCAGCGGGCCGGGGCCGAGGCCCTCGAACTCGATGAGGCGGATGGTGGAGAGGGTGGGGGAAGAGGACATGGGCGCTGCTATTAGGGATGTGGTCGCGCAGCATGTCCACAAGTGTGAGGACGCCCGCGCGGCGGCGGCTGTCTAGGCTGCCGGCATTACAACCTGGAGGGGCGCGCCATGGAGGGCAACGGCAGGTACAACCCCGGCGGCGACCAGCGCCGCACCGGCGTGTGGGTGGCCATCGGGCTGCTGCTGCTGGTGTTCGGCTTCACCTTGGTGCTCACGCTGCCCACCTACGCCAGCATCCGCGGCAACCCGTTCTGGTTCGTCGGCATGCTGGTGATCTTCGGCGCGGCGCTGGCGCTGATGGCGGTGGTGTTCACCTGGCTGGGCCTGGCCGCCAAGGACGAAGCCTTCGGGCTGCCGGCGGGCTCGGTGCGGTCGATGCTGGCCATCGGCGTGATGGTGCTGTTCGCGGTCTTCGGTCTGCAGGCCTTGTCGGGCGAGGGGCCCACGATCAAGCCGGCCACGCAGCCGCTGGCCACGGTGGTGCTGACCGACCCGGCGCAGGCCCGGGCCGAGATCGAGCGTTATGAAAAGGCCGGCCTGCTGGCGGTGGCCGGTGCCGCTTCCGGCGTGCAGGGCACCTCGCTGAGCATCTATGCCCTGACGCGCGAAACACCGGCCGCGGCGCAGGAATCGCAGAAGCAGATCATCACCGCGCTGATCACGCTGGTGACGTCGGTGGTGAGCTTCTACTTCGGCAGCCGCAGCGTGGAGGCGATGGCCAAGGGCATGTCGGGCGGCGGCGGGCTGGGCGGCGTGATGCCGCGTGTGACCGAGCAGGAGCTCAAGCGACTGGACGACGCGATCGGCAAGGCGGAAGCCGGCATCGCTGGCCTGGCCGGGCAGGAGCCCACCAGCGGCACCGCGGAGGAGCTGGCCCGCGTGGTGAGCGCCTTGCAGGCCGCCTTGAAGAAGCTGAAGGATGAGCGCGCCAGTCTGGACGCGTTGTCCAAGGACGCGGTGAGCGGCAGTGCCACCTTCGAGCAGGTGGACCAGCGCAGCAGGCAGCTGGCCGCCCAGCTGCAGTCGCTGCAGCAGGACCTGGCCGCGGCGCAGAGCCGCGTGGCCAAGGGCTGAGCATGCTGTCCACCTGGCAGGTGACGGCCACCGCACTCAATCTGCGGGTGGCGCCACAGGTGGGCTCGCCCATCGTCGCGGTGATGAAGCAGGGCGACTTGTGCACCGACACCGGCGCGCCGGCCACCCAGGCCGGCTGGCTGGCGGTGGCCTACCAGGGCCGGCTTGGCCACGCGAATGCGCAATACCTGCGCAGCGTGCCGGATGCCGGTGCAATGGCAGCGGGTGATCGGCCGGTGCCCACCTCGCCGCCTGCGCCGGCGCCGGTGCCCATCACCCAGCCATCGGCGCGGCAGAGCGACCTGGCGCTGCTCCACCCCCGCTTCCGGCAGGCGGTGGCGGGCCTGCTGGCGTCGCTGGCCCAGGCCGGCGCGCCATTCCGCGTGTTCGAGTCCTACCGCACGCCGGAGCGCCAGAAGTGGCTGTACGACCAGGGCCGCACCCGCCCCGGCAGCATCGTGACCAAGGCGCCGCCCTGGCGATCGATGCACCAGTACGGCCTGGCTGCGGACCTGGTGCTGTTCATCGACGGTCAATGGAGCTGGCGCGACAGCGGGCCGCTTGCGGCGCACTGGGCGCTGCTGCGCCAGCACGCTGCCGCGGCGGGGCTGCGCACCCTGTCGTGGGAAGCACCGCATGTGGAGTGGCCGGTGAGCCTGGAGGACGCCGCCGGCCCCACGCTGATGGCCAGCGGCGATGCCGCCTGGCTGGACAACATGGAAGCCTCGGCCGACCGCTGGCAGCAGGCCGGCCACGACGGCGCGCCGGTGCTGGCCGCGCTGCAGCGGCCGGGCCTGGCGCCCGCGTGACGCGGCCGCTCAGGCCGCGTTCGGCGCGAGCAGGCCCGCCGTCTCTCCCGCCCCCATCTTCTCCGCCAGCTCCCCGGCCGTCATGCCGGCGGCGTCGCGTCGGCCGGGGTCGGCGCCGGCCTGCAGCAGCCGCTGCACCATGGCCGTGCGGTTGAACATGGCGGCGAACATGAGCGCGGTGCGGCCGTCGGCGCCGGTGGCGTCCACCTGGGCGCCGTGGGACAGCAGCAGTTCCACCACGTCCTGCGCGCCCTTGAAGGCGGCGGCGCCCAGGGGCGACTGGCCCTTGTCGTTGCGCAGCTCGGCGTCCGCGCCGTGGTCCAGCAGCAGCTGCACCACCGGCGCATGGCAGTGATAGGCGGCCAGCATCAGCAGGGTGTCGCCCTTGTCGTTGCGCAGGTTGGGCGGCAGCCCGGCCTTGAGCAGCGGCGCGATGTGGGCCGCGTCGCCCTGGCGCGCGGCATGGAACACCTCGCGCAGCGCGTCCAGCACCGCTTCGTCGAGAGGGGGAGGGGAGGTGGTCGTCGTCGTGCTCATGCCCACCTCCGGCACCCGCCGTGCCCGCGCCGGCCCGGCTCAGCGGCTGAGGGTGACGCCCGAGCCGTCGATGCGCAGGGAGCCGTCGCGCTCCGGCTTGACCAGCCGGCCGTCCTCCAGCCGGTATTCGGTCAGCCCGGTGGGCTCCCATTGCTCGTTGCCCAGGTTCAGCGACGGGTCGCGTACCAGGTGCTCGTAGCCCATCACCTTGTAGTGGCTGCCGTCGGAGCCGCGGGCCTGGAACGATTCCAGCAGGTGCAGTTGCTTGTCCATGGCGCTTGTTCCTTCATGAGATGGAAGAACGGCCGCGCGCCGCTGCCGGTGCGCGGGGTGGCGTTGCGGCAAGCGATGTACCTGCCCACGCGCGCCGCCCGCCGGTTCTACGCCTGCACGGCCCGGCCGCAAAGCCCGGATTTACCGCAACCAGCTCTGCACCGCATGGCCGATGGCGCCCGGCGACACCACCGCCATGAACAGCACGCCGGCCACCGCGCCGGCCACATGGGCATCGTGGTTCACCCGGCCGATGCGGTTGCGCCCCGCATACAGGCTGAAGCCGAGGTAGCCGAGCGCGAACAGCGGCGCCGGAATGGGCACCGGGATCGGCAGGATGAACAGCGACGCGTCGGGAAACACCACGATGGACGCGAACAGCACCGCCAGGATGGCGCCGGAGGCGCCCAGGCTGGCATAGCCCGGCTGGTGGCGGTGGATGAGCCAGGTGGCCAGACTGCTGGCCAGCAGGCCGAAGGCATACAGCGCCACGAACAGCGGCGTGCCCAGGTGCCGCTCCAGCCCGAAGCCGAAGGCCCAGAAGGTGAAGCCGTTGAACACCAGGTGCGGCAGGTCGGCATGGATGAAGCCGCTGGTGACCAGCGTGTGCCAGTCGCCGCGCCGGGCCAGGCCGTGCGGGCGCAGCAGGTGGCGCTCGACCAGCCGCGGCATCTTGTACAGGCCCAGCAGGCTGACTACCGCGATGGTGGCCAGCAGCAGGGCGGCGGCTGGGGCGCTGGTCACGGCTGCGAGGGTGTCTGGATTCATCCACGCACTCTAGCAATCGGGGCCTCCCGGCCGCACGCGCGCTGCTTCCGCGTAGGCGAGTCCCGCGGCTGGTGCATCCGCAAGCATGCGGAGGCTGGAAACCGGCGCACGACGCATGCTGTGATTCCAACGACAAGGAGGGGCGAACCATGCGAAGCGGACATAAGTGCATTCTCGGGGGGTGATGGCCGCGGGCCAACTGGCGTGCGGCTCGATGGCCGTTCAGGCGCAGACGCCTGAGGTTGTGCGGGGAGCAGCACCAGCACCAGCAGCGGCATCAGCACCGGCACCGGCACCGGCATCCACAACAGAGTCGCCGGGAGTCGACCGGCTACCGAGCCTCAACACCTTGAGGGACGAACTGGTCAGTGCCCAGGCGCTGGTGCTTCAGCGCATTCAGGCCAGGGACGATGTGGAGGTCGAACTGACCGCGCAGTACGAGAAGCTTCAAGCACTCTGCACTGCCAAATTCCAGGCCCTGGACAGCGACCGCAAGCGGTATGCGTCTGCGGAGGCGCGGACCAATGTCATTGGCGGCCTGCTGGCGCTGGTCGGTTCGGTGACCGCGTATGCCCCAGGCAAGACCGTGCTGATGGGCCTGGGCATCTCTGCGGGCAGCGCGGGCACGGTGTCTTCGGGCATCACCCAGTTCTTTTCCAAGCGCTCGGCCACCGATGCCACTTCGTTGGCTATTCTCCAGGGCCAGCTTGCCCAGGTGTTTGATCGTTATGAAGCGGTCGACCCGGGCGGCGACAATTCAGGCCGGCGGCGGAGCGGCATCCTGTCGCGCGGCACGAACATCTGCCTGGGCCTCACGCCGGTGGTGGATGCGCCGGACCCACCGGCGGCACCCGCGCCGGCTGATGCCGGCGCTTGATACGCCCGTCAGCGGCAGGTATAGCTGGCCGCGGCGTTCACGTCGCCGCCCAGGTAGCTCACCTGCCTGGGATACACGCACAGCGGGCGGCTGCGCGCCGGGCTCACGCTGGCGGCCGTGGTGGCGGGCAGGGCGTCGGCCGGGGCGGTGCCGTTCTCCACCCAATTCACCATCATCGAGAAGAACTCCAGCTGCGGATTGGCCACGTTGCCGTTGGGTGCGCGCGGCGTAGCGCCGGGCGTGCCGGCACCGCTGCAGTGGCCCAGGCCCGGCATCATGTACAGCCGCGCAAAGGCCTGCGCCGCCGCATAGCCGCCCTGCTCGTTGGCCAGCCGCTCGTAGTAGTTGAGCGTGCCCTGCGGGAAGATCAGCGGATCCGACAGTCCATGGAACATCACCAGCTTGCCGCCCCGGGCCTTGAAGGCCGAGAGGTCGGGGTCGTCGGTGCCCAGCACCTCATGCGTCAGCGCCACCGAGCGGCTGTACATGCCGTACCAGGAGTTGCTGCCGCCGTAGGTCAGCTCCCGCACGCGGTTCTGGCCGGTGCCGGTGGCATTGACGAAGCCGGTGCTGCCGTAGCTGGGATCCTGCATCACGATGGCCACATGGTCGGCCCCGGTGCCGAAGGGCATTGCGCCAGCCAGGGAGGCCAGGTTGGTGCCGCGGGTCAGGCCGTACCAGAGCTGGCCCGGCTGCAGCACCGGGTTGAAGCCGTTGTCGCGTGCCGGCGCGGGCACCTCGCCGCTGGCGGTGGGGCCATGCCAGATCTTGTTGAGCGCGCCCGCCTCGGCCCGCGTCAGGCAGGTGGCGGTGTTGTTGCTGCCGCCATCGGTGGTGCACAGCAGGGCCATGTCCTGCGCGGGGTCGTAGGTGCAGCGGCCGGGCTGCTCGATGAAGCCGTCGGCCTGGCCGGTGAGGCTGCTGCCGCAGGCGGCCACCGCGGCGCTGGTGGCAGCCGTGAGCTTGGCCGTGGCGATGGGGCCGCCCAGGTCCTGCTGCATCACCACCTGCGGCCACATCTGCGCGGGGTGGAAGCGGTCCCAGTTGAAGGCGGGCGCGCCGGCCACGATGCCGTCGAACACCTCGGGATGGCGCTGCGCCATCATCATGCCCTGCCGGCCGCCGGTGGAGCAGCCCAGCCAGTAGTTGCGTGCGGGCTGGCCGCCGAAGTAGGCCGCGGCCAGCGCCTTGCTCTTGGCCGCCATCTCCACCAGGGAGCGCTCGGCGTTGTCCTTCAGCAGCACCTGGTTGATGCTGCCGTCGGGCAGCATGCCGAAGCTGCCGCTGCTGCCGCCCTTGTCATGCCCGGTGTCGGTGAAGGAGCTGACGTAGCCGCCGCCGGCCATCTGCGCGGCCAGCGTGCTGGCCACGGCGGCGGGGTCCTTGGTGGCGGTGCCGCCCTGCCAGCCGCCGCCGCCCACGGCCACGTACTTCTGGTTCCAGGCGGTCTTGGCCGGCAACCAGATTTCCACGCCGATGCCGCTGGAGGTGGAGGGCGCATCGGCCGGCCCAGCGTTGCCGGGGCCCACCACCAGCTTGACGCGGCAGAGGTCGGCCGCGGCCGTGGGTGCGTTGTTGGCGGCGGTCAGCGGCGTGCCGGCGGCAAAGGCCTTCACGTCCAGGATGGTGGTGTCGGCCGCCAGCGCATGCGCCTTGAGCGTGTCGTCGCAGGCCAGCGCCACCGGGGCCGGCGCGGGGGCGGGCGTGTCGTTGTCGTCATCGTCGCCGCCGCAGGCCGCCAGCAGCGCGGCCAGCAGGGTGATGGAAGCGGCACGGCTGCGCGAGCGGCGGTGGCGGGGCGCGCATGACGGCGCCGGAGGGCGCGGCGCGACGGGTACTGCATGCATGGTGTGTCTCCTGTGGCTGGGGTGCCGCTGCCGTGGCGCTGCGTGGCGCCCAGGTCGGCGGACCCACCCATGCTGGAACCGCCGGCAGGCGCCCGCGCCCGGGTAATCCAGCAGACGGGGCGGCTTGCGCACAAACGTGGCGGCCGCCCGGGGGCGTGCCGGGGCCTCCGATGGCGGGCACGCGGGCCACTTGTCTAGACAAGCGCAGCAGGCCGGCGCCGTGTCGGCTAGCATCGCTACCGCCGGAGCACGGCCGCGGGCAGCGGCAGGCTCGCACCGCCGCATCACCACCATGCCCACTGCGCCACCCACGCCATCGCCGCATGCCGCACCCGACGCCCAGGCCCTGCGCCGCTGGGGCGCCGGCCTGTCCACCCAGGACATGGCGGCGCTGCTGGCGCTGGGCGGCTACGGCAAGCTGGGCACCGCCGCGCAGGCGCTGGACATGGCGCCGGCCTCCCTGAGCCAGCGACTCAAGGGCATCGAGCAGCGGCTGGGTGCGCCGCTGTTCAAGCGCTCGGCCGCCGGCATGCAGGCCAACCAGCTGGGCGAGCTGGTGCTGGCCCAGGTGCGCGAGCTGGCCGCGCCGCTGGATGCGCTGGCCGCGCTCACCGAAGGCCTGCGCGCCGGGCAGGCAGCGCCGCGCATCACCATCAGCTGCCCCGGGCAGGTGGGCGAGCAGTGGCTGCAGCCGCTGCTGCTGGAGTTCATGGCCCGCCATCCCGGCCTGCGCACCCACCTGGAATACGACAACCGCTGGCACGACCTGAACCGCACGCCGGTGGACCTGGTGTTCCGCCAGCACCGGCTGTTCGCCGACGAGGTCCTGCCGCCCTATGCCCATGTGGCGCGGCGGGTGCTGCAGCGCCCGCAGGTGCTGTGCGCCGCTGCCGGCTACCTGGCCGCGCTGCCGGCGCCGCCCGCCACGCCCGCCGACCTGGCGGGCCTGCATTGCCTGGACATCAAGGTCGACCTGGCGCGCGACTGGGCGCTGCCGGCTTCCGACTGGCGCTTTCGTGCGGCAGCGGCGCGCGGCAAGGCCGCGGCCCGCACGCTGGTGCAGCAGGTGCCCGTGCGCCACAGCGTGAACACCGCCGGCGCGCTGCTGCAGGCGGTGCGTGCCGGCCTGGGCGTGGCGGTGCTGCCGCTGGACATGGTGCAGCCCGACCTTGCCGCCGGGCGGCTGCAGCCGCTGCTGCCGGGCTACAGGCTGCCTTCGCTGGACCTGTACCTGATCGAGCCCTATGTGCGCGCCGGCCCGCTGCAGAAGCAGCTGGTGGCCTTCCTGCTGCGGCGGCTGCGCGCCATCACGCCAGCATGACGAGGCCGATGGCGGCGAACACCACCGCCAGCAGCCGCGGCAGCCAGCGCTCGCGGCCGCGGCGGCGCAGGGCGGACATCAAGGCGCTGCCGGCCACGCCGTAGCTGGCATTGCTGACGAACTGGATGGCCAGGTAGGTGGCGCCCAGCAGCAGGAACTGCCCGGTGTAGGGCCGCTGCACGTCGATGAAGCGCGGGAACAGCGCCGCGAAGAACAGGATGGCCTTCGGATTGGTGGCCGCGATGAGGAAGCCGCGCAGCCAGATGCGGCCCAGGCCGCCCGCCGGCGTCGCCGCCGCCGCGGCGTTGGGCGAAGGCGCCGCCAGACCCGGCGCCCGCCACTGCCGCCAGGCCATCCACAGGAAGTAGCAGCCGCCGGCCACCCGCACTGCGCGCAGCGTGCCGGCGCTCCAGCCGGCGATGGTGGCCAGCGAGGCATAGACGATGGCCAGGTGCCCCAGGTAGGCGGTGCTGCCGCCCAGGATGCCCACCAGTGCCGCGCGCCGGCCGTGCGACATGGCATTGGCCATGGCAAACAGCGTCATCGGCCCGGGCGAGAACACCACCGCGGTGACCACCGCCGCATACATCCACCATGCCTGCATCGCCGCCTTTCATTGCCTGGCGGCCATGCTAGGCGGCGCCCGCCGGCGCGGGAAGCCGCCGCGGCCGAACAGGCCCTTAGGCAGCGCCGAAGGCCGCGCACAAAGCAGTTGCCAGCGCGGGCTCAAACTCACTATAGTTGTCTATACAACTTGCCGCCCCGCCCCGGAGATGCCCGTGACCCACGCCGACGAAGCCCTGCGCAACGACCCCCGCTATGACGCCACCCGCGTGATCCGCGCGCCCCGCGGCAGCACGCTGAGCTGCAAGAACTGGCTGGCCGAGGCGGCCTACCGCATGATCCAGAACAACCTGGACGCCGAGGTGGCCGAGAACCCCAAGCACCTGGTGGTGTATGGCGGCATCGGCCGCGCCGCGCGCGACTGGGCCTGCTTCGACCAGATCCTGGAATCGCTGCGCAACCTGGAGGAGGACGAGTCGCTGCTCATCCAGTCCGGCAAGCCGGTGGGTGTGTTCAAGACGCATGCCAACGCGCCGCGGGTGCTCATCGCCAACTCCAACCTGGTGCCCAAGTGGGGCAACTGGGAGCACTTCAACGAGCTGGACCGCAAGGGCCTGTTCATGTATGGCCAGATGACGGCCGGCAGCTGGATCTACATCGGCAGCCAGGGCATCGTGCAGGGCACCTTCGAGACCTTCGTGGAAGCCGGCCGCCAGCACTACGGCAACGACTGGTCGGGCCGCTGGATCCTCACCGCCGGCCTGGGCGGCATGGGCGGCGCGCAGCCGCTGGCCGCCACGCTGGCCGGCGCGGTGTCGCTCACGGTGGAATGCCAGCAGAGCAGCATCGACTTCCGGCTGCGTACCAAGTACCTGGACAAGCAGGCGCGCGACATCGACGAGGCGCTGGCGCTGGTGAAGCATCACTGCGAGCGCAAGGAAGCCGTGTCCATCGGCCTGCTGGGCAATGCGGCCGAGGTGCTGCCCGAACTGGTGCGCCGCGCCCGTGCCGGTGGCCCGAAGCCCGACCTGGTGACCGACCAGACCTCGGCGCACGACCTGGTCAACGGCTACCTGCCGCCGGGCTGGACGGTGGCCCGCTGGAAGGCCGCGCAGCACGACGCCGCGCAGCATGCCGAGCTGCAGGCCGCCGCGGCGCAGGGCTGTGCGCAGCATGTGCAGGCCATGCTGGATTTCCAGGCGATGGGCATTCCCACGGTGGACTACGGCAACAACATCCGCCAGGTGGCCTTCGACCAGGGCGTGGCCAACGCCTTCGACTTCCCCGGCTTCGTGCCCGCCTACATCCGGCCGCTGTTCTGCGAAGGCAAGGGCCCCTTCCGCTGGGTGGCGCTGTCGGGCGATCCGGAAGACATCTACAAGACCGACGCCAAGATCAAGGAGCTGTTCCCGAACGAGCGGCTCACCCACCGCTGGCTGGACATGGCGCGGGAGCGCATCAGCTTCCAGGGCCTGCCGGCGCGCATCTGCTGGCTGGGCCTGGGCGAGCGGCACATCGCGGGCCTGGCCTTCAACGAGATGGTCAAGCGCGGCGAACTCAAGGCGCCCATCGTCATCGGCCGCGACCACCTGGACACCGGCTCGGTGGCCAGCCCCAACCGCGAGACCGAGCGCATGAAGGACGGCACCGATGCGGTGAGCGACTGGCCGCTGCTGAACGCGCTGCTGAACACCGCGGGCGGCGCCACCTGGGTGAGCCTGCACCACGGCGGCGGTGTGGGCATGGGCTACTCGCAGCATGCCGGCATGGTGATCGTGGCCGACGGCACCGATGCCGCGGCCGAGCGCCTGGCGCGCGTGCTGGTCAATGATTGCGGCTCGGGCGTGATGCGCCATGCCGATGCCGGCTACGAGGCGGCGGTGGCCTGTGCCAAGCGCTTCGGCCTCAAGCTGCCGATGGTGCGCTGAAGGACCGCACGCCATGCAATGCGACGACCTGTGGCGCGGTGTGCACCTGGCCACCATGGCCGGTGGTGGCGCCGACTATGGCGCCATCCCCGACGGCGCCATCGCGGTGCACCAGGGCCGCATCGCGTGGCTCGGCCGCGAGGCCGAGCTGCCGGCCGACCTGCAGCCGGCGGCCGAGCACGATGGCGGCGGCCGCTGGCTCACGCCCGGCCTCATCGATTGCCACACCCACATCGTGCATGCGGGCAACCGCAGCGACGAGTTCGAGGCACGGCTGAACGGCGTGCCCTATGAGGAGATCGCGCGCCGGGGCGGCGGCATCCTCTCCACCATGCGGGCCACGCGTGCGGCCAGCGAGGCCGAACTGCTGGCGGCCAGCCTGCCGCGGGTGCGCACGCTGCTGGCCGAGGGCGTGACCACGCTGGAAGTGAAATCGGGCTACGGCCTGGACACGCCCAACGAAGCCAAGATGCTGCGGGTGGCCCGCGAGCTGGCGCGGGTGCTGCCGCTGCGGGTGCGCACCACCTTCCTGGGCGCGCATGCCCTGCCGCCGGAATACGCCGGCCGCCCCGACGACTTCATCCGCCTGATGTGCGAGGAGACGCTGCCCGCGCTGGTGGCCGAAGGCCTGGTGGATGCGGTGGATGCCTTCTGCGAGCACATCGGCTTCACGCCCGCGCAAACCCGCCGCATGTTCGAAGCGGCGGCCGCCCACGGCCTGCCGGTGAAGCTGCATGCTGAGCAGCTGAGCGACCAGGGCGGCGCCGCGCTGGTGGCCGGCTTCAAGGGCCTGTCGGCCGATCACCTGGAATGCCTGAGTGCCGAAGGCATCGACGCGATGGCCCGGGCCGGCACGGTGGCGGTGCTGCTGCCCGGCGCCTTCTACTTCCTGCGCGAGACGCGGTTGCCGCCGGTGCAGGCGCTGCGCGAGGCCGGCGTGCCGATGGCCGTGTCCACCGACTGCAACCCCGGCACCTCGCCCATGCCCTCCCTGCTGGCCGCGATGAACATGGCCTGCACCCTGTTCCGGCTGACGCCGCAGGAAGCCCTGGCCGGCGCCACCCGCCATGCTGCCGCCGCGCTCGGCCTGCAGGCCGAGCTGGGCACGCTGCAGACCGGCAAGCGGGCCGACTTCGCCCTGTGGTCCATCGACCGGCCGGCCGACCTGTGCCACGGGCTGGGGCTCAACCCGTGCTGGCAGGTGGTGAACGCGGGCGTGCCGCGCACGCCTACCGGCAGCTGAAGCTCTCCGCCTTCTCCACATCCCCCGCGCCGTCGTAGCGCGCCTGCTGGGGATAGGGGCACAGCGGCCGCGTACGGCCGGGCCAGGGCGTGGCGGCTCCGGCGCGGGCCACGATGCGGTCGGGCGCGGTGCCTTGCTCCACCCATTGCACCAGCGCGGCCAGCGCGTCGTACTGGTCGGTGGCCGGGCCGCCGGAGTTGGCGCAGTGGTTCATGCCCGGCACCAGGTACAGGCGCGCAAAGCCGCGGGTGGCCTCGGCACCGCCCTGGGCGGCCTGCAGCCGTTGGTAGTAGTCGATGGTGTCGTTGGCCGAGAAGATCGGGTCGCCCAGCCCATGCACCAGCAGCATCTTGCCGCCGCGGTTGCGGAAGGCGCCCACGTCGGTGGAGGTGGTGTGGTAGATGGCCGCATAGGCGTCCATGCGCGCCGGGTCGGTGTCGAAGTTGAAGGCCATGTAGTCGAACGTGGGGTCCGGCGGCGTGAAGAACTCGTAGCGCATGGCATCGGCCGCGATCAGCGTGGCATTGCGCGCATTGGGCACGGCGGTGGTGGAGGTGCCCAGCCGCCAGTTGCGCCAGTCGGGGCCGGCGATGCCCGCGTCCCACGGCCAGCTGGCATACAGCGGCTGGCCGGCGCTGTTGCGCGGGCCGCCGAAGTCCTTCTTCAGCGCGCCCACCTGCTCGGCCGACAGGCAATCGGCCGCCTTGGCGCCAGTGCATTGCAGCACCGCCGGATCGAAGCCGCAGGCCGACGGATTGGCATGCACCATGCCGTCGACCGCGCCGTCCAGTGCGTCGCACCGCTGCACCACCGCATCGGCCACCAGCTTCAGGTCGGCGTTGCTGTAGGCCTGGCTGAGGATGCGCGCGCCGCCCGCATCCACCGGCGCGATGGCGGTGTGGGTGATGACGTTCCACACCGAGGCCACGCTGGCCTCGCGCGCCACCTTCATCGCCGGTGCGGTGGCGGCGATGCCATCGAAGTGCTGCGGAAAGCGCTGCGGGAACAGCATGGCCTGGCGGCCGCCGCCCGAGCAGCCGACGAAATAGGAGCGATCGGGTCCGCGGCCGTAGGCCCGCTGGATCAGGTCCTTGGCGGTGACGGTCACCACGTCGTAGCTGTTGTAGGCATGGTCGATGCGCGCCTGCGGATCGAGGCCGAAGCGGGCATTGCCGCCCTGGTGGCCGGCGTCGGTGCTCACCACCGCGAAGCCCTGGCCCAGCGCGCTGGTGTTCAGGCCCGCCACCGCGCCCAGCGCATTGGCCACGAAGCCGTCGTTGCCGCCGCCGCCCTGGAACATGAAGCGACCGTTCCAGCTGCGAGGCAGCCGCAGCTCGAAGCCGATGGCGTAGGGCTGGCCATCGGCCCCGGTGCGCTCGTTCATGCGGCCGCGCAGCACGCAGTGGGCGGGCAGGGTGTTGCCGGCCACCACGGTGCCCGCTTCCACCGTGGCGGCGGTCAGCGTCATGCCGGCCGTGGCCAGGCCGGTGAGGGTGGCGCAGTCGCCTGCCAGCGCCGTCTCGGCGGGCGGCGCCGGGGCGGGGGCAGGGGTGGGCGGCGCGGAGGAGTCGTCGTCGCTGCCGCAGGCGGCCAGCGTGATGAGCGCGCAGGCGGCCGCCAGCGCGCCCAGGCCCTGCAGGCCGGTGCGTGTCGTCATGTCTTGTCTCCTGGGTTCTTGTGGGTGTGCCGTCAGTCGGCCTTGAAGCCGGTGGCCTTGACCACCGCGGCCCAGCGGGCGGCCTCGGCGCGGGTCATGCGCTCGGCGTCGGCGCGCGAAGTGCCCAGCACGCTGAAGCCAGCGTCCTGCAGCTTCTGGCGCACCTCGGGCGTCTGCACCGCGGCCACGATCTGGCGGTTCAGTGCATCCAGCGCGGCGGGCGGCGTGCCGGCCGGCGCAAACACCGCGAACCAGGCCGAGAAGTCCACCTTGGGCCAGCCGGCCTCGGCGAAGGTGGGCACCTCGGGCAGCTGCGGCAAGCGGGTACCGGCGGTGGTGGCCAGCGCCCGCAGCTTGCCGCCCTTGACCTGCGGCACCGCCAGCGCGGTGGTGACGAAGGCGGCCTGCACGTCACCGGCCACCAGGGCGGTGATGGCGTCGCCGGTGGCGCGGTAGTGCACCGGCTCGATGCGGAAGCCGGCCTGCTCGGCCAGCACCTCGGCGCCGAAGTGGCCCGGCGTGCCGGCGCCGAAGGTGGCGAAGTTCACCCGGTCGGCGCCGGCGCGCGCGGCCTCGATGAAGGCCTTCACGTCGGCCGCCTTGGCGCTGGCCGGCACCACCAGCACGAAGTCCGAGCGCACCACCTCGCTCACCGCCACCAGCTCCCTGGCCGGGTCGTACGGCAGCTTGCTGTAGGCCGCCGGGGCGATGGCGATGGAGCCCACCTCGCCCAGCAGCAGGCCGTAGCCGTCGGGCGGGCTCTTGGCGGTCATCTGCGCCGCGATCTGGCCGCCGGCGCCGGGGCGGTTGTCCACCACCACCGGCTGCTTGAGCAGCGCTTCCAGCCGCTGGCCCAGCGTGCGGGCCACCACGTCGGGGCCGGTGCCGGGCGGGAAGCCCACGGCCAGCTTGAGCGGCCGGTCGGGAAAGGTCTGCGCTGCGGCGGGCAGGGCGGCGGCCAGCATCAGCGCGGCGGCAAGCAGGGTTCGGCGGTGCATCGGCTGTCTCCGGGTTTCGGTGTTTCGCCGCAGTGTGCGAGCCGGGTCCCGGGCCGGCTGTCAGCCGAAAGGTCTACAGCAGCGGCGCCCCGGTGGCCGGTGCCGCATCGGGCACGAAGAGGGCGAACAGCTCGTTCTTGAAGTGGATGTCCAGCCGCTCGAAGGCCCGGGCGCGATAGGTCTTGACGGTGGCCAGGCTCAGGCCGATGTCGGCGGCGATGCCGTCGTAGGTCATGCCCTGCAGCAGGCGTTCCAGCACGTCCAGCTCGCGCGGGGTGAGGGCGGGGCAGCGCTGCAGCAGCGTCTCCCGGCTGCCCAGCGGCGCGGGCGGGGCCTGCTGCGCCCAGTCCACATGCCGGGCCACCGCGGCCAGCAGCGGCTCGGCCAGCAGCGCGAAGCGCTCCACCTCGGCATCGCTGAAGCGGCCCTGCGGCTGGTGGCGGTACAGGTTGACGGCCAGCAGCGAGCCGTCGGCTTCGGTGCGCGCCACCGACAGCCGCTCCAGCATGCCGTGGCGCAGGTAGATCGCATCGCGGTGATCGGCGCTGGGTGCCTCGTCGGCATGCATGCGCAGCATCACCGAAGACCCGCGCGCCTGGCGGCCGCGGGCGGCCTCGAAGCTGCAGTCGCGCCGGTACAGGCCGCTGTCGCGGTAGATGGCAAAGCAGCTGGCGGTGGTGTCGGCCACGCCCTGGCTGGCCGACAGGTGCATGGCGGGCGGCCGGTCGGGCCACACCCGGTACACCGCCCAGGAACCGGCCTGCAGCGCGCCGTTGACGGCCCGCAGCGCCTGCTGCGCGAAGCCCGCGCGGCCCACCGCCTCGATCACCGCGGCCAGCGCGGCCAGTGCCGCCTGCGCGCAGGGTGCGCCCGCGGGCGCCAGGGTCCAGGCCTGCATCGTCGGTCTCCTACGCCACTGCCGGTCGAGCAGCGTAGGCGCCGGTGCGCCGCCGCGCCTGGTGGTTTACCCGCCGGGCGTGCGCTATGCGCCCTGGCGGTCAGCCCGCCAGGCGCCCCGGCGCCTGCACGGGCGCGGGCGGATCCGCCACGTAGTGCGGCGACACCATCGCCACGCCGGCTTCGCTGAACACGTCCTGGATGTTGGCCAGCAGCTGGTTCATCGCCTCGGCGCGGCGACGCGGCGCGCTGCGGTCGGCTTGCGCGCACAGGCGGTATTCGACGTAGAAGTCCGACAGCGCGGTCTGCACCACGTAGGGCGCCGGCTCGGCGGCCACGCCGGGTGTGCGGCGGGCGGCCTCCAGCAGCATCTGGTGCACCTGCCGCCAGGGCGTGCCGTAACCCACGGTGATGGCGGTGTGCAGCACGAAGCGGCCGTCGGCCACCAGGCGCGAGAAGTTGCGCACCGGCTGGCTGGCGATGGCGGTGTTGGGCAGGCTCACCTCCTCGCCCAGGCCGGTGTGCAGCCGGGTGCTGAACAGGCCGATGTGGGCCACCGTGCCTTCCACGCCGCCGATGGTCACGTACTCGCCCAGCCGCAGCGCGCGCGAGTACATCAGGCTCAGCCCCGACATCGCCTGGCCCACCGCGCCCGAGGCGCCCAGCGACAGCATCAGCCCGGCCAGCACCGTCACGCCCTTGAGCGATTCGCTCTCGGCGCCGGGCAGGTAGGGGTAGGCGATGGCCAGCGCGAACAGCCACACCACGAAGTTGCCCAGCCGCCGCGTGGGGCCGGCGGTGTCCCTGTCCAGCCAGGCCAGCTGCAGCTCGCCGTCTTCCACCCGCCGCAGCAGCTGGCCCAGCAGGCGGGTGAGGCCCCAGGCCAGCGCGAAGATCAGCGCGGCGGTCAGCAGCCCCGGCACTGCGCGGGCGATGCCCAGCGCGAACTGCTGCAGCAGCTCCAGCAACCACAGCGTGGCGCGTTCGCCCCAGGGCCGGGTGTAGGCGAACTGGCGCAGCACGAAGCCCGCCCACAGCTCCGCCAGCAGCGCCAGGCCGGTCCAGGTGAGCAGCTGCGCCGCCAGCCGCACGCCGGCATGGGCATGGCGGCCATAGGTGCCCACCAGGCTGGCGCCAGGGTGGCGGCGCTGCCAGCGCGCCAGCGCCGCGTCCAGCCGGCGCACCAGCCGCCGCCGCAGCCGCAGCACGCCCCAGGCCAGCAGCCAGGCCGCCACCGTGGCTGCCACGGCCGTGGCCGCGCCGATGGCCAGGCGGCGCGGGTCCGATCGTTCGCGGGCCTCCAGCACCGCCTGCTGCAGCCGGTGCTCGGCCTGCCGCGCCGCCGCTTCCAGCAGCAGGCCGCCCCGCGGGCCACCCACATCGGCAGGCAGCAGGTAGAACACCGTCTGCCCGTCCACCTGGAAGCGCACTGCGTCGCCGGCCATGCTGCGGCTCACCTGGCCGGGGCCCGGCTGCGCCAGTACCAGCGCCAGGGCCTGGTGCGCCAGGTCCGCACGTTGCTGCGGCGTGTCGTCCAGCAGCCGGGCGCGCAGGTCGGCGATGCGGCGGTGGTTGAGCAGGACGCTCGCCGGCGGGTCGGCGGCCGCCGTCGTCGCTGCCGGCTCGGCCGGCGCGGCGGGTGTTCCACCGGCCTGCGCCCTGGCCGGTCCGCCGGCCAGCAGCATGCAGCCCAGCAGGACGCAGCCACCCAGCAGGCGGGCCCGCCGACCCCGCCATGCCCTGATCCACTGCCTTGCCCCTGCCCGGGCCGTACTGCAACGGGCGGGCGCTGTCGGTGTGCGCATCGGCCTCGCTCCTCATCGAATTTGTAACCATGTTACCCAGCGCGCGCGCAAGGGCCGCCGTCTCCCTAGCCCTTGGGAGGCAGCTTGTCGCCCTGCGGAACACACTGGCTCCACACCGCTTGCCGGAGGAACACCATGCCGTCGCCTCTGCTTCGCCGGGCCGGGCCGGCCTGCGCCGTGCTGTCCTGCATCCTGCTGTTGACCGCCTGCGCCGCCAGCGGCCCGGGCCAGCCGCAAGCCTCCGCGCCCCGGCCCGCGGGCGGTGCGCCCGGCGCGCTGCAGGCCACCGCGGATTTCTACTGGCCCTATGCGGCGCTGGCCGCCGAGGTGTACGGCGCCGGCGACCGGCCCGACAACTACACGATGCTGGCCTTCGACTCGCCGTCCCTGCGGCAGGAGGTGCGTGAGCTGGGCCATGCGCCGGCCATCGAGCGCGTGCGCCAGCTGGACCAGCCCGCGGTGCAGAACGACTATGCCGCGCGCTATGCCAGCCTGTGTGGCGCCGAAGCCGAGGCCCGCGCGCGCGATGCCGGCCGGCTGGTGCAGTGGCAGCAGCACTGCATGCTGCTGGACGACCGTGCCGCCGAAAGCCTGCGCAAGGCCGCACTGCGGCAGGTGGAGGCCAACGTGTACCAGGACGCGACGCCCGCCGACGCCAGCGACTGCCGCTACCTGGACCATGAGCCCAAGGTGCCGGTGGCCGAGGCCATCGCCGAATTCCGCTGGACCCGGCTGCCCGAGTTCCATGCCGAGGCGCCGGCCCGCGGCTGGTCGCTCTTCGTGCCCGACCTGGCCATCGACGTGTGGCGCCGCCCGCGCGCCGCGCCCGATGGCGGCCGCACGCTGGAATATGCGCTGGTGTTCCGCGGCACCGTGGGCGGTGGCGGCTGGGTGTCCAACGTGCGCGGCGTCACCTCGTTCACGCCCTTCGTTTGGGACCAGTACCGCCAGGCCGACCGGGCCGGTCGCACCATCATCCGGCGCGTGCAGCGCCTGCATGCGCTGAGCGACCTGGTGCATGAACGGGCCACGCCCACGCGGCTGCTGTTCACCACGGTGGGCCACTCGCTGGGCGCCGGCCTGGCCAGCTACGTGCACGTGCTCAATCCCGAGGTCACGCGCACCGTGGGCTTCAATCCCTCGCCGGTGGACGGCGGCTCCATGGTGCAGGTGGGCGATGCCTACAACCCCAGGCGGCCTTCGCGCGCGGTGGTGAACCAGCAGATCGCCGACGGCGTGCGCGTGGCGGATGCCGAGGGCGCGCCGGCCCCGGCCGCGATCTTCCACCTGTACGAGGAAGGCGAGGTGCTCAGCCGCTTCAGTGCCTGCAGCTCGGGCCCGATGTGGGGCAGCGAAGGCGGCCCGATGACCCATTGCGACAGCGTGAACCTCAGTCGCGGCAGCTGGATCCGCCAGCACAACATGGCGCAGATGGCCTGCAAGCTGGCCCTGGCCCGCCGCGGTGCCACCGCGCTGGTGGACTGAAGCCATGTCACGCCACCCCATCCTGACGCTGCTGGCGCTGAGGCTGCCGATGGCCCTGCTGGTGCTGCTGGCCACGGCCTGCCAGCAGCCCCCCGAAGCTGCGCCGCAGGCGCCCGACCTGCCCATGGCCAACCCCTACGGCCTGTTCACCGAGGCCGAGCTGCCCGGTGCGCTGCAGGCCACCATCGAGCCCTTCTGGCAGGCCCGGGTGCGCACCGGCCAGGTGGCCGGCAAGGGCGGCCTGATGCTGGCCTATGCGGCCGCGGAGCCGGCGGCGCCGCGGGCCAGCGTGGTCATCGTCAATGGCCGCACCGAGTCGCTGCTGAAGTACAAGGAGGTGTTCCACGACCTGTGGCGCCAGGGCTATGCGGTGTATGCGCTGGACCACCGCGGGCAGGGCCTGTCGCCCCGGCTGCTGCCGCAGCAGCCGCACAAGGGCCATGTGGCCAGCTTCGACGACTATGTCGACGACCTGGCCGCATTCGTCGATGGCGTGGTGCGCCCGCGCTCGGCGGGCCGGCCGCTGCTGATGCTGGCGCATTCGATGGGCGGCGGCATCGGCACGCTGTACCTGGAGCGGCACCCCGGCGTGTTCAGGGCGGCGGCGCTGTCGTCGCCGATGCATGCGCCCAATGCCAAGGTGGTGGCCAGCGCCACCGCGGGCTGCCTGTGGTTCAAGGCCACCGGCGGCCTGTGCCCCACCTGCTATGCGGGCCTGCTGGACAAGGGCTTCGAGCCCACGCCGTTCGATGCGCAGCGCAACGAGCTCACGCATTCGGCCGTGCGCCATGCCATCGTGCAGCAGGCCATTGCCGATGCACCGCAGACCGCGCTGGGCGGGCCCACGCGCGGCTGGGCCGCGGCGGCCTGCCGCGCGTCGGACGAGCTGATCGCCCAGGCCGGCCGCATCGATGCCCGGCTGCTGGTGCTGCAGGCCGGGGCCGACACCGCGGTGACGCCGGAAGGCCAGGCCGCCTTCTGCGCCGCGCTGGCCCCGCAGGTGCGGCCCAGCCCCTGCCCGCTGCGGCTGGAAGGCGCGCGGCACGAGCTGCTGGTGGAGAGCGACCGCCACCGCCTTCCGGCGATGACGGCCATCCTCGACTTCTTCGCGCGGCCGTAGCCGCGGCGGCTCAGGCCTTCTTCAGCGCCTGCCCGGCGATGGGCAGCTTGCGCACCCGCTGGCCGGTGGCGGCGAACACCGCATTGGCCAATGCCGGGGCCAGCGCGGAGGTGCCGGGCTCGCCGATGCCGCCCGGGTCTTCCGAGCTGTTGACGATGTGCACCTCGATGGAGGGCGACTCGTTCATGCGCAGCATGCGGTAGTCGTGGAAGTTGCTCTGCTGCGCGCGGCCCTTGGCGAAGGTGATCTCGTTCCACAGCGCCGCGGTGATGCCGAAGTTCACGCCGCTCTCGATCTGCGCATGCACCGTGTCCGGGTTCACCACCTGGCCGCAGTCCAGCGCGCACACCACCCGCAGCACCTGCACCTGGCCCTCGGCATCCACCGCCACCTCGGCCACCTGGGCCATGTAGCTGCCGAAGGCGAACTGCACCGAGATGCCGCGGCCCACGCGCTTGCCCTCGATCGGCTTCATCGGCGTGCCCCAGCCCGCCTTCTGCGCGGCCAGCTCCAGCACCCGCCGCTCCCGCGGCGCATCGGCCAGCAGGCCGCGGCGGTATTCGAAGGGGTCGGCACCGGCGGCGGCGGCCAGCTCGTCGATGAAGCTCTCCACCACGAAGATGTTGTGCGTGGGGCCCACGCCGCGCCAGAAGGCGGTGGGCACCGGCGGTTCATGCCGCACGTAGTCCACCATCACGTTCGGGATCTTGTAGGGCATGTCCTTGGCGCCCTCCACCGCGTCCGGGTCCACGCCGTCCTTCACCGCCGGCGGCGCAAAGCGCGCCATGATGGACGAGCCGGTGACGCGATGGGTCCAGGCCACCGGCCGGCCCTGCGCATCCAGCGCGGCGGCCAGGCGGTCGTAGTAGTAGGGCCGGTACATGTCGTGCTGGATGTCCTCCTCGCGCGTCCACACGAACTTGATCGGCGTGCCCGGCCTGGCCTTCCTGGCGAAGGCCACCGCCTGCACCACCGAGTCCACTTCCAGCCGGCGCCCGAAGCCGCCGCCCAGCAGGTGGTTGTGGATGCGCACCTTGTCCAGCGGCAGTCCGGTGAGCTTGGCCACCGCGCCCTGGGCGATGGTGGGCACCTGGGTGCCCACGTAGATGTCGCAGCCGTCGGCCTTGAGCACCACGGTGCAGTTCATCGGCTCCATCGTGGCATGGGCCAGGAAGGGCATCTCGTACACCGCCTCCACCTTGCGCACGCCGGCCGCGGACAGGGCCTGGGCGGCATTGCCGTCATTGCGGGCCATCGCGCCGGGCTTGGCGGCGGCGGCCTGCATGCTGGCCACCAGGGCGGCGTTGTCGAAGCTGGCGTTGGGGCCGTCGTTCCAGGTGGGCTCCAGCGCGGCCAGGCCCTGTCGGACGGCCCACATGTGGTCGCCCACCACGGCCACCGCGTTGTCGATCTTCAGCACCTGGCGCACGCCCTTGACGGCCAGCGCCTTCTTGTCGCTGCTGCCCTTGAGCTTGCCGCCCACCACCGGCGATGCGGCCACCGTGGCCACCAGCATGCCGGGCAGGCGCACGTCGATGCCGAACACCGACTTGCCGTTGACCTTGTCGGCCGAATCCAGTCGCTTGACCGGGGTGCCGATCAGCTTGAAGTCCTTGGGTGCCTTCAGCACCACCTGGGCCGGCGCCGGCCGGCGGGCGGCCTCGTCCACCAGCTGGCCGTAGTGCAGGCTGCGGCCGCTGGCCGCATGGCTGACCACGCCGCCGGCCACGCTGCAGTCGGCCGCGGGCACGCCCCAGCGCTGGGCGGCGGTGTCCACCAGCACCATGCGCGCCATGGCGCCGGCCTGGCGCAGCGGCGTCCAGGCGCCGCGCACCGAGGTGGAGCCGCCGGTCACCTGGCCGCCCAGCAGCGGGTCGCCGTAGCGTTCGTTGTCGGGCGGGGCGTGTTCCAGCTTCACCTTGGCCAGGTCCACCTCCAGTTCCTCGGCCAGCAGCATCGGCATCGAGGTGTAGGTGCCCTGGCCCATCTCCACCTTGTGCATCACCAGGGTGACGATGCCTTCGCGGTCGATGCGGATGAAGGCATTGCGGGCCAGCGCGCCGGCCTCGCCGGTGGCCTTCTCGGCGGCCTGGCCGACGGCGGTCTCCGACGGCTTTTCCTTGCGGTCGGGCTGTGCGCGCAGCGGCAGCGCGAAGCTCACCACCAGGCCGCCACCGGCCGCGGCGCCCAGCTTGAGGAAGCTGCGGCGGGGCAGGGTGGTGTCGATGTCTTGCGTGGGCATCTGCATGGTCAGGCTCCCTTGCGCGAGGCGGCCAGCTTGATGGCGGCGCGGATGCGGTTGTAGGTGCCGCAGCGGCACACATTGCCGCTCATCGCGGCATCAATGTCGGCATCGCTGGGGTTGGGGTTGCTGCGCAGCAGGGAGGTGGCCTGCATCACCTGGCCCGACTGGCAGTAGCCGCACTGCACCACGTCCAGTTCGCGCCAGGCGGCCTGCACCCGGCGGCCCACCGGGTCCTGCTCCATCGCCTCGATGGTGACCACGCGCTTGCCGTTGGCCGCGGCCACCGGCGTGACGCAGGAGCGCACGGCCTCGCCGTCGATGTGCACGGTGCAGGCACCGCACATGGCGATGCCGCAGCCGAACTTGGTGCCGGTGAGGCCGGCGACGTCGCGCACGGCCCAGAGCAGAGGCATGTCGTCGGTGACGTCCAGTGCGCGCTGCTGGCCGTTAATGTCGAGTGTGGGCATGGAGGTTCTCGGATCGTCGATGGGTTGCGAAGGGGCTGGCGGGTCCGCAGCGGGCATGGCGCGTGCCAAAGGCGCTGCGTCTGCCACCTTGTCAGCATCATGCCTCGTCGATTACCCACGCTTGCGCTGCGCACCGCATCCCCCGAAGGACATACGGATTTCAGTGGCCAGGAGTGGCTGGTGACCAACGGCCTGGGCGGATATGCCTCGGGCCCGGTGGCGGGTGCCGCCACCCGGCGCTACCACGGCTGGTTCGTGCCCAACCTGAGCGAGCCGCGCGGGCGCCATGTGCTGCTGCCCCGGCTGGACGACAGCGTGGTGAGCGACGAGGGCGCCTGGCAGCTGGGCGCGCACCTGGCGCAGTTCCGGCTGGAAGGCACGCTGCCGGTGTGGCGCTTCGAGCTGCCCGGCCGCGTGATCGAGCGCCGCGTGGTGATGCCGCATGGCCGCCATGCGGTGGTGGTGCGCTGGCAGCTGGTGGAAGGCGCGCCCTGCCGGCTGCTGCTGCGCCCCTTCATCGCCGCACGCCGCCAGGACGCGGCGCTGCAGCCCGATGAACTGCCGGCCTGGCAGGCCCGCACCGTGGCCGGCGGCGGCCTGCAGGTGGCGCTGGGCTGCGGCGGTGCCGACCTGCAGCTGCAGCCGCTGGCGCCCGGCGCCGCCTTCACCGCCGATCCGCTGATCGACCGCCACTGCCACTTCAGCATGGAGGCCGAGCGCGGCTACGACCACACCGAGCACCAGCACAGCCCCGGCCACTGGACGCTGCAGCTGGCCGCGGGCCAGGCGGTGGCGCTGCAGGCCACGATGGCGGGCGATGCACCGCTGGCCGAGCCGCAGGCGCTGCTGCAGGCCGAGCGCGACCGCCAGCTGCTGCTGCTGGCCACCGCCGGCCTGGCCGAGCAGGAGGAGGACATCGAGGCCCGCCTGGTGCTGGCTGCCGATGCCTTCATCGTGCAGCCCGGCAGCCGCGCCGAGGAGGCCGACGGCAGCTTCCGCTCGGTGATGGCCGGCTACCACTGGTTCAACGACTGGGGCCGCGACACCATGATCTCGCTGGAGGGCCTGACGCTGTGCACCGGCCGCCATGCCGAGGCGCGGGCCATCCTGCACACCTTCGCCGGCTACATCCGCGACGGGCTGCTGCCCAACCTCTTCCCTGAAGGCGGGCGGCAGGCGCTGTACCACACGGTGGATGCCACGCTGTGGTTCTTTCATGCGCTGGACCGCTACACCCTGCGCAGCGGCGACGACACCCTGGTGCCCGAGCTGTTCCCGGCACTGCGCGAGGTGATCCGCCACCATGTCCGGGGCACCCACTACGGCATCGGCATGGACCCGCAGGACGGCCTGCTGCGCGCCGCGGCCGACGGCTACCAGCTCACCTGGATGGACGCCAAGATGGACGGCTGGGTGGTGACGCCGCGGCGCGGCAAGCCGGTGGAGATCCAGGCGCTGTGGTTCAACGCGCTGCGCCTGATGGCCGCCTGGGCGCAGCGCTTCGAGCAGCCCGACGACGGCTTCGACGACCTGGCCGACCGCACCGGCACCAGCTTCAACCGCCGCTTCTGGTCGGCCCCGCATGGCCACCTGCTGGACGTGGTGGACGGCCCCGATCCTGCGGCGCCCGACGATGCCAGCCTGCGGCCCAACCAGGTGTTCAGCCTGTCGCTCACCTACCCGGTGCTGGAACGGCGCCACTGGCCGGCGGTGCTGCAGGCGGTGCGGGCCGAGCTGCTGACGCCCATGGGCCTGCGCACCCTGGGCCCGCGCGAGCCGGCCTACCGGCCGCACTACCAGGGCGACCTGCGATCGCGCGACGGCGCCTACCACCAGGGCACCGTGTGGCCCTGGCTGCTGGGGCATTTCGTCGATGGCTGGCTGCGCGCGCATGGCGACGTGCCGGCGGCCCGCGGCTTCCTCGATGCGCTCCCGGCCCACCTGCGACAGGCCGGCATCGGCCAGGTGAGCGAGGTGTTCGATGCCCAGGCGCCGCACCACCCGGGCGGCTGCATCGCCCAGGCCTGGAGCGTGGCCGAGCTGCTGCGCGCCTGGCAGGCCACCCGGCCGACAGCCTGTCTAGACAACCTGCCCGAGGAGGAAGCCGACCATGGCTGAGCACTGGTACAAGAACGCGCTGCTGTACTGCCTGGACGTGAAGACCTTTGCCGACGGCAATGGCGATGGCATCGGCGACTTCCAGGGCCTGACGGCCAAGCTGCAGTACCTGGCCGGCCTGAACGTGGACTGCGTGTGGCTGCAGCCCTTCCATCCCTCGCCGATGCGCGACAACGGCTATGACATCACCGACTACTACGCCGTGGACCCTCGGCTGGGCACGCTGGGCGACTTCGTCGAGTTCACCCGCTGCGCCCGCAACAAGGGCATCCGCGTGATGATCGACCTGGTGGTCAACCACACCTCCATCGACCACCCGTGGTTCCAGGCCGCGCGCAGCGATGCCAACTCGCCCTACCGGGACTTCTACGTGTGGTCGGACACCAAGCCCGAGGACGCGGCCGAGGGCACGGTGTTTCCCGGCGAGCAGGTGACCACCTGGACCTGGGACCCCGAGGCCAAGGCCTTCTACTTCCACCGCTTCTACGGCCACCAGGCCGAGCTGAACATCAGCAACCCCGCGGTGCGGCGCGAGATCGAGAAGATCACCGGCTTCTGGCTGCAGATGGGCGTCACGGGTTTCCGCATCGATGCGCTGCCCTTCCTGCTGGAGCTGAAGAACCTGCCCACCGAAGGCCGCATCGATCCGCACGACTACCTGCGCGAGCTGCGCCAGCATGTGCAGACGCTGGCCGGCGACGTCTGCCTGATGGCCGAGGCCAACCTGCCGCCGGAGGAGGTGCCCGACTACTTCGGCGATGGCGACAAGATCCACATGTCGTTCAACTTCTGGCTCAACCAGCACATGTTCCTGGCCTTTGCGCGCGAGCAGGCCACGCCGGTGCGTGAAGCCTGGGAGCAGCTGCCGCCGCTGCCGGCCTGGTGCCAGTGGAACAACTTCCTGCGCAGCCATGACGAGCTGGACCTGGGCCGGCTGACCGATGCGCAGCGCGCCGAGGTGTTCAAGGCCTTCGGGCCCGATGCCGACATGCAGCTCTACGGCCGCGGCCTGCGCCGCCGGCTGGCGCCGATGCTGGGCAACGACCGCCGGCGGCTGGAAATGGCGCACAGCCTGATGCTCACGCTGCCCGGCACGCCGGTGCTGCGCTATGGCGACGAGATCGGCATGGGCGACGACCTGGGCCTGCCCGACCGCTGGAGCGTGCGCACGCCGATGCAGTGGAACGACCTGCCCAACGGCGGCTTCTCGTCGGCGCCGGCGGACCAGCTCTCGCTGCCCGTCATCGCCGACGGTGAATTCGGCTACCCCACCCTCAACGTGGAGCGCCAGCGACAGGACCCCAACTCCTTGCTGAACTGGCTGGAGCGCATGACCCGCCGGCGCAAAGAGTGCGTCACCTTCGGCATGGGCGACTGCAGCTTCATCGACACCGGCCGCGACGAGCTGCTGGCCCACCGCTGCGACGACGGCCGCACCACCGTGTTCGCGGTGCACAACTTCAGCCGCAAGCGCATCCGCTACAGCCTGCCCGTGGCCGCGCCGGAAGAAGGCCGACCGCCCGCGCAGCTGGAAGACGTGCTGGCCGGCCGTCGCTTCGCAGTGCAGGCCGATGGCCACTACACCATCGACCTTGAGCCCTTCGGCTATCGCTGGCTGCTGCGCACCCAGCAGGACTGAGGCCGCTGCCTCAGATGTCCACCGGCTTCTGCAGCGCGCTCAGCGGCAGCATGCCCTGGTCGCCGTCCTCGTACACCAGCACCACCGCCATGGGCAGCGCGCCCCAGCAGGCGCGGTAGGACTTGCCGTCCACCGTGGCGCGGGCCTGGCGGAAATAGAGCCGGGCCTCGGGCTCGATGCGCTCGAGCACGGCGGCATCGGTGCAGGCGGTGTCGGTGAGCCGGATGGCATTGGTGCCCTGGTAGGCCACCAGGTCGTTGGTCTGTGCCGCGGAACCCGCGCTGGCCAGGCATGCCGCAGCCAGCAAGACAGTGATTCGAACCATCATCGACCTCCGACCGCGGCGCCCTGCCACGTTGGCTCCATTGCAAACGCTGGCGGGTTCGCGTGGTGTAGGACAGCCGGCAGCCCGCGGGCCGACGGCGCCGCCTGCGCACGTGCGTGCGGATGAAGCGGCTGCCCATGCGCTGCCTACACTCGCGCACCCCCCGTTCCCCACGCCGCATGCAAGCCCTGCTCGACACCATCGCCACCCTGCCGCGCCCCAGCGAAGCCGGCCGCCTGTTCCATGGCCGCGGCGGCCTGCATCCCGGCTGCGAGCAGTGGACGCTGGACGCCTATCCGCCGGTCTGGCTGCTCACCAGCTTCGCCCCGGCCACGGATGAGCAACTGCAGGCCGTGGGCGATGCGCTGGCCGCACGCTGGCAGCAGGTGGCCCCGGGCGAGCCGCTGAACTGGGTGTTCCAGCAGCGCGACGAGACCCGCGCCAGCAACCGGCTGATGGCCGGCAGCGTGCCCGAGGAGCATGTGGTGCAGGAGGACGGCGCCCGCTTCCTGGTGCACCTGCTGCGCGGCCAGAACCACGGCTTGTTCCTCGACATGGCCGAGGGCCGTCGCTGGGTGCGGCGGTGGGCGGCGGGGCGGCCCGGCGGCCGGGTGCTGAACCTGTTCGCCTACACCTGCGCCTTCTCGGTGGCGGCCTTGCAGGCTGGCGCCGGCTCGGTGAGCAACATCGACATGGCCGGCGGCGCCCTGGCCATCGGCCAGCGCAACCACCGGCTCAACGGGCTGGGCTCGGGCGCGGGCTTCCTGCCGCATGACGTGTTTGCCTCCTGGGGCCGGCTGCGCCGCGGCGGGCCCTATGACCTGATCGTGGCCGATCCGCCCAGCCACCAGAAGGGCAGCTTCATGGCCCCCAAGGACTACCCGCGGCTGGTGCGCCGCCTGCCCGAGCTGCTGGCGCCGGGCGGCCAGGCGCTGCTGTGCCTGAACACGCCCAAGCTGGGCAGCCAGTTCCTGCACGAGGTAGTGCAGGCGGAGGCACCGGAACTGCGTTTCGTCGAGCGGGTGGCCCATCCGGCGGCGTTCGGCGACGTGTCGGCCGAACGGGCATTGAAGGTCATGGCCTGGCAGGCGGCATGACGGCGGCCACCGGCGGCGGATGGCGTTCGGCGAACTGGCCGTTCCAGTAGGGATAGGCGGGGTAGGGCGGCGTGGTGGCGCTGGCCGCATCCAGCAGCGCCATGTGCCCGGCGTCCAGCTGCCAGCCCAGTGCACCCAGGTTCTGCCGCAGCTGCGCCTCGTCGCGCGCGCCGATCAGCACGCAGGCCACGCTGGGCCGCTGCAGCAGCCAGTTGATCGCGATCTGCGGCAGCGTGCGGCCGGTGTCGGCGGCCACCTGGTCCATTGCGTCGATCACGCGGTACAGCCGCTCGTCGTCCACCGGCGGGGCGAAGGCGGCCGTCTGGTGCAGGCGGCTGCCGGCGAAGGCCAGGGCTGGCCGCGGCGCAGCCGGCCGGTGAGGCGGCCCCAGCCCAGCGGGCTCCACACGATGGCGCCCACGCCCTGGTCCAGCGCCAGCGGCATCAGCTCATGCTCGTAGTCGCGGCCGATCAGGGAGTAATAGGCCTGGTGGGCCACGTAGCGCTCCAGCCCCAGGCGGTCTGCCGCGGCCAGCGACTTCATCAGCTGCCAGGCCGGGAAGTTGGAGGCGCCGATGTAGCGCACCTTGCCGGCGCGCACCAGGTCGTCCAGCGTGCGCAGCACCTGTTCCACCGGCGTCATCGCGTCCACCGCATGCAGCTGCAGCAGGTCGATGTGGTCGGTGCCCAGGCGGGCCAGCGCCGCATGCACGCCTTCGATCAGGTGGTGGCGCGAGCTGCCCACGTCGTTGGGCCCCGGCCCGCTGCGCAGCGCCAGCTTGGTGGAGACGATGGCCTGGTGCCGCCGGCCCTTGAGCGCCTGGCCCAGGATGGTTTCGGAGGCGCCATCGGAGTACACGTCGGCGGTGTCGAACAGGTGGACGCCGGCCTCCAGGCAGATGTCGACGATGCGGCGCGCGGCCGCTGCGTCGGTGCGGCCCCAGGCGCTGAACAGCGGGCCCTGGCCACCGAAGGTGCCGGCGCCAAAGCCCAGGGCCGGCACGTGAAAGCCGGAGCGGCCGAGAGGGCGGTGTTCCATGCGATGCCTTTGCGTTGGATGCGATGCAGCCACTGTGCCGGCGATGGATACCGTTGACTAGAATGCCGCCCTTCCACGCAGCTGTGCGTTGAAGTCACAAGCCCACGCACCACCGCCATGCCCCGCATCGAGGTCAACCGCTCCGGCGAGATGGAAGTGTTCGTGCAGGTGTTCGAGCGCGGCGGCTTCTCCGCCGCTGCCCGCGGGATGGGCATGACGCCTTCGGCCGTAAGCAAGCTCGTCAGCCGGCTGGAGGCGCGGCTGGGCGTGCAACTGGTGCACCGGTCCACGCGCAAGCTGCAGCTAACGCCCGAGGGCCAGCAGTTCTACGAGCGCAGCGTGCGGGTGCTGGCCGACATCGACGAGGCCGAGCGCAGCGCCACCGCCGATGCCGCGCCGCGCGGGCGGGTGAGCATCAACACCAGCGTGGCGGTGGGCATGCAGGTGCTGGTGCCGCTGGTGCCCGATTTCATGCGGGAGCATCCGCAGGTGCAGCTGGACATCGTGCTCACAGACCGCGTGGTGGACCTGATGGACGAGCGGGCCGACATCGCCATCCGCTGGGGGCCGCTGCCCTCGTCCGACCTGGTGGCCCGCAAGCTGGGCGAGACGCGGCTGGTCATCGTGGGCTCGCCCGACTACCTGGCGCGCCAGGGCATGCCGCGCAAGCCGCAGGACCTGTTGAAGCACCAGCGGCTGGACTTCAGCTACCGCCGCCGCGTGCCCGACTGGCCGCTGCGCGTGGGTGGCCAGGTGGTGGAGGTGCCGGTGCAGGGCAACGTGCGCGCCGGCGACGGCGAGACGCTGCGCCAGCTGGCGGTGGCCGGCGCCGGCCTGGTCAGGCTGTCGCGCTACCAGGTGCAGGCCGACATCGACGCCGGTCGGCTGCTGCCGGTGCTGGAGAAGCACAACCCCGGCGACAGCGCCCCGCTGCATGCGGTCTACCTCGGCAAGGCCGGCCGCTTGCCATCGCGGGTGCGGGTGGTGCTGGATTTCCTGCAGGCGCGGATGGCGGCCGATCCGCGTTTCGGCCTGGCCGCCTGAGTTCACCCGCTGCGCGGCCGGCCTGCCGTGCCCTCAGGCATCCGTCCCCGGCTGCCCCTCGCGCGCAAAGTACTTCCCGGCGCCGGCCATCTTCAGGTACTTGGCCATGGCCTTGCGGTCCGACAGCGGCAGCACCGCCTCGTCGCTGCCGATGCCGGCGGCCTGGGCCAGTCGCTGGCCGGCGGCGTCCAGGCCGATGGCCTTCAGGTGGCGCCAGGCGTCGCGCAGGAAGTCCAGCGCGGCGGGGTGGCCCAGCAGCGGCTCGATGCCTTGCTGGCCGCCCACCACGATCACCGCGCCGAACAGGCAGGACGGCGATGCGGCCAGCGCGCCATCAGGCTTGAGCAGCGTGCCGTCGGCCAGGCTCACGCCTTCGATCTTCTCGGCAATGATGGACACGCGGGCCCGTGCCTTTTCCAGCGCCTGCTTGGCGGTGCTCACCAGCTCGGGGTCGGCGCCCTCGGCCACCAGCATCGCGAGGTGGCGGCCCTTCAAGGTACCGGCGCGGCTGGCCACCTGGCTCAGCGCGGGGGAGGGCGGCAGGTCCTGCGGCGGGCGGGCCGGGGTGGCGCGCGAGATGGCCGCGGGCTGCACCCCCAGCTTGTCGGCCACGCCCTGGGCCAGCGTCTCGTCCACCAGCACCAGGTGCGACAGCACGCGGTCGCGGATGGCACCCGTCTCCACCTTGCCCAGCTCGAAGCCCAGCGCATTGATCATGTGGTTCTGCTCGGTGGCCGTCATCGAGCGGAAGAACAGCCGCGCCTGCGAATAGTGGTCGGCGAAGCTCTCCGGGCGCAGCCGCTGCTTCGGTCCGGTCTCGGCCAGGGCCAGGCTGTTGAAGCCCCGCTCCGGCGATTCACGCGGGCCGCCGGCGCCCAGCGAATTGGGCTCGTAGGCCACGCGGCCGGTGGGCACCCGCATCTGCATCTGGCCGTCGCGCTGGAAGTTGGCAAAGGCATTGCGCGGCTGGTTGATCGGCAGCTGGTGGAAGTTGGGCGTGCCCAGGCGCGAGAGCTGGGTGTCCAGGTACGAATGGAGCCGGCCCTGCAGCAGCGGGTCGTTGCTGAAGTCCAGGCCCGGCACCAGGTGGCTGGGGCAGAAGGCCACCTGCTCGGTCTCGGCGAAGAAGTTGGCCGGGTTGCGGTCCAGCACCATGCGGCCCACCACCTCGATCGGCACGATCTCCTCCGGAATCACCTTGGTGGAGTCCAGCACGTCGAAGGGCAGGCTGTCCGCGGTGGCCTGGTCGAACACCTGCAGGCCCAGCTCCCAGGTCGGGAAGTCGCCACGCTCGATGGCTTCCCAGAGGTCGCGGCGGTGGTAGTCGGTGTCCGCACCGGCGATCTTCACCGCCTCGTCCCAGGTGGTGGATTCCACGCCCAGGCCGGCGCGCCAGTGGAACTTGACGAAGCGCCATTCGCCCGCCGCGTTCACCAGCCGGAAGGTGTGCACGCCGAAGCCGTCGATCATGCGCAGCGAGCGCGGGATGGTGCGGTCGCTCATCGCCCACATGATCATGTGCATGCTCTCGGGCATCAGCGAGACGAAATCCCAGAAGGTGTCGTGCGCCGAAGCCGCCTGCGGGAAGCCGCGGTCCGGCTCCATCTTCACCGCATGGATCAGGTCGGGGAACTTGATCGCGTCCTGGATGAAGAAGACCGGGATGTTGTTGCCCACCAGGTCGAAGTTGCCTTCGTCGGTGTAGAACTTGACCGCGAAGCCACGCACGTCGCGCGGCGTGTCCACCGAGCCGGCACCGCCGGCCACGGTGGAAAAGCGGGTGAACACCGGCGTGCGCTTCTTCGGCTTGGCGAGGAAGCTGGCCCGGGTCCATTCGCTGCAGTCGCGCAGGCATTCGAAGTAGCCATGCGCTGCCGAGCCGCGCGCATGCACGATGCGCTCGGGGATGCGCTCATGGTCGAAGTGGGTGATCTTCTCGCGCAGCAGGAAGTCTTCCAGCAGCGTGGGGCCACGCTGGCCACCGTGCAGCGAGTTCTGGTTGTCCGCAATCGCCAGGCCCTGGTTGCTGGTGAGCACCGCCTGCCCGGCCGCGGCCGTCTGGTGGGTCTCACCCCCTGGCCCACCTCGGGTCGGGTGGGCGAGGCGCCGGTGCCGCTGCGGCGGCGGGCAGGCGTGGGGGTGGCGGGCATCGCGGGCTTGCGGGTGGCCATGGGCTGTCCTTCTGGAATGCGTGAAAAACCGCGCCGCCGGCGCGTGCGCACCGGCGGCGGGGGGCTGTCTGGGCATTCCGCAGGCTAGACGCCAGGCGGCGCTCACCCTGTGGGTGAGCCGCTTCGCGCGCTGTAGGACAACGCGACGAAACGTAAGCGGATCAGGCGGTACGGAACCTCGTCAGCAGCTCGACCAGCCTCTGCGCCTGCTGCCGCAGCGACTCGGTGGCTGCGGTGGCTTCTTCCACCATCGCGGCGTTCTGCTGGGTGGAGCGGTCCATCTCGGCCACGGTCTGGTTCACCTGCGCGATGCCGCTGGCCTGCTCGGCCGTGGCACGCGAGATGTCGTCCACCGTGCCGGCCACGCGCTCGATGGCGCCGACGATGCGGCCCATGGTCTGGCCCGCCGCCTGCACTTTCACTGCGCCCGCTTCGATCTGCTCGACCGACGAGCCGATCAGCGTGCGGATCTCGCGCGCCGCCTCGGCGCTGCGCTGGGCCAGCGTGCGCACCTCGCTGGCCACGACGCTGAAGCCGCGGCCCTGCTCGCCGGCGCGTGCCGCCTCCACCGCCGCGTTCAACGCGAGGATGTTGGTCTGGAACGCGATGCCGTCGATGGTGCCGATGATCTCGCCGATCTTCTTGGCCTGGGCGTTGATGGCGTCCATGGTGGTGATCACGTCGGCCACCATCTGGCCGCCTTCGCGGGCCACGGTGGAGGCGTCGTGCGCCATGGTGTTGGCCTCGCGGGCGTTGTCCGCACTGCTGCGGATGGTGGCGGCCAGCTGCTCGATGGAAGCCGCCGTCTGCTGCAGCGCCGCCGCGGTGTTCTCGGTGCGGCCCGAGAGGTCGCTGTTGCCGGTGGCGATCTCGCCCGAGGCGGTGCTGATCTCGTCGGCCGTGCGGCGGATGTCCACCACGATGCCGCTGAGGCCGCGTGACACCTCGCCCAGTGCCGACAGCACGCGGCCGGTGGCATCGGTCGAGGCGGCCTGCTCGGTGCGCGTCAGGTCGCCCTGCGCCAGCAGGCCGGCCAGCTGCGCCGCCTGGCCCAGCGGCTGGCTGATGGCCCGCACGAACATGGCGGACATGCCCGCGGCCAGCACGATGGCCACCAGGGTGGTGGCCACGATCACCATGCTGTTGCGCGCGGCGCTGGCCGAGGCGGCGGCCACGCTCTGCGCGGTGGCTTCCTGCTCGCGGGCGATGTACTGCTTGAGCTGCTGCTGGCTGGCCTTGAACTGGTTGTCCAGGGTCACCACGAAACTGGCCGCGGTGGCCACGCCGGCGGTCTTGATGTCCAGCGTGTCGCGCGCGCTCTTCGCATAGGCCACGTAGCCCTGGGCGATGGGGCCCAGCAGCGCGCGGTCTTCCTCCGACAGCGCGGCATCCGCCGCCGAGGCCTGCACCGCCGTCTCGAAGTCCTTCAGCTGCACCACGATGGCATCGTCCAGCTGCTTGATCAGCTCGGCCCGCTGGCCGATGGCCTCCCAGGTCAGGCTCTGGTAGATCTGCTGGTGCAGGAAGGTGAGCTGCTGCGCGAAGTCCTCGGCCTTGACGATGCGGGCCACGCCCTCGCCACCGATGTCCTGCAGCTCCTGGGTCAGCGAGCGGTTGGCCAGCCAGCCAACCGCAGCCACCACCACCAGGCACAGGATGGCGAAAGCGGGTGCCAGCGACACTTTCACGCCGATCGAGGCGTTGCGAAAGAACTGCGTCATGGAGTCAACCCCGGGTTGAGGAAGGAGGGCAGGTCTTCAGCGGTAGATGCCGACGCCGACGAATCCTTCGCCATTGGGTTGCTTGCGGGCGTAGGTGGACTTGCCCATCATCTTCTTGGAGATGGGGTCCGGCCAGTCGTAGTCGTACCAGCCGCCGCCCTTGGCGGCCATGTCGATCAGGCCGGTGACCACGGGCTTGCCATTGCCGTCCTTCACCGCGGACATGTCCTTGCCCAGCAGCTTCTCGTTGCCGCCATGGGCCAGCACCACGGCCTTGCTGTCGTAGACCATGACGTACAGGTCCTTCTTCGTCCACGCGGCCTTGTCGGTGGTGAAGTCGGCGTAGGCCTTCTGCGCGCCCACCTTCTTGATGTGCTCGAAAGCAGCGTCGGCCATCGCCTTGGCCTCATCCTTGGTGCCGCGGTCCTCGGCGGCGGTGGCGGGCAGGGCAAGGCAGGCGGCCATCAGCATGGCGGCGGCAATACGAGAGGTGTTCTGCATGTCGACGGTACTTCCACAAGGGGCTGAAGAAAGCGGCCGAAGCCGCAGGAGCCCCTGCTATCGGGTGGCTGCTGCCGATACTTGAGGGCGGAGCAACCCGAAAGGGTGATTCAGCGCTCGATCGACTGGCCGATGAAGCGCGACACCTTGGGCGGCCCCTCGCCCCGGTGGAAGGCCAGGCGGCGGTCGCGCAGCGCCACCTCCACGGCGGTGATGCGGTCGAAGCGGCGCAGGTGCTCCACCCAGCTCTCGTCCACGTAGTACTCCATCCAGTGGCGCGGGTTGGCATGGTCGCGCAGCAGACCCCAGGAGAGCGCGCCCTGCTGCAGCCGGCTGCGCCGGCTCTCGCGCATCAGGTCGGCGAAGGCTTCGGCATCGGCGGGGTCGATGTCGTAGTCCACCGTCACCATCACCGGGCCGGCATGGGGGTCGATGTCCAGCACGGTGGTGGGGCTGGGCAGCACGTCGCGCTGCGGCGTGAGGTCGTGGTCGCCGCCCAGGCGCTCCACCTGCTGGCGGCGCATCAGCACCAGCATCACCAGGCCGCTGGCGGCCGAGGCCAGCAGGCTGGCCTGCAGGCTGCTCAGGCTGGCCACCTGGCCCCACAGCGCCGCGCCGCCGGCGCTGCCGGCCATCAGCGCGGTCTGGTAGATGGCCATGCCGCGGGCGCGCACCCAGTCGGGCAGGGCCAGCTGGGCCGACAGGGTCAGCGAGTTGGCCACCGAGATCCAGCCCGCGCCGGCCAGCGCCATGGCCGGCGCGCTGAGCCACAGGCTGGGCGACAGCGCCACCACCAGCGTGCCGGCCGCATGCATCAGCGTGCCGTACAGCACCAGGTCGTCCCGGGTGAAGCGCTCGCGGATGCGCGGCAGCATCAGCGCCGTGGCCACCGCGCCGGCGCCCATGCACGACAGCAGCAGCGTGAAGATGGCGGCCCCGCCGTGCGAGAGCTGCTGTGCCACCAGCGGCATCAGTGCCAGCAGCGCGGTGCTGTGCAGGAAGAACACGAAGATGCGCAGCAGGATCACCCGCATGCCCGGCGACTGCCGCACGTACTGCACGCCCACCCGCATCGCGCCGACGAAGCGTTCCCCGGCAGCGCGCTGGCCCGCGGCGTGTTGCGCCAGCGCCAGATGATGCCGGCCGCGCCCAGCGACAGCAGCGCGTTCAGCCCGAAGACCCAGGCCGGCCCCAGCCCGGTGAGGATGGCCCCGGCCAGGATGGGCCCGGCGATGCGCGAGGCATTCATCGCGATGGCATTCAGCGCCATCGCCGAGGTGAGCTCATGCCGCGGCACCAGTTCCGGCACGATGGCCGCGAACACCGGCCAGCGCATCGCCAGGCCGACGCCGTTGGCGAACACCAGCAGCAGCAGCAGCGGCGCGTTCAGCGCCCCGCTGAAGGCCAGCACGCTCAGCAGCACCGCGGTGGCGGCCACCCACAGCTGCGTGAACATGAACCAGTGACGGCGGTCCACGATGTCGGCCATGGCGCCGCTGGGCAGGCCCAGCAGGAACACCGGCAGCGTGGCCGCCGTCTGCACCAGGGCCACCCACACCGGGTTGGGCGCCAGCTCGGTCATCATCCAGGCGGCAGCCACGTCGTTCATCCACATGCACACATTGGCCGTGACCGAGGCCAGCCAGAGCATGCGGAACACCGGGCGGGCCAGCGGGGCCAGCGTGCCCGCACGCGGCGGCATGGCGGGCGCCGCAGGAGGCTCGGGCGGCGGGGGCGAGGGGGGCGGCAGGGCGTCTGGAAGTCATCGTGTGGCGGGCCCACTGTAGCCCCATGCCGGCCGGCCGCCGATGTGGGAACTGCGGTGTGCCCACCGGCCAGTTCCGGTTTCAGCGGCCGCGCCGGGCGGCCGATATCGGGCCCATGAAGAAGTACATGCGCCTGGTTCCTTCCGCGTTGGCCGCGCTGGTGCTGGTGGCCTGCGGCGGCGGTGGCGGCTCCGGCGGCGGCGAGGCCGAAGCCGCGCCCGCCTTGCCGGCGGCCGCTTCGGCCACCGGCGACGCGGCCGGCCCCACCGATGCGGCCGCCCTCGCCTTGGCCACGCTGAACACCGAACGCGAGCGTTGCGGCTTCGGCAGCGTGCGCCGGCATGCGGCGCTGGACACCGCCGCCGGCTGGCATGCCGCCTACCTGAAACAAGGTTTTGCCGAGGGCCGGCCCGCCAGCCACCAGCAGGAGCCGTCGCGTGCCGGCTTCGTGGCGGCCACGCCGGCCGAGCGGGTGCTGCAGGCCGGCTACGACTATGCGGCCACCGGCGAGTACCTGAGCTTCGTGCCGCTGGCGGGCACCGCGGCGCCCGGCGATGCGCTGGTGCGCGCGATGCTGGCCACGGTCTACCACCTGGCCGGCATGCTGGACGGCAACCGCGACGTCGGCATCGCCGTGGCCCGGGCCGACAGCGCGCCGCCGGCCTACCGCCAGGCCATCCTGGCCTGGGAAACCGGCACCCCCCGCGGCAGCCGCCCCACCGAGCCCGCGGGCCTGGTGACCTATCCCTGCGCCGGCAGCAGCGGCCTGCAGCCCTTCATGTATGGCGAAAGCCCCGATCCCTTCACCGCACTGGGCTTCGCGGCCGGCCCGGGCACGGGCCACCCGCTGTACCTGCGCGCGCCCGCCGGCACCCAGCTGCGCCTGGCCGTGGCGCAGCTCACCCACGTGGCCAGCGGCCGCCCGGTGCCCGTGCAGCTCTACCACGCCAGCGACGATCCCCAACGCCTGCTGGGCGCCCACCAGGCCTTTGCCATCCCGCGCGAGCCGCTGGAACCAGGCGCCAGCTACCGCGCGCAACTGCAGGGCAGCGTCGACGGGGTGCCGTTCACGCGGGAGTTCACTTTCGGGACGATGAGGTTCTGAGCGGTTCGAGCGGTTCTCCGACAGGCTGACCCGGCCCCCGGCCGCATCCGGGCCATCGACGCCTGCGTATGCTGGCGCGATGACTTCGATCTCTCGTGCGTGGATGGCGCCGTTGCTGGCGCTCGGCCTGGCGGCCTGCCTGGCCGGCTGCTCGCCGGTCACGGCGCTCAATGTGCTGGCCCGCGCGGGCGACCACACGGTGACCGCCGGCGTGGCCTATGGCCCGGGCCCCCGGCAGCAGCTGGACGTGTACCGCCCGGCCGGGCCGGCGCCCAGAGACGGCTGGCCGATGGTGGTGTTCTTCTACGGCGGCTCCTGGAACAGCGGCGCGCGTGCCGACTATGCCTTCGTCGGCCAGGCCCTCGCCTCGCGCGGCATCGTGGCGCTGGTTGCCGACTACCGGCTGTATCCGCAGGTGCGCTATCCGGGGTTCCTGCAGGACTGCGCGGCCGCGCTGGCCTGGGCGCTGGAGCGGTCGCGTGCGCTGGGCGCCGATCCACGCCGGGTGCATGTGATGGGCCACAGCGCCGGGGCCTACAACGCCGCCATGCTGGCGATGGATGCCCGCTGGCTGGCGGCCACCGGCCATGCGCCCGCGGAGCTGGCCGGCTTCATCGGCCTGGCCGGGCCCTATGACTTCCTGCCCAGCGGCAATCCCGACGTGCAGCCGGTGTTCTTCCATCCCGCGGTGCCGCCCGGCGCACAGCCGGTGGAGTGGGCCGGCCCGGCCACGCCGCGCAGCTTCCTGGGTGCGGCGCGCAGCGACGCGCTGGTCGATCCCCAGCGCAACACCGTGGCCCTCGCCACGCGGCTGCAGGCCGCGGGCGTGCCGGTCATGCTGCGGCTGTACGACGGCGTGAACCACGTGACCTTGGCCGGCGCGCTGGCGCGGCCGCTGCGCTGGCTGGCACCGGTGCTGGACGACGTGGCCAGCTTCGTGCAGGCACCGGCCACCGCCCCGCAGGCATCCGCCATGCAGGCGACGGCTGCGGCCGGTGGGCCGGCCCGCGCGCAGGTGCAGCCATGAGCGGCCTGTGGCAGCGCATCGGCGCCGCACGCAGCGATGCGTCGCAGGTGGCCGCCTTCGGGCTCATCCTCTATTCACGCGCCGACGTGCACCTGCGCAAGCTGCTGGACGATCCCGACTACGTGGCAGCGCTGGATGCCGTCTCCGGCTTTCGCTGGACGGTGTTCTATGCCCGCGTGGGCAGCCATGCCGGCCCGGTGGCGGGTGGGCCGGTGCAGCCGCGGCGCCTGCAGGAAAGCCCCGACCGGCCGGAGCAGGAACCCAGCGATGCGTTGCTGGAGGCCTTCGGCCTGCAGCCGCGGGACGTGCCCTGCCTGCTGGTGTTCGTGCCGCTGGACGACGACCAGGCCGTGGTGCGCCATCTGCGCCTGCAGGCCGATTCCCTGGAACAGGCCTTCACCTCGCTGCGCGAAGCCATCGGCACCATCACCGAGGTGTTCGACGACATTGCGCCGGCCCATCTGCAGGATGCCGAGGGCCTGGTGGCGGCACTGGACCTGCGGCTGGTCAATGACCGTCACCGCCGGCTGGCCGGGCGCATGCTGTCGCTGGTGCGGTGGCTGCGCAGCTTCATGCCGCGCCTGCCCGGTTAGCTAGCCGAAGTTCTGGATCCACTCCACGCCCTGGGCGTAGGCGGACTGGATGGCCACGTCCTCGCTGGGCAGCGGGTCGCGCCGGACGGCGATGGTGCGCGGGCGGCTGGGCCACACCAGCTTGGAGATCACCAGCGCCGGCTCGAAAAGGCCGTTGTCGCGCGCCTGGGCGCTGCACACCAGCTCATAGTCGGCGACGCGGAAGGTTTGGGTAGCAGCCATGGAGGTCCTACGACGTGATGGGCGAGTATGCGTCACGCTGCGCCGGCCCATGTGGCGACGCCGGCGCGAGGCCGGCATCGGTGTGACAAGCCCGCCCGGCGCAGCCCCTCTGGGGGCCGGCCCGGCGTGGCGGCCGAACTTACTTCTTGACCGCGCCCGTGCCGCCGGTGGTGGCCTGGTTGCTGTTGTTCTCCACCGTGCCGGTGCCACGCGGGTTGGTGTTGCTGTTCATCGTGCCGGCATCGCTGCGGCCGGTGGTGCCCGACGACGAGCTCGACGAGCCGGAGGTGCCGCCCGACGACATGCTGCCGGCAGCGCCCGTGCCGCCCGGGGTGGCCTGGGTGCCGTTGTTCTCCACGGTGCCGGTGCCGCGCGGGTTGGTGTTGCTGTTCATCGTGGTGCCCGACTTGCCGGCGGACTTCATCTTGTCCTTCTTGCCGTCCATCGACTGCGTGCTGCCATGGGCGCCGGAGGCGTCATGGTTGGCACCGCTGCTCAGCTGGTTGTTGGTGGTGCCCGGCACCGCGGTGGCAGAGCCTTGCGCCTGGGCCAGGCCGAAGGTACCGGCCAGAGCTGCGGCGGCGATGAGGGAGGTGATCGATTGCTTGTTCATGCTGTCTCCTGCAAGAGGGTTTGGAAAGTGCGGCCTGCGTGGGTCGTCAGCCGTGGCTGCCGGCCTGCAGGGCCTGGAATGCACTCTAGGGGGGTGGGCCATCGCCCCGCGTCGGCCGCTTGCGCCGATGGATGTAGGACAGACCCACGTGGCGTTGAAGTACTGCCGGGTCGAGATGGCTGCTTAGGTTGGGGGACTGCTGAGCCTGTGGGCATCGGCCGACACGCGGGCAGGGCGCCGCCCCGCGCGCCGATGCGCCATGTGTCCCTGGCCCGCGTCGCGGCAACGCCTTAACTTTGCTGTACCGAAACCAAGGAGACCTCTCATGACCGATCACATCGACGACAAGACCAAGCATCCCGTGGCAACCGGCACCGGTGCCGTGGTGGGTGGCGTGGCAGGTGGCGTGGCCGGCGGCGCAGCCGCAGGCGCCGCGGTGGGTGGCATGACCGGCCCGGTGGGCGCGGTGGTGGGCGCGGCCGTGGGCGCCGTGGCCGGCGCATTGGCTGGCAAGGGCATCGGCAAGGCGGTGGATCCGGCGGCCGAGGAAACCTACTGGCGCGACAACTACGCCAGCCGCCCCTACGTCACCCCGGGCTCCACCTATGACGACTACGGCCCGGCCTACCGGCATGGCGTGGATGCGTACTCGCGTTATCCGGACCGCAACTACGACGACATCGAGTCCGACCTCAGCCGCGACTGGGGCACCTCGCGCGGCAATTCGTCGCTCGAATGGGAACACGCCAAGCATGCCTCGCGCGACGCCTGGCACCGCCTGAGCAACCGCGTGGAACGCGCAGTGCCGGGTGACTCGGACGGCGACGGCCGTTGATGGCGCGCTGACTCGGCCGGTCTTGCTTGACCGGCCGGGGCAAAGCTCCGGCAAAAGGGTGCTTTTGGCACCCTTTTGCCTTTGTGCGTTGGGTGGCTTGCCTCGTGTGGGCGGCGCAATCAGCCAGGCATCAGCCACGCGCCCGCGCTCAACCCGTCGAAGGCAACGGCAGGTCGAAGTGCAGCACCTCTTCCCGCAAGCCCAGCTTCTCGTACAGCGCGATGGCCGGCGGGTCGCTGTGGTCGGCCTGCACGAACACCACCCAGGCGCCGCGCTCGCGGGCCATTGCCTGCAGGCTGCGGATGAGCCCCGTGGCCACGCCCTGGCGTCGAGCGTGCGCCGCCACCGCCAGGTCGTACAGGTAGACCTCGCTGCGCGCCTGCTCCAACTTGGGCAGCTCGTACGCCACCAGCCCGCCCACCACCGCGCCGGCCTGCAGCGCCACCAGCGCGAACACATGCGGTTGCGCCAACACCTGCTGTACATAGGCGTCGTCGGGTGGCGAGTGCGCATAACTCGCCGGGTCCTCGAAGGCGCTGGCGAACAGCGCGTTCAACGCGCGCAGCAGCGCCAGGTCCGCCGACCCCAGGCGCCGGATGTCCAAGGCGGGCGTCGGCGCGGGCATGGGCTCAGAACCAGACATCGCGGATGCACTTGCCGTCGCTCGGCAGGTCCTCCCAGCGGTCCAGCCCGTCGAAGTGGTCGATGCGCAGGTGGGCGATGGGCCCGGGCTCGCACAGCCGCAGGTTCACCGCCATTCGGCGTCGGCCCTCCGCGTCGGGCTGCTGGGCAAGCCAGTGGGTGAGGCAACCGCAGCGCGGGCAGAAATTGAAGCTGAGCGACCGGCCGCGCACATAGGCCGTGGTGGTGCCGTGCACGCGGATGTCCTCGCCCTCGTGACCGTAGGCCCACAGCACGCCGTAGCGGCGGCAGGCGGTGCAGTTGCAGGCAGTGGCAGATTCGGGCACGTCGTCGAGCTGCCAGCCCGCGCCGCCGCAATGGCAGGTTCCTTCAAGCATCGGCGTCCTCCGCAGGGGGCGGCCCCACGACCACCTCGTCACCCACCATGATGCAGCCACCGGCCAGCACCCGGGCGGTGAGCCCGCCGTGGCCCCGCATCGCGTTGTAGGCGCCGGGCCCCAGCTCGGCTTCCATCTTCGAGCAGGGATCGCACGGGCCGGTGAGCTGCAGCAGCACCTGCGCGCCGATGCGCAGCACCAGCGGCTGGTCGGCGAACAGGCTGCGCGCGGCCAGCAGGTTCAGGCCCGAGACCACCAGGTTGCGCCGCAGCGTGGTGGCCTCGATCTGCGCATGGCCGGTCCAGGCGGCGATGAGCGGCAGGTGCTCGGCCTGCACCAGCGTGACCTGGCGCTTGCCGCCGGCCGCGCCGGGCCGCGGCGCTCGATCGGCCGCACGGTCGCCCTGCAGGCCACGCTGCACCAGCGCCTGCGCCTGCGCCACGGCCACCGCCGGCAGGCCCCGCGCGGGACGCAGCACGATGGCCTGCAGCCGGCCCGGGCGCGGAAAGCGCGCGGTCAGTCGTCGCAGGCCGGCCGCCTCGTCGTCGTCGCCGGGCCGGGCCATCTAGTTCTTCAGTCGGTAGCCGGTGCGGAACATCCAGCCCACCACCGCGATGCACAGCGCCAGGAAGCCGCAGGTGGCCGCCAGGCTCCAGCCCACGCCCACGTCGGCAGTGCCGAAGAAGCTCCAGCGGAAGCCGTCGATCAGGTACACCACCGGGTTGAACAGCGTCACCTGGCGCCACAGCGGCGGCAGCATGTCGATGGAATAGAAGGCCCCGCCGAGGAAGGTGAGCGGCGTGATGATCAGCATCGGGATCAGCTGCAGCTGCTCGAAGCCCTTGGCCCACAGCCCGATGATGAAGCCGAACAGGCTGAAGGTGACCGAGGTGAGCAGCAGGAAGGCCACCATCCACACCGGATGCTCGATGCGCAGCGGCACGAAGAACGATGCCGTGGCCAGGATCACCAGCCCCAGGATGACCGACTTGGTGGCCGCCGCGCCCACGTAGGCGATGAGCATCTCCAGGTACGAGATGGGCGCCGACAGCAGCTCGTAGATGGTGCCGGTGAAACGCGGGAAGTAGATGCCGAAGGACGCGTTGGACAGGCTCTGCGTCAGCAGTGACAACATGATGAGCCCGGGCACGATGAAGGCACCGTAGGCCACGCCGTTGACCGATTCCATGCGCGCGCCGATGGCCGCGCCGAAGACGATGAAGTACAGCGAGGTGGTGATCACCGGCGTGACCAGGCTCTGCCCCACGGTGCGGGCGAAGCGTGCCATCTCGAAGCGGTAGATGGCCCACACGCCGTGGCCGTTGAATCCGCGGGCGCTGCTCATCGGGCCGCTCCTGGTTGATGCACCAGGCTCACGAAGATGTCCTCCAGCGAGCTCTGGCGCGTGTTCACGTCGGTGTAGCCGATGCCCAGCTCGGCCAGACGGCGCAGCACCGGGGCCACGCCGCCGCCGGCGTCATGGGCATCGAACTCGCGCTGCAGCGTGTGGCCGCCGGGCTTGAGCACCAGGTCCATCGCCGCCAGCTCGGCCGGCAGCGCATGCAACGGCTGCTCCAGCTCCACCGTCAGCTGCTTCTTGCCCAGCTGCTTCATCAGCGCCTTCTTCTCCTGCACCACGATGAGCTCGCCCTGGCGGATGACGCCGATGCGGTCGGCCATGTCCTCGGCTTCCTCGATGTAGTGGGTGGTCAGGATGATGGTGACGCCGCCGTCGCGCAGCCGCCGCACCATCTCCCACATGTCGCGCCGCAGCTCCACGTCCACGCCGGCGGTGGGCTCGTCCAGGAACAGGATCTGCGGCTCATGCGACAGCGCCTTGGCGATCATCACCCGCCGCTTCATGCCGCCCGACAGGGCCATGATCTTCTCGTCGCGCTTGTCCCACAGCGAGAGATCGCGCAGCACCTGTTCCACCTTGGCCGCATCGCGCGGCTTGCCGAACAGGCCGCGGCTGAAGCTCACCGTGGCCCACACCGTCTCGAAGGCGTCGGTGGACAACTCCTGCGGCACCAGCCCGATCAGCGAGCGGGTGATGCGGTAGTCGCGCTGGATGTCATGGCCGGCCACCGCCACGCTGCCGCTGCTGGCGGTGACGATGCCGCAGATGATGGAGATCAGCGTGGTCTTGCCGGCACCGTTGGGTCCCAGCAGCGCGAAGATCTCGCCGCGCTGGATGTCGAGGTCGACGCGCTTGAGCGCCTGGAAGCCGCTGGCGTAGGTCTTGGTGAGGCCGCGCAGCGCGACGGCGGGTGTGGGGGAGGATGGCTCGGATGGGCTGTCGGGCATGGGAGGGGCGGCGGGTGTCGGCGGGCCATGTTAGGCGCCCCCGCTGGCAGCTTCAGGGCCGCCGCAGGCTGCCCCCACCGGCGAAGTTGATGGCCTGGGTGGTGGTGGGCGCCGCGCCGGTGCTGGTCAGCGTGGCGTCCAGGGTCACGTTGCCGCCGGCGCGCTGGATCACCAGGCGCAGGCTGTCCACCGCGGCATGGCCCTGCAGCGGCACCGGGGCGGCGCTGCCGCGCTGCTCGGTGCCCACCAGCAGCACCGCGGGCTCGGCGTCGTTGCCGGCCGGGTCGGTGGCCAGGGACAGCCGCCAAGGCTGGCCGCTGGCGTCCTGGCCCACCCAGTCGCCGCTGAGCGCGGGCAGGAAGCGGTCGTTCTCGTTGCGGTGCACGGTGAAGGCACTGCCCGGGCCTTCGGGCGTGAACTCCACCGTGTCGCCGTCGAGGAAGCGGCCCGTGTAGCGCGCCACCAGCGGCGATTGCGGCGCCGCCACGGTGATGCGCAGGTTGCGGTTGCTGAAGTCGCCGGACAGCAAATGGCGGTGGTCGTCCGCGCCCAAGGGATCGTCGATGTTGATCGAGGCCTGCGTCTCGTCGAAGCGGCCGCTGGCACCGTCGGCCGACACGCCGGTGGTCTGGAAGTTGACGCTGACCATGCGCCGCTCCACCACGCCCACGTAGGAGAAGACGAAGATCGGCGCGAACAGCAGCTCCGAGCCGCCGCCGCAACCGTGCAGCGGCAACAGCAGCGCGCCGGCACCGGCGCCGGAGGCGGCCAGCAGCAGCCGGCGGCGCAGTGCATCGGGCCGCTCGAGCGGACAGGCCTTGGGACGAGGCAGGAAGGGGGTCATGGCGGCTCCTTGCGGGCAAGCTGCTGCAGAAAGCCCTCGATGTCGGACTGCAGCCGCTGCAGCGCCGGCTCCAGCTCTTGCATGCGGGCCCGCACCTCGGGCGGCGAGGCCTGGGCATCGAAGATGGCCTGCGAGTCGGCCGCATTCATGCGCCAGATCACCTGGTGGACCGACCACAGGCTGTCGCGCAGGGCCTGCCAGCGGGCCAGCACCGGCGCCGGCCAGTGGCGGGCCAGGGCGCCGTCGTGCCGCTCGCGCGCGTCGCGGAAGCGGTTCACCGCGGCGTTGTATTCATTGGCAAAGGCAACGAAGCGGCTGCGCGGCACGCTGGGCCGCAGCAGCAGCTGCTGCAGGTTGCGCACGCCGAACAGGTACTGGTTCAGGGTCTCGGCCAGGTCCACCTCGGCCGCGCGCGGATCGGTGGGCGGGATGTTGCGCGCCTCCTGCAGCCGCCATACGCCCAACGACCGCAGGCTGCGCTCGATGGCCGCGGCCGGCAGCACGCTGAAGGCCAGGTCGTCCGCATTGGTCACCAGGCCCAGCACGCCGTGCCCACTCATCACCGGGCCGCCCGAGCTGCCGCCGCGCGCACCGGGAAACTCGATGCGCAGCAGCCCGGCGGGGGCTCCGGCAGCGCCGGCACCGGCCGAGCTGGCCGGCGATGCGGCCGGCACCACGGCCACCGCGCCGCTGCGTGCCACCAGGCCGCAGCGGCCTTCCTGGCCCAGCAGCCAGGCTTCCTGCCGCGGGGCGATGCCGGCCGCCGGCGCCAGCACCCGCTCCAGCGGCACATAACCCGCCGGCAGCGCGGTGCGCAGCACGGCCAGGTCCTGGTCCGGGGCCTGGAAGCCGGCCAGGCGCTGCGCCGGCTGCGGCGCAGCGGCCGGCGTGCCGTCGCAGAACACCACCTCCACCGCCGCGCCGGCCGGCTGCAGCACATGCGCCGCGGTGGCGATGTACGCATGCCGGCCGTCGCTGCCCACCACCAGGCCGAAGCCGTGTTCGCCACCGGCTTCCGCGGTGCGCACCTGCACCACGTTGCGCAGCAGCTGCCCGCCCAGCTGCGGGCCGTCCAGGAAGCTGGTGTCGGCCGCCGGCGCGGGCAGTCCGGTGGCCGCCGCCAGGACACAGGCCAGCAGGCGCAGCAAGGGGCTGGCTGTTGCACCTTCCCGCCGAGCCGGAAGCGCGCCGCCTTCGGGCGGCCGGGCGGCGGCGGGGGATGGGGCACCCTCCCGCTGCGCGGGATCCCGCCGAGCGGGAAGCGCGCCGCCTTCGGGCGGCCGGGCGGCGGCGCTCATGCGGCCGCTCCGGTCAGCTGCCGGCGGGTCCAGGCCAGGGCGCCCCACAGCATGGCGGCCGCGCTCCACAGCAGGCCCACCAGGTGGTGGCGGGCCACCATCTCCAGCAGGCTGGGCTTGAGGGACTGCTCGAAGTCGCCCACGCGGGTGCGCAGGCCGGTGGCGCTGCCGCTCGCGGTCATCGCCAGGCCGCTGCCGGTGGCCTGCAGCGCCAGCCGCTCCACCGCCAGGCCGTCCAGCTCCAGCCAGTCGCCTGCGGCCAGGCGGTGCTGGCCGCCGGTGGCCGGCAGCTGTACCAGGCCTTCGTGCAGGCTGGAACCCACGGCGGCGCCCGCCGCGCCGCCGTCCACCCGCTCGGCGAAGCGCAGCGACTCCGGCCGCAGCCCGCGCAGCCACTGTCCGGCCGCCGGCAAGGCCAGCAGCAGCGGCGGCGGCGCGGGAGAGGGGCGGGCCGCATCACCGGCCTGCAGGCGCAGCCACTCGGTGTCGGCCTGCGGGCGCGCCTGCACCAGGTCGCCCAGCTGCAGCCGGGTCTGGCCGCGCCACTGCAGTTCGGCCACCACCGGCGGCACCGGCGCTTCCACCTGCAGCAGCAGCTGGCCGCCCGCGGCCTGCAGCGTGAGCCGGCTGCCGGCCGGCAGCTGCAGGCTGCGCAGGCGCAACTCGGTGGCCTCGATGCGCAGCCGGTCGGCACCGGCCTGGCGGGCCAGGTCTTCCAGTGCCGCGTCGCCGGACTGCAGCTGGGTGAAGCCTTCGGCGCGCACCGGCCCCGCCTGCGCCGGCAGCTCCAGCTGCACCGCCTGCGGCAGTTGCAGCGTGACGCTGCCGGCCTGCAGGCTCAGCGACAGCGGCACGCTGCGCACCGGAACCGTGGCCGCCAGCAGCAGCACCGTGGCCACCAGCAGCACCGGCCAGCCGGCGGCACCCCAGCGCCTGGCACGCGGCCGCTGCCGTGCCGCCAGCGCGGCCAGCGCGGCGTCCAGCATCTGCAGCCGCTGCTGCAGGCCCAGCAGCTCGGCCGGCGGCGCATCGGGGTCGGCCAGGCGGGTGGTCCAGCGGGCCAGCGCCTCGTCGCGCAGCCGCGCCAGCGGTTCAGGGCCGGCCATGGCGTGTGCCGGCCACCACGAATCGCAGCAGCGGCAGCGCGCGCCCGTCGGCCGCGGCCACTGCCTGCACCTCGATGCGCTGGCTGCCGCCATCGGCCGGCAGCAGGAGCGGCAGCGTGCTGCGCTGCCAGGCGAAGAGCCGCGAGCCCGGCAGCTCGCTCCACGCCGACGCGGCGGCACCCGGGGCATCGGGCGCGGCCCGCCAGCGGATGGCGGCCACGTCCACCGACACCCGCAGCACCGCATGCGCCTGCAGTGGTGGCGCCGCCTGCCCGGCAGGCGACAGCGGCACGAAGACCGGATCGGCATGGCCCGGCGTGCTGCCGGCTGCGCTGGTGGCCAGCGGCACCGCCAGGAAGCCGAGATCGGCCAGCCGCAGGCCGGTGGCAGCCAGCATCGGTGCCGGGTCCCAGGCCACCGGGCGACCGGGCGGCAGCTCGGCATCGGCACGGTAGAAGGGCGTGGAGCGCTGCGGCAGCACCGTCAGCCGCAGGGCCGGGCCGGTGGCCTCGGCCTGCCACACCAGCGGGCCGGTGGTGGTCGGCGGCAGCGGCGCGCGGGTGAGCGAGACCAGTTCCACGAAGGGCTGGGAGACGGTGCGTTCGTAGAAGCCTTCGCAGCGGGCCGCATCGGGCACCGGCCGATAGGCCGGCATGCGGCTGCTGCTGGGCTGCACCCGCGCGCATTCGAAGGCCCCGGCCGGCCCCGCCACCAGCCCGGCCAGGGCCAGCAGGCTGGCGGCCCGGCACCTCGATCTCCGCATCGGCATCCCCTCGCATCGGCCGATAACGGTTATCGGGCCGGGTGCCGTGGCCGTCGATCCCTACCTTCTAGAGATGGGCGCGGTGGCCGTCAGTGCGCATGCATGGTGCTGCCGTGGCAGGCCTCGTCCTGCACGCCGAAGCCGCGGAACAGGCACATGCGCCGCCAGGCCTTGAGCGATTCCGAGCGTGCCGCCAGTGCCTGCGGCGTGCGGAAGGGCGCCAGGATCTCGGGCACCGTGCGGGCCACGCCGTTCTTCATCACCATCTCCACGTTGGCGGCGTTCTTCAGGTCCTCCAGCGGGTTGCCGCGCACCATCACCAGGTCGGCCAGCTTGCCGGGCTCCACCGTGCCCAGGTCCTTGTCCAGGTAGCTCATGCGCGCGGCGTTGATGGTCACGTTCTGCAGCGCCCGGTGGTTGCTGGTGACCAGCCCCGAGCCGCGCAGGTTCATGTGCAGCCCGATGCCCGGCGCCACCAGGGGCGAGTCGGTGCCGATGGCCAGCAGCCCGCCGGCATCCGCCACCTTCTGCGATTGCGCCGCATCGCGCCGGATGGTGGCCAGCGTCTCCGCCGTGGGCACCGGCGTGGCCAGCAGCCCGGCCACGAAGTTGGGCGGCACCAGCAGCGCGAAGCGCTCGCCCAGCAGCACGCTGGGGTCCTGGCCCACCAGCGCCATCGACGAGAACAGCGTGTCCACCACATGGAAGTCGGCCTTGGCATGCAGGTCGAAGGCGTCCTGGTAGGTGATGCCGTTCAGCGACTTCGCCCAGCCATAGCCCATGCGCTGCGTGGCCGACAGGTGCGTGGTGCCGCCGATGCCGGTGGCCGCGCCCGGCGACAGCATGTGGGTGCCGGTGGGAATGCCTTCGTCCAGCCCCGCCTGCGCGATGCGGGTCATGACGGGAATGGGCGCCCGCACGTACGACTTCATGTAGTCCACGCCCATCGCGCGCGCCTTGGCGATCTCCATCTCGGCCACCTCGGTGGTGCGCAGGGTGCGGGCGAAGCTGTAGAAGAGCCGGTTGCCCTCCCACAGCGGCGGCGAGACGAACACCCGCGGCCCCACCAGCCGCCCGGCCTCCAGCGATTCGCGCATCTCGATGCTCTGGTGCAGCGGCCCGGCCACCGACTGCGTGCTGGTGATGCCGTAGGCCAGCATCAGCGCCGAGATCTGCCCGAACTGCCCGCCCTGGTACAGCGTCAGCGGATGCACGTGCGGGTCCCACAGGCCGGGCATCACCGTCAGCGCGCTGGCGTCGATGTAGCGGTCTGCCGCGGTCTCGGCCCCCGGCTGGTGCGGCCGGATGGCGGTGATGCGGTGGCCGTTGATCACGATGTCCACATCGGTGGCCAGCGTCTCGCTGCGGCCGTCCCACAGCCGGCCGGCCCGCACGATGGTGGTGGCCGGGCCCACCGCGGGCTGCCAGTCCATCGACAGCGGCACGTCGGCCGCGCCGCTGCCGTCGGCCTGCACCGTGCGCAGCCGGGTGCCGGCCTTGTACAGCAGCGTGCGCGAATCGCCGGCCCACGAGGGCAGGTCGGCCGCCTCGGTGGTGATGGCCCGCGGCGGGCCCGAAGGCACGCCGCCGGCGCCCAGCGGCATCACATGCAGCACCGAGTCCATCACGAAGGCCACCTGCGTGCCGTCGGGCGACACCACCGCCGCGCCTTCCTCGCGGTCGGAGATCTGCCGCGGCCGCTCGGCCACGCGGTGGAACACTGCCGTCTTGGTGGCCAGGTCGATCACGCGCAGCGCGTTGTAGCCCTCGCGGAAGCGGTTGTTCATGCGCTCGTTGTCGACCAGCATGATCTTGTCGCCGCCCGGCAGCCACTGCGGCGTGCTCACCTGCGAGCTCACCTGCGGGATGACCACCTCGGCCGACTGCGCCGCGATGTTCCACAGCTCCAGCTGGCCCGAGCCGGTGGTGTAGGCGATGCGGCTGCCGTCGGGCGACATCATCGGCGTGACCATCGACTTGGCGGCGATGGCGCCCAGCCGCGTGCGCACGCCGGTGGCCACCACCACCTGGTCGATGGCCAGCGCGCCGGCGTTGCCGCGCTCGGTGGAGAAGTACACCGCGCTGCCGTCGCGGGTCCATTGCGGGCTGCCGTCGCGGTCCAGGTCGTCGGTCAGGCGCACCGGGGCCTCGCCGATCTTCATCACCCAGACGTCGTTCAGCGCCACGAAGGCCACGCTGCGGCCATCGGGCGACAGCGTCGGCGCGCTGACGCCGGTGACCGGCCGCGGCGCCAGGCGGTCGAAGCCGCGGTCCTTGGTGGCGGTGATCACGGGCCGCCGCACGCTGAGCTGCGCGGTGAAGCCGATGTCCGTGGGATTGCCGCCGCTGGCGTCGCGCGTGCGCAGCTTGCCGTCGGCGGTGTAGAGCATGCGGCCGTCGGGCATCCAGCGCACCGGGAAGCCGAACAGGTCCTCGCTGCCCGACACCGGCGTGCCGCCCACCGTCAGCACCCGCGCCGGGGTCTGGTACACCAGGGCGGAGCCATCGCGGTTGTAGGCCGGGGCGATGCCGGGGCCCACCAGCGTGCGTTCGCCGCCGGCGGCCGGCACGGTGTAGAGGTTGTTGGTGTCGACGAAGACCACCTTCGTGCCGTCGGGCGACACGATCGGGTTGCTCTCGGCCCCGGCGCCCTGGGTGACCTGCTGGTAGGCGCCGCTGGCCAGGGTGTAGCGCCAGATCTTGTAGTTGCCGTCGTTGCCCCGGTCGGAGGCGAACACCAGCGCGGTGCCGTCGGGCGTCCAGGCGGGCTCGCGGTCGTCGTAGGGGCCGGTGGTCAGCTCGGTGGCATTGGCGCCGTCGGGGTCGATGCGCCAGAGGTGGTAGTTGCCGTCCAGCGTGTAGTTCTGGAAAACGATGCTGCGACCGTCGGGCGACCACACCGGCGCGGTGGGCTCCAGCGTCCACGGCGTGATGCGCCGGGCCTCGCCGCCCTGGGCGTCGATGACCCACAGCGCGCCCTGGGCCGAGAACACGATGCGCCGGCCATCCGGCGAGGGCGAGGCGGCCATGTTGGTGCCTTCGCGCAGCTCCACCGTCACGTCGCGCACCGAGCCGCTGAGTCCGCTCAGCTCCTCGGGCCGGCCGGGGCCGTCGTCATCGTCGTCGTCGTCGAAGGGGCAGCCGCCCAGCAGGACGGCCACGGCCACGCCTGCGATCCATGCATGTCGCTTCATGTGCTCTGTCTCCTGGCAGGGGCCTTGTGATAGGTGCCGGTCTGTGCGGCGGGCGGCCCGGTGCAACCCATTCTGGGGACTGCCCCGCGCCTGGCGCACCGGCCGATCCCCTACGCGGAACTACGCGGTCGGGCCCGCAGGCCCGGACGCAAACGGACACAAGCCCCGTTCACCACGCTGGTGCATGCGGGCCTAGACTGGCCCGGCCCCCACCGGGGCAGGAGGTGTTGGCGGATGCAGGCAAGCGGCTCAGGCAGGCCCACCCCGCTGCCCGTGCAGGCGGCGGACTGCGGCTGCAGCCAGGCCGAGGCGCGGCGCCAGGAACGCCGGCGCCTGGCAGCGGAACTGCACGACGGCGTGGCGCAGCAGCTGGTGGTCACCCGGCTGGCGCTGCAGGGCCTGCTGGTCGAGACCGCATCGAACCTGCCCGCCTCGCAGCGGCGGCTGCAGCAGGGCGTGCAGCGCTCGGTGCAGCGGCTGGAGGAAGCGCTGCAGGCCCTGCACCGGCTGGCGGTGGACCTGCATGGCCCGCCGCCGGTGGCCCTGCATGCGGCGCCGGTCCGGCTCACGCCGCGCGAGCGCACGCTGCTGCAGTGGCTGGCGCAGGGCGCCGGCAACCGCCGCATCGCCCAGGCGCTGGGCCTGTCGGTGCGCACGGTGGAGGCGCACCGGCTGCACCTGCGGCGCAAGCTGCACCTGGGCAGCCCGGGCGAGCTGGTGAAATTCGCGGTGGAACACCTGCGGCCGGCCGACGACGTGCCCGCGGCTTCCGCCGAACAGGCAGGCAAGCACCCGCTACCTCTGATTCAAGCCGGGGGCCGCTTGCACCGATAGTGCAAGGATGCCCCCGAGTCGCCCCCTGCAGTTCCCAGCGCTCTGCCTCCCATCGACGCCCGAGCGAACTCGGCCGACACCACCGATCCCGCCTTCGTCAGCTGGTGCGCCCGCATGCGCATTCCGGCCACGCCGCAGGCGCTGGAGATCTGGCGGGCCGTGGCCGCCTCGCCCACGCCGCGGCAGTACGGAAAGATCGAGTTGTAGGTGTTTTTCGCCGGGCTTTCGGGTCCGGCAGCCGGCGGCCCTGCGCGCCGGAGCATGTCGTTGAGCAGTCCATGCCGAATTCCAACCCCCAGTCCCTGGTCGATCGAGTCGTCGCCAAGCGCGGCCGCTTGATGCGCTGGCTGCTGTTGGCCAACCTGCTGGTGGGCCTGCTGCTGGCAAGCCTGGTGTGGTCGGTGCTGCAGTCGACCAAGCGCGGCTACGAGACCCGTGCGCTCAACCTGGCCGAGGGCCTGGCGGCGGTCGCGCAGCTCAACATCGGCAGCGAACTGGCGCAGGTGGACTCGGTGATGCAGGCCACGCTGGACGACATGCAGCGCACCGGCCTGCGCAGCGCCAACGACGGCCCCGCCATCGATGCGCTGCTGCGCAGCCGCTACCGCCTGCTCAAGGGCGTGGAATCGCTGCGCATGTCCGACGAGAGCGGCCGCGTGGCCTGGGGCTGGCCGTCCACCACCTTCACCTCGGTGGCCGACCGCGAATACTTCCAGCAGGCGCTGAACCACCGCGGCGACCGGCCCATCCTGGCCGGGCCCTTCCGCTCGCGCGCCTCGGGCCACTGGGTCATCGCGGTGGTGCGGCCGGTGCTGGTGTCCGGCCGCTTCGCCGGCGCGATGTATGCCACCCTCACGGTGGAGCACTTCGCCCAGGTGTTCGACCGCTACGACCTGGGCCTGGGCGATGCGATGGCCCTGCGCACGCCCGACCTGCGGCTGGTGGCCCGCCGCTCGCCCGGCGGCGGCTCGCAGGGCGATGCGGGCACGGTCTCGGTCTCCCAGCAGCTGGCCGACGCCGTCGCGGCCAAGCCGAGCGGCGGCGCCTTCGTCTCCCGCGTGGCGGTGGACGGCATGTACCGCACCACCGCCTACCGCGCGGTGGAGGGCTGGCCGCTGACGGTGTTCGCCGGCGTCAGCAACGACCGCTTCTTCGCGCCCTGGTACCACCAGGCCTGGCAGGTGGGCCTGATGGCCGCGCTGGCCTGGGCGCTGGTGGGCCTGGCCACCGCGGCGGTGTACCGCTTCGGCGCCCGCGAGGCCGGCGCCATGCAGGCCATCACCGCCCATGCGCTGGCGCAGCGCCAGGCGCAGCAGCGCATCGGCAGCCTGCTGGCCGAGCAGACGGCCATGCTCAACAACGACCTGGTGGGCATGATCAAGCTGGAGCAGCGCATGATCACCTGGCGCAACCGGGCCTTCGAGACGCTGCTGGGCTACGGCGACGGCGAGCTGGAAGGCCAGCCGATGCGCCTGCTGTATGCCGACGAGGAAACCTTCCACCGCGTGGGCCGCGAGGCCTATCCGCTGCTGCTGAGCGGCGCCAACTACCGCGCGCAGGTGCGCATGCGGCGCAAGTCAGGCGACGAGCTGTGGGTGGACCTCAACGGCATGCGCCTGTCCGAGCACGAGACCTTCTGGATGGCGGTGGATGCCACTGCCACCCGCGAGGCGCACGACCACCTGAGCCATGCCGCCCGCCATGACGCGCTGACCCAGCTGCCCAACCGCGTGCTGCTGCTGGAGCGGCTGCAGCAGGGCCTGGCCGCGCGCCGCCGCCCGGGCGACGAGGTGGCCGTGTGTTACATGGACCTGGACGGCTTCAAGGCGGTCAACGACGCCCATGGCCACGACGCCGGCGACCTGCTGCTGGTGGAGGTGGCCCGCCGCATGGCGGCGCAGGTGCGCACCACCGACACCGTGGCCCGCATCGGCGGCGACGAGTTCGTGCTGGTGCTGCAGCCGCTGGCCGGCGACGGCTGGCGCAAGGTGCTGGAGCGGGTGGTGGCCGCGGTGAACGCGCCCATCGTGCTGCCCGACGGCCGGCAGGTGCAGGTGGGCGCCAGCGCCGGCGTGGCCACCTCCAGCGCCGCCATCACCGATCCGGCCGAGCTGCTGAGCGCGGCCGACCGGGCGATGCTGGCCGCCAAGCGCGGCGGCAAGGGCCGGCTGGCGGTGGCCCCGGACGAGTGCGCCGGGCCTCACAGCCCCACGTGCGGCGCAACGCTGGACAGCAGCGCGCTGGCCTCCTCCGACAGCTGAAACGCCGCCAGCAGGTCCGCCAGCCGGTAGCCCGGCGACCGCGGTTGCAGGCTGTCCACCACCGCGCGGGCCTGCGGCCAGCGCCCGGCCAGGGCCAGGCACAGCGCCGCGATGGCCAGGATGTGCACATGCGCATGCGGCCGCGCCGCCGCCTTCAGCGCCGAATCGGCGGCTTCCTCGTGGCGGCCCAGGCGCACCAGCGCCAGGGCCCGCGCCGCCAGCATCGCGAACACCAGCGGGTCGTAGGGGCTCAGCGCCCGCGCATGGTCGCTGGCGGCAATGGCCTGCAGCGCATCGCCGGACTGCGCCAGGATGAAGGCGCGGGTGTAGTGGCCCTGCGCAAAGCTGGGGCTGAGCTGCAGCGCCGTCTCCAGCTCGCACAGCGCCTGCGGCACCTGGCCGCGCAGCCAGTGCGCGCGGCCCAGCGCCCAGCGGGCGGCGGGGTCCTGCTCGTCGGCTTCCACGGCCTGCATCGCGGCGCGCCACGCGTGCTGCACCGCCAGCGCACGCGGCTGCCAGCCGAGGAAGGCGTCCTGGAAATGGGTGAAGGACAGGCCGGCATGAGCCCGTGCAAAGTGCGGATCGCGCCGCAGCGCGGCCTGGAAGAAGCCCTGCGCCTGCCGGTTGTCCGCCGCGTCGAAGCGGTACATCAGGCCCAGGCCGCGGTGGTGCGACTGCCAGGCGTCCAGTTCGCTGGGCGGCAGCAGCACCGCGCGGGCCCGCTCGGCGATCTCCACCTGGCTGGCCAGCGCGTTCACCAGCCGATCGCCCAGCTGTTCCAGCACGTCCAGCAGGTCGCCCAGCGGCGCGCTGAAGACGTCGGCCCACACGATGCGGGCGCTGGCGGCCTCGGCCAGTTGCACGTCGATGCGCAGCGCCTGCCGGTCGCGGTGCAGGCTGCCGCTGGCCACGTAGCCCACGTTCAAGGCCTGGGCGGCGGCGCCGGCGGCCAGGCCCTGGCCCGCCAGCGCCGCCGCACTGGCCTGCGCGATGACGAACACCGTGCGCAGCTTGGCCAGCCGGGTGGTGACGTCATGGGCGAGCCAGGCGCCCAGCGGGCTGCGGCCGTCGCCGCCAGCCTGCAGCTCCGTGAAGGGCATCACCGCGATGGAGGCGCGGCCGGCCGGCGCGCCCTGGACCACGGCTGCCGGCCGGGGCGAAGGCGCCGCACCCAGCCGTGCCTGCTGCCAGGCCTGGCTGAGCGCCATCGCGTCCACCCGCTGCGCCGCGAACTGCTGCATCGCCGCCTGCAGGTGCTGCTGCGCTTCCGGCCAGCGGCCTTGCGCGGCCAGCGCCTGCAGCAGCCGCTCGTGCGCGGCCAGGTCCAGCGGCGCCAGCTGCAGCCAGCGGCCCAGCAGCTCGATGCGTTCGTCCGCCTGCCGCGGCAGCAGGTCCACCAGCGCTTGCAGCAGGCCGGCCTGCAGCGCCCGCAGCCGCCGGCGCTGGCCCTGCAGCCAGGCGTCGAACGGCGGGCTGTTCTGCAGTGCCAGGCCTTCGAGGAATTCGCCCTGAAAAGCGCCCAGCAGCCCGCGCAGCAGGTCGGCGTCCGGCGGCGGGCGAGCCGCTGGAGAAGCATCCGCCGGCCGCAGCGCCCGCTCGATGCGCAGCACGTCCACCTCGTGCGCATGCAGCGCCAGCCGCACGCCACCGTCGGTGGCCAGCAGCCGCGGATGCCCCGGCTGGTCCACCACGCCACGCAGCTTGCTCAGGCACCAGCGCAGCTCGCCGCGCGGGTCGGTGGGCAGCTGCCACAGCAGCCTGCACAGCGCATCCCGGGCCACCGGCCGGGGCGACATCGCCAGGTAGGCCAGCAGCGCCCGAGCCTTGCGCGAGGCTGGCAGCGGCATCGGCCGCGGCCCGCGGCGCAACGTCAGCGGGCCCAGCAGGCACAGCGACAGCGCATCGGCCGGCGATCCGGCTTCCACCTCCGCCGCTCCATCCCGCCCCACCGCATCGCCGAGCGACTGCACGCCACCACCTCCCGTTCAGTTTCCACGGGCGCTCCCACGCGGCTTTCCACCGGCGCCGCGCACAGTGGCCGCTTCACCCGGCAGGAGACCCGACATGGACCCATTGTCTTCCTCTACCACCCCGGCGGCGCCGGATCTTTCGGCCCTCAAGGCGCGGCAGCGCGATGCCTGGGCATCCGGCGACTACGCAGTGATCGGCACCACGCTGCAGCTGGTGGGCGAGCAGCTGGCCGAGGCCTGCGACCTGCAGTGGGGCGAACAGGTGCTGGACGTGGCCGCCGGCAACGGCAATGCCACGCTGGCCGCAGCACGCCGCGGCGGCCGCGTCACCTCCACCGACTACGTGCCCGCGCTGCTCGAGCGCGGCGCCGAGCGAGCGCGTGCCGAGGGGCTCGAAGTGAGCTTCCAGGCCGCCGATGCGGAGCAGCTGCCCTTTGCCGATGCCTCGTTCGACGTGGTGCTGTCCACCTTCGGCGTGATGTTCACGCCGCGGCATGCGGTGGCCGCGCAGGAGCTGTTGCGGGTGTGCCGGCCGGGCGGCCGCATCGGCCTGGCCAACTGGACGCCGGGCGGCTTCATCGGCCAGCTGTTCAAGACGCTGGGCCGCCACCTGCCGCCGCCGGCCGGCGTGCAGCCGCCGTCGCTCTGGGGCACCGAGGCGCATCTGCAGGCGCTGTTCGGCGGGCAGGCGGCCCGCCTGCAGGCCGTGCCGCGGCTCTTCCAGTTCCGCTACCGCTCGGCCGAGCACTTCCTGGACGTGTTCCGCACCTGGTACGGGCCCACCCACAAGGCCTTTGCCTCGCTGCCGCCCGAGCGTGCGCAGGCGCTGGCGCAGGACATCCTGGCGCTGCTGGAGTCGCTGAACCGCGGCGGTCCCGGCACGCTGGTGGTGCCCAGCGAATACCTGGAGGTGGTGATCACCCGGCGGTGAGGCCGCCGCGGCGGCTGCTATAACCGGCCGCCCCGGTGGTCCGGGGGCAGGAGTTGGCCGATGCGGATGAAGTGCGATGGGCGGCGGGCGAGGCGGGTGGCAGGGGCGCTGGTGGCGCTCGGCATGCTGGGCGGCTGCGCCGTACCGGCACCGGCACCGCCGGCCCTGGTGGTGGACGGCCTGTGGCGGGTGGACCAGGCGCAGCAGGAACCCCTGCTCGACCGCAGCCAGGCCCGGCTGGACTTCGGCCAAGGCGGTGCGCTCACCGGCCACACCAGCTGCAACACGCTGAGCGGCAGCTACGTGCTGGAAGGCGACCGCCTGCGCGTGGGCCCGGTGGTGACCACCCGCCGCGCCTGCGGGCCGCTGGCCATGGAGCAGGAGGACCGCATCCTCACCGCGCTGGAGAACGCCCGCACCGCCCGCGTGCGGCCCGATGGCCTGCTGGAGCTGCGCGACGGCGCCGGCCGCGGCGTGCTGCGCGGCACCCGCTTTCCCTAGCCTGCTGCTGCGCCCGTGGGCGGCAGCTTCTTCAGCGCGGCGCCCAGCGTCTGCCGGCAGGTCCAGTAGCCGGCCCAGGGGTCCTGCTGCTGGAACGACAGGTACTCCCGCGCGGTGGCGATGGTCCACTGCGCGCCGCCCTTCAGCGCGGGCAGCTGCGCCCAGTCCACCGGCATCGACACGCCCATGCCTGGCCGCGCGCGGGCGGAGAAGGCCACCGCCGTGGTCTGGCCATGGCCGTTGCGCAGGTAGTCGATGAAGATCTTGCCCACCCGGTTGCCGCCGCCCGACTTGGCCACGAAGCGCTGCGGGATGGTGCGGGCCATGTGCTGCACCGCCGCCTGCGAGAAGGCCTTCACCTTGTCGTAGGCCAGCCGCGACGCCAGCGGCACCACCACATGCAGGCCCTTGCCGCCCGAGGTCTTCAGCCAGGCCTGCAGGCCCAGCTCGGTGAGCAGCGTGTGCATCAGCAGCGCGGCTTCCTGCAGCTGCGGCCAGGCCACGCCTTCGCCGGGGTCCAGGTCGAAGATCACCCGGTCGGGCTTGTCGATGTGGCGGGTGGTGGAGTTCCAGGTGTGGAACTCCACCACGTTCATCTGCGCGGCGGCCACCAGGGCCTCGGGCGTGTCCACCGCCAGCAGCGCGGCATGGCCGGGCCACAGCGCCGGGTCCAGCTCGCGCAGGCCGGGCATGCGGGTCTCCGGATGCTTCTGGAAGAACAGCTCGGCGGTGATGCCCTGCGGCGCCCGCACCAGCGACACCGGCCGGTCCTTCAGGTGCGGCAGCATCCACGGCGCGATGCTCTCGTAGTAGCGCACCAGCGCCAGCTTGGTGATGCCGGTGCTGGGGTCGATCACCCGCTGCGGATTGGTCACCTTCCGCCCGGGCGCGGCGGGCGGCGGCGCGGCAGCGGTGGCCGTTGCCGTTGCCGGGCTGGCGGTGGCCTGCTCGCGGCGGATCTCCCGCGCGGGCTTGTCGCTGCGCACGCCGCGGAAGGTGGCATGCCGCACATGGCCTTCGGGCGTCCATTCGGCGAAGGCCACCTCCACCACCAGCTCCGGCCGCACCCAGCGTTCGCTGCCCGCGGTGCGGCGCGACCAGCGGCCGGGCTTCACCGTGGCCGGGTCGATGGCCGGCTGCGACGTCTCCAGCGCCAGCAGCATCTGGTGCAGCTCGCGCGCGGTGGAGGTGCTCCAGCCGGTGCCCACCGAGCCGGCCGAACGCAGCGCCCCGGCCGCGCGGCCGCCGTCGGGCGCCTCGTGGTAGGCCAGCAGCAGGCTGCCCACCTCGGCGCGCGCCCCGGCACGGTCGGTGAAGCCCACCACCACGAATTCCTGCCGGTGCTGGCACTTGAGCTTGAGCCAGGTCTCGGTGCGGCCGGACACGTAGGGCGCATCGGCCTGCTTGAGGATCACGCCTTCCAGCCCGATCCGGCAGGCCGCGGCCAGCAGCTGCGCCGGCGGCGCATCGAAGGCCTGGCTGAACTGCACCTGCGTGCCGGCCCGGTCGGCCCGCTCGGCCATCAACGCCTGCAGCACCGCGCGGCGGTGGCGCAGCGGCACGGCGCGCAGGTCCTGGTCGCCCAGGTAGGGCAGGTCGAACACGAAGTACACGATGTGCTGCGCGCCGCGGCCGTCGTCGATGGCGTTCTGCAGCCGGTTGAAGTCGGGCACGCCGGCATCGTTCATCACCACGATCTCGCCGTCCAGCCAGGCGGCCTCGATGCCCAGCGCCTGCACCGCGGCGACCAGGCCCGGCAGGCGGTCGCTCCAGTCGTGGCCGTTGCGGGTGATGAGCCGCACCGCGCCGCGCTGGATGCGCGCCAGCATGCGGTAGCCGTCGAACTTGCTCTCGGCCACCCACTGCAGCGCGTCCGGCCCGGTGGCCGGCGGGGCGGCGGCCAGCGTGGCCAGCTGCGGCGCCAGCCGGGCGGGCAGGGTCGCGCGGCGGGCGGCGGACAGGTCGGGGCCGTCGTCGTGCTGCTCCAGCAGGCCCAGCGGATGCGTCACCACGCTGTCGGGCAGCGCACTGATGACGTCGTACTCGGCGGTCGGCCGGGCCCAGGCGTCGCCGCGCTTCTTGAACAGCATCCACTGCGGCTGCTTGTCGTCGCTGCCGGGCTTGGAGATGCGCACCAGCTCCCACAGCCCGGCCAGCTTCTGCCCATGCAGCTTGAACAGCAGCTTGCCGCGCTGCAGGCCGGCCCGCGCATCGCCCACCGGCTCCCAGCTGCCCTGGTCCCACACGATGACGGTGCCGGCGCCGTACTGGCCCTTCGGGATGGTGCCTTCGAAGCTGCCGTAGGCCAGCGGATGGTCTTCCACCTGGATGGCCATCTGCTTGACCGCCGGGTCGAACGACGGGCCCTTGGGCACCGCCCAGCTCAGCAGCACGCCGTCCAGCTCCAGCCGGAAGTCGTAGTGCAGGCGCGAGGCCCAGTGCTTCTGGATCACGTAGGCCAGCGGCCGGGGTGCTTCCTGCTGCGGCGCGGGCAGGCCGGCCGGCTCGGCGGTGCGCTGGAAGTTGCGCTTGGCGTTGTAGCGTGCCAGCGGTGCTTCGGCGGTGAAAGGCTTGGCGGCGGCCATGGCGTCACTCGTCGCGCAGCGTGAGCCACACCGGCGCATGGTCGCTGCTGTCCTCGATGCCGCGCACCTCGCGGTCCACGCCGGCCTGCTGCAGCCGCGGCGCCAGCGCGGCGCTGAGCAGCAGGTGGTCGATGCGCAGGCCGGCATTGCGCTGCCAGTGGTTGCGCCGGTAGTCCCAGAAGGTGTAGTGCCGCTGCGTGGGATGGCAATGGCGCAGCGCATCGGTCCAGCCCTGCTGCAGCAACCGCTGCCAGGCCTGGCGTGGCTCGGGCTGCAGCAGCGCGTTGTCGCGCCAGCGCTCGGGCGCATGGGCATCGGCATCGGTGGGCACCACGTTGAAGTCGCCGGCCAGCAGCACCGGATGGCCGGACTGCCAGAGCCCCTGCGCATGGGCCAGCAGCCGCTCGAACCAGGCCATCTTGTAGTCGAACTTGGGGCCCGGCCACGGGTTGCCGTTGGGCAGGTACAGGCAGGCCACCACCGTGCCGTGGATGGCGGCCTCGATGTAGCGGGCCTGGCGGTCGGTCTCGTCGCCGGGCAGGCTGCTGCGGATGGGCAGCGGCTCGGCCCCGCGGCACAGCAGGGCCACGCCGTTCCAGCTGGACTGGCCGGCCACCAGGGCCTGGTAGCCGGCGGCTTCCAGTGCCGCGCGCGGGAACTGCGCGCCGGTGCACTTCAGCTCCTGCAGCGCCACCACGTCGGGCTTGACCGCCTCCAGCCAGGCCAGCAGCAGCGGCAGCCGCTTATTGACGTTGTTGACATTCCAGCTGGCCACCCGCATGCCCGGCGCTTGGCAACCGGTGTGCCGGGGCGGGCGATGGCCCTGCATTCAAGTCGGCCGCCGCGGGGCCGAAGACAAGCCGAGTCTGCTGACTGACATGGAGTTGTTCCGATGGCCATCCTGAGTGAAGTCGATCTGCTGCGGCGCGTGCCGCTGTTCTCCGGCCTGAGCGACGAGGCCGCACGGGTCATCGCGCAATCGGTCGTCAAGCGGCGCGTGTCGCGCAACGAGCTGATCCTGAAGCAGGGCGCCCGCTCGGCCGCGCTGGTGATCTTCCTCAACGGCCGCGCCCGCGTGATCCGCAGCGACGATGCCGGCCGCGAGGTGACGCTGGCCCTGCTGGGCGCCGGCGACCACGTGGGCGAGATGAGCCTGCTGGACGACGGCATCCATTCCGCCTCGGTGCGGGCCGACACCAAGGCCGACGTGCTGGTGATCCGCCGCAGCGACCTGGCCGGCCTGCTGCCGGCGCAGGACACGCTGGCCCATGCGGTGATGCGGGGCCTGGTGAGCCGGCTGCGCGCAGCCGACAACGGCATCCAGTCGCTGGCGCTGCTGGACGTGCGCGGCCGCGTGATCGAGAAGCTGAAGGCGCTGGCGGTGACGGTGGACGGCGCGCAGCTGATCCGCGCCCGCGTGTGCCGCCAGGACCTGGCCAAGCTGGTGGGGGCTTCCCGCGAGATGGTCAGCCGCGTGATGTGCCAGCTGGAGGCCGACGGCTTCATCCGCACCCGCGAGGACGGCGCCACCCAGCTGTTCGAGCAGCCCGAGCCCGCCGCCGCGCGCTGACCCGCCGCCCGGCCCCCGGCCGCCCGGCGCCTACCGTGGCGGCCGCAGGCCCGCCAGGTGCATGCCGCTGTCGAGCATCAGCAGCTCGCCGGTGACGGTGCGTGCACCGTCCACCAGCCACACGATGGCCTCCGCCACGTCTTCCGGCGTGCAGGCCCGCGCCAGCGGCACGCCCGCCTGGTAGCTGGCCAGGCCGGCCTCGAAGCCCTGCTGCCCCACGCCCTGCACGAACCAGCGCGAGGTGACCATGCCTGGGCACACCGCATTCACCCGCACCGCCGGGGCCATCTCGCGTGCCAGGTGCAGCGTCATCGCATTGATCGCGCCCTTGGAGGCGATGTACGGCACCGACGAGCCCACGCCGAGTGCGCCCGCCACCGACGACACGTTGACGATGCAGCCCTGCGCCTGGCGCAGCGCCTCGGCGCAGGCCCGCACCATCTGGAAGCTGCCGATGGTGTTGACCGCCAGGATCTGCTGGAACACCGCTGCATCCAGCGCTTCCCATTGCGCCGCGGCACCGAAGACCGACATGCCGGCGTTGTTCACCAGTGCGTCGATGCGGCCCCAGCGCTGCAGCGCGGCCTGCGCCAGCGCGCGGCAGTCGGCATCCTCGGCCACGTCGCCCTGCATCGCCAGCGCATCGGCGCCGGCGGCGCGGCAGTCGGCGGCGGTGCGCTCGGCCTCCTCGGCACTGCGCGAATAGTTGACCAGCAGCTGGTAACCCTTGCCGGCCAGCAGCATGGCCGTGGCCGCGCCGATGCCGGTGCCGCCGCCGGTGATCACGGCCACCTTGCGTTCGCCCATGGCTTGCCTCCTGTGCCTGTCCTTCGGCGGGCCAGTCTAAGCGGGGCGAGGCGGCACGGGGATTGCTGCAGCGCACTGGTGCAGCAGGAGGGCCGCATGACGACGAAACGGGCAACGCCACGGGTGCTGGTGGTGGACGACGACGTGGACTGCGCGGACAGCCTGGCGCAGCTGCTGCAGGAGCTGGGCTGCACCGCCACCGCGCGGCATGACGCCCGCTCGGCGATCCAGGCCGCGATGGACGTGCTGCCCGAGCTGGTGATCGTGGACCTGGCGCTGGGCACCGAGGACGGTTGCGCGGTGATGAACGGCATCCGCGACGTGCTGGCGCTGCGCCACCGGCCGGTGATGGTGTGCCTGACCGGCCGCGCCGACGGCCGCACCGAAGGCCTGTGCCTGCAGCGTGGCTTCGACCTCTTCCTCACCAAGCCGATGTGCCCCGATGCACTGCAGGAGGTGCTGCAGGTGGTGCACAGCCGGCGCCCGCGGGCACCGGTGGTGCAGATGCGAGGCGGCTGAAGCCGCGCCGTCAGGCGAAGGTGCCGACGGCCTTCACCAGGTTCCTGGTTTCCTGGCTGAGCGACATCGCGGCCGCCGAGGCCTGCTCCACCAGCGCGGCGTTCTGCTGGGTCGTCTGGTCCATCTGGGCGATGGCCTGGTTGATCTGCTCGATGCCGGCGGTCTGCTCCCGGGTGGCGGTGGTGATCTCGGCCACCACCGAGGTCACGCGCTGAACGCTGCCCACCACCTCCTGCATCGTGGCGCCGGCCTCGTCCACCAGCCTGGTGCCGGCTTCCACCATGTCCACCGAGCTGCCGATCAGGCCCTTGATCTCGCGCGCGGCCTGGGCCGAGCGCTGGGCCAGGCCGCGCACCTCGGAGGCCACCACCGCGAAGCCGCGGCCCTGCTCGCCGGCGCGGGCGGCTTCGACAGCGGCATTCAGCGCCAGGATGTTGGTCTGGAAGGCGATGCCGTCGATGACGCCGATGATGTCGGCGATCTTGCGCGAGGAGGCGCTGATCGACGACATCGTCTGCACCACCTGGCCCACCACCGCGCCGCCGCGGCTGGCGACCTGCGAGGCCGACAGCGCCAGCTCGTTGGCCTGGCGGGCGTTGTCGGCGTTGTGCTTGACGGTGGCGGTCAGCTGCTCCATGGAGGCGGCCGTCTGCTCCAGCGCGCTGGCCTGGGCTTCCGTGCGGGCCGACAGGTCCAGGTTGCCGGCGGCGATCTCGCCCGAGGCGGTGGCAATGGTGTCGGTGCTGCTGCGGATGCTGCCCACCGTGCTGGCCAGGCCCTGCTGCATCTGCTGCATGGCCGCCAGCAGGCTGTGGACGTCGCCGGGCTTCAGGTCCACGTGGACGGACAGGTCGCCCGCGCCGATGCGGCGCACGATCTGCAGCGCATAGTCGGGCTCGCCGCCCAGCTCGCGGTAGATGCGGCGCGAGATCGTCCAGCCCAGGCCACCCACCACCGCCATCAGCGCACCGCCCACGCCCACCAGCAGCGCGGCTTCGCGCCAGAAGGCGGTCTCCACGTCGTCGATGTAGTCGCCGAAGCCCACTGTCCAGTCCCAGGGCTGGAAGTGCAGCACGGCATACATCTTGTCGACCTTGCCTTCCACGCCCGGGCGGGTGCCGGGGGCCACCAGCAGTCCCACTTCCTTGCCCTGCATCGCGGCGCGGTAGCGCTCGCCGGCCTCGCGGCCGCCCTTGGGGTCGACGATGCCCACGCGCTTGGGGTTGGGATGCACCAGGGTCACGTCGTCGTGGTAGCCGCGCACGAAGTAGTAGCGCTCGTCCTTGCGCAGGCTGCCCAGCACGCGCTTGGCCTGCTGCTGCGCCGATTCGCGGGTGAGCTTGCCGGCCTTCTCCTGCTCATGCAGTTCCTCCAGCGTGGAACGGGCCAGCACCACCAGCGTGGTGAGCTGGTTGCCCCGTTCGCTGAGCATCGTGTGCCTCAGGCTGGCCAGCGACAGCCCGCCGAGGACGAGCATGCCGCACAAGGCGGCGCTGCAGAGGACGAGGATGCGGGTACGGGACTCCGCCGGCTGCAGCCTGCACGGCCACCGGCTCAGGCGCGCGCCGTGGCCTGCTGGCTGAACGACTGCGCCATGAAGTCCACGAAGGCCCGCACCCGGGCGGCCAGCTGGTGGCGCTGGGGGTAGACGGCGTAGATGTCGGCATCGGGCGTGGCATGGTGGGGCAGCACCTGCACCAGGCGGCCGCTGCGCAGGTGGCGGCCGATGTCCCATTCGGCGCGCATCACGATGCCCAGGCCCTCGAGCGCCCAGTTGACCGCGATCTCGCCATCGTTGGTGGCCAGGTTGCCGCGGGTCTTCACCGCTTCGGTCACCGCATGGCGGCCGCGGCCGCTGGTCAGCCGCCACACGCCATAGGCTTCCTCGCCCTGGCGGATGCCGATGCAGTTGTGCCTGACCAGGTCGTGCGGCACCTTGGGCGTGCCGTGCCGGGCCAGGTAGGCCGGCGAGGCGCACAGCACGCGCCGGTTGCGCGCGATGCGGCGCGACACCACGCGCGAATCGGGCGGCTCGCCGAAGCGGATGCAGACGTCGTAGGCATCGTCGGTGAGCGGCGGCGGGTTGACCGACAGCTGCAGCTGCACTTCCACGCCGGGATGGCGGCGCACGAACTTGCTGATCAGCGGCGACACATGCGTGCGGCCGAAGCCCAGCGTGGCATTGATGCGCAGCAGCCCCTTGGGCGTGGAGCTGGCCACGCCCAGCAGCTCCTGCAGGCCGTCGATCTCGCCGAGGATGCGCCGCGCATGTTCCAGGTAGAGCTCGCCCTCGGGCGTCAGGCTCATGCGGCGCGTGGTGCGGTTGACCAGCGCCACGCCGATGCGGCTTTCCATCAGCGCCAGGTGCTTGCTGACCGCCGGCGTGCTGATGCCCAGCTCCCGCGCGGCGGCACTCAGGCTGCCGGACATCGCCAGCGTGGAGAAGAAGCCGAGGTCGGCCGGAAGGATGACGGAGGCCATGGCGTGGTCCCTGGTTGAACGCTGCAGGCACGGTAGCGCGCCGGCGGCGGCCTGCATGCAATCGCGGGAAATCCCCGGGGATCGTTAACTTCAGGTGAACGACGGATTAACCGGCGCAGCGCGCGGGCACCGCAGGCCGAACCTACAGTGAATCCAGCATTCCTGGAGACACATGATGAAGACATACCGCATCGCCACCATCCCCGGTGACGGCATCGGCAAGGAAGTGGTGCCCGCCGGCCAGCAGGTGCTGGAAGCGCTGGCCCGGTCGGGCAGCGCGTTCCGCTTCGAGTTCGAGAACTTTGGCTGGGGCGGCGACTGGTATCGCGCGCACGGCGAGATGATGCCGGCCGACGGACTGGACGCGCTGCGCGACAAGGACGCCATCCTGTTCGGCTCCGCCGGCGATCCGCACATCCCCGACCACGTCACGCTGTGGGGCCTGCGGCTGAAGATCTGCCAGGGCTTCGACCAGTACGCCAACGTGCGGCCCACCCGCATCCTGCCGGGCATCGACGGCCCGCTCAAGCGCGGCGGCCCCGAGGACCTGAACTGGGTCATCGTGCGCGAGAACTCCGAAGGCGAGTACGCCGGCGTGGGCGGCCGGGTGCACCAGGGTCATCCGATCGAGGCGGCCACCGACGTGTCGATGATGACCCGCGCCGGGGTCGAACGCATCATGCGCTTCGCCTTCCAGCTGGCGCGGTCGCGGCCGCGCAAGCTGCTCACCGTCATCACCAAGAGCAACGCGCAGCGCCATGCGATGGTGATGTGGGACGAGATCGCGCTGCAGGTGTCGAAGGAGTTCCCGGACGTCACCTGGGACAAGGAACTGGTGGACGCCTCCACCGCCCGCATGATCAACCGGCCGGCGTCGCTGGATACCATCGTCGCCACCAACCTGCATGCCGACATCCTGAGCGACCTGGCCGCCGCGCTGGCCGGCAGCCTGGGCATCGCGCCCACCGGCAACATCGACCCCGAGCGGCGCTTCCCGTCGATGTTCGAGCCCATCCACGGCTCGGCCTTCGACATCATGGGCCAGGGCCTGGCCAATCCGGTGGGCACCTTCTGGTCGGTGGTGATGCTGCTGGAGCACCTGGGCGAGCAGGAGGCTGCCCGTCGCGTGATGGCCGCCATCGAGCAGGTGACCGCGGACAAGCGCCTGCACACCCGCGACCTGGGCGGCAGCGCCACCACCGCGCAGGTGACCGAGGCCGTGTGCCAGGCGGTGCTGGCATGAAGCGCGCCGCCTTCCTGGTCGCCGCCGCCGCCCTGGCTGCGGCGCCCGCGGCCATGGCCCAGGCCTGGCCCAGCAAGCCGGTGACCCTCGTCGTGCCGTTCCCGGCCGGCGGCACCACCGACGTGCTGGCCCGCGCGCTGGCCGACAAGCTGCAGCAGTCGCTGGGCCAGACGGTCATCGTCGAGAGCAAGCCCGGCGCCGGTGCCACGCTGGGCGCCGACTACGTGGCCAAGGCCAGGCCCGACGGCTACACGCTGCTGATGGGCGCGGTGCACCACACCATCGCCACCAGCGTCTACAAGAAGCTGCCGTACGACTTCCAGAAGGACCTGGCACCCGTCACCACCGTGGCCCTGGTGCCCAATGTGCTGGTGGTCGGCGCCACCACGCCGGCCACCGATTTGAAGTCGCTGGTGGCGCTGGCCAAGGCCGCGCCCAACCCGTTCACCTATGGCTCCAACGGCAACGGCACCGCGCAGCACCTGATCGGCACGCAGTTCGCGGAGCTGAACGGCATCCCGCTGCTGCACATCCCCTACAAGGGCAGCGGCCCGCTGACCACCGACCTCATCGGCGGCCAGGTGCAGATGTCGTTCGACACGGTGACGCCGGTGCTGCCGCACATCAAGGCCGGCAAGCTCAAGGCGCTGGCGGTGACCACGGCCAAGCGCAGCTCCGCGCTGCCCGACGTGCCCACCATGGACGAGGCCGGCATGAAGGGCTTCGACCTCGGCACCTGGTTCGGCGTGCTGGCGCCCGCGGCCACGCCCAAGGACGTGGTGGCGCGGCTGAGCACGGAGATGGTGAAGGTGATCCAGTCGCCAGAGTTCCGCCAGCGCATGCAGGAGATCGGCGCCGAGCCCATCGGCAACACGCCCGAGCAGATGGCGCGCCAGATCAAGGACGACACCGACAAGTACGCCCGGCTGGTGAAGAACGCCAAGGTGTCCATCGACTGAGGGCCGCGGCTCGCCGCCGCCGGCCACGCCGGCCGGCGGGCTGCCCCCGGCGGTCTACTTCAGCGTCGGCATGCCGGCACCGGTGCCGGCCGAGCCTTCGTCGGCGCCGATGCCGCTGTTTGCGCAGCCGCTGTGGCCGCGCAGCAGCAGCGCGCCGAAGTCGGCCGCCTCCAGCGGGCGTGAGAGCCAGTAGCCCTGCGCCTCGTCGCAGCCGGCATCCGCCAGCAGGCGCTGCTGCAGCGCGGTTTCCACGCCCTCGGCGGTGACGCCCAGCTGCAGCTTGTGCGCCAGCGCGATGATGGCCTCGCACAGCGTCATGTCCTCGGACTGCGGCGCCAGGTTGCGCACGAAGGACTGGTCGATCTTCAGCCCGTCGATCGGGAACTTCTTCAGGTACGACAGCGACGAGTAGCCGGTGCCGAAGTCGTCGATGGCCACCCGCACGCCGGCCTCGCGGAAGGCGGCCAGCTGCGCGGCCACGCCGGCATGGCCTTCCAGCAGCAGGCTCTCGGTGATCTCCAGCGTGATCGCCGCGCCGGGCAGGCCGATCTCCTGCAGGTAGCGGGTCCATTGCAGGTGCAGCTGGTCGCAGGCGCGGAACTGCACCGGCGACACGTTCACGCTCACCGACAGCGGCAGGCCGGTGGCCTCCCGCCAGGCCAGCACCTGCCGTGCCGCCTCGCGGAACACCCAGTCGCCCAGGGCCACGATGAGGCCGGTGTCCTCGGCCACCGGGATGAAATCGGCCGGGCTCATCGGCCCGTGCTGCGGATGCTGCCAGCGCAGCAGCGCCTCGGCCTTGAGCAGCCGGCCGCTGGCCAGGTCCACGATGGGCTGGTACACCAGCCGGAACTGCGGGCTGCCGATGGCCGCGCGCAGCTCGCTGGTCAGGCGCAGCTTGGAGTGCGACGCGCTCACCATGGCCGGCACGAAGCGCACCGCGCGGTTGCGGCCGGCGGCCTTGGCGGCATACATCGCCTGGTCGGCATGCTTGAGCAGGGTGTCGGCATCGGCCGCATCCGCCGGGTGCACCGCGATGCCCACGCTGCCGGATGTATAGACAAGCTCGCCTTCCAGGCGGAAGGGTTCGTTCAGCGCGGCCAGGATGTCCTGCACCACGCGGTCGGCGTCGGCCGCCTGGGGCAGGTCGGGCAGCACCACGGTGAACTCGTCGCCGCCAAAGCGCGCCACCACGTCGCACTGGCGCACGCAGCGGCCGATGCGCCGCGCCGCTTCCAGCAGCAGCACGTCGCCGATGTGGTGGCCCAGCGTGTCGTTGATCTCCTTGAAGCGGTCCAGGTCCAGGAACAGCACCGCCAGCGGCAGCCCGCTGCGGCGCGAGCGGTGGATCTCCGACTCCAGCCGCGCATGGAACATGCGGCGGTTGGGCAGCCCGGTCAGGCCGTCGAAGTTCGCCTGGCGCCAGATGGTCTCCTCCGACTGCTTGCGGTCGGAGATGTCGCGCACCAGCACCAGCAGCCGGTCCTCGCATTCGCCCAGCTGCGCCCGGCGCATGCTCATGTCCACCCAGAACTCGCGGCCGTTGGCGGCGCGGGCCCGCCATTCGAACACCTGCGGCAGGCCCTCGGCGGCCTGCGCGCTGCGCCGCGCCAGGGCCAGGGCGTCGTGCGGCGGCGTGCCGGCGCTCAGGCCCGACAGCGGCAGGCAGCGCAGCGCGGGCAGGTCGTGGCCGAACATCTCCACCGTGCGCTGGTTGCCGTCAATGACCTGCAGGCTGTTGATGTCGACGATGAACAGCGCCTCGCCGATGCCGTCGTAGATGGTGCGGAAGCGCTGCTCGCTGGCCTGCAGGCTGGCCTCGATGCGCTTGCGGGCATCGATGTCGCTGCTGCTGCCGATCATCGCCAGCGCCTGGCCGCGCGAATCGCGCCGGGCCACCATGCCGCTGTCGCGCACCCAGCGCCAGTGGCCGGCACCGTCCAGCACCCGGTGCTCGGAATCGTAGGTGGGCAGCTGGCCGTCCAGGTGGTCGTGCAGCGCCTTCAGCGCGGCCGCGCGGTCCTCGGGATGCAGTCGCTGCTCCCAGGCCTGGGTGGTGGTGCCGGCCTGGCCGGCGCCCATGCCCAGCATCTTCAGCCAGCGCTCCGAATAGCCCCAGCGGCCGCGCTGCACATCCCATTCCCACACGCATTCGCCGCCGCCTTCCAGCGCGATCTGCAGCCGCTCGGTGCGGTTGCGCATGCGCACGTACAGCAGTGCGCCCAGCAGCAGCGCCACCGGCACCACGCCGGCCGCATACAGCAGCGTGCGGGAGGTGAGGTCGTGGTAGACCTCCTCGGCCGCCACCAGCGAGACCACGCACAGCCCGGCTTCCGGCAGCGGGCTGCGGATGGCCAGCAGGCGTGCATCCAGCGCGGTGAGCTGGCCGGCCGGCAGGCGCGCCAGCCGGGCCAGCAGCGCGGGCTCCAGGCCGTCGGCGGTGCCCAGCAGCGGCTGCGCATCGTCGCCGTGCAGCAGCAGCTCCCGGTAGGCGGGGGAGGACACCAGCTTGCGCGCCAGCGTGGACAGCTCCACCACCGTCACCAGCATGCCGGCATGGCCCTCCTTGTAGGGCACCGTCACCGTGGTCACCAGCCGGCCGGCCGCGTGGTCGATGCGGATCTGCGGCGCCTGCGCTGTGGCTGGCGGCAGGTGGTGCACCTCGTCCTGCAGCGCGGGCACGGCCGAGCGGGCCACCAGCTCGCCCTGCTCGTCATGCAGGGCGATGGCCAGCGTGGCCGGTGCGCCGGGCGTGGCGTGGCGGGCACGGTCGGCGTCGAAGGCCGCCTCGATGGCGCCGATGTTGGCATTCAGGCCATAGCGGCCCGACATGCCCAGCGCCTTGTTGGCCAGGTAGCTGCGTATCTCGGGCAGGGCGGCCAGGTCCTCGGCGGCGCGGCGGCGCTCGGCCAGCAGGTCGGCCAGCACCAGGGCCACGCGGCGGTTGTCCGCGGCCACGCGGGCATCGGCGGCCAGCCGCAGCTGGGCCTGGGCGTGGAAGGCGTTGTGCAGCAGCGCGGCCGCATAGGCGCACAACAGCAGCGCGACCAGCACCGGCCAGTGCCTGACGAGGCGGGACAACATCGGCGGGTGAGGCGGTCAGCGCGGGGTGGCGAAGAAGGCGGGGGAAGTAGCGGCGGATGCCGCGGTAGTACTTGTCCACCAGGCGGTCGTAGCTGCCGTCGGCGCGCAGGCCGCGCAGGTAGTCGTCGAAGGCCTGCCGCAGGGCCGGCGCGTCCTTGGGGAAGGCGGCGGCCAGCACCTGTTCCTCCGAGATGGGGCCCAGCACCTTGATCTGGCCGGCCCACTTCTGCAGGTCGAGGATGGCGTCGGGCACGTCCAGCAGCGTGAGCTCGGCCTCGCCGTTGAGCAGCGCCGGCACCATCTCGTTCAGGTTGGTGCTCTTGGTGTAGGCCCGCAGGTCCAGGCCCACGTCCTTCAGGCCGTAGTTGGCGGGATCGACGCAGGTGCGTTCCATCACCAGCAGGCTGCGGCGGCCGATCAGGGCCTTGGTCTGGCGGATGTCGTCGGCCAGCGACGGGCTGCCGGCGATCGGCCGCAGCGGCGAATCGGCGCGCGCCACCAGCAGCACCTGCGAAGGGAAGGTGGGCGCCGAATAGGCCACCACCTGCTCCCGCCAGGGCAGCACGGTGAAGCCGGCGGCAATCATGTCGCCGCGCACCGGATGGCGGCCGCTGAGCACCACGCGCTGGCCCTGGCGGGCCACGTCCTGGCCCAGCAGGTCGCGCAGCACGCTGTAGAAATCGGTGTAGACCAGCCGGTACTGCACGCCGATGTGGCGGGCGAAGCCGCGCACCAGCTCCACGTCGAAGCCGTCGCCGTCGCCGGTGACGAAGTTGGCGTAGCGGATGCCGAGGTGGCGCAGCTCTCCCCGCGCCTGGATCTCGGCCAGGTCGGCCGCGCGCGATGGCAGGGCGGTGCCGCTCAGCGCGGCCGCCAGCAGCGGGACCAGCGCCGGGGCCAACCACTTCCACAGGTACTTCATGGGGGTTCCGTCCGACTGCAACTTGCAACAAGGTGCCTATCGGCCGGAGCGCGCCGTTCTGGAGTGGCGAACGCAGCGGGCTGCGGCGTGCACCGCGGCGCCGCGCAATGGTGCACGCGGGCGCGGTGCCCCGGCGGCGGCGGGTGGCGGCCGCCGGCCGGCGTCTTCACCCGCCGCGCCGCAGCATGCGGCCGGCGCGGGCCAGCACCCGGGGCTGCGCGCCTTCGGCGGGCTCGGCATAGGCCAGCACGCCGTTGACGTAGACCCGGCCGATGCCCTGGCTGACGCTGATCGGCTGGTCGTAGGTGGCGGTGTCGGCCACGCGCTGCGGATCGAACACCACCACGTCGGCCTGCAGGCCGGGGCGCAGCAGGCCGCGGTCCTCGATGCGGAAGTTGCGCGCGGTCAGGCCGGTCATCTTGTGCACCGCCTGTTCCAGCGTGAACAGCTGGCGTTCGCGCCAGTAGCGCGCCAGCACCCGTGGGAAGGCGCCCCACAGCCGCGGATGCGGATGGCGGTCGTGTGGCAGGCCGTCGCTGCCGATCATGCTGCGCGGGTGGGCGATCACCCGTTCCACGTCGGCCTCGTCCATCTGGAAGTAGCAGGCGCCGCCGGGCTGCAGCCGGCGGCAGGCGGCCTGCTGGCTCACGCCCCATTCGGCCGCGATGTCCGACAGCAGCCGGCCGCCCAGCTCGGGGTGCGGGTCGCTCCAGGTGAGCATCACGTCGATCACGCCGTCCACCAGGTCTTCGCGCAGCACGGTGGAGCCGGCCACGTAGGGGTAGACGTCCATTGCCACCGGCTGGCGCAAGGCCAGGGTATCGACCAGCGGCAGCGTCTCGCGGGTGCGGCCCCAGTTCTGCGGCCCGGCGCACTTGTGGTGCGACAGCACCAGCGGCACGCCGGCCTCGAAGGCGCTGTCGGCGGCTTCCATCATCGCCTCGAGGATGGTGGCCATCTCGCTGCGCAGGTGGGTGGCGTACACGCCGCCGTGGCGGGCCACCACCCGGGCCAGCGCGGTCACCTCGGCGGCCGGCGCGGCGAAGGCTTCCTCGTAGAACAGGCCGGAGGACAGGCCGTGCGCGCCCTGGGCCATCGCCTCGTCCAGCAGCGCGGCCATGCGGGCCTGCTCGTCGGTCGTGGCGGCGCGGGCCAGGTCCTGCATCGCGGCAAAGCGCAGCGTGGTGTGGCCCACCAGCGCGGCCACGTTCAGCGCCGGCTCGGCGGCCGCCACCGCGGCCTGGTACTCGGCCATGGTGGCGTGGCGGAAGGAATCCGCACCCAGCAGCGTGAGCGGCGGCAGCGCCTGGCCGGTGCGGTACGGCGCCAAGGAGATGCCGCAGTTGCCCGTCACCACCGTGGTGATGCCTTGTGACAGCTTGGGCAGGTATTCCGGCTGGCGCAGCACGATGGCGTCGTCGTGGGTGTGCGCATCGATGAAGCCGGGTGCGATGACCTGCCCACGGCAGTCGACCACCGTCACGTCCTGCGGCGCCAGGCCGTCGGGCAGGCGCTGCAGCAGGCCTTCGCCGATGCGGTCGATGCGGTCGCCGTGCAGCAGCACGTCGCCGGTCCAGGCGGGGTGGCCGCTGCCGTCCACGACCAGGCCGGCCTGCAGCAGCGTGGCGGGCGTGTCAGCGTGCATCGGCGGCTCCACCATCCCAGCTCTGCAGCGGATGCGTGCGCAGGTCCACGCCGTGGCGCTGCAGTGCTTCGCGCACGCCGCGCAGCCGCTGCACCGCGGGCTCGCCCACGCGCTGGGCCACCAGCACCGTCAGGATCTCGATCAGGGTCAGGTGCGTCAGGTAGGCATCGATGCCCACATGCATCACCGCATCGTCGGGCACCGACAGCGCCAGCAGCCAGTCGGCCCGCTCGGCCAGCGGCGTGCCGGGCCGGGTGATGCACACCGCCTTGGCGCCCTGGGCGCGGGCGATGTCCACCGTGTCCAGCAGCGACGGCATGCCGCCCACGTGCGAGATGGCGATGATCACGCCGCCCGGCCGGTGCGCGGCGGCGGCCACCTGCTGCAGGTGGTAGTCGGACCAGGCGTTGGCCGACAGGCCCAGGCGGAACAGCCGGGCCTGCAGGTCGGTGGCCATGAACCACGAGGTGTTGCCCGCGCCGTAGACGTCGATGTGCGGCGCGGTGGCGATGGCGTCCACCGCGGCCATCAGCACCTGCATGTCGAGCTGCGCCCGCACGCCGGCCACCGAGGCGGCGGCACTGCGCGCCACCTTGGCCACCACCTCGTCGGCGGTGTCCTCGATGTTGACGCGGCGGTGCAGCGGCGAGCCGCCCACCGCCAGCTCCTGGGCCAGGGCCAGCTTGAATTCACGCAGGCCGGCGAAGCCCAGGTCGCGGCAGGTGCGCATGATGGTGGGCACCGAGCTGGCCGATCGTTCGGCCAGCATCTCGAAGCTTTCCTGCAGCACCCGGTCGGGGTCCTCCAGGATCATGTCGAGGATGGCCCGGCGCGTGGCCGGCGCCTTGTCGCGGATCTCCGCCACCTTGTGGAGCAGGCCGGTGTTCATCGTGGGAAGGGCATGGTCAGAAGTGCATCGAGACGGCGCCCGACACGGTGTAGTCGCGCTCCACCACCGGCATCCAGTGCCACTTGTCGAAGGTGGTGCAGGGATGGGAGATGCCCAGGCCGATGCGCTCGCCCACCTGGGGCGCTCCGGCTTCGTCGGCGGCGTCCCAGCGCAGGTAGGCATGCTGGTCGTTCAGGCCGGTGATCTTCCAGCCCGCCGGCACCGGCTGCGGCTGCAGGCTGCCGCGCGGCGCGCGGGCGAAGGGGACGGGCAGGTCGAGGTCGAAGGAGATGTCGCGCTTGCCCACCGCCACGATGGCCAGGCCGGGCTCGGGCCGCGACTGCACCGCGGCCCAGACCTCCATCGCGGGGCGCAGGCCTTCGCCGTCGGCGCAGCCGCAGCGCTGGTTCACCACGCTCACCATGCGCTTGTAGAAGCCGTGGTCGTGCGTGACGTAGCAGCCCGAGCGCAGCAGCCCACGCACCGGCTTGGCCAGTGCGGGGCGCAGCATCGGCGCCACCAGGTCGAAGATGGCGGAGCCGCCGGCGGTCAGCAGCACCTCGTCGGCTTCGAACCAGCCGGCCGCGTCGCAGTGCAGCGCGATGGCCTGCACCCGCGCCATCAGCGCCTGGGCATAGGGCACGTCGGCCTCGCTGCGGCCCTGCGCGCCCAGGCCTTCGTAGCACTCGATGCCCACCAGCTTCACCGCGGCGCTGGCATGCAGCCGCGCGGCCAGCGCCACTGCTTCCTCGTGCGTGCGGCAGCCGCTGCGGCCGCCCGGCACGCCGATCTCGATCAGCACCTCGAAGGGCTGGCAGCCCGCATGCGCGTCAGACCATTGCTCGATCAAGTCCAGCTGCGCCACGGAATCGACAAGGAAGGCGACCCGCAGCCCGCGCTGCGCCTCCAGCAGCGCCTGGATGCCGGCCAGGTCGTCGTCGCCGAACACCTGGTTGGCGATCAGCGCCCGCTGCACGCCGGCGGCCACGCCGAGGGCCAGCTGCTTGACGGTGGCGAAGGTGATGCCCCAGGCGCCGGCCTCGATCTGCCGCTGGAACAGCTGCGGCGACATCGTCGTCTTGCCGTGCGGCGCCAGGTCGATGCCCCAGCCGCGCACCTGCCGCTGCATCCAGCCGACGTTGTGTTCCAGCGCCTCGCGCTGGATCAGGGCGATGGGCAGTGGCAGGTCGCCGGCCAGCACGTTCCAGCCGGCCTGGGCCACTTCGCTGGCGCGGCGGGGCGCGGCGGTGTGCGGATAGCCCTTGAAGCCCGCGTCCAGCATCGGGTCGAGCAGGGAGGAGAAGAGAGGCGTCGTCATGCGTCGGCAGGTTCCATGAGTTCGGTGCGGATGCAGGCACGCCAGCGTCCGGGCGACACCTCGGCCAGCGGCGGCACCTGCTGGGCGCAGGCGTCGATGGCATGCGGGCAGCGGGTGCGGAACACGCAGCCCGAAGGCGGCGCAATGGGGCTGGGGATGTCGCCCTGGAGCGCGACGTGCGTCGTCGGCAGCAGGGGGTCGGGCTTCGGGCTGGCGGCCAGCAGCGCCTGGGTATACGGATGCAGCGGCCTCTCGAACAAGGCCTCGGTGGTGGCCACCTCCATCACCTTGCCCAGGTACAGCACCACCACCCGGTCGCAGAGGTATTCGACCACGTCGAGGTCGTGAGAGATGAACAGCATGGTGAGCTGGAAGCGCTCGCGCAGGTCGGCCAGCAGGTTGATCACCTGCGACTGGATCGATACGTCCAGCGCCGACAGCGGCTCGTCGGCCACGATGAATTCCGGCTCCACCGCCAGCGCACGGGCCACGCCGATGCGCTGCCGCTGGCCGCCGGAGAACTCGTGCGGAAAGCGGTCGGCATGCTCGGGCCGCAGGCCCACGGTGGTGAGCAGCTCGGCGATGCGTGCATCCCGCTCGGCGCGGGTGCGGGCCAGGCCGTGGGTGCTCAGCGCCTCGGCCAGGATGGCGCTGATGCGCATCTTCGGGTTGAGGCTGGCATAGGGGTCCTGGAAGATGATCTGCAGCTTGGCCCGCAGCCGGCGCATGCGCTCGGCCGACAGGCTGCCCAGGTCCTCTCCGCGGTACTCCACCGTGCCGGCGGTGCGCTCCAGCAGCCGCAGCACGGTGCGGCCGATGGTGCTCTTGCCGGAGCCGGATTCGCCCACCAGGCCCAGCGTCTCGCCGGGGTAGATGGCGAAGGAGACGTCGTCCACCGCGCGCACCGGCCGGTCGCCGCTGCCGAAGTACTTCTTCAGCCCGCGCACTTCGATCAGCGGTTGCTGCACAAGAGTCATGCCGCCTCCTGCAAGGCAGTGCCTTCCACGCGGATGCAGCGCGCCTGGCGCGGTGCCCCGGGGGTGTCGGTCACGTCGATCAACGGCGGCATCGCCTCGCGGCAGGCCGGCAGGGCCAGGTCGCAGCGCGGCTCGAAGGCGCAGCCCGGCGGCGGCGCCAGCGGGCTGGACACCTGGCCGCGGATGGCGAAGAGGCGCTTGGGCCGCGGCTGGCCGGGCGCCCGCGCCTTGCCCGGCAGGCAGGCCAGCAGGCCCTGGGTGTAGGGATGCCGCGGCTGCGCGAACAGCGGCCGCACCGGCGCCTGCTCCACCACGCGGCCGGCATACAGCACCACCACGTCGTCGGCATGGTGCGCCACCACGCCCAGGTTGTGGGTGATGAACAGGATGCTCATGCCGGTCTCGGCCTGCAGCCGGCGCATCAGCATCAGGATTTGCGCCTGGATGGTCACGTCGAGCGCGGTGGTGGGCTCGTCGGCGATCAGCAGCGTGGGGTCGCAGGCCATGGCCAGCGCGATCATCACCCGTTGGCGCATGCCGCCGGACAGCTGGTGCGGGTACTCGTGCAGGCGCTGCGCCGCAGCCGGGATCTCCACCAGGTCGAGCATGCGCAGCGCATGCGCCAGCGCCGCGCGGCGGTCCAGGCCCTTGTGCAGCCGCACGCTTTCTGCAATCTGGTCGCCGATGGTGAACACCGGGTTCAGGCTGGTCATCGGCTCCTGGAAGATCATCGACAGCTGGTTGCCGCGCAGCCGGCGCATCGCGGGCTCGTCGATGCGAAGCAGATCCACCGACTGGCCTTCGCGGGTGATGAAGGTGGCTTCGCCGGTGACCTGTGCATTGGCGGTGCGTGGCAGCAGGCGCATCAGCGTCAGGCTGGTGACCGACTTGCCGGAGCCCGATTCGCCCACCAGCGCGGTGGTCTTGCCGGGCTGGATGGCGAAGCTGACGTCGGCCACCGAGCGCACCAGGCCTTCCTCGGTTGGAAAGGCGGTGCTCAGGTGGCGCACGCTCAGCCGCGGCGCGGCGGCGGAGGAGGGGGTGGACAGGTTCATCAGGCGGCCTTCTTCAGCTTGGGGTCGAGCAGGTCGCGGATGCCGTCGCCCAGCAGTTGCAGCGACAGCGCGGTGAAGATGATGGCCAGGCCCGGGAACAGCACCACCCAGAAGGCCTGGTGCGCGTACTGCTGGCTGCCTGCCACCATCGTGCCCCAGGTGGGGATGTCGGGCGGCACGCCCACGCCCAGGAAGCTGAGCCCCGCCTCGGCCAGGATGGCGTACGCAAAGATGAACGACACCTGCACCAGGATCGGCGACATCAGGTTGGGCAGGATGTGGCGCCACAGGATGCGCGAGGTGCGCACACCCAGCGCCCGCACCGCTTCCACGAACAGCAGCTCGCGCAGCACCAGGGTGGAAGCGCGCACCACCCGCGCCACCCGCGGCGTGTATACCAGCACCAGCGCCAGCACCACGTTGGCCAGCGTGGGCCCGAGGATGGCCACCAGCGCGATGGCCAGCAGGATGTCGGGAAAGGCCATCATCGCGTCCACCACGCGCATCAGCGGCGCGTCCAGCCGGCGGAAGAAGCCGGCCACCAGGCCCAGCGCGGTGCCTGCGATCACCGAGCCCAGCGCGGTGAGCGCGGCAATGGTCAGCGAGTAGCGCGCGCCATGCACGATGCGCGCATACAGGTCGCGGCCCAGCTCGTCGGTGCCCATCAGGTGCTGGGCGCTGGGCGCCTTCAGCCGGTCGAGGATGGCGGTGTCGTTGGGGTCGGCCGAGGCGAACAGCGGCGCACCCACGGCCATCACCGCGATGACCAGCAGCACCAGCGCCGACACCATCACGATGCGGCGGTGCATCAGCTGTCGCAGCAGACGAGGCATCTTCATCTCAGTACCGCCCGGCCGCCCGAAGGTACTGAGCGCCCCTCGGGGGGGCAGCGAGCGAATGCGAGCTTGGGGGCTTCATTGATTCACTTTCACGCGCGGATCGACCACCGCATACAGCATGTCGATCGCGAAGTTGATGAGCACGTAGATGGCCGCAATGACCAGCAGCGCACCCTGGATGACGGGATAGTCGCGGCGCAGCACCGCATTGACCACCAGGTTGCCCACGCCGGGCAGGCCGAACACCGTCTCGGTGACCACGGCGCCGCCGATCATCAGCGCGGTGGTCAGGCCCACCACGGTGACGATGGGCACCAGCGCATTGCGCAGCGCATGCTTGAGCACCACCGTGCCCTCGCCCAGGCCCTTGGAGCGCGCGGTGCGCACATAGTCCTCGCCCAGCACGTCCAGCATGGAGGCGCGGGTGAAGCGGATGATGAGCGCCGAGTTCAGCAGCCCCAGCACCGTGGCCGGCAGCACCAGCGCATGCAGCCGCTCGGCCAGCGGCGCATCGGGCGCGCCGTAGCCGGACACAGGAAACCAGCCCAGCGACACCGCGAACAGCTGGATCAGCACCAGCCCCAGCCAGAAGCTGGGCACGCTGGCGCCCAGCATGGCCACGCCGGTGAACAGCTGGTCCACCGCGCGGCCGCGGTACACCGCCGAGACGATGCCGCAGGGCACGCCGATCAGCGTGGCGATGGCCACCGCCATCAGCGACAGCAGCGTGGTGGGCTCGGCCCGTTCCCACAGCGCTTGCGTCACCGGCCGTTGCAGGAAGATGGACTCGCCCAGGTTGCCCTGCAGCACCTCGCGCAGCCAGTACACGAACTGCACCGGCAGCGGCCGGTCCAGCCCGTATTGCGCCTGCACGCGGGCGATGTCGGCCGCGGTGGCCTGGTCGCCCAGCAGCACCGAGATCGGGTCGCCCGAGGCGGCGCGCGTGAGCACGAACACCATCACCGCGACGATGGCCAGCACCGACAGCATGCCGAGTGCCTTGTGGAGGATGAAGCGATGCATCGCCGTGGGACCGCGTGGGCTTACTTGATGGAGGTGTTCCAGAAGAACGGCCAGGTGGCCGGCTGGTAGTTCTGCAGCGCCGGGCTCTTGGCTGACAGGCCGTTGAACTTGCCCACGTTGATGTAAGGCACCTCGTCGTACACCACCTGCTGCACCTTGGCCCACAGCGCGCCGCGCTTGGCGGGATCGGTCTCGGTGTTGAAGGCGGCCAGCGCGGCCTGCTTGGCAGGGCTGCTCCACCAGCCGGGCGCGCCATCCCCCAGCTGCGGCGGCGACAGCATCGGCTCCGGGAACTGGCCGCTGTGGGTCACGTACACGTCCCACAGCTTGGCGTCGTTGCGGCGCTGCACCAGCGTGGCCCAGTCCACCACGTTCATGTCCACCTTGAAGCCGGCGCGCTTGAGCTGCTCGGCCATCAGCAGCGCCATGTTGTAGTGGAAGTCGTACTGGCGGCTGGTGAGCACGCGCACCGGCTCGCCCTTGTAGCCGGCCTTCTCGGCCATTTCCTTGGCCTTCTTGGCGTTGCGCTGGTTGTACTGGTCGGTGCCGGCGGTGGCGTAGAACGGCGAGCCCTTGGGGAAATGGTTGCCTTCGGCAATGAAGAAGCGGGTGTCGCCAAAGCCGGCGGCCAGCATCTCGCCCTGGCCGATGGCCACCTGCAGCGCCTGGCGCACCGCCTGGTTGGCGGCCACGCCTTCCTTGGTGTTGAGCACCAGGTACGGGAAGCCGAACGACGGCGTGAGAATGGGCACCGTCTTGCCGCCGCTCTTCTCCAGCCGCGTCAGCGCTTCCACCGGCAGCAGGTCGGCGAAGTCGTACTGGCCGGCCAGCGCGCCTTCCACGCGGGTGTTGGCATTGGGCACCGGCGTGAAGCGCAGCTCCTCGATCAGGGCCTCGCGCTTGCCGCCATAGCCGCTGGCGGCTTCCTTGCGCGGGCTGTACTTGTCGAAGCGGGTGAGCAGCACGAACTGGTCGGGCCGGCGCTCCTTGAAGCGGTACGGGCCGGTGCCGACGAAGTCCTTCAGCGGAGTGGCGATGCTTTCCTTGGCCATGATGGCGGCCATGCCGCTGGGCAGCGCCAGCTGGGCCAGCAGCGGGGCATAGGGCTGCTTGAGCACGATCTCGATGCCCAGCGCGCCCTTGGCCTGGATGCTCTCCACTTCCTTGGCCAGCGCCTTGCCGCGCGGCGCCTGTTCCATCCAGCGCTGCAGGCTGGCCACCACGTCCTCCGCATTCAGCTCGCGGCCGCTGTGCAGCATCACGCCCTTGCGCAGGGTGATGCTGTAGCGCTTGCCGTCGGGCGTGATCTTTGGCGCCGCCTCGGCCAGCATCGGCACCACCTTCCACTGCGCGTCGAAGGTGTAGAGCGGCTCATACACGTGCTGCATGATGGTGCCCACCAGGTCGGCGGTGGAGGCCATCGGGTCCAGCGTCTGCGGCTCCGCCACCATCGCCAGGGTGGCATGGTTGCGCGGCGCCTGGGCCTGCGCGGCGGTGCCGAAGGCGGTCAGCACCAGGCCGGCGGCCAAGGCCAGCGGGGTCAGCACCAGGCTGCGCCGGCGAGTGCTCGACGACGGTACGAAACAGGCTTCTTCTGTGTGCATGCGGGTACTCCGGAACAGGGCGATGCACCCCGTTGGTGAAAGAAGTTTTCAGTTCAATCGAACTATCGCTGACGCATGCAGCTTTTGTACCCGGGAAATCCCGTGCTTTGCGGCGCGATGCTGAAATACACTTTCATCATCAATCCACCGGAGCTTGTGATGCCGCTCGATTACCTCGGCCTGCCGCCCGTCGCTTCCGACCGCCAGGCGCGGCCCTTCTCCCCCGCGGTGCGTGCGGGCGACTTCATCTACGTGTCGGGCCAGGTGCCCGCCAATGCCGAGGGCGAGATCGTGGCCGGCGGCATCGAGGCACAGACGCGCCAGGTGATGGAAAACCTGAAGGCCGTGCTGGCGCTGGCCGGTGCCACCTTCGACGATGTCTGCAAGTGCACCTGCTGGCTGCAGGACGCTCGCGACTTCGGTGCCTTCAACCGCATCTACATGAGCTACTTCCCCAACGGCAAGCCGGCCCGTTCCACCACCGAGGCGCGGCTGATGGTCGATGCGAAGGTGGAGATCGACGTCATCGCCTACCGACCCGTCGCGGCCTAGGGGCGCGGGCTGCAACGCTGCTCAGCGTGCGCCACGCACCGCCCTGCGTTGCAGGTCCGGTGCCATGCACACGAGCTTCTTAGGCCTTAGCACCCACTCGCCGGCCGCGCCAGCAGCGGCCATGCGGTTCCCTTTGTAACCAGGGCGGCCTCAAGCCGCGCCGGCCGCGTCCGTTCTTCCCGGTCACATCCAACGACCGGGAGACCACGTGCCTGCCTGCAAGATCCCCTTCGCCGCTTCCCTGGCCGCGCTGGCCGCCATGGCCGCGCTGGCGCCGTCCGCCCATGCGGCCGATGCCGCCGACGCCGGCCATGCCACCGGCCGCATCCTGGCCGTGGCCCGTGCCGGCCTGGGCGATGCCCATGTGGCCGCGCAGCTGCGCGCCGACCATGCCCGCGCCCGGCGGGTGGGTCGGTCCAACCTGCTGGTGATCGAGGTGCCCGCGGGCAGCGAACAGGCGATGGTGGACAAGCTGCGCCGCCATCCGCACTACAAGTCGGCCGAGCTGGACCGCCGCCTGCCGCCCAGCCTGGTGGCCAACGACCCCTACCTGGGTGCGGCCTGGCACCTGCCGGTCATCCAGGCGCCCGCGGCCTGGGACCTGTCGCAGGGCGCGGGCGTGACCATCGCCATCCTGGACACCGGCGTGGACGCCAGCCACCCCGACCTGGCCCCGCGCCTGGTGCCTGGCTGGAACTTTCACGACAACACCGCCGACACCACCGACGTGCACGGCCACGGCACCAGCGTGGCCGGCAGCGCCGCGGCCGCCACCGACAACGGACTGGGCGTGGCCGGGGTGGCCGGGCAGGCCCGCATCATGCCGATCCGCATCTCGGACGCCAGCGGCAACGGCTACTGGAGCCTGGTGGCGCAAGGCCTGGTGCATGCCGCCGACCGCAACGTGCGGGTGGCCAACGTGAGCTACATGGTGTCCGGCAGCAGCACGGTGCAGAACGCCAGCCAGTACATGAAGAGCAAGGGTGGCCTCGTGTTCGCTGCCGCGGGCAACAGCGGCGTCGAGCTGGCCACCGCGCCCACCACCACCCTGGTGACCGTCGGCGCCACCGACGGCGCGGACCTGCGGGCCTCGTGGTCGTCCTTCGGGCCGGTGGTGTCGCTGGCCGCGCCGGGCGCCGGCATCTACACCACGCGGCGTGGCGGCGGCTATGGCGCCGTCTCCGGTACCTCCTTCGCCAGCCCGGTGGCCGCGGGCGTGGCGGCGCTGCTGTTCAGCGCCCGGCCGGGGCTGAGCGCGGCGCAGGCCGAGGGCCTGCTGTTCAGCACCGCCGCCGACCTGGGCGCCAGCGGCCGCGATGCCGAATACGGCCACGGCCGGGTGGACGCGGCCGCGGCCGTGCGTGCCGCGCTGGCGCTGGCTGTGCCGGCTGCGGACACCACGCCGCCGCAGGTGGCCATCGGCTCGCCGGCCGGTGGCGGCACGGTGTCGGGCCTGGTGAACGTGGATGTCTCGGCCAGCGACAACGTGGGCGTGGTGCGCGTGGACCTGCGCGCCAACGGCGTGCTGGTGGCCTCCGACGCTGCCCAGCCCTTCGGCTTCACCTGGGACAGCACCGGCGTGGCCGACGGCAGCGCCACGCTGGTGGCGCAGGCCTTCGATGCTGCCGGCAACCAGGCCGCCGCCGCGCCGGTGATGGTGAACGTGGCCAATGCCGCCGCGGTGTCCTCGCCCGACGTCACGCCGCCTGCGGTGCGTTTCGTGGCGCCCACGTCGGCCACCGTCAAGGGCAACGTCACCGTGTCCACCAGCGCTACCGACGATGCCGGCGCCGCGGCGCTGACGCAGACGCTCTTCATCGACGGCCGACGGGTGGCTGCCGTGCGCGGCGGCAGCCTGAGCTATGCCTGGAACACCAACAAGGTGGCCGCCGGCGCGCATGTGCTGCGGGTGGATGCGGTGGATGCCTCCGGCAATGCCGCCAGCACCAGCCTGACGGTGCGCCGCTGACGGATGTAAGCGGGCGCCTAGGTGTCGGCCCTTGTTACACGCTGCACCGCCGCATGCAGGCCCAAAGGCCGGAATAGCCAACCACGACAACCACTTGGCTCCGGTGGCACGCCCATTGCGTTGTAAGCAGTACATACACGCAGGGAGTTCCACATGCGGACCACACGGGGACAAGGGGTAGCAGGGCAGGCCGGCCAACGGTCGATGGGCCAGGCCAGGCAGGCAGCGGTGATGCTGGCCTTGCTGGGCGCCGGCAGCGCGATGGCGGCACCGCTGTACTGCAGCGACGGCACGCCGCATCCACAGGGCCTGGCCGTCAGCGACATGACCTATGGCGTCAACGGCCCGGCCGGTGGCGCCAGCAATGCCAACGATTGTTATGGCGTGGTGTCGGGCAACGACAGCGCCGCCGCGATCAACGGCCTGGGCCTGAAGTGGCAGAGCGGCTGGGGCCTGGCCGCGAAGGACAACACCGACAACAGCCCCGACACCAGCAACAACCTGCTGGGCATCCAGTTCGCGCTGACGTCCACCACCGGCAAGTCCGGCAACTGGACGCTCACCGGCACCGGCGGCAGCCTGCCCACCACGCTGGACCTGATCGGCGTGCTGAAGGGCAGCGACGCCTATGCGCTGTACTTCTTCGACGACGTGCTGTTCGATGGCAGCGGTGGCGGCGCCTGGTCGATGAGCTTCGTCAACGGCGGCGGCCGCATCCCCGACCTGTCGCACTTCTCGGTGTACGCGCGCCTGGGCGACGATGGCGGCGGCCCGCCGCAGGAGATCCCTGAACCGGCCTCGGCCCTGCTCGCCGGCCTGGCGCTGGCCGGCGTGGCCGCGCTGCGCCGGGGGCGGCGCGGCTAGCTGGCTAGCGCGCCAGCCAGCCGCCGTCCACCGCCAGGGTGAAGCCGTTGACGTAGTCCGACGCGGCCGAGGCCAGGAACACCACCGGCCCGGCCAGGTCGGCCGGCGTGCCCCAGCGGCCGGCCGGGATGCGCGCCAGGATGGCGCTGCTGCGGTCGGCATCCGCGCGCAGCGCCTCGGTGTTGTCGGTGGCCATGTAGCCCGGCGCGATGGCATTGACCTGGATGCCGTGCGGCGCCCATTCGTTGGCCAGTTGCCGCGTGAGGCCCAGCACCGCGCTCTTGGCCGCGGTGTAGGCCGGCACGCGCAGCCCGCCCTGGTACGACAGCATCGATGCGATGTTGATGATCTTGCCGCCACCGCCCTGGGCCACGCACTGCCGGGCCACCGCCTGCGACAGGAAGAACACGCTCTTGAGGTTGAGGTCGACCACCGCGTCCCAGTCGGCCTCGGTGACGTCGAGCGCATCGGCGCGGCGGATGGTGCCGGCGTTGTTCACCAGGATGTCCACGCGGCCGAAGGCCTGCACCGCCTGCGCCACCAGCGCGCCGTAGCCGGCCACGTCGGTGAAATCGGCCCGCAGGTCCAGCGCCGGCGCGCCCATCGCCTGCAGCCGGGCCATGGTGTCGTCGGGCGCGCTGCGGTTGACGGCCACGATGCGGGCGCCGGCCGCGGCCAGCGCCAGCGCCATGCCCTGGCCCAGCCCCTTGTTGCAGCCGGTGACCAGGGCCACCCGGCCCTGCAGCGTGAAGGCGGAGGTGTCCGTCATGCCGCTTCGCCGCTCAGCGGCTGATGCCCAGCTCGGCCATCAGCTGCTTGAAGAAGGCGTTGTCGCGCTCGATCACCTTCTGGAAGTCCGGTGCGTCGGCATAGACATGGGTCAGGTCCAGCCGGGCCAGCGCATCGCGGAAGCCGGCTTCCTGCGCGGCCAGGCGGCTGGCATTGCGCAGCACCTCCACCACCTGCGGCGGCGTGCGCCGCGGCACCACGATGCCGCGCCAGGTGCTGATGCTCACGTCGACGCCCCGCTCCTTCAGCGTGGGCACGTCGGCAAAGCGGGCCGCACGCTGGTCGGCCATCACGCCCAGCAGCCGGAGCTTGCCGCCGGCCACATGCTGCGCCACCTCCGACGGGCTGACCGTCACCGCCTCGATGTGGCCGCCCAGCAAATCGTTGATGGCGGGGTTGGCGCCGGCATAGGGCACGTGCATGAAGCGGGTGCCGGTCTTGCGGCCCATCTGCTCGGCCGCCAGGTGCCAGATGGCGCCGGTGCCCGAGTTGCCGATGCGCACTTCGCCCGGCTTGGCGCGTGCATGGGCCAGGAAATCTTCCAGCGTGCGCCAGGGCGCGCCGGACTGCACCGTGACGGCGCTGGGCTCCGCATTCAGCTGGGCGATGGGCGTGAAGTCGTCGGCCGAGAAGCGGGCCACGCCCAGGTGCGGCAGCATCGTGATCTCCACCGTGCCCACGCCGATCTTGTACCCGTCGGGGCGGGAGGACATCACCTCGGTGAAGCCGATGGCGCCACCCGCTCCGGCCTTGTTGACCACCAGCACCGACTGCGGCAGGTGCTTCTTCAGCGCCTCGGCGAAGGCCCGGGCCACCGCGTCCGTTCCGCCGCCGGCGGCATAAGGCACCACCAGCTCGATAGGGCGCTGGGGATAGTCCTGCGCGCGGGCGGGGGCGGCCTGCAGCAGGCCCAGGGCGGCCAGGCCGGCGGCCTGCAGCGTGGTGCGTCGTGTGATGGTCATGGCGTGCTTGTCTCCTCGTTAGAAATCTCAGCCGCCCGGCGCCTGCCAGGCGGCGACAAACTCCCGCGCGCGGCGGCCCACCTCGTCGGCGCCCAGGCCGGGTGCATACAGCGCGCTGCCCAGGCCGAAGCCGCCGGCGCCGGCCTGGCGGTAGGCGGCCATGCCCCCGGGCGTGATGCCGCCCACCGGCAGCAGCAGCAGCCCCGGCGGCAGCACGGCGCGCATCGCCTTCACCGCCGCAGGGCTCACCAGCTCGGCCGGGAACAGCTTGAGCCCGTCCGCGCCGGCAGCCAGCGCGGCGAAGGCTTCGGTGGGCGTGGCCACGCCGGGCAGGCACAGCAGGCCCTGGGCCTTGGCCTCGCGGATCAGGGCCACGTCGGCATGCGGCATCACCACCAGGTCGGCGCCCAGCGCGGCCAGCTGCGCCACCTCGGCCGGCTGCATCACGGTGCCGGCGCCCACCAGCACTTCGGAAGGCAGGTGGCCGCGCAGGCGGCGGATGCTCTCGAAGGCATCGGGCGAATTGAGCGGCACCTCGACGAAATGGAAACCGGCCTCGGCCAGCGCCTGGCCCACGTCGATGGCGTCTTCCGGCTGCAGGCCGCGCAGGATGGCCACCAGCGGCAGCAGTCGGCGGGCCTGCTGGAAGCGGTGGGCGCGCAAGGCGGCATCGGGATGGAGAACGTCGGTCATGGAACGGCTTTCAAGGTCGGGACATGCCCGGCCAGCAGGCCGGCCGCGCATGCGAACTGCAACAAGCCCTGCGGAGCGCTGTTGCCCAGCAAGGCGGCGGGTGCCTGCCCCAGGGCATGCAGCGCGCCCGCATAGCGCTGCAGCAGCGCTGGTTCGCCCACCAGCACCAGCGGCGGGCGGCCCTGCAGCCGCGCCAGGCCGGACACGAGTTCATGCCCGATGAGCAGGCCCGAGAGGTAGTCGGCCTGCGCCTGCGGCCCCAGCCGCCCGGTGAGGCCCAGCGTGCGGGTGGCGAACAGCTGGTGCGGCAGGTCGCCCGGGCCGGCCTGCCGGGCTTGCGCGACGCCTGCGGCAAAGGCGGCTTCGTCGCTGGCCACGGGCCCGTCCGTCTCCGCCGGCATGGTGCGCCCCAGCAGGGAATGCTTGCGCAGCACCGCATACAGCTCACCGGTCATGTAGGTGGCAAAGCCGAGCACCCGGCCGTGCCGCACCTGCGCCCACTTGGCGTGCGTGCCGGGCAGCAGCAGCCAGGCCTCGTCGGCATCGAGGCCGGCCGCAGGCAGGGCGGCCAGCGCGCCGGCAATCTGGATCTCCTCGCCGCGCATCACGTCGGGCGGCGCATCGGCCGGCGCATGCAGCAGGCCGGGCGCGATCAGCAGCGGGCCGTGCGCGGTGGCCACGCGGCAGGCTTGGTCGGCCAGCCGCTGCACGTCGGCGGGGCAGGGCACGTAGGCGGCCTCGCGCCAGCCCTGGGCACTGCCCACCATGCCGCAGGCCACCATCGGCAGGCCGGGGCGGGCGCGCAGCCAGTCGCCGGCGATCTCGTCCAGCGCCTGCTCGAAGCCGGCGTCGCCGGGCTGCGCCAGCTGCGCGATGCCGCGGGCGCTGCTGCGCTCGGCCAGCATCCGGCCGTCGGCGGCCAGGGCATAGGCGCGCAGGTTGGAAGTGCCCCAGTCCAGGGCCAGCAGGTCGGCCGTCGGCTGCGTGTGGGTCATGCGCCGCTCCAGCCCAGCTCGCGGGACAGGGCCTGCGCCCGCGTGCGCACCACCGGCGCCATCCGGGCCATGCGTTCATCGGGCATGTAGGGCAGGGCGCTGGCCACGCTGATGGCAGCGACCACCTCGCCGCTGATGTCTCGCACCGGCGCGCCCACGCAGCGGATGCCGTATTCGTTCTCCTCCAGGTCCATCACCACGCCCTGCTCGCGGTAGCGGCGCATCTCGGCCAGCCACTGCCGCCAGGGCCGCAGTGCGGGCTTGCCGGGGGCGCGCGCCTGCTGCGCCTGCTTGTGCAGCGGCTTCCAGCGGTCCTCGTCCATGCCCAGCATCAGCGCCTTGCCCACGCCGGTGGAGGCCAGCGGCATGCGCTGGCCGATGCGCGAGCGCATCTCCAGCCCCTTGGTGCCGGACACCTTGTCCAGGTAGAGCACCTCGTCGGCCTCCACCGTGCCCAGGTGCACCGTGTCGCCGGTTTGCTGCGCCAGCAGCGCCAGGTGCGGATGCGCCAGCGCGGCCAGCGGCCGCTGCTCGCTGGCCTGCTGGCCCAGCCACAGCAGCTTGGGCCCCAGCAGGTAGCCGCGGTAAGGGATGTGATGCAGCCAGCCGGCCTGCACCAGGCTGCCCAGCATGCGGTGGGTGGTGCTGCGCGGCGTGCCCAGGCGCTGGGCGATGCCGCGCACGTCGCCGATGCCTTCGGCCACGCATTCGATGAGCTGCAGGCCGCGCATCAGCGTCTGCGTGCCGCTGGCGGTGGTGGGTGCGGTGTCGGTGTCCATGGGTTCGGGCGCATCGTAGGAAGGTGCCGATGGTGTGTCAAAAATCGGCACGCGGTCCCAACTATCGGGACATTTGTACTTGCTGCCGCCGTTGCGCCAACATCGCCGCCCAGCCGGGCCGGGGGCCCCGCGTACACAGCAGGAGCACACACAGCATGTTCAGCGACTTGAAGGGCCGGCGGGTGCTGGTCACCGGTTCCACCCAGGGCATCGGCTGGGCCGCGGTGCAGGCCTTCGCGCGCTGCGGCGCGCAGGTGGGCTTCAACGGCCGCAGTGCACCGGCGGACCTGGGGCAGCGGCTGCAGGCGCTGCAGGCCGATGGCGGACAGGCGATGTTCCTGCCCGGCGACCTGTCGCGCACCGAGGATTGCCAGCGCATCGTGCAGGCCTTCGTCGAGCGCTTCGGCGGCATCGACGTGCTGGTGAACAACGCCGGCGGCCTGGTGGCGCGGGTGCCGCTGGCGGAGATCGACGACGGCTTCTTCGATGCGGTGCATCACCTCAATGCACGGTCGGCGCTGATGACCACGCGCTTTGCGCTGCCGCACCTGAAGGCCTCGGCGCAGGCCAGCGGGCAGACCGCCTCCGTGATCCTGGTCGGCTCGGTGGCGGCCTACACCGGCGGCGGGCCGGGCGCCGGCCTGTACGGCGCGGCCAAGGCCTGGCTGCACAACATCCAGAAGAACTGGGTGGGTTTCCACACCGCCGACGGCATCCGCTTCAACACGGTGTCGCCCGGCACCTTCGACACCGCCTTCCATGCCGACAAGTCGGCCGAGGTGAAGGCGGCCATCTCGCGCGGCATCCCCATGGGCCGCTTTGGCCAGCCGGAGGACGCCGCGCCGGCCTTCCTGTTCTTCGCCTCGCATGCGGCCAGCGGCTACATCACCGGCCAGGTGCTGGACATCAACGGCGGGCAGTACATGCCTTGAGCCATCGGCCGCCCGCGTGAGCCGCGGCGGATACTGGCGCCTCCCCCTTCGGAGGCCCCGTCTTGGAACTGCGTCAGTTGCGCTACTTCGTCAGCGTGGTGGAGTCGGGCAGCATGGGCCGCGCGGCCCAGCAGCTGGGCATGGTCACTTCGGCGCTGAGCCAGCAGATCACGCGGCTGGAAGGCGAGCTGGCCACGCGGCTGCTGCAGCGCAGTGCCAGCGGCACCCGCCCCACCGATGCCGGCCTGGCCTTCTACCGGCAGGCGCAACTGGCCCTGCGGCATGCCGACGATGCGGTGCGGGCGGCGCAGCAGGCGCGGTTGTCCGGCCATGTCAGCGTCGGGCTGGCGCCTTCCACGTCGGCGGTGCTGGCGCTGCCCTTCATGCGGGCCATGCACCAGCGCTACCCGGACGTGCGGCTGCGCATGGTGGAAAGCCTGTCCGGCCACCTGGCGGGCATGCTCACCGCCCGCCAGCTGGACCTGGCGGTGCTGTTCGACACCGGCACCGCGGCCGGCCATTCCACCGTGCCGCTGCTGGACGAGCGGCTGTTCGTGCTGGGCCTGCGCGGCCTGCCGGGCCTGCCGGCAGCCACGCGGGTGCGGCTGGCCCAGCTGGGCAGCCTGCCGCTGGTGCTGCCCAGCAACCACCACGGCCTGCGCGCCACGGTGGACGCCGCCTTTCGCCGCGCCCGCGGCAGCGCCAACCTGCTGTACGAGGTGGACGGCCTGGCGGTGCTGATGGATGCGGTGTGCGCCGGCCTGGCCGCCACCATCCAGCCCGGCGCGGCCACGGCCCGGCTGGCGGGCGACGACATCGTGCGCATCGAGATCGCCGACCGCAGCGCTCGCCGCGTGAACCTGCTGGCCATGCTGCCGGATGACGAGCTGTCGCCCGCTGCGCTGGCCGCCCGCGTGGTGCTGCGCGAGGTGGCCCGCGGCCTGGTGCAGGGCGGCCACTGGCCGGGTGCCACCCTTCACGAAGCCTGAACACCTGTTGCCCGGCGGCCGTCTAGCGGCGGCAGCGCACGCCGCCTAGAGTCGCCTGCATTCAAAGCAGGAGACGGCGACTTGACGGACGTGCTGGTCATCGGTGGAGGCAATGCTGCGCTGTGCGCCGCGCTGATGGCGCGCGAGGCGGGCGCGACGGTGCAGCTGCTGGAAGCCTCGCCGCGTGAGTGGCGCGGCGGCAATTCGCAGCACGTGCGCAACCTGCGCTGCATGCACGACGCTCCGCAGGACGTGCTGGTGGAGGCCTACACCGAGGAGGAGTTCTGGCAGGACCTGCTCAAGGTCACCGGCGGCCGCACCAACGAGGCGCTGGCCCGGCTGGTGATCCGTGCCAGCGCCACCTGCCGGCCCTGGATGCGCCGCCATGGCGTGCACTTCCAGCCCTCGCTGTCAGGCGCGCTGCACACCGCGCGCACCAATGCCTTCTTCATGGGCGGCGGCAAGGCGCTGGTCAATGCCTACTACCGCAGCGCCGAGCGGCTGGGCGTGCAGCTGCGCTACGACACGCCGGTGGACCGGCTGGAGCTGCAGGACGGCCGCTTCGTCGCCGCCTGGTCGGGCGGCCAGCGCTTTGCGGCCAAGGCCTGCGTGCTGGCCTCGGGCGGCTTCGAGTCCAACCGCGAATGGCTGCGCGAAGCCTGGGGCGTGAACGAGCGCGGCGAGCACCCGGCCGACAACTTCCTGATCCGCGGCACCCGCTTCAACACCGGCGTGCTGCTGCGCTTCATGATCGACGCCGGCGCCGACACCATCGGCGACCCGACGCAGGCGCACATGGTGGCCATCGACGCCCGCGCGCCGCTGTACGACGGCGGCATCTGCACCCGCATCGACTGCGTGTCGCTGGGCGTGGTGGTCAACCGCGAGGCCCGCCGCTTCTACGACGAAGGCGAGGACTTCTGGCCCAAGCGCTATGCCATCTGGGGCCGCCTGGTGGCGCAGCAGCCGGGGCAGGTGGCCTATTCGGTGATCGATGCCAAGGCGGTGGGCCGCTTCATGCCGCCGGTGTTCCCGGGCGTCAAGGCGGGCAGCCTGCCCGAGCTGGCGCGCGGCCTGGGCCTGGACGAAACCGCCTTCGTGCAGACGCTGCAGGCCTACAACGCGGCCTGCCGGCCCGGCAGCTTCGACCACACGCGGCTGGACGACTGCCGCACCGAAAGCCTGGCCCCGGCCAAGACCCACTGGGCGCGGCCGATCGACACGCCGCCGTTCTATGGCTATGCGCTCAAGCCCGGCGTCACCTTCACCTACCTGGGCCTGAAGGTGGACGAGACCGCCGCGGTGCGCTTCGCCGGCCGGCCCAGCCCCAACCTCTTCGTGGCCGGCGAAATGATGGCCGGCAACGTGCTGGGCCAGGGCTACACCGCAGGCGTGGGCATGAGCATCGGCACGGCCTTCGGCCGCATCGCCGGCACCCAGGCGGCGGCAGCCGCCGCGGCACCCACCTTGAAGAAGGCCGAGCATGTCCCCGCTTGACACCCTGGTGCGCGAAGCCGCTTCGCTGGGCGGTGCCGCGCCTGCGCGCGTGATCCCCATCCAGCCGATGACCGGCAGCGAGGCCGAGGTGGCGCGCGTGCTGCAGATCTGCAATGCCTGCCGGTACTGCGAAGGCTTCTGCGCCGTGTTCCCGGCGATGACGCGGCGGCTGGACTTCGCCAAGAACGACGTCAACTTCCTGGCCAACCTGTGCCACAACTGCGGCGCCTGCCTGCATGCCTGCCAGTACGCGCCGCCGCACGAGTTCGCGGTCAATGTGCCGCGGGCCATGGCCGAGGTGCGGCTGGGCACCTACAGCGAATACGCCTGGCCGCCCGCGCTGGGCCGGCTGTACCAGCGCAACGGCCTGACGCTGGCGCTGGCCCTGGCGGGCGGGCTGGCGCTGTTCATGATGCTGGCGGCCGCGCTGCACGGCGGCTTGTGGGGCGGGGGTGGAGGGCGGCAACTTCTATGCAGTGTTTCCGCACAACCTGATGGTGGCGCTGTTTGCGCCGGTGTTCCTGTTCGCGGTGCTGGCGCTGGGCATCGGCGTGCGGCGCTTCTGGCGCAGCGAGGTGCCGGGGACGGCCAGCGCCGCCGCGGTGGCCGAGGCCACGCACGACGTGCTGCGGCTGAAGTACCTGGACGGCGGCCACGGAGAAGGCTGCAACAACGCCGACGACCGCTTCACCCAGGCCCGCCGCCGCTTCCACCACCTCACGTTCTACGGCTTCCTGCTGTGCTTCGCGGCCACCAGCGTGGCCACGCTGTACCACTACCTGCTCGACTGGCCGGCGCCCTATGGCTACACCACGCTGCCCAAGCTGCTGGGCATCAGCGGCGGCGTGATGCTGGTGGTGGGCACCGTGGGCCTGTTCTGGCTGAACCTGCGGCGGCATGCACTGCAGCAGGACCTGCGCCAGCGGCCGATGGACCGCGCCTTCATCGGCCTGCTGTGCCTCACCGCGGCCAGCGGCCTGGCGTTGATGGTGGGCAAGGGCAGCGCGGCGCTCACCGTGCTGCTGTCGGTGCACCTGGGCGCGGTGATGGCGCTGTTCGCCACCATGCCCTACGGCAAGTTCGCGCATGGCATCTACCGCAGCGCCGCGCTGCTGAAGTGGGCCATCGAGAAGCGCCAGCCCAGCCGGCTTCAGCTCGGCGACGACTGAACACTCAAAACGCCAACGGAGACGACCCGATGCACACCCGCCTGCTTGCCACCGCCGCGCTCTGCGCGCTCGCCTTCAGCCGGCCCGCCGCCGCGCAGGAGCTGCCGAAGAAGCCGATCACGATGGTGGTCGGCTTTGCTGCCGGCGGGGCGGCCGATGCAGCCGCCCGCATGATCGCGAAGAAGCTGCAAGCCAACATCGGCCAGAGCGTGGTGGTCGACAACCGCGCCGGCGCCGGCGGCAACATCGCCCACCAGTTCGTGGCCAAGGCCGAGCCCGACGGCTCGGTGATCCTGCTCGGCTCCATCGGCCCGCTGACCATCGCGCCGCACCTGATGAAGGTGGGCTACGACCCGCAGAAGGACCTGGCGCCGCTGACCATGGGCGTGAGCTTTCCGAACGTGCTGGTGGTGCACCAGGGCGTGGGCGTGAAGACGCTGGCCGAGTTCATCGCCAAGGCCAAGGCCGAGCCCGGCAAGCTGGACTTCGCCTCCACCGGCGCCGGGTCGGCCTCCCACCTGGCGGGCGAACTGCTGAACCAGCGCGCCGGCATCGACACCGTGCACATCCCCTACAAGGGCGGCGCCCCGGCGCTGCAGGACCTGCTGGGCGGCCGCGTCGCCTCCTACTACAGCACCCCGGCCACCGCCGCGCCGCACATCGAGACCGGCAAGCTGGTGCCCCTGGCGACTACCGGCCTGCAGCGGTCGGAGTTCATGCCCAACGTGCCTACCGTGGCCGAGTCCGGCTTCCCGGGCTTCAGCGCCACCAACTGGTATGCCTTCGTGGCGCCGGGCAAGACACCCGCGGCGGTGCTGGACCGCTGGAACACCGAGCTGGTCAAGGCCCTGCGCGACCCGGAGGTCAAGGCCGAGCTCGACCGCCACGGCCTCACCCCCGCGCCGGGCAGCCGCAAGCAGCTGGCCGACTACATCGCCAGCGAGTCGAAGACCTGGGGCGAGCTGGTGAGGCAGCGGGGCATCAAGGCGGATTGAGGATGGCGTGTCGCGGGCGCGGCCTGCGCCGCGCCAGGGTGCGCTACGCTGCGGCCACGTTCCCCACTCCGACCTTCCGCATGCGCCCTCGGTTGTCGTTGTTCGCCAGCGTCGTTGCCATCGTGCTGGTCGCTGCCTGCTCGGAGGCCACCAACGGCGTGGGCATGATCAGCCAGCGGCTGGGCCAGGCCGTGCGCAACGCGGGCAACCAGGAGGTGGCACTCGCCTCGCTCACGTCCTTTGGCTGGGACAGGTTCTATGCCTTCAAGCCTGGCGTCACGCGGGAGGAAGTCTGTCGGTTCATCCACGCGGGGAGGAATGCGTGCGGCCGGGTGATCCGCATTGAGCGCGCCGGGCAGGACCAGACCTTCCTGGTGTTTGCCCTGGAGGACCGCGTCACGCACGTGGAGCTGCATGCCCTGTCCAACGGCGAATTCGACTTCCCGTTTCCCGAGACGGGCCAGCCGCGCGATCACGCCGTGTTCAAGGTGCGCCGCACCGCTTCCGGCGCCGGCGAAACGTTTCTGCTCGAGCCTCGCTGACGGGGCACACAAGGGACGGACGGAAACCCAACCGCTGCAAGCCCCCGGCGTCGGTTTTCCGACCCCTTTGGGCCCCACTGCACCCACCTCTGCATGTCAAGCCGATTGGCATGGATCGTGCGAAATGTTTCACGGCATTTCGTAAAAGATCACTGGAGGTCAGGATGTATCGATCAATGTGTACCGGTGGCGTGGCGACCCTGCCGCTGCAGGGCAGGGGGGCGCATGCTTTCCTGGCGCCCGCGGTCTGCTTGTCGCTGTTGTTGGCCGTCGGGCTTCCCGCCAGCGCGAATCCCTGGTCCTATCCCGGCGACCCGGGCTTCGTGGCCCGCAGCCTGCAGGAGTTCGCGGCGGCCAAGGCCAGTTGGGAGACGCCGGAGTACGGCTTCTTCACCGGCATCAACCCCGCCATCGGCGGCACCGTCGTCAATGCCCCGTGGCAGCTGGTGGCGGTCAATGCCTCCACCGCCTATGCGCTGGGCTACTACGGCCAGGGCATCACGCTGGGCATGATGGACTCGGGCTACCGCACCACCCATGAAGGCTTCCAGACGACGCTGATCGCGCCGGCGCGTGGCGAGGGTGTGTACGGCACCTCGGGCTTCGGCTACCGCAACACCGTCACGCCGGCGAACCCGTTCACCGCCGGCGAGCGCTTCACCATCGACGGCGACCAGGCGCGCACCACCGACTGGTCGCACGGCACCGGCATGCTGGGCGTCACCTCCGGCATCCGCGACGGCGTGGCCCAGCACGGCATCGCCTTCGCTTCCAAGATGATGGTGGCACGCACCGGCGGGTCGGACACGCAGTCCCATGGCCCGTTCCACGACTACGTCTACTGGTACACCGCCAACAAGGCATTGGTGGATGCCGGCGCCAAGGTCATCAACAGCAGCTGGGGCTCCTTCGTCCAGACGCTGAACCGCACCCGCTTCGATGCCTTTGGCAACGATCTGGGTGCCGACGGCAACCTGGTCAACGGCTACCAGCTCTCCGGCAAGGACAGCGCCAACCCGGTGGCGATGGCCAGCACCATTCCCAACGAATTCCTGAAGGACCTGGAGTACCAGTACTTCTTCACCAAGAAGAGCTACCTGCCGGGTGGCATCCAGTACAACCCGGCCTACCCGGGCCGCTCCTTCATGGACGCGATCTGGGACGTCATCAAGGTGACCGGCACGGTCAACGTGCGCTCGGCCGGCAACAACGACTGGAGCAACCCGTACTTCCGCCCGGCCTACCCGCTGTTCAACCCGGCGGCGGAGGCGCAGTTCGTCGCGGTCGGCGGCGTGCAGCCGCCCACCGAGGCCAACCCGGAGTACACCAAGCAGTCGGGCTTCAACGAGGCCGGCCTGGCCAAGTGGTGGACGGTGTCCACGCCGTCGAATGCGGTGCGCACCACCAGCAGCGCCGGCGACACCAACTACTCCAACTCCAGCGGCACCTCGCCGGCCACGCCGGTGGCCACCGCGGTGATGGGCGTGATGCTGTCGCGCTATCCGAACATGGATGCCAAGCAGGTGCGCGACGTGATGCTCACCACCGCCAACAACAAGATGACGGACGGCGTGCGCTTCCTGGGCACCGGCCAGACATCGGCGACCGGCGTTTCCATCGCCTGGACGGCGCCGGACGGCCTGCCGGACGAGCGCTGGGGTTGGGGCATTCCCGACCTGGCCAAGGGCATGTACGGCCCGGGCCAATTCCTGGCGCCGATGGTCTACGACATGAGCAAGGCGCCGCTGGACATCTGGTCCAACGACATCGGCCAGCTGGCCATCAAGCAGCGCCAAAAGGAAGACCTGGCCTGGCTGGCGGCCTACAAGCAGCAGGGCATCGCGTTGGCCGGTGAGTTCAGCCCCAACGTGCTCAACCCGAATGGCACGCTGAGCCGCCAGGCCTTCATGCTGCAGGGCCTGCTGAACGACCCCGCGGTGCAGGCCATCACCAACGGCCGGCCGGAGACCTACGACAAGATCCCCCACGCCGACGCACTGCGCTGGCGCAAGGAATGGATGGACGCCCGCGCGGCGCACATCCAGGGCAAGATCGACCGCGGCCAGTACAACGCCTCGCTGACCAAGGCCGGCAGCGGCACGCTGATCCTCACCGGCAACAACACCTATGCCGGCGGCTCCACCGTGACGGGCGGCAAGCTGTCCATCGTCGGCAGCAACAGCTCGGGCGTGACGGTGAACAGCGGCGGCACGCTGGGCGGCACCGGCAGCGTGGCCGGCACCGTCGTCGTGCTCAAGGGCGGCGTGCTGTGGCCGGGCGTCACCGCTGCGGAAGCGGCGGGTGTGCCGGCCGTGGTGGCCAACCTCTCGGTGGCCACCGGCGACGTGCTGCGCACCAGCATGGTCAAGGTGGGCCTGGGCGCCGGCTTCAAGGCCACGCTGAAGGCGGGCGGCGAATCGTCGCGGCTGCTGGCCAGCGGCACGGTGGCGCTCGGCGGCACGCTGATGCTGGACCTGTCGGCCGCGCCCAACCGCGGCGACGTGTTCACGCTGATCGAGGCCCGCGCCATCGCCGGCACCTTCGCCGGCCTGCCGGAAGGTGCGCTGCTGACGGCCGGCGGCCGGCAGTTCCGCATCTCCTACCTGGGCAGCAAGGTGACGCTCACCGCAAGCTGAGCAGTCGCCTGCAATCGACAAGACAACCCGTGCACACGGTGCACGCAACATTGAGGGAAACGATCGTGGCAAAACGCGATGCAATGATTTTGGGCGTGGTGCTGGCCGGCCTGGCGGCCTTCGGCACGCCGGCGCAGGCGGCTTCAGAGCTGGTGGTCAACGGCGGCTTCGAGCAGCAGGACTTCACTGGCTGGATCAGCGGCGGCGACACGGACTTCAACCTCGTCAACTGCACCAACGGCGGCCAGACGGCCTTCGCCGGCAGCTGCAGCGCCGCCATCGGCTCACTGTCCGACAGCAGCCTGGTGCAGTCGGTCAACGTCGGCGCCGCCGGCCTGACCTACAACCTGTCCTTCGCCTTCCAGTCGGACGGCGCGGCGGGCAGCAGCTTCAGCGTCAGCTTCGGCGGCCAGACGCTGGTGTCGATGCCCTCGCCGGGCGAGTCGCCCTACACGCTGTACCAGTTCAGCGGCCAGACCACCGGCGCGGACATGCTGCTGGCCTTCAGCTTCGCCAGCCCCGGCGGCACGCTGTACCTGGATGCGGTGTCGGTCACCGCGGTGCCCGAGCCGGCCACCATGGGCTTGATGGGCGCGGGCCTGCTGGTGCTGGGCGCTGCGGCGCGCCGGCGCGTTAAGCAGGCGTAAGAAGGCTGGGGGCGCTGACGGCGGGCAAGCGACCGGCGCGGGCACCTGCCCATCAGGTGACCAGTGCCGTCGCCCCCGCCCAGCTGCCATCCTGCGCCAGGACGGCTACACGATGATCGTCAATTCGGTAGGGCCGATGGCGGTCAACCTCTCCCTCTACAAGAAGCTGCCGGTCAATCCGCTGACCGACCTGGAGCCGGTGGTGCAGATTGCCGACGTTCCCAACGTGCTGGTGGTGCACCCGTCGGTCAAGGCGGCCACGCTGGCCGAGTTCGTGGCGCTGGCACGCTCGGGCAAGGGCGAGCTGAACTATTCGTCCACCGGCATCGGCACCTCGTCGCACCTGGCGGGCTTCATGCTCGGCCAGCGCGGCGGCTTCACCGCCACCCACGTGCCCTACAAGGGCGCCGAGGCGTTGAAGGACCTGCTGGCCGGCCGGGTGCAGTTCATGTTCGCCACCATCCCGTCGGTCATCCAGCACATCCGCACCGGCGCGCTGCGGCCGCTGGCGGTGAGCAGCCCGCAGCGCTCGCGGTCGATGCCGGATGTGCCGACCGTGGCCGAGTCGGGCTATCCGGGCTTCGAGGCCGGCTCGTGGTTCGGTTACTTCGCGCCGCGCGGCACGCCGCCCGCGGTGGTGGCCAAGGTCAATGCCGCGGTCAACGAGATCCTGCGGCTGCCCGAGATCGAACGGCAGATGGTGCAGGAAGGGGCCGACCCCATCGGCGGCTCGTCCGAGGCCTTCGGCCGCTTCGTGCGGGCCGAGCACGACAAGTGGAAGGTGGTGGTGCGCGACTCGGGCGCGACGGTGGAGTAGCGCGCCGGCGGGCTGAAGGTCCTCGGCCGCTCAGCCACCCATCACCGTCTCCAGCGCCTGCGCCACGGCCAGCAACCGCGCATCCTGGCCGGCCGCGCCGTCCAGGCACAGGCCCACTGGCAGGCCGCCCGGCGTGCAGCCCGCCGGCAGGCTGATGGAAGGCAGCCCGGCCATGCCGGCAGGCCCGGTGTTGCGGATGTAGGCGCTGAAGGCGGGCACCGGCTGGCCGTCCAGCACCACCGTCACGTCCTGGCCAATGGGCACGGCCGGCAGCGGCGTCGTGGGATAGAGCACCGCATCCAGCCGGTGCTGTGCGAAGGTCTGGCGGTACAGCGACTGCAGCCGCGGCCGCAGCACCTGCATCGCGTGCCGGTAGGCCTGCGGCGTGATGCGCTCCGGCCCCATCGGCCGGGCGAAAAGCGGCCGCACGTCGGGGCTGGCGATGCCGTCGAACAGCGCCTGCACGTCGAAGCCGCGGCCATGGCTGCGGAAGTAGTGCTGCAGCGCCGGCAGGATCTCGAACAGCGAGATGGACATGGCGCCGCCATTGAACAGCGCGCCCGCTTCGCCCAGTTCCACCGGTACGAGTTGCACGCCCGCCGCCTGCAGCCGCTGCAGGCCGGCCTGGCAGCAGGCGGCGGTGTCATCGTCCAGCGGTCGCCAGAACCAGGCCTGCGGCACACCCAGCCGCAGAACGGCGGGCGAAGGCAGCGCAGGCGGCGCCGCACCGCTGCGGCCGCTGGCCACCGCATCGACCAGCATGCAGTCAGCCACGCACCGGGCCATCACGCCGGCCGTGTCGAAGGTGGGCGAGATCGGCACCAGCCCGTCGTCCGGCCAGCGACCCACCGTCGGCCGGAAGCCCACCAGCCCGCACAGCGCAGCCGGCACCCGCACCGAGCCGCCGGTGTCGGTGCCGATGGCTACCGGCACCGCATGGGCCGCCAGCAGCACCGCATTGCCGCCGCTGGAGCCGCCGGCGACGTGATCGGGCGCATGCGGATTGCGCGCCGGCCCGAAGTGATGGTTGTGGCCGGTGACGCCCTGCGACCACTCATGCAGGTTGCTCTTGCCGAACACCAGCGCGCCCGCGGCCAGCAGCCGCTGCACCACGCCGGCATGGCGCTGCGGCACATGCCCGGCCAGCCACGGGGTGCCGGCGGTGGTGGGCAGGCCCGCCACGTCGATGTTGTCCTTGAAGGCGAGCGGCAGGCCGTACAGCGGCAGCCGGGCGGCATGCCCGGACGAATGCGCCGCGTCCAGCGCAGTGGCCCGCTGCAGCAGCAGCGCGGGGTCGTGGTGAATGAGCCCGTTCAGGTTGCGCACCGCTTCGGCCCGCTGCACCAGCGCGTGTGCATAGGCGCTGCAAGAGAGTGCGCCTGCCTGCATTGCGCGCACCGCGCCGTATGCGGTGTGGTGCAGATATGGATGCAGTAGAGCGGTGGCAGTGGAATGCGGCGTGTTCATGCCATCTGCCGGTGCAGTTTGCGGGCCAGATGCGGGCATCGAGGCTTGGCATGGATACTGCAATCGCCTTCTTTGTGTATTCAAAGGAGTCGCACATGGGTATCACGCAACGTCGCCGTCTGGGCAAATGGGTCGTCGGTTTCGCCATGCTGGCCGCGTTGCCGGCCATGGCGGCTGAAAAGGTGTCGCTGCGCCTGAAGTGGCTGGCGCAGGCGCAGTTCGCTGGCTACTACGTGGCCAAGGCCAAGGGCTTCTACGAGCAGGCCGGGCTGGACATGACGATCAACCCCGGCGGCCCCAACCTCAGCGTGGACACGCTGGTGGGCTCGGGCAACGACACCTTTGGGGTGGCCGGCGGCACCGAGGTGGTGTTGATCGCCCGCGAGAAGGGCCTGCCGCTGGTGTGCATCGGCGTCGGCGTGCAGCGCACCCCGTATGTGTACGTGACCTACAACGACTCGGGCATCAAGACGGTCAAGGACTTCAAGGGCAAGAAGGTGGCCACCTGGTTCACCGGCACCCAGTACACGCTGTACTCGATGCTGGCGCATGAGGGCGTGAAGCAGAGCGAGGTGACCATCGTGCCGCAGTCGGGCTCGATGGCGCCCTTCGTCGAGAAGCAGTTCGACGTGGCCGCCGCCACCTACTACAACGAGCTGAACACGCTGAAGGCGCAAGGCCTGGGCGACAAGCTCACGCTCATCAAGCCCGACGACTTCGGCGTGGTGGTGCAGCAGGACACGGTGGTGGTCAACGAGAAGTTCCGCAACGAGAAGCCGGCCGCGGTGCAGGCCTTCATCAATGCGTCGGTCAAGGGCTGGAAGTACGCGCTGCAGAACCGCAAGGAGGCCATCGACATCATCATGGCCGCCGCGCCCAGCCTGAACCGCGCGCACCAGGAAGCGATGCTGGACGAGTTCGCCAAGCTGCTGCTGGCGGGGCAGGGCAGTGCCGAAGGCCTGCTGGCCATCGACATGCCGGCCATCGGCAAGCTGCATGAATCGCTGGTGGAGTACAAGGCCATCAAGGCCCCGGCCGACCTCGCCAAGGCCTTCGACCCGAGCTTCCTGGCCAAGGCGCCGCCGGCCGACCGCAAGCTGTGACGGGACCGGGCCGATGAAGATGTCCCCGCTCGAGGTGCAGCCGGCCGCGCCGGCGCACGAAGCAGGCACGCCGCCGGTGATGCTGGAATTGGTCAACGTGTGGAAGCGCTTCGGCGAGTCGCCGGCGCAGACGGTGGCCGTCTCCAACGTCAACCTGAAGATCAACAAGGGCGAGTTCGTCACCCTGGTCGGTCCTTCGGGCTGCGGCAAGTCCACCCTGTTCAACATGATCGCCGGCCTGCTGCCGCCTGACGACGACGGCTCGCTGCTGCTGCGCGGCGCGCCCCAGCGCGACGGCCAGATGCTGGGGCAGGTGAGCTTCATGCCGCAGCGCGACCTGCTGTTCCCGTGGCGCACGGTGCTGGACAACGCCATCCTCGCGATGGAAGTGGAGGGCGTGCCGCGGAAGTTGGCCCGCGCCAAGGCCGAGGCCATGCTGCCGGAGTTCGGCCTGTCGGGCTTTGCCAAGCACTACCCGCACCAGTTGTCGGGCGGCATGCGGCAGCGGGTGGCGCTGATGCGCACCTTCCTGTTCGAGCGCGACGTGCTGCTGCTCGACGAGCCCTTCGGCGCGCTGGATGCGCTCACGCGCAGCTTCATGCAGCACTGGCTGCTGGACATCTGGGCCCGCCACCGCCGCACGGTGCTCTTCATCACGCACGACATCGACGAGGCCATCGTGCTGGGCGACAAGGTGCTGGTAATGACGGCGCGGCCCGGCACCGTCAAGAGCGAGACGGTGATCGACCTGCCGCGCCCGCGGGATCCGTCGGTGGTGACGTCGCCGGAGTTCATGCACATCAAGCGCCGGCTGCTGGCCGAGATCGAGGAAGAAAGCCGCAAGACCTTCGCGCAGGAGGCGGCGCCGTGAAGCACGCCAACCCGGTCGACAAGCTGCTGCAGCGCGGCCTGCAGTCGCCGCTGTTCGCGCTGCTGGTGGTGGGTGCGCTGTGGGAGCTGGCGGTGCTGGCCTTCGCGCCGTCGCCGCGGGTGCTGCCGGCCTTGAGCGCGATGGCGCGCGACGCCTGGTCGGTGTGGCCGCAGCTGCTGGCCAGCTTCAACCGCACGTTGCTGGAGACGGTGCTGGGCTTCGCGATGGGCGGTGTGGTGGGCTGCCTGTTCGGCACGGTGTTCACCTACTCGCGCTTCATGGAGCGCTCGGTGTTCCCGCTGTTCGTGGTGTCGCAGACGGTGCCCATCGTGGCCTTCGGCGCGCTCATCGTCATCTGGTTCGGCAACTCGCTGATGGCCAAGGTGATGACCGCGTTCTTCCTCACCTTTTTCCCGGTGACGGTGAACACGCTGCGCGGGCTGAAGAGCTGCGATCCGCAGCGGGTGGCGCTGATGCGCAGCTTCGGCGCCCGCGGGCTGGTGCTGTTCATCAAGCTGGCCGTGCCTTCGGCGCTGCCGCAGGTGATGGTGGGGCTGCGGCTGGGCATCGGCCTGAGCCTGATCGGCTCCATCGTGGGCGAATGGTTCGGCGAGACGGTGGGCCTGGGCGTGATGCTGATGGAGGCGATGAACGCCGACATGGTGGTGCGGCTGTGGGTGGTGATGGTGGCCTGCGGCGTGATGGGCATGCTGCTGTACGGCGTGCTCTCGTTCATCGAAAGGAGGCTGGTGTGGTGGCGAAGCGAAGCCTGATGGCCACGCGCCTGATGCCGGTGGCCGGCAGCGTGGCGGTGCTGCTGGCGCTGTGGGAAGGCGCAATCGTGCTGTTCGACATTCCGCCCTTCGTGCTGCCGCGGCTGCACAGCATCGTGCAGCATGCGGTGACCGATTTCGACAAGCTCTCGGGTGCGCTCCTGGCCACATTGGGCGAGGCGCTGGGCGGCTACCTGCTGGGCAGCCTGCTGGGCCTGCTGCTGGCCATCGTGATGGTGCTGGTCAGGCCGCTGGAGCGGGCGCTGCTGCCGATCGCGGTGGCGGTGAACTCGGTGCCCACGGTGGCCTATGCACCCATCTTCCTGATCTGGTTCGGCCTGGGGCCGGCCTCCAAGGTGGCACTCATCACGCTGGCGGTGGGCTTCACCATGCTGATCAATGCGCTGCATGGCCTGAAGCTGGCCGACGAGGCGGCCATCAACCTGATGCGCAGCTTCGGCGCCGGCCGGCTGGCGCTGGTGTGGCGGCTGCGGCTGCCCTGCGCCATGCCCTCGGTGGTCACGGCGCTGCGCATCAGCGTGCCGCGCAGCATGATCGTGGCCATCGTCGGCGAGATGCTGGGCGCCTATGCCGGCCTGGGCCGCGTGATCTATGAATCGACGCAGATGATCGACCTGCTGAGCGTGTGGTCGGCGGTGCTGTTTGCCTCGGTGGCCAGCATGGTGCTGTACGGCCTGCTGGTGTGGGTGGACCAGAAGATCGTGTGGTGGCGCTGATGACCGAAGCCGAACTTCGCATCCAGCTCGCGGCCTGCTACCGGCTCGTCAGCCACTTCGGCATGGACGACCTGATCTACAACCACATCTCGGCCCGGGTGCCGGGCAGCGAACACCACTTCCTGATCAACCCCTACGGGCTGTTGTTCTCGGAAGTGACGGCCTCCTGCCTGGTGAAGATCGACCTGGAAGGGCGCAAGGTGGAGCCCAGCGACCACGAGGTCAACCGCGCCGGCTTCGTGATCCACAGCGCCATCCATGCCGCGCGGCCCGATGCGCTGTGCGTGCTGCACACCCACAGCGATGCGGGCACCGCCATCTCGGCGCTGCCGGGCGGGCTGGCGCCGGTCAGCCAGTTCGCGATGCGCTACCAGGGCCACACCGGCTTCCACGCGTACGAAGGCGTGGCGCTGGACCTGGACGAGCGCGAACGCCTGGTGCGCGACCTGGGGCCGCACCACACGCTGGTGCTGCGCAACCACGGCGTGCTGACGGTGGGCCGCACCATCCCCGAGGCCTTCATCCTGATGTACTACTTCGAGAAGGCCGCGCGGGTGCAGCTGCTGGCGCAGTCGGGCCTGGGTGCCGGTGAAAGCCTGGTGCTGCCGCCGCCCGAGGCCAGCGCATTGGCCGCGCGCCAGTTCAACGAATTCGCCGGCGACATCCTGCCGCCCGGCACCCGCGAGTGGCCGGCCTTCGTCCGGATGCTCGACCGCACGCAACCCGATTACCGACTGTGAGATTGCCGACCGTGATGCTACAAGCCACCTCCTCCACGCTGCAGCTCGAGAACCTGAGCCCGTTCATCGGCACCGCGGTGCACGGCATCGACCTGCGCGAGCCGGTCAGCGATGCCGACTTCGCCGTGCTGCGCGATGCGCTCAACCAGCGCTCGCTGCTGCTGTTCCGCGGCCAGCAGATCGACGAGGGCCAGCACGTGGCCTTCTCGCGCCGCTTCGGCACGCTGCTGGGCCATGTGCTCACGCAGTTCCTGAAGCAGCAGCACCCCGAGATCTACGTGCTGTCCAACGTGACCGAGGGCGGCAAGCCCATCGGCAACCACAAGGAGGGCTGGAACTGGCACTCCGACCTGTCGTACAAGGCCGAGCCCTCGCTGGGCGCGCTGCTGTATGCGGTGGAGGTGCCGCCGGAGGGGGGCGACACGCTGTTCGCTTCGATGCATGCCGCCTGGGATGCGCTGGACCCCGCGATGCAGCAGCGCATCCGCCACCTCAAGGCCACGCACTCCTACGCCAACTACTACGGCAAGGCCTTCGCCGACCGCCAGCCGCTGAGCGACAAGCAGCGCGCCGACGTGCCCGACGTGCAGCATCCGCTGGTGCGCACCCACCCCGAGACCGGCCGCCTGTCGCTGTACGTGGGCCAGGACGTGGTCAAGCAGATCGACGGCCTGCCCGCCGAAGAGAGCACCGCGCTGCTGGCCGAGCTGAACGCGCATGCCATCGACCCGCGCTTCAGCTACCGCCACCGCTGGCAGGCGGGAGACCTGCTGATCTGGGACAACCGCAGCACGATGCACTGCGCCACGCCCTACGACGACCACAAGTACCGCCGGGTGATGCACCGCACCACCGTGGCGGGCGACCGGCCTTTCTGAAACCACGCTGCGACCCGCCCATGAGTGACGACAACACCGGCGCCGCCGCCGAACCGCTGCCGATCATCCCCACCGTGCCGGCCCGCGGCCGCCTACGCGACCGCTCGGTCACGCTGAGCGACGAGCTGCAGGAAACGCTGCAGGACCTGATCGTCAGCGGCGTGCTCAAGCCCGGCGCGCGGCTCGACGAGGCCGAACTGGCCGAACGCTTCCAGGTCAGCCGCACGCCGGTGCGCGAGGCGCTGAAGGCGCTGGCCGGCACCGGCCTGGTCGACCTGCGCGGCCGCGGCGGCGTGTGCGTGGCCGTGGTGCCGCTGCCCACGCTGATCGAGATGTTCCAGATGATGGCGGTCATGGAAGGCTTGTGCGCCAAGTACGCCGCGCGGCGTGCCAGCGCGGCGCAGAAGCAGCGCCTGGCGGGCCTGCACCAGCAGCTGGTGCAGGTGCTGGAGTCGGGCGACCACTCGCGCTTCTACGACGTGAACCAGGACTTCCACGACGCGCTGTACGACGCCTCCAACACCCAGTACCTGGCCGAGCAGACCCGTGCGCTGCGCAAGCGGGTGCGGGTGTACCGCCGCCACGTCACCTTCCAGCCCGGGCGCATGAGCGCCACCATCGGCGAGCACGCCGCCATCCTCGCGGCCATCGACCGCAACGACCCGGCCGCGGCCTTCAGCGCCGCGGTGGACCACGTCAGCCTGCTGGAGGACGACATCGTCGACCTCGTGGCCGCGCTGTCCCGCACCGACACGGACGCGGCCTGACCGCCGCCCGCGCCCTCCATTCCCTTTCCCGCTCGATACAGGAAGTTCCATCCATGAACCTCGACCTCGCTGGCCACACCGTGCTGATCACCGGTGCCTCCAAGGGCATCGGCCTGGCCGCTGCCCACGCCTTTGCTGCCGAAGGCTGCCACCTCCACCTGGCCGCGCGCGACGGCGCCGCGCTGGACGCCGCCGCCACGCAGATCGCCGCCACCCACGGCGTGCGCGTGACCGTGCATGCGATGGACCTGGCCACGCCCGAATCGATGGCCGCGCTGGCCGCCGCGGTGGGCGACATCGACGTGCTGGTGAACAACGCCGGCGACATTCCCTCCGGCCCGATCGAGTCGCTGGACTTCGCCGCGGTGCGCCGCGGCTTCCAGCTCAAGGTGCTGGGCTACATGGAACTCACGCAGCACATCTATGCCCGCATGAAGCAGCGCGGCCGCGGCGTGATCGTCAACGACATCGGCAACTCGGGCGAGAACTGGGACGCCAACTACATCGCCGGCTCCACCGGCAATGCGGCGGTGATGGCCTTCACCCGCGCGCTGGGCGGCGTGTCGCTGGACGACGGCATCCGCGTGGTGGGTGTGAACCCCGGCCCGGTGGCCACCGACCGCATGGTCAAGCTGATGAAGCGCCGCGCGCTCGACAACTTCGGCGACGAAGGCCGCTGGGAAGAGCTGTTCGACAACTACCCCGGCGGCCGCCCCGCGGAGCCTGAAGAGGTGGCCGAGCTGATGGTGTTCCTGGCCTCGCCGCGCGCGGCCTACATTACCGGCACCGTGGTCACGATCGACGGCGGCATTGCCGCACGCGGCTCCATCATCAAGACCAGCCGCAAGGCCCAGCAGGCCGAGCAGGCTCGCCAGCTGGCCGCCTGAGAGGGCATCACGATGAGCAGTGAAGCGGATGTCCGCAACCAGTACTTCGACCGGCTGTTCAGCAACCCCGAGTTGAAGTGGCTGGGCCAGAACACCAACCATTTCCCGATGCATCCTGCGGTGCGCGCCGCGCTGCACGAGGCCATCGACGACGAGAGCTTCCATGCCTATGCGCCGCCGCTGGGCATCGAGGCGCTGCGCAGCGCGATCGTTGACGACCTGGAGCTGCCCGGCCATGCCGCGGTGGTGACCGACGGCGCCGTGGCCGCGCTGGCGCTGGCCTGCCGCGCCTTCTGCACGCCGGGCGGCGGCTTCGTCACCACCGACCCGGGCTGGAAGTGGCCGCTGCAATTTGCGCAGAAGGCCGGCGCGGTGATCACCGAGATCCCGATCTACGGCCCCGAGCACGGCTACAAGCTCAGCGTGGATGCGCTGGTGGCGGCCACCGATGCCAACACCCGCGTGATCTATCTGGTGGACCCCAACAACCCGCTGGGCACCACCTACACCGCCGACGAGATCCGCGCCTTCGCGGAGCGGGCCAAGGCGCTGGGCGCGGTGCTGATCCACGACTGCACCTACCGCGACTTCGCCGACAGCCACACGCTGGCCTCCAGCTTCTACCCCGAGGGCACGGTCACCATCGTCAGCTTCTCGAAGTGGCTGGGCCTGGCCGGGCTGCGGCTGGGCGCGCTGGTGGCCACGCCCGACCTGCTGGCGCGCATCCTGCCGCATTCGCAGGCGCCGCTGGGCGCCAGCGTGATCGCGCAGCGCGCGGCGCTGGCGGGGCTGGCGGTCAAGGGCGAGTGGATGGCCCAGATCGGCGCGCAGCAGCGGGCCAACCAGGTGGTGATCGCCGAGGCCTTCCGCCGGCTGCCGGGCTTCCAGGTGCCGATGGCGCCCACGCAGGCCAACTTCCTGGTGGTGGAGTGCATCGACGCCGGCATCACGCCCGAGGCGCTGGTCACCGCGCTGGGCGAGCAGGGCATCATGGTGCGGCAGGGCGCGTACCACACGCCGCGCTTCGGCCACCGCTTCGTGAAGATCTCGACCACCGTGCCGGCCGCCTGGGCCCAGGCGCTGGTGGAGGCGCTGCCGCAGGCGGTGGAGCGGGCGCGCAGCCTGCCGGCCACCACCGCGCTGTTCTGATGCAGGAGGCCGCATGACCGACACCCTCGCCCTGTCTACCCACAGCGCCATCACGCCCGACGGCGTGCGGCTGCACGTGGAATCCGCCGGCCGCGGCACGCCCATCGTCTTCGTGCACGAGTTCGGCGGCGACCACCGCAGCTGGGAGCCGCAGATGCGCTTCTTCGCGCGGCGCTACCGCTGCATCAGCTTCGCCGCGCGCGGTTATCCGCCGTCGGACGTGCCGGCCGAGATGGAGCGCTACTCGCAGGCCACCGCGGCCGACGACATCGCCGCGGTGATGGATGCGCTGGGCCTCGACAAGGCCCATGTCGTCGGCCTGTCGATGGGTGGCTTCGCCACGCTGCACTTCGGGCTGCGGCATGCGGCGCGCGCGCTGTCGCTGGTGATCGCCGGGGCCGGCTACGGCGCCGAGAAGGAGCACGAGGACTACTTCCGCAACGTGTCGCTGGAAGTGGCGCGCCAGTTCGAGCGGCAGGGCAGCGAGACCTTCGCCAGGACCTACGCCATCGGCGCCAGCCGGGTGCAGTTCCAGAACAAGGACCCGCGCGGCTGGCAGGAATTTGCCACCTGGCTGGGCCAGCACGATGCCGTGGGTGCGGCCAACACGATGCGCGGCGTGCAGGCGCGCCGGCCGTCGATCTACGACCTGCAGGCCGACATCGCGCGCATGCCGGTGCCTTCGCTGGTGGTGGTGGGCGACGAGGACGACCACTGCCTGCAGCCGGGCATCTTCCTCAAGCGCACCATCCCGGCCTGCGGCCTGGCGGTGATGCCCAAGACCGGCCACACGCTCAACCTGGAAGAACCGGCGGCCTTCAATGCGCTGCTGGCCGAGTTCTTCGCCCAGGTGGAAGCCGGCCGCTGGGAGGTGCGCGACGCCCGCGCGCTGCCCAGCCAGATCATGAAGACCGACTGATGGCGGCGCTGGCCAACCTGCGGGTGGACGGCGCCCGGCTGTGGGACCGGCTGATGCAGCTGGCCCGCATCGGCGGCACGCCGGCCGGCGGCGTCAACCGTCAGGCGCTCAGCGCCGAGGAGATCGAGGCCTGGCGCGTGGTGATCGGCTGGGCCGAGGCCGCCGGCCTGCAGGCCAGCACCGACGACGCCGGCAACCTGTTCCTCACGCTGCCGGGCACCGATCCGTCGGCGCTGCCGGTGATGAGCGGCAGCCACCTGGACAGCCAACCCACCGGCGGCCCGTTCGACGGCGTGTACGGCGTGCTGGCCGCGCTGGAGGTGCTTGCCACGCTGGCCGAACGGGGCCTGCGGCCCCGTGCGCCGCTGGTGGCGGTGGCATGGATGAACGAGGAGGGCTCGCGCTTCGCGCCCGGCATGATGGGCTCGGAAGCCTTTGCCGGCGTGCGCCCGCTGGCGGAGATCCGCGACGCCAGCGACGCCGAGGGCGTGCGCGTGGCCGACGCGCTGGACGCGCTGCATGCGGCCTTTCCCGCGCTGCCACGCCGGCCCCTGGGCTTTGCCGCCCAGGCTTATGTGGAAGCGCACATCGAGCAGGGCCCGCTGCTGGAGGCCGAAGGCCGGGTGATCGGCGTGGTCAGCGGCATCCAGGGCAAGAAGACCTACCAGGTGGTGCTGCAGGGCGACAAGGGCCATGCCGGCACACTGGCCATGGCCGACCGGCGCGACGCGCTGGCCGCCTTCACCCGCGTGGCGGCCGAGTTGTATAGGCAGGTGGGCGGCCATGACGTGGACGTCAAGTTCACCATCGGCCAGCTCAAGGTGGAGCCGAACGCGCCTTCGGTGGTGCCCGAGCGGGTGGTGCTGCGCATCGACCTGCGCCACCCCGACAACGCCACGCTCGACCTGCTGGGGCAGCGGCTGGAAGCGCTGTGCCGCCAGCATGCGGCGCCCTGCGCGGTGCAGGTGCAGCCGCTGGTCGATGCGCCGGGCAACGGCTTCGATGCCGGGCTGCGGGCCCAGATCGACGCCGCTGCGCAGCGGCTGGGCCACCCGCGCATGGCGCTGCTGTCGGCCGCGGGGCACGATGCCCGGCACCTGGCGCCGCTGTGCCCCAGTGCGATGGTCTTCATTCCGTGCCGCGGCGGCGTGAGCCATGCCGAGCATGAATGGGCCGAGCCCGCCCATGTGGCCGCCGGCGCCGACGTGCTGCTGCAGGTGCTGGCAGCGCGGGCAGGCGTGGAGGCCGCATGACGCAAGGCTTCGACAGCCTGGCCGCGATGCCGGTGCAGCTGCCTGCGGCGCCCGCCGACGAGGCCCAGGCCCGCGCGCGCTTCTTCAATTCCGGCAACGCCTTCAACCTGAAGCTGCCGCCGGTGCCGGCCGGCCAGTTCGATGCGGTGGCGGCGCAGGCGCTGGCGGCCACGCACAGCGGCTGGTGGGCCTGCGACCAGTCGGCCGCGATGGGACAGGCCGGCCCGGCCACCACGCCGCTGATGCTCGCGCGTTATGCCCACGTAGCCGCGGGTGATGCACTCGCCTTCGACCTGCCTGCCACCGCGGCGATCTGCTACGTGATCCGTGGCAGCGGGGCGTGCCGCGGCGGCGCGGACTTGGTGCGCTTCAAAGCGGGCGACGTGTTCCTGCTGCCCGGCGGCAGCGCTTGCAGCCTGCACGGCGGCGCGGCCGGCGCCCTGCTGTGGATGGTGGACAACCAGCCGCAGCTGTCGCTGGAGGGCGCCCGGCCGGGCCCGGCCGAGGCGTCGCCGGTGGCCACGGTGCACTACCCAGCGGCCGAGATCGAGCGGCAGCTGTCGCTGGTGACGGCCACCGCGGCCGGTGCTGGCACCTCGGGCCATGCGCTCATCTTCTCGTCGCAGCAGCAGCAGGCGCGGCGCAACCTCATGCCGTCGCTCACGCTCAGCCTGAACACGCTGCCGCCCCGCGCGCAGCAGGCGCCCCACCGGCACAACTCGGCCGCCATCACGCTGGTGCTGCAGGGCGAGCATTGCCATTCGTCGGTGGACGGCCAGGCCTGCGGCTGGCAGCGTTGGAGCACGATGGTGACGCCGCCGGGCGCAGCGCATTCCCACCACAACGCCGGCGGCGTGCAGGCGCGCTTCCTCATCGTGCAGGATGGCGGACTGCACTACCACGCCCGCACGATGGGCTTCGAGTTCCTGGGCGCTTGAAGGCCACGCATTGTTTGGCCGCGGCAAAAAGTGATGGTGCGCTTGGCCGGTTTATCCGCGGGCCGCGGGCTTCTAGAGTGGCTGCTTCCAGCAACACCCGAGAAGGACGGTCCTCATGACCCGCGACGTCGTCACACCCCCGGGGCGCCACGCCCTGTACGAACTGCACCGCTATTCCCCGGCCGTGCGCGCCAATGGCCTGTTGTTCGTTTCCGGCCAGGTGGGCAGCCGCCCCGATGGATCGCCGGAGCCCGACCGGGACGAGCAGGTGCGCCTGGCGTTCAAAAACCTCGATGCCATCCTGGCCGCGGCCGGCTGCAGCTTCGCCGACGTGGTGGACGTGACCGTGTTCATGGTGGACCCGGCGCAGCACTTCGAGCGTGCCTGGGCCGTGGCTGCCGAGTTCTGGGGCCCGCCGCCGTATCCCACCGCCACGGTGGTGGGCGTCACCTGGCTGTCGGGCTTCCAGTTCGAGATCAAGGTGGTCGCCAGGCTGCCGCAGGTTGCCACGACCTGATGAGGCCTACTGCGCCACCAGCGTGATCACCTCACCGTTGTACACGCGCTTGTAGAACAGCTGGTTGTCCTTCACCCGCACCTCGTTGCAGCTGCTTTCGATGGTCTTGCGCATGTCCTGGCACAGCTTGTCGCCCTCTAGCCGCAGCTTGCCGTCCAGGATGCCATTGCGAAAGCTCACGCGGTAGCTGCGGTCGGGGCCGAAGTCCATCTGCCGCCATTGGCCGCCCTGGGTCTGGCCCACGTAGCGCTTGCCTGCCAGCGCATCGAGCGAGGCTTCGGTCAGCGGCACCGCATCGGGCGGAAACTCGGTCGGCTGGGCGCTGGCGGGTGGTGCATGCAGGGCGGCCAGCAGGCAGGCCGCGCCTGCCATCGCCTGCATCGGAAGCGTCGTGTTCATCGGGGGCTCCGGCGGTTGTATTGGCCGCGCCAGCTTAGGAAGCGTGGGCGCGCAGCGCCTCGTCCGCATTGCGGAGATCGCCGTGCCGCGGGCGGGCCGGCAGCCGGGTGTGCCAACATCGCCGCCTCTTCAAAGGAGTGCTTGGAGATGGAAACGCAGCAACTGCACCGCGGACGGCTGATCGACCACCTGCACCTGGTGGTGCGCGACCTGGCCGCCAGCCGGCGCTTCTACCAGGCGGTGCTGGCGGCGCTGCAGGTGCCGATGGGCGGCGAGGGCGCCGACTACTTCTGGGCCGACGAACTCTTCGTCTCCAGTGCCGACAGCGACAGCGCCCAGGGCCGGCTCACCGGCCGCCACCACCTGGCCTTCCAGGCGCGCGACGAAGCGATGGTGCAGGCCTTCCACAAGGCCGCGCTGGCCCATGGCGGCACCGACAACGGCGCACCCGGCCCGCGCGACTACCACCCCGGCTACTACGCCGCCTTCGTGCTCGACCCCGACGGCAACAACATCGAGGCGGTGTTCCACGGCAAGGCCCGCCGCAGCGCCGCCTCGGTGCAGATCGACTTCTAGCGGCCGATGTCGGCATCCCCGCTGTTCTTCGACCGCTTCGAGCTGCAGCCGCTGCAGCGCCGCCTGCTGCGCGATGGCGAGCCGGTGGCACTGGGCGCGCGGGCCTTCGACCTGCTGCTGGCCCTGGCGGCGCGCGAAGGCAGCCTGGTGACCAAGGGCGAGCTGCTCGACCGCGTGTGGTCCGGCCTGGTGGTGGAGGAGAACAACATTGCCGCCCAGGTGACCGCGCTGCGCAAGGCCATCGGCAACGAGCTGATCGCCACCGTGCCCGGCCGCGGCTACCGCTTCACCGCGGCGCTGCGGGCGGCGCCGGCGGCGGGCGACAGCCTGCCGGCCCAGGCAGGCGCGCCCGCCCTGGCCACCGCAGCCGGCACGCCGGCCGCCGCCGCGCCGGCCGAGCCCTTCCAGCTCTTTGGCCGCGAGCCGGACCGCCTGCGCCTGGAAACCGCGCTGCAGCCCGGTGCCTGCATCACGCTGGTGGGACCCGGCGGCGTGGGCAAGACGGCGCTGGCCCGCGCGGTGGTGGCGCGGCGCACCGCCGGCCCCACCGCCTGGGTCGACCTGGCCGCGCTGGGCGATGCCGCGCAGCTGACCGGGGCGCTGTGCCGCGCGCTGGGCATCGGCGCGCCGGAGCCGGCCGACCCGTTCCGCGCCGCCCTGGCCACCGCGCTGGACGGCGGTCGCATGCTGCTGGTGCTGGACAACGCCGAGCACCTGGTGGATGCCGTCGCCGAACTGGCCGGCCTGCTGCGCGAGGCCGCGCCGCGGCTGGCGCTGCTGGTCACCAGCCAGCTGCCGCTGCGCATCGCCGCCGAGCAGGTGCAGCCGCTGGACCCGCTGCCGCCGCCGGCCGACACACTGAGCGACGACGAGGCTTTGGCGGCCGCATCGGTGCAACTGCTGCTGGAGCGGGTGCGGGCCGCAGACCCGCGCTTCCGCGTCGACGCCTCGGGCCTGCCGCTGCTGCGGCGCCTGTGCAACCGCCTGGACGGCCTGCCGCTGGCGCTGGAGATGGCGGCGCCGATGGTGCCGCTGCTGGGCCTGCCGGGCGTGCTGGCCGCGCTGGACGAGCGGCTGGTTGCCTTCCGCCGCGGCCGCCGCGATGCGCCGGCCCGCCACAAGACGCTGCGCGCCGCGCTGCAATGGAGCCACGACCTGCTGCCACCGCCGGCGCAGCGCGCGTTGCGCCGGCTGGCAGTGCTGGCCAACGGTTTCTCGTTGGAGCTGGCGGTGGCGGTGGCCGGCGACGAGGGGGATGACCGCTGGCAGGTGATCGACCTGCTGGCCGAGCTGGTGGACCGCTCGCTGGTGGCCAGCCTGCAGCAGGAGCCGCCGCGCTACCGGCTGCTGGAGACGATGCGCGCCTATGCCCTGGAGCAGCTGGATGCCAGCGGCGAGCGCGACCGGGTGCAGGCCCGCGTGGTGGCGGCGCTGGCGGCGACCATGGCCGCCGCCCCGGCGGGCCAGGTGGATGCGGTGACCGCACAGGAGCTGGGCAACGTGCCCGAGGCCCTGGCCTGGGCCCGCGCGCATGATCCGGCCGCGGCGGTGAGGCTGACGCTGGCCGCCAGCGCCGTGGCCACCTGGACGCCCTGGCTGGCCGAGGCCGCCGGCTGGGTGGAGGCCTGCGAGCCGCTGATCGCCGGCCCCGCCATCGACGCCGGCCAGCGGGCCGCCTGGTGGCGGGAGCTGGCGCGCTTCCAGTCCTTCGTGCGCGGGCCCCGCACCGTGGAGGCGGCCCGCCAGGCCTGCGCCATCGAGCGCGAACGCGGCGACGCCAGCGGCCTGTTCTGGAGCCTGGTGCCGCTGCTGCGCTCGCGGCTGCTGGACGAGCAGGAATTCGATGCCGCCCGCCGCGAGGCCCAGGTACTGCTGGACGCCCATCCCGACTGGCCGCCGCGCTGCCGGGTGGTGTTCAGCGGCACGCTGGCGCTGGAGTACCGCCGGCGCGGCGACTTCGAGGCCGCCTGGCCGCACCAGCAGGACGAGGCCGATCTGGCGCAACGCGCCGGCCTGCACCAGGTGGCCGCCAATGCGCGCAGCAACCTGGTGGCCACCCTCGTCGGGCTGAGCCGCTTCGCACAGGCGCTGGAGCGGCTGGGCGAGCTGGACGACACCGCGGTGCCCAGCGCCATCGGCGCCCACAACCGCGTGCAGCGGCTGAATGCGCTGATCGGCCTGGGCCGGCTGGACGAAGCCCAGTCCTGCGCCGCCGATGCGCTGGCCTGGTGCCGGCGCTTCGACGTGCTGGACATCCTGCAGGTGCTGGCGCTGCTGGCCGCGCGCCAGGGCCGCATGCAGGTGGCCGCCATGCTGCTGGGCCACCACCGCGCCAGCCTGGCCCGCCATGGCGCCAGCCTGCCTGCCGACGACCATGCGCCGTGGCGCGAGGCGCAGCGCCTCGTGGTGGCGCAGTCGGGCGAGGCGGCGCTGCAGGCCGGCATGCAGCGCGGCGAGCGGCTGAGCGCCGAGGCCGCGGACCGCCTGCTGGCCGGCGACGTCGCCCCGGCGTGAGCCCCGCTCAGGCCCACAGCAGCCGGATGGCGAAGCCGATCAGCGCCACGCCCGCGGCCCGCTGCACCAGCCGCCGCAGCGAGGGCAGGCGGCCCAGCCGGCGCGCCGCGGCATGGCCGGCCAGCACCAGGCCGGCCTGGTACAGCAGGCTGATGCCCGAGACGCAGCCCACCATCGTGGCCAGCGATTCGGCGGTGACCGGCGCGCGGAAGAACAACGGCAGCAGCGCGAAATAGAAGAGGATCACCTTCGGGTTGGTGAGGCTCACCGCCAGCGCCTGGCGGCAGTGGCAGGCCCAGCCCGGCGCGGCCGGCACGCCGGCCGGCGCGGCGGCTGCGGCGGGGCGCATCAGCCGGCAGCCCATCCAGCCCAGGTACACCGCACCGCCGGCCTGCAGCAGGTGCAGTGCCTGCGGATGCCCGCGGAACACCGCCTCCAGCCCGCTGGCCGCTGCCAGCATGCACAGCAGGCCGCCCAGCAGCGTGCCCGAGACCGAGGCGAAGCCGGCCCGCATGCCGTGCTGGGCCGTGGTGCGCAGGATGGCCAGCGTGCCCGGGCCGGGGATCAGCTGGAAGACGAGCACGGCCAGCACCAGGCTGCCCAGGGAGTCGATGGAATGCATGGAAACCGCCCCGCGAATTGGATGCGGCCAGTGTTCGGCGCGGGCGGCCGCGGCGTCCTTTGGGGCGGATGAAAACTTCTGAAATCCTGCCCCCGACGCGGCACGTCAGCCGGGCAGGGTGAGCACGCCGTCCTCGTACTGCGCGGCCATGAAATCCACGAAGGCCTTCACCTTCGGGCTGGCCAGGCGGCGGGAGGTGTGCAGCACCCACAGCGCCACCTCGTGGCCGGCCAGGCCGCCCCAGCGCACCAGCTCGCCGCTGGCGATCTGCCGCCAGGCGATGGACTGCGGCACCCGGGCCACGCCAGCGCCGGCCAGGGCCGCATCGCGCACCATCAGCAAGGACGACAGCTGCAGCACCGGCCGGGGCGCCAGCGTCAGCCGGCCGTCGTCCAGCGCCCAGGTGTCGCCTTCGCGGAAGGTGTGGACGATGGCGGGCACCGGCACCGGCTGCGGCGCCTCGCCGGGCGGCGGCATGGGCACCGAGGGCGCGGCCACCACCACCAGCCGGTCGCGGGCGAAGCAGCGGCCCACCAGGGCGGTGTCCGGCCGCGGATTGGGCCGGATCGCCACGTCGAAGCGCTCCTCCACCAGGTCCACCAGCCGGTCTTCGGCCACCACCTCCAGCGTGACCTCGGGATGCAGCGCCTGGAAGCCGGCCGACAGCCGGCCCATCGCCAGTTGCGAGAACAGGATGGGCGCGGCGATGCGCAGCCGCCCGCTGATGCGGCCGCTGCCTTCGCGCGCGGCGGCCAGGGCCTCCACCACCTCGTGCATCGGGCCTTCGGTGCGGCCCAGCAGCAGCTCGCCGGCGTGGGTCAGCTCCAGGCCCTTGCCGCCGCGCTCGATCAGGCGCACACCCAGCTGCTCCTCCAGGTCGGCCACGCGGCGCGACAGCGTGGCCTTGGACCGCCGGCTGGCGCGGCTGGCGCGTCCAAAGCCGCCGTGGGTGGCCACCAGGTTGAAGTCCAACAGGGCATTGAGGTCCATGTGTTCCGGATTCAAGACGAGGCGTCCTGATTTTGGTGGCTGTGTTCGAAAGCCGCAACGACTTATCGTTCGTTCACCCTCACTTGATCGCAAAAGGACATCCCCATGAGCATCCTCGTCATCGGCGCCACCGGCACCGTCGGCTCCCTCGTCGTCCAGGGCCTGGCCCGGGAAGGCGCCTCCGTCACCGCGCTGGTCCGCCGACCCGGCCAGGCCGCGCTGCCCGCGGGCGTGAAGAGCGTGGTGGGCGACCTCACGAACATCGCCTCATTGCGCCAGGCCATGGCCGGCGTGCGCACGCTGTTCCTGCTCAATGCGCTGGCGGCCGACGAGGTGACGCAATCGCTGCAGGCCCTGGGCGTGGCGCGCGAGGCCGGCATCCAGCGCATCGTCTACCTGTCGGTGATCCATGCCGACCTGTACACCGACGTGCCGCACTTCGCCGGCAAGCACACGGTTGAACGGATGATCGAGAGCCTGGACCTGCCGGCCACCATCCTGCGCCCGGCCTACTTCATGCAGAACGACATCGGCATCCAGCCGGTGATCGAGCAGCACGGCGTCTTCCCCATGCCCATCGGCGGCATCGGCTGCGCGATGGTGGACGTGCGCGACATCGCCGACATCGCGGTGGCCGAGCTGCTGCGCCGCGACCGGGCGGCCGGGCCGCTGCCGCGCCACACGCTGGAGGTGGTGGGGCCTGAGCTGATCGACGGCGCGGGCGCCGCCGCCACCTGGAGCCGAGCGCTGGGCCGCGAGGTCCGCTACGGCGGCGATGACCTGCAGGCCTTCGAGGCCCAGCTGGCGGGCCGGATGCCGGCCTGGATGGCCTACGACCTGCGCCTGATGATGGGCCGCATCCAGGCACTGGGCCATGTTCCCGCGGCGGGCGCGGCGCAGCGGCTGCAGGCGCTGCTGGGCCGCCCGCTGCGCAGCTATGCGGCCTTCGTGGCCGAGCGCGTGGCCGGGGGCTGAGGCACCGCCAGCCGGCCGCCCGCCGCACGCTTCAGCGCGGCGGCAAAGGCCAGCGCGGCCGGCTTGCTGTGCGTGCCGCGCTTCGTCACCTGGTACAGGTCCAGGTGCACCACCGGCTCGCGCAGCATCGCCACGGCCAGGCCCTGGCGCAGGCACTCCTCCAGCGCGAAGGAAGGGATGATCGCGTGGCCGCGGCCGGCCCGCACCATGCCGATCAGCGTGCCGATGAGGTTCATGCGCGGGCGCTCCTCATGGGCACGGCCCAGCCGGGCGAGCTGCTTCTCGATCACCACCTGGATCGGGTTGTCCGCCGGCAGGCTCACCAGCGGCAGGCCGCGCAGGCTGCTCCAGGGCCGGCTGTCCGCCAGGCCGCTGCCGTGGGCATCGGGCGGGGCGATGTGCATCAGCCGGAACTTGCACAGCGGCTGGCGCGACAGCCCCACGGCCGGCTTGACGAAGAAGCCGAAGCCGATGTCCACGTCGCCCTCCATCACCCGCTGGCGCACGGTGCCCACCTCCACGTCGGTCAGCTGCACCTGCACCTCGGGGTGGCTGTCGGCAAAGCCGCGCAGCACCTCGGGCAGCAGGCTGGCCGAGATCATCGGCGTGGCCGCCACCAGCAGGCGCGAGCGCACGGCCGCCTCGCTGCCGTCCAGCACCGCGGCCAGGGCGCGCAGCTCGCCGACGATGCGCTCGGCCACCGGCAGCAGCCGCCGGCCCGCATCGGTCAGGGTGAGCGAGCGGGTGGTGCGGTTGAACAGCCGCGCGCCCACCTGCTTCTCCAGCTCCTTGACCAGCATGCTCATGCCCGAAGCGGACAGGTGCACCTGCTCGGCCGCCCTGGCAAAGCTCTGCAGCCGCGCCACCTCCAGGAAGGCATGCAGCTGGCGGTTGCTGACATTCATCAGTCTTCTTGAAGAGTGCACCAGAATTTTCCGTTTGATCCATGCCGGGGCAGCCGGTGTAATTGTCGACCAACACCAAAGGAGACATGCCCCATGAGCCTCGCCACGCCCTTGCCACCACCCTCGTTCCAGCGCAGGCGCCTGCTGCTGGGCGTGCTCGCCGCGGCAGCGGTGCCCGGGGCGCAGGCGCAGACCGGCGGCGACGGGCCGGTGCGCCTGGTGGTGCCCTTCACCCCCGGCACCGGCATCGACCTGATCGCCCGGCAGATCGCGCCGCCCCTGTCGGAGCGGCTGAAGCGCCCCTTCTTCGTGGACAACAAGGCGGGCGCCTCGGGCAGCATCGGCACGCAGGAGGTGGTGCGCGCCGCACCGGACGGCGCCACCTTGCTGGTGAGCGTGAACACGCTGGTGATGAACATGGCGCTGTATCCCAAGCTGGGCTTCAATCCGCTGACCGACCTGCAGCCGGTGAGCCAGACGAGCTGGGGCCAGCTGCTGCTGGTGGCCGGCGAGAACGCCAACATCGCCACCTTGCCGGAGCTGATGGCGCGGGCCAAGGCCAGGCCGGGCGCGCTCAACTACGGCTCGCCGGGCGCCGGCACGCCGCACCACCTGGCGATGGAGCTGCTGAAGAACCGGGCGCGCATCTCGCTCACGCTCATCAGCTACCGCGGCACGGCGCCGGCGGTCACCGACCTGCTGGCGGGCCAGATCGACGTGATGTTCCTGCCCATCCACGTGGCGCTGCAGCATGTGAAGGCCGGCAAGCTCAAGGCGCTGGCCATCAGCTCCAGTGCGCCGCATCCGCTGCTGCCGGAGGTGCCCACGCTCAACAGCCTGAAGCTGGGCGACCTGGACGTGGACATGTGGTACGGCGTTTTCGCGCCGGCGGCCACGCCGCGCGCCATCGTCGACCGCCTCAATGCCGAGCTGCGCGAGGTGCTGGCCGCGCCCGCCATCGCCAAGGCCTTCGAGACGCAGGGCATGACGCCGGCCCATGCCACGCCCGATGCCTTCCGCAAGCTGGTGGTGGCCGATGCGAAGCGGTGGTCCGACCTCATCAAGGCCCAGGGCATCACCGCCGAATGAGCCGCACAGGACACGACATGAACGAGCAAGCAAGCACGGCCGGCGTGCAGGACGCCGAGGTGGTCATCGTCGGCGGCGGCCCGGTGGGCATGGGCCTGGCCATCGAGCTGGGACAGCGCGGCGTGCGCACCGTGGTGGCGGAGCGCTACGCGCAGCCGCAGCCCATCCCCAAGGGCCAGAACCTGACGCAGCGCACGATGGAGCACTTCCATTTCTGGGGGGCCGAGAAGCAGCTGCGTGCCGCGCGCACCATCCCCGCGGAATACGGCATCGGCGGCCTGACGGCGCACGGCACGCTGCTGGGCCCGCACACCTACGACTGGCTGCAGCGCGACCTGGTGCGGCCTTACTACTTCACCGGCAACGAACGGCTGCCGCAGTACGCCACCGAGGCGGTGCTGCGCCAGCGGGTGGCGCAGCTGCCCTCGGTGCAGGCGCTGTACGGCTGGGAGGCCAAGGCGGTGGACCAGCACGCCGACGGTGCCTCGGTGGTGCTCGGCCAGCGCGATGGCAGCGGCGGCGAGCGCACGCTGCGCTGTGCCTACGTGGTGGGCTGCGACGGCGCACGCTCGCTGGTGCGGGAGCAGGCCGGCATCACCCAGACCCGCACCGACCACGACCGGATGATGGTGCTGCTGGTGTTCCGCTCGCACGGGCTGCATGAGCTGCTGCAGCGTTATCCCGGCAAGTCCTACTACAACGTGCTGCAGCCGGAGCTGCAGGGCTACTGGAAGTTCTTCGGCCGGGTGGACCTGGGCAGCACCTGGTTCTTCCATGCGCCGGTGCCGCCCGGCACCACCAAGGACAACTTCGATTTCGCGGCCTACCTGCAGGAGGCGGTGGGCGCGCCCTTCGACATCGAGTTCCAGCACATCGGCTTCTGGGACCTGCGCTTCATGCTGGCCGACCGCTACCGCCAAGGCCGTGTCTTCGTGGCCGGCGATGCGGCCCACAGCCATCCGCCCTATGGCGGCTATGGCGTCAACTCCGGCCTGGAGGATGCACGCAACCTGGGCTGGAAGCTGGCGGCGCTGCTGCAGGGCTGGGGCGGCGAGCCGCTGCTCGACTCCTACGACGGCGAGCGCCGCCCGGTGTTCGCCTCCACCATGCGCGACTTCATCGCCCGCTCCATCGAGACCGACCGCCAGTTCCTGGAACAGCATGATCCGGCGCGCGACCTGCCCGCCTTCGAGGCCGCCTGGCAGGCGCGGGCGCAGGGCGCGGTGGGCGAGGTGCATGCCTTCGAGCCGCACTACGAAGGCTCGCCGGTGGTGTGGGGCGGCGAAGGCCGCGGGCCCAGCGCCATGGGCCGCCACCAGTTCGAGGCGCGGCCGGGGCACCACCTGGCGCCGGCGGTGCTGCCGTCCGGCGGCAACGTGTTCGAGGCGCTGGGCCCGGGCTTCTCGCTGCTGGCCTTCGAGGGCGAGGCGACCGCCGATGCGGTGCAGGCCTTCCTCGGCGCAGCCGCCGCGCTGGGCCTGCCCTTGACGGTGGTGCAGGCCGCAGCCGAAGGCGAGCACCGCCGCTACGGCGCGCCGCTGGTGCTGGTGCGGCCCGACCAGTTCGTCGCCTGGGTGGGCCAGCCCGCCGAGGCTTCGGGCGCGCTGGCCGGCCAGGTGCTGTCGCGGGCCGCAGGACTGCCGGCCCGCGCGCCGGCTCAGGGCGTGGTGCAGGTGTAGTTGCTGGCGAGCGCGGCCGCCGCCGCATCGTTGGCCGGGCCGGTGTAGCGCGCGTACTGCGGATGGCGGCACAGCGGCCGGGTGAAGCCGGCCGTGCTGCCGCTGGCCTGCCGGGTGGCGGTGAGCGTGCCGGGCGCGGTGCCGCCCACCACCCAGGCGTCCAGCGCGGCCAGCAGGTCCGCCTGGTCGGCACCGGGGCCACCGGCGCAGTGGTTCACCCCGGGCGCGATGTAGTAGCGCATGAAGTCGTCGGCGGCCGCCTGCCCGCCCACCGCGGCCACCGCGCCCTGGTAGTAGGCGGTGGTGGCCTTGTAGCTCAGCGCCGAATCATTGCCGCCGTGCCACAGGATGAGCTTGGCATTGCTGGCCTTGAAGGGCCGCAGGTCGGTGTTGGTGGCGTCGTTCAGCGCCGACAGCGCATACAGCCCGTTGAGGTTGCCGTCCCAGGTGTAGGCCAGCGAGTCCTGGCCGCGGTCGCGGGCCAGGTAGTTCTTCACCGTGGTGTCCTGGAACAGGTACTGCAGCGCCGCCTGCACCGTGCCGCCGCCGGTCACCCAGGCGGGCCAGGCGCCGGCATCGTCCTCGTTGCCGGTCAAGGCCCAGCCGGCGTTGGTGTAGGTGCCGCCCGCCCAGGAGGCCGGGGAGGTCCACGAGGCCACCGTGGCCAGTTGCGCATCCGACAGGCAGGTGTCGCCGGTGTCGGCGCCACCCGCGCAGCGCAGCACCGCGGGGTCGAAGCTGCAGGCCTGCGGATGGGAGACGATGCCGTCGGCGAGGCCGTCGTTGGCATCGCAGGCCTGGCGCACCGATTGCGCCAGCAGGCCCAGCTTGGCCGCGTTGAACTGGCCACCCGGCGCCGCCAGCGCCTTGGCCGTGCGGTTGAACTGTCCCATGAAGCCCACCCAGTTGTAGGCCGGTGCGCGGGCGATGATGCCGTCGAACAGGTTGGGGTTGCGCTGCGCGGCCATCAGCGCCTCGCGCCCGCCGTTGGAGCAGCCTTCGAAGTACGCGCGCTCCGGCAGCTTGCCGTAGGCCGACTGCAGCATCTCGCGCGCCGACGACATCACCGTGGGCACCGACAGCGAGCCGAACAGGTTGGCCGCCTGCGTGTCGTTGAGCGCGAAGTCGGCCGACAGCACGTTGCCCGCATGGCCCGAGTCGCTGTTGACCGTGGCATAGCCCGCCTGCAGCGCGGTGAGGTTGCCGCCTTGCAGGGTGGGAATGCTGCCGTTGTAGCCGCCACCGCCGCCGTAGTAGAGCTTGCCGTTCCACTGCTGCGGCAGCCGCATCTCCAGGTTGAGCTGCGGCGCGATGGTGGCGGTCACCTTGCAGTACAGCGGTGCCACGCCGCTGGCCGCCACGGTGGCGGCGCTGGCCACGGTGGCGCCGGCCACCGTCTTGCCCGACAGTGCCGCGCAGGCCTGCTCGGCGGTGGCCACCGGTGCGGGCGTGTCGTCGTCATCGTCGTCGTCGTCGCTGTTGCAGGCGGCCAGGCCGAGCAGGCAGCAGGCCAGGGCGGCGGCGGTGGCTGCCCGCAGCATCCGGGGCTGCCGGAGCCGGGGCAGGGGCAGGGCGGCGTGGGTTTCCAGCGGCGAACGGCTGCGGTGGTGCATCTGTGTCTCCTCGGCCTCTTGGTGATGGGCCGGGCCAGTCTGGCACCGGGGTGCTGCGCAGAATGTCCAGTGCCTACCAATCGGCCCGGTGTCCGATGCGTGCTTTCCCTGAGCGTGTTTTCCCGGTTGCATGTGCCGGTGCGCGGCCTAATGTCGGCAGCCCCGTCGTGCATGGACAAGACCTTGCAGGAAGTCAAAGCGGCACCGGTCGAACTGCTGGCACAGGCCCCCTGGGTGGCCTGCTTGACGCCGCAGCAATGGCAGCGCGCCCAGCGGGAGACGCTGCTCACCCGCCGCTCGGCCGGCGAGGTGGTCAGCGCCAAGGGCACCCCGGCCCGCCACTGGATCGGCGTGCTGGAAGGCATGGTCAAGGTGGACGGCCTGTCGGCGGATGGCCGCTCCACCACCCTGAGCGGCGTGCCCTCGGGTGGCTGGCTGGGCGAGGGCTCGATGCTCAAGCACGAGCGCCGGCCCTACGAGGTGGTGGCGCTGCAGGACAGCTGGCTGGCGCTGATGCCCTCGGCCACCTTCGACTGGCTGTGCGAGACCAGCCTGGGCTTCAACCAGTTCCTGGTGCGGCAGCTGAATGCGCGCCTCGGGCAGTTCCTGGCGGTGGTGGAAAGCCACCGCATCCAGACCACCACCTCGCAGGTGGCGGTGTGCCTGTGCGAGTTGGTGAACCCCGCGCTGTGCACGCCGGTGACCGGCGCGCTGCGGCTGTCGCAGGAGGAGATCGCGCGGCTGTGCGGGCTGTCGCGCCAGGTGACCGGGCGCGCGCTGCATGAGCTGGAAGCGCGCGGCCTGGTGGCGATGCGCTATGGCGGCATCGAGGTGCTGGACGTCGCCGGGCTGCAGGCCGCCGTGCGCGGCAGCCCCGGCCATGCCCCCGCCGGCGCAGCGGCCTGACGGCGAGGGCTGCGGCCCGGTGGCCGGTGTTGTGCAGAATGGGCCGATGCAACTCGTCTGCCCTGCCTGCACCCGCAGGAACCGCGTGCCCGAAGACCGACTGGCCGAGCAGCCGCTGTGCGGCGTGTGCGGCGCGCCGCTGCTGCCGGCCGCGCCGGTGGCGCTGGACGACGGCAGCTTCGAGCGCCATGTGCAAGGCACCGAGCTGCCGGTGGTGGTGGACTTCTGGGCCGCCTGGTGCGGCCCCTGCCGGGTGATGGCGCCGCAGTTCGCCGAGGCCGCGCGGCGGCTGCCGCTGGTGCGCTTCGCCAAGGTGGACACCGAGGCCGCGCCGCAGACCGCCGGCCGGCTGCAGATCCGCAGCATCCCCACGCTGGCGCTGTTCCGCGGCGGCCGCGAGGTGGCGCGCCAGGCCGGCGCGCTGTCGGCCGCCGACATCGTGGCCTGGGTGCAGGCCCATGGCGCCTGAGGCCACCGCATGAAGCCGGCCGACGCCCAGCTGCTGCAGACGCTGCAGCAGCGCTTCGAGCAGCATGGCCACCGCCATGCCGGCATCGCCTGGGCCGATGTGCAGGTGCGGCTGCAGGCCCGGCCCGCGGCGCTGCGCACGCTGGCGGCGATGGAGGCCACCGGCGGCGAGCCCGACGTGATCGCGCAGGATGCCGCCAGCGGCATGCTCACCTTCTGCGATTGCGCGGCCGAGAGCCCGTCCGGCCGCCGCAGCCTGTGCTACGACCTGCAGGGCCTGCAGGCGCGCAAGGAGCACCGGCCGGCGCACAGCGCGGTGGAGATGGCGGCCGAGATGGGCCTGACGCTGCTGACCGAGGCGCAGTACCTGGCGCTGCAGGCGCTGGGCCCGGTGGACACCAAGACCTCCAGCTGGCTGCTCACGCCGCCGGCGCTGCGGGCGCAGGGCGGCGCGCTGTTCGGCGACCATCGCTATGGCCGCAGCTTCGTCTATCACAACGGCGCGCAGTCCTACTACGCGGTGCGCGGCTTCCGCGGGCTGCTGTCGGTCTGATCGGGTGTGCGCAGCAGCTCGGTGGCGCGGTAGCCGTCGGGCACGCCGTCCAGCAGGATGACGTCGCCGCGCGAATGGCGCAGCCGCAGCGGCAGGATGGCCTGGTAGGCCGACGAGTGGTACCAGGCGCGGGCCGCCGCCAGGTCCGGAAACTCCACCACCACCACGTCGCCGGGCCAGTCGCCTTCCAGCACCTCGGGCCGCTTGCCGTGGCTGCGGAAGCGCCCGCCATGGGGCTGGAAGGTGTCGTCCACCGCCTGGAGGTAGCGGACGATGTCTTCGCCGAACTGCACGTCCTGCAGGTGGGCGATGGCAAATGCGGGCATGGGGACTCCTTCGTATCGAGGCATGTGCGTGCCCGCACTGTGCCGCTTGCGGGTGCTGGCGTCGATGACCTGGCAGGTCAACGACCGGCCGCGGCGCCGCCGGCCTGAACGGCGGCGCGGGCGCAGTGCTTGCCACAGCCGCGCGGTTGCCACCACGGAGCTTGCATGCCTCCAACGTTCCGAACCCGCTCGGCCTGGCGGCCGATGCTGGGCCTTGTCCTGCTGTCGGCCGCGACCCTGGCCGCGGCGGCCGAATCCGACGACACCGCCGCCTGCCGCAGCCAGCCGGCCACCGGCGCACCCCAGCTGCACCTGCGCATCGACAACGACCTGCTGGGCGGGCGCGACGAGGGCTACAGCAACGGCGCGCTGTTCACGCTGGTGTCGGCCAACCTCACCAGCTTCACCGATGACGACTGCCTGCCCGGCTTCGTGCGGCAGCTCAACCGCGGCCTGCGCTGGCTGCAGCCGCGCCAGGCCGAGCAGCGCAACCTGGTGCTGGACGCGGGGCAGGCCATCCTCACGCCCGGCGACAACGAGCGCAGCGATCCCATCCCCGAGGACCGGCCCTATGCCGCGGTGCTGGCCGCCGCGCTGAGCTACCAGGGCCGCAGCGGCCCGCTGCTGGAAACCAGCACGCTGCTGCTGGGCTGGGTGGGACCTTCCGCACGCGGCGAGGAGGTGCAGCGGCTGGTGCACAGGATCACCGGCTCCCGCCGCTTCAATGGCTGGCGCAACCAGCTGCGCGACGAGCCGGTGCTGCAGCTGCAGCGCGAGTGGGCGCGGCGCGGACCGGCTTCCGACGACGCCGGCAGCGACCGCGCCGGCTGGGACACCGTGGCCCGGCTGGGCGCCAGCCTGGGCACGCTGAACACCGGCGCGCTGGCCGGTGCGCAGTGGCGCTGGGGCACGCGGCTGCCCGACGACTTCGGCAGCGTGCCCACCTGGGCCGGCTCGCTGGGCACCGCGCCGGCGCGCCAGCCGGGGGCCTGGCGACGCCCGGGCTGGGCCGGCCATGTCTTCGCCGGCACCGACCTGCGCTGGGTGGCGCACGACCTCACGCTGGACGGCAACGTGTTCCACCGCAGCCAGAGCGTGCAGCGCCGGCCCTTCGTCGGCGAGGTGAGCTACGGCCTGGTGTTGCAGAACGGCCCCTGGCGCCTGGCCCTGGCGCGCTACCACCGCAGCCATGAGTTCGAGGGCCAGCGCCAGCGGCCGGTGTTCGGCAGCATCGTGCTGAGCCGGGCGCTGTAGCCGGCTCAGGCGGCGCCGGTCAGGATCTCCACCAGGCGGGCGCCCAGCGGCGGCAGCCGGCTGCCGGCCCGCATCACGATGCCGATCTCGCGGCGGATGCGGGCCTCGGCCATCGGCAGCGCCACCACCCCGGCACCGGCCGGCGTGGCCAGCATCGCCTGGCTCATCAGCGAGACCAGGTCGCTGTGGCGCACCAGGTCCAGCAGCTGGCCCGCGGTGTTGTTGACCTCCACCACCACCCGCGGCGGCGGCAGGCCGGCCTCGGCCAGCCGGCCTTCCACCGCACGGCGCGCGGCCACCGCCAGGCCGGGCAGCATCCACTGCGCCTGCGCCAGGTCCTTCAGCCGCACCCGCCGGCGCGACAGCAGCGGATGGCCCTCGCGCACCACCATGCACAGGTCGTCGGCCATCAGCGGCACCGCCTGCAGGTCGTCGGGCAGCTCGGCCGGCAGCGCATTGATGCTGAGGTCGATGTCGCCGCGGCGCAGCGCCGTCAGCAGCGTGTCGTTCAGGTGGATGAGCACCGACACCCGCGCGGCCGGCCGCTCCTGGTTCAGCCGCACGCAGGCCGGCACGAAGAGCTGATTGGCATACAGCGGCGACACGCCCACATGCAGCGTGCCCAGCTCGCCCAGGTGCAGGTCGGCGGCTTCCTTGATGGCCTCGCCCAGGCTGCCGCGCAGCGTGGCCAGGCGCTCGTGGAAGCGGGCCGACGCCGCGGTGAGCTCCATGCCGCGCCGGCTGCGGATGAAGAGAGGGAACCCCAGCTCCGCCTCCAGCCGCTGGATGCCCTTGGTGACCGCCGGCTGCGAGACCGCCAGCTCCAGCGCGGCGCGGCGCACCTGCCGGTGGCGGGCCACGGCCAGGAAGTAGTCGATGTCGTCCAGTCGCAGGGCCATACCGGGGCGCTTCCGTTGATTCCGCAGCGTTATCACACCGCACGGTTCGATTATCCAAACTGCATGAACCGCTGCCTAGACTGGTTGCCAGCAGATGGAGACAAGACGATGAACTTCGGTACCTACCTGGCGCGCAGCGCGCGCTTCTGGCCCGAGCGGCCCGCCGTGCTGTTCGGCAGCAGCGTGCTCAGCTACCGCGCGCTGGAGGAGCGCTCCAACCGGCTGGCCCATGCGCTGCGGGCGCTGGGCCTCCAGCGTGGCGACCGCGTGGCCATCGTCTCGCCCAACCGGCCCGAGATCGTGGAGCTGGAATGCGCGCTCTACAAGCTGGGCCTGGTGAAGGTGGCGCTCAACGCCCGGCTGGCGCCGGCGGAGCTGGCCGACGCACTGGCCAATGCCGAGCCCGCGGCCTGCATCGCCGGCCCGCAGCACCGGGCCATGGTGCAGGACATCGCCGAATCGGTGCCGGGGCTGCGCCGCTTCATCGCGCTGGACGGAGCCTCGCGCCCCGAGGGCTGGGCCGACTACGAGGCCCTGCTGGCCGCCCAGCCCGCCACCCCGCTGCGCGAGGCGATGCGTGCCGACGAGCTGGCGGTGCTGCACTACACCTCGGGCTCCACCGGCAAGCTCAAGGCCGCAATGCAGACCGTGGGCAACCGCTTCGCCTCGCTGCGCAAGGTCATCATGGGCCGCATGCAGGCCGGCCCCGGCGACGTGCTGATGCTGTGCGGCCCCATCACCCACGCCAGCGGCATGTTCATCCAGCCGATGCTGTTCCAGGGCGCCACCGTGCTGCTGATGGACCGCTTCCAGCCGGCAGAGATCCTGCAGGCCATCGAGCGGCACCGGGTGACGATGGGCTTCTTCGTGCCGGCCATGATCCATGCGCTGCTGGCCGAGCCCACGCTGAAGGACCGCGACCTCTCCAGCCTGCGGCTGCTGAGCTACGGCGCCGCGCCGATGTCGCCGGCCCGCATCCGCGAGGCCTGGGCCGCCTTCGGGCCGGTGCTGGCGCAGGGCTACGGCGCGGCCGAGACCACCGGCGGCGTGGTGGGCCTGTCCATCGCCGACCACGCACGGGCCATGTCCGGCGAGCGGCCGGAGCTGCTGCAGGCCTGCGGCCGCGCGCTGGGCGAGGCCGACGTGCAGGTGCTCGACGAGGCCGGCCAGCCGGTGGAAGGCGAGGCCATCGGCGAGATCTGCGTGCGCGGGCCCGACGTGTTCGCCGGCTACTGGCGGGCGCCCGAACTCACCCGCGAGGTGCTGGGCGAGGACGGCTGGCTGCGCACCGGCGACCTGGCTCGGGTGGATGCCGAGGGCTACATCCACATCGTCGACCGCAGGAAGGAGATGCTGGTGTCGGGCGGCTTCAACGTCTATCCGCGCGAGGTGGAATCGGTGCTGGCCCAGCATCCGGCGGTGTACGAGGCCTGCGTGATCGGCGTGCCCGACGAGCACTGGGGCGAGGCGGTGAAGGCGGTGGTGGTGCTGCGCGAAGGCCAGGCCGCCGATGCGCAGGCGCTGATGGACTTCTGCGACAGCCGGCTGGCCGGCTTCAAGCGCCCCCGCAGCATCGACTTCGTGGCCGCGCTGCCGCGCAACGGCAACGGCAAGCTCTCGCGCAAGGACGTGCGCGAGCCCTACTGGCAAGGCCGGCAACGGCGCGTGAACTGACGAGGCCCGCCATGCAACAGGACACCTTCTTCGAAGGCACCGGGGCTGCGGCCGACTTCATCCGCCGGGTGCAGGCCTTCATCCATGACGAGCTGGACCCGCTGGCCCGCGAGCACCGCATCAGCCATGACAACGGCGCGCCGCGGCCGCTGCTGCAGCAGGTGTGGAAGCTGTCGCACCAGCGCGGCTTCTACGGCATGACCCTGCCAGGCGCGCTGGGCGGCGCTGGCTTCGGCCTGCACGACCATGCGCTGATCAAGGAGGCCATCTACGCCACCGGATCGCCTTTCGCGCCGCATGTGCTGGGCGAACTCTCCGGCCCGCCGCGGCTGGGTGCGCTGGTGCGCAGCGCCACGCCCGAGCAGATGGAGCGGCTGGTGCTGCCGGTGGCGCGGGCCGAGAAGGCCATCTGCTTCGCCATCACCGAGCCGGAGGCCGGCTCCGATGCCGGCGCGGTGCAGACCCGCGCCAAGCCCGATGGCGACGGCTTCGTGCTCAATGGCGTCAAGCGCTTCATCTCCGGTGCGCCGTTCTGCGACATGGCCATCGTGATCGCGGCCACGGGGGACGATCCTCTACGCCGCGAGACCACGGCCTTCCTGGTCGAACGCGAGCGGCCGGGCTTCCGGGTGGAGGCCGGCTACAGGACGATGGCCGGCCAGTCTCACACCGGCAACATCCACCTGGAGGACTGCCGCATCCCGGCGGCCAACCAGCTGGGCGAGCGTGGCCGCGGCCTGGCGCTGGCGCTGGGCCGCATCACCGTCAACCGGCTGCTGCATTGCCCGGCCATGCTGGGCCTGGCCCGGCTGGCGCTGCAGGACGCCTGCGCCCATGCGCTGCGGCGCCGGCAGTTCGGCCAGCCCATCGCCGGCTTCCAGGCGGTGCAGCACCTGCTGGCCGACATGGCCACCGACCTGGCCGCTGCGCGGGCGCTGATGCTCGGCGTGGCCCGCCGGCTGGAGCACGATGCCGATGCCCGCGGCGAGGCCTCGATGGCCAAGCTGTTCTGCTCGGAGGCGGCCTTCCGCATCGCCGACCGCGCGGTGCAGGTGCTGGGCGGCGAGGGCATCGTGCAGGGCAGCCGGGTGGAGTTCCTGTTCCGCATGCTGCGCATGTACCGGGTGCTCACCGGCACCAGCGAGATCCAGCGCAACACCATCGCCCGCGAGCTGCTGGCGCCAAGACAAGAGGAGACGACGACATGACGACGATGAACCGCACCATCCGGCGCCTGGCCGCCGGGGCCCTGGCCCTGCTGGCGGGCACGGCCGCCACCGCGCAGGAGCGCTACCCCTCGCGGCCCATCCGCTGGGTGGTGCCCTACCTGGCCGGCACCTCGCCGGACAACACGGTGCGGGTGGTGGCCGAGGCCATGGGCACGCTGCTCAAGCAGAACATCGTGGTGGAGAACAAGCCTGGCGCGGCCGGCAACCTGGGTGCGCAGACGGCCGCGCGTGCGGCGCCCGATGGCTACACCTGGGTGTATTCCGGCTCGCCGATGGCCACCAGCATGCGCATGTACAAGAGGCCGGGCTTCGACGTGATGAAGGACTTCGAGCATGTGGGCCGCATCGGCGTGTCCGACCTCACGCTGGTCACCCATGCCGGCAGCGGCTTCAGCACGGTGCAGCAGCTGGTGGAGCGGGCGCGCAAGCAGCCCGGGCAGCTGATGTACGCCAGTGGCGGCATCGGCTCGCCCGCGCACCTGGGCGCGGCCCTGATGCTGCGCGCGGCCGGCATCAGCGCTACCCACATTCCCTACAAGGGCGCCACCGAGTCCACCAATGCGGTGATCGCGCGGCAGGTGGACTTCACGCTGGCCATCACCTCGGTGGCGCTGCCGCACCTGCAGAGCCAGCGCCTGGTGCCGCTGGCGGTGAGCGCGGCGCAGCGCCATCCGCGCCTGCCCGAGGTGCCCACGCTGGCGGAAGCCGGCGTGCCGGTGTCGCTCACCTCCATCGGCGGCCTGTCGGTGCCCGCCGGCACGCCGCCGGCCATCGTCAAGCTGCTGAGCGACAGCCTGCGCACGGTGCTGGCCCAGCCCGAGACCCGCGCCCGCATCGAAGCCCTGGGCGGCGCCGTGGCGCCCAGCACCCCGGCCGAATACACCGAGGCCCTGCGCGCCGAGCTGGCGCATGCGGAGCAGATGCTGGCGGCCGCGGGTCTGCAGCCGGAGTGAGCGGGCGGGTTCACTGCCCCGGCGTGCGCGGCCCCACCGAGCCGTTGCCCGAGGCGCCGCTGGCCACGGTGCGGGCCACGCGGGCGGCCGGCGCGCCGTCGCTGCCGCGCCGTTCCTGCTCGGCGGCGATCACCTCGGCCAGGTGCCGCGCATCCCGCGCCACGCCGGAGAAGCGGCCCGAGCCCCAGGTGTGCAGCCACGGCAGGCCCAGGAAGTACAGGCCGGGCAGGGCGGTGACGCCGCGCTCGTGCTGCGGCTGTCCGCGGCCATTGAACACCGGCGCGTCCAGCCAGGAGAAGTCGGGCGCGAAGCCGATGCACCACACCACGCTGCCGATGCCGGCGGCCTGCAGGTCGAGCGTGGTGCGTTCTTCCGGCGGCACCCACACCGGCTCGTAGCGGCTGGGCGGCGGGGCCTCGATGCCCTGGCGCTCGATGTACTGGTCAATGCTGGCGTTGATGCCGTTGTAGATGGCGTCGGCCTTGTCCAGCACGGCCGCCAGGCCCGGCTTGAAGCGCAGCGTCACCGCGCCATCGACTGCGCTGTCCACGCCTTCCAGCGCGCCATGGAGCTGCATGCCCTGCAGCGCGAAGCGGCGCAGGTCGATGTCGCGCCCGCCGTCGCGGCCGGTCACGTAGTGGTTGGTGTTGTCGCGCACGCCTTCGCGCAGCGGATGCTGGCCCACCGGCATCTCGTAGTAGCCCATGTCGGCCAGCCAGTCCACCACGTCGCGGCCGCGGTAGAAGCGGGCGCAGCGGGGTGCCTCGCCCACCGCCAGCACCACCTGGCGGCCGGCCAGGTGCAGGTCCTCGGCGATCTGCGCGCCGCTCTGTCCCGAGCCCACCACCAGCACCGCGCCGGGCGGCAGCTCGGCCGCATTGCGGTACTGCTCGGAGTGCAGCTGCTTCAGGCCCGCGGGCAGCCGCTCGGCCATGCGCGGCACGATGGGCAGGTGGTAGCCGCCCGAGGCCACCACCACCTGGTCGGCGGTGCAGTGCCGCAGCGCGGTGTCGGTGCCCACGCTGTACTGCACGTCATAGCCGCCCTGCGGCCGCGGCTTGACCAGGCGCACCGCCACGCCCTCGCGCAGCGGCGGCGCCACCTTGCGCCGGAAGGCGGCCAGGTACGCCACGATCTCGTCCTTCTTCATGAAGCCGTGCGGATCGTCGCCGGCATAGGGGTGGCCCGGCAGGTCGCACTGCCAGTTGGGCGTCACCAGGCAGAAGTTGTCCCAGCGGCGGCTCTGCCACACATGCAGGGCGGTGTGCTTCTCGAACACCACGTGGCCGATGCCGGCCTGCTGCAGGCAGGCACTCATCGACAGGCCGGCCTGTCCGCCGCCGACGATGACGACGGCATGGTGTTCGTGGGTGCGGGTCATGCTCGTCACTCCTGGAAGGCGACGACCTGCACCCGGGCGTCGGGACGGTCGGCAAAGCGGGCGGCGGTGGCCTCGATGGTGTCGAGCTGGTCGGCCGCCATCGAGCAGGCAAAGCCGTACTTCGCGGCCACGCGGTCGGAGGCGATCTGCGTGGCCTCGCGCACCCGCTGCAGGAAGTCGGGCAGCGGGTACTGCGCGCCGGGCTGGAAGTAGTCCTTGATCACCAGCGAAGGGGAATAGCAGGTGGTCTCGCTGGCATCGGGCCAGCGCAGCTGGTAGTGCATGGCGGGCATGCGGTCTCCTTGCAGGAAAGATCGGTACAGCGCCGTGTGGCGCAAGGCACTGGCCGGCCAGCCGAAGCGGCCGCAGACGGCGGGCGGTGTGCGGCGGCCCAGCGCCACCGCCTCGCGCAGCGCGGCGGCGATGCTGGCCGCATCCATCGGGTTGGCCCAGTGCACGTCGCCGTGGGGCGCGAAGTGCTCGGTGAACGGCGCGATGCGGGAGACCACCGCGCGGGTGCCGCAGGCCAGCGCCTCCAGCGCCGCCAGGCCGAAGCCTTCCAGCAGCGAAGGCATGGCCAGCACGTTGGCGCTGCGGTACAGGGCCGGCACCTGCGCATCGGGCACCGGGCCGGTGAGCAGCACGTCGGTGCCCGGCTGCAGGCCGGCCTCGGCCATCAGCGCATGGAAGGCGGACACCTCGCCGGCATGGTCGAGCACGCTGGCGCCACCGGCGATCACCAGCCGCGCCCTCGGCAGGCCGCGGCGCAGGAGGATGAACGCCTGCAGCAGCCGCAGGCTGTTCTTGCGCGCCTCGATGCCGCCCATGGCCAGCACGATGGGCGATGCACCCGACAGCCCGAGCTGCGCGGCGATGGCCTCGTCCTCCGGCTGGCGGGCGGGCGAGTAGCGCTGCAGGTCGATGCCGTTGTGCACACGCTGCGCGCGCAGGCCGTGCGCCCGCTGCAGCCGCTGCTGCCACACGCGGCTGACGCACAGCAGCAGGCCGGCCTGGCGCAGGCTGCGGGTTTCCCAGGCCTGCACCTGTTCGTCGGGAAAGTGGTCGACGTGGTGCACCGTGCGCACGTAGCCGGCGATGTCGCCCCGCGCCTTCAGGTCGGCCAGCGCATTGCCGCCGATGCCGTCGTGTGCATGCAGCACGTCGAATCGGCGGGCGGCCTGGGTGACCCCGAGATGGTTGCGCATCGCATCGATGCGGTGGGCCACGCTGGCGGCCAGCGAGACGCCCGCGCCCGCTGGCGCGGGCCGAAGCGGCGCATATTCAATCGCGCAGGGCGTGTCGCGGAAGAAGCGCTGGCCCGGCGTGGCCGGGGCCATCACCGTCACCGCATGGCCCGCGGCCTGCAGCGCGCGGCCCAGTTCCAGCACATGCACCACGCCGCCGCGCGGGTTGACCGAATGGGTCAGCAGCGCAATGCGCAGCTTGCGATGCGCCGGATCAACCATGTGCCGGCCCCCGGGCGGTGATGAAGGGCCGGGCCGCCAGGTCCCACAGCGGGGCCCGGCCGCCGCGGTGGTGCAGCTGCACCGTGGGCGCGGCCGTCACCTCGCCGATGGCCGCTGCCGCGATGTCGCGGGCCTGGAAGTGCCGCAGCACCGCCGGCACCTGCGCAGGCCGCACGCTGAGCACGAAGCCATAGCTGGGGAAGGCGGTGAGCCAGCGCAGCAGCGCTGCGTCGTCGCCTTCCGTCACCGTGGGCGGCCGGGGTATCGCGTCGACGTCGATCACCGCGCCAGCGCGAGAGCAGTCCAGCAGCATCAGCGCGGTGCCCAGCACGCCGGCCATGCTGATGTCCTTGGCCGCATCGGCCAGCCCGGCTTCGGCCAGTTGCGGCAGCAGCTCGAGGTCGGCCCGCAGGCGCTCGGCCGGCGCGCCGGTGGCGGCATTCCAGTAGGGATAGGGCTCCTGCCAGCGCCCGCGCAGGTCGACCGCCATCACCAGCACGTCGCCCGGCCGGGCATCGAAGCTGGTGAGCAGCCGCCGGGCGCGGCCCAGCACCGCCACGGCCAGTTGCGAGCGGCTGCTGCGGTGGTTGCTGTGGCCGCCCACCAGCGGCACGCCGTAGTGTTCGCAGGCCGCCACCAGGCCCTGCATCAGCGGCTCGGCGGCGGCGCTGTCGGCGCTCCACAGCGCATCCACCACGGCCAGCGGCCGGCCACCCATCGCGGCGACGTCGCTCAGGTTGACCATCACGCCGCACCAGCCGGCGAACCACGGCTCCCGCTCGACGAAGTCGTCGACGAAGCCTTCGATGGCGAACAGCAGGTGGCCGTCAGCGCCATCGGCGATGGCCGCGCAGTCGTCGCCATTGGGCACCGACAGCACACCCGGCGCGGCCACCGGGCGGGCCTGCGCCAGCAGGTCCATGGCGCTGCCGATGTCCTGCTTGTGCAGGAAGCCGCGGCTGGCGCGCAGGGCTTCGCACAGGCGCTGGGCTGGATCGGCTTCGCTCACTGGAGCACCCTCCCGCTGCGCGGGATCCCGCCGAGCGGGATGAGCGCCGCTTTCGGCCGGCCGGGCGGCGGCGCTCATGCCGCGGCGGGCGCGCTGCTGCGCGTCACGTGACCTGTATAGACATCCACGCAGGGCGGATAGGCTGCCAAGTCGGCCTGCATCAGCACATGCGGCCGGCCGTGCAGCAGCCCGTGCTTCAGCGGCTGCCAGTGCAGGCGCTGGAACATGGCCGCGTTCTGCTGCTGCACATGCGCCAGGAACACCCGGCAGCCGCGCGCATGGGCGCTGGCCACCGCCAGCCGGATCAGGCCGGCGCCGATGCGGCCGTGTTGGCGGAAGGCCGCATGCACCGCCAGCCGCGAGCCCCACCACAGCCCCGGCTCGGCCTGGTGGATGCGCACCGTGCCCACCACCTGGTCGGGCAGCCCGCCCACGCAGGACAGCGCCACCAGCGTCTGCGCCTGCGCATCCACCGCGTCCAGGTCGTCGCCGACGAACACGCCCTGCTCGATGCAGAACACCGCACGACGCAGCGCAAGGGCTTCGCGCTGCTCCCATCCGGCGCTGGCCCACTTGATGCGGAACTCGCAGGGCTTGAAGTCGGCGGCCTGCGCGTCCTGCGGCGCATCCCCCGGCGCGGCCAGCAGGGCGTTCATGCGGCCAGCTCCGCGCCGGCGCCGGTCGTCTCGTACTGCGACTGCGACGAACATGCGCCGCACTTGCCGCAGCCGGCCTTGATGTCCACCGAGCGCAGCCCGGCGCGCGAGACCATGGCGCCCAGCGGCTCCAGGATCGACTTCATCCAGCCCGCATCGGGCGCCGGATGGTCCTCCAGCGGCGTGCCACTGATCGGCACGAAGGGCACCACGAACGGGTACACGCCCAGGCCCACCAGCGTGGCGCACATCGCGAGGATCTCTTCGCGCGTGTCCCCCAGCCCGGCCAGGATGTAGGTGCTGACCTGGCCGCGGCCGAACACCTTCACCGACGCCTCGAAGGCCGTGAGGTAGCGCGAGACCGGCACCGTGGCCTTGCCCGGCATGATGCGTTCGCGCACCGCGGGCGTCACCGCTTCCAGGTGCATGCCCAGGGTGTCGATGCCGGCGGCCTGCAGGCGCGTGAACCAGCGGTCGTCGTCGGGCGGCTCGCACTGGCCCTGCAGTGGCAGCGTGCGGCCGGCGGGCAGGCCGGCCTTGATCGCGAAGGCGCTGTCGGCCAGCACCCGCGCGCCGCGGTCGTCGCCGGGCGGCGTGCCGGTGGTCATCACCATGTGCTTCACGCCGTCCAGCAGCACCGCCATGCGGGCGACCTCGGCCAGCTGCTCCGGCGTCTTGTGCGCGATGGTGCGGCCGGCCGCCAGCGACTGCCCGATCGCGCAGAACTTGCAGCTCTTGCGCCGGCTCTCGTAGCGGATGCAGGTCTGCAGCACCGTGGTGGCCAGCACGTCGGCGCCATGCAGCGTGGCGATGTGCGAGTAGGGCACGCCGTCCATCGTCTGCAGCGCATAGAAGCGCGGTTGCCGCGGAAAGGCGATCTGCGCGATGGGGATGCTGCCGCGCTTGAGCACGCTGGCGCCGGCCGCGTCGGGCGCCTCGGCCATGAAGGGTGACTGCCAGGCGCCCGAGGTGTGCACCGGCACCATGATCGTGTGGCCGTCCACCGTCACCGCCTTGTGGTCCGACGGGCCGGCACCGCCGCGCCGGCTGGGTGCGCCGGCCGTGGGGTCAAGCAGCCGCAGGCCGTGGGACTGCAGCTCCGTCATCAACTGGCGCGCCGCGGCCGAAGGCGGGGGGCAGGTGGGTGGTCAGGCTCATGGTCGTCCCTCGGGTTGTCGAACATCGTGGCGGTGGGCCGGCGGTCGATGGCCAGGCTCAGCAGCTCGGGCCGGGCGTAGTGGCCCACGGAATCCATCATTCGCTTGCGCTTGGTGATCAGCGCCATGTCCAGGTCGGCCACCACCATGCCTTCGCCCTCGGTCAGCGGCTCGGCCAGGTACTTGCCTTCGGGCGAGACGATGGCGGTGTGGCAACCGCCGCGCAGGGCCTGTTGCAGCTGGGCGTCGGGCGTCACCGCGGCGATCTGCGCCTCGGTCAGCCAGCCGGTGGCATTGATGACGAAGCAGCCCGACTCCAGCGCATGGTGGCGGATCGTCACGCCCATCTGGTCGGCGAAGATCGGCCCCACCAGCGAGCCGGGGAACTGCGCGCAGTGGATCTCCTCGTGCTGGGCCATCAGCGCATAACGCGCCAGCGGGTTGTAGTGCTCCCAGCAGGCCAGCGCGCCCACGCGGCCCACCGCGGTGGGCACCACCTGCAGCCCGGCGCCATCGCCCTGGCCCCACACCATGCGCTCGTGGTAGGTGGGTGTGATCTTGCGGCGCTTGAGCTTGAGCGTGCCGTCGGCATCGAACAGCAGCTGGGTGTTGTACAGGCTGCCGTGGTCGCGCTCGTTCACGCCCAGCACCACCACGATGCCGCGGGCCCGCGCCCGCTCGCCTACCGCGGTGGTCACCGGCCCCGGCACCACCACCGCCCGCTCGTACAGCCTGAGGTGCGGCGCGCCCTGCTGGCAGGGCGGCAGCACGAACGAGAAGTACGGGTAGTAGGGCACGAAGGTCTCGGGGAACACCACGATCTGCGCGCCGCGCGAAGCGGCCTCGTCGATCGCGCTGCACACGCGGTCCAGCGTGCCGTCGGGCCGGTCGAAGTCGGGCGCGATCTGCACCGCCGCCGCGCGGACCACGGTCTTGTTCACAGCGTCCAGGTGTCGAGGATGAAGGCGTTCTGCTTGCGGTGCAGCAGCACGATGTCCAGCACGTCCAGCGGGCTGATGGGGCGGATGCCTTCGATCAGCGAGCCTTCGCCGTGGCCGTACAGCGCCTGCAGCGCAAAGCGGCAGGCGTAGACCTTGCCGCCCTCGGCGATGAACTTGGTGATCTGGTTGTTGAAGTTCTGGTGGCCCGGGAAGGCCTCGTCGCCCAGCGTGGGAAAGCCGCGCTTGACGCCCAGCGTCACGCCCGGGCCGTACAGCAGGATCGAGGTCTCGAAGCCCTTGCGCTGCAGCCGCGTGGCCTGCAGCAGGTTGACGAAGCCGATGGAGCCCTCGAAGGCCACGGTGTGGAAGGTGACCAGCGCCTTCTCTCCGGGCTCTGCCTTCACGTCCTCGAACACCTTCTCCTCGTAATCGACCAGGAACTCGCCCTTCTGGTTCTGGGGCTTGGTGACTTTGGGCATCGCTTGACTCCGTTGGGTTGCGGGAGCCCATGCTTCTGCATGCGATGTGCCAGTGAGCCGCGGCCGGCGTGCGATCAATGCGCGATCAACCAATGGCGATGCCGATGCGCGGCCAAGCAAGTTTTTGTGCGGCGGACCTGCATGCTGCCGAGCTGGCGGACGCATGCGGCCGGCTGCACCGGCGCAGGGCGGCGGCCATGCGATCAATGCACCCGATCAATGGGGCGGCTGCGACGGCCGGTGCACCAAGGCTGCACAGCCGCGGCCTTGGCAGCCGGGCGACAACGGGCACGCTTGATGCGATCAAGCCCGGGCCGGCATGCGATCAGCCGCGGCAGCACCCCATGACGAGCAGTACCCCATGAGCAAACCCACCGCGCACTGGCGCAAGCGGCTGGCGTCGCAGGACCGCCCGGCCTACCTCGCCATCCCCGACCTGATCGCCGAGGACCTGCGCGACGGCCGGCTGGCCGCGCGCGACCGGCTGCCCACGCTGCGCGAGCTGGCCGACGACCTGCAGCTCAACTACACCACCGTGGCCCGTGCCTATGCCGAGGCGCGCAAGCGCGGGCTGATCGATTCGCGCGCGGGCTTCGGCACCTACGTACGCGGCAAGGCGCCGGCGATGCCGCTGCGCGGCGGCAGCGGCGCCGAGATGACGATGAACCTGCCGCCCGAGCCGCAGGACGAAGCGCTGCTGGCGCGCATGCACGCCAGCGCGGCCGAGGTGATGGCGCACAGCGACCTCTACGGCCTGCTGCGCTACCAGGACTTCGGCGGCACGCCCGAGGACCGCGAGGCCGGCGCCCGCTGGCTGCAGCGCCGCCTGCCCACCGCCAGCGCCGACCGGCTGCTGGTGTGCCCGGGCATCCATGGCGTGCTCACCGGCCTGCTGTCCCAGCTGGCGCGGCCGGGCGAGCTGGTGTGCGTCGATTCGCTGGCCTACCCGGGCCTGAAGGCCATCGCCACCCAGCTGGGCGTGCAGCTGCATGCGCTGCCGCTGGACGACGACGGTCCGGACATCGAGGCCTTCGAGCATGCCTGCAAGACCTTGTCGCCCAAGGCGGTGTACTGCAACCCCACGCTGCTCAATCCCACCACCATCACGATGAGCCGCGCCCGGCGCGAAGCCCTGGCCGACGTGGCGCTGCGCTTCTCGGTGCCCATCATCGAGGACGATGCCTACGCGATGCTGCCCACCGAGCGCCTGCCGCGCCCGCTGGCCTGCCTGGCGCCCGACATCACCTACTACGTCACCGGCTTTTCCAAGTGCCTGGGCGCCGGCCTGCGCAGCGCCTACGTGCTGGCGCCCAACACCCGGCTGGCCCAGCGCCTGGCCGGTGCGCTGCGGGCCACCACGGTGATGGCCTCGCCCGTCACCAATGCCATCGTCACGCGCTGGGTGAACGACGGCACGGCCGAGGCGGTGCTGGAGGCCATCCGCGCCGAATGCCGCGCCCGGCATGCGCTGGCACTGCAGCACCTGGGGCCCTGGGGCGTGGTGGCGCATCCCGAATGCTTCCACCTGTGGCTGCCGCTGTCGGGCAGCTGGAGCGTGGTGGAGTGCGCCTCCTGGCTGCGCACCCAGGGCGTGGCGGTGGTGGCCAGCGCCGCCTTCAGCACCGACGGCAATCCGCCCGATGCGGTGCGCCTGTGCCTGGGCGGCCCGGCGTCGCTGGACGACTGCGACCGCGCGCTGCGGCTGATGGCCGAGACGCTGGACCATCCGCTGCATCCGCATGCCACGGTGATGTGACGGCGGCCAGGCTCAGGGCACCGCCTGGGTGATGCGCCACAGCCGCAGCGCCACGTGCAGCTCCAGCGCCCGCGCGGCCACGCCCCAGTGGCCCAGCAGCGATTCGATGGTGATGAGCCGCTGGCGCATGGTGTTCACATGGATGTCCAGCTGCTGCGCCGTGGTCTTGGCATTCTGGTTGTGGTCGAAGTAGCCCAGCAGCGTGGCCGCCAGCTCGGTGCCGCGCTTGTGGTCGTAGTCCAGCAGCGGGCCGATGGTGGCCTGCAGGAATTCCTGCAGGCTGGCGCGGTCGTGCGTCTCGAACAGCACCGAGTACAGCGCCAGCTCGTTCTGGCCCACGATGTCGCCGCGGATGCCCAGCTGCGCCAGCACCGGCAGCGCCCGCCGCAACGAGGCATGCAGGCCCGGCAGCGCGGCCACGCCGCTGACCGGGCGCGACAGCACGCCGCGGTGGGTGGCGCCCAGCTCGTTGCGCAGGCAGGCCTGCACCACCTGCCGCACGTCGGCCGCCTGCGCGCCGTGGCTGATGACCACCACCACGCCGTCCATCTCGTCCACCAGCGTCTGCGCCAGCGCGGGCAGCTGGCGCAGCCGCCGGGCGACGAAGCCCGCGCCGGGTGTCTCGGCCACCAGCAGCAGCAGCGACAGCGGCTGCGCCAGGTTGAGGCCGAAGCGCTCGGCGCGGTTGGCCAGCACCGCCGCTGCCTCCTGCCGGGCCGACAGCAGCGCGCGCAGCAGCGTGGTGGCGCTGCGGCTCTTGTCGGCCTCGATGCGCTCCTGGGACAGCAGCACCACGCCCACGATGCTGGCGCTGCGCTCGAAGGTGCGCACGCGGAACTCATCCAGCTCGCCGCGGTGGAAGAGGGCGATGGCGCCCAGCACGTCGGCACCGCCGAAGACCATCGTCACCCGGCAGGTCTCGTCGCCGATGCGGCAGGCCACCACCGATCGGCCGCTGCGCCGGCTCTCGCGCAGCGCCTGGCCGATGGCGGTGCTGTGCGCGCCGCTGGGCGAATAGGCCTGCAGCGCAGGGCTGTCGTAGCCGTCGCCGGTGCCCGCGCTCACCTCCTGCGCGGCCTCGTTCAGCACCAGCACCGCGCCGCCCAGCAGCTGCGCCACCAGCTGGCACAGCGCGGCCAGCGAGGCGCCGCGTGCCAGCTGCGAGGTCATCTGCTCATGCGCCTCGGCCGCGGCCTGGATGCTGCGCAGGTGCTGCTCCACCCGGGCGCGCGACTGGTCGGCATGCTCCAGCGCGGCATTGGCGCGGTCGAAGTCGCGAGCATTGCGCATCGCCACCGCCGCATGCGTGGCCAGCGCGCCCAGGATGGCGATGTCCTGCGCCGCATGGGTGCGGTGGTAGCGGTCGGCCACGAACAGCAGGCCGATCACCTCCTGGTCGCGCACCAGCGGAATGCCCACCAGCGACACGATGCCCTCGGCGCGGAAGGTGGCGTCCAGCGCCTCGTCGTGCTCGAAGCGGTCGTCGTTCAGGTAGTCGGTGGTGGAGAAGGGCAGCCGGGTGGACAGCACCACGCTGGCCACGCCGTGCCGGCGCCGCGCCACCATGTGCTGGGTGCTGTGGGCCAGGGCGCCGTCGGCCACCACCACGCGGAACTCATGCCGCTCGGCGTCGTAGGTGGACAGCCAGGCCACCTCGCCCCCCATCAGCCGCCGCGCCCGGCTGACGATGGCCTGCAGCAGGTCGGTCAGGTCCAGCCGGCTGGAGAGGTCCTGCGTCGACTCGATCACCGCCAGCATGCCGCGCTCGCGCTGCAGCAGCTGTTCCATGCGGTTGCGCACGGCCATGGCCATGCGCACCGTCTCCACCATCGCCTCGCGCTGGCCGCCGGCGGCGGGCAGGGCCTCGGCCCGGGCCAGCCGGTGCGCGAATTCATCGGCACCGGCGCCCTGGTGCAGCAGCCGCACCAGCTCGCCACCCAGTTGCAGGACATCGTCGGTCGGGGTACTGCTCCTCATGTCACCCGCAGGCTAGCAGAGCCCCGGCCGCGCCTTACTGGGCGCAGGTGAAGGAGGCGGCGCTGTTGGCGTCGCCCGAGCCCTTGTACTGCGGCCACTTCGGGTACTCGCACAGCGGCCGGCTGCGGCCGGGCACGCCCACGGTGTCGGTGGTCACCTGGTTGGCCGGGGCGGTGCCCTTCTCCACCCACTGCTCCAGCGCCGTGAGCGAATCCCAGGTGGCATTGAAGGTGGTGCTCACCGCATGGCCGTAGCCCGGAACCTCGTAGTAGCGGGCGAAGCCGTCCACCGCCGCATCGCCCTGGGCCGCACGCAGCCGCTGCCAGTACTGCGCGGTGGCGCGCGAGCTCACCAGCACGTCCGACAGCCCATGCGCCAGCAGCAGCTTGCCGCCGCGCGCCATGAAGGCGGACAGGTCGCTGCTCACGTCCAGCATGGTGCTCAGCTCGCTCAGCCGCGTGCCCCAGGGGCCGGGGTTCTCCGGGTCCAGCGTGAGGCTGGCGTAACCGGGATCGCGCGTGACCGCGTACTTGATGACCTGGTCCAGCTGCTGCGTGATGTACGGCGCCGTGGGCAGCACCGGCGTGGCCGGCTGCGTGGTGCCCAGGTTGAGGAAGGTGACCGTGGGCTGCAGCGGCGACGGGTTGCTGGTGATGCCCAGGTCGGCGCCCCACACGTTGTAGCCCGGGTAGCCCTGGGAGCCGCTGGCCAGGAAGAAGTTGAAGCGGGTCTCGGTGTTCATCGTCTTCAGCGCGGTGATCTGCGCATCGGACAGGCAGGTGTCGCCGGTGTCGGCGCCGCCCGGGCAGCGCAGCGGCGCGCCGCGCAGCGTGGCGGTGGCGGGGTCGAAGCTGCCGTTGCAGCGCTGCTGCTGGCCGATGAGGCCGTCGGCAAGCCCGTCCAGCGCATCGCAGGCCTCCAGCGCGGCATCGCGCACCAGCACCCGCTTGGCGGTGTTGGGGTAGGCGCCGGGCTGCGCCAGCGCGCGGCTGGCGCGGTGGCCGCCCAGCATGGCCGAGAGCTGGTTCCAGGCCGGGTACCAGGCAATGATGCCGTCCCAGTCGGCCGGCCAGCGCTGCGCCACCGACAGCGCCTCGCGCCCGCCGGTGGAGCCGCCGGCGAAGTAGGCCCGCGTGGGCTTGCCGGCTGCATAACGCGCATCGATCAGGTACACCGCGGCGTCGCGCGTCTTCTTCAGCGCCTGGCCGCCGAAGTTGCGCAGGGCCTCGTCGTTGACCAGGAAGCGGCCGTCCAGCGAGCCCGAGGCATTGGCCTGGTGGCCCGAATCGCTGGCGAAGGTGGCATAGCCGCGGGCCAGCGGCACCGGCTGGTCGGCGGGGCCGGCGGGCACGTTGCCGGCCACGTTGGGCACGGTGCCGTCCAGGCCGCCGCCGCCGAACATCACCGCCTTGCCGTTCCAGGCCGCGGGCAGCGCCACGCGGAACACGATGGACGGCGCCGTGGTGTCGATGGGCGCGATGCTGCCGGTGACGCGGCAGTACTCCGGCAGCGCGGCCACGCCGGCGCCCGCGGCGGGCACCACCACCGCCTCGGTCACGGCGCCGCCCTGGGTGGGCAGGCCGATGGCGCTGGCCGGGATGGCCAGGCCGGCCAGGTCGGCGCAGGCCCGGGGCGTGGCCACCGGCGGTGCCGGCTCGTTGTCGTCGTCGCCGTCGCCGTCACCGCCGCAGGCGGTCAGGGCGGCCAGGCTGGCGCTGCACAGCAGCAGCATCATGCGGCGCTGGGGTCGATGGGTCATCGTCGTCTCCGAACTTGTATAGGTAGGTGGCAAGGGCCGCGGCCATCGTAGGAACAGCAGCGCGTGCGTGGGGCCGCCTGCACTCGAAGAACACAGTGCAGGGCCCGGGATGTGTGGGCCGATGACATAGGCCGGCGGCCTGCGGCTGGGGAGACTGCGGCCACTGCCACCGAAAGCGCCGCATGCCTCTCCTCGACACCCTCCGACCCCCCGCCGGCCTGCGCGTGCTGGTCACCGCCGGCGCCAGCGGCATCGGCGCTGCCATCGCCTCGGCCTTCCGCGACGCCGGCGCCCGCGTGCACATCTGCGACATCGATGCCGCGGCCGTGGCCCGCTTCATCGCCGAGCATCCCGGCACCACCGGCAGCGTGGCCGATGCCGCGGTGCCGGCCGACGTGGACGTGGTGTTCGACGACGTGCGCGCCGCCCTCGGCGGGCTGGACGTGCTGGTCAGCAATGCCGGCATCGCCGGGCCCACCGGCCCCATCGAGTCGCTGGACGAGAACGGCTGGGTGCGCACCATCGACGTCAACCTCAACGGCCAGTACTACTTCGCGCGGCGCGCGGTGCCGCTGCTCAAGGCCAGCGGCGCCAATCCGTGCCTGATCGCCATGGGCTCGGTGGCCGGCCGGCTGGGCTACGCCTACCGCACGCCGTATGCGGCCAGCAAGTGGGCGATCGTGGGCCTGTGCCAGTCGCTGGCCATCGAGCTGGGGCCGCAAGGCGTGCGGGTCAACGCCATCCTGCCCGGCACGGTGGAGGGCGAGCGCATGAACGGCGTGATCGCCGCCCGCGCCGCGGCCACCGGCGCCAGCGTGGAAGCCACCCGCCAGTCCTACCTCGACAGGATTTCGCTGCGGCGCATGGTCACCACCGACGACGTGGCGGCCCTGGCGCTGTTCCTGTGTTCGCCCGCCGCGCGCAACGTCACCGGCCAGGCCATCAGCGTCGACGGCAACGTCGAGCACCTCTGATCCGCCCCCATCCCATACCCAGAACAGGAGACAAGCCATGAACCGCCATCCCCGCCCCAAGACCGCCGCCGCCCTGGCGCCCCTCGCACTGCTGCTGGCCGGGCTGGCCCAGGCCGCTCCGGTGAAGATCGGCGTGCTGGAGACGCTGTCGGGCCCGCAGGCCTCCTCCGGCCTGGCCTACCGCGCCGCGGTGCGTTATGCGGTGGAGAAGATCAATGCCGCTGGCGGCTGGAACGGCGAGCCGGTGCAGGTGCTGGAGTACGACAACCAGGGCGGCCCGGCCGGTGCTTCCGACAAGCTGAAGGCCGCCATCGCCGACGGCGTGCAGATCGTGGTGCAGGGCGCCTCGTCGGCCATCGGCGGGCAGATCACCGAGGACGTGCGAAAGCACAACCTGCGCAATGCGGGCAAGGAGCTGGTCTACATCAACGTGGGCGCCGAGGCGCAGGAACTCACCGGCGCCAAGTGCAACTTCCACCACTTCCGCTTCGCCGGCAATGCGCCGCTGCGCACCAAGGCGCTGGTGCAGGCGATGAAGCAGGCCCAGGCCCTGGGCGACCAGGTCTACGCCATCAACCAGAACTACAGCTGGGGACAGGACATGGAGCGCGCCATCGTGGACGCCGCTGCTGCCGGCGGCTACCAGGTGGTGGACAAGACGCTGCACGACGTCAACAAGATCCAGGACTTCGCGCCCTACGTGGCCAAGATCGTGGCCTCCGGCGCCGACACCGTGCTCACCGGCAACTGGTCCAACGACCTGCTGCTGCTGATGAAGGCCTCCAAGGCCGCGGGCCTGAAGGCGCGCTTCGGCACCGTGTACCTCGACCAGCCGGGCAACCTGTCGAATGCCGGCGACCTGGCGGTGGGGCACTTCGTGGCCCATGCCTTCAATCCCGAGGCCGGCGGCGCCGAGGGCGAGCGCTTCGTGGCCGACTACCGCGCCAGGACCGGCCACGACCCGGTGTTCATCGAGCCGCAGACGGTGTTCGGGCTGGAGATGGTGGGCCAGGCGCTCAAGCGCACCGCGCCGCGCAACGGCGCGCTGGACGTCAACGCCTTCGCCGCCGCGCTGGAGACGGCACGGCTCAAGACCCCCATCGGCGAGATGAGCATGCGCGCGGCCGACCACCAGGTGATGCTGCCGATGGTGGTGTCGATGGTGAGCAAGGACGCCAAGTACAAGGTGGACGGCACCGACATGGGCTTCAAGCCGGTGCGGGTGTTCACCGCCGAAGAGGTGGCCGCGCCGGTGCAGGCCGGCTGCAAGATGCAGCGCCCGCGCTGAGGGCCGCGCGATGGATGCGATCGTCTTCGCGCTGCTCAACGGCACCATCTACGGCCTGCTGCTGTTCATGGTGTCGGCCGGGCTGACGCTGATCTTCGGGATGATGGGCGTGCTGAACTTCGCCCATGCCTCCTTCTACATGCTGGGCGCGTACTTCGCGTTCACGCTGCAGCCCTGGCTGGGCTTCGGCTTCGCGGTGGTGGCGGCCGCGCTGCTGGCCGGCGCGGTGGGCATGGCGGTGGAGCGCTTCTTCCTGCGGCGGGTGCACCGCCACGGCCATGCGCACGAGCTGCTGCTCACCTTCGGCCTGTCCTTCATCATCGCCGAGCTGATCAAGCTCTTCTTCGGCAACCATCCGGTCGACTACCGCGTGCCGGCCGCGCTCGACGGGCCGGCGTTTGCCATCGGCGCGCAGCAGTACCCGCTGTACCGGCTGCTGATGGGCGGCGTGGCGCTGGTGATGTTCGGCGCCGTGTACCTGCTGCTGACCCGCACGCGGGTGGGCATCGTGGTGCGCTCGGCCATCTACAAGCCGCAGATGGCCGAGGCGCTGGGCCACAACGTGCAGCGGGTGTTCATGGGCGTGTTCGGCGTGGGCGCGCTGCTGGCCGGCCTGGCCGGCGCGGTGGCCGGCGCCTTCTACACCACCAGCCCCAACATGGCGCTGGAGATCGGCGTGATGGTGTTCGTGGTGGTGGTGGTGGGCGGCCTGGGCTCGCTGGGCGGGGCCATGGTGGCCTCGCTGCTGCTGGGCATCGTCACCTCCTTCGCGGTGGGCGTGGATGCCAGCCTGGCCGATGCGCTGGGCCTGGTGGGCGCGGGCGCCTGGGCCGAAGGCATCGGCGGGTTGCTCACGCTCAAGCTGTCCAGCCTGGCGGCCACGCTGCCGTTCGCCTTGATGCTGCTCATCCTGCTGGTGCGGCCGCAAGGCCTCATGGGCGAGAAGGCCTGACGTGATGCGCAGCCATTCCCTGCCCCTGGCCGGCCCCGCCGTGTCCATGCCGGCGCTGCTGCCCCTCGGCCTGCTGGTCGCGCTGCTGCTGGCGCTGCCGGCGCTGCTCAGCAGCGGCCTGCTCAATGCATCGGTGCAGATGCTGATCTCGGCGCTGTTCGCCTGTGCCTACAGCCTGCTCAGCGGCCGTGCCGGCATGCTGTCCTTCGGCCATGCGGCCTATTTCGGCGTGGGCGCCTTCGCCACCGCGCACGCAATGAATGCGCTGGGCGGCGCCGGCCTGCTGCCCACGCCGCTGCTGCCGCTGGTGGGCGGCCTGGTGGGCCTGGCGGTGGGCGTGGTGGCGGGCTGGTTCGCCACCCAGCGCGCGGGCACCGCCTTCGCGATGATCACGCTGGCCATCGCCGAGCTGCTGCATTCGCTGGCGCCGCAGCTGCCCGGCTGGTTCGGCGGTGAATCGGGCGTGTCCACCATGCGCATGCCGGCCTGGGGCTTCGACTTCGGCTCCACCGTGCAGGTGTACTACGTGGTGCTGGGCTGGGTGCTGCTGTCGCTGGCGGCGCTGTGGTTCCACAGCCGCACGCCGCTGGGCCGCCTCACGCTGGGCCTGCGCGAGAACGCGCACCGGCTGCGCTTCCTGGGCTACGACGTGCACGGCCTGGGCGTGTCGGCCTTTGCGCTGTCGGCCATGTTCTCGGGCGTGGCGGGCGGGCTGCAGGTGCTGAGCAACGAGGCGGTGAACTACGTGGTGTTCGACGCCAGCGTGTCGGCCGCGGTGGTGCTCAACAGCTACATCGGTGGCGTGGGCACCTTCCTGGGGCCCGCGCTCGGCGCAGCGGTGATGACCTTCTTCGGCTATGCGGTGTCCGACACCACCCAGCTGTGGCTGCTGTACCAGGGCGTGCTGTTCGTGCTGGTGATGCTGTTCGTGCCGCAGGGCATCACCGGCGTGTTCACCGCCACTGCCAGGCTGCTGCGCCGGCATGGCGCGGCGCCGGTGCTGCCTGCCGTGGCGGCCGGCATGGCCGCAGCGCTGCTGCTGGCCGCGGGCGGCGTGTTCCTGCTGGAAGCGCTGCAGCGGCTGTGCTCGCAGGACTGGCGCGCGCTGGCGCGCATGCAGGAAGGCTGGCCGCCGTTGCAGCTCTTCGGCCGCGCCTGGGCGCCCGATGCCGTGAGCACCTGGCTGCTGCCGCTGGTGCTGCTGGCCGCCGGCGCGGCGCTGGCCCGGCTGGCCCACCAACGGATCACTGCCTTGCAGGAGCGGGACGCCGCATGACCGAATCCATTCTTTCCATCCGCGGGCTGCGCAAGTCGTTCGGCGCCACCGAGATCATCCGCGGCATCGACCTGGAGCTGCCGCCCGGTGAACGCCGTGCCGTCATCGGCCCCAACGGCGCCGGCAAGTCCACGCTGTTCCACCTGGTCTCCGGCAACCTGCGGCCTTCCGCGGGCGAGGTGCGGTTCGAGGGACGCCGCATCGACGGGCTGCCGCCGCAGCGCATCAACCGGCGCGGGCTGGCGCGCTCGTTCCAGATCACCAACATCTTTCCCAGGCTCAGCGTGTTCGAGAACATCCGCCTGGCGGTGATGCGCAGCCACGGCCTGCAGTACACCTTCTGGCGGCCGGTGGACCGCATCGCCGTGCTGGGCGAGGAGACCGACTGGCTGCTGGAGCAGGTGCGGCTGCAGCGGCATGCGCAGGAGCTGGCGGGGGAGCTGTCGTACTCGGGCCAGCGCTCGCTGGAGCTGGCGATGACGCTGGCCAGCGACCCGCGCGTGATCCTGCTGGACGAGCCGATGGCCGGCATGTCCACCGAGGAGACCGGCCACACGCTGGACCTGATCCGCGAGGTGACCCAGGGCCGTGCGCTGCTGCTGGTGGAGCACGACATGGACGTGGTGTTCGCGCTGGCCGACCGCATCAGCGTGCTGGTGTACGGGCAGGTGATCGCCACCGGCACGCCGCAGGAGATCCGCAACGACCCCGCGGTGCGCGAGGCCTACCTGGGCGAGCCGCAGGATGCGGAGGTGGCGGCATGAACGCGGTCGGGACGCCCGACGACACAACACTGCTGCAGGTGGACCAGCTGCAGGCCCACTACGGCAAGAGCCACATCCTGCGCGGCGTGAGCCTGTCCGTGCGGCCCGGCGAGGTGGTGAGCCTGCTGGGCCGCAACGGTTCGGGCCGCTCGACCACGCTCAAGGCCATCATGGGCCTGGTGCCGCCCACCGGCGGGCAGGTGCGGCTGGGCGGCCGTGCGCTGGCCGGCCAGCGGCCGCATGCCATCTGCCGCGCCGGCATCGCCTACGTGCCCGAGGAACGCGAGGTGTTCGCCAACCTCAGCGTGGAAGAGAACCTGCACATGGGCGAGCAGCCGCCGACCGACGGCGCGCCGCGCTGGACGCTGGCGCAGATGTTCGACTACTTCCCGCGGCTGAAGGAACGCCGCCACACGCCGGCCGGCAGCCTGTCGGGTGGCGAGCAGCAGATGCTCACCATCTGCCGTTCGCTGCTCGGCAACCCGCGCGTGATCCTGATCGACGAGCCCGCCGAAGGCCTGGCGCCCAGGATCGTGGCCCAGGTCAGCGAATGCATCCAGGACATGCACCGCCGCGGCGTGGCGGTGGTGCTGGTGGAGCAGAAGCTGGCCATCGCGATGAAGGTTTCCAGCCGCGTGTTCGTGATGGGCCACGGCCACATCGTCTTCGAGGGCACGCCGCAGGCGCTGCAGGCCGACACCGCGCTGCTGGCGCAGTGGCTGGCGGTGTAGCCCTCCTTCCACTCCACCAGGGCCCGACATGCCACATCCCAACGACAAGGTCATCATCTCCTGCGCCGTCACCGGCTCGGTGCACACGCCCACGATGTCGCCGTACCTGCCGCTCACGCCCGACCAGATCGCCGAGCAGGCGATCGAGGCGGCCGAGGCCGGCGCGGCCATCCTGCACCTGCATGCCCGCGATCCGGCCGATGGCCGGCCCACCGCCGACCCGGCGGTGTTTGCGCAGTTCGTGCCGCGCATCCGCGACGCCTGCGATGCGGTCATCAACATCACCACCGGCGGCAGCACCCGCATGACGCTGGCCGAGCGGCTCGCCTATCCGCTGATCGCCAAGCCCGAGATGTGCTCGCTGAACATGGGCTCGATGAACTTCTCCATCCACCCGGTGGCGCGCCGCATCACCGAGTGGCAGCACGAGTGGGAAAAGCCGTACGTGGAAGGCATGGAGGACCTGATCTTCCGCAACACCTTCGCCGACATCCGCCACATCCTGCGGGTGCTGGGCGAGGAGGCCGGCACCCGCTTCGAGTTCGAGTGCTACGACATCGGCCACCTGTACAACCTGGCGCACTTCGTCGACGAGGGCCTGGTGAAGGGGCCGCTGTTCATCCAGGGCATCTTCGGCATCCTCGGCGGCCTGGGCCCCGACCCCGAGAACCTGATGACGATGAAGACCACCGCCGACCGCCTGTTCGGCCGCGGCCAGTACCGCTTCTCGGTGCTGGGCGCGGGGCGCCACCAGATGCCGCTGCTGACCATGGGCGCGGTGCTGGGCGGCAACGTGCGCGTGGGACTGGAGGACAGCCTCTACCTCGGCCGCGGCCAGCTGGCCATGACCTGCGCGGAGCAGGTGCGCAAGATCCGCCGCATCCTCGACGAGCTGTCGCTGGACGTGGCGACGCCGGCCGAGGCGCGGGCGATGCTGGGCCTGAAGGGCGTCCAGGCCGTGGCTTTCTGAACGCAGGACGATGCAGACGATGAACGACGAGACGAACCGCAGGATGCTGGACGGCCGGGTGGCCGTGGTCACCGGCGCAGGCAACGGGCTGGGCCGCGCCCATGCGCTGGAACTGGCGCGCCACGGTGCGCGGGTGGTGCTCAACGAGCCGCCCACGCCGCAGGGCGAGGCGGCCGCGCAGGCGGTGGCCGAGGAGATCGCCGCGCAGGGTGGCCAGGCCCTGGTGCGGCTGGGCGACGTCACCCGCTTCGAGCAGATGCAGGCCATGGCCGAGCACACGCTGGCCACCTGGGGCCGGCTGGACATCCTGGTCAACAACGCCGGCATCCTGCGCGACCGCAGCTTCGCCAAGATGACGCTCGACGAGTTCCGCCTGGTGCTGGAGGTGCACCTGATGGGCTCCGTGAACTGCACCAAGGCCGTGTGGGCCACGATGCAGGAACAGCGGCATGGCCGCATCGTGTTCACCACCTCGTCGTCGGGCCTGTACGGCAACTTCGGCCAGGCCAACTACGGCGCGGCCAAGATGGCGCTGGTGGGCCTGATGCAGACGCTGGCCATCGAGGGGGAGCGCCATGGCATCCGCGTCAATTGCCTCGCACCCAGCGCCGCCACCGGCATGACCGAAGGCCTGCTGCCGCCCGAGGCCCTGGCTCGCCTGACGCCCGAGCGGGTGAGCCCGGCCGTGGTGGTGCTGGCCGCCGACGATGCACCCACGCGCAGCATCCTGCTGGCCGGTGCCGGCAGCTTCGAATGCGCCCACGTGACCATGACCCGCGGCATCGCCCTGGCCGACGATGGTGCGGTCGCGCAGCGGCTGGCGGCCCGGCTGGGCGAGGTGGCGGCCCGCGAGGGCGAGCGGGTGCCCCGCCAGGGCTGGGAGCAGTACGAGCTGGAGGTGGCCAAGGCGTCGGCCTTGTAACAGCAGCGGCGGCGGCCGCGCCTCCGTAACAGTTGCCACGCGGTCCTCAATACCGCCACCTGCTGCCCGAAATCGGGAAGGGCGCCCCAACAGGGTGCATTTTCAATTTCTGGCAGGTGGTTCACGTGAACAGCATTTCCCTTTCGACGCGCCTGGGCCTGGGCTTCGGCGCCATCCTCACCACGATGGTGGCGGTGTCGGTCCTCGGCGTCACGCGCATGGCCAGCACGCAGGCCGCCCTGGACGACATCGTGCAGGTGAACAACGTGCAATACGCCCGCGCCATGGAGATGCGCCTGTCCACCAACCGCGTGGCCGCGCTGGTGCGCAACCTGGGCCTGATGACCGACGAGAAGCAGATGGCGGCCGAGTTCGAGCGCCTGCCCAAGCTGCGCGCCGACTATGCCAACGCCCGCGCCGAGCTCGCGCGGCTGTACAAGGACTCCGGGGGCACGCCGCAGGAGATGGCGCTGCTGGCCAAGATCGACCAGCTGCAGGAGCGCACCCAGCCGCTGATCGACAAGGCGGCCCAGCTGGGCCTGCAGAACAAGGCCGAGGAGACCCTGGCCACGCTGCTGAACGAGGTGCTGCCGGTGGAGCAGGAATGGCTGCGGACCATCGGCGAGCTGACGACCCTGATCGACCAGCTCAACCGCGAATCGGCGCAGGAGGCCGCCGCCAGCTACCGCAACGGCCGGCTGGCCATGGTCGGCGGCACGCTGCTGGCGCTGCTCATGGGCATCGGCGCCGCGGTGGGCCTGACGCGCAGCGTGGTGCGGCAGCTGGGCGGCGAGCCGCAGTACGCGGCCGAGGTGGTGCGCCGCATCGCCCAGGGCGACCTGTCGGCCCCGGTGCGGCTGCGCAGCGGCGACCGCGACAGCCTGCTGGCCGCGATGCAGGAGATGCAGCAGTCCCTGCTGCGCATCGTGGGCGACATCCGTGCCGGCTCCGACAGCATCGCCACCGGCGCCTCGCAGATCGCCACCGGCAATGCCGACCTGTCGCAGCGCACGGAGGAACAGGCCAGCAACCTGCAGCAGACGGCCGCCTCGATGGAGCAGCTCAATGCCACGGTGAAGAACAACGCCGACACCGCCCGCCAGGCGGCGCAGCTGGCCAGCTCGGCCAGCCAGGTGGCCGGCCAGGGTGGCGAGGTGGTGGGCCAGGTGGTCTCCACCATGGACGACATCACCGAGAGCAGCCGCCGCATCGCCGACATCATCTCGGTGATCGACGGCATCGCCTTCCAGACCAACATCCTGGCGCTGAACGCGGCGGTGGAAGCCGCCCGCGCCGGCGAGCAGGGCCGCGGCTTCGCGGTGGTGGCCGGCGAGGTGCGCACCCTGGCCCAGCGCTCGGCCGAGGCGGCCAAGGAGATCAAGAGCCTGATCGGCGCCAGCGTCGAGAAGGTGGAGCGCGGCGCCACGCTGGTGGCCGATGCCGGCCGCACGATGGACGAGATCGTCAGCCAGGTGCGCCGCGTGAGCGACCTGCTCGGCGAGATCGGCTCGGCCACGCAGGAGCAGACGCAGGGCATCGGCCAGGTCAACGATGCGGTGACGCAGCTGGACCAGGTGACGCAGCAGAACGCCGCGCTGGTGGAGGAGAGCGCCGCCGCCGCCGAAAGCCTGCGCAACCAGGCCGGCCAGCTGGTGGCCACGGTGTCGGTGTTCCGCACCGAGCCGGGCCAGCCGGCTGCCCACGTGGGCTGAGCATCACGCGACCGCCGGCCCTTCCAGCCGTGCCGACAGGCCGTACAGCGCCAGCAGCCCCATCACATGGCCGATGGCCACGCCGGGCTCGCCCGCCTCGATGCGGGCGATGGTCTGCACATGCACCCCCAGCCGGCCGGCGGCCAGCGCCTGGCCTTCGCCGGCGGCCGTGCGGGCCTGCCGGGCGGCCGCGCCCAGGGCCTTGATGGCCGCCAGCGCGCTGTCGTCGATGTCGGTGGAGATGCGTTTGCCTTGCGCCATGGAGCCGTCCCGGGTGGCCGGCGCTGGACGTCAGCGCCGGGGCGCCGATTGTCGGCCGGTCGCCGGCTGGACGAGACCCAGCCCGGCAGCCGCCTGGGCCTTCCCATCGCCGGCGAGCCGCTGCCGCTGGCGCCCTGAAAGCAGTCCGCCCCCGGGTGGGCCAGAATGGCCCGTCCCACCTCCCGCCCCCGGACGGCAAGCACCGGGCAAGACGGCATGACCGAAGATTGCGCGATCCCACGGCGCCCTGGCAGTACGCCGCCCGGCTCGCCGCACTTCCTGGCCGATGGCACCGCCACCGCCCCCCTGCTGACCGAGCCCGACTGGCATGCCAGCGCCCTGGGCCCGCCCACGGCCTGGCCGCCGGCGCTGCGCTCGGCCGTCTCTCTGATGCTGGACACGCCGGTGCCCATGTGGCTGGGCTGGGGCGACGCGCTGTCCATGGTCTACAACGAGCCCTACGCGCTGATCCTGCAGGACAAGCATCCGCAGGCGATGGGCGCGCCGCTGCGGCAGGTGTGGTCGGAGATCTGGCCCGAGATCGGGCCGCTGATCGACAGCGCGCTGTCCGGTCAGGGCCTGTACCGGGAGGACCTGCCGCTGCAGGTGCGGCGCCAGGGGCGCGACGAGCCGGCCTGGTTCTCCTTCTCCTATTCGCCGCTGCGCGACCTCGATGGCACGGTGCGCGGCGTGATCTGCAGCGTGTGGGAAACCACCGCCAAGGTGCAGGCGCTGCAGGACCTGGTGCGCAGCGAGGCGGAGGCCCGGCTGCGGCAGGCGCAGAAGACCGAGACCGAGGAACGCTACCGGCTGGCCGTGCTGGCCACCAACGACGCGGTGTGGGACTGGCGGCTGTCCGACGGGCAGGTGGTGTGGAACGAGGCACTGGCCACGCTGTTCGGCCATGCGCTGAAGGAGACCACCGCCGACTGGTGGCTGGCGCACATCCATCCCGACGACCGTGCCCGCGTCGAGGCCGACATCCATGCGGTGATCGAGGGCGGCGGCAGCAGCTGGACCGAGGAGTACCGCTTCCGCCGCGCCGACGGCAGCCATGCCGAGATCCTGGACCGCGGCACCGTGCTGCGTGATGCGCAAGGCCGGGCGCTGCGCATGATCGGCGCCATGCAGGACCTGAGCGAGCGCCGCGCCTCGGAGGCCGCGCTGCGCGAAAGCGAGCGCCAGTTCCGCACCCTGTTCGATGCGATGGACGAGGGCTTCTGCATCATCGAGTTCCTGGACGGCCCGCATGGCCCGCTGAGCGACTATCTGCACGTGGTGGCCAATCCGGCCTTCACCGCCAATGCCGGCATCGACGACGTGGTGGGCCGGCGGGTGCGCGACATGGTGCCGCTGGAGGCCGAGGGCTGGGTGCGCATCTACCGCGAGGTGCTGCTCACCGGCGAGCCGTTGCGCTTCGAGCGCGAGCTGGAGAAGACCGGCCGCTACCTGGAGCTGGCCGCCTTCCGGGTGGAGCCGGCCTCGCGCCGCCAGGTGGCGGTGCTGTTCCAGGACGTCACCGAGCGCCACCAGGCGGAGCTGGCGCTGCGCGAGCTGAACGACACGCTGGAGCGCCGCGTTGCCAGCGAGGTGGCCGAGCGCCTGCGCACCGAGGCGGCGCTGCGCCAGTCGCAGAAGATGGAGGCGGTGGGCCAGCTCACCGGCGGCATCGCGCACGACTTCAACAACATGCTGGCGGTGGTGATCGGCTCGCTGGACCTGCTGGCCCGTCGCTTCGTGGGCGACGATGCCCGCGCCGCCCGCCATGTGGAGGCGGCGCGCGAGGGCGCCCGCCGCGCGGCCCAGCTCACCCAGCGCTTGCTGGCCTTCTCGCGCCAGCAGCCGTTGCAGCCGGTGGCGGTGGACGTGAACAAGCTGGTGGCCGGCATGTCCGACCTGCTGCGCCATTCGCTCGGCGGCGCGGTGATGCTGGAGACGGTGCTGGCCGGCGGCCTGTGGCGCGCGCACGTGGACCCCAACCAGCTGGAGAGCGCCATCCTCAACCTGGCCGTCAACGGCCGCGACGCGATGCCCGAGGGCGGGCGCCTGACCATCGAGACGGCCAACTGCCACCTGGACGAACGCTATGTGGCCGACACCCCGGGCCTGATGGCCGGGCAGTACGTGCTCATCGCCGTCAGCGACACCGGCACCGGCATGTCGCCCGAGGTGATGGCCAAGGCCTTCGATCCCTTCTTCACCACCAAGGAGGTGGGCCGCGGCACCGGCCTGGGCCTGAGCCAGGTGTACGGCTTCGTCAAGCAGTCCGGGGGCCACGTGATGATGTATTCGGAGTTGCGGCAGGGCACCTCGGCCAAGATCTACCTGCCGCGGCTGGCCGGCCCGGTGGCCGACGAAGTGCCCGCCCGCCCCGCCCGCGCGATGCCGCTGGCCGATGGCCGCGAGACGGTGCTGGTGGTGGAGGACGAGCCGGCGGTGCGGCAGTTCTCGGTGGAGGCGCTGCAGGAGCTGGGCTACCACGTGCTGCAGGCCGACGGCGCGGCCGCGGCGCTGCTGCTGCTGGAGGCCCATCCCGACATCGCGCTGCTGTTCACCGACCTGGTGATGCCCGAAGTGAACGGCCGCAAGCTGGCCGACGAGGCGGTGCGCCGCCGGCCGGGCTTGCGGGTGCTGTTCACCACCGGCTACACCCGCAACGCGGTGGTGCACAACGGCGTGCTGGATGCCGGCGTGCAGCTCATCGGCAAGCCTTTCACCATCGACCAGCTGGCCGCGCGGGTGCGCGAAGTGCTGGACGCGCCGGGCTGACGCGGGGCCGCGCGCGGCCGCTCAGCCGTGCAGCGCGGAGCGGGCCGTGGCCACCAGCCGGTGGACCTGCGGCGTGCCGGCCAGCCACCCGGCCAGCCCGGGCTGCACCTGGCGGGCCCAGCTTCCACCCTGCACGAAGGCATCGAACGCGGCCGCCTGCGGGAACATCGCCAGGCCCACCAGCAGCGGTTCGTCCTGGTGCACCGGCAGCCGGGGGAAGTCATTGGGCGTGGGCTCGGTGACGTACCAGCCCAGCACCTGCGCGCCACCGGCCTGCAGGCAGGGCGCCATCGTGTGGCGGCAGAAGTCCAGCAGGGCCGGCAGGGCCGGCTCGCGCAGCGGCAGGATGCAGGCCTGCAGCAGGCCGGCCGGGGCCATGCGCACCGGGCCTGCGGGCCGGCGGCGGCCCTGCATCGCCACGCCGGCGCCCGGCCAGGCCGGCCGCAGCAGCAGCACGTCGTCGGAATCGATCATCGTGGCATTCGCCGCCTGCCGGTGCCGCTGCCATGCCGGCCCGTCATAGAAGGCCTGCAGCGCCTGCCGCCGCGCGGCCATGCTGGCGAAGCCGCGCAGCCAGACGAAGCGGTCGCCTGCATCCAGGTCGCGGAACTGGCCCATCACCACCATGCCGGCTTCTTCCTGGGGCTCCACCAGCTGGGTGTCGAACAGCGCGACCAGGCGTTCCCGCTGGCCGGGGTGCAGCCGGTAGCGGCGCAGCTCCACCACCTCGCAGTCGATGGGCATGGCGGCCTCGGCCACCGGCGGCGTCGCGGAGGGCTCGCGCTCGAACTCCATGACCCAGTTCACCTCCCAGCTGCGGCCGCCGTCGGCCGAGAAGGCCTGCTGCCAGCGGGCGCGGTCGGCGCCCTGGCGCTGCCACTCGAAGCGCACGCGCACCGGGCGACCGTCGCACTCATCCTCGCCCTCGAACACGCCGTGGTCGCCCTCGAAGCGGCCGACCACCGGTGGCGACAGCCGGCCGGCGGCATCGATCCCATCGCCGTCATGGGTCAGCCAATGGATGCTCCACAGCCCGGTGGCGATGTTGAACACCCGCAGCGACATGCCCACCCAGCCCGGCCGCCAGCCTTCGGCCTCCAGGGTGTCGAAGTTGATGAGGCCGCCGGGCAGCTGCTGCACCTCGGAGCGGCCACTGAAGCTTTCCCACGCCTGGCTGCCCTGCAGGCGGTGCAGGAGGCGGCGCTGGCGGGACGTCCAGCGGCCGACGAGGAAGTCGAAATCGTTGATGGCCATGCGGTGGCTCCTGTGGATGAGGTCAAGGCCCGCATGCTGCGGCGCATAACATGACAAGGCCTGTCGTGATTTCGCAGACCCACCCATGAAAGCCAGCCGCCTGCTGTCCATCCTGATGCTGCTGCAGGCGCGGGGCCGCTGCACGGCCGGTGCGCTGGCGCGGGCGCTGGAGGTGTCGGAGCGCACCATCCTGCGCGACATCGACCAGCTCTCCGCCGCCGGCGTGCCGCTGTGGGGCGAGCGTGGGCGGCAGGGCGGCTTCCAGCTGCGCCCGGGCTGGACCACCCAGCTCACCGGCATGAACGAGGCCGAGGCCAGCGCACTGCTGCTGGCGGGCCTGCCCGGCCCGGCGATGGAACTGGGCCTGGGCAATGCGGCCGCATCGGCCCGGCTGAAGCTGGTGGCCAGCGTGCCGGCGCCGCTGCGCAGTGCCGCGTCCACCGTGGCGGAGCGGCTGCACATCGATCCGCTGGACTGGTACCGCACCGCCGAAGCACCGGCCTGGTTGCGCGAGGCGGCCGATGCGGTGTGGCGCGGCCGGCGCATCCGCATCGACTACACCAGCTGGCGCGGGCCTTCGCAGCGCGAGCTGGAGCCGCTGGGCCTGGTGCTGAAGGCGGGCGCCTGGTACCTGGTGGCACGCGGCGTGGGCAAGGGGCCGGGGCCGGCCGAGGTGCGCACCTACCGGCTGGCCAGCATGCAGTCGCTGCAGGTGCAGCGCACCGGCTTCAGGCGGCCGCGCGGCTTCGACCTGGCGGGCTTCTGGCAAGCGTCGGCCGAGCGCTTCGAAGCCGGGCTGCGGCCGCTGCAGGCGCAGGTGCTGGTGTCGCCCCGCGCGCTGAACTGGCTGCGGCACGCTCGCAGCCGGTTCGCCGAAGTGCCGATGCCGCAGGCCATGCCGGCCAGGCGCCGCAGGGCGACCGCAGGCTGGTGCTGCGTGCAGCTGCCGCTGGAATCCATCGAGCAGGGCGCGCGCCAGATCCTGGGTTATGGCGGCGAGGCCGAGGCGCTGGCGCCGCCGACGCTGCGTGCAGAGGTGGCGCGGCTGGCGGCGCAGGCGGCCCAGCGGCACGCGGCCTTTCCGCCGGCCGCTCGGCGGGATGCGGCCGCCCCGCCGGCCGCTCGGCGCGCTACTCGGCCGTGAAGCCCACCGCCTTGACCACCGGCCCCCAGCGCTCGGTGTCGCGGCGCTGCATGTCCAGCAGCTCGGCCTGGGTCGACGACCGCGCCTCCAGCCCCATGGCCGACAGGCCGTCGATCACCTCCGGCTTGGCCAGCGCGCTGCGCATCGCGGCATTGGCGCGCTGGGCCATCTCCGCCGATGTGCCGGCCGGCAGGTAGAAGGCGAACCATTCGTCGGTCACCACGTCCTTGAAACCCTGCTCGGCGTAGGTGGGCACCTGCGGCACGAAGCGGCTGCGCTTGGCGCCCGACACCCCCAGCAGCCGCACGCGGCCGCCGGCCAGGTGCGGCAGGAAGTCGCCGACCGGGCCACTGACCGAGGCGATCTGGCCGCCGGTCAGGTCCAGCACCGCCGGCTGCGTGCCGCGGTAGGGCACATGGCGCATCGCGGCATTGCCGGCGCGGCTGAGCATCTCGGCGGTGAAGTGCGGCGTGGAGCCGGCGGCCGGCGAGCCGAAGTTGGCCTGGTCGGGATGGGCCTTCACCCAGGCCAGGAACTCGGGCACGTTGGTCACCGAGGCCGGCACCGACGGGCCCACCGCCAGCGCGAACTCGAAGGTGCAGGCCACCGACACGGGCACCAGGTCCTTGAATGGGTCGTACTGCAGCTTCTTGTAGATGTGCGGATAGATGGTGAGCATGGAGGCCGGCGTCTGCAGCATCACGGTGCCGTCGGCCGGCGCCGTCTTCATGCTGGCGATGGCGATCTGCCCGCCTGCGCCGGTCTTGTTCTCCACCAGCGTGCTGCGTGCATAGGTGCCGCGCAGGCCTTCGGCCACGCGCCGGCACACGGTGTCGGAGGTGCCGCCCGCCGCGAAGCCGGTGACGATGCGCAGCGCGTCGACCGCGGCCGCCTGGGCCTGGGCCGCCTGCGTGCCCAGCAGCCCCAGGCCCGGCAGGCTCGAGAGGGCGGCGCTGCGCCGGATGAACTCACGTCGCGTGGTGTGCATGGTGTCGTCTCCTGTGGATCGCGCCTGCATGGCGCACAAAGATCACTCGGCCAGCGCAGCCGCCACGCGCTGCACCAGCACCGGCAGGCTGCCGTCATGGCGGAAGCCCGCGGCATCGGCGCGGGCGGTGTGCAGCGGCGGCAGGCGGCCGAACTGCGCTTCCAGCGCCTCGTCGGGCCGGTAGGTCACGCCGGCCGCCGCGCCGGGAAAAGCCGCGTCGAAGGCCTGCACCAGCGCATCGACGCGCACATGCAGCGCCGGCAGGTTGAAGGCCGCGGTGCCGCCCAGCCGGTCGGGCGCGCATTCGGCGGCATGCAGCAGGTTGTCCAGACAAGCCTGCAGCGACAGCAGCCACAGCGTGGCCTGCGGCGACACCGGGCACACCTGCGGCCGGCGCTGCACCAGCGCGCGCATCAGCTCGCTGGAGAAGGCCGACAGCGCGCCGGTGGGCGTGGGCGGTCGCGCCACCACGCCGGGCAGCCGCAGCATGCGTGCCTGCAGGTGGCCGCGGCGCGTGGCATCGGCCAGGAAGATCTCGGCCATCTGCTTGTGCGCACCGTAGCTCAGCGCGGGGCACAGCGGCGTGTCGTCGTCGATGCGCGCGGGCAGCGGCGTGCCGTAGACGGCGATGGAACTGGTGAACACGACGGTGGGCGCCGGCCGCCGTGCAGCAGGCGCCGCCAGTGCCTGCGCCAGCGCCAGCGTGGCCAGCACGTTGACCTGCAGGCCGAGCGCGTACTGCGCCTCGGCCTGGCCGCTGGGAATGCTGGCGAGGTGGAAGACCACGTCGGGCGCATCGCTGGTGATGGCCTCGATGACGCCGGCCTCGGCGATGCTGCCCTCCACCGTGGCCACGCAGCCGGCCGCTGGCGCGGCGGGCAGGCGCAGGTCGCACAGCAGCAGCCGCTCGATGGGCCGGCCCTGCAGCTGCGCGCCGGGGGCGGCCAGGCGGCGGGCCAGGGCGCGGCCGATGTAGCCGTCGGCGCCGGTGATCAGCACCTTCATGCCGGATGCTCCTGCTCATGCTGCAGCAGCGCGCGCAGCGGCTGGCGCCAGGCCAGGCTGTCGGCGGTGCGGCCGCGGGGGATGTATTCCAGGCCCAGCCAGCCGCCGGCCTCCAGCGCGGCCAGGGCCCGCAGCGCCTGCACCGTGGCTGGCCGGGCCAGGTCGGGCGCACTGCGGTCGGGGGCCTGAGCAATCTGCACATGGCCGATCCAGCCGGCGGCCTCCTGCAGCGCCTGCGGCAGCGGCAGGCCTTCGCGCTCGGCATGGTAGAGGTCGAACTGCAGGCGAAGCCCGGGCAGCGCCATCGTGCGCAGCAGCAGCAGCACCTGCGCCGGCCGGTGGTAGGCATAGCCCGGCGCGTCGTGGCGGTTCAGCGGTTCCAGCAGCAGCATGACGCCGGCCTGGCCAGCCAGCGCGGCGGCCCACTGCAGGCGGCGCTGCAGCAGGTCGCGGGTGGCGGCGTCGAGCGGGGCCGCACCATCGGCTGCAACACCGGCCGCCGGGCAGGGCGGCCGGCCGGCCATCAGGTGCAGCCGGTGGCAGCCGGTGTGCTGCGCCATCGCCAGCGCCCGTTCCACCCCGTCGCGGAACTGCGCTTCGCGGTCCGGCACCGCGGCCAGGCCGGGTTCGCCGTCGGGGCCCAGCGGCGTGTTCAGCAGCACCAGCGGCAGGCCGGCCGAGCGCAGCCGCTCGGCCACCACGGCCGGCGCATGCGCATAGGGAAACGGCCACTCCACGCCGTCGAAGCCATCGGCCGCGGCGGCCTGCGGACGCGCCAGCGGCGGCAGCTCCCGGTACAGGTGCAGCAGGTTGGCGGCCAGCTTCATGGCCCCGGCGCCTCGTAGGGCCAGTCCACCGCGCCCGAATGCGTGACCGCGCCCAGGCGTGCCGGGCGCACCACCAGCGCGTACTTCTCCAGCACGCCGCCCAGGCGCGGCGCCGCCGGCGCCTGCCAGGCCGCGCGGCGGGCGGCCAGCTCGCTGTCGGGCAGCATCACCTCGAGCGTGCCGGCGGCGGCGTCGATGCGGATCACGTCGCCGCTGCGCAGCAGCGCGATGGGGCCGCCCAGCACCGCTTCCGGGCCCACGTAGCCGATGCTCATGCCGCGGGTGGCGCCGGAGAAGCGGCCATCGGTGAGCAGGGCCACCGCCTCGCCCATGCCCTGGCCGTAGATCGCGGCGGTGACGCTGAGCATCTCCCGCATGCCGGGCCCGCCGCGCGGGCCTTCGTTGCGGATGACCAGCACCTCGCCGGCCTGGTACTGCCGCGCCGAGACCGCAGCCATGCAGCTGTCCTCGTCCTCGAACACCCGCGCGGGTCCGGTGAACTGCAGCGAGCGCAGGCCGGCCACCTTCAGCAGCGCGCCCTCGGGGCACAGGTTGCCGCGCAGCACCGTCACGCCGCCGGTGGGCTGCAGCGCCTGGCTGCATGGGCGCACCACCTGGCCGTCCGGCTCGGGCGCGTCGGCCAGCGCCTCGGCCAGGCTGCGGCCGTCCAGCGTGGGCACGTCGCCATGCAGGTGGCCACCCTGCAGCAGCGCCTTTAGCACCACCGGCACGCCGCCCACCTCGTGCAGGTCGCGCGCCAGGTAGCGGCCGCCGGGCTGCAGGTCGGCGATGAGCGGCGTGCGCTCGAACACCGCGGCCACGTCGTCCAGGCTGAAGGGCACGCCGGCCTCGTGCGCGATGGCCGGGATGTGCAGCGCCGCATTGGTCGAGCCGCCGGTGGCGGCCACCGCGGCGCAGGCGTTCTCCAGGCTCTGGCGCGTGACCAGGTCGCGCGGCAGCGGCCAGCCGCGGGCCAGCGTCTGCATCACCTGCCGGCCGGCGCGCTGGGCGATGGCCAGGCGTTCGCTGTACACCGCCGGCACCATGGCCGAGCCCAGCGGCGACAGGCCCAGCGTCTCGCCCACCATCGCCATGGTGTTGGCGGTGAACTGGCCGGGGCAGGAGCCCGCGGTGGGCGTGCAGCTGCGCTCGGTGGCGGCCAGGGCCTCGGGCGTCATCGCGCCGGTCTGCACCGCGCCCACCGCCTCGATGGTGGTGAGGATGGTGGCCTGCGCACCGCGTGCATGGCCGGGCAGGGTGGCGCCACCGTACACGAACACGCCGGGCACGTTGAGCCGGGCCAGCGCCATCATCATCGCCGGCAGCGTCTTGTCGCAGCCGGCGAAGGCGACCAGGCCATCGTACGCATGGCCGCGCACCGCCACCTCCACGCTGTCGGCGATGACCTCGCGCGAGACCAGGCTCATGCGCATGCCGGCATGGTTCATCGAGGTGCCGTCGGACACCGACACGGTGGAAAAGCTCACCGGCACGCCGCCGCCGGCAGCCACGCCCAGCCGGGCGCGGTCGGCCTGCGGCGCCAGCGCCATCGAGCAGGGCGTGTTCTCGCCCTGGGTGCTGACGATGCCGACGACCGACTTGCCCAGCGCCTCGTCGTCGAAGCCGGTGGCCCGCAAGAAGGCGCGGTGCGGCGCCCGCGTGATGCCTTCGGTGACGACGCGGGAGCGGTGCTTGTGCAGCGGGGGGCGATCGGGTGGGGTCATGCGGCCAGCAGGTTGACGGGGGCTTCGCGCAGGCGGTCGAAGGCCCAGGCCACGTCCTGCTCCATCACCGCACGCGCAGCGGCGGCGTCGCCATCGACGATGGCCTGCAGGATGCGGTCGTGGAAGTCCAGGTCCTGGCCGCGGGCGCGGTGCATCAGCGCGCGCGCGGCGCGCAGGTAGGGCCCCGACTGCAGCCACAGGCTTTCCACCAGGGGCAGCATCGAGGGCGAGCGGGCGGCCTGGTAGAGGGTGAAGTGGAAGCGCTGGTTCTGCACCAGGCCTTCCTCCACCGTGGACTGCCTGCGCAGCGCCTGCGCGATCTTGCGGGCCAGCTGCGCCAGCAGCGCCACCTGCGCCTCGTCCAGGTGCGGCACCGCCCATTCGGTGAGCGTGCCTTCCACCACCACGCGGCAGCGGCGGATGTCTTCCAGCCGCTCCAGGCTCAGCAGCGGCACCTGCATCGACCGGCTGCGGCTGCGCTGCACCGCCTGCTGCTCGGCCAGCCGCTGCAGCGCGGCCCGCACGGGCATGGTGCTGGTATTCATCGCCTGGGCCAGTTCCTCGATGCCCAGGCACTGGCCGGCCGCGAAGTCGCCGCGCATCAGCTGGTCGCGCAGCGTGCGGTACACGGTCTCGTTGATCGTCAGGGGCGGTTCGTGGGCGGGCATGGTCAGGGCACTTTTGATCAAAGATCAAAGTGCCGCGACGATAGCCGCTGCGCCGGCCGGCGCCGCTTCAGGTTAACCCTCTATATTCCGGCGCATCTCATTGGACGGATCCATTCATGCTGGACGGCGTATCGCTGGATCACCTGCGCGTGTTCATCGCCGCGGCGGAGGAAGGCAGCTTCTCCGCGGCAGGCCGCAAGCTCAGGCGGGCGCAATCGGTGGTGAGCCAGACGCTGGCCAACCTGGAAGGCCAGCTGCGGGTCACGCTGTTCGACCGCAGCGCGCGCTACCCGGTGCTCACCGAGGAAGGCAAGGCGCTGCTGGGCGAGGCCAAGGTGGTGGTGGGTGGCATGGACAGCTTCAAGGCCCGCGCCCGCACGCTGTCCGAAGGGCTGGAGCCGGAGCTGTCGGTGGCGGTGGACGTGATGTTCCCGATGAGTGCGCTCACCGCCGCGGTGGGCGCCTTCCGCCAGCAGTTCCCGCAGACGCCGCTGCGGCTGTATGTGGAGGCGCTGGGCGCGGTGGTGCAGCCGGTGCTGCAGGGCAGCTGCCAGCTGGGCATCGTCGGATCGCTGCCGGTGGTGCCGGACAACATCCGCTGCGAGCACCTGTCGCAGGTGCCGATGGTCACCGTGGTGGCGCCCGGCCATCCCCTGGCCGGCCTGCCCGGCCCGCTGGCCGCCGACGTGCTGGAGCGCCATGTGCAGCTGGTGCTGACCGACCGCAGCAGCCTGAGCGCCGGCCGCAGCTACGGCGTGCTGTCCGCCCACACCTGGCACCTGGCCGACCTGGGGGCCAAGCATGCCTTCCTGAAGGCGGGCTTCGGCTGGGGCCACATGCCGCAGGAGATGGTGCAGGCCGACCTGGACGCGGGCCGGCTGCTGCGCATCACGCTGCAGATGCACCAGCCCGCCACGCCCAGCATCGCGATGCTGGCCGCCTACCGCCACGACGCACCGCCCGGCCCGGCCGGCCGCTGGCTGCTGGCGCGGCTGAAGGCCGAGGCCCAGGCCTGAGCGGCCCGCGGCCCGCCATGGCCGTCCATCGGCCGGGCCGATCCTTTCCATCGAATCAAACAGGCTTCACCGGCCGCCTGGGCTTTCCTACGCTGCAGCCCATGCAGCGATGTGCTGTGCCGGCCCAGGAGCCAAGACATGACCCCGAACACGACGATCCGTTTCCACGCCTACGGCGGCCCGATGTGCTGCAGGTGGAGGACGATGCCCCGGTGGGCGAACCCGGCGCCGGCCAGGTGCGGCTGCGCCATTCGGCCATCGGCGTCAACTTCATCGACACCTTGTTCCGCCAGGGTGCCTTCCCGGTGCCGCTGCCCTCGGTGCCGGGCGTGGAAGGCGTGGGCGTGATCGAGGCGGTGGGCCCCGGCGTGCCGTCGCTGCGCGTGGGCCAGCGGGTGGCCTACTACCTGGCGCCGGGCAGCTACACCCAGGTGCGGCTGATCGATGCCAGCGCCCTGGTGCAGGTGCCCGACGACCTGGATGACGCGCGGGTGGCGTCGGTGCTCACCAAGGGCCTGACCGCCTGGGCCGGCCTGCACGGCTACCACGCGCTGGCCGCGGGGCAGACGGTGCTGGTGCAGGGCGCCTCCAGCGCGGTGGGTGGCCTGCTGGCACGCTGGGCCAAGGCCCTGGGCGCCCGGGTCATCGGCACCGCCGGCAGCATGGCCAAGCGGCAGGCGCTGGAGGGCGCCATCGACCATGTGCTGGCCTCCGATGCGCCGGACCTGGGCGCCCAGGTGCGGGCCCTGGTGCCCGACGGCGTGGACGTGGTGTACGAGCTGGTGGGCCGCGCCACCTTCGGGGCCACGATGGCCGCGGTGAAGGACGGCGGCACCATCGTGTCCATCGGCGCGGCTTCCGGTGCGCCGGTGGTGGATGCGGATGCGATGAGCCGGCGCGGCGTGCGCCTGGTGGGCGGGCCGATGGCGCCTCACCTGGCCGGCCGCCTGCCCGAGGCCACGGCCGCGGTGTTCCAGGCCTGGCGCTCGGGCGTGCTGGGCGAGGTGCCGTACACCCGCTGGCCGCTGCGCCAGGCGGCCGCGGCGCACGAGGCGCTGCGCGACCGCAGCAAGCAGGGTGCGCTGGTGCTGGTGCCCTGAGGCGGCTGCGGGCCGCCCGGTCAGCCGCGCCGGAAGAAGGCCTGCACCAGCTTCACCCAGTAGGTGGAGCCGATGGGCAGCAGCGCGTCGTTGAAGTCGTAGCTGGGGTTGTGCAGCTCGCACGGCCCCATGCCGTGGTAGGTGGCCTCGCGGTGCTCGCCGTTGCCGTTGCCGATGAAGCAGTAGCTGCCCGGCACCTGCTCCAGGAAGAAGGAGAAGTCTTCGGCTCCCGCCACCGGCGGCGCCTCGCGCAGCACCTTGGCGGCACCGAACACCTCGGTGGCCACGTCGGCCGCGAAGTCGGTGGGCGCCGGCCAGTTGACCAGCGGCGGGTAGGCCCGCACGAACTTCAGCTCGCCGGTGGCGCCGTACACCTGCGGCAGCGTCTCGGCGATGCGGCGCATCTGGTCCTCGATCAGGTCCAGTACCTCGATGCTGAAGGTGCGCACCGTGCCGCGCAGCACCGCCTCGTCCGGGATCACGTTGTAGGCATCGCCCGCATGCATCTGGGTGACGCTGAGCACCGCGGTGTCGATCGGCGACTTGGTGCGCGAGATCACCGTCTGCAGCACGCCCACCATCTCGGCCGCGATGACGATCGGGTCGACCCCCTTCTGCGGCATGGCCGCATGGCCGCCGGTGCCGCGCACGACGATGTCGAAGCGGTTGCTCGAGGCCATCATCGCGCCCTTGCGGAACGAGAAGGTGCCCACCGGCGCGCCCGGCATGTTGTGCACGCCGTAGACCTCGTCGCAGGGGAAGCGCTCGAACAGGCCGTCGGCCATCATCGCCTTGGCGCCGGCGTTGCCACCTTCTTCCGCCGGCTGGAAAATGAAGTTCACCGTGCCCTCGAAATCCCGGTGCGTCGCCAGGTACTGCGCCGCGCCCAGCAGCATCGCGGTGTGGCCATCGTGGCCGCAGCCATGCATGCGCCCCGGGTTGAGCGAGGCATGCGCGAAGCGGTTTTGCTCGGGCATCGGCAGCGCGTCCATGTCGGCGCGCACGCCGATGGCACGGCCGCCCGGGCCAAGGCTGCCGTGCAGCACGCCCACCACGCCGGTCTTGCCCAGGCCGCGGTGCACCTCGATGCCCCAGGAGGCCAGCTTGGCGGCCACCAGGTCGGCGGTGCGCGTCTCCTGGAAGGCCAGCTCCGGGTGGGCATGGATATCGCGGCGCAGCGCCGTCATCGCCGGCACTTCGCTGCGGATGGCGTCGATCACGCCGGTGTCTTCGGTCAGGGTCTCGCTCATCGTGTTCATCCTCTGGTCTGCTGGCGCACGTAGTCGGCCAGTTCGGCCGCCACGCCGCCCAGGGCTTGCTGCAGCGCCGGAAAACCGGCACTGCGCTCGCGGGTGGCTTCGTTCATGTACAGGCCGCGGTGCAGCTCGATCTGCAGGCTGTGGCGGCGCTCGGCCGGCCGGCCGATGCGGGCGATCAGGGCCACGCCCTTGAACGGGTCGTTGAAGGCCACGCCCAGGCCGCGCCGGCGCATCGCCTCGGCCACCAGCTGCGTGAACTCCTCGCTGCAGGTACGGCCGTCGTGGTTGCCCAGCACCACGTCGGCCAGCGGCTTGTCGGTCTGGATCTGCAGGCCTTCGTACGAATTGGCCGGCATCGAATGCAGGTTCAGGTGCCACACCGCGCCATGCCGCTGGAAGGCCTGCTCGATCTCTTCGAGCAGCGTGCGCTGGTAGGGCGCGTGGTAGGTGGCGATGCGGGCCTGCACCTCGGCCACGCTGAGCTTGCGGCTGTAGATCGGCTGGCGGCCGTCGTGGCCGGCATCGCGCCAGACGAGGCCGATGCCCAGCCGCGTCTTCTCGCTGGGCTTCAGCTCGCCGGGCCAGGGGCCGTCGAGCAGCGCGGCGTCCAGGTCGGCGGCGTCGCGGTTGGGGTCGATGTAGCTGCGCGGGAACTCGGCCGCCAGCAGCGTGCCGCCCACCGCGGGCAAGGCCTGCCACAGCACGTCGACGTCGGTGTCCTCGCCCGCGCGCAGTTCGTCGAAGGGCAGGGCGTAGCCGAAGTCGGCCGGGTACTTCAGGCCGCTGTGCGGCGAATCGGCGATCAGCGGCAGCGGCTCGGCGGTGGGCCGCTGCAGCACGAAGGGATCGAAGGGCGTGGCGGCGTGGGGAACTGCGCGTGAGGTCATGCAGGAACGGCTTGGGTGTGCACGGTGATGGGTTGCGTGAGGTCGTTCAGGTGGCAGGCGCTGGTGTGGCCGGCCGAGAGGGTCTTGAGCGCCGGGCGCTCGGTGCTGCAGCGGGGCATCGCATGCGGGCAGCGCGGATGGAAGGCACAGCCCGAGGGCGGTGCCAGCGGCGAGGGCAGCTCGCCCTGGATGGGCTTGTACACCCGGCGGGTGGTGTCCAGCGTGGGCAGCTCCGACAGCAGCGCCTGGGTATAAGGATGGTTGGGCCGGTTGAACACCGTGTCGGTGGGCGCCACTTCCACGATGCGGCCCAGGTACATGATCACCACGCGGTCGGCGATGTGGCCCACCACGCCCAGGTTGTGGCTGATGAACAGGTAGGTCAGGTCGAACTCGCGCCGCAGCTCGGTGAACAGGTTCAGCACCTGCGCCTGGATGGACACGTCCAGCGCGGCCACCGCCTCGTCGCACACGATGGCCCGCGGCTTGAGCGCCAGCGCGCGGGCAATGCCGATGCGCTGCCGCTGGCCGCCCGAGAACTGGTGCGGATAGCGCTGCGCATAGTCGGGGTCCAGGCCCACCTGGCGCATCAGGCTGCCGACGTAGGCCGCCTTCTCCGACGGGCGCACGATGCTGTGCACCACCGGCGCCTCGCCGATGATGTCCAGCACCCGCATGCGCGGATTCAACGAGGCCATCGGGTTCTGGAAGATCATCTGCACGCCCAGCTCGTAGGCGCGGCGCTCGGCGCGCGGCAGGGTTTCCACCGGCTGGCCCTGGTAGCGCACGGTGCCGGCGCTGGGCGGGTTGATGCCGGCCACGATGCGGCCCAGCGTGGACTTGCCGCAGCCCGATTCGCCGACGATGCCGATCACCTCGCCGGCCTGCACGTCCAGGTCGACGCCGCTGACCGCATGCACCACCGCGGGCGTGTGGCGGGCGCCCAGCAGGTTGGCGATGCGCCCGGCCAGGTCCACCGGCCGGGTGAAGCGCTTGTCGATGCCGCGCAGGCTGATCAGTGGCGCGGCCTCGCCGGCCTCGACTTGCCTAGACATGTGCGGCCTCCAGCGGATGCCAGCAGCGGGTGTGCGCGCCCGAGGGCTGCGGCACGATGGCCGGCACCTGGGTGCAGGCCGCGTCGGCCCGCCCGCAGCGCGGCCGGAAGGCGCAGCCGGTGGGCAGGTGCAGCAATGAGGGCGTCATGCCCGGTATCTGCCGCAGCAGCGTGCCGTGGGTCTGGCGCGTGGGAATGGAATCGATCAGGCCCTGCGTGTACGGATGCGTCGGGCTGCCGATCACCTGCTGCGCCGTGCCGGCCTCCACGATGCGGCCGGCGTACATCACCGCGATGCGGTCGGCCAGGCTGCTGATGACGGCCAGGTCGTGGGTGATCCACACCAGTGCGGTGCCGGTCTCGCGGCACAGCTTCTGCACCTCGAACAGGATCTGCGCCTGGATGGTGACGTCCAGCGCGGTGGTGGGCTCGTCGGCGATGATGAGCCGCGGGTGGTTGAGCAGCGCGATGGCGATGGCCACCCGCTGGCGCATGCCGCCCGAGAGCTGGTGCGGATAGGCCAGCAGGCGTTCCTCCGGTGCGGCGATGCCCACCATCGCCAGCGCATCGCGGGCCCGGGCGCGGGCCGCGGCGGGGCTCACCTTCTCGTGCGCGTGGATGGCTTCCACCATCTGCGTGTCCACCCGCAGCACCGGGTTGAGCGTCATCATCGGGTCCTGGAAGATCATTGCGATCTCCTTGCCGCGCACCTGCTGCAGCCGCTGCTCGCCGGCCTGCGCCAGGTCCTCGCCCAGGTAGGCGATGCGGCCCTCGACGATGCGGCCCGGCGGGTCGATCAGGCCGATGATGGAAAAGCCGGTGATCGTCTTGCCCGAGCCGGATTCGCCGACCAGGCCGAGGATCTCGCCGGCGTTCACCGCCAGGTCCACGCCGTCCACCGCCTTCACCACGCCGCCGTGGGTGAAGAAGTGGGTCTTCAGGCCTTCGATGCGCAGCACCGGGTTGTCGAGGGAATGGCTGGCCACGGCGTTCAATGCGCGTTGTGCGGGTTGAGCACGTCCCGCAGGTGGTCGCCCACCAGGTTGATGCCGACGATGCTGAGCGCCAGCGCAATGCCGGGGAAGAACGAGATCCAGTAGTGGCCCGACAGCAGGAACTCGAAGCCGTTGGCGATCAGCATGCCGAGCGAGGGCTCGGTCACCGGCACGCCCACGCCCAGGAAGGACAGCGTGGATTCCAGCGCGATGGCATGTGCCAGGTCGATGGTTGCGATGACGATCAGCGGCGGCATGCAGTTGGGCAGCATGTGGCGCAGCAGCACGCGGCGCCAGCCCAGCGACATGCACTGCGCAGCCTCCACGTATTCCTTGCCGCGCTCCACCAGTGCCGCGCCGCGGGCCGCGCGGGCGAAGTAGGCCCACTGCACCACGATGAGGGCGATGATGACCTTGTCCACGCCCTTGCCCAGCACCGCCAGCAGGATCAGCGCCACCAGGATGGCGGGGAACGAGAGCTGGATGTCGACGATGCGCATCACCAGTGCATCGATCCAGCCGCCGAAGTAGGCCGCCGCCAGCCCCGCCACGCTGCCGATGGCCAGCGCCGCGGCCACCGACACGCCGCTGACCAGCAGGCTGGTGCGCAGGCCGTAGAAGATGGCCGAGAGCAGGTCGCGCGCCTGGCCGTCGGTGCCCAGCCAGTAGGTGATGCTGCCATCGGCCGCCGCGCTGCCGGGCGGCAGCTTGGAATCGAAGATGTCGAGCTTGCCGATGTCGTAGGGGTTCTGCGGCGAGATCCACGGCGCCAGCACCGCGGCGCCCACCGCCAGCAACAGCAGCAGCAGGCCGAACATCGCCAGCTTGCTGGCCATGAACTCACGGCGCAGGCGCTGCCACGGCGTTTCCGGCGGCGGCAGCGCGGCCGGCGTGTCGGTGATGACGGCGTGCGTCATGCCTTGGCCGCCTGCAGCCGAACCCGCGGGTCCAGCACCGAATAGAGGATGTCCACGATCAGGTTCAGCATCACCAGGAAGAAGACGATCAGGATGAGGTAGGCCACCACCACCGGGCGGTCCAGCGTGATGATGGAATCGAGCAGCAGCTTGCCCATGCCGGGCCAGGCGAAGATGGTCTCGGTGACCACCGCGAAGGCCACCACCTGCCCGAACTCCAGCCCGCCCACGGTGACGATGGGGATCATGATGTTCTTCAGCAGGTGCACCTTCAGGATGCGGCCCCAGGCCAGGCCCTTGGCCCGCGCGAACTTGATGTAGTCCATCGGCAGCGCCTCGCGGGTGGCGGCGCGGGTCACGCGGATGATGAGCGCGGCCTTGGTGAAGGCGATGGTGAGCGCCGGCAGCACCAGCCGCTGCCAACCGTCCAGCGTGAGCACGCTCAGGTCCAGCGGGCCCACCATCACCGTGCGGCCGCGGCCGCTGGCCGGCAGCCAGCCCAGCGTGACCGCGAACACCATGATGAGCATCAGCCCCACCCAGAAGCCGGGCAGCGAGAAGCCCAGCACGGAGCCGGTCATGATGGCGCGGCTGCTCACTGCCCGCGGCTTGAGGCCGGCCCAGATGCCCAGCGGCACGCCCACCGCCACCGCCAGCAGCATCGAGACGATGGCCAGCTCCAGCGTGGCCGGCATGCGCTCCAGGATCAGCCCCATCGCCGGCTGGCCGGTGAGGAAGCTCTTGCCGAAGTCCAGCCGCACCGCATGCGACATGAGGATCGCGTACTGCTGCCACAGCGGCTTGTCCAGGCCGAAGGATTGCCGGATGGCCTCGCGGTCGAGCTCGGTGGCCTCGGGGCTGGCCATCATCGAGACCGGATCGCCCACCACGTAGAGGCCGACGAAGACCAGGCCCGACATCACGGCCATGACCAGCACCGCCTGCATCAGGCGGCGGATGATGTACGCCAGCATGGAAACTGCGACTGCGTGCGGCGGCTTACTTGGCCGGCGTCACGTACTGCACCATGGTCATCTGGTCGGCGCGGCCGGTGAAGGCAAGGCCCTTCTTCATGGCCCACACCGAATGCTCGAAGTGCACCGGCAGCATCGCGAAATCGGCCATCGCCAGCTCGCTGGCCTTGGCCAGCAGCGCACCGCGCTTGCTGCTGTCCATCACCGCGGCCGAGGCCTCCACCAGGCGGTCCATCTCCAGGTTGGAATAGCGGCTGCGGTTGGTGGTGCCCACGCCCTTTTCCTTGTTGGGCGTGACCAGCAGCGAGTTCAGCGTGTTGGACATCTCGCCGGTGGCCGTGCCCCAGCCCGCCAGGTAGGCGCTGTAGGCATGGCTGTCGCGGTTCTTGAAGAACACCGGCGGCGCGTTGCTGTCGATCGTGGTCTTCACGCCGATGCGTGTCCACATCGCGGCCAGCGTCTGTGCCACCTTGCTGTCGTTGATGTAGCGGCCATTGGGTGCGCCGAGCACCAGGTTGAAGCCGTCGGGGTGGCCCGCCTCCTTCAGCAGCGCCTTGGCCTTCTCGACGTCCGCCTTCGGTGCCTGCGTCAGGTTGGGGCTGGCGCCCAGCATCGGGTAGGGCAGCAGCTGCGCGGCCGGCGTGGCCACGCCGCCCATGATGCGGTCCACCAGGGCCTTGCGGTCGATGGCCAGCGACAGCGCTTCACGCACCCGCTTGTCACGCAGCGGATTGCGCGCCAGCGGCTTGCCGTCCGCGCCGGTGATGCCGGGCGTCTGGTCCCCGTGCTGGTCCAGCGCCACGTAGATCACGCGGTTCGACGGCTTGGTGACGACATTGAGCTTGGGGTCCTTCTGCAGCCGCGCCAGGTCGTCGGTAGGCGGGTCTTCCACCAGGTCCACGTCGCCGGCCAGCAGCGCCGCCACGCGCGCCGCGGGATTGGTGATCGGCCGGTACACCACGCGGTCCCAGGCGGGCTTGGGACCCCAATAGTGCGGGTTGCGCTCGAAGACGATCTCGCTGCCACGCTTCCAGGACACGAAGCGGTACGGGCCGGCGCCCACCAGGCCAGTGCCGGCGTTCATCTCGGTGGTGGTCTTGCCTTCCGGTGCGGCGCCGCTCGCGGCCTTGGCCGACAGGATGGGCAGGCCGGTCAGGTTGATGGGCACCAGCGGATAGGGCTTGACCGTGGTGATGCGCACGGTCAGCGGGTCCACGGCCTCGACCTTGCTGACCTGCTGCAGGTAGATGTTGAACGACGACGGGCTGTTGGGCACCTTGGGCACGCGCTCGAAGCTGAACACCACGTCGGCCGAGGTGAAGGGCGTGCCGTCGGAGAACTTGACGTTGGGCCGCAGCTTGAATGTCCAGGTGCTGCCCTCCGCGCTCCAGGATTCCGCCAGGCAGGGCTTGGGCGCCAGCTCGGCGTCGGGGCACACCAGCGGATCGAGCAGGGTCTGGGACAGCTGGATGTTGGGCGTGAGCGCGTGGTACTGCGGGTCCATCGAGGTGGGCTCCGTCTTCAGGGCCACCACCAGGTCGCGCGCCAGGGCGGGCGCGCCCCAGGCCAGGAGGGCGGACAAGGTGGCGGCGGCCGCCAGGGTGAAGGCGGGTCGCTGTGAGCGCATGGGCATGAGAACTTCCGTCCGTGGCGATGAGCGTCCAGGGTAAGCAATTCGCGCACCAGCGGGCACTGTGGTTTACCGCGATGCCGCGGCCTCCGTGCCGACGCGCGATGCGGGCCGCTTGCCTAGACAAGCGTGGTGGGTGGCGCGACCATCCCCCGCCCCGTGCGCATGCGAGCATGCGCGGGTGAACGATGCCCCTCTGCCCCGTTGCCGTGCTGCCTGCCGGCGCTGCCTGCGCCCGCAGGCCACCTGCCTGTGCGCGCTGGCGCGGCCCACGGCGCACCGCACCGACGTCCTGGTGCTGCAGCATCCGCAGGAGCTGCGGCAGGCCAAGAACAGCGTGGCGCTGCTGCGCCTGTCGCTGGCGCGCTGCGAGGTGGTGGTCGGCGAATGCTTCTCGCCGGCCACGCTGCAGGCCCTGCTGCATCGCCCCGGGCAGCAGACGCTGCTGCTCTATCCCGACGTGCCGCTGGCGCCGGCGCTGCCGGCCCTTCGTGCTGGCGCCGAGGCAGGCCCCGGGCGGCCGCTGCGGCTGGTGGTGATCGACGCCACCTGGCGCAAGAGCCTGCGGCTGCTGCTGGACCATCCCGCGCTTGCCGCGCTGCCACGGCTGGCGCTGCAGGCACCGGCGCCCACCCGCTACCGTGCCATCCGCGCCGCGCGGCGACCCGACCAGGTCTCGACGCTGGAAGCGACGGTGCAGGCCCTGGCGATGCTGGAAGGCCGGGGCTTCGAGGCCACGCCGCTGCTGGAGGCCTTCGGCCACTTCGTCGCCGGCGTGGCGGCCCGCCAGCGGCCCGGCCGACCGCAGGCAGCGAACTAGCCACCGGTGCGATTCACAGGCCTTCGCGGGTGGGCATCAGCACCACCTGCTGCAGGTTCACATGCCGCGGCTGCGCGGCCAGGAAGGCCACCACCCGCGCCACGTCCTCCGCCTTCAGGAACTCCATGTTCTGGCGCGCCTGGGCGATCCAGTCGGTGGCGCCCTGGAAGGTGAAGTGGCCCTGCAGCTCGGTGTCGGTGATGCCGGGCTCCAGCATGGACACGCGGATGTCCTTCGGCCCCAGCTCCGTGCGCAGCTGGCGGGTGAGGTGGCTCACATAGGCCTTGGTGGCCGAGTACACCGCGAAGTAGCTGTAGACGTACTGGCCGGCAATGGAGGAGGTGTTGATGAGGTCGGCCACCCGGCCCTGCGCGGCCGCCTGCTGCAGCTGCGGCAGGAAGGCATGGATCACGCGCATCACCGCGGTGATGTTGAGGTCGATCTGCTGCTGCCATTGCGCGAAGGGCTGCGACTCGATGGCCCCGGGCAGCATCACGCCCGCGTTGTTGAACACCAGGTCGGCACCGCCGAACTCGGCGGCCACCCGCTCGGCGGCGGCCTGCACCGAGGCGGCATCGGTGACGTCGGTGGCGATGGCCAGCGCCTGGCCGCCATCGCGGCCGATCTGCGCGGCCACCTCGTCCAGCGCGGCCTGCCGGCGGGCCAGCAGCGCCACGCGGGCGCCGCGTGCGGCCAGCAGCAGGGCACTGGCGCGGCCCATGCCGCTGGAAGCACCGGTGATGACGGCCGTGCGGCCTGCCAGGTCTTGGGTGAGGGAGGACATGCGGTTTTCCTTTCAGGTGGTGCAGTCGGGGAATCGACAGGGGTCACTCTAGGCAGCGCACCCCGGCCCCGGTAGGCCGGCATCGGCAACAACACCGGCAACCATCGGTTGTCAATCCGGGCCGCCTTGCTACGATGCGCAACACCTCGGGAGACGCCTGTTGGACCAGCTCAGGGCCATCACCACCTTCGTCCGTGCCGCCGAAGCGGGCAGCTTTAACCGCGCGGCCCTGGCCCAGGGCAGCACGCCGCAGGCGGTGAGCAAGGGCATCCGGGCGCTGGAGCAGCACCTGGGCGTGCGGCTGTTCCACCGCACCACGCGCAAGATCTCGCTCACCCAGGAAGGCGAGCGCCTGTTCACCGACGTGCGCAGCAGCCTGGAAGGCGTGGCCGCCGCGGTGAGCCGGGCCCGCAGCGCGGTGCGCGACGACGAGGGCCTGATCCGCATCAGCGCCGGCGGCTCGGCCGGGCGCAAGGTGCTGCTGCCGCTGGTGGTGGACTTCGCGCAGCAGCATCCCGGCATCGAGATCGACCTGCTGCTGGAAGACCGCGCGACCGACAGCATCGCCGAGCGCATCGACGTGGGCTTCCGCGCCGGCAATCCGCCCAGCGCGCAGGTGATCGCGCGGCGGCTGTTCTCCATCCAGCAGATCGTGTGCGCCGCGCCGGCCTACCTGGCGCAGCACGGCACGCCAAGGCGGCTGCCGCAGCTGCTCAAGCACCGCTGCACCGGCTACCGGCAGCCGGGCACCGGCCGCGCGGTGCCGTGGGAGTTCGACGTGAAGGGCGAGATCGTCTTCCAGCCGATGCATCCGGTGCTGTGCTGCAGCGACCCCGATGCCGAGATGCTGGCGGTGGCCGCAGGGCTGGGCATCGGCCAGGTGGACAGCATCAATGCCGCCGCGCCGCTGCGTGCCGGTGCGCTGGTGCCGCTGCTGACGGCGCATGTCAGCGAGCGCATGGGCTTCTACATCTACTACGGCCAGCGAAGGAACCTGCCCGGCCGGGTGCGCAGGTTCATCGACTTCGCGGTGCAGCGGCTGAAGGACAGCACGGCATTCACCCTGCCGACCGCCGAGCTGCGGGCGCTGGCGCGGCAGGCGGGTGGGACTTGACGAAGTCCACGAAGGCCCGCAGCGGCGCGGGCAGGTGCCGGCGGCCGGGGTAGTACAGGAAGGGCCCGGCGAAGCTCACCCACCAGTCGGGCAGCACCGGCACCAGCGCGCCGCTGTCCAGCTGCGGGCGCAGCCAGTCCTCGAAGATGTGGATGACGCCGCAGCCCGCCACGGCCGTCTCGATGGCCAGGTCCACCCCGCCGCCCAGGCGCACCACCAGCCGGCCGGCGGGCGTCACCACCACGGTGTCGCCCTCGCGCTCGAATGTCCAGGGCGGCACCGCGCCGCTGGGAAAGCGGCCCAGGAGGCAGGCATGCTGCAGCAGCTCGCGCGGATGCTGCGGCATGCCATGCTCGGCCAGGTAGGCCGGCGAGGCGGCGGTGGCGATGCGCTGGCGGCGCGGGCCGATGGGCAGGGCGATCATGTCCTGCTCCAGTCGCTCCTCGTAGCGGATGCCGGCATCGCAGCCGGCGGCCAGCACGTCGACGAAACTCTCGTCCACCGTCACCTCCAGGCGGATGTCGGGATAGGCCTGCAGGAAGGGCGGCACGATGGCCGGCAGCACCAGCCGGGCGGCGCTCATCGGCACGTTCAGCCGCAGCGTGCCGGCCGGCCGGTCGCGGAAGCCGTTGACCACGTCCAGCGCCGCATTCACCTCCTCCAGCGCCGGGCCCAGGCGCTCCATCAGCCGGGCACCGGCCCCGGTGGGCGCCACGCTGCGGGTGCTGCGGTGGAGCAGCCGCACGCCCAGCCGTGCTTCCAGCCGCCGCACCGCCTCGCTCATGCCGGAGGCGCTGAGCCCGGCCTGGCGCGCCGCCTCGCGGAAGCCGCCGGCGCGCGCCACCTTCAGGAAGGTGGCCAGGTCGCCCAGCTCGGTGATGCCGCTGGCTTCCAGCGCAGGCGGGGTGGGATCGGGAAGGGGCGCCATGGGGTACTGCTCCAACGGGCTGCGGTGTGTCCGGTTTTTCGCACGAGGCGTGCGACGCTGGCCACCTTATCGCACGCCCGGGTGCTGCCTACAGTGGTTTCACACCGGCGCTTCGGCCGGCTCATCCACCCAGGCCGCACTCCGCAATGAACACCATGAATACTTCCAGCGCCGCCGACGTCGCCCCGCTTCCCGCGCAGCAGGCCGGCCGCTTTCCGCTGGGCAGCCGCCGCGTCGCCCGCATCGGCTATGGCGCCATGCAGCTGGCGGGCCCCGGCGTGTTCGGCCCGCCGGCTTCGCCGGAAGCCGCCATCGCGGTGCTGCGCGAAGCGGTGGCGCTGGGCGTGGACCACATCGACACCAGCGACTTCTACGGACCGCACGTCACCAACCAGCTGATCCGGCAGGCGCTGCATCCCTACCGGGACGGGCTGACCATCGTCACCAAGGTGGGCGCGCGCCGCGGCGACGATGCCTCCTGGCTGCCTGCGCAATCACCGGCCGAGCTGGTGCAGCAGGTGCACGACAACCTGCGCCACCTGGGCCTGGACGTGCTGGACGTGGTGAACCTGCGCAGCATGCTGGACGTGCACGGCCCGGCCGAAGGCTCGCTGGCGCCCCAGCTGGCGGTACTGGCGCAGCTGCAGCAGCAGGGCCTCGTGCGCCACATCGGGCTGAGCAACGTCACCGCAACGCAGGTGGAGGAGGCGCGCGGCTTCTGCGAGATCGTCTGCGTGCAGAACATGTACAACCTGGCGCATCGCCAGGACGACGCGCTGGTCGATGTGCTGGCCGCGCAGGGCGTGGCCTATGTGCCGTTCTTCCCGCTGGGCGGCTTCAGCCCGCTGCAGTCGCAGGCGCTGTCGTCCGTGGCCGCGGAGCTGGGTGCCACGCCGATGCAGGTGGCCCTGGCCTGGCTGCTGCAGCGCTCGCCCAACCTGCTGCTGATCCCGGGCACCTCGTCGGTGGCCCATCTGCGGCAGAACCTGGCGGCGGCTTCGCTGCGCATCCCCGCCGAGCTGCTGCAGCGGCTGGACCCCGCGTGACCGCACCGGCGGCGCAGGCTTTGGCTTGCGCCTAAAAAGCCGGGCATGAGCCATCCCCACAAGCAGGTCCTGGAACAGGCCAATGCCGCCATCTCCCGCGGCGACCATGAAGGTTTTCTCGCGCTGTGCACCGAAGACACCCGCTGGGTGTTCGTCGGCGACCGCACGCTGCAAGGCAAGGAAGCCGTGCGCCGCTGGATGAAGGAAAGCTACCAGCGGCCGCCCGAATTCAAGGTCGACCGCATGGTGGCCGAGGGCGACACGCTGGCCGCCATCGGCGAGATCACCCTGCATGACGAGGCCGGCACGGCCAGCGTGCATGCGTATTGCGATGTCTGGCGCCTGCGTGATGGCCGGCTGGCCGAGCTGCAGGCCTTCGTGGTGCCGCAGGGCTGAGAACCTGTGAAGGCACCACTCACGCCCGCGCGACGCGCCCTGACGACCCGGCTCGTCGCTGCAAAGGTTCGCCATAGCCCGAGCCATGGCTGCGCTTCATTCACAGGTTCTGAGGGCGGCGCAGGTCGCGCGCGTCAGTCGGGACGCCCGAGCCGCACCGGCCCGCCGGCCTCCAGCGCATCCACCGGCTGCCCGCCGCGGGTGATGTGCAGGCGTCCGGCCTCGGCCAGCGCCTGCGCCACCTGGCGCACCCGGGGCATCAGTGCGCGCCAGGCCGCCTCGTCGGCCGCCAGGGCACGCGCCACCTCCGAAGGGCAGATGGTGGCGCCCGGCCGGCGGGCCGACAGCAGCCCGAAGACGGTGTCCTCGATGGCTGCGTCGGTCACGGCGCCGGCCTGGGGGCCGCTCACGCGGCGCTGCGGCCGCGCACGTCGAAGCGGTCCAGCTCCATCACCTTGACCCAGGCCTCGACGAAGTCCTGCACGAAGTGGGCTTCGCCGTCGGCCGCGGCATACACCTCCGACAGCGCGCGCAGCTGCGCATTGCTGCCGAAGATCAGGTCGGCCAGCGTGGCCGTCCAGCGGCGTTCGCCGCTCTTGCGGTCGGTGCCTTCGAACAGGTGCTTCTGGCCTTCCACCGGCTTCCAGGCGGTGCGCATGTCCAGCAGGTTCCGGAAGAAGTCCGCGCTCAGGGTGCCGGGGCGGTCGGTCAGCACGCCGTGGCTCACGTTGCCGCTGGTCGCGCCCAGCGAGCGCAGGCCGCCCACCAGGGCCGTCATCTCGGGCGGGGTCAGCATCAGCAGGTTGGCCTTGTCGATGATGCCGTTGGCCACGTTGGCCGGGCCGCCCGCCTTGATGTAGTTGCGGAAGCCGTCGATCGCCGGCTCCAGCACCTCGAAGGAGTTGACGTCGGTCTGCTCCAGCGTGGCATCGGTGCGGCCAGGGGTGAAGCGCACCTGGACCTGGTGGCCGGCGGCACGGGCCGCACGCTCGATGGCGGCGCTGCCGCCCAGCACGATCAGGTCGGCCATCGACACCCGCTTGCCACCGCTGGCCTGCGCATTGAAGGTGGCCTGGATGCCTTCCAGCACCGACAGCACCTGCGCCAGCTCGGTGGGGTCGTTGGCTTCCCAGTCCTTCTGCGGCGCCAGGCGGAGGCGCGCGCCGTTGGCGCCGCCGCGCAGGTCGCTGCCGCGGAAGGTGCTGGCCGAGGCCCATGCCGCCTTCACCAGCTGCGCCGTGGTCAGGCCGCTGTCGAGGATCTGGCGCTCCAGCTTGGCCACGTCGGCGGCGTCGATCACCGGGCCGGTGTTGGCCGGCAGCGGGTCCTGCCACAGCAGGTCTTCCTGCGGCACCAGCGGGCCCAGGTAGCGCACCTTCGGGCCCATGTCGCGGTGGGTGAGCTTGAACCAGGCGCGGGCGAAGGCGTCGGCAAACTCGGCCGGGTTGGCCAGGAAGTGGCGCGCGATCTTCTCGTAGGCCGGGTCGAAGCGCAGCGCCAGGTCGGCGGTGGTCATCATCGGCTGGTGCAGCTTGCCGGGGATGTGGGCATCGGGCACGTTGCGGCCGGCGTCGCCCACCGGCTTCCACTGGTGGGCGCCGGCCGGGCTGGTGGTCAGCTCCCAGTCGAAGCCGAACAGCGTTTCCAGGTAGCTCATGTCCCACTTCGTGGGCGTGGCGGTCCAGGCGCCTTCCAGGCCGCTGGTGATGGCATGGGCGCCGATGCCGGACTCGTAGGCGCTCTTCCAGCCCAGGCCCAGCTCCTCGATGTTGGCGCCTTCGGGCTCCGCGCCCACATGGTGGGCCGGGCCGGCGCCGTGGCACTTGCCGAAGGTGTGGCCGCCGGCCACCAGGGCCACGGTCTCGTAGTCGTCCATCGCCATGCGGGCGAAGGTGTCGCGGATGTCGCGGGCCGAGCCCACCGGGTCGGGCTTGCCGTTGGGGCCTTCGGGGTTCACGTAGATCAGGCCCATCTGCACCGCGGCCAGCGGCTTGGCCAGCTCGCGCTCGCCGCTGTAGCGCTCGTCGCCCAGCCAGGTGGATTCCGGGCCCCAGTCGATGGGCAGGGGCTCCCAGATGTCCTCGCGGCCGCCGCCGAAGCCGAAGGTCTTGAAGCCCATGGACTCCAGGGCCACGTTGCCGGCCAGGATCATCAGGTCGGCCCAGGAGAGCTTGCGGCCGTACTTCTGCTTGATGGGCCACAGCAGCCGGCGGGCCTTGTCCAGGTTGCCGTTGTCGGGCCAGCTGTTCAGCGGCGCGAAGCGCTGCTCGCCGGAGCGGGCGCCGCCGCGGCCATCGAAGATGCGGTAGGTGCCGGCCGAGTGCCAGGCCATGCGGATGAAGAAGGGGCCGTAGTGGCCGTAGTCGGCCGGCCACCAGTCCTGCGAATCGGTCATCAGGGCATGCAGGTCGGCGATCACGGCCTGCAGGTCCAGCGTCTGGAATTCCTTGCGGTAGTCGAAGTCTTCCAGCATCGGGTCGCCCAGCTTGGCATGCTGGTGCAGCACGCCCAGGTTCAGCTGGTCGGGCCACCAATGGGCATTGGTGCGCGTCTGGCGCGGCTTGCCGCCGCCGGTTTGTCCGTGCGCCACCGGGCACTTCATTTCAGTCTCAGCGCTCATTGCTACATCTCCTTGCGTACGGCTGTGATCGACGCTGCGCAGGTTACGGGCTGGCGTGCAGGCGCGCCATTGGCCCTATGGATGGGAGCGATAGCCTGTGGGGGCTTGCCTGCGCAGCGGTGGCAACATACGCCGCCTTGTCGTACCCCTGAGCGAAAACAATCATGATCCAACGTCGCACACATCTGCTTGCAACCCTGGCCGCCGGCCTGGCCCTGTGGGCGGGCACGGCGCAGGCCGCCGACCTGCTGGACGAGGTGAAGCAGCGCGGCACCTTGCGCATCGCGGTCGAGGGCACCTACCCGCCCTTCAACTTCCGTGACGCGCAGGGGCAGCTCACCGGCTTCGACGTGGAGATCGCCACTGCCATCGCGGCGAAGCTGGGCGTCAAGCCCGCCTTCACCACCACGGAGTGGAGCGGCATCCTGGCCGGGCTGCAGGCCGGCAAGTACGACGTCATCGTCAACCAGGTGGCGGCCACCGATGCGCGGCGCCAGACCTTCGACTTCAGCGGCCCCTACGTCACCTCGGCGGCGCAGCTGATCGTGCGCAACAACGAGACGCGCCCCATGGCCACGCCGGCCGACCTGAAGGGCAAGCGCATCGGCGTGGGGCAGGGCAGCAACTATGCCGACCTGGCCCGCGGCATCGAAGGTGCCGAGGTCAAGGTGTATCCCGGCGCGCCGGAGTACCTCCAGGACCTGGCCACCGGCCGCATCGACGCCGCGCTGAACGACAGCCTGCTGATCCCCTACCTGACGCAGACCAGCAAGCTGCCGCTGAAGGCCGGTGCGCCCATCGGCCCCAGCGAGAGCAACGCCATCCCCTTCCGCAAGGGCAACCCGAAGTTCAAGGCCGCCATCGACCAGGCCCTGGCCGACCTGAAGGCCGACGGCAGCTTCGAGAAGATCTCGGTCAAGTGGTTTGCCCGCGACGTGAGCAAGCCGCTGACCGCGGCCAAGTGAGCGCTGCAGGCGCCGGGGTGCGGCGATGGAGCTGATACCGCTGCTGCAGCTGGCGGCACCGGTGATGCTGCGCGCCACCGGCTACACGCTGTTCTTCGCCGTCTCGGCCATGGTGCTGGGCCTGGCGCTGGGTGCGCTGGTGGCGCTGGTGCGGGTGCTGGAGCTGCCGCTACTGCACTGGCTGGCGCGGCTGTACGTCAGCATCTTCCGCGGCACGCCGCTGCTGGTGCAGGTGTTCATCGTGTACTACGGGCTGCCCAGCATCGGCATCGAGTTCTCGCCGGTCACCGCAGGCATCCTGGCGCTCACGCTCAACGTGGCGGCCTACCTGTCGGAAAGCCTGCGCGGCGCGGTGCTGAGCATCGGCAGCGGCCAGTGGATGGCCGGCACCAGCCTGGGCCTGACGCATGTGCAGACGCTGCGCTTCATCGTGGCGCCGCAGGCCCTGCGCACCGCCGTGCCCAGCCTGTCCAACTCGCTGATCAGCCTGATCAAGGACACCTCGCTGGTGTCGGTGATCGCGGTCACCGAGCTGATGCTGGCCACCAAGGAGCTGATCTCCACCACCTTCCAGCCGTTTCCGCTGTATCTGGCGGCCGCGGGGGTGTACTGGGTGCTGAGCCTGCTGTTCGAGCAGGTGCAGCGGCTGCTGGAAAAGCGCCTGGCCTTCCCGCACTGAGCGCGCCGAGGCGCACATCCCCCTGCGGGGTGGCTCCTCGCGGGCCGGGCCGATGGCTCCATCGGCCGATGTGGGCGCGGCCCCCGGGCGGAACACTGGCGGCCTTCCTTCCTCCAGCCGCCGCCAGGCCTTCGCACCATGAACGTCCCGCCCCGCATCCACGCCACCACCGCCACCCTGCTCACCGCCCTGCTGGCCCTGGGCAGCGGTTGTGCCTCCATCACCGACGGCACCTCGCAGACGGTGGTGTTCCACCTCACGCCCAAGGAGGCCCGCTGCGTCGTCTCCCGCGAGGGTTCGCAGCTGGGCATCGTCACCGGCCGGCAGAACACCGTCACGCTGGACAAGGGCGCCAAGGACGTGCTGGTGCAGTGCGCCGCCCCCGGCCATGAGAACGCCACCCAGCGGCTGGTCAGCCGCACCCAGACCTCGGGCGTCGTGGGCGGCTTCTTCCTCGACCTGGGCATCACCGACATGATCACCGGCGCCATGTGGAAGTACCCCAACGAGATCAGCATCGCGCTGGAGCCTTCGGCCCCCGAGCCCGCCGCCGCTGCGGCGCCGCGGGATGCCCAGCCCGGCATCCTGCCCGGCGTGCGCCGCGCCGGCCGCTCGGGCTGACCCGGGGCGGGCGGGCAGGGCCGCGCTGGCAGACTGCGGGGGACCACCCCCGCCACGGCCCATCGCCCGCTGCCGCGCCATGAACCACACCACCGAAGCTCCGTCCCGGGCGCCTGCACACGATGCCGAAGCGCAGGCCGCCGCGCAGGCCGAACTGCACCAGCGCATCCGCGGCCTGCTGGCCGCCCAGCAGGCGGCCTGCATGGCGCAGCCCCCGACCGACGCGGCGCAGCGGCGCGCGCAGCTGCTGGCGCTGAAGCAGGCCGTGCTGCGCCGGCAGGCGCTGCTGGTGCAGGCCATGGGCCAGGACTTCGGCCACCGCGCGGCGGCCGAATCGCAGATGCTCGACGTGCTGGGCTCGGTGCTGGCGCTGGACCATGCGGCCCGCCATGTGCGCCGCTGGATGAAGCCCAGCCGCCGCCGCACCGAGTGGCTGTTCGCCGGCAACCGGCTGCAGGTGCACCACCAGCCCAAGGGCGTGGTGGCGGTGGTGGTGCCCTGGAACTTCCCGGTGTACCTGGCGCTGGGTCCGCTGGCCTCGGCACTGGCCGCCGGCAACCGGGTGATGGTGAAGATGCCCGAGGCCACGCCGGCCACCAACGCCGCGCTGCGCGCCGTGCTGGCCGAGGTGTTCGACGAGGCGCAGGTGGCGCTGGTGGGCCAGGAGCTGGCCGACCCGGCCTTCTTCACCTCGCTGCCCTTCGACCACATCCTGTTCACCGGCTCGCCCGCGGTGGGCCGCCGCGTGATGCGTGCGGCCGCCGAGCACCTGACGCCGGTGACGCTGGAGCTGGGCGGCAAGTCGCCCGCGCTGGTGGGCCGGCGCTATCCGCTGGCCGATGCGGCGCGGCGGGTGGCGCATGGTAAGGCGGCCAACAGCGGGCAGATCTGCGTGTCGCCCGACCATGTGCTGGTGCCGCGCGAGCAGCTGCCGGCCTTCGTGGCGGCGGTGCAGGCGGCCTGGCAGCGGTTCTACGGCGGCGTGGCCGAAGGCAATGCCGATTGCACCGCCATCGTCAATCCGCATCACCAGCGCCGGCTGCTCTGGCTGCTGGACGATGCCCGCGAACGCGGTGCGCAGGTGCTGGCCTGCGGCCCCATGCCGCGGGGCGAGGGCCGGCAGCTGCCGCTGCACATCGTGGTCGGCGCGACGCCGGACATGGCCGTGATGACGCAGGAGCTGTTCGGCCCCATCCTGCCGGTGCTGCCCTACAACACGCTGGACGACGCCATCGCCTCCATCAATGCCGGGCCGCGGCCGCTGGCGCTGTACTGCTTCAGCCACGATGCGGCGGAGCGAACCCAGGTGCTGGAGCGAACCCGCTCCGGCGGCGTGACCTTCAACGACTGGGGCTGGCACGTGGTCAACCACGATGCGCCGTTTGGCGGCATCGGCGGCTCGGGCATGGGCGCGTACCACGGGCATGAGGGCTTTCTCGCGCTGTCGCACGCGCGCACGGTATTCACGCGGCGGCGCTGGTTTCCCAGCCAGCTGTTCCATCCGCCCTATGGCGGGCTGGCGCAGCGGCTGGTGCTGCGCTGGTTCCTCGGCTGAGAACCTGTGAACGAACCACTCACCCGAGCCATGGCTGCGCCTTGCGCCTGGATCCAGGCCGCCGTGCCGCGCCGCTCGGGTGCGACCGGTTCATTCACAGTTCTGAGGCGGCTGTCGGAACGCGGCTTGCCGCCGACCTGCATCCCCCACTCAACGGATGCAAGCCATGACCCAGTTGCCCGCAGAGAACAAGAGCTGGCCCGGTGCCGGCGCCGACGACAAGCCCGCGGCCTCCGGCGAGCAGATCCGCACCGGTGGCCAGCCCGCCCCGGCCGCCCCGGTCGGCCAGCCGCGGGACAAGGACGACCCGCACCTGGCGCCCGAAAGCGGCGACAAGCCCGACGCTGCGGGCCGATAGGCAGCCCGTTACCTACGGCCACATGTGCAACCGTCCTACAGGGCGGGCGAGCAGGCGCTGCGACGATGCCGGCAGAGTCACCTGGCCGGCGCTTGCCGCACTGTTCGATGTCCGCCTTCGCGACACCTCCTGCGGCAAATGTCCCCCATCTCCCCACCACCGCGTCGGTGCCGGGCCGGCATGCCGGCGATACCCGCGCGCTGCTTGATGTGCTGGGCGGCCCCGATGGGCAACGCAGTCCCGCCCAGCAGCTGCATGCGCTGATCCACGCCGGCCTGGACGCGCTGCCGCCGCCGGCCGGCGGACGCACGCTGCAGCGCTGGCAGGCCCTGGCCACCGTGGCCCGGCACGATCTCTCGCTGGCCAAGCTGTACGAGGGCCACACCGATGCGCTGGCCGTGCTGCAGGAGCTGCGCGCGCCGGCACCGCCGGCCGGCAGTTGTCTAGGCATGTGGGCCGCCGAGCCGCCCGACGGCCGCGTGGGCTTCGAGCGCCAGGGCGGCGACGAGGTGCGGCTGCAGGGCAGCAAGCGCTGGTGCTCGGGCGCGGCCGATGTGACGCATGGTCTGCTCACCGCCTGGCAGGCCGATGGCAGCGGACCCTGGCTGGTGCTGGTGCCGATGGCGCAGCCCGCGGTGAAGGTGCTGGGCGGCGCCTGGCGTGCCGTGGGCATGGCCGACAGCCAGAGCCTGGACGTTCAGCTGGACGGCGCCACCGGCCGCCTGTGCGGCGGCGCCGGCGACTACCTGTCGCGCCCCGGCTTCTGGCAGGGCGGCCTGGGCGTGGCCGCCTGCTGGTATGGCGGCTGTGCCGCCTTGGGCGATGCGCTGCGGCATGCCGAGCTGCAGGCCCGCGACGGCCCGCCCGAGCGCCGCCACGCGGCCCAGGTGGCGCTGGGCCAGGCCGACGTGGAACTGCATGGCCTGGCGGTGCTGCTGCGCCAGGCTGCCGCCTGGGTCGACGACCATCCGCTGCAGTCGGCGCAGGCGCTGGCGCTGCGGGTGCGCAGCGCGGTGGATGCCGCCGTGCAGCGCCTGCTGGTGCTGGCCGGCCGCGCGCTGGGTGCCACGCCGTATTGCCGCGACCGCCATTTCGCCCGCCTGGCTGCCGACCTGCCGGTGTTCGTGCGCCAGACCCATGCCGACCGCGACCTGGCGTCGCTGGCGCGCCTGGCCACCCCGGAAGCCGACGGCGCCGCCGCATGGGCGCTGTAGAGCCGCCGCTGATCCATGGCCAGGGCACGCCGGCGTCGGCCTGGGCCGCCTGCCCGGTGCTGCAGGCGCTGCCCGGCTGCAGTGCGGGGCAGCTGCTGCCGGACGGCGCCCGCGCGGTGGTGGTGGCGCCGCATCCGGACGACGAACTGCTGGCCGTGGGCGGCCTGATGCAGCAGTGGCTGGCCGCCGGCCGGCCCGTGCGGGTGCTGGGCGTGACCGATGGCGAAGCCGGCCTGCCCGCGGGCGATGCCACGCCCGCCGCCCGGCTGGCGCGCCGCCGCCGCATCGAGCGGCAGCGCGGGCTGGCCCACCTGGGCCTGCCGGCCCGCGCCATCCAGCGCCTGGGCCTGCCCGACGGTGGCGCCAGCGACCACGAAGCCCAGCTGGTGCAGCGCCTGACCGCGCTGCTGCGCCCGGGCGACCAGGTGTTCACCACCTGGCGCCACGATGGCCATCCCGACCATGAAGCCACCGGCCGCGCGGCCGCGGCCGCCTGCGCAGCTGCTGGCGCCTGCCTGCACGAGGTGCCGGTATGGACCTGGCACTGGGCCTCCCCGGGCGATGCCCGGGTGCCCTGGCAGCGGCTGCGCCGGGTGGCGCTGCCGCCGGCCGCCCGGCAGGCCAAACAGCGGGCGCTGGCCGAGCACCGCTCCCAGCTGCAGGCGCCGCAGGGTTCGCAGCCCATCCTGCCCGGCTGGGCGCTGGCGCGCTGGCTGCGGCCCTGGGAATACCTGCTGGCCCCCGTCGTTCCTTCGCCCTGAACACCCCCGCCATGCCCGCCACGCCACCCGCATCCCCCCCGAGCGCCGCCACCGACGCCGACTACTTCCGCAAGCTCTACGCCCAGGGCGACGACCCCTGGGGCTACCGCACCCGCTGGTACGAGCAGCGCAAGCGCGCCGTCACCGCGGCCTGCCTGCCCGGGCGGCGCTATGCCTTCGGCTTCGAGCCCGGCTGCGCCGGCGGTGACCTGGCGGCCGAGCTGGCGCCGCGCTGCGACCGCTACCTGGCGGCCGACCTCGATCCCACCGCCGTGGCCGCCGCCACCCGGCTGCTGGCACCGCTGCCGCAGGTGGAGGTGCGGCAGCTGCAGCTGCCCGGCGGCTGGCCGCAGGGCCTGCGCTTCGACCTGGTGGTGCTCAGCGAGCTGGGCTACTACCTCGGTGCCGACGGACTGGCCGAAGTGGCGCGGCTGGCGCTGCGCAGCCTGGCCGAGGACGGCGTGGTGCTGGCCTGCCACTGGCGGCATCCCATCGAAGGCTGCGCGCTGGACGGCGACACGGTGCAGCAGGCGCTGCACCAGGCGCTGGGCCTGCCGCGGCTGGTGCAGCACCTGGAGCCCGACTTCCACCTGGCGGTGTGGAGCCGCGACGGCCGCTCGCCTGCGGTGCGCGAGGGCCTGCTGTGATCGGCGTGGCGGTACCGGCGCACAACGAGCAGGCGCTGCTGGGCCGCTGCCTCGATGCGCTGGAGCGCGCCGCCCGCCATCCCGGCCTGCATGGCGAGCCGGTGCGGCTGGTGGTGGTGCTGGATGCCTGCACCGACGCCTCGGCCGCGGTAGCCGCCGGCCATGGCGTGCTGCCGCTGGTGGTGCAGCACCGCAACGTGGGCCGCACGCGCGCCGCCGGTGCCCAGGCGCTGCTCGATGCCGGCGCGCAGTGGCTGGCCTTCACCGATGCCGACAGCGAGGTGGCCGACGACTGGCTGGTGGCGCAGCTGGCCCTGCACGAGGCCGGTGCCGACGCGGTGTGCGGCTGCGTGAGCGTGGCCGACTGGTCGGCCCACAGCCCGCAGGTGCGTGGCCGCTACGAGGCGCACTACCGCCCGGTGGAAGGCCACCGCCACATCCACGGCGCCAACCTGGGCGTGCAAGCGCAGGCCTACCGTCGCGCCGGCGGCTTCCGCCCGCTGGCCTCCGGCGAGGACGTGGCCCTGGTGCACGACCTGGAAGCCAGCGGCGCCCGCATCGCCTGGAGCATCACGCCGCGGGTGCACACCAGCGCCCGCCGCCAGGCCCGCGCCAGCGGTGGCTTCGCCGACTTCCTGCTCGGGCTGGAAGCCGCCTGAGGCCAGCCCGGCCGGCCACCATCGGTAACACCGGGGTGCGCCGTGCGGCCAGAGAATGCGGGCCCGCCAGGCCCGGCCTGGCATCCTCGTCCGCACAGGAATGCCGTTCATGAAGTCGTTCGTCACCCCGGCGCTGGTCGCCCTCATCAGCTGGCTGGCCGTGGGGGGCGCCCAGGCGCAGACCCTGTCGGTCAAGCCCGGGCTGTGGGCCAGCGCCTCCACCACGCGCCTCAATGGCAGCAACATGCCCACGCTGTTCGACGTGAACGGCGCGATGACGCCGGAGCAGCGCAGCAGCCTGACGGCCGCAATGAGCCGGCTAGGCCTGCCGGCCGGCAGCAACCTGGCCTTGCACTGCCAGCGCAGCGACAGCTACCGCCTGCCCGCGCCGCAGGCGCTGGAAGGCTGCCAGGTGAAGGTGAGCCCGACCAATGCCACCAGCGGCACCATCGCCCTGAGCTGCAGCGGCAAGCTGCAGGGCAGCGGCCGCGGCAGCTACGAGGTGACCGGCCGTACCGCCGCGCGCCAGCAGCTCAGCATGGAAGCCACCTCCCGCGGCCTGCCGCTGAAGCTGGAGCAGTCGACGGTGTTCAAGTGGCTGGGCGACGACTGCGAGCGCCTGCCCGCCGGCATCGACCCCGAGATGTTCGCGGTGGAGGAGGCCGACGACAGCAAGCGCTGACCGGCCACGCTCACTTCAGGGGCGCGGCCTTGTCGGTCTGCTCGGGCATGGCCTCGCGCGGCGCGCCTTCGCTGCGCAGCCGCTGCTGCAGGCCCAGCATCTGCGTCGCCAGCCGGTCCAGTTCGGCGCTGCCCAGCAGCTCGCTCGCCTGGGGGAAGAGGTGTTCCTCCTCCTCCTCGTGGTGGTGCTCGCTCTGTTCCTTCAGCACCTTGTACTTGGGCACGAAGGTCTGCTCGCGCGGATCCAGCGCGATCAGGTCGGCCAGCAGGCGCTTGAGCGACAGGTGTTCCTCCAGCGATTCCAGCAGGATGCCTTCGGTGCGGCCGGCCCGCACCGCGGGATAGAAGATCTCCTCCTCGGAGGCGATGTGCACCGTCAGCAGGTCGGCCACGGCCGCGAAGCCGCGCGCACGGGCGGCCTCGTCGTCGGTGTCCAGCACCTGCTGCAAGGCGGTCTCGATGCTGCGGTGCTGGGTGACCAGCAGGTCGATGGCATTCATGCGGCGCCTTCCAGGGCAGGGAACAGGTGTCCAGCGTAGCGGCCCGGCGCATTCATCGCGGCCGGCGGAACCGCCGTGGCGGTGTCAGCCGATGCCGTGTCCGGCGGTGGCCGCTTGTCTAGACAGGTGCGGCGGTGCATGGCCGGATGGCCAAGAGGCGGCCGACCTGGGATGATGCGGTCCTCCATCGCTCACGTGGGAGGACACCATGTCGATGCTCGTTCGTGCCGGCCTGCGCAGCCTGGCCGCGGCGGCCGCGGTGCTGGCGCTGGCCGGCGTGGCCACGCGCCTGAGTGCCCACATGGCCTGGGGCTGGGAGGACTTCGCCGCCGCCGGTGCGCTGGTGTTCGGCGCCGGCATGGCCTGGACGCTGCTGGCCCGTCTGGCCCGCAGCCGCCGGCAGCGGCTGGCGCTCGGCGCGGTGGTGGGCCTGGTGCTGCTGGCGGTGTGGGCCGAGCTTGCGGTCGGCCTCGCCTCGTGAGCCGCCGCGCCGCGGCCTTGGTACAACCCGCCCACGCCAACCCGCACGGAGCACCGTTCATGCCCACCCCCACTGCCCGATCCGCCCATGCCGTCCGCCTCGAGTTCGGCCAGGGCTCGCTGGTGCGCTCCAACCTGTCGGGCGCCGCCTTCACCGGTGACTGGCTGTGGGTGGCGGGCGACGAGGCCTGCGGCCTCGACCGCCTGCGCCGGCTGCCGCCGGTGGGCAACGAGACCCTGCGCTTCGGCGAGGTGCGCGACTTCCCGCTGGGCGAGCTGCTGGACCTGCCGGGCCCGGCCGGCAAGGAGGCCGACCTCGAAGGCCTCGACTGCGTGGACGGCATGCTGTGGGTGGTGGGCTCCCACGGCCTGAAGCGCAAGAACGCCAAGGCGGGCCGCAGCCATGAGGAGAATGCCAAGCGGCTGGCCAAGGTGTCGCTGGATCCCAACCGGCTGCTGCTGGCCTGCCTGCCGCTGGAGGACGATGCCCAGGGCCAGCCCTGCCTGGTGCGCCAGGCGCAGGACGGCCGGCGTGCGCTGCGCCTGAAGGGCGACGGCCACGGCAACGAGCTCACCCGGCTGCTGGCCGCCGATCCGCATGTGGGGCCCTACATGGCGATCCCCGGCAAGGACAACGGGCTGGACATCGAAGGCCTGGCCGTGGATGGCCGGCGGCTGTTGCTGGGCTTGCGCGGCCCGGTGCTGCGCGGCTGGTCGGCGGTGCTGGAGATCGCGGTGGAAGTGCGGGGCGACCATCTGCGCCTGGCGCCGCTGGACGAGGCCGGCACGCTGCTGCGCAAGCATTTCCTGCAGCTCGACGGCCTGGGCGTGCGCGACCTGCATTTCTCCGGCGACGACCTCTTCATCCTGGCCGGCCCCACCATGGTGCTGGACGGCGAGATCCGCGTGTACAAGTGGCCGGCCGCCCGGCTGCTGCTGGCCAGCCACACCGAGCCGGTGCGCTTCGAGACCGGCCTGACCGGCGCCGTGCCGCTGCCGCATGGCGAGGGCATGGACCGCGCCGAAGCCCTGTGCGACGTGCCGCGTGCCCTGTCCGGCGGGCAGCCGCAATGGCTGGTGCTGTACGACGCTCCCGGGCCCGACCGCCGCGAAGGCGAGCATGCGGTCTTCGGCGACCTGCTGCTGCACGATTGAGCGCAGGCGGCCGCCGCCGTCTAGAACGACAGCGTCGCCGCGCCGCGCTTGAGCGCCTCGTGCATCAGGCTGGCCCCGGTGACGACGACGCCTTCGAGCAGCGCTTCCGGGGCATAGCCGCGGCTCTTCACGCAGGGCGTGCAGGCCCACAGCACGCCGCCGCGGGCCATGAAGCCCTGCAGCATGTCCGCCAGCGGCTCCAGCGGCTTGACGTGGGTGGTGTCGGCCGCACCGCGCCGCACGATGTCCACCCCGCTGCTGGTGAGGAAGATGGACACCTTCAGGCCGGCGGTGAGGCCGCCCAGGGCGATGGTCATCGCCGCCGACGACAGTTCGTGGTCGATGCCGTGCGTGATGACGACCACCAGTTCTCGCGGTTCCGTGCTCATGGGGTTCTCCTGTGGGGTTGGCACGGCATGACCTTACGAGCCGCGGCCGCCGGCCGCCATGGCCGCGATGCCGCGCCGCTTGGCCGAAGCTCCGCGGCCGCCGTCCTGTAAGGTGATGTCCGTGGCGGGCAGCGGTGCCCGGAGGGCAGGGGACATGGCTGCGGATGTACTGTCGACGCTGCTGAGGTCGGTGCGCATCGCCGGCTCGCTGCAGTTCTGCGTGCAGGCCGGCGGCGACTGGCAGACCGACGGCACGCCCCGCCTGGGTGGCCTGGCCCGCAGCGCGCTGCCCACCATCCCCTTCCACGTGGTGGCCGACGGCGAGTGCTGGCTGCGGGTGCAGCAGCAGCGGTATGCGCTGCAGGCCGGCGACGTGGTGGCCTTCCCGTTTGCCACCGGCCATGCGCTCGGCCGGGGCGAAGGCGGGCCGCTGATCTGCCCGGTGGACGACCTGCCGCCGCGGCCCTGGGCCGAGGTGCCGGTGCTGCGCTATGGCCAGGGCCCCGCCACCACCCGCCTGCTGTGCGGCTTCGTGTCGCTGGAGGCGATGAACTTCCAGCCGCTGCGCGAGGCCCTGCCCAGCGTCATGCAGCTGCATGCGGGCGCGCCGGGCGCGGGCCCGCTGCTGCACGGCGCGGTGCAGGCCCTGGTGGCCGAGGCGCAGTCCGGCAGCCCCGGCGGCAGCTCGGTGGTGGAGCGCCTGACCGAGATCCTGCTGATCGAGCTGCTGCGCAGCGAGATCGTCGCCCGGCAAGGCGCGGCGCCCAACCTGCTGGCCGGCATGGGCGACCCCATCGTGGCCCGCACGCTGGCGGTGATCCACGACCGCCCGCGCGAGCCCTGGACCGTGGCCTCGCTGGCCCGCGCCGGCGCCACCTCGCGCTCGGTGCTGTCGGAGCGCTTCGCGGCGCTGCTGGGCAAGTCGCCGATGCGCTACCTGCGCGAATGGCGGCTGTTCCTGGCCGGCAGCGCGCTGGTGCACACCCGCCGGCCGATCGGCCACATCGCCCAGGAAGCGGGCTACGACACCGAGGCTTCGTTCAGCCGCGCCTTCAGCCGGCTGCATGGCATGCCGCCGGCGCGCTGGCGGCTGCAGGCCCGGCGCGACGGCGCCGCGGGCTAGGGGTCTGCGCGGCAGAACCGGGTGGTTCCGAGTGCCGCATGGCACGAGGCATGCGTCGATGTGGCATGGCTGGAAGCTCCTGGAGGGGGCTCGGGGGCGCTGAGCGTCAAGGCCGCCTTCAGCGGAAGTCCCGGCTCCTTTGCGCATCGGCCAGGCGGCCCAGCAGCGGCGTCCAGTCGCTCAGCCGGTGGGCGATCAGGTTGCATACCTTGCCTTCGCGCTGCCAGGTGCCGTGCACCCCCAGCAGCCGCGCGCCCAGCAGCTCGGCGCGTTGCTCGTCGCGCAGGCCCTTCCACACGATGACCTGCACCACGCCGGTCTCGTCCTCCAGGCTCACGAAGATGGTGCCGTTGGCGGTGGAGGGCTGCTGGCGCAGCGTGACGATGCCGCAGGTGGCCACGCGGCGGCCGCCCGGCAGGCGGTGCAGCTGCTCGGCGGTCAGCATGTGCCGCTCGGCCAGCCGTTCGCGCAACAGCGCCAGCGGATGGCGGCGCAGCGTCAGCCCGGTGGCGTGGTAGTCGAAGACGATCTCCTCGCCTTCCGGCGCGGGCGGCAGGTCCAGCCAGTCCTCGTCCACCGGCGCGGCCCGCAGCAGGGCCGGCGGCCGCTGCAGCGCGGCGGCTTCCCACACCTGCTGGCGCCGGTGGCCGGCCAGGCTGGCCAGTGCATCGGCACCGGCCAGCAGCCGCATCTCGTGCTGCTCCAGGCCGGCGCGGCGGGCCAGGTCGTCGGCGCCGTCGAAGGGCAGCGCGGCGCGTGCCTGCACGATGCGCAGCGCCGACGCCTCCTGCAGGCCGGACACCCGGCGCAGCCCCAGCCGCACCGCCGGCGGCGCGGGCAGGCCTTCCAGCGTGCAGTCCCAGTCGCTGTGCATCACGTCCACCGGCCGCACGTCCACGCCGTGGCGGCGCGCGTCCTGCACCAGCTGGCTGGGGCTGTAGAAGCCCAGCGGCTGGCTGTTGAGCATGGCCGCCAGGAACTCGGCCGGGTAGTGGCACTTGATCCAGCAACTTGCATAGACAAGCAGCGCGAAGCTGGCCGCATGGCTTTCCGGGAAGCCGTATTCGCTGAAGCCCTTGATCTGCTCGAAGATCGACTTGGCGAAGGCCTCGTCGTAGCCACGGGAGGTCATGCCGTCGACGATCTTCGAGTAGTAGCGCTCCAGCCCGCCCTTGCGCCGCCAGGCCGCCATCGCGCGGCGCAGGCCGTCGGCCTCGCCGGGGGTGAAGCCGGCGGCCAGGATGCTGATCTGCATCACCTGCTCCTGGAACACCGGCACGCCCAGCGTGCGTCCCAGCGCCACCTTCAGCGCCTCGCTGGGGTACACGACCGGCTCCTTGCCCTGGCGGCGGTTCAGGTAGGGGTGCACCATGCCGCCGACGATGGGGCCGGGCCGCACGATGGCCACCTCGATCACCAGGTCGTAGAAGGTGCGCGGTCGCATGCGCGGCAGCATGCTCATCTGCGCACGGCTCTCGATCTGGAACACGCCCACGGTGTCGGCGTCGCAGATCATGTCGTAGGTGGCGGCGTCCTCGTCGGGGATGTCCTGCAGCCCGAAGGCATGGCCGCGGCGGTCCTCGATGAAGGCCAGCGCCTTGCGGATGGCGGTGAGCATGCCCAGCGCCAGCACGTCCACCTTCAGCAGGCCCAGCGCGTCCAGGTCGTCCTTGTCCCATTCGATGACGGTGCGCTCGGCCATCGCTGCGTTCTCCACCGGCACCATGCGCGTGACCGGCCCCTGGGTGAGCACGAAGCCGCCCGGGTGCTGCGACAGGTGCCGCGGGAAGCCCACCAGCTGCCGGGTGAGCTGCATCAGCTGCCGCACCGCCAGGTCGTCGGGCTGCAGGCCGGCTTCCAGCAGCCGCTCGGCCTGGATCTCGCGGCCGTCCCACCACTGGTGGCTCTTGGCCAGCACGTCCAGCACCGCGGGATCGAAGCCCAGCGCCTTGCCCACGTCGCGGATGGCCGACTTGGGCCGGTAGCTGATGACCACCGCGGTGAGCGCGGCGCGGTCGCGGCCGTACTTGCCGTACAGGTACTGGATGACCTCCTCGCGCCGCTCGTGCTCGAAGTCGACGTCGATGTCCGGCGGCTCGTTGCGCTCCCTGGAGATGAAGCGCTCGAACAGCACCGACATGCGCGCCGGGTCCACCTCGGTGACGCCGAGGCAGAAGCACACCACGCTGTTGGCCGCCGAGCCCCGGCCCTGGCACAGGATGTGGCGCGAGCGGGCGAACATCACGATGTCGGCCACGGTGAGGAAGTAATGCTCGTACTTCAGCTCCTCGATCAGCGCCAGCTCGTACTCGATCTTGGCCTGCACCTCGGCCGACAGGCCCTGCGGCCAGCGCCGGCCGGCGCCTTCATAGGCCAGCTGCCGCAGGTAGGAGCCGGGCGTGTGGCCGGCGGGCACCACCTCGCTGGGGTACTGGTAGCGCAGCTCGTCCAGCGAGAAGGTGCAGCGCGCGGCCACCTGCAGCGTCTCGGCCAGCAGCTCGGGCGGATAGGTCTGCGCCAGCCGCAGCCGGGTGCGCAGGTGGCGCTCGGCATTGGGCTGCAGCGCCCATCCGCATTCGGCCAGCGGCCGGCCCACGCGGGTGGCGGTCAGTACGTCCTGCAGCGGCTTGCGCGAGCGCACATGCAGGTGCACGTCGCCGGCGGCCACCAGCGGCACCGCGGTGAGCGCGGCCACCTGCTGCAGCCGGTGCAGCCACATCTCGTCGTCGATCTGCCGCAGCAGCGACACCGCCAGCCAGCAGCGGCCGCGGAAGTGCTGCAGCAGCCAGCGCGCCACCGCCTGCAGCTCGGCGTCGCTGGCGTGGCGCGCCGGCGCGGCCAGCAGCAGGCAGTCCTGCAGCGCCTCGGGCAGCAGCGCGTCGATGTGCAGGTGGTAGCTGCCCTTGGGCGCGCTGCGCCGCAGCCGGGTGATGAACTGGCACAGGTTGCCGTAGCCGTTCATGTTGCAGGCCAGCACGACCAGGGTGCAGGGCGCATGGCCCTGCAGCTCGAACTGCGCGCCCACCCGCAGCGGCAGGCCGTGCTCCCTGGCGGCCACGTGGGCGCGCACGATGCCGGCCACCGAGCATTCGTCGGTCAGCGCCAGCGCGCCGTAGCCCAGCTGCCGGGCGCGCTCGACCAGCTCCTCCGGCGCGCTGGCGCCGCGCAGGAACGAGAAGCTCGACAGGCACCACAGCTCGGCATAGGGGGCACGTCCAGCGGCGGCTTCATGCGGCGGGCGGCTGGTTCAGGCGAAGCTGCCATGCAGGTACCAGGCGGCCTCGTCGGCCAGCCGGGTCTGGAATACCCACAGCGCGCCGGCATGCGGGCTCAGCGCCAGCCAGTAGTCGCGCTGCACCTGCAGCATGGCCTGGCCGCCCGGCACCGCCGCATCGGGCACGCGGTGCCACCAGCCGCCTTCCAGCCGGTGCGGCCCGGTCAGCAGCTGCAGCACGCCCTGGTAGAGCGGCCGGTCGCCCTGCATCGCCAGGCGGATCGGCTCGGGGAAGACGAAGGTGGGCTGCGGCAGCGGCGTGGGTGCCGCCATGCGCCGTGGCTGCGGCTCGGCCGCCGGCTGCCAGTGCTGCATCCATTCCAGCCGGTGGTCCTCCTGCAGCACCGGCCGCAGCACCCGCTCGGGCCCCAGCCGGGCGGCGATGCGCTCCAGCGTCAGGCCCAGCGCCTCGCCCTCGTCGACGGTGTCGGACAGCAGCGATGCGCTGGCCACGGCCAGGGCCTGCACCTCCAGCGCCTGCAGCGCCAGGTCGCCCACCGGGGCGGGCAGCTCCACCCGGGCCAGGTGCTCCGCCAGCAGCCGGCACAGGTGGTCGACGTCGCGCGTGGGCGCGGCGGTGCGCAGCACCAGCTCGCCGCCGGCGCCGGCGCTGCGCGGGCGCATGGCATCGTGCAGCCACTGCAGGCGGATGGCGGTGGTGCCGGCCTGGCGGGCGGCCAGCCAGCCGCACAGCTGCAGCAGCAGCCGGCGCGCGCCGAACAGCAGCGCCGGCGCCATCTCCACCCGGAACGGCAGCTCCAGCCGGGCGTCGAAGCGCTCGGGCGCCACCATCCACTCGTGCGCCTCGGGCCGCAGGCCGTAGGCCTGGTCCAGCGCGGCCAGCAGCCGGTCGTCAAAGCGCCGGCCGAGGCCGCCGCGCGGCAGCCGGCGCAGGTCGCCCAGCGCCCGGCAGCCCAGCTGCGCCAGCGTGACCGCATGCGGCCGCGCCGCGCTGAGGGTGTCGATCGGCAGGCCGTCCAGCACCTCGGCCAGCGAAGGGCGGAAGCCGCTGTCGATGCCGGCGCGTGCCAGCGCCAGGCCGGCCAGGCTGTTGGGTGCCCAGGCCACCGCCACCGCACCCAGCTCGCCGGCCTGCGACAGCACGCGGTCGCGCAGCGCCCGCTTGCCGCCGAACAGGCGGATGCTGGCCGACAGCTCCATCACCACCGCTTCCTCCTGCAGCGCCACCCGCGGCGTGAACTGCAGCGCCCAGGTGGCCAGGCCGACCTGCGCCTCAGTGGGCGCGGGCGGGGCTTCGGCGGGCAGGCGCAGCGCGGCCCAGACCAGCATGGGCACCTCGGTCGGTCAGGCGTTCATGGATCAGGCGGCTGGGCGCCATCAGCCGCGGCGTGAGCGCCAGGGCCAGGCCGCCGGGCACCGAAGGCAGCTGCAGCACGCCTTCGTGCGCGGCGCCGCGGCGCTTGAGCAGCTGCACCTGCAGCGACCAGTCCGGCCCCAGGCCGGCCAGCACCCGCAGCGGCGCGGCCGAAGGCTCATGCCGCGCGGCCAGCGGCCGGCACAGGAACACCGGGCCTTCGCAGGACTGGGCGCACACCTGCAGCCGCCGTACCTGTTCGGGCCGCGCCTGCGGCAGCCAGGCCACCACAGCGCCGCTGGCGCCGGACTTGACCAGCAGCTCGGTGCACCACAGCCGCTCCGACGGCGCTTCGGCACGGATCCACACCAGGTGGCGGGCATCCAGCCCCTCGTGCCGCAGCCCGGGCAGGTGCGGATGGCGCGGCGGGCCCACCAGCACCACCGAGCGGCCGGCGGCCACCACCCGGCGCAGCGCGCCGCCCAGCAGCCGCCACTCCAGCACGCCGGGCTGGGCGCACAGCACCTCGGTCAGCGCCCGCGAGGGCCAGCCGCCGCCGGGCAGCTCGCCATCCAGCGCGTCGAAGCCCGAGCCGGTGACCGGCCCGGCGGCACCGCCCAGGTCGCAGCCACGCCAGAGGGCGGCAGCCACCGGCGGTGGCAGCACGGGCGGGGGCCGACCGGCGTCGGAGTCGGGGCAGGGGGCGGCGGGCGCGTCGGCGAGGGCAGGCATGGCGATCAAAAGACTGTACGGACATACAGTACCCCAGCCGGCGGCTGGCTGTCGAATCGGCAGCGATGGCAGGCCTGTCAGTTCTGCCGAGTGCTGCTTTTTGCAGCGATCCAGCGGGCGGCCGCGGCGCCGGCCGTGCGCGATGCCGGCGTCCACTGCTTGTCCACAGCCCTGTGCACAAGCGGTGTGGATAACAAATTTTTGGCGCGCGGTTTCTAGGGGTTTTGCGGCGCCGGGCGCAGGCTGACGATGGCGCCATCGCCGTTGGGGAGGCTGCCGTGCAGATCGAATCGTTCGTCAAGAGCGGCTTCGCCGGCCTGGGCCCCACCGAGCTGCTCGCCGCGCCGGTGGATGCATTGAACGGCACCACCGCGCCACAGGCGGCGGCGCTGCGCGAGGTGCTGGGCATTGCGAGCGTGTTCGACCTGGCGGCGTCCCGCCTGCTGCACACGCTGCGCCATGCGCTGGCACGGCCGGCGCCGCGCCTGGGCGGCGACGTGCTGGACGCGGCCGCCGCCGCCGACAGCGGCGGGCTGGCCGATGCACCGCTGGCCGCGCTGCGTGCGGTGGGCACGGCCGGTGCGGCCCGGCTGCAGGCGGACCTGGGCGTGGCCACGCTGGGCGAGCTGGCGGCCTGGCCGCCGGGACTGGCGGCGCGCGACCTGCTGGCCGCCGCCTGCATTCCGGACCAGGCGCCGGGCTTCGACCCCGAAGCGCCGGCCGACCTGCTGCCGCGCATGGGCGAGCACGCCACCGACAAGGTGTTCTACCGCACGCTGCTGATCGACAGCGTGGCCGGGGCGGTGGACGAGGGGGCGGCCACGCCGGTGGAGCAGGCCGAGCCGGTGGACCTGGGCCCGGCCCTCGGTGGCGCCACGCCGTTCCGCCGCGTGGCCACCGGCGCGCTGCTCAGCTTCAGCCAGAGCTGGTCGCCGCAGGGCCTGGCGCTGGGCCAGCTGCTGCACAGCCTGTCGCTGGCGCCGGGCGAGAGCACCCGCATGGCGATGATCGACTGGTCGCGCCAGAGCCGCGGGCGCGGCAGCGAAGCCGTCGACGAGACCGAGCGGCTGGCCAACACCACCACCCACCAGCGCGCGCTGTCGGAGGTGACCGCGGCCACCGCGGCCGAGGTGCAGGGCGGCAGCACGCGGGCGACGTCGAACTCGTCCACCTCGCAGGGCGGCTCCGCGCTGGGCTTCGAGCTGGGGCCGATCGCCTTCGGCAGCAGCGGCGGCAGCGCCAGCACCCGGACCGAGGCGATGACCGTCAGCAGCTCCTTCGGCCGGCGCGACCTGGCCACCAGCACTGCGCAGCGCATCAACGACGTGAGCCAGCAGCAGGCCAGCGCCGCGCGCAGCCGCCGGGCCAGCGTGGTGCGGGAGCTGAGCCAGAGCGAGCACGAGACGCTGTCCACCCGGGTCGTCGCCAACTACAACCACATGCACACGCTGAACCTGCAGTACTACGAGGTGGTGCAGGCCTACAGCGTGGCCACGCGGCTGGAGCGTGCGCAGCGGGTGGTGTTCGTGCCGATACAGCTGATCGACTTCGACGACACCCGCCAGATCGAACGCTTTCGCATCGCGTTGACAGAGGCGGCGCTGGACGAAGCCACGCGCCAGCGCATCGCGCTGTTCGGCAGCGTCCTGGTGCGCAGCCGCCAGCCGCGCCGGCTGAGGTTGCTGGACGGGCGCTTCGTGGCCGCGGTGTCGCTGGCCAGCCCCGTGTCGCTGCAGTCGGCGGCGCTGGCGGCCGCGGTGGGGGACGCCGCACCGGCACCGGCCCCGGCGCCGTCCCCCGCGCCCGCGCCGTCGCCCGCACCGGCCCCGGCGCCCGCGCCCGCGCTGGCCGCCCGCGGCGGCATGCTGCAGCGCTTCAGCGCCGACGGCTGGGATGCCGACGAGCTGCGCACGCTGGTGCGCTGCGGCGTGCGGCCAATCGCCACCCGGCTGGAGACGGTGCTCACGCTGCAGGCCGACACCCTGGTGAGCGCGGTCTCGCTGCCGCAGGACCTGGCCCTGGCCCTGGAGGTGCGGCGGCGCGACGGCAGCCTGGTGCCGCTGGTGGACGCCGGCCCCGCCGGCGCCCGCTTCGCCGCGCCCGAAGCCGTGCGCGACCTGGCGGCGGTGATGCTGCGCAGCGCGCTCATCGTGCCCAAGGAAACCACGGTCACGCTGCAGCTCAACCTGCTGGGCACCGCCACGCCCGCCGGCGTGCCGGTGGCACTGCAGGCCGGCGGGCCGCTGTCGGCGCTGCAGCGGGTGGTGAGCTTCGAGGCGCCGCCCGAGCAGGACGAGCTGCTGGTGCACCTGAAGGCCAATGCGCTGCACTACACCCAGGCGGTGATGCGCACGCTGGATGCCTCGGTGCTGTCGGCCCTGCTGGCGCGCTTCAGCTTCGGCGGCGTGCCGCTGGCGCAGTGGGTGGACCACCAGCCGGTGGCCGTCACCGCCAACTACCTGGTGTTCAAGGCCGGCCTGCCGAATGCCGGCGATCCGCCCGACCCGGCCCTGGCCGGGCTCGCCCAGGCCTGGCAGCAGTTCCTGGCCGCGTCGGGGCTGCTCGACGCCACGCCGCGGCGCGAGCTGATGATGCTGCCCACCGGCGGCGTGTTCGCCGAGGCGGTGCTGGGCCGTTCCATGGGTGCGGAGCGGCTCGACAGCACCCGCTTCTTCGACTGGCAGGAGTCGCCGGTTCCGCTGGTGGCCAGCGAGATCGCGCCGCTGGGGGCCGGCTCGCGCGCCAGCGACGAGGACCTCGCGCCCACCAATCCGTCGGCGCCCATCATCAACATCCAGGCGCCGACGGCGCTGCCCGACCCCACCGGCCTGGCGGCGGTGCTGGGCGCGCTGGGCGCCCGCAACCTGTTCAACGACCTGAGCGGTGCCGACGCCACGATCAAGCTCGCGCAGGCCCTGCAGAAGGTGGGTGCGGCCGGCGCCACCTCCGGCGGCGCGCTGGCCGCGCAGACGCTGAAGACCGTGATGGAACAGAACACCGAACGCCTGCGCACCGCCGCCAAGGTGGCGGCCACCCTGGCCGGCGTGCCCACGCCGGGCGGCGGTGGCAGCGGTGCCGGCGGTGGGGGTGCGAAGGAAGGCGGCGCCGCCGGCAACACGCTGGCCGGCGGCCTGGAGAACCGCGCCAAGGCGCTGGACCTGAGCCAGGCCACCCCGCCGGCGCAGGGCGGTGGCCAGCGCCCGGCCGCCACCGAGCTGCAGCAGCGGCAAAGCGGCGCGCAGGCCGGCGGCACCGCGGCGCGGATCGTCGAGGCGGTCACGCGCGCCGCGCAGGGTGACGGCGCGGCGCCGCCCGCCCAGGCCACCGGCCCGCGCAGGCTGACGCTGGAGCTGCGCGGTGCCCAGCTGCTGCGCGATGCGGCACTGTTCGACAACGCACCGGTGCCGCTGCAGCTGCAGGTGAAGGAACGCGACGGCACGCTGATCGCCAGCCGCTCGGGCCTGGACGGCGGCGGCACCGCCACGCTGCCGCTGGCCACCGCTTCGCCGCAGGTGGTGGCCGAGCTGGCGCTGACCCTGCAGACCGCCTGGCCGCAGCCCACCACGACCGTGCTGCGCCGCAGTGCCAGCGTGCCCGCGGCCGGCGTCAAGACCACGCTGCGGCTGGACGTGGTGGCGCAGGTGCAGCAGCACACGCAGTTCATCAGCGCCGGCCCCAACCCGCCCAGCGACGCCGAGGTGGCGCAGGTGCTGGCGCGGGTGGCCTTCGATTTGCGCACCGTGCTGAAGAAGCCGGTGGTCAGCACCAATGCCGCCGGCGAGTTCGTCGCCCGCTTCCCGCAGCTGGCACTGCTGCGGCTGGATGCCCTGCCTGATTGATCGCCGGAGTTGCAGCGATGGCCACCACCCCTCTCGGAGCCGATGCCCTGGCCGGTCTGCTGGGCGACCAGGCGCGCGTGCGCGTGCGCAACGACACCGAGGCCGACGACCTGGCCGCCATCGTGGCGGTGGCGCTGGCCCGGCATGCCGACGACGGCAGCGTGCGCAGCGATGCGGAATTCGGCCTCGAGCTGGTGGCCGGCGAGGAGGCCTTCTTCGAGCCGCAGCCGCCCTCGGCCGACGCCCCGGCGCTGCTGGAGGTGCTGCTGCGGCTGCGCATCGACGGCGAGGGCGCGGCGTCGCCCGATGGCGAGACCCGCTTCATCGACGTGTACCTGCAGGCACCGCCCGCCGGCGGCGGCGAGCCGGCGCGCGGCTTCGAATGCGGCATCCGCCGCCACGACGGCGCGATCGAGGCCGACGAGCAGCTGATCCCCGGCCTGGCCGACCTCGCGGCCTTCGCACGCGCGGTGGGAGGCTGACCATGGCCATCGATCCCCGGTCCTTCCTCAAGGGTGACAGCGCCGGCCTGGGCGGCGACGCGCTGATGCTGGCCGCCCCGTCGGTGCTGCGCGGCGTGGACGCTGCCCAGCAGGCCGCGCTGGAGGCGCTGGACATCCGCACCGTGTTCGACCTGGCCGCCTCCGCGGCCTTCTCCGCCGCGCGGCGGCTGCTGCTGTTGCGCGACGATGCCACGCAGCCCGAGGCGCAGCTGCAGCGGGTGGCCTCCGACATCGCCGACATGCCCGCCGGCATGCCGGTGGCCGACCTGGCGCTGCTGCCCATCGAGGCGCTCAAGGCCGTGGGCAGCACCCGCGCACCGGCGCTGCGCACCGCGCTGGCCACCGACCGGGTGCGCGACCTGGCGCTGTGGCCGCCGTATGCGGCGGCGGCGCGCGCTGCTGGCCGGGCAGTTGGCGGGCGACGAGCCGCTGCCGCCCGGCGACCCGGGCACGCCGGCCGAACTGCTGCCGCGCAACGGCGCCTTTCCCACCGAGCGGGTGGCCTACCGCCAGCTGCTGATCGACAGCACCGGCGACGCCGGCGTGCAGCCGCTGGAACAGCTGGGCGATGCGCTGTCACTGGCCACGGTGCTGTCCGGCCAGGACCAGGGCTTTACCCGCGTGGCCAGCGGCGCGCTGCTCACCTTCAGCCAGGACTGGTTCTCGCAAGGCGTGGCGCTGGGCCAGCTGCTGCACAGCCTGTCGCTGGCGCCGGGCGAGAGCACCCGCATGGCGATGATCGACTGGTCGCGCCAGAGCCGTGGCAGCAGCAGCGAGGACATCGACGAGGCCGAGCGGCTGGCCAACACCACCACCCACCAGCGCGCGCTGTCGGAGGTGACCGAGGCCACCGCGGCCGAGGTGCAGGGCGGCAGCAGCCGTACGCAGGGCAGCTCGCGGTCGTCGCAGGGCGGCTCGGCGCTGGGCTTCGAGGTGGGGCCGATCGCCTTCGGCGGCTCGTCGGGCGGCGGCAGCACCCGCACCGAGGCGCTCACCGTCACCAGCTCCTTCGGCCGGCGCGACCTGTCGGCCAGCGTGTCGCAGCAGATCAACGACGTGACCCAGCAGCAGGCCAGTGCCGCCCGCAGCCGCCGCGCCAGCATCGTGCAGGAAGTGGCCCAGCAGGAGCACGAGGCCCTGTCCACCCGCGTGGTGTGCAACTACAACCACATGCATGCCCTGAACGTGCAGTACTACGAGGTGGTGCAGGCCTTCCGCGTGAGCACCACGCTGCAGCGTGCCGAGCGGGTGCTGTTCGTGCCACTGAAGCTGGTGGACTTCGGCGATGCGCTGACGCTGGAGCGCTGGCGCGCGGTGCTGGCCGACGTGGCGCTGAGCGACGACATCCGGCGCCAGCTCACCACCGAGTTCGGCGTGGTGGAGATCGTGCCCAACCTGCCGCGGCTGCGCATCGGCGACGTGGTGATGGCCTCCACCTTGCTGCAGCACCGCGGCCTGCAGGCCGACCGCGCGGCGGCCGCGGCCGGCGCCGGCCTGCGCTTCGAGCTGGGGCCGGCGCAGTCCGGCGCCACGCTCACGGCGCTCAAGGGCTTCGATGCCGGCCAGCTCGGCCGCCTGGCATCGCTGTCGGCGCGCACGCTGCTGCGCAACGGCAGCGACGCGGTCTTCGTGCCGGACGAGGCGCGGCTGCATGCGGTGGCGGTGACGGGCCGGCTGGCCGGCGGCCTGCGCGTCGTGCCGCGCGCCGGCGGCGAGCTGCCCGCCACCTCGGTGGGCCCGGCGCAGATCACGCTGGAAACCCCCGCCCGCGTGGCCGACCTCGCCGCGGTGCAGGTGCAGCTGGGCGATGCCGGCCCGGGCCCGGCCACGATCAAGCTGATGCTGGACATCGGCGGCGCCGCGCTGCCGCTGGACGTGCCCGTGCAGCTCAACGAAGGCGGGGCGGCCGACGTGCTGCAGTTCAGCCCGGCCCGCGCCGCGCCGGCGCTGCTGCAGCACCTGCGGGACAACGCGCTGCACTACAGCCGCGCCATCTTCGAGCGGCTGGACGCCACCACGCTGTCGGGCCTGCTGTCGCGCCTGACGCTGCGCGGCGTGCCGCTGGGCTCGCTGGTGGATCCGCAGCCGGTGGCGGTGGTGGCCAATGCGGTGGTGCTCAAGCTCAACCTGCCGGCCACCGGCGAGGTGGGCGACCCGGCCCTGGCCGCCGAGGTGCAGGCCTGGCAGGAATTCCTGCAGCGCCGCGGCCTGGACCGGCCGGTGCCGCAATCGCAGACGGTGCCGCTGCCCACCGGCGGCGTGTTCGCCGAGGCGGTGCTGGGCCGCTTCAACAGCGCCGAGAAGATCGACCTCACCCGCTTCTTCGACTGGCAGGCTTCGCCCATCCCGCTCACGCCGCCGGAGATCGCCGCGCTGCCCGCGGCCAGCCGCCAGCGCGCGGTGGACCTGACCACCAGCGCCCTGGGCACGCCGCTGCTCAAGCAGACCGAGCCCACCGCGCTGCCGGCCGGCGCCAATGCCGCCGCGGTGCTGGCGGCGCTGCAGGCCGGCAGTCCGTTCCGCGACCTGTCGGCCACCATCGCGGCCAATGCCGGCCTGGCGCAGAGTGGCAGCGAGCTGTCCGGCGCCGGCGCCACGGCGGCCGCCAGCCAGGCCGCCGACACGCTGAAGACCGTGATGGCGCAGAACACCGAGCGGCTGAAGATCGCGGCCGACCTGTTCACCGCCACCCAGGCGGCCGACGCCGCCAAGGCCAGCCCCACCCAGGCCGGCCTGGCGATGACCACCGCCGACCGGCAGGACCAGGCGGTGAAGAACGCCGGCTCGCCGGCCCAGGCGGCGCAGGCGGCCAGCGGCAACACGCTGGAGCAGCAGGCGCAGGCGGCCCAGACCGGCGGCGCCGCCTCGGCCACGGTGCAGAAGGCGGTGGACGGCGCCACCGCCGGCGTGGCCGGCGAAGGCCAGGCCCGGCCGACGCCGACACCGGCCCAGCGCCGCGGCGGCCGGCGCGTGACACCTGCGCCCGCCGCGCCAGCGCCCGGCGGCTCGGCCGGCGGCGGACTGGGCGGCCTGGCGGGCGGCATCCTCAGCGCCTTCACCGACGTGCGCTTCAGCGTCAGCGTGCAGGCGGCGCCGGGCGCCAAGCTGCCCAAGGGCGAGCGGCGGCTGCGCATCGCGGATGCCACCGGCCGCACGGTGCTCAGCATCGGCTCGCAGGACAACCGCTTCGAGGGCATCCGCCCGAAGGCCGAAGAGCCGCTGCGCTACCAGGTGTCCATCACCTCCGACAACCCGGCCTTCACGCTGTCGTGCGAGCGCCGCATGATCCCGCCGGGCGAGGTGGCCGGCGACGGCGAGCACCTGCAGGTGCGGCCGGTGCTGGTCAAACGCGAGGCGGTGCTGCCGCTTACCCGGGCCGAGGTGCTGCTGCTGGGCGCGGACGCGCTGCTGGCGCAGCCGGAACTAGCCTCCTTCGCGGACGAGTTGCCGCGCCTGGCCGTCCCGGCCACGGCCCGGGTGCGCGGCAATGCCATCGTCATCGAGTTCTCGGTGTTCTCGCCGTCGCTGGCGAACCGGCAGATCCTGGCCTGAGCGGCCGGCAGGGTGCCGCTAGCCCGCCCGGGCGGTGGCGTCCAGCGCGCCCGGCTGGCTGGCATGGGCCAGCCGGTTGCGGCCGCCGTGCTTGGCCCGGTAGAGCGCCGCATCGGCCGAGGCCACCATCGCATGCATTTCGCCGCCACCGCCGGGCGGCCGCAGCGCCACGCCCAGGCTGATGGTCACCAGCCCGGCGCCGCCGGCCTGCGGGTTGGGCAGGCCCAGGGCTTCCACCGCCCGCCGCAGCCGCTCTGCCGCGGCCTGGCACTGCGCGGCCGAGGCGCCTTCCAGCACCGCCACGAATTCCTCCCCGCCGATGCGGGCCAGGAAGCCGTCGTGCGGCAGCACGTCGTGCATGGCGCGCGCCACGCGCGTCAGGCAGGCATCGCCGGCCGGGTGGCCGAAGGTGTCGTTGTAGGGCTTGAAGTTGTCGATGTCGATCAGCACCAGCGCCAGCCACCTGGCCGACGCGGCGCCACTGCGCCAGCGGCTGTCGATCGCCAGCTCGAAGGCCCGGCGGTTGGGCAGGCCGGTCAGCGCATCGGTCTGCGACAGCCGGGCGAAGCCGTCGGCCCGGCGCTCGGCCGCGCGCGAGGCCAGGGTCTCGCGCAGCCGCAGCAGGTACGACAGCCGCGACGAGCGCTCGATGCTGTAGCAGGCCTGCACCGTGAACACCGCGGTGCCGCTCATCAGCGCCATGGCGAAGATGCGCGCCTGCACCGGCAGCCGGTCGTCCGGTGCGATGTACAGCGCGGCCAGCGCCAGGCAGGCCACCGAGGTGCCCACCGCCGCCCGGAAACGCAGCGGCAGCGAGATGTTGCCGGCGAGGAAGATCAGGCTGAAGGCGAACGGGTCGTACAGCCGCGCCTGCGACTGCGTCTCGTCGAGGATCACGCAGGAGCAGCCCATCACCACCACGATGGCCATGGACAGCAGCCGCTCGCGCCAAGCCGCGCCCACCCACTGCCGGTGGATGGCGGTGAGCACGCCCGCGCCGAACACCAGCGCGACCGAACGCCACAGCACCGCCTGCCGGAAGATCTCCTGGCGGATGTGCAGGTCGTTGAGCAGGAAGCTGGCATAGATCAGCAGGCCGATGGTGCCGGCCAGCACGAGCGCGCGGCGGCGCTGCGGGCCTTCGTCCTGCTCGAAGCGCTGCTCCACGAGGGCCGGGAACGCCATGCGCAGCCGCCGCGGGCGGGCCAGCTCCATCTGCACCGCGGCCTGCAGCGCGCTCTCGTCGGCTTCGTCGCGTGTCATGTCGACCTGCAATGCGTCAGCGGCACGAGCCGCCACCGGGCGACGGAGCGGGACGTGGTCAGGCTGTCGGTCGCGGATGCGGCGGTGTCCCGGGGCGCTGCCGGTGAATCTGGGTCGCGCAAGCTGATGTTCCTCGTGTCCGACGCGCCCTTGCCGACAGCATGCGCAAGGGGGCCGAGGGGGTTATCGGCGCTTGGACCGGCCCGGAACACCGGCCGGCCTCCATATCCTCCGCGATCGGGCATCGATCACGGTTTTGGCGCGGCCGCTAGGCGGAAGCCGTTGCCCCGGCAGCCGCAGGCCGCGGGCGACCGGCCCCCGGCGCCGCCCGCGCCGCGCTGGGCGGGTGGCCGATGATGCGCTTGAAGGCGCGGCTGAAGGAGGCCTCGGAGTCGTAGCCCAGGCGGGCGGCGGCGGCGGCCACGCGCATGTGGTCGTGGGCGATCCAGTGGCGGGCCTGGAACATCTTCACCTTGGCCACGTAGCGGCCCGGGCTCTCGCCCATGGTGCGGGTGAAGGCCTCGGTGAAGTTGGAGCGGGAGGCGCCCATCACGCCGGCCAGCGTCGGCACGTCCCAGTCGCGTTCCGGCGCCGCATGGATGGCGGCCACCACCTTGCCGATGCGCGGGCAGCGCACCGCCGCCACCCAGCCGGTGGCGTCGTTGCAGCCGCATTCCACCCAGGCGCGGATGATGCTGGCGGCCAGCACGTCGGCTAGCCGCGCCAGGATGCCGCAGGCGCCGATGCGGTCCAGCGCCACCTCGCGCTCCATCGCCTCCAGCAGCACCGGCACGGTGGCATCGCGCTGGGCGAGGTCACCGGCCAGCATCAGCTCCGGCATCATCGTCACCAGGGGGTGCAGGGGGTCGAGGTTGAAGCGCAGCGCGCCGCAGAACAGCATGTCGGCCGGCGCGCCGCGGTCCGCGGAGGCGTCCGGCCCGGTGGGCGCGGTGGCCGCGCGGCCGTCCACCAGGTAGATGTTGTCGGACACCGAAGTGCGCGCCAGCGTGTCGATGTCCACCGCCGGCACGGCCGGGTCGCTGGCCAGCACGTGGAAGCTGCCGCGCGGCAGCAGCACCGCATCGCCCGGCGCCAGCCGGATCCACGGCGTGCCGGCGGTGCGCAGCCAGCCGCCGCCGCTGCCGACGAAATGGAAGCGCGCCGAGCGCTGCGCCGGAAAGGCCACCGCCCAGGGCCGGTTCATCACGCAGCGGCCGTACTCCACGCCGTCCAGCCGTAGCCCCAGCAGGATGCGGGTGAGCAGGTCGGGCGTGCCTTCGGCCGCCGCATCCTTGGACAAAAAGTCAAGCATCTTGGATTTGCCGGCATTCAAACGCCGACATCCTATCCCTAAGCTGTGCCGCTCGTTCAACCCGCGAAGGCCTGCTGCCGTGTCCGCCACGTCCTGTTCCGATCCCCTGGCTTCCCGTGACGCCGATGCCGCGCCCGCCGCGCCGCTGCACCCTTGCCCGACGGCCGACCGGCCGCGCTGGCCGGCGGTGGGCGCGCTGGCGCTGGGCGTGTTCGGCCTGGTCACCGCCGAGTTCCTGCCAGCCAGCCTGCTGACCGCGATGGCCGCCGACCTCGGCGTGAGCGACGGCGCGGCCGGCCAGGCGGTCACCGCCACCGCGCTGGTGGGAGCGGTGGCGGCGCCGTCGATTCCGCTGCTCACCCGCCGCTTCGACCGCCAGCGGGTGATGCTGGTGCTGAGCCTGCTGCTGGTGGCGTCCAACCTCGTCGCCGCCACGGCCGGCAGCCTTGCCACCTTGCTGGTGGCGCGGGTGGTGCTGGGCGTGGCGCTGGGCGGCTTCTGGTCGATGGCCGCCGCCCTGGCCATGCGGCTGGTGCCGCCGCAGCGGTTCGCCCGCGCGATGTCGGTGATCCTCACCGGCGTGTCGGTGGCCACGGTCTGCGCGGCCCCGGTGGGCGCCTGGATGGGCGAGGCCTGGGGCTGGCGCAGCGCCTTCATGGCGGCGGGCGGCGTCAGCGTGCTGTCGTTGGTGGCGCAGTGGATGACCTTGCCGCGGCTGCCGCCGCGCGACAACCCGGACCTGCGCGTGCTGGGCCAGCTGCTGGGCCGGCCCGCGGTGCGGGTGGCGCTGCTGGCGGTGGTGCTGGTGATCTCTGGCCATTTCGCCGGCTTCACCTACATCCGGCCCTTGATGGAGCAGGTGACGCAGCTGCCGGCCACGGTGGTGTCGGCGGTGCTGCTGGGTTATGGCGTGGGCGGCTTCTTCGGCAACTTCGTCGGCGGCGCACTGGCAGGCCGCAGCGAGCGGCACGCCATCCTGGCCGGCGGTGCGTCCATCGCGCTGCTGGCGCTGGCCCTGCTGGTGGCGGGGCAGTCGGCGCTGGTCACCGCGGTGGCCGTCACCCTGTGGGGCTTCGCCTTCGGTGCCTTCCCGGTCGGCTTCCAGACCTGGATCGTGCGGGCCGCGCCCGACCAGGCCGAAGGCGCCGGCGGCCTGCTGGTGGCGGCCTTCCAGGTGGCCATCGCCGCCGGCGCGATGGGCGGCGGCTGGCTCGTGGACCACGTCGGCGCCCTGGGCGGCCCGGGCTTCGCGGTCGTCACCGTCAGCGTCGGCACCTGGCTCACCCTGCGCCACGGCCCCCGGCCCGTGCGTGCCTGACACCGGAGGAGCGACCCATGCAGCACACGAGCCTCGACACCGCGGTGAGCCATCGCCGCATCGTGCTGGCCGCCCGCCCGAAAGGCCGGCCGGTGGCCAGCGACTTCCGGCTGGAGACGGTGCCGGCGCCTGCGGTCGGCGAGGGCCAGGTGCTGCTGCGCACGCTGTGGCTCTCGATCGATCCGTACATGCGCAACCTGATGGACGAAGTGGGCCCCGGTTATGCGCCGCGCATCGAGATCGGCGCGCCCATCGTCGGCGGCACCGTCAGCCGCGTGGCCGCCTCGCGGCATCCGGGCTTCCAGGTGGGCGAGCTGGTGCTGGCCCAGGCCGGCTGGCAGGAGCTGGCGCTGTCCGACGGCACCGACCTGCGTCGCCTGGGCGGGATGGCCCATCCCTCGCATGCGCTGGGCGGCCTCGGCATGCCGGGCTTCACCGCCCATGTGGGCCTGCTGGACATCGGGCAGCCGACGCCGGGCGAGACCGTGGTGGTGGCCGCGGCCACCGGTGCAGTGGGCTCGGTGGTGGGCCAGATCGCCCGGCTGCGAGGGGCGCGGGTGGTGGGCGTGGCCGGCGGTGCGGCCAAGGTGCGGCATGCGCTGGAGGCGCTGGGCCTGGACGCCTGCGTCGACCGGCACGACCCGCAATTCGCGCAGCGGCTGGCGCAGGCCTGTCCGCGCGGCATCGACGTGTATTTCGAGAACGTCGGCGGCCCGGTGCTGGATGCGGTGCTGCCCTTGCTGAACGTCGGCGCCCGCGTGCCGCTGTGCGGCTTCGTCGCCCACTACAACGACGGGCCCGCGCCGGCCGGCCCGGACCTGCGGCCCTCGCTGCTGGCCACCGTGCTGCAAAAACGCGTGCGGCTGCAGGGCTTCATCATCCTGGACCACGACGGCCAGCGCTTCGAGACCTTCCAGCGCGAGATGGCGGCCTGGGTGCAGCGGGGCGAGGTGCAGCTGCACGAGGAGGTGATCGACGGCCTGCAACACGCGCCCGCAGCGCTGCAGGACCTGCTGGACGGCCGCCATATCGGCAAGGTGGTGGTGCGGGTGGGGCGGGGATGAACGTGGCGGGGGAAAAAAGGGAAGGCTAGAAAGCAGAAACGGGCCGCGAGGGCCCGTTTTGCTTGCTGTGTGGCGGAGAGAGCGGGATTCGAACCCGCGGAGGGCTGTTAACCCTCACACGCTTTCCAGGCGTGCGACTTAAACCGCTCATCCATCTCTCCGGGAAGCCCGCGATTCTAGCCGAGGTTTTTGCCGCCGATGTCGGCGCTCTTGAACAGCGCCATCGCGCTGGCGACCAGTCCGCTCACCTCGCTCAGGTTGCCGGGCACGATCATCGTGTTGTTCACCTTGGCCAGCTGGCCGAAGGCGTCCACCGCCTTTTCCGCCACCTTGAGCTGCACCGCCTCCGGGCCGCCTGGCTCGCGCAGCGCGCTGGCGATCTTGCGGATGGCCTCGGCCGTGGCATCGGCCACCGCCACGATGGCCGCGGCCTCGCCCTGGGCGCGGTTGATGTCCGCCTGCTTCTCGCCTTCGGACCGGGCGATGTTGGCTTCCCGCTCGCCGGTGGCGATGTTGATCTGCTCCTGGCGACGGCCCTCGCTGGCCGCGATCAGCGCCCGCTTCTCCCGCTCGGCGGTGATCTGCGCCTGCATCGAGCGCAGGATCTCCGCCGGCGGCGCCAGGTCCTTGATCTCGTAGCGCAGCACCTTCACGCCCCAGTTGGCCGCCGCCTCGTCCAGCGCATTGACCACGGCCGCATTGATCGCGTCGCGCTCCTCGAAGGTCTTGTCTAGCTCCATCTTGCCGATCACGCTGCGCAGCGTGGTCTGCGCCAGCTGCGTGATGGCCACGATGTAGTTGCTGCTGCCGTAGCTGGCGCGCATCGGGTCGGTGACCTGGAAGTACAGGATGCCGTCCACCGTGAGCTGCGTGTTGTCCTTGGTGATGCACACCTGGCTGGGCACGTCCAGCGGGATCTCCTTGAGCGAGTGCTTGTAGGCCACGCGGTCGACGAAGGGCACCAGGAAGTTCAGCCCCGGCGTGAGCGTGGCGTTGTACTTGCCCAGCCGCTCCACCACCCAGGCGTTCTGCTGCGGCACCACCTTGAGGGTGCGCACGACGAACACCACGGCAATGACGAGCAGGACGATCGCGATGATTTCCATGGTTGCTTTCGGCAAGGGTTCGGGAGGTATGCGCCGGTCAGCCCGGCAGGCGGTCCAGCAGCAGCAGGCTGCCCTGCACGCCGCGGATGACGTGCGGGCCGGGCAGGGCGGCGCCGCTGCCCACGTAGCGTGCGCTCCAGGTCGATCCGCGGTAGGACAGCCGCGCCTGGCCATCGGGTTGCCAGGCGGGCACCTGCACCTGCGCGCCCACGTCCAGCTGCAGCTCGGCATCGCCGGCCGCAACGGCGCGGCGCCGGCGACGCACCAGGTGCCAGACGGCCACCGCGCCGCCGCCCACCAGGGCGGCGATGGCCACCTGCAGGTTCAGGCCCAGGCCCAGGTGCGCGGCCAGGGCGCCGGCCACCGCGCCCAGCGCCATCATCAGCAGGTAGAAGGTGGTGGTGACCAGCTCCACCGCCACCAGCAGGCCGGCGATCAGCCACCAGAGGGTCGGCGCATTCCAGTCCATTGCGGCTCCTGTCGTGGGCGGGCAGTGTAGCGACACGTACACGCCCTACACTGCGCGGCTTTCCGGGGCTTGGAAGCCCATTTCGCCGCCGGCCGCCCCGGGGGCCACGAGGAGTCCTGCGCATGCTGCGTTTTCACTTTCCCATCGTCATCATCGACGAGGACTACCGGTCGGAGAACACCTCCGGCCTCGGCATCCGCGCGCTGGCCCAGGCCATCGAACGCGAGGGCTTCGAGGTGCTGGGCGTCACCAGCTACGGCGACCTGTCGTCCTTCGCGCAGCAGCAAAGCCGCGCCTCGGCCTTCATCCTGTCGATCGACGACGAGGAGTTCAAGGACGGCCCCGACCTCGATCCCGCGGTGCTGAGCCTGCGCAAGTTCATCGAGGAGATCCGCTTCAAGAACGCGGACATCCCGATCTACCTGTACGGCGAGACACGCACCTCGCAGCACATCCCGAACGACATCCTGCGCGAGCTGCACGGCTTCATCCACATGTTCGAGGACACGCCGGAGTTCGTGGCCCGCCACATCATCCGCGAGGCCAAGAGCTACCTGGACGGCCTGGCGCCGCCGTTCTTCAAGGCGCTGATGGACTATGCGCAGGACGGCTCCTATTCCTGGCACTGCCCCGGCCACTCCGGCGGCGTGGCCTTCCTGAAGAGCCCGGTGGGCCAGATGTTCCACCAATTCTTCGGCGAGAACATGCTGCGCGCCGACGTGTGCAATGCGGTGGAGGAGCTGGGCCAGCTGCTGGACCACACCGGCCCGGTGGCGCAGAGCGAGCGCAATGCGGCGCGCATCTTCAATGCCGACCACTGCTTCTTCGTGACCAACGGCACCAGCACCAGCAACAAGATGGTGTGGCACCACACGGTGGCACCGGGCGACGTGGTGGTGGTGGACCGCAACTGCCACAAGAGCATCCTGCACTCCATCATCATGACCGGCGCGGTGCCGGTGTTCCTGGCGCCCACGCGCAACCAGTACGGCATCATCGGCCCGATCCCGGAGAGCGAGTTCTCGCCCGAGGCCATCCGCGCCAAGATCGCGGCCAACCCGCTGCTCAAGGGCGTGGATCCCGATGCGGTCAAGCCGCGCATCCTCACGCTGACGCAGAGCACCTACGACGGCGTGCTCTACAACACCGAGACCATCAAGGCCAAGCTGGACGGCTGGATCGACACGATCCACTTCGACGAGGCCTGGCTGCCGCATGCGGCCTTCCACAAGTTCTACGGCGCCTACCACGCGATGGGCAAGAACCGCCCGCGCCCGAAGGAGGCGATGGTCTACGCCACCCAGAGCACGCACAAGCTGCTGGCCGGCCTCAGCCAGGCCTCGCAGGTGCTGGTGCAGGATGCGCAGAACCAGAAGCTGGACAGGCACCTCTTCAACGAGGCCTACCTGATGCACACCAGCACCTCGCCGCAGTACGCCATCATCGCCAGCTGCGACGTGGCCGCCGCGATGATGGAGCCGCCCGGCGGCACCGCGCTGGTGGAGGAGAGCCTGGCCGAGGCCATGGACTTCCGCCGCGCGATGCGCAAGGTGGAGAAGGACTATGGCCAGGACTGGTGGTTCACCGTCTGGGGCCCCGAGAAGCTGGCCGACCAGGGCATCGGCCGCCAGGAGGACTGGGTGCTGGAAGCCAATGCCACCTGGCACGGCTTCGGCAACCTGGCCACCGGCTTCAACATGCTGGACCCAATCAAGAGCACGCTGATCACCCCGGGCCTGGACATGAGCGGCAAGTTCGCGCCCACCGGCATCCCGGCCAGCATCGTGACCAAGTTCCTGGCCGAGCACGGCGTGGTGGTGGAGAAGACGGGCCTCTATTCGTTCTTCATCATGTTCACCATCGGCATCACCAAGGGCCGCTGGAACACGCTGCTGACGGCGCTGCAGCAGTTCAAGGACGACTACGACAAGAACGCGCCGCTGTGGCGCATCCTGCCGGACTTCGTGGCCGCGCATCCCACCTACGAGCGCATGGGCCTGCGCGACCTGAGCCAGTCGATCCACGAGGCCTATGCCAAGGGCGACATCGCGCGGCTGACCACCGAGATGTACCTGTCCAACCTCGACCCGGCGATGAAGCCGGCCGACGCCTATGCCCGCATCGCCCACCGCGATACCGAGCGGGTGTCGATCGACGAGCTGGAAGGCCGCATCACCACCTCGCTGCTGACGCCGTACCCGCCGGGCATCCCGCTGCTGATCCCGGGCGAGCGCTTCAACCGCAAGATCGTGGAGTACCTGAAGTTCGCCCGCGACTTCAACAAGCGCTTCCCGGGCTTCCACACCGACGTGCACGGCCTGGTGGAGCAGGACGGCGAAGCCTACGTGGACTGCGTCAAGGCGGAGTAGACCCAGGCGGGCACAACCACCAAGTGCCGGGCCTTGGGGGCCCCATCACACCACGTGTGAGATCAGCACCCCGGCAGCGGCGTTGCCGGCGGGTGCGCTGCCGGTGGGCGGCAGGCCGCCGTCGGGCTCACGGCGCACGGCCACGCCCACGGCCATCATGTCCACCACCAGCAGGTGCAGGATGCGCGAGATCATCGACAGGAAGTTCGATGCGTCCTCGCCGTGGTCCACCGGCACGCACACCGTGGCCCGCCGCGACAGCGGCGAATGGCTGGCGGTGATGGCGATGACCGCCGCGCCGCGCTCCACCGCCACCGTGGCCGCGCGCACCAGCTCCGGCGGCTGGCCCGAGCTGCTGATGAACACGGTGACATCGTGCGGCCCCAGCAGCTCGGCCGACAGCGCCTGCGTCGACAGGTCGGTGTGGGTGCTGGAAGGGATGCGGAAGCGGAACAGCTTGTGCTGCACGTCGGCGGCCACCGCGGCCGAGTTGCCCACCGCATAGATCTCCACCCGGCGTGCGGCGCGCAGCAGGCCGATGGCCCGGTCCACGGCTTCCACGTTCAGCGATTCGCGGAACTGCATGATGGCCGAGATGGTGTTGTCCAGCACCTTGGCGCACAGGTCGGGCGTGGCGTCGTGGCGGCGCACCTGGGTGCGCTGCACCGGGATGTTGCCGTTCAGGCCGGACGCCAGCTTGAGCTTGAAGTCGGCCAGGCCCTGCATGCCCAGCGAGCGGCAGAAGCGGATCACCGTGGGCTGGCTCACGTCGGCCATCTGGGCGATCACGCCCACCGGGTCGTTCAGCATGGCGCGCGGATGGGCCAGCACGAAGTCGGCCACGCGGCCTTCGGCCGGCGACAGCGTGGGCCGCGCGGCACGCACCCGGTCCAGCAGCGCATTGCCGCCATCGGGCGTGGGCAAGTGCTCGGTGAGCAGGGACGACACACCCAGGAAGGCCGGGTGCTCGGCCGTGACCACATAGGTGGGAATGCGGGCCACGTAGTCGGACAGCCGGCCCTTGCGCTCGAAGCGCTCGCGGAAGCCCGAGCGCAGGAAGGTGCCGCCCAGCCGCGGCACGATGCCGCCGCCGATGTAGATGCCGCCGGTGGCGCCCAGCATCAGGGCGACGTTGGCGGCCACCGTGCCCAGCATGCGGCAGAAGCATTCCAGCGCCTCCATGCACAGCGGGTCGGTCTCCCCCATCGCGCGGCGCACGATCTCCGCCGCCTCCAGCGCCTGCACCGCGGCGCCGGCATCGGCGGCCAGCGCGCGGTAGGTGAGTTCCAGCCCTGGCCCCGACACCAGCCGCTCGGCCGACACGTGCAGGTGCTGCTTCCAGGCGAAGGACAGCACCTTCAGCTCGCGCTCGTCGCTGGGCGAGAAGCTGGCATGGCCGCCTTCGCTGGCCAGCGTGGACCAGCGGTCGGCGCCGCTGGGCACCAGGCCGGACACGCCCAGGCCGGTGCCCGGGCCGATCAGGCCGATGACGCCCAGCTCCTGCGGCTCGCCGCCGCCCACCTGCATGCGGCCGGCCGGGCCGATGTGCGGCAGCGCCATCGCCAGCGCGGTGAAGTTGTTGACCAGCAGCAGCGTGTCCAGGCCCAACCGGCGCTGCGCGTCGCGGATGGAAAACGCCCAGTCGCGGTTGATCATGCGCACCCGGTCGCCTTCGATCGGGTTGGCGATGGCGACCGCCGCATGCCGCGGCCGCAGCGCCACCGGCACCGTGCCAATGTAGGCCTGTACCACCTCCACGAAGCCGGGATAGCTGGCGCAGGGCAGCACGCTGATGTGCTCGAAGCGGCCCGCGACCTGCTCGATGCAGAAGCGGGCATAGGTGGCGCCGATGTCGGCCAGCAGGCGCGGTGCACTGCGGAACAGTGCGGGGGCGTTGAGCTCATCGTCGCGTGGGAGCCGGCGTTGGCCGGCGTGTCTCGGTTCGGCTGCACGAAGCGCCCGGCGGTGCCGGACGGGATATCACTTGTAGCAGACATCGCGCCCGCCCCGGGCCGGCCGCATGCGCCATCATGGGGCGGGCGCACGTTCCAGCAGCACCACGCGCTGGGCGGGCAGCGCCACGCGGCCGCCTTGCACCACCAGCGCCTGGCCGCCATAGGCCTCCCACAGCCGCTCGCCCTCGCGGAACACCGACGACACGTCCAGCAGCGCGGGTGCGTCCACGCCCAGGGCCACCACCACGCGGTCGCCGCTGGCGTCGTCGATGCGGCTGAAGGCGTAGGGCGTGGCCTGCAGCTGCGCATGGCGGCCGCGGGCCAGCGCCACATGACGCTGGCGGAAGCTGCCCAGCTGCTGCCAATGCGCCAGCAGCGGCCGGTCGATGTCGGTCCAGTTCATGTCGGAGCGGGTGGCCTGCTGTTCATCGCCGCGCGGTGCCTCGCCTGGCGGGCGGGCGGTCTCGTCGCCGTAGAAGACCTGCACGCCGCCGGGCACCAGCATCAGCGCGGTGGCGGCTTCGAACAGCCGGCCGCGGTCGAACAGCGTGGTGTCGTGGGAGGAGATGTAGGCCAGGTTGCTGAAGCCGGGCCGGCCGGCGTAGGTGGCGGCATAGGCGGCGAACAGCGGCTCGGGCTGCGTGTACTGCGCGGCGCGCTGCTGGAAGTCGAAGTCCAGCAGCGCATCGAAGCCGCTGTCATGCAGCGGCGAGCGCGCCGGGCCCTGGCCCCAGTACTCGCCCACCATCCAGAACGGCGCGTCGTCGATCTTCTTGCCCGGATGGCGCGCCTTCCAGTCGGCCAGGGCGGCGGTGGCCTCGCGCTTGAGCTCGGCCCAGGCCTCGGGCTCCACATGCTTGACGGTGTCGGCGCGGAAGCCGTCGATGCCGTACTCGCGCACCCAGTCGGTCAGCCAGCGCACCAGGTAGCCGCGCACCGGCGTGCCGGGCAGGTCGACCGCGCGCGTGTCCTGCTTGCGGCGCAGCAGCTCGGGCAGCCTCACCGGCTGCGGGTTCTCGGTGCGGAAATCGGGCAGGTGGGCCAGCTGCATCGTCAGGTCGTCTCGGCCGGGGTCGGTGTAGCCGGGCAGGCCGGCGCGCACCCAGTCGCGGCCCCACCACCTGCCGAACTCGAAGCTGTTGTAGTCGAAGAAGGAGTGGTAGTTCTTCAGCGTGGCCTGCTCGCTGCCGGGCCACAGCACCTCCGGCAGCAGCTCGCGCGCGGTGGCCAGGTCGAGGTAGCCCGGGTGGTTCATCACCACGTCGAACAGGATGCGGATGCCCTGTGCATGCGCCGTGTCCACCAGCGCGCGCAGCTCGTCGGGCGTGCCCATGGCCTGGTCGAGCACGGTGTAGTCCAGCGCGTAGTAGCCGTGGTAGCCGTAGTGCTTGAAGGCGGCCTGGCCGCCCTGCGTCCAGCCGCGGATCTGCTCGTAGGGCGCGGTGATCCAGATCGCGTTGACGCCCAGCGCACGGAACCAGCCTTCGTCCAGCTTCTGCTTCAGGCCCTTCAGGTCGCCGCCATGGAAGGTGCCGGCATCGTTGCCGGGCTCGCGCTGGCGGCCGTAGGCGCCGTCGTTCGACGGATCGCCGTTGGCGAAGCGGTCGGTGATGACGAGGTAGACGATGGGGTTGTCGGCAAAGCTGCCGGGCACCGCGGCGGGCGCGGCCGGCAGGCCGGCGCAGCCGCACAGCAGCGCGGCCGCGGCCAGCGCCAGCCAGGATCGGCGCGGCATGGTCATCCCTTGAGCCCGCCCGAGGTCAGGCCGGAGACCATCCACTTCTGCGCCAGCATGAACACCACCGTGATCGGCAGGCCCGACAGGATGGCCGCCGCGGCGAAGTCGCCCCACAGGTAGCGCTGCTCGTAGAGGAACAGCCGCGAGCCCACCGCCAGCGTGAGCTGGCGCTCCTCGTTCAGCAGCACCGAGGCCACCGGGTACTCGATGATGGCGCCGATGAAGGCCAGCAGGAACACCACCATCAGGATCGGCACCGCCATCGGTAGCAGCACCAGCCGGAAGGCCTGCCACGGCGTGGCGCCGTCCACCTTGGCGGCTTCCTCGATCTCGGTCGGGATGGTGTCGAAGTAGCCCTTGATCGTCCACACGTGCAGCCCGATGCCGCCGGCATAGGCCAGCAGCAGCGACCAGTGGCTGTCGATGCCGAAGGCCGGGAAGATGCCGCCCACGCGGTCGAACACGGTGTAGATGGCCACCAGCGCCAGCACCGCCGGGAACATCTGGATCATCATCAGCGCCGACAGCGCCTGCGACTTGCCACGGAAGCGCATGCGGGCGAAGGCATAGGCCGCGGTGGTGCTCAGCAGCAGGATGATGCAGGCCGACAGCGTGGCCACCTTGACCGAGTTCCACAGCCACAGCAGCACCGGGAAGGGCGGCTGCACCACGCGGCCGTCAGGCTCGGTGTAGGGAATGCCCAGCGCCAGCTGCCAGTGCTCCAGGCTGATCTGCTCCGGTATCAGGCTGCCGCTGGCGAAGTTGCCCGGCCGCAGCGAGATCGACAGGATCATCAGGAACGGGAAGATCACCAGCGCGATCAGGCACAGCATGAACACATGCGCGGCCACCACGCGCCAGCGGTGGGACTTGTCCAGCACCATCGGCATGTCAGCTCGCCTCCTTGGTCACGCGCGCGGCGCGCAGGTTGATCCACGACAGCAGCGCCACCATCGCGAAGATCACGGTGGAGATGGCCGCAGCCAGGCCGAAGTTCTGGCCCGAATCCTCGAAGGCCATGCGGTAGGTGTACGACACCAGGATGTCGGTGGTGCCCGCCGGGATCCGGGTGTCGAGGAAGTCGGGCCGGCCGTTGGTCAGCAGGCTGATCAGCACGAAGTTGTTGAAGTTGAAGGCGAAGGCGGCGATGAGCAGCGGTGTCAGCGGCTTGAGCACCAGCGGCAGGGTGATGCGGAAGAAGTTGGTCAGCGGCCCGGCGCCGGCCACGGCCGAGGCCTCGTACAGGTCGGCCGGTATCGCCTTGATGAGGCCCATGCAGATGACCATCATGTACGGGTAGCCCAGCCAGGTGTTGACGATCAGCAGCATCGACTTGGCCAGCAGCGGGTCGGAGAACCACGCCGGCTTGATGCCGAACAGCGCATCCAGGATCAGGTTGATCTCGCCGAAGTTGTTGTTGAACAGGCCCTTGAACACCAGGATGGAGATGAAGCCCGGCACCGCGTAGGGCAGGAACAGCAGCGTCTGGTACACGGCCCGAAAGCGCAGCGCCTCCCAGGTGAGCAGCACCGCCAGCAGCATGCCCAGCGAGGCGGCGAACAGCACCGTCAGCGCCGCGAAGGTGACCGTCCAGCCGAAGATGCGCAGGAAGGGCTCGCGGAAGGCCTCGTCGGTGAAGATGCGTGCGTAATGCGCCCAGCCGATGCCCACCTGGAAGCCGGGCTGCACCGCGCTGCCGTCGGCGGCCTCGTAGAAGCCGCTGCGCATGTTGGGGGTGAGCAGGCTGCCGTCCTGCTGGTTGACCAGCCGGCCCTGCGCATCCTGTCTATACAGGTGGGTCACCGGGCCGAAGCTGCGCAGGCCGGTGCTGCGCAGCTCGCTGCCGTCGGGCATCTGCACCGTCAGCGCCTTCAGCGCCGGCTGCAGGCGGATCACGTCCTTCAACGGCAGGGCCTCGCCCGCCGGCTCGCCGCTCGCGGGCACGGCCTTGGCCTTGGCGGGCGTGTCCCGGTCCAGCGGCAGCGGGCCCGTCTCGTACGCCGTGCCAGCCTCCTCGTCCTGCAGCCGCAGGCGGTAGCCGCCGCCCTCGGCCCGCAGGCTGGATTGCAGGCTGCGGCCCTCGCCGGCATAGGTCTCGTCGAGGAAGTAGCGGGTGGCGCGCTCGAAGGTGAGCAGGTGCCGCGAGCTGGCGTTGCTGAAGCTCATCGACACCGTGTACAGGATCGGGAACACCACGAAGATGACCACCGCTGCCACGCCCGGGAACAGGTAGCGCCAGGCATACAGCCGCTGCGAGCCGTACACCCAGCCGGCCAGCGCCAGCGTGGCCAGCAGCGCGCCGGCCAGAAGGGTTTCGCCGGCCAGGTACACGGCGGTGAGGATGTACAGCGCCCCCAGCGCCAGCAGCAGCCCCAGCGCAGGGCCCAGCCAGCGCAGCCGGCGTCGCGATCGGGCATCGGGCAGCCCCGGCAGGGCGACCGCGGCGGTATTCGGGTTCAGGGGCATGCGGTGCAGCGCCGGCGGCGGCTTACTTGGCGGTGATGCGCTTGGCGGCGGCGTCCAGCGCGGCCTTGGGCGTCTGCCGGCCCTCGGTCACGTTCTGCAGCGCCGATTGCATCGACGACCAGAAGCGGCCCATCTCCGGGTTGTTGGGCATGGGCGAGCCGTCCTGCGCGCTGGCCATGGTGGCCTGGATGTTGGGGTTGGACTTGAGCTGGTCGTAGAAGGCCTTGGAGGCCGGCACGCCCAGCGGCACGTCGTCGTCGATCATCTTCAGGCCGGCCGGCGTGAGCATGAAGTTCTCGATGAACTCCACCGCCACCTCGCGGTTGGGCGAAGCCTTGGAGATCATCGCGCCCAGCACGCCCACGTAGGGCGTGGCCTTGGCGCCGCCCACCGCCGGGATCTTGGCCACGCCGAAGTTGATCTTCGACTTGCGCAGGTTGTCCCACGACCACGGGCCGTTGATCATCATTGCCACCTTGCCCTGGTTGACGCCCGACTCCATGTCGGCATAGGCCGCGCCCTTGGGCATCACGCCGTCCTTGACCATCTGCGCCAGCAGCTCGGCGCCCTTGAGCGCGCCGGCATTGGCCACGCCGGTGTCGGTGGCGTCATAGCTGCCATCGCCCTTGGCCTTGAAGGCATAGCCGCCGCCCGCGCCCAGCAGCGGCCAGGTGAAGTAGGTGTTGGTGTAGTCCCAGAGGATGGCCTTCTTGCCCTGCGCGGCCAGCTTCTTGTCCAGCGCGATCACTTCCTCGAAGGTCTTGGGCGGCGTGGGCACCAGGTCCTTGTTGTAGACCAGGGCCACCGCCTCGATCGACACTGGATAGCCCCAGGTCTTGCCACCCACGGTGAAGGCCTTCCAGCCCAGCGGGTCGATGTCGGCCTGCACCTTCTTCGAAGGCGTGACCGGCTGCAGCAGGCCGGCGCCCAGCCATTCGCCCACGCGGTCGTGCGGCCAGATCCAGATGTCCGGGCCCTTGCCGGCGGCCGCGGCCTGCTGGAACTTGTTGGGCGCGTCCTCGGGATGCTCCACCACCACCGGCACGCCGGTCTTCCTGGTGAATTCCTCGCCCACCTTGGCCAGGCCGTTGTAGCCCTTGTCGCCGTTGATCCAGATCAGCAGCTTGCCCTGCTCGGCGGCCTGGGCGATGCCCGCGGTGCCGCCCAGCGTGAGGGCGGCAGCGGCCGCGATGAGGCGGATGCGTTGGCGTTGGATGGTCATGTCTGTCTCCTTCGTGGGGGTGGGATGGAAGCTGCGCCTCGGTCAGGCGCGGGGCAGGGCGATGCCGTTGCCGTCGAACAGGTGGGCCCGCGGCGGCGGCACCGTCAGCCAGGCGGTGTCGCCGGCGGCCAGGGGTTGTCGGGGTCGGCGCGCACCACCACCGGCTGCAGGGCGCCGGGCACGTCGACGTAGAGGTAGGTGCTGTCGCCCAGGTGCTCGGCGGCCTGCACCCTGCCATGCAGCGCATTGGCCGCGGCGGCGGTGCCGGCGGCCGGCGCCGCATCGGCGCCCAGGTGCTCGGGCCGCACGCCCAGCGTCACCGGGCTGTCGGCGGCCAGCCGGGTGGCATCGGCGGCCACCGCCAGCAGGGTGCCGTCGGGCAGGCGCACGCGGGCGCCGGCCGCATCGGCGCTGGCCAGCGTGCCTTCGACGAAGTTCATCTTCGGCGAGCCGATGAAGCCCGCGACGAACAGGTTGGCCGGGCGGTGGTACAGGTCCATCGGCCGGCCCACCTGCTCGATGCGGCCGGCGTTGAAGACCACGATGCGGTGGGCCAGCGTCATCGCCTCGACCTGGTCATGGGTCACGTAGATCATGGTGGTGCGCAGCTCGCGGTGCAGGCGCGCCAGCTCCACCCGCATCTGCACCCGCAGCGCCGCATCCAGGTTGGACAGCGGCTCGTCGAACAGGAACACGCCCGGCTTGCGCACGATGGCGCGGCCGATGGCCACGCGCTGCCGCTGGCCGCCCGACAAGGCCTTGGGCTTGCGCTGCAGCAGGTGCTCGATCTGCAGGATCTGCGCGGCGCGGGCCACCGCCTCGTCCTGCTGCTGGCGGTTGAAGCCGGCCAGCCGCAGGCCGAAGCCCATGTTGTCCGCCACCGTCATGTGGGGATACAGCGCATAGCTCTGGAACACCATCGCGATGCCGCGGCGTGCGGGCGGCACCTCGTTCACCCGCTCGCCGCCGATGTAGAGCTCGCCGGCGGTGATGTCCTCCAGCCCGGCGATGCAGCGCAGCAGCGTGGACTTGCCGCAGCCCGAAGGCCCGACGAAGACGGTGAACTCGCCATCGGGTATGTCGAGGTCGATGCCGTGCAGCGTCTGCACATCGCCGTACGACTTGCGCAGGCCCTTGAGTTGAAGGTTCGCCATCGGAAATGAGCCCGTCAGTCCAGCGGTGTCTCGAAGCAGGCGCCCCAGGCCGGCACGTGGAACACCGTGCCTTCGCGGTGGCCGGTCTGCGCCGGGCCGAAGCCATGGCCGGTGAGCGCCCTGCCCGCGGGCGCCTCGGCCAGCGCCAGCTGCACCGGCTCGCGGCCGAGGTTGAAGACGGCCAGCACGCGCTGGCTGCCGTCGGTCGAGCGGCGCTCGATGGCCAGCACCGGCTCCGGCGCGGGCAGGAAGCGCATCTCGCCGTCCAGCAGCGCGGGCTGCTGCCTGCGCCAGGCCAGGAAGCGGCGGCTGAAGTTCAGCACCGAGTCCGGGTCGTCGTTGTTCAGGTCCACCGCCAGCGCGCTGTGTTCAGCCGGCACCGGCAGCCAGGGCGCGTGCGCCGGCACGCGGCTGAAGCCGGCATCGGGCAGCGAGTGCACCCACGGCATGGGCGTGCGGCAGCCGTCGCGGCCCTTGAACTCGGGCCAGAAGGCCAGGCCATAGGGGTCGCGCAGGCGCTCGTAGGCCACGTCGGCCTCGGGCAGGCCCAGCTCGTCGCCCTGGTACCAGCAGGCGCTGCCGCGCAGGCTCAGCAGCACCGCCATTGCCAGCTTGTTGTAGTGCGGCGGTGCATCGGGGCCGCCCCAGCGGCTGCGCACCCGCATCACGTCGTGGTTGCCGACCGACCAGCAGGGCCAGCCGTCGGTCAGCGCCTGTTCCAGTTCGTCCACCTGGCCGCGGATGTAGCCGGCGCTGCTGTCGGTGGTCAGCAGGTTGAAGCCGTAGGCCATGTGCAGCTTGTCGCCGCCCGAGGTGTAGGCCGCCATGGTGGCCAGGGTGTTGTCGCAGCCCACCTCGCCCAGGCTGGCAGCGCCGTACTCGTCGAGCAGCGCACGCAGCTTGCGCAGGAAGTCCAGGTTCTCCGGCTGCGTCTTGTCATGCAGGTGGCGCTGCATGCCATAAGGATTGCTGGCCTGCACCGACTTGGTGTCCCGCACCTCGGCCGGCGGGTTGTCGCGCAGCTGCCGGTCGTGGAAGTGGAAGTTGCAGGCGTCGAAGCGGAAGCCGTCGACGCCGCGGTCCAGCCAGAAGCGCACGTCGTCCAGCAGCTGCCGTTGCACCGCCTCGCAGTGGAAATTGAGGTCGGGCTGGCTGATGAGGAAGTTGTGCAGGTAGTACTGGCGCCGCCGGGCCTCCCACTGCCAGGCCGAGCCGCCGAACACGCTCAGCCAGTTGTTGGGCGGCGTGCCGTCCGGCCGGGGGTCGGCCCACACGTACCAGTCAGCCTTGTCGTTGTGCCGGCTGGCGCGGCTTTCGCGAAACCAGGCCGATTCGTCCGAGGTGTGCGACAGCACCTGGTCGATCACCACCTTCAGGCCCAGCGCATGGGCCTGCTCCACCAGGCGGTCGAAATCGGCCAGGGTGCCGAACATCGGATCGACATCCCGGTAGTCGCTGATGTCGTAGCCGAAGTCCTTCATCGGCGAGCGGAAGAACGGCGAGATCCAGATCGCGTCCACGCCCAGGTCGGCGATGTACGAGAGTCGGTCGATGATCCCGGGCAGGTCGCCCACGCCGTCGCCGTCGTGGTCCGCGAAGCTGCGCGGGTACACCTGGTAGATGACGCCGCCGCGCCACCAGGGGCGCTGCGCGCCGGATGAAGGCTGTTGGCTCATCGGCGGATCACCACCAGGCTTCGGCCTGGATGCCGTACGTCACGCCGTTGTTCTTGTTGCCGAACACGCCGTTGGTGCCGGCGCCGTTGGCGGCGTCGTTCCACTTGGCATAGGTGACGAAGGCACGGAACACCGGACGCGACCAGAAGCCCGGCGCCAGCGCCACCTGCGGCGCGATGGTCAGCTTGGTCAGGTGCGCGGTGTCCTGGCCGTCGGTCTTCACGCGGTCATAGCCCAGCTCGGCGGCGATGCTGAAGAAGTTGTTGATCTGGTACTGCGGGCGGATGCCGGCGGTGAACCAGGTGGTCTTGGCCGCGTCGTCCAGCTTCACGCGCTGGTAGCCGGCAGTGGCCATGGCCGACCAGGGCGAGCCGTTGGGCGCGAAGTACAGCTGGTCCACCACGCGCCAGCTGGAGCCGCGCACATCGTCGGTGGCGTCGCGGTAGTTGTTGACGTCGGCACCGCCCGCACCGGCGTCCTTGCCCAGCACCAGGGCCAGCTTGTTGTAGCCGGCGCCGAAGATGCCGGTCTGCTTGTGCTCGCTGAACAGCAGCCAGCCGCTGCCCTCGCCACGCTCGGCGCGGCCGGCGCTGGTGCCGCGCATGGCCACCAGTTCGAATTCCAGCGTGCCGCCGGGGTTGGTCACGATGTCGTACGCGCGGGCCGAGAAGCGGCTGGTGTTCAGGCCGTTGATGGTGTCGGTCACCAGCGTGTCGTCGCCCTTGCTGTGGTACGAGAAGGCCAGCTTGGCCGCGCCGATGTTGATGTCCTCGATGCCGCCGCCCAGGCCGCTGTTGTTCCAGTAGTAGTAGTCGTTGATGTGGACGTCATGGCGGTTGTAGTACCGCTTGCCGATCCAGATGCTGGCCTTCTCCAGTGCGCCGGGGCCGAAGAAGCCGCCCGCCTCGAAGTAGTTCTGCCGGCTGGCGATGTCGAACTTGTCGCCCTTGGAGCTTTCGTAGTCGGCGCCGGCGTTGTTCTCCACCAGGGCCAGCATCAGGTTGTACTTGGCCCAGGTGCCGTCGCTCTTGCCGAAGGGCATGACGAACTGGCTCTCGGCGTAGGTCTCGCACTCGTTGCCCAGCCGGTACTTGGCGCCGGCGCCCGGCAGGCCGAAGCACACCTGCTTGCCGCCTTCGGTGGAGCCGCCGGTGCCGGTGCGGGCGTAGCCCTTGAACTCCAGGCCCTGGGCCGTGGCCGGGCTCACCACGCCAGCGGCGGCCACGGTGGCCGCGGCGGCGGCGATCAACTTCAAACGGGTCTTCATCAGTCTCTCCTCTGTTGTACGGAAGGTGGAGGGGAGCGCCTCGGAGGCGCCGGCAAAAACGTCTGGCACGGCGGCTCCGCCCGACGGAAACCGTTCGGTGGGCCTGTAGCTTGACTACATGCGGAAGGACTCCGCAGCGACTGAAGGCACTTTACGTAGCGAAACTACATCCGCCCATCCGGGAATTCCTGGCGGCGTTACAAGCCGATTACCGGGGAATACCCGGTTTTTCAGGGCTACAGCTGGGCGCTACGCTTCGCGCGCACGAGGCCAGATGTAGCTTGACTACTGGCCGTGTAGTGAGGTGTAGTTGTGTACTTTGAAAACATCGCGACAGTCAGGAGACATGCAGATGCACCGTCCGATCGCCCGCGGCACCGCCGCTTTCGCCTGCACCGCGGCCCTGCTGGCCGCCACCGGCCCCGCGCAGGCCGGCGTGTTCGACACCTTGTTCGGCCGCTCGACGGCCGCCGCTTCGGAGCAAGCGGCCCCGAGTTCCAAGCCGGGACGGCGCCACTGGCAGCTGGCGGAGTTCACCGAGCTGCGGCTGGAGCCGCGCGAAACCTCGGCGGCGCTGAACGAGCATCCGCAGGTGATTCCGGCCGCGGTGCTGCGTCAATGGATGCAGGGCGTGGTGCTGCAGCGCGGCACCCAGCGTGAGCCGCTGTTCGGCACGGACGAGCTGGCCTCGCTGCCGGCGGTGATCGCCGATGCCCTGGCCGTCGCCAGCCCGCAGGACGACCTGCTGCTGCTTAGCACCTCGCGCCGCGACGGTGGCCTGCTGGGCACGCCCTACGGCATCACCGCGCGCCTGTTCGTGCAGGGCGGGGCGCTGCAGTTGCTGGTGCAGGAGGCGCGGCTGGACTTCTACAACCAGTACCGGGGCGCGCGCATCCTGCCGGAGTTCCGCTTCGGCAGCCGGGGCGCGGCCGGGGCGGTGAAGGTGTCCAGCCCGGAGGCCACCGGCGTGCGTGCGGACTGGCTGGCCTTTGCGCTGGGCACGCCGGCGGCTGTGGCCGCACCGGCGCCGGCCGGGGTGACACCGGCCGCTGCGGCCGCGGCGGTGTCGCCGGCCGCCGCCCCGGTCGCGCCGGCAGGCGCTGCCGCCGCCGCCCCGCGCCCGGCGGTGCAGCCGGTGCCCGTCTCACGCGACGCACGCTTCTACGAGGAACAGGAGCAGCGCCTGCGCAGCCTGAAGCGCCTGCGCGACCAGAACCTGCTGACCGAAGAGGAATACCAGGCCAAGCGCAAGGAGATCCTGCAGGCGCTGTGAGCCGCCGCGCCGCCCCATGAAAAAGGCGCCCCGCGGGGCGCCTGGTCGCCGGCGTGGGCCGCCGTCAGGCCGCCGGCGTCTCCGCCAGCCCGCCCATCACGCGGCTGAAGCCGCAGTCCACATAGGTGATCTCGCCGGTGACGCCGGCGGCCAGGTCGGACAGCAGGAAGGCCGCGACGTTGCCCACGTCGTCGATCGTCACGTTGCGGCGCAGCGGCGCGTTCTGCTCCACCACGTCCAGCATCTTGCCGAAGCCCTTGATGCCCGAGGCCGCCAGCGTCTTGATCGGCCCGGCCGAGATGCCGTTCACGCGCCAGCCCCTGGGCCCCAGGCCGGCGGCCAGGTAGCGCACGCTGGCTTCCAGCGAAGCCTTCGCCAGGCCCATCGTGTTGTAGTTGGGCACGGCGCGCTCGGCGCCGAGGTAGCTCAGCGTCAGCAGCGCGGCATTCGGGCGCAGCTGGCCGGCGGCGGCCTTGGCCATCGCGGGGAAGCTGTAGGAGGAGATGTCGTGCGCGATGCGAAAGGCTTCGCGGCTCAGCCCTTCGAGGAAATCGCCGGCGATCGCCTCGCGCGGCGCGAAGCCGATGGCATGCACCAGGCCGTCGAAACCTTCGGGCCAGGCGCTGCGCAGGTCGGCGAACAGCTTGTCGATCTGCTCGTCGCTGCCGACGTCGCAATCGAAGGTGAGGGTGGAGCCGAAATGGCTCGCGAATTCGGTGATCCGGTCCTTGAAACGCTCGCCGACGTAGCTGAATGCCAGTTCTGCCCCTTCGCGGTGACAGGCCCGGGCGATCCCGTAGGCGATGGAACGGTTGGACAGCACGCCCGTGATCAGCAGCCGCTTGCCGGCGAGAAAACCCATGGTGTCTCCGTAGCTCAGGTCAGGAAAGGGCCGTGATTCTGGCATGGCCTTACCGGCCGACGGATTCACCTCTTGGCGGCAGCGTGGTTGCCGCAGTACAATCCGCATTTCCCTGGAAACACCGTGTGCTCCCAACCGGGCGGATTCTGTTCCTGCCCTTTTTTTTGCTCGAACGCTTTCTTAGATGACTTGGCAGTCTGCCGTCGAACGTACCGTCACTGGGCTGGGTTACGACCTGGTCGACCTCGAACGCACGGGGGGTGGGTTGCTGCGCGTCACCATCGACCGCGTGGCGGGCCACGCCTACCCCGAGGGGCTGGGTGCATCCGAGTTCGTGACGGTGGAGGATTGTGAGGCTGTCACGCGGCAGTTGCAGTATCTGCTGGAAGTCGAGAACGTCGAATACGCACGATTGGAAGTTTCGTCGCCGGGGCTCGATCGGCCTTTGAAAAAATCGGCCGACTATGAGCGGTTTGCCGGCGAGGCGATCGACATCACGTTGAAACTGCCTTTCCAGGGGCGCAAAAAGTATCGCGGCATCCTGATGTCGCGTGACGGTGGGTGGCGCTTGCTGCTGGACGACAACGCGGGTGCGCCGGTGCGCGCCGGCGCCAAGACTGGCGGCAAGTCGAGCAAGGCGAAGGCTGCGGCCGGTGCCGCCGGGGCGGACACGCAGCCGGCGCTCGACTTCACGCTCGATGAGGTGCGCGAAGCGCGGCTCGTTCCCGTCGTCAATTTCAAAGGTCGTCCGGCTGCTCCTGTGCAGCCCGAGGTGCATGGAGGTCCAGAAGAATGAACCGCGAACTGTTGATGCTGGTGGATGCGATTTCACGCGAGAAGAGCGTGGAGCGCGACGTCGTGTTCGGCGCCGTCGAAGCGGCCCTGGCCTCCGCCACCAAGAAGCTGCATGGCGGCGAAGTGGACATCCGCGTTCAGATCGACCGCGACACCGGCGAATACGAGACCTTCCGCCGCTGGCACGTGGTGCCGGATGAAGCCGGCCTGCAGATCCCTGACGCCGAGATCCTGTTCTTCGAAGCGAAGGAGCAGATCGGCGACATCGAGGTCGACGACCACATCGAGGAGCCGATCGAGTCGGTGCCCATCGGCCGCATCGGCGCGCAGGCCGCCAAGCAGGTCATCCTGCAGAAGATCCGCGACGCCGAGCGTGAGCAGCTGCTGAACGACTTCCTCGCCCGTGGCGAGAAGATCTTCGTCGGCACCGTCAAGCGGCTGGACAAGGGCGACATCATCGTGGAGAGCGGCCGCGTCGAAGGCCGCCTGAAGCGCAGCGAGATGATCCCGAAGGAAAACCTGCGCACCGGCGACCGCGTGCGGGCTTATATCGCAGGGGTTGATCCCACGGTGCGTGGCCCCCAGATCATGCTGTCGCGCAGCGCGCCCGGTTTCATGATCGAGCTGTTCGCCCAGGAAGTGCCGGAGATCGAGCAGGGCCTGCTCGAGATCAAGAGCTGCGCCCGCGATCCGGGCTCGCGCGCCAAGATCGCCGTGGTGTCGCACGACAAGCGCGTGGACCCGATCGGCACCTGCGTCGGCGTGCGGGGCTCGCGCGTTAACGCGGTGACCAACGAGCTGGCCGGCGAGCGCGTGGACATCGTGCTGTGGTCGGAGGACCCGGCGCAGTTCGTCATCGGCGCGCTGGCCCCGGCCAACGTGCAGTCGATCGTGGTGAACGAGGAGCCGCATGCGATGGACGTGGTGGTCGACGAGGAGAACCTCGCGATCTCCATCGGCCGCGGCGGCCAGAACGTGCGCCTGGCGTCGGAGCTCACCGGCTGGCGCATCAACATCATGACCGCCGAGGAATCGCAGGCCAAGCAGGCTGCCGAGAGCGACGTGATCCGCAAGCTCTTCGTCGAGAAGCTCGACGTCGACGAGGAAGTGGCGGAGATCCTGATCGCCGAAGGCTTCACCAGCCTGGAAGAAGTGGCGTACGTGCCCATGCAGGAGATGCTCGAGATCGAGAGCTTCGACGAGGACACCGTCACCGAGCTGCGCACCCGCGCCAAGGACGCCCTGCTGACGATGGAGATTGCCCGCGAGGAGAGTGTCGAGGAGGTGTCGCAGGATCTGCGCGACCTCGATGGCCTCAATTCCGAGCTGATCGCCAAGTTGTCGGACGCCGGCGTCCACACCCGCGACGACCTGGCCGACCTGGCCGTCGACGAGCTCACCGACATGACCGGCATGGATGCCGACCAGGCGAAGGCGCTGATCATGAAGGCGCGTGAACACTGGTTCACCGCCTGACACCTCACGGACATCGATTGATCGCCCAACGCCAGTACGCCACCCGCGCCCCCGTTTTCCAAGGATCTTCACAATGGCAGTGACCACCGTCGCCCAATTTGCCGCCGAGCTGAACCGCCCGGCCGCGACGCTGCTCGAGCAGCTGCAGTCCGCCGGGGTGCGCAAAGTCTCCACCGACGATCAGCTCACCGACGCCGACAAGGAACGCCTGCTCGGCTTCCTGCGGACCAGCCACGGCAACACCGGCGGCGACCGCAAGAAGATCACGCTGACGCGCAAGAGCACCAGCGAGATCAAGCAGGCCGATTCCACCGGCAAGGCCCGCACCATCCAGGTGGAAGTGCGCAAGAAGCGCACCTTCATCAAGCGTGACGACGCGCCGGCCGGCGAAGAGGCAGGTGCACCCGCGCCGGTCGACGAGGCGCTGGAACTGCAGCGCCGCGAGGAAGAAGCCCAGCAGCAGGCCGAGCAGCTCCGCCGCCAGGAAGAAGAGCTGGCCGAGAAGCGTCGCCAGCGCGAGGAGCAGGAGCGCGCCGAGCGCGAAGCCGCAGAGGCCCGTGCCCGCGAAGCCGCCGAGAAGGCCGCTGCCGAAGCTGCGGCCGCCAAGGCCGCCGCCGAAGCCGCCGCCGCAGCCGCCAAGGCACCGAGCCCGGCGCCTGCGCCGGCATCGGCGCCCGCCGCCGCTGCGCCCGCACCGGCTGCCGCCGCGCCTGCCAAGCCCGCCGCGCCGGCGGAAGCCCCCAAGCCTGGCCTGCGCGTGGTCAAGGCCGCCGACACCGACGCCGCGGAGAAGCAGCGCATGCTCGACCTGGAGAAGCGGCGCCGTGCCGCCGAAGCCGAAGCCGCGGCCATCCGCGCCATGATGAATGCGCCCAAGAAGGTGCTCATCGCGAAGAAGCCGGAAGAGCCGCCGAAGCCGGCGGTGTCGGCCGAGAACGCCATCAAGGGCACTATCCACAAGCCGGCCGCCAAGCCGGGCGCGCCTGCGCCCGCCGGTGCCGGTGCGCCGGGCGCCAAGCCGGGCGAGAAGAAGTCGGTCAAGTCCGAGAAGCTCTCGTCCAGCTGGGCCGACGACGCCAAGAAGCGCAGCGCCGCGGCCAAGGGCCGCACCGACGGGCCGGCCGCCGGCCGCCCGGGCTGGCGCGCGCCGCGTGGCCGTGGTGGCCGCGACCGCAACGACGGCGGTGGCTCGCATTTCCAGCCGCCGGCGGAGTTCGTGCAGCAAGAGGTGCACGTGCCCGAGACCATCAGCGTGGCCGACCTGGCGCACAAGATGTCGGTCAAGGCCGCCGAGGTGATCAAGCAGCTGATGAAGCTGGGCCAGATGGTCACGATCAACCAGCAGCTGGACCAGGAAACGGCCATGATCCTCGTCGAGGAAATGGGCCACAAGGCGCTGGCCGCCAAGCTGGACGACCCGGAAGCCTTCCTCGAGGAAGAGCACGCCACGGTCGACACCGAGCTGCTGCCGCGCGCCCCGGTGGTCACCGTCATGGGCCACGTGGACCACGGCAAGACCTCGCTGCTGGACTACATCCGCCGCAGCCGTGTGGCCGCAGGCGAAGCGGGTGGCATCACGCAGCACATCGGTGCGTATCACGTCGAGACGCCGCGCGGCATGATCACCTTCCTGGACACCCCGGGCCACGCGGCGTTCACCGCGATGCGTGCCCGTGGCGCCAAGGCCACCGACATCGTCATCCTGGTGGTGGCGGCCGACGACGGCGTGATGCCGCAGACGAAGGAAGCCATCCACCACGCGAAGGCGGCCGGCGTGCCGCTGGTGGTGGCGGTCAACAAGATCGACAAGCCCGATGCCAACCTCGAGCGCGTGAAGAGCGAGCTGGTGGCCGAGCAGGTGGTACCGGAAGAATTCGGTGGCGAATCGCCGTTCGTGCCGGTGTCGGCCAAGACCGGCCAGGGCATCGACGACCTGCTGGAGCAGGTGCTGCTGCAGGCCGAGGTGCTGGAGCTGACCGCTTCCAAGGAAGCGCCGGCCAAGGGCATCGTGATCGAGGCGCAGCTGGACAAGGGCCGCGGCCCGGTGGCCACGGTGCTGGTGCAGTCGGGCACGCTCAAGCGTGGCGACGTGGTGCTGGCCGGCTCCAGCTATGGCCGCGTGCGCGCCATGCTGGACGAGGACGGCAAGCCGACCAACGAGGCCGGCCCGTCGATCCCGGTCGAGATCCAGGGCCTGACCGAAGTGCCGCAGGCCGGCGACGACTTCATGGTGCTGTCCGACGAACGTCGTGCACGTGAGATCGCCACCTTCCGCCAGGGTCGCTACCGCGACGTGAAGCTGAACAAGCAGCAGGCCGCCAAGCTGGAGAACATGTTCGAGAACATGGGCGAAGGCCAGGCGCAGACGCTGGCGCTGATCGTCAAGGCGGACGTGCAGGGCTCGCAGGAAGCGCTGTCGCAATCGCTGCAGAAGCTCAGCACCGCCGAAGTCAAGGTGCAGATCGTGCACGCGGCGGTGGGCGGCATCAGCGAGAACGACGTCAACCTGGCCATCGCGTCGAAGGCGGTCATCGTGGGCTTCAACGTGCGTGCCGATGCGGGCGCCCGCAAGCTGGCCGAGAACAACGGCGTCGACCTGCGCTACTACAACATCATCTACGACGCGGTCGACGAGATGAAGGCGGCGATGACCGGCATGCTGGCGCCGGAACAACGCGAGGAAGTCATCGGCACGGCCGAGATCCGCACGGTGTTCGTGGCGTCCAAGATCGGTACGGTCGCGGGCTGCATGATCACCGCGGGCGTGGTGCGCCGTGACGCGCGCTTCCGCCTGCTGCGCGACAACGTGGTGATCTACACCGGCGAGGTCGATTCGGTGAAGCGGATGAAGGACGACGTGCGCGAGGTCAAGGAAGGCTTCGAGTGCGGCGTGAAGCTGAAGAACTACAACGACATCGCCGAGGGCGACCAGCTCGAATTCTTCGAGATCAAGGAAGTGGCGCGTACGCTGTAACAACGGCGGGCTTCTTCACCCGAACCCCGCCGTCCGCAAGGTGGCGGGGTTCGTGCTTGTAGGGCCGCAAGGACAACCTCATGCGACACAAGAAAGCGATACCCAACCGCAGCCTGCGGATCGCCGACCAGATCCAGCGCGATGTGTCGGAGCTGATCCGCGACCTGAAGGATCCGCGCATCGGCATGGTGACGGTCACCGGCGTGGACATCACGCCCGACTATGCCCACGCCACGGTGCGCTTCTCGCTGCTGGTGGGCGACCCGGACGAATGCCAGGCCGCGCTGAACGAGGCGGCGGGGTTCATCCGCAACGGCTTGTTCAAGCGGTTGCAGATCCACACCGTGCCCACGCTGCACTTCCAGTTCGACCGCACCACAGAACGTGCGGCCGAGCTGAATGCGCTCATCCGCCAGGCCAACGAGCAACAGGCCAAGGATTGACCGTGGACGACGCAGTACGCAGTGCCCCCCGCCGCGGCCCGCGCCCGGCCCGCCAGCGCATCCAGCGCCGCGCGCTGCACGGCGTGTTGTTGCTCGACAAGCCGGTCGGCCTGTCGAGCAACGACGCGCTGCAGAAGGCCAAGTGGCTGCTGCGCGCCGAGAAGGCCGGCCACACCGGCACGCTCGATCCGCTGGCCACCGGCCTGCTGCCGCTGTGCTTCGGCGCAGCCACCAAGTTCAGCCAGGTGAGCCTGGACGCCGACAAGGCCTACCGCGCCACGCTGGCGCTGGGCCGCACCACCACCACCGGCGATGCCGAGGGCGACGTGCTGCAGCAGCGCCCGGTGGCGGTGGACCGCGCAGCCATCGAAGCCGCCTGCGCGCGCTTCACCGGTCCTATCTCGCAGCTGCCGCCAATGCATTCGGCACTGAAGCGCGACGGCAAGGCGCTGTACGAGTACGCGCGCGCCGGCATCGAGGTGGAGCGCGAGCCGCGGCAGGTGACGATTCACGCCATCGACATCATCGACTGGCAGGCTGACACGCTCGTGATCGACGTGCGCTGCAGCAAGGGCACCTACATCCGCACGCTGGGCCAGGACCTCGGCGAGGCGCTGGGATGCGGCGCCCACCTGTCGGCCCTGCGGCGCACCGGCAGCGGCCCGCTGCGGGTGGCCGACGCGGTCACGCTTGAACAACTCGCGGCGCTCGACGAGGCGGCCCGCGAAGCGCTGCTGAAGCCCGTCGACTGGCTGCTTTCGGACTGGCCCTGCGTGGCCTTGCCGGAAGACGAAGCCGGTCGTTTCCTCACCGGCCTGCGACGGCGCGTGCGATTGGCCGATGCGCCCGCCGTGCGCGTTTACGGCCCGCAGCCGAGTGCGTTTCTCGGCAGCGCACACATTGCGTCGGGTGAATTGATCGCCGACCGCCTGCTCAGTCCCGTCGAGGTGCAGGGCCTGATTTCCTGAAAGAACGTTCCATGACCAAGCAGATCCGCAACATCGCCATCATCGCCCACGTGGACCATGGCAAGACCACCATGGTCGACCAGCTGCTCCGCCAGAGCGGCACCTTCGCCGAACACGAGAAGGTCGTCGACACCGTGATGGACAACAACGCCATCGAACGCGAACGGGGCATCACCATCCTGGCGAAGAACTGCGCCGTGAGCTGGGAAGGCACCCACATCAACATCGTCGACACCCCGGGCCACGCGGACTTCGGCGGCGAGGTGGAGCGCGCGCTGTCGATGGTCGACGGCGTGGTGCTGCTGATCGACGCCCAGGAAGGCCCGATGCCGCAGACGCGCTTCGTGACCAAGAAGGCGCTGGCCCTCGGCCTGAAGCCCATCGTGGTGGTGAACAAGGTCGACAAGCCGGGTGCCAAGCCCGACGCGGTGATCAACGCCGCCTTCGACCTGTTCGACAAGCTGGGCGCCAACGACGAGCAGCTCGACTTCCCGGTGGTGTACGCCTCGGGCATCAACGGCTGGACCTCGCTGGAAGAAGGCGCGCCGGGCGAGCAGTGGGGCCCCGACATGTCGGCCCTGTTCAACACCGTGCTCAAGCACGTGCCGCCGCAGAAGGGCGATCCGCAGGCGCCGCTGCAGCTTCAAATTTCGGCACTCGACTACTCGACCTTCGTCGGCCGCATCGGCGTGGGCCGCATCAGCCAGGGCACCATCAAGCCCGGCATGGACGTGCTGGTGATGGAAGGCCCGGACGGCAAGACCGTCAAGGGCCGCATTAACCAGGTGCTGACCTTCCAGGGCCTGGACCGCGTGCAGGTGACCGAAGCCGGCCCCGGCGACATCGTGCTGATCAACGGCATCGAGGACATCGGCATCGGCGTGACCGTGACCAGCCCCGCCAACCCGGCGCCGCTGCCCATGCTGAAGGTGGACGAGCCGACGCTGACGATGAACTTCTGCGTCAACACCAGCCCGCTGGCCGGCCGCGAAGGCAAGTTCGTCACCAGCCGCCAGATCTGGGACCGCCTGCAGAAGGAACTGCAGAGCAACGTGGCGCTGCGCGTGAAGGAAACCGACGAGGACGGCATCTTCGAGGTGGCCGGCCGCGGCGAACTGCACCTGACCATCCTGCTGGAGAACATGCGCCGCGAAGGCTACGAGCTGGCCGTGAGCAAGCCGCGCGTGGTGTTCCAGGAAATCAACGGCGAGAAGTGCGAGCCGATCGAGCTGGTGACGGCCGACGTGGAAGAAGCCCACCAGGGCGGCGTGATGCAGGCCCTGGGCGAGCGCAAGGGCGAGCTGGTGAACATGGAGCCGGACGGCCGTGGCCGCGTGCGCCTGGAGTACCGCATTCCGGCCCGCGGCCTGATCGGCTTCTCCAACGAGTTCCTGAACCTGACCCGCGGCTCGGGCCTGATCAGCAACATCTTCGACGGCTACGAGCCGCACAAGGGCGAGATCGCCGGCCGCAAGAACGGCGTGCTGATCTCGATGGACGCCGGCGAGATCTTCACCTACGCCCTGGGCAAGCTGGACGACCGCGGCCGCATGTTCGTCAAGCCGAACGACCCGGTGTACGAAGGCATGATCGTCGGCATCCACAGCCGCGACAACGACCTGGTGGTCAATGCCACCCGCACCAAGCAGCTGACCAACTTCCGCGTCAGCGGCAAGGAAGACGCGATCAAGATCACGCCGCCGATCGACCTCACGCTGGAATACGGCGTGGAGTTCATCGAGGACGACGAGCTGGTGGAGATCACGCCCAAGTCGGTGCGGCTGCGTAAGCGCCACCTGAGCGAGCACGAGCGCAAGCGCGCCTCGCGCGAAGCGAACTGATCCGGGCGCGGTCGTCGTGACGCACCGTCGGGCCGTGGCCACGATGCTGCTGGTCACGCTGCTGTGGAGCATCGCCGGGGTGGTCACGCGCCACCTCGACACCGCCGGCAGCTTCGAGCTGACCTTCTGGCGCAGCGCCGCCAATGCGGTGGCGCTCGCGCTGCTGCTGGGCTGGCAGCGAGGCTTCGGCCCGCTGTGGCAACAGGTGCGCCACGGCGGCCGGGTGCTGTGGCTGTCGGGCCTGTGCTGGACGGTGATGTTCACCTCCTTCATGGTGGCGCTCACGCTGACCACCGTGGCCAACGTGCTCATCACGATGTCGCTGGCGCCGCTGTTCACCGCGCTCATCTCGCGCGTGGTGCTGGGCCAGCGGCTGCCCGGCCGCACCTGGGCCGCGATCGTGGTGGCCGGCATCGGCGTGGCCTGGATGTACGGCTCGCAGGTGGGCGGTGGAACCGGGCGTGATGCACTGGGCACGCTGGTCGCGCTGAGCGTGCCGATCGCCGGCGCCACGATGTGGACGCTGCTGCAGCTGAATGCCCGCACCGCGGCCGGGCCCGCGGCCGACGGCCCGCGCGACATGACGCCGGCGGTGCTGATCGGCGCGGTGCTGTCGTCCGTGCTCACGCTGCCGCTGTCGCTGCCGTTCCAGGCCTCGGCCAGCGACATCGGCTGGTTGTCGATGCTGGGCGTGGTTCAGCTGGCCATTCCCTGCGTGCTGGCGGTGGCCGCCGGCAAGGTGCTGCGCGCGCCGGAGGCCTCGCTGCTGGGCCTGCTGGAGATCATCTTCGGCGTGGCCTGGACCTGGCTGGGCACCACCGAGTCGCCCACGCCGGCGGTGCTGGGCGGCGGCGGCCTGGTGCTGGCCGCGCTCATCGCCAACGAAGCCGTGGCGCTGCGCCGCGGCCCGGCGCCGGCCAAGGCCTGCGCATGAAGCTGCGTGCGAACGGCATCGGCATCCAGGTGGATGTGCAGGGGCCGGCCCACGGCACGCCGCTGCTGCTGGTGATGGGCCTGGGCATGCAGCTCATCGGCTGGCCGCAGGCGCTGGTCGATGGCCTGGTGTCGCGCGGCTTCCGCGTGATCCGGCTGGACAACCGCGACGCCGGCCTGTCCGACGGCTTCGACCACCTGGGCGTGCCTAACCTGGGCTGGGCCGCCACGCGGCACATGCTGCGCCTGCCGATCGACGCGCCCTACACCCTGGCCGACATGGCGCAGGATGCCTGGGCGGTGCTGGATGCGCTGGAGGTGGCCGACGCCCACGTGTGCGGCGCCTCCATGGGCGGCATGATCGCCCAGCACATGGCGCTGCAGCAGCCGCTGCGCATGAAGAGCCTGACCCTGATGATGACCAGCAGCGGCGCCCGCCACCTGCCGCGCCCGGCCTGGCCGGTGCAGCGCGCGATGATGGCCAAGCCGCCGCCGCGGCGCGACCGCGCGGCCCTGGTGGCGCGGGCGGAGGCCATCTTCCGGCTGATCGGCAGCCCGGCCTATCCGGCGACGGAGGAGGCGCTGCGGGCGCGGGTGACCGCCTCCATCGACCGCGCCTACCGGCCGGCCGGCGTGGCGCGGCAGATGGCGGCGGTGCTGGCCGACGGCGACCGTTCGCGCCGGCTGCGCGACATCCGCCAGCCGGTGCACCTGATCCACGGCCGCGCCGACCCGCTGCTGCCCTCGGCCGCCGCGCTCGACCTGAAGCTCAAGCTGCGCGAGGCCACGCTGGACCTGGTCGACGGCATGGGCCACGATCTGCCGGACGAACTGCTGCCGCGCTTTGCCGATGGCATCGCCACCAATGCAGCCCGCGCCTGAACCCACTGCCATGCCGCCCGAGACCGACTTCTCCCCTGGCGCCTGAACGTCGCGCCCTGCATGGACTGGACCGACCGCCACTGCAGGCTGCTGCACCGCCAGATCACCCGCCACACCCGCGTGTACAGCGAGATGGTGACCACCGGCGCGCTGCTGTTCGGCGACGTGCCGCGCCACCTCGACTTCAACGACGAGGAGCATCCGGTGGCCCTGCAGCTCGGTGGCAGCGAGCCCGACGACCTGGCCAAGGCCGCGCGCCTGGGTTCGCAATGGGGCTATGACGAGATCAACCTGAACTGCGGCTGCCCCAGCGAGCGGGTCCAGCGCGGTGCCTTCGGTGCCTGCCTGATGGCCGAGCCGGCGCTGGTGCGCGACTGCGTGGCCGCGATGCGCGAGGCGGTGGACCTGCCGGTGACGGTCAAGCACCGCATCGGCATCGACCAGGAGGAGAGCTACGGCTTCGTGCGCGACTTCGTCGGCACCGTGGCCGAGGGCGGCTGCGAGGTCTTCATCGTGCACGCCCGCAATGCCTGGCTGCAGGGCCTGAGCCCGAAGGAAAACCGCGAGATCCCGCCGCTGCGCTACGAGCATGTGTACCAGCTCAAGCGCGACTTCCCGCAGCTCACCATCGTGCTCAACGGCGGCGTCAAGACCCACGACGAGATCGAAGCGCACCTGCAGCAGGTGGACGGCGTGATGCTGGGCCGCCAGCCCTACCACGAGCCCTGGCTCATGGCCGACTGGGACGCGCGCTTCTTCGGCGACGCCTCACGCGCCGGCCTGACGCGGGAAGACGTGGAAGCGCAGATGGTGGCGTACATGGCGAGCCACATCGCGCGCGGCGGTGCCTGGCCGCAGGTGGCGCGCCACATGCTGGGCCTGTGGAACGGCACGCCCGGGGCCCGCAGGTGGCGCCAGGTGTGGAGCGATCACTCGTTGAAGGCGATGCCGCCCGCGGCGGTGGCCGAGCGGGCTTCGGCCGCACGGGTCGCCGGCGCCACGCCGGCCAGGCTGTCCACCATGGCCGCGCCCGCGTCGATCAGGGCCTGAGCGGCCAGGGCGGCCGCCAGCTCCGGGAACTTGATCGGCAGCACGTCCAGCGTGGTGCCCAGGCCGCGCTGGAACAGGTCTTCCTTGTCCTGCGGCGTGAGCTTGAAGTTCACCGGGGAATGCCGGCCCACGTCCACCACCACCGTGCGCGGCCAGTGGCGGGCGTTGACGAACTCGCGCGAGATCGTCGTCATGAAGGTGCGGATCAGCATCTGGATGTAGCCCGGCAGCGGGAACCAGGGCCGCTTGCGGGCCACCTCGTCGTCGGCCGATGCAGTCTCGCCGCGCAGCCGGAACAGGCACACCGGCGTGTTGTCGCCGGCCCAGTCGCGGTGCAGGGCGTCCTCGCTGAGGATGCTGCCGTCCACCAGCAGCTTGTCGCCGTGGGCCTGGAAGGCAAACAGCAGCGGTATGCCCATCGAGTGGCGCACCGCGCGCGCCACCTTGTAGTCGGGTGTGTGCTCGCGGTCGAAGATCACCGGCTCGCTGCGGCGCACGTCGGTGGCCACCACCGCCAGGTCCAGCGGCAGGTCCTTGAAGCGAACGCCTTCCAGCAGGTCGTCCAGCCAGTGCTCGAAGGTGTCGCCGCTGGTCAGCCCGCCGTGGAAGAACAGCTGGTACAGCGAAAACCCCTTGAAGCGGCTGAACTCGATCTCCAGCGCCAGCTGGTGCAGCCGCTCGGGCGACCAGCCGGCCGCATGCAGGGAAGCGACGATGCTGCCGCCCGACACGCCCACCAGCCGCGGCACCTCGATGTTCATGCGGTGCAGCGCGGTGAGCACGCCCACGTGCGCCGGCAGGCGCGTGCCGCCGCCGGCCAGCACCGGCACCAGCCGCAAGGGGGCTATGGGGGGTTCGCGCTTCATGGAGTGAATTTGCCGGTTATCACACTTTGGTGATCGGCGGAAAAGCAGGCGGCCGCTGCACCACACGCGGGCATGGCCCGCCTCAAGTTCAGCCGGAACGCGTGGGCGCGTCGGCCGCCGCGTCGCGCCCCGGCCAGGTGGCCAGCACCAGGCCCAGCAACGCGAGGGCGAAGGCACCGGCCTGCGCGGGACTGAAGCGCTCGCCCAGGAACAGCACGCCCACCGCGGCAGCGCTGATCGGCAGCATCACCGTGAACACACCCGCGCGGGAGGCCGGCACCTGGCGCAGGCCGGTCATCCACAGCCACACCGTCCACATGCTGGCCGCCAGCGCGTAGAACAGCAGCAGCCACCAGATCGACGGCTGCACGCCGCCGAAGTCGAACTGCAGCGCCTGCCACACGCCCAGCGGCGTGACCAGCGCCAGGCCCCACAAGTTCACCAGCGCGCTGATGCGCTTGGCCGACACATTGCCGGTGAGCTGCTTGCCGATGACCACGTAGCTGGCCTCACACACCACCGCGCCGAACAGCAGCAGGTTGCCCAGCAGCGAGCCGGCGGCCGCTCCTGGCGCTGCCTTGCTCATCGACACCAGCATGATGCCCAGCACCGCGCAGGCGATGCCGGCGGCCACCCGCGGCGTGATGCGCTCCTTCAGGAACAGCCGCGACAGGATGGCCACCGCCGCCGGAATGGCCGCCATGATCACGCCCGCCGCCAGCGCGGTGCTCAGCGCCACGCCGAACAGCATGCAGATGGAAAACAGGAAGTTGCCGAGGAAGCTTTCCAGGAACAGCAGCTTGCGGTCATGCGGCGAGAGCGGTGCCTCGCCCGGCTGGCGCCGCACCCAGTGCGCCATCGCCACCGCGGCGATGCCGAAGCGCAGCCAGGCCAGCAGGAACACCGGCAGCACCGCCACCAGCAGTTTCGACAAGCCGACGTAGCTGCCCACCAGCGCCATGCTGGCGGCCAGGCAGGCATAGGCGATCCAGACGGGGCGGTGGGTCAGGGCAGGGGCGGTCAAGAGTCGATGCGCAGCCAGGTGGTCTTCAGCTCGGTGTACTTGTCCAGCGCATGCAGGCTCTTGTCGCGTCCGTTGCCGCTTTGCTTGTAGCCGCCGAAGGGCACGGTGATGTCGTCCTCGTCGTATTGGTTCACGTGCACGGTGCCGGCGCGTAGCGCGCGGGCCACGCGGTGGGCGCGGTTCAGGTTGTCGCTCCACACGCTGGCCTGCAGGCCGTAGCTGCTCTGGTTGGCCAGGGCGATGGCCTCGGCCTCGTCGCGGAAGCGGATCACCGAGACCACCGGGCCGAAGATCTCCTCGCGGGCGATCTTCATCGTGTTGGCCACGCCGTCGAACACCGTGGGCTGCACGTAGAAGCCGCCGCTGTCGGCGCGCACGCGCTGGCCGCCGGCGGCCAACCGGGCGCCTTCGTCCTGGCCGGCCTGGATGTAGCCGAGCACGGTGTCCAGCTGGCCCTGGTCCACCAGCGCACCCATGGCGGTGCCGGCGGCCAGCGGATCGCCGGGCTGCCAGGCGGGCGCCTCGGCGGCGACGATGCGCACGAACTCCTCGGCGATGGTCTCGTGCACCAGCACGCGCGAGGGTGCGTTGCAGCTCTCGCCCTGGTTGAAGAAGATGCTGCCGGCCAGTGTCTTGGCGGCGCGCGGCAGGTCGGCAAAGTCGGGAAAGACGACGAAGGCCGACTTGCCGCCCAGCTCGTTGAACACCCGCTTCAGGTTGCTGCGGCCGGCGTATTCCAGCATCTTGCGGCCCACGCGGGTGCTGCCGGTGAAGCCGATGGCGTCCACGTCCATGTGCAGCGCCAGTGCCTCGCCGGCTTCGTGGCCGTACCCGGGCACCACGTTGAAGACGCCGGCTGGCAGGCCGGCCTGCAGCGCCAGCTCGGCCAGGCGCAACGCGGTGTAGGGTGACTTCTCGCTGGGCTTGAGCACCACGGAATTGCCGGTGGCCAGCGCCGGGCCCAGCTTCCAGGCGGCCATGATCATCGGGTAGTTCCAGGGCACGATGCTGCCCACCACGCCCATCGGCTCGCGCGTGATCAGCGCCAGCGCATTCGGGCCGGTGGGCGCGATCTCGTCATACACCTTGTCGATGGCCTCGGCATACCAGCCGATGGCGCGCGCCGTGGCCGGCACGTCCACCGCCAGCGCGTGGCCCACGGGCTTGCCCATGTCCAGCGTTTCCAGCAGCGCGAGTTCCTCGCCGGCGGCCAGGATCGCTTCGGCAAAGCGCTGCAGCACCTTCTTGCGCGCGGCCGGCGGCTGGCGGGCCCAGCGGCCGTCGTCGAAGGCGGCGCGCGCGCTGCGCACTGCGGCATCGACGTCGGCGGCCTGGCCACGCGCCACCGGGCCGAGCAGGCGGCCGTCGACCGGCGAATGCTTGTCGAAGGTGGCGCCATTAATGGCGGCGCGGCGCTCGCCCTCGACCAGGCAGCGGCCATCGAAGGTGGCGGCCGCGGCGCGGGCGGCCCAGTCGGTGGCGGCCGGCCGGTTCATCAGAAGGCCACCACCACCGAGGTGCCCAGCAGGTGGTTGCGCTTCTTGAATTCACCCGTCTTCACGTCCTCGAACACGGCGCGGTCGGCGCCGTCCAGCCGGTATTCCACCTTGAAGGTGGTGCTGGGATTGACGGCGTACTTCATGCCGACGGTGAGCGCATAGCGGTTGGCGCCGCGGTCCAGGTTGCCCTCGGGCGCGGGGCCGATGCCGTTGCGGCTGTCGTTGTAGACGCCTTCCTCGGGCAGGTAGAAGCCGTTGTAGGTGAACAGCCCGCCGCCGTTCTTCTTGTTGTTGATGTAGTCGGCCCGCACCAGCGCCTGCAGCCGCGGGGTGACGGCGTAGCCGACCAGGCCCGACAGGCCCCACCAGCGGGCGTCGCGGTAGTTGCCGTCGGCATCGGGCGTGATGGCCGCGGCCTTCTGCCGGCCCACGCTGGCCTGTCCCTGCAGGGTCCAGTCGCCGCGGATGTAGTAGCCGTCCACCTCGAACAGGTGCGCGGTGGTGCTGTCGCCATCACCGTTGTAGTTGGGCGCCTTGCCGTGCAGGCCGGCGAAGCCGAAGCCGTCGAACTCGCCCTTGGCATAGTCCACCCGGTAGACGATGGCCGGCGCCTTCTCGCCCGGCACGCGGATGGGCGTGTTGACGTTGGCCAGCATGCCCTTCATCAGCCACTTGCCGGTGGCATGGGTCAGGCCCACGCCGGTGTAGCCGGCGGGCAGGGTGAAGTCGTACAGCAGGTTGTGGGTGGTGAACGGGTTGAGCGTGGGCTGCTGGAATTCGTAGCCCGACCAGTCGGGGATCTGCCCGGCGATCAGCCGCGTCTGCAGCCCGCCCAGCGGCACCGACACGCTGGCCTCCTGGATGATGCTGTTGCCGTCGATCAGCGCGCCCACGCCGCGGTTGGGCGACAGCGTCAGCTTCCAGATCGTGCCGCCTTCCATCTCCTTGGTGATGTCGAGCACCGCCGCACCGATGTACGAGGTGTCGTAGAAGTAGCCGTCGGACTGCTGGTTCAGGAACTGGAAACCCGAGCGGTTCTGCAGCTTGTTCCAGATGAAGGCCGGCTCGATGTAGCCGCTGATCGTCAGGTCCTTGAAGCCCCAGCGCTCGTTGTTCTCTTCCAGCGCGTCGGTCTTCACCGTGAGCCGGTTCAGCTCGGCGGCCTGGTCGGGCGTCATGCCCCAGCTGGCGCCGGCGGGCGGCAGCTTGCCCTCGGCATCCTTGAGCTTCTTCTCCAGCTCACCGACGCGGGCCTTCAGTTCGCGCAGCTCCTGCAGCAGCTGCTCGTTGGTGGTCTGGGCGCCGGCCGGCAGCGCGAAGGCCAGCGCGATGCTGGCGGCCAGCAGGTTCAGGGGGCGGGGCATGCTCATTCGTTCTCTCCTACCGACGTTGTTGTGTGGGGTTGAAGCAGGACGGCGGCGGCACTCAGCCCGCCTCGCTGCGCGCCTTGTTGACGGCCTTGCTGCGCTCGCGCTCGGCACGTGCGATCAGGTAGCTGGCCACGACCACCCCGATGGCCACCACCGTGATGATCACCGTGGCCATCGCATTCACGCTGGGGTTCACGCCCAGCCGGGCGCGGGAGAAGATCACCAGCGGCAGCGTGGTGGAGCCGGGCCCCGACAGGAAGGCCGAGAGCACCACGTCGTCCAGCGAGATGGTGAAGGTGAGCAGCCAGGCCGAGAGCAGCGCCTGGGTGATCATCGGCAGCGTGACCAGCCGGAACACCTGCGAAGGCCGTGCCCCCAGGTCCATCGCCGCTTCTTCCAGCTGCGGGTTCAGGTCCTGCAGCCGCGACTGGATCACCACCGTGGCGTAGGCCATGCCCACCAGCAGGTGGCCCAGCCAGATGGTGAGGGCGCCGCGATCGGGCCAGCCGGTGCCGAACATCGCCTCGGTGCCGCGCTGCACCGACACCAGGAACAGCAGCAGCGACAGCCCGACGATCACCTCCGGCATCACCAGCGGTGCGCTCACCATGCCGCTGAACACCGTGCGGCCCGAGAAGCGCCGGTACTTCACCAGCGCGAAGGCGGCCAGCGTGCCCAGCACCACCGCGCCGGTGGCGGTGAAGAAGGCGATCTTCAGGCTGAGCCACAGCCCGTTGATCATCTCCGTGTCCTTCGCCAGCGCCGCATACCAGCGCGTGGTGAAGCCTGCCCACTGGTTGGGCACCGGCGAGTCGTTGAACGAGTAGACGACCAGCGTGACGATGGGCAGGTACAGGAACAGGAAGCCCGCGGCGAGCCAGGCCTTGCCCACATGCCGCGCCACCCGCGGCCCCAGTGCGGCCCTGCTCATTTCGCCCCCTCCTGCGCTTCGGCCTGGTATCGGTTGAACAGCGCCAGCGGCACGATGATCAGCAGGATCATCACCACCGCCACGGCGGAAGCCATCGGCCAGTCGTTGTTGCTGAAGAACTCGTCCCACAGCACGCGGCCGATCATCAGCGTCTCCGGCCCGCCGAGCAGCTCGGGGATGACGAATTCGCCCACGCACGGGATGAACACCAGCATCGAGCCCGCGATGATGCCGGCCTTGGACAGCGGCACCGTCACCTTCCAGAAGGCCACCCAGGGCGTGGCGCCCAGGTCGGTGGCGGCTTCCAGCAGCCGCAGGTCCATCTTCGAGAGGTTGGCGAAGAGGGGCAGGATCATGAAGGGCAGGTAGGTGTAGGTCATGCCCAGCACCAGCGAGAACGGCGTGTTCATCAGGTTGCCCGGCGTGGCGATCAGGCCGCTGGCGGCCAGCAGCCGGTCCAGCCCGCTGCCGATGATCAGGTCGGCGATCAGCCCGCCGTTGCCCAGCAGGCCCTTCCAGGCATACACCCGCAGCAGGAAGCTGGTCCAGAAGGGCAGCATCACCAGCATCACCAGCGCGGCCTGCGTGCCGGGCTTGGCGCGGGCCATGAAGTAGGCGAACGGGTAGCCGATGGCCAGGCACAGCAGCGTGGTGACGGCCGCGTACTTGAGGCTGCGCAGGTAGGTGAGGAAGTAGAGGTCGTCCTCGGCGATGAAGAGGTAGCTGCCCAGCTTGACGGTGACCTGCAGCGTGCCTTCCACATACGTGACCAGGTCCTTGAAGGTCACGTTCTCCATCTCGGAGATGCTGATCTTCAGCACGATGAGGAAGGGCAGCAGGAAGAACACGAGCAGCCACAGGTAGGGCAGGCCGATGACGGCCGTGCGCCCGCGCAGGCCCATGCGCTGCCACCAGTGAAGCGGAAGATCGGTGCTCATCGCGCGGACCTCACTGCGTGAGCACGACCTGGGCCGAGGGCGACCAGCTGGCCCAGGCCTCGTCGCCCCAGGTGAGCGGATCCTCGGCATGCCGCTCGGCATTCATCTGGCTCGCCTTCAGCATGCCGCCGCCCGGCAGCGCCAGGCGGTAGACGGTGAAGGCGCCGAAGTAGGCCATCTCCTTGACCACGCCGCGCACCTTGTTGTGCGGATCGTGCGGGCCCGTGGGCTCCTCGCGCGTGACCAGGATCTTCTCCGGCCGCAGCGCCACCGTCACCGGCATGCCCTCGGTGCCGGTGATGCCGTGGCCCACGTAGTGGGTGCAGTCCGCGCATTCGATGAGCACCGAGTCGGGCTGGTCGTCCACCAGCGTGCCGGGCATCAGGTTCACGTTGCCGATGAAGTCGGCCACGAAGCGGCTGGCCGGCGTCTCGTACACCTCGCCGGGCGCGCCCACCTGGGCGATGCGGCCCTCGGTCATCACCGCGATGCGCGAGGCCATGGTCATCGCCTCTTCCTGGTCATGCGTCACCATCACGCAGGTGACGCCCACCTCCTCGATGATGTTCACCAGCTCGATCTGGGTTTCCTCGCGCAGCTTCTTGTCCAGCGCGCCCAGCGGCTCGTCCAGCAGCAGCAGCTGCGGCCGCTTGGCCAGGCTGCGCGCCAGCGCCACCCGCTGCTGCTGGCCACCCGAGAGCTGGTGCGGCTTGCGGCGGGCGAACTTGTCCAGCTGCACCAGCTTCAGCATCTGCTCCACGCGCCCGGCGATGGCATCACGCGCCATGCCGTCGCGCTTGAGGCCGAAGGCGATGTTGTCCCACACCGTCAGGTGCGGAAACAGCGCATAGCTCTGGAACATCATGTTGATCGGCCGCTCGTAGGGCGGCAGGCCGGCCAGGTCCTGGCCGTCCAGCACGATGCGGCCCGAGGTGGGTGTCTCGAAGCCGGCCAGCATGCGCAGCAAGGTGGACTTGCCGCAGCCGGAAGAGCCGAGCAGGGCGAAGATCTCGCCCTTGGCGATGGACAGGCTGACGTGGTTGACGGCGATGGTGCCGCCGAAGTCCTTGACCACGTCCTCGATCCGCAGGAAGTCTTCCTGCGCGGGCACAGCGCCACTCATGGGTGTCCGGCTCCTGGTGTGTTTTCTTGTGTTGTCGAAAGGTCAGGCCGCGGGAACCCTCCCGCCCGCGGCCGCCGGCGCCTACATGCCGGTCTTGAACGAGGTGTAGAGCCGCGTCATCGTGCGGCGGATGTCGCTGGTCAGCGCGTCGGGGGCCTGCATCGTCGCCAGGTCGCTCGCACTCAGGAAGACCGACGGGTTGTTGGCCACCTCCGGCTTGACCAGCTTGCGCGACTCGAGGTTGGGGTTGGCGTAGTTCACCTTGTTGGTGAGGCCGGCCGCCACCTCGGGCCGCAGGATGTAGTTGATGAACTTGTGCGCGTTGTCGGGCCGCGGCGCGTCGGCCGGAATCACCATCATGTCGAAGAACAGGATGCCGCCGGTCTTGGGAATCAGCGCCTCGATCTTCTGGCCGGTCTTGCCGTCGATGGCGCGCTGGCGGGCGATGTTGATGTCGCCCGACCAGCCCAGCGCCACGCAGATGCTGCCGCTGACCATGTCGTTGATGTAGCCCGAGGAGCTGAACAGCGTCACGTGGGGCCGGATGGTCTTGAGCAGCGGGCCCACGCCGGCGTAGTCGGCCTGGTTGCGGCTGTAGGCCGGCTTGCCCAGGTAGTGCAGCGCGGCCGGCACCACCTCGGTGGGCGAATCGAGGAAGCTCACGCCGCAGCTCTTGAGCTTGCTGATGTACTCGGGCTTGAACACCAGGTCCCACGCATTGTCGGGCATCGGCATGCCGCCCAGTGCGGCCTTGACCTTGTCGACGTTGATGCCCACGGTGGTGTAGCCCCACAGCCAGTTCACACCGTACTGGTTGCCGGGATCGAGCTTGGCCAACTGCGCCTGCAGCGCCGGGTCCAGGTTCTTCAGGTTGGGCAGCTTGCTCTTGTCCAGCTTCTGCAGCAGCCCGCCGTCGGCCTGCAGCTTGGCCCAGTAGGACGAAGGCACCACGATGTCGTAGCCGGTCTTGCCCGCCACGAGCTTGGCGTGCAGCACCTCGTTGCTGTCGAAGTTGTCGTAGCGCACCTTGATCCCCGTCTCCTTCTCGAAGTTGGCGATCGTGTCCTCGGCGATGTAGTCGGACCAGTTGTAGACGTTGAGCACCTTCTCTTCCTGCGCCTGCGCGGCGGGCAGGACCGCGACGGACAGCGCCAGGGCGCCGAGGGTGCGCAGCAGGACAGGGGCGGGTCGTTTCATCAGGCAGTCTCCGGGTGATGCTGGGAGGGCAGGGGATTCTGATCGGCCCGCGGGATCAGCAAGATGCGGGCCGCCGCGCGGGCCGCGGCCCGGGCGTGGCGGCCCCGGCCTGCATCAGCGGTTGGCCTTGAAGCTGGTGAAGGTGCGGGTGATCAGCCGCCGCGTGGCCTGGTCGGGCGAGCCCGGCGGGATCATCGACGCCAGCCCGGCCTCGTCCACGAACACCGCCTTGTCCTTGGCGATCTCGGGCTTGACGAAGGGCAGCGAGGCCTTGTTCGGGTTGGCATAGAACACCGCGTTGGTCAGCGACGCATGCACCTCGGGCTTCATGATGTAGTTGATGAAGGCGTGCGCGTTGCCCGCGTTGGGCGCGTCCTTGGGGATGGCCATGGTGTCGAAGAACAGCAGGCCGCCGGTCTTGGGCAGCAGCACCTGCAGGTTCTGCGGCTTCTTGGCCTGCGCGCTCTTGTTCTTGGCGATCATGATGTCGCCCGACCAGCCCACCACCGCGCAGATGTTGCCGCGCGCCATCTGGTCGATGTAGTCGGAACCGGATCCGGCGAAGCGGGTGACGAAGGGCCGCACCTTCTTCAGCATGTCGCCGGCGGCGGTGTAGTCGGCCGCGGCGTTGCTGTACGGATCCTTGCCGATGTACTTCAGCGCGATGGGCAGCACCTCGGAGGCCGAGTCGAGGAAGGTGATGCCGCAGGCCTTGAGCTTGCTCGCGTACTCGGGCTTGAAGACCAGGTCCCAGGCGTTGTCGGGCATCGGCATGCTGCCCAGCGCGGCCTTGACCTTGTCGGCATTGATGCCCACGGTGGTGTAGCCCCACAGCCAGTCGACCAGGTGCTCGTTGCCGGGGTCCACCTTGGCCAGCTGCGCCTGGATGGCGGGGTCCAGGTTCTTCAGGTTAGGCAGCTTGCTCTTGTCCAGCTTCATCAGCAGGCCGGCCTGGATCTGCAGCTTGGCGAAGTGCGAGCCGGGCACCACCACGTCGTAGCCGGAGCGGCCGGCCACCAGCTTGGCATGCAGCGCCTCGTTGCTGTCGAAGTTGTCGTAGCGGACCTTGATGCCGGTTTCCTTCTCGAAATTCCGGATCGTGTCCTCGGCGATGTAGTCGGCCCAGTTGTAGACGTTGACCACCTTCTCCTGGGCGCCGGCCGCGGCCGCGATCAGGGACAGCGCAAGGGCGCTCAGGCTTCGACGAAACACGGACTTCATGGCGGCAGGGCTCCTGGATCGGGGAATGGGTGGCGCCAGTTTAGAGCCCCGGCTCACAGCCACCGGTTGCGGTGGCAGTCCTCCAGCGTCAGGTCCAGGCAGCGGCGGATCAGCACCGCCATCTCGTCGATCTGCGCGCGGGTGATCACCAGCGGCGGCGCGATGATCATGCGGTCGCCCACCGCCCGCATGATCAGCCCGTTGGCGAAGCAGTGGCCGCGGCAGACCATGCCCACCGACAGCGCCTCGTCGAAGCGCTGGCCGCGCGTGCCGGTGCCCCGGCCGTCGCGCCGGCCGAGCTGCAGCGCGGCCATCAGGCCGCAGGTCTGCGTCTCCACCACCAGCGGGTGGTCGGCCAGCTTCTGGTACAGCGCGGCCAGGTAGGGGCCGGTGTCGTCGTGCACCTGCTGCACCAGGCCCAGCTGCTGGATGAGGCGGATGTTGGCGATGGCCACCGCGCAGGCCACCGGATGGCCGGAATAGGTGTAGCCGTGCTCGAACTCGCCGCCCTGCTCGATCAGCACCTGGGCCACCCGGTCGCCCACCAGCACGCCGCCCAGCGGTATGTAGCCCGAGGTCACGCCCTTGGCGAAGGTGATCAGGTCGGGGCGGGCGCCGAAGCGCTGGCAGCCGAACCAGTGGCCGGTGCGGCCGAAGCCGCAGATCACCTCGTCGCTGACCAGCAGCACGCCGTACTGGTCGCAGATGCGCTGGATCTCGGGCCAGTAGGTCTCGGGCGGCACGATGACGCCGCCTGCGCCCTGCACCGGCTCGCCGATGAAGGCGGCCACCTTGTCGGGGCCCACGGCCAGGATCTTCTGCTCGAGCCAGCCGGCGGCCACGCGGCCGAATTCCTCGCGGCTCATGCTGCCGCCATGTTCGAACCAGTAGGGCTGCTCGATGTGCTGGATGCCCGGGATCGGCAGGCCGCCCTGGGCATGCATGCCGCTCATGCCGCCCAGCGAGGCGCCGGCCATGGTGGAGCCGTGGTAGGCGTTGTGGCGGCTGAGGATGACGCTGCGCTGCGGCTGGCCCAGCACGTCCCAGTAGCGGCGCACCATGCGCACGATGGTGTCGTTGCCTTCGGAGCCGGAGCCGCTGTAGAACACCCGGCTGAAGCCCGGCGGGCTCACCTCGGCCAGCAGCTCGGCCAGCTCGATGGCCGGCGGCGTGGCGGTCTGGAAGAAGGCGTTGTAGAAGGGCAGCTGCGTCATCTGCCGCGTGGCCGCGTCGATCAGCGCCTGCTGGCCGTAGCCCACGTTGACGCACCACAGCCCGCTCATCGCATCCAGGATGCGGTGGCCGTCGCTGTCGGTGAGGTAGATGTTGTCGGCCCTGGTGATGATGCGCGAGCCCTTCTTCGCCAGCGCCTGGAAGTCGGTGAACGGGTGCAGGAAGTGCGCCGCGTCGGCGGCCTGCCATTGCTGGGTGGTGCGGGTGTTCATGGTGGTCATGGCGTGCTCGCTCAAACGTGAAGCAGGAGGTGTTCACGCTCCCACGGCGAGATCACCTTCATGAACTCGGCGTGCTCGATCTCCTTCACCTCGGTGTAGACGGTGACGAAGGCCTCGCCCAACACCTCGGCCAGGTCCTTCTCGGCGCGCAGAAGGTGCAGCGCCTCGCCCAGGCTGCGCGGCAGCGAGAACTCGCCCAGGTAGGCGTCGCCCTTGCACTCCGGTGTCGGCTCGATCTTGTTCTTGATGCCCAGGTAGCCGCAAGCCAGCGTGGCCGCCAGCGCCACGTAGGGATTGGCGTCGGCGCCGATCACGCGGTTTTCCACCCGCCGCGCGGCCGGCACCGCCACCGGGCTGCGGATGCCCACGGTGCGGTTGTCGGTGCCCCACTGGATGTTGATGGGCGCCGCATTGCTGCGCACCAGCCGGCGGTAGCTGTTCACGTACGGCGCAAACAGCGCCATCGCCGCCGGGATGTATTTCTGCAGCCCGCCGATGTACCAGTGGAACTCGCGGCTGGGCGTGCCGTCCTCGTTGCTGAACAGGTTGCGGCCGGTGGCCTGGCTGACGATGCTCTGGTGCACGTGCATTGCGCTGCCAGGCTCGCCGGCGATCGGCTTGGCCATGAAGGTGGCGAACATGCCGTGGCGCATCGCCGCCTCGCGCACCGTGCGCTTGAAGAAGAACACCTCGTCGGCCAGCCCCAGCGGGTGGGCATGGAAGAAGTTGATCTCCATCTGCCCGGCGCCCACCTCGTGGATCAGCGTGTCGACGTTCAGCTCCATCTTCTCGCAGTACGCGTACACGTCCTCGAACAGCGGATCGAACTCGTTGACCGCGTCGATGGAATACGCCTGGCGCGAGGTCTCGGCGCGGCCGCTGCGGCCGATGGGTGCCTTCAACGGCACGTCGGGGTCGGTGTTGCGGTCGACCAGGTAGAACTCCAGCTCGGGCGCGACCACCGGCTCCCAGCCCTCGATGGCAAACAGGTCGCACACCCGGCGCAGCACCGAGCGCGGCGCGAAGGGCACCAGCGTGCCCTCGCGGTCGAAGCAGTCGTGGATCACCTGGGCCGTGGGATCGGTGGCCCAGGGCACGATGCGCACGGTGGTGGGGTCCGGCCGCAGGTGCATGTCGCGGTCGGTGGGGTTGATCACGTCGTAATAGGGGCCTTCTTCCGGGAACTCACCGGTCACGCCCATGGCCACCACGGCCTCGGGCAGCCGCATGCCGCGGTCCTCGGTGAACTTCTCGCGCGGCAGGATCTTGCCGCGCGCCACGCCGGTGAGGTCGGGCACCAGGCACTCGATCTCCGTCACGCGGTTCTTGTTGAGCCACTGTTCGAGCTCGCTGAAGGTGTAGTTGTCTCTGACCACCATGGGGCACCTGTTCGTCTGGCGTGCCGCCTTGCGGGCGGCGGCACAAAGGCCCTGGGCACTGCACGGGGCGCGGAGGCGCTCCGCACTATCAGGCGGATGGAGGTGGGCGATGGCGGTCGCGGTAGGCCGCGCAGGCCTCGCCGAACGCGCCGAACAACTGTCGCGAGATGGGATTGCTGGCGGCCTGCCACTCGGGGTGCCATTGCACGCAGAGGTTGAAGCCGGGCGCATCGGCGCTGAAGGCTTCCACCAGGCCGTCGGGGGCGCGGGCCTGCACGCGCAGGCCGGGGGCCAGCCGGTTCACCGCCTGGCCATGGACCGAATTGACGCGGAAACGCGGCTCGCCGGTGATGCGGTCCAGCAGGCTGCCGGGCTCGACCAGCACGTCGTGCGAAGGGCCGTATTGCACCTCCACCGGCTGGCTGTCGTCGGCGCGGTGGTCGTGGTGCGGCGGCACGGCATGCACCGCCTGGTGCAACGTGCCGCCCAGGGCCACGTTGGCCTCCTGCGCGCCGCGGCAGATGGCCAGCAGCGGAATGCCGCGGGCCAGCACGCGCGGGATGAGCAGCAGCGTCCAGGCGTCGCGCTGTTCGTCCAGGGGCAAGGTGGTGTCGAGCACCGCCTCGCCGAAGTGGCGGGGATGCACGTTGGAAGGCGAGCCGGTGAGCAGCACGCCATCGGCGATGTCCAGCAGGGCCTCGATCTCGTCGGGCTCGGCACTGGGCACGATCAGCGGCTGGCACTGGGCGAGGCGCACACCGTCGACGTACTTCTTGCCGGCGATGTGGAAGGGATGGTGGCCTAGCATGCGGTTGCAGGCGGGCACCAGCACCACGGGCTTGGCGGGGATCTTGGAAGCAGTCAGAGGCACGCTCATGGGCAGTGGCGATGCAGCAAGTGTGCCAACAAGCCACCGCAGCCGCATGCGGGCTTGGCCGGATGGCGCTTCATGCAACCGTGCGGGTGGCGCATCACAGCAGGTCGCGCAGCCGGTAGTAGGCCATGCCCAGGGCCAGCGCCGGCATGCGCAGCAGCCGCCCGCCCGGAAAGCGGCGGTGCTTCAGCCGCGCGAAGACGTCGAAGCGGCCGGCGTCACCGGCCATCGCCTCGGCCACCACCTGCCCGGCCAGGCCGGTGAGCGCGAGGCCATGGCCGGAGAAGCCCTGCAGGTAGTACACGCTGCGGCCCAGCCGGCCGAAGTCGGGCGCCCGGCTCATCGAGATGTCGACGAAGCCGCCCCAGGCGTATTCCACCTTCACGTCGCGCAACTGCGGGAAGGTGCCCGCCATCTGCCGCTGCATGCCGGCGGCCAGGTCGGCAGGCGTCTTCGTGGTGTAGCTGGCGCGGCCGCCATACAGCATGCGGTGGTCGGCCGTGGGGCGGAAGTAGTCGAGCACGAAGTTGTTGTCGCAAACGGCAGCGCCGCACGGCACCAGTGCGGCGGCCCGCTCTGCGCCCAGCACCTCGGAGCACACGATGTAGGTGCCGACCGGCATCACCCGCGGGCCCAGCTGCGGCGCCAGCTGCGGGGCGAACTCCTGCAGGTACACATTGCCTGCGAGCAGCACCTGCCGCGCCCGCACGCGGCCTTGCGCGGTGGTCAGCAGCACCTCGTCGCCGCGCTGCTGCAGGCCGGTGACGGCGCTGCCCTCATGCAGCGCGGCGCCCAGCCCGGCGGCCGCACGCGCGAGGCCCTGGGTGTACTTCAGCGGATGCAGGTGGCCCGAACGGGCGTCGTAGGCGGCGGCCACGTAGCGGGGGCTGTCGATCCAGCGCGGCAGCTCGGGCGCCTCGATCCACTGCTGCTCGTAGCCGTAGTGGCGCGCCAGGTGGTCCACGCCTTCGCGCAGCGCACGGGCCTTGCGCTCGTTGACCGCCACGCCCAGGAAGCCGTCGTGCCATTCGGCATCGATGCCGAAGCGGCTGCAGCGCTGGCGGATCAGGTCGATCGCCTGCAGCGTCATCGCCCACACGCGGCGGGCTTCGTCCAGGCCCAGTTCGGCCTCGATGGTCGGCGGGTCGCAGGCCAGCCCGTGGATGGCCTGGCCGCCGTTGCGGCCGCTGGCGCCGAAGCCGATGTGCTGCGCTTCCAGCAGCACCACGCCCAGGCCACGCTGGCGCAGCTCGATGGCCGCCGACAGCCCGGCCAGCCCGCCGCCGACGATGGCCACGTCGGCCTGCACCTCGCCCTGCAGCGGCGCATGGGCGGGCCCGCGCGGGGCGGTGGCGTCGTAGTACGACAGACGCGTCAGTTCACGGTCGACCTCGAGGAAGGGCATGCGGCGCAGCGGGCTCTCGGTAGCGTCAGGCCACGCGCTGCAGCGCGGTGCGCAGGGTGTCGACGATGCGGTCGATGTGCTGGCGCTCGATGATCAGCGGCGGCGACAGCGCGATGGTGTCGCCGGTGGTGCGGATCATCAGGCCCTGCTCCCAGCAGTCGAGGAAGACGTCGAAGGCGCGCTTGCCCGGCTCGCCCGGCCGCGGCGCCAGCTCCACGCCGCCCACCAGCCCGATGTTGCGGATGTCGATCACATGCGGCAGGCCCTTCAGGCCATGCAGCGCATCGGCGAAGTAGCCCTGCATCTCGCCCGCGCGGGTGAGCAGGCCTTCGTCGGCATAGGTGTCCAGCGTGGCCAGCGCGGCGGCGCAGGCCAGCGGATGGGCCGAGTAGGTGTAGCCGTGGAAGAACTCGATCAGGTGCTCGGGCCCGTTCATGAACACGTCGTGGATCTGCTGCTTGGCGAACACCGCGCCCATCGGCACGCAGCCGTTGGTGATGCCCTTGGCCACCGTCATCAGGTCGGGCGTCACGCCGAAGGTCTGCGCGCCGAAGGGCTGGCCGGTGCGGCCGAAACCGGTGATCACCTCGTCGAAGATCAGCAGGATGCCGTGCTTGTCGCAGATCTCGCGCAGCCGCTGCAGGTAGCCCTGCGGCGGGATCAGCACGCCGGTGGAGCCCGCCACCGGCTCCACGATCACCGCGGCGATGGTGGAGGCGTCGTGCAGCGCGACCAGCCGTTCCAGGTCGTCGGCCAGCTCGGCGCCATGGGCCGGCTGGCCCACGCTGAAGGCGTTGCGCGCCGGATCGTGCGTGTGGCGGATGTGGTCCACGCCCGCCAGCAGGTGGCCGAACATCTTGCGGTTGGCCACGATGCCGCCGACCGAGATGCCGCCGAAGTTCACGCCGTGGTAGCCGCGCTCGCGGCCGATGAGGCGGGTGCGCGAGCCTTCGCCGCGCGCGCGGTGGTAGGCCAGCGCCATCTTCAGCGCGGTCTCCACCGACTCGGAGCCCGAGTTGGTATAGAAGACCTTGTTCAGCCCCGCCGGCGTCAGCCTGGCCAGCCGCTCGGCCAGCTCGAAGGCCTTGGGATGCGCCATCTGGAACGGCGGCGCGAAGTCCATCTCGGCCGCCTGGTCGGCGATGGCCTTGACGATCTTCGGCCGTGCATGGCCCGCGTTCACGCACCACAGGCCGGCCACGCCGTCCAGCACCTCGCGGCCTTCGGGCGTCTTGTAGAACATGCCCTGGGCCTGGGCCAGCAGGCGCGGCGCCTTCTTGAACTGCCGGTTGGCGGTGAAGGGCATCCAGTAGGCGTCGAGTTCGGTGGTGCTCATACGGCTCTTTCCATAGTGGTGGGCAGACCTGACAGCGTGTTCCGCCCGGCCGCGAAAGTCTAGGAGCAGTGCAGCGCAATGTGCTTGCGCAATATCCCGGGTCGTGCAGCTGTCGGCGCAATAAGATGCGGCGCAAAGGCCCCGCTACAGCATCCGATGCGAAACATGTCCAGCGCCGTGCAACTAGATGCGATCGACCTCGGCATCCTCACCGAGCTGCAGGCCGATGGCCGGCTCACCAACCTGGAGCTGGCGCAGCGCGTGCACCTGTCGCCCAGCGCCTGCCTGCGCCGCGTCAAGCAGCTGGAGGAGGCGGGCGTGATCGACCGCTACGTGGCGCTGCTCAATCCCAAGGCGGTGGGCCAGCCGGGCACCAGCTTCACCATCGTGAACCTGGAGACGCTGACCGCGCCGGTGATCGCGGCCTTCGAGCGCGCGGTGCGTGACCAGCCGCAGATCCTCGACTGCTACTACGTGGCCGGCAGCAACGACTACCTGATCCGCTTCACCTACCGCGACGCGGAGGACCTGGAGCGCTTCCATGCCGACGTGCTGATGCACCTGCCCGGCGTGGCTCGCAGCAACTCGATGCTGGTGCTTCGCACCGTCAAGCGCACCACCGCGCTCAGCCTCTAGCCCCGCGCACGCGCCTCGCGCGCAATGCGGCTGCACAGGTAGGTCCACACGAAGGCCGCGGCCGCCTGGCTGCTCAGCTCGGCATGGTCGAAGGGCGGTGCCACCTCCACGCAGTCCATGCCCACGCAGTCCAGGTCGACCAGCGCCTCCAGCAGGCTCAGCACCTGGTGGCTGGCCAGGCCGCCGGGCTCGGGCGTGCCGGTGCCGGGTGCGAAGGCCGGGTCCAGGCAGTCGATGTCCAGGCTGACGTACAACGGCGGCCGGCCGTGGTCGGCGATGCGGCGGGCCAGGTCGTCGACGATGGGCTGCAACTGTGCCGGTGTCTGCAGGCCGCGCAGGTCGCGGGCGGTGTGGATGGCGCCGCCCTGGTCGCGCACATAGTCGCGCGCCTCGCGCTGCCCGGCCGAGCGGATGCCCACCTGCACGAAGCAGCGCTTGTCGACCAGGCCCTGCTGCATCGCCTCGAACACCCAGGTGCCGTGGCCGCTGGGCTCGCCGAAGTGGTCTTCCCAGGTGTCGCAGTGGGCGTCGAAGTGCAGCACGGCCAGCGGGCGGCCCAGCCGCTCGGCCTGCGCCTGCAGCAGCGGCAACGTGATCGAGTGGTCGCCACCCAGCCACACCATGTGGTGTGCCGCGAGCATCGGCCGCACCAGCGCGGGCATCGCCTCACGCATGCCCACCAGGCTGGTGTTGGGCAGCGGCAGGTCGCCGGCATCGCCGAGCAGCCCTTCGGGTGTCACGTCGAACAGCGGATGGATGCCGTCGCACAGCATGTGGCTGGCCTCGCGGATCGCGCGGGGCGCCAGGCGCGCGCCCGGGCGGTTGGTGGTGGCTCCATCCCAGGCGATGCCGGCCACGCCGTAGCGGTGCGCGGCCTGTAGCGGCGGGCACTTGAGGAAGCCGTTCTGGGCCAGGAAGGCGAAGTGGGACATGGCAAGGCGGGCAGGGCGGGAAGGGCCCGAGGATAGGCGCTGCCGGCGATGCGGCCGCAAACCGGGCACAGTCGGGCCCCCGGATTGCTAACCCCGCGCCATGAACCGATTTCCGTCCCACCGCCTTCGACGCGAGGTGCACCGATGAAGCCCGTGCTGGTCCTGCAGAACATGAAGGGCGACGGCCCGGCCTATCTGGCGCACTGGCTGGCCGCCCAGGGCATCGGGATGGACCTGCGCTTTGCCGCCGAGGGCCAGCCGCTGCCGGCCGACCTGAGCGGCCATGCGGCGCTGGCGGTGCTGGGCGGCGAGATGAGCGCCAACGATCCGCTGCCGGCGCTGCGGGAGGCCGAACGCCTGATCGCGCTGGGCTTCGAGACCGGCGTGCCGGTGATCGGCCATTGCCTGGGCGGGCAGCTGATGGCGCGGGTGCTGGGGGCGCGGGTGCTGCGCTCCCCGCTGCCCGAGATCGGATGGCAGCCGGCCCGCATGCTGCCGGGCCCCGAGTGCGAGGCCTGGTTCGGCCAGGGCGACCGGCACCACTTCATGCACTGGCACAACGAGGCCTTCGAGCTGCCGCGCGGCGCGGTGTCGGTGGCCACCAATGAGGCCTGCCCGGTGCAGGCCTTCGCCTATGGACCGCACCTGGGCATGCAGTTCCACATCGAGGTGGATGCCGACAAGCTCGCGCGCTGGTCGGCCTCGCGCGACCCGTCCTTCCTGCAGGCGCAGCAAACGCACCCGGCCACGGTGCACAGCGGTGACCGCATGCGGTCCGATGCCCAGCAGTTCCTGCAGGCGCAGCACCGCTTGGCCGACCGTGTCTACGCCCGTTGGTGGGAGGCGGCATCGGCGGGTTGATGCGGATTTCACGATGCTGAACGCGCGTTTCACATCGTGATGCAAGGCGGTGCTGCGGCGCAGCAAGATTTCTCAACATGGAAAACATCTTTGCGCATTGCGAAACGACCTCCATAAGTCATTGATTCACAAGCGAAAGAATTTCGGTCTTATATAAGACATAAGTGTTCCCAAGCCAGAGTGCGGTCGTTACGCTGAAGCCATCTTCAGACCCCCGTTCAACGCAAAGGAGCACTTCGAATGACCACCACACTGACCCGCGAACAGCAGATCGCCGCCCTCGAGAAGGACTGGGCCGAGAACCCGCGCTGGAAGGGCATCAAGCGCGGCTATAGCGCCGCCGACGTGGTGCGGCTGCGCGGCTCGCTGCAGATCGAGCACACGCTGGCCAAGCGCGGTGCCGAGAAGCTGTGGAACCTGATCACCACCGAGCCGTTCGTCAACGCGCTGGGCGCGCTCACCGGCAACCAGGCGATGCAGCAGGTCAAGGCCGGCCTCAAGGCCATCTACCTGTCGGGCTGGCAGGTGGCGGGCGATGCCAACAGCAACGGCGAGATGTACCCCGACCAGTCGCTGTACTCGGTGGACTCGGTGCCCAAGGTGGTCAAGAAGATCAACAACACCTTCCTGCGCGCCGACCAGATCCAGTGGAGCGAAGGCAAGAACGACATCGACTACTTCGCGCCCATCGTGGCCGACGCGGAAGCCGGCTTCGGCGGCGTGCTGAATGCCTTCGAGCTGATGAAGGCCATGATCGAGGCGGGCGCCGCCGGCGTGCACTTCGAGGACCAGCTTGCAGCGGCCAAGAAGTGCGGCCACATGGGTGGCAAGGTGCTGGTCCCCACGCGTGAAGCCGTCAGCAAGCTGGTGGCCGCACGCCTGGCCGCCGACGTGATGGGCACGCCCACCGTGCTGCTGGCCCGCACCGACGCCGAAGCCGCCGACCTGGTGACCAGCGACATCGACGAGAACGACCGCCCCTTCTTCACCGGCGAGCGCACCGTCGAGGGCTTCTACCGCTCGACCAACGGCATCGAGCAGGCCATCAGCCGCGGCCTGGCCTACGCCGAGTACGCCGACCTGATCTGGTGCGAGACCGGCACGCCGGACCTGGCCTTCGCGAAGAAGTTCGCCGACGCCATCCATGCCAAGTTCCCCGGCAAGATGCTGTCGTACAACTGCTCGCCGTCCTTCAACTGGAAGAAGAACCTGGACGACGCCACCATCGCCAAGTTCCAGCGCGAGCTCGGCGCGATGGGCTACAAGTTCCAGTTCATCACCCTGGCCGGCTTCCATGCACTCAACTACGGCATGTTCGACCTGGCCTACGGCTACGCCCGCAACAACATGACCGCCTTTGTCGAGTTGCAGCAGAAGGAATTCGCCGCCGCCGAGCGGGGCTTCACCGCGGTGAAGCACCAGCGCGAAGTGGGCACGGGTTACTTCGACGCGGTGACCACCACCATCGAGGCGCAGGCGTCCACCGCCGCGCTGAAGGGCTCCACCGAAGACGAGCAGTTCTTCGACAAGCACTGATCCACGCTTGCATCGGTCGCCTGCCGCGTGGCAGGCCCCACGGCCCGGAGACCTCCTGCTCCGGGCCTTTTTTCATGGGCTGTTTATCCTTCGGGGGTGCATTCACCCTCCCTCACCCCCCAGATGGCCGCGCTGCTGGAGCGCATCCGCCGCGCCAACCGCCCGCCGTTCCGCAGCATGTCGCCGGCCGACGCGCGCATCGCCTACACCGCCGCCGCCGAGGTGCTGGAGCCGCCCCGCGCGCCGCTGCCACGTGTGCAGGCGCTGCAGCTGCCTGGCGGCGATGGCGCGCCCCGGCCCGCGCGGCTGTATGCGCCGGCCACCGACGACGGCCTGCCGGTGCTGCTGTACCTGCATGGCGGCGGCTTCACCATTGGCAACCTGGAGACGCACGACAGCCTGTGCCGCCAGCTGGCCCTGCGTAGTGGCGGCGCAGTGGTGTCGCTGGACTACCGGCTGGCGCCGGAGCATCCGTTCCCGGCGGCGGTGGACGACAGCTGGGCCGCGCTGCGCTGGCTGGCCGGCCCCGGTGCCGACCTGCTGAGGCTGGACGGCAGCCGCCTCGCGGTGGCCGGCGACAGCGCCGGCGGCACCCTGGCCGCGGTGGCCGCGCTGCATGCGCGCGACATCGGCCTGCCGCTGGCGCTGCAGGTGCTGATCACGCCCGGCACCACCGCGCATGCCGACACCGAGTCGCACCGCCGCTTCGCCGAAGGCATGCTGCTGGAGGCCGAGGAGATCGGCTGGTTCTTCGACCATTACATCCCGCACGAGCGCCGCACGGACTGGCGCTTCGCGCCGCTGCTGGCCGACGAGGTGGAAGGCGTGGCGCCGGCCTTCGTGCTGCTGGCGGAATGCGATCCGCTGGTGGACGAGGGCGTGGCCTACGCCGATCGCCTGCGCATGGCCGGCGTGCCGGTGGCGCTGGACATCGTGCGCGGCATGACCCACGACTTCATCAAGATGGGCCGCGCGCTGCGCGAGGCCGGCATCGCCCAGCAGGCGATCGCCGACGCGCTGCGCCAGGCCTGGAGCCATTCCGCATGAACCGACAGGACTTCCGCTTCACCGAACGGCTGCGCGTGCGCTGGGCCGAGGTCGATCTGCAGCAGATCGTGTTCAACGGCCACTACCTGATGTACTTCGACACCGCCGTGGCCGGCTACTGGCGGGCGCTGGCGCTGCCTTACCAGGACACCATGGTCGAGCTGGCCGGCGACCTCTTCGTGCGCAAGAGCACGGTGGACTACCTGGCCTCGGCCCGGCTGGACGACCTGCTGGACGTCGGCGTGCGCTGCCACCGCATCGGCAACAGCTCCATGGTCTTCCAGTGCGCGGTGTTCCGCGGCGAGCACTGCCTGGTGCATGGCGAGCTGGTGTACGTCTTCGCCGATCCGGCCACCCAGACCAGCCGGCCGGTGCCGCCGGCATTCCGGGCGGTGCTGGAGGCCTTCGAGGCCGGCCAGCCGATGGTCGAGGTGAAGGTGGGCGGCTGGGCCGAGCTGGGCGAGGCGGCACGCCGCATCCGCACCCAGGTGTTCGTGCAGGAGCAGCGCATCCCGGCCGAGCTGGAAAGCGATCCGGCCGATGCCGACTGCCTGCATGCGCTGGCCGTCAACCGCCTGGGGCGGCCGCTGGCCACCGGCCGTCTGCTGCAGCAGGCACCGGGCGTGGCCAGGCTGGGCCGCATGGCGGTGCTGCCGGTGGTGCGCGGCAGCGGGGTGGGGCGGGCGGTGCTGGATGCGCTGGCCGCCGCCGCCCGCACCCGCGGCGACCACATGCTGCTGCTGCATGCGCAGATGAGCGCCGCGCCGTTCTACCTGCGCGCCGGCTTCGGCACCCGTGGCGAGGTGTTCGAGGAAGCCGGCATACCGCATGTGGAGATGGGGCGGGCGCCCTAGCAGCCCGCGGTCCGCGCCGGCGCGTCAGGCCGGCGGGTATTCGGTTTCGCGCAGCGCCGCCCGCTCCACCCGCCAGCGGCCCGCCGCCTGGGCGGTGGGCGGCCAGTCGGGCAGCGTCGCGTGGCGCTGCGCTTGCACGCTGCCGTCGGGGCGGAAGCTGCGCTCCAGCACATGGGTGACGCGCTGCTCCGCTTGCTGCTCCACGATCACCAGCGTGGAGCAGCGCGTGCCATAGAGCAGGTCCGGCGTGGGCCCGTTCAGCTGCACCCAGGCCGGCGACAGCGCCCGCTCGCGCTCGATCGGGATGCCGGTGCGCGGCAGGTCGGCATCGGGCCAGGGCTGGCGGCTGGCCAGGGCCTCGAACAGCCGCTCCGCCAGGCCCTGCACGCTGCGGCTGGAAGCCAGCGCCGAGCGCATCGCCCGCTTGAGCGCCAGCACCTTGGGCCAGGGCGTGTCCAGCTGCGCGTTGGACAGGCCGTACAGCCCGCCGTCCAGCCGCCGGGCGGCGGCTTCGTCGCCGCACCAGAAGCGCTCGTCGGTGGTGAAGTCGATGGCGATCAGGTTGAACGGGTTGTAGCCCGCCAGGCCCACCTGCACCCAGAAGCGCGACGAGGCCTCGCTGCCACGCAGCCAGTGGGCCACGATCTCGCCGCGCGATGGCGCCCGCGGATCGAAGTGGCCGGGCCGGCGCACGTTCGTCACCAGCGCCAGCCGGCCGGCGGCACTCAGCGCACACCAGCTGCCGCCGGCCTGCAGGTCGCGCCCGCCCAGCACCGCCGGGCCGCCGTCTTCCGGCAACCACCACGCCAGCCGCGCCGCGGGGCGGTGGTAGTACTCGTCGCGGTTGGCGGCCAGCACGAACACGTGGCGCCGGTGCTGGCCGATGGACAGCGCAGCTAGGCACATGGCTCGAACAGCTCCAGATGCCGCGTGCCGACGATCCAGCGTCCCAACCGGGCCCCGACCTCGGCTTCCAGTGCCGACCATGCGGGCGGCACCGCGGGTGCCGCGGATGACCAGGCATAGGTCTCCATCAGCGTGGTGTGGCCAGGCACCTGCGACAGCACGGCGGCCACCAGGCCCGGATGACGCTGCATCAGCGCGGCCTGCGCGCTGCGCACCGCGGCCACGCAGTCAGCGCGGTCGGCGGCTTCCACCCGGTAGTAGACGTACAGGACCTGCGTCAACGGCCCGCTTGCGGGCCGGCCCTCAGTCCGCACCGGCAGGCAGGGGATAGGGCAGGGGCAAGGGCCGCAGCGCCGGGCCCTCGGCACTGCCCAGGCGCAGCGCAGGCTCGGCCAGGGCGGCCAGCTTCACTTCCACCAGCGCCAGCGCCGGCTGGCCGGCCGCGGCATTGATCACCATGCCGGCCGGCTGGCCGGGATCGTTGGCGTCGAACACTTCCTGGCCCGGCTGCGCCGCCGCGCCGGTGGCGAACACCGCCGCCCGCCGCTTGGTGGTGCCGCGGTACTGGCTGCGGGCCACCACCTCCTGGCCGGGGTAGCAGCCCTTCTGGAAGTTGACGCCGCCCACCAGCTCCAGGTTGATCATCTGCGGCACGAACTGCTCCACCGTGGCGGCCACGATGCGCGGCACCGCGCTGCGCACTTCCAGCGCATCCCAGGCGTCCGCGTCCAGCGCGGGCAGCGCGGCGGGCAGGGCTTCGGCCGGGCCCACCCACAACCCGCGGTCGATGCCTTCGACCGCCGGCAAGCGCACCAGCTGGCCACCGGCCGCGGCCAGCACCGGCATGCCGGCCAGTGCCTGCGTGGCGCCGTCGTCGTTGGACGACCCGGCCCCCAGCGCCCCCAGCGCCGCCAGCGCCGGCGCACCGGCCAGGCCCAGCACCGCCAGCTCCGCGCTGGCGTCGGTGAGCTTGCACTTGGCGCGCAGCACGTACATCGACAGGCGCTTGAGCGTGGGCGCCAGCAGGTCGGCGCTGCACAGCAGCAGCAGCTCGTCGGCCGAGCCGCGCAGCACGATGAAGCTGGCCAGAAGGCGGCCCTTGGCCGAGCAGTAGCCGGCCAGCCGCGCCTGACCGGGCGGCAGGTTCTGGATGTCCTGCGTGAGCTGGCCATGCAGGAAGCTGGCAGCCTCCGCGCCGGTGGCACGGATGACGCCCCAATGCGCCAGGCGCACCGCGCCGTTCAGGTCCGAAGGAGGAAAGTGGGTGTCCATCGGACCATTATCATCAGCCGCTGGGCCGCACAGGCATGGGCTGGACATACCGGGATGAAAGCGCTTCGGCGGATCGTGGCAAGGGCGCTGCTGGTGGTGTTGGCGGGCATGGCGGGTGGAGCGGCCCTGGTGGCCTGGTGGCTGAACCGGCCGCTGCCGCTGGCGCAGCCGCATGTGGAGCTGTCCATCGAGCCCGGCACCTCGCCGCGCGACGTGGCCCAGGCCTGGGTGGACGCCGGGGTGCAGTCCGATGCGCGGCTGCTGTACGAGTGGTTCCGCTGGTCGGGCGACGCCCGCCGCATCCGCGCCGGCAGCTACGAGATCGACGCCGGCACCACGCCGCGGCGGCTGCTGGCCAAGATGGTGCAGGGCGACGAGGTGCTGGAGGTGGTGCGCCTGATCGACGGCTGGACGCTGCGGCAGTTCCGCGAGGCACTGGCCAAGGCCCCCGCGTTAAAGCCGCTGACCCGCGGCATGAGCGAGGCCGAGCTGATGGCCGCCATTGGCGCTCCTGGCCAGCCGGCCGAAGGCCGTTTCTTCCCTGACACCTATGCCTACAGCCGTGGCGTCAGCGACGTCACCGTGCTCAAGCGCGCCCATGCCGCCATGCAGCGGCGGCTCGACGAAGCCTGGGCCCAGCGCGCGCCCGACCTGCCGGTGAGCACGCCCGAGCAGGCGCTGGTCCTGGCCTCCATCGTCGAGAAGGAAACCGGCACCGAGGCCGACCGCGCGCTGGTGGCCGGCGTCTTCGCCAACCGGCTGCGCCTGGGCATGCCGCTGCAGACCGACCCCACGGTGATCTATGGCCTGGGCACGTCGTTCGACGGCAACCTGCGCAAGCGCGACCTGCTGGCCGACACGCCCTACAACACCTACACCCGCACCGGCCTGCCGCCCACGCCCATCGCGATGCCGGGGCTGGCCTCGCTGCGCGCGGCGGTGCAGCCGGCGCGCACGCCGGCGCTGTACTTCGTGGCCCGCGGCGACGGCAGCAGCGTCTTCAGCACCACCCTGGCCGACCATAATCGGGCGGTCAACCAGTACCAGCGCCAGCGCAGCAGCAAGTGAGCGACCTCCCCGTGCGCCCGGCCTCTCCCGGGCGCTTCATCAGTTTCGAAGGCATCGACGGCGCCGGCAAGTCTTCCCACATCGAGGCGGCGGCCGACTGGCTGCGGGCCCGCGGCCACGAGGTGCTGCTCACGCGCGAGCCCGGCGGCACCCCGCTGGCCGAGCAGCTGCGCACCCTGCTGCTGCAGTCGCCGATGGATGCACTGAGCGAGACGCTGCTCGTCTTCGCCGCCCGCCGCGACCACCTGCAGGCCCGCATCGAGCCCGCGCTGGCGCGCGGCGCCTGGGTGCTGAGCGACCGCTTCACCGACGCCACCTTCGCCTACCAGGGTGCCGGCCGCGGCTTCGACCTGGCGGTGCTGCAGCAGCTGGAAACCTGGGTGCAGCAGGGCCGGCAGCCCGACCTCACCGTCTGGTTCGACCTGCCGCCAGCCGTGGCCGCCGAACGTCGCGCCGCGGTGCGCACGCCCGACCGCTTCGAGCAGCAGGACCTGGCCTTCTTCCAGCGCGTGCGCGACGGCTACGCCGCCCGCTGCGCCGCCGATGCCGGCCGTTTCGTGCGCATCGACAGCCACCAGCCGAAGGAGGCCGTCTGGGCCGACCTGCGTCAGGCGCTGGAGCAGCGGGCATGGTGACGGGCCCCGACGGCGCGCTGGCGCTGCCCTGGCTGCGCCCGGTGCTGGACCAGGCGCTGCAGCAGGTGCGCGGCCATGCCACCCTGGTGCACGGCCCGGGCGGGGTGGGGCAGTTCGAGCTGGCGATCGCGCTGGCGCAGTCGTGGCTGTGCGAAGCGGCCGGCCCGGCGCCACGACCCTGCGGCCGTTGCGCCGCCTGCCACCTGATGCAGGCGCGCATGCATCCGGATTTCCTGCTGCTCATTCCCGATGCGCTGCGCGAGCCGTTGGGCTGGCAGATGGAAGGCGAGGGCGGCGCCAAGGACGGCGAAGGCAAGAAGGCCAAGCCCAGCCGCGAGATCAAGGTGGAGGCGGTGCGCGGCGCCATCGACTGGAGCCAGCAGACCTCCTCCCGCGGCCGCGGCAAGGTGCTGGTGATCCATCCCGCGCAGGCGATGAACCTGATTGCGGCCAATGCCCTTCTCAAGACGCTGGAGGAGCCGCCCGGCGCGCTGCGCCTGCTGCTGTGCGCGCACGACCCGGACAGCCTGCTGCCCACGCTGCGCAGCCGCTGCCAGCGCCTGCTGCTGCCGTCGCCCGACCGCACTGTGGCGCTGGACTGGCTGGCCGGGCAGGGCGTGCAGGAGCCGCAGGTGCTCTACACCGCCGCAGGCGGCCAGCCGGTGGAAGCGCTGGCCATGCTGCGTGCCGGCATCGACGCCGCGGGCTGGCGCCGGCTGCCGCAGGCGCTGCGCCACGGTGATGCGTCGGCGTTCGCCGGCTGGCCGCTGCCCCGCGCCATCGACGCGTTGCAGAAGCTGGCCCATGACCTGATGGTGGCCGCCGTCGGCGGTGCGCCGCGCTACTTCGATGCCGGCGCGCTGCCTGCGGGCGCCACGCTGGCCGGCCTGTCCGACTGGCAGCGCGAACTGCGCCGCGCCGCGCGCCACGACGAACATCCCTGGAACGCCAGCCTGCTGGTGGAGGCGCTCGTATTGCAGGGCCGGGCGCTGTGGCCGGCCAGCGGCCCGGCCCCGCGCGGCGCCGGCGGCGGCCGCATCGCTACACTGGCCCACCGATGAACGAGCCCGCCGCACGCCCTCCCGCGCCGCCCGCCGCAGCCCCGGCTGCCGGCACCGTGGCCAGCAGCAACCGGCCCAGCGTGATCCAGCTGGTGTTCCGCGACAAGGCGGCGCTGTATGCCGCCTATGTGCCGCTGTTCTCCGACGGCGGCCTGTTCGTGCCCACCACCCGGGAGTACAAGCTGGGCGACGAGATCTACCTGCTGCTGTCGCTGCCCGACGATCCACAGCGCTATCCGGTGGCGGGCAAGGTAGGCTGGATCACGCCGGCCAATGCCTCCGGCGGCCGCACCCAGGGCGTCGGCGTACGCTTTCCCACCGACGAAAAGACCCGGGTGATGAAGCTGAAGATCGAGGAGATCCTCGGCACCTCGATCCAGTCGGCCAAGCCCACGCAGACCACCTGAACCGTGTACGTTGATTCGCACTGCCATCTGAGCATGGCCGACTTCGTCGAGCGCATGCCCGACATCCGATCCGCCATGGCCGAGGCCCGCGTCGACCGCGCGCTGGTCATCTGCACCACGCTGGAGGAGTTCGACGCGGTGCATGCGCTGGCGCTGCAGTACGACAACTTCTGGGCCAGCGCCGGCGTGCATCCGGATACGGAAGGCCTGAAGGAGCCGTCGTATGCAGAGCTGATCGACCTCGGCAGCCGCCCGCGGGTGGTGGCCATCGGCGAGACGGGACTGGACTACTACCGCCTGAACGGCCGCAGCATCGCCGACATGGCCTGGCAGCGCGAGCGCTTTCGCGTACACATCCGTGCCGCCCGCACGCTGGGCAAGCCGCTGGTGATCCATACCCGAAGCGCCAGCGACGACACCCTGGCCATCCTGCGGGAAGAGGGTGCCGGCGTGCAGGGCGTGTTCCATTGCTTCACCGAAACCGCCGAGGTGGCCCGCGCGGCGCTCGACCTGGGCTTCCACATCTCGTTCTCCGGCATCCTCACCTTCCGCAATGCGCAGGACCTGCGCGACGTGGCGCGCTGGGTGCCGATGGACCGGCTGCTGATCGAGACCGACAGCCCCTACCTGGCGCCGGTGCCCTTCCGCGGCAAGGTCAACCAGCCGGCCTATGTGCCGCATGTGGCCGCCCAGCTGGCCGAGCTGAAGGGGTGCAGCGCCGAGGAGATCGGCCGCGTGACCAGCGCCAACTTCGAGCGGTTGTTCCAGCTACCGGCCGCCGGGAGCGCCGCATGAAGCGCCGCCTGCTGATCCTGCGGGCCGGTGGCATGGCCGCCCTGGCGTTGCCGGCCTTGGCGGTGCGCGCCGGTTCCTACGAAGACTTCTTCCGCGCGATCGACATCGATGCGCCGGGCATCATCCGCGACCTGCTGGCCCGGGGGTTCGACCCCAATGCGCGCAATCCCAAGGGCCATGTGGCGCTGTCCATCGCGCTGCGCGAGCAGGCGCTGAAGGCCGCAGAGGCGCTGTGGGCACATCCCGAGCTGGATGTGAATGCCGAGAACGCCGTGGGGGAGACGCCGCTGATGATGGCCGCCATGCGCGGCGAGCTGGAGTGGGCGCGCCGCCTGATCCAGCGCGGCGCGCGCGTCAACAAGCCGGGTTGGAGCCCGATGCACTATGCGGCCATCGCCCCCGACCAGCGCATGATGCAGTTCATGCTGGCGCAAGGCGGCGAGGTGGGCGCGCTCAGCCCCAACGGCACCACGCCGCTGATGATGGCCGCGCGCAATGGCGACGAACGCACGGTGGACCTGCTGCTGGCCCGTGGCGCGGATGCCCGCCCGAAGAACCAGGCCGGCTACACGGCGGCCGACATGGCGCGGTCGCAGGACCGTGACAACCTGGCCGACCGGCTGCAGGCGCTGTTGCGCTGAGCCGCGCCGCGGCCCGACACCGGTGTCGGTCTTTATCCGACGCCGGCTTTGGCGTGTGGACGACTGTTGAGCGCGGGCATCGCTTCGTAAAGTTCTTCTCACGGCGGGCGATGTGTCCGCACTGGAGATGAAGATGCTCAAGACGGCCGCCGCCAATCCTTTCGCCCTGATGGTCAACCCCGAGGTGGTGCTGCAGGCCGTGGAGCGCTCCGAGCGCCTGGCCCGCTTGTCCAGCCGCATCTGCCGACCGCTGGACAAGCCGTTGATCCCCAAGACCGACGAAGCCGGGGTGGCGCTGTACGACGACGCCATCGAATCGGACGAAGACGCAGTCTGATCGCATGCCCTCCCGCGCCCGTTGCCGGATGCGGCATATGGCGCGGCAATGAACCTTATGTCAATATTGACCAGGCAGTGGATACGGGTCACCCAACGGGGGGTACCGTTCCTTCGTCAAGTTGAAGCGAGCTTGATCGAAGAACTGTGACGCCACGCGCAGCAAGGCGGCGGCGGATGCAGTCAACCCTGTGGGACATGCACCGCCGCGATGCAGCGGACGTCCCGGAACTGGACTTCGATCATGAATGCAGCCTTTTCTGCCCACCGGCGCCTGCTTCCCGCGCTGTGTCTCGGCGCCTTGCTGTTGACCGCCTGCGGCGGCGGCGGCGGCGAGGACGACGGCACGGATGCAGCCTCCAGCGGGGATGCCACCGCCACCAATGGCTTGGCGCCCCTGCTCGGCAGCTATGCCGTGGCCTGCGAGAGCATCACCCAGCCTTCGGGCGAACCCGCCCACGAGTCCAGCCAGGGCTCGCTCGTCATCTCGGCCACCGACGATCCGGGCCTGGCGGCGGTGGTGATCCACGCCCAGGCTTATGAAGGCGCGAGCGGCGACGACTCGGGCGCCCGCTGTGATCCGTCCAAGCTTGTGTTGGACCTGCGCATCTCCGGCCACATCCGTGACCTGAGCAAGCGCAAGGCGATCCGGGCGGCGGACAACAGCACGGTCAATGCCAAGGTGGTCGAGTTCACCTACACCGGCCTGCGGTTGAGCAAGGGCTCGTTCAGCGGCCAGCTGCCCTCGCTCAACGTGACGACGCAGGTCGCCTATGTGCTGGACAACGGCAACCTCCGGCTGAGCAGCGGCCCCCGCGAGGCCGACGGCGTGGGCGCGCGCCTGACCCGTCGCGTGGGCGTCAGGCAGTAGGCGTGGCCGGCGGCAGGTTGCCGCCGGGATGCAGCAGCCGCAACGTGGCCGCATCGGCCCGGCCGCCGTGGAAGCGCGCCAGCATCTGCTGCCACAGCGGGTCCTGAGGCGCGGCCTGGGCAAACAGCGTCATGCTGGAATGCAGCTTCAGGTCGTCGGGCGAGCCCAGCACCTGCAGTGCCGTGCGGTGCGGCGGAAGCGCCAGCAGCAGCTGTGCGCAGTGGCGCAGACGCGGACCGAGCACCGGATGCGCCAGGTAGGCCCGCGCCTCGTCCAGCGAAGCAATGCCGTAGTGCTGCGCGGTGCTGCTGCGGCCCAGGCCGCGCAGCTGCGGGAACACGAACCACATCCAGTGGCTGGTCTTGCGGCCGGCGGCCAGCTCTCGCTGCACCTGCGCCATCACCGGCGCCTGGGCGTCGACGAAGCGCTGCAGGCCGTGCGGGTCGTTCCCCGTGGCGCCCATGACGACGGCTGGCTCAGGAGAATGCGGCGATGCCGGTGATCGCCCGGCCGAGGATCAGCGCATGCACGTCGTGCGTGCCCTCGTAGGTGTTGACCACCTCCAGGTTCACCAGGTGGCGGGCCACGCCGAATTCGTCGCTGATGCCGTTGCCGCCCATCATGTCGCGTGCCACGCGGGCGATGTCCAGCGCCTTGCCGCAGTTGTTGCGCTTCAGGATGCTGGTGACCTCCACCGCCGCGGTGCCGGCGTCCTTCATGCGGCCGAGCTGCAGAGCGCCCTGCAGGCCCAGGCTGATCTCGGTGAGCATGTCGGCCAGCTTCTTCTGGATCAGCTGGTTGGCGGCCAGCGGGCGCCCGAACTGCTTGCGGTCGAGCACGTACTGGCGGCTGCGGTGGAAGCAGTCTTCCGCCGCGCCCATCGCGCCCCAGGCGATGCCGTAGCGCGCGCTGTTCAGGCAGGTGAACGGGCCCTTCAGGCCGCGCACCTCGGGGAAGGCGTTTTCCTCGGGGCAGAACACCTCGTCCATCACGATCTCGCCGGTCAGGCTGGCGCGCAGGCCCACCTTGCCGTGCACCGCGGGGGCGGTCAGGCCCTTCCAGCCCTTCTCCAGGATGAAGCCGCGGATGGCGCCCTCGTCGTCCTTGGCCCAGACCACGAACACGTCGGCCATCGGGCTGTTGGTGATCCACATCTTGGCGCCCGACAGGCTGTAGCCGCCGGCCACCTTGCGGGCCCGGGTGATCATGCTGCCGGGGTCGCTGCCGTGGTTGGGCTCGGTCAGGCCGAAGCAGCCGATCCACTCGCCGCTGGCGAGCTTGGGCAGGTACTTCTGCTTTTGCGCCTCGCTGCCGAACTCGTTGATCGGCACCATCACCAGCGACGACTGCACGCTCATCATCGAGCGGTAGCCGCTGTCCACGCGCTCCACCTCGCGGGCCACCAGGCCGTAGCACACGTAGTTCAGGCCCGCGCCGCCGTACTGCTCGGGGATGGTGGCGCCCAGCAGGCCCAGTTCGCCCATCTCGCGGAAGATGGCCGGGTCGGTCTTCTCGAGGCGGAAGGCTTCCAGCACCCGCGGGGCCAGGCGGTCCTGGCAGTAGGCCCGGGCGGCCTGCTGCACCGAGCGTTCGTCGTCGGTGAGCTGCTGGTCCAGCAGCAGCGGGTCGTCCCAGTGGAAGCTGGCGCGGGTGTTCGAAGAAGTCATTTCGTTGTCTCGCGGAGTTAGGATGGAGTTGACTCGAATCTAGGGCTTTCGGCAGGCGCGCGCAAACGACTTGTGTGCAACATCATGTGCGCTGGACGCACTCCAGGACGGCCCTGCCCTTTCAAACGATGCGCAGAAAGATTCCCTCGCTCGGCGCCCTGGCGGCCTTCGAGGCAGCCGCCCGCCACCAGAGCTTCACCACCGCCGCCGACGAACTGGCGGTGACGCAAAGCGCCGTGTGCCGGCAGATCGCCACCCTGGAAGACTTCGTCGGCGTGAAACTGTTCCGCCGCACCCGCCGCGGCGTGGTGCTGACCGACGCCGGCATCAACTACAGCCGCCGGGTGCGCGACCGCCTGGACGACGTGGAGCGCGACACCCTGGAGGTGATGGCGCGCGGCGGGCCCGGCGGCTCGCTGGAGCTGGGCGTGGTGCCCACCTTCGCCACCCAGTGGCTGCTGCCGCGCCTGCCCGATTTCCACCGCCAGCACCCTGGCATCACGCTGCATTTCGCGCCGCGCACCCGGCCCTTCCTGTTCGACGACAGCACGCTGCATGCCGCCATCTACGCCGGACCGGCCGGCTGGCCGGGCACCGAATCGCACTTCTTGATGCAGGAGGCGATGGTGGCGGTGGCCAGCCCGGCACTGGTGCCCGGCCAGCTGAAGGCGCAGGACCTGGCCGGCCACACCCTGCTGCAGGCCAGCACCCGGCCGCATGCCTGGCGGCAGTGGTTCGCGGCGCAGGGCGTGGTGGCGCCCAACGACATGGCCGGCCCGCGCATGGAGCTGTTCTCGATGCTGGCCAAGGCCGCGGTGCATGGCCTGGGCGTGGCGCTGATCCCGCGGCTGCTGATCGAGGACGACCTGGCCGCCGGGCGGCTGCGGCAGGTGGTGCCGTTCGAGTGGATCAGCGACCGCTCTTACTACCTCATCTATCCGCAGGCGCCAGTGCAGCGGCAGGCGCTGCAGGTGTTCAGCCAGTGGCTGCAGGCGCAGGCGGCGCCCTACCGCGCGGCGGCCTCGGCTGGCGGCTGACGCCCTGCCGACCGGCGCCGCGGCTCAGCAGGCCCGCGGCCCGGCGCCCGCGCCCCGCCGGTGGGACTGCAGCCAACGCTGCAGCCAGCCCTCGGCCTGGCGCCAGCGCTGCGCCGCGCCACCGGCACGCCCGCCATCGGGGGCCGAACGCGCCGGGCGCGCGGGATGCAGCGCGCGTTCCACCCGCAGCACGCCGCAGCTCGGCACGCCGCCGTGACCACAGGCCACGCCGCCGTCGCTGAGCGCGAAGCCTAGCCGCTGCATGAAGGCCAGCATGCGGCCGTTGGTCTCCAGCACCTCGCCATACAGCCAGCCGATGCCGCGGTCGGCCGCGTCGGCGATCAGCTTGTGCATCAGCCGCTCGGCCACGCCGGTGCCGCACCAGGCGTCGGCCACTGAGATGGCGAATTCGGCTGCGCTGCCGTCGGCATCGGGCACATAGCGGGCCTCGCCCACCAGGCGCTCGCCGCCGTCGTCGATCAGGGTGGCCACGTAGGCCACCTGCCGGCTGCCGTCGGTGCCGCACAGCACGGCCTGGAGGCCCGGTGTGCAGCCACGCACCACGCCATGGAAGCGCATGCGCTGCGCGCTGACGCACAGGCCTTCCACGTAGCGGCAGAACAGCGGTGCATCGCTGGCGCGCGCTGGGCGCAGCAGCGGCGGCGGGCGCAGCGGGTGGTGGGGCAGCAGCGCGGCTGCGCTGGCGGGGAAGGCGGTCGGCAGGTGCATGGCGCGGGCTCCTCTCGTTGTGGCCGCAGTGTTTTGCGGTCGGCCCGGAGTCGTCCTTCAAACGCCTGAAGCCCGGGCTGAAGCGTGCTGAAAGCCGGCGCCCGGCCGGTGCCGTGGCTGCGGTTTCAGAAGGCTTCAGACGCAGCTTCAGCGCAATGAAGGACGGCCAGCGCGCCGCTGGCCACAGTGGCCTCCACTGTTCAAGCAGGAGGTCCCCATGCAATCCCCCGCCCTTCCCACCCTGGCCTGGATGGCGCCCGACTGGCCGCTGCTCACCGTGCTGTGCGTGCTGCTGGTGGCGGTGGCGGCGCTGGTGGCCTATGCCGCGGCCTGCGCCGCGGTGGCCCAGCGCTTTACCCGCGCGCGCCGCAAGCGGCCGGACCTGCAGCAGCTGCATCCACCGCTGCTGCAGGCGGCGGTGCGCTTTCCGGCGCGCGACGGCCGGGCCACGATCGAGGCCTGGTACCTGCCCGCCCGCCCGCAGGCCGGCGCAGTGGTCTTCGTGCATGGCAAGGACGCCTGCCGCGGCGACGAGCTGAAGTCCCCCAGCCTGGCGCTGGCCCAGTCGCTGCGGGCGCGCGGGCTGTCGGTGCTGATGATCGACCTGCGCGGCCACGGCGACAGCAGCGATGCCCGGCTGACCTACAGCGAGCATGAGCGGCACGACGTGCTGGGCGCGGTGGACTACCTGCGTTCGCTCGGCTATGCGCCGGGGCGCATCGGCTTGCTGGGCGCCTCGCTGGGTGCGGCCACCGCGCTGCGCGCCGCGGCGGCCGAGCCGGCGGTGGGCGGCGTGGTGGCCGACACGCCGTTCGCCGACTTCGGCGCCATGGTGCGCACCCAGTTCCGCCGCCTGACCGGCCTGCCGCTGTGGTTCCTGCCTGGTGCGCTGCTGGTGGGGCGCCTGCTGTCAGGCGTGCATGCGCTGGCGGTGCGGCCGGTGGAGGACATGGCGCGGCTGCGCGGCCGCCCGGTGCTGGTGATCCATTCGATGCAGGACAGCTTCATCCCGCTGGCCCACGGCCGCATGATGGCGCGTGCCGCCGGCGCCCGGCTGTGGGTGACGCAGGCGCCGCGGCACATCGGCAGCTATGCCGCCATAGAGCACACCTACACCGCGGTGGTGAGCGACTTCTTCTGCCTGCACCTGCTGGGCAGCAGCATCGATCACGCCCGCTCGGCCAATGACGCGGGGCTCGCCGGCGACGCGGCCGCAGGGGTGGCGGCATGAGCGCCGGCGCGTTCCGCAGCCAGCCGGTCGCCCCGCTCCAGCGCCTGCAGCAGCACCGGAAACACCTCGCGCGCCGCATCACGGCCGACGAACAGGTCCATGTGCGCATAGGCATCGAACACATGGCGCGTGTAGAGCTGGGGGTCGTTGTGCGCACGCAGCCAGGCCAGGGTGCGCGCCGAGGTCTCCGGATAGAAGAGCCGGTTCTGCGCGCCCGCCACGAAGCTGATCGGCAGCGCCAGCCGCTGCACCGCGCCCGGCGCGCCCAGCCAGCTGTCGGCGCCCTGCGCATCCACCACCTGGCCGGCATTCATGATGAGTGCGAGCTGTTCGAATGGCTGCAGGGCGATACGGCCGAAGAGTTCCCGCATCGCCACATGCGTGGCCTGGTCGAGCTGACCATGGGTGTATGAGGGCCCGAAGATCGAGAAGATGCGCTTGCACACCGGGTTGGTGCACTGCTCGCCTTCGGGCAAGGGCACGTTCCACAGCACGGTGTCGATCTCGTAGTCCAGCTCGGTGGGCGGCTGGTTGCGGCTGACGATGTCGAAGCCCTGCTTGAACTCGCTCAGGCCTTGCAGCAGCCGCGGCAAGTCGAGGTCGGTCTTGAGGTAGCTCAGCCAGTCGGTCACCGGATGCAGCGTGAGCTGCGAGCTGACCACCGAGCGCACGCCCGGCATGCCGCCCAGCAGCGCCATCAGCAGGCTCATCGAGCCCACGCAGTGCACGATGGCCTGCAGGTCGCGGGCCCCGGTGGCCTGCAGGATGAAGGCCACCGCGGCCGGCCAGTCGTGGCGGGCGATGTCGTCGATGTCATAGGCGGCGATGGGGCTGCCGGAATCGGGGCTGGCGCGGTAGTCGAACAGCCAGACGTCATGGCCTCGCGCGCACAGGAACTCCACCAGGTTCTCGTCCACGGTGTCGATGGCGAACGACGACGCGGTGACCGAGAAGCCCGGCGCCAGCACCACCGGCCCGAGGCTGCCGCCGCGGTAGCGGGTCAGCTGCGCGGCGAAGCCGCCCGGCAACGGCAGCGCATGGCGCTCGGGCGGCGGTGCCCGCAATGCCCGCCGCACACGTCGCGCGTCGTCCTGCGCAGGAAAGTTCTCCAGGTCGGCCAGCAGGCCGCCATAGGCGCGGAACAGCGTCTGGCCGAAGAAGCCGGCGAACTGCGCCAGGTACAGCCGCTGGATGGCGTTGCACACGCCGGGATGGTCGTTCAGCAGCTCGCCCACCCAGCCCGGGCGCGGCGCCAGCTGGAACGAGGCGGCCTGCCAGGCCAGGTCTTCCAGGCCCAGCGTGAGCGTGCCCAGGGCCACCCGCGCGCCGTTGCCCGAAGGCTGGGCCGCGTCCACCTCGTGCACCTGCACGAACAGCGTGGTCACGTCGGTCCAGGCGTTGGAGCCCGGCCGCTGGCGCAGCACCTTGTGGCCCTGGAAGTGCAGCGGCGTGCCGCCCTCGCGGGCCAGCTGCATGTCGTAGGTCATGGTCCAGGTGTCCACCTGGCGGGCGTCGATGGGCAGCAGCTGGAAGCGGCCGCGGCTGACGGTCATCGGCACCGGGCTGAGCGCCGGGCAGTGCACGCTGCCGGTGATGGCGGCGGCATGGGCCGGATCGTGCACCATCGTCCAGAGGTCGTCGGTGCGGATGGTCAGCCGGAAGTCCAACGTCTGGCCGTCGGCGCGTCCCCAGGCGGTGGCCAGGGCGTAGTCGGGCTCGCCGTCCAGGCCGGCCTCGGCGGCCAGCGGCTGGCCGGGCAGCGCCACGCAGGCCCAGCCCTGCATGGTCTCGGTGAACTGGAAGGTGGGCGACAGCAGCGTCGGGTCGTGCGCGATCACCTCCTTCAGCAACTTCTCGCCGACCGCGATGGCGCCCTCCTCCAGCGCCTGTTCCACCTCTTTTAGCAGGGCCTGCAGCCAGCCTTCCACGCCGCCGCCCAGCTGCTGCAGCCCCTGGCCCAGGCGCTGCAGCCAGCCCTCGTGCGGCGTGGAGGGCGCGGGCGCGGGGACCGGCGGCGCGGCCGGTGGCAGCGGCCCGCGGGCGGCCAGCGCCAGGTCCACGGTCCATCCCCGCTCGGCGGCCAGCAGCGCACACACCCGCTCGGCCAGCGCGCTGATGGTGAGCAGCGGATTCACGCCCGCCGGGCCGGGCAGCAGCGCGCCGTCGCACACGTACAGGCCCGGATGCACCTGGTTGCCGCCGGCGCCGGCATACACCTGGCCGCGGTCGTTGACCACGCCGCGGGCGGCGTCGTCGCCCATGCCGCAGCCGCCCACCGGATGCACCGTCACCAGCTGGTGGCCCATCGGCGCCGTCCACAGCGGATTGGGCACGAACTCGCCCTGCGTGGCGCGGCAGGCCTGCTGCAGCTGCGCGTTGTCGCGCGCGATGGCCGGGGACAGTCCGGCACCCGGCCAGTGGATGGCCAGGCGGTCGTCGTCCAGCGCCAGGCGGCCGGCGGCGTCGTCCACGCTCATCACCAGGTAGGTCTGGCTGCGGGCGGCCGGGCCGCTGTAGGCCAGCGCGGTCAGCTGCGTGGGGTCGTTCTGCACCGCCAGGCCGACGGTCTGCGCATCCTGCAGCCGCTGCTTCGCCTGCGCGGTGCCGTACTCGAAGAAGCCGCCGACCTGCGACTGCGCGAGGAAATAGCTGGCCGCGACCAGCGAGGCCAGCGGCCCGGGAATCACGCCCTCCTCGATGACCAGGCCCTGCGACGGGTCGGCGCTGCCGCGCAGGTCGATCAGGCCGGTGATGCAGGGCCCGGGCAGGTCGGCGGCGGCCAGGATGTTGCTGCCGGCGCCCACGCCGTTGATGTTGGCCCATGCGGGCGCGGCGCCCTCGGGCGCGGTGTTGCGCCAGTAGTTGTCGTAGCCGAAGGCCAGCACGTCGCCATTGCCGGAGAAGCGCTCGCCCAGCCGGCCGGACAGCGGCAGGCCCTTGTCGCGCGAGCGCAGCAGGATCTCGGTGCTGCCCAGCGCGCCTGCGCCCAGCATCACGACGTCGGCGGTGACCGAACGCGGCTCGGGCGCAGCACCATGGTCGCCGCCGGCCAGGAAGTGCAGCCGCCAGCGGTCGCCGTCGCGCTCCACGTGGCTCGCCTTGCACTGCGTGAAGATCGCCGCGCCGTGGTTGGCGGCATCGGGCAGGTAGTTCATCAGCGTGGTGTTCTTGGCACCGACGTTGCAGCCGCTGCAGCAGTCGCCGCACAGGGTGCACCGGGGTTGCGGCACGCCGAAGGGATTGGTCTGGTCGACGAAGTTCACCGCGATGGGAGGCCGGCTGAAGGGCTGCTTCATGGCGCGGGCCGACATCTGCAGCGCATCCAGCTTGTTCAGCGGCGGCCAGTCGTCCGGGTAGGGCCTGGGGTCCAGCATCTCGCGGGCCCGTCGGGCATACGGCGCGAGCAATCCGGGCTGGTCGCGGAACACCTGCGGCCAGGCCTCGGCGGCGAACAGGCGCTCGTCCATCTCCAGCGCCACGTTGGCATTGATGAGCGAGGTGCCGCCCAGGCCGCAGCCCACCACCGCATGCACCTCGGGATTCAGGTGCACGTGGTACAGGCCGTCGGCTCGGCCCAGGGTGCCGCGCGAGGTGCTGACCTGCATCTCGGCCTGGGCGCCGGCCAGGTCGCGGGGGTACTGGCCGGGCAGCAGCTCGCGCCCGCGTTCCAGCACGCACACCGATTGGCCGGCCCGCGCCAGCCGCGACGCCGCCACGCCGGCGCCATAGCCTGAACCTACCACCACCACGGTGTAGTGCGCGGCCATCCGGCCGATCGGCTGCGAGAGGCTTTTCATCATGACTGGCCCGGCGTGAAGAAGCGGTCGAGCAGGCGTTCGGCCTGCCGTTCGGCGGCGCTGCAGGCCGCCTGGGTGAACTGCTGCCAGGCGTCGGCCTGGGCCTCGATGGCGGCGGCCAGCGCTTCGCGCAGCGGATTGGCCTGCGGCCGGATGCTGGCCGCATCGGCCGCATGCACCGGCGCCATCACGCCATTGAGCGGGTCGTTGAACAGCCGCAGCGAGGCCACGTTCAAGGCCTCGTCGATCAGCACCGCCGCGGCGCCCTGGCTGCTGCCCATGGTGGGCTGGTCGATCACCCAGCCGCCGGTGTTGTACACGGCCACCGGCATGGCGTAGCCCGGCACCGGCAGCTCGCGCTGCCAGGGCTTGTGGGTGTGGCCGTAGATGAAGCGGGTGGCGCCCACGCGCGGCGCCGCGCTGCCCAGGGCCTCGTCCAGCTGGCGCTTCAGCGGGCCGGCGAGGTAGGCCACGAGCTGCTGCAGTCCGTCGCTGCTGATGACCTGGAGGTCGGCATCACGCTCGCTCTCGGCGGCGCGGCCCAGCGTCACGTCCAGCAGCGCGCGCAGCAGCTGCTCCACCGTCAGGCCCTTGACCGTCTGCGACTGGCCGCTGATGCCCAGCGTGGCCGACAGCAGCCGCACCGCTTCGTCGCCCGCGCGCTGGGTGAAGCGGCGCGAGGCCGCCGCATCGCGCAGCACCTCGTACAGCGCCAGCGCGCCCTGGCCGGTGGCGCCGGCGCTGCCGAGGTCGGACCACAGGAAATCGACCCAGGGCCCGTTCTGCGCCTCGATGTCGGCCACCGTGGGCGGCGGCTTCTGCTGCCACAGCGCCTGGTTGAGCGAGGACATGGCGGTGTAGGTGCTGTCCACGTAATGGCCGTGGTGCATCAGCACGCAGCGGCCGCTGGCCTCATGGAACAGGCCCAGGTTGGGATAGACGATGCTCACCGTGGCATCGGCCAGCTGCGGCTGGCGGCGCATCAGCCGGGTGAGCAACTCGCTGGGCACCGGCGGCGTGGGGCCGCCGGCCAGCAGCGGCGTGGCCTGCACAAGGTCGGCCGGGGCGCTGTCCAGCGCCTGCAGGTACTGCCGGTCCTGCGCGATGCGCCACAGGTGGTGGTCGTGGTTGCCCGGCACGCACAGCACGTGCGGGCTGAACACCGCCGGTGCGCCGGCCGGGTACAGCGCCTCGATGAAGCGCTGGAAGCCGGCGGCGGTGTCGCCCATGGGGGACAGGCCCATGTCCAGCACGTCGCCCAGCAGCACCAGCGTGGTGGGCGGGCTGCCGGGTGTGGCGGTCTGCAGCGCGGCCACCGTCTGTCGCAAGGCCTGGCCGAAGGCCACCAGCGTGGCGCTGGCGGTGGCCGGGTCGGGCCGGCCATCGTCGTCGCTGTGGGTCAGCAGGCTGTAGGCCGCGCCCAGGTGCAGGTCGGACAGGCACAGGTAGCGCGGGCCGGGCGGCGGTACATCGCTCATCGGGGGTTCTCCATCCCGGCCCGCGCGGCGCAGGCCATCACCGCATCGCGGACCGGCTTCTCGCGTGGGTCGTTCCACTTGTACAGGCCCAACTTGCGCGTGACGTAGGCATAGCCCAGGCCCAGGGCCGGATCGGCGAAGGCGAAGGAGCCGCCCACCGCGAAGGTGCCGAAGGCGGCCGGCGTGCTGCCGAAGTCCAGCCATCGGGACGGCTTTTCCAGGCCCAGCGAATAGACCAGGCCGGTCTTGAGCACCCGGTCGCGCCAGCCGCGACGCGGCGGCGGCGGCGCCGCGGCCAGGGCCTGCAGCACCTGCGGCCGCAGGCCCAGCCGCTGCCCACCGGTGGCGAACTCATGGTAGACGGTGGCCAGCCCGGTGGCCGAGCCGATGCCGCCCGCGCCGCCGTTCTCGATCGGCCACCAGGCCGGCGCATCCAGCGCGCCCGGGCCGCGCCACAGCAGCGGGTTGTTCAGCGCGCGGAAGGTCAGGCACCACGGCCACAGCATGCCCAGCACCATCAGCGGCGGCAGCGTGTCCAGCGCCAGCAGCATGCGCCAGGGCGCGAAGCCCTGGATGCGCGCCAGCCGCGCCCGGTCCACCGAAGGCGGCAGGCCGATGTGGAAGTCGGCGCCCAGCGGCTGGGCGATCTCGTCGGCGAAGAAGCGGCCCAGCGTGCGGCGGCGTGCATCGGTGCGGCGGATCAGCTCGCTGGCCAGCCAGCCGATGCTGTAGGCATGGTTGCCGGCCCATTCGCCGGGTGGCCAGTTGGGCGCCTGCGCCGCCAGCGCGGCGGCCAGGGTGTTCTGGTCGCCCATGTTGGCCAGGGTGAGCTTCAGGTCCATGGCGGCCAGCCCGCCCTGCTCCGACAGCAGCTGGCCGATGGTGATGTGCTGCTTGCCCTGCGCCGCGAACTCGGGCCACACCTCGGCCACCGGCTGCTCGTACGAGAACATGCCGCGGGACACGGCCAGCGCCGCGGCTAGGCCGGTCATGCCCTTGGTGAGCGAATACACCAGCAGCAGCGTGTCGGGCTGCCAGGCCTGGGTGTCGGCGTCATCCGTATGGCCACCGCGCAGCGACACCACGGTGCGGCCCTGCAGCAGCACGGTGCAGGCGGCGCCGGTCTCGCCATGGCGGGCGAAGGCCTGCTCGAAGGCGGCGCGCACCGGCTCGAAGCCCGGCGCCACCTCGCCGGTGATGGGCGGCGGCGGCCTCACGAGGCGGCCACCAGCTGGCGCACCCGCTGCAGCAGCGGCGTGGGCGGCGCCTGGCGCAGGCTGTCCAGCACCGGGCCCAGCAGCCGCGGCGCATCGTGCAGCCGGCCAGCCTGGCGCAGCGCCTGGGCCATCTCCAGCGCGATGTTGAGCTGCAGCAGCTGCGCCTGCCGCCCGCGCGCCAGCGCCAGCGCCTGGGCGAAGCCTTCCATCGCGCCTTCCGCCCCGGTGGCCAGCAGCAGCGTGGCGCGGGCGCTTTCCAGCTGCGGCTCGAACAGGTGCACGCCGCCGTGCTGCAGCGCGTCGTGGGCGGCCTGCCAGTGGGCCTGTGCCACGTCGGGCCTTCCGGCCTGCAGGCTGGCCCGCAACAGCACCAGGTGGTAGGGAATGCGCAGCAGGTTCACCCCGGCGGCCATCACCGCCTCGGCGGCGCTGCGAAAGCGCGCCAGCGCGGCGGCGGCCTGCGCCGGGTCGGCCAGCATCACCATCGCGCCGTTGACCTGCGACAGCGACAGCCAGTGGCCGAACTCATGCCGGCGCGCCAGTTCCTCCAGCACCTGGGCCTGCAGCTGCGCCCGCGGGCCGTCGCCATGCATCAGGTAGAAGGTGCTGAGGTAGAAGGTGGCGAAGGCCATGGAGCCCGGATGCGCCATTTCGGTGGCCTGCCGCTGGGCCGACAGGCAAGCCTGCTCGGCGGCCTCGGCCTCGCCCAGGGCATTCAGCGCCTGGCCGAGGAAGCTGCCGGCCATCACCGACGGCGAGGCGCCGTAGGCCTGCGCCAGGGCGGCCTCGGCCTCGGGCTCCTGCAGCTGCAGGGCGGCCAGCAGCGCATCGCGTGCCGGTGCGTGGCGGCCGCGGAAATGCAGCACGATGCCCAGCGCCGTGTGCGCCGCCAGCAGCCGGTGGCGCTCGCCGCTGTGGCGGGCCATGGCCAGCAGCTGGTCGGCCATGGCCTCGGCCTCGGCCATCAGCGCGCGGTTGTAGTAGTAGCGCCAGAGCATCCAGCTGGCTGTGAAGCGCGAGGCCATCGGGCCGCCCTGCTGGCTGAGGGCGCGCGCCCGCTCGCAGGTGTGCACCAGCAGCGGCTCGGCATAGCCATGCAGCAGCGTCAGCGAATGGCCCAGGGCCACATGCGCATCCAGCAGGCGGCCGGTGGTGTCATCGATGGCGTCGGCGCCCTGCTCCATCAGGTCGATGGCGGCCTGCAGGTGGCGCGCCGCCACCGCATGCGTGGCCTGGCGGGCCGCCTTGGCACCGGCGCGCAGGGAATAGACGATGGCCTTTTCCCGGTCGTGACCGTTGACGAAGTGGTAGGCCAGCAGCTCCAGCTGCTCGTCCAGCCGGCCGGCCTGGCGTGCCTCCAGCAGCCGGCCGACGCGGTCGTGCAGGTCGCGGCGCTGGCGCTGCAGCAGGCTGTCGTAGGCGACCACCTGGCTCAGCGCATGGCGGAAGCGGTAGCCGGGCTCGGGCACCACGCGCGTGGGCTGCACCAGGGCGGCCGTCACCAGGGCGGACAGTGCCGGCGCCACCTGCGCGGCATCGGGCACCAGGGCCTGCAGCTCGCCCAGGGTGAAGTCGCGGCCGATCACCGCGGCCTGCCGCGCCACCGCCTGCACCTCGGGCGGCAGCGCATCCAGCCGGGCCTGGATCACCGCCTCGATGGTGCTGGGCAGCGACACCGCCTGCAGCGGCCCGCGCGCGGCCAGGGTGCCGTCGGCCCGCTGCTGCAGCACGCCTTGCTGCAGCAGCGCGCGGCACAGCTCCTCCACGAAGAACGGATTGCCCTCGCTGCGCTCATGCAGCACCGCCGCGATGTCCTCCGGCACCGCGCTGGCCTGGCACACGCTGCGCACCACGGCGGCGGTCTGCCCGCGCTGCAGCGGCCGCAGGCCCAGCTGGCTGCAGTGCACATGGCGCGACCAGCCCAGCACCGCCTGCGGCCGGGCCGTCACCACCAGCAGGATGCGCTGGCTGGCCACCACCTCCACCAGCTGCTCCATCACCTCGGCCGAGGCCTCGTCGGCCCAGTGCCAGTCATCGAACAGCAGCACCAGCGGCGCCGACTGCGCCGCCACGGTGATGGCGGCCACCAGCGACTGGCCCAGCGCATGCCGGCGCGCATGGCCTTCCAGCGTGGACGGCAGCGCATGGACGGGGCTGGCGATGGACAGCAGATGCAGCAGCTGGGGCAGCCAGGGCTCGAGCCTGGCGTCGATGGCCAGCAGCCGCTGCACCGCCTGGTCGTGCAGCGCGTCCGCCGGCACATCGGCCAGGCGCAGCACGCTGCGCAGCAGCTGGATGAAGGGCAGGAAGGCCCCCAGCCGGCCCTGGGGCGAGCAGCGGGCGGCCAGCACCGTGGCTTCGTGCGGCTCGATGCGGCTGCGGAACTCATGCACCAGCCGGCTCTTGCCGAAGCCGGCGTCGGCCACGATGTGCACCGCATGGCCGCCGCCGCCATGCCGGGCCTCGTCCAGCCAGCCGCGCAGTGCGTCCAGCTCGTCGGCCCGGCCCACCAGCGGCGTGAAGCCGCGCAGCATCGCGGCGTCGATGCGGCTGTCGGTGCCGGTGCGCTGGCCCAGGCGCCAGGCGGGCGTGGCGGGCTGGGCCGGCGACGGCTCGGTGGCGAAAGGCGCATGCGGCTCGGCGGCTTCCAGCGGGTCGGGCACCAGGGGATGCAGGTTGAACCAGGGCGCCAGCCGCTGCTGCGTCTGCTCGCACACCGCCACCTCGTGGCGCGGCACCGCGGCGGCCAGCGCATGGGCCAGCGGCGGCAGCGTGCCGGCCAGGCGCCAGCCCGCGGGCGCGGCCACCGGCGTGGCCACCACGCTGCCATGGGCGATGCCGATGCGCGCCCCCAGCGGCACGGCGGCCTGCCGGCCGCGGGCCTGCACCTCGGCGGCCAGCTCCAGCGCGGCCTCGGCAGCCTGCAGCACGTCGTCCTCCTGCGCGGCAGGCAGGCCAAAGAGGCATTCAAAGCCCTGCATGTCCAGGCGCGACAGCAGGCCCCCGCGGTTGTCGGCGATGGCCAGCAGGGCCTGCTGCAGCGCGCCCAGCAGCTCATCCAGTGCCTCCGGCCCGTCGCGCCGCAGCAGCCGGTGCAGGCCTTCGAAGCGCCCGGCCACCAGCGTGACCGACCGACGCTGCGCCACGCCCGCGGGCGCCTGGCGCAAGGGCATCGGCACAGGATCGACGGCGGGCGGCGGCGCCGGCTGCACCGGCAGGGCGAAGCGGTAGCCCTGGCCGGGAATGGTGGCGATGGCCTTGACGCCCAGCGCGCGGCGCAAGGCGGAGATCTGTACCTGGAGGTTGTTGTCCTCGACCACCAGGCCGGGCCAGACCTGGTCCATCAGCTCGTCCTTGCGGACGAGCTCGCCCGCCCGTTCGACCAGCAGGCACAAGACATCGAATGCCCGCGAACCCAGCGAGAGGGGTTGACCCTGAGCCAACAGCAACCGCTCGACGGGACGCAGCTCGAAGTGCGAAAAACGCACGGGGTTGAGCATCGCACCATCCTCTGAAGGGATGCGGGACTGTATCTGTTTGTGATAGGCGTGGGCTGGGTCATCTGGGGGCCTTGCGCAAGAACAGCCGACGGCCCACGCCACGAGGAGACCCCCACTCCGTCCCCTAAACTGATTCGCACAGTTTCGGCAACGCCGCATGAGGCAGCGATGAGCAGTGAATGGACAACGCCCTTCGAGCAGGGCAACGGCAACCAGACCAGCACCTGGCGGCAGTGCATCGACTTCCACCAGCGCCTGGCCCAGGCCTTTCCGCAATGGCTGAGGTTCGAGGTGGTCGGGCAGTCCGATGGGGGCGTGCCGATCCATCTCGGCGTGTTTTCCACCGACGGGGTCTTCGACCCGCTGGCCGTGCAGGCCGCAGGCCGCACCGTCTTCTTCAACAACAACGGCATCCACCCCGGCGAGCCCGAAGGCATCGACGCCTGCATGGCCATGGTGCGCGACCTGTGCACCGACGAAGCCAGGCGCCAGGCGCTGGGCAGCACGGTGCTGATCTACATCCCGGTCTACAACGTCGACGGCGCGCTGAACCGCCAGGACACCAGCCGCGTCAACCAGGCGGGGCCGGAGGCCTTCGGCTTCCGCGGCAATGCGCGGCACCTGGACCTGAACCGCGACTTCATCAAGGCCGACAGCGCCAACGCACGAACCTTCGCCCGCGTGTTCACCCGCTGGGACCCGGACGTGATGGTCGACACCCACACCTCCAACGGCGCCGACTACCAGCACGTGGTCACGCTCATCCCGACCCAGCCCGACAAGCTCGGCGGCCTGCTGGGCACGCACCTGCGCGAGCGCATGCTGCCGGCGCTGTATGCCGACATGGCGACGCGCGGCTTCCCGATGTGCCCCTACGTGAACCCGGTGCGCGAGATTCCTGACGACGGCATCGCCGACTTCCTGGACACGCCGCGCTTTTCCACCGGCTACGCGGCGCTGCACCACACCATCGGCTTCATGCCCGAGACGCACATGCTCAAGCCCTTCGCCGAGCGCTACCACGGCACCCGGGCGCTGGTGGAAAGCGCGCTGGCCTACACCGTGGCGCACGGGGCGGCCGTGCGCGCGGCCCGCGCCGCCGACCGGGCCGCGGTGTCCGCCGGCGCGGTGGTGCCGCTGGCCTGGCAGCTGGACACCCAGCGCAGCACGCCCTTCCGCTTCAGCGGCTTCAAGGCGGTGCACGAGCCCAGCCGGCTGGGCAGCTACCAGCGGCTGCGCTACGACCGCAGCGCGCCCTGGCAGGCCGACATCCCCTACTTCGACCGCTACACCGCCACCGCCAGCACCACGCCGCCGCGCGCCTATGTGCTGCCGCAGGCCTGGCACGACGTGGCCCAGCGGCTGCAGGCGCACGGCGTGCGGCTGCAGCGGGTGGCGCGTGCGCAGACGGTGGCCGCCGAGGCCTACCGCGTCCCGCATTTCCGCAAGCGGCCGCTGCCCTTCGAAGGCCGGCACCTGCATGACGAGCTGGCCGTGCAGGCCGAGCCGCTGCAGGCCGCGCTGGCGGCCGGCGACTGGGTGGTGATGCTGGGCACGCCGCACGACCGCTTCGTGATCGAGACACTGGAGCCGCTGGGCATGGACAGCTTCTTCCGCTGGGGCTTCTTCGACAGCGTGCTCGACAAGAAGGAAACCTTCAGCGACTACGTGTTCGAGGACGAGGCCGAGCGCCTGCTGGCCGAGGAGCCCGGCCTGCGCGAGCGCTTCGAGGCCTGGAAGGCCGAGCATCCCGCGCAGCTGTCCGATCCGCAGGCGGTGCTGGGCTTCATCTTCCTGAACGCTCGCCGCTATGACGAGCCGGAATGGCGCCGCTGTCCCGTGCTGCGCCTGCCCGAGCTGCCCGCCCAACTCTTCCAACCGGAGGCCTGATGAGCCGACCGATCCTGCCCGACGACTTCATTCCCGTCAGCTCGCCGGCCGCGCCTTCGGTGCACGGCCCGGTGTTCAGCGCCGATGGCCGGCGCATCGCCTTCCTGCAGCGGCACGGCGGGCCCGACACGCTGGGCCTGTTCGTGCACGACCGCGACAGCGGCAGCACCCGGCTGCGCCTGTCCGCCGACGACCTGCCGCCCGGCCCGATGACGCTGGCCGAGGAACTGGCGCGCGAGCGGGCACGCCAGCGCTTCTCGGGCATCACCCACGCCCGCTGGCTGCCGGGCACCGGCGTGCTGTGGTGCATGTTGTCCAACCGGCTGGTGCTGCTGCCCGCTGAAGGCGACGCCGCACCGGTGGTGTACGGCCACCCCGACTACATCGAGGCCGCCACCGCCGCCGCCCTGCCCGGCGGCCAGGCCATCACCTTCAGCGCCGGCGGCGACCTCTGGCGCATCGCCGTCACCGACGGCGGCAGCCGCTTCGGCGAGCCGCGCCGGCTGACCGACGATGGCAGCGACACCGTGCTCAACGGCATTCCCGATGCGATGACCCGCGAGGAGATCTTCAACGGCGCGGCCTTCGCCGCCGCCAGCGAAGGCCGGCTGCTGGTGTGGGCCCGCTTCGACACCAGCGAGGTGGAACGCATCGACGTCGGCAATGGCGCGCAGACCCGCGTCGAGGCCACCCGTTATGCCCGCCCGGGCGGCGCGGTGGCCGTGTTCAGCATCGAAAGCCTGTCGCTGGACGATGCCGCCAGCCGCCGCACGCTGCTGCCGGCCGATGCCCAATGGCCTTACTTCCGCGGCCTGGCCGACTGGGGCCCGGACATGCTGCTGCTGACCCGCCTGTCCCGCGACCAGACGCGGCTGCAATTCCTGTTGCTGGACCTGGCCGCCGGCAGCAGCCGCGAGCTGCTGATGCAGAAGCAGGCGCCGTGGATCAATGCCATCGCGCCGCCGATGCGCCGCGGCGACGGCAGCTTCTTCCTGATCCACGAGAACACCGGCATCGGCCGTGTCGGGCTGCATGACGCGCAGGGCCGCTGGCAGCAGGACATCGGCGACGAGACGGTGGGCCATGTGGACGGACTCGTCGGCCTGGCCGGCGATGGCCTGTATTTCACCGCCACCGGGCCGGATGCGCGGGAGCACCATGTGTTCCATGCCGCGCCGGCCGACGGCTGGCAGTGCCACCGCCGCACCCATGCGCCCGGCGTGCACGGCGCCACGCTGGCGCCCGATGGCCAGCACTGGCTGCATGCCTTTGAATCAATGGACGCCGCGCCGTCGCTGGTGCTGGAAGGCATCGGCGGCGGCCCCGCCGAGCACCGCTTTGCCGCCGATGCCGCGCCCGGCTGGCTGGCCGGCGTGCGGCCGCCGGTGCTGCACGAGGTGGTGGCCGCCGATGGCCGCACCCCGCTGCATGCCGCGGTGTACGAGCCCGACGCCGGCCTGCCCGGCCTGCGCCCGGTGGTGCTGCTGGTGTATGGCGGCCCGCACCTGCAGGCGGTGCGCAATGCGTGGGCGATGACGGTGGACATGCGCGCCCAGTACCTGGCGCAGCGGGGCTTCTACGTGGTGAAGGTGGACAACCGGGGCGCCTCCGGCCGCGGCATCGGCTTCGAGCTGCCGGTGTACGGCCGACTGGGCCAGGTGGAAGTGGACGACCAGGCCACCGCGCTGGAACAGCTGCTGCCGCGCCTGCCGCACGCCGACCGCACCCGCGTGGCCGCCTGCGGCTGGAGCTACGGCGGCTACATGACGCTGCGCTGCCTTCAGCGCCGGCCGGACCTGTTCCGCGCCGGCGTGGCCGGTGCGCCGGTGGTCAACTGGGAGGACTACGACGCGCCCTACACCGAGCGCTACATGGGCACGCCGCTGCCGCTGCCCACCTTCGCCACGACCAATACCGAGGGCTACGAGGCCGGCAGCGTGCTGCGCGGCGAAGGCCAGGTGCAGGGCGCGCTGCTGCTGATCCACGGCATGAACGACGAGAACGTGCTGCTGCGCCACAGCACCGCGCTGATGGAGGACCTGGCCCGACGCCGCGTGCCCTACGAGCTGCTGCTGCTGCCCGGCGAGCGCCACGGCGTGCGCTCGGCCACCCAGCGGCCCTACCTGGAGCTGCGCATCGCCGACTTCCTGCACCGCGTGCTGGACAAGGACGAGGTGCGCTGATGGCCTGGGCCGACCCCGCGCCGACGCCGGCCCTTCGGCTGGACCTGTGGCATGCCGGCAGCCAGTCGGACGAGCGCTATGAACTGGCGCTGGCCGCGCGCTCCGGCGTGGCCGATGCCCACCGCAGCGGCCAACTCGACATCCGCGGCACCTACCGCTGGACACTGCTGCGGCCCGACGGCAGCGTGGCGGCCTCGCGGGGGTATTCCGCGCTGTTCGAGGAATGGCAGAGCACCGTGGCGGGCGATCCACAGCCGCGGGAAGGCCGCTTCGCCGAATCGCATGTGGTGCCCTGGCTGCCCGACGGCCTGCTGCGGCTGGAGCGCCGCGTGGCCGGCGACCGGTTCCGCAGCCTGTTCGAGCTGCGCCTGCCGGCCCTCGATGCGCCGCTGCCGGACGTGCCGGCCTGCGCCAGCCGGCGGCTGCATGAGCTGGACGACCCGGCCGCAGGCGCCGACGGCGTGCGCCTGCTGCTGGTGTCCGAGGGTTATGCAGCCGACGAGGAAGCCCGCTTCCTGGCCGCCGCCCGCCGCGCCCGCCAGGTGCTGCTGTCCACCGATCCCTTCAGCGCCCATGCACAGCGGCTGCGTTTTTCCGCGGTGTTCGTGCCCAGCCCGGTCTCCGGCATCCCGGCCACGCCGGAAGGCGCCAGCCGCACCGCCTTCGGCACCAGCTACGGCACGCTGGGCATGGCGCGTTATGCGGTGGCCACCGACCTGCATGCGCTGGGCCGTGCGACCGAGGGCCTGGTCCATGCCAGCGTGGTGGTGCTGGCCAATGCGGACGTGTATGGCGGCAGCGGCATCTTCAACTGCAACTGCCTGGTGGCGGCGCACATGGACGATGCCGACTTCGGCTACGTGCTGCCGCACGAACTGGGCCATTCGCTGGCCGGGCTCGGCGACGAGTACTTCGGCAAGCAGGTGACCTACGACACCAACGGCGCCGACGCCTGGCAGCCCTGGGAGCCCAACGTCTCGCCGATGGATTCGCAGGGCCGGGTCAAGTGGTCGGCGCGGGTGGGGCCGGAAGTGCCGGTGCCCACGCCCTGGCAGCATGCGGAGTACTTGCGGCTGATGGGCCTGCCGCTGCAGCCCAGCGACGATCCGGCGGCCCTGCCGGTGGCGGTGATGCGCGAGCAGGTGGCCGCGCTGCTGGCGGCCGAGCCCTGGGCCGGCCGGCTGGGCGTGTTCGAAGGCGCGCGCTACCTGGCGCGCGGGCTGTACCGGCCCGAGGCCGATTGCCGCATGTTCACCCGCGGCGCCACGCGCTTTTGCAGCATCTGCCGCGAGACGATGGCGGCGGTGCTGTCCGCCAGCGGCTGAAGCGCCGGCGGCCGCTGGCTACTTGCGCACGTTGTCCAGCGCCACCGGCACGACGAAGCCGCGCTCGACCGCCCGCGCCTCGTACATCGCGGCATAGATCGGCTGGCCGGTGCGGCGGTAGTGCAGCGCCAGCTCGTAGCTGGCGCCCTCGTGGCCCAGGGCGGCCGCGAATTGCAGCCAGCCTTCGTAGCGGTTCTGCTCGCCGGGCAGGCCGCGGTAGTGGCGGGCCAGGCGGTGCGCGGCCTCGCGGTCGCCGCGGGCGGCGCGGTGCAGCTCGTCCTGCAGCGCATCGCCGTCGGCGCAGAAGGCGCTGCGGTGCAGCCGCACATCGCGCCGCTGCAGCGCCTGCATCGCCAGCTCCGCGCCCGCGCGCTCGGAGCGCAGCCGCTGGCCCTGCGGATCGTCGGGATGCTGGCGCAGGAAGGCTTCCACCCCGCGCACCACGTCGGCCGGCCAGCGGGTGGCCTCGGGCGTCGCGGCGGCGCCGCAGTCGGCCTGGGCCGGGGCGGCCAGGCACAGCGCCAGCCACAGCGGCAGCAGTCGAAAAGGGAAAGGAAGGGGCATGCGCATGGAAGACCTCGCTTCCAGCCATGTCGGCCGCCGCCGCCGCGGGTGTAGCGCCGCGGCGCCAACTAATGCGCGCCGGCCGGCGCCACGCTCACATCTGGCGGAACACGTGCAGGTAGCTGCGGCTGACCGGCAGGCGTTCCGGCCGGCCCTTGAGCAGCACGTCGGCGGTGTCGTTGGCGCCGCGCACCACCTGCGCCACATGGTGCAGGTTGACGATGACCGAGCGGTGGATCTGCACGAAGCGGTCGGGGTCCAGTTCGTCGGCCAGCTCGCGGATGCTGCGGCGGATCAGCGCATCGCCCCCTGCCAGGCCACCAGCGTGTACTTCTCGTCCGAGCGCAGGTACTGCACCTCGTCCACCGGAATCAGCCTGACGGTGCTGCCCACCGAGGCCTTGATCCACTGCAGCCAGCGCGGCACCGCCGGCGCGCGCTGCTGCAGCGCAGCGGCCAGCCGGTCCAGCAGCGGCGCCACGTCGGGCGCCGGCTGGTCCGGCTGCCGCTGCAGGCGCTCGCGCAGGCGCTGCACCGTGTCGGCCAGCCGCGCCTCGTTGAAGGGCTTGACCAGGTAGTCCACCGCGCCCTGCTCGAAGGCCTGCACCGCGTACTGCTCATAGGCGGTGACGAACACAAGGTGCGCCCGGCGGCCGATCTGCCGCGCCGCCTCGATGCCGTCCACGCCGGGCATGTGCACGTCCAGGAACACCACCTGCGGCCGGTGCTGCTCGAACAGCGCGACCGCCTCGCGTCCGTTGCGCGCCTGGGCCAGCACCTGCAGCTCGGGCCAGGCCCGCGCCAGGTGCGCGGCCAGGTGCTCGCGCAGCAGCGGCTCGTCGTCGGCGATGAGCGCAGTGGCGGCGGTGCCGGCCGTCATGGCGCCGCCTCGGCAGGCAGGTGGATCTCGGCATCGACACCCTGCGGCTGGCGCGCGGCCAGATGCAGCCGCGCGGCATCGCCGTACATCGCCTGCAGCCGGGCGCGCAGGTTGGCCAGGCCGGTGCCGGCCGGCGCGGCCCCGCTGCCTTCCGCGGGCAGGCCGACGCCGGTGTCGCGCACCGCCAGGCACAGGCCGCCGGCGGCATCGCGCTGCGCCTGCACCAGCACCTCGCCGCCGTCCTCGCCGGGGTCGATGCCGTGGCGCACCGCGTTCTCGACCAGCGTCAGCAGCGCCATCGGCGGAAAACGCAGCGGGGCCAGCGACGGATCGGCCTCCACCCGCCACTGCAGCCGGTCGGGCATGCGCATCTGCATCAGCGCCAGGTAGGCCTGCACCCGGGCCAGCTCGTCGCCCAGCGTGGGCCTGGCATCGTGGAAACGCGGGATGGTGGCGCGCAGGTAGTCGATCAGCGTCTGCAGCACCGGTGCCGCGCGCGGCGAGCCGCTTTCCACCAGCGCCTGCACATTGGCCAGGGTGTTGAACAGGAAATGCGGCTCGATCTGCGACTGCAGCAGCGCCAGCCGGGCATCGGCAGCCTGGCGCTCCAGCGTCTCGCGCTCCAGCGCGAACTGCAGCGCCTGGCTGCGGGCCTGGGCATCCCGCTCGCGGTACATGGCGCCCAGCGCCAGCACCAGGCCCAGCACCAGCCCGGTGCCGGCAATCCAGCTGAAGCCGGCCACCACGCCCGGGTTGTCGAACAGCACCAGCACGTTGCCGCCCACGTACAGCAGGTAGATGCAGGCGGTGGCCAGCGGCGCGGCCAGCACGATGGCCGCCAGCTGCAGCAGCCAGCGCGGCATCCAGGCCGGCAACCGGTGCACCGGCAGGCGGCCGGCGGCATGGAAGGCCAGCAGCAGCACCATGGCCAGGAACAGCGTGCGGCCCAGCACCACCGGGAACGGCGGCATGAACAGCGGATTGAGCAGCGCCGCCACCACCACGGCCATCGCCACGGCCATGGCCACGCTGCGCAGGGTGAGCTGGCCCAGCAGCGAAGGCCAGGGCGGCGGTGCGCCCGGCGCGGGGCCGGTGTCGGGCGGCGGCGGTACGGTCATGCCGCGACGATAGCGCCATGCCGCACCGCTTCGGCCGGCCGCCGCACCGGCCATGCGACGGGCCGCGGTTTGCGGGGGCCGGCCGGCGGCTGGCGGGCGGCTCAGCGGCCCTGGATGAACTTCAGCACGCGCTCGGCCGTCAGCTTGTCGTTGTCGAATGCGCCGTGGGTGGTGGCGGCGCTGATGGTGCCGGGCGCAAACACCAGCGAGGTGTTGGGCCACTGCCTGGCCGGCTCGCGCACGTCGCGCTCCATGCCCAGGATGGGCGTGGTGGCACCGCCTTCGAAGGATTCACGCACCAGGTACAGCAGCGAGCGGCGGTACGGGCCGCAGGTGGAGTCGTCCTCCTCGGCGCGGTCGGTCAGGCTGAATTGCTGGTAGCGGGCCACCTGGCCGCTGCGCAGCAGGGGCACCATCAGCTGCTCGAAGGTGTCCAGCCGCACCGCCGGCGCCATGAAGTTCACCGACTCGAAGCGCATGCCCTGCTCGGCCAGCCGGTGGATGAGGAAGGTGCCGGCAATGGCCCCGGCCGAATGGCCGATGAAATGCATGCGCACCTTCTTGTTGGTCACCGCCTTCGAAAAGTGCTGCCACAGCAGCACCGCGCCGGCCTGCTGGTCGTCGGGCACGCCTTCGCGGTACAGGCTGATGAGGTTGGCGTTCTCCTTCATCTCGCCCCAGATGGCGGTGCCCGGCCGCGCCAGCAGCCGCTCCAGCCGCTGGTTCCACCAGCGCTCCAGGCCGCCGGCCACCTTGGGCGCGCCGCCCACCGCATCGCGCAGCATGGCGCCCAGCGTCTCCATGAAGCCGGTCTCCCACATCAGGAAGACGGGGAAGATGCGCCGGTCGTAGAGCATCGGCACCCACTGCGCGGCGATCTCGGCGCCCGACTTCTCGCTGACCAGCCCGCCGTGGGCATACAGGCACACGTCGATCACGTCGTCCTGCAGGCCCCAGGCCTCGCGCGCGCGCGCCAGCTGGATGTCGGCGATGGCTCGCACGTCGTCCGGCGTGGTGCGGAACTCGCCGCTGTTGGACAGCGCCCCGTTGTTGCCCATGTTGATGATGAAGGGCGCCAGCTCCCGGTTGCGCAGCACCTCGCTCTGCGCCAGCGCCACCTTGCCGCGGTGGTCCAGCCGCAGCGTGGCGGTGCGGGCCAGCTCGCGGTGGTCCTGGGTGACCACGCCCAGCTGCACCACCCAGCAGTCCATCGCGTTCTTCAGCCAGTCGTCGTAGGTGAGGATGGCGTAGCCGTGCGAGCCCCACTCCGGCCCCCAGGAGTTCTGCAGCAGGAAGCCACGCTCGTTGTAGCCCACCAGCACGAAGGCATGGCCGGCATGGGCGGCCCAGCCGGGCTCGACGGGGATGGTCCACACCTCGTCGAAGCTGCTGGGGCGCTCGGCCATCAACGGCTGCTGCATGCCCTGGTCCCAGCCGGCATGGCAGCCGCAGCTCACGAACAGGATGCCGGCCTCGTTCAGCGCCGCATGCATGTCAGTGATCTGCGACGGCGTGATGCGGTAGTAGGCGCCCAGCGGCCGGCGCACTGCGTCAAACCACCAGTCACGCTCGATGTCGTCGGCCGCGGGCGGCATCTCCAGCGCGGGGAACAGATCGAGCGCACAGGCGCCATGCTTGAACCAGCCCTTGAGCGCGCCGCGCAGGCTGGAGCCCTCGTCGGCCACCGAGCCGGGGAATTCGTCGTAGCGCCGCGCCATGGAATACAGCATGTAGGGCGAGACCAGCGGCTCCAGCTCGCGCTTGGAAGCGCGCAGCGCATGCTCGGCCACCGCCGACAGCGCGAAGCCGGTGCAGGCATTGGTGTCGCCCTGGTTCTTGATTGGCAGCGCGATCTTCGGAAACAGCGTGGGCGCCGGGCACATCGAGATGGCCGGCATGAACAGCCGGTCGCGGAAGTCGATGGCATCGGGCCGGGCGCTGAGCTTCCAGGCCGGCGGCCTGGGCTTGGCACGCGGCTTGGCGGGCTTGCCGGGCTTGGCTGGCTTGGCGGGGGACTGGGCGGCTGTTGCGGCGGCTGTTGCGGCTGTGCTCTTCTTCGTGACCATGGACGGGCGCTCCGGTGGGGGGGCAGGCATCCTCCGGCGCGGCGCGGGCGCGGTCAATCCCAACGATGCCCAGCGGCGCCATGCAAACGGCCCGCACGAGGCGGGCCGTCATTCGGTGCAGCGCGCAGGCCGCGGCTTACCGGCTTACTTCAGCGCCTTGTAGCGCAGGCGGTGCGGGCGGGCGCCCTCTTCGCCCAGGCGCTTCTTCTTGTCGGCCTCGTACTCCTGGTAGTTCCCGTCGAAGAACACCCACTTCGAGTCGCCTTCGGCAGCCAGGATGTGGGTGGCGATGCGGTCCAGGAACCAGCGGTCGTGGCTGATCACCATCACAGAGCCGGCGAACTCCAGCAGCGCGTCTTCCAGCGCGCGCAGGGTTTCCACGTCCAGGTCGTTCGACGGTTCGTCCAGCATCAGCACGTTGCCGCCCTGCGCAAGCGTCTTGGCCAGGTGCAGCCGGCCGCGCTCACCGCCCGACAGGTTCTTCACCAGCTTCTGCTGGTCGTTGCCCTTGAAGTTGAAGCGGCCGATGTAGGCGCGCGAAGGCATCACGAACTTGCCGACGACGATGTTGTCCAGCCCGCCCGAGACGTCTTCCCACACCGTCTTCTCGCCTTCCAGCGATTCCCGGCTCTGGTCGACGAAGGCCATCTTCACCGTGCGGCCGATGCTCACGGTGCCGCTGTCGGGCTGCTCCTTGCCGGCGATCAGGCGAAACAGCGTGGACTTGCCCGCGCCGTTGGGGCCGATGATGCCGACGATGGCGCCCGCGGGCACCTTGAAGCTCAGGTCGTCGATCAGCACCCGGTCGCCAAAGCTCTTGGTGACGTTGTTGAACTCGATGACCTCATGGCCGAGGCGCTCGGCCACGGGAATGAAGATCTCGTTCGTCTCGTTGCGCTTCTGGTATTCGACGTCGCTCAGCTCCTCGAAGCGGGCCAGGCGCGCCTTGCTCTTGGCCTGGCGGCCCTTGGCGTTCTTGCGCACCCATTCCAGCTCGATCTTCATCGCCTTGGTGCGGGCGTCCTCGGTGCGCTGTTCCAGCTCCAGGCGCTTTTCCTTCTGCTCCAGCCAGGTGGAGTAGTTGCCCTGGTAGGGGATGCCGCGGCCGCGGTCCAGCTCCAGGATCCACTCGGCCGCGTTGTCGAGGAAGTAGCGATCGTGGGTGATGGCCACCACGGTGCCCGGGAAGCGCGACAGGAACTGCTCCAGCCAGTCGACCGATTCGGCGTCCAGGTGGTTGGTGGGCTCGTCGAGCAGCAGCATGTCGGGCTTGCTCAGCAGCAGCCGGCACAGCGCCACGCGGCGCTTCTCGCCGCCCGACAGCTTGCCGATGACGGCGTCCCAGGGCGGCAGGCGCAGCGCGTCGGCGGCGATCTCCATCACCAGCTCGGTGTTCTCGCTGCCGGCCGCGGCGATGATGGCTTCCAACTCGGCCTGCTCGGCGGCCAGCTTGTCGAAGTCGGCATCGGGCTCGGCGTATTCGGCATACACCTGGTCCAGGCGTGCCTTGGCCGCCAGCACGCCGCCGATGCCCTGCTCCACCGCTTCGCGCACGGTCTGGTCGGGGTCGAGCTGCGGCTCCTGCGGCAGGTAGCCGATCTTCAGGTCGGGCATCGCGACGGCTTCGCCCTCGATGTCCTTGTCGATGCCGGCCATGATCTTCAGCAGCGTGGACTTGCCCGAGCCGTTGAGGCCGAGCACGCCGATCTTGGCGCCGGGGAAGAAGGAGAGCGAGACGTCCTTCAGGATCTGCCGCTTCGGCGGCACGATCTTGCCGACGCGGTTCATGGTGAAAACGTACTGGGCCATGTGTTCTGCAGTGCAGTCTGTGGCGCACCCGACGAGGGGCGCCGAAGCACGCATTATCCCTGCCGGGCGGTATTTCTCGGCAGGTTGGGCGGGTATCGGTCTTGGTGACGCTGACGAGGCGCGGCTTGTCGTTCTTGCGCAGCGGGTGACTTGCTGGGTGTGGGCAGTTTGCGCAGGGCCGTGCGGGCCGACCCGGGGGCTTAGCTTCCGCGGTCGGTGCTGCGCACCGACTGCCCGGCGCTGCTCACGCCGGTGGCCCGCGGCCCAACTCGCCTTCGTTCGCTGCGCTCACTGCGGCTCAAACAGTCGGCCGCAAGTCAGTTCACGAGGCGCGCTGCGCGCGCGGCCACCGGCGCTGCGCTGCTCGGCGCTCCACATGCGCCCCCGGGCCGGCCCGCGCGGCCCTGCGCAAATGTCGCCGCCGTGGTGTTGTGCATGAAGGTGCCTTGCAACGGCGCCGCCGTCCGCGACGACCGTGCTGCGCTGGCGCCGTCGGCCTTGGCACGGCAGAGCGTGCTGGGCTGCGGGGCGGTTGCAGCAGCCTCTCCGCACAGCAGAGCAGAGCCGCGCGGGGGCGGTGCCCGGTGGGGCGATTTGTGGGGTGGCGAGGAGCGCAGTGCCGAGGTCGGCGCGCTTCAGCGCGCTTCGTGAACTGACTCGCGGCCGACTGTTTGAGCGGCAGTGAGCGAAGCGAACGAAAGCGAGTTGGGCCGCGCGACCTCGGCGCGAGCACCGCAGCGGAGTCCGGCCCGCAGGGCCGGACCACCCCAGCATGAGCCCCGCCGGGCACCGCCCCCCGCGTGGCGGCCGAACAAGAACAGCACCTGCGGCCTCCGCCCCCCGCATACAGGCCGAACAAGAACAGCACCTGCGGACTCTGCCCAACCCCGCACGGCGGTCGAACAAACAAGCACTGACACCCCGCCCAGACCCGCGCAACGGCCCTGACGAGCCACCCCGTACAATGGCGCAGCGGCCTCGCTTCCAGTCACGAGGCCGCAGTCGATTCCGACGTTCCATACCTACCTCCCCGCCTTCCGACTGGTGCCCTCCTTCCGCGAGCGGCAGCAGGCAGGTACTCCCGCAACGTGCGGGCTCCTAGATGACCTTCGACCAACTCGGCCTCGCCGAGCCGATCCTCCGTGCCGTGCTCGAACATGGCTATACAACTCCCACGCCGATCCAGGCCCAGGCGATTCCCATCGTGCTGTCGGGCAGCGACCTGCTGGGCGGCGCCCAGACCGGCACCGGCAAGACCGCCGGCTTCACGCTGCCGCTGCTGCACCGCCTGATGGACAAGCCCGCCGCGCGCGACGCCCGCGGCCGCGTGCCGGTGCGCGGCCTCATCCTCACGCCCACGCGTGAGCTGGCCGCCCAGGTGGAAGAAAGCGTCCGCACCTACGGCAAGTACAGCAAGCTCACCAGCATGGTGATGTTCGGCGGCGTGGGCATGCAGCCGCAGGTCGACAAGCTGCGCCGCGGCGTCGACATCCTGGTGGCCACGCCCGGCCGGCTGCTCGACCACCACCAGCAGGGCACGCTGGACCTGAGCAAGGTCGAGATCTTCGTGCTCGACGAAGCCGACCGCATGCTGGACATGGGCTTCATCCACGACATCAAGAAGGTGCTGGCCGTGCTGCCGCAGAGCAAGCAGAGCCTGCTGTTCTCGGCCACCTTCAGCGACGACATCAAGGCCCTGGCCGACCGCCTGCTGAACAAGCCGGCGCTGGTGGAGGTGGCCCGCCGCAACGCCACCGCCGACACCATCGCGCAGAAGGTGCATCCGGTGGGCCGCGACCGCAAGAAGGAGCTGCTGGCGCACCTGATCAAGAGCGAGGACTGGCACCAGGTGCTGGTGTTCACGCGCATGAAGCACGGTGCCAACCGGCTGACCGAGTACCTGAACGACCAGGGCATCAGCGCCATGGCCATCCACGGCAACAAGAGCCAGGGTGCACGCACCAAGGCGCTGGCCGACTTCAAGTCGGGCGACCTGACCTGCCTGGTGGCCACCGACATCGCGGCACGCGGCATCGACATCGACCAACTGCCGCACGTGGTGAACTACGAGCTGCCCAACGTGCCCGAGGACTACGTGCACCGCATCGGCCGCACCGGCCGCGCCGGTGCGCAGGGCGAGGCGGTGTCCCTGGTGTGCCTGGACGAGGAACTCTTCCTCGCCGACATCGAGAAGCTGATCAAGCGCAGCATCCCGCGCGAGACGGTGCCGGGCTTCGACGTGCCGGCCGGCGAGCGGGCCGAGCCCATCGTGCTGGGCCGCATGACCATCGGCGTCGGTGCGCCGCGCGGCGGCAGCCGGGGCGGTCGCCCGGGCGGCGGCGGCGGTGGTGGTGGTGGCCGGGCCGGCGGTGGCCGTCCGGCCGATCCGCGCGGCGGTGAGCCGCGGCGTGCCGGGTCGTCCGGCGGCGGTGGCGGCAACCATGCACCCCGCGCGGCCCACGGCGGCGGCGGCGGCAATGGGGGTGGTGGCGGCGGCGGTGGCAACCGTGCCGGCGGCCAGCCCGCCCGGCGTGGCGGTGGCGGTGGCGGCGGAGGCTCGTCCAACGGCCCGCGGCTGACGCAACCCAAGCGCTGAACCCCGGCAGCGGCCGGCATCCTCCAGGGACGCCGGCCGCTGCCGCTTGCATCCTGACGCGCCTCGTCACAGCTCTGCCGGCCAACGGTGGTTAAGGTCGGGCGCTTGAACCAAGGCGCCTGACGATGCGAGATACCCCCCCTCACCGCCTGGCAGGGCATGGACCTGCTGATCCTGCGCGGCGACGAAGAACTGGACCGCGTGCCGGCCACCGAGATCGAGCGTGTGATCCTGGCCTACCACCGCGGCGGCGAGACGCCCGGCGACCTCGCCTATGCGGTGCTGCTCACCGCCACCGACGCCCTGCTGCTGCCGCCGGCTTCCGGCATCGCCGGCCGGGTGCATTTCGAGCGCCAGGCCTTCTGGCAGGACAAGCCCTGCGTGTACTGGGTGCCCGCCGCGCGGGCGCCGCTGCCGCGTGCCTTGCGCGGTGGCTGGTCGCTGTTTCCGCGCAAGCTGCCGGGCTACCTGCGGGTGCCGCTGGCCCAGGTGCAGGCCGACCTGGCGCGCTGGCCGGTGGAAGGCCCGCAGAGCTGGGAGCAGCGCAAGTGGGAGCGCATCGTGCGCAGCCGGCTGCTGCAGCCCTGGGCGCCTGGTGGCACCGGTCCGGCCAACCCGGCGAGCGGCGGCAAACGCTGAGCGGACGGCCGTTCGCGGCTACCTGAACACGTTCTCCCGCAGCCACTTGGTGGCAACCCACTTCTCGCCCGTGATCACCGGCGCGCCGCCGTGCAGCGTGCGGGTGACCGGATGCGGGCGGTCGTAGCTGAAGAACACTGCATGGCCCTTGACCGGGGCCACTTCCAGCGCCACTTCGGGGAAGGTGGTGCCACCGCCTGCCGGCGGGGTGTTCAGGTAGGTGACGATGGTGGCCACCCGCTGGCCGCCGCGCTTCAGGATGGGCACCGAGCCCGGCTGTGCCGGGTCGAAGTAGTCGTGGTGCGGCCGGTATTCGGCGCCGGGGCCGTAGTGCAGCACCTGCAGGCCTTCGCCATGGTCCACCGGCCATTCCAGCAGCCGGGCGATGCGGGCTTCCAGCTTGCGGGCGACCTCGTTCTCGCCCCGCTCGAAGAACATGCCGCGGCTGGTGCGCGCCGCATTCACCTCGTTGCCGCCGGTGGCCACGTCCACCGTCTCGCTGCGGGCCATGCGCGGCGCGGCCAGGGCCACCAGTTCGTCGCATTCGTCGTCCGACAGCAGGCCGGCCAGCACCACCACCCGCGGATTGCGCAGCGACATCACCACCCGCACCTCGCGGTCGCCCGCGTCCAGCACGTTGGCGCCGCCGGGCTGCGCGATGTCGGGCACCGCCACCGGCACGGGCGGGCCGCCGGCCTGGTGCTGCTCGGCCAGGAAGCCGCTGAGCGCTTCTTCCATCGCCCGCATCGCGGCGTCCTCCTCCCAGCCGCTGGTCTTCATCGAGGCCAGCAGCGTCTCGGGGCCATGGCCGGCCTGCGCCTGCGCGACGATCCAGGCGCGCAGCTCGGGGGTGATGCTCTGTTTGCTCATGACGTCATCCTGCGGCGGAACACCAGCCGGTCGGGTTCCGAGGCGGCGGGCTCGAAACGATAACCGTCCAGGTCGAAGCCCTCCAGGCCCTTGGGCGTGACCACCCGCTGCTGCACCGCATAGCGCACCATCAGGCCGCGGGCACGCTTGGCGAAGAAGCTGATGATCTTGTAGCGGTCGGTCTTCCAGTCCTCGAACACGCAGTCCACCACCCGCGGCGCCAGCACCGCGCGCCGGGCGGCACGGAAATACTCCTGCGAGGCCAGGTTGACGATGACCGGGCTCTCGTTCTCCGCCGCCATCTGGTTGAGCCGCTGGGCCACGGTGTCGCCCCACCAGGCATACAGGTCGGGCCCGCGCGGGTTGGCCAGGCGGGTGCCCATCTCCAGCCGGTAGGGCTGCAGCCGGTCCATCGGCCGCAGCACGCCGTAAAGACCCGACAGGATGGCCAGGTGCCGCTGCAGCCAGGCCAGGTCATCGGCGCCCATCTCGCGCGCGCGCAGGCCGTCGTACACGTCGCCGTCGAAGGCCAGCACCGCCGGGCGGCTGTTGTCGGGCGTGGCCTTGCGGGTCCAGGCCTTGTAGCGCGCGGCATTCAGCTGCGACAGCTCGGCCGACAGGGCCATCAGCTCGCCCACAGCCTGGGCGGGCAGCGGCTTCAGCAGCTTGACGAGGCCGGCGGCCTGCTCGGTGAACACCGGCTCGGTGGCCTGGGCCAGCACCTCGGGCGGCAGCGGGGTTTCGTAGTCGAGCGACTTGGCGGGAGAGATCACGAAGAGCATGGCACCGATTATCACGGCGAGCGCGCCCGCGCCGATGATTGCCAAAAGCAAGCTTCCGGTGCAGCATGGGCCCATGAGCGCCGCCGCCACCCCACGCACCCCTGTCCCCGCCACCACCGCGCAGGCCCAGGCGCAGGCGCAGCTGCCGGCCCAGGTGCAGCTGCTGCGGCGCTTCAGCCGCTTCTACACCCGGCGCATCGGCCTGCTGCACGAGCATCTGCTGGACTCGCGCTTCACGCTGCCGGAATCGCGGCTGCTGTGGGAGCTGGCGCACCACGACGGCATCAGCGCCGCGGCGCTGGCGCGCGAGCTGGAGCTGGATCCGGGCTACCTGAGCCGGCTGCTGGCCGGCCTGAAGGCGCGGGGCCTGCTGCGCAGCCAGACCGCGCCGCACGACGCGCGGCAGACGTTGCTGCGGCTGTCCGCGGCCGGGCGCAAGGCCTTCGCGCCGCTGGACCAGCAGTCGCAGGCGCGCACCGCCGGGCTGCTGGCCAGCGTGCCGGCGGCCAGCCGCCAGGCGCTGGTGCAGAGCGCGGCCACGCTGATGGACCTGTTGGCCGCGCCCGGCGGCAGCGTGCAGCTGCGGCCGCACCGCCCGGGCGACATGGGCTGGGTGATCGCCCGCCACGGCGCGCTGTACGACGCCGAATACGGCTGGGGCCTGCGCTTCGAGGCGCTGGTGGCCGGCCTGTGCTCCCGCTTCGTCGAGCAGTTCGACGCCCGCCGCGAGGCCTGCTGGATCGCCGAGCGCGAGGGCCGGCCGCTGGGCAGCGTGTTCCTGGTGCAGGCGCGCGACGAAGCCAGCGGCAAGCCGCTGAAGGGCGTGGCCCAGCTGCGCATGCTGCTGGTGGAGCCCGATGCGCGCGGCGCGGGCGTGGGCGACCGGCTGGTGCTGCAGTGCATCGCCTTCGCGCGCGAGTGCGGCTACCGCAGCATCATGCTGTGGACCAACGACATGCTGGCCGGCGCCCGCCGGCTGTATGCCCGCCATGGCTGGCAGCTGGTCAAGAGCGAGCCGCATGCCGACTTCGGCGTGCCCATGGTGGGCGAGACCTGGCAGCTCAAGCTGGGGCCCGCCCGCTAAGCTGCCGCCCATGTACACCCTGCCTTGCCCCTGCGGCAGCGGCCGTCCGCTGGCCGACTGCTGCGCCCGCTGGCACAGCGGCCCCGAGCACCTGCGCGCACCGGATGCGCAGGCGCTCATGCGCTCGCGCTACAGCGCCTTCGTGCTGCAGGACGCCGACTACCTGCTGCAGACCTGGCATCCGCGCACCCGGCCGGCCGAGGTGCTGTTCGAGCCCGGACTGCGCTGGCTCGGCCTGCAGGTGCGCCGCCATGTGCCGCTCGGCGAGGACGAGGCCACGGTGGAGTTCGTCGCACGCAGCAAGCTGGCCGGCCGCGCCCACCGCCTGCACGAGACCAGCCGCTTCCTGCGCGAGGCCGGCCGCTGGTACTACCTGGACGGCACGCTGCACGCCGGCTGACCCTCAAGGCCGGTGGCGCCCCGGTCGATAAACGGCATGCCCCATGCCGCAAGACGGCCTGCGCCGCCATCGAGGGGCCTGCCATGGACCACTCGCGCCGCCGCCTGCTTCGCCATGCCCTCCACCTGTTGCCGGTCGCGGCGCTGGCGCCCCCGGCGTCCCGGGCCCAGACCGAGGCCACGCCCGGCGCCAGGCCGGGCCGCACCGTGCTCACCGTGCAGGCCGCCGGCCGCTCCGCGGTGGATTTCGACATGGCCGCGCTGGAGCGGCTGCCGCAGCGCAGCTTCCGCACCAGCACGCCGTGGTACCCGCAGCCGGTGAGCTTCACCGGCCCGCTGCTGCGCGACGTGCTGGCTGCCGCCGGCGTGCGCGGTCGCACGCTGCGGGCGGTGGCCCTGAACGACTACAAGGTGGACCTGCCGGCCGACGATGCCGCGCGCTTCGACGTGATCGTCGCGCGGCTGCTCGACGGCCAGCCGATGCCGGTGCGCGAGCGCGGCCCGCTGTTCATCGTCTATCCCTTCAGCACCAGCGCGGAGCTGCAATCGGAGAAGTACTACAGCCGCAGCGCCTGGCAGCTGCGCCGCATCGAGGTGGACTGACCTCCCATGCCCCCGCAAGAGGCCGATGCGCTGCTGCTGGCCGCGCCCCGCCGCCCGCGCACCCACCGCTGGCTGGTCGCGATCGCCGCGGTGCTGCTGATGGCCTTCGCGGTGGTGGGCTGGGTGCAGCACCGGCAGCTGGCGCTGCTGTCGGGATCGGTGCAGTACAACAGCGACAACATCGTCTGGAGCTTCTACCAGCTGCACAGCGAATACCTGCTGCTGCGCGACCAGCTGCGTGAAGCCGCGCGCCATCCCGACCGGCTGGACGGCGAGGCGCTGCAGCAGCGCTACGACATCTTCGTCAGCCGGCTGCCACTGGTGGCACCGCAGCGCACCGCGGTGGTGATGCCCGTGGCGCCGCTGCAGACCCGCACCCTGGCCCGGCTGGACGAGTTCGTGCAGCAGGCCGACCGGCTGCTGGGCCCGCAGCCCGAGCGCCCCTTCACCGCCGCCGACGTGCCGGCGCTGCTGGCAGGGCTGGAGCCGCTGGCCACCGAGCTGCACGAACTCTCGCTCTGGGCCACGGTGCAGGTGGCCGACCTGGTGGGCAACCGCAACCAGGCGGTGCGCGAGCAGAACCACATGGCCATCGGCCTGACCATCTTCCAGGGCCTGCTGACGCTGGCCTTCGCCGCGGTGGTGGTGCACCAGCTGCGTGCGCTGGCCGACCGCGGGCAGGCGCTGCAGGGACTGGCCGCCCGCTGGCGCGAGGCCCGCCGGGAGGCCGAGGCGGCCAGCAGTGCCAAGAGCAGCTTCCTGGCCAACATGAGCCACGAGATCCGCACGCCGCTCACCTCCATCATCGGCTTTGCCGACCTGCTGCTGGACCCGGCGCAGGACGAGGCCGAACGCGCCGAGGCGGTGCACACCATCCGCCGCAACGGCGAGCACCTGCTGCAGGTGATCAACGACATCCTGGACCTGTCGAAGATCGAGACCGGCAAGCTGGAGCTGGCGCTGGGGCCCGTCCACCTGCCCACGCTGCTGCGCGAGGTGGCCACGCTGGTGATGCCGCGGGCCCGCCACAAGGGCCTGGCCTTCGAGCTGCATGCCGAGGCGCCGCTGCCGCTGCTGGTGCACGGCGACGCGCTGCGGCTCAAGCAGATCCTGCTCAACCTGTGCGGCAATGCCGTCAAGTTCACCCATGAAGGCTCAGTCACGCTGGCGCTGCGGCTGCACGAGCCCGGCGGCACGCTGCAGTTCGTGGTGACCGACACCGGCATCGGCATGACGCCGGCGCAGTGCGGGCGGCTGTTCCAGCCCTTCACCCAGGCCGATGCCTCCATCACCCGGCGCTTCGGTGGCACCGGGCTGGGGCTGTCGCTGTCCAGCCAGCTGGCGGCCTCGCTGGGCGGCAGCATCGCCGCCAGCAGCCAGTGGGGCGTGGGCAGCCGCTTCGAGCTGAGCCTGCCCGTCTCGCGCGAGGCGCTGCGCGCGGCCGCGCCGTGGCCGCCCGGCTGGCTGGCTGCCGGTACCGCGGCCGAGGGCGAGGCGGAGGCTGCGCCGCCGGCCGCCGTGGCCCGGCTGCAGGGCCGCGTGCTGCTGGCCGAGGACGGCAGCGACAACCAGCGGCTCATCGGCGCCTACCTGCGCCGCGCCGGGCTGCAGGCCGAGGTGGTGGGCGACGGCGAGCAGGCGGTGCGCGCGGCGCTGGCCGGCCGCTTCGACCTGGTGCTGATGGACATCCAGATGCCGGTGCTGGACGGTGCGGCCGCCCTCACCCGGCTGCGCAGCGGCGGCTACCGCGGCCCGGTGGTGGCGCTGACGGCCAACGTGATGGCCAGCGACGTGCAGCACTACCTGGCGCTGGGCTTCGACGACGTGCTGGCCAAGCCGCTGCAGCTGCAGCGCTTCCATGCGGTGCTGGCGCAACGGCTGGCGCGGGCCGCGCCGGCGGCCGAGGACGAAGGCTTCGCGCAGGAGATGGCGCAGCTGGCCGCGCTCTTCCGCCAGGGCCTGCCGCAGCAGCTGGCGGCCATCGAGCAGGCCGCCGCGCAGGCGGACTGGCCGGCCCTGGCCGGGCTGGTGCACACGCTCAAGGGCACGGCCGGCTCCTTCGGCTTCGGCCAGCTGACGGCGCCCTGCCTGGCGCTGGAACAGCTGCTCCGGCGCACCACGCCGGTGCCGCAGCAGGTGTCGGCGCAGGCGGTGGCCCAGGTGCGTCAGCTGCTGCAGATCGCTCGCGAAGGGCTGGCAGAGGCCGCCGTCGCCGTGAACCCGCCCGCCGACCCGCCCGCCAACCAGCCCGCCGGCGCACCGGCCCAGGTGCACGCCTGAGCCGCCCCGGCCTTCAGTCGCCGCCCTGGCGGAACACCAGCGGCGCCATGCGGGTCATCTGCGCGGCGCCGAAGATGGTGGCGAACGGCAGGTCGGCCGCGTCCTGCCCTGTGCCGATGCGGATCACGTCCAGCGGATCGGCCATCGCGGTGGGGTCGAACATCACCCAGCGGCCTTCCAGCCAGGCTTCGAACAACGCGTGGAAGTCGGGCGGCGGATCGGCCCACTCCACATGGCCCACCACGAAACGCGCCGGGATGTTCAGCGCCCGGCACAGCCCGATGGCCACGTGGGCGTAGTCGCGGCACACGCCGGTGCGATTGGCCAGCACGTCGCGGGTGGTGCCGTAGGGCTTGCTGGTGCCCACCTCGTACTTCACGTTGTCGCGCACCCACTGGCAGATGCGCTCCACCCGCCGGAAGCCCAGGTCGGCGGTGCCGATCCAGCGCACCGCGTCATGGAAGATCAGCTCCGATTCCACGTAGCGGCTGCCGGTGAGGAAAGGCATCACGTCCAGCGGCAGGTAGGCGGTGGGCGTCTCGCGCATGTTCTCGGTGCCGGGAATGCGCCGCACCGTGGCGGTGGTCTGGTAGCGGATGCTGAAGGGGCCGGCGCCCACGTTCAGCCGCAGCGTGCGGTTGCCCAGCGGATCCGTGTAGCGGCCCATGGGCACCGGCGGGATCGTGGTCAGCGATTCGTCGCCGATCGACTGCTCGGGCGTGAAGGCGGCCTCGATCTTGAAGATGAAGGTGCTGGGCTGCTGGACTTCGTAGTTCAGCTCGCAGTCGATGAGGAAATGGCGTGACATGGCGGGCTCTGCGGAGGGGCGGTGGCCTGGACTGAGGCAACAGCCGTGCCTTGCCGTCCGCCTGCGCCGCCACGCAGATGACAGCGCCGTCATCTGGCCGTCAGCGTGGCGCCGGGCTGGGCTGGATAGACTGCTGGGTCACCGCCGCCGTGAAGTTGCCCCTGCCATGCGTGTTCTCATCGTCGAAGACGAAGCCAAGACGGCCGACTACCTGCGCCGCGGCCTCACCGAGCAGGGCCATGTGGTGGACGTGGCCGGCAACGGCATCGACGGCCTGCATGCCGCGCGCGAGGGCCGGCACGACCTGATCGTGCTGGACGTGATGCTGCCGGGCATCGACGGCTTCGAGGTGCTGCGCGAGGTGCGGCGCAGCCAGCAGGTGCCCATCATCATGCTCACCGCCCGCGACGGCATCGAGGACCGGGTGCGCGGGCTGCAGGCCGGCGCCGACGACTACCTGGTCAAGCCCTTCTCCTTCCTGGAGCTGAGCGCGCGGCTGCAGGCGCTGGCGCGGCGCAGCCGGCAGCTGGAGCCCACCACCATCACCGTGGGCGACCTGGTGCTGGACTTGCTGGGCCGCAAGGTGCACCGCGCCGGCGAGCGCATCGACCTCACCGCCAAGGAATTCGCGCTGCTGGCCGCGCTGGCGCGGCGGCCGGGCCAGGTGCTGTCGCGCACCGAGATCACCGAGCTGGTGTGGGACATGAACTTCGACAGCAACACCAACGTGGTGGAAGTGGCCGTCAAGCGGCTGCGCGCCAAGATCGACGGGCCGGCGCATGGCCGCAAGCTGGTACACACGCTGCGCGGCATGGGCTATGTGCTGGAAGACCGCGGCGCGGATGCACCATGAAGTGGCATGTCCTGCGCCGCTGGCAGCCCGGCCGTTACCTGGCCTGGCGGCTGACCGCCATGTTCGCCGGCTGCGCGACGGTGGTGTTCCTGCTGGGCGCGCTGGCGCTGCACACGCTGCTGCGCGACAACCTGATGGCCCAGGTGCGGGCCGAGCTGGCGCTGCGCGGCACCTGGGGCGAATCGGTGGTGGCCCGGGTGCAGAGCGAATCGCAGTGGCGGCTGTGGCTGGTGCCCAAGCTCAACTCGATGGACATGGAACGCAGCGGCATGCGGCTGTGGATCGTCAGCGACGATCCCGCCTTCCGCTATGGCCAGCCCAGCGCGCAGGTGCTGGCCCTGGCGCGCGCCGGCGGCTATGGCCTGCTGCACCAGGAAGATCATCCCTGCGACTTCGTCACCTGGTCGCGCACGCTGCAGGCCGATGGCGACCGCCCGCCGGTGACGCTGGTGCTGGCGCGCGATCCCCTGCCCTTCTGGAACACGCTGGCCAACTTCCGGCTGGCCCTGGTGGGCTTCGGCGTGGCCGGCGTGCTGGGCGTGGCGGGGCTGGGCTATGGCATTGCCCGCCTGGGCCTGCAGCCGCTGGGCCGGCTGTCGCGCCAGGCGCAGGCGCTCAATCCGAACCGCCCTTCGCAGCGGCTGGCGCTGGCGCCGATGCCGGCCGAACTGGACGACCTGACCGCCTCCTTCAACGGCGCGCTGGAGCGCCTGGAAGGCGCCTGCCGCCAGCTCGAGGCCTTCAATGCCGACGTGGCGCATGAGCTGCGCACGCCGCTGGCCAACCTGATCGGCCAGACGCAGGTGATGCTCACCCGCCCGCGCGACGCGGCCGAGCTGGCCGAGGTGCTGCACTCCAACCTGGAGGAGCTGGAGCGGCTGAAGGCCATCGTCAACGACATGCTGTTCCTCGCCCGCGCCGACCAGGGCGCGGCCGCCTCGCGCCATGCCGAGGTGTCGCTGGCCGACGAGGTGCACAAGGTGCTGGACTACCTGGAGTGCATGGTGGAGGACCAGCAGGTGCGCGTGGTGGTGCGCGGCGATGCCCGCGGCTGCCTGGAAACCGCGCTGCTGCGGCGGGCGCTGAACAACCTGCTGCAGAACGCCATCGAGCATTCCGCGGCCGGCGACGAGATCGTGGTGGACATCGGCCGCCAGGGCGAGCAGTTGTCCGTGGCGGTGAGCAATCCCGGCGCGGCCATCGAGCAGCGCCACCTGGCCCATCTGTTCGACCGCTTCTACCGTGCCGACAGCGCACGCCGCAATTCGGCCGGCAACCACGGCCTGGGACTGGCCATCGTCAAGGCCATCGCGGTGATGCACCGTGGCACGGTGTTCGCGCGTTCCGAGCGCGGGCGCAACACCTTCGGCCTCACGCTGGGGCTGTAGGGCGGCTCGGCCGCAGATGACGCAAACGTCATCCGGCCGTCACGCTGGCGCCGGTGGCCGCTGCCTACAGTGGATGTCATGGGCGCATTCACCTACACCTCGATGATGATCCGCGCGCAGGCGCGCTACCGGGCCGGCACCTCAGGCGCCGCGCTTGCTGCGCAGCCGCTCGCGGCTGGCGCGGGCACGGGCCTTCCACTGGGCGAGCTGCTGGCGCCGGTCCAGCAGGCCCAGGGCGTCGCGCCGCAGCTCCCGCTGCAGCTTGAGGAAGTTGTCGACCCGGTCGCCGTCCACGGCCGCGCGCACCGCGCAGCCGGGCTCGCCGGCATGGCGGCAATCCCGGAAGCGGCACTGCAGCGACAGCCGCGCGATGTCGCCGAAGCTGGCCGCCAGGGTGGCCGCGTCCGCATCGGGCCGCAGCGCGCGCACGCCCGGCGTGTCGATCAGGCAGGCGCCGCCGCACAAGCGATGCAGGCTGCGTGAGGTGGTGGTGTGGCGGCCGCGGCCGTCGTGCTGCCGGGTGGGGCCGGTGTCCTGCACCGCCTGGCCGATCAAGGCATTGGCCAGCGTGGACTTGCCCGCACCGCTGGAGCCGATGAGCACCAGCGTGCGGCCTGGCAGCAGCCAGGGGGCCAGCGCCTGCGCCGCCGCCGCCGGCGAGCGCCCATCCAGCGCCAGCCGCGGCACCCGGTCCGGCAACCGGCCCTCGAGCCGGGCCAGCGCCGCCGGCACGTCGGCGCACAGGTCGGCCTTGCTCAGCACCACCACCGGCTGCACGCCGCTGGCATCGGCCAGCGCCAGGAAGCGCTCCAGCCGGCGCGGGCTGAAGTCGTCGTCCAGGCCCATGACGATGAGCGCGGTGTCCACGTTGCTCACCAGCACATGGCGGCGGCCGTCGGCATCGCGCCGGCTCAGTGCATTGCTGCGCGCGAGGAAGTCGGTCAGCCAGCAGGCGCCATCGGGTTCCTGGCGGGCCAGGCCCCAGTCGCCCACCGCCAGCGCATCGCCGGCGGCTTGCAGTTCATGCACCAGCGCCGGCAGCAAGCGGGCGCTGTAGTCGTCGGTGCCGTCGTGCAGGCGCACGGTATGGCGGTTCACCTCGGTCACCCGCACCAGGCGGGTGGTGTCGTCGAAGCGCAGGGTGTTCAGGAGCTGCCGTATCGGGCGCGTGAGGCCGATCGACAGGAAGGCGTCGTCATCGAAGTCCTGCATGGTCAGGGTCTGTCCAGTCAAGCTGCAACCAGCCGCGGGCGACAAGCCCGGCGGCAACGGATGGAGGGAGGCGGAAGACCCTGCGGCGCAGGGCGATGTCAGCGTGCGGGCGCGGGACTTCCGGCGTGTTGGGGGGCGGGCGTCATGTGCTTCTTCATGGTGTCCCCTTTCGCAGGAAGTGGTGGCCGAGGGCCGCAGTGTGGCCAGCCCGGGCCGTCGGCGTCAAGCGCCGCATGGCATGGGCACCACAAGGCCCCGAAGGCCGCCACCGGATCGCCGCCCGCCAATTGGTTGCATTGCTAACCAATCAGGCGTACGCTGGCGCCATGTTCGAGCAATGCCTGTACTTCAACACCACCGCGCTGGCCCGCCAGCTGGAGCGCACCTGGACGGCGGCCTTCCAGCCCTTCGGCCTGACGCCGCCGCAGGCCTTCCTGCTGCGGGCGGTGCTGGCCGAGCCCGGCCTGCCGGCTTCCGAGCTGGCGCGGCGCATGGCCATCTCCAAGCCCACGGCCACCCGCTCGATGGACGGCCTGCTGGCCAAGGGCCTGATCGAGCGCGCCGCCTCCGGCCGCGACGGCCGCGAATGGGCGATCCATCCCACCGAGGCCGCCTGGGCGCTGCACGGCAGGCTCAACCGCGCCAGTGCCGCGGTGACCGAACGCCTGAAGAAGCTGCTGGGCCCGGAAGCCTTTGCCGACACGGTGGGCCAGGTGCGCGCAGTGCGCGCCGCGCTGGAGTGAACCTGCCCCGTCGCATCGCCCCGCCGGCCGCCTGAAGCCATCACGCCAACCGACTCTTCCCGCGACCAAATGGTTGCATTGCTAACCAACTGAAGGAGCATCCCATGCCCATCCTCAACGTCAAGGTCAGCGCCGAACCCTCGGCCGAGATGACCAGCCGCATCGCCGAGCTGCTGCTGGAGGCCACCACCCGCATCCTGCACAAGCGTCGCGAGCTCACCGCCATCACGGTGGACTACGTGCCGCCCGAGCACTGGGTGGTGGGCGGCCGCACGCTGGCCGAGCAGCGCAAGGCCAGCTTCTACTTCGATGTGAAGGTGGTGGACGAGACCAACACCAAGGCGGAAAAGGCGCAGTACATCGACGAGGTGTTCGCCGGCTTCGCCCGGCTGCTGGGCAACCTGCACGAGGAGAGCTACATCCACGTGCACGACGTGCGCGCCACCGCCTATGGCTATGGCGGGCTCACGCAGGAATACCGCCACCAGCATCCGCAGCCGGCGTAGCACGCTGCCGGGCAGCGGCCCCGCAGGCCGCGGACCGTCAGAACACCAGCGTCGAGAAGCTGAAGCGCCGGCTGAAGGCCACGCCGCCGGCCGTGCCTTCGACTTCCACGGTGTAGCTGGCGCCTTCGGCCAGCTTCACCCGCGGCACCACGAAGGCCTGGTGCACGCCCAGCCGGCGGTTCGGGTCGTCGCTGGCGTGGTACAGCGCCACCGGCAGCTCGGCTCCGGCTGCGCTCAGCACCCGGGCGCGGGTCAGCTGCAGCACCTGGCCACCCGGCGCGCGCACATAGATGGGATGGCCCACGTGGGTGTCCTGCGCCAGGCCCAGGCCGGCGAAGGGATCGGGGCTCTCGCCGTACATGTAGGGCTGCAGGCCGGTGCTGCCTTCGCAGGGATAGGTCACCAGCGTGGCCGGTTCCTGCAGCGGCACGCCCGGCTGGGTGCCGGTCATCCAGGTGAGGATGGTCATGGGCAGCGGCGTGTTCTGCGCCAGCTCCACGCCGGCGCCCGCGTCGCGGTTGCCGTCCAGCAGGCCGATCTGGTGGTAGACCGAGGCGAACATGGTGCGCACGAGCGCGTTGCCGTAATCCTTGGGCCGGCTGTAGTAGTGGTAGCCCAGGTACTCGGACACGTTGCCGGTGTAACCGGCGCGGGCTGCCCGGTCGGCCGGGTTCACGCCGGTGAAGCCGCTGCGGCTCGCGTCTTGCACCGCGCCGGTGTCGAAGAGGGCCTCGTTCCAGCGGGCGCCCAGGTACGCGGCATGCCCGCCGGCGGCAGCGTCCAGCTGGGCGTTCTGTGCCACCTTGCCGAAGCCGCAGCGGCTGCGCTCGCTGTTCACCGTGTCGAAGGCGGCGGCCACGATCGAGCCTGCGGTGTAGGTGGGCGTGGGCACCTCGGTGACCGGGGCGGTGTCGGCGCCGGCATTGGTGCCCGTGCCGCTGCCCGGGGCGGGCTGCTCCGCGCCGGTGCCGCCGCCGGGGGCGGCCACCGGATCGGTGGGGTGCCGCCGGGCGGCGGGGCGACGGGCGTCACCACCGGCGTGGCCGGCGTGGCGCCGGAGGGGCTGCTGCCGGCGTCCGAGCCGCCACCGCCGCCACCACCGCAGGCAGTCATCGCGGCGGCGGCACCCAGCAGCACCAGCGTCGTGGTCAGTTTCATGGCTCCATCCCTTTCAAGGCGTGTTGATGTCGCCTGCTGCGGGCAAGCCCGGGCCCTGCGCCTCCACCACCCCCGCAAAGCGGTGGCCGATGGCCGGCCCCCGGCAACAGCGTTCCGCCCGGCGAACGGCATCCGGGGCAGTTCGTACGGCTTGTCGAATGGCGGGCCGGCGCTGCCCTGGGGATCCGCCCTGGCCGGCGGTTGGCATGGGGCGTGCTGCTGCCAAGGGCCGTGCAGTCGTCGGTGCAAGCCCTTTTTTCCGTTCCCCTTCCCTTTTGCGAAAGACCGTCATGTCCCTGCATTCCGTCGAAGCCCTGCATGCCGATGCCCAGGGTGCGCTCAGCGGCGCCCAGGAAGCCCTGGAACAGGCCGCCACGGCCGAGAGCAGCCGCGCCGAGGAACTGCGTGCCCGTGGCCTGGCCAAGCTGCGCGCCGCCCGCGAGACGCTGGCCCAGGCCCGCGACACCGCCGTGGAGCGCGGCCGCAGCACCGCCCGCGCGGCCGACAACCTGGTGCACGACAACCCGTGGCCGGTGGTGGCCGGCGCGCTGGCGCTGGGCGTGCTGGCCGGGCTGCTGCTGACGCGCCGCCGCTGAGCGGGCGCAAGCCTGCCCCGAACATCCACACCACGCGCCCGCCCCGGCGCAGATTCCACCGTGCCGGCCACAGGCCGGCGCCTGGCTTGCAGGCCGTCCGTGACCTCCGCGGCCGGCCTTCTTTTCGTGGCCGGCCCGCTCGATCAGCCCAGGCCGTACTTGCGCACCTTGCCGTGCAGCGTGGTCTTGGCGGTGTTCAGCGCCTCGGCGGCGCGGGCCAGGCTGCCGCGGTGGCGGTGCAGCTCGCTGGCGATCAGGCTGCGCTCGAAGTCGTCGACCGTCTCGGCCAGGCTGCGCGGGCCGCCGGGCACGGCGGCATCGGCCTCGATCAGGCCTTCGCGCAGCACGCCCAGCACCAGGCAGTCGGCCACGTTGCGCAGCTCGCGCACGTTACCCGGCCAGGCATGGGCCATCAGGCGGCTGAGCTGCGCCGGTGGCAGCTCCGGCTGCGGCCGGCCATAGCGGGCCGCGGCCAGCAGCATGAAGTGCTCCAGCAGCAGCGGAATGTCCTCGCGCCGCTCCCGCAGCGGCGGCAGGTCGATCACCACGACGTTGAGCCGGTAGTACAGGTCGGCGCGGAAGGTGTGCTGGCGGGCACGCTCCAGCAGGTCGTCCTTGGTGGCGGCCACCACGCGGCAGTCCACCGGCGTCTGCACATTGCTGCCCAGGCGCTCGATCACCCGCTCCTGCAGCACCCGCAGCAGCTTGATCTGCACATTGGTCGGCATGCTTTCCAGCTCGTCCAGGAACAGCGTGCCGCCGTGGGCATGCTCGATCTTGCCCACCCGGCGCCGCTGGGCGCCGGTGAAAGCGCCGGGCTCATGGCCGAACAGCTCGCTGTCCAGCAGGTTCTCGGGCAGGCCGCCGCAGTTCAGCGCCACGAAGGGCGCGGCCTGGCGGCGCGACAGCTGGTGCAGCGCCTGCGCCACCAGTTCCTTGCCGCTGCCGGTCTCGCCGCGGATCATCACGTCCACCGGGCTGTCGGCCACCTCGCGCACCAGCCGGCGCACCCGCTCCATCTGCGGCGAGATGCCGATCAGCTTGCCCTCCACGCCCTCCAGCCGCGCCAGCCGCTGCTGCAGGTCGGTGACCTGCAGCGTGAGCCGCCGCTTGTCCAATGCCCGCTGCACCACCTCCACCAGCTGCTCCGGCGAGAACGGCTTGGTGATGAAGTCATAGGCGCCGCTGCGCATGGCCTCCACCGCCATCGCGATGTCGCCATGGCCGGTGATGGCCAGCACCGGCAGGCTGGCGTCCAGCTGCTGGCATCGCTTGATGACCTGCATGCCGTCCAGCCCGGGCAGCCGCATGTCGGTGACCACCACGCCCGGAAAACCGCGCTGCAGCAGCCGCAGCGCGGCCTCGGCGTTGTCGAACTCCTGCACCCGCAGGCCCGCGAACTGCATCGCCTGCACGCAGCCCAGGCGCATGTGGCTGTCGTCTTCGATGATGAGGACAGTGAGATCGGTGTTCATGGAAGAAGGGGGTTGGGTGCGGCCGGCAGCCACAGCGTGAACACGGCGCCGCCTTCGGGCCGGTTGGCCGCGGCGAGGTCGCCGCCATAGTCCTGCGCGATGCCGCGCGAAATCACCAGGCCCAGGCCGAGCCCGCTGCCCGGCGGCTTGGTGGTGAAGAAGGGGGTGAACAGGCCGGCCAGCACCGATGGCGGCAGGCCGCCGCCGCTGTCGGCCACGCGGATGCACACCCGCTCGCCGTCCAGCGTCCGTGCCTCGACCAGCAGCTGCCGGCGCGGGGCGCCATGCATCGCGTCGATGGCATTGCCGATCAGGTTGATGAGCACCTGCTCCAGCCGGTTGCGGTTGCACCAGGCCACCGGGCTGCCGGTCCCGGCGTCCGCCAGCTGCAGCCGGACCTCCACCCGCTCGGCGCGCACCCGCTGGTCGAGCAGGAACAGCGCGCTGCGCAGCGCCGCCGCCACCGGCACCGCCGCCGGCTCCACCGGCGACTTGCGGGCGAAGGCCTTGAACGGATGGATGATGCCGCCCATGCGCTCGACCAGCGTGTCGACGATGGCCAGGTTGCCGTGCGCGCCGTCCAGGTCGCCGCGCCGCATGAATTCGCGCGCATTGCCCGCCAGCGTGCGGATGGCGCCCAGCGGCTGCGCCAGTTCATGGGTGATGCCGGTGGACAGCTGGCCCACCACCGCCAGCTTGGCCGCCTGCACCAGCTCGTCCTGCGCGGCGCGCAGCGTGGCCTCGGCCTGCACCCGCTCGGCCATTTCGCGGCGCAGCTCGCGGTTGGCGTCGGTGAGCGCCCGGGTGCGGCGGGCCACGGTGTCCTCCAGCTCGGCATTCAGCCGCTGAAGCGCCTGCTGGTCGCGCAGCCGCTGGCGCGCGGCGCGGCGGCGCTGCAGCACGGCCAGCAGCACCAGCATGACGACCGCCGCGCACAGCGCGGCCATGGCGCCGGTGCCGCGTGCCCGGGCGCGCACACCGGCCAGGTCGGAGAACAGCAGCAGCCGCCAGTCCATGCCGTCCAGGGTGCGGCCCTGCACCAGCAGGCCGGCGCCATCGCGGGACAGGTTGTCGGCCTCCGGCTGCAGCACCTGGTCCAGCGTCTGCGTGTCGGGCTGCCAGGCCAGCGGCAGCGGCAGCGGGAAGCGGCCCAGCCGGCGGTTGCCGTACATGCCGGTGAGCTCCAAGTCCACCCGCGCCTCCACCGTCAGCGGCTGCATCGTGGTGTACAGCCATTGCGGCCGGGAGGACAGGATCACCACGTCGTTGCGGTCGAGGATGAGCGCGGGCGTGCCCAGCAGCGGAAAAGCCTGGCCGATGTCGGCCAGCGACACCTTGGTGACGGCCACGCCCACCACCCGGTCGCCATCGCGGATGGGATGCGAGAAGAAGTAGCCCGGCGCATCGGCCGCCGTGCCCACTGCGAAGTGCCGCCCGACCCGGCCCGACAGCGCCTCCATGTAGTAGGGCCGGTAGGACAGGTCCTGGCCGAGCTGGCTGTCGTCGGGCTGGCCCAGGTTGCTGCTGGCCAGCACCATGCCGCGCTCGTCGGCGACGAAGACGGCGGTGCTGCCCTGGTGGGCATTCAGCCGGTGCAGCAGATCGTTGGCGGCGGCCACGCGTTCGGGCGGTCGCTGGCGCGCCGGTCCCCGGTACAGCGCCAGCACCGCCGGATGCAGCTGGATGGTGGCGGCGCTGTGCTCCAGCCGGCTGATGCGCCCCTGGGCCGTGGTGGCGAACAGGTCCAGCCGGTGGTTGGTGTCCTCGCGCAGCGCCTGCAGGCCTTGCACATGGCCCCAGCGGTAACCCGCCATGGCGGCCGCTGCCAGCAGCGCGGCGGCGGCAAGCAGGAGCAACACGGACAGGCGCCAGGACATGTGCGCCGATTTTGCCGACTTTGCAGGTAAAAAATGACACGCCCCGGCATTCGGGGCGTGTACTCGACGCGGGCTTGCCTTCCGTCGTTATTCGCGCTTGAACGACAGCGCACCCAGCGCGGACTCGAGCTGCGCGCTCATCGGCAGCCCCAGGCTCACGCCCGACGGCAACTTCTGCAGGAACCAGCGTTTGTAGCGGCGCTCGATCTCGCCGTCCTCCGCCAGCCGGCGCACCGCCTGGTCGATCGCTGCGGCCAGGGCCGGGTCGTCCTTGCGGAACATCACTGCATAGGGGTCGTAGCTGAGGTAGTCGCCCACCACGCGGTAGTCGGCCTGCAGCCGGTGGTGCGCCACCAGGCCGTGCAGCAGCACGTCGTCGGTCGCCAGGGCCTGCACCTGGCCCGATCGCAGCAGCGCCAGCCCGGCCTCATGGTCCGGCGTCACCTGCACCGCCATCGCGATGCCGAAGCGCCGCGACAGCTCACGCACCGCCTTCTCGTTGGTGGTGCCGGAGGTGACGGCCACGCTGCGTTGCGCCAGGTCGCGGAACGACTTCACCGGCGAGCCGCGTGGCACCAGCAGCTTGGTGCCGGCGATGAACAGCGTGGGCGAGAACGCCACCAGCCGCTGGCGCTCCAGGTTGCTGGTGGTGGCGCCGCATTCCAGGTCGGCCTGGCCGGCCACGATGGCCGGGATGCGGCTGTCGGCCGTCACCGGCAGCCAGCGCAGCGCCAGCGTGCGGCCCACCTGCTCGCCCAGCGCCTCCGCCAGCAGCACGCACAGGTCGATGGTGTAGCCGATGGGCTCGCCGCGCGCCGACAGGTAGGAGAACGGCACCGCGTCCGCCCGGTGGGCCAGCGTGATGGCGCCGCTGTCGCGCAGCTTCTTCAGCGTGCCGGTGAGCTCGGCGGGCGCCGCGTCGGTCTGCGCCCGCAGCGGCGTGGCCGCCATCAGCAGCACGGCGGCGGCGGCGGCCAGGCGGCCCGCCGCACGGGCCAGGCGCCGCAGCGGCCGGTGGCGGGCGGCCTCAGCCATGGGCCACCTGGGCCTTGGCGCGGGCGGCGGCATCCAGCGCGGCGGCATGGGCCGCGGCCTGGTCCTCCGGCAGCAGTTCCCCTTCCCACTTGGCTACCACCGCGGTGGCGATGGAGTTGCCCACCGCATTGGTGGCGCTGCGGCCCATGTCCAGGAAGGTGTCGATGCCCAGGATCAGCAGCAGGCCGGCCTCGGGGATGTTGAACTGGTTGAGCGTGGCGGCGATGACCACCAGCGAGGCGCGCGGCACGCCGGCCATGCCCTTGGAGGTGAGCATCAGGATCAGCAGCATGGTGACCTGCGTGGCCACCGGCAGCTCGATGCCGTAGGCCTGGGCGATGAACAGCACGGCGAAGGTGCAGTACATCATCGAGCCGTCCAGGTTGAACGAATAGCCCATCGGCATGACGAAGCTGCTGATCTTGCGGCGCACGCCGAAGCGGTCCAGCGCATCCAGGATCTTGGGGTAGGCGGCCTCGGAGCTGGCGGTGGCGAAGGACAGCAGGAAGGCTTCCTTGATCTGCACCAGCAGCTTGAACACCCGCGGGCCCAGGAACAGGAAGCCGGCACCGATCAGCACCGCCCACAGCACGAACAGGCCCAGGTAGAAGTCGCCCATGAAGACAGCGAACTTCAGCAGGATCTCCAGGCCGTTGACCGCCACGGTGGCGGCCATGGCGGCCATCACCGCCAGCGGCGCGAGCTTCATCACGTAGCCGGTGATCACCAGCATGGCATGCGACAGCTCCTCGATGGCCAGCACCAGGGTCTTGGCCTTGTCGCCCAGCGAGGCCAGCGCCACGCCGAAGAACATCGAGAACACCACGATCTGCAGGATCTCGTTGTGGGCCATGGCCTCGGCGAAGGACTTGGGCACCAGGTGGCTGACGAAGTCCTTCAGCGTGAACTTGGCCGTGGCCAGGTTGGCCGAGGCGCCGATGTCGGGCAGCGGCAGGCCCAGGTTGACACCCGGCTTGAGCAGGTTGGCCATCACCAGGCCCAGCACCAGCGAGATCAGCGAGGCGGTGAAGAACCAGGCCAGCGCCTTGCCGAAGACGCGGCCCACCGACGAGGCGGTGCCCATGTGGGCGATGCCCACCACCAGCGTGGAGAAGACCAGCGGCGCGATCAGCATCTTGATCAGCCGCAGGAACACGTCGGACACGATGGAGATGTAGCCCGCGATCTGCGCGGCCACCTTCTTGTCCGGGAACTCGACGAACACGCCGTAGCCGATGGCGATGCCCAGCAGCATGGCCACCAGGATGTAGACCGCCGCCGGCACCTTCTTCTTTACCGCTGCCCGGGCGCCGTGGCCGCCCCTCCGCTGCTGCTGCCGCTCAATGTCGCGCTGCTCATGCTGCTCTCTCCGTTGGAATGTTGTTGGTGGTGTGTGGGCGGCGCCTACGCGCGGGGCGCGGCGCCGTACTGCAACTCGCGCGTGCCGGTGGCGAGCGCATCGAGGGACTGCACCCAGCTGTCGCCGGGCCATGACAAGGTGGCCTGCCGCATCGCGGGCCGGTAGGTGGCGCTGTACAAGGTGCCGTAGCCGCGTTCCCACGAGGTCTGGTAGAGCGGCGGATGCAGCAACGCGGCCTGCGCATGGGCCAGGCTGGCGCCGTTGTCCAGCAGGCCCTGCAGGTGCTGCTGGCGTTCCAGCGCATGGGTGGCGCGGGCATGCTCGGGCCATTCCACGCGGTGCTGGAAGTTGCTCACCGCGCCGATGCGGGTGACCTCCGTCGGCCGGTCGGGCGACACGAACACCGTGGCCCAGTCGCCCGAGGCATCCAGCAGCGTGACGCTGTAGCACATGCTCACCGGCAGCCGGCGCAGCTGCTGCACCGCCTCGGCGGTGTTGCGCGCCACCTCCAGCACGTAGCGCAGCACCAGCGGAATGCCGAAGCCCTCGCCGGTGACGGTGCGCCCGCCGAAGGCCAGCGTGGCCGCCAGGCCGGATTCGTTCAGGCCGTCGAGCACGCCCCAGCAGCAGTCGCTCATCGCCAGCACCCGCTGGCCGACCCAGCGGGTGGCCATCCATTCGCCTTCCAGCAGCGCGGGGGCGTAGTCGTAGTTGCGCAGCAGGGCTGGCGGCTCCTGGCCCAGCGGATCGACCCACACCGCCTGCGAGCAGCCGGCGATGTAGGGCGGCGGGCACCACAGCGACAGGAAGCGCGATGGCACGTCCTCGCCGCCGGCCAGGGCCACCAGCTTCTCCCAGGTGGGCACCAGCTCGGGCATGTGGTTGCGCAGCGCCCGGCGCGAAGCCAGGTAGCTGGGCCGGTCCACCATGCCGCCGCGCAGGAACCAGGCGCTGTAGCCCGGCCACAGCCGCTCGAAGGCGGCCTGCCACAGCGGGCCGGGTGTGTCCTCGAACAGCGTGCGTAAGCCGACCTGCATCGGTGGGGCAGCGCGGCCGCTCACAGGATCTTGAAGGAGCCGGGGGCCGGCGCCAGCTCGTGCTGGGTGGTGACGATCGGTTTGCCGGCGTAGTGGTTCTGGATGCCACGGATCCAGTCGCGGGCGCGGATGTTGAGCCGGAAGTTGTCGTCCATCGAGCGGCCGCGGGTGATCAGGATGCCGAGGTCGGCGCCTTCGTAGCGGTAGTCCCCCGGGCCGGTGATGCGCAGGAAGAAGGCCTCGCGCTCGTTGTAGATGGCGCGGCGCTCGTAGTCGAAGCGCTGGTAGGCCACGCTGCCGTCCTCGCTCATGAAATAGCCGCGGTAGCCCTCCTCCAGCAGCTGGTTGCCGAAGCGCTCGGCCATCTGCCGGGCCTTCTCGCGCACGCCTTCGGTGAAGGCGCCGGGGAACACCTCGTTGCCGCACCAGCAGCCCTTGTAGGGCGTCAGCTCCCTGGCGCCCACCACCTCGGTCAGCAGCGGCCCCACCAGCGTGCCCGACTGCGTGGCGCAGGCCTCCAGCGTGGCACCGCGGCAGTTGATGCGCTTCATGATCTTGACCTCGGGGTCCTTCACGATCTCGTCGGCATGCCGGTCGAAGTCGGCCTGCGAGCTGATGAAGAAGGTGGTGTGGCCCGAGTCGCCGAAGGCCGTCTGCACCACCAGGTCGCGGCCCAGGCCATTGCGCTCGGCGATGCGCATCAGGTGCCCGTGCGGGATGTTGTCGTCCTGGGCGGACGCCGGCATCTGGATGCCGGCAACGGCGAACGGATTCATGCGTGAGTGGCTTGGAAGGAGGAAGGAATCTGGAGGGAAGGAATGGCGCCGCTAGCCGCCGCGCAAGGCCAGTTCCACGGTGACCAGCAGCGACGCGAAGGCCCGGTCGTCGATGCCCAGGGGATAGGGCAGGCGCACCACGTTGGCCCAGTCGCCCGAGACCGGCAGCAGCAGGCCGCGCTGCATCGCACGGTCCTGCACCTGGCGGGCATAGACGGGGTCGGGATCGCTGCCCTGCATGCACTCGATGGCCAGCATCGAGCCGACGCCGCGGATGTCGGCGATGCGCGGCTGCCAGGCCATGGCGCGGCCCAGCACCGCCAGCAGCTGGCGGCCCAGCTGCTCGGCCCGCTGGCACAGCCGGTGTTCGTCGATCTGGTCGAGCACCGCATGCAAGGCGGCGATGGCGGCTTCGCGGCCCTCGTCGCCGAAGGCGGCCTGGTCGGGCGCCGACTGCATCACCGCGGCCGGCCCGGTGACGATGGCCAGCGGCAGCAGGCCGTCCGGGCCTTCGGCATGCACCACCAGGTCGGCCGCCGCCGCATGGTGGGCCATGGCGAACAGGCGCCCGCTGCGGGCCAGGCCGCAGTGCACCTCGTCGGCCACCAGCAGGATGTGGTGTCGGTCGCAGCGCTCGCGCAGCGCGGCCACGAAGTCCTCGGACAGCAGCATGCCGGCGCCCTCGCCCTGCACCGGCTCGATCACCAGCGCGGCCACGCGCTCGGCGCGCAGTGGGCCCTGCAGCACCGCGTCCAGCCGCTCCAGCACCTGCTCGTCGCGGTCGCCGTGCAGCGGCATGGGCGCGCGCAGCCGCCACACCGGGCCGGCGGGGCGGCCGAACTCGGTCCAGGCCGGCGCGGAGCCCGGCATGCAGCTGCCGGTGAGCTTGATGATGGCCGGCCGGCCGCTGTGGCTGCGGGCGATGCGCAGCGCCGCCTCCATCGCCTGCGCCCCGCTGGCGTAGAAGCCGCTGCGGCTGGGACGCGCACCGGGCGCGGCAGCGGCCAGGCGGGCCGACAGCGCCTGCGCGCCGCCGGCATGCGGCGCGCGGCCCGGGCCGGCCAGCACGCAGGCGGGGCTGCAGCCGGGCGGGCAGTCCGGGCCGCAGGCGGGCAGGCCGCGGCGCGGCCGGGCGGTGGGGAATGGAGCACCCTCCCGCTGCGCGGGATCCCTCCGAGAGGGAGGAGCGCCGCCTTCGGGCGGCCGGGCGGCGGCGACGGATGGAGCACCCTCCCGCTGCGCGGGATCCCGCCGGGCGGGAGGAGCGCCGCCTTCGGGCGGCCGGGCGGCAGCGACGGATGGAGCACCCTCCCGCTGCGCGGGATCCCGCCGAGCGGGAGGAGCGCCGCCTTCGGGCGGCCGGGCGGCGGCGACGGATGGAGCACCCTCCCGCTGCGCGGGATCCCGCTGAGCGGGAGGAGCGCCGCCTTCGGGCGGCCGTGCGGCGGCGACGGATGGTGCACCCTCCCGCTGCGCGGGATCCCGCCGAGCGGGAGGAGCGCCGCCTTCGGGCGGCCGGGCGGCAGCGCTCATGGACGCTCCGCCGGCCGGTCGTTGGGCTCGCGGTAGAGCGCAGCCAGCGCGTCCGACAGCGGCCAGTCGAGGTTCACGCCGCGCGGCGGGATGGGCTGGCGGAACCAGCGCTCATGCAGGCGCCGCGCCTCGCCGGAGCGCATCACCCGCGCCAGCGCATCGTCCACCACGCGCTTGAAGGCCGGGTCGCCGGCGCGCAGCATGCACGCATAGGCCTCGTACGACATCGGCGTGCCCACCACCTGCCAATCCGCCGGCCGGCGGGCCTTCGCCCGTTCGCCGTACAGCAGCGCGTCGTCCATCATGAAGGCGGCGGCCCGGCCGCTGGCCAGCAGGCGGAAGGAGTCGCCATGGTCCTTGCCGGCCAGCACATGCACGCCGGCCGACTGCTGCTCGATCCAGCGGCGCAGCAGCCGCTCGGCCTGGGTGCCGGCGGTGACCACCACCGTCTTGCCGGCCAGGTCGGGAAAGTCGCGGATGCCCGAATCGGCCGCCACCAGCAGCCGGGTGCTGACGATAAAGATGCTGTGCGAGAAGGCCACCTGCGCCTCGCGCTCGATGGTGTGGGTGGTGGAGCCGCATTCCAGGTCCACCGTGCCGTTGATCACCAGCGGCATGCGGTTGTGCGAGGTGACGGGCACCAGCCGGATGGTCAGCGCCGGCAGCCGCAGCGACTGGCGCACCGCCTCGGCCACCCGCAGCGCCAGTTCGTGCGAATAGCCCACCACCTGGTGCTTCTCGTCGTAGTACGAGAACGGCACCGACGACTCCCGGTGGCCCAGGCTGATGGTGGCAGTGGCGGCGATGCGCTCCAGCGTCGGCGAGCCGGGGGCATCGGCGGCGGCCGGGCCCGGCGCGGCCATGGCCCAGGCCACGCCCATGGCGGCGGTACCGGCCCGCAGTGCGGTGCTCCAGCTCATCGAGTCCCCCTCCTCCCGTGCCATGACCCTGGATGGGCGGCATCTGCACCCTGCTTTGCAGCGCGCGTGCCAGATGCGGAGCTTTCACGCCTTCAGCGCCAAGTGCTTGATCGGGCGGGGTTTTTCGCCGGCCGGCGATGACGGGCGACGGGCGTTTCTTCGAACTTCCGAACGCCGGGCCCGGCGGGCGTACGCGTTCCCGGGCGTCAGCCGGTCAATGACCGCTGCCGTCGGGCGCGCTGCCAGCAGCGTCCGGCCAGCCACAGCACCAGCAGCAGGTTCAGCACCACCACTGCCGCGCCCGCCATGCCGGGCCGGTGCAGCAGGTGGCGCAGCTCCAGCGGCAGGTACAGCGCGCCCGACACCGCGCCCAGCCATTCGCCCCAGGCCGCGCCGTGCCACAGCGCCCAGGCCTCCGCCCAGCGCAGGGCCACGTAGCCGGCCACCGCCAGCAGCAGCCACTGGGTGGGCGTGTGCTGCAGGCGGTCCAGCTCGCCCAGCAGCAGCGCGGGATAGTGCGCGCCGGGGCTCAGGCCCACATGGCCGATGAGCGACAGCGCCAGCCGGTGCAGGTCGTGGTGCAGCAGCCCCAGCAGGCCCAGGCCGGCGGCCAGCGCGACGGCACCCTTCAGCGCCTCGAAGCCGGCCACCGTGCGCAGCGCGCCGCGGGCCTTCAACGGGTGAGCCCCAGGATCTGCATCAGCCGTGCGGCATTGCGCTGGCCCTGGTCTTCCATGTTGTTGTTGAACACCACGTGGGTGGCGAGCACCCGCTCGGCCAGCTTGCGGATGTGCACCGCCAGCTCTTCCAGCTCCGCATCGGGATAGTCGTAGTTGAAGCGCTCGCTGGCCGAGGCGGCATCCTTGATGTTCCAGGTCTCGGCATTGCGGCCATGCAGCCGCACCACCGCCAGGTGCGGATTGGTCACCTCCCAGTGCGCGCCCACGCTGTTGGCGAAGCCCTGCGGCTCGTCCAGCACCACGTTGACCAGCGCCCGCTCCTTCTCGAACTCCAGCGTGGCAGCGGCCTGGGTCGGCAGGAACCAGCTCTGGTGGCGGAATTCCACCGCCACCAGGTGATCGGTCAGGCGGGCGCGCACCTCGTCCAGGTGCTCCCGCGCCTGCGCCGACTGCACGAACCACGGCGGGAACTGGAAGTGCAGCGCCCCCAGCTTGCCGGCCGCCCGCAGCGGCTGCAGCGCCTCCAGGAAGCTCTGCCACATCAGCTCGCGCAGCTCGGGCGCCAGGTCGGCGTAGTAGACGTTCTTGCGGGTGAAGGCGCCCAGCGCGGCACGCACCACCATCGGCAGCGCATCCACCGGCGTCTGGTGGCCGGTGAAGAGCCGGAAAGCCTTGACGTTGAACACGAAGTCGGCCGGCGTGCGCTCGGCCCACAGCTGCGCGTTGGTCGCCGAAGGCAGGCCGTAGTAGCTGCTGTTGACCTCCACCAGCGGGAAGCGGCTGGCGTAGTGCCGCAGGCGCGCCTCGGCCGAATTGCAGCCCTTGGGGTAGAAGCGGCCGCACTTGATCAGCGTGGGATCGGTCCAGCTGGCGGTGCCTACCAGGATGCGGTGGGCGCCGGCCGGCAGCAGCGGCTGCAGCCGGGGCTCGGGCAGCGGCTCGGGCGCCACCTCGGGCGCGGCCTGCGGCGCCTGGGCCGGCGTGCCGGGCACCACCACCGGCTCCGGCAGGTCGGTCAGCGTGATGGAAGCGGTGGGACGGTCAGCGGGCGGCGTGGGCTGCATGCGGCGTATCTCCTTCCGGCTTCAAGCGTACGCGCCACCGCGCGCATGTGCTTGTCCACAGATGTTGTGGACAACTCGGTGGACAAGCGGTGGGTGGCGTGGCCAAAGCGGCGCCGCACCGGGGCTGGCCGCCCGTTGCTGCCGGATGAGGCAGGCGGTGGACGCGCGCTGCGCGGCCTGCAACGCGTCAGCGGCCGTCGCCGTCGGCGTCGCCTGGCAGGGCACGCTCCATGCGGTCGCTCGCCCGCTGCCAGGCGTCGCGGCTGGCGCCCTGGGCATGTGCCCATTCCAGGCGGGAGCTGCCGCGGCGCTGGCCCCAGTCGCGCGACAGCTCGGGCTCCACCTCGTCGAAGCTGCGGCCCGGGTAGCTGTTGAAGGCCGCAACCCCCAACCCATAGGCGGGGCCGTAGTCGTCGAAGCTGGAGCCGGGCGGCACATAGGGGCGGCTGCTGTAGTTGTCGCGCCAGTAGGCTTCCTCGGCGGTGGGGTCGATCTGCTCGGCCACCGCCTTGCCGGCCAGGCCGCCCACCACGGCACCGACGGCGGCGCCCACCAGGGTGCCCACCGGCCCGGCGATGGTGCCGGTGGCCGCGCCGGCGGCCGCACCGCCCACCATCGCGCCCACGCCGGTGCCCACCGGGTGGCTGCCGGGGGCGCCGGTGATCGGGTCGCGGTTGGCGTCGCGGTCGCTGGGATCGGTCGTGCGGTTCATGGCGGACTCCTGTTGGCGTTGGTCGAACCTGCACCTTAGGCCGGGCCACTCAGCCTGCCCATGCGCCGCCGGCCCGCCCGCGGCCCGGCCACCGCCCCGCCGCGCCATCGGACGCGGCCTACGCGCCTGTTTGAGCGAACGCAAACGCAGCCCGGGCCGGCGGCCGCAGCATGGCGGCATGGGCAGACGCATCCTCCTGCTGCAAGGCCATCCCGATCCGGCGCCGCACTTCGGCCATGCACTGGCGGACGCCTATGCCGACGGTGCGGCCGATGCAGGCCACGAAGTGCGCCGGCTGACGCTGGCCACGCTGGACTTCCCGCTGCTGCGCCGCAAGGCCGAGTGGGACAGCGGCCCGGTGCCGCCGGCGCTGCTGCCGGCGCAGGCGGACATCGCCTGGGCGCAGCACCTGGTGATCTTCTTCCCGCTGTGGCTGGGCGGCATGCCGGCGCTGCTCAAGGGCTTCCTGGAGCAGGTGGCGCGGCCCGGCTTCGCCATCGGGCCGATCCACGGCCATGCCCAGCCGCAGAAGCTGCTGAGCGGGCGCTCGGCGCGGCTGGTGGTCACCATGGGCATGCCGGCCCTGGTGTACCGCTGGTACTTCCGCGCGCACAGCCTGAAGGCGCTGGAGCGCAACATCCTCGGCTTCGTCGGCATCGCGCCGATCGACGAGACGCTGGTCGGCCGCGTGGAGGCGCTCACGCCGGCCCAGCGCAGCCGGCTGCTGGCGCGGCTGCGCCGGCTGGGCGCCGCAGCCAGCTGAGCTGGGTCGCCACGCCCCCCGGGGGCGCCGCTGGCCTTGGAGTCGTCGGCGCTTTCGGTACCTTCTTCCTCGTTGCCAACCCATGGGCCTCGCCTTGGTGTCCTTCGCTGAAATGAAGCGCGGTGCCGGGCTGGCCGTGCGGAAGGCGGTGTCGCGCCTGAAGTCGCGCGGCCTGGCAGGCCATCGAGCGCGGCGACACCGCCGGCGCCCGCGAGACCGCCGCGCAGCACATGCGCAATGCCGCCGCCCGCATCGAGCTGGCCGACCCCGGCTTCTGGCAGCACGACGGCGGCCGCCTGGCCGAGGTGCTGATGGAGCACCTGCCCACCCGCCCGCTGGCCGCGCGCCGCCCGGGCGTCTGAGCTTCCAACCTATGGCATGACAGCCCCGCCGCCGCGATGGCGGTGCTGCAGGAGCTGGAGGAAACTGCCCGCCTGTGGTCGATGGCCCGGCCCGCGCCGCTGGCCGACGCGCAGATCGACGAATTGCGCCGCCAGTTCAACGCGAGCTGGTGAACGCGCCCCCTTGAAGGACACCGCATGCCCCGCTTCGCCGCCAACCTCTCGATGCTCTACAACGAGCATGCCTTCCTCGACCGCTTCGACGCCGCCGCGCAGGACGGCTTCACCGCCGTCGAGTACCTGTTCCCCTACGCGTTCGCCGCCGACGAAGTGGCCGCGAAGCTCCAGGCCGCCGGCCTGCAGCAGGTGCTGTTCAACGCCCCGCCCGGCGATTGGGAGGCGGGCGAGCGCGGCATCGCCTGCCTGCCCGGCCGCGAGGCGGAGTTCGCCGCAGGCCTGGCCAAGGCACTGGCCTATGCGCAGGCGCTGCAGTGCCCGCGGGTGCATGTGATGGCCGGCCTGCTGCCGCAGGGCCGAACCCGCGCGCAGCTGCGGCCCACCTATGTGGCCAACCTGCGGCATGCCGCGGCCGAGGCGGGCAAGGTGGGCGTGAACATCCTGATCGAGCCGATCAACGAGCGCGACATGCCCGGCTTCTTCCTCAACCGGCAGGACGACGCCCATGCGCTGGTCGACGAGATCGGCGCGCCCAACGTGAAGGTGCAGATGGACCTCTATCACGCGCAGATCACCGAAGGCGACCTGGCGACGAAGATCCGTCGCTATCTGCCCACCGGCCAGGTGGGTCACCTGCAGATCGCCGGCGTGCCGGAGCGGCATGAGCCCGACATCGGCGAGATCCACCACCCTTACCTGTTCAAGCTGCTGGACGACCTCGGCTACGACGGCTGGATCGGCTGCGAATACCGGCCGCAGCGCGGCGCGGTGCAAGGCGGCACCTCGCAGGGCCTGGGCTGGCTGGCGCCCTACCTGCGCAAGTAGGGGCGGCGCGCCTGCCGGCAGGCGCGCTGATTGCCGCGCTGCACTCCACAACCAGGAGACAGCGATGACCGACAGCGCCCACACCACCCCGGTGCCGCCCGACCAGCAGCGCGAGAACCTGCTGGATGCCCAGCGCAAAGCCCACCAGGACGAGCCGCGCAACTTCAAGGAAGACGCGCTGGACGACAAGGTGGTCAGCATCGAGCCCGACGGCACCGGCCCCAGTTCCACCGAGACGATGGATCCGGACGTGGATCGGGACAAGGGCAGCGGCAATCCCACGGGTGCGGGCTGACGGCTGTAGCGCTCTCCCGACGCCGCGCGGCCGGCGGGCGTCCACGGGCCCGGCAGGTTTGGGGCCGGATAACCGTGGCCAGGTCAGCACCGTCCACCTGTCCGCCTCCTCCACCGAGTACACCGGGGATGACGCCGACTTCCGGGTGTCGGGCCACGGCTGTGACCGGCACCGAGCTGGAGGCCGGCCTGGACCCGATCGACACCGCCGCCTTCGTCACCGCGGTGAGCTTTACCGGCGACGAAATGTTCACCGGCACGCCGGCGCCCGCGCCGCTGAGCCGGTGCCGGTGCCGGCACGGTGATACTGGTGGCTGTACCATCCCTCAAGGACACCGTCTTGCGCCCTGACCTCGCTCCTCCCCGCCGGCCGGCCGGCCGGCTGGCCGCCTTGCTGGCCGCCCTTCTTGCCAGCACCGCCGCCCAGGCCCAGGACAACGGCGCCAGCCTGCCGCTGTGGGAGATCGGCGGCGTGGCCTTCGGTGTCTCGCAGCAGGCCTACCCGGGCTCGGACGAACAGGTCAACCGCGCGCTGGCCCTGCCCTACGTGATCTACCGCGGCAAGTACCTGCGCGCGGACCGGCAGACGGCCGGGCTGCGGGCCATCAAGACCGACCGGCTGGAGTTCGACATCGGCTTCGCCGGCGCCTTCGGCTCCAGTTCCGACGACATCGACGCCCGCCGCGGCATGCCCGACCTGGGCACGCTGGTCGAGTTCGGCCCGCGCATCAAGTGGAAGCTGGGCGAGGCGATGGGCGGGCGCTGGCGGCTGGACCTGCCGCTGCGCGGCGTGTTCGACCTGAGCGACGACCTGGCGCACCGCGGCTGGTCGCTGGAGCCGGAGATCGACTTCGAGCGCCGGCTGGCCAACGGCTGGAACTGGGGCGCCTCGGCCGGCCTGCTGATCGGCGACCGCCGCCTGGCGCGCACGCTGTACGGCGTGGCGCCGGCCTATGCCACCAGCGACCGCCCGGCCTACGAGGCCTCGGCGGGTCTGGTGGCCTGGCGGCTGCAGACCACCGTGTCCAGCCCCGCCTGGCGCGACTGGCGGCTGTTCGGCTTCGCGCGGCTCGACAGCGTCAGCGGCGCCGCCAACCGCGACAGCCCGCTGGTGCGCCGCACCACCGGCGGCACGGTAGGCCTGGGCGTGGCCTACACCTGGATGCGGTCGGACGCGCGGGCGTTCGACTGAGCACGGCGAATCGGGCCGCCGCTCAGCCCTCGTAAGCCTTGGCCGCCGCCAGCAGCGCCGGCGTGCCGATCACCTGGTTCAGCCCGTCGAAGTCCAGCATCCGGCCGCGCATCGGCGCGGTGCTGCCGGTGCTCGCGCAGGCTGGCGTAGTAGTCCTGCAGCTGGCGCACCACGAAGCGGGCGGTGCCGCCGGGGAAGATGACGATGCGAAAGCCGCGGCGGCCGAGTTCTTCGGCGCCGAGGATCGGCGTCTGGCCGCCTTCGACCATGTTGGCCAGCAGCGGCAGGCGGTGCGCCAGGCGCGCGCAGGCGGCATCCATGTCCTCGGGTGTGCGCAGGGCCTCGACGAACAGCGCGTCCACGCCGCAGTCGGCATAGGCCTCGGCGCGGTCCAGCGCGGCTTCCAGGCCTTCCACACCCGCCGCGTCGGTGCGCGCCAGGATCAGCGTGCCGGCTGAGCGGCGCGCATCGAGCGCCGCGCGCAGCTTGCCGCACATCTCCTGCACCGGCACCACGGCCTTGCCCGCCAGGTGCCCGCAGCGCTTGGGGAAGGTCTGGTCCTCCAGCTGGATCATGGCGGCGCCGGCGCGCTCCAGCAGCCGCACGGTGCGCTGGGTGTTGATGGCATTGCCGTAGCCGGTGTCGCCGTCCACGATCACCGGCCGCTGGATGCGGTCGGTGATGCGGGCCAGCACGTCGGCGGTCTCGGTGGCGGTGGTGAGGCCCACGTCGCTGCGGCCCAGCAGGCTGTAGGCCACCGCGCCGCCCGAGAGGTACACCGCCTCGAAGCCGGCCTGCTCGGCCAGCAGCGCGGTCAGCGGGTCGTAGACGCCCGGGGCCAGCAGCGCCCGCGGCTGCGCCAGCCGCTGCTGCAGCATCGTCGGCGCGCTCATTCCACCTTGGCCCCGGTGAGCTGCACCACCTTGCGCCAGCGCTCCACCTCCTCCTGCAGGAAGGCGCCGAACTCGGCGGCGCTGCTGCCCACCGGCTCCAGGCCCTCGCCCATCAGGTGCTTGCGCATCACCTCGCCGGTGGCGGCGGCGCGGGCTGCGGCGGCCACGCGCTGCGCATCGGCAGGCTTGATGCCGGCCGGGCCCAGCAGGCCGTACCAGGAACCGTAGTCGAAGCCGGGAAACAGCTCGGCCACCGGCGCCGCATTCGGATAGGCGGCCACGCGCTGCGCGGTGCTCACGGCCAGCACCTTGAGCTTGCCGCCCTTGACCAGTTCCTGCGCCGAGGCCACGTTGCTGAACACCAGGTCCACCTGGCCGCTCATCGCGTCGGTCAGGGCCGGCCCGGCGCCCTTGTAGGGCACCGACACCGCGCTGATGCCGGCCTGGGTCTTCAGCATCTCGCCAGCCAGGTGGTTGGCGCTGCCGACGCCGGCCACGCCGATGCTGAGCTGGTTCTGCCGGCTCTTGGAGGAGGACAGCAGCTCGCGCAGGCTGGCGGCCGGGAAGTCGGGCCGCGTGACCAGCAGCAGTGGCGAGCGGGCGATCAGGCTCAGGGCGGTGAAGTCCTTCAGCGGATCGAACGGCAGCTTGGGGAACAGCGAGGCATTGATCGCATGGCTGGTGTAGCAGACCAGCAGGCTGCCCAGGTCGGGCTCCGCCTTGGCCACCGCGCCGGCGGCGATGTTGCCGGCGGCGCCGGGCCGGTTGTCCACGATGAACTGGCGCTGCAGCCGCGGCCCCAGCTCGGTGGCGAGGGCGCGGGCCACCAGGTCGGTGCCACCTCCGGGCGTGGCGCCCACGTACAGCCGGGTGGTCGGGTCGGCGGCGAAGGCGCGGCCCGAGGCCCAGCAGGCGGCGCCGGCCGCAGCGAGGAAGTGGCGTCGTTGCATCGTGTGTCTCCGTTCGTTCTCGTGGTCAGGCGGCAACCGAGACCGGCCGTACCAGCGGGCGCACCCTGCAGGGCATCTCCATCGCCGCGGCCTGGCGTTGCTCGAAGTCGAGGAACTCGCGCGTCATGCCGCTGCCGTACAGGCCGCCGCGCACCGCGCCCGCGCGCACGTCGCCGAAGTACTCGGCCCAGTCGGGCGGAAGCGGCTGCGATTGCGGCAGCGCCAGCCACAGGCGGAACAGGTGGCGCTTCAGGTCGGGCTCGTCATGGTCCTCGAAGTCGGTGCGCGAATGCAGCGTGAGGTAGTTGTTCAGCAGTTGCAGGTCGCCCGGCTCCAGCCACATCGAGAAGCACAGCGCCGGGTCCTGCATCAGCACGTCCAGCAGGTCCAGCACCTCGACCTGCTGCGGCGTCAGGCGCGGCACCTCGGGAAGTCGCGCTGCGCGGCCATCACGTTCTTGCGGTTGGTGCGCATCGCGAAGTGGCCCTGCGCACTGCCGACCAGCGGGCACATGTAGTAAGGCGGTGCGTCCGGATGCTGCGCACCCTGGTAGCTGTGGAACCACGGGCCCTGCAGCACCGCCAGCAGGTCGGGGCGGCGGCGGCCCAGCTCCTCCACCACGGCCATCGAGCTCACCACCTTGCTCTCGCCGCCGCGCTTGGCCGCGCGCCGGCACAGCAGCGCCACCACGTCGGCCGAATCGCAATGGAAGTCGAGCCCGGCATTGGTGTTGTAGCCGCGGCCGTTGGTGCCCTTGTAGCTGCCGCCTTCGTTGCGCACGTCGGCGATGAAGTCGCTGGCGCGGTTCTGCGTGCGGGCCACGCCCATGTGCAGGCCGATGCCCCAGCAGGCCAGCCGGGCCTCGTGCTCGTTCCAGCGGTCCACCGGCAGGCCCTTGAGCAGGCACATGCCCCAGCGGCCCTGCGTGGTGGCGGCCGCGCGCTGCAGTGCCGCGCGGGAGGCCGCCGGCAGCGGAAAGTCCTGCGGCGCCATCGCGAGCCAGGGCTTGTCGGCGGTGCGCGCATGGCGCAGTGCGGCATCGAAGCCTTCGGCTTCCTCGGCGCTCAGGCGCTGGGTCCAGCCGGTGTCGGCGGCAGCCTGGTCGGCGCGCCAGGCAGCGGCGGTGGGCAGCTCGGTCATCGTGTGTTCCTGTGGCAGTGCTTGCATGACGGACGAGTCTAGGCTTGCGCTAGATCAAGAAAAAGCGACGAAAATTCGTCAACCACATAAGGAATGCTGATGAAGATCGCCGCCTTCGCCACGCTGGATGCGGTGCTGCGCGGCGGCTCCTTTGCCGCCGCCGCGATGGAGATGAACCTCACGCCCAGCGCGGTGAGCATGCAGATGAAGCAGCTCGAGCGTTACCTGGGCCAGACGCTGTTCGACCGCTCGGGCCTACAGGTGCGGCCCACGCCGGCCGCGCGCGAGGTGGCCGCCAGCATGCAGGAGGGCCTGCAGCGGCTGGCGGTGCTGCGCCGCCAGGTGTCGGTGGCGGTGGAAGGCACGGTGCGTCTGGGCATCATCGAATCGATGCAGCCGGTGCTGCTGCCCGGCACGATGAAGATCCTGCGTGAGCGTTATCCCAGGCTGGACCTGCGCCCGCTGCGCGGACGCAGCGCCGGCCTGACCGAAGCGGTCAAGGCCGGCAGCCTGGACGCGGCGGTGGTGGCGCAACCGGAAAAAGGCGGCCTGGCCGGCCTGCGCTGGCATGCGCTGGAACGCCGCGAGCTGGTGGCCATCGCGCCGCCCAATGCGGCGGAGCCGTCCATCGCCGCCCTCTTCCGCCAGTACGACTGGATCCGCTACGACCGCGGCACGGTGACCGGCGCGATGGCGGTGCGCTACGCCACCGCGCACCTGCGCGACAAGCATCCCTCGATCGAGTTGGACAACGTGCCGGCCATCGTGGCGATGGTGAGCGCAGGGCTGGGCGTGTCCATCGTGCAGCTGTCCGACCCCGGCATCACCATGGCCTACCCGGTGCGGCTGCTGCGGCTGGGCCGCGGCGCGCCGGCGCTGCAGATCTCGCTGGTGATGCGCAAGGCCGACGCCGACGACCGCCGGCTGCTGGCCCTGCAGGGCGCGATGGCGGAGACGCTGTCGTCCCCGCTGCGCCGGCGGGCGGTCACGGCGCTGGGTTGACGGCCGGCCTGCGCCGCCGCGCGGCCACGCCCAGCGCGGCCAGGCTGGCACCCACCAGCGCGAGCGAGCCCGGCTCGGGCACCGTGTGGCCGATGAGGTCGGAGGTGCTCACCACCGTCCAGGCCGGCACCGCGGGATCGGACTGGAAGGTGTTGGACACCCGGAAGTCCGACAGGCCGCCCACCCCGTTGGCGATGGTGTTGGTGTCGAACAGCGCCTGCGCCTCGCCGCCCACCACGCTCAGCACGCCCTGCCCCTGACCGGCGAAGTTGGTGTTGGTGAAGGTGTTGAGGTAGGTGGAGCTCTGCCCCAGCGCGGTGGCGTCCACGCCCAGGTCGAAGGCCAGCGCCAGCCACAGCACGCCGCCGGTGATGCCGGTGTACTGGTCGACGCCGGTGCGCCCGGCCACGCCCAGGCCGGCCGCGGCGGCGTAGGTGTCGGCCGTGCCGCGGTAGATGTCCATGCGTCCGCCCACCGCGAAGGTGCGGGTCAGGCGACGGCTGGCATCGAAGGGGTCGGCGGCCACCATCACGTCGTGGTCCGATAGGCCGTAGAACATCGCGGTGAGGTAGTCGCCGCCTTCGCCCTGGGTCCACAGCGTGGTGGAACCGCGCAGGATGCGCGAGACGCTGAACACGCCCCAGGTGTCCTCGCTGCCCACGGCGCCGGCTGCGCTGCCGCCCGGGGGCAGCGCGGCGTCGCAGCCGGCCACGCTGGTGCACACCTGGCCGGGCGTGTCGCCATAGGCGGTGGAGCCCATGTCCAGGTTGCCCAGCTCCATCTTGATGTCGCCGTGCACCGCCGTCAGCGGCCCGGCCAGCGCCGGCGGGCTGCCGGCCAGCATGCCGGCGCCCAGCGCCGCGGCCAATGCCCAATGCCTGCTCTTCATGTATAAGTCCTCCTGTCACGTCGTCAATCCGACCCCGCCCCCATGGCGCGGGTCACTCCACGTACGCAAACTTCCTCTCGTGGTCCAGAGGCGGCCCGAAGCCGCAGTCGTGCGGCCGCCGCAGCACCAGCTGCAAGGCCGCGCTGCCCTGCCGCAGGCCGGCCAGTTGTCTAGACAAGCTGTCTTCCAGCGTCGCCAGCTCGGCGTCGCTGCAGGCGTCGGCGGCCTGCACCAGCAGCTGGCCCTCGGCCTGCAGGCGGAAGGCGCCTGTGAGGCGGCGCGCCACAGCGGCATCGGCATACAGACATTCCTTGATGCGCTCGACCGAAGGCCGCCCGGCCGCGCGGTCGCGCCGCCGGCCATGCACCAGCAGCCAGGGCAGCACCGGTGGCGGCAGCCCCAGCGACTGGCAGGCGGCGGCGGCACAGGCCGGCGGCACCAGGCGCGCCAGGTCGCCGGTGGCATAACGCGGCAGCAGCAGCGGCGTGCGCGGGTCCAGCAGCGTGACCACCAGCTCGCCATCGCCCCGGGCATCGGTGGCCACCGTCTCCACATGGCAGCGCTGGGCATCGAAGCAGAACAGGCTGGGCAGGCCATCGGCGTCCTCCAGGTCCTGCAGCCCCGGCCAGCGGGCGCCCGCCTGCAGCGCCTGCCGCACCGCGATGCAGGCCGCATCCTCGAAGAACAGGTGCAGGCCGAGTTCGCCGATGCCCATGGACGAGACGACCAGGCGGCCGTCACCCGGCGTGATGCGCAACGCATCGGCGATGAAGCGGCGCTGCGGTTCCACCAGCATCTCCTCGCCCAGCACCATGCTGGCGCGCAGGCGCGGCCAGTCGAGATCGATCTGCTCGGCATGCGCCAGCAGCCGGCGCACGAAGAGCGGGTCGGTGCACACCACCACCTGCTGGTAGCTCGGGCCCAGCTGCTGCATCAGGGCGCAGGCCATGTCCTCGCGCACGCTGACATTGGCCACGGTGGCCGATTCGGCGTCGAAGGTGACGCCCATCGGCAGGCAGTTCACCACCAGGGTGCTGCGCTCGTCGGCGCGGAACATCTGCTGCAGGCCCAGGTCGACGGCGGCGCGGGCGCTGCGCATCTCGCCGCGGGTGCTCAGCTTGAAGCCGAACACCGCGCCGCCCCGGCCAGAGCTGGTGAGCGCCTGCCCGATGTCCTGCGTGCGCAGGCCGCCGGCCAGCTCCTCCAGCGGATGGCGGGCGAAGCTGCAGTCCTTGTCCAGCACCGGCAGTGCGGCCAGCGGCGGCAGCGGCGCCACCAGGCTGATGCCGTGTTCCAGCAGCAGCCGCCGGTAGGCCGGGCTGCGCTGGCGCGCGCGCTCTGCAATGCCCTGCGCGCGCTGCAGCGACAGCCGCAGCGCCTGCTCCACGCCCACCGCACCGGCGCGGCGCAGCAGCGCTCGCCGTTGCTGCCTGCGCAGCCAGGGGCCGATCATGGCGCGGCCTCCCGCGCCGCATCGGGCAGCAGCAGCCAGTGCATCAGCGCCGGATTGCGCAGCGGCAAGGTCTGCTCCAGTTCATGCAGGTCCTGCCGGTAGGTCGCGACCGGGCCGTAGTAGTCGCGCTCGCTGCCGATGCACTCGAAGCTGAAGCCGAACCGCTCCAGCGACAGCGGCAGGAAGCCCTCCATCGCCGCATACCAGGTGTGGATGCCGGCCCGGCGGCTGTACTGGAACATCTGGCGGTACAGGCTCAGCACGATCTGCGCGGAGCCCTGGCGACGCTCATGCGGCATCGGGCCAGCGCTGCGCTCGTCGGTCACGCCGGCCAGCGTGTCGCCGCGGCGTCGGCGGTAGTCGCGGCGCACCATCAGGCGGCTGACCTCGGCGGCCTGGCCGCCCCGCAGCAGCCGCACGCCGCGATGCAGCGCGGCGCCATGCTGCTCGAACGGATAGGGCTCGTCCTGCGAGCCGGAGAACACGAGCCGCGCCAGACCGACCAGCTCGCCCTGGAGGTTGCAGGCGCCGAAGTGCGCGGCATCCGCGTCGTGCGCATCGTGCTCGCAGCCCTGCGGGTGGTCGGCGGCGTCGAGGTAGCCGCACTCGCTGCAGTACACGTCGAAGCGCAGCCGGTGCAGTGGCTGCAGGTCGGGCACGGCCTGCTCGCCCGCCGCCAGGCTGCCGTGGCGGCCCGCACGCCAGCAGCGGCTGCGGAAACAGGGCGCGAAGTCGGTGCTCATGGCGGTCGATGGGCGGCGGATGGACACGCCACCAATCTAGGAACCCGCCGTTGAAGCAGCGTTGAAACCGGCGCCCTCGGGCGCCGGCATCAGCAGGTTTCAGCTTGCTTCAGGCATTCCGGGTGCAGCCCCGGAGACGGCCGCCCGGGCGGCCGGTGCAGCTCACAGCCGCTCGAACACCGCGGCGATGCCCTGGCCGCCGCCGATGCACATCGTCACCAGCGCATAGCGGCCGCCGGTGCGCTGCAGCTCGTACAGCGCCTTGGTGGCGATGAAGGCGCCCGAGGCGCCGATCGGGTGGCCGAGCGCGATGGCGCCGCCGTTGGGGTTGGTCTTGGCCATGTCCAGCTCCAGCCCGCGCGACACCGCGATGGCTTGCGCCGCGAAGGCCTCGTTGCTTTCGATCACGTCGAGCTGGTCGATGCTCAGGCCGGCCTTCTTCAGCGCGATGCGCGTGGCCGGGATCGGGCCTTCGCCCATGATCTCGTTGGGCACGCCGGCCACCGCATAGCTCACCAGCCGGGCCATCGGCTTGTAGCCGGCGGCCTGCGCCACCGAGGCATCGGCCAGCACGAAGAAGGCCGCGCCGTCGTTGATGCCGGAGGCATTGCCCGCCGTCACCGAGCCGTCCTTCTTGAAGGCCGGCTTCATCCTGGCCAGCGTCTCCAGCGTGGTGGCAGGCTTCACATGCTCGTCGGTGTCGAAGGTGACCTCGCCCTTCTTCGTCTGCTTGACGATGGGCACGATCTGCGACTTGAAGCGGCCCTCGGCGATGGCGGCGGCGGCGCGGCGATGCGACTCCACTGCCAGCGCGTCCTGCTCTTCGCGGGTGATGCCCCACTTGGCCACCAGGTTCTCGGCGGTGATGCCCATGTGGCCGACGCCGAACGGATCGGTCAGCGTGGCCACCATCATGTCGATCAGCTTGGTGTCGCCCATGCGGGCGCCGCTGCGCATCGCGGGGCTCAGGTAGCCGCCGCGGCTCATCACCTCCACGCCGCCGCCGATGCCGTAGTCGCAATCGCCCAGCAGGATGTTCTGCGCCGTGGTGACGATGCCCTGCAGGCCCGAGGAGCACAGCCGGTTGACCGACATCGCCACCGAGTCCATCGGCAGGCCGGCCTGGATGGCGGCCACGCGGGCCACGTAGGCGAAGCGGCTCTCGGTGGGGATGGTGTTGCCCACCGTCACGTAGTTGATGAGACGCGGGTCGACGCCGGAGCGCTCGACCGCCGCCTTCATCACGGTGCCGGCCAGCTCGGCCGGCTCCATGTCGGCCAGGGATCCGTTAAAGGTGCCGATGGCCGAACGGGCGGCGCTGAGGACGACGACATCACGAGTGCTCATTGCAATGACTCCGGTGCAGGATGGAACGGATGGATGTGACGCATTTCACACCCATCTTGTCATGCAGGCCATGCGTGGTTTCTGCGATGGCTCAACAGTCGGCGCCGCTGCACGGCGATGCGGCCGCCGGCGTACGCCGCGGCTTCATCACCAGCGCCCAGCCCGGTTCGCCCTCGGGCGACCAGTACAGGCGGCCGTCCAGGCCCAGCAGCAGCTCGCGCCGCGAGACCGACTGCTGCACGTTGCCGCCCACCGCCTGCGCCCGCAGTGCCTGGCCGTCCACCGACACCACGATGTCGCAGTGCATCGGCGTGACGCCCTCGCCCTCCCCGCCGCCGCGGATCTCATGCAGGCCGATCTGGCGCTGCCGCGCTTCCTCGGTGCGCACGCCGCACACCAGGTCGCCGGGCGCCAGGGTGGTGGGCGTGGGCAGCACCTCGAAGGCGGAGGTCTGCCCGTCTCTTGCGGCCACCACGTACTGCGCATGCGCGGCGCTGAAGCGGAACTCCCGCGGGCCGAAGCCGGCCTCGCGCATCACCGCGCTGACGAAGGCGGCCGACCATGGCGCGGTGCGCTGCGGCCGCCCGGCCTCCGCGGGCCAGATCGCCTGGCAGCGGTCGGGCTGGGGGCAGGCATGGCGCTCGGTCCCGCTGCCGCCGCGGCCCAGCGCGCGCCAATAGTCGTTGACCACCGGGCACAGCGCCGCCGACTGCTCGCGCCCGCAGCCGTCGTCCACCGGCTGGCAACTGCCGTCGGCCAGCACGCCGCAGCTTTCGCCGCCGGGCTGCTGCAGCACCCAGGCACCGCCCCAGCGCCGCCACTGCGCATCGGCCGCCGCGACGATGGCCGCCACCTGCTGCGGCCCCACGGTGGTGGGTGGCACGCGGCCGCCGCGGGCAGCGCAGCCAGCCAGCAACACCACCGCGCCCGCGGCCAGCAGCACCGGGGCCCACCGCCCAAGCAGGAAGAAACACCGTGAAAACATGCGACGTGTAGGAAGTTGCCTGACAAGGGGGTTGGAACAACCGGGACCGAATGCACAGAGATGGGCCACTGTCGCCCCCCTGTTCCGGGTTCTAAAGTTCCTTCCATCGCAGCACGCACCGCAACGCTGCAACCCCAGGAGCCCGACATGACCGCCGACCAGATCCTCGCCGAAATTCGTGAAGCCAACCTCAGCTACCTGATGCTGGCCCAGAGCCTGATCCGCGCCGACCGCGAGCAGGCCCTGTACCGCCTGGGCATCAGCGAGGACACGGCCACGCTGATCGGCACGCTGTCGGCCGCGCAGATCATGAAGATCGCCTCGGGCAACACGCTGCTGTGCCGCTTCCGCATGGACGATGAGCTCGTGTGGAACCTGCTCACCAGCCATGGCAAGGCCTCGGCCAACGACGCGGTCAACCGCCTGCACGCCTCCATCCTGATGGCCGGCCGCCACCAGGAAGCCGCCTGAACCTCCACCGCAGTACCCGCACCATGGCACGCAACAAGAGCATCCTGGACGAAGCGAAGCAGGTCGATCGCGCCGTCCAGTTGATCCACCTGGGCGCCCGGCTGCAGGTACTGGAATCGGAGACCGACCTCAGCTATGAGCGGCTGCTGCGCCTGTACAAGGAAGTGGCGGGCAAGAGCCCCAGCAAGGGCCAGCTGCCGTTTTCCACCGACTGGTTCATGACCTGGCAGCCCAACATCCATGCCAGCCTGTTCATGAACATCCATGAATACCTGAACAAGGTGGCGGCCCTGGACGACATCGACATCGTCATCAAGGCCTACAAGCTGTACCTCGAGCAGACCGCGGCCGAGCACCTCGACCCGCTGCTGTCCATCACCCGCGCCTGGCGCCTGGTGAAGTTCATCGACAACGGCATGCTCACCACCACCCGCTGCAACCGTTGCGGCGGCCAGTTCGTCACCCATCCGCACGAGATCGCGCGCCACTACACCTGCGGCCTGTGCCACCCGCCGGCGCGTGCCGGCAAGGGCAAGGCCGGCGGCTCGCTCACCGTGCCGGCGGCGCTGCACTGACACCGCGCGCCTCATCTCCTGGTTTCACCGTCTCCTCCTGGCACATGTCCCATGTGCTTCCAGCGGGCCCCCGGGCCCGCTCTTTTTTTGGCGGCTTTGCGCGTCCTCAGGCGGGGCGGGCGCCGTCGCTGTTACCTTTGCAAGCTTGTCGTGTCGTCCGTGAGCCTGGCGTGAGCATTCGTACCCGTCTCCTGCTGCTGGTGCTGGCCGTGTGGCTGCCCGCCGTGGCCGGCTTCGGCCTTCTGGCCCGTGCCACCTACCTGCGCGAGGCGGATGCGGCGATCGAACGCATCCAGCAGCTCGGCCGCAGCCTCAACGGCCTGGTGGAACGCGAGCTGGACAAGCGGGTGGTGCTGGCCGGCGCGCTCGGCGCTTCCAGCGCGCTGCTGCAGGACGACCTCGCCCGCTTCCACCAGGAAGCCAGCGTGGCCACCAGCGCCAGCGGCGCCTGGGCCTTCGTGGTGGAGCGCGAGCGGCAGCTGGCCAACACGCGCCATCCCTTCGGCACCTCCGCCGTGCCGCGGCTGCCCGACGCGCCATGGAGCGAGGGCGAGCCGCAGGTGGTCTTCACCCCCAGCGGGCCGCGGCTGCAGCAGCCGGTGGTGGCGGTGTTCGTGGCGCCGCGCGGGCCGCAACCGCCGCGGCTGAACGTGGGCGTGGCCTTCGAGCCCGCGGTGGTGCAGGCCGTGGTGGACCAGCAGCGCTGGCCCGAAGGCGGCGTGGCCACGGTGATGGACCAGCAGCAGCGCGTGATCGCCCGCAACCGCGACCCGCTGCGCTGGCTGGGCAGCAGCGCCACCGGCGACGTGCTCGCACGGGCCAAGGCCGGCCGCGAAAGCCTGGCCGAGACGGTCACGCTGGACGGCGTGCCTTCGCTCACCTACCTCACCGCGCCCAACCGCTACGGCTGGTCTGTGGTCATCGGGCTGCCGCTGCGCACGCTGAACGAGGCGGCCCGGCGCGTCACCCTGCAGGCGGTGGCCGCCTCGGGCGTGCTGCTACTGCTGGGCCTGGGGCTGGCGGTGGTGGCGGCCAACCGCATCGGCGCGCCGCTGCTGGCACTGCGCGACAGCGCAGCCCGGCTGGGTGCCGAGGAGGTGCCGCCCGAGCTGCACACCGGCGTGTCGGAGGTGAACCAGGTGGGCCGCGCACTGCATGTGGCCGGCCAGCGGCTGCAGCAGTCGGCGCAGGAGATGGCGCAGCGCGTGGCCGAGGCGGTGGCCCAGGCCGAACAGGCCCAGGCCAAGCTGCTGGAAGGCCAGAAGCACGAGGCCATCGGCCGCCTGACCGGCGGCCTGGCGCACGACTTCAACAACCTGCTGCAAACCATCATGACCGGGCTGCAGCTGGTCAACCGCAGTGCGCCGGAAGGCCCGCAGCGGCGGGTGGTGCAGGCCGCGCTGCGCGCCAGCGGCAAGGCCGCCGACCTGGTGCGGCAGATGCAGACCTTCGGCCGCTCGGTGCCGCTGCAGCCGCAGCCGGTGAGCCTGGCCGACCAGCTGCTCAAGAGCCGCGAGCTGGCCAGCAAGGCGCTGGGCGACCGGGTGCAACTGGTGGCCGCGGTGGCGCCGGACATGCCCACGCTGTTCGTCGATCCGTCGCAGCTGGAGCTGGCACTGCTCAACCTGGTGTTCAACGCGCGCGATGCGATGCCCGACGGCGGCACGGTGCAGGTGATCGGCCGCCCGGCGCATGCGGACGAGACGCTGAAGCTGCCGCCCGGCCGCTATGCCTGCCTGCAGGTGGTGGACAACGGCAGCGGCATGGACGCCCGCACGCTGGAACAGGCCGCCGAGCCCTACTTCACCACCAAGCCGGTGGGCGCCGGCAGCGGGCTCGGCCTGGCGCAGGTGCATGCCTTCGCGCGCCGCTCCGGCGGCGACATCCGGCTGCAGAGCACCCCGGGGAGCGGCAGCACCGTCACGCTGATCCTGCCCACGTCCGAGCTGTCGCCGGCGCCGCAGCAGCCGGATGCCCCGCCGCCCGCGCCGCTGCCGATGCTGCGCATCCTGATGGCCGAGGACGACATGCTGGTGTCGTCAGTGGTGGTGCCGGCGCTGGAGCATGCCGGCCACCAGGTGAAGCTGTGCGGCAGCGCCGACGAGGCGCGCGCCCGGCTGCTCACCGGCGAAGCCTTCGACCTGCTGTTCACCGACGTGGTGATGCCGGGCACGCTCACCGGCATCGACCTGGCGGACTGGTGCCGCACGCACCGGCCCGGCCTGCCGGTGGTGCTGGCCACGGGCTACTCGGCCCAGCCGATCGAGACCGACGCGCAGGTGCTGCGCAAGCCGTATGCGGTCGATGCGATGCTGGATGCCATCGCTCGCGCGGTGCGGCCATGAAAAAAGGGCCCCGCGGGGCCCTCTGTCCGTTCAGTGCGGCTGCAGCTCAGTTCGAGCGGCGGCGCCAGGCCACGAAGCCCACGGCGCCCAGGCCGGCCAGCATCAGCGCGTAGGTCTCGGGTTCCGGCACCGGGGCCATCACCAGCTCGCCGCTGAACACGCCGGCGCCCGTGCCGGTCTTGATGCCCGACACCGACAGGCTCAGGGGAATGCTGGACGTCAGCTCGATGTAGCCGAAGCTGGCCTTGCCGTTGTTGACCGAGTTGACCGTCCAGGACTGGCTGTTCAGCGTCACGCCGGTGAACGAGAAGTTGGTGGCGCTCAGCGAGCCGACGATGTTGTACACGCCGGGCATGGCGCCTTCGGTGGCGTCCAGCGTGAAGGTGAAGGTGCCGTTGGCGTCGATTTCCGAGGCGCCGAACTTGTAGGTCGACGAAGCGGTGTTGAAGCTTTCGCCCTGGGTGACGGCGAAGGCTTGGGCGCCCGAGACGGCCAGAACGGCAGCGGCGACGAGGTGGTTCAGTTTCATTGTTGGACTTCCCTGTTGAAAGCGCCCCCAGGACGGCAGGGGGCGACGCAGCGAAGTCTCCGTGACCGCCTTGTGCGGCTCATCCCCCTGTTCCGATGGATTACATGCGGCGTTGTAAGCGCTTTCCCACACAAGTGTCGGAGCTGAAACCAAAGGTCAGACAGTTGTAACGCAGCGGTGCCTCAAGCCTGCCACGGCGGCATGCCGTCGTCCTTCAGCGCATAGCGCTCGATGGCCTGCATGCACAGGCCGCGGTCCAGCGCGCCGTGGTCCGCCAGCGCCGTGAGCGCAGCCAGCACGATGTGGTGGCGGTCCACCTCGAAGAACCGGCGCAGTGCGGCCCGGGTGTCGCTGCGGCCGAAGCCATCGGTGCCCAGCACCGTCATTGGCGCTTGCAGGTACGGCGCGATGAGCTGCGGCCAGGCGCGGATGTAGTCGCTGGTGGCCACGATGGGCACGTGGCCGGGCAGGCAGGTCGACAGATGGCTGGCGGGCGCGGGCTGGCCGGGGTGCAGGCGGTGCTGGCGCTGCGCCGCCTTGGCCTCGCGTTCCAGCTCGCTGTAGCTGGTGACGCGCCACAGCTCGGCCGCCACCTGCCAGTCGTCCTGCAGCAACCGGGCGGCGGCTTCCACCTCGGCCATCAAGGTGCCGGAGCCCAGCAGCCGCACCGCCGGTGCATCGGCCGGCGCCGCCTGGCGGCGGTACAGGCCGCGGATGACGTCGGCATGCCGCTCCGGCGCCAGCGAGGGCTGCGGCTGGTTCTCGTTCATCAGCGTGACGTAGTAGAAGCAGTCCTCGCCCTGCTGCAGCATGCGGCGCATGCCGTCGTCCAGGATCACCGCGAATTCGGCGGCGCTGGCCGGGTCGTACACCTTGCAGTTGGGCACGGCCGCGGCCATCGGCAGGCTGTGGCCGTCCTGGTGCTGCAGGCCTTCGCCGCCCAGCGTGGTGCGCCCGGCGGTGGCGCCCAGCAGGAAGCCGCGGGCGCGCTGGTCGGCGGCCGCCCAGATCAGGTCGCCGATGCGCTGGAAGCCGAACATCGAGTAGTAGATGTAGAACGGCAGCATCGGCAGCCCGTGCACCGAATGGCTGGTGGCCGCCGACACCCAGGAGCTGATGGCGCCGGCCTCGCTGATGCCCTCCTCCAGGATCTGGCCATCCTGCGCCTCGCGGTAGCTGAGCACCGAGCCGATGTCCTCCGGCTCGTAGTGCTGGCCGGTGCTGGCATAGATGCCGATGGTCTTGAACAGGTTGGCCATGCCGAAGGTGCGGGCCTCGTCGGCCACGATGGGCACGATGCGCGGGCCCAGCACCGGGTCCTTCAGCAGGTTGGCCAGCATGCGCACGAAGGCCATGGTCGTGCTCATCTCCTTGCCGGCGGCGTTGAGCGCAAAGTCGGCATAACGCGCCGGCTCGGGCAGCGCCAGCGGCAGGTGCGGGCTGCGGCGCGCCGGCACCGGCCCGCCCAGGGCCTGGCGGCGTGCATGCAGGTAGCGCATTTCCGGGCTGTCGTCGGCGGGCTTGATGAACTGCAGGCCGGCGGCCTCGTCGTCGGTCAGCGGCAGGGCGAAGCGGTTGCGGAAGGCCACCAGGTCGGCGCGGTCCAGCTTCTTCTGCTGATGGGTGGTCATGCGGCCCTGGCCGGCCTCGCCCATGCCGTAGCCCTTCTTGGTCTGCGCCAGGATCACCGTGGGCCGGCCGCTGGTGTGCAGCGCCGCGTGGTAGGCGGCATGGATCTTCACCAGGTCGTGGCCGCCACGCTTCAGGCGGTCGATCTGCTCGTCGGTCAGGCCCTGGGCCAGCGCGCGCAAGGCTTCGTTCTGGTTGAAGAAGTGCTCGCGGTTGTAGCGGCCGTCCTTCGCGGCGAAGGTCTGGAACTGGCCGTCTACCGTGTGCGAGAACGCTTCGGCGATGGCGCCGCCGGCGTCGCGCGCGAAGAGGCCGTCCCAGTCCGAGCCCCACACCAGCTTGATGACGCGCCAGCCGGCACCGGCGAACAGCGCCTCCAGCTCGTCGACGATGCGGCCGTTGCCGCGCACCGGGCCGTCCAGCCGCTGCAGGTTGCAGTTGACCACCCACACCAGGTTGTCCAGCTGCTCACGCGCGGCCAGGGTCAGCGCGCTCATGCTCTCGGGCTCGTCCATCTCGCCGTCGCCGAACACGCCCCACACGGTGCGGCCGGCAGTGGCCTGCAGGCCGCGGTGCTGCAGGTAGCGCATGAAGCGCGCGTGGTAGATCGACGAGATGGGGCCGATGCCCATCGAGCCGGTCGGGAACTGCCAGAAGTCCGGCATCAACCACGGATGCGGATAGCTGCACAGGCCCTGCACCCCGCGCTGGCGGGCGGTGATCTCCTGCCGGTAATGGGCCAGGTCGTCGGCGCCCAGCCGGCCTTCGAGGAAGGCGCGGGCATACACGCCGGGAGCCGAATGCGCCTGGTAGAACACCAGGTCGTCGGCACGGAAGAAGTGGTTGAAGCCCACCTCGAACAGGTCGGCCGCGCTGGCATAGCTGGCGATGTGGCCGCCCAGCTCGCCATAGGCCTGGTTCGCGCGCATCACCATGGCCAGGGCATTCCAGCGCATCAGCGAGGCCAGGCGCTCCTCGATGGCCAGGTCGCCGGGGAACGGCGGCTGGGCCTCGGGCGGAATGCTGTTGACGTAGGGTGTGCCGCGCTGCGGCTGCCAGCCGATGGCCGGCTGGCGCGCGGTGGCCGACAGCATGTCCATGATCTGCCGCACCCGCTCGGGCCCGGCCTGCGCCAGCACCGCGGCCAGCGCGTCGCGCCATTCGGCGCTTTCCTGGGGATCGGCGTCCTGCGCCGGGTGGAACACCATCGGACCGTTCACTGCATGACCCTGCTATGGCTGAGGATGCAGCCACTGTAGCGGCCCGGCGGCCGCCGGCCAGGCTCAGCCGCCGCGGGCGGCGGCCTCGCGCAGCTTGTCCTTCTTGCTCTTGCGCCTGCCCTTGACGCCGCCGTGGGGGTCGGCCGCCGGCGCCGCGGGCGGCTCAGCGACCGGGCCGGGCTCGAAGCCCGGCACCACCTCGCGCGGCAGCCGCATTTGCTGGCGCTTCTCGATCAGCCGGAAATGGGCCTCCGCCTCCGGCGGCACGAAGCTGATGGCCGTGCCGGCCAGGCCGGCTCGGCCGGTGCGGCCGATGCGGTGGGTGTAGTCCGTCACCGAACGCGGCAGGTCGAAGTTGACCACCAGCGGCAGGCGTGGCACGTGGATGCCGCGGGCCACCACGTCGGTGGCCACCAGTACCCGCAGCGCGCCCGACTTGAAGGCCGCCAGTGCCTGCGTGCGCGCGCCCTGGCTCAGCTCGCCATGCAGCGCGCCGGCGTCGATGCCGGCGCGGCGCAGCTTGTCGGCCACCAGCTCGGTGGCGTAGCGGCTGGCCGCGAACACCAGCACCTGGCGGCTGCTGCCGTCGGCCGTGCCCTGCTCGATGAGCGTGCGCAGCAGCTGGGTGCGCCGTGGTGCATCCACCACGATGGCGCGCTGCACGATGGCCGGCTGCACCGTCTCGGGTGCATCGGCCACCTGCAGCCGCACCGGCTGGCGCAGCAGCGCCTCGGCCAGCGCCTGCACTGGCGGCGCGAAGGTGGCCGAGAAGAACAGGTTCTGCCGCCCCGACGGCAGCAGCGCCAGCAGCCGCTGCAGCTCGTCGGCGAAGCCCAGGTCGAACAGCCGGTCGGCTTCGTCCAGCACCAGCACCTGCAGGCCCGACAGGCGCAGCGCGTTGTGCTGCACCAGGTCCAGCAGGCGGCCGGGCGTGGCCACCACGAAGTCGGCCTCGCCGCGCAGCGCCATCATTTGCGGATTGATCGACACGCCGCCATAGGCGGCCACCGTCTTCACCCGCACCGCCAGGCCGTGCGACAGGTCGTGCAGCGTCTCGGCCACCTGCATCGCCAGCTCGCGGGTAGGCACCACCACCAGGCCTCGAAGCCGGCGCGGCCCGTCGCGGTGGGTGGCCAGCAGCTGCTGCAACAGGGGCAGCACGAAGGCCGCCGTCTTGCCCGAGCCGGTGCGGGCCTGGGCCAGCACATCCTCGCCGCGCAGCACGGCCGGAATCGCGCGCAGCTGGATCTCGGTGGGGTGGTCGTAGCCGCGCAATGCGGCGGCTTCTTGCAAGGCGGGGCACAGGCCCAGGGAGGCGAAGGACATGGTGCATTGTCGGCGCACGGGCACCCGGCTTGCCGATGGCCGTGGCCGCCGCCTGGCGGGCGGCGCTGGAAGGAGCGGCGGAATGGAACTGCGCGTGAACATCGAAGGCGCGACCGAGGAGGAGCAGCAACGTGGCATCCGGGCCGCGCTGGCCTACCTTGCCGCCCACGGCCTGAGTGCCGACCAGGCCCTGGCCGCGGTGCACAAGCGCGACCGCTGGAGCGGCTGCAGCTTCCGCCATGACGAACCCACCGATGCCGAGATGGCTGCGGCCGACGCCTGGGACGAGGCCGACCGTGTGGCCGCGCGGGCGTGCTGCGCCGACTGGCCGGCCGCGCCGCTGTGCGCCGACCTGCAGCTGGTGGCAGCCGGCGCCGCCGCGCTGCCCCTGCACCACTGACCGGCGACGGCCTGCCGCCTGACGCTGCGTAGGCGCCTTCGTACACCGCTGCCCGCCCTCTTCCGGCTGCGGTCGCCCGGTGCGGTGACCATCATGGAGGGGTCATTGGACTTGAACAAGGAGATAGGCATGAACGACCGCGACGTGATCGGTGTACTGAACGACCTCATCGAGACCTCCAAGGACGGCGAGTACGGCTTCGCCAAGTCGGCCGAGCGGGTGAACGCCCCGGCCCTGAAGGAAACCCTGCAACGCCGTGCGGCCGACTGCGCCCGCGGCGCCGCCGAGTTGCAGACCCTGGTGGTGCGCTTCGGTGGCAAGCCCGAGGAAAGCGGCAGCGCCGCCGGCGCCCTGCACCGCGGCTGGGTGTCGATCAAGGATGCGCTGACCCCGGGCAGCGGCGACCACGCCGTGCTGGAAGAGTGCGAGCGCGGCGAGGACACCGCCCTGGCTGCCTACCGCAAGGCCCTGAAGCAGGAGCTGCCGGCCGAAGTGCGCCAGGTGGTGGAACGCCAGATGGCCGGCGTGCAGGCCAACCACGACCAGATCAAGGCGCTGCGCGATTCGACGCCCGCCTGATCACCGTGTGACCCGCTGAAGGGCCGGTGCCGGTGCACCGGCCCTTTTTCATGCCTTGCCGAAGCGGCCGAGCACGAAGCCGGCCATGGCCGTGGCGAGCTCGCGCTCGCCGATGAAGACGCGGCCGATGCGCTGTTCACTGCGCAGCAGTTCGCCCTCTGCCTCGTTGTGGGTGCGCACCACGATCTCGATGCCCGGGTTCAGCAGGCTGGCGGTCTCGGCCATCTGCCGCACGTCCAGGGTGTCGGGGGTGGCGATCACCAGCATGCTGGCCCGTGCCACATGCGCCTGGATCAGCACCGTTGGATCGGCCGCGTCGCCCGACACCGCCGGCACGCCCTGCGCGCGCAGGCTTTCCACCAGCTCGCGGTTCTGTTCGGCCACCACATAGGGCACGCCGGCCTCGGCCAGTGCCGCGGCGATGCGCCGGCCTACCCGGCCATAACCCACCAGCACCACCTGGCCCGACAGGAAGCGCTCGGCCGTGGTGGTGGGCAGCTCGGCCAGCGGATCGTCGGCGGCTTCCAGGCGCCGCGCGGTCGCCGAGTGCGCCAGGATCCAGCGCCGCGCCGGCTCGATGGCCGCGAACACCAGCGGATTGAGCGCCATCGAGATCAGCGCGCCGGCCAGGATGAGGCTCTGCCCCTGCGCCGGCAGCAGGCCCAGGCTCATGCCCAGCGCGGCCAGGATGAAGCTGAACTCGCCGATCTGCGCCAGGCCGGCCGACACCGTCAGCGCCGTGTTCAGCGGATAGCGGAACAGCATGACGATGAGCATGGCCGCGATGGACTTGCCCACCACCACGATGGCCACCACCAGCAGCACCCGCAGCGGCTGGTCCACCAGCACATGCGGGTCGAACAGCATGCCCACCGACACGAAGAACAGCACCGCGAAGGCATCGCGCAGCGGCAGCGATTCCTCGGCCGCGCGGTGCGCGAACTCCGATTCGCGCATCACCATGCCCGCGAAGAATGCGCCCAGCGCGAACGACACGCCGAACAGCGCCGCGGACCCATAGGCGATGCCCAGCGCCACTGCCACCACGCACAGCGTGAACAGCTCGCGCGAGCCGGTGCGCGTGACCTGCCACAGCAGCCACGGGAACACCCGCCGGCCCACCAGCAGCATCAGCGCGATGAAGGCGGCCACCTGCAGCAGCGTCCAGCCCAGCGTCGCCCACAGCTCCGGCCCTGGCGCGGACTGGCCGCCCAGCCAGCCAGCCAGCGGCGGCAGCAGCACCAGCACCAGCACCATGGCCAGGTCCTCCACCACCAGCCAGCCCACGGCGATGCGGCCGTTCATCGAGTCCATCACCCCGGCGGCTTCCAAGGCCTTCAGCAGCACCACGGTGCTGGCCACGGACAGGCTGAGGCCGAACACCAGCGCCGCACCCAGGTTCCAGCCCCAGGCCCAGGCGGCCGCGCCGCCCAGCAGCGTGGCCACGGCCATCTGGACCACCGCGCCGGGCAGCGCGATGCGCCGCACCGCCAGCAGGTCGTCCAGGGAGAAGTGCAGCCCCACGCCGAACATCAGCAGCATCACGCCGATCTCGGCCAGCTGGCCGGCGATGTCCAGGTCGGCCACGAAGCCCGGCGTGCTGGGCCCGATGAGCACGCCCGCCAGCAGGTAGCCCACCAGCGCGGGCAGCTTCAGCCGCACGGCCACGAAGCCCAGGACCAGCGCCAGGCCCAGGCCTGCCGCGATGGTGGTGATCAACGAAACACTGTGCGGCACCGCTTCCCTCCTGCTGGTATGACCTGTGGGAGCGTCATGCGCCGGGGCGGTTCCCGCCCGTAGCCCCATTCCGCGCGGCCAAGAAAAACGCCCGCCGGAAGGCGGGCGTCTTGGGCTGCAGAGCGACGTCGATCAGCGCACGACGGCGATCTGCTCGCGCTTGCCACCCTTGTAGGTGAACAGGGTCAGCGCGCCGTTCTTGATGTCGCCCTTCTCGTCGAAGGCGATGTTGCCGGTCACGCCCTTGTAGCTGGCCTTGGCCAGCACCGGCAGGTACTTGGCCGGCTCGGCGGAGTTGGCCTTGACCATGGAATCGGCCATCACCATCACGGCGTCGTACACGTAAGGTGCATAGATCTGCACGTCGGCGTTGAACTTCTTCTTGAAGTCGACCTTGAACTTGTCCAGCGAGGCCTTGGAATCGCCTTCCACGCCGCCGGCTTCGGCGCACACCACCTGGCCGTCGCCCATGGTGCCGGCCGACAGCTTGGGCAGCTCGCCCGAGCAGATGCCGTCGCCACCCATGAACTTGGCATTGATGCCCAGCTGCTTCATCTGGCGCAGCATCGGGCCGGCCACGGCGTCCATGCCGCCGAAGAACACCACGTCGGGCTGCTTGCCCTTCAGGCTGGTCAGGATGGCGGTGAAGTCCGTCGCCTTGTCGTTGGTGAATTCGCGGCCCACGGTCTTGCCGCCGGCGGCCTTGACGCCCTTCTCGAACTCGTCGGCCACGCCCTGGCCGTAGGCGGTGCGGTCGTCGATGACGGCGATCGACTTGCCCTTCAGTTCGGTCACGGCGTACTTGCCGAGCGTGCCGCCCAGGTGCACGTCGTCAGCCACCACGCGGAAGGTGGTCTTCAGGCCCTGGCGGGTGTACTTCGGGTTGGTGGCCGAGGGCGAGATCTGCGGGATGCCGGCGTCGCTGTAGATCTTGGACGCGGGGATGGTGGTGCCCGAGTTCAGGTGGCCGATCACGCCGTTGACCTTGCTGTCGACCAGCTTCTGCGCGGCAGCGGTGCCTTGCTTGGGGTCGCCGCCGTCGTCTTCGGCCAGCAGTTCGAACTTGGCCTTCTTGCCGCCGATCATCACGCCCTTGGCGTTGAGCTCGTCGATGGCCATGCGGGCGCCGTTTTCATTGTCCTTGCCGAGGTGAGCGATCTGGCCGCTGGTGGGGCCGACGTGGCCGATCTTCACCACCAGTTCCTGGGCACTCGTGGCGCCCGCGAACAGCACGGCGGCAGCGGCAACGATCACGTTCAACTTGACTTGCATTCAAACTCTCCGATTGATGGGTTGAGAGGTATGGGTGGATTTCTCAACGGCCGAGAAGATACTCCAAAACAGTGCCTGTTCTGCCCAGCGCTTTCCTGTAGCAGGCCCTGTGCCACCTGTGGTGGAAACCCGATCGGCGTGGGCCCTGAACGTGCAGAAGGCGCCGGCCGATGACAGACGCTCGCAAACCCTGACGAGGGTTTGCCGCAGGGCTCAGCGCCCGCGCTGGCGCGCCAGTTCCTGCGCCACCGCGCGCGCCACCACGTCGCGCAGCGTGCTGGCCAGCTCGGTGCGGGCTTCGTGCACCAGGGCCTCGGTCAGTCGCGCCATGGCCGGCGCCAGCGATTCGCGCAGCCGGTACTCCAGCATCAGGTCGATCTGCCGCTGCACGTCGGCCAGCACCCGCTGGGTGAGCTGGTGGTCGGTGGGCAGGCCGGGTGCGATCACCGCATCGAGCAGCGGCGGCTCGGGCAGCTGCGCGATGTCCGCGGCCGCGTCGACGCGGACGATCTCGGTCAAGGTGGGCAGGGCCGAGCGGGACATCGTGCTCATCGGGCAGCTCCTCGGGGGCAACGCTCAGGCCGGGCCGGGTGCCGGGCCGCCTGTCGCCTGTTGGGCGTGGTGCACGATCTTCGCACCGGCCGCCTCCCAGGCACGCCAGCGGCGGCGGCCGGCGTCCCGGTCCTCGGGCGTGCCGCCCACCAGCTCGATCACGCGCTGGAAATCGTCGGGACCTTCGGCCATCGCCGGACCCAGGTTCACCAGCACCTCCCGGTGCGGGGGCTCGGCGCCGGCATCCAGCAACCACAGCGGCGTGCGCAGCAGCCGCGGTGCGGGCTGCTGCCCCGCCTTCAGCCGCACATGCGGCACGAACTGCTGCGGCTCGAACAGCCACAACGCATCGTCGAGCTGGCGCAGCAGCTCGGGCGCACCGGTCACCGCCACCCGCGCGCCCCTGGCGTAGGCCTTGCGCAGCAGCCGGCAGGCGAAGCCGATCTTGTCGGCCATGCCGGTGTGGAACTCGACGGTGGCAGGCACGGCTGGCGTGTGTGGCGGGCCGGGCGCTTCAGCGGGCCTGCTGCAGCACGAAGTGCGTCAGCAGCGGCACCGGCCGGCCGGTGGAGCCCTTGGCCGCGCCGCCCTTCCAGGCGGTGCCGGCGATGTCCAGGTGCGCCCAGCGGTACTTGGCGGTGAAGCGCTTGAGGAACATCGCCGCGGTGATGGCGCCGCCCGGGCGGCCGCCGATGTTGGCCATGTCGGCGAAGTTGCTCTTCAGGCCCTCGCCGTATTCCTCGTCCAGCGGCATGCGCCAGGCGGAATCGAGCGCGCTGTCGGCCGCGGCCATCAGGTCGGCGGCGAGCTGGTCGTCGGCGGTGAACAGGCCGCTGTGGATGTGGCCGAGCGCGATCACGCAGGCGCCGGTGAGCGTGGCGATGTCGACCACCGCCCTGGGCTTGAAGCGCTCGGCGTAGGTGAGCGCATCGCACAGGATCAGCCGGCCTTCGGCGTCGGTGTTCAGGATCTCGATGGTCTGGCCCGACAGGCTGGTGACCACGTCGCCCGGCTTGACCGCGCGCCCGCTGGGCATGTTCTCGCACGAGGGGATCAGCGCCACGACGTTGACCTTGGGCTTGAGCTGGCCGATGGCCCGCATGGTGCCCAGCACGCTGGCCGCGCCGCCCATGTCGAACTTCATCTCGTCCATCTCGGCACCGGGCTTGAGCGAGATGCCGCCGGTGTCGAAGGTGATGCCCTTGCCCACCAGCACCACCGGTGCGTCGTTCTTGCCGGCGCCCTGGTACTGCATGACGATGAACTGCAGCGGCTCGTCCGAGCCCTGCGCCACCGACAGGAAGGAGCCCATGCCAATCTTCTCGACGGCCTTGCGGTCGAAGGCCTGCACCTTCATGCCGAACTGCTTGCCGATGGACTTGGCCTGCTCCGCCAGGAAGGTGGGCGTGGCGATGTTGCCCGGCAGGTTGGCGCATTCGCGCGCCAGGGTGACGCCTTCATGCACCGCGGCGGCGCGCAGCAGGCCCTTCTGCAGGCCGGTGGCTTCCTCGCGGGTGCACAGCAGCGTGACCTTGGCCAGCCTGGAGGCCGGCGGCGCACTGGGCTTGGACTGGGTATAGAGGTAGACCGCATCGCCGATCGCACCCACCAGGGCATCCGCATGCGCGGGCGTGAGCGGCGCGCCGGCGCAGGCCACGGCCAGGTGCTTGGCGCCCAACGCCTTCAGCGTGGCCACGCCCGCGGCCACCGCGGCCTTGAAGGCCTTGACGGTGGACGCCGGCGCGGCGGCGAAGGCCAGCCGCGGCACCTTCAGGCCGGCCGGGCGGTGGAGATAGAGGCTGCGGCCCGCCTTCAAGGCGAAGTCGCCCTGCGCGATGGCATCGTTCAACAGCGCGGCCACGGGGGTGTCGAGCGTGGCCGGCACGGCCTCGCCCACCACCACGACAAGCAGCGCATCGGCTGCCAGCGAACCGAGCCCCGACGGGCCGATGGAGAGAGAACGGAAGTCCATAATGCGCGCAGGTTTGAAGAACGCACGATGTTATTCGATACGACGCTGCGCAAAGAGTTATCCAGGACCTTCGGTGCGACCCTCGTGGTCATCCTCACCATCGTGCTGACCATCATGCTGATCCGCACCATCGGACAGGCAGCCGGCGGCGTGATCGGCCCGCAGGACGTGGTGCTGCTGCTGGGCTACACCTCGCTGGGCCACCTGCCCACCATGCTGGCGCTGTCCCTCTTCGTGGCCATCGTGGTGACGCTCGGGCGCATCTACCGGGACAGCGAGATGGCCATCTGGAGCGCCTCGGGCGTCAGCCTGTCGCGCTTCGTCAAGCCGGTGCTGCGCACCTGCTGGCCGGTGCTGGTGGTGGTGGGCGCGCTGGTGCTGTTCGTCTGGCCCTGGGGCAACCGCAATTCCACCGACCTGCGCGACCGCTACCAGCAGCGCTCGGACCTGTCTCGCGTGACGCCCGGCGTGTTCCAGACCTCGCGCGACGGCAGCCGGGTGTTCTTCGTCGAGCGCGAGACCGAGCAGTCGCCCAATGCCCGCAACGTGTTCGTGCTGACGCACGACGGCGAGAAGGAGTCGGTGATTTCCGCGCGCAGCGGCCGGCTGGAAACCCATGACGACGGCCGCTGGCTGGTGCTGGAAAGCGGCCAGCGCAACGAGACCGACCTGACCACCGGCAACCGCACGCTGTCGCGCTTCGAGACCTACCGGGTGCTGGCCGACGAACGCTCGGTGCAGCGTGCCGGCGAGCAACCGCCCCGCGCCACCCGTACCGTCGACCTGATGAACAACCCCACCTTGAAGAACCAGGCGGAGCTGGCCTGGCGCTTCGGCCTGCTGCTGGGCGCGGGCAACCTGCTGCTGCTGGGCATCGGCCTGGCGGCCACCAACCCGCGCCGCGCCAGCAACTGGAACCTGTTGTTCGCGCTGCTGGGCTTCATCGTCTACTACAACCTCATCAACCTGTCGCAGGCCTGGATCGCCTCGGGCCGTCTGTCGCTGGGCCCCTCCCTGCTGGCGCTGCACGGCAGCATGTTCGGCGTGGGCCTGGCGCTGCTGTGGTGGCGCGACCATGGCACCACGCTGCGCTGGCGCAGCGCCCGGAGGGCTGCCGCATGAAGACGGTGCGCCGCCTGCTGTACCGCGACATCTCCAGCGCCGTGGTGTTCGTGGCCCTGGCCTTCCTGTCGCTGTTCTTCTTCATCGACTTCGTGGATGCGCTGGACAAGGTGGGCCGGCCCGGCTTCACGATCGGCTCGGCCCTGCTGTCCGGCCTGCTGGACATGCCGGGCCACTTCTACGAGCTGTTTCCCATCGCCGTGCTGATCGGCGCCATCTACGCCATGTCGCGGCTGGCGCAGTCGTCGGAGTTCACCATCCTGCGCACCGGTGGCCTGGGCCCGGGCCGCGCACTGGCCCTGCTGGCCGGCCTGGGCGCGGCCTTCGCCATCGTCACCTTCGTCATCGGCGACTACGTGGCGCCGGCCTCGGAACGGCAGGCGGTGGCGGTGCAGTCGCGCACCCAGGGCGGGCGCGAACTGGGCCGCGCCGGCGCCTGGCTGAAGGACCGCCGCAGCACGCCGGAAGGTGAGCGCAACATCTCGGTCAACGTGCAGCGCACCACCGCCGACGGCCGGCTGCAGGGCATCCGCATCTTCGAGTTCGACCGCGACGGCCGGCTGCTCACCCGCGTGGGCGCCGAGAGCGGCCGGGTGACCGACGGCGGCCACTGGCAGCTGGCGCAGGCCACCGTCACCCACTGGCCCACCGACGTGGCCGGCGCCAGGCTGGTGGACGAGAAGCATGCGCAGCTCGAATGGCCCACCAGCCTCACCGGCGACGTGGTGGCCGCGGCGGTGCTGCCGGTGAGCACCATGTCCACCATCGAGCTGTGGCGCTACAGCATGCACCTGACAGACCAGGAACAGGCCGCGCAGCGCCATGCCATCCTGTTCTGGAAGAAGGCGCTATATCCCTTCGCCTGCCTGGTGATGATGGGCCTGGCCCTGCCCTTCGCCTACCTGCATGCACGCTCGGGCGGCGTCAGCCTGAAGGTGTTCGGCGGCATCCTGCTGGGCATCAGCTTCGTGCTGCTGAACAACGTGGCCAGCCACCTCGGCCTGCTGCGCAACTGGACACCCTGGGTGGTCGCCGCCACGCCCAGCCTGCTGTACCTGCTGATGTCGCTGGCGGCCTTCACCTGGCTCGTGAGGTACCGATGAGCGACCCTTCTTCCCATGGCGGCGGCCTGCTGCTGTTCGCCCACGGCGCGCGCGATCCGCGCTGGGCCGAGCCCTTCGAGGCGGTGGCTGCGCGAGTGCGCGCCCAGCGGCCCGGCCTGCGGGTGCAGCTGGCCTACCTGGAGTTCATGCAGCCCGAGCTGCCCGCGGCGGCCGCCGCGCTGGTGGCCGCGGGCTGCCGGCGCATCGACGTGCTGCCGCTGTTCCTGGGTGCCGGCGGCCATGTCCGCAAGGACCTGCCGGCCCTGATGGAGCGGCTGCAGGCCGAGCATGCCGGCGTGCAGTTCAGGCTGCATGCGGCCGTCGGCGAGATGCCCGACGTGATCGACGCGATGGCCGCGGCCGCGGCGCGGCTGGCGTGACCGCATTGCGATGACGGGGTTGCGATGAATCTCCACCAGTTCCGCTTCGTGCAGGAGGCGGCCCGCCGCGGCCTCAACCTCACCGAGACCGCCAAGGCCCTGCACACCTCGCAGCCCGGCGTCAGCAAGGCCATCCTCGAGCTGGAGGAAGAGCTGGGCGTGGACGTGTTCACCCGCCACGGCAAGCGGCTGAAGCGCATCACCGAGCCCGGGCAGCAGGTGCTGAAGTCGATCGACATCATCATGCGCGAGGTGGGCAACCTGAAGCGCATCGGCGAGGAGTTCAGCCTGCAGGACGCCGGCACGCTGTCCATCGCCGCCACCCACACCCAGGCGCGCTACATGCTGCCCGAGCCGGTGGCCGCGCTGCGCAAGCGCTTCCCGAAGGTGAACGTGAGCATGCACCAGGGCACGCCCAACGACGTGGCCCGCATGCTGCTGGACGAAAGCGCCGACATCGGCATGGCCACCGAGAGCATCCACGAGATCGACGGCCTGGTGACCCTGCCCTGCTACGAATGGCAGCATGTGCTGGTGGTGCCGCCGGCGCATCCGCTGGCGGCGGTGGAGCGGCCCACGCTGGAGCAGCTGGCCGCCGAGCCGCTGGTGTGCTACCAGGCCGCCTTCACCGGCCGCCGGCGCATCGACGCGGCCTTCGCCCAGCGCCGCCTGGCGCCCAACTTCGTGCTGGAAGCCATCGACTCCGACGTGCTCAAGACCTATGTGCGACTGGGCCTGGGCGTGGGCATCGTGGCCGAGATGGCGGTGCGCGACGATCCGCCCGGCGGCGACCTGGTGACCCGGCCGCTGGGCCACCTGTTCGGCCAGAACGTCTCGCACGTGGCCTTCAAGCGCGGCGCCTACCTGCGCAACTTCGTCTATTCCTTTGCCGAACTGCTGTCGGACCGATTGAACCGCAGCCTCATCAGCCGCGCGATGGGCAGCGAACAGGACGCCGACGACTACCAGCTGTGAACCTTCCATGAGCACGACCCGCACTCCCACCCTGCCCAGCCGCCTGCCGAACGTGGGCACCACCATCTTCAGCGTGATGTCGGCGCTGGCCCAGGAACATGGCGCCGTCAACCTCGGCCAGGGTTTCCCGGACTTCGACTGCGACCCCCGCCTCGTGGAAGCGGTGACTGCGGCCATGCAGCAGGGCCTGAACCAGTACCCGCCGATGCCCGGCGTGCCCGCGCTGCGCGAAGCCATCGCGGCCAAGCTGGCCAACTTGTACCGGCATGCCTACGACCCCGGCACCGAGATCACCGTGACCGCCGGCGCCACGCAGGGCATCCTCACCGCCATCCTGTGCTGCGTGCACCCGGGCGACGAGGTCATCGTGCTGGAGCCCTGCTACGACAGCTACGGCCCCAACATCGAGCTGGCCGGCGGCACCATCGTGCGCGTGCCGCTGACGCCCGGCAGCTTCCGCCCCGACTTCGGCCTGATCGCCGCGGCGATGACGCCGCGCACGCGAGCCATCATCGTCAACTCGCCGCACAACCCCAGTGCCACGGTGTGGACGGCCGAGGAGATGCAGCAGCTGGCCGCGCTGCTGCGCCCGACCGACGTGCTGCTGATCAGCGACGAGGTCTACGAGCACATGGTGTACGACGGCCGCCCGCACGTGAGCGCGGCCAGCATCCCCGAGCTGGCGGCGCGTACCTTCCTGGTGTCCAGCTTCGGCAAGACCTACCACGTCACCGGCTGGAAGGTGGGCTTCGTGGCGGCGCCCGCGGCGCTGACGGCCGAGTTCCGCAAGGTGCACCAGTTCAACGTGTTCACGGTCAACACGCCGGTGCAGCATGCGCTGGCCAGCTACATGGCCGACCCGGCGCCCTACCTGGACCTGCCGGCCTTCTACCAGCGCAAGCGCGACCTGTTCCGCGCCGGGCTGCAGGCCAACACGCGCTTCAAGCTGCTGCCCAGCGAAGGCAGCTACTTCCAGTGCGTGGACTACTCGGCGATAGATGACTCGGTCAACGAAACCGACTTCTGCCGGCGCCTGACCACCGAGGTGGGCGTGGCCGCGATCCCGCTGTCGCCCTTCTATGCCGACGGCTTCGAGCAGCGCATCGTGCGCTTCTGCTTCGCCAAGAAGGACGAGACGCTGCAGCGCGCGCTGGACCGGCTGGCGCGGCTGTAGCGCACGCCCCGTGGCGTCAGGCCAGTGGGGTCACGCCGCTGGACAGATCGAGGTCCACCCGCCCGCCGCGCGCCGCACGGCCCGACAGCGCGGCCGCGCTGTCCATCGGCAGCAGCAGATCGACGTCGGGTGCGGGCGGCTGCGCCGCGGTCTCGGGCAGGAAGCTGCGCGCCAGCTGGTACAGCAGCAGCGCATCCTGGCTGGCGGCCAGCGACAGCACGCTGTTGGGCTCGCAGCCGCCCACCAGGCGTTCCAGCAGCGCCATCACGTCCTGCGGCACCGGCCACAGCGCCTGCAGCCGGGCCATGGCCTCGGCATGGTCCTCCAGCGGCCGGCCTTCGGGGTGAGGGTCGGTCCACTCCGCGCCATGCGGGCCGAAGCGCTGGCGGAATCGGTCCAGCGCCCGCTGGTAGGAAGCCCGGTCGCCCTGCCGGCGATGGATCTCCAGCAGCTTCAACCAGGGCATCGGGCTGCGGCCTTCCACCGTGCGCAGTTCGGCCAGCAGCCGTTCCACCGCCGCCTGTTCCTGGCCCAGGGCCACGAAGAAGTCGGCCTGCTGCTCCAGGTCGATCAAGGCATCGGCACTGAGCAGCGGTGCCGGCGTGGCCGGCGTGGAGAAGAGCTGCGGCACCGGCCGCGTGCTGGAGACGAACTCGGGCCGCTCCAGCAGCGCCGGCACCTGCGCGGCGGTGGGCGCGTCGGGCAGGTTGGCTGCGGCGGGGTTGACTGGGCCCTGCCTGCCCGCGGCGCCTTGCGGGCCGGCACCGGCCATGCCGGCCGGTTGGCTGGCCGGGCCGGCAGGCCTGCCGCTGGCCGACGACGCGGTGGCCGCATCACCGGCGGCCGGCAGGCTGCCGGGGCGTGACGTGGACGCGCCGAAGGCCGCTGGCGACGCAGGTGCATGCGGCGACCCGGTTGCCGGCCGCGCCGAGCGCTGCCGGCGCGCCGACCAGGAGGCCAGCAAGCCCAGGCCGCCGGCCAGCAGCGCCAGGGCGGCGCCCATCCACGGCAGCACGGCCTCGTGCCATTCCACCTGGCCACGCAGGTGCTTGAGCTGTTCCTGCAGCTGCGCCACCTGCTGGGCACGGGCCTCGTCCGCACGGCGCAGGGCAGCCAGGGCGTCGGTCAGCGCGGGCGGCGTGGCATCGGGGCTGGAGGCTGCGCCCGATGCGGCGGGCAGCAGTGCGGCAGGCTCGGTCGGGGCCGGGGTCGGCTGGCCCGCGGCGGGTGCGGTGGCCAGGCTGGCGGCCACGGCGGCGGCCAGCCACCAGGGGTGCATGGCCGAAGGCTGGAAATGGCGTCGAACGCCAGCATCGCTCATGCGTCGGATTGCGTTGGAAAACGGCTTGGAGGGATGCGGTTCACTCTAGCATGCGCCCCCCTGTCCCCGGGGTGGCGCAAAGCCGCATGACACAATGATCCGCAGCGCTTTTCGGCCTTTCAGTGCCGCATGAATCGATGTCTTCCGAACTGCTGACCGAACGCCGCGACACCACGCTGGTGCTCACCCTTCGCGGTGCCGCCAACCGCAACAGCCTGTCGGCCCAGGCCTGCGCCGCCGGCATCGAGGCCATCAACAACGCGGCCGACGAGCCCGGCGTCCACTGCATCGTGCTGCATGGCGACGGTGCCCACTTCTGCGCCGGCGCCGACCCGCATGCGCTGGGCCATGACGAAGCCGGCCCCGGCGGCTTCGAGGCCGCCTTCGATGGCTTGATCGACGTGATGCGTTCCAGCCCCAAGCCGGTCATCGCCGCGGTCGAGGGCCATGCGGTGGACGCCGGCTTCGTGCTGGCCCTGGCCTGCGACGTGGTGATCGCAGCCGACGACGCCTGCTTCTCCTGGACGCAGCCGCAGGCTGCAGCGGCGCTCACGCTGCAGCTGCCGCGCCCGCTGGCCATGCAGCTGCTGTGGCTGACCGAAGCCCTGAGCGCCCGTCGCCTGCACGGCATGGGCCTGGCCAACGAGGTGGTGCCGCCCGGCGAAGCCCTGGCCGAGGCCCTGCGCTGGGGCCGCAAGCTGGCCGGCGTGCCGGCCGACCGCATCGCCGCGGCCAAGGAGTGGTTCCGCAGCCGCAGTTAGCGGTCGAAGCCGGGCATCTGCCGCTCCAGCCGGCGCAGCAGGCCGGGCCAGGCCAGCGCGCCCGGGCCCACGCCCTGCGTCACCTGGCGCGACTGCTCCCGCGCGGTGGCGATGATTTCCTGCGGCACATGGATCAGCTCGCCGCCGCCGGCCTGCGCCCGGACCTGGATCGTGCAGACGGTCTCGAACAGGTACATCGACAGGAAGGCATCGGGGATCGCGCGGCCCACCGTCAGCAGGCCATGGTTGCGCAGCATCAGGAAGGTGTTGCGGCCCAGGCTCTGCACCAGGCGCGGCTTCTCGTCGTCGCGCAGGGCCACGCCTTCGTAGCCGTGGTAGCCCAGCGAGCCCATCACGAAGATGGACTGCTGCGACAGCGGCAGCACGCCGCCCTTCTGCGCCGACACCGCGATGCCGTTGAGCGAATGCACATGCAGCACGCAGGCCGCGTCGTGCCGCGCCGCATGGATGGCGCTGTGGATGGTGAAGCCGGCCGGATTCACCGGGAACGGGGAGACCTCCAGCTTCTCGCCGGCCAGGTTCACCTTCACCAGGCTGCTGGCGGTGATCTCCTCGAACATCAGGCCATAGGGGTTGATGAGGAACTGGTCCTCGGTGCCCGGCACGCGCGCGCTGATGTGGGTGAAGACCAGGTCGTCCCACTTGAACAGCGCCACCAGCCGGTAGGCGGCCGCCAGGTCCACCCGCGTCTGCCATTCCTCGGGGCTGACGCTGCCTTTCAGGCTGGGGATCTCGATCGGTGCCATTGCTTGCCTCCACAAAATTTAGAAACTTCAGTATGTGGACAATACCCAGCGCACGGCGATGATTGCTGTCGCCTCAGAGACAACGCCATGACCAGCCTCATTCTTACCCCTGCCGAGCGCCAGAACATCGAACAGGGCTCGTGGTTTTCCAGGCTGTCGCTGCCCTTGCGGCAGGCCATCCTGGCCCGTGCCAACGTGCGCCGCTATGCCGACGGCGCGCTGCTGTCCACCCGCGGCCAGCCGGCCGAGGACTGGTGCGGCGTGGCCGCGGGCGCGGTGCGCGTCAGCTCGGTGTCGCTGTCGGGCAAGCAGATCACGCTGACGTATGTGGAGCCCGGCACCTGGTTCGGCGACATCGCGCTGTTCGACGGCCTGCCGCGCACGCACGACGGCAATGCGCACGGCCCGACCACCGTGCTGCAGGTGCGCAAGCCCGACTTCAAGGAACTGCTGTCGCAGCATGTGGAGCTGTACGAGGCGCTGCTGCGCCTGAACTGCCGCCGCCTGCGGCTGATGTTCGACCAGATCGAGGACCTGAACACCCGCCCGCTGGCCGCCCGCCTGGCCAAGCAGATCCTGCTGCTGGCCAAGAGCTACGGCATCGAGCAGGGCGAGGAGATCCGCATCAGCCTGCAGCTGGCGCAGGAAGACCTGGCGCAGCTGCTGGGCGCCTCGCGCCAGCGCGTTAACCAGGAGCTCAAGGGCTTCGAGCGCGAAGGCGCGGTGCGGGTGGAGCCCACGCGGCTGGTGGTGCTCTCGCGCGAGAAGCTGCTCAACCTGTCGGAGAAGTGACCCATGCAAGCGTTCACCGGCACCAAGGATGTCAGCGGCCGCCATGCCTTCGACCTGCAGGCGCTGCAGCAGCACCTGGCGCAGCACCTGCCCGGCTTCGAAGGGCCGCTGACGGTGGCGCAGTTCAAGGGCGGCCAGTCCAACCCCACCTACCTGCTGAGCACGCCCGGCGCCCGCTACGTGATGCGCAGCAAGCCGGGGCCGGTGGCGCGGCTGCTGCCCTCGGCCCATGCCATCGAGCGCGAATACCGTGTGATGCATGCACTGGCCGGCACGCCGGTGCCGGTGCCGCGCATGCACCTGCTGTGCGAGGACGAATCGGTCATCGGCCGCGCCTTCTACCTGATGGACTTCATCGAAGGGCGGGTGCTGTGGGACCAGTCCCTGCCTGGCGTGCAGCCGGCCGAGCGCGCGGCCCACTACGACGAGATGAACCGGGTGATGGCCGCGCTGCATGCAGTGGACGTGCAGGCCGCGGGCCTGGCCGACTACGGCAAGCCGGGCAACTACTTCGAGCGGCAGATCGGCCGCTGGAGCCGGCAGTACCAGGCCTCCATCACGCAGCCGATCGAGGCGATGGACCGGCTGATCGACTGGCTGCCCGCGCACATCCCGCACAGCGCGCGCGACGTGGCGCAGGTGTCGGTGGTGCATGGCGACTTCCGGCTGGACAACGTCATCTTCCACCCCACCGAGCCGCGCATCCTGGCGGTGCTGGACTGGGAGCTGAGCACGCTGGGCCATCCGCTGGCCGACTTCAGCTACCACATGATGAGCTGGCACATCCCGCATGCCGTGGGCCGCGGCATCCAGGGGCTGGACCTGGCCGCGCTGGGCATTCCCGATGAAGACGCCTACCTGCGCCGCTACTGCGAGCGCAGCGGCCGCGCCGACATCGAACAGGTGCGCGCCGACTGGAACTTCTACCTGGCCTACAACCTGTTCCGCATCGCGGCCATCCTGCAAGGCATCGCCAAGCGGGTGGAAGACGGCACCGCGGCCAGCGACGAGGCCCGGCTGCAGGCCGCGGCGGCGCGGCCGCTGGCCGAGATCGGCTGGGGCTTCGCCCGCCGGGCCGGCGCCCCGGGCTGAAGCCGGCGACGCCCGTCAGCGCGGGCCGTCGCCCTCCAGCCGCGAATCGGCCGGCGTGCTGCTGAACAGGCTGGGATGGGTGCTGGCATGGGCCGACTGGGTCCACAGCTCCACCGCGCGGCGGCCTTCGCGCAGGCTGGTCTCGAAGAGCGTGACCACCGCGCGCAACCGGGTGGCATCGGGCTCGGCCATGGCGGTGCGCAGCGTCAGCCGGCCGCGCAGCGCCACCAGCAGCAAGGGATCGCTCGCCGAAAGCCAGCTGCCGCGAGCTTCCAGCAGCCGGGCCGACAGCGGGCCGGCCAGCCACTGCTCGATGGCGGCGGTGGTATTGCCCACCGCGCCGAAGGCTTCCTTCAGCAGCTTGGAATCGATGTGCGGCGCCTTGGGGAACAGCACCAGCCAGCGCATCTCCTCCGGCGTCTCGGTGTCCATGCGGGTCTGCAGGCCTTCGGTGAACTGCTCGAACACCTGCTTTTCCAGCGTTTCCATCAATGCCCGCGAGATCAGCATCATCTGCAGGTCGTTGCCGCCCTTGAGGTCGCCGCGCAGGCGCAGCTCATTGCCTGCGATGTAGCTGCGCTGCGAAGGACCCCACTCCAGCCGCCAGCCCTGGGCGGGCACGCCGGACTCGATGACGAAGCCGCTGCCGTCCCGTGCGCGCTTGAAGGCATGGCCGGCCGAATCGGCCCAGGTGGCCACCGCGGACCAGCCGGCACGTTCTGCACCACCGGATATCCAGCGCTTGAGGGTTTGGAACATGAAGATGTGCAAGAAGCAGGGTTGAACTAGAGTCGCGGCACCCTGCCAGACGAGGAGATGCGCGGATGATCGAAGTGTATTCGTGGCCCACGCCCAACGGCCACAAGGTCCACATCATGCTGGAGGAGTGCGGCCTGCCCTATCGCGCGCATCCGGTGGACATCGGTGCCGGCGACCAGTTCAAGCCCGAATTCCTGGCCATCAGCCCCAACAACAAGATCCCGGCGATGACCGACCCCGACGGGCCCGATGGCCGGCCGTATTCGCTGTTCGAGTCCGGTGCCATCCTGCTGTACCTGGCCGGCAAGACCGGCAAGCTGATGCCGGCCGACACCCGCGGCCGCTACGACGTGCTGCAGTGGCTGATGTTCCAGATGGGCGGCGTGGGCCCGATGCTGGGCCAGGCGCACCACTTCCGCATCTATGCGCCGCAGAAGATCGAGTATGCGGTGGAGCGCTACACCAACGAGGCCCGCCGGTTGTACGGCGTGATGGACAAGCGGCTTGCCAAGAGCACCTATCTCGCCGGGCCGGAATACAGCATCGCCGACATCGCGGTGTTCCCGTGGCTGCGCTCCTGGAAGAACCAGGGCATCGACTGGAACGACTATCCGCACCTCAAGGGCTGGTTCGACGAGATCGGCCAGCGGCCCGCGGTGCAGCGCGGCGTGGAGGTGCTGGCCGACCTGCGCAAGCCGCTGATGGACGACAAGGCGCGGCAGACGCTGTTCGGCAAGGACCAGTATCAGCGCCGCGACTGACCGCGCCGCATCGCTGCCCGCACGCAGGATCGCCGTTTGCCTTGCCGCAGCCAATGAAGCTGCGCCGAGGACGGATGTGATGGAAGACTGGAGCACGCTGCTGGACGCCGTGCAGTGGCCGGCGATGGTGGCCACCGTGGCCGCCTCCTGGCTGGTGACCTCGCTGAGCAAGGGCCGCCGCCAGGCAGGCTTCTGGCTGTTCTTGGTGAGCAATGCGCTGTGGGTGGTCTGGGGCCTGCACACGCAGGCCTGGGCGCTGCTGCTGCTGCAGGTGTGCCTGGCCTTCATGAACATCCGCGGTGCCCGGAAGAACGACACCGAGGCCGAACCGAAGGCCGAACCCGAAGCCGGAAGGGCCACTGGCTAGAATCCGCGCTCGCCAGGGCGACGTTAGCTCAGCTGGATAGAGCAATTGCCTTCTAAGCAATAGGTCAGAGGTTCGAGCCCTCTACGTCGCGCATCGTGCCTGCCGCGCGGGCAGGGAAAGTCCGGCCCCCAGGGGCACGGCGATTGCCGCAAGTGCACCACCGCACAACGAGGTCATCGCCATGACGCGCACCCTGGTCGGCATCTTCACCCGCACCGAAAAAGGCGGAGCTGGCCGCCGACGGCCTGACCGCCGCGGGCGTGGCCAAGACCCACATCTCGCTGTCTCCCGCCGTGCGCAACGACGCCAACATCGCCTGGCCGCCGCATGCGGACGGCCCCCTGTTCACGGACGATGCGGACGAGGATCCGCTGGACGAGGCCGGCCGCGGTGCCCGCTACAGCCGGGCGCTGCGACAGGGCTGGACAGTGCTCACGGTGGAGGTGGAAGACCGCCAGGCCGCCCAGGCCGCCGACGTGCTGCGCCAGGCAGGCGTGCTGGAGCTGGACCAGCTGCCGCCGGCCGGCTGAACCGGCCGCTCAAGGCATGCACGCGCATCGGCAGGCAGGCCTGCACGCCGGCTGGTATGCCGGCTGGAACATCGTGGCCGCGGCCACCGCCATCACCTTGCTGACGGTGGGCCTGCGGCTGGGCATCGGCCCCTTCTTCCTGCCGATGGCGCAGGACCTCGGCTTCAGCCGCAGCCTGCTGGCGGGCATCGTCGGCGTGGGCATGCTGTGCTACGGGCTGGCCATGCCGGTGGCCGGCTGGCTGGTGGCACGCATCGGCACCCGTGCGGTGCTGCTGCTGGGCACCGCCATCGTGGTGGCGGCTTCGCTGTGGACGGTGCAGGCGCGCACGCCGCTGACCTTCGGACTCTCGTTCGGCGTGCTGCTGTCGGTGGGCCTGGGCTTCACCAGCCCGGTGGCGCTGACGCCAGTGCTCAGCCGCTGGTTCACCCGGCAGCGCGGCATGGCGCTGTTCTACCTGTCCACCGGCTCCATGGCCGGCATGGCGGTCATGACGCCGCTGTCGATGCAGGCCATTGGCCGCTTCGGCTGGCAGCACAGCCTGCTCGGCCTGGCCGCGGTGTTCGCGGCGGTGACGGTGCCGGCGGCGCTGTTCGTGGTGCGCGACGACGCGCCGCCGCACACCGACCTGCTGCCCGAGCAGGTGGCCGCGCAACGCGCCGCCCCTGCGGTGCCAGCGGCCGCGCTGAGCTTCGGCCAGGCCGTGGCCACCTGGCCCTTCTGGCAGATCTGCCTGGGCCTGTTCGCCTGCGGCTTCAGCATGAACCTGCTGGGCACCCACGGCGTGCCGATGCTGATGGACCACGGCTTCGACGCCGGCACCAGCGCCATGGGCATCGGCACCATCGGCCTGGTGGCCATCGGCGGCACGCTGGTGCTGGGCAAGGTCGCGGACCGGCTGCCGCGCCGCTGGATGCTGGCCACCATCTACGGCGTGCGCGGCCTGGGCTTCTTCGCCCTGCTGGCGGTCGGCACGCACCTGGAGCTGTATGGGGCGGCCGCCATCGGGGGGCTGGTGTGGGCCGGCAGCATCGCGCTGTCGTCGGCCATCCTGGCGGACGTGTACGGCGTGCGGCTGGTAGGCGTGCTGTACGGCTGGGCCTACGTCAGCCACCAGCTGGGCGCCACCGTCAGCAGCTGGCTGGGCGGCTGGGGCTTCGACACCTTCGGCAGCCACGCTGGCCTTCGGCGGCGCCGGCGTGCTGCTGCTGATGGCCGCGGGCGTGTCCATGCGCCTGCCGGCGGGAATCAAGCCAGCGGCGCCTGCACGGTCGGCGCTGGCGGCGACCCAAGCGGTACCACGGACAGATCGTTGAGCGCCCGCCGCACCCAGGGCGCCCGCTGCGCCTCGGTCGTGAGTGAGCGCAGCCACTCATGCAGATCGGTGATCTGGTCCCGCGCATCCCAGTCCACCGGCAGCAGCTGCCTTTCGAAAGACACCACCCACCACCAGACGAACAACTCGCCGAACAGTTCGATCGCCATGTCGTTGTGCAGCTTGTGGTGCTTCGCGAGGTAGCCGAGGCGCAGGAAGAAGCCGATCACGATCCAGACGTGGACGGCGTCTTCCGGCGCCGTGAGTTTCTCGAGGTCGAGCATCGTCGCGGATGGATGCTTGCGCACCAGTTGACCGGCGAGCACGCGCGACCTGTAGTTGGACTCGCTATTCCATTCCCTGTGCAGGTCGAGCACCGTGCGGACACGCTCTTCCGATTCCAGTTCCTGCTTCCGCTTCAATTCATTCCAGTTCTGCACCACCTACGCCAGGTAGGCGACGACCGCGACCTTCGCCAAAGCGATCAACGGGTTCACCAGGCCACCGACATAGTCCGCGAACTGGCCCCACGGCTCGGGATCGGTCCGGCTGATGCGGAGGCCGCCAAGGAAGGCAACGTACATGCCGACCACGGCAACAAGGTACGCAAGCGCTGCAAGGGAGGCGACAGTGATGACGCGTCTGGGGGTCCAGGTTCCCATGGCAGCCTGCTTCCATCGGTGTTGAGGAAAGGCATCGTACTGGCGCGTAGCCAGTCTCGTGGCGTCCGCCGATGCGCCGTGCAAACGCTGGCCTGCTCAACAGGCGTCCAGCGCTCTCGCCAACGCACCCACCGCCCTTGGTGCCTGTGCAGACAAGCGCCAGTGCCCTGGCAAGCCGAAGGAGGTGAGGTCGCGCACCGCCACCCCGGTCGGCCGCAGCGCTTCCGGCGATGCGCCCGCCGGCGTGCACACGACCAGGAATGGCGTCGTGCTCGGCAGCGGCTCGAAGCCTCGCTGCGCCAGCACCTGCACCAGGGTTGCGCGCCAGGCCTGCAAGACCTCCAGCGAGTCCCTCAACCAGGCCTGCGTCGCCGGTTCCGCCCAGCTGCCCAGCATCGCCACACCCTGCCCTGACAGCAGCCACGACGCCTCCGCATCCCGCAACGCCTGGCACCACGCGGCCACGTCCCACGCGACTACCGCGCCTGGCGCCGGCGCCACCGCGTAGGCCCCGCGCACGCCGCACAGGCCGAGCGCCTTGTTCGGGCTGTGCAGCACGAACACCTGCTCGCGTTGCTCGTCGCGCCACAGGCCGGGGCCCTGCAGCCGCAGCGGTGCATACACCGCATCCAGCACCGTGGGGCGGTCGCCAGGCCGCGGCGGCGGCGCCGCATCCTGGCCCAGCGGGCTGCCGGGCTCGGCCTGCCAGCGCAGCGTGGCCGTGGGGTCGGCTTCGTCGACCACCGGGCGACCCCAGGCCAGCGCCGCGGCGCGATAGTCGCCGTAGGCCAGCGTGGGCACGGCCACCGGGCCCGGCATCAGGCGGGCACCCACGGCGGTGATGCGCTGGATGAATTCGCTGGCGCTGGCAGCCAACAGGATGCGGCTGGGGTCCACGCCATGAAAGTCGGCCAGCCGGTCGCGCAGCACGGTATAGCCGGGGTCGGGATAGCGCGTCGCGTCCGCGGCCTGCACGGCGGCCAGCGCTGTGGGGCAAGGTCCCGCGGCATTGGCATTGGTCGAGAAGTCGTGGGGCGCCGGGCCGCGGGCGTCGGGGCCGCCGTGCATGCGCATGCCCGTCAGTCCTCGATGCCGCGCTGCGCGGGCACGCCGGCCTGGTGGTGGTGCTTGACGAGCTTCATCTCGGTCACCGTGTCGGCCAGCTCGATCAGCTCCTGCGGCGCGTCGCGGCCGGTCAAGACCACGTGCACATGCGGCGGCCGCTTGCGCAGCGCCTGCAGCACCGGCGCCAGCGGCATCCAGCCGTAGCGCAGCGGGTAGGTGATCTCGTCCAGCACCACCAGGAAATGCGCGCCCTCGCGCAGGGTGGCCTCGGCGCGGGCCCAGCCTTCACGCGCGAGATGCGCGCTGTGCGCCAGGTCCTTGCTCTTCCAGCTGAAGCCGTCGCCCAGGCCTTCGATCGGCACGCCCAGCTGCTCGAACACGCGGTGCTCGCCGAAGCGGGCCGAAGGCACCTTCATGAACTGGTAGATCTTCACCGGCTTGCCGCGGCCGTGGGCGCGCAGCGCCAGGCCGAAGGCCGCGGTGCTCTTGCCCTTGCCGTGGCCGGTGTGCACGATCAGCAGGCCGCGGCGTTCGCCTTCGGGCTTGGGCGCTGCGGCGGTGGGCGGTGCGACGATGTCCATGTCAGATTGCTTCCCCGGCCTGGTGGAACACCAGCGGCGCCACCGGCTCGCCGCCGAGCAGGTGCTGCTCGATGATGCGGTCCATGTTGCCCGGCGTCACGTCGTAGTACCAGGTGCCATCGGGCTGCACGCACACGATGGGCCCGCCCTTGCAGGCCGCGAAGCAGCTAACCCGGCTGCGCTTGATGCGCAGCTCGCCCTCGTTCAGGCCCGCGGCCTTGAGCTTGTCGCCCAGGCTGTCGAACAGCGCCTGCGAGGCGCCGCCCTCCGAGCAGCGGGGGCCGGTGCACACCAGCAGGTGGCGCCGGTAGGCGCCGATCTTGGGCTTGACGGCTTGCGGTTCAGTCATGGGCAGGGTCCTCGGGTTCGGCCAGGGTGGCGGCGATGTAGTCGGCCGGCAGGTTGTATAGGCAAGCCAGGTCGGCCGCGGTGTGGCCGGCGGCGGCCTGCGCGCGCAGCGTGTCCAGCCAGCCCAGCAGGCCGGTGCTGAGCGAGCGGCCGGGCCGCTCGCCCTCGCGCGCCTCGTGCTCCGTGTCGTACTTGTTGGCGTAGCCGCGCGGCGTGACCATCAGCCCGTCGCGCACGAAGGTGGCGCTGTTGCCGATGAGCACGGTGCTCAGCATGCCGATGTCGGCCTCCACCAGCCGGTCCAGCGTGGTGTGGTGGACGGCCTGGCGGCGGCGGTAGGCGCTCTTGACCACCACGGCCGGCGTGTCGGGCCGGCGGTGGCGCAGGAACAGGCGCTGCGCCTCCACGATCTGCCGCGTGCGGCGGCCGCTCTTGGGGTTGTACAGCGCCACCACGAAGTCGGCCGCCGCGGCCGCGTCCAGCCGGCGCGCGATCACCGGCCACGGCGTGAGCAGGTCGCTCAGCGAGATGGCGCAGAAGTCGTGCGTCAGCGGCGCGCCCACCAGCGCGGCACAGGCGTTGAGTGCCGAGGCGCCGGGGACGATCTCCACCGCCACCGGGTCGTCGGGTGTCCAGCCGGCCTGGAACAGCACCTCGTAGGTGGGACCGGCCATGCCGTACACGCCGGCGTCGCCGCTGGAGATCAGCGCCACCTTCTTGCCGGCGCGGGCGGCTTCCAGCGCGCTCACCGCGCGGTCCAGCTCCTCGGTCATGCCCTTGCGCACCACCTCCTTGCCGTCGATCAGGTCGGCCACCAGCTTGATGTAGGTGACGTAGCCCACCACGACGTCGGCTTCGGCGATGGCGGCGCGGGCGCGGGCGGTCATGTGCTCGACATGGCCGGGGCCAATGCCCACCAGCGTGATCTTGCCGGGGGCTGCTTGCAACATGTGTTCGGTCATGGCGTGGCCGCGCATGCGGCGATGGAGACGGTGGCGTGGCGGCCGTCGGCGCCGCGAAGCTTGTGTTTTTCGACCAGCAGCCGCGCTCCGGCGCCACCGGCGGCCAGCAGCGCGGCGGCCTCGCTGACCGAGGGCGTGCCGGTGTGGCGGCGCACCACTTCCGACGGATGGGGCACCGGCACCGCGGCCAGTTCGGCCGGTGCATAGAAGCGCAGCGGAAAGCCGTGGCGCGCCGCCAGGGCCAGCAGCCCGGCCTCGTCGGCCTTGAGGTTGATGCTGGCCGCGCCGGTGACGTCGCCCAGGGTGGCACCGGCCTGCTGCAGCGCCTCGGCCAGCGCCTGCGCCAGCGTCTGCATCGGCGTGCCGCGGTCGCAACCGAAGCCGATGGCGATCGGCATCACGGCGCGGCCTCCACCGGCGGCCGGTACACCACCAGCGCCTCGTGCAGCTGCTGCCACAGCGCCGGCGGCACCGGCCGGTGCGTGACCCACAGCACCGCGGCATGGCGGGCCAGGTCCACGTCCTCCAGCCGCTGGTAGCAGTGGATGTTGGCCGGCAGCGGCGTCGGACGCATCCACCAATGCGGGCTGCCCGCCTCCTGCACCATCGCGATCGGATTGCCGTTGACCACATGGGCCGAGACGCGGGTGATGTTGAGCTTGGGCGCCTCCACCGTCCAGCCCAGCTCGCGGCCCAGGATGTCCACCGGGATGGTGCGGCCCACGTCGGATGCGGTGGTGAGCACCGGCGTGGCGCCCAGCAGCCGGGCCACCTCCTCGGCCATGGCATTGGCACCGCCCACATGGCCCGACAACACCGGGATGACGAAGGCCGCTGCATCGTCCACCACCAGCACGCCGGGGTCCTCGTCCTTGGTCTTCAGGTGCGGCGCGATCAGCCGCACCACCGCGCCCAGCGAGACGAAGAACACAATCTGGTCGTAGCGCTGGAACAGCCCACCGATCTGGTCCTTGAACGCGCCTTCGTAGGCGTGCACCGGCTGCGGCAGCCCGGCCACGGCTTCGGCGAACCTGGCCGACACGCACACTTCAGCGCCGGGCATCGCCTCGGCCAGCCGGCGGGCCAGGCCGGCGCCGTGCTTGGTGATCGCCACCAGCACCACGCGGGGCGTGGGCTTGTCCAGACAAGTCATGCAGCTTCCTTCTTCAGGCATCCGCGGATGCGCTCGCCGCGCACCCGCAGCGGATTCTTCACGATCAGCAGCGACAGGTAGCTCACCTTCTGGCCGCGCAGCGCCAGCAGCTCGGCGCCGCGGAAGCTGCGCTCGTCGGGCGCGCCGCTGCGCTCCACGAAGGCTGCGCCTTCCAGCAGCCCGCGCTGCTGCAGCCAGTCGATCAGCGCATCCATCAGCGGCTTGACCTTCAGCAGCACCAGCGTGTCGAAGTCGGGCAGCAGCCGGTCGAGCGCGCTCACGCCGTAGGCCGCGGGCACCACGGCCACGGTGTCGTCCTGCTCCGCCAGCGGCTGGCCCAGGCCGGCGCTGGCGGCGCTGAAGGCCTGCACCCCCGGCACGATCTCGATGCCGATGCGCCGCTCGTGCGCACGCAGCGTGCGCGCCAGGTGGCCGAAGGTGGCGTAGGTGCCGGCATCGCCTTCCACCAGGAACAGCACGTCGCGGCCGGCCTGCAGCCAGGGCAGCACCGCGTCGGCGGCGCGCAGCCAGGCGCGGGCCAGCTTGTCGCCGTCGTGCGTCATCGGGAACAGCAGGCACTGGTGCTCGCCGGGCGGCGCCAGGCCGGCGCGCTGCACGATGTCGAAGGCATAGCTGGGCGTGCGGGTGCTGCGCGCCGGGTACACCCACACCGCGTCGCGCCGCTGCAGCAGGGCCCAGGCGCGGCGGGTGATCAGGCCGGGGTCGCCGGGCCCCAGGCTGATGCCGATCAGGCGGCCGAAGCGCTCAGTCATCGCCCGCCCCCGCTGCGCGCAGACGATCCACACCGGGTTCTCGGCGGCCAGCCGGTGCATCTGCAGGATGGGCCTGCTGCGCGCGGCCTGCAGCTGCAGCACGTCCCATGCGGCACCACAGGCCGTGAGCGCCGCGGTGGCGGTGGCCAGGTTCTCGATCGTCACGAAGTTCATCACCAGCCGGCCGCCCGGCCGCAGCCGCTGCAGGCACAGCGTGATCAACCCCGCCAGCTCGCCGCCCGAGCCGCCGATGAACACCGCATCGGGGTCGGGCCAGTCGGCCAGCCCGTCGGGTGCCCGGCCCAGCACCAGCGTGTGGTTGGCCACGCCGAAGGCCGCGCGGTTGCGCAGCGCGATGGCATGGTCGGCCTCGTTCTTCTCGATGGCCCAGACATGGCCGGCGCCGCACAGCCGCGCCGCCTCCAGCCCCACCGAGCCACTGCCGGCGCCGATGTCCCACACGCGACTGTCGGCGCGCAGCTGCAGCCGGGCCAGCGACACCGCCCTCACCTCCTGCTTGGTGATCAGGCCCTTGTCGGGCTGGCGTTGTTCGTAGTCCGCATCGGGCAGGCCGAAGAGCACGGGCCGTGGGCGCGGCTGCAGCCGCCACAGCAGCACCACGTTGGGATCGGCAAAGCGGCGGCCGGCGGCTTCGGCGGGGCTGAGCGTGGCATGCACCTGCTCGTCGGCGCTGCACAGCCGCTCGGCCACCGCCATCTGGAACTGCTCGCCCAGGCCCTCGGCCAGCAGCAGCCGGGCGATGCGGTCGGGCGTGTTGTGCGGGCTGGTGAGCAGGGCCAGCCGGTCGTGCGCACGCAGCGCCTGCGCCAGCGCATGCAGGCCGTGCGCGGGCGGTGCGCCGGGTGTCCATTCGCCGGCATCGGCCGCATGCACCGAGACGATCTTCATCTCCTGCCAGGCCAGGCCGACGCGGGCGCAGGCCAGCTGCAGCGTGCTGACGTTGGGCAGCACCTCGATCGCCTCGACGCACAAGTGGCTGGCCAGGTAGGCGGCGATGCCGTGGCACAGCGGGTCGCCGGTGGCCAGCACCACCACCTGCAGCCTATCGGCCCGGGCGGCGCGTATCCACTCGGGCACCTCGGCCAGCCGCCCGGTCATGTCGAGCCGGAGCGCGCGGGGCGCGATGTCGTCGTCGAACAGCGCCAGCGTGCGGTGGCCGCCGATCACCAGATCGGCATGCCGCAGGTGGGCCAGCGCAGTGGCGGTGAGGCTGGCCGCGCCGTCGTCGAGCACGCCGACGATGCGGGCGGGGGATGGGTCTTTGCGCAGGGTCATGGAGAAGAAGCCTCGGCGATCTTGTGGCCGTCGAAATCGCACACCAGCACCTGCAGCCGGAAGCGGCTGCCGTAGCGGTCGGGCGCGGTGAGCGTGCGCACCACCTGCTGCGCCAGCGCGGCATGGAAGGCCGGCAGCAGGCCCAGCGCCTGCATGCGCTCGGCCGCGAAGCGCGCGGTCTCGGCCGCGGCGATCTCTTCGCAATCCGCGGCGGGCGCGCCCACGCTGGCGGCCAGCCGGGCCAGCAGGCCGGTGTCCACCTCGGCGCGGTTGGCATGGGTGATGGTTTCGCCCTGCGCGATCTTGGTGAGCTTGCCCACCATGCCGCCGATCACCACCTGCTGCAGGCCCTGGGCCACGGCTTCGTCCAGTGCATAGCGCAGGAAGTCGCCCATCTGCACGAAGCAGGCGGCGGGGAGGTCGGGGTGCTCGCGCATCGCGAACTGTTCGGTGCGGCCGCCGGTGGTCAGCACCACGATGCTGCGGCCGGTCTGCGCCGCCAGCGTGGCCGCCACCTGCACGCCCTGCACCACGCTGGCCCGGTAGGCCGAGGTGCTGTAGGGCTTGACGATGCCGGTGGTGCCCAGGATGGAGATGCCGCCCAGGATGCCCAGCCGCGCGTTCAGCGTCTTGCGGGCCATGGCCTCGCCCTGCGGCACCGAGATGCACACCTCCAGACCGTCGTGCAGCAGCAGCTCGTCGGCCACCGCACGCACGTTGTCCTCGATGTTGCGGCGGGGCACCGGGTTGATCGCGGGGCCGCCCACTTCCAGGCCCAGGCCCGCCATGGTCACGGTGCCCACGCCCGTACCTCCCTTCAGCAGCACCTGGCCGGCCTGGCCGCGCAGGCGCCGCAGGTCGGCGGTGAGGTGGGCCCCATCGGTGCAGTCGGGGTCGTCGCCGGCGAACTTGACCACCATCGCATGCGCAGCCTGGGCATCGCAGCGGCCGTCGTGCACCTCGAAGCGCACGGTCTCGCCGTTGGGCAGCAGGCAGTCGATGTGGGCGGGCACCGCGCCTTCCACCAGGCCGATGGCCGCCGCCCGCGCGGCCGCGGCCGAGCAGGCGCCGGTGGTGAAACCGGTGCGGGTGCCGCGCGGCTTGGCCGCTTCCATCGTCACGCGCGCTGCGCCTCGGCCAGCGACAGCAGCGCATGCAGCGCCGCCACCACCAGCGTGGAGCCGCCCTTGCGCCCGCGGATCACGATCCACGGCACCTCGGCCAGCTCGGCCATCGCCGCCTTCGATTCGGCCGCCGACACGAAGCCGACCGGCATGCCCACCACCAGCGCCGGCCGCAGGCCTTCCTCGCGGATGAGCCGCACGACTTCCAGCAGCGCGGTCGGCGCATTGCCGATGGCCACCACCGCGCCCTGCAGCAGGCCCTGCCGCCAGGCCTTGCGCATGGCCTGCACCGCGCGCGTGGTGTTCTCGGCCTGGGCCTGGGCGATGACGTCGGCATCGCCGATGAAGTGGTGCGCCGCCATGCCGAAGTGCGCCAGCCGCGGCTTCGACAGGCCGGAGCAGATCATCTCCACGTCGGCCACCACCGGCGTGCCGCCGCGGCGGATCGCGGCGATGCCGGCAGCGACCCCCTGCGGGTGGAAGGCGGTCAGGCCGTTGAAGTCGAAGTCGGCATTGGCATGGATCATCCGCCGCACCACCGGCCACTGCTCGCTTGTATAGGCATGCGGGCCGACCTCGGCGTCGATGATGGCGAAGCTGTCGTGCTCGATCGCCTGGCCGGCGGCGGTGAGCTGCTCGGTGACGGTGTTGGCCTGGCTGCGCATGATGTCAAGCAGCCACGGCATGGATGTGCGTGTGCGTGTGCGTGTGCTCGTGGGCATGGCCATGCGAATGCCCATGCCCCGCGTCGTGCGCGATCTCGCGGAAGCGGCAGCCGTCGCAGGGCAGCTTGCTGTCGGGCACGCCGGCCAGCAGGTCGGCCACGCGCTGCTCCAGGAGGCCGAAGATTTCGGGCTCGAAGCCGAAGTGCGTGCCGCAGTGCAGGCGCAGCTGCGGATACTGCTGCTGCAGGTGCGCCACCTGGCGGTGGATGCGCTCCATCAGCGTGCCGGTGTAGAGGTAGTACGGCAGCACCACCACCTGCCGCATGCCCAGCAGCGCCTGGCGCTGCACCACCCGCTCCAGCCGCGGCCAGGCGATGCCGGTGAAGGCCAGGTCCACCAGTTCATGGTCGGCCTGCTCGAACAGCCAGCGCGCCATCTTCGCCATGTCGCCGTTGGCGCCGCGGTCGGACGAGCCGCGGCCCAGCAGCACCACGCCGGTGGTGGTGGGGTCGGGCATGTCCAGCGCCTGCATCGCGCGGCGCAGCCGCCGCTGCAGGATGGCGAGGATGGGGTCGCAGGCGGTCAGGTGCGGGCCGTAGAGGAACTCGACGCCCGGCAGGTGCGCGCGGGCATGCTCGATGGCCTCGGGGATTTCCATCTTCACGTGGCCGGCGGCATTGAGGATCAGCGGCAGCACCAGCACGCGCCGCGCACCGCGGGCCGCAGCCAGCAGGCCGTCGTGCAGGCCGGGGGCGGCGAATTCGATGAAGCACAGCTCGATGCGCCAGCCGGGGCAGCGCTGGCGCCACTGATCGGTGAACTGGCGGATCTCCACATTGCCGCTGTCTTCGCGGGAGCCGTGGCCGATGAGCAGCACGGTGGTGGTGTCGTCGGGTGCGAGGTGTTTCATGCGCTGGCCTGCCGGAAGCGGTGGGTGAAGGCGGCGTCGTACAGCCGCGACTTGGTGAGCTGGGGCCACTGGCGCGCGCCCAGCGTGGGGCTGGCGATCACCATGGCCTGGCTGACGATGCCGGCCTGGCGGCACAGCTGCTTGAAGGTGGCCAGCGTGCCGCGCACGATGCGTTCCTCGCCCGGCCAGCTGGCCTTGTGCACCACCAGCACCGGCGCGTCCTCGGCCCAGCCGGCGGCGCGCAGGCCGGCTTCCACCCGGTGCAGCAGCGTGATCGACAGGAAGATGCACAGCGTGCAGCGGTGGGCGGCCAGCGCCGCCAGGTCTTCGCCTTCGGGCATGGGCGTGCGGCCGGCCACGCGGGTGAAGATGGTGGTCTGCGTCACCTCGGGCAGCGTGAAGCTCTCCACCGCCGCGGCGGCCGAGGCCATGGCCGACGACACGCCCGGCACCACGCCGATGGGCACGCCGGCGACATCCAGGGGCTGCACCAGCTCGATCAGCGTGCCGTACAGCGCGGGGTCGCCGGTCTGCAGTCGCAGCACCGTCTCGCAGCGGGCGGCCTGCGCCAACAGCCAGGCCGACATCTCGTCCAGCGTCATGCCCTTGCTGTCGGCGATCACGCAGCCCGGTGGGGCCCAGCGCGTGGCGGCCTCGTCCACCAGCGAGCCGGCGTAGAGGATGGCCCCGGCCCGCTCGATCAGGCCGCGGCCCTTGACGGTGATCAGCTCCGGATCACCCGGGCCGGCGCCGACGAACCAGACCGTGCCCATCGTCATGCGGTGAGCCGCTCATCGAAGCACAGACGCGCCCAGCGCTGCGGCTGCAAGGTCCGCACGCCCTTGACCACCAGCACGGTGAACAGCGGCTCCAGCGCGACGATGGCCAGGTAGGAAGCGGCGAACAGGCCCCAGTCGGCCAGTGCCGTCGCGTCGTTGCCGATGGCCAGCCAGAAGCCCACCATCACCGTGACGCCGGTGTAGTACACCGCGTCCAGCTTCAGGATGCGGCCCACCGACAGCGCGCCGCCGGACCGGCGCTGGCCCAGCGTGTGGTGCAGCACCGCCAGCGGCACCGACAGCGACAGGAAGTTGACCGACAGGTGCAACAGGTCCTGCGGCTCGAACACCAGGCCCTGCAGCAGCAGCCCGGCCGCGAAGCCGAACAGCGTGGGCAGGAAACCCAGCGTCAGGTAGATGGGCATCGCGCCGATGAAGTGCAGCTCCGAAGGCCCCACCGGCCGGTGGAAGGACTGCATGAACACGGTGAAGAACAGCGCGGCCAGCACGGTGCGCAGCCACAGCTTCGGCTGCTTGAGCCAGGCGGGTGCATGGGCGGCCATCAGCGCCACCGCGGCCAGGTTGGCGGCCATCAGCTTGGGGGTGGCCAGCAGGCCGGGTTCGATGTGCATGGTTGCTCCTGCGGTGGGTCAAGGGCGCAGCAGCGCGCAGGCCGCCACGGGGTTGGAAGGGAAATAGGCGTGGAAGTAGCTGGCCGTGAGCCGGCCCTGGCGGTACACCGCCTCTCCACGGCGGCCGGTGCGTGCCGGGCGCGTGTGCAGCAGCGGCGCCATCGGCGTGGCCAGGCGCGAGTAATGGAAGCTGTGCCCGCGCAGCGTGCCTTCGGGCAAGGCGGCTTCGTGCAGGCCGATGGCCGCCAGCCGCGGCTGCATCGCCGCCTCGCCGGGCAGCAGGCCGGCCATCGGCTGGCGGCGGCCGTGCACGTCGGCCAGGCCGTCGAGCAGGTACAGCAGGCCGCCGCATTCGGCCAGCAGCGGGCGGCCGGCGGCATGGTGGTCGCGCAGCGCGCGGTGCATCGGCGTGTTGGTGGCCAGCGCGTCCAGGTGCAGCTCCGGGTAACCGCCGGGTAGCCAGACGGCATCGCAGGGCGGCAGCGCGGTGTCGGCCAGCGGCGAGAAGAAGTGCAGCTCGGCCCCGGCCGCGCGCAGCAGGTCGAGGTTGGCGGGATACAGGAAGCAGAAGGCGGCGTCGCGGGCGATGGCGATGCGCAGCCCCTGCAGCGCTGCGTCCGCTCGTCCAGGCGAGTGGCCGGAGGGCGGCGCGAAGTCGACGGCCGGCGGCAGCAGCGCGGCCACGTCGCTGCCGGCGGCCAGCGCATCGGCGGCGCGCTCGATGCGGGCTTCCAGATCGGCCAGCTCCGCTGCGGGCACCAGGCCCAGGTGGCGCTCGGGCAGCGCCATCGCCTCGTCGCGCGGCAGCGCGCCCCACCAGGCCAGGTGCGGCGGCAGGCTGTCGCGCAGCAGCCGGGCATGGCCCTCGCCAGCCACGCGGTTGGCGACTACGCCGGCGAACTGCAGGCCCGGCCGGTACTGCGCCAGGCCCAGCGCCAGCGCGCCGAAGGTCTGCGCCATCGCGCTGCCGTCGATCACGGCCAGCACCGGCAGGCCGAAGCGCAGCGCCAGGTCGGCGCTGGACGGGTCGCCGTCGTGCAGGCCCATCACGCCTTCGACAAGGATCAGGTCGGCGGTTCGTGCCGCCTCGTGCAGCAGGGCCTGGCAATGGGCCTGGCCGCCCATCCACAGGTCGAGCTGCTGCACCGCGTGGCCGCAGGCATGTGCCAGCACCATCGGGTCGAGGAAGTCGGGCCCGGTCTTGAACACCCTCACGCGGCGGCCCGCACGGGTGTGCAGGCGCGCCAGGGCGGCGGTGACGCTCGTCTTGCCTTGGCCCGAGGCGGGCGCGGCAATGAGCATCGCAGGACAGCGCGCAGGGCGCTCCTGGAACGGAAGCATGGCAGGGGACGACGGACGACGGACACCACCGGCCTCCTGCCTCCCCGCAGGTTGCCGACACAGGTTGCGCCGCGCGCCTTGCAGCGCGCGATGCACCCACCCTGTTGGCCGGTCTCCGGGCTGGTGGATGTCCTCGGGCACCCTTCCCAGGCGTCTCAAGCCCAGTGGGTGTGTTGCACGAGCCGGCGCGTGTTGCCACGCGCCATCCACTTACCGTTGCGGGGGCAGCTCAGGTTGGATCGGTTCCGTTGGAACGTCTCTTCCTGATTCCCAGTTTCACTGCACCAGCCGGAGGGCCGGTGCGAGCACCAACGGGGCGCACTATAACGAGGTGTGGCTGGTTGTGGAAGCGTGCGCTGGTTTGGTGGGAGTCGTGGTTCTGCGCTTGTCTAGACAAGGTGGTGGTGACCTGCGTGGTGTGGGCGGTTTGCGCTGGGCCGTGCGGGCCGGCCCGGGGGCTTAGCTTCCGCGGTCGGCGCGTTGCGCCGACTGCCCTGCGCTGCTCGCGCCGGTGGCCCGCGGCCCAACTCACCTCCGCTCGCTACGCGAGCTGCGGCTCAAACAGTCGGCCGCAAGTCAGTTCACGAAGCGCTGCGCGCGCGGCCACCGGCGCTGCGCTGCTCGGCGCTCCACATGCGCCCCCGGGCCGGCCCGCACGGCCCTGCGCAAATGTCGCAGCGGTGGTGCTGTGCATTAAGGTGCCCTGGCACGGCGGCACCGTCTGCTATGGACGTGCTGCGCTGGCGCCGTCGGCCTTTGAGCGGCGCTGTTTGCGGGGTGGCGACTTGCTGGTGTTGTGCTGTTTGCGCAGGGCCGTGCGGGCCGGCCCGGGGGCTTAGCTTCCGCGGTTCGCGCTTCGCGCGAACTGCCCTGCGCTGCTCACGCCGGTGGCCCGCGGCCCAACTCGCCTCCGTAAGCTTCGCTCACTGCGGCTCAAACAGTCGGCCGCAAGTCAGTTCACGAGGCGCGCTGCGCGCGCGGCCACCGGCGCTGCGCTGGTCGGCGCTCCACATGCGCCCCCGAGCCGGCCCGCACGGCCCTGCGCAAATGTCGGAGCGGTGGTGCTGCGCATGGAGGTGCCCTGGCACGGCGCCACGGTTTGCGACGAATGTGCTGCGCTGGCGCCGTCGGCCTTGGCGCGGCAGAGCATGCTCGCCAGCGAGGCCGTTGCAGCAGCTTTCCCCACAGCAGAGCACAGCCGCGCGGGGGCGGTGCCCGGTGGGGCGATTTGTGGGGTGGCGAGGAGCGCAGTGCCGAGGTCGGCGCGCGCAGCGCGCTTCGTGAACTGACTCGCGGCCGCTGTCCGAGCGCAGTGAACGCAGTGAACGTAGCGAGTTGGGCCGCGCGACCTCGGCGCGAGCACCGCAGCGAAGTCCGGCCCGCAGGGCCGGACCACCCCAGCATGAGCCCCGCCGGGCATCGCCCCCGCGTGGCGGCCGAACAAGAACAGAACCTTCGGCCTCTACAACGGCCGAACAATGAATACATGAGCTTTGCGAGCACCGCCCCCCGCGCAGCGGCCGAACAAGAACAGCACCTACGGCAGTGGTATCAAGCGCCCCTCCTGCACGACACCGCTGCGCCCCACTTCGAACGAACCAGCCAAAGCCCGCCCCCGCAACACCTGCCGCAACTCCTGCAGCAGCCGCTCGCGCTGGCGCGGCGTGACATGCCGCCCGACGGCCACCGAGACGCCGCCTGCTGCCAGCTGCAGCCCCACCGCGGGTGCTTCGGCCGGGCTGACACGCACCCAGGCCACGGGCAGCACGGTGCGCTGCACGCGGGCGGCATGCCATTGTTCGACCACCAGCTGTTCGCCTTCGATGGACAGGATGTCGCGGTCGCCGGCGCAGCGTGCATAGGCCAGCAGCGCAGCGGCCAGGGCGGTGATCTCCAGCAGCACGAAGGCCATCACCAGCGGATAGCCCATCCAGCTGAACACTGCGCCCAGCGCCAGCGTGAAGCCGGCCACCGCCGCGAACGAGGTGGCCACCTGCCGCGGCGTGAGCGAGCAGTTGCGCCTCAGCACCCACTGCATGGCCGCCTCCCTCAGCCGGTGACGTGGGAGGCCGTGGCGTCCAGCTTGGGCGGCGTCTCGAAGGTGTGGAACGGCGCTGGCGACGGCACTTCCCACTCCAGCCCCGCCGCGCCTTCCCAGGGCCGCTGCGACGCACGGGCGCCGCGCTTGCGCATCACCGGGATCACCACGAACAGCAGGAAGTACACCTGCGCCAGCCCGAACACGAAGGAGCCCACCGAGGCGATGGCGTTGAAGTCGGCGAACTGCATCGGATAGTCGGCATAGCGCCGCGGCATGCCCGCCAGCCCCAGGAAGTGCATCGGGAAGAAGGTGATGTTGAAGCTGATGATCGAGACCCAGAAGTGGATCTGGCCGCGCCGCTCGTCGTACATCACGCCGGTCCACTTGGGCGACCAGTAGTAGAAGCCGGAGAACATCGCGAACAGCGAGCCGGCCACCAGCACGTAGTGGAAATGCGCGATGACGTAGTAGGTGTCGTGCACCTGGATGTCCACCGGCGCAGTGGACAGGATGACGCCGGTGAGCCCGCCGATGGTGAACACGAAGATGAAGCCCACCGCGAAAAGCATCGGCGTCTCGAAGGTCATGGAGCCGCGCCACATGGTGGCGATCCAGTTGAACACCTTCACGCCGGTGGGCACCGACACCAGCATCGTCGCGTACATGAAGAACAGCTGCCCCGTCACCGGCATGCCGGTGGCGAACATGTGGTGCGCCCACACGATGAACGACAGGATGCCGATGGCGCCGAGCGCATACACCATCGAGGTGTAGCCGAAGATGCGCTTGCGGGCGAAGGCCGGCACCACCTGGCTGATGATGCCGAAGGCCGGCAGGATCATGATGTACACCTCGGGGTGCCCGAAGAACCAGAACACATGCTGGTACAGCACCGGGTCGCCGCCGCCCGACGGGTTGAAGAAGCTGGTGCCGAAGTGCCGGTCGGTCAGCGTCATCGTGATGGCGCCTGCCAGCACCGGCATCACCGCGATCAGCAGGTAGGCGGTGATGAGCCAGCCCCAGCAGAACAGCGGCATCTTCAGCAGCGTCATGCCCGGCGCGCGCATGTTCAGCAGGGTGACGATGATGTTGATCGAGCCCATGATGGAGCTCATGCCCAGCAGGTGCAGCGCGAAGATGGCCATGTCCATGCTGGCCGGCATCTGCAGCGTCAGCGGTGGGTACAGCGTCCAGCCTGCCGCGGGCGCGCCGCCCGGCACGAAGAAGCTGATGACCAGCAGCACGGCCGCCGGCACCATCAGCCAGAAGCTGAAGTTGTTCATGCGGGCGAAGGCCATGTCGCTGGCGCCGATCTGCAGCGGCAGCATCCAGTTCGCGAAGCCGACGAAGGCCGGCATGATGGCGCCGAACACCATGATCACGCCGTGCATGGTGACGAACTGGTTGTACAGCTCCGGGTTGAAGAACTGCAGCCCGGGCTGGAACAGCTCGGCCCGTATCAGCAGCGCCAGCACCCCGCCCACCATGAACATGGTGAACGAGAACAGCAGGTAGAGCGTGCCGATGTCCTTGTGGTTGGTGGCGAACAGCCAGCGCCGCCAGCCATGCGGCATCTCGTGGTGCTCGTCGTGCACTTCGCCGTGCGGCGTGCCGTGCGTGGTGCCGCCGGCATCGGCGGGTGGATACAAGACCGTGCTCATTTCGACGCTCCTTCGCATGTCGCCCCTCCCCATGGGGCCCGGGCGCTGACGGCAAGGCAGGTGCCGGAGGCGGCATCGCATCGCCGCGCAGCGCACGCCGACGCACGCCGCGGGCGGCCACCGCATGCGGCAAAACCTGCGGCGGTCAGCCGGCATGGCCGTTGCCACGTTCTGGGGCAACGGGGATCCTGCGGCAGCTCCTGCCGGTGCCCGACTGAAGTGGATGGACCATGAACACCTTGCATTCCGACCCGCCCACCGGCGAAGGGCCGGTCGGCTACGAACTGCGCTTCGAGTCGCTGACCGATCCGGGCCGGCGCTTTTCCTTCCCCTGCGACGCCGTGGGCACCGTGGACGACGCGGCGCTGAGCGAGGCGGCCCGCGCCAGCTACCACCGCGTGCTGTCGCTGGTGGGCCGCGAGTACGCCGCGCCGGTGGTGGTCCGGGTGTGACGCCACGCGCCGGACGGCGGCGTCAGCCGCCCAGGTGCGGCCGCCGTGCTGGCTCAGCCCATCGGCTTGTAGATCGGCGGATCGGGCTCGGGGAACAGCGGGCGGGCCGGCTCCGGCCGGTGCTCCCACTGGCGCAGGCGCTTTTCCTGCCGCGGACCGTGGCGGGCCGGGCGCTCGTCGGGGCGGTGGGGCTGCATGCGGGTCACTCCTTCTTCGAAGGCGGCTTGAGCGCAATGGTGAGCAGCGCCGACGCCGGGCTGAGGGCGGTGATGGCGTAGGGCATGCCGCCCGGCACGTACAGCAGCTGGCCGGCCTCCAGCACCTGTTGCTGGCCCTGGGCGTCCACCCGCAGCCGGCCTTCCAGGCACTGCAGCGTGGCTTCGCCGGCCACCTGGTGCGGCGGCACGCCTTCGCCGGTGGGCAGCACCAGGCGGATCACCTCCAGGTCCTCGGACTTGAACAGCGCGGTGTTGCGCTCGCTGGCCAGGCGGTCGCCCAGCGGGCGCACGTCCACGGGTTCGACGGGTTGGGCATGCGGCAGGGCCATGGGCTGCGTTACTCCTGTGGGATGACGAAGAAGAGGCCGGGCGCCGACGGCATCAGCGCCTGCGGTTGAGCCACCAGATGGCGGCAGTGAGCGCGGTGGCGAAGCCCACCCAGCCGACGAAAGGCAGGGTGGCACGTGCGGCCACGCCGTCCACCCGGGCGGCGGCGCGTACCGCGGCGCTGCCGGTGCCCACCATGGCCGCGGCCACCAGCAAGCTGGCCGGCAGGTGGCGGGCGCCGAAGAACACCGCGCTCCAGCCGCCGATCAACGAGACATTGAGCGCCAGCCAGGCCAGTGCCTCGTGCCGGGCCTGCTGCTGCGGCAGGCCGGGTCCGCCCGGGGCGCGCAGCAGCCGATAGGCGGCCACGGCCAGGCCGCAGTCGATCAAGGTCCAGGCCGCGGGAATGACCGGGTCCGGCGGCTTCCACCGCGGCATGCGCAGCGTGGCATACCAGACGAAGGCCGCCGGACGCTGCGGCCCGAAGGCCCAGCCTGCCGCCACCGGCAGCAGCAGCGCCCCGCTGGCCAGGGCCGCGGCCGCCAGCGGCGGCCAGGGCTCCCCCGATGCAGGTTGGGCAGCGTCAGCCGCGAGCTGCTGGCAAAGGCGCGATGCGGGGCCGGTGTCATGCACCGCAAGCGGCAATCACCGTGCCGGCACGGGGCACGGCGCCTGCGGTCGGGTGGTGCGGGCGGGAGATCAGTCGAGCTTCAGCTGCAAGTCGCGGATCAAGGCGCCCCAGCGCTCCCGCTCGCTGCGGGCGAAGCGGTTCATGTCGTCGGGCGTGCCCGGCATCGCCTCCACGCCCAGCGCCTGGAACCGGGCCTTGACGAAGGTGCTGTCCAGCGCCTCGGCCAGGGCCTTGCTCAGCCGCGCCACGTTGGCGGGGGAAGCGCCGGCGGGCACCGAGAGCCCCTGCCAGGCGAAGGCCTCGAAACCCGCGACACCCTGCTCCTGCAGCGTGGGCACCTCGGGCAGCGTCTTCATGCGCTGGGCGGTGCCCACCGCCAGCGCCCGCAGCTTGCCGCCGGTGATCAGCGGCATGCCGCCGGCCGACTCCACCAGCATCCAGGGCACGCGGCTGCCCATCACGTCCTGCAGCGCCGGCGCGGCGCCGCGGTACGGCACATGGCTGCCCTTGAGGCCCAGCCGGCGCAGCAGCGCCTCGGTGGCCAGGTGGTGCGGCGTGCCCGCGCCGGGCGAGGCATAGGCCACCTCGTTGGGCTGCGCCTTGAGCCAGGCCACCAGCTCCTTGAACGACCTGGCCGGATGGTCCGGCGCGACCACCGCGATCAGCGGGAACCGCACCAGCATGCCCACGCTGCCCAGGTCCTTCTCGGCGTTGTAGGGCAGCTTGCCGTACAGCCAGGGGTTGCTGGCCAGCGTGGCGAAGTCGCCCGTCAACAGCACATGGTCGGGGTCGCGCGACTTGGCCACGTAGTCGGCCGCGATGTTGGTGCCGGCGCCCGGCTTGTTGTTGACGATGATGGTCTGGCCGAGGATCTTTCCCATCGCCTCGGCCACGGTGCGGGCCACGATGTCGGAGCCGCCGCCCGGCGCCATGCCCACCACCCATTCGATCGGCTTGTTGCCTTGGGCAAGGCTGGGCCGGGGGCCGGCAAGCAGCGTGGCGGCCAGGGCCAGCAGGTGGCGGCGGTGCAGGAAGAATGCGGTCATGGTGTCTCCAATGCAAAGGGCGTGACGGGGCCGGCAGCCTGTGCCGGCCGCCTGGCAGGAACAACGGGTGACTCAATAGGCGCTGGTGGCGGCGCCGGCGCGGGAAGCCGGCGCCGCAGCGGCATCCGGCGGCTTGAAGCGCCGGCACAGCGCGGTGGCCGCGCGCACCAGCAGCGTGGTGTCCACGCCCACCGCCACGAACAGCGCACCCGCATCGAGGTACTGCTGCGCCAGCGCCGGGTCGGCCGCCAGCACGCCCGGCGCCTTGCCCGCGGCACGCACGGTGGCGATGCCGTCGAGCAGCGCGCGCTGCACCTCGGGGTGGCCGGGCTGGCCGCGGTAGCCCATCGAGGCCGACAGGTCGGCCGGGCCGAAGAACACGCCGTCCACGCCCGGCACCGCGGCGATGGCCGGCAGCTGCTGCATCGCCTGCACCGTCTCGGCCTGCACCAGCAGGCACATCTGCGCATCGGCCTGGGCGATGTAGTCGTCCACCTGGTTCCAGCGCGAAGCCCGCGCCAGCGCGGCGCCCATGCCGCGGATGCCGGCCGGCGCGTAACGCATCGCGCGCACCATCAGCGCGGCCTGCTCGGGCGTGTCGATCATCGGCAGCAGCAGCGTCTGCGCGCCGATGTCCAGGTACTGCTTGACCAGCGCGACGTCGGCCTGCACCGGCCGCACCACCGGATGCACCGGATACGGCGCTGCGGCGCGCAACTGCGCGAGCACGCTGCGCGGATCGTTGGGCGCATGCTCGCCGTCGAACAGCAGCCAGTCGAAGCCGGTGGCAGCCAGGGCCTCGGCGGCATTGGCGTCGGCCAGGCCCACCCACAGGCCGATCTGCGGCCGGCCGGCGGCCAGCGCATCGCGGAAGGTATTGCGCGGGATCTGCATCGGGCGGTCCGCTCAGGCGAAACGGAAGCTGACGGTGCCCAGCGGACCATAGTCGGCATGCAGGCTGTCGCCCGCCACCGCCGGCGTGGGCCGTGTGAAGCTGCCGGCCAGCACCACGTCGCCGGCGTTCAGGCGCTCGTCGTGCGGCGCGATCTTGTTGGCCAGCCAGGCCACGCCGGTGGCCGGGTGGTTCAGCACGCCGGCGGCCAGGCCGGTTTCCTCGATCACGCCGTTCTTGAACAGCATTGCGCCCACCCAGCGCAGGTCCACCGCATCCGGCCGCACCGGCCGGCCGCCGAGCACGATGCCGGCATTGGCCGCGAAGTCGGAGATGGTGTCGAACACCTTGCGCGGCGCCTTGGTCTCGCGGTCGAACTGCTCGATGCGGGCGTCGATGATCTCCAGCGCGGGGCACACGTACTCGGTGGCGGCCAGCACGTCGAACAGCGTGACGCCGGGCCCGGCCAGCGGCCGGCCGAGCACGAAAGCCAGCTCCACCTCCACCCGCGGCGCGATGAAGCGGTTGAAAGGGATGTCGCTGCCCTGCTCGAAGAACATGTCGTCCATCAGCGGCGCGTAGTCGGGCTCGGTGATCTGGCTGGACAGCTGCATCGCACGCGAGGTCAGGCCGATCTTGCGGCCCTTGATCGCGCGGCCCTCAGCCTGTTCCAGCTTCACCCATTCGCGCTGGATGGCATAGCCGTCGTCCACCGTCATCTGCGGATGGCGCTGCGAGAAGTGGCGCAGCTGGCGGCGCTCACGGCGGGCTTCGAAGAGCTCGCGGGCCAGGGCTTGCGTGGTGTCGGGGGGCAGCATGGTCAGGGCCTTGCAAACAGGGGATGGAGGTTGCCCAGCTTGGCGTCGAACACCTCGGGGCCTTCGTCGATCTGCAGCGTCAGTCCGAAGCGGCGCTCGGCCAGCAGCGGCCCGAAGTGCGCCGCGGTGGCCGCCTGCAGCGCCGCGCCGGTGGCCTGCTGCACCGCCGCGCTGCGGCCGCGGGCCATGCGCAGCGTGATGTAGACGAAGCCGGCATCGGCCACGCTGCCATCGGCCACCGCGAAGTGCGCGGTCGGATAGGCCAGCACCCGCACGCCGCCGGTGGGGAAGACCTGCGCGCCGGCTTCGTCGCGCACCGTCAGCAGCGCGTCGGCCAGGCTGCGGCACAGGCGGCCGATGTCGGCCGAGGCGCCGGTGGTGGGCGCGGCTTGGTCGAGGTTGGCGGTGTACAGCACCACGATGTGCGGCATGGCGGGCGCCCCTTCAAAGCCGCGGCGCGGCCAGCGCGCGGTGGCGCGGCTCGCCGATGCCGCGCAGGTCGGCCGGCATCGGCTGCACCGGGAACAGGGCATTGATTTGGCCGGTGCCCGAGCTGGGGAAGAACGGCGTCACCACCTCCACCTGGCCGGCGTAGTGGTTCCAGCCGAGGGCGCCCAGCAGCATCGCGGTGTCGTGCATGAAGCCTTCGCCATGGCCCTTGGCGGCGTACTCGGGCAGCATGTCGCAGAAGTCGGCCCATTCGCCGCGCTGCCACATGTCGACCACGCCGTGGTCCAGCCGCTCCAGGAAGGGGCTCCACATGCGGTCGCGGAAGTCGTCGGCGGTGCCGTTCTGCGCGAAACGGTGGGAGAGTGATCCGCTGGCCAGCATCGCCACCGTGCCCTCGTAGCGGTCCTCGATCGCGCGGCGGAAGGCCCAGCCCAGCCTGGCGCTTTCGGCCAGGGTGTGCACCTGGCACAGCGCCGAGACCGACACCACCCGGTAATGCCGATCCGCATTCATGTAGCGCATCGGCACCAGCGTGCCGTATTCCAGCGGCAGCGTGGTGTTGCTGTGCGCCAGCGCCTGGATGCCGGCGGCATTGGCAGCCTCGGCCAGCAGGTGGCCCAGCGGCGCATTGCCGTCGTAGGCATAGGCCATGTTGCTGATGAAGTGCGGCAGCTCGTTGCTGGTGTACACGCCCTCGAAGCGCGGCGCGCAGTTGATGTGGTAGCCCGCGTTCACCAGCCAGTGGGTGTCGAACACCACGATGGTGTCCACGCCCAGCGCCCGGCAGCGGCGCTCGATCTCGTGGTGGCCGTCGATGGCCGCCTGCCGCCTGCCCTTGCCCGGGCCGTCGATCTCGCTCAGGTACATCGACGGCACATGCGTGATCTTGGCGGCCAATGCCAGCTTGCCCATGGTGTGCTCCTGCCGTGGCTTCAGGCCACGCCCCAATGCGGAATGTGGTGCGAACCCAGCGATACCGCCACGTTCTTCGGCTCCAGGAAGACTTCGTAGCTCCAGGTGCCGCCCTCGCGGCCGGTGCCGCTGGCCTTGGTGCCGCCGAAGGGCTGGCGCAGGTCGCGCACGTTCTGGCTGTTGACGAAGCACATGCCCGCCTCGATGCCGGCCGCCACGCGGTGGGCGCGGCCGATGTTCTCGGTGAACACGTAGCTCGACAGGCCGTAGGCGATGTCGTTGGCCTGGGCCACCGCATCGGCTTCGTCGGCGAAGGGAATCAGGCAGGCCACCGGGCCGAAGATCTCCTCCTGCGCGATGCGCATGCGGTTGTGCACGTCGGCGAACACGGTGGGCCGCACGAAGTTGCCGCGCGCCATCGCGGCCGGCAGCTCGGGCGCTTCGAGCCCGCCGCACAGCATCGTCGCGCCCTCCTGCGTGCCCAGCTCGATGTAGCTGCGCACCTTGGCCAGGTGCGCGGGGCTGATCATCGGGCCGACGATCGTCTTCTCGTCCATCGGATCGCCCACCGTGATGCGGCGTGCCCGCTCAACAAAGCGGTCGACGAACTGCGCATACACGCTCTTCTGCACCAGGATGCGGCTGCCCGCGGTGCAGCGTTCGCCGTTGTTGCTGAAGATCATGAAGATCGCGGCGTCGAGCGCGCGGTCCATGTCGGCATCGTCGAACACCACGAAGGGGCTCTTGCCGCCCAGCTCCATGCTGAACTTCTTCAAGCCCGCGGACTGCACGATGCGGTTGCCGGTAGCAGTGGAGCCGGTGAAGCTGATGGCGCGCACGTCCGGGTGGCGGCACAGCGGCTCGCCGGCCTCGCGGCCATAGCCGTGCACCACGTTCAGCACGCCGGCCGGAATGCCCGCCTCCAGCGCCAGCTCGCCCAGGCGCGCGGCCGTCATCGGCGACAGCTCGCTCATCTTCAGCACCGCGGTGTTGCCGAAGGCCAGCGCCGGGGCCACCTTCCACGTGGCCGTCATGAAGGGCACGTTCCACGGGCTGATGAGCGCGCACACGCCCACCGGGTGGTACAGCGTGTAGTTCAGGTGCGTGGGCGTGGGATAGGTGTGGCCGTCCACCCGCGTGCACATCTCGGCGAAGTAGTGGAAGTTGTCGGCCGCCCGCGGGATCAGCTGCTTTGCCGTCTGCGAGATCACCTGACCGGCGTCCATCGTCTCGGTGCGCGCGATCTCGGGCACGTCCGCGGCGATCAGCTCGCCCAGCCTGCGCATCAGCCGCGCCCGCTCGGTGGCGGGCAGGCCGGCCCACTTTGGGAAGGCGGCCTTGGCCGCGGCCACCGCGGCGTGGACCTCGGCCTCGCCGCCAGCGGCCACTTCGGCCAGCACGTCCTGGGTGGCAGGGTTGACGGTCTCAAAGTAGTCGCGGCCTTCGACGGCGCGGCCGTCGATCAGGTGCTGGATGCGCATGCGCGGGTCTCCTTGTCGTGTGGCCGGTCTCAACGGCCGTGGTCGTCGTCGCCGACGATGGTGTTGACCAGCCGGCCGATGCCGTCGATCTCGGTCACCACCTCGTCGCCCATGTTCACGTTCACCACGCCGTCGGGCGTGCCGGTGAGGATCACGTCGCCGGCGCGCAGCGTCATGAAGCTGCTCAGGTACTCGATCAATGCCGGGATGTCGTTGACGAAGTCGGCGGTGCAGCCCTGCTGCGTAACGCGGCCGTTGACGAGCGTGCGCAGCGCCAGCGCATGCGGGTCGGGCACGTCGGCCGCCTCCACGAACCACGGGCCCAGCACGGTGGCGCCGTCGCGGTTCTTCACGCGCAGGTTGGGGCGGTACCAGTTCTCGAGGTAGTCGCGCACTGCGTAGTCGTTGCACACGGTGTAGCCGGCCACGTGGCGCATGGCGTCCGCACGGCGGACGCGGCGGGCGGTGGCGCCGATGACCACGGCCAGCTCGCATTCATAGTGCATGAACTGCACGCCCGCCGGCCGGCGCGTGGCGCCGCGGTGGCCCAGCAGGCTGCCCGGGCCCTTGAAGAAGACCAGCGGCTCGTCCTGCGTGGTGACGGTGAGCTCCTTGGCCAGTTCCTTCACATGGTCGGCATAGTTCAGGCCCAGCGCGATGACGGTGCCCACCTCGAAAGGCGGCAGCCACACCACCTGCTGCTCGGCCAGCACGCGGCCGTCGGCCAGCTGCAGTCCGGCTTCATGCGGCACGGCGGCGTGCACCGCCCCCTGGTAGGCGACACGGGCGGTCTTCATGCAAGCTCCTCCTCGGTCACCACGGTGTGGCTCAGCTGGCCCAGCCCTTCGATGGCCAGCGTGATGCGCTGCCCTGCCCTGGCCTGCGGTGCGCCGTGCGAGGCCCCCAGCAGCAGCAGGTCGCCGGGCTGCAGCGTCATGAACTCGGTGACGTCGGCGATCAACTGCGCCACGCCGCGCAGGCGGTCGCCGGTGTGGGTGAGCTGCATGCGCTCGCCATCGACATGCACCGTGGCCTGCAGCGTATCCGGCTGCGGCACCTGTGCGGCCGGCACGAAGCGCGTGGACAGTGGGCAGAAGCCGTCGCGGGCGACGAAGCGCACTGCCGGCCGGTAGTGGCTGGCCAGCGGCAGCCGCACCTCGCCGGCCAGCAGGTAGCCAGCCACATGCGACAGAGACTGCGATGCCGCCACGCGGCACGCCGCGCGGCCGATGACGATGCCCAGCGAAGGCCCGCACTCCAGCGCATCGAAGCCCGCGGGCAGCACCAGCGGGTCGCCATCGGCGGCCAGCATGTGCCGCGGCCGAACCGCCAGCACCGGCGCCTGCGGCGGGGCCTTGTAGGGCGGCTGCGAGGCGGCTTGCCCCAGCGCCTCCAGCTGCGCCCGGTGGTTCAGCAGGGCGCCGTACACCGTGCCGGTGAGGCGATAGGGCGGCACTTCCAGATCGGGCAGGCAGCGGGCCATGGCGGAGCATCCGGCTTGATCACTAAGATGTGAGCAATGTATTCGCTAAGATGTGAGCATGTCAACCGAAAGAACGAGCGGGCGCAGCCAGCGCAAGCCCTCACGGCGCGGCACGCCGCCAGTCTTCACCCACCGCAACCTGCCGCTGCTGCTGCTGCAGGCGCGAGAAGGCGTGTTTGCGCACTTCCGGCCCATCCTGCATGCCCATGGCATCACCGAGCAGCAATGGCGCATCGTGCAGGCGCTGCTGGAAGAAGGCGGGCCGCTGGAGCCGCGGCAGATCGTGCAGGTGTGCCGCATCTCCAGCCCCAGCCTGGCCGGCATCCTGGCGCGGATGGACGAGCTGGGCCTGGTGGCGCGCGAGCGCCTGCCCACCGACCAGCGGCGCGTGATGGTGAGCCTGACCGCACGCAGCCGCGCCCTGGCCGAGACGATGGCGCCGCAGATCGAAGCGGTGTATGCCGAGATCGAGGCCCACATCGGCAGCGAGCTGATGGACCGCTTCTACGCAACGCTGGACGAGCTGATCGGGGTGCTGGGGGAGCTGCCGGAGCCAGGTGGGGAGTGAATTCGATCCGTTGACCGAGGCCAGGCGCCGGCTTTGTCCGACAGCAGCGCGCAGGATCGAACCTAAGCTTTTCTGCTGACAACGAACCCTGCCTGGAGCACCGACCATGTCCGCCCAAAAGCTTTCCAACCGCCGCATCCTGATCGTCGCCACCGATGGCTTTGAACAGTCCGAGCTGCTCGTTCCTCAACAGGAGCTGACGGACCTGGGTGCCACCGTGCATGTCGCCTCTCCGAAGAGCGGCTCCATCAAGGGCTGGGACCACACCGACTGGGGCCAGAGCGTGAAGGTCGACCTGGCACTGTCGGACGCCGACGCCACGGACTACGACGCGCTGGTGCTCCCGGGCGGCCAGATGAACCCCGACGCGCTGCGTCTGGAGCCGGACGCCATCGCCCTGATCAAGGCCTTCGCCGCGGCCGGCAAGCCGGTGGCCGCCGTGTGCCACGCGCCCTGGCTGCTGATCGACGCGGGCCTGGTCAAGGGCCGCAAGGTGACCTCGTGGCCCTCGGTGCGCACGGACCTGGCGAATGCGGGCGGTGAGGTGGTCGACGAGTCGGCCGTGGTCGACCGCGGCATCATCACCAGCCGCAAGCCAGAGGACCTGCACGACTTCGTGGCTGCGATCGCTTCGCAGCTGGCCTGAGGCGGGGCGCCAGGGGCATGTGCCGCCGGGCAGCTGCAGGGGCAGCCCGGTCACGAGGAAGTCCTCGTGCAGGCCCCTACCCCGCGCGTGCGGCCGCCGGCACCCTGGCCCCGCCGTCGGCCACCAGCACCGCACCGGTCACGAAGGCCGCATCGGCACTCGGCTGGCCCTCGGACGTGCCGGGGCTGTGGCCAAATAGCGCCCGTCTTTCCACCGCGCCGCCCGCCGGCGTGCCGAGGCGTGTCGCAAGCGCCCGGCCGCGCCGCAGGGCTCCGTCATGCCCCTGCACCCGTTGTACCGCCACTGCCTGCTGCTGTTGTTGTCCTGCTGCCTGGTGATGGGTATGGGGTTGGCCGTGATGGCACCGGCCGCCGCGCAGCCGCTGGCGGTGGACGAGCGTGAAGCCATCCCGCTGTGGCCGGCCGTCACGCTTCGCCTGGATGCCGAGCACACGCTGACGCTGGCCGACGTGCTGGCCAGCCCCGCGACCTTCCAACCGCATGCCGGCACCCCCGGCAATCTGGGCCGCATGCCCGCCACGGTGTGGCTGCGCATTCCGCTGCAGGTGGCCGGCCCCGCGCCGCAGCAGCGGGTGCTGGAGATCAACTACCCACCATTGGACCGGGTGGACGTGTACCTGGTGGCCGATGGCCGGCTGCTGTCGCAGGTGCGGATGGGCAGCTCGATGCCGCATGACCAGCGGCCGCTGCGCTCGCGCACCCTGGCCGCGCCGCTGGACCTGCCGCCGGGCGGCAGCGAGCTGATCGTGCGGGTGTGGGCGCGCAGTTCGGTGGTGCTGCCGATGACCCTGCGCACCCCGCCCGCCTTCGCGCAGCAGGAGTCGCGGGCCCAGCTGCTCCAGGGCCTGCTGGCCGGCCTGGCCATCGCCATGCTGATCTACAGCCTGGCCCACGGCGTGGCGCTGCGCGACGCGATGTTCGGCTTCTATGCGCTGATGCTGGCGGCCAATGCCGTGTTCTTCCTGTCCTACTTCGGCATCCTGGCCCAGCATGTGTGGCCGGACGATCCGGCGCTGGCGCAGGAGATCTCGCCGCAGGCGGTGCTGGTGGCGGTATTCGGCGGCTCGGGCTTCATGGCGCGGGCGCTGCAGGTGCGCGACGTCAGCCGCTGGGCGGCCTGGGCGCTGCGGGCCATCGGCTGGACGGCGCTGGCCGGCCTGGCCGCCTACCAGCTCGGGCTGATGGACTTCCGCGCGGTTCAGGGACTGGCCACGATGATGGGCCTGCTGCCCACCAGCGTGGCGCTGCCGGTGGCCCTGGTGCGCGCCCGCCGGCGCGACCGCACGGCGATGGTGATGGTGGCCGGCTGGAGCATCTTCCTGGTGGGCACCGCGGCGCTGGTGGGCACCATCCTCGGCAAGCTGGAAGCCACCTTCTGGCCGCTGCATCTGTACCCGCTGGCCACCATGTGCGAGATGGCGGTGTGGATGGTGGTGCTGGCGATGCGCGTGCAGGCCATCCACCGACATGCGGAGCGCACCCGCATCGAATCGCATGCGCTGCGCAACCTGGCCCACACCGATGCCCTCACCGGCCTGCCGAACCGGCGCGGCCTGCACGACCGGCTGGAACCGGCGCTGCAGGCCTGCAGCAGCGAGCAGCTGCTGGCCGTGTTCCTGCTGGACCTGGACGGCTTCAAGCCGGTGAACGACCTCTACGGCCACGACGTGGGCGATGCGCTGCTGGTGTCGGTGGGCCAGCGGCTGCAGCAGGAGCTGCGCAGCGCCGACGTGGTGGCCCGCCTGGGCGGCGACGAGTTCGTGGTGCTCGCCACCGGCCTGCCGGATGCCGACGCCGCCCAGGCGCTGAGCCAGAAGCTGCTGCAGGCCTTCGACGTGCCCTTCGATGCCGCGGGTCATGTGTGCCGGGTGGGCCTGACCATCGGCTATGCATTGGCGCCGCTGGACGGCCTGGCGGCCGACGACCTCATCAAGCAGGCCGATGCGGCCATGTATGCCGGCAAGCAGGCCGGCCGCCGCCGGGCCCAGCGCGGGCGCCCCGTGATGGCACCGGCCTGAGGCGCCACCGGGTGGCCTCGCCCGGGGTCACATCTCGTCGATCGCCGTCTGCGTACTCGGCTTGTCGCTGCCATCCACCGCGAAGCGGTCCCGCGTGGTCACGTAGAAGCTGGCGCCGAAGCGGCCCACCGGGTGGTAGTCCTGCAGGCGCACGCGCCAGCGCTCGGTGTCGATCAGCCCTTCCCGCGCGGCCAGCCACACCACGCGGCCGATGAACACGTAGCGGCTGGGCGTCTCCATCGTCTCGTGCAGCACGCATTCGAAGGCCACCGGCGCCTCGGCGATGCGCGGCGGCGCCACCGCCCGGGACGGCACCGGCGTCAGCCCGGCATGCGCCAGCTCGCTCTCGTGCGGCGGCAGCCGGTCGCCGCAGGCATGCATGCGCCCGGCCATCGCCTCGTCGGTGATGTGCACCACGAACTCCCGCCGCGCCAGGATGTTGGCGGCGGTGTCCTTGAGCTGCCCGTCGGTCAGCCGGTTGATGCTGATCATCACGATCGGCGGATCCTCGCCCACCATGTTGAACATGCTGAAGGGCGCCGCGTTCACCGTGCCGTCCGCGCCCAGCGTGGTCACCAGCGCGATCGGCCGCGGCACGATCAGGCTGGCCATCAGCTTGTAGCGGGCATAGGCGTCGAGCTGGCCGAAGTCGATGTCCATCAGTGTTTCCCGGTGTCGATGTCGATGCCGCCGCCCAGGCCGCCGCCGCCGCCGTCCTGCGCGCCGCGGCCCTGGCCGCCCCGCGTGCCGCTGCCGCCGCCGCGGGCACCGCCGGCCGGCGGGCGCAGCGGGCCCTGGCGCGGGATGGCCAGTTCCCTGGGCACCGGGTCCAGGTCCAGCACCTCGCGGATGAAGTTGCGCAGCGAGACCACGATCTCCGCGGTTTCCACCGGCCGGCCGGCGGCCATGTCGTTGGCCGCCTGCACCGCCAGCCGCACCTGTTCCTCGGTGCCCAGCAGGATGATGTCGGACAGCGCGGCCTCCACCGCGTCGCGGATGCGGCGCCGGCGCTCGGTGCCCGCGGCGCCGTCGGCCTCGGGCCCCAGCGCACGCAGCTCGCGCCGGTGCGCCGGGTCCACCGCCAGGGTGCCGGTGAAGGAGCCGCCCAGCGTCTTGTAGGCGGCGATCAGCGTGCGCAGTCGCTCGTTGATCTGCCGGTTCTCGCGCTGCCGGCGCTCCTGCACCGCCTGCATCACCACCAGCCGGATGCCCACCACCACCAGCGTGATCGCCACCACGCCGGCCAGCGTGGTGAGCAGGGCCTGCCAGGAGCTGAAGTCGAGCCCGCGCATGGCCTTGGCGCTCAGCGCAGCGCGTTGCCCATGAGGGACAGCGCGTTCAGGCAGCGCACCGCCTCGTGCACCGTGGCGCAGTCGATCGTGAGGGTGTCGGTGGCTTCGCGCCGCACCGTGGGCCACAGGGCGAAGGCATCGGCCAGCGCGGGCGTCTGGCACTGCAGCCTGAGCGCGATGCGTCCCTCGCCGCCCGGCAGCTGCAGGGGTGCCGGCGCATCGCTGGCCAGGCGCTGCACCGCCTCCTTCGCGGCCGCCTCGATCAGCGTGCGCGAGGATGGCGGCGACATCGATCGCCCGCTGCGCGCCCCTTCCGACCACTTCACCACGGTGCAGGCCACCTGCGGCATCAGGGCCGCGGCTTCGGCGGCGGTGACGTCGCAGCCGCTGACCATCAGCACCGGCGCGCCGAACTGGCCGGCCAGCGCGGCATACAGGCCGATCTCGCCCACCTCCAGCCCGTTGAGCCACACACGGGCGAAGGCGAAGCTGTTGGTGGTGTGGGCCAGCACGCCGGGCGCCTTGGCGCGGGCATGCCAGCCGATCATCAGCACGCCGTCCACCTGCTGGTCGACACCGGCCATCATGCCCAGCTGCCGCGGCTTGCCCTGGATGAGCTGGGCCCGCGGGTCGATCTCGTCGGCCAGCAGGTTGCCGAAGTGGCCGTGCGAATCGTTGACCAGCACCGTGCCGGCGCCGCCGGCGAAGGCACCGCGCACCGCGGCATCGGCCTCCAGCGTCATCCAGCGGCGCGCGCGTTCGTAGTCGCCGTTGCCGGCCTGCGTCTGCTCGGGCCGCCAGACGCCGGCCACGCCTTCGATGTCCACGGCGACCAGGACGGTGGGCTGCTGCTTCATGCGGAATCCTTGGGGAACAGGTGAGGCGCCACGTCGCGCAGCGACAGCCGGTGGTGGCCTTCGCGGCCGGTGACGGCGGTGGCCGCGAACAGCGCATGCAGGATGGCCTGCTCGGTGGCCTCGGCCGCGGCCTGGAACAGGCCGTCCAGCGCCGCCTCGTGCAGCAGCGGCAGCGCCGGCATGGGTTCGGTGGGCCGCTGGGGCAGCCGCATCGCGGTGCTGAAGGCCAGCGCGATGTCGCCGCTGCCGTGGCCATAGTCGCTGCCGGTGCGGGCCAGCCCGGCCGCCGCACGACGTGCCACGCGGGTGAGCTGGCGGGCATCCAGCGGTGCATCGGTGGCCAGCAACATGATGATGGAGCCGCGCTCGGCGGCGGGCGCCTGCGGCGGCCTGCCCGGCAGCTGCATCGGCACCGCGATGCGCTGCCCGGCCACCGTCAGCGCGCCCGGCCGCCCCTGGTTGGCCAGCACCAGCGCACCCAGCGTGTAGCCGCGGCCCTGCCAGCGCACGCAGCGCGAGGCGCTGCCGATGCCACCCTTCAGCCCGTGGCAGGACATGCCCCGCCCCGCGCCCACGCTGCCTTCGTCGAAGCTGCCGCCGCCCTGCCGCGCGGCGGCCAGCGCCTGCAGCACATGGGCCTCCTGCAGCGGCAGCGCCTGCGCATCGTTGAGCCAGCCGTCGTTGCATTCGAAGACCAGCGGATTCACCGTCGGCAGGCTGCGCGCCAGCTCGGGCGTGTGGGCAATGGCATCGCGCACCAGGGCGGTGAAGGCGGTGCCTACGGCCAGGGTGCTCACCAGCGCGATGGGCGACTCCAGCGTGCCCAGCTCCTGCACCTGCACCAGGCCCGCGCTCTTGCCGAAGCCGTTGATCACCGCCACGCCGGCCGGCAGCTGTTGCAGGAACAGGTTGCCCGGCTGCGGCAGCAGCACGGTGGCGCCGGTCTGCACCGGGCCGTCGGCCAGCGTGCAATGGGCCACAGAGACCCCTGCCACGTCGGTGATGGCATCCCGCGGGCCGCTGGGCAGCGTGCCCACCTGCGGCGCGCCCAGCCGGCTGCGGGCCGCGGCGCCGCCGGCCTCAGGCGCGGTCGAGCTTGGGGTCGAGTGCATCGCGCAGGCCGTCGCCCAGCAGGTTGAAGGCCAGCACGGTGACGAAGATCGCCAGGCTGGGAAACAGCGCCACGTGCGGCGCGTTGAGCATGTCGGCCCGGGCCTCGTTCAGCATCGCGCCCCACTCCGGCGTGGGCGGCTGCGCGCCCAGGCCGAGGAAGCTCAGGCTGGCCGCGGTGATGATGGAGGTGCCGATGCGCATGGTGAGATACACCACCACCGAGGCCACGGTGCCCGGCAGCAGGTGGCGCAGCATGATGACCGAGTCGGGCGCGCCGATGGAGCGCACCGCCTCGATGTAGGTCTGGTGCTTGAGCGACAGCACGTTGCCCCGCACCAGCCGCGCGAAGGCCGGCACGCTGAACACCGCCACCGCCAGGATCACGTTGATCATGCCGCTGCCCAGGATGGCCACGATGCCGATGGCCAGCAGGATGCCCGGGAAGGCGAACAGCACGTCGCTCATGCGCATGACGATGCGGTCCCACCAGCCCTGGTAGTAGCCGGCCAGCAGGCCCAGCAGCGTGCCCACCACCGCGCCCACCGCCACCGAGATGAAGCCCGCGGCCAGCGAGACGCGCGCGCCCATCAGGATGCGGCTGAAGATGTCGCGGCCCAGCGGATCGACGCCGAACCAGTGGGTGACCGAAGGCGGCGAATTGAGCGCGTCGTAGTCGAAGAAGTTCTCGGCGTCATACGGCGCCAGCCAGGGCGCCAGCGCGGCGACGAGCACCAGCAGCAGCACGAAGCCGCCGGCCACCAGCGCCACGCGCTGCTTCCTGAACTTGCGCCAGAACTCGGCGGCCGGCGTGCGCACCGGCGTGGCCGTGGCAACAGATGGGGTATTCACTGGTATCGGATGGTCGGGTTGATCACGGCATACAGCACGTCGACCACCAGGTTGATGAGGATGAATTCGAGCGAGAACAGCAGCACCAGCGCCTGCATCACGGGGTAGTCGCGCATCTCCACCGAGTCGATCAGCAGCCGGCCCATGCCGGGCCAGTTGAACACCACCTCCACCACGATGGAGCCGCCCAGCAGGAAGCCGAACTGCAGGCCCATCATGGTGACGACCGGGATCAGCGCATTGCGCAGACCGTGCTTGAAGATCACCCGCGCCTCATCCAGGCCCTTGGCCCGGGCGGTGCGCACGTAGTCTTCCTTCAGGATGTCGATGAACGAGCTGCGGGTGAAGCGCGCCATCACCGCGGCCACGCCGGCACCCAGCGTGAGCGAAGGCAGGATGTAGTGCTGCCAGGTGTCCGCGCCCACCGTGGGCAGCCAGCCCAGCTGCACCGAGAACAGCTGCATCAGCAGCATGCCGAGTGCGAACGGCGGGAACGAGATGCCCGAGATGGCCAGCGACATGCCGGCCCGGTCAGGCCAGCGGTTGCGCCACACCGCCGAGGCGATGCCCAGCACCAGCCCCAGCAGCACCGACCAGCCCATGGCCGCGACGGTGAGCCAGAAGGTGGGCGCGAAGCGCTCTGCGATCTCGGCCGACACCGGCCGCTGCGTGCGGATGGACTTGCCGAAGTCGCCCTGCAGCGCATGGCTGAAGAAGCGCACGAACTGGATGTGCAGCGGCTGGTCCAGGCCCAGGTCGCGGCGCACCAGTTCCACCGTCTCCGGGCCCGCGTCCACCCCCGCGGCCAGCCGCGCGGGGTCGCCGGGCAGCAGGTGCACGAAGCCGAACACGAACACCGCCACCAGCAGCAGCGTGGGCACCAGGCCCAGCAGCCGCTTCAGCAGATAGCTCAGCATGTCACTTCAGCTCGACGTCGTCGAAATTGAAGCTGCCGTCGGGGATGACGTAGAAGCCGGCCAGGTTGCGCGCACGCACCGACACCAGCCGCTCGGTCACCAGGAAGGCCCAGGGCGCGTCCTTCCAGATCTGCTTCTGTGCATCGGCATACAGCCTGGCCTTCTCCGCCTTGTCGGTGGTCACCAGCGACTTGGCAATGGCCTGGTCCACCACATCGTTCTTGTAGTACGCGGTGTTGAACAGCTTGGGCGGGAAGGATTCCGAGGCCAGCAGCGGGCGCATGGCCCAGTCGGCCTCGCCGGTGGAGGACGACCAGCCCACGTAGTACATGCGCACCGGGGCGGTGGCCGGGTCCTGCGCGCTTTCCACGCGCTCCACCCGCTGGCCGGCTTCCAGCGCCTGCACCTGCACCTTGATGCCCACCTGGGCCAGCTGCTGCTGCACGAACTGGATCACCTTCTGCGCGGTGGTGTGGTTGTAGGCCGACCACAGCGTGCTCTCGAAGCCGTTGGGATAGCCCGCCTGCTTCAGCAGCTCGCGCGCCTTGGCCGGGTCGTAGGGCCACGGGCCCAGCTTGGCCGCGTATTCCACGCCCTGCGGCAGCACGCCTTCGGCGGGGATGGCGTAACCCGAGAAGGCGACCTTGATCAGCGCTTCCTTGTTGATGGCGTAGTTGATGGCCTCGCGCACCCGCGGGTCGCTGAACGGCTTGTGCTGCGTGTTCATCGACAGGTAGCGGTGGATGATGGACGGCGCGGCCGTCACCTCCAGGCTGGGCTTCTTCTGCAGCGTGGCCACGGCCTCCGGCGGCACCGGGAAGGCGAAGTGCGCCTCGTTGGTCTGCATCACCGCGGCGCGGGTGTTGTTGTCCACCACCGGGCGCCAGGTGATGGAGTCCACCTTCGGGTAGCCCTTGCGCCAGTAGTTGTCGAACTTCTCCACCTTCAGGTAGTCGGTGGCCTTCCATTCCACGAACTTGAAGGGGCCGGTGCCCACCGGGTTCTGCGCGATGCCCTTGTTGCCGTACTTGGCCAGCGCGGCCGGCGAGATGATGACGCCCGACGGATGCGCCAGCGAGTTGATGAAGGGCGAGAACGGCTCCTTCAGCGTGAAGCGCACCGTCGCCGCGTCCACCGCCTCGGTCTTGGCGATGTTCTTGTAGAGGTTGTAGCGCTTGAGCTTGTTCTCGGGGTTGGTCACCCGGTCGAACGTGGCCTTGACTGCCTCGGCATTGAAGGGCGTGCCGTCATGGAACTGGATGCCGGTCTTCAACTTGACGGTGAACACCAGGCCGTCCTTGCTGGCGGTGTAGCTGTCGGCCAGCACGGGCACCATCTTCATGTCCTTGTCGAAGCCGAACAGGCCCTGGTAGAAGGACTTGGCCACGGCCTGCGACAGGGTGTCGTTGGCGTCGTACGGGTCGGTGGTGGTGAAGGTGGACGGCACGGCCACCACCACGTCCTTGGCGGCGTGCGCGGCCACGGCGGTGCCGGCGATGGCCAGCGCGGCGGCCAGGCGGGTGAGCTGTTGTCTATACATCTGGTACTCCTTACTACGACTGCTACTGCTACTTCAGAAACGGGTCCGGGCCGAAGCCGGCCTTGCTTTCAATACGCGCCGCCCACCGGATGGCGGGCGACAAAATGCCCCGGCGCCACCTGCGCCAGCGGCGCGACGGTGGGCGGGTCGCCCAGTGCACGCACCGGGCTGGCGATCTCGTCGGACAGCAGCTCGCGCTGCTTGCGCCGGGTGGGGTCGGCCACCGGTACCGCCGACATCAGCCGGCGGGTGTAGGGATGCTGCGGGTTCTCGAACACCGCGCGGCGCGGGCCGATCTCCACGATCTGGCCCAGGTACATCACCGCCACCCGGTGGCTGATGCGCTCCACCACCGCCATGTCGTGCGAGATGAAGAGGTAGGCCATGCCGAACTCCTGCTGCAGGTCGAGCAGCAGGTTGATGATCTGCGCGCGGATGGACACGTCCAACGCCGACACCGCCTCGTCGGCGATCACCACCTTGGGGTTGAGCGCCAGCGCGCGGGCGATGGCGATGCGCTGCCGCTGCCCGCCCGAGAACTCGTGCGGATAACGGTGCGCGGCCTCGGCCGGCAGGCCCACCTTCTCCAGCAGCCAGCGCACCCGCTCCTGCGCCTTGTCGGCCGGCATCAGCTTGTGGATGAGCAGCGGCTCCATCACCGAATAGCCCACCGTCAGCCGCGGGTCGAGCGAGGCATACGGGTCCTGGAACACGAACTGGATGTCCCGCCGCAGCGCCTGCAGCGCCGCGCCTTCCAGCGGCGCGATGTCGCGGCCGGCCACTTCCACGTGGCCGCCCTGGTGCGCGATCAGGCGCGCCAGCGAGCGGCCGGTGGTGCTCTTGCCGCAGCCCGATTCGCCCACCAGGGCCAGCGTCTCGCCGGCCTGCAGCTCGAAGCTGATCTGCTCCACCGCATGCACCTGGCGCTTGACGCGGCCGAACACGCCGCTGCGCAGCGGGAAGCGGGTGACGAGCTTGTCGACCTTGAGCACCGGAGGCAGGTCGCGGCGCACGCTGTCGGGCATCAGGATCTGCTCGCGGGCCGCATCGACCAATGCCTCGCCCGGCAGCGCGAAGCGGGCCGGCAGGTCCTGGCCCTGCATCGCGCCCAGCTGCGGCACCGCAGCCAGCAAGGCCTGGGTGTAGGGCTGCCGCGGCTGCGCGAACAGCGAGCGGCAATCGCCCTCCTCGATCTTGTCGCCGCGCTTCATCACCAGCACGCGGTCGGCGATCTCGGCCACCACGCCCATGTCGTGGGTGATGAAGATCACGCCCATCGCCAGCTCCTGCTGCAGCTGGCGGATCAGCGCCAGGATCTGCGCCTGGATGGTGACGTCGAGCGCGGTGGTGGGCTCGTCGGCGATCAGCAGCGTGGGCCGGCAGGCCAGCGCCATCGCGATCATCACCCGCTGCCGCATGCCGCCCGACAGCTGGTGGGGGTGCCGGCCCAGCACCTCGCGCGATTCCGGAATGCGCACCAGGTCGAACAGGCGCAGCGCTTCGGCCAGTGCCTCGGCCTGGCTGCGGCCCTGGTGCAGCACGATGCTCTCGGCCACCTGCTGGCCGACGGTGAACACCGGGTTCAGCGAGGTCATCGGCTCCTGGAACACCATGGCCACGTCGGCACCGCGCAGCGAGCGCATCTGTGCCGGGCTCGCCTGGGCGAGGTCGATGCGCTCGCCATCGCGGCGGGTGAGCCACATGCGGCCGCTGTCGATGCGGCCACCGCCATGCTCCACCAGCCGCATCAACGCGAGTGACGAAACCGACTTGCCCGAGCCCGACTCCCCCACGATGGCCAGCGTCTCGCCGGCGTCCACGTGGAAGCCCAGGGACCGCACCGCCTGGAAGCGGCCCTGCTCGGTCTTGAAGCTGACGCTGAGGTCTTCCACCTCCAGCACGCGGCGCAGCGCCGCCGGCACGGCGGGCTTGTTGTTCATGCGCCCTCCTCGTCGGCATAGATGGCCACCCGCACTGGCTGGCCCACGCGGGCCCAGCCGCGGTACATGCCTTCGGTGTTGAAGGGCAGCGTGACATGGCCCTGCGCATCCACCGCGATCAGCCCGCCGCGGCCGCCCAGCGGCGGCAGGGTGTCCATCACCACGCGGCGCGCGGCCTCTTCCAGCGGCAGGCCGGCGTAGGCCATCAATGCGGAGATGTCGTGCGCGGCCAGCGCGCGCATGAAGGCCTCGCCCGCGCCGGTGCAGGACACGGCGACGGTGCGGTCGTTGGCATAGCAGCCGGCGCCGATCAGCGGTGAATCACCGACGCGACCGGGCCGCTTGTTGGTCATGCCGCCGGTGGAGGTGGCGGCGGCCAGGTGGCCCTGGGCATCGAGCGCCACCGCGCCGACGGTGCCGAACTTGGCGCGCTCGTCCAAGGGGGCGGCCTGCGCCGCCTGCGCCGCGGCGCCGTCGTGGTCCAGCGCCATCGTGTCGCCGGCCTGGGCGGCCTGCATCGTGCGCAGTTGCTGCAGCCGCGCCGGCGTGCCGAACCAGTCGGGCGACACCGTCTCGCAGCCCTGCCGCACCGCGAAGCGCTCGGCGCCCTCGCCGATCAGCATCACCGCGCCGCCTTCTTCCAGCAGCGCCCGCGCGGCCAGCACCGGATTGCGCAGCGTGCGCACGCCGGCCACCGCGCCGGCGGCCAGGTCGCTGCCGCGCATCACGCAGGCATCGAGCTCATGCCGTGCCTCGGCGGTGTACACCGCGCCGCGCCCGGCATTGAACAGCGGGCATTCCTCCAGCTGGCGCACCGCTTCGGTGACCACGTCGAGCGCATCCGCGCCCTCGGCCAGCATGGCCTGGCCGGCACGCAGGATGGTGCCCAGCGCATCGCGGTAGGCGGCCTGCTGCTCGGCGGAGATGGTGGCGCGCGACAGGGTGCCGGCGCCGCCATGGAGCGCGATGACCGGCACGGGACGGGAACTCGAAGAACTCATGGCGATTCCTTGCGGGCCGAGGGCCTGCGGCCCGGCCCGATCTGCAGCCAGGGCAGCACGCCACTGGCCATCTCCTCGGCGCGCTGCACCGCGCCGGTCGTGTTGTGCACCAGGGCCGCCACCAGCGCTTCCAGCAGCGCCAGCACCGTGGCATTGCTGGTGGAGGCGATCTGGCGGTTGACGCGGGCATACAGCACCACGTCGGCCAGCGGCACCAGCGGCGAAGTGGGCTCGTCGGTCAGCGCCAGCACCTTGACGCCGCGCTCGCGCGCCAGCCGGGTGAGCAGGATGGTGTCTTCCACGTACCGCGGGAAGGCCAGTGCGATAAGCACGTCGGCCGGCCCGCGCTTGACCAGTTGCCGCGCCGCATGGGAAGGCCCGCCGGCCTGGGCCAGGCTGCTGACGCGGGAGCAGTACGGCTCCAGCTCATGCTGCAGCAGCCCGGCCAGGTAGGCGCTGCTGCCCCAGCCCAGCGTGAGCACCTGCTCGGCCTCGGCGATCAGCCGCACCGCGGCTTCGCAAGGCTGCTGCTGCAGCGCCTGCAGCGTGTGCTCCAGGTTGCCCAGGGTCTCGCCCAGCGAGGCGGCCATCGCCTGCGGGATGCTGGCGCCGTGGCGCAGGTTGCTGCGCAGGCTTTCCACCGGCGCCAGGATGGCTTCGAAGCCGCGGGCCAGTTCGGCACGGAACTGCGGATAGCCGGCGAAATGCAGCGCCCGTGCAAAGCGATTGGCCGTGGCCACCGAGACCGACACCTCACCGGCGAACTCGTCGATGTTGAGCGTGGCGGCACGGAACGGATGCGCCAGCACCGCCTGCCCCATGCGCTGCAACGCCGCCGGCATGCCGGGCATTGCGGCAGCCACTTGCTGTAGCACCGGCAGGGCAGCGAAGCGGCCCGACCAGTCGGCGGGATGAACAGGGGTCGGCATGAAAACAGGATTACAGAAAGCGATGGCTTCTGGAAAGCAACTTACAGGCCGACTGTACCGCCCCAGCCCGGTGCGCGGCCCCGGCGTTATCCCCCAAAGGTGTGTCTATAATCGCCGGCTGTAGTGGGGGCGTAGCTCAGCTGGGAGAGCGTCGCGTTCGCAATGCGAAGGTCAGGAGTTCGATCCTCCTCGTCTCCACCAACTCGATGTCCCACGGCGTCCCAAGGGCGCCCAGCGGAAGCAAAAGGCCCTAAGAATCAACGTCTTAGGGCCTTTTTCTCGTCCGTTGACGTACCAGGACGTCCCACCCCGTCTGAGTTCGCATTGCAGTAACTGACGCAGTAACCTGAGACTGTGGACAGTTTCCTAGTGGAGTTACTGCATGCCCCAGCACCTCATCACCTCGGCCGCGACGCTCAAGTCGCGAGCACGGACTGGCAGCACTGAGCGGCGGATTAGTGACGGCGCAGGCCTCTACCTTCTGTTGAGCGTCAACGGCGCGTCGCACGGCTGGCGTGTCGACTACATTGTCAACGGTCGCCGCAAGACTCTCAGTCTCGGCACCTATCCGACCGTATCCCTAGCAGACGCCCGGCGGAGCGCCGAGCAGGCGCGCAAACTGGCGCGCCTGGGCATCGACCCGAGCGATGCCCGCAAGGAGCGCCGGGAGGTGCACCGCCGGCAACGTCACATCGAAGCACTGGTGGCCTCCGGACAACCTGTTCCCGGGTCATTCGAAGCCGTCGCCAGGGAGTGGTACGGCAAGCACCAGGGCACGTGGGCGCCGTCGCACGGCAACAAGGTGATTCGCCGACTGGAACGGGACGTCTTTCCCTGGATCGGCAGCTGCCCCATCGCCGGCATCCGACCGGCCGACCTGCTCCAGATACTCAAGCGGGTCGAGGAACGGGGCGCCATCGAGACGACTCACCGGGTACAGCAGAACTGTGGGCAGGTTTTCCGTTACGCCGTCGCATCAGGGTTGCTCGAAAGCGATCCCACGCGCGACCTGCGAGGCGCCCTGCCGCCGTGGAAACCGGAGCACTACCCCACCATCACCGACCCGCGTCGTGTGGGCGCGCTCCTGCGCGACGTGGACGCGTATCAAGGTGGTGTCATCACCCGCTGTGCGATGAAGCTCGCGCCGCTGCTGTTCGTCAGGCCCGGCGAGCTCCGTCGTGCGGAGTGGAGTGAGTTCGACCTGGACAAGCAAGAATGGCGGATCCCTGCGGCCAAGATGAAGGCACGCAGTCTGCACATCGTGCCGCTGCCGCGCCAGGCGATCGAGCTGTTGAAGGAGTTGCAGCCACTCACCGGTCAGTCGCGCTGGGTGTTTCCGGGGGTACGGACCAACGGTGAGCCCATGAGCGAGAACACCATCAACGCAGCCCTGCGCCGCCTCGGTTATACGCGCAGCACATTGACCGCGCACGGTTTCCGCAGCATGGCGTCAACCATGCTGCATGAGCTCGGTTGGCCATCCGACGTGATCGAGCGACAGCTATCACATGCCGAGCGCAACAGCGTCAAAGCGGCCTACAACCATGCCGAACACCTGCCCGAACGGCGGCGCATGATGACGGTGTGGGCAGATTACCTGGACAGCCTGCGCGCATCTAGCCGCAGTTTTGAAGGCAGGACCGGCCGTTCCAATGAGCCGTGACCTGCTCTCAACTGCACGTCAGGGCGGCACACACCAAAACGCGCTGCCTGCCGAAGCTGATAAGCGGGCGGATGAGCCGCTCGCCCAGCGAGTCGGGCAGCTTGAAGTCATTGACGTCCAATGAAAGCTGTCGGCAACTTGACGCCGCCTCTCTGCGACCGGAGCGCGTCGCGCGGAACGGCGTTGCGTAGGACGCGGGCTGATATTTCCTCGGCGGCACGCTGCCGCGATCCTCATAGTGGCGGCGGTAGCCGCGTTGGCTTAATTCGTCAACGCGTAAATGCCCACGGCCTTCCCTGCAAAGGTCAGTAGCTTCACTCCGCCGGTCCGCAACGGCGCGACAGTGTGCTGGCTGTGGCGTCTACATGCAGTTACAGCGCGCCCCGATGTGGGCGTCCCCGCGCTCCTTGACCACCCTGGTCCAGCGCTCGGGCCGCCTCCAGCTTGCGGCGGCTCGCGTGGGCGTGGGGAGGGTCGGACCGATGTCCTTCTTCAATGGGGGTGCAATGCGCCCCGGCGGCCATTGGCCTGACAGTCGTCGAAGCAGAACGGGAAAGACCCTTACGCCGGCCAAAAGGACGTCCTGCAGGGGTCGCTTACGCAAAGGGCTTGCGACATTGAAGCGCTGCTGCCGCATCGCTGAGTGCATTGGTCATGTGAACGAAGCATCCCCTCTGGCATAGATGTGTTGGCTGGCTGCCTACCGGTTACGCCCCCAAGTCTCCCTCAAGGGTTAGTCTAGCGACACTTTCTTGAGCGAAATCATCGCGTCGGGATGGGATGAGATGCCTAAAGTAGTCAGTAGGCTGAATAGGAGGCCCAAATGAACTCATACTCTCAACGCCCGGTTCCCGCGGCGGACGCACAGCAGGTCGTGTTCGTCCGAATAGCTGGCGTGATGCGTTTGACTGGCCTTGGACGTTCGACGATCTACCGCCTGATGGCCGAGGACGACTTCCCAACCCCTGTGCGCCTCGCCAAGCGCGCAGTAGCCTGGCGTCGCGTCGACCTCGAACAATGGAGCTCCGAAAGGTGCTTGGCATCGCAGTAGCGATAGCTTTACCACAGCTCTATGGGCTCCTCCTAAGTCGTCATCGATAGCTTGAGTAGGAACCCGATCACAAGCATCGCCGCAGCGACCTTGCACCAACGCCAGGTCGCAAATCGGTAGCGGTGGTTCATGAACACGGCGCGGCGAAGACGGACAAGGCCCAGCGACATCGCGAAAGCAGCAACGATCGGCCCAACCAGTCCGACAGGCTGCGTCGCGTGCCGAATCACGAGCACCCAAAACAACGGCCATGCAATCGCATCAACGGCGGCAAGCAGGCGCCTGCCGCTCCAGACTGGCACGTCAGGCTTACCTTGCCGGGTTAGCAACAGCCACATAAGTTCTCCGATGTGAGCAGTGGTTCAACAGACTATGGCGTGTGTAGAGCGAGAGCGATTTTGTTGCTGCGGCAGAGTGAATGAGTATAAGGCTGATTGCAGACAGTCCGCCGGTCCTTCTTGTCATAAACTGCGCGGCCGTCAATGTCAAGTCCGCTAATCAATCGCCTGAAAGATGTGCTTCTCACGTCTGAAGGTACGGCGCTACTGGTAGTTTGTTGCCCTAACAGCTGAGGCGACTGCAACTGCCGAAACGTGACGACGGTGTTTTACCACCAACACCGGACTCTCTGCTTCGTATGATTCGGAACTGAAACGCCTTAAGTCGCCCGCCATCGCCGGATGCCACTACAGATTCTCAACGTGCGATCGAACCAAGACGAGATGTTCTTCACTTTACGCCGTTTCATCGCCGACCGGAATCACCACCTCAAGCGTTGTGCCCTGCCCGAACCCGGTGCTGATCGTTAGTGACCCTCCAAGCGCAGCCAGCCGCTCCCTCATCCCCACCAATCCAAGGCCAGTGCCAGCCGGTGCCTTCTCGATACCTTCGCCGTCATCCACTATGCACAATCGTATGCCGCCACCAACATCAAGTGGACTGATGGTGACGCGGCATTGCGTGGCATGGGCATGCTTGGATACGTTCGACAGAGCCTCCTGGAGAATCCGATAGGCTGCAATGGCTGTTGCCTCATTGAGCGAAGGTATAGGGCCGGTAAGCTTGAAGCTGTAGCGGCACTCGCCCTTCGGCGCGTCAAAATGGCGGACCATCTCTTCGGCGGCGCCTGCGAGCCCAAGCGCATCTAGGATCTCGGGGCGGAGGTTACGAACGATGTCGCGCGCCCGGCCGTAGGTTTGGTCTACAAGCGTCACAATTCGGTCGGCCGTCCTTACTAATTCATCTGCATTGCGCGCGGCTACTGCAGACGCCAAACCGGCCGCATGCATGCGGATGGTGACAAGGGCAGCGTTCAGGTCATCGTGAATCTCCAACGAGATCCGCCGCCTTTCATCCTCCACCATTGCATTGCTTGACGCAATCAACCGCCGCTTTTCGTCGTCGGCGGCCTTAAGCCGTTCGACGGCATCGCGTAGTTCGACCGTACGCGCATGCACTTGACCCTCCAGCCGCTCTTGCGTGAGCTGCAACGCCTGTGCCATCGCCTGGACTGCTCGTTGCACTTCGCCGAGTTCCCCAGGCGCTTCCCCGCCTGTAGTCAGTTCGAACCTGCCAGCCATGATGGAACGGATTGAGGCGAGAATGCTCACCAGCGGATCGCGCAGGCGCCGCGCTAGCGCCAACCCCAGACCGACGCTGACCAGTCCGGACCCTAGAATCAAGCTTCCACCAATCATGAGCCGCTGAGCTCGTTTAGCGGCGAGCGGCGTTGGCGATACCGACACTTGGACGTAGCCGAGCGGCCCGGCATGTGCCTGCCCACTGGTCCGGCCTGCCGTGTCAAACGTGTCGACGTTCAGCGGCTCCGCTGTGATGCTCACCTCAACATAAAGCACATCTGCTGGCTGTGAGCGAGTCTGGCGTAGCACGCTGGGCCGGCGTTGGCCGTCCAGGACTGCGATCCGCACGACACTAGGGTCTGCGGCGAAGATCCCGCTGACTGTCTGCTCGATGCCGAACGTGTTGCCCGACACTACCCCATAGCGGCTGCCCTCAGCCAGCGACCGGGCAATGAGGACGCCGCGATCTTGTGCATCTGCGCTGGCATCGGCCAGCGATTGCCAGTACAAGGCCCCGTTCACGATGACAAGCATGAGCATTGTCGGTGCAAGTGCTAGGGTAATGAGCCGCCCTGCGATGCTCCACCGCACCGTGTTCCACAAGCGCCTCATGGCCGGTCTCCCATCTGATACACCGACGCATCAAGAACAATGTTCAACGAGCGGGCGACGCTTTCGTTCACGGACACACGCCAGTAGCGCGGGTACTGCGCCGACGGCAGACGCCGGTGGGCAAGCTCTTGCGCCATACCGGCAATCTGCGTAGCGAGGTCGTCCGGGTCCGAGAAAGCTGAAGCCAAGGTTCCGGCCGCCACCAGAGCAGAGGAGAACCCGAACACTGGTTGTCGACGGCGGTATGTTGCTTCCAGCAGTTCACGCAGTTGATGCGACGGATACACGCCTGCATCTGGGAAAGCGAGCACGGCGGCTGCATTCGCAATGCGAAGCAGATTACGTGACAAGCCCAGCGCTGGCTCATAGACCTCTGCATGCAATGTCAGATCGTTGACGGCTGCAGCATCACTCAGGAGGTCGATCAGATGGCTCGACGTCTGCGACACTAGTGAACCCACGGTGACGCGACGTCGAAAGACGGCGCGAATCAGGCGCATCTGGTTCGCTGGCGACGGGTCCGCATAGATGCCGGTGATGGCGTCAGTCCGGCCAGCGACGATGCGCTCATAAGCCTGGCGAGAAACCAGCAGCGCCAGCGCAGGCGCGTTAAGCTGTTCCCCGCTACGGCGGACAATGCGTCAGCGCCGATGGCGACGTAGAACTTTGGTGCAGGAGTCGCCCGCAGCTGACGAATGTCGGTGACTGCAGTAACCCGATCAAAACGCAAATCCAGCGCTCTCGCAATCCCGGCCGCTGTTGGCGAGGCGGAATCGAGCAAGATGCGGAGCTCTGCAGTCGGTTGGGCAGCAACACCCAGCGGCGCAATGGCTGCAACAGCGCCAGCGACATGCAGCAGCCGGCGGCGATCCAAACTCACCCCGACACCGCGGCACCTCAGCTCAAGGGAGGTCAACGGCGAGCTTCACAAATCCCCGAAGGCGACCGTTGTACCGGCTTTCCAACGCCGTTTCGGAACCGATCGAGTAGGTAACACCCGTACGTTCCGAACGCTGGAGGTGGCCAGTGATGCGCCACTGAGCCGCGCCGTGCTTCCAGGCCTTTGAGACGGTGACATCAGTGCGACCGTACCGAGACTGCTGATAGCCGGTACCTGAAGCGCCCGTGTAGGCACCCGACAGCTGCCACCCTCCTTCGAACTCTCGGCTCAGACCAAAGCTGCCGCTGTGCCGCGACCACAGTGTGCGCTCGAGGATGTTGGTGAAACGCCGGTTGTCAAGGTAACCGTAGGTCGCGTGCCCCATCCACTGAGCCGACAATCGGCCGCTGACCTGCAACTCACTGCCGCGCAGGTGAACGGCTCCAGCGTTGGTCGGCGGTACACCTGCTAGGTTGGTGCGCTCGGAGATGAGGTCGGTAAGCCGATCATCGAACAGGCGAGCGTCGACAATCAACCCCCAAGTCGGCAAATTGACGAGGTAGCCGATCTCGCGCGAAACAATCCGCTCACTCCGTAGGCCGCCCTCACCCACGCGACTCTGATAAAACCTCGAGGTAGACGCGCCGTTCAACAGCGGTTCGACATCGCGGAACCGAATCGTCCAGTTGGTCAGTTGCTCCTGAATATCCGGCGCCCGAGTGCCTTTCGACCAAGCGATGCGGACGGTGTGCGCCGGCGCTATGTGCCAATTGGCCGCAATCCGGGGTGAGAAGCTGGAGGGCGCGAGACTGTTGTGCTCAACGTAGCCACCGGCGTTGAGAGTCACCCAGGATTGCGGCCTCGCTTCGACGTTGGCGAACAGCCAACGCACCGTGCTCGTCTGCCGCCCACCGAGATAGGTCTCGCTGTCGCCGCCCTGGCGACGCCAACCAATGCCGGTGACCAAGCGCAGGTCGGGCGACAACACCAGCGTGTCCTGCAGTTCCAGGTCCGTGCGGAACTGCAGCGCATCCTGGTCCGTTGTGCCGCACCGCGGTTGCACTGCAGCCTCCGGACCGAGCGTGCGCAACGTATCGATGGCCAGCGCGGCAAGTTGATCGTCGCGGGGCGCCCCCCGAGCCAATCGGCACGCGGCCCGAAAGGATAGCGTCCGCGTACTGTGGGTTGGCCTGCCAGAGGTTGAACAGCTCAGGAAGGAGCACCATGGTGGGTAGACAGGTGCGCCATGTCTGGCGGTTACGCTGGTGCGCTGAGTCGATTGATAGCCGCAGCTGATGTTCCGGCGAGAAGTCCCGTTGCCAGAAGCCGCTGACGTAGGTGTCTGAGAAGCGCCGATCGGGGTAGTTCTGCTGGAACTGGTCGATGAACGGAATTCCGGCGACGCCCCGCGCCACCATGGCTCGCGCGCCCGCCAAGTCACCGCCCGGCAGCTGAGCGTCGAGTCGGAGGCCCAAACGCGTTATCGCTAGGCTGTCGTGCCCTCTGGGATCTTGCGTCACCCAGTCAAAACCCTCGTCCAACGACCGGCTTGCAGTCAGGCTCAATGCAGCAGCCTTAGATCGGAACCCAAGGCGCATGCTTACCTCGTCGCCGACGCGGCGGCCGCCAGTCACAGAGGCGCGTCTAGAGCCGACGTCGGCCGCGTTATGCGTGATGATATTAATCACTGCCAACATCGAATTGGGACCATAGCTGGCGGAACTGGGACCGCGCGTCACCTCGATGCGCTCTATATCGTCGATGGCTACCGGTAGCTGGGACCAGACCACCTCTGAGAACGCAGGCCGATACACAGAGATGCCATCGATCAGCACGTTCATGCGCCGCGGTGACAGGGTGTTTGTACCGTGATAGCTGATTTGGTAGTCGGGCCCCGTGGCCTGCAAGACCGCCATCCCGGGCACGAGGCGCAGCGCATCGGGAATGGATCGCACGCCGAACAGGCGCAGCATCTCAGCAGTAATGACCGTGACGCTTGCTGGCACATCAGACAGCGACTGAAGTAGCCGAGTCGGCGTGATGACCATTGGGAGCTCTGCGTCTGCCGGAACGCCGGGCTCGGATCGAGCCGGAACTGCGCTAAAGACGGCGGCGGCAATGGCCGCTAGGCGGCGAGTGACGCTCTTGCACGTGATAGCCATGGTCACCTCGCTGCATAGGGATAGGTGAAACCGAAGAAGTGGACCGCATTAAGGGTGAAATGCGCAACGACTGGTGCCTCGATGTACCCGGTGACCAGGTAGGCCATCCCATAGCCTGCGCCAGCAGCCGCCGCCGCCAAGATCAGCAGCGGTCCTCCACCGGCATGCGCGAGGCCAAACAGCAAGCTTGCCACGGCCAGGGCCAGCCACACACCCGATTTGTGGCGCTGCAGCCTTCGCGTTAGGCGGTCTTGCAGCAGACCGCGGAACAGCGCCTCTTCGAGCACGCACGTCAGAAACAAGTTGACCGCCATCCACTGCAGCGCGATTCCGGGCAGCTTGGGATCTAGGCGAACCGCGCCCGACCATGCAACCGCGCCTACGACAATGATGGTGGTCGCCAGCCCAACGCCGAGTCCGACGGCAATCGCGCGCCCGATACCGCGCAGAGTGGTAGCTTGTGGCATAAAGGTGCCCAACAGTATTGCGCCGGCCATGCCCTTGTCGAGATGGGCCCGCAGCGCCATTGGCGCGGATGCCTGGCTCACTGGACCATCAGCAATCGACAGCGGGGTAAAGCCGGGCAGACGGTGTGTCGCCATCGCGACCGCAAGCAAAGCGGCGCCCCATGCGCAAGCCGTGCGCAGCTGAGGCGACATTGCAAGCTGATAGCAGGTGGCCGTGGCCCATAGGACGATGACGGGCACAGTGCCCACCCATGTCATTTGTCCTTCGGCCAAGGCAGCGACGAGCGAGCTTGCAAGTAGCGCCGCCCAACCCCATCGCGCGACCTTCTCACTTGCGATCGATGCCGGGACTCTCGTTAAGAGAACGGCAACTCCGAGCAGAAGGTAGGAGTTCGGCATGGAAGCCCCGCCACGTGCCGTCTTGTCAGGGGTCGATCATGCCGTGCCGAACGGCGAGGCGCGTGAGATCCGCGCCGCGTTGGACGCCGAGTTTCTCGCGAACGGTCTGCCCGACCATACCAATGGTCTTTGACGACAAGGCCATGCGCTCGGCGATTTCGTTGTTGTTCAAGCCGCTGGCCAAGTGCAAAAAGACTTCGAGTTCTCGAGGGTCGAGCCGTGCGCGGGGGGAATCATCGCCATGCAGACCCAACACCGCCAGTCGTTGCGCGATGGCCGGCGGAATAAACGTCTTGCCGTGCGCCGCCTCAGTGATGGCTTCATACAGCACCTCTGGCCGCTGATCTTTGGTGACGAACGCTGCGCCACCCAAACGATACGCGTCTCGAATGACCTCGTCTTGGTCAAACTGGCTGTAGAAGACGATGCGCGCACCAGGCTGCTGCGCCAACACTTCTCGAGCCACGTCCAAGCCCGTCGGGCCCGGGCCAAAGCGAACGTCGAGCACGGCAACATCTGGTTGATGCTGCTTCATTCGTGGCAGCACTTCCGAGGCCGCCGTGACCTCAGCCAGCACCTTCATCCCCTGCTTTGTAAGTGCATGCCGGACTCCTTCCAGTATGAGCGGGTGATCGTCTGCAAGCAAGACTTTGATGGTCGGCAAGTGTCACCTCGCGAGAGAGGATAGTTCCATCCGTATTCGCGAGCATGGTACTTCCATTGGAACGTGACGACGTGGTGTTCGCACGTCGCCCGTTTGTTGCAGTCGCCCCAGGGCAAGCGACATTCCCAGACGAGTCCATGGGATCTCTTACAGGGGTAGCAAAGATCTCAGTTCATCGGACACAATACTTCCACTGAACGGAAGCAACATGTCTGCTTGTCGTCTGCCACCTGGAGTGGTCGCCAGCAAAGCGGCCGGAAGGCGTACGCGGGGACATGCCACGACCGTCGGTCGAAGGGAACTCCGGTTTTTGATCTACCGCGTAGGAAACAGTTTGGCAGTCGAGTGCCGCCAGCGCGCTGAAGATGGCGTCGCTAGCTTGGCAGTTTTGCACTTCGATCACCGCGAGGCGTTCGACATGTGGTGGCGTGAAGACTCCCTACGGTTCGACAACCCCATCCTGCACCAGGCGTTACAGCGTGACGTGACCGAACTTTGGGAGTTGGATGATGGGCCATCCTGACAAGGCCAATGCGACATTCAACGAGAGCCCGGAACACGTAGTGCACGTCGACGCGGCGACGCGCTCGACCTTGGAGATCTTAAAGTCCGACGATGTGGCAGCCCTGCACCATCGCTTCCGCGATGGGATAGCTATTTTGGGTGCTGAACGGGCGTGGTTCACCAGCGTCTTCTGCTGCAACGACGGCTTTGAGACCCTGTGCATGCAGTCGGCTTGTGACGCTAACTGGCCTCGCCGCTACATTGACGAGCAGCTCTACCGATCGGATCCCTGGGTATCGTATGCCAGGTGGCATATGGAACCTTTGCTTGCCTCGCGTCTAACGGGTCTTACTGAGAACCAGCTTAGGACACGTCAGCTCGCTGCCGCGGCTGGCTTTGTCTCGTGTGCGTTGATGCCGGCGCACATTGACCTCGGTGCTGCGCACTTCGGCTTACTGGTGCTGGGCCACAGCCAGCCTGGATTCTTTGAGGACAGCGACTTCGCACTCTTACGAATCCGCGGTCGCTCGCTGGCTATAGAACTGCATGGATGGTGGGTAGCGCACCGCCGGCGCGAGAAGCTGGCCGCCGTCCGGCTGACCGATGACGACCTCGTGCTCTTGGAGCTTCATGTCAACGGTCGCAATAGTGACGAGATTGCCGATGCACTTAAGGTGACACGGCAGTCGATCAACTCGCGGTTCCAAAGGCTCAACCGGCGGCTGCACGTTCCAAACCGTCGTGCCGCAGCACAGCTCGCGATGGAATGTGGGCTTATTCAAGGCGAGCACAACGCCACCAACGTAGGGGCACCGTTCAACACGAGCGTCCTACCGATGATTCGCTGAAAAAGTCATCGCTCCGCATCTCGAGGCAGAGACCTATATTGATCGACATGGGACGCGTCGGCGCCCCTCAAACGATCGACGGTCCAACTCAGTGCGAGCCATCATGACCTTCTTGTCTCGTCCCCAAAGGCATGCAGCCGACCATCTGTGGGTGACGATCGCCCAGCAGAGTCGCGCAATACTTCTGTTTGCGCCTCTTGCCATGGTGGCCGCCCGTGCTGATGCACTCGACGGCTGCCTCGTCCTCCTCTGCCTGGCCGCTCCGAGCTGGCGCGCCATCCCGCAATGTGTTCCGCCCGTCCGCGAGCTGTTCCGCGATCTAGCGCTCGGCCGGCCATTCCCCACGTGCGCCATGGCCGGCGCTGGCAACAGCGCTTCCCACCAGTGGGCGAGCGCACCAGACTTCTGCCCGCCGCAGTACGTCTCGTCGTTCGACACCGAGAACAGCACGCAGTACGACTGTGCCTTCGAAGGCGCGGTGTCGGTGTCGATCCGCGGCGAGCCGTTTGTGCGCACCTGGTGGCGCCGGGACGGTGAGGCTGTCAGTGAGTTCAGTCCCGCGGCCAAGGCGCAACTGGGATCCTGGAATCGCCGCTTCGAGGACGACTACGCGGTTTGGGCGGCCATGCAGCCACCTGTTGTCCCCGACCCAACGGCACCGTGAGACACCCATGACCCCCACTTGGCTCGTTTCACTGCTGCTGACGTGTGCACCCCAGGTGCACACCAGCACGGCACTGGCATTGCTGCGCACCGAGAGCAGCTTCGATCCCTGGGCCATCGGCGTTGTTGGCGGCGCCCTGCAGCGCCAGCCCCGTGACGCCGTAGAAGCGCTGGCGACCGCGCGTGCCCTGCACGCCGCCGGCTGGAACTTCAGCGTCGGGCTCGGGCAGATCAACGTGCGCAACTTGACCCGCCTCGGCCTGTCACTCGACACCGCCTTCGAGCCCTGCCGCAATTTGGCGGCCATGCAAACAGTGCTGCTGGATTGTTTCGGTCGGGCGACTGACCGCGATGCGGGATCACCGTCCCCTGCTTCCGCGCAGCAGGCCCTGCAGCGCTCGCTGTCCTGCTACTACAGCGGCAACTTCTCTACCGGTTTCCAGCACGGATACGTGCACCGCGTCCGCGCCGCCATCCCGGCGGTGCCGGCCGCCTTCCCTGTCCCGCCTGTCTTGCCGAAGGAGCCATCATGAGCCGATCTGTTCGCTGCGCCCGCATCGCCACGTCCGTTGTCCTGCCGCTGGTGGCCGCTGCCGTGCGCGCCCAGGGCTTTGACAAGGTGAACACCACTGTCGTCAACATCAACACCATCCTAGTGACGATCTCGGTAGCGGTGGTCACCATCGCCATCATCTGGGCGGGCTTCAAGATGATCTTCCAGGGCGCTCGCCTGTCAGACGTCGCCAACGTGCTGATCGGCGGCACGCTGGTCGGCGGCGCCGGCGCCTTCGCGGCGTACATCGTCAACTGAGGCCCTCGCCGTGCATGCCGAGGTCATCTACAAGGGCGCCACGCGTCCGGCCATGAAGCTGGGCATCCCGCTGGTGCCGCTCGTGCTGGTGCTGGGCACCGGGTCCCTGCTGATGCTGTGGGGCGGACTGCTCATCAGCGGCTGGATCGCGCTCGGCGTGGCGCTGGCCTGGGTGCCGGCGTTGGTGGCCATGCGCCTGATCACTGCCCAGGACGACCAGCGTTTCTGGCAGGCCTACCTGGCGCTAAAGCTGCACTGGCCCCAGCGCAACCGGCGCTTCTGGCAGTCGCGCAGCTATGCGCCCACCCTGTATCGGGGAGCCCGTGATGCTTACCGCCGCTGAGGGCCCGCAGCGGCCCGCCCCACGGCGCGTTCAGCGCCGACCCGCCTCGCATCTCCTGCACCCGCGCTGCTGGCAGCAGGCGCAGGCGGAGAACCCGCTGTCTCGTTTCATCCCGTTTTCGTCGGTGCTGACGCCCAACGACGTGCTCACCCGCGGTGGCGACTACCTGCGGGTCTGGCGGCTGGATGGCATCCCGTTCGAGTGCGCCGATGAGCCGGTAATCGCCGAGCGCCACCAGGCGCTGTGCAGCCTGCTGCGTAATCTGGCGGGGGGCCACTGGGCCGTTTGGACGCACCGGCTGCACCGCGTGGTGTCCGACCGCCTCGCCGACCCGGCCGAGCCCGGCTTTGCGCAGGACCTCTCCCGCGCCTACCAGGACCGCCTCGAAGTCCGGCGCATGATGAGCAACGAGCTGTACCTGACGCTGGTCTATCGGCCTACCGTGTCCCGGGTCGGTCGCGCCTTGCAGTCGTCCCAGCGCACCCGCGACGCCATCGCCCGCCAGCAGGCCGACGCCCTGGTGGAGATGACCGAGCGCTCGGCGCTGGTCGACCGCGTGCTGCGCAGCTTCGGGCCGCAACTGCTTGGTGCACGCGAGCAGCAGGGCCGGCTGTTCTCCGAAGTGGCCGAATTCCTCGGCTACCTAGTCAACGGCTGCTGGCGCCCGGTGCCGCTGGCCGCCGGGCCGCTGTACCGCACGCTGCCCACCACCCGGTTGTCTTTCGGGGGCGACAAGCTGGAGCTGCGCCACGGCGACACCCGCCGCTACGCCGCGCTGGTGGACATCAAGGAATACGCCGACGCCGTAGAGCCGGGCGTGCTGAACGCCCTGCTCTACGAGGCCAGCGAGTTCATTGAGACGCAGAGCTTCTCGATCCTCCCTCGCCGGGAGGCCCTGCGGGCGCTGACGTTGCAGCGGGACCAGCTGATCGCCAGCGACGACGTGGTGGCCAGCCAGGTGGCCGACATGGATGCGGCACTCAACGACCTGGGCGACGGTCAGTTTTGCATGGGGGAGTACCACTACAGCCTGGTGGTGTTCGGCGACGATGTCGCGGACGCCGGCCGGCGCGCGGCGCAGGCCATCGGGGCGGTGGGCGAGTCGTCCAGCCTGCAGATGGCACCGGTGGACCTGGTGGCGGACGCCGCCTGGTTTGCGCAATGGCCGGGCAACTGGCAGTGGCGGCCCCGGGAGGCCAAGCTGTCCTCACGTGCGTTTGCGGCGCTGGCCAGCGGGCACAACTTCGCCCGTGGCAAGCGCGACGCCAACCCCTGGGGTGAAGCGCTCGCCCTGCTGCGCACGCCGTCCGGCCAGCCGTTTTACCTGAACCTGCACAGCAGCCCGGCCGGCCAGGACAGCAGCGATCAGGCGCTGCCTGGCAACACGCTGATGATCGGCTCGACGGGCGTGGGCAAGACGACGCTGGAGATGTTCCTGCTGGTGTTGACCCGCAAGTGGACGCCCACGCCGCGGCTGGTGTTGTTCGACCTGGACCGGAGCTGTGAGATCGCGATCCGGGCGCTCGGCGGCCGGTACTTGCGCCTGCAGGCTGGGCAGCCGACCGGGCTCAACCCGCTGCAGCAAGAACCGACGCCGGCGCGGCTGCAGGCCTGGGCGCAGCTGGTGCGCACCTGCCTGGAGACCCCGGCGCTGCCGTTGCTGCCGGCCGATGAGCGGGCCATTGCCGAGGCCGTCAAGGCCGTGGCCAGCATGCCGGCGGCACTGCGGCGCCTGTCCACCGTGCGGCAGAACCTGCCCAAGGCGGGCGCCAACAGCCTGTACGACCGCCTGGGCCGTTGGTGCGCCGGCGGCGCACTCGGCTGGGTGTTCGACGAAGCGGACGACCAGCTGCAATCGCTGCACGACGCACCGATCCTGGGCTTTGACACCACCGACTTCCTCGAGCTGCCGGAGGTGCGCACGCCGGTGATGATGGTGCTGCTGCAGGCGATGCAGGAGCGCATCACCGGCGAGCGGCTGATCTACGTCATCTCGGAGTTCTGGAAGGCGCTGGACCACGAGGTCTTCAGCGACTTCGCCAAGCAACAGCAGAAGACCATCCGCAAGCACAACGGGCTGGGGATCTTTGACACGCAGAGCCCCTCGGACGTGCTCCGGCACCCGATCGGGCGGACCATGGTCGAGCAGAGCGTGACCAAGATCTTCCTGGCCAACACCGATGCGGTGCGCGAGGAGTACATGGGCGGCTTCGGGCTCAGCGAAGCGGAGTTCGAGATCGTTCGTAGCCTGGGCCAGCACGGCGGCCGGCGCTTCTTGTTCAAGCAAGGGACGACGAGCGCCGTCTGTGAACTCGACCTCATCGAGCTGGACGACGTCATTACCGTGCTGTCGGCCACCACCGAGCACCTCGCGCTGCTCGACCAGCTGCGAGAACGCCATGGTGACGATCCGTTTCAGTGGCTTCCCGCGCTTCAGCGAGAGGTTCACGATCGTCGGATGCGCATCGTTCGGAGGGTCGCATGAACACCACCGCACTTGTCACCGCCGTGGCCAGCCTGCTGCTGGCCACCACCGCCGCCACCGCTCAGTTCGTCAAGGGCAACGAGGCGGTCAAGATCTTGCCGGACGGCAGCCGGCGGGTGGAGACGCCTCCAACCAAGCCTGCGCTTCTTGCCAAACCGTGCCCGGCAGTCAACCCGGGCTGTAGCGGCGGGGGCTGGAACATGGTCGAAACGGAAGATGGCCTTGCCGAATGCACGGAAATTTACGCCAGAACCACGACCTGTCGCCCATCCACCTACGGCAAGCAGCGTCTCATGCGACTTTGGGTCGTCAAAGTCGGCGATCGCTGGATGCACTGTTCATCGCCTGACGACTTGCAGAGCTGCGTCAGCATCACGACGCTTCCATCTCCAAAACTGCAGTGATTGGAGTTGCAATGTTTGCTTGGGTAGGCAACCAACTTGACGTGCTTCTGAACGGCTATGTGGTGAGTGCTGTCAATTCGTTGATGATGGGATTGTTACCGATCGCGTTGAGCGCCCTGACCATGTGGATTCTGTTGTACGGTTGGGCAGTACTCCGTCATGAGGCGAGCGAGTCCGTCCAAGACTTCACATGGAAGACGTTCAGGATAGGACTCGTTCTCGCCGTAGCTTTGCAATCGAGTGTGTACACCGCATACGCAGTTGATCTCGCCAGCGACCTTTCGACGGCAGTCGCCGGAATCTTTATCGCCGGCACCACCAGTCCGGCCACGACTACATCGCCTTATCAGCTGCTGGATGCTTTCAACGATCAGTCTAATTTGCTGGTCCTCGACCTACTTAAAGACGCGGGAATTCTCCGTCTGGACCTTCTGCTAGCTGCCGTACTCTGCGGGATTGGAAATGGTGTGTTTCTGTGCATCGCGCTGGCTGTAGTCACTCTTGCAAAGGTGCTCCTTTGCTTTGTGCTCGCAGTGGGACCACTGTTTGTTCTTTCATTAGCGTTCAAGCCGACAGTTCGGTTCTTCGACAGTTGGCTGTCCATGGTGCTAAATGCGGTCGTGCTGGCTTGGTTTGCCTTCTTCGCCTTGGGATTAAGCATTTACCTTGGGCAACGAATTCTCCAAGTAGTGCAGGCCCAAGGTGGATTCTTGAGCCCAACTTTTAACGTCGTCGCCGAGAGCCTCAAGTATTGCGTCGTCATGGTGCTGATGGCCATCATCTGCTTCCAAGCGCCGGGCTTGGCCGCCGCCCTGACCGGCGGTGCCCCCGTCCAGCAAGGCCTACAGATGGTGCAAAACGCCATGATGATCGCCGGCCTGCGCTCGATTTCGCACGCCCGCAGCACCCCAGCCGCAGCCGGTCAAGGCGGCACCGTGCGCGCCGGCGCCGGCCTGCTTGGGCATGCCAGCGCAGCAGCGGCCTCCGCCGTCGCCCGCACCCCCGCCTACCGCCGCGCCGCCTTGCGCGGCCAGTCCTGACCTTCGCTGCCACCAAGGAGCTTGCCATGTCCTGCCTGCGTCGATCTCTCGCCCGCCTGGCGCTTGCCATGGCGGCGGTTGCCCTTGTCAGCCGCCCTGCAGTCGCCCAGGGCATCCCCGTCATTGACACAGCCAATCTGGCCCAGACCATTCAGCAGGTCGCCAACGACATCACTAGCATCCAGAACCAGGTGCAGCAGATTACTCAGCTGCAGGCGCAGATCAACAGCCTCAACGGCATGCGCGGCCTGGGCAACATCTTCAACAACCCGCTGCTGAAGAACTACGTGCCACCGGAGGCTTACAACGTCGTCAACGCGGTCAACGTCTCCGGCTACTCCGGCTTGAGCGCCACCGCCAAGGCACTGCGGGACGTCGGCATGGTGTACAACTGTGCCGACCGCACGGGCGACGCCCGCCTGGCCTGCCAGTCCACTCTGGCGCAGCCCTACCAGCACAAGGGCTTGCTGCAGGACGCCATGCGCTCCGCCGCCGGCCGTCTCAACCAGATCCAAGCGCTGATGGGCCAGATCGACGCCACCGCCGACCAAAAATCGGTGCAGGAGATCCAGGCCCGCATCGGCGCCGAAAACGCCCTGCTCGCCCACGAGCTGTCGCAACTGCAGATGCTGCAAGGCCTGGCGGACAGCGAGGAGCGCATCGCCCGTTCACGTGAACGCGAACGCCAGTACGAGATGCTGAGCCGCACCGGCCGCATCGCCGACTACCTGTTCTGAACCGAGGCCCCCCATGACCACCGTCCTGAGCCCAGGCGCCGCCGCCGCATGGCCGGCTGACACCGGCGTGGCGGATGAAGCGCCCCTGCCGCGCCTTACGGATGCTGCGTCCCACGCTGCGTCGAAGGACATGCCAGACGCCGACGAGCTGTTCGCCCGCAACCGCGACTGGGAGCTCGACAAGGCGCTGCTGCTGGAGCGCTCAGAACGACGCGCCTGGCGAGTGGCCATGGCCGGCGGCCTGCTGGGCCTGCTCGGCATCGCCGCGGTCTTCGTGCAAGGCCCACTGCGCCAGGTCGTCGAGATCCCGATCGTTGTCGACCGGGTCACCGGAGAGACCACCATCCAGCAGCGCCTGGCAGAAGAGACCATCCCCTCGCTGGACGCCCTCGACAAGCACAACCTGGCCACGTTCGCGCGGGCCCGGGAAGGCTACAGCTGGATGTTCCTTCAGCGCGACTTCGACCAAGTCGCGCGCATGGCGGTGCCGACCGTCTTTGCCGACTACAACCGACAGTTCGAAGGCGAGGTCGCCCTGCACAAGAAGCTGGCCGCCACCGAGGAATGGCGCATCCAGGTCATCGGCGTGCGCTTGTCCCCGGCCGGGCGCCGCGGCAATCGTGGTGACGCCACCGTCACCTACGACAAGGTCGTGCGCCGCAGCGACCGCCAGACCCCGGAGATCAGCAGCCGCCATGTGGCGAGTGTCGTCTTCGAGTACCAGCCCAAGGTGCTGGCTAATGAACTCGACCGGCTGGAAAACCCCTTCGGGTTTGTCGTGACCGCCTACCGGTCCGACCCCGAGCTGACCCCCCCTGCTGGAGGCAAGCCATGACGCCGCGCACATTAACCTGCTGCGCCGCGCTGATGGCCGGCCTGAGCGCCTTGGCTGATCCGCGACTGCGCGATGTTTTCTACGACCCGCAGGTGGTGCTCAACGTGCCAGTGCAGCGGGGCGTCGTGACCCTGATCGTGCTCGACAATGACGAAGCCATCAGTGAACTGGCCGCCGGCCTGGGCGGCGACTGCAGCAAGCCGGACGCTGTCTGGTGCATTGCGGCGCAGCCCGGCGGCCGGCATCTGTTCGTCAAGCCCAAGAGCGGCGCACGGGCGCCCAACACGGTGGCGGTCGTCACCGACCGGCGGGTGCACAACTTCCGCCTGCAGGTCGTCGACGATAGCCGGCAGCCGGTCTACCGCCTGACCGTGCGAGCGCCCCTGCCGCCAGCACCGCCGCCTCAGCCCGCGGGGTTGCCCACGCCGGTGCCCTCGTCAACGGCCCTCTCGCCACCGCCGGCCCCTGAAACGCTGCTCGCCGAGCGACTGGCTGCCAAGCCATCCGTGCGCAACACCGCGTATTCCCTTGCCGAAGGCGCCGCCTCCCAGGACATTGTGCCGTCGTTGGTCTTCGACGACGGCCGTTTCACCTACCTGCGCTTTGCAGGGCAACGCGAGGTGCCAGCGGTGTTCCAAGTGCTCGGCGATGGCCGCGAGAGCCTGGTCAACGCCCGCATGGAAGACGACCTGCTAGTCGTCGACCGGGTGGCCCGGCGCCTGACGCTGCGCGCCGGCACTGCAGTGGTGGGCCTCTGGAACGAAGCGTTTGACCTCGACGGTGTATCGCCCGAGGACGGCACCACCGTGCCGGGCGTGCAGCGACGGCTCAAGGCCAACGCGGAGCCCGCTCCAACAGCCCACGGCAAGGCCCACCGCCCTGCCCCTTCAGGAGCCGGCCATGACTGACCTTCCCCCGCGGCCGGATCCAGATGACGAAGCCCCATTACCGCAGCCGCCTCGTGCATCGGCCCCGAACACGCTGACCCCGTTGCCGGGCGAACCCGGCATCCCACATGTGGCGACGACGAGCCCGCTGCGCATCTCACGCAAGAGCCTGTTTGCGCTGGGGCTGCTGCTCGTCACCTTGGCGCTCGGTGCCGGGGTCTGGCTTCACCGCTGGCTGGACAGCTTCCAAACGCCACGCAGCCCGGCGGCACCGACGGTCAGCCAGCAGCCGGCCGCCGCCACCACGCCAGCCCGCCGGCTGGACCTGTCAGCGCCCGCTGCGTCCGCTCCCCTTCCTCCCGCGGCTGCGCCAGTGCCGCTCATTCCGGCCCTCGACCCCAACGCGCCGCTGGCCGAGCCCATCCCAGTCCGCCGCACCGGCCCCTCAGGCGGTGCTGGCGGAGGCCCGGTGCCCATGGCGCCGGAAGACGCCCCGGTGCTGCTGCTGAGCAGCCGGCCAGGCGCTGCTGCGACCCTAGCGCCCGCTCCCACGTCTGACGACCCGATGGGCGCCACCCGTCAGCGCCTGGAGGGCTACCAGCGGCAGCTGCAAGGCCTGCTGCAGAACCTGGAGACCAGCGCAGCGCGCGCGACCGCCGGCCCGGCGTCTGCAGGTGCGGCCAGCTTCCCGAGCGACGGTCCTTCCCCCGCTGCCCGTACGGCTTCTCCCCGCCCCGCTCTGCTCGGCGGCGCACTGCAAACGTCCGCAACACCGCGTGTGGCCGCCACGTCGCTCGGGCAGCGCAGCCTGACCCTGCCGAAGGGCACCGCCTTCACCTGCGCCCTCAAGACCAAGGTGGTCAGCGCCAACGCCGGTCTGGTCGGTTGCCAGGTGCAGCGCAACGTCTACAGCGACGACGGCCGGGTGCTGCTCATCGAACGCGGCAGCCACCTCGACGGCGAGTACCGCGTCGCCGGGGTGCGACCGGGCACCACCCGCATTCCGGTGATCTGGACGCGCGTGCGCACACCGCTGGGCGTGCTGGTGGACCTGGAGTCGCCTGCCACCGGGCCGCTGGGCGAATCCGGCCTGGAAGGCCACGTCGACAACCGTTGGCGCGAGCGCATCGGCGCCGCGATGCTGGTCTCGCTCATCGACGACGCTATCGAAGTCGTGGTGCAGAACCAGACCAACGAGCGGGGCGGCGACACCGTGGTGCTGGGCTCGACCACCGACCGCACCAGCGAGCTCGCCGAGAAGGTGCTCGACAGCACGATCAACATTCCGCCGGTCATCACCCAGCACCAGGGCGCGATCGTCGGCATCTACGTCGCCCGCGACGTCGACTTCTCCAGCGTCTACGACCTGCGGCCGGGGGCCCGATGAACCTCATTGCAAACCCCAACGACACCGCTGCGGTTGTGTGTGCATCCTCCTCCACCTGGTGCGGCGACGCGACCTCGGTGATCACCTTCCTGCAGCCGCTGCGCATGGCGCTCGACGCCCCCGGTGTGCTGGAGGTCTGTGTCAACCGGCCGGGGGAACTGCTTGTCGAGACCCAGCACGGCTGGCAGGCCGTCGCCGCGCCGGCGATGACGTACGACCGCTCCCTGGCGCTGGCCACCGCGGTGGCGACCTTCTGTGACCAGCAGATCCATGCGGAACGGCCACTGCTCGCGGCCACGTTACCCACCGGCGAACGGGTGCAGGTGGTGATCCCGCCCGCGGTGCCGCGGGGTACCGTGTCCATCACCGTGCGCAAGCCGTCGGCGGTGACCAAGCGGCTGGACCAGCTGCACCACGAGGGCCTGTTTGACCGGGTGAGCACTGGATCCGAAGCACGGATCTCGCCGCTGGAGCGGGAACTGCAGGGCCTGCAGGCCGCCGGGCGCTGGGCCGACTTCCTGCGGCTGGCCGTGCGCTCGCGCCAGACGATCGTGGTCAGCGGCCGCACCGGCTCCGGCAAGACCACGTTCATGAAGGCACTCATCGAGGAGGTGCCGACCGACGAACGCCTGATCACGATCGAGGACACGGCCGAGCTGACCCTGCCCGAGCACCCGAACGTGGTGCACCTCTTCTACAGCCGCAATGTGCCCGGCCACGCCGTTACCGCCCGCAGCCTGCTCGAAGCCAGCCTGCGCATGAAGCCCGATCGCCTGTTCCTGGCCGAGGTGCGGGGCGAGGAGTGTTTTTCGTTTATGCGGTTGGCGGCGTCCGGCCACCCCGGCAGCATCACCAGCGTGCACGCGGGTAGCTGTGCGCTGGCGCTGTCGCAGATGGCATTGATGATCCGCGAAAGTGCGGCCGGCGGTGGCCTTAGCCTGCCGGAGATTCACGGCCTGCTGCACACCGTGATCGACGTCATCGTGCAGTTCGACCGCGATGCGCACGGCCGGCATGTGGCCGAGCTGCAGTACCGGCCGCGGGCCCAGCGCGGCCTGGGGGCGCTGGCATGAGCGACGTCGCCGCGCTGCCGATCTCGGCCTGGCCGCGCAGCCGGCAGCTCGCGGCGGCCGTCTTCATGGTGCTGACGGTGCTGGTCCTGGCCGCGGGTGCGCTGCAAGCGGCCGGCATGGTCTTCCTGCTGCTGAGCCGGGTGGACCCCCGCCAGGCCGGCTGGGGCAGCATCCTCGACTACTGGCAGCGTTACGGCCAGGACGGCGGGCTGCGGCCGCAGCTGCTGCTGGCTTCGCTGCTGCCCGCAGCAGCGGCCGTGCTGCTGCCGATCGCGCTGGTGATCGCCGCTCGGCCCAAACGCGCCTTGCACGGCGCAGCCCGCTTCGCCACGCCATCCGAGGTCGCCCGAGCGGGGCTGACCGGCGCCCGCTCCACCATTGGCCCCAGCATCCTCATTGGCCGTCACCGCGGGCGTTTCCTGAGCCTGCCGGGGCAGCTGTCGGTGATGCTGTCCGCCCCAACGCGCAGCGGCAAGGGCGTGGGTGTCGTGATCCCCAACCTGCTCAACTGGCCCGACTCGGTGGTGGTGCTTGACATCAAGGGCGAGAACTACGACCTGACGGCCGGTTACCGCGCCGAATGTGGACAACAGGTGTTTGCCTTCTCGCCGTTTGACGACAACGGCCGCAGCCACCGCTGGAATCCGCTGTCGGCGGTGCGGACCTCGCCGCTGCACCGGGTGGGCGACCTGCTGACCATCGGGCAGGTGTTTTTCCCGAACGACGGCAGCGGCACCTCGTCGGAAGCGTTTTTCAACGACCAGGCGCGCAACCTGTTCCTGGGGCTCGGGTTGCTGCTGCTGGAGACCCCCGCCTTGCCACGCTCTATTGGGGAGATGCTGCGCCAGTCGTCCGGCCAGGGCCAGCCGTTGAAAGACCACCTGAACGGTGTGATCCACGAGCGCCGCGAGCAGGCAACCGCCCAGTTGCCGGCCCTGTCCGACGAGTGTGTGGACGCCCTGCAGCGGCTGCTGTCCAACTCGGACAACACCTTGTCCAGCGTGGTCGCCACTTTCCATGCGCCGCTGACCATCTTCGCGGACGTCGTGGTCGACGCCGCCACCAGCGGCGACGACTTCCGGCTGCAGGACCTGCGGCGCCAGCGGCTGTCCATCTACGTGCGCATTCCACCGAATCGGTTGTTGAGCGCGCGGCCGTTGTTGAACCTGTTCTTTTCCCAGCTGGTCAGCCTGAACACCCAGGCGCTGCCGCAGCAGGATCCGAAGCTAACCGTGCAGTGCCTGCTGGTCAACGACGAGTTCACGGCAATGGGGCGAGTGCCGGTCATCAGCACCGCCGCGGCGTTCCTCGCCGGCTACCACCTGCGGCTGCTGACCGTCGTGCAGGCAATGTCGCAGCTGGATGCGGTCTACGGCGACAAGGAAGCGCGGACGTTTGCGACCAACCACGGGCTGCAGATCTTGTTTGCGCCGCGCGAGCAACGGGACGCGGACGAGTACAGCGCCATGCTGGGCACCTTCACCGAACGCGCGACCTCGCATGGACGCAGCCGGTCGTTCAGCGGGCGCAGCTCCAGCAGCGTCAGCCGCAACGAGAGCGAGCAGCGACGGGCGCTGCTGCTGCCGCAAGAGTTCAAGGAGCTGGGCAGCGAACGGTTGGTGGTCGTGTGTGAACACTGCAAGCCGATCCTTGGCGAAAAGATCCGCTACTACCAGGACCCGGTCTTCCTCGCCCGGCTCCGCAAGCCGCCCGTCGTGCCGGCGATGGACCTGGACCTGCACCTGGCGCAGGTGCAGCGGCGCATCCGCGTGTTGCCGGACGAGTTGGGTGCCAACGAGACGTTGGACGTGAGCCGGCTGGCCATCGACCACCAGGCGCTGCCGGACTGCTTCAACGGCACGGAGGAAGCGCTGGCGCATGAGCTGTTGTCGCTCTTCAACATGGCCATCACCGAAGGTGGCGCCATCCAGGCCGAGCCGGACGACGACGGTGTGCTGCCGGACGCCCCCGTTGAACCGTTGGCACAGCCGGCCGACCGTGCTTTGCAAGGAGAGATGCCATGAGATTGCTGATGCCCTGTGTGCTGGCCGGTGGCCTGCTGGCCGCTTGCAGCAGTCCGCCATCCCTGCCCACCGCCGACGATGCACCCCGCCGGCCGGCCAACCGGCCCGACGCCGTTGAGCTGCAAAGCTGCCGCCATGAGCTGCACAACAGCCGCATCGAGCTCAGTGAGTCGCGGCAGCAGGTGCTGCAGCAGACCGCGCGGCTGGTGCAGTGGGCGCAGCAGCCGGTCGCTCTGCCAGTGGCGCCGCAGGGCAACACCGTGGTGACGGTGCGCTTTGCGTTTGGCAGCAGCCAGGCGGAGTTGCCGGCAGGCGTGCTGCAAGGGCTGGTGCCGCTGGCCCGCCAGGCGCCGCTGATCGTGCTGCGCGGGCGCACCGACGGCACCACCGACAGTCCTGCGGAAGCGCGCATCGCGCGGGAACGGGCCCATGCTGTGCGCGATGTGCTGGTGGCCGCGGGCATCGCGCCGTCGCGCATACGCACGACTTATCAACCGGCCGGTGACCACGTGGCTGACAACGACAGCCCCAGCGGCCGCGACCTCAACCGGCGGGTGGAAATCGAGCTGTACCGGACGCTGCCGATGCCAGTCCATGCGCAAGCACTGACCGCCCTGGCGTCCGCGCCCTAAATCACCGATCCAAGACCCGGTTCTCCTGTCTCCACTTCTGACGTGAGGTTGCCATGGACGATGCGCCCCTTCCTTCTCGCCCGGCCGCGGCCGGCGGCAGTGTCGAGCCGGCCAACCGGGCAACGGTGGCCAAGGCCCGCTTCCAGACCCCTGCGGAACCTGCCACCGAGCGATTCGAGCTGCGCGACCCGTTTGCGGATGTGCTGTACCACGCGACGCGCTGGCCGGACATCGTGGCCAAGGCGGAGCAGCTGGGCAGCCGGCGCTTCACAGCGATTGATGCACAAGGCCATCGCAGCACCGTCGACAAGGTCGACGGCCAGTGGCACCGGGGGCCACAGCGGGACGCCGCGCCGACCCGGCCGCCGGCCCTGGCCACCACACGCGATGAGATTCCCGATCTGGTGGCGGCGGCCGAAGCCAGGGAACGCGGTCGCCCCGTGTCGCAGCAGGGCAAGACGCTGGACCCGTCGCCTTCGCCCATGGCCAAAGCCCCTTCTGGATCTGGCCCAAGCAGCCCGCTGCCCCGCATCGATGCCGATGCCGACCGCAGCGTGCGCCTGGCGCAGTTGGAAGCGGCTTTGAAAGACCGCTACGTCATCAAGCGGGCGCCGATGACCGTGGGTGATGTGACGGTGGGGCGGACCGAATACCGGTTTCGCGGCGACACCACCCGGGTCGCCTTCACCGAATCCACGTTCAAGCTGTCGACCGACACCAACAGCCCTTCAGTGGCCCGGTCGATGATCGATGTCGCGGAGGCCCGCAATTGGCGCGCGTTGCGCGTCTCTGGCAACGAGGAATTCAAGCGGCTGGTGTGGCTGGAAGCCTCCGTGCGCGGGGTCAAGGCGCTCGGCTATGAGCCCAACACGGCCGACCTCGACGTGCTGGCCAAGGAACGTAGCGCCCGCCAGCGCAACCACATCGAGGTGGCCCCTCAGTCAGCAGCGCAGCCCGGTGCCGCGCCGGATGCCCAGAAAGGCAACAGCGGCCGCGGTGGCGGCGGCCGCAAGGCGGTGCTGGCCGCCATCGAAGCCATCCTGGTGGCCAAGAACGTCCCGGAGGCCCGCCGGGAGGCGGTGCTGGCCGCAGCCACCGAGCAGCTGGCACAACGCACCCGCACCGGTGCGACGCCGAAGGTGGCGGTCTACGACCGCGAGGCGCCGTCGCAGCGGCCGGTGGTGGCACCGCCCGAGCGCAGCCGCGGGCGGGATCGCACGACCCCCGCACGATGAAGTCGAGCACGGCCATGGCGCTGCCCGACGATGTCCCGCGGTACGCCCTGGGTGACGAGCTGGTCAGCCCGGGATCGGTGGGATTTGAGGAGGCACTTGCCAGGGTCCACCTGCGCCATATCCGCCCGCGCTGCTTGTGCCAGCCGGAGGGTGTGCCGATGTACATCGCGCGCTTGGGCAACGGCTTCATCGTCAAGCGCATGCCGTTCACCGGCCACTGCCACGGGCCGGACTGCGGGTCGTACGAACCGCCCCTCGAAATGTCCGGCCGCGGCGAGGTGGCACCGGCCATCCGCGAGGACCTGACCACCGGCTGTACCGCGCTGCGGGTGGACTTCGCGCTGTGCCAGCGGCCTGGGCGCGCGGCGCCGATGACGGCGGGTGAGCCCAGCGGCTGTGCCCGCAGCCCGGGCAGCCGCCTGACCTTGCGCGGGGTGCTGCACTACCTGTGGGAGCAGGCGGAGTTGAACCGCTGGCATCCGGGCTTCGAAGGCCGCCGGCCATGGGCTGCGGTGCGCCGGCATGTGCTGCGGGCGGCGCAGACGACACTGGTGGGCGGCCAGCCATTGGCGCAACGGCTGTACGTGCCCGAGGTCTTCAGCGCCGAACAACGTGAGGTACTGGCGCAGCGCCGACGCCAGCAATGGGCCAGCGCCCTGCCCCGGCCCGGGCAGCCGCAGCCGCTGCTGCTGGTGCTGGCAGAGCTCAAGCAGCTGCTGCCGGCGCGTTATGGCCACCAGGCGGTGCTCAAGCACCTGCCCGACTTGGCTTTTGGGCTCGATGCGGCGCTGGCACGACGGCTGACGCGGCGCTTTGAAGCGGTGCTGGCCACCTGGAGTGCCGACAGCCGCCTGCACCTGGTGTTGCTGGCCACCGCAGTGTTGTCAGAACACGGGCTGCCGAGCCTCGTGGAAGTCACGCTCATGTTGACCACCGCGGCCTGGCTGCCGGTGGACAACGCCTGGGAGGCGCAGCTGCTGAATAGCCTGGTGCACGAGGGACGTCGTTTCAGCAAGCCGATGCGCTACCAGCTGACGGCGGCTGAACGGCTGCCCACGGCAGTGCTGGCGGACACCGAGACGCCGCCCACACCGTTGATCCTCGTCGACGGGTCGGCCACCAACGCCGAGACTGACGACAGGACCACCTGGTGTTGGTCGCCCCTGGACTCGTGCATGCCGGGGCTGCCACCTCGCCGAACGGGGCCCGCGCGACCCGCGTGGTCACCCCTGCAAGAGGGGGAAGCTCGCGGCCAGAGCCACTGGCAAACTTCGCATCCATGAGCACCGACTGACATGGAACCGGTGTCCAACTGCGACGACAGCATTCCGGACGATGTGATTGAGTGCTGGTGTGCTCGCATCCGCGGTCGGGTGCAAGGCGTAGGCTACCGTGACGCCTGCGTGCAGGCTGCGCAGGCGGTCGGTGTGACCGGCTGGGTGCGCAACCGAAAAGACGGCTCGGTCGGGGTGCAACTGCAGGGCTCGGTCGACCAGCTGCTGGCCATGCGCCGCTGGTTGGGCGACGGGCCGCCGCTCGCCGAGGTGCGCAGCATCGCTTGGGAGCCGGCCGAAGCCGAGATGCCTCCTGCGGCCACTTTTGAGCGCCGACCCACGGCTTGAGCGCCCCAGGACCCCGCATCACGGGTGTTCGATTGAGCGATAGGCGCAGCACGCGGGCTACGCCATGATGGGCACCGTTGTGATGAGGGAGAAGACGATGGCCTTGATCCGATGCGCTGCATGCACCGACGTGGTGGGCTCCTTGGTGCGGGTGTGCCCGAGTTGCCAACGTCCCCTCTCCACCTCGACGGCCACCAAACCTGTCCAGCGCCCACCCGGTTGGGTCACCATCCCACGCAAGGTCCCGACCTTGGTGCAGCGGGTGTCGCACTTCCCGACGCGGGGTTAGTTCTCGCACTCGTAGAACCACAGGCAGGCGTCGGTCGCCATCGGCTCTTCCTTGTCGTGGCCGCACTGCGGACACGTGAGGACAGATTGATAAACGATCGTGGTCACGTCACTGAGCCTGCGTCATCGACCACGGGAACCCGGCGTCGGCCGTGGCTCGGGTCAGCGCCTCGGGAGAGGTCTTCGCAGGGTCGGAGGCGACGACCGCGCGCCTGGTCTTGAAATCGGCCGTGGCGGTCTCCGCGCCCGGCACCCTCTTCAGCGCCGTGAGGACGGTGATCGGGCACACCGCGCAGTCCATCTTGGTCAGGTCCAGCGTGACCGTGCAAAAACCGGCGGACATGGCGCCTGCGGAAGCGATCAAGCCAGCCATCAGGAGCGGAGTGAACTTCATGGAGTGACCTCAGTAGAAGAGCGGCGCATACAGCAGAAACGCCATCAGGGCCGCCGCTGCAACCGCGACCAACCATAGAGTGACGCGCTGCCGCCGGCGCACCGCGGGGATGGCGCAGGCTTCGCCGGGCTCACAGGTCTCAGGCGTGCGGTAGAGCCTGAAGAACGCAGAGCCGAAAAACGATAGCGCAGCCGCGACGAAGTATGGCTGGTAGACCTCCAGGGCCGCCAGCCGGGAACCGCCCGCGCCACCGACGCCGAGCACCACCAGCAGCAAGGGGCCGGCACAGCAAGCCCACGCGCCAATGGCGGCAGCAACGCCGCCCAGCAGCGAGCCGGAAGTCGTCGAGGGCTGCGACATGCCTGTTCCTGTAGGGATCCGATTGCGGCTAACCTAGGTACGTACCTGAGTACGGAGTCAAGCCGATGATGGAACAGATGACGATCGGCCAGCCGGCCGCCGCGGCGTGCGCATCCGGGAGTTAAAAGTGGTGAAACCCCACGGCCCGCTCCCCTCGCGTGCGCGAAGAAAACCTGTAGCCGCTAGACTCTAGTCCGTGCGTCGATTCCTCGCCATCATTCTGTTTGCCCTTCTGCCTTTCCAATTCACTTGGGCGGCGGTAGCCCCGTATTGCGGACACGAAACCCAGGCCGCAGTCGAGCACTTCGGTCACCACGACCACCAGCACCCAGCTGATACTGGCGACGGGATTGTGCTGGGTGAGAACTCGGAGGCAGGAACAGACGCGACGACAGATGCCGGTGACGTTAAAACGCGCGGCATGATCGATCTGGACTGCGGTCATTGCCACGGCACCTGCAGCATGATTTTGAGTCTGCCGTCGGCGCCGCCAGGCGCGCTCTCGACGCTGCCCCCGATCGCTGTCCTCAAGGAATGCGGTGGTGCACACGCACCGACGCGACCCGAACGCCCTCAGTGGCTGCCCCTCGCCTGATCGGCGAGGCGGGTCTCTCCCTTCTCTGAAGCCCCTTCGCGCCTGAGTGCGCGCCGCAGCATGCGGCGCCTTCAGGCCCAACGCGACCTCTTGGTCGCCGCTTGCCGGTCTCCCGTGACTTGCTATCAACACTGGAGCATCGAATGACAGCAAAGTATCGAACGAAGGACCGACGGCCAAGCTGCTGCTTGCCCAAACCGGTAGCCGCCGGCAACGTAACCGAGCAGACTCAGGCCGCCGGGACGGTGGCAACGCTTCTGGCCGCGGAAAGCGCCCTCAGCACGGAGAGTCTGTGTGTCGGATGGCAGCAAAGGCACTGTGCAAAAGCAGAGCGACAGCCACCAGCAGCGCCGTTGTCCCCGGAGGTTTGCGGGCGCCGCGAAACGCAAGCGGCGAGTTGGCCCGCCAACGGACCCGGATCGCCGCCTCGCAAGATCCTCGACCGATCAGAAGGCAGACATTTCCAGGCGTGCCCGCCGCGCTTCAGGGGATTCGTTGCGCATCTCGTTGAGGACTTCCTGACGCGTCTTGCCCGGACCGGTGCTCTTGATGGTCAGGGGTGCGTTGCGCCGCATCTGCGCGAGCGTGCCGTCCTTTCGGGCGGCGTCGAGTTCAGCCAGCACCTCGGCGCGCGTCTTGCCGTTGTTGGCATGATCTGGGTGGTACGTGAATCCGGCTTCGCCGTCGGCAGCGTGGTAGAGCGACGTGGCCTGCGACAAGCCTGGCAGAGCGACGGCGGTGATGACGGCAACGGTGGCGAACGCAAACTTGAACGAGATCATGGTGTTCATTCCTTGGTTGGGAAGCTCCCGCAAGCAACCCGCAGCGGGATGCCTGATGGCATGAGCAGGACTCTAAAAGTCGCGCTCTTACAGAAACAGGTCCGGCAGATGACAGTTCGGACAGGTTGTTCGCTGGGTCTCGCGGAGGGCTGCGCGCAATGAAGCTGCTGGTGATCGAAGACGAGGTCAAGCTGGCCGATTACCTGCGCAAGGGACTGAGGGAAGAAGGATTCGTGGTGGACGTTGCGCACAACGGTGTTGACGGCCTTCACCTCGCCATGGAGTCCGACTACGAGCTGCTGGTGCTGGATGGCATGCTGCCCGGCATTGATGGCCTGAGCGTGCTTGCCGCCCTGCGGCAGAGCAAGCAGACGCCGGTGCTGATGTTGACCGCCCGCGTGCGCGTTGAGGATCGGGTGCGTGGCCTGCAGAGCGGTGCTGACGACTACCTCATCAAACCTTTCGCGTTTTCTGAACTGCTGGCGCGCATCCAGGGTTTGCTGCGGCGTGCCGGCCCGGCCCGCGCCCCGGGGGGCGCAACTGTTCTCGGGCTCGCGGACCTGGAGATCGACCTCGTACGCCGCAAAGCGATGCGCGCCGGACGAAGGCTTGACCTGACAGCGCAGGAATTCAGCTTGCTCGCGTTGTTCGTGCGCCGACAGGGCGAAGTGCTGTCGCGCACCGAGATCGCCGAGCAGGTGTGGGACATGAATTTCGATAGCGCTACAAACGTCATCGATGTCGCCATCCGCCGCCTGCGGAGCAAGCTGGACGCGCCTTTCGAGGGCACCCTGCTCCACACCGTGCGCGGCATGGGGTATGTGCTGGAGGTGCGAGACATATGAGCCGCAGCCGCATAGGGTCATTGGGGCGCCGGCTGTCGTACTGGCTGGCCCTGCAGAGCCTCGTGGGTCTGTTTGTGGTCTGCGCCGCGGTGTATGGCGCGACGCACCTGGGCTTCCAGGCCCGTCAGGCAGAGGAAATGGTGCAAAAGCAGGTGCAGCTCCGACACTTGCTCGCGGAGGCGGCGCGCGATGGTGACGTTGCGACCCTGAAGCACAAGCTCGACGACTTCTTCATAGGGCACCCCGACATGCAACTTGCACTGACCCGGGCTTCTGACGGTTCGGAGTTCTACCGGCGGTCCGCGTCAAACCCAGCGATCGACCAGCGCGTCGCTCGGTTCACAGTGCCCGCGCCTTCGCCAGCGCAAGGGACACTCGACGCCGTATTGATGCTGGACATCCAGGAAGACGCGGCATTGCTGCGTCGCATCGGGTTCACGCTCGCCTTCGCTGCCCTGGCCGGCACGCTTCTCGTGTCGGCAGGCGGGTTTGTTCTTGTGCGCTTGGGCTTGCGCCCAGTGCGCGACCTGGTGGATCAGACTCGCCAACTCGCGGCCGACACGCTGCACAGGCGTCTGGACGGCTCCGCACAGCCTGAGGAACTCGAGCCGCTGATTGCCCAGTTCAACGAGTTGCTCGGCCGGCTGGAGCTGGCCTACGTGCAGATGGAGGGCTTCAACGCCGATGTGGCCCATGAGCTGTGCACCCCGCTGGCCACACTGATCAGCAGCACCGAGCTCGCGCTGCGCAAGGCCCGGGATGCCACTGAACTGCGCGAGGTGCTTGGCTCGAATCTGGAGGAGCTTCAACGCGTTGCCAGCATCGTCCACGACATGCTGTTCCTGTCGCACGCGGACCGCGGCGCCATCGCGCGACGCGTTCCGACCACCAGCCTGGCCGCGTTGGCGCTGCAGGTGTGCAACTACCATGAGGCTGCGCTCGAGGATGCGGGCCTGGCTCTGGAGATCGTCGGCGATGCTTCAGGCAGCTTCGACACCCCATTGCTGCAACGGGCGCTGTCGAATCTGGTCGGCAACGCCACACGCTATGCGCAGCGCGGCTCCACAGTGCGTGTTGAGATCATCCAGTCAGCGCCAGGCGAAGTGCAGCTCCGGGTGGTCAACAGCGGCACCACGATCGAGCCCAGTCACCTTCCGCGCCTGTTCGACCGCTTCTATCGCGGCGATCCTTCGCGCAGCCACGCGGAGCGCAACCACGGGCTCGGGCTGGCCATCGTGGCGGCCATCGCGCGCATGCACGGAGGGCGGCCCCTGGCCACAACGGCCGCCGGCATCTCTTCAATCGGCATGAGCTTGAGGGAAGGATCGGCCAAGCACGACCTTTCGGTGCAAGCCACTCCAGCAGCAGCCCTGGGTGTAGTGCCTGGGCCTTGAACGCCAACGGGCAGCTCCTGACTTCCGCGCGACGATCCCCAACTTGACCAGGAGTGAGTGAGAAGTGAACGTGCATTTGAGTAGGGAAACGCTCGAGAACCGGCAGATCTTCATCTACTTCGGTGCCGTCGCGGTCGCAGTGGCAGCGGCCTACGTCGTGCCTGGCACGACGGCACTGGAGATCGTCGTGAACCCGGCCTTGGCGCTGATGCTGTACCTGACGTTCGTGCAGGTGCCGCTGCCGGAACTGAAGCAGGCATTTGGGCAAGTGCGCTTCCTCGGCGCGCTGCTCGTTGCTAACTTCCTGGTCGTACCGCTTCTCGTGGGTGCGCTCGTCCAGCTCCTTCCCGTCGATCCGCTGCTGCGGCTGGGCGTGCTGCTGGTACTGCTCACGCCGTGCATCGACTATGTCGTCACTTTCTCTCACCTGGGTGGTGCGGACGCACGCCTGCTGCTGGCCGCCACTCCGATGCTGCTCGTCGCCCAAATGCTGTTGTTGCCGGGGTATCTGGCGATGCTTCTCGGCGAGGACGCCGGCCGGCTCGTCATCATAAGCCCCTTCGTTCACGCCTTCGCATGGCTGATCGTTGCGCCGTTGGTGCTCGCCGCACTGACGCAATTCTGGGCGGCCAGAAGCTCGATCGTGTCGCGCGTACTGGTGACGCTCGGTGTGTTGCCGGTCCCGGCAACAGCGTTGGTGCTCTTCGTGGTCGTCGCAGCTGTTTTGCCACAACTTGGGCCGGCCGCCGGCTCCGCCTGGACAGTGGTGCCCATCTATGTTGCCTTCGCCGTCATCTCACCCGCTCTTGGCTGGATGGTGGCTCGGTCGTTTCGCCTCGAAGCTGCAGCCGGACGATCGGTCGCGTTCAGCACCGGGACACGGAACTCGCTCGTGGTGCTTCCGCTGGCCTTGGCCGTCCCCGGGGCACTCCCGGTCCTGCCCGCGGTCATCATCGCCCAGACTCTCGTGGAACTGCTCAGCGAATTGGTCTATGTGCGCCTGATCGCAAGGCTGGGTCGTAACTCCTTCCGCGCCTAGCAGGCAGAGGTTCAAGCCTGCGCCGGCATGAGATCGCCTTCGGGGGGCTCAGAACCGAAAGCTGCGCCCGGCAAGCAGGCGCCGCCGGCATTGGCGGTGGCGGCGGCGGTGGCGGTAGAAAACCTCGGCGAACAGCCAAACCGGTAACTTGAACAGGCCTGCATCGATGGTGACTGAGTCTCGATAGCGGGTGCGCCTACTGGCCATGGAGATCGAGATGGTGTGGTCCCAGACCTTGACCAAGGCGCGTTGGCCTTGTCGCGCAGAAGGAAGCCAGCTGCCGAGTCGGGGTATGAGATTACGATGGCCTGATTGCCGAAAGGCAAGAAGCCAGAAGTACGCACTCCGACCCAGTACGTGCCCTCGGCCCAGGTCTGGGGCCAAATGTGCAGTTCGAGCGGTATGAACTGAATCAGCGGGTAGGCAACAAAGTTCAGCAGACGCGTTGTCACAGCGTGCGTGTTCGCCTCATCCATCGAACAATCAAGGTTTGCAGAGATGTCTACTTGCATCCTGCATTGCTCGCGTGCAAAGGTCATGCTGCCCTCGGACTCCAATGCGTGGCGTGGGGCTGGCCGCCAAGGCCGCGCCAATCAATCTCGATGACGGAGATCAAGCGGCCCGGTTTCATCGGTCGTGTTCCTCGATCAGCCGATTGAGTTCAGGCGGGATGGGCATCGGCTTGAAGGCGCTGACATTCACGCCGCCGGTATTGCCCATCGGCAGGCGTCCGACCAGATGGCCGATCGGGACGAGTGCGATGCGCAGAACCTGGCCGATCACCTCGCGCCGGTCGCCCGCTGACCAGCCTACCCGGAGCATTTGCCAGTGAACCCGCAGATGCGGCACGAAACTGAGCTGGCCGAGCACATGCGCCCGTTCCAGCGCCGCGACTGCACTCGAGGCGTCGCCTGCGGCAGTGTGCCGGGCAGCCTCGGACATCGCGGCCTCGAAGGCCTCCATCCGCTTCGATACAGTCCTGGTCATTGCTTGTCCTCCCCGTCTTGACTGGCTGCGAGCCCACCGACATAACCTCGGACGCTGGGTTCAGTCTCGATCCGCTTCGGTAATCTTGATTTAGCGCAAGCGCTTCGCTTTGGGGCATCAGCAGGATACTGACCGGCGCAACCGCGCTTACGAAGGAGACCGAGAATGAAACTGTCGATCCTTGCGGCTGTGCTGGCCACTGTCGCCGTTGCCGGCCAGCGTACGCTGGCGCAAGCTCCCAAATCCATGGACATGGCAGCCCAAACGGCGCTCGTGGCGCCCAACCCCGTGGAGTTCGACAAACAGCATTCGCAGATGCGCGAGCACATGCAGCAGATGCAGGCACAGATGAACAAGATCCAACAGACGCAGGATCCCCAAGAGCGTCAGCGGCTGCTGCCGGAGCACTGGAACTCGATGCAAGCCGGGATGGCAAGCATGCATGGGATGTGGGGCCCCGCGGGCGCTGGATGTTGCGCCGGCGGGACGGGCATGGGCCCCGGAATGATGATGAGCGGCCCGATGATGGGTTGGGGACACATGCGGGCCACTACTCCGGGTTGAGCGCGGAGCAGATCGGGCAGCGTCAGCACATGTTGGATCAGCACATGCCCATGCAACAGATGATGATGGACCACATGATGTGGCACCAGCGCTGGATGACCCAGCCAGCAGCGCCGGCGAAAAAGTAGCCGCGCCACGGCGCGCTTGCCGCTCGAACTTGCATTTCGTCGCAGATCGAAGGCTGGCCAACCGTAGCGCTATCGGTCGCGATCCTTCACCAACCGCTCGAGGTCGGGCGCGGTGATCATTGGCTTGAACGCGCTGACGTTGGCACCGCCAGCGTTGCCAACCGGCCAGCGTCGACAAGATGACCTGCAGGCAACGGAGCTATGTGGACCAATCGACGCACCACTGCCCGTCGGTCGCATTCTTACATCCCGCCCGAAGCTTCTGCCAGTGCACCGTCTGAGCATCGCTGTGCTCCCGTGCCATGCATGACCACACGATCCTCCCGTTTGGAGAGGGCGATGGTGAGCGGCCGGCGAACTTGACTCTGATGTAGGTTTATGGTTCACCATCACCATGCCTATTGACTTGTCATCTCTCAGAAACATGGATCGCCGTCAGTTCACCAAAGCAGCCATCGTCACCGCAGCAGCCTCGCCACATGCGCTGTATGCGCAAGAGCGTCTCGTGGCAGGCAAGCACTACCTAAGTGTCTCGCCGCGACAGCCGACCCGCAACACGAAACAGGTCGAAGTCTTGGAGTTCTTCGCCTACAGCTGCGAGCACTGCTTCATCTTCGAGCCCGCGCTGGATGCGTGGCAAAAGCGCCTGCCCCGCGACGTACTGTTTCGCCGTATTCCGGTGGCCTTCCGGGAAGGGCCGCTCGTTGGCCACCAGAAGCTCTATTTCGCGCTCGAGCAACTCAACCTCGTCGAGCAACTGCATGCCAAGGTGTTCAATGCCATGCACCTCGGCAAACAGCGGCTGGCCACGCCCGAAGCCATCGCAGAATTTGCAACCCAGAACAAGGTTCCTCCAACCAAGCTGATGGACGCGTTCAATTCTTTCGCCGTTGCGACCAAAGCCAAACAAGCGCAGGGGCTTTGGAACGGGTACAAGGTGCAGGGAACGCCGTCTATGGGCGTCGATGGACGGTTCCTGACCTCGGGTTCCCATGCCGGTTCGAACGAACGTTCGCTGGCAGTGGTTGACTTTCTCGTGAGTGAGGCCAAGCGCCTGCAGGGAAGCTGAACAGCGGCGGGCGGATTGCATCTCGGGGCAGGCGGCGCAGGTCCGTTGGCCCGAGCTAAGTCACCGGCTCGAGTGTCGACTTCCTGCCGAACAGCTCGTGAGACACGACCAGTGCAGCCCCGCCAGTGATGCCGATGTCAGCGACGTTGAACGCCGGCCAGTGGTACACGCCCCAATGCAGGTCGATCCAGTCCACCACAGCGCCACGATGGACCCGGTCGAGCATGTTGGCCAACGCACCGCCGAAGACCAACCCGAAGGCAATGCGTTCGACACGGACCGTGCTTGGCCGCCGGATCATGACGGCCAGGAAGACGGAGGCCGCCACGGCAATCGCAATGAAGAAGTAGCGCTGCCACCCGCCAGCGTCGTGCAGAAGGCTGAACGCCGCGCCCCGATTCAGCACATGAACGATGTTGAGCACCGGCAACCATGCGTGACCGGTGCCGTACTCGACCCACGCGACGATCGCAGACTTGGTAGCCACGTCGGCGGCTAGCACCAGACCTGCCAGCAAAAAGCTCAGCCGGATGCTGCGGTCAGCCTGCATGGCGACGATCCTCAGCAGACGAGTCGCGCAACAGCCTCAGCCCGTTAAAGACCACGACCAGGCTCGCGCCCATGTCCGCCAGGATGGCCAGCCACAGGCTGGCATGCCCGGTAAAGGCCAGCACCATGAAGATGGCCTTGGTGCCGATCGCGAAGGCGATGTTGGCCTTCAGAATGCCGCCGACTCGGCGCGACAGGATGATGAATTCGGGCAGCTTGCGAAGATCGTCCTGCATCAAAGCGACGTCGGCGGTCTCGATGGCCGTGTCGGTACCAGCGGCTCCCATCGCAAATCCGATGTTGGACTTAGCCAGTGCCGGAGCATCGTTGACGCCATCGCCCACCATGCCGACCGGCCCCATCGCCGCAAGCTTCTCGATCGCTTCAAGCTTGTCTTGCGGAAGCAGATCGCCGCGTGCGTCCGAAATGCCAACGTGGGCCGCGACTGCAGCGGCCGTCCTGCCGTTGTCACCCGTCAGCATCACCGGCTCGACGCCAAGACGCTTCAGCTCAGCCACGGCCTCCTTGCTGCTTTCACGCACCGTGTCCGCCACGGCCAGCACGGCCAGCGCGACCTTGTCGGTCGCCAGCACCACCGCCGTTTTGGCCTCGGCTTCCAAGCGCTCGAGGTGAGCGCGAACGGGCTCGGCCATCACGCCCAACTCGGTGGCCAGCCTATGATTGCCGACGTAATACGTCTGGCCATCAATGTCGCCTTTGACGCCACGGCCGGCCAGCGCCTCGAAGCGCTGGACGTTGGCGTGTGGCATGTCCCCATAAGCATTGACGATGGCGGTTGCCACCGGGTGCTCTGAGAGAGCGTCAAGGCTTGCAGCAATGCGCAGAACTTCTGCCTGCGGCGTGTCGCCCAAGGGGATCGTGTCCGTCAACGCGGGACGCCCGTGCGTCAGAGTACCGGTCTTGTCCAAGGCCACCGCGCGCAGCAGACGCCCTTGTTCGAGGTACAGCCCGCCTTTGACCAGGATGCCCCGGCGCGCAGCAGCGGCAAGGCCGCTGACGACGGTCACCGGCGTGGAAATCACCAAAGCACAAGGGCAGGCAATCACGAGCAGCACCAGGGCCTTGTAAGCCCAGTCGAACCAACCGCCGCTGAAAAACAGCGGAGGAATGACCGCGATCAGGACTGCAAGCGCAAAGACAGCCGGCGTGTAGAGGCTGGCGAAGCGGTCGACGAAACGCTGTGTCGGCGCCCGCTGACCCTGCGCCTCCTGTACGGAGCGAGCAATACGGTCGAGCGTCGTGTTGCCCTTGCGCGATCGGACCTCGAACTCCAAAGTGCCGCGCTCATTGATGGTGCCGGCAAACACCGTGTCGCCAGGCGCCTTCTCGACCGGCATGCTCTCGCCAGTGATTGGCGCCTGATTGACGGCCGAAGCTCCGGAGACGACAAGGCCGTCGAGGGCGATGCGCTCACCGGGCCTTACGCGCACCACCGCGCCCAACGTGACAGTCTCCGCCTTGACCTCTTGCCAGCGGCCGTCGGGCTGCTGCACCAGCGCCGTCTCGGGAGCGAGATCCATCAGCTTGCGGATAGCGTTGCGTGCACGATCTAGACTCAGCGCCTCGATCATCTCGGCGACTCCGAACAGCCAGATCACCACCGCGGCTTCCGGCCACTGGCCTATGAGCGCCGCGCCGATGACGGCGATCGTCATCAGAAGATTCATGTTCAGCGACAGCGTGCGCAGCGCAATCCAGCCCTTTTTCAGGGTCTCCACGCCCCCGAGTGCGATGGCTGCCAACGATGCCGCGATGACGAGCCACGACGTTTCGGCCTGCCCGCTGAACACCAGCACTTCGGCGCCTACGGCCAATGCGCCCGCAGCACCCATACGCAACCACTGCGCCTTCGAGATGCCCATACCGAACTCGCGGGTGACGACAGGCGCTGGCTGGCTGCTGTCCTGTAGCAATGGTGACATGCCGATCCGGTCGATCGCTGCCGTGATCGGAGCCACGTCGGCAAGCGTGTGGGCCACCGTGAGCTTGCGGCTCATCAGGTCGAACTGCAGGGCGCTGACGCCGGGCATCCCTTCCAAGACCTTGCGCAAAAGCGCTTCTTCTGTCGGGCAGTCCATCTTCTCGATTAGGTACGTGGCTTGGCCTAGAGCACTGGAGCCAGCTTCGCGTTCGACAGTCACGTTCATGCCGATTTCATGAAGTGCGTCGATCACCGGCGCCGGGTCGTCCAGGCGATGCTGGACAGCAAGACGGCGGTTCATCAAATCGAAATCAAGCCGGTCAATGCCGTCGACGCGGCCAAGCCGCTTGCGGATGAGCGCCTCTTCCGTCGGGCAATCCATGTTGGTGATGACGAACTGTGTGGTGTTGCCGGACGCGACCACAGAGCTCGTCCCAGAGGCTTTGCCACATGGGCTGCACCCCGTAATCTCATTGACTGCAGATGGTGCCGCTGTTGGCATCGCGGAGGTATTCGTCCTCTGTGGACCATCGCCAGCGCGCACCTCCATGCCGATGGCGTGCAGGTGCGCCACGAGCGGCTCCGTCGTTGGCAAGGTGTGCACGACGGACAGCCGGCGCGCTGGCAGATCGAATGCCAACGTGACCACGCCTGCTAGGGGCTCAAGTCGGGCCCGGATGGCTGCTTCCTCTTTGCGGCAGTCCATGTTCGGAATCGTGAACATAGCCGTCGACGCCGTGGGGGGGTGCTGCTGCAACTGGATCCGCACGACCCAGTTGGCACAGGCATGGCCTCGACATCAAGCGCAGCCTCCATGCCGATTTCGGCAAGAGCCCCGAGGAGCGCCTGCGGCGTTGCCAACATGTGCACAACCGTCATCCGACGGCCGGGCAGGTCGAACGACAGCGATTCAACACCGGGCAGCCCTGCAAGCCGCGCCTGGATCACAGCCTCTTCGTTGCGGCAGTCCATGTTGGAAATCGTAAACGTGGTTCGGGTAGCGCCTTCTGTCCCTACCGTATCGGCGGCTCCAGCGGCAAAGGTTTTTTCAATATGCATGGTCGACTCTTTCTACCGAGTCTGGATTGCACACCCTAAAGTGGGTCTAGAGTCAAGCGTTTCGTCGTCGCGTTGTGGGTAGCGGTTCCTCTCGGGTTCACGGTGCGGTCGGTTCTGGCGAGAACCGGACACAACCCTGAAACCGATGTAGACTTATAGGCTATTTTCCGGAGCTCACGATGCGCATCGGTAATCTTGCAGAGGCCACCGGCACGGCGATCGAGACCATCCGCTTCTATGAGCGGGAGGGGTTGATCCCCGCGGCCCGGCGCGAGGAAAACAACTATCGCGTTTACACGCTCGCCCACGCGGAGCGGCTCGCGTTCATCCGCCATTGCCGCAACCTGGACATGACACTCGATGAAATCAGGACGTTGCTGCGGCTGCGTGATGCACCCAAGCAGGATTGCGGTGAGGTAAACGCACTTCTGGATGAGCACATTGGCCACGTCACCCATCGCATCCGTGAGCTGCGGACACTGCAGAGGGATCTGAAGGCCCTGCGTGCCCTTTGTGGCACGCCGCACGCGATCGAGCAGTGCGGCATCCTCAACGAGCTCGACACCGTGGCCGCACAGTCCACGCCGGCGCTTCCGCACCATCACATCCGGGGGACGCACTGAATCTCAGACACAGCGGGCACGACTGCCGATGACGAACATGACGAGACGGTCATGTTCCTGTTCAGCGGCTGTTGGTATACGGTTTCTACAGTCCTTTTCGATGTCGGCAAGGCGCGCGGCTTTATACGGCTGCCGGCACCCACCCCATCGAAAGGACTGAACATGCATTCGACCCGCCGACTCCGTGCCGCTGCCCTCGTCGCCCTGAGCGTCGCCCCTTTCATCAGTGCTGCAAGTTTCGCTGCCAGCGGCCCTGTGTTCATCAACGGTCAATCCATTTACGGGCAGCCGGCGGCCCAGGGCACGCCCGTTCGACTGGTGGACCTCGCCGCCGCAGAGCGACTAAAAGTCGCTTACGGGGAGAGCGTCGTCTTTCGCAGCGGTGCACAGCAGTTCTCCTGGACGTTCAATGGGCTCGACCGGAGGTCCGTCGATGTCAGCCAGATCGCGCCGGCAGGCTTCGCCAGCAAGCCTTTCGCCGTGCACGTCGGCCGCAGCCCGTCGAACCGACATTAAGATCGTTGCGGTGCAGTCCTTGGCTTCTGCGCGGTCATGGGAGTCCGCACGGTGCCAGTGCGCTGCCCCGGCTGACGCGTCCCCAGCTGTTCTGCGAGGCGGGGCGCTCGTGTCTAGGCCGCCGAGCGAGGAGAGATCGAGATACCTCGCCGCATTGACTGCGGCCGGTCGTCTGCACAGGGGGCGAGACGTTCCAGCGTGGAGAGAGGACTCGCCCGAGCGGTCAGCATACCAAGCTGAAGCGATGCGGAACCCATCCCCGCTCTATCAAGCGTTGGTTGACGTCGGTTGGCGTTCGGAGACTGCTCCATGAGGGCTTACTGCTTGTCCTATCATGCCGCCGGCTTCCGAGACTTCTATGCAAGTCAAGTACCCCGACGCAGCGCTTGCTCAGATGCTTACCTGGATTTGGTTGGCCCTGCTTGCCGCCGGTGGGGTGGCCTGGTTGATTCACCGCTATTGGCGCGCGCGGCATCCAACACCGCGACCGGAACCGGCGCTCAGATACAGCCAGCGACTGCAACAGCGTCTCGCGAAGAGTCCGGTGGTCAAAAAGCGCAAGGATCCGAAGCGCCCGTCCACGAGCCACCGACAACGGGACTGATGATGACCATCCTGCAAAGGTCTGCGCTGTTGGCATCGAAGCTCTCAACCGCATGCTACAAAGGCACGTCGCGCCGGCCGAGGTGGGCGTCGCAGGTGGTCCCATGGCTTTGGCTCTGCCAGAAGGTAGACAACGAGTCAGCTGGGTTGGGCCCTGGAAAACCCTGTGTCCGTTAGACTCGTTGCCATGTCCCGCTTCCTTACCATCTTTTTCTGGTTCTGCTGCCTTTCCAGTTCAGCTGGGCGGCGGTGGCGCCGTACTGCGGGCATGAGCATGAGCGTGAAGTCGTGTCCGGGCACTTCGGCCATCATGAGCACCACCATCACCCTGCGGCTGAGGGTGATGGCGATGTCGATGGCAGGACGTTTTCAGATTCAACAGCCACCACCGAACTCCAGGCCGACAAAGCGCCAGGCGCCATCGATCTAGACTGTGGTCAGTGTCATGGCAACTGCGCTGTGATGCTGTCCTTGCCGTCGTGCCTTCCCGCCGGGGTGTGGGTTGAGCGGCTTGGCGCCACTATTCACGTGGCCAGCAGCGCACATGTGTCCACCCGACCCGAACGCCCTCAGTGGCTGCCCCTCGCCTGATCGGCGAGGCGGGTCTCTTCCTTTTCTGAAGCCCGTTCGCGCCTGAGTGTGCGCCGCAGCCTGCGGCGCCGTCGGGACGACGCGACCTGTTGGTCGTCGCTTGCCGATCTCCTGTGAGTTGTTTTCAACACTGGAGCATCGGATGACACCAAGAACTCGAGCGCGGGCCATGCTGCTGCGCGCCAGCGTGGTTGCCGCCGCAACCTTCTGCGGCACGACTGTGCAGGCACAGGCGGATACGGCGGCCGCTGCGACTGCCACGGCTGCAGGAGCTGGCGGCACGGAAGCCGCCGCAAGCACACTGAGCCTGCGCCAGGTTTACGAAGCTGCATGGGCCCGCCAACCCGAAGCCCTGGCGCTGCAGGCGCGGCGCGACGCTGTACGCGCTCAGCAAAGCGCAGCGAAGGCGTGGGCGCCAGAGCCGGCAGCGCTGGAACTCTCGAACAAGACCGACCGCCTGGGCAACAACCAGGGCGCGCGTGAGGTCGAGGTCGGCATCGCCGTGCCGCTGTGGCTGCCCGGTGAACGTGGCCGCAGCGCAGCGCTGGCCGACGCCGAGGGCGCTGCCATCGAAAGCCGGGCCACTGCGGCACAACTGCGCGTCGCCGCCACCGTCCGCGATGCTTGGTGGCAGTGGCAGCGTGCGCGCATCGAGGTCGGAACCGCCCGCGATCAGCTGGAAAACACCCGCCTCATTGCGGCCGACGTGGCCCGGCGTGCGAAGGCCGGCGATCTGGCCCGCGCCGACCAGCACCAGGCTGATGGCGCGGTGGCCAGCGCGGAAGCTGCGGTGGCGCAGGCCGAGGCCGGCCTCGCGGCGGCACGACAGGATCTGCGTGCGCTGGCCGGCGCCGGACCCGCATCGTCTGGCGCAGGCGACACCGAGGCCGAGCCGGATCCCGGCGCTGCAGCCACTGACCTCGAAGCGCACGCGGCTTTGCAGGAGCTCAAGGACCGCGTTACCGTGGCAGATCGAACCGTCGCGCTGACCGCCACGCAGTCGCGCGCCAACCCGGAGCTGATACTGGCGACCACGCGAGACCGCGGTGCCCGCGGCGAGGCGTCCCAGCAAACCATCACGCTGGCCATCCGCATCCCCTTCGGCGCTGGTCCGCGCTTCGATGCCCGCAGCGCCAACGCGCGCGCCGAGGCGACCGAAGTCCAGGCTCAGTTGGCACTGGAACGTGAACGTCTCGCTGCCGAAAGGGAAGCGGCGCGCGCGCGTGTCGAAGCGTCGCGCACACAGTTGGCAGCCGCCGAAAGGCGCGCGCAACTTGCCGGCGAGTCACGCGGCTTCTTCGACAGGTCCTTCCGACTCGGCGAAACCGATCTGCCGACACGCCTGCGCATCGAGGCCGAAGCCGCAGAGGCCGACCGACAGGCGGCACGCACCCGCATCGAACTCTCGGCAGCGATATCCGCCTGGCGCCAAGCACTCGGCCTTCTGCCTCATTGATGCCGGCTGGCGCCGCGTCAGTGATTCCTACCCCGAATCCTCCAGGAACCCTTCCATGAATTTCCCGAAACTCCCGGCCGCGCTGCTCGCTGCGGCCACCCTCCTCGCTGTGCCCGCCTGGGGAGGTGAAGGCCATGACCACGGTGATGCTGCACCCGCGGCCGTCGGCCAAGCACTCCCGCGGTTCTCTGCGGTGTCAGAGACCTTCGAGCTCGTCGGCGTGCTCAGCGGCAAGCAGATCATCCTGTACCTCGACCGCTTTGCCGACAACAGCCCGGTGCGCGGCGCGCAGATAGAGCTCGAGATCGGCGGCGCGAAGTTCAAGGCCGAAAAGCAAGGTGAGGACGAATACGAAGTCGTGCTGGCTGATGAGCCCAAGCCCGGCGTTCTGCCGGTCGCCGCAACCGTGATCGCAGGCAACGAGACCGACTTGCTGGCCGGTGAACTCGACATCCACGAGGAGGCGCACATCGAGGAGGCTGTCCCAACCGTTGCCTGGACGAACTACGCAGGCTGGGCCGCCGGCGGCGTAGCGATCCTGGCCCTTCTCCTATGGGCTGGCCGTCGTTTGATGGGCGCTCGCAGCGTTCGCGCCGGGAGTGCAGCATGAAGCGCACGGTGATCGCCACCAATCTCGCGCTGTGGTTCGCCCTGGCAGCATTGTCTCCCGTGCATGCCGGCGAAGGCCACGATCACGGCGACGCCGCTGCAGCGCCCAGTGCCAACGGCCCGCAGCGCCAGCCCGACGGCAGCGTTTTCCTGCCCAAGCCTGCGCAGCGCCAGCTGAGCGTCCGCACCGTCGTCACCGAAGCGGCCGAGCTGCCACGCACGGTGGAATTGGGCGCCAAGGTGCTGACAGACCCGAATGCCGGTGGCAAGGTGCAGCCGCTGAACGCTGGCCGTATCGAACCGGGGCCGCGTGGCCTGCCCAACCCTGGGCAGGCGGTGCGCGCAGGTGAAGTGCTGGCCTACGTCGTGCCGTCGGCGGCGCCCATCGAACGCTCCAACCAGGCTGCACAACTGGCCGAGTTGCGTGCCGCCAAGACCCTGGCCGACAAGCGCATCGCGCGTCTGCAAGAGTTGGCCGACACGGTGCCGCGCAAGGAGATTGAAGCCGCCGAGAGCGAAGCTGCCAGCCTGACGGCGCGTATCGCTGCCGTCGGTGGTGGCCTGGCGACCCGCGAGGCGCTGGTGGCGCCGGTGTCAGGGGTGATCGCGTCGGCGAACGTCGTGGCCGGTCAGGTGGTGGATGCTCGTGAACTGATCTTCGAAATCGTCGACCCCTCGCGCCTGCGCATCGAAGCGCTGGCCTTCGACGCCGCCATCGCCGCAAACATTGGTGCCGCGACCGTTGCCCTTGGCGACAAACGTGTTCCCTTGACCTTCATCGGTGCGTCGCGTAGCTTGCGCGAGCAGGCGCTGCCGCTGGCCTTCCGGGCCCAGGGTGACGCGCTCAACCTCCTGGCTGTCGGCCAGCCGGTGCGGGTGTTCGTGCAGACCAAGGACAAGGTCAAGGGCATCTCGGTGCCGGTGGCCTCGCTGATGAAGAACCCGGCCAACCAGACCGTCGTCTGGGTCAAGACGGCCCCGGAGCGCTTTGAACCCCGAACCGTCACCACTGAGCCGCTGGACGGCGTCAACGCCGCGGTCACCTCGGGGCTCGAACCCGGTGACCGTGTCGCGACGCAGGGCGCCGCCTTGATCAACCAGGTGCGCTGACATGTTCAAGTGGCTACTCGACAGCAGCCTCACGAACCGGCTGCTGGTGATCATCGCCAGCGTCGTTCTGATGGCCTACGGCGCGTTCACGCTGTCCACCACGCCGGTGGACGTGTTCCCGGACCTGAACAAGCCCACCGTCACCATCATGACCGAGGCCGGCGGTATGGCTGCCGAGGAGGTGGAGCAGCTCATCACCTTCCCGCTGGAAACAACCATGAACGGCCTGCCCGGCGTGGAGAGCGTGCGCTCGACGTCATCGGCTGGCCTGTCCTTCCTCTACGTCACCTTCGACTGGAGCACCGACATCTTCCGCGCCCGGCAGCTGGTGTCGGAGCGGCTGTCATCGATGGAAGAAGGCATCGCCGAAGGCGTGGTGCCGCGCATGGGGCCGATCAGCTCGATCATGGGCGAGATCATGCAGATCGCCATTCCGGTCGATCCGAGCAAGATCAGTGCGATGGCCGTGCGCGAGTACGCCGACTGGGTGCTGCGCCCGCGGCTGCTGTCGGTGCCGGGCGTCGCGCAGGTGATCCCGATCGGTGGTGAAGTCCGCCAGTTCCAGGTGCAGCCGAACACGACGCGCATGGCCGAGCTGGGCATCACGCACGACCAGCTCGAAGGTGCATTGAAGGGCTACTCCTCCAACACCTCCGGCGGCTTCCTGGAGTTAAACGGGCGGGAGTACCTGATTCGCAACCTGGGCCGGACTTCACGCCTCGAAGACCTGAACAACCTGGCGCTGACATCCAAGGATGGGCAACCGATCCTGATGCGCCAGATCGCCGAGGTGACCTTCGCCGCGGCGCTCAAGCGCGGCGACGCGGGCTACGAAGGAAAACCGGCCGTGATCCTGGGCATTCAGAAGCAGCCGACTGCCGACACGATTGCCCTGACTCAGTCCATCGAAGAGGCCCTGGTGGGGCTGAAAGCCTCGCTGCCGGCCGGTATGGAGGCACCGCGCGTGACCTTTCGCCAGGCCAGCTTCATCGAGGCCTCGATCACCACGCTGCAGGGCAAGCTGATCGGCGCGTCGATCTTCGTGGCGGTGATCCTGTTCTTCTTCTTGGGCACCTTGCGGCCCACCATCATCGCGCTGACGGCCATCCCGGTGTCGATCTTCATCACCGCGTTGGTCTTCAAGTATTTCGGGCTGTCGATCAACACCATGACGCTGGGTGGCCTGGCCATCGCCATCGGCGGCCTGGTCGACGACGCGGTGGTCGGCGTCGAAAACGTGCTGCGACGGCTGAAGGCGGACCGCGCCAATCATCCGCACAGCCGTCTAAATCCGATCGAGATCGTCGCGCACGCGACGATGGAGGTGCGGTCCGCGATCCTGTATGCCACGGTCATCATCGTCCTCGTCTTTATCCCGCTGTTCGCGCTGCCAGGGCTGGAGGGCAAGCTGTTCGTGCCGCTGGGCATCGCCTTCATCGTCTCGACGCTGGCGTCGCTGATCGTGTCAGTGACGGTGACACCTGTGCTGAGTTACTACCTGCTGCCGCGGATGAAGAACCTGGACCACGGCGACACCAAGGTGCTGGCCTGGCTCAAGGCGCGTTACCTCAGCGCCCTGCAGGGCCTGCTTGCTCGGCCCAAGGCCGCCATGGCCGCCGCAGGTGCAGCGGTGCTCGTTGCTGCGGTAGCCGTGCCGTTCTTTCCGACAACCTTCCTGCCGCCCTTCAATGAAGGCACGCTGCTGATCGGCCTGCGCCTGAACCCCGGGGTCACGCTGACGGAATCGTCGGCGCTGGCGCGCCAGGCAGAGGTGCTGGTCAACCAGGTGCCCGAGGTGACACACGTCGGGCGGCGCAGTGGCCGCGCGGAACTGGACGAGCATGCCGAGGGCGTGCACGTCAGTGAGCTCGACGTGGGCCTGAAGCCGACAGCGGAACTGACGCGCAGCATGGACGAGATCAAGGCCGACATCCGCGCGCGCCTGGTCAACCTGCCAGCCGCATTGGAGATCGGCCAGCCGATCTCGCACCGCATCGACCACATGCTCTCGGGCGTGCGCTCGCAGATCGCGATCAAGATCTTCGGCGAGGACCTCGATGCTTTGCGCGGCCAGGCCGACGTGCTGCGTGCGAAACTGGCAGCCATCCCCGGCATCGCCGACCTGCAGATCGAGAAGCAGGTGCTGGCGCCTCAGATCAAGGTGCGCATCGACTACGCCGCCGCGGCGCAGTACGGCGTGCCAACACCGCAGGTGCTGACCGCGCTGCAGGCGCTGGTCGAAGGCGAGAAAGTCACGCAGATCGTCGAGGGCAGCCGGCGCTTCGCGCTGGTGGTCAAGCTGCCGGAATCGGCGCGCTCGGTCGACGGCCTCGGGCAGATCCTGATCGAGACGCCGAACGGGCGCATCCCGCTGTCCAAGATCGCCACTATCGAAGACGGCGACGGCCCGAACCAGATCAGCCGCGACGACGGCAAGCGGCGCATCGTGCTGTCGGCGAACGCCTCCGGGCGCGCGCTGTCGGAGATCGTGGCCGACATCCGCCAGGTCGTGGCCGAGACCAGGCTGCCAGAGGGCTACTTCATTACCCTGGGCGGGCAGTTCCAGGCCCAGGAGGAGGCGTCGCGTCTGGTCGGCCTGCTGTCCATCGTGTCGCTGACGCTGATGTTCGTGGTGCTCTACAGCCGCTATAAATCGGCGGCGTTGTCGGCACTGATCATGGTGAACATCCCGCTGGCCCTGGTGGGCGCGGTGATCGGCTTGTGGCTGTCGGGCCAGCCGCTGAGCGTGGCGGCTCTGGTTGGCTTCATCACGCTGGCCGGCATCTCGGTGCGCAACGGCATCCTCAAGGTCAGCCACTACATCAACCTGATGCGCTTTGAGGGGGAGTCCTTCGACCAGAAAATGATTTTGCGCGGCTCGCTGGAGCGGCTAAGCCCTGTGCTGATGACGGCGCTTGTCACCGCCTTCGCGCTGGCTCCCCTGCTGTTCGAGGCCGAGCAACCCGGCACCGAGGTGCTGCACCCGGTGGCCGTGGTGATTTTCTCTGGCCTCATCAGCTCGACCCTGCTCGATACCTTCCTCACGCCCGCGATGTTCTGGCTGTTCGGGCGCAAGCCTGCCGAAGCGCTGATGAACGACAAGGACGCCGAGGCGCTTTGATTCTTCCCTCTGTTCCTACGCACCACCTCGAAAGGACACCCATGAAAATGCAACCCCTTCTTGCCTCCATTGCCCTGACCCTGGCTGGTTCGGCCTTCGCCGCCGGCGACAAGCACGACCACGCGCATGAGCACAAGCCCATGCACGGCGGCGTCGTCGTTGAAGTCAAGGACATCGACTACGAACTGGTTGCCAAGCCCACGATGATCCAGTTGCACCTGCGGGACCATGACAAGCCTGCTGATGTGTCCAAGGCCAGCGCCAAGCTGACGCTGCTCACAGGCGCCGAGAAGCAGGAAGTCGAGCTCAGGCCGGCAGGCGACAAGCTTGAAGCCTCAGGCACTTTCAAGGTCGGCCCCGGCACTAAGGTGGTCGCCCTGGTGACCATCGCTGGCAAGTCAGCCGGCACGGTACGCTTTGCGCTGAAGTAGACCGGGGTTCATCATGACCGGGTCAGACCGGCCTCACCGCAGAACGCTGTTGATTGGCCTGGCAGTGGTTGGCCTTGCGCCGCTCGCCGGGTGCATGACCAAACCATTGCGGTCCGTCAACGCCGACGGCACCTACTGCTACCGCATCGGCAAGAGCTACCGTCCAACGTTGACCTGTACACCGAACGCCGTGCCGACCGATGCCGTCGAGGCCGAGGCCAAACGCTTCGAGGCCGACCCCACTGCGCTGACCGTTTACGTGCTGCGCAGCCGCTGGGGGATGCCAGTGTGGTGGTGCCTGTGGCGATCGATGGCGCCGCCACCGCGGCGACCATTCCGGTGTCGTTGGTGCGTCTGCGCCTGAAGCCCGGCGCACATCGCGTGTCCGCGCAATGGGAGGGCCGGAGCGTCGACATGAGTGTTGAAGGCCGCGCCGGCGACCTGCGGGTGGTTGAACTGATCGGCTCGGGCTGGGCCTGGGGCACCAGTTTCACGTGGCAGATGGCTCAGGCTGAGTCGGTGAAAACACGCGCACAGGCTGCAAAACTGGTTGCAGATCTGGATCTCCGCGGCTGATTTCATGGAAGTCGACGGCACCTGATGGAACGCTCATGGAACTCGGCAGAAGAAGCAGGACAAGCCGGCTTGGTGCGAAGTCGCTGCACCTGGATACGGCTCCGGACTCTCGGACGGGCATTTCGCGATCGGCGTCAAGCAGAGTTGCTGCTTCTGTGGCGGTCGCGGCTGAGCCGGCGACCACACCGATTCATCCTCCAGTGACACTTCATGCGTTATGAGCAGCGTAAACGGGACAGACGGCAGCAGCCCGGCCAGCCGATCGGGCACCGGATGGATCTGGCTGTCGGTCGCGTGGGCCCTCGCCCTGGTGTCGACGTTCGCCGCTCTGTTCATCGGCGAGGTGATGGGCATGACGCCCTGCCAGCTCTGCTGGTACCAGCGCATCCTGATGTTCCCGCTGGCCGTGATCCTCGGCATCGCTGCCTTCGGCGGCGACCGCCGCGGTGCGATCTACGCCTTGCCGCTGGCGCTGGGCGGCGTCGCGGTTTCGAGCTATCACACCGCACTCGTTGCAGGCTGGGTGCCGCAGTGGTGGATTCCCTGCGGCGCCGGCCCGTCCTGCAGCGACCAGAAACTGGTGATCCTCGGCGACATCCAGATTCCGTGGCTGTCGCTGCTGGCTTTCGCTGCCATCGCTGCCCTCCTGCTCGTCTACCTGAGAAAGGCCCGTCCATGAACACCAAGAAGCTCGCTGTCGGCGGCATCCTGATCCTCGTCGCCGCCGCCTTCGCCATTGGCGTGAGCCTGTACCGTAAGCAGACGCAGAGCGCCCAGGACCAGACGGTGCGCACCGAGCAGACACGCCTCGTACGCATGCATTCGCCGGTGCTCGGCCCGCAGGCCGCGCCGGTCACTATCGTCGAGTTCTTCGACCCGGCCTGCGAGACCTGCCGCGCGTTCTATCCGATCGTCAAGAGCCTGATGGCGAAGTACCCCGACGACGTCCGGCTCGTCATCCGCTACGCGCCGTTCCACCAGGGCTCCGACCAGGTGGTGAAGCTGCTCGAAGCGGCCAAGCGCCAGGGCAAGTACCAGCCGGTGCTGGAAGCGGTGCTGCAGGCGCAACCAACTTGGGCAGACCACGGGCGCCCGAACCCCGACCTCACCTTCGAGATCGCGAGGGCAGCCGGCCTGGACATCGAACGGGCACGGGAAGACATGGCCCTCCCCGCGATGCAGGCACTGCTGGCGGAGGACGTCGAAGACCTCACCGCATTGCAAGTCAAGCGCACGCCGACCTTCTTCGTCAACGGCCGCAGCCTGCCCAGCTTCGGCCCGGACCAGCTCGCGGCCCTTCTTGCCGAGGAAGTGGCGAAGGCTAGGAAATAGGCGACGGCCGCACGCGCCGCGCGCGGCACGAACGGTCAGATTCAACGGCGCTCTGGCGCCGCGCGGGCATCCTGGCGTGCCGCTTCGCCGGCTTTGGCCAGAATCTCGCGGCCCCCGTTGGCGGCGATGACTGCCACCAGGATGCCCAGCACAAGGTCGGGCAGATTCGACCCCCACCACATCACCAGGGCGCCAGCGAGAACGATCGCGCCGTTGACCAGCGAGTCGTTGTTGGTGAAGATCGCCGCGGCCTTGAAATTCACGTCGTCGCCTCGGTGTCGGCGCAGCAGCCGAAGACACACGATATTCAGCACCGCATTCAACGCGGCGGACGCCATCATTGCGGCACCTACAGGCGCTTCGCCGCCGAAGAAGCGTCGCAAGACCTCTACGAACAGCATGACCGCCAGACCGATCAGCAGCCACCCCGACAGACGGGCCGCACGCACCTTGATCGTGGCAGCGCGGCCGACCGCGTACAGGCTGATGGCGTACACCGAGGCATCCGCCAGATTGTCCAACGCCGCCCCCATGATCGCCGTGGAGGTAGCCCAGACGCCCACGCCGCCGCCGACCGCGCACTGCCCGAGGTTGATCAGCAGCACTTGCCAAAGGATGCGGCGATCCTTCGCCTGGCCGGCGTCGAGACCTTTGTCATCGTCGTCACTCATAAACGCCCTTTACAGCCCCTGAATACTGCCCGCGGGCAGCGCGGGTCGGCATCAACGGCCTATATGGAGTGCCGATTCTGCGAGCGGGCGGCTCAAGCCGCCCTCGACCAGCATTCCTGCCCGCATCGCCGGCAGGTCTCGGCGCACCGCTGGCAGTGGTCTGCCTGATGCCTGGTGCATTCCTCGCCGCACGCCTCACACATCTGCGCGCAGAGCGCGCACACCCGCTTGGCGAGTTCGCTGCTGCGAACCATGAGGCCGACGGCCGATCGGCAGATCGCCGCGCAGTCGTATCGAGCGCGATGCAGCGCGCCATCATCTTGACGTCTTGCTCCAGCAGGCACTCAGTCGCGCATTGATCGCAAGTAACAGCGCATGCGCTGCAGGCGTCAATGCAGGCTTGGTCTATTTGATCGGTCATCAAACCTCCTAGTGATGTGAACGCCGCCGAAGCCGGGCGACACCACTGTCCGTCGGTAAACAGGCACGGGAAAGGCGGAACGCTTCCGTGGCGGTCTCGGAGCCTTCGTCATTGCAACAATCGATGGCCATCGCAGCAATCGACGTGCCCTTCGCTAGCAAAGGAAACGCAGGCTCAGCGTTGACGTGCCGCGCCTGGTGCCTGGTACTAGCGGGCGTCGCGGTGCCGCCTGCCGCGCGGATGCCGCTGCACCTTCCCAGGAACTCACTTCTGCGAAAGCAATGGGATGGACGCCCCCACCCATAGACGGCATCGAAGTGCCAACGTGGGTGTGTCAGCAACCACTCGATCGGAAGGAGCGTCCGCCATGGAGATTACGACGATCGGCCTCGATCTGGCCAAGAACGTGTTCCAGGTTCACGGGGTCAACGAGCGCGGTAAGGCCGTGCTGCGCAAGCAGCTCAAGCGCGACCAGGTTGCTCCTCCCGCCATCACCCTCCGAACGTTCGCTGGTGTCGTACTACTTGGTCCAGGAACGAGTCGTTCCCACGTTGAAGTCTTGAACAAGCCCTGGGCCATAGGTTCCACCAGGCGGAGTTCGAGGCACCGTTGGACGAGGCCAGCGCATCGCTCAAGGACAAATGGCGCGCATCCTCGGTAGTACCTCGGCCCCCGGCGCAGTGCGGAGCGCAAGGTCGAGCCCAGGAAGGCGGCCGGCCTGCCCCACCTAGGCCGGCCCTGGCTGCGCCGCGCCCAGCAGATCGACGAAGGCCTGCAGCGGCGCCGGCATGTGGCGGTTGGCAGGGAAGTACAAGAACAGGCCGGGCACCGGAGGGCACCAGTCGTCCAGCACGCGCGCCAGCCGGCCGTATGCAATGGGATGGACGCCCCCACCCGTAGACGGCATCGAAGTGCCAAAGTGGATGTGTCAGCAACCACTCGATCGGAAGGAGCGTCCGCCATGGAGATTACGACGATCGGCCTCGATCTGGCCAAGAACGTGTTCCAGGTTCACGGGGTCAACGAGCGCGGCAAGGCCGTGCTGCGCAAGCAGCTCAAGCGCGACCAAGTTGCTCCCTTCTTCGCGAACCTTCCTCCCTGCTTGGTCGGCATCGAGGCCTGCGCCAGCGCGCACCACTGGGCCCGCAAGCTGCAGGCGCTGGGCCACACAGTCCGGCTGATGGCGCCCCAGTTCGTCAAGCCGTACGTCAAGAGCAACAAGAACGATGCCGCAGACGCAGAGGCGATCTGCGAGGCGGTCAGCAGTGTCCCGCGTCAATCAACGTAAGAACTGCGCGTCAATCAACCTGAGAAGTTTGGCAGTGCCGGGAGCCGGACGGGCGTAGCCCGGTTGGCTCCCGGCACTGCCGGCGGCGAGGCTCCTAGTGGTGCTACGCCGGTGATCGCGGAAGTGAGGTACGAAGCGGGCTCTCGTCCTGGGAGTCCGGCCGTGCCTGGTAGTCACATCCACGATCAGCAGATGAGGTTGTTCATGAAGCTCAGACTCACCAAGCCGCTTGCAGCCGCCGCGGCGCAAGCCGGGATCAGCGTTGCCAGTGCGTATCGCCTGCAAGGGGACCCACGGCTGCCGTCCGCGAAGAAGTCCCCCCGCAGCCGCCGGCGCCCAGATCCCTTGGTCGACATCTTCGATGCCGAAGTGGTGCCGCTGCTCCGGGCCGCTCCGGCCATCCGACCGGTCGCTGTGTTCGACGAGCTGCGACGACGCCACCCCGAACTTGAAGCCGGCGTCCGACGCACGCTCGAACGCCGCATCCGGGCGTGGCGAGCGGTCAACGGCGGTGAGCGCGAGGTGGTGTTCCGCCAAGTCCACGAGGCCGGCCGCATGGGCCTGTCCGACTTCACCGACATGGCCGATCTCGGCGTGACGGTGGCAGGCGCCATGCTCGACCATCGGCTGTACCACTTCCGGCTGGCGTGCTCCGGGTTTGAGCATGCGCATGTCATCCTCGGGGGCGAGAGCTACGTGGCACTTGCCGAGGGCCTTCAGAACGCGCTTTGGTCACTTGGTGGTGCGCCGCGGGAGCACCGCAGCGACAGCCTGTCCGCCGCGTTCCGTAACCTCGACGCGGCGGCCCGAGATGACCTGACCTCGCGCTATGACGCGCTGTGCGCCCACTACCTGATGGAGCCGACCCGCAACAACCGAGGCGTCGCTCACGAGAACGGCAGCATCGAGAGCGCGCACGGGCATTTGAAGCGTGCGGTGCACGACGCGTTGCTGTTGCGGGGCAGCACCGAGTTCACGGACCTCGCCGCGTACCGCGCCTTCATCGACGAGATCGTCAGCCGCAAGAATGCACGCAATGGCAAGCGCATCGATGCCGAGCGGGCCCTGCTGCAGCCGCTGCCACCAGATCGGACGTGCGACTACGAGGAGACCTTCGTCTATGTGACCTCGTCGGGCGGCTTCACCCTGCGCAAGGTGTTCTACACCGTGCCGTCGCGCCTGATCGGCCACCGGCTGCGCGTGCGGCTGCACGACGACCGCCTGGAGCTCTTGTTGGGCGCCACGTCGCTCATGACGCTGCCACGCGGGCGTGCCGGCGCCAACGGCAAGCACGGCCACGTCGTCGATTACCACCACGTCATCCACGCGCTGCGGCGCAAGCCGATGGCGCTGCTCGGCGTGGTCTACCGCGATCAGTTGTTCCCTCGGCAGGCCTACCGCCGGATGTTCGAGTTCCTGCACGAGACGATGTCCGAGCGCCTGGCCTGCAAGACGATGGTCGCCTTGCTGAGCTTGGCCCACGACCGCTCGTGCGAGCTGCAGCTGGCCGACTTGCTCGACGACGATCTCGCACACCGGCGCGCGCCGGACCTTGCTGCGCTGACAGCGCGCTTCGCACCTGACCCGGCAAGCTTGCCGGAGGTGTCGGTGCGGCTCGCAGCGCTGAGTTCTTACGACATCCTGGCAACCTCGGACGCGCAGGTGATCGCATGACCGAGCACTTCGACGCCGCCCGCCTGACGCTGCTGCTGTCGGAGCTGCGCCTGCCCGCCACCAAGCAGATCTGGTCGAGCTTCGCTGAACGATCCGACAAGGAGGGATGGCCCGCAGCCCGGTTCCTCACCGCACTGGCCGAGAACGAGCTTGCCGAACGCGACAGGCGACGCATTGAACGGCATCTGGCCGAAGCCAAGCTGCTGCCCGGCAAGACGCTCGACAACTTCGACTTCCACACCGTGCCGATGATCTCGCGGGCCCAGGTGGCCGCGCTGTGCGCGGGCGATGAGTGGCTACGCAATGGCGCCAACGTCCTGCTGCTCGGACCGCCCGGCGGCGGGAAGTCCCATCTGTCGTCGGCGATCGGCCTGGCCCTCGTAGAGAAGGGCTGGCGAGTGTTGTTCGCAAGGACCTCGGATCTGGTGCAACGCCTGCAGGTGGCTCGCCGCGAACTCGCACTCGAGGCAGCCCTGACCAGGCTCGATAACTTCGACGTCTTGATCCTCGACGACCTGGCCTACGTCACCAAAGACCAAGCCGAGACGTCCGCACTCTTCGAGCTGATCAGCACCCGCTATGAGCGGCGCTCGATGATCATCACCGCCAACCAGCCGTTCGGGGAATGGGGCAAGGTGTTCCAGGACCCCGCCATGACGCTGGCCGCCGTCGACCGCTTGGTCCATCACTCGACCATCTTCGAGATGAACGTCGAGAGCTACCGTCGTCGCACCGCCATCGAGCGCAAGCAAGTCGGGGCGGGCCGTCCTGCCAGCTTTGCAACGCCCAAAAACGTCGGCGTACCGAAGCCCAGCGCGACACCGCCAACACCCTGAAAGCATTGCGCGACAAACAAACTCGTGCATCATCCAACGACCGCGACACGGTTCTCATCCTGATTGTCGCGCTGCTCTCATCCAGATTGACGCGCCACAGTCAGGGTCCCTGTCTTGTCGAAAGCGACCACCGTGACCGCATGCGCGACTTCCAGGGCTTCGGCGTCCTTGATGAGGATGCCGTGTCGAGCGGCCACGCCCGTGCCAGCCATGATGGCAGTGGGTGTCGCCAACCCCAGGGCACAGGGGCAGGCGATGACCAGCACCGCGACCGCGTTGATGAGTGCTTGTTCCCAGTTGCCGGTGAACGCGAACCAGCCCAGGAAGGTAACCAGGGCGATACCGAGGACGACCGGGACAAACACGGCGCTGACCCGGTCGACGACCCGTTGGATGGGTGCCTTCGCCGCCTGAGCCGATTCGACCATCCGGATGATGCGAGCCAGCGTCGTCTCCGCGCCGACGGCGGTCGTGCGAACGGTCAGAGCGCCTTCCGCGTTGATGGCGCCTCCGGTCACCTTGTCGCCGATGGCCTTGGCCACCGGCAGGCTCTCCCCGGTGATGAGCGCTTCGTCGTTGTGGCTGCGACCTTCCACGATTTCCCCATCGACAGCGACCCGGTCACCCGGCCGGATGACCACGAGGTCACCCACCAAGACCTGTTCCACAGGGACGTCGGCTTCAACGCGCCCGCGGAGGACTCGGGCCGTCGTAGGTCGCAGGGCATTCAGCGCACGAATCGCGTCCGCGGTCTGCCGCTTGGCCCGGTTCTCAAGCCACTTGCCCAAAAGGACCAAAGTGATGACGGCCGCCGATGCCTCGAAGTACAGGTGCGGCATGCCGTGCTCTGCGTGCTTGAACAGGAGGTAGACGGAAAGTCCGAAGGCAGCCGAGGTGCCGAGAGCCACCAGTAGGTCCATGTTGCCGGTCTTGGCCATGACCGCTTTCCAACCGGCACGGTAGAACCGCCAGCCCAGCCAGAACTGAACCGGCGTAGCCAAGGCCAGCTGCACCCAGCCGTTGAGCATCCATTCGGTGCCAAAGAGCTGAAGCACCATCGGTAGGACGAGCGGAAGGGTCAGCGCACTGCTGACCGCAACGGGCCACCATGATGGAAGCCCGGAAGCGACTTTCGGCTTCTCATCGTGGGCTTCGGTTGCCTTGTAGCCGGCCTTCTCTACGGCGGCCACCAAAGCGGATACCGGCACCGTCGGCAGTGCCTGGATGGTTGCCTTCTCGGTCGCCAGGTTGACGCTGACGCTGGAGACGCCGGGTACCTTGCGGAGCGCCTTCTCCACGCGCCCCACGCATGAGGCGCACGTCATGCCTTCCACCTGCAGCGCCGTCTCCGTGGTGGCCACGTCATAGCCAGCCTTGCGGACCGCTGCTGCAAGCGATTCGGCGGTGACGGAAGCATCGGCGCTGACAGCGGCCTCCTCCGTCGCCAAGTTGACGCTCGCCTCCTTGACACCAGGGACCGCTTTGAGCGTTTTCTCCACGCGCAGGACGCATGAAGCGCACGTCATCCCGGTGATCTGAAGCTTGATTCCGTTGGGGTTGGACAGTGCTGGGGTGCTCATGGTTGCCTCGTATTTGGTTCGATGTTGAGCATCGTCAAGGTTCCAACAATGACAAAGTCAACGCGCGCGGGTGATTGTGCACATTGCCAGTGTGGCCTTCCGTCGGACCTCTTTGACATTCCAACAGTGGAAACCTTGAAAGTACGTCCATCGACAACCTGTACCTGGAGAAAGCGATGATTGCCTTTCAAGTCAACGACATGACCTGCGGCCACTGTGTGAGCACCATCACGAAAGCGCTGAAAGCCACCGACAAGGACGCCAAGGTTCAAATCGACTTAGCGACGCACCGTGTTCAGGTGGAGCCTTTGTCGTCCGACGCAGATGAACTCGCCGAGGCCATCAAGGACGCGGGCTACACGCCCGTCCCGGTCCAAGCTGCCTCGACAGCGTCTAGCAAGCCGGCCGGCTCTTGCTGCGGCGGTTGCCGTTGAGTGCTTGGCTTGCCGCGAGCAGGTTCGTCTTCGCCGCCAACTGCCATATGAAGGAACGCCGATTGCCTGCAACGACGAAACACTCCGGAGGTTCGACATGCACAAGCTCTTCGTTTCAGCACTCACCTGTTGCGCAGTCATGGGCCCTCCTGCTGTTTTCTCCCAAGGCTCCAGCAGCGCTCCCTCTTCAGGCGCCGGCCGTGTGTCCAGTCAAATGCATGAGTCGATGATGAGCGGCATGCAGAAAATGCAAGGCATGAAGCCGACTGGGGACACCGACAGGGACTTTGCCGAAATGATGCGCATGCACCACCAGCAAGCGGTCGAGATGGCCAAGGTGGAGGTTCAACACGGGAAATCGCCCGAACTGAAAGCGATGGCTCAGAAAATCATCAAGGACCAGCAGAAGGAAATCGGCCAGCTGGACCAGTGGTTGGCGAAGAACAAGTAGGTCCTGGGGCAGCCCATGTTCAGGTGGCTTGGCAACTCGACGCTCCGGCGCTTCCTGCTGGGCTTGGTGCTGGTTACATATTTACCTGTGGTCAGCGCTACTGTGGCCTGCCAAATCGCTTGCGCGATGCAAATGGGGCACCATGCCTCGGCCCACCAATCCGGACACGCAGGAGCACAGCCGGGAGCAACGCCTCCTGCGGCGCACGAGGCAGCCCATCTTGCCCACGCCGGTCCTTGCAATTTGGCATCGGTGCCGACGATGTGCACTGCGGACTTTTGCTTGTTCGACAACCGCACAGCCGCGCGGCTTGAATTGCCCGCCGACACCCATCCCGCCTCCTATGTGGGGCCACCTCCTGAGCACAAACCTCGAACCTGAAGCTCCGTTCACGCCGCTTGACGCGGCGAGCTCGACCGTGCGCGGACGAATCGTTCGCCCGCAACCTTGATTGTTTGAACGAAGGAGTTTCGAGATGGCTCACCAAGAGAACCAGGCCTGCGTTGATGCCTGCAACGCCTGTGCCGACGCCTGCGACCACTGTGCGGCCGCGTGCCTGCAGGAGCAGGACGTGAAAATGATGGCGAAATGCATCGCTCTCGACATGGACTGCGCTGCAATCTGCCGCCTGGCAGCTGGCTACATGGCCCGCGGCAGCGAGTTCGCCAAGCAGCTGTGCCAGCTTTGCGCACAGGTCTGCCAGGCGTGCGGTGAGGAATGCGCCAAGCACCAGCATGACCACTGCCAAGCCTGCTCTAAGGCGTGCCTGAAGTGCGCCGACGAGTGCCGCCGCATGGCTGGGGCTTAACCTAAGTCCTCAATAGGCACTCCGTTCCTCGCAGTGCACCCCCGTCCGCCGGCCTGGGCCGGCGGAGCCACCCCTTTGGAGACCAGAATGACCATCGTCAAGTTGGCTGCTGTCGCGGCCTGTGTTGCGCTCCTATCAACAAACCACGCTCATGCCGACGGCCCCGGCCGCGGTCAAACCGCTCGGTTCGAGGTCGAATTCATGCAAATGGCCATTGACCACCACTTCGCAGCACTGCGCATCACCGAACTCGCGGCTGGAACAGACATTCAACGCAACGTTGACATCAATGCCAGCGAAGGCACTTCACCGACACCTGGCTATGCGGCCACGCCGGCGAAGGCGTCATTGGACGACTTGAAGTCCATGGCCCGGCGAAACAACCGGATGCAGCGCGAAGAAATCATGAAGATGCAGGGCTTCCTGCGCGACTGGTACGGAGTTCAGTACCAGCCTCGCGTCCGCCCTGAGAACATGGTGCAGATTGCCCTCCTCGAGCGAGCGCAGCCGGGAGCCGACTTCAACCATGCCTTCTACGAGGTGTTTGCCCGACACCACTACACCCTGATGGAGCCGGTCAATGGATGCATGACCGGGACAGACCTCGGGCACGACGAACTTCGTATGGAGTGTCGGAGCATGTGGCATAGCCAAATTGCAGACATCCAAATGATGCGAGCGGAACTCAAGAAGCACTTTGGCGTCGTCGACTATCAGCCGTTCCGCAACCTCGAGCCTCTGAGGGGCAACAACGGCCTGCCGCGGGGCGACCACAGTGGCGGTCACTAACTAGAGAGGCAGGAATGCTCGCAAACCGCGACCGAGCCGCGGTTTGCGATGCAGGGCAACCTCCTCACATCCAAGGAAAAAAATGAATCCCTATAGTCGCTTTGCCGCAATGATTGCTGTGTCCACCGTGGTGATGTTCGGTCTGATGTACCTCAACACCTTCGAATTCGACCATGTGTTCTTCAGCCAGACGCGCGCCTGGATGGCGCTCGTGATGGGCGCGACCATGGCGGCCATCATGCTCACGTTTATGACGCACATGCTGAAGAACAAAGTCGCCAACCTCTGCATTGCCGTTTGCAGCGTTTTGGTCTTCGCAGTTTCGCTCTGGCTGGTACGCAGCCAGGCCACTGTTGACCAAGTGTCCTACATGAAGGCGATGATCCCGCACCACTCTATTGCCATCATGACGAGCAAGCGGGCCAGCATCGCGGACCCGCGTGTGCGCAAGCTGGCCGACGACATCGTCGAGGCACAAGTGCGCGAGATTGCCGAGATGAAGCAGCTAATCTCCGAGATGGATAAGCGCTGAGCACAGCCTTCGCTGAGGTCCAAGGACAAAAGGGGGCCTGCACGCAAACCCGGATCCCGTTGGAAATAGCGTAAAGACCGTAGCCCCGTAGCTCAGAGCGTCTGCGACATCGTGTGCAGCTGCAACGGCCGCGCCGACGACCCAGTCGCACAACGACGGTGTCGTGACGCCCCATTCCACATGACTGACGTTCCCATAGCGATCCTGCGCTACACGCGAGACAGCACAGACCGATCCTTGTGCCGCCCATTTTTGTAACGCGTCCGCGAAACCATCCGGCAATGATGCGTCGCCGGCGGCAATTTTCTGATCGACCGATCATCGACCTGCCGCCCGGACCCTTCACTCCTGTAGAGGCAAAGCTCAGAACGCTGGCTCGCGAGAAGCAGTTGCTGGCCGAAGGTATCATCTTGGCCACTGCGTAATTCGACGGTTACAGGAGAGCGAGCATGCAACGCTTCAAGAAAAAACGTCAGGCGGACCGAGGACGGCTCCGGAACTGCGGCCCAACTGCAACCACTCTTGCAGATATGTCAATTAAATGTGAAACTTAGTCAATTCAATTAATGAACTTGACGCCGTTTCTCCATGTCAGTCGAGGATAAAACAGACGAACTCAAGGATCTTGAGGCGGATTTCGCCAATTTAGTCCTTCTTGCCGCCGCGGGCTCCTGGGAGGACGTGCGGCTGCTTTTGGCCAAGTTCGTTCGGAAGTATCGCGGGCGGCGGCCGGACTTTGCTGAACGGATCAACCAGGCGCTGAAATCGACTCAGACCCGCAGCTCCGCCCCTTCCATCCTGCGCCGCGGCTCGACTCCGCCTGAGGTGTCACCGCTGCCAATGGATGCGGACTCCCGACTTTCGTTGATTCGGGTGTTCGATCACTTGGCGGGCCTAGAGGCGCCGCTGTTGACCAAAGGTCTGCTCAAGCAGATCCAAAGCATCGTGCGCGAGCGACGGGAGCGCGATAAGCTGAGTGCGCGCGGCATCCGGCCGACGCGTTCCGCGATCCTCGTGGGCCCGCCGGGCGTGGGCAAGTCGCTGTCGGCCCGCTGGATTGCAGCGCAGATTGGCAAGCCGCTGTGGATACTTGACTTGACGACGGTGATGAGCAGCCTGCTTGGCAAAACCGGCAACAACCTCCGGGCAGTGTTCGACCATGCACGCGCAAACGAGGCGGTCCTGTTGCTGGATGAGATCGACGCCATCGCCAAGCGGCGAAGCGACCAATCGGACGTCGGTGAACTCAAGCGGCTCGTAACGGCGATCCTGCAAGAGGTCGACGCCTGGCCGGACACGGGCCTGTTGCTTGCGAATTGGTCGATCCGGCGCTGTGGCGGCGGTTCGACGTAATCCTGACGTTCGAGCAGTCCGATCCCAGCACCATCGAGGTTGCGGTGCGGCGCTTTTTGGGCCCCGATGCGCCGGCGTATGAGCCCTTCCTGCACCTCATGGCCAATTCGATGCACGGCCACTCGCTTTCTGACGTTGAGCGTGCCATCGCCTCGATGCGGCGTGACGCTGTGCTCAATGGCGTAGCTCCGGCAGATTTGGCTGTCTCACTCGCTGCGCAGCACATCGATCGACTGGACAAGCCGGCGAAGCTCGAGCTGGCCCTGCAGCTAGCCCGCGCCAACGGGATGTCGCATAACAAGATCATGGCCCTGACCGGGGTCTCGCGCGACACCATCCGCAAGTACGCGGGGCCGTCACCGATCAAGGGCCGAGGCCGCAAAAAGGAGGGATGAAATGGCAAACCGATTTCTCATTGGGAAGGGTGAATTGCTGACCTACGACATCCTGCCACCTCCGATCAAAGCGGACAAAGCCCACCCGTTCGGATTGGCTGAACCCAAGGCGCAACTGCTGCCCCGCGTTATTTCGGCGGCACTGGAAATGCAGGACCTGCCGCAGGAGGCTTGCCCGTCCGACATCGCTGTTGCAAAGATTGATCTCCACCCAGCGCATATCGCCAAGTCGTACTCTCCGACTGGCCTGCGACGCCAGGCAGGTCTGACGTCCGTTGGAAGCCGTACGATTCGTGTCTGTCTTCGGCGAGACCCGCACAAGACCGCGCCGCCCGAGTGCGAGACCACGCAGCTCTTCGTCGTCGGCCGACGTTAGATCGCCGACCTCAGAACCCGCGGCATCGTCAACTGAGGAACCACCATGCAACGCATACATTTCGACCCAGACGACGTCACCATCTTTGCGGCGCAGCTGCACTTGCGCACGAGCGTCCGCGTGGTCGAACTCGACGATCTTCACCAGGACAGCTTATGGCGGCTCGAGCAGCCACTACGCCACCGCCGATCGGATCGGTCAGACCGCTCGGGCGAATCGACGATCGCCACGCCATGCCTGGCCGCCCTGACCGGCCGACACCACCGCGATCGCCGGGGTCACGAAAGTTGGGCGGCGTTCCCTCCGCCTAAAACGTTCCGAGGTGGGCGGCCCAGGCCGCTGTTGGTCAAAAAGGCGCCCTCTTCCCCTAGGCGCCGCCGTGCTATGTGATGATAACGCGTACTATCATCACTTACAGATAAGTCTCGAACAGCTCCAGATGCATCGCTTGTCTCATAGCCCGAGCAAAATGACGTATCAACGGCGGTGCTCTGATTTGCGATCCCGCAGGCCCTTCTCAATGGAACGCTGCGGCGAGAGTTGAGGAACGGCGAAGCGAGGACTCCCCCGCATAAAGTTGGCAAGATCACGTGCGAGGTTGCGATCTGGCGGACTTTTTGACCGGACAAGCACTTGCCCGATACGCGCCCAAGCTTGACGAGCTGAGATGTAGGAAGGAGCAATGGCGATCGGGCGTCGAATTACCTCCCGCCGCAGCCGTTGCTGGTCCCGGGCCTGTCGCCGCCATAACGCCTCATCGCGGCCTTGCACGCCGCGCGTTGCAGCCCGTGTGGCTTCCGCCTCGACGCCCCAACCGCGCAACCTTTCCGCAAATGTCTCTCGCCAACGCTGCAGATCGGCCTTGCGAGGGTTCAGTCGGTGTCCATGGTTTGACTCTGCCCGCACGCTGAGGTGCACGTGAGGATTCGCTTGGTGGTCGTGCAGCACCATGACGTACTTGTGATCTGCCAGCTCTGCCTGTGCGAATTCGCGTGCCGCGCGCTGCACGACAGACGGGTCGGTGCCACGCGGCATGGACAGCATGATGTTGTAGGCCTCGCGCCGCTCAGTGTTTTCCTCGATCGGGCTACCACCCCAGCGCCACTCGTCCAACAGCAAGTCGAGCTCTTCCCGACCCTGCACCACGTCACCGCGTTCATCCTCGATCGGCAGCCGGCCGTGTTTGCTGATGTAGTGGAAATGCGCCGTGATGGCGCGCATACCTCGGCCGCCGCCGGTGACCTTGACCATCACCTGAGGGGCACGGCGCTGCACCAGCGCGGCGATGCGCTCGCGCAGGGCAGCGGCCCGTTCAGCAGGCGAGCCGCGCAGGCGGGGCGCTGCGTTGGGCACCCGTCGATTGCCCGGATAGAACAGCCGCTCGCCCCAGTGCACCAAGGCAGCATCGGTGTATGACGTCATGGCGCGCTCCGAGCGACGCTGCGGCCGGGTGTCCGGTGCATCGGCGCCTGGGCCACCGGCGGGCTGTTCATCGCCAGCGATGCTGCAGAAACGAGGAGCGCTCGCAAGTCGCCGAGACCCTGCCTGAGGACCTCTGCTTCCGGAGACGTCGGATCAATGCGGTCCTGCAAGCTCAGTCGCTGCAGGACTCTGCGTAACGCCGCCAGTTCAGCCGTCACGGCTACCAATGCCGTGCGCTGAGCGTCGAGCTGCTGCGCAGTCGCACCGACAGCGCCGCCAGCGGCCACTCGTGCCAACCAGCGACCGGGGCGTTGGCCGGCAAGCGCAGCCGACGACCGCACCGCCTTGACTTCGTCAGGGCGCATGCGCAAGCACAGGCGATGTGACCTGATCCGTGCGGCGGGCTGTATTGCCTGGGCGTCTACAGTGCCCTGCGTCCCCAGCGAAGCGGCAAGCGCCTGTCGTACGAACTGCGATGGCATGACGCCGTCGGCCTCGGCGCGCGCCATCAGCGCACCCTTCAAGCCCTGCAAATCGACCGTGATGCGGTCGCGAGGTGAGGTGTCCATCCGAGCCTCCTTGAGGACAAGCGCCCGCTTGTCCGACAAACGGCGCCACCGCGCCTATCCTGCACTAACCGATGTCCTTAGTTTGCTCGAGTTCGATGGCGTTCAAAGCGCTGATTTCTGTCCAAAAATCATCGTTCGACGACGCAACGCATCGATTGCGCAGCGGCACCGCTGCTATCGCGCTTCTGTCGGCTTTGGATGTGCTTTAGCAGCAGCGAAGCAGCCGGCGATCCGCCTTTTCCTGCATCTTCCTGCATCCACATGCATTGCAGCCGCCGCTTTTTGCATCGGCTCATCAGACGATGAATTCGGGCCAAAAATCATCGTCTCGATTCGCACGCCCATACCCTAGACTGCCTCTGCAGTTGGAGGTCACATGCAGCTGGTACCCAAACTTCCGCCCGGGCGTAGGGACCGCAAGATTGCGGCCTACGGCGACGAGATCCGCCGCCTGCACGCCGCAGGGTACACGTTTCGGACGATCCAGGCGACCTTGGCCGATGCTGGTGTACGAGTCCATGTGACCACCGTTCAGCGTGAGGCCTGCCGCACGGCACGCTCGTCTCAAACGGTGGGAGCATCTTCAGCGCCGAGTGCTTCGCCCGCCGCGGTGTCTGCCATCTCCGGTCTCGTACCAGGCAAGGTCAGCGCGAGGGACTTTGCCTCCGCTTTCATGCAGGAGCACATCGGCAATCCTTTGCTGCGTGCACGTCTAGTCCGAGAGGAGTCATCGTGAAGATTGCTGTCATCAACTTTTCGGGCAACGTCGGCAAGACCACCATTGCTCGGCACTTGCTCGCCCCTCGCCTGCCCGGCGCTGCCGTCGTGTCCATCGAGAGCCTGAACGCGGACGACACGACCACCGACACTCTGCGTGCCAACCAATTCGGCGCGCTGCAGGAGTACCTGCAGACCGTCGACAGTGCCGTTGTGGACATCGGCGCGAGCAACGTGGAAGAGCTGCTGGCGCTGATGCGAAGGTACAGCGGCAGCCACGACGACTTCGACCGGTTCCTGCTGCCGACGGTGCCGGCCTGGAAGCAGCAGCAAGACACCATCGCCACACTGGTCGACCTGTCGCGCCTGGGAGTGCCGCCAGAGAAGTTGTCGTTGGTCTTCAACCTGGTTGATGAGGGTGACGCCCTTCCCCAGGTGTTCAAGCCGGTGTGGACGTTTGTGCGGAGCAGCGGCGTGGCCAGGCTGGCCGAGGACGCCTGGCTGGGCTTCAACGAAGTCTATGAACGTGCGAAGGGCCAGGACCTGCGCGCGTTGGCCAGTGATGCAACCGACTACAAGGCGTTGATCGCTTCGACTCAAGATGCGACGCAGCGGCTGGCGGCCGCCCAGCGCCTGGCGACCCGGCGGTTGGCCGTGGGTGTGGTGCCAGAGCTCGATCGTTGCTTCGCGGCGCTAGAACTGGTGAAGCCCATGTCACCGGTGGTGCAGGACTCTGTGGGTTGACACCTTGGCGCACTCTGGCACCGCCCGTGAAGCGCTGCTCGCCGAACTGCTCGGCGATGTGGCCGCCCTGCTGGACCGCGTCGATGCCCAGTCGCAGCAAATGAAATGCGTCAGCACTGCGCTGCAGCAGTCTATTCAAGGCTCCGGAAACACGATCGCAGCGATCCACGCAGAAGTCACGGCCATCAGCACCCAAGCACAAGTGAAGGCCGTGGCCCACGTCGTCAGGGAGACGTACTCGCTGCAACAGCTGGGGATCCAGGTGCAACGGGAGGCCATGGTGGAAGTGGCGCGGACCGTCGTCGCGCAGGAACTCGCCAACGAGACGCAACGTGTCGCAGCGACGCTGCGCCAGTTGCTGCGTCAAGCGCAGACGCCATGGCGCTTGTGGCTGACGCATGCAGCCACGGCCGCTCTGTCGGCGGCCTTGACCGAGGTGCTCTGCGCGGCGCCCTGGCGTTGACTTCATTTCTTCAGCTTGCGCATCTCCTCGGCCAGCAGCCACAGCGCCCTGTTTAGGCTGACGTTGCGGTCGATGCTGTTGACCGGCCGCGTGTGCATCCGCCGACCCTTGGGACCCCTCCCCGCCTGGCCACCGCGGATGACGTTCTCCTGCACACGCTGGAAGGTGTGCCAGAGGCTGTGACCCAGGTCCTCGGGCCGTCGGGCTTCAATGAGCTGTTCCGCGGTGACCGGCGCGGCGGTGTGGCCCCCGAAGTCGGCCACCGTGTTCTCTCCAAAGCGCAGCGCCAGCGCGGCGGTGGCAAACGCCCTTTCCTCCGCCGGCTGCAGCGGCAGCGCCTTCATGGCGTCGGTGTGCTCCTCGACCGCCTTGAACTGGTCGAGCACCCGGAAGGCCCCGTCGATGACCCGGTCCTGCACCGGGCCCTTGTGCGGGATGCGCAAGTCCTCCACGACATCGCCGACCACCAGGCCGTTGGCACATGCGTATCTGAACAGCCCTGCGAGCATCTGGTACGCGCTGACACCGTCATGGCTGTTGATGAGGATAATTTCCTGGGCTTCCTCCTGCTGGTTGGGCTCGCCATGGCGCAGGCGGATCAGGTGCTTGGTGTAGTCGGCCTTGCCTTCCACGCGGCTGGCGCCCTGGGCGACCATCACCGGGCGGAAGTTTTCCTTTTGCAGGCCTCGCAGGACGTCGATGGTCGGGATGTAGCTGTAGCGCTCGGACCGGCTGGTGTGTTTGCCGGGGGCGAAGATGGACGGCGCAACCTGGCGCATCTCGTCTTCGGCCAGGCCGCTGTCCTGGCGCAGCACGCGGGTGCCGTAGGCGAAGCGGGTGGTCAGGGACGGGGTGGCGTGGATTGTTTGCATGGTGGTCTCCTTCAGCGGGCGTGGGCGTGGGCCTGGTCCATCTCGGCGACAAACGCCTGCCGTTCGCGCCGGGCCTCGGCTTCGGCCTTGCTGTCAAGGAAGTCGATCTCCTCGGCGGTGAAGACAAAGGTGTGCACGGTGTGGCCGTCGGTGGCGACGTAGCGGTGGTTGTGCAGGTGGCCCACCACGTTGACGTGGCTGCCGCGGCCGAGGTACTTGGCGGCGTGTTCGGCCAGTGGGCCCCACAAGGTCCAGCGGATGGCCACGGGAGGATCCTTCTGGTCCTTGCCACGCCGGCGCTGGCTGAGTGCGGTCAGGGTGGCCCGGGCTCGCGGGCCGTCGGAGGTGGGGATGTGGTCGAGTTGCACCGGGCCGGCGAGGTGGGCGTGGCGCTGGATGATCTGGACGGGGGACATGGTGGGCTCCTTCGTGTGAAGGCATCGCTCGTCACCCGGGGTGGGTGGCTTGCATAGCTGATCCCTTCATTCGGACCTTCCTCGCTCCCGCCCACGGGCGGGCGGGGGTGGGCACAGCCCCTTCCCGGCGGGAAGGGGTGGGGGATGGGCGAAGGCTTCACAGCAGCCGAAGCGGTGCGCCGGTCACCCGGCCCACCGTATGTAGATCCCCCCACAAGTCCCCCCTCGCAGAGGATCGGGGGGACTTGTGGGGGGACCCGGTGGGCCGATCGGCGCGTAGGCTGCATTGCATCGAGGGTCCGAGCGCCTGCAGCCGATGTGACAGCTTGCCTGGCGCAGCGGCTGCATGCGGGAGCGACCCGCCCAACACCTTGAGCCCCGGCGGCGCCGCGGCCGGCGTGCCACCAAGCGGAGTGCAACGCAGCGACTGGCGCGACGGACGAGCCGGGGCGATCACACCACTTCCGCGGCCCGGCTTCGGGCATGGCGGGTGACCGGGGTGGCGTGCTGCCGGCGCAGCCGGACAGGACGACAAGCGGGCGGCGTTCCCGCGCAGCGGGAAGGCAACCAGAGCCCGCGATCCCCGGGCATGGGCAAGGGCCGCGGTCGTCATTACACCGGCGCAGCCGGCTGGACTTGTTGATCTGAATGCGACAGGAGCCGTCCAACATAAAGGCCAGCACGTCATTCGGCCTCGTCCATCAGTGTGCCGAGCTTAGGGCATTTGCCACGAGGCTGGTCGGCCACACTGCACCCGCACCGGCTCGGCCGAGGCCTGCACGAATACCGTACCGATGGCCGCGCTGACCATGCGCCGCTGCGTCTTGATGGCATGCGCCAGGGAGCTGCATGAGGTGCACACGGCAGCGCTGCCAGGTCGCTTAAGCACCTTGGCTGCGGCGTGGCGACTTAATGGCGTCGAGCGTGGAAGGACTGGCCTGGGCGATGGTAATTATGCGGTTGCCAAGCCGCCAGCAACTGACCGGGGCGCACGTGAATGGCTACCTCAACCGTCGGCCAATCTCGAAGATTGCGGCCATGGGCAGAGACCGGACGGGCTCAAGAACCGCTCCGGTGTCTAGTCGAAGCCAGTTCACGCCATCGGTTCCCACCGCTTGAATAACAGGGGTGAAGTCGTATGCCGCATGACACTTGAACTTACCGCCGCCTCGGACTAGTGCTGCCATGGTGCTGTGGTTGCCGTTGGTCACCCAGACAATGGGCCATGGCTTCCAGGCAATACCGAAGTGATTGTGATCCTGCCGCCAGGGGCCCCACTGCCGCTTCGCGCCAAGGTGCTGAAGCGCCTTGAACAGTCGCCATCGCTCCCAAGGCGCCGGGAAGACGATTGCGTCATTGAGCTCGACCGACAGAGTTCGTGGCGACTTCTTCAACAGGGAGACACGGGTATCGCCTGCAGCATTTAGCGGCAAAGACTCGTCCCACAGCAAATCGACAGCGTCCCACGCTGGCTTGTGGAACTCGCGAGCGTCCATCAGCAGACTTTCCAGTGCCTGCGCTCGAATGACTTGAGACAGCGACACAGCAAGTCCCCGCAACGCATGCCTCCCATGGGCCTCCGCGGAGTCGATTGACCATTGCAGGGACACCCACTTCTGTTGAACGGTCAGCGCCCCATGCGCCGGAAGCTCAGGATAGGCGATTCGCATTGGCTGCTTCTTGGCGGGGTACTGCTTCGCTAGGTCCTTGAGTAGTTTCGCGAGGCTCTCTGGAATCATGATGTTCACCTTGACCTGGATTCCGTCTTCAGTAACATATCAGCCAGCCTGCTTGCGTTGTCGGCATGCCTTCGACGGAATCACTTCCTGTTCCGACTAGAGGCCGCACTTTGTTGCCTGAGCTGAATCTACTAGGCGCCTGCAACTTTCATAGTAAGGGGCGCATCTTCACTGGCGAAGTCTTCTGGGCACCAACCGAGGCTTTCTGAAAGCATGAGGTCGGCGGCATCCTGCCCGTCCTCCGTTTTCAGCCGGCAGACCCGCCGCTCATATCGGTCGACCTTGTAGCAGTCGACGAAACTGCCTGGCGCCGCAAGCTCGCGAAGCGCAGCGCGAGCCACGCGCCATTGCCTGGCCAGTCTCCGGAGCGTCGATGCTAGCCACTCGAACGATGAAGGGACCTTCATCTTTCGGCTCGCACGTGAAGGTGTTCCGGTCGTGATGCGCGATGTCGTCTCGCACTTGGTGCCTGGTGACCGTGTTGGTAGCGGATGAGTACAGCCAAGGACTAGAAGGATCGCTACGAGCACGGGGAGCGTCCCAGCGCGCCAGCGCCGGTTTGGTCGGGCTCGCACTCGAGCTACTCAATGACGATGTAGAACGGATCAGACTGCCCTACCAGCCTGTTATCTCGCTTGCGAATCAAGAACGCTTCCACGAAGTGCACTCCGCGGTAGGACAGTTGCTCGGACCGGCTGAAGTGGTCATCCGACGGGTAGAAGTCGCCACGCAACGCGTCCGCTCGCGCCGCCACCTTGTCGGTGTTCGTCACCCGCCATTGGACCTTGTGCTCATTGGCGAAGGGGACGCCCATGGTGTTCGTCGCTGAGAACCGAACCCAACAGTCGGCCTGAAGAGGCTCGGCGGACCGAACGGGGCGAACTGCGTTTCCGTACTTTGCGGTGCGAAGCTCCGCCGTCACCCTTACCGTGTACTGATCGATCGCTCGACGCCAAACTGGGCGGTGCACATGAGGCAGCTTGCGCAGTTTTGCGGGCACCGCCTCCGCACCTAGTGCTTTCACTTTCTCGACTAGGTCGCGGAAGTTCCCGCCGACGACTAGGGCGCCGCTCGTCTCCGGCTCGCTAACGGCCTCCGCAGCTCGCTTGGCTTCGCTGGCACCGAAGCTCTCCCCAAAAACGCGCTGCCACTTCCCAATGCTTTCGTCGCGGTCCTCTTCAGCGAAGGCATCATCAATCCACCCACGATACAGATTCACCTTGTCCCGGAAGTTGCCGTACTGAGTTTGGTTCCAGCCGCTCGCCTGGTCCTCCTGCGGCAGCTTTGGATTTGGAACCGTCGGCAGGTCCGGCCGTGACTGGAGCCAATCGTCCAACCGACCGACCAGCGTCTTAAGCGTCGTGGTGAGGTCGGCGAACTGCGCACTGTCGCGGTCGCTTTCGTAGACCTGCAAACCCATGAGCGTCGTGAGCAAGAACGAAGGGCAGGTAAAGTTGCCCTTGATGTCCCTCATGTACTTCAGCAGCCTCGTGACCTTCTTCAGGTCGTTTCCGCCGGCGACGCCATTCTTGCCTTTGACCCACTCGGTGTAGGCCAAAGGGGCAGACGCTTCGAACTGGTCAGTGAGGCGGTTGCATACCTCATACTGGCCAACATAGAGTCGGTCGACGACGCACGGGGCGACGTCAACTTTTCGCTCGCCAGCGTACTCAATCGTGGCGCAGTGCGAGAAGCGGCGGACCTTGCCGTCGTACGCGGGGAGCTTGCTTAGCTTGTTCGCCAGCTCGTTGACATAGTCCTTCGCAGACCACCCGTCTTTGAGTTCCACGAACACGAGCAGGTCAGCGTCAAAGGGGTGTCCCGACTGCGGCTTAATGATGGTCTCGTGGGCCCACGAACCCTGGGGCGCAAACGAAACAATTTTCGGGCCCCAGCCTAACGCACGAACGGCATTTTCTACGGCCGTGATGCTGCCCTCGAGGAGCGAGAGTCGCGTGCTGTTGAGATTTACATGGTCATCAAGGAACGCCTTGAAGTGCTCGTGCAATTTCATCAGGCTTCCCTCGGCAGGTTCAGCTTCTTCTGTGCCTCGACGACGAACTTGTCGGCGGCGTGTCGAGTGACGTCTTCGTTCCGCTTACGCAGCCAGTTGTAGAGCCAGTCGAACACGAGCGGATTGCTTGCCCGATGGCGATAGATGGCGTCCTGCAACGCACGCGCAGTGGTAGTTAGCTCAGCATAGGAAGCTCCGCCCAGCGCCTTGTCCCATGCCTTCTCGACTTCGGCCTTCAAGGTAGTCAGGCTCTCGATGGTGTCGCCCTGCTTTCGATGCTCTCGAAGCACAAACGCTGCAAGCGGCAACGCAGGCAGGTACATCGTCAGGATGAGTTCGTTGACGGTCAGGCCCTGGTGCAGGCCGACGCAAGTCAGCACCACGACTAGGAGAACCGCGGCGGCCAGCAAGATGGCCGAGTAGGCCTTGCGCACGCGCATGTCGTAAGCGACGTTCGTGCGCTGACAAAGAAGCCGTCCCAGGGGCAATGGCAGCTTTGAGAACACAGGCTCATACCAGTTCTCCAAGCGCGCCTTTTCGGTTTCAGGCAGCGGACCGGTCGTGATGTCGCGCACCTCCTCGGCGTCGACGCGGCTGCCCCCCACAAGGCGATTCCACTTCAACTGCAGCACTTCGGTGTCGAACTGTTCCTGCACCTTGGCACCACGCTTGCAGTCCTCGCGCTGTCGGCGCGAGATGACTCCCACTTCAAGCAAAAGAACAAGAATCGACCCAACCCCCAGGAACGGCCGAATGGCTGGCACGCTGGCACCGAAGAGCACGCCGACTGCGGGCAGCAGCAGCGCCATGATGGCGAACAGGGCTTGGTACAGCTTGGCGCGGGCGTAAAAGAGCCGCTGCGCGCGCAAGAGCTCCAGCCGTTCAGGCTTGTTTTGCTCAACGTCAATTCGGTGTTGAATGCTCATCCTTCCCTCCCCGCGAGTGGTGATTGTTTAAGGCCTATTGAGCCGTCTGACCGACCCGTGGCCGTGCCCATCGTCTGCGCGTTAACTCGGGATGCTCACCGCCGCCGGCCCATTCGCTCGACACCAGCCACTCTTCGAAGTAGTCGAGCCACTCAGCGGCCCATGGCAGGTAGGTCTCGTCAAGGCGCATCTGCGCAGTCCACTCACGAGCCCTTGGCAACCAAAGGCACAGTTTTGTGCCCGCTCCGTCGTGCGGGTAGGTGTGCGGAAGAACTCGACCCGTGGCGAGCGCCTTGGGGTCTGGCTCCATCACAAAGAGCTCTGGGGGGCTTCGCCGGGTAGAGCTTCAGGGAGCATCGGTAGACACGGGACCACTGAGTGGGGGCGACCTTGAAGCCAAAGCGAAGTGCACGCCCTTGAACGAACTCCAAGGTCGAATCCGGCCACTCCAATGCCTTCAAAGTAGAGTGACGCTGAGCAAGGTTTGGAAGGCGGAGCGGCGGCATCACTTTGTCGGACCGCCAAAGTAGGTATGAGCGCGCGCCGGCGTGACCACCGGCACCGTGCCGGCCACCACAAAACCTGCGCGCCGCAACGCGCGATTTCCGTCCCGCCGTAGGGCGTTTCGCTGAACCACCACCTGGGCGGCGCGAGGCCCAAACGCCTGCTCCACCGCCTTGGTCACTGCGTCCAGCCCCTGATTGCCCTCCACCGCGGCAAGAAGCCCCTCCAGGTCGCTCACGAGCTTTGCGTGCCACTGAAGGAATGCCGCTTGCCGCGCAGCCGTGTTCATCGAAGCCGCGAGGTTGTCGGTATGGGCGAAGAGGTTCATCAACGTCCAGCGCTCGCGACCGAACTCAACGACTTCACGCTGAAACAGCGTCGGAAGAAGTTCAACGATGTCGAAGAACAGGTCGAGCGGCCCATCGTGAGGTTGAGGCGCCAGGATGGCGTAGGCCTTCGCGAACAGGCTGGTAAGGAACACCGATGCAGGTGCCAGGTCAGTGCCTCCAGGCAACTCGGCAAATGCCATGTTTCGGTGGACCTTCCCAAGCTGAACGAACCTGCTCAAGAGGCGTGCAAAGACCTCGTCCGCCTCGGGCAGGGGCTCGACATCTGCCTTCCGCACCTCCGCGAAACTTGCCACCAGCGCTTCGGAGAGCCGAAAGCGCGGTGCAACCTTAGCGGCATCGTCGAAGCCGAGGCAGTACCCTTTGGGGTTGGTCGAGAGGAAGTTCTTGCGGTCGCGGTCCGGGATGCGCCCGTGATGTTCGCCGTGCGGCAGCGTGAGCGACGGGTCGTCGATGACCGGCGCGAAGTCCGCGCGCATGCCCCCAGCGTAGATGAGGGTGACACAACGCTCCCACCGCTCGATTCCCAGCCCGTGACGGTCGGCGTAGCGCTTCAACGCCACATACAAGTGCTCAAGGAGCAGCGCTGCGCCTCCTGGCCCGCCGTACCGACTAAGAGCCGCCTTGGACAGCCTCACCACCAAGTCAATGTCGAAGCCCTCCCGCTTCGCATCCATTGGTCGGACGATGGTTCCCATTGGGCGCGAGCCCTGGGCATGGACCTGCGTCACCAACCTGCCAAGTTCGGGGCAGTCGACGAGGTACTCGCCGGTTGCGTTGTACGCGCGCTCCAGGTCTTGGAGCTGGGTAGCGGTCGGCTCAAAGGCGCGCGCGATGGCTTCCGCCAGATATGTGAAGCGCGCTGACGCGGCAGCGGTCACCGTGCGGACCGCGCGATGAAGGTGGTCGTCTCGATGCATGGGGTCTGCCCGCAGCCGTCGGTTGAGTTGAAGTCAATGCCCCACGTAGTGTTCGTAGGTGCGACCAGTTCGAGCGGCCCATACCCCGCTGACCACCAGCAGCAGCGCGAAAGCGAAGCCGGGAATGCTCTCCGGCATCCAGACACTCAGATAGCCGGGAAGAACATCCGCAAGGAGGACATCGGGCCGCGGACCGCCTGCCAGCCCCTTCACGGCCGATGCGGCGGTCGTTGCGAGCTGACCGACGAAACCAGCGATGATCAGTGCACCGCCGGTGCGAGCCAGCAACGCGCCAAGCGAGACGAGGCGGCGCGGCTCGGTGAGAAAGAAGTTGACGAGTCGTTCAAACATGGCCGGCCTACTTTTTCTCGCGCCGCACGCCCTTGAAGGGCGTTTTGTCCGAGGTCTTGACGTCCATGAAGCGCCCGGTGTCGGTGTCGCGTTTGACGAAGTGCCCCGAGGGGGTTAGGGTTTGACTGCGGTCTCGCACCGCACCACTTCGGTGCCCGTCGCCGGGCGGGTTGTTCTTAGCCATGCGGCCTCCGTTTTAGTGTTGAGCAGTATAGCTAATCATACTGGTGATGTCACGCCATCGAACCGAGTCGCTAATGTAGCGAGTTCGGTTATGATGCTGAGATGCCCGAACAAAGAGAGACACGCGGGCGGTTACTCGCCGCCCTCACTAAGAATCAGCTTGAACGGCTGTCCCACATCGACTTCAAGCTCTACTTCCTCGGAGAGCTCCGACGCGCCGACGTCGTCGACCGCTTTGGAACGGGGCCGGCGGGCGCCACCCGGGACATCGCGCTCTACCGCGAACTCGCCGCCGAGAACCTTGAACTGGACCAGGCCACGAAGGCCTACCGGCCTACGCCTGACTTCGTGCCGCTGTTCGAGCACCAACCTCAGCGCGTGCTTACCGCCCTCTCCCAGGGTTTTGGCGAAGGAATCGGAGTCCAGCTCCAACCGATGCTGCGATGTGAGTTCCCCGCCGAACTGAGCCTGCCGAAGATGTCGGTCCTTGCGCCGATAACGCGTGCAATAAACCGTGGCAAGGCGGTTCGCCTGGGCTACACGTCAATTGACAGCGGCAAGACGGAACGCGAGCTGGTGCCCCTAGCGCTGGTGGATATCGGGACTCGATGGCACGTTCGCGCCTTTGACCGGCGACATCGCGAGTTCCGCGATTTCGTGTTCACACGCATGGACAGTCCGGAAGTGCTGGACGACAGCCCGGTGGCCAAGGAGGAGACGGTCGAGCACGACGTGCAGTGGAGCCGAATCATCGAACTGGTACTCGTACCCCACCCCAAGCACACGCGTCCCGAGGTCGTGCGAATGGACTACGACATGCCCGACGGCAAGCTGCAGGTCAAGGTACGCGCCGCAAACGCTGGCTACATTCTGCGCCGCTGGAACGTCGACTGTTCGCCGGACCACCACCTGGAGGGCCCGGAGTTCGCCCTGTGGCTACCCGACCCGCTTGCACTCTACGGAGCCAGCAACGCGCACCTCGCCCCTGGCTACGAGGACCCGCGCTCCACCAAAAAAATCAAGGCGTTTTAGTACGCCCTAACATCGCTACCCTTGCGTCGTGCTCACTGAGCCACTCCGGGGAATGACGCCACGCCGGTAGTTCAGCTCTTTGACTTCGCCGACAGCCGCGGCGGTCAGCACGTCCATAACTCCCTCGGCCTGCCCGGCACCACCGAGAGACTCGGCTGGCAAGGCAAGCTCGTCACCGACGACTTCAATGGCTCCACCGCCAAGGGCGTAGCACGCCGTTGGCAGCGCACCCATGACTCTGTGCGTGAGGTGTCGGACGCGCGCGTGCCCGGCGGCATTCACTTCCGCTTGGCCACCAACGCAGCGAAGGCGACGGGGCAGTTCGGCGGGTTGGCGGTAGTAGAAGATCCTGCGGCCTGCACCTTGATAGAACGGGGTGCCGCGGCGCGCCCGAGTGCCGCGGACCTCTGAATTGCAAGCGCGTCAGGAAGGCCCGGCTGTGGCCGGGTCGAGCCGAAGTGGAACCAGACCCGTCCCCTAAAACCTGCCTCCCGCGGGCGGATCCCAGTCCTTGTCCACCGCGCCAGCCTTACGCTCGCGGGTGCTCTCTCGATGCGCACGAGGCCGATGGACATGCTGACAGAGGTCCTGGGTTGCCAGTACCGGGGTACTCCAGCAGTCCGGCGCATGGGCGAAAAAGCGCAGTAACTGGTGCAGTAACTCCATATCGCCAGCACCGCTGCATCCAGTGTTAGCGCGGACTGCCGCGATGTTTTCGATCCTCCTCGTCTCCACCAACCCGATGTCCCGCAGCGTCCCACGGATGCCCGGCGGAAGAAACGAAGCCCCTGGCCGCAGCGCCCGGGGCTTTTTTCTTGGTGGCCGATCGGGCCGGCACATCCGGCCCCGCGAGCCGGGCAATAGCACCACTCCGATGACCGGCGGTGGGTGCAGGAAGATGGCGTCCGACAGGCTCATGCGCACGACCCACCATCATCACGTCTACGTCGTCGAGCTGGCCGACCAGGTCTGGAACGAAGCGCGTTTCCGGCGCTGCAACCCGGACTACCGGCTGGGCAAGCCGCTGGTCTATGTCGGCATGACCGGCCTCGATCCCGACCTGCGCTTCGACCGCCACAAGGCGGGCATCCAGGCCAACCGCTACGTGTTGCGCTACGGCTTGCGCCTGCTGCCGCATCTGTACGAGGTGTACAACCCGATGCCGTATGCAGCCGCCTGCGAGATGGAGGTCGAACTCGGCATCGCCTTGCGGGAGGCGGGCTACGGGGTGTGGCAAGGCTGAACGGGCACGGGCCGGCATCGGCACCCGTGGCTGGCGAGACCGACGGTGCCCGATCAGCGTGGTTGCATGCGCTCGCCACCGGCAGCGGCTGCCTGTGAGCGCTCCAACCGTTCGTACCAGTCCGCGTAAGGCGTGTTGCGGGCCAGCTTGCGGTTGTAGTCCGGTGCGCCATCGGTCCACCAGACCGGCCCGCGCTCGCCCAGCGCGGTTTTGACGGCATCGACCCGCCGGCGCGCGTCCGCCCGCTCCTGCGCCGGTCGGGTGCCCCTCAGCGCCCGCCGCGCCGACATCAGTTGCTGCACCAGTTCCTGCCGCACCGTGGCTGGCAGCGCGGGATTGGCGGCGCGCCAGAGGCGGCCGCGCACCACCAGATAGCGCCCGTCTGGTGTCATGGGGGCATCAGGGCGCATGAGACTGGGCGCCTTGCGGGTTGTCGCGCAGCACGCCGGGTTCCCGTCACCGGGCCGGCCGTCGGACGATGCGCAGCGTGCGCGGACGGCCCATGCCGGGCGCCTCAGGACGCCGATGCGTCGTTGGCGCCCGTCGTCTCGGTGCGTGGGTCCCGGCGACGCCCATCGTAGAAGCGGAAGCCGGGGTCGTCGGTGGTGGCCTGCCCCGCCTGGTGGAGGGCCAGCGCGCGGTCCATGTCGGCTTCGCCCGCCTGCCACCGTTCGCCGATCGACCGCGCGGAGAACTCCATCGCCTTGGCGCCGAGTTCGTGCACCGGCGCCCGGTAGGCGATGAGCACCAGCTCCAGCTCGTGCACCTGCACATCGTCCAGCCACGGCGCCAGGCTGTTCAGGTCGATGGCTTGCGCGGCCAGCCGTGACTTCACCTCCGCCAGGCTGCGCTGCAGGCGACGCGCCTTGCGGACCGCCGCGATGGTCCGCAGGGACTGGGCGCTGAACAGGATGTCCTGCGCCCGTTCCAGCGCGGTGTCCATCGAGGTGGGTGCCTGACCCACGGAGTCGAACAGGTCCACGGCGAAACAGGTCAGGTCGCCCGAGGGTGCCTCCAGCAACGGATCGAGCGGCAGGTTGGCCTGCATGCCAGGGTCGCCGAGCAGCCGTCCATCGATCCGCGCCGGCGGAAAGCCGGGGATGAAGGCGGTACTGGCCAGCACGTGGCGCGGCTCGATCACCTGCTTGCGGCTGTCGAAATAGACCGGCGAGCCATCGAGCAGATCGACGCAGGTGAGCACCACCGCAGGCCCTTGCTGGTTCAGGTAGTCGAAGTCCACCAGGCGCTCCAGCGTGCCCACCAGCGGCAGCGGGTCGAACAGCCCGACGTCGGGCGGCGTGCCGGGCAGCAACGACAGGAAGCCGCTTGGCCGCGGCCTGAACAGGCCGGGTCGCCCGACCATCAACGCCTGCGTCGCCTGCAGCTTGTTGTAGAGATCGCGCATCCAGCCGTTGGGCACGCCGCCCCCGTAGATGCTCGGCGCAGCCGCCTGCCGCCAGAACTCCTCGAGCCGCGCCACCCGACGCTCGGGCGGATTGCCGGCAATGAGGGTGGCCGTGACGGCACCGATGGACGCGCCGCTGATCACCTGCGGCTCCATGCCGGCGCGGTGCAGCGCGGCATACGCGCCGGCCGCATAGGCGCCCAGCGCATTGCCGCCGGACAGCGCCAAGCCGATTTGAGGTTTCATCCAAGCTCCTGTGTGCGCAGCAGCTTGGCAAACGGGTTGCCCAGCCCGCAGGCTGCGCCGTCCGTCGCACCAGGCCACCAGCTTCACCGCCATCGGGAAGGTGAGGAAGGCCAGCAGTTGCCCGACTTGGCATCCAGCGCGATCACCTGCCCGCCTCGCGTGGCCACGTACATGTAGCCGCCGTTGACGATGGGCGGCGCCTGGTGGCCTTCGGTCTGGCCCGTGGTGTACGACCACGCCAGCTGCGGCTTGCCGACGTTGCGGCGGTCGATGCGCTCCAGCGGGCTGTAGCCCCAGCCGGCGTCGTAGCCGCGGTACTGCAGCCAGTTGGCGGGCTCGGGCGACTGCACCCGGGCATCGGTCACGGTGGGATAGGGGCGGGACCAGCACGCGGCGATGCTCGCCGCCATCGCCGAAGCCGATGGCGACACCGCCGAGACGCTGGCCCGCCAGCAGGTGATGCAGGCCGCCAACTTCATAATCGCGCGGCTGCGCACGCAGCGCCGCCCTGGCGCGGCCGAAGGCAGCGCGGAAGCGGCCGCACCGGCCTGACAGGCAACCGGGCGCGGCGATGCACGCGCCCACCGGCCACATCGCGAAGCGCACCCGCGCCTGCGGCCGTGCGTGCACCTTCGACGACCCAAAGGAAGCAGCGTGGCGAACCAGACCGACATCCAGCCCGACAGGCCGAGGCCGCCGCGGCGCGCCTGGTGGCATCGCCTGCTGCGCGCATTGGTCGGCTCGGTGCTGCTGCTGCTCATGGGGCCGCTGGGGGTGCTGGCCTTCGGCGACGTGGATCTCGAGCGCCCCTGGTACGAAGGCAGCCAGGACCGCGTCGGGCTGGCCCCCGATGCGGCCACGGTGCAGGAGGCCGTGGTGCAGGTCTACGGAGCGCGCACGGTGCGCTGGCGCGGCGCCTTCGCCATCCACCCGTGGATCGCCGTCAAGCGCAGCGGGGCAACCGAATGGACGACCTACCAGATGGTCGGCTGGCGCAGCTGGCGAGGCGGCGATGGTGTCGTCGAATCGAGCACCGATGCGCCAGACCGACGCTGGTACGGCGCCGAGCCCATGCTGCTTGCGCAGCGTCGCGGACCCGGCGTGGACGCGCTCATCGATCGCATCGAGGAAGCGGTGCGCGGCTATCCCTGGTCGCGCAGCTACCGGATCTGGCCCGGGCCGAACAGCAACACCTTCGTCGCCTGGGTGGCCCGCCAGGCGCCGGAGCTGGGTCTCGACCTGCCCGCCACGGCGATCGGCAAGGACTACATCGGGCCCACGACGCTGCTGGCCCCGGCACCCAGCGGCACCGGCTGGCAGGTGTCGGTGTTCGGGCTGCTGGGCGCGACGGTGGCCCGCACCGAGGGCCTGGAGCTCAGCCTGCTCGGCCTGAACGTCGGCATCGACGTGGATGACCGGCGCCTGCGGCTGCCCGGCGTGGGCTTCTGGCCGGGGCCTGCCGACACGACGAGCGCGACGCCGCCGCCGGGGATCGAGCCCTCGCCGCCCTGAGCGCCGGGATCATTTCGCGGACCGGATGAACGACGCGATGCCTTCGCCCGCCGCCACCGGATGCTGGTGCTGCGGGCCGTGGCCGGAGGACGGGAATGTCAGCAACCGGACCGTGGGCAGCACCTGGTTCAGGGCGTACCAGTTCTCGACGGGGAAGATGATGTCGTGGTCGCCGCCCACGTGCAGGATGGGGACCGTGGTGGTCTTCATCACCTGCAGAACCGCGTCCGAAGGGAACAGCGGGCTCTTCGGCGAGGTGCCCAGGTACTCCCTGGCCCAGCCGTGCGGGACGGGCATGCTGCGGCCCGCGGTGCGCGACGCAATGCGATCGACCGACCGCCGCGCCGCCTCGCGGCTGGCCGCCGACTTCGGCTCGAAGAACAGGATGGTCTGGTCCTCGAGCGTGTAGTCGGGGATGTTGGCAGTGTCGAAGAAGAGCTGCTCGGCGGGCTTGACGTTCGGGCCAGGTGGCACCGAACCGATCACCACCACGTGCGAGACCTGCTCCGGAAACAGCGCCAGGAAGACCTGCGCCGCGATGCCGCCCAGCGACCAGCCGGCGATCACCGACCTGCCCAGCTTCAGCGCCTTCATCAGGTCGCTCGCGTCCTTGGCCAGTGCCGCCGGATCGTAGTCGGGCACACCGGTCGACAGCCCGAGACCGCTGTAGTCGAAGGTGATGACCCGCAGACCCTGCGCGCCCAGGGTGTCCAGGAACAGCGGGTCCCAGACGTCCATGTTGCCGCGGAAGCGGGTGCACAGGACGATCGGCGTGCCGGTCGCGCTGCCAATGTCGCGGTAGGCCAGACGTCGGCCGTCGATCTCGACAAACTGGTTCGGGGCGTGGATGGCGCTGGATGCGATGCTCATGTCAGAAGACTCCTGGCGGGTGGTGGTGGGGCGGTGCTGGATCGGATGGCCGGTGCTGCGCGTCATGGCTCGAGCACCGCCGGGGCGGCCAGGGCCTGCACCAGGTTCGCGGTGGCGACGATCGCGTGCGCATAGGTGGGGCCGTTGATCTTGTGGGCGGCGTCCATCGCCTCCCGGGTGAACGCGGCCGTCGCATCGACCACCAGGGTGACGTGGTACCCGAGTTCCGCCGCGAACTTGCCGGTGGATTCGACGCAGGTGTTGGCCAGCAGCCCGACGAGGATGACCTTCTCGATGCCGTGCCGGCGCAGCAGCAGGTCCAGGTCGGTGTGCGCGAAGCCGCTGGAATGCCAGTGCTCCTTGGCCACCACGTCGCCCTCCTGCGGCACGAAGTCGGGATGCCACTCGCCACCCCAGCTGCCTTCGGCGAACACCTGCATCCGGTCGCCGCCCAGGAGGTAGGGCGAGGCGTTCTTCCACAGGCTGAAGTCCGACGGCCGCGCCCGGTGGTGCGGCGTGAAGAACACCCGGATGCCGGCGGCACGGGCGGCTGCGACGACGCGGCGGAGGTTGTCCAGCGTGCCGGTCGCGTCGAACACCTGCTTCGCAAGGCCGTGCAGCTTGCCGCCCTCGCTCAGGAAGTCGTTGTACGGGTCGATCAGCAGCAGTGCCGTATCGGTCCTCGAATAAGAGACGTCCATGTTCCTCTCCGGTGGTCGGCGGGTCTGCCGGGCCGACCGGGCACATGCCAGGTCGGCGCCGCCAGCATCGCCGCCACCGGCACTTGCCGCATCCGCCTGCGGAGCGTCAGCGGGTTGCCACCGGAGCAAGGACGGCGCCTTGCGCTTTGGAAGTAGGCCGGTGCACGATCGGAGAGGACGGCATGGCGACATGGCCCGCAGCCAGCAGGCCGCGGCGGCCACGGCGCGCGGCAGCTTCAGCCGCGGCTCATACTCCGGCCGTCGCCCCGAACGGCGCAAGGTCGTCGGGCCGGAAGCCCGACCGCCTCACCGCAGGCACGGCCCGCACGCAGGTGCCTGACCTGCCACAGCCTGGAGCAAGAACTGCCATGAATCCACACTTCCGACCGGTCGCCCTCGAACATGCCAGCCGGCTGGTCAACCACGGGCCCACGGTGCTGGTGACCAGCGCCCACGGCGCCCAGCGCAACGTGATGGCGGCGGCCTGGTCGATGCCGGTGGAGTTCACGCCGCCGCGCATCGCGGTCGTGATCGACAAGCAGACCTTCACCCGCGAACTCGTCGCGGCGAGCGGCGCATTCGCGCTGTGCCTGCCCGGCACCGCGCTGGTGGATGTGACCTATGCCGTCGGCAGCACGAGCGGCCGCGATGGCGACAAATTCGAGCGCCTGGGCATCGTCGCGCGGCCGGGTCCGAAGCTCGGCATGCCGCTGATCGAGACGGGCTGCGCGGCTTGGCTGGAATGCCGGCTGATCCCCGAGCCGCACACCGAAGCGGCCTACGACACCTGCTTCGCGGAGGTGGTGGCGGCCGCCGCCGATGAACGTGTCTTCTCGAACGGCCGTTGGCGGTTCAGCGACGACAACCTCGAGCTGCAGACGATCCACCACCTGGGCGCCGGCCACTTCGTGCGGGCCGGTGGCGTGCTGCACGCCAAAGCCCTGCCTGCGGGCTAGCGATCGGCGGCCGCCGCGGGGCGGTGGCCGCTGATGGCGTGCAGCAGGCCGCGCCAGCGCGACCGCAGCGGACGGGGCGCAGCGGCATCCGGCCCCGGCTGCGCCAGCGCGCCGTCGGGATGGGTGGGGTCTTCCACGTCGTGCAGCACGCTGCGCAGGAAGCCGGTATCCATCAACGCGCCTACCGATGCCGGGCAGAAGCGCAATGCGTTGGAGTTGAACTGCATGACGATCCTTTCCGCACGGGAGGCTGGGTGAAGGCCCAGGCTTTCAGTATAAACTGTTTATACCGTATACACAGTTGTAGAAAGCACCATGACCAAAGTGACCCGCCAGCGCAAAGCCACCGTCGCCACCCAGGTGGCCGCCCTGCCCGCCACGTCGACGGACACCGCCACCCTGGCTGCGAAGGTCGAAGCGCCGGCGCAGGCCAACGGCGTGGTGGTGGCCCGCTCGGCGGCCAAGCCGGCCATCAAGCTGCAGGCGCCGCCCGCCGAGGCCGCCAAGCCGGGCAAGGCAGGCAAGCAGCACGGCAAGAAGGCGGACGCCAGGTCCGCCGCCAAGCCGGCGCAGGAGGCGCCCAAGCCCAAGGCCAAGCTGGTGCGCGACAGCTTCACCATGCCCAAGGACGAGTACGAACTGCTGGCCGTGCTGAAGCAACGCGGCACCCAGCTGCAGCGGCATGTGAAGAAGAGCGAGCTGCTGCGCGCCGGCATCGCCGCGCTGCACAGCATGTCGGACAAGAACTTCCTGCTGGCGCTGGACCGCGCGCCCAGCCTGAAGACCGGCCGGCCGAAGGCGGACGCGGCGACGGACGACGGCACCGCGGGCTGAGCACGCTCAGTTCGGCGATGCCGCTGCATCCAGCGGCATCGCCAGCACCTGCAGCACCGACGGCAGCGCCAGCTCGTACAACTCGTCGGGCGTGCGGCGCGGGCCCGCGGCAGCGGCAGGCAGCAGTGCCTGCGCCTGCTCGCCCAGCAGGCTGCGCAGCACGGGCAGCGGCAGCAGCCGCTCGGGCGCCGCAGCGCCGCCCGGCAGCGCCAAGCCCAGCAACCGGCCGCCCAGGTCCAGCACCAGCGCCCCCGGCAACTCCGCCGGCACGCCCACACCCAGCGCCTGCGCGGCATCGCCCATCGGCCGGCCGAGGAAGCCCATGTGCAGCGCCGGCCAGGCAGGCGGCGTGGCGTGGCCGGCCTGGGCAGCCGGCTGCGGCAGTCGCAGGTGGCCCACCACCACCGCCGGGCTGCCGGCAAAGCCCGGCTGCGCCGCGGCGGCTAAGGGCGCGGCGCCTTCCAGCGGCGCCTCCAGCACCGCCAGCGCCAGGCCGTTGGCGGGCCCCGGCCGTTGCTGCAGCCTGGCGGCGCGCGTGCGGCCCAGACCGTCCCGCACCCAGAGCCGGGCGGCCGGCGGCGTTCCTTCGGCCGGCAGCATCAGCAGCGCATGGCTGCCGCCCGGCAGCAGCAGGCCGCTGGCCACCGCGCGGGCACCAGGCGGCACCACCGCGCCGGTGGCGACCGGCCCGATGTCGCCCGGCGGCACCACCGGCTGCAGCGCGCCGGGCTGCAGGCCGGCCAGCGCCTGGCGGGCGCCCAGCAGCAACGCATCGTCGGGCAGGCGCTGCAGGCCGAGGCTGAGCTGGGCATCGGCAAAGGCGGGCTGGCCGCCCAGCGCCGCCAGCCAGGCATACAGCGCCCGTGCCTGCGGCACGTCGGCATGGGCGCCAGCGGCATGGGCCGCGAAGGCCAGGGCCTGCCGGTAGGCGCCGCGCTGCATCATCTGCTGCACCATCAGCAGCTCGGTGTCGGCCGAGTGGCGCATCGCGGCGGCCTGGTCCAGCGGTGCCTGCGCCGCGGCCGGCTCACCGGCCTGCAAGGCCTGTCGTGCCCGGGCGAGCAGCTGCTGCCGGCCGGCCTCCTGCTCGGGCGACAGCGGGCCGCGCGGGCCCAGCACCGGCTGGGCGAAGCGCGGCAGCTCCAGCGGTGGGATGGCCGAAGCCGGTGGCGCGGGCTGCGCCAGCGCCGCGGCTGCCGCCAGGCCCAGCAGCGCCGCACCGGCCCGTGCGTGGCAAGCGCGCGGCAAGCCGCTCAAGGCAGGCGAACGATGCGCGGCTTGCGCAGCGCCGGGACCGTGGGGTCGTAGGCGGCGGCCGGCTGCTTGTAGCCGGCCAGGTAGGCGACCAGCGCGTCGATGTCCTGCGCACCGCCCTGCACCGCGGCGCCGTCGGTCAGCACGCTGAAGCCGTCGCCGCCGGTGGCCATGAAGTTGTTGACCGTGACGCGGTAGGTGCGAGTGGGGTTCTGCACCACCCCGCCGACGACGATCTGTTCGGTGGGGCCGGTGGCCACCGGGGGCACCGACTGCAGGTCGATGGGCGTGAAGGCCACGTCGGTCACCTTGGCACAGGTGGGGCCGCTGGCGCTCCAGCGGTACTGCAGGCCGTTGGACACCTGCAGGATGCGGGTCACCGTCTGGCCGTTGCAGCCGGCGAACTGCTGCTCCAGCAGGTTCTTCAGCTGCAGCGCGGTCAGCGTCATCGTCACCAGGCTGTTGCCGAAGGGCTGCACGGTGAAGGCGTCGCCATAGGTCAGGTCGTACGGGTAGGTGCCCGCGGCATTGACGAAGCCGGGGTTGCGCACGCCGCCGCCGTTCATGAAGGCCATGACCGCGCCACCCAGCGCCGCGGGCTGCGTGGCCTGCAGCTGCGCATCGGCGATGAGGTCGCCGGCCTGCATCTCGCCGGCGGCATCGGCCGAATTGCTCAGCGGCGCGGTGATGCGCCCCACCACCTGGCTGGCCAGCGGCGACACCGCGTTCTTGTACGCCGCCACCACGTTCTTCACCTCGGGATTGGCGTTGATGGCCGCGGTGATGTCGGCATCGGTGCGGTCGATCAGGCGGTTGACCGGGCTCACCTCCAGCACGTCGCGGGTGGTGGCATCGATCTTCAGGTCCACCTCCGTCAGCACGCGGCCGAAGGCGCTGGCGCTGGTCACCGGGACCTTGCGGCCGGCCTTGTTGGGCAGGCCGGTGCTGCGGGCCACGCTGCCGTTGTCCAGCGTGTTGCGCGAGCAGTTGTAGGCCGCATGGGTGTGGCCGCTGATCACCAGGTCCACCGCGTTGTCCAGCTTGCTGACGATGTTGGCGATCTCGCTGCCGGCCAGGTCGCCCACGCAGCCGTTGATGTCGCTGTTGCCGGCGCCCTGGAAGCCGCCCTGGTGCACCAGCACCACGATGGACTCGATGCCCTGGGCACGCAGCCGCGGCACCAGCTCGTTGACCGTCTGCGCCTCGTCGCGGAAGCTTAGGCCCGCCACGCCGGTGGGCGTGACGATGCTGGGCGTGCCCTTGAGCGTCATGCCGATGAAGGCCACCTTCACCTTGCCGAAGCTCTTGATGCCGTAGGCCGGCAGCAGCGTCTTGCCGGTGGCCGTCTCCACCACGTTGGCCGACAGCCAGCGGAACTTCGCGCCGTCGAAGCTGCCCGGCGCGGCCGAGCCGAAGCCGCGGCAGCTGTTGGCGTCCGGCGCGCCGGCGGTGATCTTGCAGCCGCCGTTCTGCAGCCGGCGCAGCTCGTCCTTGCCCTTGTCGAACTCGTGGTTGCCCACCGCCGAGAACTCCACGCCGATCTTGTTCAGCGTCTCCACCGCCGGCTCGTCGAAGAACAGCGACGAGATCAACGGCGTGGCGCCGATGAAGTCACCCGCGCCCACCACCACGGTGTTGGGATTGCTGGCGCGCATGCGCGCCACGTAGGCGGCCAGGTAGTCGGCGCCGCCCACCGGCGGTCGCTGGGCAGAAGGCACGGAGGTGTTGGCGCCGAAGGTACCGGGCGATTCCAGGTTGCCGTGGTAGTCGTTGAAGCCCACGATCTTGATGCTCACCGGCGCGGGCGCGGTGGTGACGGCGCAGGCCGACAGCACGGTGCCGGCCATCGCCGTGGCGGCGAGGATGCGCAGCGTGTTCATTGCGCACCCCCTTGCAGGCGGCGGCGCAGGCCGAAGCCCACCAGCGGCAGGCCGGCCAGCAGCATCAGCAGGCTGCCGGGCTCGGGCACCGGGCTCACCTGCAGGCGCAGGCCGCCGACGGTCGCGTTCAGCGGCACGCCCTCGAAGGTGGCCGACTGCAGCAGCTGGCCGCCCAGCGTGTACGAACCCGCCTGCAGCGTGAAGACGCCGCGGCTGTAGCCACCATCGGCCAGCGCGGCGTCGAAGTCGACGCCGATGGCCGTGCCGGCCGCACTGGCCACGGCGCTGGTGCTGCCCAGCGGCAGGCCGCCGAGCGTGAGGCTGAACACGTCGCCGGCGAAGCCGCCGTCCACCACCGTCAAGGTGCCGGTGAAGCCGGTGGGCACGCTGAACTCGAAGGTCTGGGCCAGGCCGGTGTCGGTGTCGATCCAGCCGAGGCCGCCGCCCTGCGCGGTCATCTCGTCGATGTAGAACTCGGCCCACTGGCCATCGGCCTGCAGCTCGACGGCATGCGCCTGGGGGGACGCAAGGGGCAGGCAGGCCGCCAGCGACAAGGCGCAGGCGGCCGCAAGGCGGCGCTGGATGTTCAAGTCGATCCTCCTGGATGGGCGTGGGATCCGCCCGTTGCCGCACGATGACGCAGGCGTTTGACGCGGGTATGACAGGCCAGCCTGGGCCGTCGCGGCCGCAGGCTGTCATGCGCTTGCCATGCGGGCGGGCTACCGTTCGGTTCGCAGCGCCCCCACCAGCCCACACGCCCGATGACAGCCATGAACTACGCCGTGACGGTGACGTCGGTGCCCTTCGTCGGCTTCCTGTCCTTCTGCCGCGACCTGCCGGAAGTGCAGGCCTTCGCCAGCGATGCCCCGCAAGCCCTGCGCCTGGCAGCCGACCAGATCGCGCGGGTGCTGCACGAGCACCGGCACCAGGGCCGGGCCCTGCCCCTTCCCAGTCCGCTGCAGCCCGGTGAATGCTGGCTGGCGCCCTCGCCCGACTGAACCCCTGCTGTCCTGAAGTTGCCCCGATGGCCCCTACCCGCCGCGTTCGCAAGAAAGCTGCCGACCCCGCCGATCCCGCCGAATTCGAACGCGTGTTGCGCGCCCATGTGCGCAGCCGCGCCGCGCAGTGGCTGGCCGACCCGCGCCTGACCAGCGTCGGCCTCACCCGGCCCACCACCGCCGCCGGACGAAGGGGCCCCTGGACCGTGCAGTTCACCGTGGACTCGGCTGCGGTGCCCGAAGGCGCGCTGGCCGCGGCGCGGCCGGTGGACGTGCCGCCGGTCATCCGCATCGGCGATGTGGACGTGCCCACCGAGGTGGTGCCGCGCAGCTTCAAGCCGGCCTACCTGCCGGTGGCCCTGCCGGCCAAGGACCCGCGCAAGGTGCGCGCCGAGGTGGTGTCGCCTGGCCTCAGCGTGGGCAACCTGCACACCAGCGCCGGCACCATCGGCGCCTTCGTGCGCGACCGGCGCAGCGGCGAGCTGCTGCTGCTGTCGAACTGGCATGTGCTGCACGGCCCGCAGGCCGCGCTGGGCGTGACGGTGGTGCAGCCCGGACGGCATGACGACAACCGCGTGGAGGCCAACGGCATCGGCGTGCTGCTGCGCAGCCACCTGGGCCCGGCGGGTGATTGCGCGGTGGCCCGCATCAGCGGCCGCGGCGTGTCCAGCCAGGCCTGGGAACTGGGCGTGTCGGTCACCGCCATCGGCGACCCGGAGCTGGGCGACGCGGTGGTCAAGAGCGGCCGCACCACCGGCGTCACCCGCGGTCGCGTCACCCGCATCGAGGTGAACACCCGGCTGGACTACGGCGGCGGCGTGGTGGCCATCGTGGGCGGCTTCGAGGTGGGCCTGGACCCGCAGGCCCTGCCGCCGGATGGCGAGATCTCGCGCGGCGGCGATTCGGGCGCCGCCTGGATGGCCGTGGACCGCCGCGGCAAGCCCGCGCCGGTGATGCTGGGCCTGCATTTCGCCGGCGACGCGGAGCGCAGCGAAGGTGAGTTCGCGCTGGCCTGCTATGCCCAGTCGGTGATGACCGCGCTGGACGTGGAGCCGGCCGGCGAGCTGGCGCTGCCGCCGGTGGCCCAGGGCGGCGACGATGCGCTGCGCGCCGGCTATGACCGCGACTTCCTGGGCCGCGCCATCGTGCCGCCCACCTTCACCGCCGCACGCCGGCGCGACCTGGCGGTGCTAGAAGGCGATGCCGAGCTGCGCTACTGCCACTTCTCGGTGTGGCTGAGCCGGCAGCGCAAGTACGCGCTGTGCGTGGCCTGGAACATCGACGGCGCCAGCTTCAAGCGCCTGAAGCGCACCGGCTTCCAGGTGGACCGCCGCGGCGACCTGCCGGCCCACCAGCTCACCGATGCCATCTACCGCATGAACCCGCTGGACCGCGGCCACATCGCGCGCCGCGCCGACCTGTGCTGGGGCCCGATGGAGGAGGCCCGCCAGGCCAACCGGGACAGCTTCTTCTACACCAACATCGTGCCGCAGCACGAGGCCTTCAACCAGAGCGGCAACACGGCCGACGACCCCGAGGGCGGCCTGTGGGGCCGGCTGGAGAACACGCTGTTCGATTCGGAGAACCCGCGCGCGCTCAAGCTCACGCTGATGGCCGGCCCGGTGTTCGGTGCGCAGGATCGCCGCTTCGAGCAGAACGGCGAGCAGTGCCTGCTGCCCGACGAATTCTGGAAGGTGGTGGCCTATGTGGACGAAGCCAGCGGCGCACTGCGCGCCTATGCCTTCCTGCTGACGCAGAAGCACCTGCTGGGGCCGCTGACCGAGGGCCTGGACCTGGCGCCCTGGGTGTGGGCGCGCATCGGCCTGGCCGATCTGGGCGAGCGCACCGGACTGCGGTTTCCCAAGGTGCTGCTCGAACATGAACAGCCCTTCGCCGCGGTGGAGTCGGTGCTGGACGGCCCGCGCCTCAGACTCATCCACAGCGACGACCAGTTCTTCAGCCGATGACCTTCGACATTGCCGCGCTGATCGAGGCGCGCGCGCTGACCATGCACTTCCAGCCCATCGTGGCGATGAAGGACGGCAGCATCCTGGGCCATGAAGCGCTGGCCCGCCCCACCACCGGCCCCTGGCCCAATGCCGATGCGCTGTTCACCGCGGCGCGCCAGGAAGGCCTGAGCATCGAGCTGGAGCTGACCTGCCTGCGTGCCGCGCTGGTGGCCTGGAGCCGCCAGCGGCCCAGCGGCAAGCTGTTCATCAACCTCAGCGCCACCGCGCTGGTGGAGGTGCTGCAGCAGCAGGATGCCGCCAGCCTGGTGGAAGTGGTGCGCAGCCGCGGCGTGCCGCCCAGCGCGCTGGTGATCGAGATCACCGAGCACGAGCACGTGCGCGAGGTGGAACGCCTGCAGCCCGCGGTGCTGGCGCTGCGCCGCCAGGGCGTGGCCTTCGCACTGGACGACTTCGGCGATGGCCGCTCCAGCCTGCGGCTGTGGTCGGAGCTGAAGCCCGAGATGGTGAAGATCGACAAGTACTTCACCCGCGACGTCGCCAGCCATGGCGACAAGCTGCAGACCATGCGGGCGCTGATCCACATCGCCGAGACCTTCGGCTCGTCGCTGGTGGCCGAGGGCATCGAATCGGACGAGGACCTGCGGGTGGTGCGCGACCTCGGCATCGGCTATGGCCAGGGCTACGGCCTGGGCCGGCCGCAGGCCCGGCTGGTGCAGGCGCCGCTGCCGGCGGCCCTGGCCGTGCTGGGCAGCCATGAGGTGGCCGTGCTGCCGCAGCAGCGGCGCGCCGCCAACCACGGCGGCCTGACCGCGGCCAAGCTGTGCCTGCCGCTGCCGCCGGCCAGTGCCGCCATCACGCATGACGAGGTGTTCGCGCGTTTCCAGGCCGACCCCGCGCTGCATGCCATCGCGGTGGTGGAGGACGAGCGCCCGCTGGCGCTGCTGAACCGGCAGCAGTTCATCCATGCCTATGCGCAGCCCTTCTTCCGCGAGCTGTATGCCCGCCGGCCGGCACGGCTGCACGGCAACCCCGATGCCCTGCAGGTGGACATCCACACCGGCATCCATGAGCTGACCTCGGTGCTCACCTCCAGCGACCAGCGCTACCTGACCGAAGGCTTCATCGTCACCGAGAACGGCCGCTACCGCGGCCTGGGCACCGGCGAGCAGCTGGTGCGGGCGGTGACCGAGGCCCGCATCGAGGCCGCGCGGCATGCCAACCCGCTCACCTTCCTGCCCGGCAACATCCCGATCAGCGATCACATCGACCGCCTGATCGACAGCGGCTGCGAATTCGCGGCCGGCTATGCCGACCTCAACCACTTCAAGCCCTTCAACGACCAGTACGGCTACTGGCGCGGCGACGAGATGATCCGGCTGGTGGCGGCGGTGATCGTGGCCCATGCCGACCCGCAGCGCGACTTCGTCGGCCATGTGGGCGGCGACGACTTCATCGTCGTCTTCCAGAGCACCGACTGGCGCGCCCGCTGCGAGGCCATCGTGGCCGAGTTCAACCTGCGCGTGCGCGACCTGTTCGATGCGCAGGCCCTGGCGGCCGGCGGCCTGCAGGCGGAAGACCGCCATGGCGTGATGCGCTTCCATCCCTGCACCACGCTGTGCATCGGCGTGGTGCCGATCAAGCCGGGCGACTACCGGCGCTCCGACGGCGTGGCCAATGCCGCCGCGGCTGCCAAGCGGCTGGCCAAGCATGGCGGCTGCGGCGTGCATGTGCTGCAGGCGGTGCCGGTGCACACCGCCACCGCCTGAGGCGGGCGACGCACCCGCGGCCCGGCCCTCACGCCAGCGGCTGGCCCTGCCGGCGCTCGATGAAACAGCCGCTGCGTGCCAGGCCCTTGGCCTGCTGGCGCAGCTCGGCCAGAGCGGCTGACAGCTGGCGCACGCTGGCGAAGCGGCCGGGCTGCACCGGCAGCGCGCCGCCCACCAGCAGCGGGATGGCATGGAACACCGGCCGGCCGCGCCGGTCGGGTGTCTCGTAGCCGCCGGCGGCCACGTGGGCCGGTTCCAGCAGCGCGCGCATTCCGCCATCGAAGGCTTCGCACAGGCGTTCCAGCCGGGGCCCGGCCTGCAGCGAGGCCATCACGCAGACGAAGTCGTCGCCGTCGATGTGGCCGACGAAGTCGCCGCGCTGCTCGGCATCGGCCAGCAGCAGCCCGGCGGTCATGCGGATCACCTCGTCGCCCGCCGCATAGCCGTACAGGTCGTTGAAGGCCTTGAAGCGGCTGATGTCCCAGTACACCAGCAGGAAGCGCGCGCCCTCGTCCAGCAGCCGCGCCAGCTGGCGGTCGATGGCCAGGTTGCCCGGCAGCCGGGTCAGCGGGTTGGCGTTCTGTGCAGTCACCACCTGCAGATCCGACAGCGCCCGCAGCAGCTCCGACGTGCGGCCCACGCCGACGTAGCAGCCCTCGCGGGTGATGACGAAGCCATCCACCATGAAGCGGTCGTCGATGTTGGAGATGGTCTCGCTCATGGTGCGCAGGCTGGCGCTGACGTCGAACACCAGCGGGTTGGCGTCCATCAGCAGCCGGCAGCTGGCGCGGCCATGGATCTCCAGGAAGAAGCGCTCGGCGCCGCGGTGCAGCACCAGCAGCGAGCGCAGCAGCCCCAGCGGCCGGCCCGCCTCGTCCACCACCGGCACCGAATACAGCCGCGGGTCGCGGCGGAACATCTCGATCACCTCGGCGCAGCTGAGCGCGGGCGTGGCCACCGGGCCGTCGTGCGCCAGCTGCCCCGCGGTGACGGCGGCCACGTCGGCATCCACCACGCGGCCGCCGGCGCCGTCGTCGTGGCTGTCCAGCAGTGCCTGCACATCCATGCGCAGGCTGCTGCGCGGCATGGCCGAAGGCCGTGCCAGCAGGTAGCCCTGGCACAGGTGCAGGCCCATGCCGCGCAGCACCCGCAGGTCGCCCTCCTGCTCCAGCCCTTCGGCGATGACGGCGGTGCCGGTGGGCGACGCCATCTCGAGGATGGAGCGCACGAACTGCTGCTTCAGCGGGTCGCTGGCGATGCCGTCGATGAAGTGGCGGTCGATCTTGACGAAGTCGGGCTTCAGGTCCACCCAGCGCTTGAGGCCGGAGAAGCCTTCGCCGAGGTCGTCGAGCGCCATCAGCAGGCCGAGCGAGCGCAGCGCCGCCACCGCCGTGCCCAGGGCCACCGGGTCGAACACCGGCCGCGTCTCGGTCAGCTCCACCACGATGCGGCTGGCGTCCAGCTGCAGCGGCTGCAGCACCGCGGCGATGATCGCGATGCGCGATTCCGATGCCAGCAGCGTGTCCGCCGTGACGTTGATGAACAGCTTGCCCGGCAGCTGCAGCTCGACGAAGCGGTTGACGATGCGGCGCATCACGATGCGCTCCAGCTCCACCAGCCGGCCCGCGCTGGCCGCGGTGTCGAACAGCACCAGCGGCGAATGCAGGGCCGAATTGGCCGGCGCGCGGGTCAGCGCCTCGAAGCCGACGATGCCCGGGGCGCCGACGTCGACGATGGGCTGGAAGTGCACCTCCAGGCTGGACTCGCGGATGACACGGTCCAGTTCATCGAACAGTGCGGTGGTGGCGGCAGGGACGGACGACGACATCGCCGCCATTGTCCCGCGGGGCGGCGCCAGGGCCAGCGGCATGGATTCAGGCCGCCAGCTTGAAGCGCGTGAGCAGCCCGGACAAGCGCGCCGCCTGCTCGCGCAGCGATTCGGCGGCCGCCGCGGTCTGCTCCACCATCGCGGCGTTCTGCTGCGTCATCGAGTCCACGTCGGTGACGGCGGCATTGATCTCGCGCAGCCCTGCCCCCTGGGCCACCGCGCGGCTGCGGATGTCGTCCACCGTGGCGGCCACCTCGCGGATGCCGTCCTGCAGCTCGCGCATCGCGCCGCCGGCCGCCTGCACCAGCTCGGCGCCCTGGCCCACCTGCGCGGTGGAGGCACCGATCAGCTGCTTGATCTCGCGCGAGGCCTCGGCCGACTGGCCGGCCAGCCGGCGCACCTCGGCAGCCACCACCGCGAAGCCGCGGCCTTCCTCGCCGGCACGGGCGGCTTCCACCGCGGCATTCAGCGCCAGCAGGTTGGTCTGGAAGGCCAGGCCGTCGATCACGCCGGTGATGTCGGCGATGCGGTGGGCGCTGGCGCTGATGCGGTCCATGCTCTGCACCGCCTGCATCACCACGTCGCAGCCCGAGTCGGCCGCCAGCTTGGCCGACTGCGCCATCGACGCGGCCGACTCGGCCGAATGCTCGGCGGCGGCCACGGCCTCCGTCAGGGTGCCCATGCTGGCCGCGGTCTCCTGCAGGCTGCTGGCGGTGTGCTCGGTGCGGCTGCTCAGGTCCTGGCTGCCCTGCGCGATCTCGGTGCTGGCAGCGTCGATCGAGGCCACGCTGCTGCGCACCTCGCCCACCAGCTCGCGCAGGTGGTGCTGCATGCTGCCCAGCGCAGCCATCAGCTGGCCCAGCTCGTCGCGGCCCTCGCCACGCACCGGCGTGGCCAGGTCACCCGCCGCCACGCGGCCGGCCACGCCGATGGCGCGGTCCAGCGGCCGGGTGACCGACAGCACGGTGAAGGCCGTCAGCGGCAGGTACAGCGCCAGCGCCAAGCCGGCCACGGTGACGATCACCGTGCGCCAGCGGCGCACCGCGGCGGTGGCGTCGGCGCTCTGCTGCGCCGCCTGGCCTTCCAGCGTGCGGGCGATGGCCTCGAGCATCGGCTCGGCCGCATGCATCTGCTTCTTGGCCGGCGCCAGCAGCTCGTTGGCTTCGTTGGCGGTGACGATCTGGCCGTTGATGGAGCGCTGGATCACCTCGCCTGCCTGCTGGCGGTAGCCCTGCAGCAGCGGCAGCAGGCCGTCCACCTGATCGGCGGGGAGCCGGTGGCGCAGGGTCTCGAGCTGGCCCACCGCGGCCTCGAAGGCCTGGGTCCACTGCCGCTGGTAGCGCTGGGCCGCAGCGGCATCGTCGATCTGCAGGATCGCATCCTTCTCGAAGCGCCGCAGGTTGCCGAACTCGGTACGGAAGGCCGTGAGCGCGGCATGGGTGGCCACGCTGTCGGTGGCGAAGGTATCGAACTGCCGGTCCAGGCGCTGCAGCGAGAGCACCGCCGCACCGCTGACGGCCACCAGCGCCAGCGAGGCCAGCACCGCCGCACCGGTCAGGCGCGCCTTGATCGACAACTTGTTCAGGAAATTCATGGGGACTTCACCGCAATGGGAGACAAGCGGATATCGACCGGATCGGCCGCCGCTGTAAGCGGACCCCGATGCGCCCGGGGTCATCGCTGGCTGTCACCACGCTGTCATCCAGCGGGTGCAGGCGGCCCGGGGCGACCTGTCATGCGACTGTGATCTGCGCGGCTTAAGGTCGGTGCGATGTCGGGGAGTCCGGGATGATGAACAGCACCGAGAACGACTTCAGCGCCACGCTGCCGGCCGCCTGGCTGCTCACCGAGCCACCAGGCGACCTCTGCGCACGGGCTGCCGACGCGGCCGCGCCGGGCGTGCCCACCGCCGCTCCGCCTGGCGCCAGGCCGGTACCGTGGCCGCGCCGGCATGGCGATGTGAACGCCGGCACCTGGAGTGGCGCCGCAGGCGGGCTGCTGGCCCTGCTGCGGCACTGGGCCGGCCGGCCCCTCAGGTGCCGATGAGGCCGCCGTCGTTGCGGCGGATCACCAGGGTGGCCGAGCGGGGACGGCCGTCGGGCCGCTGGTCGGGCCAGCTGGAGAAGCGGCGCGGCTGCGCCGGGTCGCTGCGCTCGCTCGGGCTCTCACCCGGATGCTGGATGTTGATGAACATCGTGCGGCCGTCGGGTGTGGCGGTGGCGCCGGTGATCTCGCAGCCCACCGGCCCCACCAGGAAGCGGCGGATCTCGCCGGTGCGCGGGTCGGCCGCCAGCATCGCGTTGTTGCCCAGGCCGGCGAGGTCGCCCTTGCCCATGGCCGAGGTGGACATGTCCGTCTGCACCCACAGCACGCCGCGGCCATCGACCCACAGGCCGTCGGGGCAGCCCAGCGCGTCGCCCTTCACGTTGCCCTTGGCATCGGCGCGGCCGTTGGCCGGATCGCCAGCCAGCACGAAGTGGTTCCAGGCGAAGCTGGCGCCGTCGAAGTCGCCCTGCTCCTTCCAGCGCACGATGTGGCCCATGGTGTTGTTGGCGCGCGGGTTGGCCGCATCGGTGCCGGGCTGGCCTTCCCCGCCGCGGTTGCTGTTGTTGGTCAGCGTGCAGTAGACCCAGCCCTGCGCATCGACCGCGATCCATTCCGGCCGGTCCATCTTGGTGCCGCCCAGCAGGTCGCTGGCCTGGCGTGCCTTGACCAGCACCTCGCCCTGGTCGGCAAAGCCGTTGGCCGCCGTCAGCGGGCCCTGGCCATGCACCAGCGGCAGCCAGCGGCCGTTGCCGTCGGCATCGAAGCGCGCCACATGCAGCGTGCCATGGTCCAGCAGGCCGGCATTGGCCGCCGCGCCGCCCGGCTGCATGCGGTCGCGGCTGACGAACTTGTAGATGTATTCGAAGCGCGCGTCCTCGCCCATGTACACCACCGCGCGGCCGTCGCGCGTCATGGCCACGGTGGCGCCTTCGTGGGCGGCGCGGCCCAGCGCCGTGCGCTTGACCGGCATGCTGCTGGCGTCGAACGGATTGATCTCCACCACCCAGCCGAAACGGTTGATCTCGTTCGGGTGGCGGGTGGCGTCGAAGCGGGCGTCGTGCTCGTGCCAGCGGTAGCCGGCCGGGTCGCCCTTGCGCAGGCCCCAGCGGCGCTGGTGCGCGTCCGGCGTGTCCGGGCCCTTGAAGTAGTTGATGAAGTTCTCTTCGCAGGTGAGGTAGGTGCCCCAGGGCGTGATGCCGCTGGCGCAGTTGTTCAGCGTGCCCAGCACCTGCTCGCCGCGCGGGTCGGCCTGGGTGCGCAGCAGCGCATGGCCCGCGGCGGGGCCGGCCACCCGCATCGGCGTGCTGGCGGTGATGCGGCGTGCCCAGGGCGAGGGCCGCACCACCTGCCAGCGGCCATCCGCCTGCGCCACCTCGATCACCGACACGCCGTGCGCGGCCTGCGCCTTGCGCACCTTGTCGGCGGTCCAGGTGGCCATGCCGTCGGCATGCAGCAGGCCGTCGTCGGTGTACTCGTGGTTCATCACCAGCAGGCCGGAGCGCGAGCCGTCCTGCGGGAAGAAGTGGATGCCGTCATGGTGCATGCCCATCTGCACCGCCTGCTCGGCGGCGGTGTTGCTGCCATCGGGCTTGAAGGGCGGCGCCTCGCCGGACAGGCCGACCGGATCGCCCCAGGGCGCGATGACCTGCACGCTGTAGCCCTCGGGGACCACCACCGTGTCGGCGCTCGACACGGGCACGCTCTTGAAGCCGAGCAGCGGGCCGCCGCCCATCGGCGTGGCGCAGCCGGTGACAGCGGCCAGCGGCGCCAGCAGGCCGCTCGCGGCCAGCCCGAGGCCGCCGCGCAGCACGGTGCGGCGGGCGGGATCGGAGAGGTCATGCAGGCTCGGGTTGTTCGAGCGGTTGCTGTCCTCCATCGTGGAGAAGTCCTTGGGCATGGCGTGGGCTGTGCAAGTGATGGTTACCTGAAGCTTCACCGCCGCATGTGACGGTCGCGTGACAGAGCGAGCAGCCCGCACGACAGCAACAGTCCGATCAGCGCATGCGGATGCAGGGCACCCCCACCTCCGCCACCGCCGCCGCCGTCTGGCGCCGGGGCGGGCGGCGGCACGGGCTCGCTCGCGCCGGGTGACGGCGGCAGCGGCCCCAGCTTCAGGGCACAGGCCTGGATGCGGCTGTCGGCGAGCATCACCGGCGCCGCGGCGGGGGCGGCATAGCTGGCGGGCGCGGCGGCATAGGCCAGCGCCTGGTCGGCGTCCAGCAGGCCGGCGCCACAGGTGCGCGTGGTGCAGCTGCAGCGGCCCGGCCTCTGGCCCAGGCTGCATTCGCCCAGCACGGGCACCTGCACATGCGGCCGGGCGCTGCGTGTCAGGCCCTCCGCCAGCTGCGCCACCGTCAAGGCCGGGTTCACCGCCAGCATCAGCGCGGCGGCACCGGCCACTGCCGGGCCCGCGAAGCTGCTGCCCGAGGCCGCCACGTAGCCGGCTTCGCCGACGCCGGTCTCACCCAGGTTGCCGGTGGAGACGATGCCGGCATCGGCCAGCTCGGCGTCGCAGGTGTTGCCGGCGGCCATGTCGCCGCCCGGCGTGGCCAGCGCCACCTGCGGCCCGAAGCTGGCGTAGTTGGCCTTGTAGCCCTCGCGGTTGAGGGCGGTGACGGCGAACGCGCCGGCGCAGCTCGCCGGGCGCGCCACCGCGCCACGCAGGTTGCCGGCGGCGGCGATCACCAGCGCGCCGGCAGCGCGCACCTCGGCCAGGGCGTCGATGTACTGCCGCGCCACTGCGGCCACCTCGGGCACGGGGCTGGCGGCGTCGCAGGACTCGGGCGCGCCATAACCCAGCACGATCAGCCGGGCCGGCGTCGGATTCAGCGGCACGCCGGCCACCGGCAGCCCGGCCGCCCAGCGCAGGCCGGCCACGATGTCGGCCACTGCGGCGCCGCACTTGCCGGCCACCCGCACCGGCAGGAAGCGGCCATTCCAGTTGGCGGCGGCCACGCCTTCGCCGTTGTTGCTCACCGCGGCCACCTGCCCCGCGATCACCGTGCCGTGCCAGCTGGAGAACGGTGCGTCCGGACAGCCGCCGAACACGGCGGGCTGGGCCGCGCGCTCGGCCCCACTGATGGCGTCGCCGGGATCGGTGGGATCGTTGTCCCGGCCATTGCCGTCGGCCGCGTAGTTGGCGTCGCTGACGAAGTCATAGCCCGGCAGGCGGCGTGCGTCCAGCTCGGGGTGGTTGGTGATGCCGGAGTCCAGCACCGCCACCACCGGCCCGCTGCCGGACGCCGGCGCGCCGGTGGAGCGGCTCCAGGCCGCGGTGAAGCCGGCGGCGCCGGTGTTGCCCGCGGCCACGGCCTGCAGCCACCACTGGACCCCGAAGCGGTTGTCCGAGGGCATCACGTCGAGCCGCTGCTCACGTGCCGCAGGGGCTGCGCTCGCGGACATGGCGGGCCACGCCGCTGCGAAGGTGGCCACGCAGGCGGCCAGGGTGAGGGAGGACAGATGCATGCGGCCACTGTAGGCAGCGCGTTTGAGGCGTCTGTGAAGACGGCGGCCCGGCCATGGGCCGTTCGGACCATGCCCGCGGCCATCCCCCCGAAACGCGGCGTGCCGGTAGTCCGTTCGACGCATCCGCAGCGGATGGCGGTCATGTTGCCCAACCAAACTGCAACGTTTCGACACCTGCGTCCCCAATGCATTACATGGATGACTCGGTCTTGCTGTCACCGAGGAGCGCGGAATGCCTGGTGCGGGCCATCGAGTCCGCGCCGCAGGTGCGGCGTCGGCACCAGTTCTTCGTCTGGCTGCAGAGCCAGCTGCACAGCCTGCTGCCGCACAGCGTGGCGGTGTGCGGTGCCTACCAGCGCAGCCGGCGCGAGCTGGTCTTCGAGGTGTTCCAGAGCACGATGCTGCCGGCCGACCTGCTGGCCTCGCTGGCCGATGCACGCTCGCCCTTGATGACCGGCCTGCTGGGCCACTGGCTGGCCGCCCGCGGTCGCGCCGTGCTGGTGGCCAGCGACACGGCCGAAGCGGTGCTCGGGCCCGCGATCCTGGTGCATGGGGTGTCCCGCCCCCAGCGGCCGGCGGAGCTGGAAAGCTTCTTCGTCTTCGCCGAGCCCGAACGTGCCCTGAGCCGCGAGCACCTGCTGCATCTGGAACTGCTGCTGCCCCACCTGCACGCCACCTACCTGCGCGTGCAGGCCACCGAGCTGGAGCTGAACAACCTGCCGCCGCCGCTGGCACCGCGCCTGGCGGGCGCCGCCTCGCCAGTCACCGAGCGCGAGCGCCAGATCCTCGGCTGGGTGCGCGAAGGCAAGAGCAACCAGCAGATCGGCGAGCTGCTGGGCATCAGCCCGCTGACGGTGAAGAACCACATCCAGAAGATCCTGCGCAAGCTGGGCGCCACCAACCGCGCGCAGGCAGTGGCGCTGGCCATGACGCGCCAGGTATTGCTGAACACCGGGCCGCCGCCGCTCGAATGATCCGGACGGGCTATCGACGCCCGGCAAGCCCGCTTCGATGATTCACGGGCCTTCGCCATAGTGGCGATCGCTCCATGCCCGTCAGGCAACACCGTCCGCCCGATGCCTCCGCCGCAGCGTGTGCTCCCACCCGGAGCTGCGCGTGCCAGTGGAACGGATCTTTAGGTGGCGCTCCGTGCGACAGCCGCTGGCCGTCGCAGGGCTCGCTGCCTGCGATCAGGTACCCGTTACCCATGTTCCATCAAGGAGGATTTATGAAACTGAACAAGATCGCCGCCGCCATCGGCCTGGCCGCCACGCTGCCCTTCGCCGCTCCCGCCTTCGCCGGCATCAACCCGTTCGACAACGCCGAAATGTTCCTGGTGGTGTTCGACGATGCCTACGGCAGCTACGCGTTGGACACCGGCGTCACGCTGAACGAGATGCTGGCCGGGTCGGCCAATCCGGCTGGTTTCAGCTTCTCGCGCTCGGTGCTGGGCGCCGAGTGGTCGAAGTACCGCGCCGCCGACACCGACCTGAACGACTTCCTGGGCTTTGAAGGCACCCGATGGGCGCTGGTGGCCGCCGACGGCGAAGGCTTCGGCGACATCGGCGAGTTCCGCCTGCTGATCACCCAGACCGCCAACGTCACGCCCAAGATCGACAACATCGCCATCAACACCCAGACCCCGCGCATGGCCGAATACGCTATCGGCGTGAGCCAGACCGGCGACCACGGCCCGCTGGACGAAGTCAACGGCAACAGCTTCAACCCCCGCGGCAGCGAAGCCCAGTTCAAGGAAGAGAACATCTTCGGCCAGAACGGCCTGTACGCTGGCAATGCCGTCGGCTCCAGCGCCAGCATCTTCTTCCTGACCAACAGCAGCTACGAGATCAACGACAACGCCGACATCCGCAAGCTGAACGGCATGGCCAACTTCGACGGCGCCACGCTGACCTACGCCGTGGCTGCGGTGCCGGAACCCGGCACCTACGCCCTGATGCTGGCCGGCCTGGCTGGCGTGGCCGCAATGGCCCGCCGCCGCCGCGGCTGATCGACCGGCGCGGCCCGCCGCCGCGCCATTTCTGCTTTTCCCCTTTCCCCCGGTTGTTGCCGGCGGAGCCCTCCAGGGCACCGCTCGGCGCAGCCCTGCCCTGTCCATGCCTCGAGGAGAGATTCCATGAACAAACTGCATGCCATCGCCGCGGCCACCGCCCTGGCCGCCTTCGGTTCCGCCCACGCCCTGACCCCTGCACAAATCGACGCCGCCCGCGGCAACGGCTCGCTGAAGGAAGTCAGCGTCTCCGGCGCTTCCGCCCTGCGCCTGTCCTTCGCTGCCTACGCCAGTGAAATCCTGGACAACCTGCATCGCTACCAGAACGATGCTTCCGGCAACAACCACCGCGCCTACGCCGGCACGCTGAACCAGGCCGTCGGCAGCTGGGGCGCCGGTACGCCGGTCATCCTGTACAAGCGGGACCAGGGCGGTTCGGGCCAGGGCGTGAACCCGGTGGCCGCCGCCACCCCGATCGCGCACATGGTCGTGAATGCCGCCACCTGCACCGCCGGTGACGGCTCGGTCGCTTCGCCGTACCTGTGCGGCACCACCGAGAACCGCGTGTCCGATGCCGGCATCTCCGACCTCGAGCCCGCGCTGCTGCAAAAGCCCGCCAACCTGCCCAGCGGCGCCGCCGCCCTGAATGCCAACCAGCTCGGCAACCTGGATGTCGCCCCGCTGGTGCAGGGCATCTTCGGCGTCGCCGTGAACAAGAAGGCCTACCGCGCGCTGCAGCAGGCGCAGGGCATCATCCCCGTCGGCGCCCCGCTGCTGGACGTGCCGGCCGACCAGAACACCTGGAACGCCGCCACCCTCGCGACCATCCCGTCGCTGCCGGTGGAGTTCGTGCGTGCCGCGCTGTCGGGCTCGCTCGGCGGCGGTGCCGGCAATGCCACCACCAAGCGTGGCTGGAACATCGTGATCCCGACCAGCGTCGACCCGAACGTGGTGACCAAGACCATCAACATCGTGCGCCGCGTTGAAGGCTCGGGCACGCAGGCCGCCTCCAACGTGTTCTTCCTGAACAACGGCAGCAGCGAAACCGGTGCCCTGGCACCGCTGGGCGTGGCCGGCAGCACGGGCAACCCGAGCGTGGTGCACCGTGTCACCGGCCCGGGCTACGTGGTGCAGGAAGGCTCCGGCGCCGGCAACGTGGAAGACGGCCTGGGCCGTGTGTCCGCCGCCGACACCGTCAACAGCGTGGAAGAAGCCGCCGACGGCGACGGCATCGCCTACGGCCTGGGCGTGCTCGGCCGTGAAGTGAACCCGCTGCGCGACGGCGGCGACCGCGGCTACCGCTTCGTCAAGCTGGACGGCGTCGCACCCGTGCGTGCGCTGGCCAAGGCCGGCGACTACGGCTTTGTGTTCGAAGCCACGATGCAGTGGAACAAGACGGTGGTTCCGGCCGGCTCCGAGAAGTCGCTGTTCCTGACCGCGCTGCGCAGCAACCTGGGCAAGCCTTCGTCGCTGGCCGCGGTGGACTCCAACACGCAGCAAGGCGTGATGTCGCCCCCGAGCACCTACACCGGCGCCTACGTGGATGCCACCGGTGACGCTGCGCTGTTCGGCTCGCGCGTGGCCCGCCAGGCCAACAACAGCGCCTCGCCGCTGCGCATCATCAAGTAAGACATTTCGCCCCTGTGCGCCGGGGCCCTGCAGCAGCAGGGCCCCGGCCTTTTGCCTTCCTGGAGCCTGTTCATGCTGCGCCCCCTGCTGCGATCCAATCCCCTGTCCGCCACCTGCCGCCATTGGCTGGCCGCCGCCGCCATGGCGGGCATGGCCAATGGCGCCAGCGCCGCCATCGGACTGCCTGCGTACTACGAGAGCGCGCCGGCCGAACTGGTGCTGACCGTCTGGGACCCGGTGGCGGAAGCCTCGTATTCGCGCGACCTCGGCATCTCGATGGACGCCTTCCTCGAGACAGCCCAGACCGACGCCGGCATGCAGGAGTTCTGGAAGATCGATGCGGCCGCCGATCCGGCATTCGGCTTGTTCCGGGCGCCGGGCACCGACAAGCGCAACCTGCTGTGGTTCATCAGCGCCATCGACAGCGAAGGCTTTGGCGAGGCAGGCGACTTCCGCATGGTGACCACGCTGCGCGCGACCACCGTGGCGGGGCAGCTCGGCGCGGCCTACGACTCGCTCGTCCACTACAACAACCTCGACTTCTCGTCGGACGTGGCCATCGTCGCGCAGGACTTCTATCTGCAGATGAACCAGGACACGCTGAACACCAACAACACGCACGGCAACCTGGGCGCGGGGCTCGCTTCCGACAACATCGCCTTCAACGGCAGCAGCTATTCCGTCAAAGGCCAGGTCGGATATGCGGATTCGGCCGACCAGTACTGGCTGCTCAGAAGCACCCGCAACATCAACCTGACCAATCCCGTCGGGCGCTCGTCCTGGTTCTACTACGTGCAGAACATCATCTCGGAAGAAGCCACCGACATCGCGATCGTCGACGAATTCGACAACCTCACCAACGACGGCTACTGGGGCCTGGACGAGGCGGCCGACGGCAGCTTCGTGCTCAGCTATTCGCTGTTTTCCACCGGCCCCAGCGCGGCGCAGCGGGCCTTTGCAGCCAGCATCGGCCGCACCGAACTGAACGGCGGCTTCCGCACCACGGCCTTGGCCGGCGCGGCGTTGCTGGGCAGCGATGGCCGGGCCTATGCCACAGGCCGTCCGCTGCCGCTGGCCGGCGTGGCATCGCCGGTGCCCGAGCCTGCCACCGTGGCCTTGATGGGCCTGGGCGTCGCCGCGGTGATCGGCGCCGCGGCGCGCCGGCGCAGGCCGTCGTGAGCCGTTCGGCCCATGCCGGCCGGCACCGGGTCATGCCCACTAAACCGGTGCTCGGGACACTCCACCGGTGACTGCCGCAACCGCCTTCCTGCACCTGTTGATCGCCCTGGCCGCCGCCCTCACGGCCGCGCCGGCCCGGGCCCAGCAGGCCCCCCGCTTCGCCATCCTGGAGTTCGAGGTCGAGGGCAACAGCGTGCTGCCGGTCACCGCCATCGAGCAGGCGGTGATGCCCTTCATGGGTGAAGCACGGGAGCTGGCCGACGTGGAGAAGGCCCGCGAGGCGCTGGAGCGGGCCTACCAGCAGGCCGGCTACCTGACCGTGTTCGTCGACGTGCCCGAGCAGCGGGTGGACGCCGGCGTGGTGCGGCTCAACGTCACCGAAGGCCGCGTGGACCGGCTGCGCGTGACCGGCTCGCGCTACTACAGCCAGGGCGTCATCCGTGAACGGGTGGCCGAGCTGGCCGAGGGCAAGGTGCCCAACTTCAATGCGGTGCAGCAGCAGGTGGCCACGCTGCAGCGGCCGGAGCGGCAGCTGCAGCCGGTGCTGCGCCCCGGGCGCGAGCCCGGCACGGTGGAAGCCGAGCTGAAGGTGACCGACCAGCTGCCGCTGTCAGGCAGCGTGGAGCTGACCAACCGGCACGCACCCGACACCAGCAGCACGCGGCTTTCGGCCACGCTGCGCTACGACAACCTGTTCCAGCGCGACCATGCCATTGCGCTGACCGCCATCGTCGCGCCGCAGGCGCTGGATGAATCGAAGGTGCTGGTGGCCAACTACAGCGCGCCGCTGGACGGCGGCGACACGCTGGTGGGCTACGTGGTGGTGTCCGACAGCCTGCTGGAGCCGCTGGGCGCTGTGTCGGTGGTGGGCAAGGGCGTGACGGTGGGCGTGCGCTGGCTGCGCAGCTTCTACCTGCCCGGCAGCAGCCACAGCCTGGTGGCCGGCGCCGACTTCAAGCGGCTGGACCAGCGCACCGACATCGCCGACCTCAATGCGGTGACCAACCCGCTGCGCTACGTGCCGCTGCAGCTGGGCTACACCGGCCAGTGGGTGGGCGAGCTGGGCCAGAGCACGCTCAACACCAGCTTCGTGTTCGGCGTGAAGGCGCTGCTGATGCGCAGCATCTCGTGCACCGACGACAGCAACCTCGGCGCCATCGACCAGTTCCAGTGCAGCCGCAACGGCGCCGACGGCGGATTCGCCTACTGGCGCGGCGATGCCCGCCACACGCTGCCGCTGGGCGGCGGCAGCCTCAGCGCCCGCCTGGGCTGGCAGCTGGCCAGCCAGCCGCTGGTGTCGGGCGAGCAGTACACGCTGGGCGGCGCCGAGACGGTGCGCGGCTACCTGGAGGCCGAGGCCGCTGGCGACCATGCGCTGCTGGGATCGCTGGAGTGGCGCAGCGCCAACCTGCTGGGCACCGACACGCCGGCCGGCGCGGCGCGGCAGGAGCTGGCGCTGCTGGCCTTCCTCGACGCGGCGCGCGCCACCACCATCAACCCGTTCCCCGGCCAGCCGGCGCGGGTGCCGCTGCTGGGCCGCGGCCTGGGCCTGAGGCTGAAGCTCGCGCCCGGCGCGCTGGCCGAGGTGGACCTGGCCTGGCCGCGCAAGCGCACCGCCGCCACCACCGACGGCAGCGCGCGGCTGCATGTGCGGCTGCTGGCGCAGTTCTGATGTCCCTTCACACCACGTTCCGGTCTTTGCAGTCCATGGCCCGCCAACCGATCCGCCGCCGCCTGTCCCACCCGCTGGCGCTGAGCCCGCTGGCCGTCGCGCTGGTGGCCGTGTGGCCGCTGCAGTCGGTGCAGGCGCAACAAGGGCTGCCCTCGCCAGCCGCGCAATGGGTGAGCCGCTACACCGGCTCGCTGGCGCCGCAGCTGTCGCGGCCGTCGGCCAACAACCTGCTGATCACGCAGGGCGGCAACCGCGCGATCTACAACTGGTCGAGCTTCAACATCGACCGCGGCAACGGTGTCGAGTTCAGGATGCCCGACGGCAACGCCGCGGCACTCAACCGCATCGGCGGCAATGCGCCCAGCGCCATCTATGGCTCGCTGAAGTCCAACGGCCAGGTGTGGCTGATCAATCCCAACGGCGTGCTGTTCGGCAACGGCGCGCGGGTGGACGTCAACTCGCTCGTCACCAGCACGCTGAATGTGGCCGATGCCGACTTCCTCGACGGCCTCACCAGCCGCACGCTGGAACGCGGCGCGGCCTTTCGCTACGAGGGCACCGCGACCGACTTCGTCGACAGCCGCAACTTCGTGCGGGTGGACAACGGCGCCGAGATCCGTACCGCCGAGGGCGGCCGCGTGTTCCTGTTCGCCAAGCGGGTGGACAACGCTGGCAGCATCAGCACGCCCGGTGGCCAGACGGTGCTGGCCGGCGGCGGCGAGGTGTACCTCAAGCTGCCCACCAGCGAGGCCATCTACGCCAGCGAGGTGAACCCCAACGTGCCGGCGGTGCAGGGCTTGCTGGTGGAGGTGGGTGCCGCCTTCGGCCGCGATGGCAGCGTCGCCAACGCCGCCACCGGCAGCATCAGCACCCCGCGCGGCAACGCCACGCTGGTGGGCATGGCGGTGAACCAGGCCGGCCGCATCAGCGCCACCACCAGCGTGTCGCAGAACGGCTCGGTGCTGCTGCTGGCGCAGGGCGGCACGCAGGCCGGCCCGGCCGGCACCGAGAACCTGTACGAGGCCGGCTCCGAGCTGTACAAGCGCGCGCAGCGCGCGGGCTCGCTGGTGCTGGAGGCGGGCAGCCGCATCGAGGTCACGCCCGACGTGCCGGCCACCGGCGCGGTGCCCACCTCCGACGGCAATGCCACCTTCGTGCCCTCGCGCATCGCGATGGCCGGCCACGACATCACGCTGGCCGCCGGCGCGCTGGTGCAGGCGCCGGGTGCCAGCGTCACGCTGCGTGCCGGTGCTCCCGACTACCGCGCCGACCGCCTGGCCAGCCGGCCCTTCACGCCAACCGATCCCACCGCGCGCATCGCCATCGCCGAGGGCGCGCGCATCGACGTGGCGGGCACCAACGGCACGGTGGTGAGCGCCGCGCGCCATTTCGTCACCACCGAGCTGCTGGGCGGCAACGACCTGAAGGACGCGCCGCTGCAGAAGGAAGGCGTGCTGGCGCGCAACCGGGTCACGCTGGACATCCGCGACAAGGCTGCCGCCGTCGATTCCCCCATCCTCGGCGAGCTGGACGGCTACCGCCAGGCCTTGCAGCGCACGGCCGAGGAACGGCTGGCCGCAGGCGGCAGCGTGGACCTGCGGGCCGAAGGCGCGGTGGTGATGCACGAGCGCGCCGCGATCGACGTCTCCGGCGGCCGGGTGACCCATGCCGAGGCGATGGTCACGCCCACCCGCCTGGTGGCCGAGGACGGCAGCCTGCACACGCTGAACACCGCGCCGAAGGACGTGGTGTACGAACGCGCCATCAACGACAAGGGCGTGCAGGAACCGCGCTACGACCGCTGGGGCGTGCGCATCGACTACGGCAGCACGCTGCCGGCGGAAAAGGCGCTGGGCTATGTGGACGGCCAGTCCGCCGGTGCGGTGCGCGTGGTGGCGCCCACGGTGGTGCTGGACGGCCAGCTGGCCGCGCACACGGTCAGCGGCGACCGCCAGCGCCAGGGCCTGGACGCGCAGGCCGCTCTGGGCACGCTGGCCATCGGCACGCTGCAGAACCAGCAGGCCTTCGGCGACGCCAGTTATGCCGGCGCGGTGGTGTCCGGCCCGCTGCGGCTGACGGCGGGTGCCGATGCACTCGGCGCCGCCTTCTGGGCCAACCCGCTGGCGGCCACGCTGGCCGATGGCTCGCGCGTGGCGGCCACCGCGGTGATGGAAGCCGGCTTTGGCCACCTGAGCCTGGCCAGCAATGCCGAGGTGCGCATCGAAGGCGACCTGGCCCTGCCCGACCGCGGCAGCCTGCAGGCCGCCTCGCGCGACGGCGGCGTGCTGATCGGCGGCAGCGTGGCCGCCCGCGGCGGCAGCGTGCGGGCGCAGTCCCTGGCCGGCGGTGACGTGACGCTGGCGGCCGGCAGGACCATCGACGTGTCCGGCCGCGTCTACAACGAGCGCACCGACGGCGCGCTGGACCGTGCCGCGCTGAACGCCGGCAGCGTGAGCCTGAGCGCGCGCCGCGGCGTGCTGCTGCAAGCCGGCAGCCACATCGACGCCGACGGCGGCGCCGTGGCCACCGCCAGCGGCACCGTGGCCGGCAACGGCGGCAGCATCACGCTGGCCAGCGGCCGGCCCGATGTGGCCGCCACCGGCCCGACATTGCTGCTCGGCGGCAGCCTGAGCGGCCATGCGCTGGGCCGGCCGGGCAGCCTGTCCATCACCACCGATTCAGTGCGCATCGGCAGCGCGGCCGCCGGTGCGCCGGCCGCAGCGCTCACGCTGGACAGCGGCTTCTTCTCCACCGGCGGCTTTGCCAGCTACAGCGTCGACGGCCGCGACTTCCTGCAGCTGACCGCCGGCACCGTCATCGCGCCGAGGCTGGACGCCTGGGCCGCCGCCGGCACGCTGCGCGACGCGGCCACCGGCAGCGCGCTGGATGCCTTCGCCACCTCGCCCGGCCCGCTGGCCACTGCGCCGGCACCGGTGAATGTCTCGCTGGCCTCCAGCGGGCGTGCCGCCGGTGAAGCAGCCGGCCGGCTCAGCGTGGCCGAAGGCGCCGCGCTCGACCTGGCCGCCGGTGCCAGCGCCACGCTGTCGGCCCAGAGCCGCCTGACCTTCGACGGCCGCATCCGTACCGCCGGCGGCAGCGCCACGCTGCGGCTGACCAAGAGCGGCGCGCAAGAAGCGCTGGACTACGACAACCCGCAGTACCTGTGGCTGGGCGCCGGCAGCTTGATCGACGTGAGCGGCACCACGGTGCTGTCGCCCAACACCACCGGCCGCCTGGAGGGCACGGTGCTGGCCGGCGGTCGCATTGCGCTGGACGCATCGAGCGCCGCCAGCACCGCGCCCACCAGCCTGGTGCTGCAGCAGGGCGCCCAGCTGCGCGCCGATGGCGCCGTGGGCACGCTGGACATCACCCGCGCCACCAACGACGGTTCCACCGTGGTGCAGCGCCAGCAGGTGGCCAGCGCCGGCGGCAGCGTGAGCGTGCGCGCCAACCGCGACCTGCTGCTCGAAGGCACGCTGTCGGCCCGCGGCGGGCAGCTCAGCAACGGCGACGGCGGCATCACGCGTGCGGCCGGCGGCGCGCTCGCCGTCACCCTGGCCAGCGTGGCCGACAACCGCCTGGTGACCGAACTGCCGGCCGAACGAGAGCTGCGCATCACCCGCGCCACTGGCCAGGCCACCGCCACGCTGCGGCCGGCCGACCTGGCCGCGCCGCGCCTGCTGCCCGGCAACGCCAGCGCGTCGGCCGAATGGATCGACGCGGCCGGTGTCTCCGAGGTGGCGCTGACGGCGCGGGATGCCTTGCGCCTGCAGGACGGCGTGGCGCTGCGGCCCGAGCGCAGCCTGCGGTTGGACAGCCCGGCGCTTCGCTTCGACGGCGCCGGCGCGGTGCAGGGTGTGCAACTGGGCGCCGCCACAGTGACGCTGGCCAACACCCAGCAGCCGGTGAGCGCCAGTACCAGCACCCGGCCGGCGCCCACCGCCACCGGTGGCGACGGGCGTGTGTCGGCGCTGGCCGGCAACCTGCTGTCGATCGAAGGCACGGTGGCCACGCAGGGCGCCGGCCTGCTGGGCCTGTTCAGCTACGGCGACATGCGGCTGGTGGGCCTGCCGGCCGGCACGGCCAAGGTGGGCGCGCTGAACACCGGCGCCGACCTGCGCCTGCATGCCGACCAGATCTACCCCGCCACCGACAGCCGCTTCACCATCGACGCCGGCAACCGGCGGGTGGAGATCGATCCCGGCGAGGCCGGCGCGGCCGCGCCCCTGTCCGCACGCGGCCATCTGACCATCCAGGCCGGCGAGATCGTGCACGGCGGCGTGATCCGCGCGCCGCTGGGCCAGGTCACGCTGCAGTCGGGCGGCGCCATCCTGCTCACGCCCGGCAGCGTCACCTCGGTGTCCGCCGCCGGCCTGCTGCTGCCCGATGGCGACGGCCACACCGTAGGCAGCGCGCCGGCCAAGCAGATCACGCTGGAATCGGCCGCCGGCCTGGTGGACGTGCAGCCCGGTTCCCTGCTCGACCTGTCCGGCGGCGGCGATGCGCTGGCCTACCAGTTCGTGCCTGGCCCGGGCGGCTCCACCGATGTGTTCACCGGCGCCGACGGTGCCTATGCCATCGTGCCGACCGTGCAGGGCGCAGCGCCGTATGACGCCGCGCTGGCGGCTGCGGCGCCCAACGCCGCGCAGCCGGCGCTGGGCCGGCAGCTCATCGTCGGCCCGGGCGGCCCGCTGCCCGCAGGCAGCTACACCCTGCTGCCGGCGCGTTATGCGCTGCTGCCGGGCGCCTTCCTGGTCAAGCCCGAGGCGGGCGGCACGCCGCTGCAGTTCGGCAGCCTGGTCAGCCGGCCCGACGGCAGCAGCCTGGTGGGTGCCCTCACCGGCACCGCCGGCACGCTGCTGCGCGACACGCTGTCCAGCACCTGGCGCATCACACCTTCGGCCGAGGCGCGCCGCGCCTCGGAAGTGCGCGAGACCACCGCCACCCGCTTCTACGCCGAAGCGGCACAGGCCGCCGATGCGGCCCGCCCGGCCCTGCCGGCCGACGGCGGCACGCTGGTGCTGGCGGCGCCGCAGGCCTCGCTGGCCGGTGAAGCCCGCTTCGGTGCCCAGCGGCAGAGCGCCGAGGCGGCGGCCGCCGCCCTGGCCGCGCGTGTGCCCGAGGCCGCTTTCACGCCGCTGGGCGGCCAGGCCTTCATCGCCGCCGACCGCATCGCGGTGGGTGCGCCGGTCGCGGACAGGGGCACCCTGTCGCTGTCTGTCCAGCAGCTCAATGCGCTGGGCGCGCAGACGCTGGTGCTGGGCGCGCGGCCGGGCGAGCTCGCCGGCCAGCTGAATGTCACCGCGCAAGAGGTGGTGTTCACCGCGCAAGCCGGCAACGCCGAACTGCTGCGCGCAGGCGATGTGCTGCTGGCCGCCACCGGGCGTGTGGCCCTGGGCGGCGGCACCGGCATCACCGCCGTGGCTGCGGCCGACGCACAGGCCCGCAGCTACACCGTCAGCGGCGACGGCGCCCTGGTGCGCGCCAGCGCCGCCACCGGCGCCGAGGTGCAGCGCAGCGGTACGCAAGGCAAGGCCGGCGTGCTGGACATCGGGCCCGGCGTCGGCCTGAGCGCTGCCGGCGGCAGCCTGCTGCTGGACGCCACCGGCAGCACCCGGGTGGCCAGCGGGCTGAAGCCACAGGCCGCCGAGGTGACCATCGGCGCCGGCCGCATCGAGGTCTCCGACCGCGACAGCGATGACGTGGGCCCATCGGTGCTGCAGCTCACCACCAGCCTGGCGGCGGCCTTGTCGGGCACCGAGGCGCTGTCGCTGCGCAGTTATTCATCCATCGACCTGGCCGCCGGCAGCACGCTGGGCAGCAGCCGCCTGGGCCGCCTGACGCTGGACACGCCGGTGCTGGCCCTCATGGACGGCGAAGCCGCCACGCCGCCCGGCATGGCCCGCCTGCAGGCCAACGAGCTGCACCTGCAGAACAGCACGGTGGCCGCGGCCCCGGCCGGCCAGGCGCCGGCTGCCTCGGTCCAGCCCGTGGCCGGCCGCCACCAGTTGAGCGCCGAAGCAGGCCGCCTGCTGTCGTTGGGCGATGGCCGCATGGCGGTCAGCGGTGCGGCCAGCACCACGCTCGCCAGTGGCGGTGTGATCCAGGCCGACGGCCTCGGGGCGTTCGACGTGGCGGGCGACCTGGCGCTGCGCGCCCAGCGCGTGCAGACGGCGCTGGGTGGCGAAGCCGACATCCGGGCCGGCGGCGCGCTGCGCATCGAGGCCCTGGCACCCACCGGCGCCGGTGCCCCGGCCCTGCCCGAGGCGCAGGCCGGCGGTCGGCTGGCCTTCACCGGCCGCAGCCTGGTGCACACCGGCCAGATCGCGGCGCCGGTGGGCAGCGTCAGCCTGAGCGCCACCGACGACGTGGTGCTGGAAGCCGGCGCGGCCGTGCGCGCCACCGGCCTGCGCATGACGCTGGACGGCAGCACCGTCGACCTGGCCGCGGGGCAGATCCAGCTGGCCAGCAGCGAAGGCAGCATCCGCCTGGCCGAAGGCACGCTGCTGGACGCCAGCGCCGCCGGCCAGGGCCATGCCGGGCGCATCGAGCTGCAGGCCGTCCGCGGCGGCGTGCAGGCCGACGGCCTGCTGCAGGCCCGCGCCAGCGGCGCCGCTGCCCGTGGCGGCACCCTGGTGGTGGACGCCGCGCGCGACCTCGACCTGGCAGCCCTGGCCCGCGCGGCGGGCACCGAAGGCAACTTTGGCGAGCGCATCGCCGTGCGCCAGCGCGAGGGCGACCTGACGCTGAGCGCCGGCAGCCAGCTCGGCGCCCGCCAGCTGCGGCTGGACGCCGACGCCGGAACGCTGGCCATCGACGGCCGGCTGGTGGCCTTCGGCCGCGACGGCGCCGCCAGCATCGAACTGTCGGCCGGACAGGATGTGCTGCTGCGCAGCGGCGCGCTGCTCAGCAGCCGCAGCGCGGTGGGGGAAAGCCGAATCGCCCTCAACAGCGCCGACGGCTGGCTGCGGCTGGCCGAGGGCGCCACCGTCGACCTGCGTCCGGGCGGCAGCCAGGCCGCGCCCGGCGTGCTGGCGCTGCGGGCCGCGCGCACCGTGGATGCCGCCACCGGCGTGCAGGACGTGAAGGTCGACACCATCGCCAGCGGCTTGCAGGGCGTCGAGCGCATCGACGTGGAAGCGGTCAAGGTCTACACCGGCACCGAGGTCGTGGCCGGCTACACCCCGGGCCAGGAACCGCCGGCCGAGCCCGATCCGGGGACGGATCCGGGCACCGATCCGCAGCCCGAGCCGGAACCTCCGCCGCCCCCGCCGCCCCCGCCGCCCCCGCCGCCGCCCGCACCACCGCCGCCCCCGCCACCGGCACCGCCACCCCCGGGCTCGCCGCCGCCCCCCGTCCGGCCCCTCGCCAGGCAATGGCCCCACCACCGGCGACCAGGTGCCACCGAGCCCGCCGATGCCGACCCTGGCCTCGCTGGGAGCGCGGTTCGGCACCGTGCGTGCCCTGTCTGCTGCCCCGCGTGCGCTGGCCGCGTCCACCGGCAACGGCCCGACCACCGGCGACCAGATACCGCCCACGCCGCCGCTGGAGCCGATGCCTGCGCCGCTGCCGCCGCCGCCGCCTGCACCGCCGGCACCGCTGCCCGAGCCGCCGGCGCCGTCGCCCACGCCCGGCCCGTCGCCGTCGCCGTCGCCGGGGCCTTCGCCATCTCCGTCGCCAGGGCCCGGCCCTGCGCCGGCACCGGCCGAGCCATCGCCCTTCATCGGCGTGGAAACCCTGCGCGCCGACAACGCGGCCTTTGCAACCGAAGCACGCGCAGCGGCCATCGCTTCCCGCCTGCTGGGCGAACGGCTGCCCGCCGGCGCGCAGCTCACCGTGCGCGCCGGCGTGGAGGTGCGCTCGGCCACCACGCTGACGCTGTCGGCGCCGCTGGCGCTGGCGCCGCCGCCCGGCGCGCAGGCCAGCGGCGCGGTGCGTGTCGGTGGTGCCGCCCTCACCCTGCGCTCGGCCGGCAACCTGGTGCTGGCGCAGTCCATCCACAGCGGCTACGCAGGGCTGGACGAATACAGCGCCGAGCGTGACTGGCTGCCGCAGCCCGGCTCGGCCGGCAGCATCCGTCTGCTGGCGGGCGGCGACCTGGTCATCGGCAGCAGCAGCAACACCGATGGCGTGCTGGTGCGCAACACCACCGGCCGCATCGAGGCCGCCGCCGCGGGCGACGTGGTGTTCCAGGACGCCCGCAGCGCCGTCTACACCACCGGCGTGCCGTCCGATGGCGGTGCCGGTGCGCCTTTGCTGGACAGCTTCAGCGGCCTGGTGCCGGCCGCGGACGAGCGGGGTTATGTCGATCCCTTCCTGCAGGGCGGCGGCGCAGTGCAGATCGAGGCCGGCCGCGACGTCAAGGGCCAGGCGCTGACCGGCAGCGAAGCCACCGTCAACCGCTGGTGGTGGCGTGGCCGCATCGATGGCGATGGTGTCTGGTGGTCGCGCTACGACCTGTTCGACGGCGGCGTGGCCACCTTCGGCGGCGGTGACGTGAGCCTGCGCAGTGGCCGCGACCTGCTGGACGTGAACGCCGCCGCCGCCAGCAGCGGCTGGCTGGCCGCGGGCGGCTCGGCCGGCGCGCAGTTCGGCGGCGGCTCGGTGCAGCTGGAAGCCGGCCGCGACCTGGCCGGCGGCGTGCTGTTTGCCAGCGGTGCACGGCTGGGCCTGGCGGCCGGCCGCGGCATCGTGGCCGGCAACGATGCCGCCGCGCTGGCGCCGCAGCTGATCCACGGCAACACCCAGGTCACGGTGGCGGCACGCGGCGACCTGCGGCTGGCCAGCGTGCGTTCCGAGCACCTGACCTATCCGTCATCGGCCAACGGCAGCACGCTGGTGGTGACCGACCTGTCGCGCGACGCGCGGCTGGACGTGGTGAGCGCGGCCGGCTCGGTGCGCTACGACGGTGAACTGCAGCCGGCGCAGTCCGGCGCGCTGAACGAGGACGCACGCCTGCTGGGCACGGTGGTGCCGGCCTGGCTGCGCATGGCCGCGCCGTCGGGCAGCATCGACCTGCGCGGCCCGCTGCTGCAGCAGCCCGGCACGGACGGCGCGCTGCAGCTGCTGGCAGGGCAGGACCTGACGCTGGGCAGCCAGCCGGTGAACGTCAACGCCACGCGCAGCGATGCACGCCCGGTGTTCGTGGAGCCCGTCACCGCCGCCGAGGCGCTGCGGCTGAATGCGCTGGCAGACGGGGGTGGCGGGGCGGGCGGCAGCGGCCTGGACCGCAGCAGCCGCGAGCCGGTGCACCTGGTGGCTGCGCAAGGCGATGTGGTGATCGGCGGCACGCTCAGCTCGGCACGGCCGGTGCGCATCGTGGCCGGCGACGATGTGCGCCTGCCCGGCACCGGCAGCCAGCTGCTGGTGCAGCACCAGGACCAGCGCTACGGCGGCATCGGCGCCGACGGCCAGGCCATGTGGCTGCCCGCCAGCGAGCTGAGCCTGGTCCAGGCCGGCCGCGACATCGTCGGCAGCCCGCTGGTGGGCCGCAACGGCATCGAGATCGCCGGCCCCGGCGACCTGGTGGCGGTGGCCGGCCGGCATGTGGACCTGGGCAACAGCAACGGCATCGTGGCCAGCGGCAACCAGCGCAGCAGCACCCTGCTGCCCCAGCGCGGCGCCGACCTGACCATCGTGGCCGGCTGGCAGCCGGGCGACACGCAGCAGGCGCTGTCCAGCGGCTTTGCCGCGCTGGGCGTCTCCGGCCTGGTGCGGGACGCGGGTGCGCTGTATGCGTGGCTGGCCGGCAGTGGCGACGCCGCCGCCTTCAACCAGCTGCCCGCCGATCAGCGGCTGGCCCAGGTGCAGGCGCTGCTGGGCGACGGGCAGGAAGCCGCGCTGGCGCGTTTCATCAACACCGTGCCGGCCTGGCGCGACCTGCCGGCCAACGTGGCCCGGGCCGCTTTTGCCGAGGCTGCGCAGCCGCTGCGCGAACAGGCGGCACGTGCGCTGCTGGTGCTGGCCTTCGAGGCGCGGCCCGCGGCCGACCGCACGGCCTTCGTGGCTAGCCAGGCGGCCCGCGCCGACAACCCCTACGCGGCCGGCCTGCAGCAGTACATGGCCCGGCTGCAGGGCAGCACGGCGCCGGCACCGTTGGCCGAGGCCCTCACCGCATTCGCAGCGCTGCCGATGGAGCGCCAGCTGCCGTGGCTGCGCCAGGTGCTGGCGGCCGAGCTGCGCAGCGCCGGCCGCCAGGCCGCGGCGCTGGCCGACGCACCGCGCGACGCGGCCTATGCGGCCGGCTACCTGGCGCTGGAAACCCTGTTCCCCGGCGCCCGGGCGGCCGGCGACATCCGCCTGCCGTCCAGCCAGATCCGCACGCTGCAGCAGGCCGACATCACGCTGCTGGCGCCGGGCGGCGCGGTGAACGCGGGCGAGCTGGTGCCTTCCAGCGGCACGCCGAAGCCGGCGTCCCAGCTGGGCATCGTCACCGTGGACGGCGGCAGCATCCTTGCGGCCACGGCGGGCAACTTCGAGGTGAACCAGTCGCGGGTGTTCACGCTGAAGTCGGGCAACGTGCTGCTGTGGTCGTCCGACGGCAACATCGACGCCGGCCGCGGTGCCAAGACCGTCACCGGCGCGCCGGCGCCGGTGCTGCGGCTGGACAGCAACGGCAACCTGGTGGTGGACACCTCCGGCTCCTTCACCGGCAGCGGCATCGCGGTGCTGGACGCCAGCAACACGCTGGACCTGTATGCCCCACGCGGCGAGATCAACGCGGGCGACGCCGGCATCGTCTCGCGCGGCAATGCCTTTTTCGGCGCGGTGCGCTTCGTGGGCACCGACAACCTGAACGTGGGAGGCCAGTCCATCGGCGCGCCCGCCCCGGTGGTCACCGGCGGCACCACCGCCAGCCTGGCCGGGCTCAACCAGGCGGCCAATGCCACCAGCAACGCCGCGGCCAACAGCCTCGACAGCGCGGGCCAGCGATCGCAGGGCCCGCGCCGCATCGTCTTCCTCGACTTCCTCGGCTTCGGCGAAGACCCGAACTGAGCCGCAACCAAGCCGCAACTGAGCCTTCCCCATGCCACTCCGACGCCCCCTCCGCACCTCCTTGCTCAGCCTTGCATTCGGCCTGCTGGCCGCCACCCTGCCGGCCACCGCATCGGCCTGGTGGAACAAGGACTGGACCCAGCGCACCCGCATCACGCTGAACACCAGCGCCGAAGGCGTCACCACCCAGGAAGCGGTGAGCGCGCTGCCGCTGGCCGTGCGCCTGCACAGCGGCAACTTCGACTTCCTCGCGGCCAAGGAAGACGGCAGCGACCTGCGCTTCGTGGCCGGCGACGACAAGACGCCGCTGGGCTTCCGCATCGAGCGCTGGGACCCGGTCAATGAACTGGCGGTGGTCTGGGTGCAGGTGCCGCAGGTGATGCCGGGCAGCGACAAGAACGTGGTGTACGCCTATGCCGGCAACACCGCGGCGCCGGCCAGTGCCGACAACGGCACCGGCTTCGACGCGGCCACGCTGGCGGCGGTGCACTTTGCCGATGCCGACAACACCGGCACCAGCCATGACGGCCGGCTCAAGGCTGCCGACCCGGTGACGCCGGAAGCCAATGCGCTGCTGGGCGGTGGCGCCCGGCTGGCCGGCAGCCCGCTGGCGTGGCCGATGCCGGAGGCGATGCGCATCGCGGCCGGCGGCGCGGCCACGCTGTCGGTGTGGCTGCGCTCCGATGAAGTGGCGCGCGGCACGCTGCTGTCCTGGGGTCCGCTGGCCGTCACGCTGGATGCCGGCAGGCTGGCCGCCCGGGTCGGCGACGCCAGGCTGGCCGGCGGCGAGGTGGCGCCCACCGCCTGGACCCATGTGGCGCTGGCCGTGGGCAACGGCCAGGCGCAGCTGTATGTCAACGGGCAATCGGTGGCCCGGGCCGACGTGGCCACGCCGGCCATCGGCGGCGAGCTGCGCGTGGGCGATGGCCTGCGCGGCGTGGTCGATGAGGTGCAGGTGGCCTCGGTGGCCCGCAGCGCGGCATGGCTGCAGTTGGCGGCTTCCTCGCAGAGCGCCGAGGCCCGGCTGATCGCCTCGGCCAAGGACACCGGCGAGGCAGCCGACGCACCAAGCCACGGCTACATAGGCATCCTGGTATCCAACCTCACCATCGACGCCTGGGTCGTCATCGGCATCCTGGCGGTGATGTTCGCGGTGGCCGCCTGGGTGATGGTGGCCAAGTCGGTGATGGTGGGCCGCGACGAGCGCGCCAACCAGGGCTTTCTCACCCGTTTCCGCGGCGCCACGCACGACCTGCTGACGCTGGAACAGGGCGGTGCCTTCGCGGCTTCGCCGCTGTTCCGGCTTTACCAGGCCGGCGTGCGGGAGCTGGCCAAGCGCAACGTCGGCGCCGAGGGCGCGCCGCCACTGTCGGGCGCCTCCATCGACGCGGTCAAGGCCGCGGTGGATGCCGACCTCGTGCGCGAAAGCCACCGGCTGAATGCGCAGATGGTGCTGCTGACCATCGCCATCTCCGGCGGCCCCTTCCTGGGCCTGCTGGGCACGGTGGTGGGCGTGATGATCACCTTCGCCGCCATTGCCGCAGCCGGTGACGTGAACGTCAACGCCATCGCACCCGGCATCGCCGCGGCGCTGCTGGCCACGGTGGCCGGCCTGGCCGTCGCGATCCCGGCGCTGTTTGGCTACAACTACCTCGCGGCGCGCATCAAGAACATCTCGTCGGACATGCAGATCTTCGTCGACGAGTTCATCACCCGCGTGGCCGAGCTGTACGGGGCGCGCTGATGGACGTCCGCGCCGACAACCAGCCGTACGACGACATCAACATCACGCCGATGCTGGACCTGGCGTATGTGCTGCTGGTCACCTTCATCATCCTCACCACCGCCTCGGTGCAGGGCGTGAAGGTGGACTCGCCGGCCACCTCGGCGCAGAACAACCTGGCCAAGCCGCAGACCCGCGCCATCACCGTCACCGCCGACGGCTCGCTGTACCTCGACGCCTATCCGGTGACGCTGGACGAGCTGCGCAACCGCCTGGCCGACTACAAGGCCGCCAACCCGGCGCTGCCGGTGGTGCTCAAGGGCGACACCGCCGCGCAGTACGCGGTGATCGTGCAGGTGCTGGACATCGCCAAGCGGCTGGACATCGCCGAGATCGGCCTCGTGACCACCCGCGCGAAGTGAAGGCCCGGAGGCCGACATGCAAGTCAACACCGACGCCAAGCCCTACGACACCATCAACGTCACGCCGATGCTGGACCTGGCCTACGTGCTGCTGGTGGTGTTCATCCTGATGACCACCGCCTCGGTGCAGGGCCTGACCATCAGCGTGCCCAAGCCGAGCAACCAGCCTGCCAAGGAGCAGCATGAGCTGATCGTGCTGCAGGTGATGCAGGGCGGCGCCCTGATGGCCAACGGCGCACCGGTGACGCTGGCCGAGCTGGAGCCGCGGCTGCAGGCCGCCAAGGCCCGCGATGCGCAGATGTCGGTCGCCATCAAGGGCGAGGCCGGCGCGCAGTACGGCGGCGTCATCGCCGTCGTCGACCTGTGCAACCGCCTGGGCGTGAACATGGCCTTCATCACCGCGAGGTTCGGCACATGAACGGGGATGCCGAGCGGAAGGATGCGCCGTCCCGCGCCTGGGTAGGCCTGCTCGCCATCGTGCTGCTGGTGGGCGCGGGCTTGTGGTGGGTCAGCCAGCTGGCCAGCACGCCTGCCGCGCCGCAGCGGCAGGTGGCACGCATCGCGCTGCTGCCCGACACCCCGCCACCTCCGCCGCCACCGCCCAAGGAGGAGAAGCAGCCCGAGCCCAAGGAGCAACGGCCGCAGAACCAGCCGGTGCCGCAGCCCGACCCCACGCCGCCGCAACCGCAGCAGGTGCGCGAGGAAGGTCCCACCGGCGACGCGCCAAGCGCGCTGGCCGGCGGCAACGTGAATACCGAAGGCGTGCCCGCGGCGCCCGTCAGCGGCATCGGCAGCGGCAGCCCCGGCGGCACCGGCACCGCGTCCAGCCGGGCCGAGGAACGCTTCTACGCACAAGCCGCGCGGCAGCTGCTGCGCGACGCGATCGAGCGCCACCTGAAGGGCGACACCACCCAGGCCACCGCGGAGTTCCAGCTCTGGATCGAGCCCAGCGGCGCCATCCGCCGCTTCGAGCTGAACCCCAGCGGCAACCGCCAGGCCGACGACGAGCTGCGCACCGCGCTGGCCGACGCCACCCGCGAGGTGAAGCTGCCGCCGCCGCCCGACATCCCGCAGCCGATGCGCTTCCGCGTGAGCCTGCGCCCGGCCTGAACACCCCACGCCTTTCCGTCATTCCCCGTCTCGATGCCGACCACCATGACACCGACCTCCGCCCTTCTCCGCCGCCGCCCGCGCCGCGCGCAGCGCGCCCTGGGCGCCCTGGGCGCCGCCCTGCTGGCCGCCGGCCTGGCCACACCCGGCGTCGCCCAGACCGACGACCGCGCCGAGCTGGAGCAGCTGCGGGCCACCACGCAGGCGCTGATCGAGGCGCTGGTCGGCCAGGGCCTGCTCAGCCGCGAACGTGCCGACGCACTGATGCGCCAGGCCCGGGGCAGCGCCGCGGCCGGTGCAGCCGCCGCGCCGGGCTGGGGCGCGCCGCTGGCCGGCGGAGCCGACGCCGCTGCAGCACGCAGCGTGGTGCGCATCCCCTACGTGCCCGAGACGCTGCGCAACCAGATCCGCGAGGAGATCAAGCTCGACGTGCTGCAGCAGGCCCGCACCGAAGGCTGGGCCGATGCGCGCCAGGTGCCCGACTGGGTGAAGGCCATCGGCTTCGAAGGCGACGTGCGGCTGCGCTGGCAGACCGACCGTTTCGCCGGCGACAACCTGCCGGCCGAGTTCTACCGCGCGCAGACCACCGGCCCGGCCTGGGCGCCCGACCTCACCAACACCACCGAGGACCGCAACCGGCTGACGCTGCGTGCCCGCTTCGGCGTGAATGCCAAGCTGTCGGAGGACACCCGCACCGCCATCCGCATCAGCACCGGCAACCTCAGCGGCCCCACCTCCACCTCGCAGACGCTGGGCAGCCATTTCAACAAGTACAGCGTGGTGCTGGACCGCGCCTGGCTGCGCTGGGAGCCGCGCCACGACCTGCGCTTCATCGGCGGGCGCATGCCCAACCCGTTCTACGGCACCGACCTGCTGTGGCCCGACGACCTCAACTTCGACGGCGTGGCGGTGCAGGGCGAGACCAACCTGGGCAGCGGCGTGTTCGCCTTCGCCACGGCCGGTGCGTTCCCCCTGGAAGAGCTGGCGGTGGACAGCCACGACAAGTGGCTGTATGGCCTGCAGCTTGGCGCCGAGGCCGCGCTGGGCAGCCACCTGCACTGGCGCGTGGGCCTGGCGGTGTACGACTTCCACCACGTGGCCGGCGTGCAGGCCACCGAGCCGCCACCGGCCGGACCGCGGGCCGGCACCGTGGCCTACCAGTCCAGCCAGTACCCGGCATCGGCCCGGCAGAAGGGCAACACGCTGATCAACCTGAACGACCCCACCAGCACCGCGGCGCCGGTGTGGGGGCTGGCGTCGAAGTTCCGTCCGGTGAACCTCACCACCGGCCTGACCTTCAAGCGCTGGGACCCGGTGCAGGTGGGCCTGACGCTGGACTGGGTGAAGAACAGCGCCTTCGACCTGGCCGACATCCGCCGCCGCGCAGGCCTGCCCGAGCTGCAGCTGGCCGACAAGAGCACCGGCCTGCAGCTGCGCCTGCTGGCCGGCCACGAACGCCTGGCCAACCGCGGCGACTGGCAGGCCTTCGTGGCCATGCGCAAGTTCGAGCGAGACGCCTGGCTCGATGCATTCACCGACACCACCTGGAACGGCGGCGGCACCAACTACAAGGGCTGGACCCTGGGCGGCCACTATGCCTTCGACCGCAACGCCAGCGTCGGCCTGCGCTGGACCAGCACCCGCAACCTGGACGACGGCAGCCTGACGCTGGGCAATGCGCCGTACAAGCTCGATACCCTGCAGGTCGATCTCAATGCGCGCTTCTGACCCCTCCCGCTGGCCGCTGCGCATGCTGTGCGCGGCCATGGCGCTGGCTTGCCTGCTGCCTGCCGCCGCGCAGGACAGCCGCGAACGCGAGGCCCTGCGCCGCGCGCAGGCCGCCCTCAACGACACCCGCCGCGAACTGGCCGCGCTGCAGGCCGAACGTGCGCAACTGCTGCGCGACAGGGAAGCCGCGGCCGCGCAGGCTGCAGCCGCGGAGCAGGCACGGCAGGCGCTGCTGGCGCAGCACGGCCGGCTGCAGCAGCAGCTGGCGGCGCTGCGCAGCGCGCAGGAAGCGCAAGCCGCGGCCGATGCGCAGCGCCATGCCCAGGCCACGGCCGACGCCGCCGCGCAGGCCACCGCCCTGCAGCAGCGCCTGGCCGAACAGCAGCGCAGCAACGCCGCCGTCACGGCCCTGCTGGAGCGCGCCACCCAGGCCCTGGCCGCGTCCGAGGACCGCAACCGCCAGCTGCATGCGCTGGCGCTGCAGGCTGTCGAGCGCTACCGCAGCAAGACGCCCACCGAAGCTGCGCTGCAGGGCGACCCCCTGCTCGGGCTGACCCAGATCAGGATCGACAACGTGGCCGAGGAACTGCGCACGCAGGCCGACGCGCTGCGGTCCGCGCCAGCGCGGCGCTGACGCCGCCCAGGCCGTTCACGGCAGGGCCTCGAGGTCCTCGATCGCGTCGTGCAGGCACAGCAGCGCCTGCCGCGCGGTGGCCATGCGTTCACGCAGCGAGCGCACCACCTCGTCATCGCTGGCGGGCAGCTGGCCCATGTCCCGCCACAGCAGCTCGGACCATTGCGCAAGCAGGCGCAGCAACAAGGTCCGGCAGCGCATGCGTGCGGGATCGTCTTCGGCGAAGGCCGCCAGGTAGTCGTGCAGGAAGCCGTCGATGGGATAGGCCGCCAGCACCGGCAGCATCGCGTCATGCAGCCGCACCACCATCTCGGCGGCATCCGCACGCCGGGTTGGCAAGGGGCCGCGCGACCCCTCCGGAGGTGCACCCGGAAGGTGCGCAGGCTGCGGAACGTTCATGCGCTGTACTCCCTCAGGGTGCCACGGCCACATCATCCAGCACGCGCTCCGGACCATGGGGAAAGCCCTTCGACTTCGCATGGCAGTGGGCGCCGATGCCGGGGTGGTGCCGCTGGCCGCTCTCCGCGCATCGGCGGCGTCATCCGACGCTGCGTGCCTCGATGGCCTGCAGCACGGCGGCCCAGAACCGTTCGGCGACCGGCGGCGCGGCGGCCCGGCGCCGGAACAGCCGCACGTCCACCTCGATCCGCCAGGCTTCGTCGCCGGCGACCACCAGGCGGCCACCGTCCAGGTCGTCGCGCACGAGACTGTGCGGAAGCCACGCCAGGCCGCGGCCGTCCAGCGTCATCGTGCGCAGCACCGAGGCGAGGTGGGCGGTGACCACCGGCTCGCCGCCCGCCTGGTCCAGTGCCGGCCCGCGCAATGCGCGCACCAGCCTGCCGATGCCGGACTCGCTGCTGTAGGCCAGCACCGGCACGCGCGCCGCAGCGCCGGCCTGCAGCGCATGCCGCGGCCGACCGTCAGCGTCGGGGGCGGACACCGGCAGCAGCCAGTCGCTGCCCACCTTGGCCGACAGGTGCGTGGCCGGGTCCAGCCGGCCCGGCACCTCGGCATGGCCATGGCACAGCAGGAACTGCACACGGCCCTGCTGCATCAGGGCTTCGCACTGCTGCAGGACATCCGACACCAGCTGGATCGGCCCCACCGTGGTGTGCGCCTCCAGTCCACGCAGCCACCCCGGCAGGAAGGTGAACGACAGCGCATGGGTGGAGGCGAAGCGCAGCGTGGCCGAGGTGGCGGCGGCCATCGCGCGGGCCTCGTCGGGGATGCGGTCGATGCGGGCCAGCATGTCCTGCGCGACGGTGCGGAACCACTGCCCGGTCTCGGTCAGCGTGGCGGGCTGGGTGCTGCGGTCGAACAGCACCACGCCCAGCCACTCTTCCAGTGCGCGGATGCGGCGGCTGAAGGCCGGCTGCGTCATGTGCCGTTCTTCGGCGGCGCGGGAGAAGTTGCCGGTGGCCGCCAGGGCCAGGAAGTCTTCGAGCCAGGACAGGTTCACTGCGGTGCTTTGGCGGCATCAGAGCAGAACGAACCGGCATTGGGCACGGCGGGCCGCAAACACCATCATTCCACCGTCCGCTGATCGAACAGATTGTCCAACAAGGAGACACCCATGCCCACCATCGCCAACCACCGCGGGCTCATCGCGGCCATCGCCTGCCCGTTCACGCCCGGCCGCCGCATCGACGAGCCGGCCTGGGCCGACTGATCGACCCGCGGCAGGTGGCCTCGCTGCCGCGCTGACTCCTTCCACCCCCCACTACCGACCAAGACATCCATGAAGATCATCGACATCCGGGAATCCACCCAGCCGATCAAGTCCAACATCCGCAATGCGTACATCGACTTCTCGAAGATGACGCTCAGCCTGGTGGCCGTGGTCACCGACGTGGTGCGCGACGGCAAGCCGGTGATCGGCTACGGCTTCAACTCCAACGGCCGCTACGGCCAGGGCGCATTGATCCGCGAGCGCTTCCGCCCGCGGCTGCTGGAAGCCGATCCGGCCAGCCTGCTCGATGAGCGCGGCGTGCTCGACCCGCACAAGGCCTGGGCCACGATGATGACCAACGAGAAGCCCGGCGGCCACGGCGAGCGATCGGTGGCGGTGGGCACCATCGACATGGCGCTGTGGGACGCACTGGCCAAGATCGAAGGCAAGCCGCTGTACCAGCTGCTGGCCGAGCGCTACGGCAACGGCCAGGCCAACCGCAAGGTGTTCGTGTATGCCGCCGGCGGCTACTACTGGCCGGGCCAGGGCATCGACGGCCTGAAGCGCGAGATGCAGGGCTACCTCGACCGGGGCTATGCGGTGGTGAAGAAGAAGATTGGCGGTGCCTCGCTGGCCGAGGACTGCCGGCGCATCGAGGCGGTGCTGGGCATGCTGGGCCCGGGCCAGCAGCTGGCGGTGGACGCCAACGGCCGCTTCGACCTGCCGACCGCCATCGAATACGCCAAGGCGCTGTCGCAGTACGACCTGTTCTGGTACGAGGAGGCGGGCGACCCGCTCGACTATGCGCTGCAGGCCGAGCTGGCGCAGCACTACGACAAGCCGATGGCCACCGGCGAGAACCTGTTCTCGATGCAGGACGCGCGCAACCTGATCCGCTACGGCGGCATGCGGCCCGACCGCGACTGGCTGCAGTTCGACTGCGCGCTCAGCTACGGCCTGGTGGAGTACCTGCGCACGCTGGACATGCTCAAGCAGCACGGCTGGTCGCCGGCGCGCTGCATTCCGCACGGCGGCCACCAGATGTCGCTGGCCATCGCGGCCGGCCTGGGGCTGGGCGGCAACGAGTCGTACCCCGACCTGTTCCAGCCCTACGGCGGCTTTCCCGATGGCGTGAAGGTGGACAACAGCCACGTGACGCTGCCCGAGCTGCCCGGCATCGGCTTCGAGGGCAAGGCCGACCTGTATGCCGAGATGCGCGCGCTGGCGGCCTGACGCCGCCAGGGCCCGCAGCGATCACCGGCCGCGCCGGCAGCTGGCGGTGCTCAATACGTCTCCAGGTGCAGCCGGCCCTCGGCCTTGAGCACCGGGCCCAGCGCGTCCCAGGCCAGGCCGGCCTGCTGCGCCACGTCGCGCAGCGCCAGCACCACGCCCTCCTCCATGCTCTTGAGGCCGCACACGTAGAGGTGGGTGTTGTTGTCCTTCAGCAGCCCGGCCAGGTCGGCGGCGCGCTCCCGGATCAGGTCCTGCACATAGCGCCTGGGCTGCCCGGGCTGGCGCGAGAAGGCCAGGTTGATGTCGATGAAGTCCTTGGGCAGCGTCTGCAGCGGACCGAAGTACGGCAGCTCCTGCGGCGTGCGCGCGCCGAAGAACAGCATCAGCTTGCCACCTTCGAACTTGCCGCTCTTGCGCAGCCGGCGCCGCCATTCGGTCATGGCCCGCATCGGCGCGCTGCCGGTGCCGGTGCAGATCATCACGATGTGCGAACGCGGATGGTTGGGCATCAGGAAGCTGTGGCCGAACGGGCCCACCACCTGCACCTTGTCCCCCACCTTCAGGTCGCACACGTAGTTGGAGGCCACGCCGCGCACCGGGCGGCCCTGGTGGTCCTCGGTCACGCGTTTGACCGTCAAGGCCACGTTGTTGTAGCCCGGCCGCTCGCCGTTGCGCGGGCTGGCGATGCTGTATTGGCGCGCCACGTGCGGCTTGCCGTTCGCATCCACGCCCGGCGGCACGATGCCGATGCTCTGGCCCTCCAGCACCGGAAACGGCATGCCGCCGAAGTCCAGCACCACGTGGTGGGTCTCGCTCGCAAAGCCGCTTTCGGTGCAGTTGATGTTGCCCACCACGGTGGCGGTGGTCGGCTTCTTCGGCGGATACAGGTTGGTATAGGCATGCGCCGCCGACCACGGCGGCGTGGTGGCGCCGTAGGCTGCCGTGTCGAAAGGCGCTTCCACCAGCGCGCCGCCAGTTGCCGCGGCGGCCTCGGCCAGCACCGGCACCGCGGGCAGGCCGGCCGCCGCGGGTTCGGCATCCGCCGGCACGCCGGCTTCGGCCAGCTGCTCGGGCGTGAGCTCGGGCGGCAGCTCGTCCCACAGCAACTGCTCCTCCACCGGATAGGCCATCGACAAGGGCATGGTGCGCCAGTTGTCGATGGAGCCCGTGGGGCACGGCGAGATGCAGGCCATGCAGCCGTTGCACACATCGGCCTTGACCACGTAGTTGCGGTCATCGTGCGTGATCGCCCCGATCGGGCAGGTCGCCTCGCAGGTGTTGCACCGGATGCAGATCTCCGGGTCGATCAGGTGCTGCCGGATGATGGCGACGTCGGTCATGGCATTCATGCTGGCCCTGCTCCAGGGGCGGGTTATCCGAAGCGGACGTATTCGAAGTCCACGGGCTGGCGGTTGATGCCCATCACCGGCGGGGTGATCCAGTTGGCGAACTGGCCGGGCTCCACCACGCGGCCCATCAGGCTGGCGACGAAGGCGCGGTCTTCCGGCGTGGGCAGCCATTCGTTCTTCTTGGCCTGCCATTCGGTCTCGCCCACCACGCGGCCGTCGGGCGACATCCTGATGCCGGCCAGCGCGCCGATCTGGCGGTTGAACGCCTTGTGCGGCACCACCAGGCGGGTGGGGATGCCGGCCTTCTCGATGACCTTGTTCCAGCGGTTCACGCCGGCCACCGAGTCCTTGATGAAGTCGTCGCGCAGCACCTCGTTCAAGGCGTTGAGCATCGGCACTTCCTTGTCCACCAGCTGGCCGTCCTGCACTTCCAGCACCTTGTAGGTGCGGCCCTTGAGCACATGGTCGTCGTCGCGCTTGCCTTCCTCGTAGCGGCCCTTCAGGCCCGAGCTGTAGAAGGTGGCGGCATTGCTCGACTGGTCGGCACCGAACAGGTCGATGGTCACCGAGTAGTGGAAGTTGAGGTAGCGCTGGATGGTGGGCAGGTCGATGGCGCCGGCCGCACGCACCTTCTGCACGTCGTCGGTCTTCAGCTCGTTCATCACCTGGCAGGTGCGGGCGATCACGCGCGACACGCCGCTCTCGCCCACGAACATGTGGTGCGCCTCTTCCGTCAGCATGAACTTGGTGGTGCGTGCCAGCGGATCGAACGCACTCTCCGACAGCGCAGCCAGCTGGAACTTGCCGTCGCGGTCGGTGAAGTAGGTGAACATGAAGAAGCTGAGCCAGTCCGGCGTCTGCTCGTTGAAGGCCCCCAGGATGCGCGGGTTGTTCTCGTCGCCCGACTGGCGCTGCAGCAAGGCCTCGGCTTCCTCGCGGCCATCGCGGCCGAAGTGCTTGTGCAGCAGGTACACCATGGCCCACAGGTGGCGGCCTTCTTCCACGTTGATCTGGAAGAGGTTGCGCAGGTCGTACATGCTGGGCGCGGTCAGGCCCAGGTGGCGCTGCTGCTCGACCGACGCGGGCTCGGTGTCGCCCTGCGTCACGATGATGCGGCGCAGGTTGGCGCGGTGCTCGCCGGGCACGTCCTGCCAGACCTTCTCGCCCTTGTGGTCGCCGAAATGCACCTCGCGGTTGGCATCGCCCGGGTTGAGGAAGATGCCCCAGCGGTAGTCGCGCATCTTCACGTGGCCGAACTGCGCCCAACCCTGCGGATCGACGCTGACCGCGGTGCGCAGGTACACGTCGTAGTCGGTGGAGCCGGTGGGGCCCACGTCGTCCCACCAGTTGATGAAGTTGGGCTGCCAGCCTTCGAGCGCGCGCTGCAGCGTGCGGTCCTCGCCCAGGTTGACGTTGTTCGGGATCTTCTGTGCGTAGTCTATGGTGCTCATGTCCGGTTCCTGGTTGTGCTCAAACGCGGTTCAGGTCGAAGGCCGCTTTTTCGCCCTTGCCGTACACCTTCAGCGCACCCTTGTCGCCGACGGCATTGGGGCGGTTGAAGATCCAGTTCTGCCAGGCGGTGAGCCGGCCGAACACGCGGGTGACCATGTTTTCCTTGCTGGAGAAGCGCAGGTTGGCCTCCAGGCCGGTGAGTGCATCGGGCGACATGGCGGCGCGCTCCTCGATGGCGATGCGGATCTCGTCGTCCCAGTCGATGTCGTCGGGCGCGGCGGTCACCAGGCCCAGCTTCAATGCGGCGTCGGCATCCAGCGGCCGGCCGGCGGCGGCGCGGGCGGCTTCCAGCGGGCCGGCTTCCTCGTAGAAGCGGCGCTGCAGCCGGCTCTGCTCGGTCACCATCGGCAGCAGGCCGAAATTCGTCTCGTCCAGCGTGAGTTGCGGCGCGCGCCCGGGCTCGTCGGGCAGCGCCAGCATGTAGCTGCGGTCGGCCGCGAAGGCCAGCTCGGCCAGCAGGCCGGCGAAGCAGGAGCCGGGCTCGACCAGCGCGAACAGGCTGCGCGAGGACACGTCCAGCCGCGCGAAGGTGCGGCGCAGCAGGCCCAGCGTCTGGCGCACCAGCCAGTGGTCGGCATGCCGTACCAGCAGCTGCCCGGCGGCCAGCACCGCGGCGGCATCGCCCTCGGTCTTCAGCAGCCAGGTGCCGATGTCCAGCTCGTTGGTGCGCATGCACAGGATGGCGTCGTCGAGTTGCCGGCCCATGGCCAGCGGCCACCAGGCGGCGCCCGCGGCCTGGATGCCGCCCGGGTCCGTCGGCTGCGCGCCGCTGGGCGCCTTCACCGTGAAGGTGGCGGTGCGGCGGGCGCGGTCGATCTCCACCGTGACGTGTTCGTAGCGCAGGCTGTCGGCGCCGTCTTCGCGCTCCAGCCGCGGCAGCGCAATGCCTTGCGTGCCCGCGCCCGGGCGCTGGCTGGCGGCGGCCAGCTTCGATGCCCGTTCCTGCACCGTGGCCGCGAACTGCGCCGGCTTGGCCACCGCGTCCACCAGGCGCCACTCCACCGCGCGCTGGCCGCGCACGCCTTCCACGCTGGTGCAGAAGATGTCGGCCAGGTCGTGGCGCACCTTGCGCTTGTCGGTCACGCGGGTCAGGCCGCCGGTGCCGGGCAGCACGCCCAGCAGCGGCACCTCGGGCAGGCTCACGGCGCTGGAACGGTCGTCCACCAGCACGATGTCGTCGCAGGCGAGCGCGAGTTCATAACCGCCGCCGGCGCACGCGCCGTTGACCGCGGCCACGAACTTCAGGCCCTCATGCCTCGACGAATCCTCGATGCCGTTGCGGGTCTCGTTGGTGAACTTGCAGAAGTTCACCTTCCAGGCATGGCTGCTCACGCCCAGCATGAAGATGTTGGCGCCCGAGCAGAAGATGCGGTCCTTGGCGCTGGTGACGATCACCGTCTTCACCTCGGGGTGCTCGAAGCGCAGGCGGTTCAGCGCGTCATGCAGCTCGATGTCGACGCCCAGGTCGTAGCTGTTGAGCTTGAGCTTGTAGCCGGGGCGGATGCCGGCGTCCTCCGCAATGTCCAGCGACAGCCGGGCGATGGCGCCATCGGTGCTGATCGACCAGTGCCGATAACGGCCCGGCTCGGTGCGGTAGTCGACGCGCGGGCTCTGGGCAATGGGATCGCTCATGCAGGTCTCCTGGCGGTGGAAGCAATGTGCTTCCGTCGAACGCAATGGAATGCAGCATAGTGCGTGCAATCCCATGCGTCAAGGCCAACAACCTTGCAATATATTGCTCTAGCTAGCTTTCCAGCGCCAGCACCTCGCGCGCCATCGCACGCAGCGCCGCGAAGCTCTGGTCCAGCGTGCTGCCGCTGGTGTCCAGCGTCAGGTCGGACTTGGAATAGAAGGCGGCGCGGCCAGCCAGGATGCGGCGCAAGTCTTCCATCGCTTCCTTGCTGGCGGCCATCGGCCGCATGTCGCCTTGCGCGGCCACACGGGCCATGTGCTCTTCCGGCGAGGCCTGCAGCCAGATGGTGGTGCAGTGCGCCAGCAGCAGGTTGAAGGTGGCCGGGTCGGACACCAGGCCGCCGGGCGTGGCGATCACGACGTCGGCATAGATCTGCACCGTCTCCTCCAGCGCGCGGCGCTCATAGCGGCGGTAGGCGGCGGTGCCGTACAGGTCGTGGATCTCGCGGATGCTGCAGCCGGCCACCTTCTCGATCTCGCGGCTCAGCTCCACGAACGGCAGGTCCAGGTCGTCGGCCAGCATCTGGCCCAGCGTGCTCTTGCCGGCGCCGCGCAGGCCCACCAGCGCGATGCGGCCGCCGCGTGCGCGGTCGCCACCGGGCTGGCCCAGCAGCTCGGTGAGGGCGATGCGGGCGCGGCGCAGCTCGGCCTCGTTGCGGTGCTCCAGCAGCTCGCGGATCAGCAGCCATTCGGGGCAGCTGGTGGTCACGTCGCCCAGCAGCTCGGCCAGCGAGCACTGCAGTGCGCCAGCCACCTGCTGCAGCACCAGGATGGAGGCGTTGCCGATGCCGTATTCCAGGTTGGCGAAGTGCCGCTCCGACACGTCCGCCGCCAACGCGGCCTGCTTGCGCGTCAGCCCGCGGCGTGCACGCAAGGTGCGCACCCGCTCGCCCAGGGCCAGCAGCAACGGGTTCTTGGCCTCCTCCGCGGCGTCCGGTGCGTCGAGCACCGGGCTGGCGGGTCGTAGTTCAGCGCTGTCGTTCATGTTGTCCGTTGCCTCGGTCGGGCCCTAGGGGTTATCACTGCGAGTGCACTATATTGCTTGACGCTGCATTGACCCCTGGCTATCTTCCTGTCGCAGGCAAGATACTTCATTGCCTGTAGCGCATCAAGCAGAGTCGCCGGGTCAGGAGCCAGCCGCATGTCGCAAGCCGCATTTCACCAACGCATGGCCGAGGCGGCGGGGCACGTCGCGGGCCACCCGCTCGAGGCCACGGCCTGACGCACCGGCCTGACATGGGCATCCGAGAAGACATCCCCGTGCGAGGAGACATCGCCATGACTTTGCCTGCCCGGTTCAACTTCGCGCAGCACCTGCTCGAGCTCAATGCCGGCCGCGCCGGCAAGCCGGCATACATCGACGACCTCGGCGTGCTGAGCTATGGCGAGCTGGCCGACCAGGTGCGACGGGTGTCGGCCGCCCTGCAGGCGCTGGGCCTGCGCCGCGAGGAACGCGTGCTGCTGCTGATGCACGACACCAGCCACTGGCCGGTGGGCTTCCTCGGCGCCATGCATGCGGGCGTGGTGCCGGTGGCGGTGAACACGCTGCTCACCGCCGAGGACTATGCCTACATGCTGGCCAACAGCCGCGCGCAGGCGGCGCTGGTGTCGGGCGCGTTGCTGCCGGCGCTGCAGGCCGCGCTCGACCTGGGTGAGCATGAACTGCGGCACATCATCGTGTCGCACCCCGACGAAGCCCTGCCGGCCGAGCTGCACGGCGCCCGCGCGCACGACCTGGCGGCGCTGATCGCCCGCCACGCGCCGGCCGCGCGGCCCGCGCCCACCGGGCCCGACGAGCCCGGCTTCTGGCTGTATTCATCAGGCTCCACCGGCAAGCCCAAGGGCACGGTGCACACCCACGGCAACCCCTACTGGACGGCCGAGCTGTACGGCAAGCCGGTGCTGGGCCTGACCGAGGACGACGTGTGCTTCTCGGCGGCCAAGCTGTACTTCGCCTATGGGCTGGGCAATGCGCTCACGTTCCCGCTGAGCGTGGGCGCCAGCGTGGTGTTGATGGCCGAGCGGCCCACGCCCGCGGCCACCTTCCAGCGCTGGACCGGCGCCACGCCGGCGCTGGCCGGCACCCGGCCCACCGTGTTCTTCGGCGCACCCACCGGCTTTGCCGGCATGCTGGCCTCGCCCGGGCTGCCGCCGCGCGACGCGGTGGCGCTGCGCATGTGCTCGTCGGCCGGCGAGGCGCTGCCCGCCGAGATCGGCCAGCGCTTCAAGGCGCACTACGGCAGCGAGATCATCGACGGCATCGGCTCCACCGAGATGCTGCACATCTTCATCAGCAACCGGCCGGGCGACGTGCGCTATGGCACCACCGGCCGGCCGGTGGCAGGCTACGAGATCGAGCTGCGCGGCGACGACGGCCGCCCGGTGGCCGACGGCGAGGTGGGCGACCTCTACATCCGCGGGCCCAGCGCCGCGCTGATGTACTGGGGCAACCGCGACAAGAGCCGCGAGACCTTCCAGGGCGGCTGGACCAAGAGCGGCGACAAGTACAGCCGCGATGCCGACGGCTACTACACCTATGCCGGCCGCAGCGACGACATGCTCAAGGTCAGCGGCATCTACGTCTCGCCCTTCGAGGTGGAGGCCACGCTGATGCAGCACCCCGCGGTGCTGGAGAGCGCGGTCATCGGCAAGGAAGACGCGGAAGGGCTGACCAAGACCAAGGCCTTCGTGGTGCTCAAGCCCGGGCAGCAGGTGGACGAGGCCGAGCTCAAGGCCTTCGTCAAGGACCGGCTGGCGCCCTACAAGTACCCGCGCTTCATCGAGTTCGTCGACGAGCTGCCCAAGACCGCCACCGGCAAGATCCAGCGCTTCCGCCTGCGCGAGCGGGAGAAGCAGGCGTGAGCGCCGCCGCCCGGCCGCCCGGAGGCGGCGCTCCTCCCGCTCGGCGGGATCCCGCGCAGCGGGAGGGTGCCCCATGACCGGCACGCGCTTCGCCGAGCTGGCCTGGCAGGGCCGCACGGTGCGCATCGAGCACCAGTGGCTGCGCGTGGACGATGCCGCCGCGCCGCTGATGGTCTTCCTGCACGAAGGCCTGGGCTCGGTGGCCATGTGGAAGGACTTCCCGCAGCGGCTGTGCGATGCGCTGGGCGTGCGCGGGCTGGTCTTCTCCCGCCCCGGCTATGGCCGCAGCACCCCCCGTGCGGCCGACGAGCGCTGGGCACCCGACTTCATGCACCGCCAGGCGCACGAGCTGCTGCCGGCGCTGTTCGATGCGCTGCGCATCGACACGGCCGGCAGCCCGCCCTGGCTCTTCGGCCACAGCGACGGCGGCTCCATCGCGCTGCTGCATGCGGCCCGCCACCGCACAGCCGGCGCCATCGTGCTGGCGCCGCACCTGTTCGTGGAAGACCTGTCCATCACCAGCATCGAAGGCGCACGCCAGGCCTGGCTGACCACCGACCTGCCGCAGCGGCTGGGCCGCTACCACGACGATGCCGACTCGGCCTTCTGGGGCTGGAACCGCATCTGGCTGGACCCGACCTTCCGCGGCTGGAACATCGAACACGAGGTGGCGCAGATCACCGCGCCGGTACTCGCCATCCAGGGCATCGACGACGAGTACGGCACGCTGGAACAGGTGCGCAGCATCCGGCGGCTGCTGCCCGCCACGCAGCTGCTGGCGTTGCCCGACTGCGGCCATTCGCCGCACCGTGACCAGCCCGCGGCCGTCATCGCGGCGGCACGCGGCTTCCTGCAAGACCACCACCGCCCACACGACACAAGGGGACCCCGATGATCCGATCGACCGCATTCGCCATTCCGGCGCTGGCCGCCTCGCTGCTGATGGCATCGTCCGTGGCGATGGCGCAGGCCCAGCCCAAGCTGAAGGTGGGCCTGATGCTGCCGTACAGCGGCACCTTCACCGCGCTGGGCGTCGCCATCGAGAACGGCTTCCGCCTGTATGTGGACGAGCAGGGCGGCAAGCTGGCCGGCCGCGAGATCGAGTTCTTCAAGGTGGACGACGAGTCCGATCCGTCGAAGGCGACCGACAACGTCAACAAGCTGATCAAGCGCGACAACGTCGACGTGCTGGTGGGCACGGTGCACAGCGGCGTGGCCATGGGCATGGCCCGCGCGGCCAAGGAAAGCGGCACGCTGCTGATCGTGCCCAACGCCGGCTCCGATGCCGTCACCGGCCCGATGTGCGCGGTCAACATCTTCCGCAGCAGCTTCTCCAACTGGCAGTCCAGCTACGGCATGGGCACGGTGGCAGCGAAGCAGGAGAAGAAGAAGACCGCGATGACCATCACCTGGAAGTACGCAGCCGGCGAGGAGATGACCAATGCCTTCAAGGAAGGCTTCGAGAAGGAAGGCGGCAAGGTCAGCAAGCAGCTGACGCTGCCCTTCCCCAACGTGGAGTTCCAGGCGCTGCTCACTGAGATCGCCGCGGCCAAGCCCGATGCGGTGTTCGCCTTCTTCGCGGGCGGCGGCGCGGTGAAGTTCGTCAAGGACTATGCCGCCGCGGGCCTGAACAAGACCATCCCGCTGTACGGCTCCGGCTTCCTGACCGATGGCACGCTGGAGGCGCAGGGCGATGCCGCGCAGGGCCTGCTGACCACGCTGCACTATGCGGACGGCCTGAACACGCCGCGCGACAACCAGTTCCGCCTGGCCTACGCCAAGACCTTCAAGATGCAGCCCGACGTGTACGCGGTGCAGGGCTACGACGCGGCGCAGATGCTGGCCACCGGCCTGGCCGCGGTCAAGGGCGACGTGAGCAGGAAGGCCGAGTTCGCCGCCGCGCTGCAGAAGGCCAGGATCGACAGCCCGCGCGGGCCGTTCACCCTGTCCAAGTCGCACAACCCGGTGCAGGACATCTACCTGCGCAAGGTGGACGGCAAGGAGAACAAGGTGGTCGGCATCGCCAGCAAGTCGCTGTCTGACCCCGCCCGCGGCTGCAGGATGTGACCACCCCCGGAGCGCCTTCCGGCGCTCCCCCTCAAGGGGCGCCACCAACGGACCGGCGGAGCCGGATCCGTGGTGGCCGCTTGATGAAGGCACGCAGCCGCGAAGGGCTGCACCTGGAGACTGTCGATGGATGTGCCTACCTTTCTGGTTCAGTGCCTGAACGCGGTGCAGTACGGGCTGCTGCTGTTCCTGCTGGCGTCGGGGCTGACGCTGATCTTCGGGATCATGGGCGTCATCAACCTGGCGCATGGCAGCTTCTACATGCTGGGCGCCTACATGGCGTTTGCGCTCAGCCCGCTGTTCGGCGACCAGTTCCTGCTGATGCTGGCCGCCGGCATCGTGCTGGCGGCGGTGTTCGGCTACTTCCTCGAGTGGGCCTTCTACAGCTACCTGTACCAGCGCGAGCACCTGCAGCAGGTGCTGATGACCTACGGCCTGATCCTGGTGTTCGAGGAACTGCGCAGCATCCTGGTGGGCAACGACGTGCATGGCGTCAAGCCGCCCGAATGGCTGGCCGGCAGCTTCGCGCTGGGCGAGGTGATGAGCTATCCCACCTACCGGCTGTTCGCCTCGGCGGCCTGCATCGTGCTGGCGCTCGGCCTGTACTGGGTGGTCAACCGCACGCGGCTGGGCATGATGATCCGCGCCGGCGCCAGCAACCGCGACATGGTGCGCGGCCTGGGCATCGACATCCGGCGGCTGTACCGCATCGTGTTCGCCGCCGGCGTGGCGCTGGCGGCGCTGGCCGGCATGATCGCCGCGCCGATGTCCAGCGTGTACCCGGGCATGGGCGGCAGCGTGCTCATCATCTGCTTCGTGGTGGTGGTGATCGGCGGCATCGGCTCCATCACCGGCGCGCTGGTGGCCTCGCTGCTGGTGGGCTTCGTCGACACCTTCGGCAAGGTGTTCTTCGCCGAGCTCAGCGGCATCGGCGTGTACCTGCTGATGGCCATCGTGCTGATCTGGCGGCCCGAAGGCCTGATGGGCCGCAGGGCTTGACGGCATGAAGACCGACCTCGGCGCAACGTCCCCATCCGCTGCCATGGCCCTGCCTGCAAGCCCCCTCCACGGCCCGGCGGCCGCCCCGCCGCGGCCGGCGGGCTGGAAGCCGGCCCTGCCCGCGCTGTGCGTGCTGGGCGCGCTGGCCGCGCTGGCCCCGGTGCTCACGCCCTACCTCACCGACCTGCTGCTGAAGGTGATGATCCTGTCGATCTTCGCGCTCAGCCTGCAGCTGGTGGTGGGCATGACCGGGCTGGTGAGCCTGGGCCATGCGGCCTTCTACGGCATCGGCGCCTACGTCACCGTGCTGGCCTCGGGCGAAGCCGGCGGCTCCATCGCCACCGTGCTGCCGCTGGCGATGGGCGGCGCGGCGGCCTATGCGCTGTTCGTCGGCGCGCTGGGGCTGCGCACCCGGGGCATCTACTTCATCATGGTCACGCTGGCCTTCGCGCAGATGGCGTACTTCGTGTTCCACGACACCGGCATCGGCGGCGGCAGCGACGGCATCTACCTGTACGTGCGGCCGGCACTCGGCGCCATCGACCTGGAGGACCGCCGCACGCTGTACTTCGTGGCGCTGGCCGCGCTGGCGGGCACCTACGGCCTGCTGGCGCTGATCCGCCGCTCGCGCTTCGGCGCCGCGCTGGCCGGCATCCGGGTGAACGAGCAGCGCATGCGGGCCGCCGGCTTCAACACCTACCTGTACAAGCTGGCGGCCTTCGTCATCGGCGGTGCGCTCGCCGGGCTGGCGGGCTTCCTCGTGGCCTCGCGCGACGGCGTGGTCAACCCCGAGATGCTGTCCTGGCACACCTCGGGCGACGTGCTGCTGATGATCATCCTCGGCGGCCTGGGCAGCCTGCGCGGCGCGGTGATCGGCGCGGTGGCCTTCACGCTGCTGCGCGAGGTGCTGTCCACGCACGGGCTGGTGGGGCCGCTGGCCGACCACTGGCAGCTCACGCTGGGCCTGGCCATCATCGGCTTCGTCGCGCTGCTGCCCAAGGGGCTGATCGGGCTGATGGATCGGCTGTCGCCCCAGGGCACGCACAAGGGAGCCGCATGATGGCCGCGATGCTGCAAGTGGAAAGCCTGAGCCGGCGCTTCGGCGGCCTGCTGGCCGTCAGCGACGTGGCCCTGGACCTGCACGTGGGCGAGGTGCATGCGGTGATCGGCACCAACGGCGCAGGCAAGTCCACGCTGATCAACATGCTGTCGGGCGAGATCGGCGCCAGCGCCGGCCGCATCCGCTTCGACGGGCAGGACATCACCGGCTGGTCGCAGCACCGCCGCGCCCGCGCCGGCGTGGGCCGCAGCTACCAGCGCACCACCATCTTCCCGGAGTTCACCGTGCGCGAGAACTGCCGGCTGGCCGCGCAGGCCGCCTTCGCGCGGCCGTGGGCGCTGTGGCAATCGGCCACCGGCTGCGTGCGCAGCAATGCCGCCGCGCAGGCGGCGCTGGAGGCCGCCGGCCTGGCGCACGAGGCCGACCGCATCGCCGGCACCATGAGCCACGGCGGCAAGCGCCAGCTGGAGGTGGCGATGTGCCTGGCCACCGCGCCGCGGGTGCTGCTGCTGGACGAGCCACTGGCCGGCATGGGCGCGGAGGAGACCGACCGCATGCTGGCGCTGCTGCAGCGGCTGAAGGCCACGCATGCGGTGCTGCTGGTGGAGCACGACATGGACGCGGTGTTCCGCATCGCCGACCGCATCACGGTGATGGTCAACGGCTGCGTGATCGCCACCGGCAAGCCGGAGCACATCCGCCGCCACCCCGACGTGCAGACCGCCTACCTCGGGGAACATTGATGACGACCCCCAAGCTCACTTCGTTCGCTGCCCCCAGGGGGGCGTTCAGTCCCTTCGAGCGGCCGGGCGGGACTGACATGCTCAAGATCGAAGCCCTCAACACCTACTACGGCGACAGCCACATCCTGCGTGGCGTCGACGTCGAGATCCCGACCGCCACGGCCGTCGGCCTGCTCGGCCGCAACGGCATGGGCAAGACGACGCTCATCCGCTCGCTGATGGGCTATGTGAAGCCCGCCTCCGGCCGCGTGCAGGTGGACGGCAAGGACGTCACCGGCTGGGCGCCGGAGAAGATGGCGCGGCTGGGCATCGGCTATGTGCCCGAGGGCCGCGGCATCTTCCCCAACCTGACGGTGCGCGAGAACCTGGTGATGACCGAGCGCCCGGGCCTGGACGGCCGCCGCGCCTGGACCTTGGAGCGGGTGCTGAGCACCTTCCCTCGGCTGGCCGAACGGTTGGGCCATGGCGGCCAGCAGCTGTCGGGCGGCGAGCAGCAGATGCTGTCCATCGGCCGCGCGCTGATGACCAACCCCCGGTTGGTCATCCTGGACGAGGCCACCGAAGGCCTGGCGCCGCTGATCGTGGCCGAGATCTGGCGCGTGATCGGCGAGATCCGCGCCACCGGCATCGCCACGCTGATCGTGGACCGCGACTACCGCAAGGTGCTGGCGCACACCGACCAGGCGGTGGTGATGCAGAAGGGCCGCATCGAGCGGGCCGGCGCCTCCACCGTGCTGGCGGCGGACACGGCCGGCCTGGCCGAGTACCTGGGTGTCTGAAGCCACGCGCGGGCCGCGTACCCTCCGGTAGACGGCCTCGGCGTCGCCTCAGCCCAGGCGCTTCAGCGCATGCACCACCTCGCGGGTGGCGGTGTACAGCGTGCGGAAGTGCGGATAGAGCCGGCTGTAGAACGCATGCCGGTCCGCGTCGGGCTGGACCAGGCGGCCAGGGCGCACCCAGCGCTGCAGGTCGTCGGGCTGCAGCAGGCCGGCCGCCCGACCGGCAAGGAAGGCATCGCCATACGCAGCGCCCACCGTCACGCCGGGCACCTCCTGGCTCACGCCGGTGATGTCGGACACGATCTGCAGCCCGGTGTCGGTCTGTGCACCGCCGCCCACGGCCACCACGCGGCGCACCTGCGCGCCGATGTCGGCGAAGGCCTCCAGGTTGTGGCGGATGCCGAAGCCGATGCCCTCCAGCACCGCACGGAACAACTGCTCGCGGCGATGGCCCAGGCCCAGGCCGGCCACCACGCCGCTGGCCAGCGGATCGTTGATCGGGGTGCGCTCGCCGCTGAAGTAGGGCAGCACCAGCAGGCCGCCTGCACCGGGCGGCACCTCGGCCGCGCGGGCGAACAGCTCGGCATAGCCCTCGTCGGGCGGCAGGTCGCGGGCCAGTTCGTCCTTGAACCAGCGGGTCAGGCTGCCGGTGGTGCTCATGCCGGCGGCCAGGTTCCAGCTGCCGGGCGTGGCGCCGGCCACGGTCCACACCCGTGGGTCGGGCGTGGGTGTGGCCTGCTGCAGCACGAAGAAGGTGGTGCTGCCGTGCATCAGCATCAGGTCGCCGGGCTGGGTGACGCCCACGCTCAGCGCCTCGCTCAAGGCGTCGATGGTGCCGAAGGCCACCGGCGTGCCCACGGCGAGGCCGGTGTGCGTCGCCGCCTCGGGCTGCAGCCGGCCAGCCAGGTCCTCGGCCCAGCCCAGCGGCGGCAGCAGGCCGATGGGCGCCACCTCTGCGGCATGGGTGCTGTCCCACTGGCCGGTGGCGGGGTTGTACAGCGGCATGAAGTGGCTGGCGCTGTGGCGGTCCATCGTCAGCGCGCCGGTGAGCCGCCACACCAGGTACGAGGTGGCCGACACCAGGTGCCGCGTGGCCTGCCACACCGCCGGCTCCTGCTGGCGCAGCCAGCGGATCTTCGGGCCGATGGCCTGGCTGCTCAGGCTCATGCGCGAGAAGGCCTGGATCGTGTCGGCGCCGATGGCCTGCTCCAGCTCGGCGATCTGCTGCGTGGCTCGCACGTCCACGCCGTAGAGGATGCCGGGGCGCAGCGGCCGCCCGGCCGCATCCAGCGGCAGCAGGCAGGGGCCGATGGCACTCACCGCCATGGCCGCGATGCGCCCGGGCGCCAGCGCGCTGTCGGCCAGCAGACGCCGGCTGAGCAGGCCCACGTCGTGCCACCAGACGGCATCGGCGTCCTGCTCCACATGGCCGGGTTGCGGCATCGACAGGCCATGCGGCTGCACCGCGGTGAACAGCACCCGGCCCGCCAGGTCGGTGAGCACCGCCTTGCTGCTGTAGGTGCCGACGTCGATGCCGAGCAGGTGGTCTTGCATGCGCGGAAGACTAGGCCCGGCCGGCCGCGCCCGGTGCTGGGGCGATCCCGGCCATCAGCTCGCACAGCTTGAAGATGGCGGTGGCGTTCAGCTCGCCCCAACCGAGGTTCTGCGCCACCTTGTTCAGCTCATGCACCGTGTTGCTGAGCATCACCGGCACGCCCAGGCTCTCGGCGTGGTTGCGGATCAGCTCGGTGTCCTTGACCATGGTGCGCAGGTGGAACGAGACGTCGAAGTCGCCGTCCCACATTGCGCGGCCCGCGCCTTCGACGATGGGCGAGCGGAAGTCGCTCTCGCTCCACACGTCCACCAGCTGGTGGCCGTCCAGGCCCGACTTGCGCGCCAGCGCCAGCGATTCGGCCAGCGCCGCCACGATGGTGGACACCAGGTGGTTGCCGCACAGCTTGGCGGCGCAGCCGGCACCCACCTCGCCCATGTGGCGGGCCGAGGCGCCCACCGCCTGCAGCAACGGCTCGGCCGCGGCCCAGCCCTCGGCGCTGGCGCCGGCCATGATCCACAGGCCGCCGGCATGCGCCTCGGCCCGGCTGCCGTGCACCGGCGCATCGACGAACAGCGCGCCGGCTTCGGCGAAGCGGCCCGCCAGGTCGCGCGCGGTGGCCGGCAGCTGGGTGCTCATGTCGATGAACACCTGGCCCGGCTGCGCAGCGGCAAGCAGACCGCCCTCGCCTTCCAGCACCGTGCGCAGCGCCTCCTCGTTCCACACCAGCAGGATGACGTGGCTGCAGCCTTCGGCGGCTTCGGCCGGCGTGGCGTGCAGCGTGGCACCGCCCTGCAGCACGGCTTCGGCGTTGGCCGGCGTGCGGTTCCAGCAGCGGACCTCGTGGCCCTTGCCCCGCAGCGTGAGGCCCACGCCGGTGCCCAGCACGCCGGTGCCGATGATCGCGATCTTCATGATGGGGTTCCTGCGGCCGAGCGGCCGGCTTGCAGGACGTGGTCCCGCATGGTTTGAATGATCAGGAAGCCGACGGTGGCGCCTGCGTCCTGCAGCCCCACCGACTGTTCCCGGAAGACGGCGGCCTTGCCGTGCTGCGCGGTCATGGTCTTGGTGGCTTCCAGCGCCTGGGCCGCCACCTGCGCGGCCTCGTCCAGCGCCTGCAGCAGCGGCAAGCCTGCGGCGGCCGAGGCTTCGAGCGAGGCTGCCAGCGGGCCCAATACGTCCACCAGCGTCTTGTCGCCGGGCTTTGCCTTGCCGCGCTCGACCACGCCGTCGTGGTAGGCACGCCAGAAGGCCGCCAGTTCCGCCGTGCCGATGGCCGCCGCCTGCGAAACCGCCAGCGCCTTGCCGCCGCGCATGAAGCCGGTGGCGGTGAGCGTGCCCATGGTGGAGGGTGCCGCCTTCGCGATCGCCATGCCGGCCATCTGCAGCCGCTTGCCGATGCCGTCGTCCGCGCCCGCCGCGGCCACCGCCTCGTGCGCGGCGATGAAGCCCTTGTTCATCGTGATGCCGAGGTCGCTGTCGCCCACCTTGCCGTCCAGCGCGATCAGGGTCTCGCGCTGCTGGGTGAAGACCTCGCGCAGGCGGGCGAACAGGCCCGCAAGCTCGTCCTGGCCGATGGGGTCCACGGTCGGCCTCACTGCGGATGCAGCCGGAAGAACGGCGTGTCGGCCGGCGCGGCCACCAGGCGCTTCAACTCGTCGTCCAGCTTGATGACGGAGATCGACGCGCCGGCCATCTCCATCGCCGTGGCGAACTCGCCCACGTGCACCTGGGCCACCTGCACGCCCTGCTCGCCCAGCACCTGGTGGATGCGGCGGTACATCACGTACAGCTCTTCCTGCGGCGTGCCGCCGAGGCCGTTGACCAGCACCGCCACCTCGCTGCCCTGCCCCAGCTGCAGCTCGGCCAGGATGGGCTTGAGCATCTCGTCGACCACCGCGTCGGCCGGCAGCAGCGGGCCGCGGCGGATGCCGGGCTCCCCGTGGATGCCCATGCCGATCTCCATCTCCTGCTCGCCGATCGAGAAGGTGGCGTGGCCCACCTCGGGCACGATGCAGCTGCTGAGCGCCACGCCCATGGTGCGAGTGGCCAGCCGGGCCTTTTCGGCCACGCGCCTGACCTCGTCCAGCGGCATGCCTTCGTCGGCCGCGGCACCGGCGGCCTTGTAGACGAAGAAAATGCCGGCCACGCCGCGGCGCTTGTGCTCCTCGCCCTGCACCGACGAGGCCACGTCGTCGTTGCCGACCACGGACAGCACGCGGATGTTGTCCATCTCGGCCATCTCGGTGGCCATGTCGAAGTTGAGGATGTCGCCGGTGTAGTTGCCGTAGATGTAGAGAACGCCCGCGCCCTGGTCGATGGCCTTGGTCACCTCGTACATCTGCTGCGCGCTGGGCGACTGGAACACGCCGCCCACGGCGCAGCCGTCCAGCATGCCGCGGCCGACGTAGCCCAGGAACAGCGGCAGGTGGCCCGAGCCGCCGCCGGTGGCCAGGCCCACCTTGCCGGGCTTGCGCGCCACCGAGACCAGGCAGCGCCTGTCGTCGGCCACGTACTGCAGCTGCCGCGGATGGGCGGCGTACAGGCCTTCCAGCATCTCGTCGACGAAGGCCTCGGGCTGGTTCAGGAACTTCTTCATGGGGGGTTTGCTCCTCGTTCGTTCGATGGGTCGGCGGGAAGGCTCGTCAGCGGCGCTTGCGCACCACGAAGAAGGCCCCGGCGACCAGGATGAATGCGCCGACGACGACGCGTTGCCAGGTGCTGGGCACGCCGGCCATGATCAGCACGTTGTTGATGACCACCACCAGCAGCACGCCCAGCAGCGTGCCCAGCACGGTGCCGGTGCCGCCGGTGATGCGCGCCCCGCCCAGCACCACGGCGGCGATGACGTCGATCTCCATGCCCACCAGGTCGAACGGATTGGCCAGCCGGTTGGCGCAGACATGGATCATCCCGGCCACGCCGGCCAGCGCGCCGGTGTACGCGAAGATGAAGAAGTGGATGGCGCGCACGTTGTAGCCCAGCCGCTCGGCCACCGCCAGGCTGCCGCCGGCCGCGAAGATGGCACGGCCCATCAGCGTGCGCTTGAGGATCCACCAGGTGAGCAGCGCGGCCGCCGGCAGCACCAGGAAGTAGGCCGGCAGGATCACGCGGGCGCCGCGCTGCGACTCGAAGGCCAGTAGTGGGATCTTGCCGAAGCTGTCCATCTGGTCGGGCAGCTGCGTGATCCACACCGTGCCGATGAAGGTCAGCAGCACGCCTCGGAACAGGTACTGCGTGCCGATGGTGACGATCAGCGATGGCGCCTTGAGCCCGTGCACCAGCAGGCCGTTGACCAGCCCCAGCAGCCCGCCGCTCAGCGTGGCCGCGGCGAACACCAGCAGCAGCGGCGCCTGCGGGAAATGCGTGACCACCAGCAGCGTGACCGAGTACATCGACAGCGCCGCGATCGCGGTGAACGACACGTCGATGCCGCCAGCCGCCAGGATCACGAACACGCCCAGCGCGAACAGGCCGATCACCACGCTGGCCCGTGCGATGTCGATCATCGTCTGCGCCGACAGGAAGGCCGGGTTGGCGATGGCGACGAAGCTGCACAGCACCACCAGCAGGAACAGCGTGAACAGCTCGGGCCGGCGCGCCAGCAGCCGCTGCAGGCCATCGAGGCGGCCCGGCGCGCTGCGGGCGGCGGCGCCGGCGTGGTCCCCGGCAGCCAGGGTGGGCAGGTTCATGCGGGCATCTCCACGGCGGCGCCGGCCTCGGACCGCGACTCGGAGGCCAGCATCGCGTCGACCAGGGTTTCTTCCTGCACCGCATCGGCCGCGAACTCCGCGGCCATGCGGCCGTTGCGCATCACCAGGATGCGGTCGCAGTTCTGCAGCAGCTCGGGCAGGTCGTCGCTGATGATCAGCAGGCCCATGCCCTTGGCCGCCAGCGACTGGATGACCTTGTAGATGGTGTCTTTGGAGCCCACGTCCACGCCCACGGTGGGCCCGTGCAACAGCAGCAGCCGCGGCGCGATCGTCAGCCAGCGGCCGATCAGCACCCGCTGCTGGTTGCCGCCCGACAGCGACTGCACCGGCAGGTCGACATCGGGCGTGGCGATGCGCAGTTCCTGCACCAGCGATTGCGCCAGCACGCGCGACTTGCCCGCGTCCAGCAGGCCGAAGCGCCCGCGCAGCTTGTCCAGCACCAGCGCAGCCATGTTGGACAGGATCGGCTTGTCGAGGAACAGGCCTTCGGCCAGCCGGTCTTCCGGCACGTAGCCGATGCCGCAGGCAATGGCGTCGGCCGGCTGGCGCACCTGCACCGACTGGCCTTCCATGCGCATGCTGCCGTCGGTGGCGGACAGCACGCCGGCCAGCGCCAGCGCCAGCTCGTTGCGGCCGGAGTCCATCAGGCCGGTGATGCCGACGATCTCGCCGCGCGCCAGCGCCAGGTCCACGCCCTGGAAGTGCCGGCCGCAGCCGAAGCCCTGCAGCTGCAGCAGCGGCGCTCCGCCAGGCCCCACTTCGGCCGGCGGCGCGGCCGCACGGTAGCGAGTGCCGTCGATCAGCTTGCCGGTCATCAGCTCGCCCAGCTCTGCCTTGGTGTAGCCGGCGATCGGGCCCTGCGCCACGCACTGGCCATCGCGGAACACGATGGCCTGGCCGCCGATGCGGTAGCACTCGTCGAGCTTGTGGGTGACGAACAGCACCGCCACCTGGTCGCGCTGCAGCTCGCCCACCACGCGGATCAGGTTGTCCACCTCGCGGCGCGTGAGCGAGGTGGTGGGCTCGTCCATGATCACCAGCTTGGCCCGAGTGGCGATGGCACGCGCAATGGCCACCAGCTGGCGCACCGCCAGCGGCAGCTCGCTCACCACGGTGTCGAGGAAGCCGTCGTCCGACGGCAGGCCCACGCTGCTCAGCGCGCGGCGCGAGGTGTCGCGCAGCAGCCGGTCGTCCAGCCGCCGGGCGAGCCGGCCCTGCGCCCGCACCAGCTGCTCCGACAGCGCCACGTTCTCGGCCACGGTCAGGTTGGGGATCAGCGAGAGGTCCTGGTAGACCGTCTCGATGCCGGCGGCCAGCGCGCTGATCGGCGTCAGCGCGGCATGGTCCTGCCCTTCCAGGCGGATGACGCCTTCGTCGGGCGGCTGCGCCCCGGAGATGATCTTGATCAGCGTGCTCTTGCCGCAGCCGTTCTCGCCGAGCAGGTGGTAGATGCCGCCCCGCTCGATCACGAAGTGGATGCCGCGCAGCGCATGCACACCGCCGAAGCGCTTGTGGATGCCGTGCACCTCCAGGAACGCAGCCATGGCCATCAGAACATGTAGTTCTTGTAGGTGGCCTTGTCGGCGATCACCATCGCATTGCCCACCAGCAGCAGGCCCTGGCCCGGGCCCTTGGTGACGGTGACCTTCTCGTAGCCCTTGACGCCCAGGTCGATGCCGTTGTCGAGCTTCTTCTTCTCCAGCAGCAGCTTGGCGGTCCTGTTCATCGCCAGGCCCGCGTCCTTCGGGTCCCAGAAGCCGATGGCGGTGATGGCGCCCGACTCCAGCAGCTTGGCCGAGGGGTTGGGCAGGCCGGTGCCCACCAGGCACACCTTGCCGGCCAGGCCCGCTTCCTCGATGGCGCGGCCGATGCCGATCACGTCATTGCCCGCCGAGCTCTGGAAGCCCTTGATGTCCGGGTGCTTGCGCAGGATCTCCTTGGCCTTCTCGTAGGTCTTGTTGGCGTCGTCGAACGATTCGTTCTTGGCGTCGACCAGCTGCATGCCCGAGTACTTGGCCGCGTTCTTGGCGCCCGCGTCCACCCACTGCAGGTGGGTGCGGCTGCCCAGCGAGCCGACGAACGAGGTCCACTTGCCCTGCTTGCCCATGCAGGTGGCCAGGCGCTCGTTCAGCGCGGCGCCGTAGGCCGCGTTGTCGAAGGCCTCGATGTTGGCGTGCGTGTTCTTCTGGTTGTCGGCCTCGTGCGTGACGACGACGATGCCGCGGTCCATCGCGCGCTTGAGCGCGCCCTCGATCACCGCCGGGTCCATCGGCACCACGGCCAGCGCGTTCACCCTGCGCGCCACCAGGTCGTCGATGATCTTCAGCTGCTGGGCCGCATCGGCGGTGGCCGGGCCGCTCTGGCTGGCGTTGACCGTGGGCGTGCTGGAGGCGAACTCCTTCACGCCGGTCTCCATGCGGTTGAACCACGGGATGCCGCTGATCTTCACGACCGTGGCGATGGTGGGCTTGTCCTGCGCGGCGAGCGTGCCGACGGCGGCGGCCAGCACCGCGCCGACCAGGCAGGCCTTGTGGGGTACGAATTGCATGGGGATGTCTCCGGTTCTTGACCCTCAGGACGGACGCTTCGGCGCAGGAGGGGGCTGCATCGAAACGGTGATCGGGCGGGCGCCGCGCGGCAGCAGCGACCGCAGGTCGACCTTGCCCACCGCCAGGAACAGCAGCAGCAGCAGGCCCCAGGCGCAGTCGCGGAAGAAGTTGGACAGGTCCGCAAAATTCAGCATGCTCGACAGCAGCTGCAGCGCCGTGGTCGACAGGAACAGGCAGATCACGCGGCCGTGGCCGCCTTCGGGCCTCACGCCGGCCATCACGGTGATCAGGATCGCGATCAGCAGGTATGACTGGCCGTAGTCCCACTTCACGTTGACGTTGCGCGAGGCGATGAGCACGCCCGCGATGCCGGCCAGCAGGCCCGACAGGCCATAGGTGGTGAGCAGCAGCCGCGCCTGCGGGAAGCCCGCGTAGCGCGCCGCCTTGGGGTTGGTGCCCATCAGGAACAGGCGCACGCCGAAGGGGCTGAAGCGCAGCGCCGCGCCGATCGCCAGCAGGATGGCGCAGAACACCAGGAACGACCATGGCACGCCCAGCAGCAGGCCGTTGCCCAGCTCCATCAGCGGCTCGGCGCTGCCCACGCGCACCGAAGGCCCGCCCGACAGCACCACCGCCAGGCCGGTGAACAGCAGCTGCGTGCCCAGCGTGCACAGGATGGGCGTGAGCCCCAGCCTGGCGATCAGCAGGCCGTTGACCAGGCCGCCCGCCAGGCCCACCGCGATGGCCATCGCGGCGAAGGCCAGCGTGAAGGCCATGGGCGCCTCGTCGGCCGCCAGCCAGCGGCCCACCAGCAGCGCCGAGGCCACGCCCGACAGGTTGGCCAGCGCGATGCCGGACAGGTCGATGCCACCATTGCCGGCGCACATCGCCAGCATCACGCCGGTGGCCAGCAGCCCCAGCTCGGGCAGCTGGGCGGCCATCGACTGCAGGTTGTACGGGTCGATGAACGCACCCCGCGACAGCACCGAGCCGGCCAGCAGGACCAGCAGGTTGATGCCCACGAGGAACAGCAGTTGGGGATCGTGCTTGGGTCTCATGCGAAAGGTCGGCCTACGCGGCGTTTAGTGAACGCACTTAACATCAGCCACTGCGTTTAATGAATATCGTAGGTGGTTTCAGTGAACGCATGATCGGGACTAACCCTGTCGGCACTTGCCCGCGCGCCGCGCTTGCCGAGCCGCGGACACCGCACTCGTTCAACTAGAATTTAGTGAACGTTTGATTGCTGCCGCACGCACGCCCCGCCCGCCCATGTCATCCACCGTCAAGGACATCGCCCAGCTCGCGCAGGTTTCGGCGGCTACCGTCTCCCTCGTGCTCAACGGCAAGGGCGGCATTTCGGAGGAAACGCGCAGCCGCGTGATGCAGGCGGCCGCCAGCCTGCACTACGCGCCTCGCGCACCCAAGCCGGGCGCCCCGGTGCGCGCGGGCACGCTGCGCTTCCTGAAGATCGCCAAGCACGGCCACACGGTCAACCGCGACCACAACACCTTCATCTCCGACTACATCGACGGCATGTCGCACCAAGCCGGCGTCTGTGGCTACAAGCTAGAGATCGTGAGCTACGAGGGCACGCCGATCGAGGACATCGTGGCCTCGCTGTCGGGCACCTCGCTCAGCGGCGTGGTGGTGCTTGGCACCGAGCTGTCGGAAGACGACGTGCGGCTGTTCGAGGCGGCGCCGGTGCCGCGGGTGTTCATCGACACCCACTACGACCTGCTGGAACACAACTTCGTGAACATGAACAACCGCGATGCGGTGTTCAAGATCCTGTCGCACTTCGCCGACCGCGGCTTCCGGCACATCGGCTTCGTGGCCAGCAACGTGCAGACCACCAATTTCCGTCTGCGGCGCGAGGCGTTCATGGACGGCATGAAGGCGCTGGGCCTGCCGGTGCGCAGCCGCGACATCGTGACGGTGGACTCCACCTACGACGGCGCCTACCAGGACATGCTGGCCAAGCTGCAGGGCGGCCTGACGGTGCCTGAGTGCCTGTTCTGCACCAACGACATCATCACCTACGGCTGCATCAAGGCCCTGCGCGAGTTCAACATCCGCATTCCGCAGGACCTGTCGATCATCGGCTTCGACAACCTGCCGATGAGCGCCGCGATGGACCCGCCGCTGACCACCATCGACGTGTCGAAGCGGCAGATCGGCTACCTGGCCATCAAGCTGCTGGACGATCTGGTGAAGGCCACCGACCGCGCCCCCGCGGTGAAGATCATGGTGGGTGCGAGCCTGGTGGTGCGCGGCAGCGTCGCCTGATCGTCGGGCTGTCGCGCGGCCTCAGTAGAGGTCTTCCAGGCGGATCGGCAGGTGGTGCAGGCGCTGGCCGGTCGCATGGAACACGGCGTTCGCCACCGCCGCTGCCACGCCCACCATCACGATCTCGCCGAGGCCCTTGACGCCTTGCGGGTTGAGCCGGGGGTCCGGCTCGTCGATGAAGTCGACGTCGATGCGGCCGATGTCCGCGGCGACCGGAATCACGTACTCCGCCAGGTCGGCATTGAGGAAGCCGCCGTGCCGTGGATCGACCTCGCTGACCTCCCGCAGCGCCGCGCCGATGCCCCAGACCACGCCGCCCTCGGCCTGGCTGCGAGCGGTGCGCCGGCTCACCACGCGCCCGCAATCGATCACGCTGGCGCAGCGCGCGACGCGCACCCGGCGCGTGGTGGGCTCCACATGCACCTCGACGAAATGCGCCGCGTGGCTGAACGACACGAACTCCGGATACACCGGCCCACCCGCGGCCGGCAGCCCGCCGTCCAGCCGCTCGAAGACCCGCTCGGGCTGCCCCGGCGCGCGGGTCTGGCTGCGCACCTCCAGCTGCTCGCGGCCGCTGGCCTTCAGGCGGTCGAGCAGGTGGCCCGGCTGTGCCGCCCCGGCCGGTGCCTGCAGCTCGTCCATCAGGCGGCGGCAGGCCTCCTCCACCGCAGGCAAGGCGGTGGCGGTGCCCCAGGAGCCTGCGGTGAGGTGCTGGGGCGCGAATGCGGTGTCGCCGAGCTGCACCTCGATCGCCGCCAGCGGTGCGCCGGTGATCCGCGAGACCGATTCGGCGATGGCCGTGCGCAGGCCCTGCCCCATCTCATGGCCGCCCACCGCAACCCACAGGCGGCCCGAGGACGCCAGCCGCACCGTCGCGCGGGCGGGCGCCGCCGCCGCCTTGTAGGCACCGGTGGCCACGCCCAGCCCCACCAGCGTGCCGTCGGGCAGTGACATCGAGCGCGGTGACGGCCGTCGGCGTTCCCAGCGCATCAGCTCGGCGCCGCGACGCAGGCAGGCGGCGACATGGCGCGATGAGTACGGCTTGCCGGTCACCGGATCGGTCGTGCCGTCGTTGCGCAGGCGAAGCTCCACCGGGTCCAGCCCCGTGGCCTGGGCCAGCTCGTCCATCGCCAGCTCGAAGGCGAACACCGCCGGATGCTCGTGCGGCCCGCGCATGAAGCCGGGTGTCTGCACATCGGTGCGGACCAGGCGATCGGCGCTGCGGAAGTGGCGGATGTCGTACAGCCGCGCGGTGGTGTCGCTGCCGGTGGAAGGAAAAGCGTCGTGACGTGAGGTCTGCTGGTCCGTCTCGTGGATGGCGGCCAGCACGCGGCCATCGCGGCTGGCCCCCAGGCGCACGCGCTGCACGCTGTGCGGCCGGAACGAGGTGTTGTGGAACACGAGGGCACGCGGCACCACCAGCTTCACCGGCCGGCCCAGCCGCCGAGCCGCGATGGCCACCAGCACCGTGTGCGCCTGCAGCGAGTTCTTCTGCCCGAAGCCCCCGCCGACCGCCGGCGACACCACACGCACCTGCGCGGCCGGCATGCCGAGCTGCCGCGCCAGCCCGTGGCGGACCGCCTCGGCGTTCTGCGTCGGTTCGTGGACGACGAGCTGCTCGCCCTGCCACTCGGCCACGGTGGCGACGAGCTCCATCGGGTTCTGGTGCTGCGCCGGCAGCCGCGCCGTCACGTCCACCTTCACCGCGGCCTGCGCGAAGACCGCGTCGGCATCGCCCACGTGCTTGTCCGCCAAGGGCGGCAGCGGAATGAGCGACGGCTGCGCCGCCGTCTCGGCGCCAGGCGATCGCGGCACGGGCGCGGCCGGCATGGCGGTGAAAGCCACCTCCACCCGCTGCGCGGCTTCGCGGGCCGCCTCCAGTGTGTCGGCCACGACCAGCGCCACGTACTGGCCGCGGTAGGCGATGTCGGGCCCGGCCAGCGGCTGCAGGCTCTGGAAGCCGAAGCCGCCGCCAAGGATGAAGCCGCCGCTGGGCAGCGGGCCGATGTTGACGTGGCTCAGCACCAGCCGCGCGCCGGGCACGCGCTCGGCGGCCGCGGTGTCGATGCGCTCGATGCGGCCGCGGCCGATGGCCGCCGGCACCAGCGCGGCATGCAGCAGGCCGGCCGGCATCTGGTCCGCCGCATACCGGGTGGCGCCGCGGACCTTGTCCAGCGCATCGACGCGCTCCGGTCCGGCGCGCCTTGGGGAAGTGGTGATGCCGGCCATGTCAGAGCCTCGCCTTCGATTGCATGAGGGCGTCGGTGAGCACGTCGATGCCCAGCGCCACCTTGAAACGGTTGTGGTGCAGCGGGCGGGCCTCGGCGAAGGCCGATTCGGCCGCCTGCCGTGCCGACTCGCGTGTGAGCGGCTGGCCCAGCAACTGCCGCTCTGCGGCCCGGGCCCGCCAGGGCCGGGTTGCCACCCCGCCCAGGCCGATGCGCACGTCGACCACACGCCCGCCGTCCATCTGCAGGCCGACCGCGGCCGACGCCAGCGCGAAGGCATAGGACTCACGGTCGCGCACCTTGTGATAGACAGAGGCGCGGGTGGCCGGCGCCCGCGGCACGCGGATGGCGACGATGAGCTCGTCGTCTGCCAGCGTCGTCTCCAGGTGCGGCGTGCTGCCGGGTTCGCGGTGCAGGTCGATGACGGCCAGCGTGCGCGGGCCGCGCGGGCTGCGCAGCTCGAGCACGGCATCGAAGGCCACCAGCGCCACCGCCAGGTCGCCGGGATAGGTCGCCACGCAATGCTCGCTGCCGCCCAGCACCGCATGGCCGCGGTTCACGCCCTCCAGCGCCGAGCATCCGCTGCCCGGCTCGCGCTTGTTGCACGGGTAGGCCGGCGTGCCGCGGAAATAGGCGCAGCGCGTGCGCTGCAGCAGGTTGCCACCCAGCGTGGCCATGTTGCGGATCTGTGGCGACGCCGCCTTCCACAGCGACTCGGCCAGCGCCGGAAACTCGCGTTGCAGGGCCGCATCCGCCGCCACGTCGGCCATCGTCATTGCCGCGCCCAGGCGCCACTCGCTGCGCCCGGCCTCCAGCGTTTGCAGCGCGTCGCAGCGGGTGACGTCGATCACCGACACCGGGCTTTCCACGCCCAGCTTCATCAGGTCGAACAACGTGGTGCCACCGCCGTAGTAGCGGGCCGCGGGCGTGGCCGCCTTGCGCGACAGCACCGCCGGCACATCGGCCGGCGCGGCATAGCCGAACTCACGCATGGCCGGCTTCCTTCATCCGCTGCGCCCCGTCGCGCACCGCCTCCAGGATGGCGACGTAGGCACCGCATCGGCACAGGTTGCCGCTCATGTACTCGCGGATCTCGGCGTCGGTACCGGCATGGCCCTCGCGCACGCAGGCCACCGCGGCCATGATCTGCCCGGGCGTGCAGTAGCCGCACTGCAGCGCGTCGTGGTCGATGAAGGCCTGCTGCATCACATGGAGCGCACCGCCGCGCGGCGGCAGTCCTTCGATGGTGCGCACCTGGCGGCCATGGCACTTCACCGCCAGCGTCAGGCACGAGGCCACGCGGCGGTCGTCCACATGCACGGTGCAGGCGCCGCACTGCCCGTGGTCGCAGCCCTTCTTCGTGCCGGTCAGCTGCAGCCGATCCCGCAGCACGTCGAGCAGCGAGGCACGGGCCTCGACCTGCAGCTGCCGCGGCATGCCGTTGACCGTCACCTCGATGGGCAGGCGGCTGGAACCCTCGGCCACCTGCGCGCCTGCCGCGCAGCCGGTCGCCAGCACCGGGCCGGTGGCGCTGGCCGTGGCCACCATGAAGGTTCGCCGATCCAGGGCCGGCAGGCGGTGGATGTCACTCATCGATGAAAGCTCCGAAGGCATGACGTTGCAGGGAGCGGTCAGCGTAGAGTCACCGGACGGGCCTGTGAAGTACGCACCGTGCAGGTCCTTGGTTTCCTCGCGGTAACCATGCCGGCCCCTGCCAGCGGTCCGTCCCTGCCCTGCCTGACGAGAACACGATGACGACATCACCGACCACCAGCCACTTCGTGCATCCGCACCATGGCGCGCCGCTGGACCCGGCCGTCGAGCGGGTGGTCAGGGAGATCATCGGCCGCGTGGCCGACAAGTGGACCTTGATCACGCTGGAGGTGTTGACCGAGCATGGCCGCCAACGCTTCACCGAGATCCAGCGCCGTGTCGGGCCGGTGAGCCAGAAGGTGCTGACCCAGGTGCTGCGCGGCATGGAGGAGGACGGGCTGCTGGTGCGCACCGTGTATGCCGAGGTGCCGCCGCGCGTGGAGTACGAGCTGACCCAGCTCGGCGGCGAACTGAGCGCCGCCTTCTGCGGCGTATGGCTCTGGGCCGAGCGGCATCGCGAGGAGATCGCCGCGGCGCAGGACCGCTTCGCGCGTCGCGAGCGTCCGAAGCCTGGCGAGCAGGCCTCCTGAGCCCGGCGCCGACCGGCATGGCGCTTCGACGGTCCATCCGCCGAAGCGCCAGCCTCGTCACTTGCCGGGCTTGAGCACCACCTTGGTCCAGCCGTCCTTGCGCTTGTCGAAGTTCTCGTAGCCTTCGGGCGCCTGTTCCAGCGACAGCTCGTGCGAGACGATGAAGGAAGGCTTGACCTTGTCCTTCTCGATCAAGCGGCTGAGGAAGCGGTTGTAGGCCTTCACGTTGCACTGTCCGGTGCCGATGCTCTGGCCCTTGAACCAGAACATGCCGAAGTCGAACGGCATCTTGCCGACGCGACCGAGCCTGTCGTTGGAGCCGGGGTCCTGCGGCACGAACACCCCGACGCAGCCGATGCGGCCGGTGAACTTCACCGAGGCCACCAGGTTGTTCATCGTCAGGCCCGGCACCTCTTCGCGGTGCAGGTTGCAGCACTGGTAGCCCACGCATTCGCAGCCGCGGTCGGCGCCCTTGCCGCCGGTCAGCTCCATCACCTGCTCCACACCATCGCCCTCGGTGTCGTCGATCGGTATGGCGCCCACCTTCTCGGCCAGGGCGAGGCGGTCCGGCTGGGTGTCGACGATCATCACCTGGCTCGCCCCCTTGGTGACGGCGGACAGGGCCGCCATCAGCCCGACCGGGCCGGCACCGTAGATCACGACGCTTTCACCGGGCTGCACGCCCGCCAGCTCGGTGGCGTGGTAGCCCGTGGGGAAGATGTCCGCGAGCATGACGTAGTCGTTCTCCTTCTCCTGCGCATCGCGCGGCAGCACCAGGCAGTTGTAGTCGCCATAGGGCACGCGCAGCATCTCGGCCTGTCCGCCCGCATACGGACCCATGTCGGCAAAGCCATAGGCGGCGCCGGCCATGCCGGGATTCGTCGTCAGGCAATACGCGCTCAGGCCACGTTCGCAGTTCTCGCAGAAGCCGCAGCCGACGTTGAACGGCAGCGCCACCCGGTCGCCGACCTTGACCCGGTCGACCGCCGGACCCACCTCGATCACCACGCCCAGGTTCTCGTGGCCGAGGATGCGGCCCGGCGGCATGTCGGTGCGTCCTTCGTACATGTGGAGGTCCGAGCCGCAGATGTTGGTGGTGGTGATCTTCACCAACACATCGGTCGCGCGTTCGATCCTGGCGTCCGGCACTTCGTTGACCGACACGTCGCAGGGTCCGTTGTAGACGAGGGCCTTCATACGTTCTCCTCGATCTGGGTGGGGGTCTTCTCTGCCGGCAGCTCAGGCATGCCGCCCGCTTCCGCCTTCAGTTCCTGCTTGCGCTCATGCAGGGTCACGGCCAGTCCGCGCAGGTCGAGCGCCGAATAGCGCGCCTGGAGGAACACACGCTCGCGCTCCTCCATCACATGCGCCATGACCGCGTCCGCGAGCTGCGTCACGCAGTCGTCATAGCCGTCGTCGTCCGGGCTGAGCCCCTGGATGCGGGCCATCAGGTCCTTGGCCTCCTGGTGCTCTTCCTCGGCGTGGTCGAGCAGCGAATCGTCGCCGGTGGCCTCGCGCACCGCGGGATAGAAGATCTCCTCCTCGATCTGCGCATGCACGCTCAGTGCAGCGCAGATGCGCTCGGCGAGCTTCTGTCGGTCCTCGGCGGGGGCACCGAACTCATGGAAGGTCTGGTACTGGATGAAGAGCTTCTGGACCAGCTTGTGATCGCTGTCCAGAAGGTCCACCGCGTCTTCATAGGCAATGGTGCTTGGCATGGCTCGCTCCTGGTTGAGCCGCCGCCTGGGCCTGATGCTCGGTGCAGCGGGGATCCGGATGGGCAAGCCCTGTTCCGCCAGGCTGCCGTCCACGCATCGCCGAGCCCCGCCGGCCACGCGCCCGCCAGACCCCGCCCCCGGTGCGTTCAAGGCCAGCGAGCAAATCACCGTCTTCACATGACGATGCTTTGGTATGAAAGGCCCGGTGACTGCGAAAGAGTTTGACGCGCGTGGACCTTCACAGGCCGATGTCGCGGGCCGGTGGCGTGCAAGCCCTGACATGCCGGCGCCGATCGGCACCCATTGCCGCACGGAGCGGCCGCAGCCGGGGTCAGGCCGCGCTGCGCGCCTCAGGTCCGGGGCAGCAGGTGATCGCGCAGTGCCCGCGCAGGCGCCGGCAGCCAGTCATCGGTGCGCGAGACCACGACCAGCCGGCGATGCGCCCAGTCTTCGCTCAGCGGCCGGCATACCAGGGCGCCCGCGGCATCCCCGGTCACGCCGATGGGCACGATGGCCAGGCCCAGGCCCGCATGAACGATGTGCTCGGCCGCTTCGAAGCTGGCCACTTCCAGGCGCGGCATCCAGGTGGCACCGGCCAGCGCCGCATGGCGGCGCAGCAGGCCGTCCAGCAGGCCGCCGGGCGCCACGCTCACGGCCGGATGGGCCAGCGTCTCGAGCAGGGAGACCGAGGCCTGCGGCGCCAGCGGATGGTCGTGCGGCATCAGCACGCCCAGCCGGTCGTGGCGGTAGTGCTGCGCGACCAGCTGCCCCGTGTTCACCTCGTCCCACACCACGCCGAGGTCGGCCGTGCCCTCGCGCACCTCGCGCACCACCTCCGTGCCCACCCGCTCGGTCAGCGACACGCGCAGCCGCGGATGCGCTTCCAGGAAGCAGGCGACGTCGCCCGGCAGGCCGGAGGCCAGCGCCGACACGCTGGCCACGATGCGCACGTTGCCCACCACGCCGCCCTGGAACTCGCTCAGCTCGGCATGCGCCCGCGCCATCAGGCTGAGCATCTCGCGGGCGCGGCGCAGCAGCGTCTCGCCGGCCGGCGTCGGCTCGATGCCGCGGCGCCCGCGCACCAGCAGCGGCGTGCCCACGTCGGCCTCCAGCATCGCCATGCGCTTGCTCACGGCCGAGGCCACCAGCGCTTCGCGGGCCGCCGCGCGGGCGATGTTCCGTTCCTCGCACACGGCGATGAACAGTCGCAGCGACACGGGATCGAAGATGCGGCCCATGGGGCATTCTGGCATCGCCAACGGGAACGAAAGACGTTCCCAAAAGTCGCTGGACTCTCGCGCCGCGATGCCTAGAGTGCAGCCATGCCTTCCGACACGCCCCTGACCCCCGTCGCCGTGCGCGACACCAGCCTGCGCGACGGGCTGCAGTCCATCGCGCGCACCGTGCCCACCGACACCAAGCTGCAGTGGCTGCAGGGCCTGTACCAGGCCGGCCTGCGGCAGCTGGAAGTGGGCTCCTTCGTGCCGCCGCGGCTGATGCCGCAGCTGGCCGACACCGCCACCATCGTGCAGGCTGCCGGCCGACTGCCGGGGCTGCAGGTCACGGCGCTGGTGCCCAACCTGCGCGGCGCCGAGGCGGCGCTGGCCGCCGGTGCCCATGTGATGCTGCTGCCGCTGTCGGCCAGCCACGCGCACAGCCTGGCCAACCTGCGCAAGACACCGGACGACGTGGTGGCCGAGCTGGGCCGCATCCGCGCCGCGCGGGACAGCGCCGGCAGCCCCTGCCGCATCGAGCTGGGCATCAGCACCGCCTTCGGCTGCACCCTGCAGGGCGTGGTCGAGCCGCGGGAAGTGCTGCGGCTGGTGGCCGCGGGCCTGGACGCCGGTGCCGACGAGGTGAGCCTGGCCGACACCGTGGGCTATGCCGGCCCGCAACAGGTGCGCAGCCTGTTCGACGCCGCCCTGCGCCTGGCCGGCGAGCGCCTCACCACCGCGCACTTCCATGACACCCGGGGCCTGGGCGCAGCCAACGTGGTGGCGGCATGGCAGGCCGGCATCCGCCGCTTCGACGCCTGCGCGGGGGGCATCGGCGGCTGCCCGCATGCCCCCGGGGCCAGCGGCAACGTGGCCACCGAGGACCTGGCCTGGCTGTTCGCCAGCATGGGCGTGCCCACCGGCCTGCAGTTCGATGCGCTGATGTCGCTGCGCGGCCGCCTGGCCGGGTGGCTGGCCGGCGAGCCGCTGCATGGCGCCATCTGGCGCGCCGGCCTGCCCAGGACCCTGCTGGCCCAACCCATTGAAGCCTGACATGACCGACATCCCTCAAGAAGAAGCGAACACCACCGCCCTGCCGCTGCAGGGGCTGCGGGTGGTGGAGTTCACCCACATGGTGATGGGCCCGACCTGCGGCATGGTGCTGGCCGACCTGGGCGCCGAGGTCATCAAGGTGGAGCCGGTGGCCGGCGAAGGCACGCGCACGCTGCAGGGCGCCGGCAGCGGCTTCTTCCCCATGTTCAACCGCAACAAGAAGAGCATCGGGCTGGACCTGCACACCCCCGCCGGGGCCGAGGCGGCACGTCGCCTGGCCGCCAGCGCCGACGTGGTGATCGAGAACTTCAAGCCGGGCACGATGGCCAAGTACGGACTCGATTTCCCGAGCCTGTCCGCCGCCAACCCGCGGCTCATCTATGCCAGCCACAAGGGCTTCCTGCCCGGCCCCTACGAGCGGCGCACCGCGCTGGACGAGGTGGTGCAGATGATGGGCGGCCTGGCCTACATGACCGGGCGGCCGGGCGACCCGGTGCGGGCCGGCACCAGCGTCAACGACATCATGGGCGGCCTGTTCGGCGCCATCGCGGTGATGGGCGCGCTCATCCAGCGCGGCATCACCGGCCGCGGCATGGAGGTTCAGAGCGCACTGTTCGAGAACAACGTGTTCCTGATGGGCCAGCACATGCTGCAGTACGCGGTGACCGGCCGGCCGCCGCAACCCATGCCGGCCCGCGACAACCCGTGGGCGGTGTACGACGTGTTCACCGTGGCCGGCGGCGAGCAGATCTTCCTGGCGGCGGTGAGCGACGCCCAGTGGCGCCTGTTCTGCCGCGCGCTGGGCCTGGACGACCTGCTGCAGGACGCTGCGCTGGCCACCAACCACCAGCGGGTGAACCTGCGGCCGCAGCTGCTGCGCACCCTGGCCGAGCGCCTGGCCCACCGCAGCGCGGCGGAGCTGGCTGCGCTGATGGAAGCCGCCGGCCTGCCGTTTGCGCCCATCCGCCGGCCCGAGGAACTGCTGGACGATCCGCACCTGCTGGCCAGCGGCGGCCTGGCCGACGTGGTGCTGCCCGACGGCGCCCGCGCCGGGCAAACGGCCAAGACCACGCTGCTGCCCTTCACGCTGGACGGCCGGCGTGCCGGCGTGCGGCTGCAGCCACCCCGGCTGGGCGAGCACACCGACGGCCTGCTCGCCAGCGTGGGCTACGACCCGGCGCAGGTCGAGGCCCTGCGCACCGCGGGCTGCGCGCGCTGAGCGCAGCGGCCCCGGACCCTTCCACAAGACGGAGACAACGATGACCCACGACCTGACCCTCCATGCGACACGGCGCCAATGCCTGCGCAGCGCAGTCGCCCTTGCGGCAGCGGCCACCCTGCCCCTGGCGCGCACGGCCCGGGCCGCCGACACGCCCGCCGCCGTGCGGCTGGTGTTGCCCCATGCGGCGGGATCGGGCGTGGATGCCATCGCCCGCGCGATGCAGAACGCCCTGGGCAAGGCGCTGGGCGCCTCCATCGTGGTGGACAACCAGCCCGGGGCCGGCGGCATCGTCGGCCTGCAGCAGCTGGCCCGCGCGACACCCGACGGCCACACGCTGAGCCTGGTGTCGAACAACGTGGTCATCTTTCCCAGCGTCTACAAGTCGCTGCCGTTCCAGATGCCCGGTGACTTCACGCCGGTGGCCGTGTGCGGCACCACGCCGATGGTGCTGGTGGTGCATCCGCGCTGGCAGGTGACGGATGCGCAGGGCTTCCTCGCACTGCTCAAGGCCCGGCCGACCGACCTCACCTATGGCTCGGGCGGCAACGGCACCATCCTGCACCTGGCGGCCGAGCTGCTGCTGGACGAGACGGGCACCAAGGCGCGCCACATTCCGTACAAGGGCGTGGGACCCATGGTCTCCGACCTGGTGGGCGGGCAGATCGACTTCGCGGTGGTGGCCCTGCCCACCGCCCAGCCGCATCTGCGCAGCGGCGCCTTGCGCGCCATCGGCCTGACCACCGCCGAGCGCGTGCCGGCCGCCAAGGAGATCCCTACCTTTGCCGAGCAGGGCCTGCCGGCCTATGTGGTGGATGCCTGGTTCGCGATGCTGGGGCCCAAGGGCCTGCCCGCGCCGGTGGTGCAGCGCCTGCATGGCGCGCTGGCCGCCACCTTTGCCAGCCCCGAGGTCAAGGAGATGATGGACCGGCAGGGCAACGTCATCCGCCTGGGCACGCCGGAGCAGGCTGGCCCGTTCCTGCGCAGCGAACTGGACAAGTACGCCGCCATCGTGCGCAAGGCCAACGTGCGGCTGGACTGAGGCTGCCGCCGCGGCGCGCTCACCCGCCCTGTGCCACGGCCGCCGCCCGCCGGCGCCGCCAGAGGCCCGGCACGAGGCAGCCTGCCAGGCCCAGCGCCAGCATCCCGGCCGTGGCCGGCTCCGGCACCACGCTGACGGCCAGGTTCACCGCGTCCACGCCGACGTTCTGCAGGGCCACGTTGTTGGTGTCCGCGAAGCGCAGCCGCAGCGTCTGGCCCTCGTGGGCCTGCAGCACGGCCGCGACGTCGAACGACAGCAGCTGGTACGCGGCCTGGCCGGCGGTGCCGGGCGTGCTGCGGTACAGCGGCTGCAGGCTGTCGGTGGCGAAGACGTCGGCCGACGGCAGCAGCAGATCCACCCGCACCTGCTGGTTGAGCGCGGGCGTGGCGAAGGCCAGGGTCTCGGGCACGAAGGCCTCGCCCGCTTCGTTGCGAACGTACAGCTGGAACGACAGCAGCGCCGTCGACACGCCGGCCGGCACCACGAAGTCCTGGTACAGCACATGGGCGCCCGGCCCTTCGGCATCGCTCATCGCGGCGCGGGTGCCTTGCGGCGGCGCGGCCACCGGGCTGGCGGTCAGCGGGCTGCCGCTGCCGGACTGGCTGCGGAAGCCGCCGTCGCTGCCCGGCAGGTCGGCGACGGTCCAGCCGTCCAGGCCCGACTCGAAACCGCCATTGACCAGCACGGCCTGCGCCGGCGCCCCCGTGGCGGCCAGCGCACCGCACAACGCGGCCGACCCCAGCAGGCGATGGAAAGCGGCGGGTGCTTGCATGGCGACACTCCTTCAGCGCAGGGCGATGCGGTAGACCGTGCCTCGGCTCAACGAGACGACGTACAGCGCGCCGTCAGGACCTTCGCGGATGTCCGGCGTGGCGCCAAAGCCCTGGCCGATGACCAGGCTCTCGGCCTCGGTGGCGTCGTACTTGGCCAGGTTGTCCACCACGCCGTCGGCCAGCCGCGGATCGGCGCTGGTATCCACCGACCGCCGGTCGGCCGTCAGGCGCAGGCAATACAGGCGGCTGTTGCTGTCGGTGGCGGTGCCCAGCCACAGCGTGCCGGTGTACGGGGTGGCCAGGCCGTTGCCGTGGACGAAGGCCGCGCCGGCGGGCGCCACCTCGTAGCGCCAGCTGAGCTGCGGGTCGCTGTAGGTGGCGCCCGGCAACATCACCATGCGGGAGCGGGCCAGCGCGGCGGTGTAGGCGATGCGGGTGGGCGGGTAGCGTGTCTGCTGCAGCGAGGAGCCGAACGACAGCGTCTCGATGCGCTTGAACTCCGCCAGGCGCGACAAGGGCCCGGCCACCTGGATCCAGCCGCCATTCATGCCGGGGGTCACCGCATTGAGTTCGCTGAAGGCATCGTCCGCGTTCTCGGTCAGCCACAGCAGGCCGCTGGCGCGGTCGAAGTCCATGCCGAAGCCGTTGCGATGGCCGTATGAATACACCCGCGTGAGCTGTGCGCCCACGTCGCCACCCAGGCTGCTGCCCAGCGCGAAGAACGGGTTGTCGGCCGGCACGCTGCCATCGGCATTCAACCGCAGCACCACGCCGGACAGGTGCGCCGCGTCCGGCGCCGGCCCGCCCAGGGTGTCGTCCACCAGCGGCTCGGCCACGAACGGGCCGCTGCCCAGGTTCTGCATCCAGCCGCGCCGGCCCAGGTCGCCGACGAAGACATACAGCTTGCCGTCGGGCCCGAAGCGCAACTGGCCGCCGTTGTGGTTGCCCCGCTCGGCCGCGTTCTGCGTGCCTTCATGCCCGGGCACCGGCACGTTGTCGGTCTGCCGCGCGCGCAGGCTCAGCAGCTTCTGGTTGAACACCAGCTGGCTGCCGTTCCAGGTCCAGCGGTCCAGCCGGGTGCCCAGCGCCGGCGTGGCCGACACGTCCACGCTGTCGGCACCGGTGGCGCTTTCGGTCCACAGCAGGTACACCGACGGCACGGCAGGGAACTGCGGATGCAGCGCGATGCCCAGCAGCCCGCGCTCCGAACTGGAATTGACCGGCAGGTCCAGCACCGCCGCGGCCTGCACCACGCCGTTGACCACGCGCCGCACCCGGCCCGACGCCTTCTCGATCACCAGGGCATCGCCTGGCCCGATGAACACCAGGCCCACCGGCTGCAGCAGGCCGGTGGCATACGGCGTGACGACCAGCGCCGGGTCCGCCACCGTCTGCGCCAGGCAGGGCGCGAAGGTGCCCAGCAGGGCGGCGGCGATCGCGACCACGCGGGACAGGCTCTTCATGGCACCGCTCCTCGAAGCGCATCGAGCCTAGTCCATGGGCCTGGGCGGTTGAACCCCTAGGTCGTGCAGCGGGGCAAGGCCATCGATGCGGCCGCAGCACGTCCCGCGTTGTACGGCTTGAACACCTCGACCACCCAGTCCACGAAGACCCGCAGCTTGGCGCTGACGTGGCGGTTGGCCGGATAGGCCACGTGGAACGGCATCGGCGGCGGCGCCCAGTCGGCCAGCACCTCCACCAGGGCGCCGGTGTCGATGTGCGGCTGCACGATGGGGCCGAAGGTCTGCACCAGGCCCAGGCCGGTCAGCGCGGCGTTCAGGTGCGCCGTGCTCTCGTTGACCGAGATCGGGCCCTGGGCGGCGATCTCGAACCGCTGGTCGCCGCGCACATACACCGCCGGCACGATGCGGCCGGACGCGGCCGAGAAGTAGTTGGCCATGGCATGACGGCCATCCAGCAGCTCCTGCGGGCTGGCGGGGGTGCCGTGCTGCGCCAGGTAGGCTGGCGAGGCGACCGTGGTGAACGCCATCTGCGCGATGCGGCGGGCCACCAGGGACTGGTCGGTCATCGCGCCGCCGCGGATCACGCAGTCCACCGCTTCGCCCACCAGATGCACCGGCCGGTCGCTGACACCCAGCGCGATCTGCACCTGCGGATAACGCTTGTAGAAGGCCGGCAGCCGCGGCATCAGGATCAGGTTGGCAACCACCGAGCCGACGTCCACGCGCACGCAACCTCTGGGGTTGGTGCGTTCCTGCGTCAGGTCGGATTCAATCTCCTCCAGTTCGGCCAGCACGCGCGCGGTGCGCTGGTAGTAGGCCGCGCCTTCCGGCGTGACCGTCACCCGCCGGGTCGTGCGTTGCAGCAGCTTGACCTTGAGCCGCGCCTCCAGCCGCTGGACCAGCTTGGTCACGCTGGGCTTGGGCATCTGCAGCTGGTCGGCCGCGCGGGTGAAGCTGCCGGCCTCGACGACGCGGGCGAAGACCCGCATGGCGGTGATCTGGTCCATCGGCGGATTATTGGCAGATTGGAAACAGAGCGGTGCCGGCCAGCGGCTTGGCCGATGGGTATCGCGCTTCCACACTGCATCGCTCCTGAACACACCAGCAAGGCAGACCCTCAATGACTTCCAGACTCACCGGCAAGATCGCCCTCGTCACCGGCGGCACCAGCGGCATTGGCCTGGCCACCGCCAAGCGCTTCGTCGCCGAGGGCGCGCATGTGTTCATCACCGGCCGCCGCCAGGCACACCTGGACGCCGCGGTGGAAGAGATCGGCGGCAACGTGACCGGCGTGCGCAGCGACGTGTCCAACCTGGCCGACCTCGACCGGCTGTACGCCACGATCCAGCGCGACCAGGGCCGGCTCGACGTGCTCTTCGCCAATGCCGGCGGCGGCCAGGTGGCGCCGCTGGGCCAGATCACCGAGGAGCACTTCGACAGCATCTTCAACACCAATGTGCGCGGCCTGGTGTTCACGGTGCAGAAGGCGCTGCCGCTGATGCCCAGGGGCGCCACCATCGTGCTGAATGCCTCGACCACCTCGATCAAGGGCACGCCCGGCTTCAGCATCTACAGCGCCAGCAAGGCGGCGGTGCGCAACCTGGCACGCAGCTGGATGCTGGACCTGAAGGAGGCGGGCATCCGCGTCAACGTGCTCAGCCCTGGCGTGGTGCCGACGCCGGCCTACGAGCTGCTGGGACTCCAGGGCGAGCAGCTGGCCGGCTTCATCGAGATGCAGGCCCGCACGATCCCGCTCGGCCGCGTCGGCACCACCGACGAGATCGCCAAGGCGGCGGTGTTCCTCGCCTGCGACGACAGCAGCTTCGTCAACGGCGTCGAGCTGTTCGCCGACGGCGGCATGACGCAGGTGTGATCCGCCCCGGGCGGACGCCGCATCGCTGCCACGCCCTCACAGCGCATGCACCGACCACCGCATGCGCAGGCTCAGGCTGTCGCCCGGCTGCAGCAGCCGCAGGCCGGGTCGGCCGGGCAGGTGAAAGGCATCGATGGGATGGGTGATCGGCTCGAAGCAGAAGGCATCGCCCTGGGGCGGCCGGTACACCAGGCAGCAGCGGGCGTCGGCCGCTGCGCCCGGGTCGAAGCCGGGCATGTGCAACGCCAGCGCGATGCCGCGCTCGGGCCATTCGATGCGGGCGGTGCCGGCCCAGCCGCCGAAGGCGTTGTCGATGAAGCTGCCGTGGGCTTCGATGCCCGCGCTCAGGTTCCAGTCATCGGGCAGCTGCGTGCTGTAGCCGGTGGGAATCGGGTCGTCACCGCTCAGCCACACACCCTGCACCGGCGCCTGCAGCCGGGTGCGGGGCGTGCGCTCGAACCACGGGTGCACGCCCAGGCCATAGGGCAGCGGCTCGGTGCCCAGGTGGCGCACCGTGAGCACCTGGTCCAGGCCTTCGGCGTCCAGCGCGAAGCGCTGCGTGGCCTCGTAGTGATGCGGGTTGCCGCCGTGCTCGAAGGAGGTGAGCACCAGGGTGGCATGGGCCGGGCCATGCTCGGCCACCTGCCAGGGCTGCAGCCAGCCATCGCCGTGGATCGGATACGGCTCGCCCTGGCGATTGGGCTGCATGGCATGGAAGCGGCCCGGCGCACTTTCGAAGCTGCCGCCGCTGATCCGGTTGGACCAGGGCACCATCGCAAAACTCGCGCAGCGGTAGAGGTCGGTGCCGCCATCCCAGGGCCGCCACAGGTTCATCAGGCCCTGCGGCGTGCCGCATTGCCAGGCGGCCACCGCGCCGCCCAGCGTGGGCAGCAGGCCCAGGCGCTGCTCGCCGGCGCGCAGCCACAGCACCTCATGGGCCTCCGACTTGAAACGGGTGTCTTCAGGCGTGGTCATGCGGGCCTCCGAAGCGGTGCGGCAGCAGGCCGGAGGCCAGGCCGGCCAGGTCCACCGCGAACAGCGCACCGGCCAGCGGCTGCACCTGCAACTGCGCCTCGTCCAGCCCGGTGCGGGCGCTGCTGATGAACAGCGTCTGCAGCCCCGGGCCACCGAAGCTGCAGTTGGTGATGTGCTGCGCCGGCAGGCGGATGCGGCCCAGCTCGGCGCCGCTGTCGGCATCGTGGCAGCTGACGCAGCCGCCGCCCCAGTGGGCGATCCACAGCCGGCCCTGTGCATCGGTGGTCATGCCGTCGGGCAGACCGTCGCCCGCCGGCAGGCTCAGCCAGGGGCGCTTGCGGGACGGCTGGCCGCTGGCCATGTCGACATCGAACACATGGATGCGGTTGAGCGGCGTATCGGCCACGTACATGCGCCGCTGGTCCTGTGACCAGGTCGGGCCGTTGACCACCACGTAGCCGGCATCCACGCGGCTGCAGTGCCCGTCCGCGCCGTAGCGGTACAGCGCGCCGCTGGCGGCCTCGCAATCGAAGTCCATGGTGCCGCCCCAGAAGCGGCCGGCCGCATCGCACTTGCCATCGTTGAAACGGTTGCCCGCGGGCTCGCCCGCCGGCGCATGCAGCAGCTGCGGCTGCGCACCGGGCAGTTCAGGATCGAAGCGGGCAAAGCCGTGGCGCAGCGTGAGCAGCAGCGACGGGCCCTCGGCATATTCCGCCACGGCCGAGACATGGCCGCCGATGGCCCAGCTGCGCCGGCTGCCGCTGCCGGGGCTGTACAGCATCAGTTGCCCGCCGAGGATGTCCACCCACCACACGGCCTGCCGCTGCTCGGACCAGGTGGTGCCCTCCCCCAGCGCTGCGGCGGCCGGCCACACGCAGCGCACCGCGTCACCGGCAATGTCGAACGGCATGGATGTCTCCTGCTTGTTGTGCTGCTTGACGCGGCCGATGCTAGCAAGGCATATTGATTATCAGAAGCCGTATTTTCGCGATTCTTCGATACTCAAGTTGCAATACCACCGGAGACCTGCATGCCACCAGCCGACGCCACCCGCTACCCCAGCCTGCAAGGCCGCAACGTGTTCGTCACCGGCGGCGGCAGCGGCATTGGCGCGGCCATCGTGCAGGGCTTTGCCGCCCAGGGCGCCCGGGTGGCCTTCGTCGACATCGACGAGGCGGCCAGCCGGCAGCTGGCCGGCCGCATCGCCGAGGCGGGCCATGCGGCGCCGTGGTGGCAGCGCTGCGACGTGCGCGACATCCCGGCGCTGCAGCAGGCCATCGCCGAGGCGGCGCAGGCGCTCGGCGACTTCTCGGTGCTGGTGAACAACGTGGCCAGCGACGACCGCCATACGCTGGAATCGGTGACGCCGGCCTACTACGACGAGCGCATCGCCATCAACCAGCGGCCGGCGCTGTTCGCCATCCAGTCCGTGGTGCCGGGCATGCGCCGGCACGGCGGCGGTGCCGTCGTCAACCTGGGCTCCACCGGCTGGCAGGCCAAGGGCAGCGGCTACCCCTGCTATGCCATCGCCAAGTCGTCGGTGAACGGCCTGACGCGCGGGCTGGCCAAGACGCTGGGCGCCGACCGCATCCGCATCAACACCGTGTCGCCCGGCTGGGTGATGACCGAGCGGCAGATCGCGCTGTGGCTGGACGAGGCCGGCGAGCAGGAACTGCAGCGCAACCAGTGCCTGCCCGGCAAGCTGCAGCCGCAGGACATCGCGGCGATGGTGCTGTTCCTGGCCTCCGACGACGCGGCGATGTGCACCGCGCAGGAGTTCACCGTGGACGCCGGCTGGGTGTAGCTAGACGGACTCCAGCCGCCGGCCGTAGAGCGTCAGGCTGGCGGTCTTCAGCGCCTGCAGCATCACCTTGACGGCGGGCGAAGCCTCGCGGTCGGTGCGGGTGATGATGCCGAAGTCGTCCATGTGGCAGGGCAGCTCCAGCGGCAGCACCGAGACGATCCCGTGCGACTCGTAGTACCGCGCCACGTCGGCCGCCAGCACCGAGATCATGTCGCTGCGCTGGAGCATGCCGGTGATGAACAGCAGCGCCGCCGTCTCCACCACGTTGGCTGGCGGCGCCAGCCCGGCCTCCTGGAAGGTGAGGTCGAAGCGGTGGCGCAGCATGCTGCCAGCCGGCGGCACGATCCAGCCGGCGTCCACCACGTCGCGCAGGGTCAGCCCGGGCTGCCGGACCAGCGGATGGCCCGGCCGGCCGATGGCCACCACCGCCTCGCCGGTGAGCGATTCGTATCGCAGGTTGGCGTTGTCGTGGCCGGCGAACAGGCGGGCCACCACCACGTCCAGCCGGCCCTGGTCCAGCCGCTCCAGCAGCACCGGGCTGGTCTCGATGTCGATGGCCACCCGCAGGCTGGGCTGGTCGCGCTTGACCAGCGCCACCGCCGGCGGCAGCAGCACCAGCCCCGGCGAGGTGACCGCGCCCACGCTCACCTGGCCGAAGCGGCCGGCCTTCAAGGCCGACAGCTCGTCATGCGCGCGGTGCAGGCTGGCCAGCGCTTCGCGGGCGTGGCGGATCATCGTCTCGCCATACCAGGTGGGCCGCATGCCGCGCGGCAGCCGGTCGAACAGCGACACCTCCAGCACGTCCTCCAGGTCCTTCAGCAGCTTGGAGGCGGCGGGCTGCGTCATGTTCAGCACCTGCGCGGCGCGGTGGATGTTGCCCTCCTCGGCCAGCGTGACCAGCAGCAGCAGCTGCCGCGTCTTCAGGCGCAGGCGGATGAACCAGGGTGCGGTGCTCATCGGCGGCTCATCGGGGTTTGTGCGAATGCTTCCATGGATATGGATTGTGCGCAAAAAACTATTGGAAGCATATTGTTTTTCGTCTCACACTGGCTGCACAACGACGGAGACGACCCATGGCATCCAACCGCAGATCCTTCAACACGCTTGCCGCCGCCGCCACGCTGGCCGCGCTGCTGCCCGGCCGCGCCTTCAGCGCCGACAAGCCGCTGGTGCTGGGCTTCAGCCAGGTGGGCGCCGAAAGCGAATGGCGCACCGCCAACACCGAGTCGATCAAGCAGGCCGCGAAGGACGCGGGCATCAACCTGAAGTTCTCCGACGCGCAGCAGAAGCAGGAGAACCAGATCAAGGCCATCCGCTCCTTCATCGCGCAGAAGGTGGACGTGATCGCCTTCTCGCCGGTGGTGGAGTCGGGCTGGGAGACGGTACTGCGCGAAGCCAAGAACGCCAAGATCCCGGTGGTGCTGACCGACCGCGCGGTCAATGCCAAGGACGATTCGCTGTACGTCACCTTCATCGGTTCCGACTTCACCGAGGAAGGCCGCAAGGCCGGCCGCTGGCTGGTGGACAAGATGAAGGGCCAGGCCGGCCCGGTCAACATCGTGGAGCTGCAGGGCACCGTGGGCTCGGCCCCGGCCATCGACCGCAAGAAGGGCTTCGAGGAAATCATCGCGGCCGATCCCAGGTTCAAGATCGTGCGCTCGCAGACCGGCGACTTCACCCGCGCCAAGGGCAAGGAGGTGATGGAAGCCTTCCTGAAGGCCGAGGGCAAGAAGATCAACGTGCTGTACGCGCACAACGACGACATGGCCATCGGCGCCATCCAGGCCATCGAGGAAGCGGGCCTGAAGCCGGCCAAGGACATCATCATCATCTCCATCGACGGCGTGAAGGGCGCATTCGAGGCCATGATCGCCGGCAAGCTCAACGTGTCGGTGGAATGCAGCCCGCTGCTGGGGCCGCAGCTGATGTCGGTGATCAAGGACATCAAGGCCGGCAAGCAGGTGCCCAAGCGCATCGTCACCGAGGAAGGCATCTTCCCGATGGAGGTGGCGGCCAAGGAATTTCCGAAGCGCAAGTACTGATGCCGCGGCTGACGGGCGGAGCCGGCATGGCCAGCAACCCAGCGCAGCCACTGCTCGAGCTGCATGGCATCCGCAAGCAGTTCGCCGGCGTCACGGTGCTGGACGACATCTCGCTGCGCCTGTACCCCGGCGAGATCCACGCGCTGATGGGGCAGAACGGCGCCGGCAAGAGCACGCTGATCAAGGTGCTCACCGGCGTGCTGGCCAACGATGGCGGCCGCATGCAGCTGGAGGGCCGCGAGATCCGCCCCGCCACACCGCTGCAGGCACAGCGGCTGGGCATCAGCACCGTGTACCAGGAGGTGAACCTCTGCCCCAACCTGTCGGTGGCCGAGAACGTCTTTGCCGGCCGCTATCCGCGCCGCGGTGCCGCGCAGGGCTGGCGCATCGACTGGGCCGAGGTGCACCGCCGCGCCGCGCAGCTGCTGGGCCGCATCGGGCTGCAGATCGACGTGACGCGGCTGCTGTCCAGCTACCCGGTGGCGGTGCAGCAGATGGTGGCCATCGCCCGTGCGCTGGGCGTGCAGGCCAAGGTGCTGATCCTGGACGAGCCCACCAGCAGCCTGGACGACGACGAGGTGCAGAAGCTGTTCGAGGTGCTGCGCCGGCTGCGGGCCGAGGGCCTGGCCATCGTCTTCGTCACCCACTTCCTGAACCAGGTGTATGCCGTGTCCGACCGCATCACCGTGCTGCGCAACGGCCGCTGCGTGGGCGAATGGCCGGCCGCCGAGCTGGGGCCGGCCGCGCTGATCGCCGCCATGCTGGGCCGCGAGCTGGCCGAGCAGGCCAGCCAACCGGCCGCCCTGCCCGCCTTCGATGCGCGGCAGGCGCCGCTGCTGCAGGCCGAGGGCCTGGGCCAGGCCGGCCAGCTGCTGCCCATCGACCTGCAGGTGCGTGCCGGCGAGGTGCTGGGCCTGGCCGGGCTGCTGGGCGCCGGCCGCACCGAGACCGCGCGGCTGCTGTTCGGCCTGGCCACGCCCGACCGCGGCATGCTGCGCATCGACGGCCAGGCCGTGAGCTTCGCCGACCCGTCGGACGCCATCCGCCACGGCCTCGCGCTGTGCCCGGAAGAGCGCAAGACCGACGGCATCGTGGCCGAGCTGTCGGTGCGCGAGAACATCGTGCTGGCGCTGCAGGCGCGGCGCGGCATGCGGCGCACGCTGTCGGCCGCCGACCAGGCGGCGATGGCCGAGCGCTTCGTGCAGACGCTGGGCATCAAGACGGCCAGCATCGAGATACCCATCGGCCTGCTGTCGGGCGGCAACCAGCAGAAGGCGATGATCGCCCGCTGGCTGGCCACCGAGCCGCGGCTGCTGATCCTGGACGAACCCACCCGCGGCATCGACGTGGCCGCCAAGCAGGAGATCATGGAGCACATCCTCAGGCTGGCGCAGGCCGGCATGGCCGTGGTCTTCATCTCGTCGGAGATCAGCGAGGTGGTGCGGGTGGCCCATCGCATCGTGGTGCTGCGCGACCGCCGCAAGGTGGGCGAGCTGCCCGGCGGCAGCAGCGAAGGCCAGGTGCTGGAGATGATCGCCGCGCAGGCGGCCTGACGCCATGGCCACGATGGACATGCCCTCCTCCCGCCACCGGCTGCTGTGGCCGCTGCTCACGCTGGTGCTGCTGCTGGCGGTGAATGCCGCCTTCAACCCCAGCTTCCTGCACGTGGAGTGGCGCGACGGCCACCTGTACGGCAGCCTGGTCGACATCCTCAACCGCGCCGCGCCGCTGGTGCTGGTGTCGCTGGGCATGACGCTGGTGATCGCCACCCGCGGCATCGACATCTCGGTGGGCGCGGTGGTGGCCATTGCCGCCGCGGTGGCGGCCTGGATGATCGGCGGGGCCGTCTCGGGCGGCGCCAGCCGCTATCCGATGTGGGCCGCCATCCTGGCCGCGCTGGGCGTGGCGCTGGTGTGCGGCCTGTGGAACGGGCTGCTGGTGGCGCGCATCGGCATGCAGCCCATCGTGGCCACGCTGATCCTGATGGTGGCCGGCCGCGGCATCGCTCAGCTGATCGCTGACGGCCAGATCATCACCATCTACTACGCGCCCTACTTCTTCATCGGCGGCGGCTGGCTTCTGGGGCTGCCGTTCTCGCTGTTCATTGCCGGCGGCCTGTACCTGCTGCTGCACCTGGCGGTCACCCGCACCGCACTGGGCCTGTTCATCCAGGCGGTGGGCATCAACCCCACGGCCGCGCGCGTGGCCGGCATCCGCTCGCGGCGGCTGGTGCTGGGCGTGTATGCCTTCTGCGGCCTGTGCGCCGGCATCGCCGGGCTGCTCATCAGCTCCAACGTGAAGAGTGCCGATGGCAACAATGCCGGACAGCTGCTGGAGCTGGACGCCATCCTGGCGGTGACGCTGGGCGGCACCGCGCTGGCGGGCGGGCGCTTCAGCCTGGCCGGCAGCGTGATCGGCGCGCTCATCATCCAGACGCTGACCTACGCCATCTACTCGCTGGGCGTGCCGCCCGAGATCAACCTGGTGGTGAAGGCCGCGGTGGTGTTCGTGGTGATGCTGCTGCAGTCGCCCGAGTTCCGCGCCACCGTGCGCAGCGCGGTACGCCGGCCGGCGGTGCGGGAGCTGCGGGCATGACGGCCGCCATCCCGCGCACCGCGGCCCCCGCGCCGGCCCGGCCCCTGCTGCGCCTCAATCCCAAGTACCTGCCCCTGGCGGCCACGGTGTCGCTGTTCTTCGCGATGGCCACGTTGGGCGCGCTGCGCTACGACGCCTTCTTCTCGGCGCAGGTCTTCCTCAACCTGCTGATCGACAACGCCTTCCTGGTGATCGTGGCGGTGGGCATGACCTTCGTCATCCTGTCGGGCGGCATCGACCTGTCGGTGGGCTCGGTGATCGCGCTCACCACCATGGTGTCGGCCGCGCTGGTGGAACACCGGCAGTGGCACCCGGCCGTGGTCATCCCGCTGGTGCTGCTGATGGGCACGGCCTTCGGCGCCTTCCAGGGGCTGCTGATCGAGCGCTTCCGGCTGCAGCCCTTCGTGGTCACGCTGGCCGGCATGTTCATGGCGCGCGGGCTGTGCTACCTCATCAGCATCGATTCCATCAGCATCACCGAAGGCAGCTATGCCGCGCTGTCGCAGTACAGGCTGCCGCTGGGCGAGGAGGCCTCGCTGTCGGTGGGCGCGCTCATCGCCATCGTGGTGGTGCTGGCGGCGGTGTTCCTCGCGCACTGCACGCCCTTCGGCCGCACGGTGTACGCCATCGGCGGCAACGAGCATTCGGCGGTGCTGATGGGCCTGCCGGTGCGCAGCACGGTGGTGGCGGTGTACACGCTGTCGGGCCTGTGCTCGGCGCTGGCCGGCGTGGTTCCACCTTCTACATGCTGTCGGGCTACGGCCTGCATGCGGTGGGCCTGGAGCTGGACGCCATCGCCGCGGTGGTGATCGGCGGCACGCTGCTCACCGGCGGCGTGGGCTACGTGGTGGGCACGCTGTTCGGCGTGCTCACGCTGGGCACCATCCAGACGCTGATCTCCTTCGACGGCACGCTCAGCTCCTGGTGGACCCGCATCGTCATCGGCGCGCTGCTGTTCGTCTTCTGCCTGCTGCAGCGCTTCATCACCTCACGCCCGCCGCGGCGCAGAGCGCACTCCTCTTCCCACCACAGGACCTTTCCGCCATGCCGGACCAACCGCGCAAGCTGCGATCCGCCGAATGGTTCGGCACCGCCGACAAGAACGGCTTCATGTACCGCAGCTGGATGAAGAACCAGGGCATCCCCGACCATGAGTTCGACGGCCGCCCGATCGTCGGCATCTGCAACACCTGGAGCGAGCTGACGCCCTGCAATGCCCACTTCCGCAAGATCGCCGAGCACGTCAAGCGCGGCATCTCCGAGGCCGGCGGCTTCCCGGTGGAGTTCCCGGTGTTCTCCAACGGCGAATCCAACCTGCGGCCCACCGCGATGCTGACGCGCAACCTGGCCAGCATGGACGTGGAGGAAGCCATCCGCGGCAACCCGATCGACGCGGTGGTGCTGCTCACCGGCTGCGACAAGACCACGCCCGCGCTGCTGATGGGCGCGGCCAGCTGCGACGTGCCGGCCATCGTCGTGACCGGCGGGCCGATGCTCAACGGCAAGCTCGACGGCAAGGACATCGGCTCGGGCACCGCGGTGTGGCAGCTGCATGAATCGCTGAAGGCCGGCACCATCGACCTGCACCAGTTCCTGTCGGCCGAAGGCGGCATGTCGCGCTCGGCCGGCACCTGCAACACCATGGGCACCGCCAGCACCATGGCCTGCATGGCCGAGGCGCTGGGCACCAGCCTGCCGCACAACGCCGCCATCCCGGCGGTGGATTCGCGCCGCTACGTGCTGGCGCAGATGTCGGGCATGCGTGCGGTGGAGATGGCGCGCGAAGGCCTCACCCTGTCCAAGATCCTCACGCGTGAGGCCTTCGAGAACGCGATCCGCGTGAACGCGGCCATCGGCGGCTCCACCAATGCGGTGATTCACCTGAAGGCCATCGCGGGGCGCATCGGCGTGCCGCTGGCGCTGGAGGACTGGACGCGCATCGGCCGCGACACGCCCACGCTGGTCGACCTGATGCCTTCGGGCCGCTTCCTGATGGAGGAGTTCTATTACGCCGGCGGCCTGCCCGCGGTGCTGCGCCGCCTGGGCGAGCACGGCCTGCTGCCGCACCCCGATGCGTTGACGGTCAACGGCCGCAGCCTGTGGCAGAACGTGAAGGACGCGCCCAGCGTGAATGACGAAGTCATCCGCCCGATCGAGCGGCCGCTGATGCGCGACGGCAGCATCCGCGTGCTGCGCGGCAACCTGTCGCCCAACGGCGCGGTGCTCAAGCCCTCGGCCGCCACGCCCGCGCTGCTGCGCCACCGCGGCCGCGCCGTGGTGTTCGAGAACCTGGAGCACTACAAGGAGCGCATCGTCGACGAGAGCCTGGACGTGGACGCCAGCTCGGTGATGGTGATGAAGAACTGCGGCCCGCGCGGCTACCCCGGCATGGCCGAGGTGGGCAACATGGGCCTGCCGCCCAAGCTGCTGCGCCAGGGCGTGACCGACATGGTGCGCATCAGCGACGCCCGCATGAGCGGCACCGCCTACGGCACCGTGGTGCTGCATGTGGCGCCCGAGGCCGCGGCCGGCGGCCCGCTGGCCATCGTGCGCGACGGCGACTGGATCGAGCTGGACTGCTTCGAGGGCCGGCTGCACCTGGACATCAGCGACGCCGAGATGGCCGACCGCATGGCCGCCTTGAGCGGCGAAAGCCCGCATGCCGGCCGCCGCAGCGGCTACGAGCGGCTGTACATCGACCATGTGCTGCAGGCCGACGAAGGCTGCGACTTCGACTTTCTCGTGGGCTGCCGCGGCAATGCGGTGCCCCGCCACTCGCATTGAGCACACCGGCCATGACCCGACCCGGACTGAGCCACCCGCGCTTTCGCGGCATCTTCCCGGTGGCGCCCACCACCTTCACCGAAACCGGCACGCTGGACCTGCCCAGCCAGCGCCGCTGCATCGACTTCATGATCGACAGCGGCGTGGATGGCATCTGCATCCTGGCCAACTTCTCGGAGCAGTTCCTGCTGGCCGACGACGAGCGCGAGCTGCTCACCCGCACGGTGCTGGAACACGTGGCCGGCCGCGTGCCGGTGATCGTCACCACCACCCATACCAGCACCGCGGTGTGCGCGGCCCGCAGCCGCCGCGCGCAGGACATGGGCGCCGCAATGGTGATGGTGATGCCGCCTTATCACGGCGCCACCTTCCGCGTGGGCGAGGCGGCGATCTACGAGTTCTATGCCCGGCTGTCGGACGCCATCGGCATTCCGATCATGGTGCAGGACGCCCCCGCCAGCGGCACGCCGATGCCCGCCGCATTGCTGGCCCGCATGGCGCAGGAGATCGAGCACCTGGCGTACTTCAAGATCGAGACCGCGGGCGCGGCCACCAAGCTGCGCGAGCTGATCCGCCTGGGCGGCGAAGCCATCGAAGGCCCGTGGGACGGCGAGGAAGGCATCACCCTGCTGGCCGACCTGGACGCCGGCGCCACCGGCGCAATGACCGGCGGCGCCTTTGCCGATGGCTTGAAGCCCATCATCACCGCGCACCGCGAAGGCCGGCGCGACGAGGCCTTTGCGCTGTACCAGCGTTGGCTGCCGCTGATCAACGCAGAGAACCGGCAGGCCGGCTTCCTCGCGGCCAAGGCACTGATGAAGGCCGGCGGCATCATCGACTGCGATGCGCCGCGCCATCCCTGGCAGCCGCTGTCGCCCGAGGTGCGCGAAGGCCTGCTCGACACCGCGCGCCGGCTCGACCCGCTGGTGCTGCGCTGGGCCGGAGCGCGTGCGGCATGAAGATCACGCGGCTGCAGACCTTCCGCGTGGCGCCGCGCTGGATGTTCCTGAAGATCGAGACCGACGAGGGCATCAGCGGCTGGGGCGAGCCGGTGATCGAAGGCCGCGCCCGCACCGTGGAAGCCGCGGTGCACGAGTTCGCCGAGACGCTGGTGGGCCGCGACCCGGCCGACATCAACGACCTGTGGCAGACCATGTACCGCAGCCACTTCTACCGCGGCGGCGCCATCCTGATGAGCGCCATCGCCGGCATCGACCAGGCGCTGTGGGACATCAAGGGCAAGGCGCTGGGCGTGCCGGTGTACCAGCTGCTGGGCGGCAAGGTGCGCGACCGCATGAAGGTCTACAGCTGGGTGGGCGGCGACCGGCCGGCCGACATCGTGGAGCACATGCAGCGCCTGATGGAAGGCGGCTTCGACACCTTCAAGCTCAACGGCACCGAAGAGATGGCGATGCTGGACTCACCGCGCGCGGTGGACGCCGCGGTCGCCAAGATCGCCGCGGTGCATGAAGCGCTGGGCAACCAGGTGAGCTTCGGCCTCGACTTCCACGGCCGCGTGGCCGCGCCCATGGCCAAGCGGTTGCTGAAGGAACTGGAGCCCTTCAAGCCGCTGTTCGTCGAAGAGCCGGTGCTGGCCGAGCAGGCCGAGCACTATCCCCGTCTGGCCGCAGCCACCAGCATCCCGCTGGCGGCGGGTGAGCGCATGTACTCGAGGTTCGAGTTCAAGCGTGTGCTGCAGGAAGGCGGCATCGCCATCCTGCAGCCCGACCTGTCGCACGCCGGCGGCATCACCGAATGCCACAAGATCGCCGCGATGGCCGAGGCCTACGACGTGGCTTTTGCGCCGCATTGCCCGCTGGGGCCGATCGCGCTGGCGGCTTGCCTGCAGGTGGACTTCACGGCCTGGAATGCGGTGCTGCAGGAGCAGAGCATGGGCATTCACTACAACCGGGATGCGGAGCTGCTGGACTACGTGATCAACAAGGACGACTTCCGGATCGAGGGCGGGTACATGCGCGCTCTGCCTTTACCCGGATTGGGTGTGGAGATCGACGAGGAGCGGGTGGTGCATGCGAGCCGGGAGGCGCCGGATTGGCACAACCCGGTTTGGCGGCATGGGGATGGGAGTGTGGCGGAGTGGTGAGGGGGAAGCGCGGCTAGTTGACAGCCCGTCAAACGAAAGAGTGTCGGAACGCAACGACCTGCCACGGTGAAGCGCGTTGGATTAGACCGTTCGCATGCTCCCCGCCCGCCAGTGAATATGAGGTTGCGTCCGTGGCGCGACGTGGGCATCGAACGACCGCCAACGACCCTGAAGAGACAACCGCAGGCGCGATCTACTTGCCGTAAAGCAGCCCATCGGTTTGCCAAGGTTCTCTCGGAGGACACCCGGCACCCTTCTGTGCAAGCGACACAGAGCTAGACGGAGATTCAAGGCCCCAGGCAGCGTGAGAGTCTGCAAGCACGTGACCCCCGAACACCCACTGTAGAAGTTGTCGAACGCCAGCGCGAAGACATGCGCTCCCAGACGTCTACGCGTTGGCTCGTTTACATGCGGGGCTGCGACGGATATGCTTCCTGGCGAATTGAGTGATGTCGCGCCACATAGGCGGCGCTCGTCCGACACGAGAAGCGCGGGAGGATGTCAGCATGAATACGCGTCGAGCGAGTCTGCTACTTGTAGCTTCGCTCGTGTGCAGCGCTGCGCCCGCGGCCGAGTCTCCGGAGCAAATAGTCGACCCTGTCATCGATGCCGTCCTCGCCTCGCTCGCGATCCGGTGGGGATACAACCTTCTAAGCGCCCCGGATGAAGGTGCCGCCTCGATTGGGAAGGTCTATTACGTCACTACTCCCGCGTGTGCAGGTGACTTGGTGCGCATGGCCGAAGAAGGTGTACCGGTCCGCGTTTTCCAGGCACTCACCCTGTCGCAGCCGCTGCCAAGCCCTCCGGTGCGCAAAGAGTGGGTTTCCGTACGTATCGACAGTGTCATATTAAAGGGCGCCCGGGCGACGTTGTACGCGAAGCTTCCAAGCAAGACGGCCGAGCTCGACGCCGCCTTTGAAGCGCTGCGAAGGACAAATGCGCAAGTTCTGGTGGGGAGTCGTTCGATCGGAGCATTTGATGTAAAGCGCGCGGTCGCAAGCGAGTTTCAGGCTCAGGGAATCAGACAAGTCGTTGACCTTGGCGGCAATGGCGCGACCGGGGCTCTCGCCCCCCACGCTGAACTCATTCTGCAGAAGTTCGAGTTTGATCAAGAACTCGCCAAGGCGGCTCAGGTTGGTTTCTGGGTCCGGTTTCTGGAGCTGTTTGGCGTGCGCCTTGCAGGAGAGCAAAGCAGCCGCGTTGTTCAGGGTTTCAAGCTGCCGACTTTCTCGACAATGGCCTTTAAGCCGGTCGCGTCTCTCTTTAGCGACCACGGCTGCACAAAGCCATAGGCGAACAGATGTGGCGTAAAGCACCTCACCCCGGTTTTTCATAAGGGAGTCCAATGCGCACGTTGTTCCTTGAGTGTCTGGTTGGCGTCCTGCTGGCTTGCGGCACTTCGCTGACTGCAGCCCAGTCTCAGATCGACCTCCCGCGCTCGCAGCGGGTCCCCGCCGGCAGCCTAATTGAAGACTTGGCAGGCGGTCTGGGCGCAACTCTGCCCAGCGGTGTGCGGCCGCTGGTACCTCTCGCACCGGAACTCATCATGGCCTTCGAGGGCTGGGAGCCCTCCCCGTACGATGATCCTTCAGGGTACTGCACGATCGGCTTCGGGCGCCTCATCAAGAAGAGCAAATGCGCTGAGATCGATCTATCAGCGTACCCGCGCCCACTGACATCGAAAGAAGGCGCAGAGTTTCTGGAGGAGGACACTCGGACTGCCAGATCAGCAGTGCAGCGCTTAGTCAAGAGGGACCTCAGTGATCACCAGTTCGGAGCGCTGACTTCCTTTGTGTTCAATGTGGGCAAGGATCAGTTCGCGAAATCTACGCTGCTGCTACTGGTGAACAACGGCTACTTTGACGCTGCTGCAAAGGAGTTCGGAAAGTGGATCCTCTCGAGAAAGAAGGTATTACCCGGCCTCATCGCGCGGCGGTCCTGCGAGGCGGCACTTTTCCGGAACTTGCTGAAACCCAATACCGCGGGTGAGTTCGTTCGAAGCACTTGTGACCAACTTGGCATAGCTCCTACAAGTGGAACGCTCATCGATATTGCTACTGGCGAGGAAGTCCAGGCCTCGGACCTCAAATGAAACTCGTCATGACTGTGGCCACTCTTCTGGGTACTCTGTGCGTCTCCGACCAAGCGGCGGCACAGTCTGCCGCCTGTGTCAGCACGTACTTGGCAAAGCGCAAATCCGAGCCTACTCTTGGTATTGCCGCCTCCGACGCAGAACGGCTTGTGTCCCGCGTAGCTCGGTCGTTGGGTCTTATGAGACCAGTAACGGTCGTGCCATGCACCTTTGCAGAGAAGGCCCACGCTTGGGTTGGGAAGCCGGACGACGACTCACCCGAGGGCGAGTACATCGTTTACAACCCCGACTGGGTCCGTGAAGTCCTTGGGAAGGACGAAGTTCAAGCCGTGGCGCTCTTCGGGCATGAGCTGGGGCACTTCCTAAACGGAGACTTTACGACGAGAAAGGGTTTGCCTCGCAGCCAACTGGAACGTGACGCTGATCGTTTTGCAGGATGTGCTGTTGCTCGACTCTCCGGCGACTTCTCTAGGCTAGAAAATTTGCTGGCAAGGCTTCGCCTTGAGAAGGATGCCGTCTACCCAGACCGACTTACCAGTATTCAGAGCGCTAAAGAAGGCTTTGATGCTTGTGGCGGTGCGGTGGTTAAGAAGTGCCGCTTGCCGGATCATGGGGTTGAGAGCTGGGGCTACGATGTTGTTGTGAGCCGCAGCTCGAACTGGCGCGGCGGAGGTGGGTCACAGCCTGGCTACTGTGCTGAATTGCAAGCGCAGTTGCGCGGGGAGTATCCAGACGCGCAAGAAGTCATCACGCGATCGTCGTCTGAGAGCTCTCGCAATACCTGCGCTCCGTTCAATTGCCCCAACTACCAATATCACTGCACGATAACCGTTCGTGGCAAGCCCGTATTCAAGGAGTTGGAATCCAAGAAGTGCCCATAGAGCAGGCCATGCTGCTTGATGAGACCTTCGAACTGCCGGTACCGAAGCCTGTGAATCCGGCGCGGAGTTCTTATGGGGACGGGCCCTTGCGTGCTCGTGGCTACGATGCTGCACCCGTCGCTCCTCCGAATGGTTGGGCTAGTGCCGCAGTCTGATGGAACCCCCTACCGGCCGTTCAGCGAGGGCCGCTTCTGGCCGGGACCTGCCCAATGCGAAAGTCAGCTGCCCTTCAACTTAGCAGGCCGTTGAAGTAAGGCGGCGTCGATTGGTAGTTGAACAGCCTGTTAGTTCAGGAGGCTGTTGAAGTTTCTGCGCAATTAAGGCCTCCGCTGTGTCATCGAGATGCACTGCGTGCCCTAAGGCGGGAAGTCACTAGCGCAAGCCCGCTAACGAGCAAGACTACGGACGATGGCTCGGGCACCACCGACACGCTGACTATTCGCGCCGATCCGTTCAAGCCAATGCCGCTCGTGTACGTGACAGGGGGGCCGTAGACGGGCGGCGTCTCGAAGGTGTACTTCCAGAAGCTGGTATAGAAACGTGTGGAACTGTCGCGCGCACTTTCAAGCATCGACATGAAGTCCGAGGCTGACGCAAGCTTAAGGTCATCGAGCGCTATGCCTTGATTTCCAGAGTGGAACTCCAGTCCGTAGCTCCAGTTCTGCGTTCGCGTCTGATCGGCGACTTGAACGTAGTTTCGGTTGACAAACTGATAGCTCTGAAAAGGCGCGGGAGCAGCCGGTGCAATGGAGTAGTCGTGCCTCGAGAGCAGCGTGAAGCTGCTTGGATTCGAAGACCCAAAAGGATTGTTGGGCCCGTAGTTGGCCACTCCAGATGACATCGCCGGTGCGCCGAACTCCGTGATGTACGACCTGCCCGGGTCGACATACCAAGCGCTAACTTGGTCAATGTCGAAGACGATGGTGGCCGCAAAAGAAATTGGCACCGTCACTGGAACCACGTTTGCGCCCGACCCGAGGTACTCATATTGGACGTTCCACGTTCCCTGCATTTGCACTGACACGAGCGCTGCATTAGCAGATCCAAGGCCCGAAACAGCAGTCACCAAGGCGGCTGCAATCAGCCGACAGCTACGCGTCAAGAACATGTTCTCTCCCAATACCGGACTTTTGCCGGCCTCCCCTTGACTCTAAGTCATGAGCAGCCCTTGATCGGGTGACACGGGTTCAACAGTCGCCGAACCACCCCCGACCTGAGGGGTGACATTGCCTCCAACTTTTCAAATGGAGATTCAGTTCGGCGGCAAACTCCGCGCCACGAGTCCCTGCGGCACCACCAGCGGACGCAGCCTTGCAATCGGCGCGGTACGCCGTAGAGGCGAGTGAGGTGCATGCTCGGTCGACCAGATGGCGGCCGGTCGCGAGCGACTCTTGATGGCCGAGAGTCGTCGCTGCTAACAGCTCGCGCGACCGACCGCATGCGCCGCATAGCGGGCACTCGAGGTCTTAGACTATCTCAGAACTCCGAGCCGCCACAATCTTCCAGCACGTCCCCGTCCTCGAGGCAGCCTGCCGCTCTGCATCCCATCTCGTGACCTTGACAAAATCGTCGGGCATGTGCAGAGGCACATGCATCGGCCGCCCAGCCGGATTGCACAACCAAGCCTGCCACGCGGCGCCTTCTTCCGGCACCAGAAACTTCGGCTCGTGCGGCGAAGTCAGGACGAAGAAAATCTTGATTGACGCGGGAAGCAATCCCGCCGCACGCAGCTTTTCCAGCCGCGCGACCTTGCTTTGAAATTGCGCGTTCGACCAAGCGGATTCACCTTTGGCTTCGATCATCAACAAGGTGTCGTCGAAGGCGACGACCAAGTCCATGTCTTCCTGGTTGCCGTTCACCAAGCCCGCATCGTTGCTCTGCGCCTCAAATCCGCGGTCACCTTGAGCCACCAGCGTCAGCGCACCGACGAGCCAGTCCAAGTGGTAATCCATGGCCCACCAAGCTGTGGCGGGAATGTCCTTGCCGATCGCTTCGGCCAGCCTGGCGCGAAAGCCCTCGTCCAACCGCTCACTGGTCGGTCCTAACGCATTGCGGATCAGCCAATAACGCTCTTTTCGATTGAAGCGCTTCAGCGCGTCGACCAGGGTCGGGGTGCTCATACCGGTGTGCTGCTCTCGTGGTTTGCTAACACACGGTAACAGTCGCCCGCCGCGAAAGGCAATGTCGCTATTAGCCGCCTCGCCTCCGGGGTAACCCCCTCACACCTCCAGCAATCCTCTGAATCCCCGCGCCGCGTAATACGACTGCGCCCCGTTGTGATAGGCGAACGTGAGCCCATATCGGTAATCCCCGAACAACGACCCGCCCTCCCGGCGCAGCGTCTCGGGCGTCTGCAGCCAGCTCGACGTCTTCTGGTCAAACGGACCCAGCACCTGCAAGGCCAGGTACTCGGCCTCGGTCAGCAGCCTCAGCCCCATCTCGGCCGCCGTCTCCACCGCACTGCCGCCCGGCCGGTTTTCCTTGCGCGACTGCAGGCCCGCGTCGTCGTAGCACAGGCTGCGGCGGCCGGTCGGGCTTTCGAGGGCGCAGTCGCAGAAGGTGATGGCGTCTGCGTTACCGCCCTGCCCCGGCAACGCCACCACGTCGGGCTCGCCGCCGGTGGCTTCCATCGCGGTCAAAGTGCGCAGCGCTGCCGGCTGGCCCTTTAGCCGGGCTTGCACGTGCGCCCAGCTGAGGTGGGGATGGCGCCGCGGGTGCTGTTCGGCCAGGTCGCGCACCACCAGGTGGATGTGCTCGATGAGCCGGCCGCGGTGCAACGGCATGGTTTCCATCGTGAACCTCCTGAATGGAAGCTGCGATGCCGCCATGCCCGCGCGGCCCCTCACCCCCGGCTGATCGACACCCCGCCGTCCACCAGCGAAGCGGTACCGGTGACGAAGCTGGCGTCGTCCGAGGCCAGGTACAGCACCGAGCGGGCCAGCTCCTGCGGCGTGCCCACGCGCTTGAGTGCATGCAGGCCGGCCAGGAAGGTCTGCGCCTCGGGCGTGTCGTTCATCTCGCGGTACATTGCCGTGTCCACCGCGCCGGGCAGGATGGCGTTCACGCGCACGCCCTGCGCGCCGTACTCGGTGGCCAGCGCCTGCGTCAGCCCGATCAGGCCCGACTTGCTGGCCGCATAGGCCGCCACGCCCGCAAAGGCCGCGGTGTAGCCGACGAAGGTGGAAGTGAAGATGACCGAGCCGCCGCCGTTCTTCAGCATCTGCGCGATCTGGTGCTTGGCGCCGAGGAAGGCGCCGGTGAGGTTGATGGCCAACGTGTCGGTCCAGCCCGCTTCCGAGACGCCGGTGCTGGCACCGCCCTCGCCCAGCGTGCCGGCGTTGTTGAAGGCCACGTCCAGCCGGCCGTAGCGGCTGACGGCCAGCGCCACCAGTTCGCGGGCATAGGCCTCCGACCGCACGTCGCCGGCCAGGGCCACGGCTTCGCCGCCCGCGGCGCGGATGTCGTGCACCAGTTGCTCCAGCTCCGCGGCGCGGCGCGCGCCGACCACCAGCCGGGCGCCTTCGCTGGCGAACAGCAGTGCCGATGCATGGCCGATGCCGGAACTGGCGCCGGTGATGAGCGCCACCTTGCCTTCGAGTCGCTTGCCCATGATCAATCTCCTTGTGGGGGTTAGTGATGAATCGATGGGCGAAGTCTGGTGCGGCGAGGTGCTTTCGATAAGCCGCTCCGCAGCGATTCTGCTGTTCGGTTTCACCGGACAATCCGGCCCGGGCCGCCCTGCCGGCGGCGGGAGAAAGGCATGCTCAAGCTGGAAGGCATCGCAAGCTTCGTCGCCACCGCGCAGGAAGGCTCGATGAGCGCGGCGGCGCGGCGGCTGCAGCTGTCGAAGTCGGTGATCAGCGAACGGCTGGCCGACCTGGAAAGCACCCTGGGCGCGCCGCTGTTCCACCGCACCACCCGCAAGCTGAGCCTGACGGAGGACGGCGCCGCCTTCCTGGAACGTGCGCTGCGCATCCTGCGCGAGGTGGACGAGGCCGCCGCCGAGTTGGGCGAGCGTCGCGGCCGGCTCACCGGCCCGATGCGGCTGTCGGCCGGCGTCGCCTTCGGCCGCCTGCACCTGGGTCCGGCGCTGTACCCCTTCCTCAGGAAGCACCCGGGCATCTCGCTCACGCTGGAGCTGGACGACCGGCAGGTGGATGCCTCGGCCGAGGGCTTTGATGCGGTAATCCGGCACGGCGCCATCGCCGATTCGCGGCTGGTGGCCTGGACGCTGGCCAGCAGCCGGCGCTGCCTGGTGGCCTCGCCCGCGTACCTGCGGCGCCAGGGCCGGCCGAAGTCGCTGGACGACCTGGGCCGGCACCGCGCCGTCTACTACCTGAACCGCGGCGCCGCCGACTGGCGCTTCGAGGACGTGCGCAGCGACGCCTTCCAGCGGCCGCCCGCGGCCCTGCGCGTGAACAACGGCGACATGATGCTCGACGCGACACTGGCCGGCCTGGGCCTGGCGCTGCTGCCCACCTTCATCGCCGGCCCGGCGCTGGCGGCCGGCAGCCTGGTCGAGGTGCAGATCGGCGAAGCCGCCGCCCCGGAGTCGATCTATGTCGCGCACCCCGAGGGCCGCCGCGCTTCGGCCAAGCTGCGGGCGCTGGTGGATTGCCTGCGCAAGTCGTTTGGCAACCCGCCGTATTGGGAAAAAAGCGGGGAAACAGGCCCCGCGCCGCTCAGGCCTTGACCTCGACCACCGCCTCGAAGCCGCCGAAGATCATGCGCTTGCCGTCGAAGGGCATCGGCGGGTTGCCCGGCGTGGACGGGTCCATGCGCGGGTCTTCCATCATCTTCTTCATGCCGGCGTCGCGCGTGGCCTTGTCGGGCCATTCGACCCAGGAGAACGCCACCGTCTCCTCGGGCGTGGCCTGCACCGCGCGGCGGAAGTCGGTGAGCTTGCCGTCGGGCACGTCGTCGCCCCAGCCCTCGATCACGCGCAGCGCACCCAGCTCGATGAACATCGCATCGAAGTGGCGCGCATGGTCGATGAAGGCCTGCTTGCTGGCAGTGGGTACGGCGATCACGAATCCGTCGATGTAGGCCATGGTCGGCTCCTCGGGTGGTGGAGTGGAACGACGAACGAGACCCCGCCCGATCGACACGCCCGCCCCATGAAAACTTATGAAATCAACAGCGCCGGGGCGGCCGCCCGATAGCCGCGGCCGCGTTCGGCTGGCACGCTGCGGTCCTGTTGCAATGACTCACGCAAGGATCTCATCATGCTGTGCACGCTGGTCCGGTGCAGCCCCTCGGGGGCGGCCGCTTTGCTGCTGTGTTCCATCGCCGGCACCGCCAGCGCCTATACGCTGGTGGAGGCGAACGGCGGCGGCTTCGTCTCGCCCGACAACGGCCAGAACCGCGTCGACATGGCGGTGACGCGGCAGGCCCAGGGCGCCGGAGAATCGGCCAGCGGCCTGAAGCGGCTGCGCGTCGGGCCCATCGGCGGGGGCCCGATCGCCGGCGCCGACCTGAGCGGCTCCGCCTATGCGGCGCCCGGCGTGCTCAAGGCCCGCATCGACGGCTCGACGTTCATCGCACCGTTCGCCGACAACATTCCCACCGTCACCCACGGCGCACCGATTGCGGACGGCAGCTTCAGCAGCCGCTTCGTCGACACCGTGAACCTGACCAGCAGCACGCTGGCGGTGGGCACGCCGGTGCAGTTCAACTTCACGGTGAACATGCACGTGGTGACCAACCGCCCCGGCCACAACGGCCCCGACGCCAGCGGCTGGGACTCGGGCAACTTCTACTTCCACTACTTCCTGGGCAGCGGCATCGACACGATGTACCGCTTTCCGAACGGCCTGTACAAGTCGGTGCCCAGCTTCGAGTTCAGCCTGCCGATGACGGTCAGCGGCCTGGTGGGCGACACGCTGACGCTGGGCGCCGAGCTGAGCGTGGGCGCCGACGCCCGCGCCGGCTGGTACCTCGACCGCGGCGGCTTCCTCACCACCTACGGCACCAACCAGGAGACGCACATCGACGCCTCCAACACGGCCCGGCTGTACCTGGATGCGATCACGCCCGGGCTGGAACTGGTGGCCGAAAGCGGCCACGACTACGCGATCAGCGCGGTGCCCGAGCCGGGCACCTGGGCCCTGCTGGGCGGGGGCTTGTGCGTGCTGGCGGTGGGTCGGCGCCGGGCCTCGGCCCCGCGGCGATAAGCTACTCGCTCCGGCGCCAGCGCCCTCCCCCATCCTGCCCATGTCCTCTCCCACCTGCGTGGCCACCGAGGTGATCACCACCCGCCAGAAGTCCGTCGGCTATGCATACCGGGATAAGCCGGTATCGCCCGCCGACAGCGGCTGGCGCTTTCTCAGCGGCAGCGAGAGCGAGCAGTACATGGACCAGCCGAGCCACTACGTCACCTGCGTGCTGGCCGACTTCGTGCGCGAACATCCCGAGGTCGCGCCCCTGCTGGCGCATCCGGTCGGCTCGGCCTTCGCCAGAACCAAGGCCGGCGGCAGCTTTGAGGCGGTGCCGGAATAGCGCAAGCCCTGCCGGGGGCCGGTACGTCCGTCAATGCGCCGGCGCCACCACGGGATGCCGGGCACCGGAGACGAAGTACAGCACCATGCCCACGGCCAGCAGCAGCCCGGCCCGCAGCCAGTTCTCGGGCGCCTGCTGCGTCATCAGCACCAGGCAGGACACGATGGCCAGCACCGGCAGCACCACCGGCGTACGGAAGTGCGCATGGGGCACCACGTCGCGCCGCAGCACCAGCACGGCCACGTTGGTGCTGAGGAAGACGAACAGCAGCAGCAGCACCACGGTCTCGGCCAGCACCACCAGCGTGCCGGTGGCGGCCAGCAGCATGGCCGCGACGGTGGTCGCCACGATGGCCACCCAGGGGGTGCGGCGTTGCGGCAGCACGCGCCTGAGCACCGCGGGCAGCAGGCCTTCCTCGGCCATGCCATAGGCCAGGCGGCTGGACATGATCATGGTGAGCAAGGCGCCGTTGGCCACCGCAATGAGGGCGATGACGCCGAACAGCCAGGGCGGCATGTTGAAGCCGGTGGCACGCACCACGTCCAGCAGCGGTGCGCTGGAGGCGGCCAATGCCGGCGCGTCCAGCACCAGCGAGGCGGCCACGGCCACGCCCACGTACACCAGGCCGGCCACCAGCAGCGCGCCGAACAGGGCCCGCGGGTACACGCGCGACACGTCGCGCACCTCCTCGGCCATGTTGGCCGAGGTCTCGAAGCCGACGAACGAGTAGAACGCGATCAGCGCGGCGCCCAGGACTGCCGCACCCGGCGAGCTGCCGCCATCGAAGCGCAGCAGCCGGTCGGTCGTGCCCTCGCCGCCCCACAGGAAAGCGAAGCCCAGGCCGATCACCAGCAGCAGGCCGCTCACCTCGACCAGCGTCATCAGCACGTTGGCCCCCAGGCTCTCACGCACGCCGCGTGCATTCAGCAGCGCGACGGCCAGCAGGAACAGCAGCGCCACCGGCAAGGCGGGCACGTCCAGCAAGGGCCGCAGGTAATCGCCGGCAAAGGCCAGCGCCAGGCCCGCCGCGCTGGTGACCCCCGCCGCCAGCATCGCAAAGCCCACCAGGAAGGCAACCAGGCGCGAGCCAAAGGCCCGTTGCGCGAACACGGCCGAGCCGCCCGCCTGCGGGTACTTGGTCACCAGTTCGGCATAGGAAGCCGCCGTGAGCAAGGCGAACAGCAGCGCCACCGCCAGGGGCGCCCAGGTGGCGCCGCCCACCTGGCCCGCGATCTTGCCCACCAGCACATACACACCCGCGCCCAGCACGTCCCCCAGGATGAACAGGAACAGCAAGGGCCCGCCCACCACACGCGCCAGCGAGCCGGAACGGGCCAGATCCGGTGCGGAGGATGAGGATGAGGAGGAGGAGGGCGGAGGCGGCGCAACGGAAGGCTTCATGCCGGCCACCGGGCAACCGGTATGCCGTCAACGGCCGGGCGCCCCGCCAGCCTCCGGCCGCGCGCCCACCACCCGGTTGCGCCCAGCGCGCTTGGCCAGGTACAGCCGCTGGTCGGCCGCCGCCAGCAGCGCCTCGACCGACAGCGCATGATCGGCCGCGGCAACGCCAAGGCAGCCGATGCTCACGCTGACCTGCAGGCCCGGCGACACCTCATGCCACGGCTCGCGCTCCACGGCCGCGCGCACGCGCTCGCAGATGCTTTCGGCCAGCGACGCATCGACATCGGGCAGCACGAGCGCGAACTCCTCGCCGCCATAGCGGGCGGCCAAGTCCATGTGGCGGCAGCTGGACACCAGCACGCGGCCCACCCGCCGCAGCACGTCGTCGCCCACCTGGTGGGAGTGCTGGTCGTTGATCGACTTGAAATGGTCCAGGTCCAGCAGCACCAGGGAGAACGGCCGGCCATCGGCCAGGTGCCGCTGGGCGGTGGCCAGCGCCCGGTCGAACGCACGCCGGTTGGGGATGCCGGTGAGCCCGTCCACCAGCGCGGCGCGCTCATAACGCTCCGCGCGCAGGCGCTCGAACTCGGCTTCCGCCTGGGCGCGGCCCGTCTCGAACTTCACTTCCAGCGCGCGCGCATGCATCTGCGCCCGGTCGGAGGCCAGCTGCACGTAGTGCGCATGGAACTGTCGGTGCCAGCGCAGGGCCGCGGCCGGCTCGCCGAGCGCCTCCTGCGCGTTGCACAGCAGCTCGCAGCACTTCTGCAGATAAGCCGCATCGCCCAGCACCGACAGCAAGGCATGGGCGTCCTGCAGCCGCTGCAACGCGGCCGCTGCCGCACCGTCTTCCAGGTCCATCTCGGCCAGGTTGAGCAGGGCCACCGCACGGGCTTCACCGGTGCCGGATTCTCCATGCACCGCTTCGAAGGTGCGGCGTGCGGCCGCGCGGTCGCCCGATGCCAGCTGGGCCACGGCCTGGTTGTGTCGGGCCGAGCGGATGGCATGCAGGTCGCCCAGCTCGCTGGCCAGGCGCAGGTACTCGGCTGCATGCCGAAGGGCGCGACGGCGGTGCAGGCCGGGGTCGTCGCAGGTCGGCCGTTGGGCGAGCTCGCCTTGCACGCTGGCCAGGGCGCCCTGCGCCACCGCCTGCAGCTCCAGGTCGCCGGCCGAGGTGGCCAGCAACTGCATGCGCTCGAAGCTTGCCAGGGCATCGGTCCATCGGCCCATCGCCCACTGCACCGCCCCCAGGGCTTCCAGGCCGGCGGCCTCCACCGCGGCATCGCCGCTGTCGGCGGACAGTCGCCGCGCAAGGTCGCTCTCCTCGGCCGCGGCCTCGATGCGCCCGAGGGCGGCGAGCACATGGGCCTTCTGCACACGGGCCCGGCATTCGCGCGCCGGGTCTTGCGCGGCCTCCGCCGCCTGGATGGCACGCACACAGGCGGCCAGGGCCACGTCAAGCTCGCCCTGGCGCCGGGTGATGCGCGCCAGCAAGGTGGCGGCGTCCGCCCGCAGCATGGGACTGTCGCTGTCCGACAGGGCCTCGGCCTGCGCCCGGGCGGCCTGGAGTCGATCGGTGCGGAAGAGGCCCAGCGCCGCCTCGATGCCGGGTACGGGGCCGACGGGCGCGGGGCGGGTCATGGATGTCACGGTACGGCTGGATCCTGCGGCGCCGGCTGCGGGGCACGGGCGTCGCGGTGGCGGCATTCTGCACCGAAGCGGCCGGCCGACCGGGGCCGATCAACCGGCCGGGATCGGCCGCACCGCACCGGCGCCCGCCGCCGGCAGCGACAGCTCGAAGCTGCTGCCCACGCCTTCGGTGCTGCTGGCGCCCAGGTCGCCGCGCATCAGCCGCGCCAGCTTGCGCGACAAGGCCAGGCCGATGCCCGCGCCTTCAATGCCGGCACGCTTGGGATGCAGCCGCTCGAACGGCATGAACAGCCGGGGCATCAGGTCGCTGGCGATGCCCCAGCCGGTGTCCTGCACCGACAGCACCACCGTGCCCGCCGCATGCTGCCAGGCCCGCAGCACCACCTCGCCGCCGGGCCGGTTGTACTTGACGGCGTTGGACAGCAGGTTCAGCAGGATCTGCCGCAGCCGCAGCAGGTCGGCCAGCACGATGAAGTCCGCATCGCCCGCGCTGACCAGCTGGCGGATGCTGACGCTGTGCGCATGCGCCCGCTCGCGCACCATGGCCACGCTGCTCTCCACCGCCTCGCTCAAGCGCACCGGCGCCAGCTTGACTTCCAGCCGGTGTTCCTCGATCTGGCTCAGGTCCAGCAGCTGCTCGATCATCGACAGCTGGTGCTGGCCGGCGTCGTGGATCAGCCGCGCGTACTTGGCCACCGTCGCGGGCTGGTCGGCCGTGCCCGGCAGGCCGAGCAGCTGTGCGAAGCCGATGACCGCATTCAACGGCGTGCGCAGTTCATGGCTGAGGTGCGACAGGAACTCTGACTTCGCCTGGCTGGCCTCCTCCGCAGCCGCGCGGGCGAGCCGCTCGCGCCGCAGCTCGTGCGCCTCGGTCACGTCGCGCAGCACGACGGTGAGCAGGGCCGTGCTGCCCATGCCCACGCGGGAGATGGCCGCCTCCAGCGGAAACTCCTCGCCGTCCCAGCGGCGGCCGACCAGCTCGCGGTCCACGCCCAGCACCTGCGGTCCGCCGCCGCCGTTGCTGAAGGCGGCCATCTTCGCGCCATGGCCCCGGCGGTAGCGCTCGGGCAGCAGGTCGTCGATGCTGCGGCCCAGCATCTGTGCCGCCGACACCCGGAAGACCCGCTCGGCCGCCTTGTTGAACAGGGTGATGCGGAACTCCGGGTCCACGGTGATGACGGCCGCGGACACGGAGTCCAGCACCGCCTGCATCTGCTGTTCCCGCGCCTCGGCCTCATCGCCCAGTTCCTTCAGCCGCTGCGCCTTCCACTTCAGGCGCTGCTCCACGCGCTCGCGGTCGGTCGTCTCCACGCAGCTGACGAACACGCCGCGGACCTGCCCGTCGTCGTCGCGCAAGGGGCTGTACGAGAAGTTGAAGACGCAATCCTCCGGGAAGCCATAGCGGTCGACGGTGAGCTTCAGGCCGTCGAAGCCCAGGGCCTCGCCCGACATCACGCGCGCCCACATCGGCGCCACGGTGGACCAGATTTCCTGCCACGTGACGCAGGCGCTGAGCCCCATGGCCGCCGGATGCTTCCAGCCGAGGATGGCGGCATAGCCGTCGTTGTAGATCTGGGTCCAGTCCGGCCCCCAGGCGATGTACATGGGCAGCCGGCTGTCGATGACCATGGCCGCGGCATGCCGCAGGCTGGCGGGCCATTGCGCGGGCGGGCCCAAGGGGGTCTGGTCCCAGGCGGTGCGGTGGAACACCGCACGGGCGCTGGTGTCGGCGGGATCGGTAGGTTCGGTGGGGGGACGGGACATCTGCGCACGCATGCCAACGATGCCCCGCCAGGGCAATCGCTGCGCCACGCACTTGCACGCGTTACAGCGCCGAACAATTGACACGAAGCCGGCGCAGGCGCGCCGACCGCGTGAGCGGATCGGCACGGAAGTCGAGCGACCGCGCGCCGCCCTGGCGGCCACCGCTTCCTACACTGGTGCGGTCATCACAAGGAGGAGCGATGTTCAATCACATCATGGTGGGCAGCAACGACATCGAGCGTTCGCGCCGGTTCTACGACCAGGTGCTGGGCGTGCTGGGCGCGCCGGCCGCCACGCCGCACCGCGCCAAGTCGGGCCACATGCGCATGTTCTACCGACATGACGGCGGCAGCTTCGGCATCGCCGAGCCGATCAACGGCGAGCCGGCCACCGTGGCCAATGGCGGCACCATCGCCTTCCGCTGCCATTCGCCGCAGCAGGTGCATGCCTTCCAAGACGCAGCGCTGGCGCAGGGCGGCATCTCCATCGAGGAGCCGCCGGGCCTGCGCAGCGATGCGCTGGGCGCCTATTACCTGGCCTATGTGCGCGACCCCGACGGCAACAAGCTGTGCGCGGTGCACCGGCCCAAGGTGCAGCCCTGAGCAGCGGCACGCGGCGCCTCGTCGTCTCGCCCGCGGGCGGCGAGCTGGCCCGCAGCCTGCACCTGCGGCCGGGCCTGCGCGTGGCAGCCCATGTGGTGCAGGGCGAAGGGCTGGAGATCGTGCGGGTGCGGGTGGAGCGACCGGCGCTGATCCTGGTGGACCGGGGCCTCAAGACCGTGCAGCCCGCGCGCGGCGCGGCGGTGCGGGCGGGTCCGGGCCAGGCGCTGCTGCTGGCCGGCGGGCAGACGGTGGACTTCCACAACCGCGTGACCGATGGCCAGCGCTACGAGGCCCGCTGGCTGCTGTTCGGCGCGGCGGTGCTGGACGACCCGCACTACCTGGCCGAGGCCCAGCGCCTGCGGCCGGCCGTTGCGGCGATGCCGCCGGCGCGGGCCTGTGCACGCCCGGGGGCGGGGCTGCCCGAAGCCTTCGAGCGGGCGCGGCAGGGTCTGGCGCCGGACCCCTCGCGGCCGGATGCGGTGGTGCGCCAGCAGCTGCTGGAGGTGCTGCACTGGCTGCTGCATGCGGGCCTGGTGGTGCGCATGCCGCCGGACGACGCGCGGCTGAGCAGCCGCCTGCGCGCCCTGCTGTCCACCCGGCTGGACGGCGACTGCAGCGCCGAGGCCATCGCGCAGGCCTTCGCGATGTCCCAGGCCACGCTGCGCCGCCGCCTGGCCGCCGAAGGCAGCACGCTGAGCGCGCTGGTGGCCGACGTGCGCATGGCCTCCGCCCTGGTGATGCTGCAGGCCACCACGCGGCCGGTGTCGGAGATCGCGCTGGCGGTGGGCTACGACTCGCCCTCGCGTTTCGCGGTGCGCTTCCGACACCGCTTCGGCTTTGCGCCGACCGCCGTGCGCGGCCATGCCAGAGGCCCTGAACCTGCCCCGCCATGCAGGCGCCTTGGGGCCCGAGCCCGACCCGGCCGAGACCCGGACCCATGGCGGCACGGCCCGGCCTGAGGATGAGGCATGAGGCGCCTGCGCGCCCGGCGCTTCAGCCGACGGCCGGCGGCACCAGCGGCTGCGTCACCGGCAGCCGGGCGGTGAAGACGGTGCCCTGCACGGCATCGGACGCCGCCTCCAGCCGCCCGCCATGCGCCGCCGCGATCTGGGCGCAGATGTGCAGGCCCAGGCCCAGCCCGCCACCCTGGCGGCTGGAAGGCGGCCGGTAGTAGGGCTCGAAGATCTGCACCAGCTGGTCGGGCGGGATGGGATCGCCGCCATTGGCCACCCGCAGCACCAGTTCACCGCCGGTCAGGCGGGCCTCCACCCGCACCGGCTGGTCGGCCGCGCCATGCACCAGCGCATTGCCCAGCAGGTTGGACAGCAACTGCTGCAGCCGCGCGGTGTCGCACCACACGATGCCGCGGATCTGCAGTGCCTCGTCCACCGTCCGCTCGGGATGCTGCACCGCCATCTCGGCGATGACGTTGTGCAGGGCGGCGCCCAGGTCGTGCTCGAAGCGGGGCTGCACCGGCAGCCCGCCACCGAAGCGGATGCGGGTGAAGTCCAGGACGTCGCCGATCAGCTTGCCCATGCGCTCGCCGCTGGCAAGGATGCGGCGGACGAGGTCGGACGGGTCGATGCCGGGCTTGCGCCGGGCCAGCAGCTCGGCGCAGGCCATGATGGCGCCCAGCGGGTTGCGCAGGTCATGGCCCAGCACCGCCACGTACTGCTCCAGCAGGGCCGACTGGCTGCGCTCGTGCACCAGGGCCTGGTCGGCACGCAGGCGCTCGCCTTCCAGGTCCAGTTGCCGGCCGATCAGATCCGCATAGGCAGTGAAGGTGGCCAGCAGGCCGGGCCGGTCGAGCTGCGCCGGCCGGGGGTCGATGCAGCACAGGTTGCCGAAATAGTCGCCATTGCCCAGCACGATGGGCACCGACACGTAGCTCTGCAGGCCGTAGATGCGGGGCGTGTGATGGTCGCGATAGAGATCGCTCTCGGCCACGTTCTCGATCACGATCGGCGCCCGCGCGGCGCGCGACTCCACGCACAGCGTGGTCGCCAGTTCCAGCTGGGCGCCGGCCTGCAGGCCGAAGCCGATGTGGTCTTCCACCGCGCAGGCGGTCCAGGTCTGGTCGGACACCCGCGCCACGGCGGCGAAGCCCATGCCGGTGGTGTCGCACAGGATGCGCAGGATCGTGGGCACCGCGCTCACGCGCCGCACCGCTTCCAGGTCGCGGGCGATCGCGACGGTTTCGCTGTCAGGCAGACCAGTCAAAGAACAACGCCTCACCGTTGCAGCTGTCAACGGGTCATTATGCAGCGGGGGTGTCGACGGGCAGGCGCAGCGCCGGCCCGCCCGCGGCGCGGCGCGTCGGGCTCAGCTCGGATCGAACGAGGCCTGCGGCAGCTGGGGCCGTGCCGCCGGCAGCAGCAGCTCCCGTACCGCCTGCCGGCCGCGCAGCACCAGGCGGCGCAGGTCCCGCTTCTGCGGACCCGGGCGGCGCGGCCGCAACCGGCGCTCGGCCAGGGCCTGCATCACCACCGCACCAAGCACCGGGCCGGCATCGGTGGCGTCGCGGCGAAGCGCGGCCTGCAAGCGCAGCAGGCGCTGTGGCGAGGCGCGGGACTTCTCCAGCGTGATCACGCTCCAGTCGCGCGCGAACCGCTCGGCGACGGATGACGGCGACGAAGCGGCGGCGTCCTTGACCAGCACGAAGCCGAACTCGTCGCCATGGCCGCCTTCCAGGTCTTCGACGAAGTAGGCATGCGCCAGGCTGAACGACAGCGTGCCCTTCCACAGCAGGTTGGCCAGCAGCGAAGCGAACTCCTCCGGCGCCCAGCAATGCACATGGATGCTGCGCCGGCGATGCAGGGCCAGCAGGCGGTCGTCCATGCAACGGGGGTCGTGCCAGGCGCGCACCTGCGGTGGATGCAGTGGCGGCTGCATGGAGATGGCGCGGCAGAACTCCAGGATGTGCGCCCGGCTGACTTCCACCACGCCGGCCTGGTACTCCTCCCACAGGTGCGTGAACGAGGTGGGCCGGCGCACCCAGTCGAAGGTGTGATGGCGGTCGGGCACCACCAGCACCAGCTGGCCGCCGCGGCGCAGCACGCGCTGGAATTCCACCAGGGCCGCCACCGGGTTGGCCAGGTGCTCGATCACATGGCTGGCCACCACCGCATCCTGCGAAGCATCGGCCAGCGCACCCAGGCCGTCGTGGTCCAGGTCGATGTCGTAGTCCGCCTGCGGGCCGGCGGGCGCGCCCTTCAGCTCCGGCCAGTTCAGCTCACGCCCGCCGGCGACCGAACGGTCGGCATAGGTGACGCAGGCGCCGGGCGCGGTGGGATACGGCCGGGCGCCGGGTCCGATTTCCAACACATGCCCCTGCAGGTTGGCCCCGATCGATTGGCGTTGAGCATCCATGACGGCGATGGCGGAGTGGAAGGCCTTCGAGCTTGTGCAGCCCACGCCTGGCATCCCATGGGGATACAACCTATTGCAATCGCCCCACCCTGGAAAAACCGCCGATGGATTAGGGGGATCCGCCGCAGCCGCTCACCTGGGCCGGGCCCAGCTGGCCTCGCGCACCCACAGCCGCACCGCCATGGCCGCCGGACCTCGCACCCGTCCGCACACGCAGGCCAGCACCAGGCGCGCGACACCGTGGCGGGCCACCCAGGCCTGCACCGCGGCCACGCTGGTGAAGGGTCGGCCGGCCTGCTGCAGGAGGCGTGGATGCGCCGGGGCGGCATGGCGGCGGCTGGGGGCGGGAGAGTCCATGCCGGTGCATGGGCAAGCGCGGTGCCGAGCCACCCGCCCGGCCGGCGTGTAGGAAGTTGACTGACACGCAACACGAAGAACAGAGACGCGATCCACCGAATACGGCCACTTATTTCACGCTTGTCCGGCTTCTACAGTTCATTCCAACGCAGCGAGACAGCTGCACCCCTACAGGAGAAGCCCCGATGAACGCCACCCAGATCCTCGACGAAATCCGCGAAGCCAATCTCGGCTACCTGATGCTGGCGCAAAGCCTCATCCGCGCCGACCGCGCCCAAGCCCTGGAGCGCCTGGGCATCTCGGAGCAGGTGGCCAGCCGCATCGAGGCCCTGACGGCCACCCAGCTGAGCAAGCTGGCCAGCAGCAACACCTTGCTGGCGCACTGCCAGATGGGCGACGAGACGGTGTTCGAGCTCATCACCCAGCATGCCAAGCCGGTGACCGCGGCAGGCGCCGTGCGCCCGACAGTCTGACCGCCACGCCACCGGAGTACCCCATGGCACGCAGCAAGAGCATCCTCACCGAAGCCCGGCAGATCGAGCGCGCGGTCACCCTCATCCAGCTCGGCGCCCGCATGCAGGTGCTGGAATCGGAGACCGACCTCAGCTACGAGCGGCTGATCCGCCTGTACAAGGAAGTGGCGGGCAAGAGCCCCAGCAAGGGCCAGCTGCCGTTTTCCACCGACTGGTTCATGACCTGGCAGCCCAACATCCATGCCAGCCTGTTCCTGAACATCCACGAGTACCTGAACAAGACCTCGGCGATGGACGAGATCGACGTCGTCATCAAGGCCTACCAGCTGTACCTGGAGCAGACGCAGTCGCAGGGCCTGGAGCCGATGCTGTCCGTCACTCGCGCCTGGCGCCTGGTGAAGTTCGTCGACAACGGCATGCTCACCATGACCAAGTGCAACTGCTGCGGCGGCCACTACGTGACCCACCCGCACGAGATCGCCCGGCACTTCACCTGCGGCCTGTGCAACCCGCCGGCCCGCGCCGGCAAGGGCAAGGCGGCCGGCTCGCTGGCCACCGCGCTGCCCGCCGGGCAGGACTGACGCGCCGCCGGCGCCCCTGACCGATCCCCGAGCGGCCCTCCAGGCCGCTTTTTTCGTCCGCCGCCCGCGCCCGGGGCCGCGGGAGCGATGTTTGCCGAAGGCTGCGCTTGGAAAAGCGCACGATGCAACTCGCCCTCCTCTGCCCGCCCTACCCGGGCCACCTCAATCCCATGTTCGCCCTGGGCGACGCCCTGCGTCACCGCGGGCATGCGGTGTCGTTCATCGGCATCGCCGACACCGGCGAGGCGGTGACGCGGGCCGGTTTCGGCTTCGAGGCGGTGGGCGCCGACAGATCCCATCCGCCCGGCACGCTGGCCCGGATGGAGGCGCGCCTGGCCGGGCTGCGCGGGCTGCTGGGCATCGGCGGCGTGATCGACGACGTGGCGGCGATGACCGACATGCTGTGCCGCGAGGCCCCGGCAGTGATCGAACGGCTGCAGCCCGGCGCCATCGTGTGCGACCAGCTGGAGCCGGCCGGCGGCCTGCTGGCACGGCGTTACCGCCTGCCGCAGGTGTCGGTCGCCAATGCCCTGATGCTGGACCGCGAGCCGTATGTGCCACCGCCTTTTACCGATTGGCCCTACGCCCGCACCACCTGGGCCCGCGAGCGCAACCTGGGGGGCTACCGCGTCAGCGACTGGATGATGGCCCGCGTGGCCGCCGTGCTGGAGCGCTGGAGCCGCGACTTCGGCCTGGCGCCCTGCCAGCGCACGGAGCACTGCCTGTCCGACCGCCAGATCGGCCAGCTGTCGCCGGCGCTGGACTTTCCCCGCGAGTCCCTGGGCGACGGCTTCCACTACACCGGCCCCTTGCGCCAGCCGCTGGACGACGAGCCGGCCTGGCAGCCGCCGCCCGGCGCACGCGGTCCGTTCGCCTTCGTCAGCCTGGGCAGCCTGCAGGGCGGGCGCTTCGGCCTGATCGCGCGCCTGACACGCGCCTGCCGCGACGTCGGCCTCACGGCCATCGTGGCGCACAACGGCCGGCTGGATGCGGCGCAGGTGGCCCGGCTGCCGGGCGATCCGGTGGTGGCGCGCTTCCTGCCGCAGCGGCAGGTGATCCGCCACTGCGCGCTGGTGGTCAGCCATGGCGGCATGAACACGGTGCTGGATGCGCTGGAAGCCGGGGTGCCGCTGGCGCTGCTGCCGCTGGCCATGGAGCAGGGCGCGATCACGCAGCGTGTGCTGCGCGCCGGCGCCGGGCGGCGGCTGTCGGGCCTGCGCAGCGTGCCGGCGCTGCGGCGGCTGGTCACCGGCGTGCTGTCCGATGGGCGCCACCGCCAAAGGGCGGCGGAGCTGGGCGCTTCGCTGCAGGCGGGCGGCGGCGCCGCGCGGGCCGCGGAACTGGTGGAGCACCATGCGCACTGAAGCCCAGGACCTGGTGCTGGCCGGCGGCGGCCTGGCCAACGGCATGATCGCCTGGCGCCTGCGGCAGCTGCGGCCGGAATTGCGGGTGACCCTGCTGGAGGCCGGCCCCACCCTGGGCGGCAACCACACCTGGTGCTTCCATGACAGCGACCTGGACGCCGCCCAGCGCGCCTGGGTGGCGCCGCTGGTGGCGCACCGCTGGGCCCAGCACGTGGTGCTGTTCGACGAGCGCACCCGCACCGTCGCGGGTGGCTACAACGCGGTGACCTCCGAGCGCTTCCACGAGGTGCTGTCGCGCGAGCTGGGCGCGGTGGTGCGGCGGTCCACGCCCCTGCTGGAGGTGCGGCCGCGGCAGGCGCTGGCGGCCGACGGGCAGGTGTTCGATGCGCAGGCCGTGATCGACGGCCGCGGCTTCGCGCCCAGCCCGCAGCTGGACCTGCGCTACCAGAAGTTCCTGGGGATGGAGCTGCAACTCGAGCGCCCGCACGGCCTGGCCGGACCCATCCTGATGGACGCGCGGGTGCCGCAGCTCGATGGCTACCGCTTCGTCTACACCCTGCCGCTGGCGGCCGACCGGCTGCTGGTGGAGGACACCTATTACGCCGACACGCCGGCCCTCAGCCCGGCGGCGCTGCGCACCCGGGCGCTGGACTACGCGGCCAGCCAGGGCTGGCCGGTGGCCCGGGTGCTGCGGGAGGAACAGGGCGTGCTGCCCATCGCCATCGACGGCGACATCGACGCCTTCTGGCGCGGCCGCCAGGGCCAGCCGGTGAGCGGCCTGCGGGCCGGGCTGTTCCATCCCACCACCGGCTATTCGCTGCCGCAGGCGGTGCGGCTGGCCGACCTGATCGCGCGGCAGCGCGACCTCTCCGCACCGGCGCTGGCGGCGGTGATCGAGCGGCATGCACGGGCCGTCTGGCGCTCTCAGTTCTTCTTCCGCGCCCTCAACCGCATGCTGTTCCTGGCCGGCCCGGCCGAGGGCCGGCACCGGGTGCTGGCGCATTTCTACCGGTTGCCCGATGGCCTGGTCGGTCGGTTCTACGGCGAGCGGCTGACGGTGGCCGACAAGCTGCGCATCGTGACCGGCAAGCCGCCCGTGCCGTTCTTCTCGGCGCTGAAAGTCCTGTTGCCGCCCCGGCGGATGGAGTCTCCTGCATGAAGCGTGATGGTTTGAAGACGGCCGCCGTGATCGGCGCGGGCATTGGCGGCATCGCCCTGGCGATCCGCCTGCAGGCGGCCGGCATCATGACCACGCTGTTCGAGCAGCGCGACAAGCCCGGCGGCCGCGCCTACGTGTACGAGGACGACGGCTTCATCTTCGACGCCGGGCCCACCGTCATCACCGACCCCGGCGCGCTGCGCTCGCTGTTCTCGCTGGCCGGCCGCCGCATGGACGACTACGTGGAGCTGGTGGAGGTCACGCCGCTGTACCGGCTGTGCTGGGAGGACGGCGACCACTTCGACTACGTCAACGACCAGGCCGAGCTGGAGCGGCAGATCGCCGAGCGGTCGCCGCGCGACGTGGAGGGCTACCGGCGCTTCCTGGCCTACTCGCGCGAGACCTTCGAGAAGGGCTACCTGCAGCTGGGCGCGGTGCCCTTCCTGTCGTGGCGCGACATGGCGCGCGCCGCGCCGCACATCGTCAAGCTGGCGGCCTGGCGCAGCGTGCACGACGCCGTGGCCGGCTTCATCCATGACGAGAAGCTGCGCCAGGTGTTTTCCTTCCATTCGCTGCTGGTGGGCGGCAACCCGTTCCAGACCTCGTCGATGTACTCGCTCATCCATGCGCTGGAACGCGAATGGGGCGTGTGGTTCGCCCGCGGCGGCACCGGCGCGCTGATCCGGGGCATGGTCAGGCTGTTCGAGGACATCGGCGGCACCGTGATGCTGGACACGCCGTGCGAAGCCATCACCACCGAAGGCAACCGCGCCACCGGCGTGAGCTTCCGCCACCGCGGCGCGCCGGCCATCACCCTGCCCTTCGATGCGGTGGCCTCCAACGCCGACGTGGTGCACACCTACGACCGCCTGCTCTGCGGCCACCCGCGCGGGCGCAGCGAGGCCCGGCGCCTGAAGGGCAAGCGCTTCAGCATGTCGCTGTTCGTCATCTACTTCGGCCTGCGCGGCGAGCGGCCCGACCTCAAGCACCACACGGTGTGCTTCGGGCCGCGCTACCGCCAGCTGCTGGACGAGGTGTTCGGCCGCTGCGGCGGCGAGCTGCCGGCCGACTTCTCGCTGTACCTGCATGCGCCCAGCGTCACCGACCCCACGCTGGCGCCGCCCGGCCACAGCGCCTACTACGTGCTGGCGCCGGTGCCGCACCTGGGCCATACCCGCTTCGACTGGGCGGTGGAGGCCCCCCGCTACCGCGACCGCATCCTGCAGTACCTGGAGGAGCGCTACATCCCGGGCCTGCGCGCCGACCTGGTGACCTGCCGCACCTTCTCGCCGCTGGACTTCCGCACCGAGCTGGGCGCGCACCTGGGCTCCGCCTTCTCGCTAGAGCCGCTGCTCACGCAAAGCGCGCTGTTCCGGCCGCACAACCGCGACAAGACCATCCCCAACCTCTATTTCGTGGGCGCCGGCACGCACCCGGGCGCCGGCATCCCCGGCGTGCTGGCCTCGGCCCAGGCCACCGCGGGCCTGATGCTGGAAGACCCGGTCTCCGCCCTCATCACCACCGAAAGGACCGCGCCGTGAGTGCTCCGCCCCTCTCCCCGCTGCTGGACTATGCACAGCGCGCGATCACGCGCGGCTCCAGCAGCTTCGCCTCGGCGGCGCGGCTGTTCGACAGCGAAACCCGCCAGAGCGTGGTGATGCTGTACGCCTGGTGCCGCCACTGCGACGACGTGGTCGACGGCCAGCAGGACGGCCATGGCCAGGCCGCCCAGGACCCCGCGGTGGGCGTGCAGCGCATCGAGGCCCTGGCCGACCAGACGCGCCGTGCGCTGCGCGGGCTGCCCACCGATGCGGCGCCCTTCGCCGCGCTGGCCGAGGTGGTCAAACGCCACCGCATCCCCGAGCGCTTTCCGCTGGAACACCTGTCCGGCTTCCGCATGGACGTGGAGGCCCGCCGCTACCAGACGCTGGAGGACACGCTGGACTACTGCTATCGCGTGGCCGGCGTGGTGGGCGTGATGATGGCCATGGTGATGGGCCGCCGCGACGACGTGACGCTGGACCGCGCCGCCGACCTGGGCCTGGCCTTCCAGCTCACCAACATCGCCCGCGACGTGATCGACGACCATGCCGCCGGCCGGCTGTACCTGCCGGCGCAGTGGCTGGCCGAAGAGCAAGTGGACCCCAGCGAGGTGGCCGAGCCGCAGCACCGCGAGCGCGTGGCGCGGGTGGCGCAGCGCCTGGTGGATGCGGCCGAGCCGTATTACTCCTCGGCCGGGCTCGGCATCGCGGCGCTGCCGCTGCGATCGGCCTGGGCGGTGGCCACCGCGCGCGGCGTGTACCGCGAGATCGGACTGCAGGTGAAGGCGCGCGGCGGCGCCGCATGGGACCAGCGCATCAGCACCGGCAAGCGGCGCAAGCTGCACCATCTGCTGGCCGGCGGCATGGTGGCGGCCATGAGCCGCGCCGGCGTGAGCCGGCCGCCGCCTATGGCACTGCGCGATCGGCTGTGGACGCGGCCGCGGGCCTGATCCCGCCGGCCGACAGCTGCCGGCGCATCGCCGGCAGCCGCCACCAGGGCGCATCGGGCCGCAGGTGATGCTCGTGGTGGTAGCCGAAGTGGAAGCACGTGATCAGCGAGGCCCACAGCCCATAGGCATTGCTGCGGGCGCGGTGCCGGTCCGCGAAGCCGCCGTCGGCCTCCTCGCCCAGCCGGTGCGGCAGCCAGGTGCCGAAGGCGAACAGCTGCACCGACGACAGGATCGCCGGCAGCGCCCAGAACAGCATCACCCGCTCGAAAGGCGCACCCAAGCCGAAGACGAACAGCGCCGTCATGCCGGCCACGCCCAGCAGCTCCGGCAGGCCGGTGTACTGGCGCATGAAGTTGCCGTACCAGGGCCAGAAGCGCCGGCCCTGCAGGTGGAAGTCGGGGTCTTCCGCGGTGCCGGGTGCGCGGTGGTGGTCCATGTGCCGGGGCTGGAAGCGGCCGATCCAGAAGCCGGCGTACAGCAGCATGCACAGCGCGCCCAGCGCGCGGTTGACCCACGGCCGCGCCGGTGCCAGCGTGCCGTGCATCGCGTCATGGGCGACGATGAACAGGCCCGTATCCAGCCAGCAGACCACCGCCACCATCAGTGGTACCAGCAGCAGGTCGGCGGTGCTCCAGCGGTGCAGGAACAAGGCGTAGCCCACGAGGGCCGCCCAGGCCAGCACCAGCAACAGCGCCAGGCCCACCCCGACCAGGGTCTGCCGGCCGCGTGGGTACTTCACGTCGATGCCCCCGGCCGCGGCGGCGGGCCCGCAGTTCGGCGGCCAGCCGCGAAGGGTCCCGCGCAAACAGGAAGCCGAAGGACACCGCGCCCTTGCGCGTGCCCACCGCATGGTGCAGCCGGTGGGCCTGCACGAGGCGGGCGAGGTAGCCGCCGCGCCGCGGCGACCAGCGCAGCGGCCAGCGCCGGTGCACCAGGCCGTCGTGCACCAGGCCGTACAGCAGGCCATACAGCGTCATGCCCGCGGCCACCCAGTACAGCGGCCACCAGGGCCCCTGCCCCACGACGAACAGCACCACCGCGATGGCGGCGAACACCACCGCATAGGCATCGTTGCGCTCGATGCGCGCCGGTCCGGGCTCATGATGCGAGCGGTGCCAGCCCCAGCCGGGGCCGTGCATCCACAGCCGGTGAACCAGGGCCGCCACGCCTTCCATCGCGATGGCGCTGGCCAGCACGATCAAGGCGCGCAGCACGAGGCCTCCCGCATCCGGCATCACGGCATCCGTTCCTGCGGGCCGAGGTGAGCGGCGAACAGCGCATGCGTCAGCTGCATCAAGCCGCCACGCGGCTGCAGCAGTTCGCCGCGGGCAGCCTGCACATGCTTGCGCAGCAGGGCCTGGGCGCCGCCGCGGCCCAGCAGGCCGACGTAGGTGTCGCGGCCGGTGTCCTCGTCCTCGTCCACCAGGTCGTCGGCGATCTGGAAGGCCAGGCCCACATGCTGGGCATAGCTGCGCAGCCGGGCGCGCTGCGCGGCACTGGCCTGGCCGGCCAAGGCGCCCAGTTCCACCGCCGCCACGAACAGCGAACCCGTCTTCTGCTCGCCCACCTGCTCCACCAGCCGCAGGTTGGCACGGCCCGGCGCCGGCGCCACGTCGCATTGCTGGCCCGCGGACATGCCCTCGCTGCCGATGGTGCAGGCCAGCACCGCCACCATCGCGCACCGGGCTTCCGCCGACACCTGCGTCAGGCCACCGACCAGCGCGAAGGCTTGCGCGATGAGGCTGACGGCGGTGAGCATGGCGGTCGCCTCGCCGAACACCAGGTGGGTGGCCGGCTGCCCGCGCCGCAGCGGCGCGTCGTCCATGGCGGGCAGGTCGTCCAGCACCAGGGAGGCCGCATGCAGCATCTCGATCGCACAGCCGGCGTCCAGGGCCATGGCGTCGTCGGCTTCCAGCTCGCGGGCGGCCTGCAGCGCCAGCAGCGCACGCACCCGCTTGCCCATGCCCAGCACCGCATGCCGCATGGCAGGCGCCAGCGGATTGGGCTGGCTGCTGGCGTGGGGCACCAGGGGCAGCAGCTCGTCCAGCCGCTGGTTGACGCGGTCCACCAGGGCCGGCCACGGCTGCGCGCCGCCGACGGCGGTGGGGCCAGGCGCCGCGGCCGCAGGGGCGCAGCGCGGCTGGGGAGGCATCAGGTGGGTTTCCGGCATGGCATGTCCGTAGGGCGAGCATCACCGTTGGCAACTCCCGTTCCCGCGCCGCCCGCGGCGCCCGCCAGTCAGCCGCCGGGACCTCGCGGGACGGGCCGCGCAGGCGGCGGCCAGCCGAACAATGGCCGCGCCAGCAGCGCGAACGCCGCCACCAGTGCCCAGGCCGCCGGCCAGCCGCCGAGCGCGACGGCCACCGGGGTGAACAGCGGGGTAAGGAAGTAGGCGCTGAAGGCGAAGGTGTTGCCCAGGCCCAGCGCCGTGCCCACATGCTGCAGGCCGGCACGCACCGCCAGTTCGGTGAAGGCCACGCCATGCCAGCCGGAAGCCACGATGCCGCCCAGTACGATGGTGCCCAGCAGTGCCCACCTGGCCGCCGCGTCGCCGTGCGGCGCCCATGCCGAGAGCACCGCCAGCAGCCCGAAGAGCATGGCCACCGCCAGGCAGCTGCGTTGCAGGAACGCGGGTCGGTTGCCATGCCGGTCGGTCCAGGCGCCGCTGCCTACGCGCAAGGCGCCGGCGCCCACCTGGTAGGCCACCATGGCGGCGCTGGTCCAGGCCACGCTGAAGCCGGCCACGTCGTGCAGGAACACGGCCAGGAAGCTGAGCACCGCGATCTGCGCCACGCACAGCGCGCCGATGGCCAGCACCAGACGCCAGATCGGCCAGCGCGCCAGCGGCGAGGCCGGCAAGGCCCCGGCCGCCGGCCGGGCCACGGCCACGGGCGGCTCGGCGGGCACGCGCAGCCACCGCCAGCAGGCCGCTGCGGCCACCAGGCAGGCGGCGGCCAGCACGGCATACGCCGCGCGGAATCCCGCCTGGGCGGCCACCGCGGGCACGACCAAGGCGCCCAGGGCGCCGCCCGCCGGCAGCGCCGTCTGGCGGATGCTCATGGCCAGGCCGCGTTCGCCATCGGTGAACCAGGTCATCACCGCGCGGCCGCTGGCGCCGTTCACGCTGCCGCCGGCCAGGCCGATCAACGCCATGCCGGTGGCCAGCCAGGCCAGCGCGGGACGGTGGCCTTCCTGTGGCGAGACGAAGAGGGCCAGCCAGGCCAGCACCGCGGCGGTGAGGCCCAGGCCCCACAGCAGCACCCGCCGGTCGCCCAGCCGATCGGCCAGCATGCCCCACGGCAGCTCGCTCAGGGCGATGCCCAGCCCGACGGCAGCCACGGCAATGCCCAGGCCGGAGGTGCTGAGCACATAGGCCTCGCGCAGCAGCACTGCCGCCGCGGGCACGCCCGAGATCGCGGCGGAGAAGGCGGCATTGGCCGCAAAGCCGGCGGCCAGCACCCGCCAGCGATGCGAGGCGCCGGCGGCCGGTGCAGGAACGGCGCCCGCCTGGGCGGGCATGGCGTTGTGGGCGGGTGGAGTCATGCGGTGATTGCAGCCCGATGCACCTGGCGAATCAATCGGCCACGCTGCAGATGACTTCTGCATGCAGCGCAATAGACTGGCCGCATGCGCCGAGCCCTGCCGCCACCGCCCGCACCCACACTGCATCCCAGCGCGCTGGAAGAACTGCAGGCCTTCGTGGCCGTGGCGCAGACGGCCAGCTTCACCGCGGCGGCGGGGCGGCTGGGCAGGAACGGCTCGACCGTCTCGCGCCGCATCAGCGCGCTGGAAAGCCGGCTCGGCGTGCGCCTGATCGAGCGCACCACGCGCCAGGTGGCGCTGACCGAGGCCGGCACCGCCTACCTGGCCCGCGTGACCACGGTGTTCGACGAACTGGCATCCGCCACGGCGGAGCTGTCGGCGCATGGCGGGCTGGCGCAGGGCGTGCTGCGCCTGACCGCGCCGCGCAGCTATGGGCGGCTGTGGGTGGCGCCGCTGCTGGCCGGCTTCATGCAGCGGCATCCGGCGCTGCGGGTGGAAGCCCACTACAGCGACCGTCTGGTCGATCTGGTGGCCGAAGGCTTCGACGTCGCGCTGCGCATCGGCAAGCTGGCGGACAGCTCGCTGGTGGCCCGCCGCCTGGCCGCGGTGACACGCACGCTGGTGGCTTCCAAGGCCTACCTGAAGCGCCATGGCCGACCTGCGCATCCGGCGGACCTGGCGCAGCATGCCTGCCTGCAGTTCAGCCACGACATGCACGGCGCGCCCTGGGTGCTGCGCCAGCCGCCGCAGCGCATCAAGGTGGCGGTGCAGCCGCTGCTGGTGGCCGACGATGCCGAGACGCTGCTGGCCGCCGCGGCCGAGGGTGCCGGCATCGCGGCGGTGACCGACTGGCTGCTGGAGCGGCATCCGCTGCGCCGGCAGCTGGTGCCGGTGCTGGACGGCTGGGAGGTGGGCGAGCCCGGTGCCATCCACCTGGTGACGCCGGGCCTGCGCCTGCTGCCGGCCAAGACCCGGGCCTTCGTCGAACTGGCCACGCAAGCCCTGCGGCGCTGACCGTCCGCCAGGGCGTCCCGGTGCAGCCGCATCGGCGCCTAAACTGCCCGCATGAAAAGCAGCCGCGTTCCCGGTGCCGCCGCAAGTCAGGCGCCTGATGCGCAAGGCCCATCCGCCGATGCGGTGGCGCAGCCCTTCGGCCGGCCGTCGGGCGGCTGGCGGCTGAGCCTGTATACCGTCATCTTCGAGGCGGACACCCGCGCCGGACGCCTCTTCGACCTCACGCTGGTGTGGCTCATCCTGGCCAGCGTGGCGGTGGTGATGCTGGACAGCTTCGAACACATCCACCGGCGATGGGGCCCGGCCCTGACGGTGGCCGAATGGGTGTTCACCGTGCTGTTCACGGCGGAGTACGTCGCGCGGCTGGCCTGCGTGCGCAGGCCGCTGCGCTACGCGCGCAGCGCCTTCGGCATCATCGACCTGCTGGCCATGCTGCCCACCTGGCTGGCGCTGTTCGTGCCCGGCCTGCATGCGCTGATCGACGTGCGGCTGCTGCGCCTGCTGCGGCTGTTCCGCATCCTGAAGCTGGCCGAGTACGTGGAGGAGTTTGCCGCGCTGGGCCGGGCCCTGGCCGCCAGCCGCCGCAAGATCCTGGTGTTCATCAGCTTCGTGCTGCTGGTGGTGATGGTGATGGGCACCATCATGTACGTGGTGGAGGGGCCGGCCAACGGATTTCCCAACATCCCGGTGTCGGTGTACTGGGCCATCTCCACGATGACCACCGTCGGCTTCGGCGACATCACGCCCAAGACCGGCCTGGGCCGCTTCATCGCCTCGGTGATGATGCTGGTGGGCTGGGGCACCCTGGCGGTGCCCACCGGCATCGTCAGCGCGGAGTTCACCGCCATGCGCATGACGGGCCGCGGCCGGCCCGCCACCCGCACCTGCCAGGCCTGCCTGGCCGAGGGGCATGCCCCCGACGCCCGCTTCTGCAGCCACTGCGGCGCGCCGCTGCCGCCCCCCGCCGTTCAGTCCGGCTGAGGGCGCATGGCGGGCCGGGCTACCGGTTCAGGGCCTCGCAGTGCTCGATCAACAGCTCGGTGAGCATGCGGATCTTGCGTGCGGGATGCTGGCCGGGCGGGCGCACCACATAGGCACCGGCCGTCGGCGGCGGATGTCGCGGCATCAGCGGCAGCAGTGCCCCGGAGGCCACATGCTCGGCGGTGAGCCAGTCCGGCAGGTAGGCGATGCCCAGGCCGGCCACGGCCGCCACCACCAGTGCCGCGCCGTTGTCGGCCTTGAAGCGCCCGTGCGGCCGCACGGTGATGGTCCGGTCGCCATCCATCAGCTGCCAGGATTCCGTGCCCTGCATCAGGGCCGCATGGTTCAGCAGGTCCGGCGGGCTGTCCGGCGCGCCGTGTGCCTTGACATACGCCGGGCTGGCCACCAGCTTGCCCGTCAGGGTGGCGATGCGCCTGGCGACCAGGTTGGAGTCGGGCAGGTAGCCGACGCGGATGGCGCAGTCGTAGCCCTCGGCGATGAGGTCGACGAAGCGGTCGCTGTAGCAGGCCTGGATGTCCAGCCGCGGATGGCGCCGCGCCATCTCCGCCAGCACCGGCGCGAAGTGCGTGGGGCCGAACGTCAACGGCACCGATACGCGCAGCCGCCCGCGCAGTTCACCGGCGGGAAGCAGCGCGTCGCGGGCCGCGTCCACTTCCGCGCTGGCGCGGGCCGCATGCTCGCGCAGGGTGGCGCCGGCCTCGGTGAGCGACGCGCCGCGGGTGCTGCGGGTCAGCAGCTGCACGCCCAGCTCGGCCTCCAGCCGCAGCAGCCGCCGGCTGACGATGGACTTGGAGACCCCCAGCCGCACGGCGGCGGCAGAAACCCCGCCCGCGTCGGCCACTTCCACGAAGGTCCTCAGGTCGTCCAGGTCCATCCTGCGTTCCTCCTTGCGCGACACAGCTGCACGGATGATGGCACTACCCAGCCGGCACGCAGGCCAGAAGAATCGATCGCGTCGGGCAATGCCGCCCGGCCATCAAGGCAACAAAGGATGCATCCATGACGTTTCGCAATGGCCTCGATTCGCTGCTTCGACCGGAGGACTCGGTGCTCGTGCTGATCGACCACCAGCCCTACCAGCTGGCCAACCTGAACAGCCACGAGCCCCAGATGGTGATCAACAACACCGCGGGACTGGCCAAGGCGGCCCGGGCCTTCGGCGTGCCCACCATCCTCACCAGCGTGATCGCCGAGCGTGGCGGCCTGCTGTTCCCGCAGATCACCAAGGTGTTTCCCGGCCAGGAGGTGATAGACCGGACCCTGATCAACACCTGGCAGGACACGAAGGTGGTGGACGCGGTCAAGGCCACCGGGCGCAGGCAGCTGGTCATCGCCGGCCTGTGGACCGAGGTCTGCGTCGCGATGCCGGCCATCCAGGCCGCGGGCGAAGGCTGGGACGTCACGGTGGTCACCGATGCGTCGGGCGGAGTGTCGGTGGAGGCGCACCAACTGGCCATCCAGCGCATGCTGGCCGCGGGCGTCAACATGATGACCTGGCTGGCCGTGGCGGCCGAATGGCAGCGCGACTGGGCACGCGCCGAACAGGCCATGGCACTGACCGAGGTGATCACCGAGCATGCCGGCGGCAGCGGCATCGCCTACCTGTGGGAGCAGCAGCTGCTCCAAACGCCGGTGCCGGCCAACTGAGGCTCAGGCCTCGCCTTCGGCCACCGGCGACGCTGCCGCCGCCGCCAGCAGCTCCATCAGCCGCCGCGCGGCCGGCGGCACGTAGGCATGGCTGCGGTGCGTGACCACCAGGCGGCGGCGCATGGTGGTCTCCTTCAGCACCACCTCGCGCAGCCGCTGCGGCGAGCCGGCCGCCAGGTGGTGCCGCGAGATGAAGCTCAGCAGCCCGGTCTCGGCGATCATCGCCGGCAGCGTCACCAGCATGCTGCTTTCCACCTGCACCACCGGCCGCGGCAGGCGCTTGCGGTCGAAGGTGTGGTCCAGCCAGTCGCGCGTGGGCGCGCCAGGCGCCTGCAGCACCCAGCGGTAGCGCGTCAGGTCCTTCAGCGTGGGCTTGCCCTGGAAGATCTCGTGGCGGGCATGGGCGGCCACCACGATGCTGTCCTCCGACAGCCGGTGCGACTGCAGCCCGGGCTGGGCCCGGCCCTCGGTGCCCACCACCAGGTCCAGCTCGCCGCGGCCCAGCATGGGCAGCAGCACGTCCACCAGGGCCACCGTGGTGCTCAGCGTCACCTCGGGCGCTTCCTGCAGCAGCTGCCGCACCGCCTGCGGCAGCAGGTACTGCGCCGCGGTGGGCACGATGCCGATGCGGGCATGGCCGGCCACGCCGCGGCCGATCTCCGCGATCTCGCGCCGCGCGTCCTCCACGTCGAAGCGCAGCCGCTGGGCCCAGCGCAGCAGCACCCGGCCGGCGTCGGTCAGCCGGATGCCGCGGCCCGAGCGCTCGAACAGCGGCGCGCCGGCCTGCTGCTCCAGCCGCCGCACGGCGCCGGTGAGCGCCGGCTGGGTGCGGTGCAGCCGCTCGGCCGCCTTGCCCACGTGCTGCAGTTCGGCGATGGTCTCGAAGTAGCGCAGGTCGCGAAGGTCCATTGCAAAAGCCGCTCTGATGGTTTGCAAAGAATTATCGATTGGATCGTTGGGAGTCGAACGCCAATACTGTGGCCACAGACCCCATCCCGGGGCGTTCGGAGACAGCATGCAATCCTTCCGCCACACGCTCGCCGGCACCGCCACGGCCCTCGTCACCGCCCTGTGCGCCTTCGGCGTCCAGGCGCAGTCGTTCCCGAGCAAGCCGATCCGCGTGTACGTGCCGTTCCCGCCGGGTGGCGGCACCGACATCATCGCCCGCGAGGTGACGCAGGCCGTGGCCGCGGCCACCAAGTGGACCTTCGTCATCGAGAACAAGCCAGGCGCCGGCGGCAACCTGGGCGTGGATGCGGCGGCCAAGTCGGCCCCTGATGGCTACACCCTGGTGCTGGGGCAGACCAGCAACCTCGCGATCAATCCGTCGCTCTACGCCAAGATGCCCTACAACGCGCAAAAGGACCTGGCGCCGGTGGCGCTGGTGGCCGAGGCGCCGCTGGTGATGGTCACGGGCACCGGCTCGCCGTTCAAGACGGTGGCCGACGCCGTGGCCGCCGGCAAGGCCAAGCCGGGCGGCGTCAACTTCGCCTCGCCGGGCAACGGCACGGTGGCGCACCTGGCGTCGGAGCTGTTCCAGAAGGCGGCCGGCGTGAAGTACCAGCATGTGCCCTACAAGGGCGCGGCGCAGGCCCTCACCGACGTGATCAGCGGCAACGTGGAGCTGTACATGTCGTCGGTGCCCACGCTGCTGGGCCAGATCAAGCAGGGCAAGCTGCGGGCGCTGGCCGTCACGTCGGCCAAGCGGGTGGACGACCTGCCCGAGGTGCCCACGTTGGCCGAGGCCGGCATCCGCGGCGCGGAGTCGGTGACCTGGTTCGGCTTCCTCGCGCCGGCCGGCACCCCGGCCGACGTGATCGCCAAGCTGAACGCCGAGTTCGGCAAGGCCCTCAAGCAGCCGGCCCTGATGAAGAAGCTGGGCGAGGAAGGCGCCGACGTCACCTTCGGCAGCCCCGAGCAGTTCGGCGAACTCATCCGCAACGAGACGGTGCGCTGGAACAAGGTCGTCAAGGACGCCGGCGTGCGCATCGACTGACGGCACCGCCCCCGCCTCCCCACCTTCCCGCCTTTCGACACGGCCGGTACCGCCGGCCCCCCAGGAGATTCCCGTGAGTCAAGCCGCTGCATTGCCCGACGTCATCCGCCAGATCGAGCGCACCCCCGCCGACGTGGTGGCCCGCGCCGCCGAGTACCCCTCTTCCATCCTGGCCGACGTGGCCGGCCGCCGCGGCGCGCTGCACGGCCGCATCCAGGGCCTGTCGCCTTCCATGCGCTTTGCCGGCACCGCCATCACGGTGGAGGTGCGCCCCGGCGACAACCTGATGATCCATGCCGCGATGGCGCTGGCCCAGCCAGGCGACGTGATCCTGGTCGACGGCAAGGGCGACCTGAGCAGCGCGCTGATGGGCGAGATCATGTCGCAGCAGTGCGTGGCCCTGGGCGTGGCGGCGGTGGTGATCGACGGCGCGGTGCGCGACAGCGAGGCCATCCGCGCGCTGGGCTTCCCGATGTTCGCCGCCGGCCTCAATCCCAACGGCCCGACCAAGTACGTGCCCGGCCGGCTCAACCATCCCATCTCCATCGGCGGCGTGACGGTGCATCCGGGCGACCTGGTGGTGGGCGACTGCGACGGCGTGACGGTGATCGAGCGCGACAAGGCCGCCGCCATGTTGCCGCTGGCCGCCGAGAAGGTGGCCGCCGAGACCAAGCGCATCGCCGGCATCCGCAACCGCGAGGCGCTGCGCCCGGCCTGGCTGGACGGCGCGCTGCGCGCGGCCGGCGTCATCCGCGAAGGAGAGGTGCTGTGAAGCGGGCGGTCTTCCTCGTCACCGGCGCGGACCTGGCGCCCGAGGCGCTGGCGCTGCTGCGCGACCACGAAGTTGTCTATGCAGGCAAGACGCCGACCGAAGACGACATCATCGGCCTGTGCCGCACGCACGACCCGGTGGCCATCATCGTGCGCTATGGCAAGGTGGGCGCGGCCGCGATGGAGGCGGCCCCCTCGCTGAAGGTCATCAGCAAGCACGGCAGCGGCACCGACACCATCGACAAGGCGGCCGCCGCCCAGCGCGGCGTGCAGGTGGTGGCCGCGGCCGGCGCCAATGCGGCGGCGGTGGCCGAGCAGGCGCTGGCGCTGCTGCTGGCCTGCGCCAAGTCAGTGGTGCCGCTGGACCGGCGCATGCACGCCGGCCACTGGGACAAGGCCACGCACAAGAGCGTCGAGCTGGAAGGCCGCACCATCGGCGTGGTGGGCCTGGGCGCCATCGGCCTGCGCTTCGCCCGCATGGCCGATGCGCTGGGCATGCGGGTGCTGGGCTTCGACCCCTATGCGAAGCAGCTGCCGGCCTATGTGCAGCCGGTGACGCTGGAGACGATCTGGCGCGACAGCGATGCCATCTCGCTGCACTGCCCGCTCACGCCCGACAGCGCGCGGCTGGTGAATGCCGACACGCTGGCGCAGTGCAAGCGCGGCGTGATCCTGGTGAACACCGCACGCGGCGGCCTGGTGGACGAAGCCGCGCTGCTGCAGGCGCTGCAGTCGGGCCAGGTGCACAGCGCGGGGCTGGACAGCTTCGCGGTGGAGCCGATGACCGCCGGCCACCCGTTCCAGGGCGAGCCGCGCATCGTGCTCAGCCCGCACATCGGCGGCGTCACCGCCGATGCCTACGTGAAGATGGGCGTGGCCGCGGCGCGCAATGCGCTGGAAGTGCTGCACGCCTGAACATGCAGGCGGCAGCGGCCGTCAGGCCGAGCTGGCGCGGCGGTCCGGCACCGGCAGGCCCAGCAGGTCGGCGGCCAGGGCCTCGGCCACCTCGATGCCGTCGACACCGGCGGACATGATGCCGCCGGCATAACCCGCACCCTCGCCGGCTGGATACAGGCCGGCGACGTTCAGGCTCTGCAGCTGGCGGCCGCGCGTGATGCGCAGCGGCGACGAGGTGCGCGTCTCCACGCCGGTGAGCACCGCGTCGGGCATCGCAAAGCCGCGGATCTGCCGCTCGAAGGCCGGCAAGGCCTCGCGGATGGCGGCCAGCGCTTCGTCGGGCAGGCTGCCGCGGCCGGGCTCCGCCAGGTCGGTGAAGTGCACGCCCGGCCTGTACGAAGGCAGCACGTCGCCCACCGCGGTGGAGCGCTGGCCCTTGATGAAGTCCCCCCACCAGCTGGCCCGGCGCCTGGTAGCCGCCGCCGCCCAGCTCGTAGGCGCGGCTTTCCCACTGGCGCTGGAAGGCGATGCCGTCCAGCGGATTCACCGGGCCGTCCGCGCGGCCGTCCTGCCGGTAGTCCTGCGGCGTGATGCCGACGACGATGCCGGCATTGGCATTGCGCTCGTTGCGGCTGTACTGGCTCATGCCGTTGGTGACGACGCGGCCTTCCTCCGAGGTGGCGGCCACCACGGTGCCGCCGGGGCACATGCAGAAGCTGTACACCGAGCGGCCGTTGCGCGCATGGTGCACCAGCTTGTAGTCGGCCGCGCCCAGGATCGGGTGGCCGGCGTTGGGTCCGAAGCGGGCGCGGTCGATCACGCCCTGCGGATGCTCGATGCGGAAGCCGATGGAAAACGGCTTGGCCTCCAGGTACACGCCGCGCCGCTGCAGCATCGCGAAGGTGTCGCGGGCGCTGTGGCCCGGCGCCAGCACCACATGCTCGGCATCCAGCTGCTCGCCGGAGGCCAGCACCAGGCCGCGCAGGCGGCCGTCCTCGATGCGCAGGTCGGTCACACGCTGCTGGAAGCGGATCTCGCCGCCCAGCGACTCGATCTCGGCACGCATCTTCTCGATCATGCTCACCAGGCGGAAGGTGCCGATGTGCGGCTTGCTCACGTACAGGATCTCGTCCGGCGCGCCGGCCTTGACGAATTCGGTGAGCACCTTGCGGGTGAGGTGGCGCGGGTCGCTGATCTGGCTCCACAGCTTGCCGTCGCTGAAGGTGCCGGCACCGCCCTCGCCGAACTGCACGTTCGATTCGGGATGGAGCACGCCCTGGCGCCACAGGCCCCAGGTGTCCCTGGTGCGCTCGCGTACCGGGCGGCCGCGCTCCAGCACGATGGGCCGCAGGCCCATCTGCGCCAGCACCAGCGCGGCGAACAGGCCGCACGGGCCGAAGCCCACCACCACCGGCCGCGGCCGGCCGCTGGCATGGAAATCGGCCGGCGCATGGCCGATGAAGCGGTAGCGGGTGTCCGGGCTGGGCCGCACATGCGCATCGCCCTGGAAGCGCCGCAGCACGGCGGCTTCGTCCACGCCGGGCGCCAGCTCGCAGTCCAGGGTATAGATCAGCACCACCGCCGACTTCTTGCGCGCATCGAAGCCGCGGCGGAAGACGGTGAAGTCCTTCAGCTCGGCATCCGCCAGGCCCAGGCGGGCACAGACGGCCGGCCGCAGGGCATCGGCGGCATGGTCCAGTGGCAGGCGGAGTTCGGTGATGCGCAACATCGTCGGAGCGGGGCAGGCGCCGGGGGCGGCGCCTTCAGCACGGGAAGGCGGTCAGCCGCCCTTCTTGGGGCGCTTGCCCGGGTTCTTCTTGCTGCGGGTGTGCGAGCCGCGCTCCAGGCTCACGCGCTGGCCGCCACCGCCACGGTTGACGTTGGTGCCCGGCGTGCCCGGCACGCGCGGGGTGGCCTTGCGGTCGGCTTCGGTTCTGATCTTGGTGGCCATCGTTTGCTCCTGGCAATGAATCGTCGAACCCATGATTAGGCCACAAGGCCGCGGGCCGGCCCGCCGGCGGCTGCTGCGCCAGGCGCGGGCGCGGGCGGGCCCGCACCGCCCTGCACCGCGCCAGCCTGGTGCGCCCGCTCCCCGCGTTGGCGCATGCCGGGCCCCAGATGCCGGGCACGAACGTTGCGTCCGGATGCCGCGCCTGGCCACGGTAGCGTTGCCGCCGCCAGGCAGCTCCCTCCGCTGATGAAGGCGGAATACCGGACCCCGTTGCGGCCCCTGCGGCCGGCAGCGCCGGTGGTTCCTACTCCAATCAACCCGTGCGACGGGTCGGCCGAGGCGCAGCACACCTGCACCGTCACGCCGCGGCCGCCCGCGCACCGTGCAGGATCAAGCATGAAGATCGTTCTCGTCGGCCACGGCATGGTGGGCCACAAGTTCCTGGAAAGCCTGGCCGAATCCGGCCTGACCGACCTCGAGGTCACCGTCCTGTGCGAGGAACCCCGCGCCGCCTACGACCGGGTGCACCTGTCGGAGTTCTTCAGCGGCAAGACGGCCGAGCAGCTGTCGCTGGTGGAGCCCGGCTTCTTCGAGCGCACCGGCTTCCGGCTGACGCTCGGTGCCCGCGCCGAGAAGGTGGACCGCCGTGCCCGCACCGTGACCACCGCCGACGGCAGCGTGCTGCCCTACGACAAGCTGGTGCTGGCCACCGGCTCCAGCCCCTTCGTGCCGCCGGTGCCGGGCCGCGACCGGCCGCACTGCTTCGTCTACCGCACCATCGAGGACCTGGAGGCGATGAAGGCCTCCGGCGCGGCCTCGCGCAGCGGCGTGGTGGTGGGCGGCGGCCTGCTGGGCCTGGAATGCGCCAAGGCGCTGTGCGACCTGGGCCTGCAGACGCATGTCGTGGAGTTCGCGCCGCGGCTGATGGCGGTGCAGGTGGACGAAGGCGGCGCCCGCGTGCTGCGCCACAAGATCGAGGCGCTGGGCGTGCAGGTGCACACCAGCCGCAACACGGTGGAGATCACCGACGGCGCCACCGCGCGCCACCGCATGGTGTATGCCGACGGCAGCTACCTCGAGACCGACATGATCGTGTTCTCCGCCGGCATCCGGCCGCGCGACGAGCTGGCGCGGCAGTGCGTGCTGGCCATCGGCCCGCGCGGCGGCGTGGTGATCGACAGCGCCTGCCGCACCAGCGACCCGCACGTCTATGCCATCGGCGAATGCGCCTCCTGGAACGAGCAGACCTTCGGCCTGGTGGCGCCGGGCTACGAGATGGCCCGCGTGGCCGCCGCGCACATCGCCGGCCGCACCGATGCCGCGTTCGTCGGCGCCGACATGAGCACCAAGCTCAAGCTGATGGGCGTGGACGTGGCCAGCATCGGCGATGCGCATGGCCGCACGGCGCACAGCCGCAGCTGCGTCTACGTGGACGAGCGCCGGCAGGTCTACAAGAAGATCGTCATCAGCGACGACGGCAAGCAGCTGCTGGGCGCGGTGCTGGTGGGCGATGCGGCCGAGTACGGCACGCTGCTGCAGATGGCGCTGAACGGCGTGCCGCTGCCGGCCGAGCCCGAGTTCCTGATCCTGCCTTCCAGCGACGGCCAGCCCAAGGCCGGCATCGGCGTGGCGGCCCTGCCCGACAGCGCGCAGATCTGCTCCTGCAACAACGTGAGCAAGGGCCGCATCTGCGAAGCGGTGGGCGAAGGCGCCACCAGCATCGGCCAGATCAAGGCCTGCACCAAGGCCGGCGCCACCTGCGGCGGCTGCGTGCCGCTGGTCACGCAGGTGATGAAGATGGAGATGGGCCGGCGCGGCATGGCGGTGAGCGACCATGTCTGCGAGCACTTCCCGCACTCGCGCCAGGCGCTGTACCACCTGGTGCGCGTGGGCAACATCCGCAGCTTCGGCGAGCTGCTGCAGCGCCATGGCAGCGGCCTGGGCTGCGACATCTGCAAGCCGGTGGCAGCCAGCATCTTCGCCAGCTGCTGGAACGAGTTCGTGCTGAAGAAGGACCTGGCGCCGCTGCAGGACAGCAACGACTACTTCCTGGGCAACATCCAGAAGGACGGCACCTATTCCGTGGTGCCGCGCATGGCCGGCGGCGAGGTGACGCCCGACGGGCTGATCGCCGTGGGCCAGGTGGCGAAGAAGTACGGCCTCTACACCAAGGTGACGGGCGGCCAGCGGCTGGACCTGTTCGGCGCCCGGCTGGAGCAGCTGCCCGCCATCTGGGAGGAGCTGATCGCCGCCGGCTTCGAATCCGGCCATGCCTATGGCAAGAGCCTGCGCACGGTCAAGAGCTGCGTGGGCAGCACCTGGTGCCGCTACGGCGTGGGCGACAGCGTGGGCCTGGCCGTGATGCTGGAGAACCGCTACAAGGGCCTGCGGGCGCCGCACAAGATCAAGTTCGGCGTCTCCGGCTGCACCCGCGAATGCGCCGAGGCCCAGGGCAAGGACGTAGGCATCATCGCCACCGACAAGGGCTGGAACCTCTACGTGTGCGGCAATGGCGGCATGAAGCCGCGCCATGCCGAGCTGCTGGCCAGCGACCTGGACGAGGCCACGCTGGTGAAGCTGGTCGACCGCTTCCTGATGTTCTATGTGCGCACCGCCGACCGGCTGCAGCGCACCAGCACCTGGCGCGACAACCTGGAAGGCGGCCTGGACAACCTGAAGGACGTGGTGGTGAACGACAGCCTGGGCCTGGCCGCCGAGCTGGAAGCGCAGATGCAGCAGGTGGTGGACACCTATCAGTGCGAGTGGAAGACGGCCGTGACCGACCCCGCCACCCGCAAGCGCTTCGTGGCGGCGGTGAACCAGGCCGCGCCCGCCGAAGCGGCAGCGGATGCAGCCGACGCCGCCGAGGCCGAAGGCTGGACCGCCGTCTGCACGGTGGACGACATCCTGCCCGATGCGGGCGTGCGCGCCGTGGTGCAGCAGCGGCCGGTGGCGGTGTTCCGCATCGGTGCCGACCGGTACCACGCCATCGACGACGTGGACCCCAAGTCGGGCGCCAGCGTGCTGTCGCGCGGGCTGGTGGGCAACCTGGGCGAGCGCATCGTCGTGGCCTCGCCGCTGTACAAGAACCACTTCGACCTGCGCAGCGGCGAATGCATCGAGGCGCCGGAGCATTCGGTGCGCGCCCATGCGGTGCGGGTGGAAGGCGGGCGGGTGCTGGTGGCGCTGAAAGCGCTGGAGACGCTGGCCTGAAGAAGAATGGCGGCTGGCAACCGCCTGAAGTCCTGGAGTGTGTGCATGCCCGAGCCGGCCGAAGAACTGTCCGTATCGCAGCTGGTGCTGCAGGCCAAGCAGCTGGAGATCGACGCGGTGCGGCAGCTGGCCGACCGCGCCGAGCTGGTGGATGCCATCGGCCACCTGATCCACGGCCTGCAGCGCGAGCGCGGCGCCACCAGCATCTTCCTGGCCTCGGGCGGCCAGCGCTTTGCCGATGTCCGCGAGCAGGCCATGGCCGAGGCCGACGAGGCCGACCGCCAGCTGCGCCGGCTGCTGGCGCTGCAGCTGCAACCGGCCCAGGGCCCGACCGCGCCGATGCTGTCGCTCATCGCCTGGGTGCTGCTGGGCCTGCAGTCGCTGCCGGCGCTGCGGGCGCAGGTGCAGCGCCAGCAGATGGAGGCGGCCGATTCGGTGGCCGCCTACAGCCGGCTGATCGCCGGGCCGGTGGAGCTGATCTTCCACATTGCCGATGCGGCCCGGCTGCCCGGGGCTTCTCGGCTGCTGGTGGCGCTGCTGCACCTGGTGCAGGCCAACGAGGCCGCCGGCCAGGAAAGGGCACTGGGTGCGGTGCTGTTCGCCTCCGGCCGCTGCGCCGAGGCCTTGCAGCAGCGGGTGATGCACCTGATCGATGCGCAGGACCGCAGCCTGCAGGTCTTCGCCGACTTCGCCGACGAGGCGCTGCGCGCCGATTGGGAAGCGCAGCAGCTCACGCCCGATGCCGCGCGGCTGGAGCGGCTGCGCCGCATGCTGTCCACTGCACGGCCGGAAGCACCGCTGGACAGCCGCCACAGCCAGGCCTGGTTCGACGCCTGCAGCGCCCGCATCGACAGCCTGTGGCAGCGGGTGCTGGCCGTCATCGGCCAGCTGCGCGCCGAATGCGAGGCGCAGCGGTTGCGCGCCGAGCAGGCGCTGCAGGATTCCGAAGGCCTGCTGCAGGGCCTGCGCAGCCATCCGCCGCAGCATGCGGATGCGGTGGCCCGCTTCTTCGATAGCCGCCACCGCCCCGAGGCCGCGCCCGGCCTGCCCGACGCCACACTCACGCCCGCCGGCGAGAGCCATGCGCTGATGGAACTGCTGCAGGCGCAGGCGGCGCGGCTGGCCGCGATGGAAGCCGAGCTCGACACCGCCCGCCGCACGCTGCATGAGCGCAAGGTGATCGAGCGCGCCAAGGGCGTGCTGATGTCGCGCATGGGCATGACCGAGGAGGCCGCCTTCCGCGCGCTGCAGAAGACCTCGATGGACCAGAACCGCCGGCTGCTGGACGTGGCCGAGGCCACGCTGTCGCTGCCGGACTTCGCGTTTGCGCCGGCGCGCGCGACTTGATAGCGCCGTTTTGATCTGATCACAGACTCCCCCACTTTCTTGTCGGTGTCCGTGGCCGGACACTGGCCACGGGCGATCACGAGACGACGCCCGAGCGAGGCGGCGCGGAAGCCGACCGTGGAGACAAGATGGGTCAGACCAACAACTACCTGCCGGTGCGCGACGACTGGCTGAAATCCCGCCAGGAAGACGTCCTCGAAGCCGACCTGGCCATCATCGACGCCCATCACCACTTCTACGACCGGCCCGGCTGGCGCTACCTCGATGAGGACTACCGCGCCGACGCTGCCTCGGGCCATGCGGTGCAGGCCTCCGTCTACATGCAGGCGCTCACGCGCTATCGCACCGACGGGCCAGTGGCCTGCCAGCCCGTCGGCGAGACGGCGTACGTCGCGGCGGTCACCGAGAACCGCAGCCCCGTCCAGGTGGCCGCCGGCATCGTCGGGCATGCCGACCTGCGGCTCGGCGATGCGGTGCAGGGCGTGCTGGAGGCCCACATCGCGGCCGGCCGGGGCCGCTTCCGGGGCATCCGCCACCTGACGACCTGGGACGCCGACACCTCGCTCGCCAACCCGGCCACCGCCGCGCCTGCCGGCCTGCTGTTGGACAGCGCGTACCGCGCGGGGCTGGCGCAGCTGGCACCGCTGGGCCTGTCGTACGACGCCTGGCTGTTCTTCCCGCAGCTGACCGAGCTGCTGGCCACCGCACAGGCCTTTCCCGACACCACCATCGTCGTGAACCATTGCGGCGGCATCGTCCGCATCGGCGCCTATCAGGGCCGTGAGGAGGAGGTGTTCCGCCGTTGGCGCGATGCCATGGGCGCGCTGGCCCGGCTGCCGAACGTGCACGTCAAGCTGGGCGGGCTGGGCATGCGGATCAACGGCTTCGGCTTCGAGGCGCTGCCGGTCGCGCCTTCGTCCGAACACCTCGCCCGCCACTGGAAGCCGTGGATCGAGACCTGCATCGAAGCCTTCGGCGCCGAACGCTGCATGTTCGAGAGCAATTTCCCGGTCGACAAGGGTTCCTGCAGCTACCACGTCGTCTGGAACGCCTTCAAACGGCTGGCCGCCGGCTGCAGCCCCGACGAGAAGCAGGCGCTGTTCTCGGGCACGGCCAAGCGCGTGTACCGCCTGGACTGAACCCTCCCTTCGGGCCGTTGGGCCTTGCCCCGGCGCCCTCCCCGACCCGAGCGCCGTCCCCCGCGAAACCCACGTCGTCACGGTCGACTGAACATCACCCAAGGACCACCACCATGACTCGATTGCAACGCCGCCGCTTCGCCGCCCTGCTCCTTGCCCTGACGGGCGCCGGCAGCGCATTCGCGCAGGCCTACCCCGCCAAACCCATCTCCGTCGTCGTGCCCTACGCGGTGGGCGGCACCACCGACATCGTCGCCCGCATCGTCACCGCCCAGATCGGCAACAGCCTGGGTCAGACGCTGGTCGTCGAGAACAAGGCCGGCGGCGGCGGCAACATCGGCTGGGGAACCGTGGCGCGCGCCGCGCCCGATGGCTACACGCTGCTGACCACCGAGATGTCGTTCACCATCGCGCCGTCGCTGGGCATCAAGCAGCCCTTCGATGCGTCCAAGGACTTCACGCACGTCGTCACGGCTGCCTCGGCGCCGCACGTGCTGGTCATCAACCCCGGCGTGCCGGCCAAGACGGTGCAGGAATTCATCGCCGTGGCCAAGGCCAGCCCGGGCAAGTTCAACTACGGCTCCGGTGGCAATGGCACCAACACCCACCTGGGCGGCGAACTGTTCAAGAACGCGGCCGGCGTGGACCTCGTGCACGTGCCGTACAAGGGGGCGGGCGCGGTGCTGCAGGACCTGATGGGCGGCCAGGTGCAGGCGCTGGTCACGTCCTTGCCGACGGCGCTTCCCCACATCCGCTCGGGCAAGCTGCGGGCGTTGATGGTCACCAGCGACAAGCGCTCACCCCTGCTGCCGGATGTGCCGTCGGCCAAGGAAGCGGGTCTGCCCAAGGTGGTGATGGACTTTTGGGTCGGCTTTGCGGTGCCCGCCGCCACGCCGCAACCGGTGGTGGACAAGCTCAACAAGGCCGTCACGGATGCATTGGCTTCTGCCGATGGACGCCGGCTGCTGGCCGAGCAGGGCCTGGAGCCGGCGTCGAACACGCCCGCCCAGGCGGCGCAGCTGGTTCAGGGCGAGATGAAGCGCTGGGGCGCCGTGGTGAAGGCCGCCGGCATCAAGGCCGATTGATCAGGAGACGACCGTGTCAACCAAGCCCCTGCATGGCATCCGGGTGCTCGACCTGACCAACGTGCTGGCCGGCCCCTTCGCCTGCCACCAGCTGGCGCACATGGGCGCCGACGTGATCAAGGTCGAGACCGTGGGCACCGGCGATCTGGCGCGTCAGCTCGGCGGCGACGTGACGCTGAGCAAGCGGAACATGGGCGTGTCCTTCCTGGCCCAGAACCCGGGCAAGCGCTCCCTGACGCTGAACCTCAAGCACGCCAGCGGCAAGGCGGTGTTCCGCCGCCTGGTACGCACGGCCGACGTCGTGATGGAGAACTTCCGCCCTGGCGTGATGGACCGGCTGGGGCTGGGCCATGCCGAGCTGATGAAGGAGAACACACGCCTGGTGTACTGCGCGATCTCCGGCTTCGGCCAGGATGGGCCGCTGCGCGACCTGCCCGCGTATGACCAGATCATCCAGGGCATGTCGGGGATCATGAGCGTGACCGGCGCGCCCGAGAACGCGCCCTACCGCGTCGGTTATCCGGTCGCCGACACCATCGGCGGCATCACCGCCGCCTTTGCGGTGGCCGCTGCGCTGGCCGATCGCCGGCGCACCGAAGGCGTGTTCATCGACGTCTCGATGCTGGAGGCCGCGATGGCCACGATGGGATGGGCCGTGTCCAACCACCTGATCGCCGATCGCGACCCACAGCCCATGGGCAACGACAACGTCACGGCCAGCCCTTCGGGCACGTTCAAGACCGGGCACGGACTGCTGAACATCGCCGCCAACAAGCAGGAGCAGTTCGAAGCAGTCTGCACCGTGCTGGGCCACCCGCAATGGGCACAGGACCCGCGCTTCGTCGACCGCCACGCACGCCTGGCCCACCGCGAAGACTTGCGCACGCTGATGGAGCAGGCGATGGCCGGCGAGTCGGCCGAGGTCTGGTGGGCTCGACTCAACGAGGCGGGTGTGCCCGCCGGGCCGGTGTACACCGTGCCCCAGGCGCTGGCCCATCCGCAGATCGCCGGGCGCGGCATGCTGGCCACCTTCAAGGAAGCACCCGGCGTGGGCCGCGACATCCGCGTGGTGCGCACCGGCTTCAAGCTCAATGGCCAGGCGCCGTCGGTGGACACACCGCCACCGCTGCTAGGCCAGCACAACGACGAGATCCTTGCGGAGCTGGGCTGCACCCCCGCGGAGATCCAGGCGTTGAAGGATGAACGGATCGTTTGAACCCGGTCCCGTGCGCCGCCGCACCGGCAAGGTCACCGCTTCACGACCGCCTTGCGCGCCGCCTGCACCAGCGCCTTGATCAGGCGCGTGCGCACCGAGGCGCGCGGCCAGATGACCCCCAGGCGCCGCCGGTAAGGGTCGTCGACGGGGATGCGTGCGACCCGCAAGCCCCGCAGCCAGGGCACTGACGCGTCGGGCGCCAGCGACACGCCCAGGCCGCGGTCGACCAGCATGGCGATGGCAGGCAGCGAGCTGAGCGTGAAGCGCTGGCGCGGCACGATGCCGGCCTTGCGCAGGAACATGTCGGCCTGCTTGCCGCCACTGAGCGCGCGGTCGTAGCGGATGAACGGCTCTTCGCGCAGCAGCGCAAGGGCATCCCGGCCGGCCCAGCGCGGCGGCGCCATGACCACGAGCGGCTCATCGGTCAACTCATCCCATTGCAGGGTCTTGGGCAACTGGAAGGGCGGGTGCAGCGAGATGGCCACGTCCAGCTCACCGCGAAGCACGGCGTCATACAGGTCGCTGGAGACACCCGAGCGGATGGTGACCGCGGCGTCGGGATAAGCGGCGACGAAGCCGGCGAGCACCGCCGGCATCACGCTGTGCAGGGCGGTGTTGATGGCGCCGAGCCGCAGTTCGCCGGTGGCAGCCTCGTCGCTGAGCGCGGCCTTCAGGTCGCCGATCTCCTGCAGCACCCTGCCCGCACGCGCAGCCAATGCATGACCTGCCTCGGTCAGCGCCACGGTGCGGCCCGCGCGCACCACCAGCCGCACGCCCAGCTCGCGCTCGAGCAGCTTCAGCTGGTGCGCCACGGCGGCGGGCGTGATGTCCAGGCGGCGCGCGGCCTCGGACATCGAGCCTGCTTCGACGACGAGAAGAAAGGTGCTGAAGTAGGCGGTTTCCACGGCGGCCATTGTCGAGCCGGCGTGACGTTCGGAACGGGGTCTGCTGCGGGTGCTGCTGCTCACCCCGGGGCGCTGAAGCGCGTGTCAGACACGTCCTACAACGCAGACGCACGATTGCCGATTGGCGCCGTCGCGGCCGTCTGACAGATTTCGTTATCTGAAAAATGGGGCGGAGACCATGCCGAGCGGGACGACAAGCATGCGAGGGCGCTGCCGCGGCAGCGTGCGCGGGATGGAGACATGGCGAGCGGGAGGACACCGCGATGAGTGCCGAGCTGAGTACGATGCCCGCCGCCAGCCGGGCCGATGGCCGCAACCGCCAGGTGCTGGCGGCGATGGTGGCCCTGCGTGACGGCGACTTCAGCCGCCGCCTGCCCGACGACTGGGACGGCGTGGAAGCCGAGATCGCCCGCGCCTTCAACCAGACCATCGCACAGCAGGCGCGCATCTCGGCCGAGGTGGAACGGCTGAGCGAGACGGTGGGCAAGGAAGGCCGGCTGCGCCAGCGCATGACCCTGCCCGGCGCGGTGGGCGGCTGGGCCGGCAACGTCGATGCCATCAACACCCTGATCGACGACCTGGTGCGGCCCACGGCCGAGATCGCCCGCACCATCGGCGCGGTGGCCAAGGGCGACCTGGGCCAGGCGATGGAGCTGGAAGTGGACGGCCGCGAGCTGCGCGGCGAGTTCCTGCGCTCGGCGCGGCTGGTCAACACCATGATCCAGCAGCTGTCGGTGTTCACCTCGGAAGTGACGCGGGTGGCGCGCGAGGTGGGCATCGAGGGCAAGCTGGGCGGCCAGGCGCAGGTGCGCGGCGTGTCGGGCGTGTGGAAGGAGCTGACCGACTCGGTCAACCAGATGGCCGGCAACCTCACGGCCCAGGTGCGCAACATCGCCGAGGTGACCATCGGCGTGGCCAACGGCGACCTGTCCAAGAAGATCACGGTGGACGTGCGCGGCGAGATCCTGCAGCTGAAGGAGGCCACCAACACCATGGTGGACCAGCTGCGCTCCTTCGCCTCGGAGGTGACCCGCGTGGCGCGCGAGGTGGGCACCGATGGCCGACTGGGCGGCCAGGCGGTGGTGCCCGGCGTGGCCGGCACCTGGAAGGACCTGACCGACTCGGTCAACGCCATGGCCACCAACCTCACGGCCCAGGTGCGCAACATCGCCACCGTGACGACGGCGGTGGCGCGCGGCGACCTGAGCCGCAAGATCACGGTGGACGTGAAGGGCGAGATCCTGGAGCTGAAGGAAACCATCAACACGATGGTGGACCAGCTCAACGGCTTCTCGTCGGAAGTGACGCGGGTGGCCCGCGAGGTGGGCACCGAAGGCCGCCTGGGCGGCCAGGCCGCGGTGCCCGGCGTGGCCGGCACCTGGAAGGACCTGACCGACTCGGTCAACTCCATGGCCAGCAACCTCACCGGCCAGGTGCGCAACATCGCGGGCGTGGCCACCGCCATCGCCAAGGGCGACCTCTCGTCGAAGATCACGGTGGAGGTCAAGGGCGAGATCCTGGCGCTGAAGAACACCATGAACACCATGGTGGACCAGCTCAACGGCTTTGCCGGCGAGGTGAGCCGCGTGGCCCGCGAGGTGGGCACCGAAGGCAAGCTGGGCGGCCAGGCGGTGGTGCCCGGCGTGGCCGGCACCTGGAAGGACCTGACCGACAACGTCAACTTCATGGCCAGCAACCTGACTGGCCAGGTGCGCAACATCGCCGAGGTGACCACGGCAGTGGCCAACGGCGACCTCTCCAAGAAGATCACCGTGGACGTGCGCGGCGAGATCCTGGAGCTGAAGAACACCATCAACACCATGGTGGACCAGCTCGGCGGCTTTGCCTCCGAGGTGACGCGGGTGGCCCGCGAGGTGGGCACCGAAGGCAAGCTGGGCGGCCAGGCCGAGGGCCGCGGCGTGGCCGGCATCTGGAAGGACCTGACCGACTCGGTCAATGCGATGGCCACCAACCTGACCAGTCAGGTGCGCAACATCGCGGAAGTGACCACCGCCGTGGCCAACGGCGACCTGTCCAAGAAGATCACCGTGGACGTGCGCGGCGAGATCCTGGAGCTGAAGAACACCATCAACACCATGGTGGACCAGCTCAACGCCTTCGCCGGCGAAGTGAGCCGCGTGGCCCGCGAGGTGGGCACCGAAGGCAAGCTGGGCGGCCAGGCCGAGGTGCCCGGCGTGGCCGGCACCTGGAAGGACCTGACCGACAACGTCAACTCCATGGCCAGCAACCTCACCGGCCAGGTGCGCAACATCGCCGACGTGGCCACCGCCGTGGCCAACGGCGACCTGTCGAAGAAGATCACGGTGGACGTGAAGGGCGAGATCCTGGAGCTGAAGAACACCCTCAACACGATGGTGGACCAGCTCAACGGCTTCGCATCCGAGGTGAGCCGCGTGGCCCGCGAGGTGGGCACCGACGGCAAGCTGGGCGGCCAGGCGGTGGTGCCCGGCGTGGCCGGCACCTGGAAGGACCTGACCGACAACGTCAACTTCATGGCCAGCAACCTGACCGGCCAGGTGCGCAACATCGCCGACGTGGCCACCGCCATCGCCCGCGGCGACCTGTCCAGCAAGATCACGGTGGAGGTGCGCGGCGAGATCCTGGCGCTGAAGAACACCCTCAACACCATGGTGGACCAGCTCAACGGCTTCGCCTCCGAGGTGACGCGGGTGGCCCGCGAGGTGGGCACAGACGGCAAGCTGGGCGGCCAGGCCCAGGTGCCCGGCGTGGCCGGCACCTGGAAGGACCTGACCGACAACGTCAACTCCATGGCCAGCAACCTCACCGGCCAGGTGCGCAACATCGCGGACGTGGCCACCGCCATCGCCCGCGGCGACCTGAGCCGCAAGATCACGGTGGACGTGAAGGGCGAGATCCTGCAGCTCAAGGAAACCATGAACACCATGGTGGAGCAGCTGGGCGCCTTCGCCTCCGAGGTGAGCCGCGTGGCGCGCGAGGTGGGCACCGAGGGCAAGCTGGGCGGCCAGGCCGCGGTGCCCGGCGTGGCCGGCACCTGGAAGGACCTGACCGACAACGTCAATTCCATGGCCAGCAACCTGACCGGCCAGGTGCGCAACATCGCGGAGGTGACCATCGCGGTGGCCAACGGCGACCTGTCCAAGAAGATCACGGTGGACGTGCGCGGCGAGATCCTTCAGCTCAAGGAGACCATCAACACGATGGTGGAGCAGCTGCGCTCCTTCGCATCGGAAGTGACGCGCGTGGCCCGCGAGGTGGGCACCGAGGGCCGGCTGGGCGTGCAGGCAGTGGTGCCCGGCGTGGCCGGCACCTGGAAGGACCTGACCGACTCGGTCAACACCATGGGCGCCAACCTCACCGCGCAGGTGCGCAACATCGCCGAGGTGACCACCGCCGTGGCCCGCGGCGACCTGAACCGCAAGATCACGGTGGACGTGAAGGGCGAGATCCTGGAGCTGAAGAACACCATCAACACCATGGTGGACCAGCTCAATGCCTTTGCCGGCGAGGTGACGCGGGTGGCGCGCGAGGTGGGCACCGAGGGCAAGCTGGGCGGCCAGGCCGAGGTGTCCGGCGTGGGCGGTACCTGGAAGGACCTGACCGACAACGTGAACTTCATGGCCAGCAACCTGACCGAGCAGGTGCGCGGCATCGTGAAGGTGGTGACCGCCGTGGCCAACGGCAACCTGACGCAGCGGCTGACGGTGCAGGCCAAGGGCGAGGTGGCGGCGCTGGCCGACACCATCAACGGCATGACCGACACCCTGGCCACCTTCGCCGACCAGGTGACCAACGTGGCCCGCGAGGTGGGCGTGGAAGGCCGGCTGGGCGGCCAGGCCAACGTGCCCGGCGCCTCCGGCACCTGGAAGGACCTGACCGGCAACGTGAACCTGCTGGCGGCCAACCTCACCACGCAGGTGCGCGCCATCGCCGAGGTGGCCACCGCGGTGACCAAGGGCGACCTCACCCGCTCCATCCAGGTGGATGCGATGGGCGAGGTGTCGGAGCTCAAGGACAACATCAACACGATGATCTCGAACCTGCGCGAGACCACCGAGCGCAACCGCGAGCAGGACTGGCTGAAGACCAACGTGGCCAAGTTCACCGGCATGCTGCAGGGCCAGCGCGACCTGCAGGCCGTGAGCCAGATGCTGCTGAGCGAGCTGGCGCCGCTGCTGGACACGCAGCAGGGCACCATCTACCACCTGGCGGGCGGCGGCGAGAGCCCGCAGGCCCAGCTGCGGCTGCTGTCGGCCTATGCCCAGGGCGGCGACCTGGGCGCGGCGCAGTCCATCGCGCTGGGCGAAGGCCTGGTGGGCCAGGCCGCGCTGGAGAAGAAGCGCATCGTGCTGTCCGACATCGAGCCGGAGCAGGTGACCATCGCCACCAGCCTGGTGCAGGCGCGGCGCGTCAGCATCGTGGTGCTGCCGGTGCTGTTCGAAGGCCAGACCAAGGCGGTGATCGAGCTGGCCGCGATCCGCCCGTTCGCCAGCGGCTCGCTGGCCTTCCTGGAGCTGCTCACGCAGAGCATCGGCGCGGTGTTCAACACCATCGAGGCCACCATGCGCACCGAGCGGCTGCTGTCGCAGTCGCAGCAGCTCACGGTGGAGCTGCAGTCCCGCCAGAGCGAGCTGCAGGAAACCAACGAGCAGCTGGGCACCAAGGCCCGGCTGCTGGCCGAGCAGAACGCCGAGGTGGAGCGCAAGAACGCAGAGGTGGAGCAGGCCCGCCATGCGCTGGAGGAAAAGGCGGCCGAACTGGCGCTCACCTCCAAGTACAAGTCGGAGTTCCTGGCCAACATGTCGCACGAGCTGCGCACGCCGCTCAACTCCATCCTGATCCTGAGCCAGCAGCTGGCCGGCAACGGCAGCGGCAACCTGACCGAGAAGCAGGTCGAGTTCTCGCGCAACATCAATTCCTCCGGCTCCGACCTGCTGCACCTGATCAACGACATCCTGGACCTGTCGAAGATCGAGTCGGGCACGGTGACGGTGGAGGTGGAGCCCATCCCGTTCGCGGTGCTGCGCGAGAACATCGAGCGCAACTTCCGCCACGTGGCCGATGCCAAGAACCTGCCGCTGCGGGTGCTGTTCGACGACGACCTGCCGCGCACGCTGGAGACCGACAGCAAGCGGCTGCAGCAGATCCTGAAGAACCTGCTGTCCAACGCGGTGAAGTTCACCAGCCGCGGCCATGTGGAGCTGCGCGTGGGCTATGCCACCGAAGGCTGGAGCAGCGACCATCCGGTGCTGAAGACCGCGCCGCAGGTGGTGGCCTTCGCGGTGGAGGACACCGGCATCGGCGTGCCGCCGGACAAGCAGCGGCTGATCTTCGAGGCCTTCCAGCAGGCCGATGCCGGCACCTCCCGCAAGTACGGCGGCACCGGGCTGGGACTGGCCATCAGCCGCGAGCTGGCCATGCTGCTGGGCGGCGAGATCAAGCTCACCAGCGTGCATGGCGAGGGCAGCACCTTCACGCTGTACCTGCCGCTGACCTTCGCCGCCGGCGAGACCAAGCGGCTGCCGCCGGCCGACCGCCTGCCCGACGACGTGATCGTGCCGCACGGCTTCAGCGTGCTGCCCATCATGCGCGACGCCCAGGTGGCCGACGACCGCGGCAACATCGGCCCCGACGATGCGGTGCTGCTCATCATCGAGGACGACCCGCACTACGCCCGCATCCTGCTGGGCGCCGCGCGCGACCGCGGCTTCAAGGGCCTGGTCGCGCTCAAGGGCGCGCAGGGCCTGGCGCTGGCGCGCGAATACCTGCCCACCGCCATCTCGCTGGACGTGTTCCTGCCCGACATGCTGGGCTGGACCGTGCTCAACCAGCTGAAGCTGGACCCGAGCACCCGCCACATCCCGGTGCAGGTGCTGAGCGTGGCCGACGAGGACCGCAACCACGGGCTGGCGCACGGCGCCTTCTCGTACCTGGTGAAGTCGCCCACCAGCGAGGGCATGGAGGCCGGGCTGGACCGCATCAAGCAGTTCACCGCGCCGCGCACCCGCCGCCTGCTGGTGGTGGAGGACGACGAGCGAGAGGCCGCCGCCATCGAGGCCCTGCTGGGCCATGACGACATCCAGATCGACACCGTGGGCACCGGCACCGAGGCGCTGGCCGCGCTGTCCGCGCAGGCGGTGGACTGCGTGGTGCTGGACCTGCGGCTGCCCGACATGAGCGGCTTCGAGCTGCTCAAGCGGCTGCAGGCCGACCGCACGCTGGCGGAGATCCCGGTGGTGGTGTTCACCGGCCGCGAGCTGAGCGACGACGACCGCGCCCAGCTGCGCTCGATGGCCAAGAGCATCGTGTTGAAGGACGTGCAGTCGCCCGAGCGGCTGCTGGACGAGACGGCGCTGTTCCTGCACCGCACCGTCACCGCGCTGCCGCCGGACAAGCAGCAGATGCTGGAGCGGCTGCACCACTCCAGCGACTGGCTGCGTGGCCACAAGGTGCTGGTGGTGGACGACGATGCGCGCAACATCTTCGCGCTGACCACGCTGCTGGAGAACCAGGAGATGGAGGTGGTGAGCGCCACCAACGGCCGTGACGCCATCCGGCTGATCGAGGAGTCGGACGACATCGGCATCGTGCTGATGGACATCATGATGCCGGACATGGACGGCTACGAGACCATGCGCGAGATCCGCAAGCATCCGCGCCTGCGCAACCTGCCGATCCTGGCGCTGACGGCCAAGGCGATGAAGGGCGACCGCGAGAAGTGCCTGGAGGCCGGCGCCAGCGACTACATCTCCAAGCCGGTGAACACCGCGCAGCTGCTGTCGCTGATGCGGGTGTGGCTGTTCCGATGACCTCTCACGAGCCCGTCAACATCCTCATCGTCGACGACGAGCCCGCCAACCTGGTGGTGCTCGAGACCGTGCTCGACGATCCGGGCTACCGGCTGGTGCGCGCGGATTCGCCCGACCAGGCGCTGCTGGCGCTGGTGCAGGAGGAGTTCGCGCTGCTGATCCTGGACATCCGCATGCCGGGCATGACCGGCTTCGAGCTGGCGCAGATGATCAAGGAGCGCAAGAAGACGGCCGGCGTGCCCATCATCTTCCTCACCGCCTACTACGACCGCGACCAGCATGTGCTGGAAGGCTACGGCACCGGCGCGGTGGACTTCCTGAACAAGCCGGTGAACCCGGCGGTGCTGCGCTCCAAGGTGTCGGTGTTCGTGGAGCTGCACCGGCAGAGCCGCGCGCTGAGCCGCGCCAACCAGGAACTTCGCGACCTGAACCAGACGCTGGAGCAGCGCGTGGCCGAGCGCACCGAGGCGCTGCACCGCGCCGACCGCCAACTGCGCGAGATGATGGGCAGCATCACCGATGGCCTGCTGATGCTGGACCGCGAATGGCGCTTCACCTATGCCAACGAGCGCGGTGCTCGGCTGATGGGCGCCAGCCCCGAGGAGCTGGACGGCACCTGCCTGTGGCAGCCGCCGGCGCGGGTGTCGGAGCATTCGGCCGGCTGGTACCGCCGCGCGCGGGAGGAAGGCCGCACCCTGTCCTTCGACGAATACTTCCTCGAGCCGGTGGACAAGTGGTTTCAGTGCCACTGCTATCCGTCGGAAGCCGGCCTGTCGATCTACTTCCTGGACGTGACCGAGCGGCGCGAGGTGGACGTGCGGCGCGAGCGACTGTTCGCCGCCGAGCAGGCCGCGCGGGAGGAAGTGGAACGCGTGGCGCGGGCCAAGGAGGCCTTCCTCGCCTCGCTGAGCCACGAGCTGCGCACGCCACTGGCCGCCATCCTGGGCTGGACGGCCATCCTGCGCCGGCCCAAGACCGATGCGGCCATGCTGCAGCGGGGCATCGAGGTCATCGCGCGCAATGCGCGGGCGCAGTCGCAACTGGTGTCGGACCTGCTGGACGAAAGCCGCATCGTCTCCGGCAAGCTGCGCATGAACTTCGAGCTGCTGGACCTGAACGGCGTGGCCGCCGCGGCGGTGGACAACGCGCGGCCGGCGGCGCAGAACAAGGGCGTGGAGATCGCGCTGCAGCTGGCCGAGGCGCCGCCCCTGGAGATCATGGGCGACACCGCACGGCTGCACCAGATCGTGTCCAACCTGATCGCCAACGCCCTGAAGTTCACGCCGGCCGGAGGCCGGGTGCAGGTGTCCACGGCGCAGGAGGGCGCGGTGGTGCGGCTGCAGGTGTGCGACACCGGCGAAGGCATCCGGCCGGAGTTCCTGCCGCATGTGTTCGAGCGCTTCAGCCAGGCCGACGGCTCGGCCGCGCGGGCCCATGGCGGCCTGGGGTTGGGCCTGTCCATCGCCCACAGCCTCGTGGAGCAGCATGGCGGCCGCATCAGCGCCCACAGCCCCGGCGTGGGCCAGGGCACCTTGTTCACCGTGGAATTCCCGCGGGCGCGGGCCGATGCCCGCACGGCGGGCCCGCCGCCGGCGGCGGCGGTGTCCGATGCCGAGCCCTGGGAGGCGGCCGAGGCCGCGGCCCTGGGCATCGACGACGTGAGCCTGCAGCGGCTGCGGGTGCTGCTGGTGGACGACCATGCCGACGTGCTGGAGGTGCAGCGCCGCTTCCTGGAAGACCGCGGCGCGGTGGTGAGCACCGCCAACTCGGGCGAGCAGGCGCTGGAATCACTGCGCCAGCACCGCTTCGACATCCTGCTGAGCGACCTGGGCATGCCGGGCATGGACGGCTACCGGCTCATCGAGCTGGTGCGCGGCGAACTGGGCCTGGGTGCCGAGCAGCTGCCGGCGGTGGCGGTGACGGCCTTCGTGCGGGCCGAGGACAAGCGCAATGCGGTGGAAAGCGGCTACCAGACGGTGGTGCAGAAGCCGGTCAATGCGGTGTCGCTGGCGCGTACGGTCTACGGCCTGGCGCGCCGGCGCTGAGCTGGATGGCCGTCTTCAGCTGCTGCACCGCATGCAGCAGCAGGCGGTCGTCCTGCTCATGCAGGTCGGCGCCGTCGCCCAGCACGCCCAGCAGCCATTCCAGGTGCTGCAGCTGCAGCTGCGGATCGCGGGTGGGCGCCAGCACATGGCGCAGGTAGTGCGCCACGGCCGGGTCGATCTGGAGGCCGCCCTCGTCGATGCGGACGTAGTCGAAGGCGGTGCGGATGGGGGTGTTGCTCAGCATGGGTGGGCCTCGTGGCGGGCACAACGCACGCCTGGCCGCCATCATGGCCAACCCCGTCCGCGGGCAAGCCGCGGAACAGGGCCCCAACCGGGCCGCACTTCGGCCTCAAGTGCGCATCAGGCCGCGATCACGTCCTTGCCGCCACGGTCCCAGTGGCGGTGCACCGCGATGTCGGCCACGAAGGCCTGGGCCAGCGCGCCGGCCCCGTCGGCCGGTGCCAGCTGGATGCCGGGACGGCGGGCGCCCGGCGCCTGCGGCGGCAGCACGCCGGCCGAGGCCAGCAGGTCCGCGCCCTCGCCCAGCGCGGCGATGGGCTTGGCATGCTTGAAGGCCTCGCGCACGAAGTGCACCGCATCGGCCGAGCCCTTGAGCGCGGCCACGCTGGCCGCGCCGCCCGGCACCAGCACCGCATCGAACACCACCGAAGGCTGGGTGACGATGAGATCGTCCACCGGCACGCTGCCGCCGGCCGCATCCCGCACCTCGCCCAGCCGGCTGGACAGCACCCGCACCTTGGCGCCGGCGCTCATCAGCGCCGACTTCACCGCCTGCAGGCCGGCGGCATCCACGCCGGGCGCCACCAGCACCGCCACCTTGCGGCCGGCGATGCTCTTGGGGTTGTTGCGGGCCAGCATGCTGAGCGCCGGCGAAGGCGCATAACGGCGGGCCGGCGTGCGCGGGCTGGCCGGCGGCACCGGCATGCCCAGCACCTCGGCCACGCGGGCGGCCAGCGTGGCATCCACGTTCACCAGGTTGGCCAGCATGCGCTGGCGCACCGCCGGCACCGCCACCTTGCCCAGCTCGAATTGCAGCGCCTCCACGATGTGCTGCTGCTCCACCGGCGTCTGGCTCTGCCAGAACAGGGTGGCCTGCGAATAGTGGTCGCCGAAGGATTCCGAGCGCTTGCGCAGCTTGGTGCCGCTGACCGGCACCGCGGCGCTGGCGAAGCCGCCCTGGTTGGCCGGCACCTCCTTGATCGGCGGCGCATCGATCGAGCTGGGCTCGTAGTTGATGCGGCCCTTGCTGATGGTCTGGCGGTGGAAGCCGTCGCGGTTCATGTTGTGCACCGGCACCACCGCGCGGTTGATCGGGATCTCGTGGAAGTTGGGGCCGCCCAGCCGGGTGAGCTGGGTGTCCACGTACGAGAACATGCGCCCTTGCAGCAGCGGGTCTTCGCTGACGTCGATGCCCGGCACCAGGTTGCCCACGTGGTAGGCCACCTGCTCGGTCTCGGCAAAGTAGTTGTCCGGGTTGCGGTTGAGCACCATCTTGCCGATGGGCCGCACCGGCACCAGCTCTTCCGGGATGATCTTGGTGGCATCCAGCAGGTCGAAGCCCAGGCGCTCGGCATCGGCCTCCTCCACCACCTGCACGCCCAGCTCCCATTCGGGGAAGGCGCCGGCGTCGATGGCCTCGGCCAGGTCGCGGCGGTGGAAGTCGGGGTCCTTGCCGCCGAGCTTCTGCGCCTCGTCCCAGGCCAGGCCGTGCACGCCGTTGTTCAGCGGCTTCCAGTGGAACTTGACGAAGCGGCTGGTGCCGCGCGCATCCACGAAGCGGAAGCTGTGCACGCCGAAGCCCTCCATCATCCGGTAGGAGCGCGGGATGGCACGGTCCGACATGATCCACATGATCATGTGGGTGGACTCGGGCATCAGCGAGATGAAGTCCCAGAAGGTGTCGTGCGCGGTGGAGGCCTGCGGGATCTCGCGGTCGGCCTCGGGCTTGGCCGCATGCACCAGGTCCGGGAACTTGATCGCGTCCTGGATGAAGAACACCGGGATGTTGTTGCCCACCAGGTCGAAGTTGCCTTCCTGGGTATAGAACTTCACCGCGAAGCCGCGCACGTCGCGCGCGGTATCGGCCGAGCCGCGCGAGCCGGCCACGGTGGAAAAGCGCACGAACACCGGCGTGCGGGCCCGCGGGTCGTTCAGGAAGCCGGCGCGCGTCCAGCGGGCCATCGGCTCGTACACCTGGAAGTAGCCATGGGCCGCGGCGCCGCGGGCATGCACCACCCGCTCGGGGATGCGCTCATGGTCGAACGCGGTCATCTTCTCGCGGAACAGCTGGTCTTCCAGCAGGCTGGGGCCGCGCACGCCGGCCTTCAGCGTGTTCTGGTTGTCCGCGATCTTCAGGCCCTGGTTGCTGGTGAGCTGCTGGCCCGCGTCGACGGTGGTCTCGTGCGCCAGGTCGCCGGCCTTGTCGGTGGGCCGGGTGCCCGAGGGCTGCACCGCGGCCGGGCCGGCGGCCAGCAACGGGGACACGGCCACGCCGGCGGTGGAAGCACTGGCAGCGGCCAGGAAGCGGCGGCGGGAAGGCGCCTCGGCGCGGGGATCGGTGGAATCGGTCATGAAGCCTCTGGTGGTGAACGCATGTCGCGTCGCGCAGTGGCAATGCGCATGCCGCGACCGGTCAGCCACCAGCGGCTGGCGCGGCCTCAGCCCAGCCAGGCCCGGATGCGGGCCGACAGCGTGGGCGTGCTGATGCCGTAGCGGTCGTGCAGCGTGGGCAGCGCGCCGGCATCGAGGAAGCGGTCGGGCAGGCCCGCCAGCTGGAAGCCCGCTGGCTGCACGCGGTGTCGTAGCAGCGTGCTGGCCACCGCTTCGCCCAGGCCGCCGATGACGGAATGGTTCTCGGCCACCACCACCAGCCGGTGCTTGTAGCGCACCGCTTCCACGATGGCCGCCTCGTCCAGCGGCTTGATGGTGGGGCAATGCAGCACCGCCACGCCGATGCCGTCGGCGTGCAAGGCCTCGGCCACTTCCAGCGCGCGCATGGTCATGAAGCCGCTGGCGATCACCAGCACCTCGTTGCCGTCGCGCAGCAGCTTGGCCTTGCCCAGCTCGAAGCGGTAGTCGTATTCGTCCAGCACCAGCGGCACGTTGCCGCGCAGCAGCCGCATGTAGACGGGGCCGGTGTGGGCCGCGATCTGCGGCACTGCCTGCTCGATGTCCAGCGCGTCGCAAGGGTCGACGATGGTCAGGCCGGGGATGCCGCGCATCAGCGCCAGGTCTTCCGTGGCCTGGTGGCTGGGGCCGTAGCCGGTGGTCAGGCCCGGCAGCGCGCAGCACAGCTTGACGTTGAGGTTCTCCTCCGCGATCACCTGGTGGATGAAGTCGTAGGCGCGCCGGGTGCCGAACACCGCATAGGTGGTGGCAAATGGCAGCAGGCCTTCCTTGGCCATGCCGCCGGCGGCGGCCATCAGCAGCTGCTCGGCCATGCCCATCTGGAAGAAGCGCTCGGGATAGGCCTGGCCGAACAGGTGCAAGTCGGTGTACTTGGCCAGGTCGGCAGTCAGGCCGACGATCTCGGGCCGCTGCTCGGCCAGCGCCACCAGGGCCTTGCCGAAGGGCGCGGCCTTGACGCGCTGCCCCTCGCTGGCGATGGAGGCGATCATCGCCGAGGTGGTGAGGCGGGGCTTCTTGTCAGCGACGGTGTTCATTGCACGGCCTCCTCGGGCTGCGTCTGGTCCAGGATCTGCAGCGCCTGCTGCCACTCGGGCGGATCGACGCGGATGAAGTGGTTCTTCTCGCGCTGCTCCAGGAAGGGCACGCCCTTGCCCATTAGCGTGTCGAACAGGATCACGCGCGGACGCGGCTCGGCCAGGTGGCGCGCGCCATCGAAGGCGCGCAGCACCGCGGCCAGGTCGTTGCCATCCACCCGTTGCACATGCCAGCCGAAGGCGGCCCACTTGTCGGCCAGCGGCTCGAAGCCCAGCACCTTGCCCGAAGGCCCGTCGGCCTGCTGGTTGTTGATGTCCACCAGGCACACCAGGTTGGCCAGCCGGTGGTGGGCGGCGCCCATCGCGGCTTCCCAGGTGGAGCCTTCGTCCAGCTCGCCATCGGACATGGAGTTGTAGACAAAGGCCGGGTTGCCCTTGTGGCGCAGCGCCAGCGCCATGCCCACCGCGATGGGCAGGCCCTGCCCCAGCGAGCCGCCGGAGATTTCCATGCCTGGCGTGTAGGTGGCCATGCCCGACATCGGCAACCGGCTGTCGTCGCTGCCGTAGGTCTCGAGCTCCTCCTCGGCGATGGTGCCCGCCTCGATCAGCGCCGCATAGTGCGCAATGGCGTAATGGCCGTGCGACAGCAGGAAGCGGTCGCGGCCTTCCCATTCCGGCTCGGCCGGGCGCAGCTTCAGCGCATGGGCATAGGCCACCGCCAGCACGTCGGCCCAGCCCAGGGCCTGGCCGATGTAGCCCTGGCCCTGCACCTCGCCCATGCGCAGGGCATAGCGGCGGATGCGCCAGGCGCTCTGGCGCAGCCGCGCCAGCAAGTGTTCTTGCTCAGTCATGGAACGTCTCCGGAAGGGAGTTACTTGAGGATGGACGCCGGCACGTAGGACACGAGTGCCAGCACGCCGAAGGCGACGAGGTAGAACGGGCCCAGCTCGCGCACCGTCTGGCCCACCTTCACCTTGGCCAGTGCGCTGGTGATGAACAGCGTGGTGCCCACCGGCGGCGTGTACAGGCCGATGGCCAGGTTGACCACCATCATGATTCCCAGCTGCGTCATGTCCATGCCGATCGCATTGGCCATCGGGACGAACACCGGCGTGAGCAGCAGCACCGCCGCCGGCAGGTCGATGAACATGCCCAGGAACAGCATCATCAGGTTCATCAGCAGCACGATCAGCCAGGCCGCATGCACGTTCTGCTGCACCCAGTTGGCCACGCCGGTGGGCATCTGGTCGTAGGTGAGCAGCCAGCCGATGGCGGCCGAGGCCATGATCACCAGCAGGACCACCCCGGTGGCCAGGCCCGCATGCACCACCGCATCGTTCAGCCGCTTCCAGCCCAGGTCGCGGTAGATCACGGCCGACACCAGGCCGGCGTACAGCGTGGACAGCACGGCCACCTCGGTGGGCGTGGCGATGCCGAAGCGCAGGAAGATGATGATGAGCACCGGCAGCACCACCGCCGGCAGCGCGTACAGCAGATGGCGGCGGAAGGCCGGGCCATTGAACGGCGATGTGTCGCGCGGGAAGTTGCGCCGCCGCCCCACCCACCAGCAGGCCGCCATGAAGCCGCCGCACATCAGCATGCCGGGCAGCACGCCCGCCACGAACAGCGAGGCGATGGAGGCATTGGCGCTGAGCGCGAACAGGATCAGCGGGATCGACGGCGGGATCAGGATGTCGATGGTGGCCGCCGCCGCCAGCGTGGCCGCCGAGAAGGCCGCCGGATAGCCCAGCCGCTTGTGCCAGGGGATGAGCAGCGAACCGATGGCCGAGGCATCGGCCACTGCCGAGCCCGACACGCCGCCGAACAGCGTGGACGACATCACCCCCACCTGGGCCGGCCCGCCGTGGAAGCGGCCGATCAGCGTGGACAGCACGCCGATCAGCGCCTCGCCCAGCTTGCCACCCATCATCAGGGAGCCGGTGAGCATGAAGAACGGGATGGCGATGAGCGGAAAGCTCTGCACCTGCGCCACCATCTGCTGCACCAGCAGGTCCAGCGGCACGCGGTCGGAGCTGGCGGCGGCCGCCAGTGCGGCCACCAGCAGCGCATGGGCGATGGGCATGGCGATCACGGCGCCACCCAGGAACACGAACAGGATCAAGGCAGTCATGGCGGCGTCTCCTGGGCTACCAGTGGGCGGAAGGCACGGGCTGCTCGCCCTCGGCCTGCGGTGCCGGCGGGCCTGCCAGCAGCGCCGACCCGGCGGACTGCAGCGCCAGCACCGCCAGCAGCGCCATGCCCACCATCACGCAGGCATAGGTGATGGAGCCGGGGATCTGCAGGATGGCCGTGCGCTCGTCGTGCACGATCTCCAGCATCTGGAAGGTGGCCCAGCCCAGCGTGGCATAGAGCCCGGCCACGATGAGCCAGCTGGCCACCGCCACCCAGCGCCGCGCGCGCTCGGGCAGCACCTCCACCAGGAAGGTGGTGGTGATGTGCGCGCCGCTGGCCGCGGCCAGCACCACGCCGGCCATCACCAGCCACGGGAACAACAGCTCGGGCACCTCGTTGGCCCACTGCAGGCTGGCGCCGGTGGCATAGCGCAGCACCGTGTTGGCCACCAGGATCACGAAGATCACGGACGTGCTGATCCACAGCACGAGGCGGCACAGCGCCACCACCGCGCGTTCGACTGCGTTCATCGCGGGCCTCCGGCTTCAGTTGCTGCGGGCGGCGGCAACCACCTTCTTCACATAGGGGCCGATGGGGCCGGCGGCCCACTTCTCCTCCACCTTGGCGGTGGCCTTCTCGAAGCCGGCCTTGTCCACGGTGGTGACCTGCACGCCCTTGGCCTTGAGGTCGGCCAGCAGCTTCTCGTCGGCCTCCTGCGACAGCGTGCGCTGCAGCGTGGTGGCCTCGGCCGCGGCCTCGGTCACGGCCTTGCGGTCGGCCTCGGACAGGCGGTCCCAGCTGCGCTTGCTCATCAGCAGCGGCGTCATCTGGAACATGTGGCTGGTCAGGGCCAGGTGCTTCTGCACCTCGTAGAGCTTGCTGGCGTGGAAGTTGGCCAGCGGGTTCTCCTGGCCGTCCACCACGCCCTGCTGCAGCGCCACGTACAGCTCGGCGAACTTGATCTGCTGCGCCTCGGCCCCCAGCGCCTGCATGATGTCGACCAGCACCGCGTCCGGCGGCGTGCGCATCTTCAGGCCCTTGACGTCCTCCACCTTGGCGATCGGCCGCTTGGCATTGGTCATGTGGCGGATGCCGTTGTCCCAGTAGCCCAGCACCACCATGCCCTTGGCGGCCGACTTCTCGGCCAGCTCCTTGCCCAGCGCGCCGTCCAGCACCTTGAAGGCCTGGGCCGAGCTGGCGAACAGGAAGGGCATGCCATAGGCCGCGTACTCCGGCACCGCGGTGGCCACCGCGCCCTGCGAGTTGGCGGTGATGTCCAGCGCGCCGGTGCGCACAGCGGTCACCATCGCGGCGTCGTCGCCCAGCTGGGCCGAAGGCGCCACCTGCACCTCGATGCGGCCGGCGGTCTTCGTCTTCAGCACCTCGGCGAACTTGAGCGCGGCCTCATGCCGCGGATTGCCCGGCGCGGCGCCGTGGCCCAGCGTGAGCTTGACCGGCTGGGCCCCGGCCAGCGCGGGTGCCAGCAGGGCGAAGGCGGCGGCGGTCGCCAGGCGGTGGAAGGTCTTGCGTTGCATGGCTTGTCTCCTGTTGTGGTGGCGGCGGTCAGTGGATCAGCATGCCGCCGTTGACGTCGAGCGTGATGCCGGTGCAATAGGCCGACAGGTCGCTGGCCAGGAACACGCAAGCACCGGCCACGTCGGAAGCCGCACCCAGCCGCGCCAGCGGAATGGTGTCGGCGATCTCCTTCTTGCGCTCGGGCGTGAGCTTGCCCTGGGTGATGTCGGTCTCGATCAGGCCCGGCGCGATGCAGTTGACGCGGATGCCGTCGATGCCGAACTCGCGCGCCATCGCACGGGCCAGGCCCAGCACGCCGGCCTTGGCGGCCGAGTAGTGCGGGCCGCCGAAGATGCCGCCGCCACGCTGCGCCGACACCGACGAGATGCACACGATCGAGCCGCTGCGGCGGGCCTGCATGGAGGGCAGCACCGCCTGCGACATGTGCAGCGTGCCGCGCAGGCTCACGTCCAGGATGCGGTCGTAGTCGGCGCCGGTGATCTCCAGCGTCTTCACAGGCTGGGTGATGCCGGCGTTGTTGACCAGCACGTCCACCTGGCCGAACTGCTCCAGCACCGCGGCGATGGCCCGATCGCAGGAGGCCTTGTCGGTCACGTCGGCCACCAGGCCCAGGTGCGCCGGGCCCAGCTGCGCCGCGGCGGCCGCCGGCGCGGCGCGTTCCAGGTCCAGCAGCACCACGCGGGCGCCCTGCGCGGCCATCTGGCGCGCCGTGGCGAAGCCCAGGCCGTTGAGGCCTGCGCCGCCGGTGATGACGGCCACCTTGTCCTTGAGCAACATCTTCGTCTCCTTGATGGGGTGGCCGAATCTTCGTGGGGGCACCTCCTGAGCACAAGCGACGAGTTGTCAACCTATGATGACGAATCGTCATCCAACGATGGGGTTCACCCTATGGCCGCCGTCCCTCCCGTCGCCAACCTGCTGGCCTTCGAGGCAGTGGCCCGCCGCCGCAGCTTCGCGCTGGCCGCGGCCGAGCTGCACCTCACCGCATCGGCCGTCAGCCACCAGATCACCAAGCTGGAGGCGCAGCTGGGCGTGCGGCTGTTCGAGCGCAGCGCGCACGGCGTGCGGCTGAGCCAGGCCGGCGAGCTGTACCTGGCCCGCGTGGCGGGCGCCCTCACCGCGCTGGTGGCCGCCACCGAGGACCTGAAGCAGGGCGTGGGCAACAGCCTGTACGTGCATTCCGCGCCCAGCCTGGCCAGCCTGTGGCTGATGCCGCGGCTGCGCGGCTTCGCCCAGGCCCATCCCGACATCAGCCTGAACCTGTCGGCGGCCCATACCCACAGCGACTTCGGCCTGGGCCAGGCCGACGTGGACATCCGCTACGGCGTGCCGCAATGGCCCGACCTGGAAGTGGAGCCGCTGTTCGAGGAGCCGGTGCTGCCGCTGGCCAGCCCTGCCTTCATCCGCGAGCACCGGCTCAAGCGCGTGGAGCAGCTGCTGGACGTGCCGCTGGTGCAGAGCAACGTGAGCATCGTGCAGTGGTCGGACTGGTTCCGCGCCTTCAGCGACAAGCGAGCGCCGGAGCGCTTCGCGGTGCGCTTCGACCGCGCACAGATGTCGCTGGACGCCGCCACCCAGGGCCTGGGCGTGGCGCTGGAGAGCGCCATCAATGCGGGCGGCCACCTGGCCGACGGCAAGCTGCGCCCGGTGTTCGGCTTCGACAAGGCGCTGAAGGTGAAGGCGCATTTCGCGGTGTATCCGGCGCGCCATGCCCGCCGGCCGGCGGTGGTGGCCTTCCTCGCCTGGCTGCACAGCGAGGCCAGCCGCACGCGCATCGTGCGCGGGCCCTCGCCGCGGTCGGCGCGCTAGCGGCGCGATTGCAGCGGCCCGCACCCGCGGCCGTGGCCGTGGCCGGCTGCTGCGGCTGACGATGGCGCTGGGCCGCAACGGCACGATCGCGGCGCTGGGCACGGCGCGGACATTGGCCTGGGCCTCCAGCTATTACCTGCCGGCCATGCTGACCGGGCCGATGGCACGCGACCTGGGCGTCGGCGTGCCCACGGTCCTTGCCGCTTTCCCGGTGGCGCTGGTGGTCTCGGCCTGGCTGGCCTGGCCTGGGCACAAGGGCCAGCCGGGCTGTTCGCGACCTGGGTGGTGATGGGCGTCGCCATGGGCGGCGGCCTGTACGAGGCGGCCGGCGCGGCGCTGGTGCGGTTGTACGGGCCGCAGTCGCGTGCCGCGATCACCGGCATCACGCTGGTGGCGGGCTTTGCCAGCACCGTGGGCTGGCCGCTGCCACGCTGCTGGAGGCGGAGCTGGGCTGGCGCGGCGCGTGCATGGCGTCGGCCGGCCTGCACCTGCTGATGGGCCTGCCGCTGGACGCCTGGGGCGCGGGCGCCCTGATGCTGTCGGGCGCCATCGGCCTGCTGGCGGCCGCGGCCTTGGCCGCCGTGCCACGGCCAGTTGCACAGGAATCACAACGGTGACATTTCCTGCAGCACGCTGCTAGACTCCGCCCCACTTGTGTTGGGGAGTAGCCACCGGGTCACGTCGCAGTCAGGACGTCATTCCGGCGCAGTGTCGTCAATACGGGTGTAGTGGCCCTCACTGCACCCCCGGCACTGCTGGCCACGATGTGGGTCGCCCTGGCCCCTCCATCGTCGGCAAGGCAAGACCAGCCTTGGGTCCTTGATGTCTTCCACCGCCTCATGCTTCGGCAAGCGGTGTGTCGGCGCTCGCAACTCACTTCAAAGGCAGGTCATGGAATCCATCGGTTCGCCACTCATGTGGTCGTTGTTCTCGGCGTTCGTGCTCGTCGCGCTGTTCGTCGATTTCTTTGCCATGCGCAAGCAGGGCGCCCACCGCGTCAGCACGAAGGAGGCGGCCATCTGGTCGCTGGTCTGGGTGGGCGTGTCCTTCGTGTTCATGGGCTGGATGTGGTGGTACCTCGGCGGCACCGGCACCGACGAGTCCGCCCGTGCGGTGGCCAACGACAAGTCCCTGGAGTTCCTCACCGGCTACCTGATCGAGAAGGCGCTGGCGGTGGACAACATCTTCGTCTTCCTGATGCTGTTCACCTACTTCGCGGTGCCGGCGGAGTTCCAGAAGAGGGTGCTGATGATCGGCATCCTGGGCGCACTCGTCCTGCGCGCGGTGATGATCCTGGTGGGCGCCTGGCTGATCGCGCAGTTCCACTGGATCCTGTACGTGTTCGGCGCCTTCCTGCTGTTCACCGGCATCAAGATGTGGTGGGCCGCCGGCCAGGAACCCGACCTGGACAACAACCCGGCGCTGAAGTGGATCCGCGGACGCTTCAAGATCTCGCCCACCTATGACGGCGAGAAGATGTTCACCATGGTGGACGGCGTGAAGATGGCCACGCCGCTGCTGGTGGTCATCCTGCTGATCGGCATCGTGGACATCGTGTTCGCGGTGGACAGCATCCCGGCGATCTTCGCGATCACCACCGACCCCTTCATCGTGCTCACCTCCAACGTGTTTGCGATCCTGGGCCTGCGCGCGATGTACTTCCTGCTGGCCAACATGCATGAGCGCTTCCACCTGCTGAGCTACGGCCTGGCCATCGTGCTGGTGTTCATCGGCGCCAAGATGCTGCTGATCGACGTCTACAAGATCCCGGTGGCGGTGTCGCTCGGCTTCACCGCGCTGACGCTGGCCGTCACGATGATCCTGTCGCTGAAGATCCCGCCCAAGGGTGCGCAGCAGGGCGGCGCCTATCCGTTCGGCTCGAAGAAGAAGACCGACGAGCACCGCTGATCTCCTCTGCGGTCGGCCCTACATACTCACAGGTATGTAGGACCGTTCACTGCTGCGGCTGCGCAGTGAAAACACCGATACCGGCGCACTCATACCTACTGGTATGTTCCTTCCAACGAAGGAGCAGTGCGCATGAGCAATTCCCGATGGAAGCAGCGGCCCGAGGGTTCGAACTGGGGTGACTTCGGCGCGGACGACCAGATCGGCCGCATGAACCTGCTCACGCCCGAGCGGCGGTTGGCGGCCATCCGCACGGTGCAGCACGGGCAGACCTTCTGCCTCAGCCTGCCGCTGGACTATCCCGGCGGCAACACCCTCTTCCAGCACCGGAAGGCGCCGCGCTTCTTCCATGAGCGGCGCGGCGAGGGCTTCAACTTCAACTTCAAGCTCTCCAGCGTCTGCAGCTGCTTCTCCGACGTGGTGTCGGACGATGCGGTGATGCTGTACACGCAGTACAGCACCCAATGGGACGGCCTGGGTCATGTGGGCCAGATGTTCGATGCCGACGGCGACGGCCTGCCCGAGAAGGTCTACTACAACGGCTACCGCGCCGGCGTGGAGGTGGTGGGCCCCGACGACGTGGACGACGACTACGGCGCCCACGCCATCGGCATCGAGCGCCTGGCCACCGCCGGCGTGCAGGGCCGCGGCGTGCTGGTCGACCTGGAAGCCATCCACCACCGCGAGCGGGCGCTGGTGGGCTACGACGGCCTGATGGCCGCGCTGGAGCGGCAGGGCGCCACGGTGGAGACGGGCGACTTCCTGTGCCTGTACACCGGCTTCGCCGACCTCATCCTGGAGATGAACAAGCAGCCTGACGGTGACCGGCTGAAGAACAGCTGCGCGGTGCTGGATGGCCGCGACGAGAAGCTGCTGCAGTGGATCACCGACTCGGGCATCGTCGCCATCTGCGCCGACAACTTCGCGGTGGAGGCCTACCCGGCCCAGCCGGGCCAGGGCGATCACTACCCCGGCCTGCCGCTGCATGCGCATTGCCTCTTCAAGCTGGGCCTGAACCTGGGCGAGCTCTGGTACTTCGCCGAGCTGGCGCAGTGGCTGCGCGCGAACCGCCGCTCCACCTTCCTGCTGACCGCACCGCCGCTGCGCCTGCCCGGCGCCGTCGGCTCGCCTGCCACACCGGTGGCCACCGTATGAGGACGACCATGCACGCACGCCGACACATCCTGGCGCTGGCCGCCTCCTGCACCGCCCTCGCCGCTTCGCTGGCGCCGGCCGCCACGCAGGCCCAGGACAACTGGCCCAGCAAGCCGATCACCATGGTGGTGCCCTACCCGCCCGGCGGCACCAGCGACGTGGTGGGCCGCCAGCTCGCCCAGCGCCTGCGCGAGGAGTTGGGCCAGGTGGTGGTGGTCGACAACAAGGCCGGCGCCGCCACCGCCATCGGCGCGACGCTGGTGGCCCGCGCGCCGAAGGACGGCTACACCGTGCTGCTGTCGGCCGGCACCACCTTCACCGTCAACCCGCACCTGAACGACAAGCTGCAGTACAAGCTGGAAGACTTCGAGCCGGTGGCGCCGGTGTGCACCGTGCCCTTCGCCTTCGTGGTGAAGAAGGACTTCCCGGCCAGGACGCTGAAGGAGTACGCGGCCTATGCCAAGGCCAACCCCGGCAAGATCAACAACGCGACCAACGGCCAGGGCAGCATGGTGCACCTGCTGGGCGAGCTGATCGCCACCGGGCTGGACGCCAAGATGACCCAGGTGCACTACAAGGGCGCCGCCCCCGCCACCATGGACATGATCGGCGGCGTGATCGACTCCAACGTGGAGGCGCTGACCAACGCGGTGCCCAACGTCAACGCCGGCCAGTACCGTGCGCTGGCGGTGCTGAGTGCCGAGCGCCAGCCGCTGATGCCCGACGTGCCCACCTTCCGCGAGCTGGGCTACCCCGACGTGGTGGGCGAGACCTGGTATGCCGTGTTCGTGCCGGTGGGTACGCCCCAGCCGGTGGTCGACAAGCTGGCCGCCGCGGTGCGCAAGATCACCGCCTCGCCCAGCTTCGCCGAGGCCATGCGCAAGATCGGCAACGAGCCGCAGACCGGCAGCCCGGCCGACCTGCGCAAGACCACGCTGGCGCAGAGCCAGCAGTGGGGAGCGCTGATCAAGCGGCTGAACATCAAGGCGGAGTGAGGGGCGCGGCGATTCAACGCAGCAGCTGGGCGCCCGGCAGTTGGGCGGCCGCCGCGTCGAAGGTCATGAAGGGCTGCCGCTGCAGCAGCCCGGCCTTGGCGGCCAGCATGCAGTCGGTGAACCCGGCCTTCGATTCCTTCCAGCGGAACAAGGCCTCTTCCAGCGCAGCCTCGTCCTCGAGCTGCAGGCCATCGGTTTCGAGCAGTTGGGTGAAGGCGCTGACGATGGCGTGTTTGTCGAGCTTGTAGCGACTGCGCAGCACCCACTCCGTCTCCAGCACCACGCCGAAGAGCAGCATCACCGGCACGCCGCGTTCTTCAGCCGTGGCCATCAGGCGGCTGGCGACAGCGGATTGGACCGGGTCGTCCTGCACCAGCCACCGCACCAACACGTTGGTGTCGATGGCGATGCCGGCGTTCACCGGCTCAGGTCCTTGAGCGGCACCGAGGGTTGGCCCGGCCGCGTGAGGATGCCGGCCAGTTCGCTGAGCTTGCGGTGCTTGACCCGCATCACCACCGTGCCGTCGCTGAGCTGCGAAAAGCTCAGCTTGGCACCGGCCTCCAGCCCGAGGCTGGCCCGCAGCTCCTTGGGCAGCGTGACTTGGCCCTTGGACGTGAGCGTGGCTTCCGAGGTCATGGTGTGCTCCTTACGTTTTCTACAATCGTAAGGACTGGAGTCGGCACTGTCAAGTCGGCAGGTACCCCTGCGCCCGCATCGCCTGCAGATGCGCCAGCACGCAGTCATCCGTCGCGATGCAGGCGGCGAAGCCCGCCTGCCGCAGCTTGATCGTCGACACCAGCGGCGGCACCGGGAACGGGCGGCGGGAGGCGAAGGTGGCTTCGGCGTATTGCCATGACAGGCCGATCAACGTGTCCAGCTCGGGCACCTTCAGCCCTTCGCGCTCGGCGATGCGGCGCCACAAGCCGGCCAGCGGGGGCATCTCCGTGGCCAGCCGCACATCCTCCGGCTCGCCCAGCGGCATGTCGAAGAACTCGGCGAGCCGCGGCCACAGGCGGGCCCACAGGATGATGTCGCCGTTGGCGATGTTGAACACCTCGCCGTGGGCCTGCGCCGCGCCCCAGCTCCATTCGATGGCCTCGGCGATCAGCCGGGCGTCGGTGCATTCGGTCAGCAAGTGCGGATGGCCGACGGGGGCCAGGGGCAGGCCCTGTTCCTTGCGCAGCAGCGCGTAGGCGCCCAGCGCGGCCACCGGGTTCATCGCGCTGCCCACCGCCACGCCCAGCACGATCTGCGGGCGCCAGCCGGTCCACTGGAAGCCCTGTTGCTGCGCCCGCGCTTCCAGCAGGTCCTGCTGGTCGAAGTAGAAATTTCGGTGGTCGCGCAGCGCATCGGTCTCGCGGGCAGGCACCGGCATCGGCCGGCCGGTGTGCACGCCGTAGGCCTTGGTGCCCTGCATCAGCGTCACATGCTGCAGCGGCGCGCCTTGCAGTGCGTCGAGCAGGTGGGCGAGCATCGTGGTGTTGAGGTCGGCATTGCCGGCGCTGCGCCAGCCCTGCACCAGGTCGGGCTGCTCGTTCAGCGCGGCGTACACCACATGGGTGACGTCCTGGTGCGCCGCCAGCGCTTCACGCGTGCCCGCGGCGTCGCGCAGGTCGGCCGACAGCCAGGCGGCCTCGGGCGCAAAGTCGGGCCGGCGGCGGGCCAGGCCCAGCACCTGCACACCGGGCTGCGCCGCGAAGCGCTCCAGCGCCGCGCGGCCGACTACGCCCAGCGCACCCACCACCAGGATCTTCTTCACTGCGGCCATCTCAGCGCCCCGTCAGCAGCACGGCCTTGCCCTGCACCTTGCGCTGCAGCAGGTCGTTGAGCGCATCGGCTGCCCTCTCCAGCGGATAGGTGGCCGAGACATGCGGCTTCAGCTTGCCCTCGCCGATCCACTGCATCAACTCGGCCAGGTTGGCCGCGTTGCGCTGCGGCTCGTTGCGGGTGAAGGCGCCCCAGAACACACCCACGATGGCGCAGCCCTTGAGCAGCGGCAGGTTCAGCGGCAGGCTGGGAATGCGCCCCGCCGCGAAGCCCACCACCAGGAAGCGGCCGTTCCAGGCCATGCCGCGCAATGCGGGCTCGCTGTAGTCGCCGCCCACCGGGTCGTAGACCACGTCCACGCCGCGGCCGTCGGTCAGCTGCTTGATGCGTTCGCGCAGGTCTTCGCGGCTGTAGTCGATGGTGTCGGTGGCGCCGTGGGCGCGGCACAGCGCGAGCTTGTCTTCGCTCGATGCTGCGGCGATCACCCGCGCGCCCATGGCCTTGCCCAGTTCCACCGCCGCCAGGCCGACGCCGCCGGCTGCGCCCAGCACCAGCAGGGTTTCGCCGGGCTGCAGCTTCGCGCGGTCCTTCAGCGCATGGTGCGAGGTGCCGTAGGTCAGCGTGAAAGCCGCCGCCACCGGGAAGTCCATCCCGTCGGGCATCGGGATCAGCCGGCCGGCCTCGGCCACCACCTCTTCCGCATAACCGCCCCAGGTGGTGGCGGCGATCACACGGTCGCCCACCGCGAAGCCCTGCACGCCTTCGCCCAGCGCCAGCACGGTGCCGGCCACCTCGCCGCCGGGCGAGAACGGCAGCTCGGGCTTGAACTGGTACTTGCCCTGGATGATCAGCGTGTCGGGGAAATTCACGCCGCAGGCCTTCACGCCCACCAGCACCTGGCCGGGTCCGGGCTGCGGCGTCGGCCGCTCCTCCACCACCAGCGATTCGGGCGGGCCCCAGGCCTTGCACAACACGGCTCTCATGGTTGATCTCCTGCAGCTTGTTGTTCGATCACGCCTTGCGCTTGCAGGGCGGCGATGTCGTCATCTTCCAGGTCCAGCAACTCGCGCAGCACCTCGGCGGTGTGCTCCCCCAGCAGCGGCGGACCCTTGCGGTGCACCACCGGCGTGGCCGAGAACTGCAGCGGGTTGCCGATGATGGGCATGCTGCCCGCCAGCGTGTGCGGCACCTGCTGCAGCAGGCCGCGGTGCTGGATCTGCGGGTCGGCCAGCACCTGGTCGAAGCGGTTGATCGGCCCCGCCGGTACGTTGGCCGCACGCAGCCGCGCCATCCAGTGGTCGACGGTGTTGCCACGCAGGATGTCGGCGATCACCGGCACCAGGCTGTCGCGGTGGGCCACGCGCAGCGGCGTGTCGGCATAACGCGGGTCGGTGGCCAGCTCGGGCCGGCCGATCACAGCGGTGCACAGCTGCTGGAACTGCCGATCGTTGCCGACGGCAATCATCACCTGGCCGTCCGCGCAGTCAAAGTCCTGGTACGGACAGGTGAGCTGCGAGCGGATGCCCACGCGCTGCGGCATCACGCCCGCCACCACATAGCTCATCGCCATCGACGACATCGCGGCCACCTGCGCATCCAGCATCGCCAGGTCGATGTACTGGCCTTCGCCCGACACGGTGTCGCGGTGGTGCAGCGCGGCCAGGATGCCGATGCAGGCATAGAAGCCCGCCGTGGTGTCGGAAATGGGGTAGCCGGTGCGCTGCGGCCCGGCACCGGGCTGCCCGTCGGGCACGCCGGTCAGGCTCATCAGGCCGCTCATCGCCTGGAACACCAGGTCGTAGCCGGGCAGCGCGCTGTAGGGCCCGGTCTGGCCGAAGCCGCTGATCGAGCAATACACCAGCCGTGGGTTGATCGCACGCAGCGAGGCTTCGTCTAGACCATAACGCTTGAGGTCGCCGGCCTTGAAGTTCTCCACCACCACGTCGGCCGTCTCGGCCAGCCGGCGGATCAACTGCTGGCCGTCGGGCGTGGCCATGTCGATGGCGATCGAGCGCTTGTTGCGGTTGAGCGCCAGAAACACGCTGCGGTCGCTGGTGGGCCGGCCGTCGCGGTCGTTGAGCGGCGCGCCCTGGTGGCGCACGTCGTCGCCGGCGCCTGGGCGCTCGACCTTGATCACGTCGGCGCCGAAGTCGGCCAGCATCTGCGTGGCCCAGGGTCCGGAGAGGATGCGGCTCAGGTCGAGCACGCGGATGTTGCCGAGCAATGCGGTCATTCGGTGAACTCCACGAAACCGTTGTTCATCACCACCACGCCACGTGCCGGCACGCTAGCGCGGAAGGCGGCGCGACCGGGGCCGATGCGCCACAGCTCGAGCTGCACCGCCTCGCCCGGGTACACCGGCGACGAGAAACGGCCGCCCATGGCCTGCAGCCCCTCAGGCCGGCCGCCACACAGGCGCTTGACCAGGCCATGGCCCACCACGCCGAAGGTGGCCAGGCCGTGCAGGATGGGCCGCGGAAAGCCGGCCGCGCGCGCGGTGGCCGGGTCGCTGTGCAGCGGGTTGTAGTCGCCCGACAGCCGGTACACCAGCGCCGATTGCGCAGAGGTGGGCAGCGTGACGGCGTCGTCGGCCGGCCGCTCGGGCACGGCCTGCGGGCCGGTGGCTTCGACGGGCGGGGGATGGGCCCCCGCACCGCCGAAGCCACCATCGCCGCGGCAGAACACCGTCTGCCGCACCGTGGCCAGCAGCTCGCCACGGTCCACATCGACGATCTCGCGTTCGACGTAGATCAACGCACCCTTGTCGGCGCCCTTGTCCACCAGGCCCACGATGCGGCTGGTGCCGCGCACCGTGGCTTCGGCCGGCAGCGGGCGGTGGATGCGCAGTGCATGCTCGCCATGCACCGTCTTCACCCAGTCCAGCCCGAAGCGCGGCTCGCGCATCCAGAAGCCGGGATAGCCCATCACGTTGGCCATCGTGGGCTGCACCTTCAGCCGCGTCTCGTCGACGAAGGCGAGGTCGGCCTCGTCCATCGGGTCGAGACCCACGCCCAGCCCCAGCGCATAAAGGATGCAGTCGCGCCAGCCGATGCGCTGCTCGATCACCGGCAGCGGCTCGGCCAGCAGGCGTCGTGGATCGATCATCTAGAGCACCTCCGCCGTGCCGAGGATGGCCGTGGCCTGGCTGGACAGCACGCCGCCGTTGGCATGGGCCAGGGCCAGCTGCACGCCGGGCACCTGGCGCGCGCCGCATTCGCCGCGCAGCTGCTGCACCGCCTCGATCACGGTGAACAGGCCATACATGCCCGGGTGGTTGCACGACAGCCCGCCGCCATTGGTGTTGACCGGCAGCGCACCGCCCGGCGAGATGGCACCGGCCTGCACCATGGCGCCGGCCTCGCCCTTGGCGCAGAAGCCCAGGTCTTCCAGGAACAGCAGCGTGTTGATGGTGAAGGCGTCGTACAGCATCACATGCTGGATGTCCTTGGCGCCCACGCCGGCCATCGCATAGGCCCGCTGGCCGGACTGCACCGCGCCGGTGGTGGTGAGGTCCGGCATGGCCGAGATCTGCCGGTGCGTGACGGCCACGCCGGTGCCCAGCAGGTAGGCCGGCCGCTGGGGCAGGTCGCGCGCACGGTCGGCGCGGGTGATCACCAGCGCCGCGCCGCCGTCGGTCACCAGGCAGCAGTCGGCCTTGCTCAGCGGGTCGCTCACCATGCGGGAGGCCAGCACCTGCTGCAGCGTGAGCGGCTCCTGCATGAAGGCATCGGGATTCAGCCGCGCCCAGTCGCGCGCCGCCACCGCCACGGCCGCCAACTGCTCGCGCGTGGTGCCGTATTCGTGCATGTGGCGGGCCGCGGCCAGCGCATAGCTGCTGATCGGGTAGCGCGGCTTGTACGGGTTCTCGTAGGGCTGCGGGTCGGGCATCGAGGCCAGCTTGCCGCCAGCCGTGAGCTGGTTGGAGCCGTAGCACACCAGCGCCACGTCGCACAGTCCATGCGCCAGCGCCGACATCGCCGACTGCAGGTGGAACAGGAAGCTGGCGCCGCCCACCATCGTGCCTTCGGCATGGCGCACCTGCAGGCCCAGCCGCTCGGCCACGTTGAGCACTGGCAGGCCGGAGGTGGACATCGCGCAGAACAGGCCGTCCACGTCCTTCAGTCCCAGGCCGCAGTCCTCCAGCGCCAGCACTGCGGCTTCCTGCAACTGGTCGAAGGGCGAGCGGTCAGGTGCGTTCCAGCGGCGGGTGTTGCCAATGCCGACGATGGCGGCCGCGCCGCGCAAGGCATGCGCCGTCATGCCGCGGCTCCTTCGTCGGCGATGAACACCACGTGCGGCTCCGCACCCTGGCCCGCGATGTGCGGCCGCACCCGCAGGCCGATGGTCACCTCGGGCCGCGTGCTGCCATCGGCACCATCCACGCGGCTCATCATCCGTGCGCCGCCGGGCAGCTCGACGATCACCACGTTGTAGTCGCCGGCGCGGTCGCGCACCGTGGTGGCGGCGTAGACCTCGGCCTCGGCCGGGCCGGCGCGCCAGGCCAGCCGCGGGCTGCCGCACACCCGGCACACCAGCGCGGGTGGAAAGCGCGTGGCTGCGCAGTCCTCGCAGTGCTGCAGCACGAAGCGCCCCTCTTCCAGCGCCTGGCGGTATTGCGCATCGGGGCCGGGCCCGTCGAATCGCGTGTCGGTGGCCATGCGCGTCACTTACCTTGCCACACCGGCTTGCGCTTCTCGGCAAACGCGGCCGAGCCTTCGCGCGCATCGGCCGAGCTGAAGATGTGCTCGGTCATCGCGGCCTGGCGGGTCCACAGCTCGTCGGCCGGCCAGTCCTGCGATTCGACGATCACCCGCTTGCTGGCGGCCACCGACAGCGGCCCGTTGCCGGCGATGGTCTGCGCCAGCTTGCGTGCTTCGGCCAGCGCCTGGCCCGGTGCGCTGAGGCGGTTGACCAGCCCGTAGGCATGGGCGCGTGCGGCCGGGAACATGTCGCCGGTGAGCGCCAGTTCCATCGCGATGCGGTAGGGCAACTGGCGCGGCAAGCGCACCAACCCGCCGGCGGTGGCGGCCAGGCCCCGCTTGACCTCGGGCACGCCGAACTGCGCGTTGTCGGCCGCCACCACCAGGTCGCAGGCCAGCACCAGCTCGAAGCCGCCGGCCAGCGCGTAGCCTTCGACCGCGGCGATCAGCGGCTTCTTCGGCGGCTGCATCGTCAGCCCGCCGAAGCCGCGCCCGGGGATGCTGGGCCGCTCGCCGCGCAGGAAGCCCTTCAGATCCATGCCGGCGCAGAAGCTGCCGCCGGCGCCGGTGAGGATGCCCAGCCGCAGGCTGTCGTCGGCGTCCAGCCGGTCGAGTGCCTCGGCGATCAGGCGGGCCGCGGCCAGCGTCATTGCATTGCGCGCCTCGGGGCGGTTGAGGGTGATGGTGAGGATGCCGTCCTCGGCATCGACGAGCACTTCGGCCGTGGTCATGCGGTGTCCTTCTTCTTCAACGGGGGGCCATGCGCAGCGCACCATCGAGCCGGATGGTTTCGCCGTTGAGCATCGGGTTGCTGACGATGTGCATCGCCAGGCGGGCGTATTCGTCGGGCGTGCCCAGCCGCGCCGGGTGCGGCACCGAGGCGCTGAGCGTCTTGCGCGCATCGGCCGATACCCGCGCCAGCATCGGCGTGTCGAAGATGCCCGGCGCGATCGTGCACACGCGGATGCCCTTGCTGGCCAGGTCGCGTGCGGCCACGATGGTCATGCCCACCACGCCGGCCTTGGACGAGGCATAACCGATCTGCCCGATCTGCCCTTCATAGGCCGCGACCGAGGCGGTGAGCACGCACACGCCGCGCTCGCCTTCATCCGTCAGCTCGTTGCGGGCCATGCGGCTGGCCGCCATGCGCACGGTGTTGAAGGTGCCGATCAGGTTGATGCGCACGATGTCGACATAGGTCTCCAGCGAGCCGGGGTTGCCCTCCTTGTCGAGCAGCCGCACCGGGCCGCCGCGGCCGGCGCAGTGCACCAGCACGCGGAACTCGCCCAGCGATGCGGCCAGGTCGCAGGCGGCGGCCATGTCGGCTTCGCTGGTGACGTCGGCCGGGGCGAAGCGCACGCCCTCGCCCAGCTCGCGCGCCACGCTCTCGCCGGCCGATTGCGGCAGGTCGGCGATGACCACGCGAGCGCCCTCGCCCACCAGCCGGCGCGCGGCCGCCAGGCCCAGGCCCGACGCACCGCCGGTCACCAGAGCCGTGATTCCTTGAGTCTTCATTCGAGGCATCTCCGTTGCACTTGAGGTTGCGGACGATCGTACATACCGATAAGTATTTCCGCAAACGGCAAAGCATCCGGTTGCAGCCTTGGTGAGGCAACTCCATGGGTAAACACTGACGATCTACGGGTCTGACCCGCGTTGACCATGCGACATACGTACTGGTATGTTCCGGTCCATGCAGAAGGGACAACGCATGAACCGGAACCGCCGCAAGCTGGGCCTGGCCGCCTTGGGCGCCACCGCGCTGGCCTGGGCCTCGGCCGGCGCTGCATGGGCACAGGCCGCCGGCCCGATCAAGGTCGGCGTGATCCTTCCGCTGTCGGGCGGTGCCGGGCCGCAGGGCCAGCATGTCACCCAGGCCATCCAGGCGATGGCCGCCTTGATCAACGAGGACGGCGGCGTGCTGGGCCGGCCGCTGGAGATCGTGGCGCGCGACGACGAATCGACGCCGGCCGTGGGCGTGTCACGCGCCACCGAACTGGTGGGCCAGGGCGTGGCGGTCATCCTCGAGGGCTGGAACAGCCCGGTGGCGCTGGCGATGCAGCCGGTGATCCATCGCGCGGGCGTGCTCGACATCACCCTGTTCGCCAGTGCCGACGCGATGTTGTCGGGCGAAGGCAATCCGCTGGCCATGCGGCTGAATGCCAGCAACACGCAAGGCGGTGCCGCGGTGGCCCAGGTGATCGCAGGCCGCCTCAAGGCCAGGCGTGTGGCCTTTCTCACCGAGAACGATGCCTACGGCAACGGCACGCAGGCCTCGATCGAGGCCGAGCTGAAGCGCCTGGGCCATGCCTATGAAAAGGTGGCCGAGGAGAAGTTTCCGTTCACGCAGGCCGACTTCCGCGTGGCGCTGACCAACGTGCGCGCGGCCAACCCCGAGGTGACGGTGGCCATCAACGCCAACGAAGGCCTGGGCATGCCGGCCATCCTGCGGCAGTTCAAGCAGGGCCGCGTGCCAGGCCAGCTGCTGGCCGCGCTGGGCACGGTGGCGCCCAGCGTGATCTCGGTGGCGGGCGACGCAGCCAACGGCGCGATGGGCGTGGACATCTACTTCCCGGATGTCGAGCCCTTTGCCTCCAACCCGGTGAACAAGCGCTTCGTGGCCAAGGTGCAGGCGCTGCACGGCAACACGCCGGACAAGTTCATGGCCGTGGGCGCCGCGGCGCTGCAGATGTGGGCGATGGCCGCCAGCGAACTGAAGACGCTGGAGCGCGAGCCGGTCGCCCGGCGCATCCGCGGCGGCAGCTTCCAGGGCACGGTGTTCGGCGACGTGAGCTTCGCGCCCGATGGCCAGCTGCAGTCGCGCACCCACGTGTTCCAGGTCCGCGACGGCCGCATCGTCGTACAGAAGTAGACAAGCAGGAGACCACCGCATGAAGCTGATCCGCACGCTCCTCACCACCGCCGCCCTGGGCCTGGCCCTGGCCGGCACCGCGCCCACGCAGGCCCAGCCTGCCGGCGGCGCGCCCGTCAAGGTCGGCACCATCTTTCCGCTGTCGGGCGGCGCCGGGCCGCAGGGCCAGCATGTCACCCAGGCCATCCAGGCCATGGCCGCGGTGATCAACGAGAGCGGCGGCGTGATGGGCCGCAAGATCGAGATCGTCTCGCGCGACGACGAATCGACGCCGGCGGTGGGCATCTCGCGCGCCACCGAGCTGGCCAGCGCCGGCGTGTCGGTGGTGATCGAGGGCTGGAACAGCCCGGTCACGCTGGCGATGCAGCCGGTGCTGGCGCGAGCCGGCATCCTCGACATCACCGCCATCAGCAAGGCCGACCCCATCCTGTCGGGCGAGGGCAATCCGCTGGCGGTGCGGCTGAACAGCTCCAACAGCCAGGACGGCGCGGTGATCGCCAACTACATCGCCAACGTGGCCAAGGCCAAGCGCGTGGCCTTCCTCACCGAGAACGATGCCTATGGCAATGGTGCGCAGGCCTCCATCGAGGCCGAGCTGAAGAAGCTGAACCACGCCTACGAGAAGGTGGCCGAGGAGAAGTTTCCCTTCGCGCAGGCCGACTTCCGCGTGGCGATGACCAACGTGCGCGCGGCCAACCCGGACCTGACGGTGGCCATCAATGCCAACGAGGGCCTGGGCATGCCGGCCATCATCCGCCAGGCCCGCCAGAGCCGGCTGCCCGGCGCGCTGGTGGCCGCGGTGGGCACGGTGGCGCCCAGCGTGCTCGAGGTGGCCGGCGATGCGGCCAACGGCCTGATCGGCGCCGACATCTACTTCCCCGCGGTGGAGCCCTTTGCCTCCAACCCGGCCAACCAGCGCTTCGTGGCCAAGACGCAGGAGATGTTCAAGTACACGCCCGACAAGTTCATGGCGCTGGGCGCCACCGCGCTGCAGGTGTGGGCCATGGCCGCCAACGAGCTGAAGACGCTGGAGCGCGAGGCCATCGCCAAGCGCATCCGCGGCGGCAGCTTCAAGGGCACGGTGATGGGCGACGTCACCTTCGAGCCGAACGGTCAGCTCAGCTCCCAGCACTACCTGTTCACGGTGCAGGGCGGCAAGATGGTGGTGCAGAAGTGAGCATGCCTTCCACCACGGCCCTGGCCGTGGAAGGCCTGGGCGTGCGCTACGGCGCGCTGGTGGCGCTGGACGGCGTGAGCTGGTCGGTGGCGCCGGGCGAGCTGCTCGGCATCATCGGCCCCAACGGCGCCGGCAAAAGCAGCTGCTACGACGCGGTGACGGCGATGGTGCGCCGCGTCGGCCGGGTGACGCTGGGCGGTCAGGACGTGACCGCCGTGCCGCCCTATGGCCTGGCCGCGCTGGGACTGAAGCGCGCCTTCCAGCAGAACGCCTTCTTCGACGACCTGAGCGTGCGCGACAACCTGGTGGCCGTGCTGGGCCAGCGCGCCCATGCCGGCCTGGCGGGCAGCGTGTTCAACCCGGTCGGGGCGGCGCGCCGCCGGCATGCCGCGGCCGACTTCGCCACCCGGCAGTTGGTGCGCTTCGGCGTGCCGGAGGCCTATCACGCGATGAGCCCGAAGGAGATTCCCTACGGCGTGCAGCGCATGCTGTCGATCGCGCTCGCCTATGGCGACGGCGCGGCCGTGCTGCTGCTGGACGAGCCGGCTGCCGGCCTGGGCGGCGAGGACATGGCGCAGCTGGTGAAGCTGCTGGGCGAGCTCAAGCGCGAGGGCGTGGCGCTGGTCGTGATCGAGCACCACATGGAGCTGATCATGGCCGTGGCCGACCGCATCTGCGTGCTCGACCTCGGCCGCCAACTGGCCTACGGCACGCCGGCCGAGGTGCGCAACGACCCTCGCGTGCTGGAAGCCTACCTGGGCGCCGCCACGCCGCGGGCCGAAGAGGTGGCGGCATGAACGGCCCGCTGCTGGAGGTGAAGCGTTTGCAGGTGGCCTATGCCGGCAACCAGGCGCTCGACGTGGCGGGCCTGCGGGTGCAGCGCGGCGAGGTGGTGGGCGTGGTCGGCGCCAACGGCGCGGGCAAGTCGACGCTGGTGAACGCGCTGGCCGGCTGGTCGCGCGGCGAGCCGACGGTGGGCGGCGAGGTGTCGCTGGCCGGCCGCCGCATCGACGGCTGGGCGCCGCACGAGCGCATCCGCGCCGGGCTGGCGCTGGTGCCCGAGGGCCGGCTGGTGTTCAGCCGCATGACGGTGGAGGACAACCTGTCCACCGCCTTCGCGCCGGTGGCGGCCGAAGGGCGGCGCATCTACAGCCGCGACGAGATCTACATGCTGTTCCCGCGGCTGAAGGAACGCCGTGGCCACCTCGGGTCGCAGCTGTCGGGCGGCGAGCGGCAGATGCTGGGCATCGGCCGTGCGCTGATGATGGGCCCGCAGCTGCTGCTGCTGGACGAGCCCTCCATCGGCCTGGCGCCGCAGCTGGTGGCGCAGGTGCTGCAGACCCTGCGCACCCTGGCCGCCGCCGGCCTGACCATCCTGCTGGTGGAGCAGAACGTGCGCGCCGCCATCGAGGTGGTGGACCGCCTGGTGCTGCTGGAACGCGGCCGCGTGGTGCTGGAAGGCCCCGCCGCCACGATGGGCAGCGACCCGCGCATCGCGCAGGCCTACCTGGGGGCGCACGCATGAACCTCTCGCAACAAGTCATCAACGGCCTGGTGCTGGGCCATGCCTATGCGCTGGTGGCCATCGGCTGGACGCTGCTGCTGGGCGTGGCGCGGCTGGTCAACTTCGGCCACGGCCAGATGTACATGCTGGGCGCCTTCGTCACCTGGTGGGCGGTGGCCAAGGCCGGCGTGCCCTACCTGCTGGCGGTGCCCGTGGCCATGGTCATCGGCGCGCTGTTCGGGCTGCTGATGCAGCGGGTGATGCTCAAGGCCACCTTCGAGCAGAACCTGGTGTCGATCATGATCATGACGCTGGGCTTCGGCCATGTGCTGCACGGCGCGGCGGCGCTCATCTTCGGCTCCACCGGGCAGATCCTGGACACGCCGCTGTCGCGCCGCGAGATCAACTTCGGCGAGCTGTGGCTCACCTGGCAGGACGCGGCCATCGTCATCGCCGCCATCGTGGTGTTCATCGGCCTGAAGTGGCTGCTGGACGGCACCCGCATCGGCCGCCTGGTGCACATGGTGGCCGAGGACCCCAAGCTGGCGCAGCTGGCCGGCGTGAACGTGCGGCGGGTGTACTACGGCGTGTTCGCCTTCGAAGGGGCGGCCGTGGCCTTCGCCGCCGGCATGGTGGCGCCGCGCACGCCCATCCTCACCTCCATGGGCTTCGAGGAAGTGATCATGACCTTCGTGGTGGTGGTGTTCGGCGGCATCGGCAGCGTCAAGGGCAGCTACTTCGCCGGCGTGGCGCTGGGCCTGTTCACCGCGCTGTTCGGTGCGCTGGTGTCACCCGCCTACACCACCGCCGCGGCCTTCCTGGTGCTGATCGCGCTGCTGGTGCTGCGGCCCCGCGGCCTGAGCGCCGGCCCGGCAGGAGCGCACTGATGCAGCACGCACAACACCCGCGCTCCATGGCGCGCACCGTCGGCCTGCCGCTGGCCGCCGCCCTCGTGCTGGCCGCGCCGATGCTGTTCGGCGGCAGTGGCTCGGTCTACAGCGCCGCGGTGCTGATCGCCATCTTCGCGGTGATGGCCTATGGCCTGGACATCGTGGTGTCCGACCTGGGCGAGGTGAGCCTGGCGCACACCGTGTTCTTCGCCTCGGGCAGCTACACCACCGCACTGCTGGCCACGCGCGGCGGCTTCGGTGCCTGGGCCACGCTGGGCGGCACCATCGTGGTGGCACTGCTGCTCGCGCTGCTGATCGGCCTGGTGACGCTGCGGCTGCGCGAGTTCGTGTTCTCGCTGGTCACCTATGCGGTGGCGGTGGTGGCGATGTCGCTGGCGGCCAACTGGCAGTTCCTCGGCGGCTCCGACGGTCTGCGCGGCATCCCGCTGCTGGACCTCTCCTTCGCCGGCCTCACGCTCACTGCGCGCAACGACCGCGAGCTGTGGCCCTATGCCTTTGCGCTGCTGCTGGCCACGGTGTACCTGGTGGACCGCTTCCGCCATTCAAGGCTGGGCGCGGCGGCCATCATGACCCACCTGAATCCGCGGCTGGCCACCATGGGCGGCATCGACCCGGCGCGGGTGCGGCTGCAGGTGTTCCTGCTGTCGGCGCCGATCAGCGCCGCGGCCGGCTGGTTGTATGCCTACCAGCGCGCCTACGTCAGCGCCGACGTGCTGGAGAACTACTTCCTCATCCTGATGCTCACCGCCGTGGTGCTGGTGGGCCGCCGCCAGTTGCTGGGGCCGCTGCTGGCCACCGCGCTGGTGCTGGTGCAGGAGAAGTTCTTCTCGCTGGGCGGCTACGTCGACAAGATCATCCTGGGCACCGTGCTCATCGCCGTGCTCGCCTTCTTCCCGCAGGGCCTGATGGGCCTGGCGCGGCCCCTCAAGCGCCTGTTCGGCCCGCGCCCCGCGGCACCCCGCACGGCCGCCACCCCACCCCCCGTTGGAGAACTCAAGTGAGCGTCATCTGGAAACCCGCCCTCGACGACACCTCGGCGCGCTGGCAAGCGCTGGCCGACCAGCTCGGCCGCGAACGCTTCGCACCGCTGGCCCCCGAGCTGGACCGCGACCAGCGCTACCCCTGGGAAACCATCGAGGCGCTGGTGGAGCACAAGTTCACCGGCCTGTTCCTGCCCAGGCAGTGGGGCGGTGAAGGCGCCAGCCTGGTGGCCACCGTGGCCGCGGTGGAGACGCTGGGCATGCACTGTGCCTCCACCGCCGCCATCATGTGCGCCTATCAGCTGGGCGCCTTCCCCATCCTGCTGGCCGGCACCGATGCGCAGAAGGACTTCTACCTGCGCGAGATGACGCAGGGCCGCGCCACCAGCTTCGCGCTGTCCGAGCGCATCGCCGGCTCCGACGCCGCGGCCATCGAGGCCACCGGCACGCAGGAAGGCGACGGCTGGCGCCTGAAGGGCGAGAAGTACTGGATCGGCAACGGCGGTGCATCGCGCTACTACGTGGTGTTCGTCAAGACCGACCCGGCCGCGGGCGGCCGGGGCATCAGCGCCTTCATGGTCGACAAGGAAGAGCCCGGCGCCGTCATCGACGAGCTGAACGACAAGATGGGCATCCGCGGCACCCAGACCAGCAACCTCAAGGTGGACCTGGTGGTGCCCGAGAGTGCCCGCATCGGCGAGCCCAACCGCGCGCTGCGGCTCGCGCTGCAGACGCTGAACGTCGGCCGCATCATGGTCTCGGCCCAGAGCCTGGGCCTGGCGCTGGCCGCCTACCGCGAGGCTTCGAGCCGCGCCGTGGCCCGCAAGACCTTCGGCCAGCCGATCGGCGAGAACCAGGGCATCGGCTTCAAGCTGGCCGACATGGCCACCGAGATCTCCGCCGCCCGCATGGTGCTGTACGAGGCCGCACGGGCGTATGACCGCGGCGAGGACGTGTCCAACCTGGGCGCGATGGCCAAGCTCTTCACCAGCGAGGTGGCCCACCGGGCGGCCGACAATGCGGTGCAGATCTGGGGTGGGCTGGGGTACTGCAAGCCGACGGTGGCCGAGCGGCTGTACCGCGACCAGCGCATCCTCGAGATCTACGAGGGCTCCTCCGAGATCCAGCGGCTCGTGCTGTCGCGCGCGGTGCGCAAGGAGGCCGAAGAACGGGCCCATTGACCCACGACACCACAGGCGAAGCGAACATGGCGGAACAGGCGCTGCAAAAGGCAACGGGCAACGATTCGCGCGAGGAGATCCTGCGCGCGGCGGCCGAACTCTTCATGGAGTACGGCTTCGCCGCCACCTCCATCGACGCGGTGGCCGAGAAGCTGGGCGCCACCAAGGGCCGCATCTACCACCATTACCGCAGCAAGGCCGACCTGTTCTTCGATGTGCAGGTGGCCGCGATGACCCGGCTGAACGACGAGGTGGAGCCGATCGCCCGCAGCGCCGGCAGCGCGATCGAGCGGTTGTCGGCCATGGCGCTGCGCCACACGCAGATCATCCTGAACGAGCTGCCGATGCAGAAGGTGGCCGTGCAGGGCCTGGAGCGCCACCTGCTGGGCGCCTCGGCCGCCACCAAGCGGCTGCGCTCGGTGGTGAAGATGCGCGACGACTACGAGACCCTGTTCGCCGAGGTGATCGACGCGGGCATCCGCGAAGGCGTGTTCATCGACCTGCCGGCCAAGCTGGCCACCAAGCCCTTCTTCGGGGCGCTGAACTGGGCCACCGTGTGGTTCAGCCAGCGCCGGCTGCAAAGCGCCGAAGCCATCGACGAGATCGCCCATGTGCTCGCCGCCTATGCGCTGCGCGGGCTCCTGAAAGTGCCACCCCATGAAGCAGCACGACAAAGCCCCCTTCTCCGACACGATCTGGGATGAACGAGAGACCTGGTCGCGCGACCGCATCGAAAGCTTCCAGCTCGATGCCTTGCGCCACCAGCTGCAGCGTGTAGGCCAGACCAGCACGCACTACAGGAAGGTGTTCGCCGACCACGGCTTCCAGCCCGGCGACTTCAAGAGCTTTGCCGACCTGCGCAAGCTGCCCTTCACCCGCAAGTCCGACTACGTGGCCGGCCTGGCCGCCGAGCCGCCCTTCGGCAACCTGGCCGCCGTCCAACCCGGCGAGGCGGTGCGGGTGCACTTCAGCTCCGGCACCACCGCGGCACCCGCGCCGGTGCTGTGGACCCAGGCGGACATCGACCGCTGGGCCGACCTCTACGCCCGCTACCTCTACGCCCAGGGCCTGCGCCGCGGCGACGTGTTCCAGTGCATGTTCAATTACGCCTGGTTCGTCGGCGGCCTGGGCGCCACGCTGGCCGCGCAGCACCTGGGCGCGCTGGTGATCCCGGCCTCGTCCGGCGACACCGAACGGCAGATCGACAGCATCTTCCACTACGGCAGCCGCTGCGTGATCGGCACGCCGTCCTTCATGGCGCACATGGCCGAGGCGGCCGAGAAGCTGGGCCGCGACCTCACCACCTCGCAGGTGAAGATGGTGTGCGTGGGCGGCGAGCCCGGCGCCAGCATCCCCGGCACGCGCGAGCGCATCGAGCGGCAATGGGGCGCGAAGATGTTCGACTGCTACGGCGCGCTGGAATGCCAGCCCATCGGCTGGGACACCGCACTGCAGCTCGGCCCCACGCTGGCCGAGGACTTCATCTACGTCGAGATCCTGCACCCCGACACCCAGGAGCCGGTGGCCGACGGCGAACGCGGCGTGCTGGTGCTGACCCACCTCGACAAGCAGGCCTGCCCGCTGGTGCGCTGGTGGACCGGCGACATGGTGGTGCGCGACAGCGGCACCGCGCCCGACGGCCGCACCCATGCGCGGCTGAAGGGCGGCGTGCTGGGCCGCGCCGACGACATGATGATCATCCGCGGCGTGAACCTGTTTCCCACCGCGGTGGAAGACATCGTGCGGGCCTTCCCCGGCCTGAGCAATGAATACCTGCTGGTGACCGATGCCAGCGTGAAGGACCCGAAGACCGGCTTCCTCACCGGGGTGAAGCTGCGGGTGGAGCCCGCTTCCGGCGAGCCCAGCGCCGACCTGGGCGAACGCCTGTCGCAGCGGCTGCGCGAGAAGCTGCAGGTGCGCTTCCATGTGGAGGTGGTGCCGACCGGCACGCTGCCGCGCACGGTGCACAAGGCCAAGCGCGTCATCCACGAGTAGGCCGCATGCCGCTGCCCCGCACCCTGGCCGGCCGCAAGGTGGTCGACCTGTCGCAGTTCATCGCCGGGCCCACCGCGGCGATGTACCTCGCCGACTTCGGCGCCGAGGTCACCAAGGTGGAATCCGCTGCCGGTGACGGCGCGCGAACGCTGCCGGGCAATGCCTTCGGCAGCTACTACGCCCGCAGCTTTAACACCGGCAAGCAAAGCCGGGTGCTGAACCTGCGCGAGCCGGCGGAGCGCGCGGCCTTCGATGCGCTGCTGCAGGAAGCCGACGCCTTCGTCTGCAACCTGGCACCCGGTTCGCTGCAGGGCCTGGGCTTGGACGGGCCCACGCTGCGGGCGCGGTTTCCACACCTGGTGGTGGTGCTGATCTCCGGCTACGGCCAGCAGGACAGCCGCGTGTGCATGGACACCATCGCGCAATGCGAATCGGGCTTCGCTTTGCTCAACGGCAACGAGGACGGCACGCCGCGCCTGGCCACCGGCTGGCCGGTGGACATGTTCAGCGGCCTGTATGCCGGCTTCGTCTGCGCGATGGCGATGCTGGACCCGGCCCGCGGCGGCTGCCTGATCGACCTGTCGATGATGGAAGCCGCGGTGGCGATGATGGTCGGCCCGATGGTGCTGGCCATGAGCGAAGGCGATGCGCTGGCGCCGCCGATGGGCAACCGCGACCGCGCCTCGGCACCTTCCAGCATCTACCGCTGCGCCGACGGCTTCGTCTACATCCTGGGCGGGCTGGATGCCTACTGGGCGCGGCTGAAGCCGCTGGTGGCGCCCGATGCGGCTGACGCCCCGATTGCCGAACGCATCCACCGCGCCGGCGAGTTCGATGCGCTGGTGGAAGCCTGGACGCTGCCGCAAGCGCGCGAAGACGTGCTGCGCCGCATGCAGGCGCTGCAGATTCCGGCCGGCAACGTGCGCCCGCCGGAAGAAGCGTTGCAGCTCATCCGTGCCATGCGACCGGGCGCCGTGAGCCAGGCGCTGCCCAGCGGCGAGCATGTGCCCGCCGCGCCCGCCCTCTTCGATGGCCGGCGCCTGCCGCGCAGCGCCACGCCTGCCATCGGCGGCCCACGCCGGCCGCTGCCTGATCTGGATTGAAGGAACCGAGCATGACCGACATCCCGACCGACTTCCACGTGCTGCGCCCCGGCCTGCATGCCGGCCGCAGCGCCTTCATCACCGGCGCCGGCTCCGGCATCGGCCGCGGCATCGCGCTGCGGCTGCTGGGCCTGGGCATGGACGTGTTCGGCACCGGCCGCCGGCCCGAGGCGCTGGCCGAGACGGCCGATCTGGCCGCCGGCCTGCCCGGCACCTTCCGCCATGCGCCGTGCAACGTGCGCGAGACCGAGGCCATCGAGGCGCTGGTGCGCCAGGTGGGCGAGGCGCACGGCATCGACCTGCTGGTCAACAACGCGGGCGGCCAGTTCTTCGCGCCGGCCACCGGCATCAGCCGCCGCGGCTGGGATGCGGTGATCGACGTCAACCTGTCGGCCATCTTCGTCGTCACCAAGGCGGCCTATCCGTACCTGAAGGCGCGGCAGGGTGCGGTGGTCAACATCTCGCTGTCGGGTGTGGACCGCGGCTCAATGGGCATCGCCCATTCCATCGCCGCGCGGGCCGGCGTGCTGGGCCTGATGCGCACGCTGGCGCTGGAATGGGCTTGCGACCGCATCTCGCTCAACTGCATCGGCCCCGGCGCGGTGATCACCGAAGGGCTGGCCGGCGAAGCCGCGCAGGCCATGCTCGACCAACTGGTCAAGGCCACGCCGATGGGCCGGCCCACGCAGGTGGACGAGGTGGCCGAGCTGGTGGCATTTCTCGCGAGCCCGGCGGGCAAGCTGATGACCGGCCAGCTCATCCAGATCGACGGTGCGGCCCACCTGGGCAGCGGCCTGCACATGCTGGCGGCCTGACGCATGGCCGGCGCACTCTCCCATCTCAAGGTGCTGGACCTGTCCCGCGTGCTGGCCGGCCCCTGGGCGGCCCAGCTGCTGGCCGACCTGGGCGCGGAAGTCATCAAGGTGGAACGCCCCGGCGTGGGCGACGACACCCGCAGCTGGGGCCCGCCCTTCCTGCAGGACAGCCAGGGCCAGCCCACCCGCGACGCGGCCTACTACCTGTGCACCAACCGCAACAAGCAGTCGGTGACCATCGACATCACCCAGCCCGAAGGCCAGCAGCTGGTGCGTGCGCTGGTGGCGCAGGCCGACGTGCTGATCGAGAACTACAAGCTCGGCGGCCTGGCGCAGTACGGGCTGGACTACGCCTCGCTGAAAGCCGAGTTCCCCAGGCTGGTGTACTGCTCGATCACCGGCTTCGGCCAGACCGGGCCCTATGCGCCGCGCGCGGGTTACGACTTCCTGGTGCAGGCCATGGGCGGCCTGATGAGCGTGACCGGCCGCGCCGATGCCGAGGAAGGCGCCGGCCCGCTGAAGGTGGGCGTGGCGGTGACCGACATCCTCACCGGCCTGTATGCCGCCAACGCCATCCAGGCCGCGCTGGCGCACCGGGACCGCACCGGCGAAGGCCAGCACATCGACCTGGCCCTGCTCGACGTGCAGGTGGCCTGCATGGCCAACCAGGCGATGAACTACCTGTACGGCGGCACGCCACCGCGCCGGCTTGGCAACGGCCATCCGAACGTGGTGCCGTACCAGGACTTTCCGACCGCCGATGGCGACGTGATCATCGCGGTGGGCAACGATGCGCAGTTCGCGCGGCTGGCCGGCGTGCTGGGGCGGACCGAGTGGGCGAAGGACGAACGTTTTGCCACCAACCTGGCCCGGGTCGCGAACCGGGTGGAGCTGGTGCGGCTGCTGCGCGAGCTGACGCTCGAGCGAAGCACCGCCGACTGGGTGGCCGCGCTGGAGGCCGCCGAGGTGCCCTGCGGCCCGATCAACAACATGGCCCAGGTGTTCGCCGACCCGCAGGTGCAACAGCGGGGCATGAAGGTCGAGGTGACGCATGCCACCGCCGGCCCTATTCCCTTGGTGGCCAACCCGATCAAGCTCTCGGCCACGCCGGTGGACTACCGGCAGGCGCCGCCCACGCTGGGGCAGCACACCACGCAGGTGTTGCAGCACACGCTGGGCCTGGAGCCCGCTCGCATCGACGCGCTGCGTGCGCAAAAAGTCATCTGAAGAGCCCCGACCATGATGTTCGACAACCTGGGCCTCACCGCCCTGCCCGCCGAGGACGAAGCGCTGCGCGCGCCGGTGCGGGCCTTTCTTGAAGAAGCCACCGCCGGCATGCCGCCCGAGCGCCGCGCACGCTCGTGGAGCGGCTTCGACGCCGCCTTCAGCCGCGCACTGGGCGAGCGCGGCTGGATCGGCCTGACGCTGCCGAAGGAACACGGCGGCGCCGGCCGCAGCCTGTTCGCGCGCTTCGTGCTGGTGGAAGAACTGCTGCGCGCCGGCGCACCGGTGGCCGCGCACTGGATCGCCGACCGGCAAAGCGCTCCGCACATCCTGAAGTTCGGCACGCCCGCGCAGGCCGCCTTCTACCTGCCGCGCATCTGCCGCGGCGAGGCCTTCTTCTGCATCGGCATGAGCGAGCCGGGCAGCGGCTCGGACCTGGCCAGCGTGCGCACCCGCGCCACCCGCACCGCCAGCGGCTGGCGGCTCGATGGCCAGAAGATCTGGACCACCAATGCCCATCACTCGCACTACATGATCGCGCTGGTGCGCACCTCGGGCGATGCCGGCAGCCGGCACCAGGGCCTTTCACAGGTGATCGTGGACCTGAAGCTGCCGGGCATCACCATCCGCCCGATCACCGACCTGACCGGCGATGCGCACTTCTGCGAGGTGTTCTTCGACGGCGTGGAACTGGCCGAAGACGCGCTCATCGGCAACGAGGGCGACGGCTGGATGCAGGTGACCTCGGAGCTGGCCTACGAACGATCGGGCCCGGAGCGCATCTACTCCAGCGTGGTGCTGCTGGACGAGTGGCTGAAGCACCTGCGCACGCAGCCCACGCCGTCGCAGCGCTCGATGGCGCTGGCCGGCCGGGTGCTGTCGGCCATGACGGTGCTGCGCGGGCTGTCGGTCTCGGTCAACGGCCTGCTGGCGCAGGGCCACAGCCCGGTGATCGAGGCTGCGCTGGTGAAGGACGCCGGCACCACGCTGGAACAGCTGCTGCCCGAGGCCATCGCCGACGTGCTGGGCGACGAGCCCGACGCGGTGCTGCCCGACGGCCTGCTGCGCACGCTGGCCTACGTGGCCCAGATCGCACCCACTTATTCACTGCGCGGCGGCACGCGCGAGGTGCTGCGCGGCATGATCGCCCGCGGCCTCGGCCTGCGCTGAAGCGCCTGCAAGGACAACCCATGCACGACGAATTCGAAGCTGCCTTCGACACCTTGCTGGCCGGTGTGTGCACGCCCGACGCGGTTCGCCGCATCGACGCGGGCGGGCCCACCGACGCGCTGTGGCAGGCGCTGCACGACTCCGGCTTTGCCGATGCGCTGGTGCCCGAGGCCCAGGGCGGCGCCGGCCTGGCCCTGCGCGACGTGGGCCCGCTGGTGCAGGCCTGCGGCCGCCATGCGCTGCCGCTGCCCTTTTCCGAGACGATGCTGGTGCGGGCGCTGTTCGCCCAGGCCGGCCGCAGCGCGCCCGACGGCCCGCTGAGCCTCGACGCTGCGGCGGACCTGCTGGCCGCCGACGAACGCCGGCTGCTGCAGGCGGCGATCCACAGCGCGCTGATCGCCGGTGCCGGCGCCCAGGTGCTGGCCATGGCCATCGCCCATGCGCAGCAGCGGGTGCAGTTCGGCAAGCCGATCGGCAGCTTCCAGGCGGTGCAGCACCAGCTGGCCGTGATGGCCGAGCAGGCCTGCAGCGCCCGCATGGCCGCGCAGATGGCGTTTGCCGCCGAAGGCATCCGGCCCGACCGGACGCTGGCGGCGATGGCGATGAGCGTGGCCGGCGAAGCCGCCGCGGTGCTGGCCGCCAGCGCCCATGCGGTGCACGGCGCCATCGGCGTCACCGCCGAGTTCGACCTGCAGCTCTACACCCGACGGCTGCTGGCCTGGCGCACCGCGGCCGGCTCGCCCGGCCACTGGGCCCAGCAGGTGGCCCGCCACTGGCAGGCCGCCGGCGGCCCGCCCGCGGTCGACTTCGTGCTGGCCACCACGGCCCGCGCCGCGGTCCTCTGAATCACCTGTCTAGACAAGTCACCCATGACCCTACCCTTCCTGCACACCGAACGAGCCGGCGGCATCCTCACCGTCACGATGAACCAGCCCGAGACGCGCAATGCGCTCACCGGCAACAGCGCGGTGGCCGAGTTCGTCGCGCTGGCCGAGCAGGTGGCGCGCGACGCCGGCATCCAGGTGGTGGTGCTCACCGGCGCCGGGCCGGTGTTTTCCTCCGGCGGCAACGTGAAGGACATGCAGCGCTTCTTCGACGACGCCATCACGCCCGCGATGATCCGCGACGAGTACCGCTTCGGCATCCAGCGGCTGACCAAGGCGCTCTACAACCTGGAGGTGCCGACCATTGCCGCCGTCAACGGCCCGGCGGTGGGCGCCGGCTGCGACCTGGCCTGCATGTGCGACATCCGCATCGCCAGCGACACCGCCAGCTTTGCCGAGAGCTTCATCAAGGTGGGCATCGTGCCCGGCGACGGCGGGGCCTGGTTGCTGCCGCGGGTGGTGGGCCTGTCGAAGGCGCTGGAGATGAGCTTCACCGGCGACGCCATCGGCGCGGCCGAGGCACTGCAATGCGGCCTGGTCTCGCGGGTGGTGGCGCCCGATGCGCTGCGGGCCGAGGCGATGAGGCTGGCCGAGCGCATCGCCGCCAACCCCGGGCCCACGCTGCGCCTGACCAAGCGGCTGCTGCGCGAAGGCCAGCAGCACAACCTGGACACGGTGCTGGAGCTGTCGGCCGGCGCGCAGGCGCTGGCCCACAAGACGGCAGAGCACAAGGCGGCGGTCATGGGATTCGTCAACCGCTCGCGCAAGTAGGTGGAGGACGAGTTCAACCTGGAAGGCCAGGCCAAGACCTATGACGCAACGGTGACCAGCACCGTGCCGCCAATGCCAACGTGGTCGCCACCGGCCAGGTTCAACGGCACCGGGGTCGTGGAATGGCTGGACGTCACCGACGGCTTCGACGGCGAGCATTGCCGACGCCTGGCGATGGCGGACGTGCCGGTGGCCCGCGCTGATGGCCTGCAGTGCGGCAACATCGGTGCGTGGGTGCCCTTCACGGGTGGCCCAGGCGGGCACCGAGACAGGTCCGGCCGCGCCGTACAGCGTCAATTTCGCATCGGCGGCGCTGCAGCGCTTCGATGCGCTGGCCCTGGCGGCCCGCCACCGGCGGCCGCCTCACCGCCACGGCGGCGGACGCGCTGCTCAGCCAGTCGGCCACCATCGCCCGAGGGCTGCGCACCCTGCCGTGAGCCTGGCGGAGGTGGCCTGCCTACTTGGCGTGCCTGCCACGCCGGCAATTTAGGGGGTGGCAGGGCATGGCCGTTGCTGCGTGCGGCGGCTACCAACCGAGGATGCCCGCCCATGCCCACCATCGAAGAAATCACAGCCTGGCTGGCCCGCGCCTCGCGTTTCCGGGTGGGCTGCGACGGCATGGCCCAGGTGACTTCCACGCTGCTGCAGCGCGAAGGCCTGGCCCACAGCACCTGCCGCGGCGAGCTGGCCGTGCAGGGCGTGGGCACGCTGTCCAACCACTGGTGGGTGGAGCTGGGCTGGCAGTACCCCGGCTACGTGATCGATTTCCGCGCGCGTGAGGCGATGGGCGGCGCGCCCGAGGTGCCGGCCGGCGTGTTCGTGCCCGGCCCGCACCAGGTGTACACGCGCCGCCAGGTGCTCAGCCTGGCCAACCATGGCGCCTACGAGGTGCTGGCCGGCGAGCCGCTGTCGGCCTATCCGCCGCTGTAGTCGGCCGGCCGCCGGCAAGGCGCGCCGGGGCTGGCTACAGTGCAGCCCGTCCTCCGTTGCCGCCGCGCCCTCCGGCGCCCTGACATGAGCCGCCTGCACGACGAGTTCCGCCGCCTCTTCCAGCCCGCCGCGCCGGTCGCGGAAGCCCGCCCGCCGGGCAGCCCCGTCGACACCTCCGCCTTGGCCGACGACCAGGGCCGGGTGCGCGCGCTGGTGCTGGAGCTGGCACGGCCGGCCGACTGGCCGGCGCTGGCCGCGGTGTGGCAGGGCGTGCAGGCCGAGCTGGGCCTGCCGGCGCCGGCCGTGGCCGTCAACGGCAGCGAAGGCCTGCAGCTGTGGTTCTCGCTGGTGCAGCCGGTGCCGGTGGAGCAGGCCCAGGCCTTCCTGCAGGGCCTGCGCCGGCGCTGGCTGTCCGAAGTGGCGGCGCCGCGCCTGGCCCTGTTGCCGCGCGCGTCCGATGCCGCGGCCGGGGCAGCGCCGCACTGGGGCAACGCGGCCGCGGTGCTGTCCCAGCAGGCGCAGTCGCCGGGCTGCTGGCCTGCCTTCATCGCGCCCGACCTGGCCGCGGTGTTCGCAGACACCCCCTGGCTGGACCTGCAGCCCAGCGCGGAAGGCCAGGCCGACCTGCTGGCCGGCCTGCGCAGCCTGCCGCCGCAGGCCTGGCAGGCCGCGCTGCAGACGCTGGCACCGCCCGCCGGGTCGCCCGCGCCGGCCAACCGCGACCTGCCCGCCTCCGCCTCCGCCCCCGCGCTGGCGCCCGCTGCCTGCGGAGACGGCGCCCCGGCGGCGGCCGAGCGGTTCCTGCGCTCGGTGATGGACGATGGCGCCGCACCGCTGGCCCTGCGCATCGAGGCGGCCAAGGCCTTGCTCGGCGCCGGCCGGGCGGCCTGAGCCTCGCGGCGACACTGCGCGCTTCGCCACGGCCCGCCGTCGTCCACGTGAGCATCCGCACCCGCCTTCTCCTCCTCGTCTTCGCCGCCTGGCTGCCGGCCGCCGCCGGCTTCGGCCTGCTGGCGCGCAGCACCTACCTGCGCGAGGCCGATGCCGCCCAGCAGCGCATCCAGCAGCAGGCCGACCGGCTGAATGCGCAGGTGGAACGCGAGCTGGACCTGCGGGTGGTGATGGCGCGCACGCTGAGCGCTTCGGCTGCGCTGCGGGCCGATGCGCTGCGCGCCTTCCATGCCGAGGCGGGCGATGCTACCCGCGGCACCGACAGCTGGGTGCTGCTCAATTCCAGCGACCGCCAGCTGCTCAACACCCGCTTCCCGTTCGACAGCGAGGGCGTGCCCCGGCTGAACCCGGGCCGCGCGCTGCTGCCGGGCCCGCCGCAGGTGCGCTTCGCACGCCGCGGGCCGCTGAGCACCGAGCCGGTGGTGGGTGTGTTCGCGGCCGAGATGTCGCCGCAGCCGCGCTACGAGATCGGCGTGGGCTTCCGGGCGGCGGTGCTGCAGTCGCTGCTGGAAGGCAGCCAGACCCCTGCCGGCGCGGTGGCCGCGGTCATCGACCAGTTCCATACCGTGGCCGCCCGCAACCGCGATCCGGCGCGCTGGGTGGGCATGCCCGTCAACGCCAGCCTGCTGCAGCGGCTGCAGGCGCGCCAGTCGGGCTTCGCGGAATCGGTGACGCTGGACGGCGTGGCCTCCCTCACCTACCTGAGCCCGCCCAACCGGCATGGCTGGACCATCGCCGTGGGGCTGCCGCTGGCCACGCTGGCGCAGACCGCCAACCGGCTGACGGTGCAGGGCGCCGCCGCGTCGGCCGCGCTGCTGCTGGTGGGCCTGGCGGTGGCGCTGCTGGCCAGCCGGCGCATCAGCCGGCCGATGGAGCAGCTGCGCGACGCCGCCAGGCAGCTGGAAGACGACGCGGTTCCGCCGCCGCTGTCCACCGGCGTGCGCGAGGCCGATGCGGTGGCCAGCGCGCTGCACCGGGCCGGCGTGCATTCGCAGCGGGCGCGGCAGGAGCTGCGCAGCCGCGTGGCCGACGCGGTGCAGCAGGCCCAGCAGGCGCAGCGCAAGCTGCTGGATGCACAGAAGCACGAGGCCATCGGCCGGCTGACCGGCGGCATTGCGCACGACTTCAACAACCTGCTGCAGACCATCAGCGCCGGCATCCAGCTCACGCTGCGCAAGCTGCCCGAAGGCCCGCAGCGGCGGGCCCTGGAAGCCGCGCTGGGCGCCAGCGCCAAGGCCGCCGGGCTGGTGCGGCAGATGCAGGCCTTCGGCCGCGAGACCGCCACCGAGGCGCGGCCGGTGCGGCTGGCCGACTGGCTGCTGGGCGCGCAGGAGCTGCTGCGCAAGTCGCTGCAGGACCGCATCACGCTGCAGGCGCAGATCCCGCCCGGGCTGCCGGCCCTGCTGGTGGACCCCACGCAGCTGGAGCTGGCGCTGCTGAACCTGATCTTCAACGCACGCGACGCGATGCCGCAGGGTGGACAGCTGACCCTGGCCGCCCAGCGCGCCGAGCCGGCGCACATCCAGGGCCTGGCGCCCGGCGAGTACCTGAGCCTGACCGTCTCCGACACCGGCGAGGGCATGGACGCGCACACGCTGGCCAAGGCAGTGGAGCCCTACTTCACGACCAAGCCGGTGGGCCAGGGCAGCGGCCTGGGGCTGGCGCAGGTGCGCGCCTTCGCACGGCAGTCGGGCGGCGACCTGCGGCTGGCCAGCGCGCCCGGTGCAGGCACCCAGGCCATGCTGGTGCTGCCGGTGGCGCAGGCAGAGGCCCGCAGCGGCATGGCGCCGCCAGCGCCGGCCGCACCCGCCGCGGCGCAGCCTGCCGGCCAGGCCGAGCGCGGCCTGGCGGTGCTGATGGTGGAGGACGACACGCTGGCCGCCTCGGTGGTGATGCCGGCGCTGGCCGAGGCCGGCCACCAGGTGCGGCTGTGCGAGAACGCGGACCTGGCCCGCACGGTGCTGGAGGGCCCGGAGCACTTCGACGTGCTGTTCACCGACGTGGTGATGCCGGGCCGCATGGACGGCATCGACCTGGTGCGCTGGGCCCGCCAGGCCCGCCCGGGGCTGCCGGCCCTGGTGGCCACCGGCTTCACCGCGCAGGCGCTGGACACCGAGCTGCGGGTGCTGCGCAAGCCCTACGCCATCGACGCGCTGCTGGCCGCGCTGCAGCAGGCGGCCGTCGGGCCGCAGCCGGCGCCCCGGCCCTGAGCACCTACCCGCGCCGGCCCTCGCGGGGCTGCCCGCGCTCAGCGCGGCCCCGCCACCAGCCCGTGCAGCAGGCAGTAACGCGCCACCTCCGCATCGCTGCGCCAGCCGGTCTTCTCCAGGATGCGGGTGCGGTAGTTCGAAACTGTCTTGGGCGACAGCCGCATCGCCGCGGCGATTTCGCCGGGTTTCTGCCCTTCGCAGATCAGCAGCATCACCCGGAATTCCTGGGCCGTCAGCCGCTCATGCGGCTGGGTGGAAAATGATCGGCCCTGTTCCAAATGCGCCAGCATGCGCTCTGCCAATTCCGGTGAGACGTATTTCAGCCCGGTGAGTATTCGCTCGATGGCGCGCACCAGTTCCTCGCCGGTGGTGTCCTTGCCCAGGTGGCCGGCGGCGCCGCGCAGCATCAGCTGCTGGGCGAAAGTCAGATCCTTGTTCAGGCTGAGTATCAGGATGGGGGTGCCATCGGCTGCTGCATGCAGCCGTTCCAATCCTTCGGCGGCCTGTGCGTCGGGCAGCGACGAATCCATCAGGATGAAGTCGGGCTTTAGCTCGCCCAGCCGCGCCAGCCCTTCGGCCAGGCTGGCAGCCTCCCACACCGTGGCGGCATGCCAGCGCAGCTCGATGATGCGGCGCAGGCCCGCTCGGACGATGGCCAGGTCTTCGACGATCAGCGCATTCATCGGTCTCCAATTTAGTTTGGGGGTGGTGGACGACCGGCGATCTAAGTTCCCCGCTGGCAAATATCTACCAGATGCAGTTGTTGGAAACCCCGCGGATGCTGATGCGGCTCATGAGAACTTCGCGGTGCTGAGCAAGGTTTGGACGGCGGCGTCTGTCCGGTATTTCCAACCCTGTTCGGTGCATCGGGAAAACTTCCCAAGGCTGCGCGGGCCATCTGCTCCGCGGGTTCGCAGCCGCGCCGAGACGGCCGCATCAGCCGGTTTCGGATAACCCCGGCAGGCCGTTTCCAAAACACTGGCGGCCCATGAAGGTGGGCACCGTGTCCGCCGCGGGAGACGGTGTTGTTCGAGCGGTTTGTCTTTGCAGGAATGGCCGGGATGCTGGCGCTGGCGGCCCACGCGGCGCCGCCCGGTGCCGAGGTGCGGTTGACCGGGTGGCAGGTGGTGGCGGAGCCGGCCCGGGGCGCCGACCCCGGTGCCGAACGGCTGGAGCCGCTGCAGCGGGTGCAGCCGGGCGACCGGGTGGAATACCACGCCACCTATGTGAACGGCGCCGCTGCCGTGGCGCGCGGCGTGCAGCTCACCATCCCGGTGCCGGCCCAGGGACTGGCCTGGTTGCCGCCAGCGCCGGGCAGCAGCGCCGAGCCGGCGCCCACGCTGGCGAGCCTGGACGGCGAGCGCTTCGAGCCGCTGCCGCTGCTGCGCCCGCACACCCTGCCCGACGGCCGACGCGTGCTGCGCCCCGTGCCGGTGGCTGACTACCGCTACCTGCGCTGGCAGCTGGGCGACGTGCCCGCCGGCGCCACCCGCACGGTGCGGGCCCGCATGCAGATGGCCCGCTGAAGGAACCCGAGATGAGCTGGATCCAATTCCTGCGCCGCGCGCTGGCCGACGTGGCGGCGCTGTGGCTGGTGGGCCTGCTGGCCCTGTGCGTGGGCCACGAGGCCGGCGCCGCGGCCCCCGCCGGCATCACCATCGGCAACCAGGCCACGGCCACCTACTCCGACAGTGGCAGCGTCACCCGCACCGTCACCTCCAACACCGTGCTTACCACGGTGCAGCAGGTGGCCAGCGTCAGCCTGGCGGCCAACGCGGCCAAGACGGTGTCGGTCGGCGGCCAGGTGGTGTATGCCCACACCCTGGTCAACACTGGCAACGGGCCTGACAGCTTCAACCTGGCCGGCGTGCAGAGCGGCAGCCTGGCCTTCGCCAGCCTGCAGTTCTTTGCCGACGCCAACGGAGACGGCGTGCCCGACAACGCCACGCCCATCACCAGCACCGGCACGCTGACCATGGGCCAGGCGGTGCATTTCGTGGCGGTGGGCAGCGTGCCGTCGTCGGCCGTCTCGGGCAACGTGAATGCGCTGGTGATCACCGCCAGCAGCAGCCTCACGCCCGGCGCCCAGGCGGCGGTGACCGACACCACCACCGTCACCGGGCAGGCGGTGCTCAGCGTCACGCAGGCGCTGGACGTCACCGCCGGGCCATCGCCATCGGCCGGCCGCATCATCACCATCACCTACTCCAACACCGGCAACACCGCCGCAGGCAGCCTGCTGCTGACCGAGGCCCTGCCCGCCGGCATGCAGTACGTGCCCGGCAGCGCACGCTGGAGTTCCACTGGCGCCACGGTGCTCACCGATGCGGATGCGGCCGACAACCAGTCCGGCATCGTCTACGACTTCGGCGCGACGCTGGGCAACCGGGTCACCGCCACCATCGCCTCGGTGCCGGCAGGTGCCACCGGCACGCTGAGCTTCCGGGTGGACATCGCACCCGGCCTGCCCGCCGGCGCGCTGCCGGCCACCGCCGCCACCGTGCGCTACGGCTACCACGACGGCGCGGTGCTGCTGCCGCCGGCCGCCGCCAACACGGTGCAGTACCGGGTGCAGGCCGGCGCCGCGCTCACCTTCAGCGGCAGCACCGTCACCGCCGTGCCACAGGGCGGCGTGGTGCAGTTCACCGACCTGGTCACCAACACCGGCAATGCGGTGGACAGCTTCGACCTGGCCACCTTGAGCAGCAACTTCCCGGCCGGCACCACCTTCCAGTTCTTCCAGCCCGGCGGCCTGACGCCGCTGCTGGACACCAACGGCAACCAGTCGCCCGACACCGGCCCGCTGACCCCCGGCGCCAGCCTGGCGATCGTGGTCCGGGCCACCCTGCCGCCCGGCGCCAGCGGCGGCCCCTATGCCATGGTGGCGCAGGCCACCTCGGGCAACGACACGGCGGTGAAGGCCACCGCCACCAACACCCTGCAGGCTGTGAGCAGCAGCGGCGTCGACCTTAGCAACAACAGCGCCGCGCCCACCGCGCCCGGCCACGGCCCGGGCCTGGAGCCCGCGCCGGTGCTGCTGCTGCCGGCCGCGCCCGGCGCCACCGTGCGCTTCACGCTGGTGGCCGCCAACGGCGCCAGCGTGGCCGACAGCTACCAGCTGCAGGCCAGCACCGACCCCAGCTTCGCCACCCGCGTGCTGCCCGCGGGCTGGAGCGTGGTGTTCAAGCGGGCCGATGGCGCCGTGGTGGACAACACCGGCATGGTGGCCAGCGGCGGCCAGGCCACCGTGCATGCCGACGTGACCCTGCCCTCCGGTGCCCTGCCCGGCACAACCGCGCTGTATTTCCGCGTGGTCTCGCCCACCACCGGCGCTGCAGACCGGCTGCACGACGCGGTGGTGGTGGGCCTGCAGCGCGGCCTGGCCCTGACGCCCGACCACAGCGGCCAGGCCACGGCCGGGGGCACCATCGTCTACAGCCACATGCTGGTGAACACCGGCGGTGCGCTGGAAGGCGACGGCGTGGCCGGCAACGTGCCGCTGACGGTGGCCAACAGCGCCCCAGGCTTCAGCGCCGTGCTGCACTGGGACCGCAACAACAACGGCGTGCTCGATCCCGCCGACCCGGTGGTCACCGACCTGTCGCAACTCAGCGGCGGCAGCAACGGCGCCAGCACCGCCGCCGGCCTGGACGCCGGCGAGAGCGTGCGCCTGCTGGTCAAGGTGACCACGCCGGCCGGTGCGGCGGCAGGCACCGCCAATACCACCACCGTCACCGCGGCGGCGGTGGGTGCGCTGGCCGGCGTGGCGGCGCCCGCCGCGGCGGTGGCCACCTCGGCCACCACCGTGATCAGCTCCCACGTGACGCTGCTCAAGCAGCAGGCGCTGGACGCCAACTGCGACGGCACGCCCGAGGGCCCGTACGCGGTGGCGCCCATCACCGCCGGTGCCCAGCCAGGCATGTGCCTGCGCTACGAGGTGACGGCCACCAACGCCGGCCCGGTGGCCGTGACCGACCTGGTGCTCAGCGACGCCGTGCCGGCCTACACCGTCTACAGCGCCACGCTGGCGGCCAGCGGCAGCAGCGGCACCATCACCGCGCCGGCCGACGGCAGCGCTGGCCTCGTGCAGGTGGCGGTCGCTTCGCTGGCCCCGGGCCAGTCGGTGGTGCTGCGCTTCGGCGTGCGCATCCTGCCCTGACGGCAGGCGAGCGGCGGCGGCTGATGAGGCTCCGGACCCAGGCCGCGGCGCTGGCGGCCCTGCTGGCGTGCGCGCTGGCGGGCACCGCTCCGGCCCACGGCCGCCACGTGGAGGCGGCGGCGCACGCCGACTACACCGACGGCCAGGGCCAGGCCCGCAGCGCGCTGGTGTCCAACCGGGTGATGGCGATGCTGGCCGCGCCAAGTGCGCGGGTGCGCTTTTTCACCGATGCCAGCTTCAGCCGCGTGGCCGGCAGCGTGGGCCTGAACCAGCGCATCTACCTGCAGGCCGAGGCACCCTCCTGCAACACCAGCAGCGGTGCCGATGCGGTTCAGCTGCAGCTGTTCTCGCAAGGCCTGCAGCGGGGCGGGCCGATCGAGGCGATGGAGACCGCCAGCGGCTCCGGCGTGTTCCGCGGCTGGACCGACGGCAGCGCGGTGATGGTGGACGACACCCTGTCGGCCACGCTGCAGGGCTGCAGCGTGCAGGCCGAGGCCCGCACGCTGGTGGAGCCGGCCGGCATCGTGTTCGACAGCGAGGCCGACAGCCCGCTGGGCGGCGTGCGGGTGCGGCTGATCGACGTGGATGGCGTGGGCAATGGCGGCCAGCCCGGCGCGCCGGCGCAGGTGCTGGCGCACGACGGCGTGAGCCCCGCGCCCAGCGAGACCACCACCGCGCCGGACGGCCGCTTCAGCTTCCCGCAGGTGGTGCCCGGGCGGTATGCGCTGCAGCTGCAGGCGGCCGCCCACAGCTACCCGGCCAAGGCGGATGCCGCTGCGGCCAGCCGCCGCCGGCTGCATGCCCAGGCCTCCTACGGCGCGGTGTTCGAGGTGCAGGCCGATGGCATGACGCCGCTGGTGGACGTGCCGCTGGACCCCCTGCCGCGCGTGCTGCGGGTGCAGCTCAGCGCCTCGCGAGCCGTGGCCGAGGTGGCCGAATCGGTGGTGTACACCGCCACCGTGCGCAATGCGGGCGATGCACCGCTGGACGGCGTGCGGCTGCAAGCCCGTCTGCCCACCGGCTTTGCCTACGTACCCGGCAGCCTGCGGGCCAGCGGCGTCAGCGCCACGCCGCCCGAGCCCGGGCCTGGCCCGCTGCTGCAGTGGCCGCTCGGCGCCATGGCCCCCGGCAGCAGCCAGACCTTCACCTACCGCGCCTTGATCGGCGCCCTCGGCTTGCAGGGTGACGGCCGCCATGCGCTGCAGGCCACGGCCGAGCAGCCCGGGCCCACCCGCAGCAATACGGCGCGGGTGCGGGTGGAGGTGCAGCCCGGCGTGTTCACCGACCAGGCCATGGTGCTGGGCCGCGTGTTCGCCGACTGCAATGCCAACGGCCTGGCCGACGACGGCGAGCCGGGCGTGCCGGGTGTGCGCCTGGTGCTGCAGGACGGCACCCGCGTGAGCACCGATGGTGCCGGCCGCTACAGCCTCTATGGCCTGCGCGCGCGCACCCAGGTGCTGAAGATCGACCGCACCAGCCTGCCCGCCGGCACCCAGCCGCTGGCCACCGAGGCCCGCCATGCCGGCGACGGCGGCAGCCGCTTCCTCGACCCGCGGCCCGGCGAGCTGCAGCGGGCCGACTTTCCGCTGTCCGGCTGCAGCCCGGCGCTGCAGCCAGTGCTGGCCACCCGCTTAGCCGCACAGCACGCAGCGGACGAGCTGGACGCCGCCCTGCGCAGCGAGCTGACGCCCGATGGCCAGCCCCGTGCACCGGTCGACCGGCGCGCGCTGCCCGCCGCCGGCGTGGTGGGCCTGGGCGCCGTGGCGCCGGAAGCCCTCGCCCCGGTCACGGCCGCGCAGCCGGCGGTGGCTGCCCGGGCGCCGCTCGACGACGACATCCCGGCCCAGGCCGATGCCGACACCTTGCAAGCCCTGGCCGAGCGCCTGGACCCCGCACCCGGCTTCATCGACCTGCAGGATGGCCAAGCCGTGGCCGGCCGCACGCTGCTGCTGCGGGTGAAGCTGCGCGCCGGCGCCTTGCTGGCGCTGCAGGTCAATGGCGTGCCGGTGCCGGAGCAGCGCATCGGCGAGCGCGTGCTGCATGCGGCCCGCGCCATCGAGCTGCGCGAATACGTGGGCGTGCAGCTGCAGCCCGGCACCAACCAGCTGCTGCTCACCGAGACCGATGCCTTTGGCAACGAACGAGCGCGCCAATCCCTCGTGGTGCGGGCCCCCGGCGCGCCGGCCCGGCTGCAGCTGGAGGCACCGGCCGGCGCCCTGCGGGCCGATGGCGGGCTGCTGCCGCTGGCGTTGTCGGTGCTGGATGCCGAAGGCCTGCCGGTGAGCGGCCGCCATGCCGTCACGCTGCAGGCCAGCCATGGTCACTGGGCGCTGGCCGACCTGGACGCCGCCACGCCGGGCGTGCAGGCCTTCATCGACGGCGGCCAGGCCACGCTGGCGCTGCAGGCTCCTGCCGAGGCCGGCGAGGCCGAGCTGCTGGTGCAGATTGGCGGGCTGCAGCAACGGCTGCGGCTGCCGTTCGTGCCGACGCTGCGGCCGCTGCTGGCGGTGGGCCTGGTGGAAGGCACGTTGGACCTGCGCCGCCTGGGCGCCGGTGCGCTGCGGCCGGCCAGCGCCGACGACGGCTTCGCCCAGGCGCTGCAGGCGCAGGCCGCCGACGAACGCAGCGGCGGCCGCGCTGCCCTCTACCTCAAAGGACAGGTGCGTGGCGACGCGCTGCTGACCCTCGCCTACGACAGCGACAAGCGCAGCCAGGAACGCCTGTTCCGCGACATCCAGCCCGATGCCTTCTACCCGGTGTATGGCGATGCCTCGGTCAAGGGCTTCGATGCGCAGTCCACCGGCGCGCTGTACGTCAAGCTGGAGCGCGGCGGCTCGTCGGTGCTCTATGGCGACTTCAACACCCAGCCGATGCAGCAGCCGGCGCGCCAGCTGGCCGCCTACCAGCGCAGCCTCACCGGCCTGCGGCTGCAGCATGAGCAGGGCGCGCTGCGCGGCAGTGCCTTTGCCAGCCGGGACAACGCCCGCCAGCAGGTGATCGAGATGCGCGGCAACGGCACCTCCGGCCCTTACGCGCTGCGGCTGGCCGGCCTGCCGCGCGCCAATGGCGAGCAGCTGGAGGTGCTGGTGCGCGACCGCCACCAGCCGTCGCTGGTGCTGCGCCGCACGCCGCTGCAGCGCTTCGTCGACTACGACTTCGATGCCTTCGGTGCCACCGTGCTGCTGCGCACGCCGCTGCCCAGCCTGGATGCGGACCTGAACCCCCTGTTCCTGCGCGTGACGCTGGAGGTGGAGCAAGGCGGGCCTGCCTTCACCGTGGCCGGGGTGGAAGCGCGGCTGGCAGTGGGCGAGCAGGCGCAGGTGGGCGGCACGGTGGTGCGCGACTGGAATCCGCTGGCGCCGTTCCAGATGGCAGGGTTGCACGGCAGCGTGGGGCTGGGCCCGAACACTCAGCTGCTGGCCGAGGCGGCCCGCACCCGCAGCCAGGCCGACGACATCGGCCTGGGCCTGCCGACCGGGCAAGACACTGCCGACGAAGGCCGCCGCAGCGGCGATGCCGCCCGCCTGGAGCTGCAGCACCAGGGCCCGCAGCTGCAGCTGCGCGCGCATGTCGGCCGCAGCCAGCAGGGTTTCGACAATGCCTCCGCCACGCTGAGCGCCGGCCGCAGCGAGGCCGGGGTGAAAGCCGCCTGGGCGCTGGATGCCCGCACCCGGCTGCTGGCCGAGCTGCTGCACACCGCCGATGCGAGCAGCGATGCGCAGCGGCACGGCATGCTGGCTGGCATCGAGCGCAGCCTGGACCACCAGATGAAGCTCGAGGTCGGGGCCCGCCATGTGGAGGCACGGGGCGCGGCGATGACCGGCGACGGCACCGCGCCGCAGGACACACGCACGCAGACCGTGCGCGCCAAGCTCTCCGGCGCGCTGCCGGTGCTCACCGGTGCCACCGCCTTCCTGGAAGCCGAGCAGGACGTGCACGACGCCCGCCGCCGCCTGCTGGCCGTGGGCGGCGACCTGGCGCTGCCGCACCAGGCGCGGCTGTATGCCCGGCATGAGCTGGTGTCCTCCCTCACCGGGCCCTATGCGCTGGATGCGACGCAGCGCCGCCACAGCACGCTGCTGGGCATCGACGCGCCGGCCGGTGGCGAGGGCCGCGGCTTCGGCGAGTACCGCGCGCGGGATGCGCTGAGCGGCCGCGAGGCCGAGGCCGCCATCGGCCTGCGCAACCGCTGGCCGCTGGCCGAAGGGCTGCGGCTGGACACCAGCCTGGAGCGCGTGCATCCGCTGGCCGGCGGCGGCACGCCCGCCGCCGCCAACCTCGCCTCCACCGCTGCCACCGCGGCCACCGCCGCCGTGGCCTACACCGCCAGCCCGCTGTGGAAGGGCACCGCACGGCTGGAGTGGCGCCGTGCCGCGGGCGGCGACGGCCTGCTGGGCTCGCTGGGCCTGGCCCGCAAGCTGTCGCAGGACTGGACGCTGCTGGGCCGCCTGGTGCATGCGCAATCCGAACGCGGCGCCGAGGCGGGCAGCGCGCCGCCGCAGCGGCTTCAGCAGCGCCTGCAGCTGGGGGCCGCCTATCGCCAGACCGGCGCACGCCCGCTGGACGCGCTGGCCCGCTATGAATTCAAGCGTGAGCAGGGCTTGGCCGCCGGCAGCCTGCCTGCCACCGACCCCGCCGTCGCGGGCCCCGCAGCGCAACCGTCGGCTGAGCGCAGCGCCCACAGCCTCTCGGTGCATGCGGCGCGGCAGCTGTCGCGCGATTGGGTGCTCAGCGGGCACTACGCCGCCAAGCATGCGCAGGAGCAGGTGGACGGCCGGCGGCTGCAGGCGAACGCCCAGCGCATCGGCGGCCGCGTGAGCTGGAGCTTTGCGCCGCGCTGGGACGCCAGCCTGGCCGGCAGCATGCTGGGCGATGCCCGGCTGAACCAGCGCGCCACCGCCGTGGGAGGCGAGCTGGGCTGGCAGCTGCAGGACAACCTGTGGCTGTCGGTCGGCCACAACCTGCGCGGCTTCCACGACCGCGACCTGTCGGGTGCCGACACCACCCGCCGCGGCAGCTACCTCAAGCTGCGTTTCAAATTCGACGAGCGGCTGCTGGCCGGAGGGGATTCCTGATGCCGGCCGCGGCCCATCACCGCCCTCCACACGTCGGTTCCCGACGCTTGCGGCATGGCCTGCGCCTGGCGTTGCCGCTGTGGCTGCTGCCCTGGCTGCTGTGCCTGGCGCTGCTCTCCCCGCCGGCCCAGGCCTGCGCCGATGGCGGCTGCGTGTCGGCCGGCCCTCGGCTGGCCAGCATCAGCAGCACGCGCGCGGTGCTGCTCAACGGCCTGCTCGGCCAGCTCGCCGGCAGCAGCGTGAACCTGGGCGTGGCCGACTGGCAGGCCCTGGCCAGCGGCGAGCTGAACCTGCTGCCAGTGCTGGGCGCGCTGCAGGCGCAGCTGGGCGTGTCCTCGCCCACCACCGCCCTCCACAGCAGCATCGGCCTGGGCCAGGTGCTGGCCGCTGCCGCCAGCGCCGCCACCGCCAGCGGCCACACCGGCGTGGCCGCGGCACTCGGTGCACTGCAGCCTCAGCTGGCGCTGGCGGCCGGCACGCTGCGGCTGGGCGACCTGCTGGTGACCGATGGCGGCCTGGGCGAGACACGCATCAACGCCCTGGCGCTGGTGACAGGGGCGGTGCAGCTCTACAACCACCGCAACCTGTTGACCACGCCGGTGCCGGTGGGCCTGTCGGGCAGCGCGCTGGGGCTGGGCGGGCTGGTGCAGGGCGTGCAGCTGCAGGCCCAGGTGCTGGAGCCGCCCACCTACGTGTGCGGGCCGGCCGGCACCGGCTTCCACAGCGCGGCCATGCGGGTGAAACTGGGCATCGACCTGCTGGCACTCAACATCCACACCGGCATGCTCACCGCGTTGGTCGGCGTCTCGTCGGCCAGCCTGCAGCTGAGCCACCTCGACCTGTATGTGGAAGTGGCCCGTGCCGACGGCCTGCTGACCGCGGTGGACGCAGTGGCTGGCGCGCTCACGGTGCAGGCCACGCCCGGCGTCGCCGACCTGTACCTCGGCGTGATCCCGGATGCGCTCTTCTTCAACCGCAGCCGTGCCGTCAACCCGGCCACCGACCTGCAGCCGGGCGTGGTGGGGGCGCTGAAGATCAATGCGCTGAACGTGGCGGTGACGGCCAAGGGCAGCGCCCGCGGTCAGGCGCCTTCGGCCACGCCGCTGGCCTTCAGCGGCCCATATCCGCAGACCCGCACCGCCTCCACCGGCGCCGGCTTCGCCCATGCGCTGGTGGGCTCGCTGGTGGGCTCGCTCAGCGTGGGCGTGAGCCCCGGCCTGGGCCTGCTGGACGCGGTGGTGCTGCCGGTGTTGCGCACCCTGGTGCAGGGCGCGGTGTCGCCGCTGCTGGGCCAGCTGCTGGGCGGCCTGGTGGACCCGCTGCTGGAACTGCTGGGCCTGCGGCTGGGCGAGGTGGACGTGACCGCCGGCGGTGCCTTCCGGGTATGCAGCCTGGCCGGCAGCGTGTATGCCGATGCCGACCACGACGCCCGTCGCGGCCCGGCAGAGGCCGGCACCGGGCTGGCGCTGTACGCCAAGCTGGTGCCGGCCACCCGGCCCGCCGGACCGGCACAGGCGGTCGCGGTGGTGGACGCCGCCACCGGCCGCTACAGCTTCGGCCCGGTCGGCGTGGGCAGCTACCAGGTGGTGATCAACGGCAGCAGCGCCGCGGCCAGCGTGGCGCCGGCGGTGCCGGCGGGCTGGCTGGGCACCGAGGCGCCCGGGTTCGTGCGCTCGCTCACCCTGGCCACGGACCTGGCCGACCAGCACTTCGGTGCCTTCCACGGCAGCACCGTGGCAGGCCGGGTGCACCAGGACACCGGCGACGGCGGCGGCACGCCGCACAACGGGCTGCGCGACGGCACCGAGACCGCCCTGCCCGGCCGCACCCTTCGATTGCTGAACACGGGCAGCCCGGCGGAGATCGCCCGCGCCACCAGCGCCTCCGATGGCAGCTACCTGATGTGGCTGCCTGCCGCCGCGGCCGGCGCGGTGCAGGTGGCCTCGGTGGGCAGTGCGGCCTGGGTGCTGGTGGGCGGATCGGCCGGCAACACCGGCGGCGCCTATGCCCTGCCGGCCGATGCCACCGCCTTTGTGGCCGCCAGCGGTCAGCGTTATGCCGGCGTCGACTTCGCGATGGTGCCGGCCAGCCGCTTCGACACCGAAGGCCAGCAGGCCGGGCCGCCCGGCACGGTGATGTTCTTCGGGCACCGCTTCGTGGCGGGCACGGCCGGGCTGCTGAGCTTCAGCACCCAGCTGGGCCCGGCGGACGGTTCCGGCCCGAGCGTGGTGCTGCATGCCGATGCGGACTGCAACCAGCGCATCGAAGCCGATGAACCCGTGCTGGCCGCGCCGCTGACGGTGGTGGCCGGCCAGCCGGTGTGCCTGGTGGCGCGGCTGTCGGTGCCGGCGCAGGCGGTGCCCGGCAGCCGCTATGCGCTCACCGTGACCGCGCGGCTGGCGTATGCGCAGCACAGCCTGGTGGGTGAGCACCTGCGCGCCGACCTGGCGCTGGTGACCGACGGCAGCGATGCCGCACTGCGGCTGAGCAAGCAGGTGGACAAGGCGCTGGCCGCCAGCGGCGACACCCTGACCTACAGCATCGCCTATGTGAACCAGGGCAGCGCCGCGCTGCAGGCCGTGCGGCTGCATGACCGCACCCCGGCCTGGACACGCTTCGTCAGCGCCGACTGCGGGCCGCAGCCGGTGGCGGCCTGCAGCGTGGTGGCCATGCCGCCGGTGGGCGGCGAAGGCGCGGTGGAATGGCGGCTGGACAGCCCGCTGGCACCTGCCGCGCAGGGCAGCGTGCGCCTGACGGTGCGGGTGCAGTAGCCAGGCGGGCGCCGGCCTTCAGCGGTCCAGCGCCGGCCGCTTCGGATTGAAGGTCCAGCCGGGGATCAGGTACTGCATCGCCACTGCGTCGTCGCGCGCGCCCAGCCCGTGCTGCAGGTACAACTGGTGGGCCTTCTCCACCTCCACCATGTCCAGCGTCACGCCCAGGCCGGGCTGCTTCGGTACCTGCACCAGGCCGCCGCGGATCTGGAGCGGGTCGGTGGTCAGGCGCTGGCCGTCCTGCCAGATCCAGTGGGTGTCGATGGCCGTCACGTTGCCCGGCGCCGCCGCGGCCACGTGGGTGAACATCGCCAGCGACACGTCGAAGTGGTTGTTGGAATGCGAGCCCCAGGTCAGGCCCCAGTCGCGGCAGGTCTGGGCCACGCGCACGCTGCCGGCCATCGTCCAGAAGTGCGGGTCGGCCAGCGGGATGTCCACCGACTGCAGCGCCAGCGCATGGCTGAGCTGCCGCCAGTCGGTGGCGATCATGTTGGTGGCGGTGGGCAGGCCGGTGGCGCGGCGGAACTCGGCCATCACCTCGCGGCCGGAGAAGCCTTCTTCCGCGCCGCAGGGGTCCTCGGCATAGGCCACCACGCCGCGCATGTCGCGCATCAGGCGGATGGCGTCCTTCAGCAGCCAGCCGCCGTTCGGGTCCAGCGTCACGCGGGCGTTCGGAAAGCGCTCGTGCAGCGCGCGAATGGCCTCGATCTCTTCTTCCGCCCGCAGCGCGCCGCCCTTCAACTTGAAGTCGTTGAAGCCGTAGCGCTGGTAGGCGGCTTCGGCCAGCTTCACCACCGCCTCGGGCGTCATCGCCGGCTCATGGCGCAGGCGCTGCCAGTCGTCGTCGGCGTCGGGCTGGCTGTCGTACGGCAGGTCGGTCCTGGACTTGTCGCCGATGAAGAAGAGGTAGCCCAGCATCTCCACCGCATCGCGCTGCTGGCCTTCGCCGAGCAGGGCCGCCACCGGCAGGCCCAGGTGCTGGCCCAGCAGGTCGAGCATGGCCGATTCCACCGCCGTGACGGCATGGATGGTGGTGCGCAGGTCGAAGGTCTGCAGCCCGCGGCCGCCGGCATCGCGGTCGGCGAAGGCCTGCTGCAGCGTGCGCAGCAGCCCGGCATGGCTGCCCACCGGCTGGCCCACCACCAGCGGGCGGGCGTCTTCGAGCGTCTGGCGGATCTTCTCGCCGCCGGGCACCTCGCCCACGCCGGTGCGCCCGGCGCTGTCGGTGAGGATCAGCAGGTTGCGGGTGAAGAACGGGCCGTGCGCGCCGCTCAGGTTCAGCAGCATGCTGTCGCGGCCTGCGACGGGGATCACGCGCAGGGCGGTGATGGTGGGGGTGGAAGAGAGCGTCATCGTGTTTGCCTTCGGCTCAATCCGCGGTGATCTTGCCGGTCTCGATCACCTTCTTCCAGCGTGCGTACTCACGCTGCTGGAACTCGGCGAACTGCGCCGGCGTGTTGGCCACGATCTCCAGGCCCACCGCGGTGAACTGCTGGCGGGTCTGCGGCTCGTTCAGCGCGGCCACCACCGCCTCGTGCATGCGGTTGCGCACCTCGGGCGGCAGGCCCTTGGGGCCCAGCACCGCCTGCCAGGAATACACGTCCACGTTCTTCACGCCGGCCTCGGCCATCGTGGGCACGTCGGGCAGCACCGCGGCGCGCTGGGTGCCGGTGACAGCCAGCGCGCGCAGCTTGCCGGCGCGGATGTGCTGCAGCACCGCATTGACGTTCTGGAACGAGGCATCCACCTGGCCGCCCAGCAGGTCCGAGATGGCCGGGCCGCCGCCCTTGTACGGGATGTGCAGGCCGCGGGTGCCGGTCTCCTGCCAGAACAGCTCGGCGGTCAGGTGGTCGCTGGAGCCGTTGCCCGAGGAGGCGAAGGTCATCTTGTCAGGCTGCGCCTTCTGCTGCGCCACCACGTCGGCCAGCGTCTTGTGCGGCGAAGCCACCGGCACCACCAGCACGTTGGGCGCCTGCACCGCCACGGTGATGGGATCGAAGTCCTTCAGCGCGTCGTACGGCATGCTCTTGATGAGGTGCGGCGCGATCACCAGCGGCCCCAGCGAGGTGACGAGGAATGTGCTGCCGTCCGGTGCCGCACGCTTGACGCCACCCGCGCCGATGGTGCCGGTGGCGCCCGCCTTGTTGTCCACCACGAAGGTCTGGTTCAGGCTCTTGCCGAGCGAGGCGCCCAGCGCGCGGGCGATGGTGTCGGTGGAACCGCCGGGCGGGAACGGCACCAGCAGCGTCACCGGCTTGGAAGGCCAGGTCGCCGGCTGTGCCAGGGCGCCCGCAGCGGAAGCCAGCGCGAGGGCGGTACCCAGCGCCATCGAGGTCAGCAGTCGCTTCATGAATCGTCTCCTTGGTCTGCGATGGCGCGATGTTATCGTTATCACACGCTGCAAAGTTGTGGCGACTACCTAGAAGACAGTTAACGGTAACCCGGCACGCCGGGCGACCGGGCATGTGCCCTCAAGCCGCCGCCGCGGTCGCGGCCAGGTGCTGGTGGATGGCCGCCACCACCGCCGCGCCCTCGCCGATGGCGCCGCCCACCCGCTTGACCGAGCCGGACCGCACGTCGCCCACTGCGAACACGCCCGGCACGCTGGCCGCCAGCGGCGAAGGCGCGCCGCCCTGGCCGGTGAGCACGAAGCCATGCGCATCCAGCGCCACGCCGCAGCCGGCCAGCCAGCGGGTTTCCGGCTCGGCGCCCACGAACAGGAACACGCCACGCACCTCGCGGGTGGTGGCTTCGCCGCTGTCGCGGTGGCGCCAGCTGGCGGCCTTCAGGCCCTGTGACTCGTCGCCGTGCAGGCCGGTGAGCTCGGTGCGCGTCAGCAGCTCGATGCGTGGCGACGCCGCGATGCGGTCGATCAGGTAGCGCGACATCGTCGCCGCCAGGCCCGGCCCGCGCACCAGCATGAACACCCGGGAGGCATGCTGCGACAGGAACACCGCCGCCTGCCCGGCCGAGTTGCCGCCGCCCACCAGTGCCACCTCGGCCTGTGCGCAACCGCGCGCTTCCAGCGCGGAGGCCCAGTACGACACGCCGCGGCCTTCGAACTGCGCCAGGCCCTGCACCTCCGGCCGGCGGTAGCGCGCGCCGCTGGCGATCACCACCGTGCGGCTGCGCAGCAGCCGGCCGTCGGTCAGGCGGATGGCCAGCGGTGCGCCGGGGTGGCCGGGGCCGGCACAGTCCAGCGCGGCGGCCTCGGCCGGAATCAGCATCTCGGCGCCGAATTTCTGCGCCTGCACGAAGGCCCGGCCCGCCAGTGCCTGGCCGGAGATGCCGGTGGGAAAGCCCAGGTAGTTCTCGATGCGGGCGCTGGCACCGGCCTGGCCGCCGTGGGCGCGGCAGTCCAGCACCGCCACCCGCAGGCCTTCGGAGGCGGCATACACCGCAGTGGCCAGGCCGGCCGGGCCGGCGCCGACGATGGCCACGTCGTAGTCGTCGTCGAACTCGGCCGTGCCCACCATGCCCAGGCAGCGCGCCAGCCCGGCCTCGCCGGGGTTCACCAGCACCGCGCCGTTGGGGCACACCACCACCACGTCGCCCGGGCCGGCGTCGTACTGGCGCACCAGGGCGGCCGCCACCGCATCGTCCGCCGGGTCCACCGCATGGTGGGGCTGGCCGTTGCGCGCCAGGAAGCCCTGCAGCTGCAGCAGCAGGTGGCCGCCGGGCGAGCCGATGAGCACCGGGCCGCTGCCACCCGACTCGATCAGCGCCACCCGGCGCAGGATCAGGGCGCGCACCAGGCGCTCGCCCAGGTCGGCCTCCGCGATGATCAGGGCGCGCAGCTGCTCCGGCGGAATCAGCAGCGCCTCCACCTCGCTCAGCGCGTGGCCGTCCACCAGCGCCGGCCGGCCCGAGAGCTGGCCCACCTCGGCCAGGAACTGGCCGCGGCCCTGGGTGGCCACCGGCGTCACCCGGCCGAGGCCGTCGCGCTGGGTGATGGCCACCTCGCCCGACAGCAGCACGAACATGCCCGGCCCGGGCTCGCCCGCGGCAAACAGACGGCTGCCGGCGGCATGCCGCTGCAGCCGGCCGAAGCGGGCGATGCGCTCCAGCTCCTCGTCGGTAAGCGTTGGAAACATCTGGGCCTGGCGGCCGTGCAGCGCGCTGTAGGGCGTGAACGGTGCATCGGCGACGGGGTCGGCGGCGGGCTCGGCGGGCGGGCGGTCGGCCATGGGGGGCTCCCGGTACGGCTGGGATGGGATGCGACCAGCTTACCAATGCGCGGCGGCGCGTCCGCAGGCTCGGTGTTTGCCGACCCGCGCCCAACGGCCGATGGCGGCCAGGAGCAACACCCATGGACACTGATCGATCGAGCAACCCGGCCGGCGCGGCCTTCAACCGCCGCGAGGTGCTGCTGGCCGGCGCCGCGTCGGTGGCCGCCGGCGGCATGGCCGGCGAGGCCGCGGCCCAGCCGGCCGGCAGCCAGCCGCTGCCGCCCACCACCCGCGTCAATTTCGAGGTCAACGGCCAGGCCCAGACGCTGGCGCTGGACAACCGCACCACGCTGCTGGATGCGCTGCGCGAACACCTGCAGCTCACCGGCAGCAAGAAGGGCTGCGACCACGGCCAGTGCGGTGCCTGCACCGTGATCGCCGACGGCCGGCGCATCAATGCCTGCCTGTCGCTGGCGGTCATGCACGAGGGCTCGCGCATCACCACCATCGAAGGCCTGGGCACGTTCACGCAGCTGCATCCGATGCAGGCCGCCTTCGTGCGGCACGACGGCTACCAGTGCGGCTACTGCACGCCGGGGCAGATCTGCTCGGCGGTGGCGGTGCTGGACGAGGTGCGGGCCAACATCCCCAGCCACGTCACGGCCGACCTGCAGGCGCAGCCGCTGCTCAGCGCGGAAGAACTGCGCGAGCGCATGAGCGGCAACATCTGCCGCTGCGGCGCCTACTCCAACATCGTTGATGCGATCAACGAAGTGGCGGGGGTGCGCGCATGAAGGCCTTCACCTACGAACGCGCGCGCACGCCGGCCGAGGCGGCCGCTGCGGCGCGCCGCACGCCGGGCGCCCGCTTCATCGCCGGCGGCACCAACCTGCTGGACCTGATGAAGCTGCAGATCGAGACGCCCACCCACCTGGTGGACGTCAACGGCATCGGCCTGGATGCCATCGAGCCGCAGCCGGGCGGCGGCCTGCGCGTGGGCGCGCTGGTGCGCAACACCGACCTGGCCGCCGACAGCCGCGTGCGGCGCGACTATGCGGTGCTGTCGCGCGCGCTGCTGTCGGGTGCCTCGGGCCAGCTGCGCAACAAGGCCACCACGGCCGGCAACCTGCTGCAGCGCACCCGCTGCCCCTATTTCTACGACACCGACCAGCCCTGCAACAAGCGCCAGCCCGGCAGCGGCTGCGCCGCGCAGGGCGGTTATTCGCGCCAGCTGGCGGTGGTGGGCACCAGCAACGCCTGCATCGCCACCCATCCCAGCGACATGGCGGTGGCCATGCGGGTGCTGGACGCCACGGTGGAGACGGTGCGGCCCGACGGCAGCGCCCGCACCATCCCCATCGCCGACTTTCACCGGCTGCCCGGCGACACGCCGCAGGTGGACACGGTGCTGGAAGCCGGCGAGCTGATCACCGCCGTGAGCCTGCCGCCACCGGTGGGCGGGCGGCATGTCTACCGCAAGGTGCGCGACCGCGCCTCCTATGCCTTCGCACTGGTGTCGGTGGCCGCGGTGATCCAGCCCGACGGCAGCGGCCGCGTGGCCGTGGGCGGCGTGGCGCACAAGCCCTGGCGCCTGGAGGCGGCCGAGCCGCTGCTGCCGCAGGGGGCCAAGGCCTTCACCGCGCAGCTGCTGGCCGGCGCGCGCACCACCGAGCACAACGCATTCAAGCTGCCGCTGGTGGAGCGCACGCTCGCCGCCGTGCTGGCCGACACGAGGGCCTGACGCCATGAAGTTCGACACACCCGCCACCACCAATCCGATCGACCAGATGAAGGTCGTCGGCCAGCCCCTGTCCCGCATCGACGGGCCGATGAAGACCAGCGGCACCGCGCTGTATGCCTACGAGCGGCACGACGTGGCACGCCAGCCGGCCTACGGCCATGTGATCGGCGCCGGCATCGCCAAGGGCCGCATCGAGTCCATCGACACCAGCGCGGCCCGCGCCGCGCCCGGCGTGCTGGCCATCATCACCGCCGACAACGCCGGCAAGCTCGACAAGGGCAAGCTCAACACCGCGCGGCTGCTGGCCGGGCCCGAGGTGCAGCACTACCACCAGGCCGTGGCCCTGGTGGTGGCCGGCAGCTTCGAGCAGGCCCGCGCCGCGGCCGCCTTGGTGAAGGTGCGTTATGCAAAGCAGCCCGGCGCCTTCGACCTGGAGGCAGTGAAGGACGGCGCGCCCCTGGCCAAGCCCAACGAGAACAGCGGCCCCACGCAGACGGCGGTCGGCAACTTCGAGTCGGCCTTCGCCGCCGCGCCGGTGAAGCTGGACGCGCGCTACACCACGCCCGACCAGTCGCACGCGATGATGGAGCCGCATGCCTCCATGGCCTCGTGGGAGGGCGACCAGCTGACCGTGTGGACGTCCAACCAGATGATCGACTGGACCACCGGCGACCTGGCCAAGACGCTGGGCATCCCGAAGGAGAAGGTGCGGCTGGTGTCGCCCTTCATCGGCGGCGGCTTCGGCGGCAAGCTGTTCCTGCGCGCCGATGCATTGCTGGCCGCGCTGGGCGCCAAGGCCGTGGGCCGGCCGGTGAAGGTGGCGCTGCAGCGGCCGCTGATCATCAACAACACCACGCACCGGCCGGCCACGCTGCAGCGCATCCGCATCGGCGCGGGGCGCGACGGGCGCATCACCGCCATCGGCCATGAGAGCTGGTCGGGCGACCTGCCCGAAGGCTCGCCCGAGACGGCGGTGAACCAGACCCGGCTGCTGTATGCGGGCGCCAACCGCATGACCGCCATGCGCCTGGCGGTGCTGGACCTGCCCGAGGGCAATGCGATGCGCGCCCCTGGCGAGGCGCCGGGCATGATGGCGCTGGAGATCGCCATCGACGAGATGGCCGAGCGCCTGGGCATGGACCCGGTGCAGTTCCGCATCCTCAACGACACGATGGTGGACCCCGAGAAGCCCGAGCGCCGCTTCTCGCAGCGCCGGCTGGCGGACTGCCTGCGCATCGGCGCCGAGCGCTTCGGCTGGAACCAGCGCAACCCCAAGCCCGCCAGCCGGCGCGAGGGCCGCTGGCTGGTGGGCACCGGCATGGCCGCGGCCTTCCGCAACAACATGCAGCAGGCCTCCGGCGCGCGGGTGCGGCTGGACGACCGCGGCATGGTGACGGTGGAGACCGACATGACCGACATCGGCACCGGCACCTACACCATCGTGGCCCAGACCGCTGCGGAGACCATGGGCCTGCCCATCGACAAGGTGGCGGTGCGGCTGGGCGATTCCAGCTACCCGGCCTCGGCCGGATCGGGCGGCCAGTGGGGCGCCAACAATGCCACCGCGGGCGTGTACGCGGCCTGCATGAAGCTGCGCGAGGCGGTGGCTGCGCGCCTGGGCGTGCCGGCGGGCGACGCGGAGTTCAGCGGCGGGCAGGTGCGCGGCGGCGGCCGCAGCATGACGCTGGCCGAGGCGGCCGGCGCCCAGGGACTGGTGGCGGAGGACCGCATCGAGTACGGCGACCTGGACAAGCGCTTCCAGCAGAGCACCTTCGGCGCGCACTTCGTGGAGGTGGCGGTGGATGCCGCCACCGGCGAGATCCGCGTGCGGCGCATGCTGGCGGTGTGCGCGGCCGGCCGCATCCTCAACCCGAAGACGGCGCGCAGCCAGGTGATCGGCGCGATGACCATGGGCGTGGGCGCGGCGCTGATGGAGGAACTGGCGGTGGACCACCGCCACGGCTTCTTCGTCAACCACGACCTGGCGGGCTACGAAGTGCCGGTGCATGCCGACATCCCGCACCAGGACGTGATCTTCCTGGACGAGGCGGATCCGACGTCCTCACCGATGAAGGCCAAGGGCGTGGGCGAGCTGGGCCTGTGCGGCGTGGGTGCCGCCATCGCCAATGCGGTTCACCATGCCACGGGCGTGCGGGTGCGCGACTATCCGGTGACCCTGGAGAAGCTGTTGGACAAGCTGCCCGCCGTGGCCTGATCCGGCGGCGGGCGCCGCCCACCCGGCCGGCCAGGGTCGGCCGGGTAGACTGCCGGGTTTTTCTTCCCGAATGTCTGCTGGCGTCATGGCGCATGCCCCGAGGCGCATGGATGTCACCGGCTCGGCGCTCGTGCGCCTGCTCGGCCGCCTGGCCGAGGCCGGGGCGCCCGCTTCCAACCAGGTGTTTCCCGAACGGCTGAGCCAGTGGCTCGGCTGGGCGGATGCCATTTCGCTGCATGCGGCCCTCGGCGGTGCCGGGGTGCCGGCGGCGGCCACGCCTGGCCCCGCCGCGCCCTCCCCCGTCGTCCGCGCGCTGGCCGACGAAAGCCGCCGGCTGCATGCCAGCCTGCGGCAGGCCATCGACACGCCGCCCGCGGGCGACGCGGCCGACGACGCCGGCGAGCCGGCTGCGGTACCCGACTTCGCGCCGCTGCGCCGGCTCTACCGCAGCCGCCAGCAGGCGATGGAGGCGGCCATCGGCCCGCTGCGCGCGCGGCTGCGCCAGGCGCTGGCCGCGCAGTCGGCCGCCGGCGCCCGGCTGGCCGAGGTCGATGCGGTGATGACGCAGGTGCTGGCGCCGCAGGAGCGGCGGCTGCTGGCCACCGTGCCCGGCCTGCTGGAGCCGCGCCTGCGCCGGCTGGCCGCCAGCCAGGCCGACGCCGGCCCCGCCGCCTGGCGGCCGCTGTTCCGGCAGGAGCTGCAGGCGGTGCTGCGCGCCGAGCTGGACATTCGATTCCAACCCGTCCTCGGCCTGCTGGCAGCCCTGGGCGTGAAGCAGGCCTTCGAACATGACTAGACATCTTTCCATGCGGCCCTGGTTGCGGGCCTGGCCGCCGTCGGCTGGGTGGCCGCGGGCAGCGTCGCCGGCCAGCCGCTGACGCTGGCCATCACGCTGCTGATCGCCGCCTTCTTCGGTGCCGGCGCGCTGGAGCTGCACCGCTTCCGCCAGGCCACCGCCACCCTGGCCGCGGCCGTGGCCGACGAGCAGCCTCCGGCGCGGCTGGACGACTGGCTGGCCCGGCTGCATCCGGCGCTGCGCCAGCCGGTGCGGCTGCGCATCGAAGGCGAGCGCGTGGGCCTGCCCGGCCCGGCGCTCACGCCCTTCCTGGCCGGGCTGCTGGTGCTGCTGGGCATGCTCGGCACCTTCCTGGGCATGGTGGTCACGCTGGACGGCACCGGCCAGGCGCTGCAGGGCGCCACCGATCTGGCCAGCATCCGCGCCTCGCTGTCGGCGCCGGTCAAGGGCCTGGGGCTGGCGTTCGGCACCTCGGTGGCCGGCGTGGCCGCCTCGGCCATGCTGGGCCTGATGGCCGCGCTGTGCCGGCGCGACCGCCTGCTGGCCGTGCAGCGGCTGGACCTGCGCATCGCCACCAGCCTGCACGGCTTCTCGCAGGCCTGGCGCCGCGACGAATCCTTCCGCCTGCTGCAGCAGCAGGCCCAGGCCATGCCCGCGCTGGTGGACCAGCTGCAGCAGATGGTGGCCGCGATGGCGCAGCAGCAGCAGGCGCTGCATGAGCGCCTGGCGGGCAGCCAGGAGCGCTTCCACCACCAGGCCGAGGCTGCCTACACCGGCCTGGCCAGCTCGGTGGGCCGGGCGCTGAACGACAGCCTGGCCGCCAGCGCGCGCCAGGCCGGCGCCACGCTGCAGCCGGTTGTGCAGGCCACCATGGCCGGCATCGCCGCCGAGACGCGCCTGCTGCAGCACACGCTGCAGCAGGCGGTGCAGCAGCAGATGGACGGCCTGGCCGCCACCTGGCAGGCCACGCTGGCCGAGGTGGGCCGCAGCTTCGACGGCCGATCGGCCGCGCTGGTGGACGAGGTGTCCGGCCGGCTGGAAGACGCGGTGCAGCAGGTGGCCGCCGACTGGCGCGGCGCGCTGGCGCAGCAGCAGCACGGCAGCCGCCAGCTGCTGGACGAGACCCGCGCGGCCCTGGCGGTCGCCGCCGACGGCCTGGGCCGCCAGGCCACCACGCTGCTGCAGTCGGTGGACGAGGCGCAGGGCCGGCGCCTGGCTGCGCAGTCCGCTGCCGACGCCGAACGGCTGGCCGCCTGGCAGCAGGCGCTGGCTGCCCAGGCCGCCTTGCTGCAGGCCGAATCGCAGGCCGCCGCCAGCGCGCTGATCCACCGCCTGCAGGCCGACGGCCAGGCGCTGCAGGACGAATTGCGCAGCAGCAGCCAGGCCGCGGCGGAGCGCCAGCAGCAGCTGTGCGACCGCCTGGCCGAGGCCGCCGGCCGCATCACCGTCGAGGCCGAGGCCCACAGCCGCCGCACCATCGCCGAGATCGAGCGCCTGCTGCAGGCCGCGGCGGAAGCGCCGCGCGCGGCCGCCGAGGTGATCGCCGAGCTGCGCCAGAAGCTGTCCGACAGCCTGGTGCAGGACAACGCGTTGCTGGACGAGCGCAACCGCATGCTGCAGACGCTGGGCACGCTGCTGGAGGCGGTCAACCATGCCGCCGGCGAGCAGCGCGCCGCCATCGACCGCCTGGTGGCCGATGCCTCCGGTCTGCTGGAAGGTGCCGCCCACCGGTTGGAGCACAACGCCCAGGCCCAGGCCGGCGCGCTGGCCGATGCGGCCGGCCAGCTGGGCGCCGGCGCGGCCGAGGTGGCCGGGCTGGGCGAGGCCTTCGGCTTCGGCGTGGAGCTGTTCAGCCGCAGCAGCGACCAGCTGGTGGAGCAGCTCTCGCGCATCGAGGCCGCGCTGGGCCGCGCCACCGCCCGCAGCGACGAACAGCTGGCCTATTACGTGGCCCAGGCGCGGGAGGTGATCGACCTCAGCATCATGTCGCAGAAGCAGATCGTGGAAGACCTGCAGCAGATGGCCGAGCGCCGCGCCCCGGCCGGTAGCGCCGCATGACCGCGCGCGACGAACTGGACGCCGGCCTGGACACCCAGGTGCCGGTGTGGGCGGTGTTCGGCGACCTGATGGCCGGCCTGCTGGGCGCCTTCGTGCTGATCCTGGTGTGCGCGCTGGGGCTGCAGCTGGAGATGTCCAGCCGGCTGCAGGCCGAGCTGGACCGCCGACAGGCCCAGGTGCAGCGGCTGCAGACGCTGGAGGCCGCGCTGGCCGGCCCGCTGGCGGCCGGCCGCGTGTGGCTGGTGGACGGGCGCATCGGCATCAGCGGCAGCCTGCTGTTCGAATTCAACTCGGCCGAACTGCAGCCCGAGGGCCGCCAGCTGCTGCGCAGCCTGGCCGGCCCGCTGGCCGCCTACCTGAAGCAGCGCGACGAGGTGCTGATGGTCAGCGGCTTCACCGACGACCGCCTGGTGCGCGAGCGCAGCCGCCATTTCGCGGACAACTGGGAGCTGTCGGCCCAGCGCGCGCTCACCGTCACCCGGGCGCTGATCGAGGAAGGCCTGCCGACGTCGTCGGTGTTCGCGGCAGCCTTCGGCTCGCAGCAGGCCGTGGCCTCGAATGCCGATGCCCAGGGCCGGGCACGCAACCGCCGGGTGGAGATGACGCCCACGCCGCGCCCGCGCACCACGGCCCCGACCCGTGAGTGAGGCCCCGGCCAGCCCGGCAGCGGACGCCGGCTTCGACGCCGCCGCGGTGCTGGCCCACTGGCGCGCCGCCGGCCTGGCGGCCGCCCATCCGGTGCGCTTCCGGCTGCTGGAGGCGATGTGCGAGCGGCTGCAGACGCGACCGCCCACCGCGCGCACCTTGCTGCAGGCACGGCTGCGCCAGGCCATGGCCGCCTATTGGTGGGCCGCCACCAGGGCCGGCGCCGCGCCGGCCGCTGATGCGGCCACCGGCGCCCTGCCAGGCGCCCGGCTCGGCCCCGGCCCGCTGGCCGGGCTGCTGGCGCATGCCGCCCGCCAGTCCGCCGGCGCGGCCCCGGCCGACCCGGCGGATGTATCCCCCGGGCCACCCCTGCCGCGGCCGGCCCGCTGCCCGGGGCCGAGGCCGAGGCCTCGCCCGAGCTGAAGGCGCTGCGCTGGTTCCGCGGCACCTGGTCGCGGCTGAGCGCCGACCAGCGGCTGAACCAGTCGCTGGCCCAGGTGCCGGACAACGCCGGGCCCTTGAATTCGCAGCAGCTGGTGCACCGCTCGCTGGCATTGATGCGGGCGCTGTCGCCCGACTACCTGCAGCATTTCGTCGCGCAGGTGGATGCGCTGATGTGGCTGGACCAGGTCAACGGCGGCGAGATCCCCACCGGCCGGCAGGAAAGCCCGCCGCGCAGGCCAGGCCGCGGCCGCAGGCACGGCGTTGGCTGAGGTCCGCGCCATGGCGCAATGGATCATCCAACTCATCGAACAGCACGGCTACTGGGCGGTCGCCGCCCTGATGCTGCTGGAAAACGTGTTTCCGCCGATTCCCTCGGAACTCATCATGCCGTTCGCCGGCTATGCCTCCGCCAAGGGGGAGCTGAGCACCGTGGGCGTGGTGCTGGCGGGCACGCTGGGCTCGCTGGCCGGCACCCTGCCCTGGTACTTCGCCGGCCGCTGGGTGGGCGACCGGCGCCTGAAGCAATGGGCCGGCCGCCATGGCCGCTGGCTCACGCTGTCGCCCGACGACGTGGAGCGCGCCGACCGCTGGTTCGACCAGCGCGGCCATGTGGCGGTGTTCTTCGGCCGGCTGGTGCCGGGGCTGCGCAGCGTGATCTCGGCCCCGGCCGGCGTCACCGGCATGCCGTTCGGGCGCTTCCTCCTGTGGTCGGCCGCCGGCACGCTGCTGTGGACCGGCGCGCTGGCCGCGGTGGGCCTGCTGCTGGAAAGCCGCTACGAGGAGGTGTCCCGCTGGATGGACCCGGTGGCCAAGGCGGTGCTGGGCTTCGCGCTGGCGGCCTACGTGTGGCGCGTGGTGCGCTTCAAGCCGCAGCCGGCCGGCGGCAGCGGCAAGGCCTGAGGCCGCCTACACCGCCTCGTCGATCTTCTCCCGCGCTTCCTGCTGGTCCTTGCCATCGGCATGGGCCTCGGGCTGCTCGGCCTGCGCCTGCGGCTCGTGGCTCAGGTGGATGTACACCGGGAAGTGGTCGGAGCCGAAGGCCGGCAGCCGCCTGAACTCCACCAGCTTGAAGTCGTTGGAGTGGAAGAAGTGGTCCAGCGGATAACGCACCAGCCAGTGCGCCGCATGGAAGGTGTTGTAGAAGCCGCGGCCGCGCCGCGGGTCCAGCAGGCCGCTGATGCGCCGGAACAGGCTGCTGGTGTGCGACCAGGCCACGTCGTTCAGGTCGCCCATCACCACCGTGGGCATCGGGTCGCCCTTGATGGCCTTGCCCACCACCAGCAGCTCCGCGTCGCGCGGCACCGAGTCCGGATGCTCGGCCGGCGCCGGCGGCCGCGGATGCAGGCAGTGCAGCCGCACCCTGAGGCCGGTGGGCAGCTCCAGCGTGCAGTGGATGGAGGGGATGTCGGGCTCGATCAGGTACGACACCTCCACGTCATGCAGCGGCAGCCGTGAATACAGCAGCATGCCGTAGGTGTTGTCCTGGGGCAGCAGCACGTCATGCGGGTAGCGCTCGGCCAGCGGCGCCAGCTGCTGGGCCCACCAGTCGTCGGTCTCCAGCGCCAGCACCACGTCGGGGTCGGCCTCGCGGATCAGCTCCAGCAGCTTCTCGCTGCGGTGCTGCGGCTGCAGCACGTTGGCGAACATCAGCCGCAACGGCTCCCGGGGTTGCCGCTGCTCGCTCTGCAGCACCTCCACCCGTGCCAGCCGGGTGTAGGGCAGGATGCGCCACACCTGCAGCGCCAGGCAGCCCAGCAGCAGCGCGCGGAAGGCCATGTCCCACCCCGACATGCCCGCCACCGCCAGGTGACCCAGCAGCACCAGCAGCAGCCCGCCGGCGATCTGCAGCCGGGGGAAATCGAAGATGCGCACCCACCAGCTCTGCCGACGCCACAACGCCAGCGCGGTGGCCAAGGCCAGCACCCCGCCCACGATCAAAAGACCTGTCTCCACCTTGTACTGCCCCTGCTTCAAACGGGGGCGAGCATACGTGCTGCGCGCAGCCGTCCCGGTGACAGGCTGCGGGTAGTTACATGGCGCCCGCAGGTGGGGTGGTGTCGGCCGGTGCGGGCACGCACTCCCAGAAGTAGCGCAGGCGGCTGCGCGGGGCCAGCTGGCGCCGCACCTCGGGCGGCAGCGCCTCGGGCCGCAGGCTGCGGCGGATGGACAGCCGCGGCTGCGTCGCCAGCTCGGTGAAAGCGGCCTCGGTGGCCGGGCGGCCCGGCTCGTGCAGCAACAGGCGCGGGCGCAGCGGGCGCGCCGGGTCCACCGCCACCACCAGCGCATAGCGGTCGTCGCTCAGCTGCACCGCCGTGCCGGGCGGGTACACGCCCACCACGCGCACGAAATGCTCCAGCAGGCTGCGCTCGAAGGCGGCCGCCTCCTCGCCGAACAGGCGGGCCAGCGCCTCGTGCGGCGTCAGCGCCTGGCCGGGCCAGGGGCCATTGCACAGGTTGTCGTAGCGGTTGGCGATGGCCACCACGCGCGCCAGCGGATCGATGCGGCCGCCGGCGGTGCGCATCGGAAAGCCCTGGCCGTCGTCGCGCTCGTGGTGCTGCGCGATCACCAGCTTGGCCCGCCGCGGCAGCGCCATGCGCCGCGCCTGGGCCACGCCCAGCGCCACATGGCTGCGGTAGGCGGACTGGTGCAGCGCGCCGCTGGCGGGTTGCGCATGCCAGCGCTCGGGCGGCAGCTCCAGCTTGCCGACGTCGTGCAGCAGCGCGCCCAGCGCCAGCTCGGCCAGCTCGGCCGGGCTGCAGCCCAGCGCCCGGCCCAGCAGCAACGACATCACGCTCACATTGACCGCATGGCCGGTGCCGTCGTCGGCGGCGGCGTCGGCCAGCAGCTGCACGCAGGTGTCACCGGCATCGCCCAGCTTGCGCACCAGCGCACGGGCGAGCGCATCGGCCTGGCGGCCGGCCAGCAGCGGGCTGGCGGGCACCGCCCGGGTGATGTCGCGCAGCGCATCGGCCACCTCGGCGAACTGCTGCTCGCAGCGCGCCAGGGCGTCGCGCTGGCGGCACAGCTCATCGGCCGCCGGGTCGGCCTTCGGCGGCTCGGGCGCGGTGGGCGCAGCGGGTGCCTCCGGCGCGGCTTCGGCCGCCAGATGGCTGAGCGCCGGCGACCAGCGCACCTGGTGCACGCCGGTGGAGCGCAGCACGTCGATCTGCGCCGGGCTGGACAGCCGGAACTGCGACACCGGGAAGGGATGATTCATCCATCCGACGTCAAGCCGGACGAACATGCCCACGCGCAGCCGCGCCACGTCGATCGTCTCGAACGTGCCCTCGGTCGAGCCCGGTGCAACCGGCGGGGCGGCAAACCACAACATGACAGGTTTTTCGGCGGCGCCGGTGCAAAGCTGAGGCGTTGGCGCCACTCCCCGCAAGCAGGCGTTGTGCGCCGCGTCAAGCCCCTAGAAAATAGTTACGAGTCGCATTCACAATTTGCAGTACATGCTACCTCGTCCACGCCAGGCCTCCGTTTCGTCCTGCGGTCGCCACCATGCCGGCTAGCGCGGGGAGCCATCCGCCGGCGGAGCACAGCCCGCCGGCCATGCCGCCATCGGCGGTGGCGGCGCTGCACAAGCTGCCCGGCGCTGCCTTCCAGCTGCAGCGTTCGCCCGATGGCGAATGGGCCTTCCCCTTCGCCAGCGAGGAATTGCAGCGCATCCTGATGACGCCGGCCGAGCAGCTGGCGCGCGATGCCGCCGTGGCGCGCCGCCACATCCCGCCCGACGACCTGGGCCGGCTGAAACACCAGCTGGTGCAGTCGCGCGAATTCGGCCACACCTGCCGCACCCGCATCCGCATCCGCCCGCCGGGGGTGGAGGACGCCTGGTACGAGGTGACGGCCGCGCCCGAGACCTCGTTCAACGGTGGCACCGTATGGCACGGCTTCCTGATCGACGTGACGCAGGAGCAGCGCGTCAACCGCGAGCTGCGCACGCTGCACCGCCGCTGGACGCTGGCCGCCCGCGCGGCCGGCATCGGCATCATCGAGTTCGACCCCGCCTCGATGCAGCTGGGCCTGGACGCCATCGCCTGCGGCCACCACGACATCCGCGAGCAGCAGACCTGGCTGCCGCTGCAGGCCTGGCTGCAGCGCCTGGCGCCGGAAGACCGGCTGGTGGCGCACCAGAGCCTGACCTCGCTGCCGCTGGAGGGCTTCACCGAGGAGTTGGTGGTGCGGCTGCCGGTGGCCGGCGGCGGCCCGCGCACGCTGCAGATGCTGTTCCAGTTCGTGGAGGAGGAGCAGCGGCTGATCGGCACCTGCCGCGACATCACCGAGGCGGAGAACCTGGAGGCGCTGCGCCGCGACAAGCTGGCCGCCGAGAAGGCCAACCAGAGCAAGAGCGAATTCATGTCGCGCATCAGCCATGAGCTGCGCACGCCGCTGAACGGCGTGCTGGGCTTCGTGGAGCTGATGGCCACCGACCAGAGCGCGCCGCTGTCGCCGCAGCAGCGGCGCCGGCTGGAGGTGATCCAGCAGTCCGGCACGCGGCTGATGTCGCTGATCGACCAGCTGCTGGACATCTCCCGCGTGGAGGAAGGCCGTGCGGTGATGAAGCCCGAGCCCATCGACCTGGGCGACGCGGTGGACCGCTGCGCGGTGGCGCTGCTGCCGCAGGCGCGGGCGCAGGGCATCGTGCTCACCACCGCCATCGCCGCCGAGGCGCCGCCGGTGCTGGCCGACCGCGACGCGCTGGCCCAGGTGCTGGACAACCTGCTGTCCAACGCCATCAAGTACAACCGGCCGCACGGCACGGTGCAGGTGCTGTTCGAGACCGCCGCCGGCGGCGAGCACGGCGTGCTGGCCGTGGAGGACACCGGCAGCGGCATGACGCCGGCGCAGCTGGCGCGGCTGTTCGAGCCCTTCAACCGCCTGGGCGCCGAGCGCACCGAGGTGCGTGGCACCGGCCTGGGTCTGGTGATCACCCGCAAGCTGGTGCAGGCGATGCAGGGCGACCTGCGGGTGCACAGCAAGCCGGGCACCGGCACCCGGGTGGAGGTGCTGCTGCCGCTGGCCGACGGGCTGCCCGCGGGCACGGCGCCGGCGGCGCGGCTGGCGGCCACCGCCCGCGACATGCCGCCGCCGCCCGGCGCGGCCTTCCCGGCCCCGCCGCCGTCCGTCGCCGCGGCTTCGGCCCTGCCGGCCGCGCCGGTGCCCGCGCCCTCCCCCGCGCCGGTGCCGCCCGCCACGCCGGCCCGGCGCCACCGCGTGGTGCTCTACATCGAGGACGACGAGGTCAACACGCTGCTGATGCAGCATGTGTTCGAGAGCCTGCCCACCTGGCGGCTGGTGACCGCGCCCAATGGCCAGGCCGGCCTGGCGCTGGCCGCCAGCGAGCATCCCGACGTGATACTGCTGGACCTGCACCTGCCCGACATGTCGGGCTACGAGGTGCTCAAGCAGCTGCGCTCCCAGCCCGGCACGCGGCACATCCCCTGCATCGCCGTCAGTGCCGACGCGATGCCGCCGCAGGTCAAGGCCACGCTGGACCTGGGCTTCTTCCGCTACTGGAGCAAGCCCATCGCCATCAAGGAGGTGGTGGCCGGGCTGGAGGAGCTGTTCGCGGCGCTGGACGCGGTGCAGTCGCGCTGAGCCGGTGCCGGCCGCCCTACGCCCGCGCCGCGGGCGGCCGATAACGCAGGGGACGTCCGTTTCCCCCATGCCGCATTCCCGATTCCTTTCCGCACCCGCCGGGCGCCGGGCGCATGCGCCGCGCGCCACCAGCCTGCACCAGCGGCGCGTGCGGCTCATCGTGCTGGCCGGCAGCGGCGTGTCGGGCGGCGTGGCGCTGTGCTGGGCGATGTTCTTCGCCTTCAGCGGCGCGTGGTGGAACGTGGCGCTGGACCTGCTGGCAGTGGCCGCCACCGCCACCGCCGTATGGCTGGTGCAGCGCGACCGCCTGCGCGCGGCCAGCCTGCTGGCCACCGCCACCGTGTACCTGGTGGTGACGGTGAGCGCGGGCTGGCTGGACGTGCCCTCGCCCGAGCTGCCGCGCACCATGCACCTGTTCCTGCTGGCGCTGGGCGTGGTGTGCAGCCTGCTGATGCGCGAGGAAGCGCCCTGGCTGCGCCACGGCGCGCCGCTGCTGTGCCTGTTCACCTATGCCTTCTTCGCCTGCGTCGATCCGCGCTGGCACACGGTGCTGGCCATTCCCGATCCCGTGCGCGCCGCCGCCCTGTGGTGGGACCAGGCCGCCGCGCTGCTGATGCTGTACCTGACGGTGCATGTGATGCAGACCGACGTGGCCGAGCGCGACGGCCTGGAGACCGAGCTGCGCGACGCGCTGCTGCGCGGCGAGCTGCTGCTGCACTACCAGCCGCAGGTGGCCTGTGACGGCCGCATCATCGGCGCCGAGGCGCTGGTGCGCTGGCTGCATCCGGCGCGCGGGCTGGTGTCGCCGGGCGAGTTCATCCCGCTGGCCGAGCGCAGCGGCCTGATGCCGGCGCTGGGCGACTGGGTGCTGGATGCCGCCTGCCGCCAGCTGGCCGCCTGGCGCCAGGACCCCGCCTCGGCCGCGCTGTGCGTGGCGGTCAACGTCAGTGCCTCGCAGTTCGCGCAGCCGGGCTTCGAGCAGCGGGTGCTGGACATCCTGCGGCGCAGCGGCGCCGAGCCGCGGCAGCTCAAGCTGGAGCTGACCGAAAGCACGCTGGCCCACAACCTGGAGGAGGTGGTGGCCAAGATGCAGTTCCTCAGCCGCCAGGGCGTGCTGCTGTCGCTGGATGACTTCGGCACCGGCTTCTCGTCGCTGAGCTACCTGCGCCGGCTGCCGCTGCACCAGCTGAAGATCGACCAGAGCTTCGTGGCCGGCATGCTGGCCGCCGAGCGCGACGCGGCCATCGTCAAGGCGGTGGTGGGCCTGGGCACCAGCCTGGGCCTGGACGTGATCGCCGAAGGCGTGGAGACCGAGGCCCAGCGCGCCTTCCTGGCGGCCCTGGGCTGCGAGAAGTTCCAGGGCTTCCTGTTCAGCCGGCCGCTGCCGGTGGCGGCGTTCGAGCAGCTGCTGCACCGGCCTCCTCCACCGCGGACTGCGCCGGCGGCGCAAAGCGCTGCGGCCCCAGCCGCTCGTGCAGCACGGCGCGAAGCCGCTCCAGCGCCACCGGCTTGGTGAGGAAGTCGTCCATGCCGGCCTGGGCGCACAGCGCCACGTTGCTGGCCAGCGTGTTGGCCGTCAGAGCCACGATGGGCAGGTGCGGCAGGCCTTCGGTGTGCTCGATGGCCCGCCACAGGGTGGTGGCGTCGTAGCCCGACATCGCCGGCAGCATGCAGTCCATCAGCACCAGGTCGTAGCCGCCTTCGCGCAGGCAGCGCAGGGCGGCCTCGCCGTCCTCGGCCAGCGTGCTGGTGCACTGCAGGCTGGCCAGCTGCGCCTGCACGATCATCGCGTTGACCAGGTTGTCCTCCACCACCAGCACATGCGGCGCGCCGGCGGCAGCCTGCGGGCCGGGCGCGGCGGGCAGGCTGCCAGCCGCCGGTGCGGGCGCCGACGCGGGCGCGGCGGCGGCCGGCAGCGCCAGGTCGAACCAGAAACGGGTGCCACCGCCGGGCAGGGCCTCGTAGTCGATGCGGCTGCCCAGCAGCCAGGCCAGCCGCTGCGCCAGCGCCAGGCCGAGGCCCGCGCCCTCGTGGCGGCGCTGGGCCGAGGCATCGCCCTGCGCAAAGGGCTTGAACAGCCGCTCGCGCGCCTGCGGCGCGATGCCGATGCCGGTGTCCTCCACCCGGTAGCGCAGCACGGGCACGGCGGGTGCGCCCGGCGCGGGCGGCCGCGCCTGCACCACCAGCAGCACCTGGCCCTGGTCGGTGAACTTGATGGCATTGCCCACCAGGCGGATCAGCACCTCGCGCACATGGCCGGCGTCGCCCAGCACCGCTGGCGGCAGCGGGCCTTCGGTGTGGCTGAGCAGCCGCAGGCCCTTGGCCTCGGCACTGGCGGCCAGCAGCCGCCGCACTTCCTCGGCCACCGCCGCCGGGTCGAAGGCCACCGCCTGCACCAGCACCGTGCCGGCCTCGATCTGCGTCAGGTCGAGGATGTCGTTGATGATGGCCAGCAGCCGGCGGCCCGAGCCCAGCAGCGTTTCCACCAGCGCGCGCTGGCGCTCCGGCGGCTGCGGCTGCAGCAGCAGCTCGGCGGTGCCCAGCACGCCGTTCATCGGCGTGCGCAGCTCATGGGTGATGGTGGACAGGAACTCGGTCTTGGCGCGGTCGGCCTGCTCGGCCTGGATGCGCAGCCGGCGGTCGGCGGCCAGCTCATGCTCGCGCCGGCGCAGCACCCGCACCAGCAGCGCGAAGGTGATGCTGAGCAGCCCCGCGCTCAGCAGCGCCAGGCCGGCCACCAGGCCCGCCTGGGTGAGCCAGGCGGCCAGGTAGTCCCTGGCATGCACCGTGGCGGCCACCTGGGCCGGAAAGCCCTCCACCGCGCGCACCGCGGTCAGCGGATCGGCAGCGCCCGGCTGCAACTGCAGCGGGCGGGCCAGGCGCTGGTCGTCATGGGGCGCGGTGGCCAGCACCACGCCGTCGGCGCGCAGCAGGCTGAGCATGGTGGGATAGCCGCCCGGGCCCTGGGGGCGCACCTGCAGCCGCTGGTAGAAGTCGGCGAAGTAGTCGGTGCGGATGCCGGCCTGCACGATGCCCAGCAGCCGGCCGTCGGCGGTGTGCAGCTGGCGCACCACGTAGAAGGTCCAGCGGCCGTTGACGATGGCCACCCGCGGCGCGGTGATCAGCAGGGCCTGCGGATCGGCGCCGGGGGGCTCTCGGCCACGCCTTCGCGGCCGAGGATGTTCATCACCGGCGCCGGAAAGCCGCGCGAGAAGTTCACCAGGTCGCCGTCGGCTGCCACCACCGAGAGCACGTCCAGCGCCTGGAAGTTGTCCGCCTGCGCCCGCAGCAGCGCATGGGTGGCGCCATCGGCGAAGCGCTGCTTGAAGGCCTGCACGTCCTGCACGTCGGCCGCCTCCAGCCGGGCGGCCAGGCCCTCCAGCACATGGCGCGCGGAGGAGAACACCTGGTGTGCATGGGCGGCCACGGCCACGGTCGCGCTGTCGGCATTCAGCCGCGCGGCCTGCTCGGCTTGCTGGCGCAGCTGCCAGATGGAGCCGCCGGCCACCGCCAGCACGCTGGCGACGATCGCCGCCGCCACCGCGCCCAACGCCCGGCTGGCCGCCGCCGGGCCGCGGAAACCGAGGATGCGGGTGTTGGGCATGCGGCGGCCGGTGCCTCAGCGCTGCAGCAGCCGCTGCAGCAGCCCGGCGTCCGGGTAGCCGTCGGCCGGCAGGCCCACGCTGCGCTGCCAGCGGCGCAGGGCCTCGCGGGTGGCCGGGCCCAGCACGCCGTCCGGCGTGCCGGCATCGAAGCCACGTTCGGCCAGCGCCGCCTGCAGCTGGCGCAGCTCGGTGCGCGACAGCGGCTGCAGCTCGCGCGGCCAGGCCGCCTGCAGCGGCGGGCCGCCGTCGATCTGCCGGGCCAGCAGGCCCACGGCCAGCGCATAGCTGGTGGCATTGTTGTAGCGGAGGATGGCGCGGAAGTTGGGCCCCACCAGCAGCGCCGGGCCGCGGGCGCCGGCGGGCAGCAGCAGCGCGGCATCGTCCAGCGCGGGCAGCGGCGCCCCCTGCAGGCCCTGCACGCCTTCGGCCGCCCAGGCGCTGGCAGGCTGGCGCAGCAGGCCATCGGCCCGCGCCAGGTCGAATCCCGGCGGCAGCTGCACCTCCACGGCCGAGGGCTGGCCGGCCTGCCAGCCGGAGCGGGCCAGGTACTGCGCGGTGGAGGCCACCACGTCGGCCATGCTGCCCCAGATGTCGCGCCGGCCGTCGCCGTCCGCGTCCACCGCATGGGTCAGGAAGCTGGTGGGCAGGAACTGCGTCTGGCCCATGGCGCCGGCCCAGGAGCCGACCATGTGCTCGCGGTCGATGTCGCCGTTCTGCACGATGCGCAGCGCGGCCAGCAGCTGCTCGCGCGCCCAGGCCTGGCGCCGGCCCTCGAAGCCCAGCGTGGCCAGCGCGTCCAGCGTGGGCGTGCTGCCGTAGTTGCCGCCGTAGTTGCTCTCCATGCCCCAGATGGCCACCACCACCGATGGCGGCACGCCATGGCGCTGCTCGGCCGCCTGCAGCTCGGCCTGCAGCGCGGCCAGCTTCTCCCGCCCCTGCGCGATGCGCTGCGGGGTGACGGTGTTGTCCAGGTAGGTCCACACCGGGCGGCTGAACTCGGGCTGCGCGCGGTCCAGCTGCACCACCTGCGGCAGGTACTGCACCGGGTCCAGCGCGGCGGCGAGGGTGGCTTCGCCGATGCCGGCGGTGGCGGCGCTGGCGCGGAAGCCGGCCACCCAGCGCGCAAAGGCGGCCTGGTGCGCGGCGGCCGCGGCGGCGGCGGGCTCGGTGGCGGCTTCAGCCGCGGGCGGCGGGGAGGCGGCCGGCGGCGCCGAAGGGGCGGGGCCGGGCGCGGTGGCACAACCCGCCAGCGCCGCGCCCACCAGGGCCGCCCGCCAGGCGGTGGACAACAGGTACGGATGCATCGCCTGCATTCTCGCCGCCCTGGGCGGCACGGCCGTTACCGGTCGAACGCATGGCCCTCGGCCCGCAGCACCCGCATCACGCTGGCCAGGTGGGCACGCGCGCTCTCGGGGTCGCCGGCGCGCATCTGGGCGGCGGTGCGGCGAGCCACCTCGGCGTCGACCGGCTGCAGCGGCCGGCCGGTGCCCATGGCCTTGAGCTGCACCTCGGCCGCGCGCTCCAGGTAGTACAGGTCGTCCCAGGCTTCGGCGATGGTGGGGCCGGTGACCATCACGCCATGGTTCTTCAGGAACAGCACGTCGGCCGTGCCCAGCGCGGCGGCGATGCGGTCGCCCTCGGCGACGTCCAGCGCCAGGCCGTTGTAGTGCTCGTCCACGGCCACGCGGCCAAGGAACTTCAGCGCCGTCTGCCCCGCATAGAGCAGCGGCGGGCCGGCCAGCATGCTCAGGGCGGTGGCATTCGGCATGTGGGTGTGGAAGGCCGCGCGCAGCGTGGGCCGCGCACGGTGCAGCCGGGCGTGGATGTAGAAGGCGGTGGCCTCGGGCCGGCCCTCGCCGGCCAGCACGTGGCCATCCAGGTCGCACACCAGCAGCGTGGAGGCCGTGACCTCGCGGAAGGCCAGGCCATACGGATTGACCAGGAACAGGTCGTCATGCCCCGGCAGCAGTGCCGAGAAGTGGTTGCAGATGCCCTCTTCCAGGCCGTGGCGGGCGGCCGCCTGGAAGCAGGCGGCCAGCTCGACGCGGGCCTGCTGCACGGCGTCGCTGTCCAGCAGCGGCGCGCGGGTGCGGGTCGGGGCGGGGGCGGTGGATTCCAGCGTGTGGGCCATCGGGGGTACTCCAGTGCGGCGCAGGAGGCTGTTCTACCAGCCCAGCGCGCTGAACAGCGGCGGCAGCTGCGACAGGTCGGCCACGATCGCGTCGGGCTGGTAGTCGGGCAGCAGCCGGCGGCCGCTGCCCCGGTCCACCCAGATGCAGCGGAAGCCGATGTCGCGGGCCGCGGCATGGTCCAGGTGCGGGCTGGCGCAGATGTGGACCACCTGCGCCGGCGTGACGCCCAGCTGGGCATGCGCATGGTCGAACAGCCGGCGGTCGGGCTTGTAGGCACCGGCCTGCTGGGCGGTGATCACGCGGTCCACCAGGCCACCGAGCTGGGCCACGTTGCCCGCGATGATGTCGTCGTCGGTGTTGCTGACGATGGCGATGCGGTGGCCGCGCGCCTTCAGCCAGCGCAGCGCGGGCAGCACGTCGGCGAACGGCGGCATGGCGCCGATGCGGCCGGTGAGCAGCGCCGCATCGTCCGGCTCGGCCGGCAGGTCCAGCTCCTGCAGCGCGCGGCGCAGGCCTTCGCCGGCCACCTCGCGGAAGCTGCGGTGCGGCGGCTGCTGCTCCAGCGCATGCTCGTGGCGGTCGTACACCTGGATCAGGCGCGCCGGCGGCAGCTCCGCCGCGCCCTTGCGCGACAGCAGTTCCTGCACCGCGGCCTGCAGGCCTTCGTCCCACTGGATGAGCGTGCCGTAGCAGTCGAAGGTGAGCCACGTGGGCCGGGGCGTGGAATCCAAGGGCATGACCGCCTCTCCTTGCGTTGAACAGGCCGACAGCATGCGCAGTTCCGGCCTCATTGTGAAATCGAATCTTTGCGCAAGCCTCAGTGGCATTCACAATAAGCGCATGCTCGATCTCGACCTGCTCAAGACCCTGGTGTGCGTGGTGGAGGAAGGCAGCTTCACCCGCGGCGCGGAGCGTGTGCACCGCACCCAGTCCACCGTGAGCCAGCAGATCCTCAGGCTGGAGGAGCGTGTGGGCCGGCCGCTGCTGCAGCGCGACCGCAGCGGCAAGCAGGCGCTGCCCACGCCGCATGGGGAGCTGCTCACGCATTACGCGCGCCGGCTGCTGGCCATCGCCCAGGAAGCACAGGAGGCCCTGGCCCTGCCCGGCGCCCAGGCGGTGCTGCGCCTGGGCGTGCCGGAGGACTTCGATGCGCAGCGCATGTCGGCCATGCTGGCCGGCTTCGCCCAGGCGCAGCCCGGCCTGCGGCTGGATACGGTCAGCGGCATGAGCAGCGAGCTGCAGCGCCGCCTGGCGGCCGGCGAGCTGGACATGGCCCTGCTCAAGCGCGAGCCCGGCAGCGGCGAGGCCCTGGCCCGCTGGCCCGAGCAGCTGGTGTGGGTGGCCGCGCCCGGCTTCGTGCCAGCCGAAGGGCCGCTGCCGCTGGTGCTGTTTCCCCCGGGCTGCCTCTACCGGCTGCGGGTGCTGCGGGCGATGGACCGGGCCGGCCGGCCTTGGCGGCAGGCTTTCGGCAGCCACAGCCTGACCGGCATCCAGGCCGCGGTGGCCGCCGGCCTGGGCGTGAGCCTGCTGCCCACCACCGCGGTGCTGCCCAGCCACCGGGTGCTGCCGCCGGCCCCGGGCTTCGAGCGCCCGCCGGGCACCGAACTGGCCCTGGTGCGCGGCAGTGCCGTCGCGCGCGGCGGCAGCATGGAGCGACACCTGCAGTCGCTGGCCGACCACCTGGTGGCGCAGCTCGGCGCGCAAGCGGGCCAGGCGTCGGAATCCCGTGCGGGCCGCTGGGCCGCACGTCGGCATTCCGTGTGAAGCGCATCCAAACGTTGCAGCGCCGGCCCCCGATGGCAGTGCATGAAGCTTGCGTAAAGCATTGATTCGCAAGGTGCCTTCATTCGGTCACAACTTGGTGGCCGGCCTGGGGCCCGAATGGCACATGAGTTGCGGAAAGCCTGGCCTTCAACAGGAGGCCTGATGGCAAAAGACTTGAACCTGAGATTGCTGACCTGCTCCGTGGCGCTGGCCCTGGCCGCCTGCGGTGGCGACGACGATGACGACACGCCGGTGACCCCGCCGGCACCGCCGCCGGCCACCGGCGCCAACGTGCCCACCATCTCCCCGCAGGTGCTGGCCGCCTCGCAGAAGATGAACAGCGACGCCACGCTGCAGGCCATGGTGCAGGAGTGGCTGACACCCGCCAATGCCCAGGCCCGCTTCGACCAGCACATGGAGCTGGTGCGCATCGCCTCGCCCTCGCGCGCCGAGATGCGCCGCGCCGCCGAGATCGAGCGCCGCATGCTGCAGGAATGGGGCTTCGCGCCCAGCGAGATCAAGACCCGCGCCGACGGCCAGCTGCCGGGCTCGGACGTGCAGCTGGTGGACGGCCTGCCGGTGCACAACGTGTGCGTCGAGATCAAGGGCAGCTACTCCAGCAGCGCCGGCGCGCAGGCCTACCGCGGCCAGTTCCCCAAGGTGCTGGTGGAAGGCCATATCGACACGGTGAACCCCGAGGTGCTGCCGCCGGCCAGCAACCCGTACGAGCCCATCAAGCTTCAGCCCATCGCCGACGCCATCGTGACGACGCCGGCGCAGCTGGCCGCCATTCCCAACGAGCTGGCCTTCGATGCCAATGGCCGCATCGTGCAGGACGCCAACTACATCAAGGCCCGCCAGTACTACGCCAGCGAGGACGCCGCCAAGGCCGCCGGCGCGGTGCGCCTGTACGTGCCGGGCTACGGCGACGCGATGGGCAATGTCTCGGGCGTGCTGAACCTGGCCAAGGCCATGAAGAAGTACAACGTGCGCCCGGTGTACGACATGTGGTTCTGCGGCACCGCGGGCGAGGAAGGCAAGGGCAACCTGGCCGGCATGAAGCAGCTGTATGGCTACGACCAGAACCTGGGCACCGGCACCAACCCGCTGAACTTCGTCACCAACTTCGGCATCGACGGCGGCGGCGGCACCATCAACTTCATCGGCAGCTACCGCTTCGAGATGAAGTACACCGCGCCCACCGCGCCGGGCCCCAACCAGCCCACCGCGCTGGAAGCGGCCGCAGCCTCCATCGCGCGCATCGCCGACATCAAGACGCCCTGGGACGAGGACAACAAAGCCCTGAAGACCACCTACACCGTGGGCGTGGTGAGCTGCGAGGACCCCGCCGCCGGCAGCGACGTGGTGCCCAGCTGCACCATCCAGGTGGACATGCGCTCGCCGCGGCTGGAACCGCTGAACCAGATCCGCAGCCGCATCGAGCCGCTGTTCCAGGCCGGTGTGACGGAAGAGAACAGCCGCTATGGCGTGCCCGACAACACCGCGCAGGCGGTGAAGATGGAGCTCACCTGGTTCGGCGACCGCCCGCCGCATGAGCGCACCAACCTCAGCGACGTGTCCATCCAGGCGGCCTGGCAGTCGGCCGAGATCGTCGGCATCGACAAGCGCGACGAGATCTCCACCGCCGCCAGCAGCCTGAACGACAACGTGCCCGCCGCCATTGGCGTGCCCACCATCAACCTGAACATCGCGACCAACGCCAGCGGCGGCGGCGGCCATGCGTTCTGGGAATGGGGCATCCCCGGTGAATCCGCCAAGGAAGTGCAGCGCATGCAGCGGGTGCTGATGGCCGCGCTGATCGCCTCGGGCTACCACGCCGCCGATGGCACGGTGGTGCCGCCGGCCGCACCGGCCATCGGTGCGCGCACCGCCGAAGTCAAGTGAAACGAGGAACACACGCCATGGCGAAGTCGATGAACACCAAGATGACCCGGGCCATCGCGGCCCTGCTGTGCAGCGCGGCCTGCGGCCTGGCGGCGCTGCCGGCGGCCGCCCAGCAGACCGGCAGCCTGCTGGTCGAGTTCCAGGGACCGGGCGGCCACAGCAACGGCGCCTACGGCCGCACGAGTGCCGTGCATGCGGCCGGCCGCAGCCTGCTCAAGCTGAAGGCCGCGGGCCTGCCGGCGGGGGCCTACCGCGTCAGCGGCCTCAATGGCGGCAACTCGGTCAACAGCATCGCCAGCGATGCGCGCTACACCGTGACGCTCACCGCAGCCGATGCGGCCGCGCTGCAGGCGATGACGGCGCAGGTGGATGCGGCGGTGAAGGCCGGCGTGGAGGCCGAGAACACCTTCCGCAACGTGAAGGAAGGCGACCTCACCGGCGGTGCCCCGGCCACCATCCGTTACACCATCACACCACGCTGAAGAAGGCTGGCAGCCACGCGCTGCACAGGGACTGGGCAGGCCCGCGGGCCTGCCCTTTTTCATTCGTCGTCGTCGGCGCCGAAGGTCGCCAGCAGCGACTGCGCGAAGGCCTCGCTGCCGGTGAGCGTGAGCGACACCGCCACCCAGCCGCCGTCCTCGTGCGACACGGCCAGGTCGTGGTCCCAGCCATGACCTTCGTCCAGCGGGCCGGGACCGTCGAGATGGTGCTGACGGGCCCAATCCAGCACCTGCCGCACCTCGGCCATCACCGCCGCGTGCCGGTCGGCGCGGGTGGAGGCCAGCGCTTCCAGCGTGTGGATGCCGTCGGTGCTGTCGCTGGTGTCGAAGCGGAGGTAGTGCATGGCGGGGGCATGGTAGCCGCGGGCGCCGCTATGCCTCTATGATTGCGAATCATTCGCAGTTGAAGCATGGCCAGTACCTCCCCCTCCCCGCTCCACGTGGCCTCCCGCATCGCCGCCAGCCTGGGCGGTGGTTATGTCTTCACCTGGGGCTTCGTGTCGCTGGGCATCGTGCTGCTGATGCAGGCCGGCATGCCCTTTGGCGATGCGCGCACGCTGGTCTACCTGCTGGCATTCCTGGTGTTCCTCGGCATGTTCTGCTGGGCCTTCGCCGCAGCCGGGCTGCTGCGGGTGTGGGCGGTGCTGTGCGGCGGCGGGGCCGCCATGACCGGTGCAGCCTGGCTGCTGGCCCGCACGCTGGCCTGACGCCCATCCTTCCGGAGACCTTGCGCATGTTCGCTTCCTTCCGCCTGTCGATGGCCTGGCTGCACACCTGGTTCGGCCTGGTGCTGGGCTTCGTGCTGATGGCCGTGTTCTTCTTTGGATCGCTCTCGGTGTACGACCGCGAGATCGACCGCTGGGCCATTCCCTCCACGCGCTTCGAGCCGCAGCCGATGCCGTCGTTCGACAAGCTGCTGGAGCCGGCCTTCCGCCGCATCGTGCCCAACCAGGCGGCGCTGGACGAGGCCCGGGGCCGCAGCAACAGCCCGCTGCCGGCGGTGATGCCGCTGCATGAATGGGGCGCCTACACCACCCACCGCGACCCGGTGCTGACGGTGTGGTCGGGCTTCGAGCTCCCCGACCCCAAGGACCCCGACAACGACCATGTGTACGGCATCGCCACGCTGGACCCGCGCACCGGCCAGGCCCTGCCCGACGACCGGCTGAAGCTGGGCAGCCAGTTCTTCTATCCGATGCACTACAGCCTGCACCTGCACTGGAAGGAGCTGGGCACCTGGATCGTCGGCCTGGCCGCGCTGGTGATGCTGGCCGCGCTGGTCAGCGGCGTGGTGATGCACCGCAAGATCTTCCGCGAGCTGTTCACCTTCCGGCCGCGCAAGCACACCCAGCGCAGCGCGCTCGACCTGCACAACCTCACCGGCGTGGTGGCCCTGCCCTTCCACTTCATGTTCGCGCTGTCGGGGCTGGTGATCTTCGCGGCCATGTACTTCCCGGTGGGCGAGACGATGCTGCCCCCGCTGGCCAAGGCCCACGAGCATGCGGAATCGCTGCGCACCGGCCTGCCGCACGAGGCCGCGGGCGTGCCCGCCGGCCTGGCGTCGGTCGATGCGATGGTGGCCGAGGCCCAGCGCCGCTGGGCCGCGCGCGGCATGGCGGGCGACGTGGGCATGCTGACGGTGCACCACGTGGGCGATGCCAACGCCACCGTCAGCGTGTTCCGCGCCGGCACCGACCGCGTGACGCTCACCGGCGAAGGCATCCACTTCAAGGGCCCCACCGGCGAGGTGATCCGCGAGGACGAGCCGGTGAACATGGTGGACGGCATCAACAACTTCATCACCGGCCTGCACCTGCAGCACTTCCGCCACTGGCTGCTGCGGGTGCTGTACTTCGCAGGCGGACTGGCGGGTTGCGCCTGCATCGCCACCGGCTTCATCTTCTTCGTGGAAAAGCGCAAGAAGCAGCATGCGGCCAAGGGCCAGGCCGGCAGCCGCGTGGTGGATGCGCTGGCCGTGACCACCGTCACCGGCATGCTGATCGCCACCGCCACGATGCTGGTGGCCAACCGCCTGCTGCCCGAGGCGCTGCCGATGCGCGGCGTGTGGGAGGAGCGCATCTTCTGGGCCGCCTGGCTGCTGGCCTTCGGCCATGCCTGGTGGCGCACGGCGCCGGAGCTGCAGGCGCGCGTCGCGCCGGCCTGGGCCGAGCAATGCTGGGCCGTGGCCGTGTTGGCGGTGGCTGCGGTGCTGCTCAATGCGCTGACCACCGGCGACCATCTGCTGAAGACCCTGGCCGATGGCTACTGGCCGGTGGCCGGCGTGGACCTGGTGCTGCTGGGCGCCGCGGCGCTGGCGCTGGTGGCAGCACGGCGTGTGCGCCAGCGGGCGCGGGGCAACGTGGTCGACGGCACGGGCACGCCTGCCGGCAGGGACACGGGCAGGTTTGCCAGCAGCCACGCCGCCGCAAGCGCCCCGGCGCAACCGGGTCGGGCGCCGCAGATGCCGGAGGCCGGGCATGCCTGAAGCCTTCCTGCCTGCGCCCGTGTTGCTGGCCGGCGCGCTGCTGTGCGCCTTCGTCGGCCTGGCCTGGCTGGCGCTGGCGATGGAGCCGCACTGGCAGCAGGCCCGCAACACGGCGGCACCGCCGCGTGGCACGGTGCGGCTGCTGCGCGCGCTGGGCGCCACGGCGCTGGCCGCATCGCTGCTGCTGTGCCTGGCCGCTGATCACCCGACCATGGCCGTGCTGGTGTGGTTCATGGCCCTGGCCGTGGCCGCCATCGGCGTGGCGTTGCTGCTGGCGTGGCGACCGCGCTGGGTCGGGTGCCTGGCCGGAAGGCGCGGCAGGCACAGCGCCGCCAGCGCGGGTTCCGCTCAACGCCCGAGCGTGTAGAAGTCGTCGTTCGGCCGCATGCTGGTCACGTTGGCCATGCGGTTGCAGAGGCCGAAGAACGCTGCAATGCCGGCGATGTCCCGGACGTCGTCCAGTGGCTCCGGCAGCGGCCTACGCGGCGCCGACACGCACAACAACGCGGCCGCGAACGCGGCCTTCCAGCAGCTCGGCGGCAACGCCGATGGCCTCGTCCAGCTCGATGTCGCGGATCAGGCTTTCCAGCAGCGCCACGTCGAGGTCTTGTGCCAGGCGACGCCAGGCCTGCAGGCGCTCGGCGACCGGGGCCATGACGCTGTCGATGCCGGCCAGGGTGACGCCCCGCAGGATGAACGGTGCCACGCTGGCCGGCCACGACATGCCGGCGGCCAGGCCACAGGCCGTGACCACGCCGCGGTAGCGCATGGCCGCGCAGACATTGGCCAGCAACTGGCCTCCTGCCACATCGACGGCACCGGCCCAGCGCTCCTTGTCCAGCGGCTTGCCGGGCTTGGCAAGCTCGGCACGGTCGATGACCTGGCGCGCGCCCAGCGCGCTGAGGAAGTCGGCCTCCTGCGGCCGGCCGGTGACGGCGGCCACCTCGTAGCCCAGTTTGGCGAGCATGGCCACCGCCACGCTGCCTACACCACCGGCAGCGCCGGTCACCACCACCGGGCCCTGGTCGGGCCTCACGCCGTGGCGTTCCAGCGCCAGCACGCACAAGGCCGCGGTGTAGCCGGCCGTGCCGATGCCCATGGCCTGCCGCAGCGTGAACGGTGCCTGCAGCGGCACCAGCCATTGGCCGGGTACACGTGCCCGCTCCGCCAGGCCGCCCCAATGCACTTCGCCCACGCCCCAGCCATTGAGCACCACCGCGTCGCCGACGGCAAAGGCCGGGTCGGCCGAGGCTTCCACCGTGCCGGCGAAGTCGATGCCCGGCACCATCGGAAACCGGCGCACCACGGGCGAGCGGCCGGTGATGGCCAGCGCGTCCTTGTAGTTCAAGGTGGACCAGGCCACGCGCACGGTGACGTCGCCCGCAGGCAGGTCGGCTTCGTTCAACTGCTGCACGGCAGTCGCCTGTCGTCCGTCCGTCTTGTCGATCAGCAATCCGCGGAACATGGTGGGTGCCTCCTGGTAGGTTTGCGCGGTCAGGGTTGGGCGCGCATGAGTTGGAAAAAGCCCTGCGCATACACCTCCAGCGCCTGGGGTGAGCGTTCCAGCTTGGCGCGCAGCACGGCACCTTCCCAGCCGATCCAGAAAAACTGGGCCAGGTTCCTGCAGTCCAGTTGCGGCGCTATCTCGCCGGCCTGTTGTGCCTCGGCCAGGCAGGCGGCGGTGCGCGCCTGCCAGTCCATGAACACCTCCTGCAGCTGGGCCCGGAACGATTCGGGCAGCGTGCCCATTTCCTGCCCCAGGTTGCCGACCAGGCAACCGCGCTTGAAGCCATGCCGCGCCATGCCCGCCCGGGCGTCCGCGATGAAGTGGCGCAGGCGCTGCAACGGCGGCACCGAAGCATCCGCAAAACAGCGGTCCAGCTTGTTGGCGAAGTAGGCGGCGTAGGCCGCGATCAAGGCCTGGCCGAAGGCTTCCTTGCTGCCGAAGTAGTGATAGAACGAGCCCTTGGGCACCTGCGCCAGCCGCAGGATCTCGTCGATGCCGACGGCCGAGTAACCCTTCTCGGTCAGCACGGCCACACCCGTGCGCAGCAGGTGCTCGCGGGTGTCCGGTCGAGGCGATGCGCCGAGCCGCGGCGGTCGGCCGCGGCGGCGGGGCAGCACGGGGGCGGTGGTCATCGACGAGGCGCAATTAGACGGGCCGGTCTAATTCTAGGTTGAATTTAGACCGGTCGTCTAGACAATGGCGGCCGATGGCCGCCGTGCGCCTTCAGTGGCTGATCATCCAGGGCCGCTTGCTGGGGAAGGCCTTGTTGCCGTTGGCGGCCGTCACCGTGGCCGTGCGGCGGCTGCTGACCGAGCAGCAGCCGCAGCCCGACGGATGCTTCAGCCGCGCATAGTCGCCCGAGCGCTTCGGCTCATGCCGCGCCCGCTCGTTGGTCGCCAGTGCCGTGCGCAGCCCGGGGTCCATGTCGGCGATGCGGGCCGCGGCCAGCCAGGTGCGTGGCGCGGCCATGCCGCAGCCCGGGCAGGGCTGCGGCTGCTCGCGGTCGGCAATGCGGCGCAGCGCCTCGAAGGGGCCGCAGGCCTCGCAGCGATAGTCGTAGGTGGGCATGCTCTGCGTCGGCTTTCAGCGGTCGGGCGACAGCGGCATGTCGATGCTGCCGTCGATGTGCTTCACCGGCCCGGCGGCGCTCGGGTTGATGTCGAAGTCGAAGATCTGCGTGGGCAGCCACAGCGTGGCGCAGGCATTGGGCACGTCCACCACGCCGCTGATGTGGCCCTGCACCGGCGCCGTGCCCAGGATGCTGTAGGCCTGCGCGCCCGAGTAGCCGAACTTCTTCAGGTACTCGATGGCATTCAGGCAGGCCTGGCGGTAGGCCACCGCCACGTCCAGGTAGTACTGCTTGCCCTGCTCGTCAACCGAGATGCCTTCGAAGATCAGGTAGTCGTTGTAGCTGGGCGTGATCGGGCTGGGCTTGAAGATCGGGTTCTTGATGCCGTACTTGGCCATGCCGCCCTTGATCAGCGTGACGCGCATGTGTACCCAGCCCGCCATCTCGATGGCGCCGCAGAAGGTGATCTCGCCGTCGCCCTGGCTGAAGTGCAGGTCGCCCACCGACAGGCCCGCGCCTTCCACATACACCGGGAAGAACACCTTGCTGCCGCGCGACAGGTCCTTGATGTCGCAGTTGCCGCCATGCTCGCGCGGCGGCACGGTGCGCGCGCCTTCGGCCGCCACCTTGGCCGCTGCATCACCGGTGAGCTTGCCCAGGTGCGCGGTGCCGGCGAAGGGCGGGTTGGCCAGGCCGGGCACGCGGTTCGGGTCGGTGGCGATCAGGCCGGTCTCGCGTTCGTTCCACAGGTCCAGCATCGGCTTGTCGGGCAGGCAGCCGATCAGCCCCGGGTGGATCAGCCCCGCGAAGTTGACGCCCGGCACGTGGCGCGAGCTGGTGAACATGCCGTGGAAGTCCCAGATCGACTTCTGCGCCTGCGGAAAGTGCTCGGTGAGGAAGCCGCCGCCGTTGTTCTTGCTGAAGAAGCCGTTGAAGCCCCAGAGGCTGTCGGGCTTGGCGCCGATGTCCAGCAGGTCCACCACCAGCAGGTCGCCGGGCTCGGCGCCCTTCACGCCCACCGGGCCCGACAGGTAGTGCACCGTGGTCAGGTCGATGTCGCGCACGTCGTCGGCGCTGTCGTTGTTCTTGATGTAGCCGCCGGTCCAGTCGTAGGTCTCCAGCACGAAGTCGTCGCCGGGGTTCACCCAGCAGGCCATCGGGATGTCGGGGTGCCAGCGGTTGTGCACCATCTCGTTGCTGGGTGCGGGCTGGTTCAGGTCTACCTTGATCAGGGTCTCGGGCATCGTCGCTCTCCTGCTTGTGTGGTGGTTCAAACCGACAAAAACTGCTTGATGCGCTCGGCGTCGATGCCGGCGCGCGGGCTCTCGTGCACCAGCCGCCCACCTTCGATCACGAAGAGGCGGTCGGCCACCTCCAGCGCAAAGCTCAGCACCTGCTCGCTCACCACGATGGTGATCTCGCGCAGCTTGCGGATCTCGTTCAGCGCACGGGCGATGTCCTTGATGATGGACGGCTGGATGCCTTCGGTGGGCTCGTCCAGCAGCAGCACCTTGGGGTTGGTGACCAGCGCGCGGGCGATGGCCAGCTGCTGCTGCTGCCCGCCCGACAGGTTGCCGCCCTTGCGGTGGCGCATCTCGAACAGCACCGGGAACAGCGCATAGATCTCGTCGGGGATGCGCTGGCTCCTGGCGTTCTCCAGCCCCGTCTGGATGTTCTCGGTGACGGTGAGCGTCGGGAAGATCATGCGGCCCTGCGGCACATAGGCGATGCCCTTGGCCACACGCTGGAAGCTCTCCAGCTTGGTCACGTCCTGGCCGTCCACCTCGATGGCGCCGCTGCGCACCGGCAGGATGCCGATCAGGCTCTTGAACAGCGTGGTCTTGCCCATGCCGTTGCGGCCCATGATGGCCACCGTCTCGTTGCGCTTGGCCGAGAAGTCGATGCCGTGCAGCGCTTCGCTCTGGCCATAGGCCACGTGCAGGTCTTTCACGTTCAGCATGCGTGCTGCTCCTGTGGGTGGCTGCGTTCAATGGCCGAGGTACACGTCGATCACCTTCGGATCGTTCTGCACCTGGTCCATCGAGCCTTCGGCCAGGATCTTTCCCTGGTGCATCACCGTCACCTTGTGGGCGATGCGCTTGACGAAGTCCATGTCGTGCTCGATGACGATGACCGAGCGGCCCTTGCAGATGCGTTGCAGCAGCTCGCCGGTGAGCTCGCGTTCACGCACGCTCATGCCGGCGATGGGCTCGTCCAGCATCAGCAGCTCGGGCTCCTGCATCAGCAGCATGCCGATCTCCAGCCACTGCTTCTGGCCGTGCGACAGCAGCCCGGCCTCGGTCTGCAGCACCGTGCCGAGGCCGATCTCGTCGGCCACGGCCTGCACCCGGTCGCGCACCTCGGCGTCGCAGCGGAAGGCCAGTGCGCCGAACACGCTGCGCCCGCGCGGAAAGCTCACCTCCAGGTTCTTGAAGACCGAGAGGTTCTCGTAGATGGAGGGCGTCTGGAACTTGCGCCCGATGCCGGCCCGCACGATGCGGTGCTCCGACATGCGCGTCATCTCCTGGTTCTTGAACTTGATGCTGCCGTGGCTGGCGCGGGTCTTGCCGCAGATCAGGTCCAGCAGCGTGGTCTTGCCCGCGCCGTTGGGGCCGATGATCACGCGCAGCTCGTTGCGGTCGACGTACAGCGTCAGGTCGTTGATGGCCTTGAAGCCGTCGAAGGACACTGTGAGGTCTTCGACTGCCAGCGCGAAGTCGGTATTGCTCATAGCGAATTACCTCCGGCCTGGCGGCCTGCGGTGCGAGCGCCTTCGGGCGGCCGTGCGGCGCTCATGCGGCAGCTCCTTCGGCGGCACCACGCTCACGCGGCGGCTTGGGCTCGGCCACCACCGGCGGCGGCGCCACGGGCTTCGCCCTGCCCTGCCCCAGCCGCTTCAACCGCGGCGCGATCCTGTCGTTCCACACACCGGCCAGGCCGTCAGGGAAGGCCAGCACCACGCCCAGGAACAGCGCGGCCATCATGAAGAGCCACAGGTCCGGGAAGCTCTCCGAGAAGTACGTCTTGCCGTAGTTGACGAGCAGCGCGCCGTACACCGCGCCCACCAGCGACATGCGCCCGCCCACCGCCGCGAAGATCACCATCTCGATCGACGGCACGATGCCCACCAGCGAGGGCGACATGAAGCCCACCTGCAGCGTGAACATCGCGCCGCCCACCGCCGACAGCAGCGCCGACAGGCAGAACACGAAGACGCGGAAGTTGGCCACGTCGTAGCCGGAGAAGCGCACCCGGTCCTCCTTGTCGCGCATCGCCAGCAGCAGCGTGCCCAGCTTGCTCTTCTGCACCCAGGTGCACAGCACGATGGAAGCCAGCAGCAGCGCCACGCAGGTGAAGTACAGGATGAGCTTGGCACTGTCGGTGCGGGTGTCCCAGCCCATCAGCGTCTTCAGGTCGGTCATGCCGTTGACGCCGCCGGTATAGCCCTGCTGGCCGATGATCAGCACCGTGAGGATCAGCGCCACCGCCTGCGTGATGATGGCGAAGTACACCCCGCCCACACGCCGCTTGAACATCGCGAAGCCGATGATCCAGGCCAGCAGCGTGGGCACCCCCAGCAGCAACAAGAGCGTGAGCGGAAAGCTGTGGAAGGGCAGCCACCACACCGGCAGCTCCGTCACCTGGTTCCAGTCCATGAAGTCGGGGATGCCGGGCGTGCTCTGGATCTTGGTGGTGACGGGGTCGCTGGCCTCCAGCTTCAGGAACATCGCCATGCCGTAGCCGCCCAGGCCGAAGAACACGCCCTGCCCCAGGCTGAGCACACCGCCCCAGCCCCACAGCATCACCAGGCCCAGCGCCACGAAGGCATAGCTGAGGTACTTGCCCACCAGGTTCAGGCGGAACAGGTCCAGCGTCAGCGGAAACACCACCAGCAGCACCACCGCCAGCACCAGCACGCTGGCCATGCCGCTGCGTGCCATCCATACCCTTGCGCCGTTCATTTGCGCACCTTCGCTGCAAACAGGCCCTGCGGCCTGAACATCAGGATGACGACGATGGCCGACAGCGTGAGCACCTTGGCCATCGAACCCGTCATAAAGAACTCGCTGATCGACTGCGTCTGCGCGATGCCGAAGGCCGACACCACCGTGCCCAGCAGGCTGGCCGCGCCGCCGAAGGTCACCACCAGGAAGGCATCGACGATGTAGAGCGAGCCCGAGGTGGGCCCGGTGGAGCCGATGGTGGTGAAGGCTGCACCGGCCACGCCGGCGATGCCGCAGCCGATGGCGAAGGTCAGCCGGTCGGTGCGCCGGGTGTTGATGCCGGTGGCATTGGCCATCGGCCGGTTGGCCACCGTGGCCCGCACCCGCAACCCCCAGCGCGACTTGTACAGCGCCAGCAGCACGCCGCAGGTCACGGCCAGCGTCAGCGCCATCACGAACAGGCCGTTGATCGGGATGTCCAGTCCTTCGGACGGTGCCCAGCTGCCCATCAGCCAGTCGGGCAGCGTGGGGCTCACCTCCTTGGCGCCGAAGGTGGAGCGGAAGATCTGCTGCATCGCCAGCGACAGGCCCCAGGTGGCCAGCAAGGTGTCGAGGGGGCGGCGGTAGAGGTGGCGTATCACCGCCCACTCCACCCCCCAGCCCACCGCGAAGGCCAGCCCGAAGGCCACCGCGATGGCCACCGGGAAGTAGGCCTGCACCAGCCCGGGCGCATGCGATTCGGCCAGGTGCGAGAACAGGTAGATGGTGTAGGCGCCGATGGTCATGAACTCGCCATGCGCCATGTTGATCACGCCCATCTGCCCGAAGATGATGGCCAGGCCCAGGCCCATCAGCAGCAGCACCGAGAACAGGCTGAGGCCGGCGAAGCCCTGCATCAGCCCGATGTTCCACATGTCGTTGAGAGTCATGTCGGCCCCTCGTGCGTCAGGTACGCCGCCCGGTCCCCCGAGGGGACGGCGGGCGGGCTTGCGGCGGCCCGGCGCTCGGCCCGCCCCGCCTGCCAGCACCGTGGCTGCATCACTTGTAGCCCTCGGGGAACGGATTCGGCTCGATCAGCGCGGGCGATTCGGCCACCACCTTGAACTGGCCGTCGAGCTGGGCCTGGCCGATGCGGGTCTTGCTCCACAGGTGGTGGTTGGGATGCAGCTTCACGTAGCCCTCGGGCGCGGTCTTCAGCTCGATGTCGGCGGAGGCCGCGGCTACCTTGTCCACGTCAAAGCTGCCGGCCTTTTCCACCGTGGCCTTCCACAGCCAGGGGCCGAGGTAGCCGGCCTGCGTCACGTCGCCGATCACCGCGTCCTTGCCGTACTTGGCCTTGAAGGCCGCGACGAACTTCTTGTTGTTCTCGTTGTCCAGGCTCTGGAAGTACTTCATCGACGAGTAGAAGCCGGCCATGTTCTCGCCGCCGATGCCCAGCACCTCGTCCTCGGTCACCGAGATGGTCAGCAGGAACTGCTTGTCGGCGGTGACGCCCGCGGCCTTCAGCTGCTTGTAGAAGGCCACGTTGGAGCCGCCCACCACCGCCGCGAAGATCACGTCGGGCTTGGCCACCTTGATCTTGTTGATCAACGAGTTGAAGTTGGTGTGGCCCAGCGGGTAGTACTCCTCGCCCACCACCTTGGTCTTCAGCACGTTCTCGATGTGCTTGCGGCCGATCTTCATCGAGGTGCGCGGCCAGATGTAGTCGGAGCCGACCAGGAAGTAGGTCTTGGCGCCCTTGGTCTTCTGCGCCCAGTCCAGGCCCCACAGGATCTGCTGCGTGGCCTCCTGGCCGGTGTAGATCACGTTCTTGCTCTGCTCCAGGCCTTCGTAGAACGTCGGGTAATAGAGCATGCCGTTCTCCTTCTCGAAGATCGGCAGCACGGCCTTGCGGGAGGCCGAGGTCCAGCAGCCGAACACCGCGGCCACGCGGTCGTTGACCAGCAGCTTCTTGCTCTTCTCGGCAAAGGTGGGCCAGTCGCTGGCGCCGTCCTCCTTGATGACCTTGATCTTGCGGCCCAGCACGCCGCCCATGGCGTTGATCTGGTCGATGGCCAGCTGCTCGGCCTGGATGGAGCCGGTCTCGCTGATCGCCATCGTGCCGGTGGCCGAGTGCAGCTGGCCCACCGTCACCTCGGTGTCGGTGACGGCCAGCTTGGTGGTGTTGACCTTGGCAGTGGGGAACTGCTGGCCCCAGGCCATGCCGGCCAGGCCGGTCAGCGGCAGGGCGGCGGCGCCCTGCAGCAGCCGGCGGCGGCGCTGGAAGTCGGCTTGGTCGGCAAGGGTGTCGCGGTCGTTGGAAGACATGGTCGCTCCTGGCAGGCGGGGGGGTCGGGTGGCGTGGAAGATCCGTTGGGCTGCATGTTGTGGGCACCCGCCCTGCGCACGAATACGTCATTCAACGTAGCCGCCCCGCGCCGGTGCAGCGGCCTGCCGCGGCCTTGGGTTCGCTTCTTGCAACGCACCCGCGCCTTCGAGCCAGGAGTCCCAAGTTGGCGCAGCCCACGCAGAAGATCTTCCGCATCCGCCGCGACTACAACAGCTGGGTGGCCGACGAGACGCTGGAGGACTACGCGCTGCGCTACACGCCCAGCACCTTCCGCAAGTGGAGCGAGTTCCGCGTGGCCAACACGGCCTTCGGCGCCACCTCGTTCCTGGCGCTGGAGGCCATCGGCGCGGCCATCGCGCTGAGCTACGGCTTCGAGAATGCGCTGTGGGCCATCCTGGTGGTGGGGCTCATCACCTTCCTCACCGGCCTGCCCATCAGCTACTACGCGGCCCGCTATGGCGTGGACATGGACCTGCTCACCCGCGGCGCCGGCTTCGGCTACCTGGGCAGCACCATCACCTCGCTGATCTACGCCACCTTCACCTTCATCTTCTTCGCGCTGGAAGCGGCCATCCTGGCCCATGCGCTGGAGATGTACTTCGGCTGGCCGCTGCTGCTGTGCTACCTGCTGTCGTCGCTGCTCATCGTGCCGCTGGTGATGCACGGCATCACGCTCATCTCACGGCTGCAGTGGTGGACGCAGCCGGTGTGGATCGTGCTGTTCCTGCTGCCCTTCATCGCCATCGTGGTCAAGGAGCCGCAGCTCTTCGCGCAGTTCGGCGGCCTGGCCGGGCGGGTGTCGGGCAGCGCGGGCTTCGACCCGGTGATGTTCGGCGCCGCCACCACCGTGGCCTTCAGCCTAGTGGTGCAGATCGGCGAGCAGGTGGACTACCTGCGTTTCCTGCCCAAGCGCACGCCGGCCAGCCGGCGCCGCTGGTGGGCCGCGGTGCTGGTGGCCGGCCCGGGCTGGATCGTGCCCGGCATGCTGAAGATGCTGGGCGGTGCCTTCCTGGCCTTCGTGGCGCTGCAGCACCAGGTGGCCACCGACAAGGCGGGCGACCCGACGCAGATGTACATCGCCGGCTTCGGCTACGTGTTCGACAACCCGCAGTGGGTGCTGCTGGCCACCATCGTCTTCGTGGTGGTGGCGCAGGTGAAGATCAACCTCACCAATGCCTATGCCGGCTCATTGGCCTGGAGCAACTTCTTCGCGCGGCTGACGCACAGCCACCCCGGCCGCGTGGTGTGGCTGGTGTTCAACGTGCTCATCGCGGTGCTGCTGATGACGCTGGGCGTGTTCGAGGCGCTGGAGCGGGTGCTGGGCCTGTACGGCAACGTGGCCATCGCCTGGGTGGGCGCGCTGGTGGCCGACCTGGTGATCAACAAGCCGATGGGCTGGAGCCCGCGCGGCATCGAGTTCCGCCGCGCCTACCTCTACGACATCAACCCCGTGGGCCTGGGCGCGATGCTGGTGGCGGCGCTGCTGGCGGTGGCCGCGCATGCCGGGCTGTTCGGGCCGTTGGCTGCTGCCTTCTCCCCTTTCATCGCGCTGGCCACGGCGCTGGCGGTGTCGCCCGCGCTGGCCTGGTGGACACGCGGGCGCTGGTACGTGGCCCGGCGCAACGCGCAGCCGTGGGCGCCGGGGCAGATCGTCACCTGCTCGGTGTGCGAGAACACCTTCGAGTCCGAGGACATGGCCCAGTGCCCGGCCTACGAGGCGCCCATCTGCAGCCTGTGCTGCACGCTGGAATCGCGCTGCCACGACCGCTGCAAGACCGGCGCGCGTGCGTCCGAGCAGGTGGGCCGCGCGCTGTCGGCGCTGCTGCCGCCCTCGATGGCGGTGCACAGCCACCGCCGGGTGGCGCAGTACCTGGGCGTGGCACTGTCGCTGGTGGCGCTGCTGGCCACCATCCTGGGCGTGGTGTACGACCAGGAGACGGTGGTGGGCGCGGCGGATCCCCAGCTGCTGAGCGCGCCCTTCCTGAAGGTGTTCGCGCTGCTGTCGCTGGTGATCGCGGTGGCCGCCTGGTGGATCGTGCTGGCCAGCGAAAGCCGGCGCATGGCGCAGGACGAATCCAACCGCCAGAACCAGCTGCTCACCCGCGAGATCGAGGCCCACAAGCGCACCGATGCCGCGCTGCAGGCCGCCAAGGACCTGGCCGAGGCCGCCAACCAGGCCAAGACCCGCTACGTGGCCGGCATCACCCATGAGCTGCGCACGCCGCTCAACAGCATCCTGGGCTATGCGCAGATCATGCTGAAGGACGAGCGCATCCAGGGCGCGCACCGCGCGTCGGTCGACACCATCCACCGCAGCGGCGAGCACCTGCGCGGCCTGATCGAAGGCCTGCTGGACCTGGCCCGCATCGAGGCCGGCCGCCTGCGGCTCGACCCCGCGCCGATGGCCATGCACGAATTTCTCGACGACCTGGTGCGCATGGTGCAGCCGCAGGCCGAGGCCAAGGGCCTGGCCTTCGCGGTGCAGACCAGCGGCCGCGTGCCGGCCTACGTGAAGGCCGACGCCAAGCGGCTGCGGCAGATCCTCATCAACCTGCTGGGCAATGCGGTGCGCTTCACCGACCAGGGCGGCATCACGCTGCGGCTGGACTACCGGCGCGAGGTGGTGCGCTTCGAGGTGATCGACACCGGCATCGGCATCGCCGCCGAAGACCAGGAACGCATCTTCATGCCCTTCGAGCGCGGCAGCGCCGGCCGCCGCACCGGCGAGCCCGGCACCGGCCTGGGCCTGACCATCACCCACCTGCTCACCCAGCTGATGGGCGGTGAACTCACCCTGCGCAGCACGCCCGGCCAGGGCAGCACCTTCACCGTGCGGCTGTACCTGCGCGAGATCGGCGAGCCGGCGGTGGCCCGGCCCACACACCGGCCGGTCAGCGGCTATTTCGGCGCGCGGCGCACGCTGCTGGTGGTGGACGACCAGCCCACCCACCGGCAGATGCTGGCCGGCATGCTGATGCCGCTGGGCTTTCGCATCCGCGAGGCGGCCAGCGGCCGCGAGTGCATCGAGAGCGTGCAGGAGCACCTGCCCGACGCGGTGCTGCTGGACCTGACGATGGACGGCATGGATGGCTGGCAGACCGCGCTGGCGCTGCGGGCCGCGGGCTTCGCCACGCTGCCCATCATCATCGTCTCGGCCAATGCCTTCGAGAACCAGGCCGACCGCCTGGCCGCCGCGCAGTGCCAGGGCTTCGTCGACAAGCCGGTGATGGAGTCGGAGCTGCTGGCGCAGCTGCAGAAGCACCTGCAGATCGAATGGCTGGCCGAGCTGGCGCTGCCGCACTGGGCGGCCGGCGGCATGGCCGCGCCGGTCACGCCGGGCGCAGCGGTGCTGCCCCGGGGACTGGTGGGCGAGCTGCTGCGCGATGCGCGGCTGGGCCATGTGCACGGCCTGCAGCGCACGCTGGACAACGCCATGCGCAGCCATCCCGACTGCGCCGCCGAGATCGCCCGCCTGCGCCAGGCGGTCGACCGCTACGAACTGGACGCCCTGGCCGACGAACTGGCCGGCCTGCTGCGCGACCAGGCCGATGACGAGATGAAGGAAGAGGAATCCACATGAGTGCCCGAGAAGCCATGAACCTGACGCGCATCGTGCTGGTGGTGGACGACGCGCCGCAGTCCCTCGGCCCGCTGGTGGCCGCCCTGGAGGACGACGGCTACACCGTGCTGGTGGCCCGCGACGGCACCTCCGCGCTGGAGCGGCTGGCCCTGGTGGTGCCCGACGCCATCCTGCTGGACGCGGTGATGCCGGGGCTGTCCGGCTTCGACACCTGCCGGCTGGTCAAGGCCGACCCGGCGCTCTCGCACATCCCGGTGATCTTCATGACCGGGCTGAGCGAGACGCCGCACATCGTCGAAGGCTTCGAGTGCGGCGGCGTGGACTACGTCGTCAAGCCGCTGCAGGCGCAGGAGGTGCTGGCGCGACTGGCCACCCACGTGCGCAATGCGCGCAGCGTGCGGCTGGCCCGCGAGGCGGTGGACGTGGCCGGCTTCGGCGTGCTGGTGCTGGACAGCCACGGCCGCGTGGCCTGGCGATCACCGCAAGCCGCAAGCTGGCTGGCCGCCCTGTTCCCCGATGACGGCGCGGCCCGCCTGGCCGAGCTGCTGCACGCGCTGGCGGCCCCGGGCACCGCGGCCCGCGAATGCACCGCGCCCGATGGCCGCGTGCTCACGGTGCAGCCGCTGGGCCCGGCCGGCCTGGGCGAGCAGATGCTGCTGCTGCAGCTGCGCGCGGCCAGCGCCGCGCCACCCACCCGGCTGAGCCTGGCCGCCCTCACCCCGCGCGAGGCCGAGGTGCTGAGCTGGGTGGCCAAGGGCAAGACCAACCGCGACGTCGCCGAGATCCTGGGCATGAGCCCGCGCACGGTCAACAAGCACCTGGAGCATGTGTTCGAGAAGCTGGGCGTGGAGACGCGGGCGGCAGCGGCGGCATTGGCGAGCCGGGGCGGGGTGGCGGGCGGCGGGTGAGGCCCGATGGCCGACCCGGCGGGCTGCCATTCAGCTGCTTGCTGCAAACGCCACATGCACGGCAAAGCGGCCGCCGTGGCGCCCATGCGTCAACACCCAGCCCTCCCGCTCGCAGATGCGCGAGACGATCTGAAGCCCATAGCCGGTCGAGGCCGCACTGCGCGGCTGCCCCTGCACGTCGTTCTCGATCGCGATCCCTTTGGCGTCCACCCGCACCACGATCCAGCTGTGGGCGTAGGCCACGGCGTTGCGCAGAAGGTTGTCGATCAGCACCGGACCCAGGCCCGGGGCCGCCTGCACGCGCACATGCACATCCAGCTGCCGCTCGATCCGCAGCCCCTTCTGCATGGCCAATGGGGCAAGCCGATCGAGCAGGTCCTGGATGATCGACGCGAGGTCAAGCTCCTGCAGGTCACGGTCGCCCTGCTCTTCCGGGCGGCGGCCCAGCGCCAGCAGCGCGGCGACGAGATCCGCCATGTCGTTGGCGCTTTGTTCCATGCGCAGCAGCGCCCGTTCACGCACGGGCGCCTCGTCGGTTGCACGCAGCACGGCAAGACTGCTCTTGAAGACCGCCACCGGCGTGCGCAGCTCATGGCTTGCGAAGCGCGTGAATTCCCGCTCACGTTGAAGGAAGTCGCTGAGCCGGGCCACGAGCGCCGCGAAGCCGCGGCTGAGCGCGCCCACCTCGTCGCCGCGTTGGGCGCCCGAAAACGCCACCGGTCCTTCGCGATGGCCGTTCACCTCCCGCGTCAAGGCGACCAGCGGCATCGCGAGCTGGCGCGCCAGCATGCCGCCGATGGCGCCGCTCAGGGCCGTCACCGCCGCGCCGACCAGCAGCAGCGTGAGCAGCGCATAGGGCTCCAGGTCGTCGATGTCGAGAATCCCGTCGCCATCGATGACGGCATAGAGCGCATCGCTGCCGCCCTTGATCGAGACGACACGCAGCATGGTGCCGTCGTCGCGCCGGCGGTGCGTACCCGGCCCGTACGAGGCCGCCCAGGCCGGCAGGTCCGGCGAGGCGCGCACGTAGAAGCGCACCACCTCCAGGCCCGGCGCGAGAAGCGCGCCGGGATGCGCAGGCGGCGCCAGCGCCCGAACCCGCTCCACCATGCCCTGCGTGGCGGCGTCCCCGCCCGGGCGCTCGATCTGCGCGATCGCGTGCTCCACCACGGCGCCAAGGTAGCGGCGCAGCAGATACTCTTCGGTCCCGAGCGAGACAAGGTAGATCAGCAAGCCATAGAGCAGCGCGGTGGCCGCGGCGAAGCGCATGAACGCCCGGCGCAGGCGCCGCTGGAAGCTGCCCTCACCGGACAAGGCGCCACCCCTTGCCATGGACCGTCTCGATCAATTCGCGTTCCCCGGTGATGGTCAGCGCATTGCGCAGCCGGTAGATGTGGGTGCGCAGCGCATCGCTGTCTGGCACATCGTCGCCCCACAGTTCCCGCTCGAGCACGGCGCGCTCCACGGTCAGCGGTGAGCGCGCAGCGAGAATCTTCAGCACCCGCCATTGCAGCTCGTGAAGCCGGATGCGCCGGCCGTTGCGCACCACGAGGCCTGCACCGTGGTCGAGCATCACTTCGCCCAGCACCTGCGTGGAGACCTCGGGACGTCGCCCTCGGGCCGTGAGCGCCTGCAGGCGAAGAAGGAGCTCCTCCATCTCGAACGGCTTCACCAGGTAGTCGTCCGCGCCGCGTGCGAAGCCCACCTTCTTGTCCTGCAGCGTGTCGCGTGCGGTCAGGAAGATCACGGGCGTCTCGTCGCGCATCTCGCTGCGCAGTCGCTCGCACACCTCCAGCCCGTCGATCCCCGGAACGGCCACGTCGAGCACGTAGACATCGAATCGCGCACCCTTCGCCAGATCGAGGAACGCCTGCCCATGGAAGGCCAGGTCGACCGCGCAGCCCCGCAGCTCCAGGTAGTCCGACAAGGCACCGGCCAGCGCCAGACTGTCTTCGAGGATCAGTACCCGCATGGCGATGCGGCCACGACGACGAGGGCGTGTGACGTTTGGTTCACGGAGGGCTTCCTAAGATGGCCGAGGCGTGCAAAGTCAGTATCCGGCAGTTCCGGCGCACTGCACGCGTCATGTGGGAACTCCTGCAGGAAGGCTGTCAGATGAAGAAGCTCACGGGCTGGCTGTTGGTCTTGGTCATGCAAGCCTGCTGCTTGCACACCGCCTCGGCGCAAGACGGCAGGACGGCGTTGGTCCCCTTGCCTTCCGTCGACGACTTCACTCGCGGCAAGGATGGATGGGCCTTTGCACTGGGATTGAGCCTTGAATATGAATCCGCCTACGAAGGCTCGGACGAGTTCGGCTTCGGGGTCGAGCCGGCGGGTGCCGTGCAATGGCGCCGAGGGGACGATGTCTTCTATTGGGCCGGCCAGGCACTGGGCTGGCGTGGACTGCGCGCCAACACCTGGCTGCTGGAGGCCGCCGTGGGCTTCGACGAGGGCCGCAAGGAAAGCGATTCCGATGACCGTCGTTTGCGGGGACTCGGCGACACGGACGACAACGTGGAGCTGGTGCTGCAGGCGCGTCGTGCGCTCGATGCCAATTGGCGGTACTGGGCCATCGGTCGGGTGGTGACCGGACGCCATGGCAACCTGGGCCTGCTGGGCGTGGGCCGGCGCTTTGGCGACAGGCTCGACGGGACGGGGTCCGAGATCAACGTCGTCGCGGTGTTTCACGACAGCAAGCGGGCCAACAAGGACTTCGGCATCACCGCACGGCAGTCGGCTGCCTCCGGCTTGAGCCAGACCCGGTTGGGCGGCGGATTCCGCTCGCTGGGGCTCAACTACGTCTTCCGCCACAACATCAACAACCATTGGCAGGTGTTCGGCGAGGCGCTTTACGAGCGCTTCGGCAGCGACATCAAGGACAGCCCGATTGCCCGCAGCAGGTATGAGGCCGAGGTGGGCGTCGGGGTTGTCTATCGCTTCTAGAAGGGCCCGGTCCGCTGAAGCCCGCTCCTTCTCATCCAGCCGGATTCACCACCCGCTCCATCGCGCCCCGCATCACCTCCACGAAGCGCCGCAGGCGCGCCGGGTGATAGCGGGCCTGGGGATAGACCAGCCACACCGGCAGCGGCTCGGCGCACCAGCGGGGCGTGAGCTGCACCAGGCTGCCTTCGGCCAGCGCGTCGGCCATCACCCAGGCCGAACCCACGGCCACGCCCAGGCCCAGCATCGCGGCGCTGCGAAGCGCGTACAGGCTGTCGGTGGCCATGCGCGGGCGCAGGGGCAGCACCGCCTGCTCGCCGGTGGTGTCGTGCACCAGGGTGATCTCGTCGCGGTAGTAGGTGCGCAGCGCCAGCCAGGGCAGCCCGGCCAGTTCGGCCGCATGGGTGGGCCGCGGGCCCGTGCCCAGCACCCCGGGGGCGGCCACCACGATGCGCGGCACCTGTGACAGGCGGATGGCCACCACCGACGGATCGGTGACGGCGCCCACATGGATGGCGCAGTCGATGCCGTCGGCCACGAAGTTGGGCGTGCCGTCGTGCAGCAGCCATTCCACGTTCACCCGCGGCCAGCGCCGAAGATAGGCCGCCAGCGGCGCCACCAGCCGCTGCTGGCCAAAGGCATGCGGCACCACCACGCGCAGCGTGCCTTCGGGCTCGTCCACCGCACCGCGCAGGTCGGCCTCCAGCGCCTGCCAGCCGTCCAGCAGTTCGCGCGCGCGCAGGTAGCAGCGCTCGCCGTCCTCGGTGAGCTTCATCGTGTGGGTGGACCGCATCAGCAGCGGCAGGCCCAGCGCCCGCTCCAGCGCCTGCAGCCGGCGGCTGACGGTGGGCTGGGTGGTGCCCAGCTGCACCGCCGCGGCCGAGAGGCTGCCGGCCTCCACGATGCGCACGAAGGTCTGCATCAGGGCGATGCGGTCCAGCGACAGCGGGGCAGTGAGTTCGGCGTCCTTCATGCGCCCATCGTATGAGCACTGTGCAGCCGCCGCCACTACCAGCCGCCCGTTGTGCTCGTCACACTGGCGGCACTGTCGTTCCATCCCAGGTTGTTCCCCATGGCTTCCATTCCCGCTCCGCATACGCAGGTCCCTCCTGCCACCCCGGCTCCAGCCGCCCTGCCCCGTTCCCTGGTGGCGCTGCTGGCCGGTGCGGCCGGGCTGTCGGTGGCCTCGCTGTACTACAGCCAGCCGATGCTGGGCGTGCTGGGCCCGGACATCGGCGCCAGCGAACGCACCGTGGGCCTGGTGCCCACGCTGACGCAGCTGGGCTATGCGCTGGGCATCGGCCTGCTGGCACCGCTGGGCGACCGCTACGACCGCCGCCGCATCATCGTCATCAAGGCGGCGGTGCTGGCGCTGGCGCTGCTGGTGGCCGGCGCTGCGCCGGGCGTGGCCTGGCTGCTGGCGGCCAGCCTGGTGATCGGCCTGGCCGCCACGCTGGCGCAGGACGTGGTGCCCGCCGCCGCCACACTGGCCCCGGAGGCGCACCGCGGCAAGGTGGTGGGCACCGTGATGACCGGGCTGCTGGGCGGCATCCTGCTGTCGCGGGTGGTCAGCGGCTTCGTGGCCGAGCACTTCGGCTGGCGCGCGGTGTTCATCGCCGCGGCGCTGAGCATCGTGGCGGTGGGCGCGGCGGCCTGGCGCGGGCTGCCGCGCTTCCAGCCGACCACCCGGCTGGCCTACGGCGCGCTGCTGGGTTCCCTCGCGCAGCTGTGGCGGCGCCATGCGGCGCTGCGCCGGGCCACGCTGGCGCAGGGCCTGCTGTCGGTGGGCTTCAGCGCCTTCTGGTCCACGCTGGCGGTGATGCTGCATGCCGCGCCCTTCCACCTGGGCAGCGCGGCCGCCGGTGCCTTCGGCCTGGCCGGTGCCGCCGGCGCGCTGGCCGCGCCGCTGGCCGGCCGCATGGCCGACCGGGGCGGCCCGGGCCGGGTGACCCGCTGGGGCGCGGGCCTGGTGACCCTGTCCTTCGCCGGCATGGCGGCGCTGCCGCTGCTGCCGCCCGGCGCGGGCCTGTGGCTGCTGGGCCTGGCGGCGGTGGGCTTCGACCTGGGCATCCAGGCCACGCTGATCGCGCACCAGTCCATCGTCTACGGCATCGAGCCCGGCGCCCGCAGCCGGCTGAATGCGGTGCTGTTCGTCGGCGTGTTCGTGGGCATGGCCCTGGGCGCCGCGCTGGGCAGCGTGGCGCTGTCCAGCTGGGGCTGGCCGGGCGTGACCGCGCTGGCCACGGCGGCGGCACTGGCCGCGCTGGCGGTGCGCCTGCGTACGCGGCAAGAGTGAACGGGCGGCGCCGGATGGCGGGCGGTCAACCCACCAGCGCCTCGTCGCTGCGCTGGCCGCCGCGGTTGTCCTGCCAGCGCACACCGATGCGGTCGCCCGCGCGGGCCCCGCGCAGCATCAGCTGCAGGTAGGGGTTGCGCGACACCGCCGTGCCCCAATGAGCCTGCAGCACCGGCTGGCCGTTCAAAGCCACCTCCACCTGCTCGATGTGCCAGGCCGGCACCAGGCGGCCATCGGCATCCTGGCGCAGGCCGGTTTCCATGTCGTGCGCCATCAGCACCCGCACTTCCACCCGGCCATCGGCCAGCAGGCGAGCCCGGATGAGGCTGGGAGCGGTCCCGCTCATGCGCAGCCGCCCAGCACCACGGTGACCTGCCGGCGTGCGTAGAGCACGCGGCCGTCGTCCATCAGGGCCACCGCCAGCACGCCGGTGGATTCGGCCATCTTCACCCGCAGCGAGAAGTCGGGCTCCACCGCCGCCGTCGGCTGGAACTGCGCGCACAGCAGCGTGGGATTGTTCTCCACCAGCAAGAGCAGCTGCCGCACGCCCGGCACCAGCGCGGCCAGGCGCACCGGCACCACCGCGCCGTTTTCCGCCACGTCCGGCACTTCCAGCAGCACCTCGGCGCTTTCCACCGGTGTGTCCGCACCCAGCACCTGCATCAGCGCCGGCAGGCTGCGCGCCTCGAAGGCCGGCCGCGCCGCGGCTTGAGCCGTGGCCGGCAGCAGCCCGAGGCCGGCCAGCAGGTTGGCGACACGCCAGGCCATCTCCATGCCTTGCTGCAAGGCTGCGCGCCGCCGGGGCGATGGAAGGGTGGACGGGCGCTTCATGGGCCGATGCTAGTCCTGGCAAGGCATGACCGGTTTGGAGTCGGTAAGGCGTGCCGACTGGCGTATCCCCCAAGTCAATAGTTCCCCTGGACCGTGGGCAAATTGTGAAGAAGTGCAAGTAAACTCATGTTTCATCACGTAAACCTTACCGGCGGTGCGCTGTGGTCGTTTGTCCCGTCTTCCTCTCCGTTGTGTACGTGGCGCGCAATCTGTCCGCCGTCCAACGGCAGGTCATCACCGAGCTGGCCACCGCCGTGGCACCACTGGTAACCGACTACGAGATCGTGGTCGTGGACAACGCCTCCACCGACGACAGCCTGGCCACCTACCGCGCCCTCACCAGCGAAGCCGGCTTTCCCAATCTGCAGGTCTATGCGCTGACCAAGGAGGTGGACACCGACACCGCCTCCTGGGTGGGCCTGGAGAACGCGTTGGGCGACTATGTGGTGGTGATCGACCCGCTGGCAGACGACATTCGCATGCTGCCCGAGATGCTGGACCGCGCCGCCTCGGGCGTCGACGTGGTCTTCGCGCGCAACACCTACAAGTCGGAGCAGGGCCTGGTGTACCGGGCGGCCTTCGACCTGTTCAACCGGCTGTACCGGCAGTTCAGCGGCATCCACCTCTCGCGGGAGGCGCCGCACTACCGGGTGCTGAGCAAGCGCGTCATCAACTTCATCCTGCAGCATCCGCGGCCCTCCATCACCTACCGCCACCTGCCGGCCTCGGGCGGCTTTGCCAAGGCCACGCTGAGCTACAGCGCGCGCCCGCGGCTGAGCACGCCCAAGCGCCTGGCCGACGGCATCGACTTCGGCATGCGGCTGCTGGTGTCCACCACCCGGGCGCCGATGCGGCTGGTGACGACGCTGTCGCTGTTCGGCGCGGTGGTCAACGTGCTGTATTCGCTCTACGTGGTGGCCATCGGCCTGTTCAAGACCGACGTGGCGCCGGGCTGGGTGAGCCTGTCGCTGCAGCAGTCGGGCATGTTCTTCCTCATCTCGCTGGTGCTGCTGGTGCTGGGCGAGTACATCCTCAACATGGCCGGCCTCAGCAACGAAGGCCCGCTGTACCACGTGGCGCAGGAGTTCACCAGCAGCCGCATGACGCGCCGCGAGCGGCTGAACATCGAGGAAGCCGCCTCCATGCCGCTGCCCACGCTGGCCGCGGCGCAGGCTGAAATTACCCGCTGATGCCGGCCGCGCAGCACGCCGCCCCCGCGCCGCGGTGGGACGCGGTGGTGATCGGCGGCGGCTTCTACGGTTGTGCCGTGGCCACCTACCTCGCCCGCCGACGCGGCCTGGCGTCGGTGCTGCTGCTGGAGCAGGACATGGCGCTGATGCAGCGCGCCTCCTACAACAACCAGGCGCGGGTGCACAACGGCTACCACTATCCGCGCAGCTTCACCACCGCGCAGCGCAGCCGCGTGAACCTGCCGAACTTCGTGCGCGACTGGCCGTCCGCGGTGCATGCGGACTTCATCAAGCTCTATGCGATCGCGCGGCGCAATTCCAAGGTGACGGCGCGGCAGTTCCAGCGCTTCTGCAAGGAGATCGGCGCGGTGCTGCAGCCGGCCGATACCGCGATGCGACAGCTGTTCGACAGCCGTTACATCGAGGACGTGTTCGTGGTTCAGGAGTACGCCTTCGATTCCTCGCGCCTGGCCGCGCTGGCCCTGGCCGACCTGCAGGCCGCCGGCGTGCAGATGCGGCTGGGCCACACGGTGACCGCCCTGCACCGCAGCGCCGACGGCCTGGCGCTGCAGGTGCAGGGCCCGCAGCCGCAGGATGTGCAGGCGGTGGCCGCCCGCCGGGTGTTCAACTGCACCTACAGCGGGCTCAACCACATCGGCGGCGACCATCCCGGCGCGCTCACGCAGCTCAAGCACGAGCTCACCGAGATGGCGTTGGTGGAGGTGCCGCCGGCGCTGCGCCAGGTGGGCGTGACGGTGATGGACGGGCCCTTCTTCTCGTGCATGCCGTTTCCCTCGCAACGGCTGCACACCTTGTCGCACGTGCGCTATACGCCGCATGCCCACTGGAACGACACGCCCGCGGTCAACCCCTACCGGCGGCTGGCCGGCTACGAGCGCGACAGCCGCTTCGACCGCATGCTGCGCGACAGCAGCCGCTACCTGCCGGCGCTGGCCGGCGCACAGTACCGCCAGTCGCTGTTCGAGGTGAAGACCATCCTGTGCAAGAACGAGGGCGACGACGGCCGCCCCATCCTGTTCGAGCGGTCCGCCGGCCTGCCCGGCCTCTATTCGATCCTGGGCGGCAAGATCGACAACATCTACGACGTGCTGGAGAAGCTGGATGCCGAGCCGCTGGCCTGAACCTTCCCGGGCCGGCGCGCCGCCGTGGCCCGCGCTGCAGCGGCTGGCCTGGCTGGCCGTGGCGGCGCTGCTGCTGGTGCCCACCCTGGCCGGCATGCCGCTGGTGGACGATCCCTTCCACCACGGCGAGTACTTCGCGGCCACGGTGGGCCTGGCGCAACGGGCGCTCGGGGCAGGCGATGCGGCCGCCGTGCTGCCGCTGACGATCCACGGCGCCTTCGACTTCCTGCCCGCGATGCTGGCGCGTGCGCTGTCGCCGGCGGATGCCTGGTTCGCGCCCACCCTGGTGGTCTACAAGCTGCTGCGCCTGGCCGCGGCCGGGCTGCTGGTGTGGATGGTGGCCGACCTGCGCCGCGGCAAGCCGCACCGGCTGGCCTGGCTGCTGGGCGCGGCCGCGCTGGCCCCGCTGACGGTGGATGCCAAGGACGTGATGCTGCTGCTGGCGCTGCGGCTGCAATGCTGGGCCGGCTGGCGGCCCGCCGGCCGCGCGCGCTGGCCGCTGCAGGTGCTGCTGGGCATGGTGGTGGCCGCCGGCTTGTACTGGTCGTTCGACCGCGGCATCGCGGGGGCGGTGTCGCTGGGCGCGGGCACGCTGCTGCTGGCGCTGCGCGACCCGGTGCGCTGGTTGTCACTGGCCACCTTCGGGCTGTGCGTCGGGCTGCTGTCGGTCACCACCGAGGTGTTCTCGCTGCAGCACCATGTGGCCAACATCTTGCTGCTGGCCGAGACCGCCGCGCAATGGACCTACCGCCTGGACGCCGACCGCCTGGGCCTGACCGCCTTCGCGCTGGGCGCCAACCTGCTGGCCGGGCTGCTGCTGGTGGGCAGCGCGGTGCAGCAGGGCCGCGCCGCCGAGCGGGCGCCGGCCTGGCTGGCGGCCGGCCTGCTGGCCGCCTTCATGACCAAGATCGGCATCAACCGCGCCGACATCGGCCACATCTACATGAGCCTGTGGGTGCCGCTGCTGGCCGCCGCGCTGCAGCCGCCGGTGGGCGGCCGGCTGGCGCGGCTGCTGGCCGCGGGCGCGCTGCTGCTGCTGGCCGGCGCGCTGGGCCTGGCGCTGCGCTGGCACAGCTACGGCATGCTGCTGGTGGCCGCGGCGCTGCTGCTGGCCTCGGGTCTGCCGGCCGGCCGCGCCACCTGGCCCCGGCATGCGGCCGCCGCGCTGCTGGCGCTGTTCGCGGCCGGCCTGGTGGCGTCCACCGCCAAGTCGGGCCTGCAGGCCTGGCGTGAAGGCGGCTATGCCTGGCTGGCGCCCGCGCAGCACCTGCCGGACAACCGCGCCAGCGTGGGTCCGGGCGTGCGCTGGGCCGCCGACGAACTGGCCGGCGCCGGCTGCGTGTTCGACCTGTCTAACAGCGGCGTCATCAACGGCCTGACCGGCCTGCCCGGCTGCTCCCGCTTCACCTATCCGGTGTATGCCTCGGCCGCGCACGAAGCCGAACTGATCGAAGCGGTGCGCAGCCGCCGGCCCGCCGCCATCGTGTACGCCACCGATGCCTGGCACTACGCCATCGACGGCCGCACCATGCGCGCGCGCTTTCCGGCGCTGGATGACGTGCTGCTCGACCTCTACCCCACCGAACGCTGCCGCGACGGCTACTGCGTGCGCCTGCTGGCGCCCGGTGCAGCGCCCGCCCGGCCGCCCAGCCCACCGGGACCCTGAATGACCGACCCCTCCTTCGCCCCGCCCGACGGCGGCACCGCCCTCATCGGCCACACCGGCTTCGTCGGCAGCCTGCTGCGCAAGCAGGCCAGCTTCGCTGCAGGCTTCAACTCGCGCAACATCGACGAGGCGCGCGACCGCCGCTTCGACACCGTGGTGTGCGCGGCCGCGCCGGCACAGAAGTGGATCGCCAACCGGGAGCCGGAGGCCGACCGCCGCAACATCGCCGCGCTGATCGGCGTGCTGGACAGCCTGCAGTGCCGGCAATTCGTGCTCATCAGCACCGTGGACGTGTTCCGCCAGCCGCTGGGCGTGGACGAGGCGTCGCCGGTGGAGGAGGAGGGCCTGCATGCCTATGGCCTGCACCGCCGCATGCTGGAGACCTTCGTCGCGCGGCGCTTCGGGCAGCACCTGATCGTGCGCCTGCCCGGCCTGGTGGGCCCCGGCCTGCGCAAGAACGCCATCTACGACCTGCACCACCACAACAACCTGCATGCCATCGACAGCCGCGGCGTGTTCCAGTTCTATCCGATGGTCAACCTGTGGGCCGACATCCAGGCCGCGCTGGCGGGCGGCCTGCGGCTGGTGCACCTGACGGCCGAGCCGGTGAGCGTGGCCGAGGTGGCGCGCCAGGGCTTCAACCAGCTGTTCGAGCACACGCTGGAAGCCCCGCCCGCCCGCTACGACATGCGCACCCGCCATGCCGCGGTGCTGGGCGGGCATGGCCACTACACCTACAGCGCGCGTGAATCGCTGCAGGCGGTGCGCGCCTATGCGCAGTCCGAGCCGGTGGCCACGCCGGCCTCACCCGCCGCATGAGCCGCCGTCCATGAGGCTCGCCATCTCCAACATCGCCTGGGACGCGGCCGAGGACGAGGCCGTGGCCGCGCTGCTGCGCCGGCACGGCGTGGACGCCGTGGACCTGGCCGCGCCCAAGTACTTCGCGGATGCCGCGGCCGCCAGCACCGCCGACATCCTGGCGGTACGCCGCTGGTGGGAGGCCCACGGCTTCGAGATCACCGGCATGCAGTCGCTGCTGTTCGGCACGCAGGGGCTCAACCTGTTCGGGCCGCCGGCGGTGCAGCAGGCCACGCTGGACCACCTGCGCCACATCTGCCGCATCGGCGGGCTGTGGGGCGCGCGGCGGCTGGTGTTCGGATCGCCGCGCAACCGCGACCGCGCGGGCCTGGACGACGCCCAGGTGCTGCAGGCCGGCACGCAGTTCTTCCGCCGCCTGGGCGACGTGGCCGCGGCCGAGGGCGTGCTCATCTGCCTGGAGCCCAACCCGCCGTGCTACGGCGCCAACTACATGACCACCAGCGACGAGACCGCCCAGGTGGTGGCCGCGGTGGACCATCCGGCGGTGCGCATGCAGTGCGACACCGGCGCCATGGCGCTGCAGCAGGAGGATCCGCAGCAGGTGCTGGCCCGCCATGCGGGGCGGGTCGGCCATGTGCACCTGAGCGAGCCCGAGCTGCGCCCGCTGGGCGACGTGCCTGCCACCACCGCGCTGCATGGCGCAGCCCACCAGGCGCTGCAGCAGCACCTGCCCGGCGCGGTGGCCAGCATCGAGATGCTGGCCACGCGGGACGAGCCGCACCTGCAGTCCATCGAGCGGGCCGTGCAGGCCGCCATCCGCCTTTACCGGCCGCAGCCGGCTGCGTGGACCGGAGCGCCGGCATGAAGTGGCTGCTGCTGCTGGCCGGCGTGGCGGCCAATGCCTCGGCCAGCGTGCTGGTCAAGCTGGCCATGCAGCCGCCGCGGCGCTTTCCGTCGCTGGCCGATCCGCGCGCGGCACTGGGCAACTGGCCGTTCTGGCTGGGCCTGGCGCTGTATGGCGCGGCCTTCCTGCTGTATGCGGCCTCGCTGGCGCGGCTGCCGCTGAACGTGGCGCATCCGGTGCTCACCTCCGGCGCCATCGCCGCGGTGGCGGTGCTGTCCGTGGTGATCTTCCGCGAGCCGGTGTACTGGACGACGCTGCTGGGGCTGGCGCTGGTGGTGGCCGGCGTGGGCCTGCTCACCGCGCGCGCGGGCTGATCCTGAGGTGGAGTGGATGAACCAAGACATCGATCCTTCCGTGCGGCAGGGCTGGCGCGTGCCGGCCTTCGAGACGGTCTACTACGGCGGCCGCCAGCGGCGCTGGTGCGTGGTCATCCCGGTGATCAACGAGGGCGCGCGCATCGGCCGACTGCTGCAGCGCATGGCCGCCTGCGGCGTGGCGCAGCAGGCCGACATCCTCATCGTGGACGGCGGCAGCACCGACGCCTCGCTGGAGATCGGCCGGCTGCGCTCGCTGGGCGTGGCCGGCCTGCTGCTGAAGATCGGCCCCGGCCGGCTGAGCGCGCAGCTGCGCTGTGCCTATGCCTTTGCGCTGGACCAGGGCTACGAAGGCATCGTCACCATCGACGGCAACGACAAGGACGACCCCGCGCCCATCGCCGCCTTCGTGCAGTGCCTGGCCGACGGCGTGGACTTCGTGCAGGCCTCGCGCTTCGCGCCCGGCGGGCTGGCCGAGAACACGCCGCTGTCGCGCGACCTGGCCATCCGGCTGGTGCATGCGCCGCTGCTCAGCCTGTCCTCCGGCTTCCGCTGGACCGACACCACGCAGGGCTTCCGCGGCTACAGCCGCCGCATGCTGCTGGACCCGCGGGTGGCGCCCTTCCGCGACGTGTTCACCGGTTATGAGCTGCTGGCCTACCTGTCGCACCGCGTGCCGCGGCTGGGCTACCGCTGCATCGAGCTGCCCACCAGCCGGCGCTATCCGCCCGGCGAGGTGCCCACCAAGATCAACGGCCTGCGGGGCAACTGGCGGGTGCTGTGCGTGCTGGTGAATGCCTGCCGCGGGCGCTACGACCCCGCCGGCGCGGCGGCCTGAAGGCTCAGCCGCCGGCCAGCGCCGCCGCCAGGCGCCGCAGGTCGGCATGCGGGGTGCAGACGCCGCCGCACACGATCACCAGCAGCCGCCGCGCCTGCTGCAGCACGGGCAGCGGCCGCTCCATGGCCACCGCCAGCGCGGCGCCGCAGGCCGGCTCCACCACCACCCGGTGGTCGTCGGCAAAGCGCAGGCAGGCCTGCACCGCCTGCGCATCGCTCACCTGCACCGCCTGCACCGGATGGGCGCGGGCGCAGGCCAGCGCCTGCTCCGCCACCCGGCGCGCGCCCAGCGAGGTGGCCACGCTGGTGATCGCCGGCAGCGTCACCAGCTCGCCGGCCTGCAGCGCCGCGGCCAGGAGGCGGCGCCGGTGGTCTCCACCGCCACCACCGGCACGTCGTGCCAGCCCTGGGCCTGCAGGCCCTGCACCACGCCGCTGAGCAGGCCGCCGCCGCCCACCGACAGCACCACTGCATCGGGCCGCAGGCCCTGCGCGGCCACCTCGTCGATCATCGTGGCGTGGCCCTGCCACAGCAGCGGATCGTCGAACGGATGCACAAAGGCGTCGTCCGGCCCACGCAGCTGCTGCAGGTGATCGTTGGCCTCTTGCCAGCTGCTGCCGTGCACGATGACCTCGGCGCCCTGCTGCGCGATCAGCGCCTTGGGATGCGCCAGCGTGGTCTCGGGCACCACCACCGTCACCGGCAGGCCCAGCCGGCGGCCGGCCCAGGCCACCGCCAGGCCGGCATTGCCGCCGGAGGACGACAGCAGCCGACGGGCACCGCGGCCGGCCAGCACCTCGCACGCATGGCCCACGCCGCGCAGCTTGAAGGAACCGCAGGGCTGCAGCGCCTCCATCTTCAGCCAGGTGGCCTGGCCCGGGCGGCCGTAGGCGTCGGATTCGATCAGCGGCGTGGTGAGATGCAAGGGCATGGGCGCCAGGAGGGTGTACTGCAGGACCACCAGCCTAACCGAGGCCCGCGGCCGCGCCGCCGCCACCGCTTGTTACAGCTGCGTGCGCCGGACGGCCGGCCCAGCCCTGAAGCCGGCCGCTTTGCCGCCGAAAATGTCAATGCCCAATTCTCGGAGTACCCGATGTCCCCGCAGGCGCGCCCCTTGCCCTCCCAGCAGCCTGGCTGCGGCGCCGCCGCATGGAGCAAACGTCGGATGGGCGAGGACCGGAATGGACAGTGAGCGCCGCTTGCGGGTGCTGATCGCCGACGACAGCGAGGACCTCGCGCACGTCACGGCGGAGCTGATCCGCCTGGCCCTGCCTGCCGACGTGGAGACGGTGTACGACGGCGTGGCCGCGCTGGAGCGTGCGCTGGCCTGGCAGCCCGACGTGGTGCTGCTGGACCTGTACATGCCGGGGCTGGACGGCATCGAGGTGGCGCGCCGGCTGCGCCAGGCGGCGCTGCCGCGCCGGCCGTTCTGCATTGCCGTCACCGGCCGGCCTGATGCCGCTGGCCGGCTGGACGCCATCGACAGCCAGTTCGACCGGGTGTTCGCCAAGCCGCTGGACGTCGACCTGCTGATCGCCGCGCTGGCCCGGCTGGCCCGACCGCAGCCGCCGGAGGCGCGGCCGCAGCCGCACCCCTTCAACCTGGGCGAGCTGTTCACCCGCGCCGCGCGCCAGGTGATGCCGGTGGCGCGGCACCTGTCCTTCAGCTTCGACTACCGCGGCCCCGGCGTGGTGGTGGAGGGCGAAGCCATCGACGTGCACTGCGGCTTGCACCGCATGCTGCTGGGCGCGGTGGACATGCTGGCCGACGGCTTCGTGCTCTTCACCGCCGAGACCACGCTGCTGCCCGGCGGCGGCTGCAGCACCCTGGTGCAGGCCGCCGGCACCGGCACCCTGCACGGCCCCGCCCGGCTGGCCGACGTGCTGGCCCGCATGCACCTGCTGGCGCCCGAGACGCCCGACGCCGCCGGCGCCGACGCGGCCGGGCCGCCGCATAGCGCGGTGGGCCGCTGCCCCAACACCGGCGCCACGGTGCGCTTCACCCTCGATCCGCACGAGGGCATCCTGCTGCGGGCCGAGCTGCGCTTCCCACGCGCGGAGCCGGACGAATCGGCCCACGGCGCCGATGCCACCGGCGCCCGCGCCTGGCTGGTGGACAGCGACGAGGTGCCCGCCGCCTGGCTGCACCGCCGGCTGCAGCGCCTGGGCTGGCGGGTCACCCGCTTCGCCCGCTGCGAGGACGCGGTGCGCCAGGCCACCGAGCCCGGCATGCGGGCGCCGTCGCTGCTGGTGGTGGTGGAGTCGCCGCTGATGCGCCCGACCGCGCCGCTGGCGCTGCAGCAGGCGCTGCCGCACAGCACGCAGGCTGTGCTGGCGGTGATGGCCGGCTCGCCCTGGCTGGGCTCGCCGGAGACGCTGCCGGGCTTCGACATCCGGGTGTATCCCTTCAGCCCGCTCGAGCTGGCCGAGTTCGCCAGCATCGCCCGACCGGACCAGCCCACGCGCTCCGGCAGCTCGGTGTCGGGCGCCACCCTCACCGGCGCGCTGGGCCTGGCCGACCGGCCGCTGGTGCTGCTGGTGGACGACAACGAGATCAACCGCCTGGTGGGCCGCGCGCTGGTGGAGGCGCTGGGCTACGAGGTGCTGACCGCCAACGACGGCCTGGACGCCATCGACCAGTGCCGCATCAACCGCCCGCAGGTGGTGCTGATGGACCTGGACATGCCGGTGCTCAAGGGCGTGGAGGCCACGGTGCGGCTGCGCGAGCTGCAGCGCACCGGCGAGATGCCGCCGTTCTCGATCATCGCGGCCACCGCCGATGCCACGGTGGAGGCCCGCGAGGCCTGCGCCCGCTCGGGCATGGACGGCTTCATGAGCAAGCCGCTGGACATCGCCGAGCTGCGCAGCCAGCTGCGCCGCTTCAGCGCGGCGCGGGTCTAGGACGCGGCGCGCCCTGGCGCCTTACCGGCTGCGGCCGCGCCACAGCGCATAGGCCAGCGCCGCCAGCGCCAGTGCCACGGCGCCGCCGGCCACCGGCGCGGTGGCCGCGGGCAGCGGCGAGGCGGCCCGGTAGCCGCCGTCCACCGCATGGCGGCGCGAGGGATCGAACAGGTTGCCCGAGGTGCTGGGGGCCGCGTCGGCCCGCTGCAAGGCGGTGTCGAACAGCCGCTTGGTGGCACGGCCCAGCAGGCCCGGCGCGAGGGCATGCGCCAGCCGGGAAGGCCAGGCCACGCTGCCGATGGACAGCGCATCGCGCGGTCGCTTGACCAGCCCCACCACCGCCCGCGCCACCTGCTGCGGATCGAGCAGCGGCGGCGGCGGTCTTGAGGCGGCGGCCGGTGTAGTTGCCGCCGTTCTGGAAGCCCGGCGTGTCCACGAAGGTGGGATAGACCTCGCACACGTGCACGTCGGGCAGGTCGCGCAGCTCGGCCCGCAGGGCCTCGGAAAAGCCGCGCAGGCCGAACTTGCTGGCGGTGTAGGCCACCGCATAGGGCGTGGGCGCCCAGGCGCCGATGGACACCATGTTGATCAGCGTGCCGCGCTGCTGCTGCCGGAAGTGCTGGACGGCGGCATGGGCGCCGTTCATCTCGCCCAGCAGGTTGGTCTCCACCACGCGCCGGTGCACCGCGATGGGAATCTCGTCGAAGCGGCCCACCACGCCCACGCCGGCGTTGTTGATCCACACGTCGATGCTGCCGAAGCGGCTGATGGCGGCATCGGCCAGGGCGCGCACCGCGGCCGCGTCCACCACGTCGGTGGGCACGGCCAGCGCCTCGCCGCCGCGGCGCTCGCATTCGGCGGCCACCGCTTCCAGCGCGGCGCGGTCACGCGCGGCCAGCACCACGGTGGCACCTTGCTCGGCCAGCGCCAGCGCGGTGGCGCGGCCGATGCCGCTGGACGCGCCGGTGAGCACCACCACCCGCGAGCCGAGCGCGCGGGAGCCCGCGCGCGAAGAGGAAGTCGTATAGGCAGGATTGAGCATGCAGCGCGCCGGGCAAGCTGCATGCCCGGTGGGGCGGCTCAAGCGGGCGGGGCCAGCGGCACCAGGTCCACGCGCCGGAACATCGTGCGGCGGGTGTTGCGGAAGTGCGGCCGCACCCGGCTGCTCCAGTCGGTGGCACGCACCGCAAGCCAGGCCGGGCTGCCGAAGGCCTGCTCCTCGGCCAGCTCGTAGCAGGCGTGATAGCGCGGCGACCCGGGCCCGGCCTCCTCGCACAGCCAGCGGCTGGCCTGCACGGTGCCGGGCACCGCGGCCAGGCCGGGGGCATGCTCGGTCTCATACCAGGCATTGAAGTCGGCCTCGTGTTCGGGCAGCACGTCGGTCGCCACCACGTAGTGCCAGGGCGCAGGCCGCCCGGCGGCCTGGCCGGCACGGTGCCACAGCGGCTGCAGCCTCAGCCAGCGCGCCTGCGGCAGCAGCCGGCGCAAGGCGGCCATGTCGGCATCGGCGGGGGCGTACAGGCGGGCCTCGCCGCCCTGCACCGCCTGGTACAGCGCGCGGGCGCCGGCCGCGTGCAGGGCCTGCAGCGTGGCCGGCGCCAGCGACGGCGCATCGGCGGGCAGCGCCTGCAGCCAGGCCAGCAGCACGGGAGCGTGGGGATCGAGCATCGGGCTTTCCTTGCGGTCGGGTTGCAGGGCTCGGCGGTCGAGCCTCAGTGCGTGATGTCCAGCGCCACCAGCAGCCGCGAGACCATGTTGTAGGCGGCCACGGTGGCCACCAACTCCAGCACGCCCTGGGCATCCCACTCGGCCTGCAGCCGTGCCATCAGCGCCGCGGGCACCTCGATGTCGCGGGTCATGGCGTCGGTGAGCTCCAGCACCAGGCGCTCGCGCGGGCCGAACAGCTCGGCCAGCGGCTGCTGCCGCACGGCCTCGATGGTGGCCTCCGGCACGCCGGCCTGCCGGGCATGCGGCACATGGGCATGGAACTCGAAGCTGGCGCGGTTGAGCACTGCCACCCGCAGGATGATGAGCTCGCGCAGGTCGGCCGGCAGGCCGGTCTGGTTGCGCACCGCGGTGAGCATGCGCTCCCAGCCGGCGGCGATCGGCGGGCTGTTCAGCAGCGCCTGGTACAGCAGCGAGATGCGGCCGCGTTCGGCCAGGATGCGGGCCTCGGTCTCGGCCAGCTCGGGGCGGGTGCCGGGTTCGACGAGCGGGATGCGCGGCATCGTCATTCCACCTTGATCTTCTTGTCGCGGATCAGCCTGGCCCACTTGGCGGTGTCGGCCTTCAGCAGCGTGGCCAGCTCCTGCGGCGTGGAGGGCGCCGGTTCGGCGCCGGTGCTCAGCAGCCGCTCCTGCAGGCCCGGGTCGGCCAGCGCGCGGCGCACCGCCTTGTTCAGCGCCTCCACGGTGGCGGGCGGCGTCCTGGCGGGCACGAACAGCGCATACCAGTTGTTGGTGTCCACCCCCGGCAGGCCCTGCTCGGCCAGCGTGGGCACGTCCGGCAGCGCAGGATGGCGCCGGGTGGCGGCAATGCCCAGCGGCTTCAGCTTGCCGCCCTTCACATGGCCGATCAGGCCGGGAATGTCGCCGAAGAAGCCGCCCACCTGGCCGCCCATCACGTCGGTGATGGCTGGAGCCGCGCCGCGGTAGGGAATGTGGGTGATGGGCGCGCCGCTGGCGTCGATCAGCTGCTCGATGGCCAGGTGCGGGATGCTGCCGATGCCCGAGCTGCCCATGGCCACGGGCGGTTTGGCCTTCTTTGCATTGGCCACGAATTCGGCGGCAGTCTTCGCCGGGTCGGCCGGGTTGACCACCAGCAGCTCCACGTTGTTGACCACCAGCGAGACGGGCGCGAAGTCGCGCTGCATGTCGTAGGGCAGCTTCTCGTACAGCGAGGGATTGACCGCCGCCGCGCCCACGCTGGTGATCCACAGCGTGCTGCCGTCGGCCGGCGCGCGCATCACCTCGCTGGCGCCGATGGCGCCGTTGGCGCCGCCCTTGTTGTCGATGATGACGGTCTGCTGCAGCTCCTTGCCCAGCTGCTCGCCCAGCGCGCGGGCCACGAAGTCCACCGGCCCGCCAGGCGGGAAGGAGACGACGATGCGGGTGGTCTTGCCCGGCTGGGCCAGCACGGGAGCGGTGCCGGCCAGGGCCAGCGCGAGGAGGATGGCGGCGTTGGCCGCGCGTCGGTGAAGCGTCATGGCGTCTCCTTGTCGTTGTCGGTACGGGTGCTCAGTCGCAGCGCGCGGTCATGCCGCCGTCCACCACGATCTCGGTGCCGGTGATGAAGCGGGCCTCGTCGCTGGCCAGGAACAGCACCGCCGCGGCGGTGTCGCGGCCATCGCCCATGAAGCCCAGGGGGATGCGCTGCTGCCGCTGCGCCAGCAGCGCCTGCACGTCGCCGCCGGCGCGCTGGCCGGCCAGGCGGGCTTCCACCATCGGCGTGTGCAGCTGGCCGGGCACCACGCAGTTCACCCGCACGCCATCGGCCGCATGCTGCACGGCCACCACGCGGCTGAGCTGTATGACGCCGGCCTTGCTGGCCGCATAGGCCACCTGGGCCGCACCCGTCCAGCGCAGGCCGGAGGTGGACGAGACGTTGACGATGGCGCCGCTGCGCTGCGCCACCATCGTGGGCAGCACCTGCTTGCAGGCCAGGAAGACGCTCTTCAGGTTGAGGTCGATCTGCGAATCCCAGACCTCCTCGTCCATCTCCACCGGGCCCCCCTTGGCGGAGCCGCCCACGTTGTTCACCAGCACGTCGATGCGGCCGAAGGCACGCAGGCATTCGGCGGCCATCGCGGCCACGCCGGCGGCATCGGTCACGTCGCCGGTCCAGGGCCGGATGCGGCCGCCCAGCTCGCCGGCGCGCTGCAGCGTCTCGTCCAGCCGGGCCGCGTCGCGGTCCACCGCCAGCACCTGCGCGCCCTGCTCGGCCAGCTGCACCGCCACCGCGCGGCCATTGCCCCAGCCTGGGCCCACGCAGCCCGCCCCGGTGACGATGGCCACCTTGCCTTCGAAGCGGCGGTTCATGCCGACACCGCCACGTCGGCATCGCCGAAGCGGTACAGCCGCTGCGGGTTGTCCACCAGCAAGGCCTGTCGCTGCGCCGCGCTCGGCGCCATCTGCTCGATCAGGGACACGAGTTCTTCCTCCACCGGCAGCGGGCCGGCATGGTTGGGATGGGGCCAGTCGTTGCCCCACAGCACGCGGTCGCCATGCGCGGCCACCAGCGCCCGGGCATAGGGCAGCGCATCGGCATAGGGCGGCCCGGTGCGGGTGATGCGGTCGCAACCGCTGACCTTCACCCAGAAGCGTTCGTCGTCCAGCAGCGACTGCAGCGCGCGGAAGGCCGGCTGGTGCAGCCCGGCGCCGGCGTCGATGCGGCCGATGTGGTCGATGACCACCGGCACCGGGCTGCGGCGCAGCGCCGGGCCCAGGTCGGTCAGCAGCGCCGGATCGCCATGGATCTGCAGGTGCCAGCCCAGCGGCGCCAGCCGGGCGGCCAGCGCCAGCACCTGCTCGATGGGCGTGCCGCCGCCCAGGTGGGCCATGTAGTTGAAGCGCACGCCTCGGAAGCCGACCGCGTCCAGCCGCTGCAGCTCGGCATCGGCCACGTCCGGCGGCAGCAGCGCGATGCCGCGGTAGTCGCGCGGCCGGGCCGCCACCGCATCGGCCGTGGCGCGGTTGTCGAAGCCGTGGCAGGCGCTCTGCACCACCACGCAGCGCTGCAGGCCCAGGCGGTCGTTCAGCGCCAGCAGCGCCTCCTTCGGCGCCTGCGCCGCGGGCACGAAGGCGCCTTCGGCATAGGGAAAGCGCTCGGGCGGGCCGAACACATGGCAGTGCGCATTGCAGGCACCGGCAGGCAGGGCGGGGGTGGGGCTCATGCTGCCGATTCTGCGCAGTGCCCCGCCAGAGCGTAACGGCATGCCGCCTATACCAGTTATGCTGATCCGCTATGGAGGAAGCAGGCGATGGACCTCAGGCAGCTGGGCTACTTCGTGGCGGTGGCGGACGCCGGCAGCTTCAGCCGCGCCGCGGTGGCGCTGAACCTGGCCCAACCCACGCTGAGCCGGCAGATCGGCCTGCTGGAAGCCGACCTGGGCCAGCGCCTGCTGGAGCGCACCGGCCGCGGCGCCACGCCCACCGAGGCCGGCGAAGCCCTGCTGGTGCATGCACGGCTGATGCTCGATACCGCCGAGCGCGCCCGCGAGGCGATGCGCGAGCTGGCCAGCAGCCCTGGCGGACGCGTCACGGTGGGCCTGCCGCCGCGGGTGGCGGTGGGCCTGAGCGCGGCGCTGGTCACGCAGTTCCGCCAGCGCTTTCCGCGCGCGGTGATCACGGTGTCCGAAGGCCTGAGCCTGCACCTGCGCGAGTGGCTGATCGCCGGCCGGCTGGACCTGGCGCTGCTGTTCGATCCGCCGCCCTCGCCGCTGCTGGCCTGCGAGCCGTTGCTGCGCGAACCGCTGCTGCTGGTGGCGCCGGCCGGCGGACCGCGCCTGCCGCCCCAGCTGCGCTTCGCGGCGCTGGCCGGCCATCCGCTGGTGCTGCCCAGCGCGCCGAATGCCATCCGCAGCCTGGTGGACGCGGTGGCGCGGCCGCGGCGCATCGCGCTGCAGGTGGTGGCCGAGGTGGGCTCGGTGCAGACGGTGGTGCGCCTGGTGCAGCAGGGCGTGGGCTGCACGGTGCTGCCCGAGAGCGCGCTGCCGCCGCCGGGCAGTGGCGCTCCCGCGCTGCAGCGCGCGGCCATCGTGGCGCCGGCCATCCGCAACAACCTGGTGCTGGCGCTGCCCAAGGCGCGCCCGGCCACCCGGCTGGTGCGCGAGACGGCGGCGCTGCTGAAGACGCTGGACTTCCGCTCGCTGGGGGAGGCGGCTAGGACCCTGCGCGGCAGAACCGGGTCGTTCCCAGTGCCGCATGTCACGAGGCATGCGTTGCTGTGGCATGGCTGGAAGCCATCGACCCTAAGAACCCGACCCGGTGATGCTGCTGCCGGCGGCGCGGCGATGCCGCCGAAACGGCTATCCAGGCCGCCGCAGGAGGCCGTGCGGCTTCTGCCGCGCAGACGCCTAGGCGCCGGCGGCCGTCGGCGGCCGCTCGGCCACCGTCTTGCGCAGCGCCTTCAGCAGCCGCTTGCGCACCGGCTTGCGCTGGTTGGCCAGCAGCCGCATGTTGATGTCGTGCCGCTGCTCGTCATGCAGCCGCTTCCAACCCTTGATCTCGGCACGGCTGCGGCCGCAGCCCCGGCACTGGCCGTCGTCGTCGAGCTTGCACAGGGAGACGCAGGGATTGGCGGTGAGCAGCAGCGGCACGGGCTTCCTTTCATGGGCAGGCCGTTGTCGGCAGGCTGCGTGCCTGCGCACTTGACGCTTGCTGCGCCTCACACCGCCGGCGCGGCCCGGCGGCGCTGCTCGTCCAGCACCCGTGCCACGCCGGCGTCCAGCTGCTGGAAGTCGATCGGCTTGGGCCAGTAGGCCTCCACGCCGGCCCGCAGCGCGGCATCCACGTCGTCGGGCATCGCATTGGCCGACAGCGCAATGACCCGCAACCGCGCGGTGCGGGCATCGCCGCGCAGCCGTTCGATCACCTCCAGCCCGGTCAGGTCGGGCAGCTGCATGTCCAGCAGCACCACGTCGGGCTGCAGCTCCGCGGCCAGGCACAGGCCCTGCGCGCCGGTCTCGGCCACGCGCAACTGCACCTGCGGATGGCGGGCGAACCAGTGTTCCACCAGCATCGCGTTGACCGGGTTGTCCTCCACGTACAGCACGCTGCCGGCCAGCGGGCGGGTGCCGTCGCGGGCGGGGCCGGTCGATGCGGCACCGGCGGCGGGCGCTTCCGCCTGCAGCGGCGGCACATAGGGCAGCAGCACCATCGCGGTGGTGCCCACGCCCTCGCGGCTGTGCACCGTGAGCTCGCCGCCCAGGGCCTCCACCAGCCGCTTGCTGATGAACAGGCCGATGCCGGTGCCTTCGATGGAGGTCTTCTCGCGGCCCATGCGGTTGAAGGCCTGGAACAGCTTGTCCAGCTGCGCGGCCGACATGCCCTGGCCGTTGTCGCTGACCTGCAGCCGCACGGTGTCGGCCTCGCGCCGCACCGACAGCGCCACATGCCCGCCCGGCCGGTTGTACTTGATGGCGTTGGACACCAGGTTCAGCAGCACCTGGCGCAGCCGCACCGGGTCGGTCCGCACCAGCAGCCGCTCGTCGGTCGAGAAGTCGAGGTGGAAGCCGATGTGCCGCTCGGCCGCGGCCGGCTCGCTGAGCTGCGCCACGTTGGCCATCTTGGCCATCACGTCCACGTCGGCCATCTCCACCGTCATCTCGCCGGATTCGATGCGCGAGACATCCATCAGGTCATCGATCAGCCGGCGCAGCTGGTGGCCGGCCGACAGCACATGGCCCAGGTAGTCGGGCAGCCGCTCCGGCCGCCCTTCGTCCAGCGCGCTGCGGCACAGCTGGGCGAAACCCAGCACCGCATTCAGCGGCGTGCGCAGCTCATGGCTCACGTGGGACAGGAAGGTGGTCTTGGCCCGGCTGGCCGCCTCCGCCGAGGCGAGTGCCGCACGCGACTGGCGGTGGCGGTCCAGCTCCAGGCCCAGCGAGATCTCGCGGCCCAGCTCGGCCAGCAGCGCCAGCATGTCGTCGTCGTAGGCATCCTCCTCCGGCCCGAACAGCGTCAGCGCGCCCAGCTGTTCCTGCCCCACCACCAGCGGCACCGCGGCCACCGGCCGCCAGCCGGGCGTGCGCTCGGCCAGCACGCGGCCCTGGCGCAGCACCTGCTCGGTGACCTGCGCATGGCCGCCGCCCCAGCGCTTGGCGATGTCGATGGCCTGGGCCACGCTGGCCGCATGGCGCGAGGTGACCACGCGCGCTTGCTCGCCTTCCTTCACGGTGATCCAGGCATAGCTGGCCAGGCCGCTGTCCATGCAGGCGCGGCACACCTCGTCGAACAGCGCCTGCGCCGGCGCCTGGCGTGCGATGGCCTGGCCGGTGGCCGACAGCGTCTCGTAGAAGCGGCGGGCCCGCACCGCCCGCCGCTGCGATTGCAGCAGCTGCGCCGCGCGCTCCTGGTTGCGGTCCATCAGCCGGTTGAACTCCAGCGCCACCTCGCCGAACTCCCCGGGCAGCCGCACGTCGGCCCGCACGTCGGTGGCACCCGCATGCAGGCGGCGTGCAGTGTCGGCCACGCTGCTGAGCGCCATCGTCAGTCGCCGCGCGGCCAGCGAGGCGGCGCCCAGCCCCAGCCCGATGGCCAGGCCTGCCGCTCCCAGGCCACGCAGCGCGGCGGCGTTGGCCTCGTGGTAGACCTGGGCGGCCGGCATGCCGGCGGCGGCCTCCAGACCGAAGCGCGGCAGCCGGGTGAGCGCGAACGCCCGCCGGCTGCCGTCCACGCCGATGGCCACCTGCACCGGCGCCGAGGGCAGTTCGCCGGGCGTGAGCAGGGTATGCGGCACCGGCTGGCCCACCCAGCGGGCCGGCTCCGGATGGCGGGCCAGGAACACCCGACGGTCCTTGCGGATGGCCACCGAGTGGCCCGGCTCCGTGGCCAGGCTGGCGAGGGATTCGATCAGCGGCTGCAGGTCCAGCGAGACGGCCAGGAGGCCCACCTTGATGCCCGCGTTGTCCACCACCGGCAGCGTCATGTACACCACCCACAGGCCGCTGAGCGGCCCGCGCAGCGGATCGCTCAACCACACGCGGTCGGCGGCCATGCCGGCGATGAACCACGGATGCTGGCCGAACTGCGTGCGGCCGCGGTGACCCGCCGAGGTGCAGACCGCGGTGCCCGAGGCGTCGAACAGGCCGATGTTGGTGTAGGCGGCGCTGGAGCCGGCCACGCCGGCCATCAGGCTCTCGCAGGCTTCCGGGTCCAGCAGGCGCAGGCGCTGGCGGCTGGCCATGAAGGTCAGCAGGTGCTCGGCCTTCTCCAGCGCATCGCGCACCCGCGCGGCGGCCACGTCGGACCGCTGCTTCAGCAGCGCATAGGTGCGCTGCTCGGCCTGCCGGCGCTCGTCGCGGATGGACAAGGCCAGCAGCACCAGCAAGGGCGTGGCCACCGCCAGCACGATGAGCCACAACCGGGACCGCAGGTAGCGGTGCCGTGGCCCACGGGATGCTGCGGGATGTTCCACCATGCTTGTCGTCCCCTGGAGGCAGGGCACGGCAAGCCACGTGCCTGCCGGGTCACAGCATCATGCCACCCGACACCTCGATGCGCTGGCCGGTCATCCAGCGGTTGCCCTCGGCCAGCAGCGCCGCCACCGCGGCGCCGATGTCGTCCGGCTGGCCCACCCGGCCCATGGCCGTGGCCGCGGCGAGCTGCGCATTCAGCGCGGCATCGTCGCGCACCGCGCCGCCGCCAAAGTCGGTGGCGATGGCGCCCGGCGCCAGCGTGTTCACCGCGATGCCGCGCGGCCCCAGCTCCCTGGCGAGGTAGCGGGTGAGCACCTCCACGCCGCCCTTCATCACCGCATAGGCCGCATAGCCCGGGAAGCTGAAGCGCGCCAGCCCGCTGGACACGTTGACGATGCGGCCGCCATCGGCCAGCAGCGGCAGCAGCGCCTGGGTGAGGAAAAACGGGCCCTTGAGGTGCACCCGCGCCAGCTCGTCGAACTGCTGCTCGGTGGTGGCTTCGAAGGACGCATGCACGCCCATGCCGGCGTTGTTCACCAGCGCATCGAAATGCGTGCGCTGCCAGGTGGCGCGCAGCGCCTGCCGCACCTGTTCGGCGAAGGCCGGGAAGCGGCTGGCCTCGCCCACGTCCAGCTGCAGGGCCACCGCGCGGCGGCCCAGCGCCTGCGCCTGCGCCACCACCGCCTGAGCATCGGCCTCCTGGCGCTGGTAGGTGAGGATGAGGTCGATGCCCTGCGCCGCCAGCGCCAGCGCGCTGCTGCGTCCCAGGCCGCGGCTGCCGCCGGTGATGAGGGCGATGCGGGAAGAGGTGTCGGTGGTTGTGTTCATGGGGTGCTCCTTGCGTGGGATGCAGCCACTGTAGGTGTCCGCCTCCTGCGAATAAAGCCGGCATTGCGGGCCACACTGTTCTGGCACGGCGGACAATGCACCGCATGCAATTCGATGAACTGCGCATCTTCGAGCGGGTGGCGGTGCTGGGCAGCTTCACCCGCGCGGCAGAGCACCTGGGTCTGGCCAAGGGCCGGGTGTCGGCGGCGGTGCAGCAGCTGGAGGCCAGCGTGGGCACGAGGCTGCTGCAGCGCACCACCCGGCAGGTGAAGCTCACCACCGATGGCGAGGCCTTCCTGGGCCGCTGCCAGGAGCTGCTGGCCGATGCCGAGCAGCTGCATGCGATGTTCCAGCCCGCGGCCAGCGGCCTGCAGGGCCGGCTGCGCATCGACCTGCCGGCCACGCTGGCGCGTGAACTGGTGATCCCCCGGCTGCCGGAATTCCTGGCCGCCCATCCGCTGCTGGAAGTGGCGCTGAGCACCACCGACCGCCGGGTGGATCCGGTGCAGGAAGGCTTCGACTGCGTGCTGCGCGTGGGCCCGCTGCACGATGCCGAGCTGGTGGCGCGGCCGCTGGGCCACCTCTCCATGTGGAACCTGGCCAGCCCCGACTACCTGCGTCGCCATGGCCTGCCGCGCACGCTGGCCGACCTGGCGCAGCACCGGCTGGTGCACTATGCGGGCAACCTCGGCCTGCAGGGTGCGGGCTTCGAGCATGTCGAGCAAGGCGTGGCGCGCCTGGTGCCCATGGCCAGCAGCATCGTGGTCAACGGCACCGATGCCTACCAGGCGGCCTGCCTGGCCGGCCTGGGCCTGATCCAGGCGCCGGTGCACGGCACGCGGGCGCTGGTGCAGGCCGGTCGGCTGGTGGAAGTGCTGCCCCAGCACACCGCCGCGCCGATGCCGGTGAGCCTGCTGTATCCACACCGCCGGCACCTGGCGCCGCGGGTGCAGGCGGTGCTGCAATGGCTGGCGCAGCTGGTGTCGCCCTGGCTGGCCGCGATGGGCCAGGCGCCAGCAGACGGCAAAAAGGCGCGCCACCGGCCCCGCAAGGCCGGTTGACGCGCCCCCTGGCCCGCCCGACGGGCGGGCGGGAATCAGCGCTGGCCGGACTGGCCGCTGCCGCCTTGCTGGCTGCCGCGGTTGCCGCTCTGGTCGCTTTCGCTGCCCATGCGGCGGCCCATGTCCTGGCCTTCCTGGCTGCCCTGGCCGCCTTGCTGGCCGCCACGCTGCTGGCCCTGGTCCTGCTGCCCCGGCCGCTGGCCCTGGCCCTGGCCTTGGCCCTGCTGCGAACCGCCCTGGCCGCCGCTCTGGCTCTGCTGCCCGGGATTGCTGCCCGACTGGCTGGCCTGCTGCACGCCGCCGATGTTCTGCTGGCTCTGCTGGCCCTGGCCCGAGCTCTGCGACTGGGACTGCTGGCCGCCCTGGCGACTGAGGTCGTCCTGGTTGTTCTGGCTCATGTCTGTCTCCTTCGTTGGCACCGGCCGATCGCCGGCCCGGCCATGCGGCAAGCCACGTTCCCGCTGCGCGCATGCGCCGGGCGTGCCGGATGCCCGCAACAACGGCCGCGCGAAGGCGGCCCGCAGTTCCTAGAATCGCGGCCGCGCCAACTTGCGCTTTTTTCTCCATAACTCCGAAAGAACCCCACGATGGCTACCGCCAAGAAGATCCCGGCCCAGAAGACCGCGCCCGCCAAGAAGGCGCCCGTTGCCAAGAAGGCTGCGGCCCCTGCAGCGGCCAAGAAGGCCCCGGCCGCCAAGAAGGCCGCACCGGCCGGCGGCGCGATGAAGCCGATCAAGGCTGCGTTCAACAAGACCAGCCTGCTGGCCCACCTGGCCGAGACCTCGTCGGTCGACCCCAAGGCCGTGAAGGCCGTGCTGGCCGCGCTGGAAGCCACGATGCTGGCTTCGCTGAACAAGAAGGCCGTGGGCGAGTTCACGCTGCCCGGCCTGCTGAAGATCTCGGCCGTGGCCGTGCCGGCCAAGAAGAAGCGCACCGGCATCGACCCCTTCACCAAGCAGGAACGCGTGTTTGCCGCCAAGCCCGCTTCGGTCAAGCTGAAGGTGCGCTCGCTGAAGAAGCTGAAGGACGCGGCACTCTGATGCCGCCGGCCCCGCGGGATGCGGGGCCGCTTGTGTTCAGGGCGGCAGCCGTTCCAGGCCGCGGCCCGGCGTGATCAACGCCACCGATTCCATCTGCCCGCCCCGGGCCCGCAGCACCGCCACGCCTTGTGGCGGCTGCTGGCGCGCCGCTTCCGCCATGGTCCTGAAGGGGCTGCAACGAAAGCGGTTGCAGGTGTCCGAGCGCCGCTCGCGCGGCAGGGCGCAACCCTGCTGCGTGTGGTACAGGCAGGAACCCTGCACATGCGCAGCCGGCAGCGCCGCCACGTAGAAGGCCACGGCATCCTCGGGCCGCGCACCGGGATGCTCGGCCAGCCAGTCCGCCAACGCACCTTCGTGCAGGAAGGCATGGTCGTCGCGGCCGGCGGTGCAGCAGCGGCCACCGCAATGGCCGCACAGCTGGCCGCCCATCGCGGCGATCGGGCCGGAACCTGCGTCGGCTTCGTCGGCCTCCATGGCCGGCAGCTCGGGCTGCGGCGCGGGCTGGCGGGCGATGTCGGCCAGCGCCTGCGCGAAGTCCTGGCGCTGCGCCTCGGTCGTGTCGGCCAGCGTGGTGTCGAAAGGCAGCAGCCATACCGGCTCGCGCACCGGGCGCGGCGGCTGCAGCGCCCGCACCTGGTCCATCGCGGCCTGGGTGAAGGCCTGGCGCTGGGCCTCGATGCGGCCGGCCTCGGTGCGGCCGCGGCAGGCCGCATGGCGGCACACGGTCAGGCCGCGCAGGCGGTCGGGCGCTTCCAGCGGGCGCTGGCACAGGCGGCAGCGCATCAGGCCTGCGCCACCACGTTGCCCGGCAGGCCGAAGCCGGCCACGCCGCCCTGTCGCATCACGCCGTCCACGCAGCGCATCGGGCCGGTGCTGCCGTGCGCATAGATGAGCATGCCGCTGTCGGCGTCGTAGTTGAAGCGCTCGGCGGGGCTGTAGAGCACGTCGTTGAACTCGGCATCGCCCATGCGCGGCGGGCGCTTCAGGCCGGGCGGCGTGGCACCGGTCCAGCGCTCGGTGCGCCACTGCCAGCCGGTGCTGCGCACGTTGCGCGTGCTGAGCTGCAGCACCTCCATCGTCGTCGTCTGCCGGCCTTCGTAGAAGTACACCGCGTTCAGCGGCGGCACGTAGTCGAAGCCGGCCATGTAGCCGCCATGCGGCATGCGCCGCGGCGGCGGGGCCTGCGCCATCAGCACCGGGAAGCCGCTGGCCATGTCCAGCATGTAGAAGCCCATGGGCGTGGCCGCATCGGCATGGCCGCCCTGCGCCAGGATGATGTCCAGCGCCTCGATGTAGCGCAGGCCGATGTAGCGCACCGCGGGCAGCGCGGCCGCGCCCTCCTCCCGGCGCATCCGGTGTGGCTTGAGCAGCCGCGGCACCGGCTCGTCCAGGTCCTCGTACCAGCATTCCAGCTGGCCATGCTTGAAGTGCCACAGCCGGTTGCGGCGGGTGTCGCGGCAGAACGCGTTGTTCTCCATCGCGCCCATGGCCACCGGCGGGCTGCGGGTGCCGCGCTGCACCACGCCCGTGGCCAAATTCATGTGGTGGCGCAGCACCGGCAGCGGGTTGCCGCCGGTGGGGCTGTTGGTGTCGTTGCCCCATTGCAGCGCGCCGATGATCAGCGCGCCTTCAGGCCCCACGCTGGGCGACGGTGGGCAGTAGGCCACCATCTTGTAGGTGTGCGAGGCCAGGAAGATGCGCGAGCCCTGGTGGTCGTAGTCAAACCACACCGGGTCGCGGCGGTCGCGCGCCGGATCGTGGTCTCGGTCGGCATTGGCCTTCAGCGTGCGAAAGCCCGTCCAGTCGCTGTCCTCGGGCACGTTGCCCGGCCAGCCGATGAAGCCGTAGCGCCGCGTGCGGGCCTTCCACTGCAGCGCGGTCACCGCCACCGCGGCGCCATGGCCGCCGCCATGCCACAGCTGCACGAAGCCGTCGGGGTGGTCCTTAGCGGCGGCGCCGAAGCTCCACGACTGCGTCATGCTGTCGATCATGTTCTGGTTGAAGTAGCTGTTGAACCAGCGGCCGCTGGCCTGCCGGCGCTCGGGGTCCACGTCCTCCAGGCCGTTGAGGTTGATGATGTGCACCTCTCCGGGCGGCGAGCGGAAGCGCTCCCAGGTGCTGGCCGGCACCGCGGCAGCAGCCGCCACCGCGCGGGCCGGCGTGGCGGTGGCCTGGGTGCTGCGGCAGCACACCAGCACCCGCTGCGTGCGGATGGCCGCGCCGAGTTCGCCGAAGTTGGATGCCGCACGCAGGCGGCCCAGGGCGGCCGCGGTGCCATCGGCGCCGTGGCGGTCGCATTCGTCCAGCGCCATGTGCAGCTGGCCCCACAGGCCGGTGGGGTCGGGGTAGTCACCGAAAGCCAGCGGACCGGCCACGCCGGGGTTGTCGAAGCCCACCGCATTGCGGAACACCTCGCCCCAGTGCCGGCACCAGGGGCCGGTTCCGCGCTCGAAGTCCACCTTCAGCGGGTCCACGTCGGCCGGCGAAGGCGACATCACCGGCGCCGAGCCGCCCGGCCCGTTGGGGTCGGCCTGCTGGCCGCTCTGGTGCACGTACAGGAACTCCTGCGGGCCGGTGCCGCCCAGCCGGCCGATGGTGCCCTTGGCCAGGTAGGCGAACACCTGGGCCATGCGCTGGTGGGTGGCGGCATCGCCCGCTGCACGTGCGGCCAGGCCCAGGCCCCAGGCGCCCACCAGGAAGTCGTGCTGCCAGGTCTGCAGCGCCACACCCGCGCCGAACTGCGGGATGGTGCCGAAGGGGTTGTTGGGCTGGGCCACCACGCGCTGCCAGTAGAAGTCCACGTTGGCCTTGACCGCGCGCCGGAACTCGCGCTGCAGCGGATGGCCGTCGGGCGTCACCACCGCGGCCATGAACAGCGTGCGCAGGTACCAGGCGATGCCGCGCAGCTGGTGGTGGCTGTACAGGCACAGGCCGTCGGTGCGGTTGCGCGACATGCCCACCGACAGGAAGTTGGCCGTCGCCTGGAACTGGCACTGCTCCATCAGGTAGTGGCGGCCGCTGGCGCGGTAGGCGCCATAGGGCGGTGCGGGCGAATGGCTGATGGCGTAGTAGTCGTCGCCGGCCGGCATCGCGCCGCTGGGCACCGGCGTGTAGGTCAGCGTGTGGAAGGTGTCCAACCCGCCGATGTGGTGCGAGCCCTGGGCCTGCCCGGCGATCTGCGTGGTGGGATGCTGGCTGAAGGCCACCGGCCGGCCGGTCTTCTCGTCGCGGTAGTGGATGGCGTAGCGGCCCCAGGACCACGCCTGGCGCAGCATGGATTCATAGGCCAGCGGATCGTCGGACACCAGGTAGGCCACCTCCCAGCCGGGCTGCGGGCCGATGCCGTCGTAATGCCCGCCGCCGTACATGCCGTTGCGGAACAGGCCCAGCTGGAAGGGCTGGAAGGCCGTGTTGGCCGCACCGGTCCAGCGCGGGTAGTCCACGCCGGGGTCGGGCCGCACCGTCTTGCCGCTGGCCACCAGGTAGGCGCGCGACTGCTTGGGCGCCACCCGCGGTTCGTCGGTGTTCCAGTAGCCCAGCATGCTGCCGTCGATCAGCGGCGTGCGGGTGTGATGGCCGATGCCCAGGCGGCGGTCGAAGCAGGTGCGGCCATCCATCTTCACGATGAAGCGCGCCGCCTTGTGCGCGGGCCCGGCCACCATCAGCCAGCCGTTCTCCACATAGGGAAACACCTCCACCTCGCCGCCGGCATGCAGGCACACCTCCAGCCGCATCTGCAGATGGGCATCGCTGCCGGCCGGCTGGGCATAGATCCACGAGGACATGCGCGGCCCGCTGATCCAGGTCTCCAGCGGCCGCAACCAGGCATCGCCCGACCACAGCGCCGTGCCGAGGCCCTCGGCCTCGATGCTCAGCTGCAGCCCGGTGCGCTGCAGGTCGGCCGGTGTCAGCGGTGCTGCGCTGGCGGGCGCCGCGCCGCGGCCGCGGCCGATGCGCAGCACCGTGGGCATGCCGGCCTGCAGGTCGGCCTGGCCGGCGATGACGGCGAAGTCCACCGAGCCGTCGTCATGCCGGTTCTTCACCGTGGCCTGGGCCCGTGCACCGTCGACCACGATGTGGTCGCCAGCCGGCAGATCGCCCGGCTTGAAGCTGAAGCCCGCCATGAACGGCGCCGCGCGCCGTGCGACCGGGCTGCGCAGCGCCAGCGTGCTGACGGGGATGACGGCCGCGGCCGCCGGTGCCGCCGCGGCCAGCGCGGGTGTGCCCACCGCGCTGCCGGCAAAGGCCGACAGCAGCGCACGGCGCAGGGCCGAGAAAACCGGTGCTTGCTTCATGCGCCGCATTGTGGGCGGGCGCGGGCGCCGCCGGGCAGACGCTAGACTGCCTCCATGGCCGATGCCGTCGTGCTCCAGCTGATCGCCACCGCCACCGCGCTGCGGGCCACGCATCCGCGCGTGCCGGCCCTGGACGTGCTGGACCTGGCGATGCAGGGCCACCATGGCGCGCACTTCAACACCGACGCCCCCGGCGAGCCCTGGGACGACTGGCTGGACCCGCCCAGCCCGCTGGCCCGGCTGCTGCGCGATGCCTTCGCGCCGCACCTGGCCGACGATCCCTACTTCACCCACAACATCTGGACCGCCTGCGACGCGGCCGGCGTGCTGCTGGCCACCACCTGGGACGAGCAGGTGCTGCATCCCTTCGCCACCCGCTACCGGCTGTGGGAACCCTGAGCACCGGCATGGCGGCCCGCACCACTTCCTATGGCGTGATCGTGTCCGACGAGCAGGGCCAGGTGCTGCTGGCCCATGCCACCGGCAGCCGCTGGTGGGACCTGCCCAAGGGCGGCGCCGAACCCGGCGAGACACCGCGCCAGGCCGCCGTGCGCGAGGTGCTGGAGGAAACCGGCCTGGTGCTGGCGCCCGCCTCGCTCACCGAGATCGGCCTGCTGGCCTACCGGCCGCAGAAGAGCCTGCACCTGTTCCGCATGCAGCTGCCGGCCAGCCAGTGCGACCTGTCCGGCTGCGCCTGCACCAGCTTCTTCCCGCACCACCGCACCGGGGCGATGACGCCCGAGGTGGACGCCTGGCGCTGGGCCGCGCCCACCGAGCTGCCGGTGCTGTGCGCGCCGGCCATGGTGCGGCTGCTCGCCGCGCTGGGCGTGTGCCCGCCAGCACCCGACCAGGCCTGAGAACCTGAGGCGGCCCGCCGCTCAGCGGCTGCCGCGCGGCTCGGCGTTGTTGATGCGCACCCTGAACTTGCCCTCGCGCATCGCCTTCTCGCGCGCGGCCACCTTGGCCTTCAGCGCCTCGGGCACCTTGTCCTCGAAGGTGCCCAGCGGCGCCAGCTCGCCGCCACCCACCTTCATCATCGAATAGCGGGCGTAGTCCTCGGCCTTGAACTTGCCGGCCTTCACCGCGGCCAGCGCGGCGTCGATGGCGGGCTCCATGTTCCACAGCGCGGAGGCCACCACCGTCTCGGGGTACTTGTCCTGCGTGTTGATCACGTTGCCGATGGCCAGCACCTTGCGCTCCTTGGCGGCGTCGGCCACGCCGAAGCGCTCGGCATACAGCACGTCCACGCCCTGGTCGATCATCTGGAAGGCGGCCTGCTTGGCCTTGGGCGGGTCGAACCAGCTGTCGATGAAGGTGACGTGGAAGCGCACCTTCGGATCGACGTCGCGCGCCCCGGCCATGAAGGCATTCATCAGCCGGTTGGCCTCGGCGATCGGATGGCCCGCCACCAGGCCGATGCGGCCGCTCTTGCTCATGCCGGCGGCGATCATGCCGGTGAGGAAGGCGGGCTCGACGATGTAGTTGTCGAACACCGCGAAGTTGGGCTTCTGCGGCCGTGCGCTGCTGCCCATCAGGAAAGCCGTCTTGGGATGCTTGCGCGCCACCTTGCGCGCCAGCTCCTCCACCGCGAAGGCATCGCCCACGATCAGCGCATGGCCCTGCTCGGCATAACCCGACAGCACCCGCTCGTAGTCGGCCGCGGCCACGTTCTCGCTGAACACGTAGTCGATCTCGCCCCGGGCGGCGGCGGCCTTCAGGGCCTTGTCGATGCGGCCCACCCACAGCTGGCCCACGGGCACGGTGTACACGGCCGCCACCTTCACCTTGGCCTGCGCGGCCGACGGGCGGTGGGCAAGCGCCAGGAACAGGCCGGCGGCGGCTGCAGCGGCAAGGGCCTGGCGACGGGATAGCGACATGCAAACTCCAACGAACAGTACGGGATGACCCTGCCATTGTGGCCCGGTGATGCCGCCCGCCGAGGGTGGCGCAGCTGTTTCGGGTTGTTGGCGACACCGGCGCCGCGCCGGGGCGCAGCTTGTATAACGCGGGCCGCACCAGGAGCCCCGATGACCGCGAACCGCCCCCTGCCCCTTCCTCCGCCCCGGCCGGCGCGCCACCGCCGGCTGCAGGCCGGCCTGTGCAGCGCCGCGGCGCTGTGGCTGGCCGGCTGTGCCAGCGCGCCCCGGCCCGCGGCCGACATCACCGCGCCCCCGCCGCCCGCCACCGTGGATGCGGCCAGCCTGCAGCCCGCCGCCCCGCCCTCGCCGGCCGAGGCGGCAGCCCAGGCGGCCGAGGCCGGGCGGCGACTGCGGCTGCTGATGGACGCCAGCGACGAGGCGGCCCTGGCCCGCGCGCCGGTGCTGGCGCTGTACCGCGGCGACACCCGACGCGCGGCGCAGCACGGCCTGTTCGGATCGGCCACCGAGGTGGCCATCGAGCGCGAGGCCGCGCAGACCGACCTGGCCCTGCTGGCCACCGTGCCGCGCGAGCGGCTGACGGCCGACGACCGCGCCATCCACGACACCTTCGAATGGGCGCGGCAGGATGCGCTGGCCGCCCACTCCATGCCGGCGGCGGGCTTCTGGCCACTGCTGATGCTGGACCACTTCAATGGCTGGCATCTCGCCTTTGCCGAGCTGTCTTCCGGCCAGGGCGTGGCACCCTACCGCACGGTGGAAGACTACGAGAACGGCCTGGCACGGCTGGACGGCTTCGTCGCCTGGCTGGACATGGCCGCCGACCGCATGCGCGAAGGCCAGCGCAACGGCATCGTGCTGCCGCGCCTGGTGGCGCAACGGGTGGTGACGCAGTTCGAGCTGCTGGCCGGCCAGGGCGCCATCGACTCGCCCTTCTACGGCCCCATCCGCAGCCTGCCGGCCGCCTTCTCCGCGGCCGACCGGGAGCGCCTGACCCGCCAGTACACCGAGGCCATCGAGGACAGGCTGCGGCCCGCGCTGCAGCGCACGCAGGCCTTCCTGGCGGGCAGCTACCTGGCCAGCGCCCGCGACAGCGTGGGCCTGTGGGCCCTGCCGGGCGGCGCCGACTACTACGCGCAGCTCATCCGTTCCCGCACCACCACCGGCCTGGACGCCCGCACGGTGCACCAGCTGGGGCTGTCGGAGGTGGAGCGCATCCGCGGCCGCATGCAGGCGGTGATGCAGGAAGTGGGCTACGGCGGCACGCTGGCGCAGTTCCTGGAGTGGCTGCGCACCGATGCCCGCTTCGCGCCGGCATCGGCCGAGGCGCTGGCGCAAGGCTATGCCGGGATCGGCCGGCGGGTGGATGCGGCGCTGCCGCGGCTCTTCGATGCGATGCCGCGGACGCCGCTGGCCCTGCGGCCCACGCCCGACTGGCAGGCCGCCACCGCCGCCGGCGGGCACTATGTGCCAGGATCGCTGAGCACCGGCACGCCGGGCGTGTTCTTCTTCAACACCCATGAGCTGCCCAGCCGCCGCACCTGGGAGATGGAGACCCTGTACCTGCACGAGGCCAACCCCGGCCACCACTTCCAGGGCTCGCTGGCGGCGGAGGACGAGCGGCTGCCCAAGCTGCTGCGCTACGAAGGCAACACCGCCTATGCCGAGGGCTGGGCGCTGTATGCGGAGAGCCTGGGCCCGGCGCTGGGCCTGTTCACCGATCCGTACCAGCGCTTCGGCCACTACGACGCCGAGATGCTGCGCGCGCTGCGGCTGGTGGTGGACACCGGCCTGCATGCCTTCGGCTGGAGCCGCGAGCAGGCCATCGACTACATGCTGGCCCACTCGGCCATGTCCCGCATCGATGCCACTGCCGAAGTGGAACGCTACATCGTCAATCCCGGCCAGGCGCTGGCCTACAAGGTGGGTGCGCTCACCATCGCGCAGCTGCGCGAGCGGGCGCAGCAGGCATTGGGACCGCGCTTCGACCTGAAGGCCTTCCATCGCCAGGTGCTGGGCACCGGCGCGCTGCCGATGCTGGTGCTGACGGCCAAGATCGACGCCTGGATCGCGGCGCAGCAGGGCCGCTGACGGCCGCGGCGGCCGCGCTTCACACCGCGGGCGGCAGGTCCACCCGGACCGAGCCGCGGCCGGCCGCCTTGGCCTGGTACATCGCGCGGTCGGCACGCTGCAACAGCTGGTCCGGCGTGCCGGGCTGCCCGTCGTGCAGGGCGATGCCCACCGACACGCCCACCTGCAGGCAATGCGCATCCAGGGCCACCGGCTCGCTCACCGCGGCCACCAGCCGCTGCGCTAGGGCCACGGCCGGGGCCGCCTCGCGCACGCCCTGCAGCAGCACCGCGAACTCGTCGCCGCCCATGCGGGCCACCAGGGTGGCTTCGCCGGCGGCGTCGCGCAAGCGGGCCGCCACCGCGGCCAGCATGCGGTCGCCCACCGCATGGCCCAGCGAATCGTTGATGGCCTTGAAGCCATCGAGATCCAGGTACATCACCGCCAGGCCGTCCTGGCCGTCGGCGCAGGCCTGCAGCGCCTGCGCCAGCCGCTCCATCAGCACCGCGCGGTTGGCCAGCGCGGTCAGCGCATCGTGGCTGGCCACATGGCGCAGCAGGGCTTCCTGCCGCTTGCGCTCGGTGATGTCGGTGTAGGTGCGCAGCACGCCGCCGCCATCGATGGGCACGCTGCGCACCTCGATCACGCGGCCGTCGGGTCGCAGCCGGTCGTAGCTGTGCAGCTGGTCCAGGATGCCGCCCTGCCGCACGAAGTCCTGCAGCTCGGGCGGGCTGGCCGAGAACTCCTGCACCGACCACTGGTAGGCCAGCACCTCCTCGAAAGGCGGCCGCGCAGCCATCAGCGCCGGCGGCAGGTCCAGCAGCTCGATCGCACGGCGGTTGCACACCTCCACGATGCGCTTGGCGCTGACCATGATCACGCCCTGCTGCATGCGCTCCAGCGCGGCTTCCAGCAGGGCGGACTGCTCGCGCAGCGCCTCGGGCGGGGGCGGCTGCCACAGCTGCAGCCGGCCCATGCCCGGCCAGGGCAACTCGGTGTCGGGCGCCGGCAGCGCACCGGCGGCGGGGCCCAGGCGCTGCTGCCAGGCCGTGTTGTGCAGCATCACCGTGCCATGGTCGTCACGCAGGCAGGCGGCCACGCCGATCCGGTCCAGGGACGCCAGCACCGATGCCACGAGCGGCTGCTCCAACGACGTGCCCCCTTCCACCCGCCAAGACCTCCGGCTGTGCGCAAAGCCGGCAAGACTAGTGCACCCGGGCGGCCGGCCGCAAGCCGGCGCACAAGCCACTGCGGACCACAGCCTGTTACAGCGGCGGGCGTGCGTCCTGCAGCGTGCGCTGGTACCAGTCGCGCAGCAGCGCCGCCTCGAAGGCATAGCGGCTGGCATCGGCGGCGGCCAGGCGGCGGTCCAGGTAGGCCAGGTCGGACAGCTGCTGCTCGCCCTGGGCCTGCACGCTGCCGCCGCGCAGGAGGCTGTAGCGCAGCTGCAGGCGCGGCCAGGTGGCACCGCGCAGCACCCGCAGCTCGCGCCCGGTGCGCGTGGGCTGCAGCTCGCCGGCCAGGTCCACGTCCAGCAGTTCCAGCGTCAGCTGGTCGCCGGGCTGCAGGCTGCGCTGCACCAGGGGCTGCAGCGCCTGCTCCAGCGCCTGGCGCAGTGCTTCCAGCTCGTCGGCGCCGGGCTGGCGGCGGCCGTGGCCGGCATCGGAAAAGCGCTCGGGCGCCACCAGTCGCAGCGACAGCTGCGGTGCCTCGGGCGGCGCCGCCCGCGCAGCTCCGGTGGCAGCGAGGACGATGGCCGTCGCCACGAAGGCGACGGTGCGGTGCAGGGTCTGGATCATGGAAACCTCCTTGCGCTAACGGCGCGCCAGCGAGCCCTTGAGCACCCGCACCAGCTCCTGCTGCAGCACCGGCAGGCTGAGCGGCTTGGTGATCAGGCCGGCCATGCCGGCCGCGGCCACGCGATCGTCATCGTACTGGCCGGCGGTGGCCGCCAGGATGGGGAACGGCGCCAGCCGGCCCACGCGCTGCAGCGCCTGCAGCTGCCGCGTCGTCTCGAAGCCGTCCATCGGATGCATGTCGATGTCCATCAGCACCGCCTGCGGCGGCTGGCGTTCGCAGGCCGCGATGGCCTCCAGCCCGCCGGGCACCAGCACCGCATCGAAGCCGGCATGCGCCAGCAGCGCGCCGGCCACGATGCGGTTGGTCTCGTCGTCGTCCACCACCAGCACCTGCGGCACGGCCAGCTGCGGCAGCAGCGTGGGCGGATCGCCCGGCGGACCGTCGCCATGCAACGCCCGTGTGGCCAGCAGCAGCTCGTTGGCCGAGACCGGCACCACATGCAGGTGCAGCTCGGGCCGGTGCTGCTGGCGCACGATGGTGGCGGAGCCCGACAGCACGCCGAACATGCGCTGGGTGCCCGCGGGCAGCGCCTGCCACAACCGCAGCGCCTCGTCGGCGGTGTCGGCCTGCGACTCCAGCACCACCACGCGCGCGGGCATGGGCTGGCCATCGCCCAAGGCCTGCAGGGCCGCCGTGCAGGACTCGAAGCGGCGGGTCTGCCATCCCAGGCGCTGCAGCCGGGCCGCCAGCGGCGCGCCTGGATGCGGCGGCGCGGCCACCAGCCAGGCCATGGCGCCGCGGGCATCGGCATCGGCCGGCTGCAGCCGGCCCGGCACCACCAGCCGCGCATGGAACATCACATGGTGGGCCCGGCCCTCCGCGCCGTTGAGCAGCCGCGTGCTGTCGCTGCGCAGCCCGGGCAGGCCCCAGGGCCGCTGGCGCCGGTGCACGAAGGCGTCCAGCGCCGCGGTGCCGGCCGGCCATTGGGGAGGTGGCAGCGCATCCGAGCTGGCCAGCCGCAGGTCCAGCTGCAGCAGCCCCGGGTCCTGCGGCAGCGCCTCGGCCGAGGACACCGCCACGATGAAGCCACCCGGCCGCACCGCCTGTGCGAAGCCATGCATCACGCGGTACAGGGTGGCCTGCAGCACCGGCACCTTCACCTGCAGCTGCGTGGGCGGGCAGTCGCAATCGAAATGCACCTGCCAGCCGCGGCGGATGCAATCGGCCACGACCGGCCGCGCAGCCAGCGTGAAGACCTCGCCCCAGTCGATGTCGATGCCCTGTGCCGCGTCAATCCACATGCATGCCGCCCGCCCGCCGGCCGCCACCTGCCGCCATGCGGTCCTGCCGGCAAAGCGCTTGCCCGCCGCGGCATGCGCCATGTCAACAGGGGGGCCGTGGCGGCGCTAGGATGCACCGGACCGCCACTGCAGGAGAGAGCACATGCACACCACCATGCTTCACCGCGGCCAGTGGGCGGCCCGGTGGCCGCTGCCACTGCTGGCCATGCTGCTGGCGCTGCTGGCCTGCCTGCCGGCGCAGGCCCAGCGCCATGACGAAGGCGATGGCTGGCGCATCCTGCAGGCACGCTACGGCACCGCCGAACGCCATGTGGACGTGACGGACCGCCTGCGCGAACTGGCACGCGAGGACCGCGGCTTCAAGCTCACCAACAAGACCTTCGGCATCGACCCCGACCCCGGCCGCGTGAAGACGCTGCGCATCCACGCCCGCGGCAGCGATGGCCGCACCCGCACCTTCGAATACCGCGAAGGCAGCCAGGTGGACGGCGGCCGCTTCGCCGGCTGGTCGGGCGGCGGCTGGGGCCAGGGCGGCTGGAACGGCGGCTGGAGCGGCGGCGGCTCCGGCGGCCAGCAGGCCGAAGGCGAGTACGAGATCCTGCAGGCCCGCTATGGCACCGCGCGACGCAACATCGACGTGACCGACCGGCTGCGCGAACTGGCACGCCAGGACCGCAGCTTCAAGATGGGCAACAAGACGTTCGGCACCGATCCCGACCCGGGCCAGGTGAAGACGCTGCGCATCCATGCGCGCTCCGAACGCGGCGGCACCCGCACCTTCGAGTACCGCGAGGGCAGCGTGGTGGACGGTGCGATGTTCTCCGGCTGGAGCGGCGGCGGCTGGGGCAACGGCGGCTGGAACGGTGGCTGGGGCGGCGGCAGCGGCGGCGGCCACCAGGCCGGGGAGCTGCAGATCCTCAGCGCCAGCTACGGCGCCGGCAGCCGCCAGGCCGACGTGACGCAGCGGCTGCAGTCCATGGTCAACGGCCGCTTCCTGGAGCTGCCGGTGAGCAACGACGTCTTCGGCTACGACCCCGCGCCAGAGACGCCGAAGATGCTGCGCGTGACCTACCGCGACACCGAAGGCCGTGTGCGCACGGTGACGGCCTCGGAGCGGCAGATCCTGCGCATCCGCTGAAGCCGCGTACAGCTTGCAAAACAGGCGCCTGCCGAGCCGGGGTATTCTCTGCAGCCGTTCACTGCACAGAAAGAGACGATGGCCACCGCCGCAAAGAAGACTGGCGCTTTCATGAAGCCCCTGAAGCCCAGCCCCGAACTCGCCAAGATCGTCGGCGACGAACCGCTGGCCCGCACCGAGGTCACCAAGCGGGTGTGGGACTACATCAAGGCCAACAACCTGCAGAACCCGGCCAACAAGCGCAACATCCTGTGCGATGGCGCGCTGAAGGCCGTGATGGGCAAGGACGAGGTCACGATGTTCGAGATGACCGGCCTGGTGGGCAAGCACCTCAGCACCACCTGAAGCCGCCATGCGGCCGCTGCGCGTCGCCTAGCCGTCCGCCAGTTCGATCCAGGCCGGTGCATGGTCGCTGGCCTTCTCGCGGCCGCGCACCGCCTTGTCCACGCCGGCCGCACGCAGCCGGGCCAGGGCCGGTGCATTGAGCATCAGGTGGTCGATGCGCAGACCCGCATCCCGCTGCCAGCGCTGGCGCAGGTAGTCCCAGAAGGTGTAGAGCGGCGCGTCCGGATGCAGGTGCCTCAGCGCATCCGTCCAGCCTGCCGACTGCATCGCCTGGAAGGCGGCCCGGCTCTCGGGCTGCAGCAGCGCATCCTTCTTCCACGAGCGCGTGGAATAGATGTCGGCCACCGCATCGGTAGGCACCACGTTGTAGTCGCCGGCCAGCACCACCGGCATGCCGTCGTCGCGCAGCGTGGCAGCATGCGCGTTCAGGCGGGCCATCCAGGCCAGCTTGTAGTCGAACTTGGGGCCGGGCTGCGGATTGCCGTTGGGCAGGTACAGCGAAGCCACCACCACGCCCTGCACCTGCGCTTCCAGGTAGCGGCTGTGGGTGTCGGCCTCGTCGCCCGGCAGGCCGCGGCGGATCTCCACCGGCTCGCTGCCACGCGCCAGCAGCGCCACGCCGTTGAAGCCCTTCTGCCCATGCCACAGCACGCCGTAGCCGGCGTCGCGTATGGCCGCTTCGGGGAAGGTGGCGTCGGAGGTCTTGATCTCCTGCAGGCAGGCCACGTCGGGCTTCGATTCCTCCAGCCATTCCAGCAGCCGCGGCAGCCGGCTGTGGATGCCGTTGACGTTGTAGGTGGCGATCTTCATGGTTGTCTAGTCAGGTGATGCGGCGTTGGCGCGCTGCAGGCAGCGGCGGTAGCGCTCATCCACGCGGCGGGCAAACCATTCGGTGGTGAGCTTGCGGGTGATCTTGGGGCTCTGCAGGTCGATGCGCGGCAGCACCGCGCGCGGCAGCGGCTGGCCTTCCAGCTTCTCGGCCAGGGCGAACACCCGCTCCCACAGCCGGCTGCGCTCGAAGTCGGGCGCATCGCCACGCTCCAGGTCACGGCGGATGGCGGCATGGTTCATGTCCAGCCGGCCGGCCAGCACCCGCGTGGCCAGCTCGGTGCTGCCGGGTCGCTCGTCGGCATCGGCACCATGGCGCACCAGGTCGCCATCCAGCGCCAGCGGAATGCCCGAGGCCTTGCTCACCGCGTTCTGGAAGGCGGCATTGCGGCTGGCATGGCGGCCGGCATTGAAGTCCGCGAAGCGGTACAGCGGCTGCGGATAACTGGCCGGGTAGTCCAGCAGATGGGCGATGCCGAAGTAGAGGCCGCCGCGGCGGCTGAACACCTCGTGCCGGACGCTGCCGGCCATGGGATAGGGATAGGTCCGCTGCTGGGCATGGGCTTCGGCAAAGGCGATGCTCACCTGCATCGGGCCGCCGGTGCGCACCGGGTTGCGCCCGGCCAGGAAGCGCCTGCCGAGCGGCACCATGCCGATGAGGTCCTCGAAGATCTCGCTCAGCTCACGCTCGGTGCGGGCGTTGTCGATGCGCTCGGCGTAGCTCTTGCCGTTGGGCGAATCCACCTGCAGCGCGGCGCGCACCAGCAGCATCGGCACGCCGGCGCGCTCGGCCTGGCGCTCGATCTCCCGCCAGGCGATGCCCGACAGGCCGGCCACCGGTGGATCGGCGCGGTAGCTGGATTCCTGCTCTGTCACGGCCAGGGCCGCGCACAGGTTCGACGGCGTGGCGGGCAGCTCCAGCGCGGCCAGTGCGGCCACCACGTCGGTGGCCCAGCCCTGCGCGCCGGCCAGCTGCGCCGGAAGCAGCTGCACCACCAGCTGCCGCGCCTGCGTGGGCGGCAGGCCAGCTTCGCGCTGCTCCGCAGGCGGCGTTGCGCAGCCGGCCAGCAGGGCCAGGCAAGCCAGCGCGCCCATCGGCGCCGCCAGCCGGGCCGAGCCGCGGCGACGGGATGAACGACATGGCAAGGTCAACTGCATCGGACCATTCTGTGCCAAGCCCCGCCGCCGGCAGCGGGCGGGCCGATTGCCCTGCCCAGCGCATGACCACGCATCCCAAGGACCCCGCGCGCTGGCGCCAGTGCCTCCAAGGCCGGGCCGGCGTCTTCTCGTACACCGGCGACCCGCGCTTCACCTACAGCCTGTACGTGCCGCCACCCGACCCGCAACAGCCGCCGCCGGGCCTGCTGGTGACGGTGCACCACAGCCTGCGCAACTTCATCGAATGCCGGGACCTGTTCAGCGACTTCGCGCAGCGGCACCGGTTGGTGGTGCTGGCGCCGCTGTTCCCGATCAACGTGCTGGGCGACGGCGAAGCCGATGGCTACAAGTACCTGGTGGAAGGCCCGCTGCGCTACGACCTGCTGCTCGACGGCATGGTGCAGGCGGTGGCCGCGGACACCGGCTGCGACGGCAGCCGCTTCCTGCTGCAAGGCTATTCCGGCGGCGGCCACTTTGCGCAGCGCTACTTCCTGCTGCATCCGCAGCGGCTGCGCGCCGTGGCCATCGGTGCGCCGGGGCAGGTGACGCTGCTGGACGACCAGGCCGACTGGTGGGCCGGCGTGCGCGACATCGGCGAACGCTTCGGACGGCCGCTGGACCTGGCAGCGCTGCGCCGCGTACCGGTGCAGCTGGTGGTGGGCAGCGAAGACACCCGCACCGACGAAATCGGCCCCGCCCCGCCCAGCCGCTACTGGCGCAGCGAAGAGGAACGCCGGCAGTCGCACCGCGGCGACCGGTTGCGCAAGCTGCAGCAGTCGTACGCCGACGCCGGCATCACTGCAGAGCTGGAGGTGATGCCGGGCGTGCCGCACGGCCATGGCACGACGCCGGCCATCGCGCTGGCGCAGCGATTCTTTGAGCGGTGTTTGTCGGTGGATGGCTGATGGCATCGGCTTGTCTAGACAGGTTCGTGCCGCTGCCGTAGATGCTGTTCTTGTTCGGCCGCCACGCGGGGGGCGGTGCCCGGCGGGCGCCGTGCCAGGGCACCTTCATGCGCAGCGCCACCGCTCCGACATTTGCGCAGGCGCCGTGCGCAAACACGCAAACCAAGTCAGCCCTGCCCAGCCGCCTCGATCCGCTCCGCATTGGTGGTGCTGCGCGTACCCTTCAGGTGCATCTCCACATCGGCGGCCTTGTCGCCGACGGCGGCGACGGCTTCCTTCAGCTGTTCCTCGGTGCTGTCGAGCTTCTTGGCCCACTGGGCTACGTCGGCCTCGTCGTCCATGCGGATGCGGGCGGGTTCCTGGCCGTGGTTGGTGTTGTCGTTGGTCATGCGGGTCTCCTGTTCAGCTTGAACCGCATGGTCGCCCGCACACCCGCCGCGGGCCGCCAGACGGCTCCGGCAGGCCACGTAGGAATGCGCCCGCGCGCGCCGGCCTGTTCAGTCGAGCAGCGCCGGCCGGCCGGTGTGCCAGCCCTGCGCATAGTGCACGCCGATCTCCTGCAGCGCGCTGAGGATGTCGGCGTTCTCCACCCATTCGGCCACCGTCTGCAGGCCGCACACCATCGCCACGCGGTGGATGGATTCGACGATGGCGCGGTTCTGCGCATCGGTGTGCATGTCCTTGACGAAGGAGCCGTCGATCTTCACCACGTCGACCGCCAGCTGCCGCAGGTACGAGAAGGACGACAGCCCCACGCCGAAGTCGTCCAGCGCGAAGCGCGCGCCCCGCTTGCGCCAGGCGGCGATGAAGCGGTGGGCCGCCTCCAGGTTGCCGATGGCCGCGGTCTCGGTGATCTCGAAGCACACGCGCCGCGGATCCACGTCATGGGCCTCGAACAGCGCCAGCACGTCGGTGAGGAAGGTGGCATCGCCCAGCGACTGTCCGGACACGTTGATTGCGCAATGCGCCGCCGGCGTGGCCTGCATCCAGGCCAGCGCATGGCGAAACACCCAGCGGTCCAGCTCGCCCATCAGCTGGTAGCGCTCGGCCGCGGGGATGAACAGCGCCGGCGGCACGAGGCGGCCGTCGTCGCCGCGCAGGCGCAGCAGCACCTCGCAATGCGAGGTGCCGGGCAGCGCCGCGCCGGTGCCCACGATGGGCTGGCCATGCAGCTCGAAGCGGTCCTCGGCCAGTGCGCGGCGCAGTACCGCCACCCAGTGCATCTCGCCGCGGCGGCCCTCCACCTGGGCATCGGCCTCGGCCGCGAAATGCACGCGGTTGCGGCCCGCCTCCTTGGCCGCGTGGCAGGCCACGTCGGCATCGCTGAGCGCCCGCAGCGCATTGCCGTCGCTGCGCAGCAGCGGCGCGATGCCGATGCTCGCGGTGAGCCGGTGCTCCAGCCCCAGCCACACGAAGCGGTGTGCCGCAATGCGCTCGCGCAGCGCCTCGCAGCGCTGGATGCCGTCCTGCGGACCGCACCGGGCGAGGATGAGGCCGAACTCGTCCGCGCCCAGCCGGGCCACCACGTCGCTGTGGCGGGTGCCGGCCTGCAGCAGGCGGCCGATCTCGGCCAGCAGCGCATCGCCCGCCGCATGGCCCACGGTGTCGTTGATCACCTTGAACTGGTCCAGGTCCAGGTGGCACAGCAGGTCACCCGGCGCCTGCGCCGGCGGCCGCCCGCCCGGGGCCAGCAGTCGCTCGAACTCGCGTCGGTTCATCAGGCCGGTGAGCGCATCCTGCCGCAGCTCGCGTTCCACCCGCTCGGCCTGGCGGTGCTGCTCGGTGACGTCATGCGCCACCCACACCATGCCCAGCAGCCCGCCGCCGGCATCCAGGATGGGCGAGGCACTGTGCTGCACCCGGCGCAGGCTGCCATCGGCCCGCAGCAGCAGCACCGAGCCGCCGGCCGCCAATGTGCTGCGCTGCTGCAGGCAGGCCAGCACCGGCGAAGGCAGCGGCAGCCGGTCGTCGGTGGACAGCAGCGCCACCGCTTCGGCGAAGGGGCAGCCGCACAGGCTGCCCGCGGCCACGCCCAGCAGCGCATGCGCAGGCGGGTTCATGCTGTCGATGCGGCCCTGGGCGTCGGTGGTGATGACCGCGTCGCTGAGCGACTGCAGCGTCACCCGCAGCCGCTCGGTCTGGGCCTGCAGCTGTGCGTGGCGCAGGGCCAGCTGGGCGGTGCTGTCCTCGGCCTGCCGGCGCGCCGCACGCAGCGCGCGCTCGTGCCGGCGCGTGGCCTCGGCACTGAACAGCGTGATGCTGGTGACGGACTCCTGCCCGGGCTTGGCAGGCTGCACGCGGGCATGGGCCAGCACCGGCATGCCACGGCCGTCCGGCGCGCGGAAGTCGAACGAGATCTCATGCGCGAAGCCCTGCAGCTGCAGCAGCGGCGTGTAGTGCGTCTCGTGGAAGATGCGGCTGCCCGGCGAGAGCACGTCCTGCAGCCGCAGCCGGCCCTCGATCTCGGCCAGCGGCCGGCCGCACCACTGCGCCACCAGCGCATTGGCACGCAGGATGAGGCCGTTGTCGGCGGTGTAGAGGTGGCCGCACTGCGCGCTGTCGGGCAGCAGCGGCAGCAGCGCTTCGGCCGCGGGCGCGCTCACCGCGCCGCCGTGGTGGCGGGCAGGCGGTCGACGAAGCCCCGCAGCGCGGCGGTGGTTTCCTCGGGCGCGCTCAGGTGCGGGCAATGGCCGGTGGCACGCAGCCGCAGCAGCTCGCCGCGCGGCAGCTGCTCAAGCAGGTAGTCGCCCACCGCCAGCGGGGCCAGCGCATCGTCGGCGCACTGCAGCACCAGGCAGGGCGGCTGCACATGGGCCAGGTCGGCGCGGTGGTCGGCCAGCAAGGTGACCCGCGCGAAGTGGCGCGCCACCGCCGGATTGCCGGCGCAGAAGCTGTTGGCCAGCGCCTGGCCCAGCTCGGGGCGGTCCGCGTTGCCCATGATCACCGGCGCCATCATGCGGGCCCAGGAGAAGTAGTTGCTGTCCAGCGTGTCCAGCAGCTCGTCGATGTCGTCGGCCTCGAAGCCGCCCTGGTAGCCCGGGTGATTCAGGTAGCAGGGATTGGGCGCCACCAGCGCCAGCGCGCTGAACAGCTCCGGCCGCAGCCGCGCCGCCAGCACGCCGATCATGGTGCTGACCGAATGTGCCACCAGCACCGGCCGGTGCAGGCCGGCGGCTTCGCACACCCCGATCAGGTCCTGCGCATGGCCCAGCAGCGTGCCGTGGCGCTGCGTGTCATAGGCCGCCGGATCAGCGCCGCCGGAGCCGGCGTAATCGAACAGCAGCACCTCGTGGTCGGCCTCGAAGGCCGGGGCCACCTGGCGCCACACCTGCTGGTCGCAGCCGTAGCCATGGGCAAAGACGATGGCACGGGGATGTCCGGCATTCAGCCGGCGGACGTTGTGGCGATCGAGGACGTTCATTGCCCGCTGCTATCGGCCCGCGGCGCAGCGTATTGAGGGTGCCGGGGAGCCCCTGTGGCATCGAGCGCGGCCGGGGGCTTGCAGCCCCTGCTTCGGTTACACCACCCCGGCAAATACTGCCGAAGCGACGTCCTGCACCGGCAATTTGCTCAGGCGCTGCGGCGCTGCGCACGCGCCAGCATCGGCGAGGCCTTGCTGGCGGCCATCACGTCCTGCGCGGTGGCCAGCAGGGCCGGGGCCAGCGCCTCCATGCGGGCTTCGGTCAGGCGCACCAGCGGGCCGGCGATGGTGATGACGCCGATCGCCGGGCCGCCCGGCGCGCGCACCGGTGCGGCCATGGCCGACATGCCGGGCGCAAACATCTCCACGATGGTGCTGTAGCCCTGCCGGCGCGCGGTGCGCAGGCAGGCCAGCAGCGCCTTGACGGTGGTGGGTGCGCGGGGGCCGAACTGCTCGGGCTGGCCAAAGCCCTGGCGGGCCACGCGCTCCAGCGCCTCTTCGTCGCTGAGCGTGGACAGCAGCGCATGGCCGGCCGCGCTGCACGACAGCTGGACCGCCAGGCCCATGTCGGGGTCGTAGCGCAGGCCCCGGGTGGCGCCCTGCGCCTTGGCCACGAACACCAGGTCCTCGCCGTCTACCACGCCCATGCGCACCAACTCGCCCGACTCATGCGCCAGGCCGTCCAGCAGCGGCTGGGCCACGTCCACCACGCCGGAATTGCTGAGGAAGCTCAGGCCCAGCGACACCAGTTTGACGGTCAGGGTGTAGTCGCCATGGTCGCGCTCCTGGCGCACATAACCGTACTCGGCCAGCTCGGCCAGCAGCCGGTGGGTGACGCTGAGCGGTATGCCCAGCTCGGTGGCGATGAAGGACAGCGAACACCCTCCCGGATGCGCAGCCAGCGTCTCCAGCACGTTGAAGCTTCTTTGAAGTTTTGAACTCATCTGTAACAGGCCGCCGGGGGCCTTGTGGGGCTGCCCACGCACTCTAACGCCCGACCCCATGAATCAACGGCTGGGAAGCGTATTCCCTAGTGGAAACACTTTCCGTTTTTCTTATGCTGACGGCCAAGATTCACCTTTCTGAATACAGGAGAACCCCCATGACGCTCCACCGCCGGCCGCTCGTCCTCGCCTGCCTGTCGGCCTTGCTGGCCCTGCCCGCCCTGACCGCCACCGCGCAGGACTTCCAGGAGCGCACCATCAAGTTCGGCCACCTCAACAATGCCGACCACCCGGTGAGCGCCGGCGTCAAGAAGTTCGCCGAACTGCTGGCCGCCAAGACGGGCGGCAAGATGAAGGTGCAGGAGTTCCCGGCCTCCACGCTGGGCAACGAGATGCAGCAGCAGTCCGCGCTGCAGGGCGGCGTGCAGGAGATGAGCGCGCCGGCCACCACCTCGCTGGCAGGCATCGTCAAGGAGTTCGGCCTGATCGACTTCCCGTTCGCGGTGAGCGACTTCGGCCAGGCCGACGCGCTGCTGGACGGCCCCTTCGGCCAGGCCCTGCTGGCCAAGCTGCCCGAGAAGGGCCTGGTGGCCCTGGGCTACTGGGACCTGGGCTTCCGCAACGTCACCAACAGCAAGCGGCCCATCACCAAGCCGGAAGACCTGGAAGGCCTGAAGCTGCGCGTGATCCCCAACCCGGTGTTCCTTGAGACCTTCAAGGCGCTGAAGGCCAACCCGACGCCGATGCCCTTCGCCGAGTTGTATGGCGCGCTGGAAGCCAAGGCGGTGGACGGCCAGGAGAACCCCTTCGCAGTGATCCTGTCCAACAAGATGTACGAGGTGCAGAAGTACGTCAGCGCCACCAACCACGTGTACGCGGCCAACATCGTGCTGGTCAGCAAGCGCTTCTGGGACAAGCTGTCGCCGGCCGAGAAGAAGGCGATGAACGACGCCGCCAACGAGGCGCGCAGCTACCAGCGCACCACCAGCCGCGCCGCCGCGCAGAAGGCCGTGGCCGAGCTGCAGGCCAAGGGCATGCAATACAACGAGCTGACCCCCGCCGCGCAGAACGCGATGAGCGCCATCGCCAAGCCGGTGACCGACCGCCTGGCCGCCTCCTACGACCCCGCCACGGTCAAGCTCTACAACGACGAGCTGGCCCGCATCCGCAAGTGATGCCCTTCCCCGCCCAAGCCACGCCGACTCCTTGCGCATGCCCATGAACATCCTCGTCCTTCACGGCCCCAACCTCAACCTGTTCGGCCGCCGCGAGCCGCACATCTACGGCACCACCACGCTGGCGGAAATTAACGAACGCCTGGGGGCCATCGCCCGCGAACTGGGCGTGACGCTGGAAACCTTCCAGAGCAACCACGAGGGTGCGCTGATCGACAAGCTGCACGAGCGCATCGACAGCGCCCACGGCGCGCTGGTGAACCCGGCCGGCCTCACCCAGCACGGCGTGCCGCTGCACGACGCCATCAAGGCGATGCCCTTCCCGGTGCTGGAGATCCACATGTCCAACATCGCGGCGCGCGAGGCCTGGCGGGCGCACTCCATCATCTCCCCCGCGGTGAAGGCCACCATCCAGGGCCTGGGCTGGCGCTCGTACACCTTCGGCCTGCAGGCGCTGGTGGACCTGGTGCGCGAAGGCCAGTCGGCCTGAAGGCGGTAGGTCGTGTTGAACCGTCTGTTCGGCCTGTACTGCCGCGCCCTGGAAGCCCTGCTGGTGCTGGCGCTGGCCACCATGGTGCTGCTGGTGTTCGGCAACGTGGTGCTGCGCTATGCCTTCAATTCCGGCATCACGGTGTCGGAAGAGCTGTCGCGCTGGCTCTTCATCTGGCTCACCTTCCTGGGCGCGGTGGTGGCGCTGCATGAGCACCGGCACCTGGGCACCGACATGCTGCTGGCCCGGCTGGGCCCGGGCGGGCGGCGCGCCTGCCTGGTCGCCGGCCACCTGCTGATGCTGGGCGCCTGCGGCCTGCTGCTGCAAGGCTCGGTGGAGCAGATGCGCATCAACTGGAGCGTGTCCGCGCCTTCCAGCGGCGCGCCCATGGCCGTGGTCTACGGCGCGGCGGTGGTGTTCGCGGCATCGGCCATCCCGATGCTGGTGGTGGACATGCTGGCGCTGATGCGCCCCGGTGCGACCGAGGACGGTCAGCCCTTCGGCATGACGGCCGAGGAGCAGGCATGACCATCACCGTCTTCCTCGGCTCGCTGCTGGGCGCCATGGCCCTGGGCGTGCCCATCGCCTTCGCGCTGCTGCTGTGCGGCGTGGCGCTGATGTGGCACCTGGACCTGTTCGATGCGCAGATCCTGGCGCAGAACCTGATCAGCGGCGCCGACAGCTTCCCGCTGCTGGCCGTGCCCTTCTTCATGCTGGCCGGCGAGATCATGAACACCGGCGGGCTCTCGCGCCGCATCGTCAACCTGGCGCTGGCCATCGTGGGCCACGTGCGCGGCGGCCTGGGCTACGTGGCCATCGTGGCGGCCTGCCTGATGTCCGCCTTGTCGGGCTCCGCGGTGGCCGACGCGGCCGCGCTGAGCGCACTGCTGCTGCCGATGATGGTGGCCGCCGGCCACGACAAGGCCCGCTCCGGCGGCCTCATCGCGGCCTGTGGCGTGATCGGTCCGGTGATCCCGCCGTCCATCGGCTTCGTGGTGTTCGGCGTGGCGGCCAACGTGTCGATCAGCAAGCTGTTCCTGGCCGGCATCATGCCGGGGCTGATGCTGGGCGCCGCGCTGTGGCTCACCTGGTGGTGGATGGCGCGCCGCGAGGCGCTGACCCCGCCGCCGCGGCGCACCCGCGCCGAGGTGCTGGTGAGCCTGCGCGAGGCCTCCTGGGCGCTGCTGCTGCCGGTGATCGTGGTGGTGGGCCTGAAGTTCGGCGTGTTCACGCCCACCGAGGCCGCCGTGGTGGCCGCGGTGTATGCGCTGCTCATCTCCACGCTGGTGTACCGCGAACTGCCGCTGGGCCGGCTGTACGCGGTGTTCGTTGATGCCGCCAAGACCAGCGCCATCGTGATGTTCCTGGTGGCTGCGGCCATGGTCAGCGCCTGGCTGGTGACGGTGGCGGGCCTGCCCGCGCTGGTGGTCAGCCTGGTGGAGCCGTTGATCGACCAGCCCACGCTGCTGATGCTGGCGCTGATGGCGCTGGTGCTGTTCGTGGGCACCGCCATGGACATGACGCCCACCATCCTGATCCTGACGCCGGTGCTGATGCCGGTGGTGGCCGCCGCCGGCATCGACCCGGTGTACTTCGGCGTGCTGTTCATGATCAACAACTCCATCGGCCTCATCACGCCGCCCGTGGGCGCCGTGCTCAACACCGTGGCCGGCGTCGGCCGCATGAGCATGGACGCGGTGACCCGCGGCGTGGTGCCCTTCCTCATCGCCCAGTTCGGGCTGCTGTTGCTGCTGGTGCTGTTCCCCAAGCTGGTGACGGTGCCCGCGCGTTGGTTCTATTGATTCCAGACCCCACCCAGAGAGGAGACCCGTGATGAAGACGACAGGCAAGACCCTTCAACTGACCCTGGCCGCGGCCGCCGTGCTGAGCTGCTTCGGTGCGCAGGCCCAGGCCACCAAGAAGGTCAATTCGAAGAACATCGACCCGTACTACAACGTGTGCCGGGGCACCAGCCCCGAGTGCTACAACGACTGGAAGGCGTTCGAGAACACGCCCAACCGCGTGCTGATCTATTCGCGCACCGCCGGCCCGCGCCATGCCAACCTGGGCCCTGCGCTGGCACCCGGCCTGAACCCGCCGCTGGCCGAGACCAACGTGATGCAGTCGGGCCTGGTGCGCATGCTGACCGAAGCCGGCATCCAGGCCGACTGGACCGAGGACGTGACCGTGCTCAGCGGCCGCATCAACAACTACAAGACGGTGATCTTCGCCAGCAGCAACCGCGACACGCTGTGGAACGCCACCGCCACCACCAGCAACGACGCGGCCCGCACCTCGCTGCGCAACTACATGCGCCGCGGCGGCGGCTTCGTGGCCCTGCACAACGCCTTTGGTGCCGAATACAACTGGCCCTACTACGAAGGCCTGCTGGGCAATGCCAACTTCTACAACCACGGCCCCAACCGCGCCGGCACGGTGGAGCTGATCGGCAACGACCCGTCGACCGCCGGCATCTCTGCACGCTTCGAGTTCCAGGACGAGTGGTACAACCTCGCGCCCTTCCCCACCAACGTGAAGTTCCTGGCCAAGGTGGACGTGAGCACGCTCAACCCCACCACCGGCGCGCCGCACCCCGGCCACCCCGACTTCCATCCGGTGACCTGGTGCCAGTACTACGACGGCGGCCGCGCCTGGCTGACCACGCTGGGCCACAACGCCACCTCCTTCACCGGCTCGGGCCCCGGCGCCGCGCAGTTCCAGAAGATGGTGGTGCAGGGCGTGAAGTCGACCATGGGCCTGACGCCCTTCTGCACGCAGTGAGGCAGGCCATGAAGCAGTACCTCGCGCTGGGCGCCATCGCCCTGGGCCTGGCGGCCGCGCTGCCGGCCAGCGCCGCTTCCTTCACCTTCAGCTTCGACAACATCGACAGCGTCGATGAGGTGGACTCGGAGAACAACACGACCCTGGGCTTCAACCTGGGCGCCGACTCGTTCATCACCGGCATGCGCTACGAGGTGGACGTGGAAGCCTTCACGAACAGCTGGCTCAGCGAGCTGACGCTGCGCGTGGGCGGCATGTCGGGTGAAGGCTTCGACTTCATCCCGGTGCCCGACGTCACCGAGTCGGGCCGCCGCATGCTGACGGGCAGCCTCGACCTGCTGAACCAGGGCCTGTCCTTCCGCCTGGGCAGCGACGGCAGGCTGGGCCTGCAGTTCTACGACGACATCGACGACCTGGCCGGTGCCGACGGCAAGTGGCACAGCGGCCGCCTGACCTTCGACTACGTGGCCGCGCCGGTGCCCGAGCCCGCCACCTGGGCCACCCTGGTGGCCGGCCTCGGAGGGGTGGGCCTGGTGGCCTCGCGCCGCCAGCGCCGCGACCGCCGCCCGCGGCCCGACTGACCCTTTCCTGACCCTGCCAGGCCCGGCAGCGGGCGCGAGCCCCATCTCGCGCAGCCGCTGGGCCCCGCCACGTCCGTACGCCCCAGCGGCCGCCAGAGCCGCCCCCATGAACTGTTCTCCAGGAGTACCCCGATGAACTTCAATTCCACCCTGCGGCTGCTGCTGGGCGCCGGCCTGCTGGCCGCGGCCCAGTTGGCTTCGGCCGCCGACAACTGCTGCGTACCCACCACCACCGACTTCCCGAAGGTGGGCGGCAACCTGGGCAACCAGAACTACTCGTCGCTGGCCAAGATCCACAAGGGCAACGTGCGCCAGCTGGGCGCAGCGTGGATGACCAGCCTGGAAGGCGGCGCCAAGGCCGGCAATGCGCAGAGCACCGCGGTGGCGGTGGACGGCGTGCTGTTCATCGAGACCGCGCAAGGCCGTGTGCATGCGGTGGACGGCAAGACCGGCGCGGTGAAGTGGAGCTACAACCCCGGCCGCGGCGGCCAGACGCGCCGTGGCGTGGCCGTGGGCGACGGCAAGGTGTACACGCTCACCACCGGCAACTACGTCATCGCGCTGGACCAGAAGACCGGCCAGGTGGTGTGGGAGCGCCAGCACGAGGGCTACGGCAACATCGCCAAGGTGGCCGTGGTGTACCACGACGGCATGATCTACGTGGGCACCAACGACGGCCCGCGCGGCGCCGGCCTGGCCCTCAATGCCAAGAACGGCGACCTGGTGTGGCATTTCTTCGGCGCGGCCGCGCCCGGCACGATCGGCGGCGACACCTGGGAGGGTGACAGCCACCTCACCGGCGGCGCCACGCCATGGATCCACCCGGCCATCGACCCCGAGCTGAACACGGTGTACTGGACCTTCGGCAATGCCCGCGCGGGCTCGTCGCAGAACGGCTCCACCCGCGGCGGCCAGAACCTGTTTGCCAACTCCATCGTGGCGATGGATGCCAAGACCGGCACCTACAAGTGGCACTTCCAGTCCATCCACCACGACATCTGGGACATGGACAACGTGATGGCGCCGGTGCTGGCCGACATCCGCGTGGCCGGCCAGACGAAGAAGGCCGTGGTGTACGGCAGCAAGACCGGCATGTACTACATCCTGGACCGCAGCAACGGCCAGCCGCTGCTGGGCATCGACGAGAAGCCGGTGCCGGTGGACCCGCGCCAGAAGAGCTGGCCCACGCAGCCCTGGCCGCGCGGCGGCAGCTTCATCCCCACCTGCCCCACCAACGAAGGCCCGGCCCGCGCCGTGCCCAACTTCAAGACCGGCTGCCTTTATGCAGCGCACTGGGACGAGCCCATCCTGTCCTTCCCCGGCCAGGGCGGCGGTGCCGACTGGAACCACCAGTCCTTCAGCCACACCACCAAGTGGATGTACACCGGCGTGGGCTACGTGGGCTCGGCCCACTCGCTGACCGAAGCCAGCAACGGCCTGCGCCCGCTGGGCACCGGCATGTCCGGTGGCATCGTGGCCGTCGATCCCTCCACCAACCAGGTGGTGTGGAAGAAGGACCTGCCCTGGTCCGTGGCGCACGGCAACGGCATCCTGACGACGGCCAGCAACCTGCTGTTCATCGGCCAGCCCGACGGCAACCTGCTGGGCCTGGATGCGCTGAACGGCCGCGAGCTGTGGCGCTTCCAGACCGGCGCCAGCATCAACGCCAGCCCCATCACCTACCAGATCGACGGTGAGCAGTACATGGCGGTGTTCGCCGGCGGCTCGGGCCTGCCTTTCAGCGACGCGCCGCGCGGCGACTACCTGTGGGCCTTCAAGGTGGGCGGCAAGGTGCCGCAGGCCGAAGCCCCGGTGCCGCCGTCCACCCGCCGCCAGATCACCGCCCCGGCGGTGGAAGGCTCGGTGGTCAACAACACCGTGGTGCTCAACCGCACCTACACCAACGGCGTGGTGGGCAGCGAGGAACGCGACACCGTCAATGCGATGGCGCCGCAGCACCTGCGCGTGCCGCAGGGCACCACCGTGACCTTCCACAACCCGGCCACCAACGCCAAGAACCACTGCGCGACGCAGTTCTTCGAAGGCCTGTTCAACGCCGGCCCGCTGGCCCCGGGACAGTCGTTCTCGTACACCTTCAACCAGAAGGGCGAGTACTTCTACAACGACTGCACCAGCCCCCGGGCCACGGGCAAGGTCGTCGTCTATTAATTTAGGAGGATCCCCATGAACATCAAGCTTCTGGGCGCGGCCTGCGCGCTCACCCTCGGCTCGGCTGGCGCGATGGCAGCGCCGTCCGCGGGCTCGTTCGAGATCACCTCGTTCTCCTATGTGGCATCGGGCGGCACGCTGAGCTGGCTGCCCGGCGGCTACCAGTCACTGTCCGTTGACTCGGAAGAGGCTGGCGGCCTGGGCGGCAACCAGATCGACGGCATGACCATCGACGGCCGCGCCAATGCAAGCTACAGCACACAGGTAGCGCACGCCTCGGCGCAGGTGTCGGCCACGGCCGCCGGCCTGTTGTCGGGGTCGGCTTCGGCCACGCCGTTCATCGTCGATGCAACGGCCCAGCCCCACCTGGGCATCAGCAGTGCGCTGCAGTACGGCGAGTTCTCGTTGTCACAGGCTGGCAGCGTCACCTTCACCGTGAACTACACGCTGACGGCCAATGCGCAAGCGGGCGACCCGCTCACCACCTATGCTGCATCGAAGCTGGTGTTCGATGCGGGTACCTACACCAACTTCAACAGCTTCTCCGACGAGCTGCACACTGTGCAGGGCAGTAGCGGCACACGTACGGGCAGCTTCTCCTACACGGTGAGCCTGGGCGGTGCTGACGAGATCGGCCACTACAACTTCACCGGCACTGCCTACGCCACGGCAATGGCGGCCCCCGTGCCCGAGCCCTCCGAATGGGCGCTGATGCTCGCCGGCCTGGGCCTGCTGGGTGGCTGGCGGCTGCGCCAGCAGCGCCGCGCCGGGCGGCAGGAGGTGGCGGCATGAGGGGCCTGCTGCATCGTGCGGCCGCGGTGGCCGCGGCCTGTGCGGCACTGCTGGCCGCGCCCGCGGCCCAGGCGGCGCTGGAGATCGGCGGGCTGTCGCTGGACGAAGCCGGCTTCGCCGACACGCTGGTGTCGTCCACCGGCGTGTTCACCACCTCCAGCGGCACGTTGGCCGACGCGCTGACGGACGGCAGCCTGTCGACCTGGGCCATGTCCACCACCGCAGGTGCCAAGGTGGTGCTGGGCTTCACCGACCGGGTGCTGGTCAACGGCGCGGGCAACGACCTGGCGCTGTTCGAGCGCGGGCATGAGGCCTACGAGTATTCGCAGGAAGGCTTCGACAGCTTCAACGTGACCATCAACGGCATCACCCGCCTGTACTTCACCACCGAGACCACCACCATCATCGACGACTACAACGTCAACATGACGACGGTGGACCTCAGCTTCTTCGGCGTGGCCGAGGGCGCCACGGTGTCGCAGGTGCAGATCGGGCTGGACTACAACACCCGCGGCTCGCTGCCGCAGCTGCAGCTGGTGGCGGGCATCAACACCGTGGCGGCCGTGCCGGAGCCGGCCACGGTGCTGATGACGCTGGCCGGCCTGGGGGTGGTGGGCGTCTTCGCCCGCCGGCGCCAGCGGGCGGCCGCGGCATGAAGCGGCGGCTGGCCACGCTGCGGGCTGCCACGGTGGCGGCGCTGGCCGCCGCCGCGACAGCGCTGCCCGGCAGCTTCGCCGGTGCGCAGGTGCCGGCCGCTGCACCGGCCACCAGCGGGCCGGCCACCGCCGCCGCCCCGGGACGCACCGCACCGGCCACGCCGGCCGCGCTGGGCGATGCCCTGTTGTTCGCCATGGCCGATGCGGCTGGCGGCCTGGAGCTGTGGCGCGCCGATGCGGCCGGCGGCAGCCCGCGCCGGCTGAAGGACATCCGGCCGGGCACCGAGGGCAGCTACCCCAGCGGCTTCACCCGGCTGGGCGATGCGCTGCTGTTCACCGCCAACGACGGCAGCAGCGGCCTGGAGCTGTGGCGCACCGACGGCACCGAGGCCGGCACCCGCCGCGTGGCGGACCTGAACGCGGGCACCGCCGACAGCCTGCCCAATGCGATGGTGGCCTTCGGCAACCGTCTCATCTTCTCGGCGGACGATGGCCGCCACGGCTTCGAGCTGTGGAGCAGCACCGGCGACGAGGCCGGCACCCGCCTGCTCGCCGACCTGAATCCCGGCGCCGGCGGCTCCGCGCCCCGCGGTTTCACCGTGGTGGGCGAACGGCTCTTCTTCATTGCCGACGATGGCCGCCATGGCGCCGAGCTGTGGACCAGCGACGGCAGCGCTGCAGGCACCCGGCGGGTGAAGGACATCCGCCCCGGGCCCGCGGCTTCGCAGCCGCAGCAGCTGGTGGCCCTGGGCGGCCGGCTCTTCTTCGTGGCCGACGATGGCCGCCACGGGCCCGAGCTGTGGACCAGCGACGGCACCGAGGCCGGCACCCGGCTGGTGGGCGACCTGCGGCCCGGCCCGGCTGGCGCCGGCCCCCGCTACCTCACCGCGATGGGCGATGCGCTGTACTTCGCCGCCGACGATGGCCGCCAGGGCGTGGAGCTGTGGTCGGCGGATGCCGACGGCCGCAGGCTGCGCCAGGTGGCCGACATCGCGCCCGGCCCGGCGCATGCGGTGCCCAGCCACCTCACGGCGGTGGGCGGCATGCTGTACTTCAGCGCCAACGATGGCCTCCACGGCGCGGAGCTGTGGGCCACCGACGGCCGCCGCGAGGGCACCCGGCTGGTGGCCGACCTGCAGCCCGGCCCGCAGCCTTCCGCGCCCAGCCGGCTGCAGGCCCACCAGGGCCGGCTGCTGTTCGCCGCCCTGTCGCCGGGCCTCGGCCATGAGCTGCATGCCAGCGACGGCACCGCTGCGGGTACGCGGCTGCTGGCCGACCTGAACCCCGGGCCGGCAGGCAGCTTTCCGCACGACTACGTCGCGGTGGGCGGCCAGCTGTTCTTCGTCGCCGACGGCCCCGGCGGGCTCACCGCGCTATGGCGCCTGGATGCCCAGGGCACGGTGCTGCCGGTGGGCTCGCCCCCCTGAAGGCAGGCGGATGCCCATGGCCGACTGAAGGCATCCTGCGACTCCCGCTATAGGCGGGCGCCGACAGCGCGTACCGACCGCCCTCGATAAATTTCGTTGCGAAATTCGATGGCAAAGGAGCCCGCTTGGCGAACACCCCGAACAACCGCGCTGCACCCAAGCATGCGCCCGTGACGCTCGACACCGAGAACTTCCAGTCGGAAGGACAAGGGCGGGACATCTTCTTCGCCGCCGTCGAGACCACGCGCATGCCGATGGTGATCACCGACCCGCGGCTGCCGGACAACCCGATCGTGTTCGCGAACAACGCGTTCCTGGACATGACCGGCTACACGCAGGACGAGATCCTGGGCCGCAACTGCCGCTTCCTGCAGGGCCCGGACACCGATCCGCATGCGGTGGCGGAGGTGCGCCGCAACATTGCCGCCCAGCGCGAACATGCCACCGAGCTGCTGAACTACCGCAAGGACGGCAGCAGCTTCTGGAATGCCCTGTTCGTCACGCCGCTGCGCAACCAGGCCGGCGAGCTGATCTACTTCTTCTCGTCGCAGCTGGACGTCAGCCGCCGCAAGGACGCCGAGTCGGCCCTCGGCCAGGCGCAGAAGATGGAAGCGCTGGGCCAGCTCACCGGCGGCATCGCGCACGACTTCAACAACCTGTTGCAGATCATCCTGGGCAACCTGGACGTGATGACCCGCCGCTTCCGCAGCCTGGACGTGGCCGACCCCGCGCTGAACAAGGCGCTGAACAATGCCCGCGAGGCCACCCGCAAGTCGGCCGTGCTCACGCAGCAGCTGCTCGCCTTCGCGCGCAAGCAGCAGCTGCGCGGCCGGGTCATCAACCTCAACGACCTCACGCTGGCCACCGCCGACCTCGCACGGCGCACGCTGGGCGAATCGGTGGAGCTGCACACGGACCTGGAGCCGCAGCTGTGGAACTGCCGCATCGACCCCACGCAGGCCGAGGTGGCGCTGCTGAACGTGCTGCTCAATGCCCGTGATGCGATGCCCGAGGGCGGCCTGCTCACCATCCGCACCGAGAACCTGGAGATCGGCCCCGACGAGGCGCGGCTGCACGGCGTGCCGTCGGTGGGACCGTTCGTGCGCATCTCGGTCACCGACAACGGCAGCGGCATTGCACCGGAGGCGCTGCCGCGGGTGATGGATCCCTTCTTCACCACCAAGGAGGAAGGCCAGGGCACCGGCCTGGGCCTGTCGATGGTGTGGGGCTTCGCCAAGCAGAGCGGCGGCGTGGCCACCATCTACTCGGAGGTGGGCACGGGCACCACGGTACGGCTGTACTTCCCGGCCACCACCGACTTCATCTCCAAGCTGCCTTCGCCGCAGGCTTCGCGGGCGGCCCAGGGCACCGAGCATGTGCTGGTGGTGGACGACCGCGCCGAGATCGCCGAGATGGCCGCGATGATGCTGCGCGAGGCCGGCTATACCGCGGTGGACTGCAGCTCGGCGAAGGAAGCGCTGGCCCTGCTGGACAGCGACACGCCCTTCGACCTGCTGCTCACCGACCTCATCATGCCCGGCGGCATGAACGGCGTGCTGCTGGCACGCGAGGCCCAGGCCAAGCGGCCCGACCTCAAGGTGGTGCTGATGACCGGCTTCGCCGATTCGACGCCCGACCGCTGGGGCGGCAACCACTACGAGATGGTCTTCAAGCCCTACTCGCAGGCCGACCTGACGAAGAAGGTGCGCCAGGTGCTGGACGGCACCAGCGGCGTCGACTGACCCACCGACCAGCCGACCCGCGCCCGCGGGCGCGTCCTACCGGCGATGCAGGAACCGTCCCACAGCGGTGCATCGGCCGGTACACAAAAATCAAACCATCAACACACGAGGAGATCCACATGGTCCGCATTGCAATCATTTCCGCTGCCCTGATCGGTTCGCTCGGCCTGGCCGGGTGCGACGTGGACAAGACGCAGGAAGGCGACGTCTCCCTGCCGAAGTACAGCGTGGAGAAGGAAAAGGAAGGCAACGTGACGCTGCCGAAGTACGACGTGAAGACGCCTGACGTCAACGTCACCACCGAGCAGAAGACCATCGAGGTCCCGACCATCAAGAAGGAAGAGAAGACCATCGAAGTGCCCAAGGTCGAAGTGACCCCGGCCGACGAGAAGAAGTAAGTCCTCATCGCCCTGACCCACGCCGCACGCCGGGCCGCGACCATTCGCGAGCCCGGCGTGCGTGCGTCAGGGCATGTACGTAGGAACCGCGACGCCGCCTCGCAGGCGGCCCGTAGAATCCCGGTCCCATGCATCCGCGGCCCTTTGCCATGATCGTTGCGCTGGTGCTGCTGTGCACCAGCGTGTTCGCGCATGCCGAGCCGCTGCTGCTGGCCGGCAGCGCCGAGTCGCTGGAGCTGGTGTGCGGCATGGCGCTGGTGGATGCCGCGGCCGGTGCCGACACCGGCGATGGCCGCAGCCATGTCACGCACGACGGCCTGGGTGATGCGCTGGGCGTGCTGCCCGGCGTGCCGGCCGCCTGGCCGCCATCTCGGCCCACCGTGGCCTGGTGCCGCGGCCGTGCCGCCGCCATCCCGCTGCCGCCCTACCTGGACGGCCTGCAGCGCCCGCCCTGCCGCGACGCCCTGGCGTAACACGCCCCGCCTCCCACGGGCCGCCCAGCGGACGCCCGCCCCCTTCCCACACAACCACTCTGCGCACCTGCCCTGCGGCAGCGTCGCGCCACTGACACCATGGAAATCCTTCTCGACCCCAATGTCTGGATCGCCTTCGCGATGCTTACCGCGCTGGAGATCGTTCTCGGCGTGGACAACATCATCTTCATCTCGATCCTCGTCGGCCGGCTGCCGCCCGAGCTGCGCGACCGGGCACGCCGCCTGGGCCTGGGCTTCGCGATGGTGTCGCGCCTGGCGCTGCTGTTCTCGCTGAGCTGGGTGATGGGCCTGACCAAGGACCTGTTCACCGTGCTGGGCCAGGGCATCAGCGGCCGTGACCTGGTGCTGCTGCTGGGTGGCATCTTCCTGCTGTGGAAGGCGTCGCACGAGATCTTCGTGGAAGTGGAAGCCCACGAGATGGACGGCCCGCCCGGCGAGCCGGTGAGCGAGGCGGCGGCCAAGGCCGCAGGCGCCCGTGCCTTCTGGGCCACCATCGGCCAGATCGGCGTCATCGACATCGTCTTCTCGCTCGACTCGGTGATCACCGCCGTGGGCATGGTGGACGAGCTGCCGGTGATGGTGGCCGCCGTGATCGCCGCGGTGGGCGTGATGCTGTTCGCCGCCAAGACCATCGGCGACTTCGTCGACAGCCACCCGTCGGTCAAGGTGCTGGCCCTGGCCTTCCTGGTCATGGTGGGCATGGCCCTGACGGCCGAAGCCTTCGACGTGCATGTGCCCAAGGGCTACATCTATGCCGCCATGGCCTTCTCGCTGGCCGTGGAAGCCCTGAACATCCGCTCGCGCGGCAAGCGCGCGCTGAAGGCGCAGGCCGACCGCGAGGCAGCGGCAGCGAAGTAAGCAGGCATAGCGCCGGGCCCCGCGTCCGGACGCCTGAGGTCCTGCGAAAGAAGGCCGGCACCGAAAGGTGGCCGGCCTTCTTGCATCAGTGCCCCCGTCAATCCGCCTCGATCTTCGAAGTCTTCACCACCGCGCCCCAGCGGGTGTACTCGGTCTTCACGTAGTCGCCCAGCTGCTGCGGGTTGAGGTAGTCGGCCGAGGCGCCCTGCTCGGCGGCCTTCTGCTGGAAGGCCGGGGTGGCCATCAGCTTGGCGATCTCGGCGCTGAGCTTGTCGACCACCGGCTTGGGCGTGGCCGCCGGCGCGAACACCGCGAACCACGAAGTGGCGTCCAGCTTGGGCAGGCCGGCCTCGGCCGCCGTGGGCACGTTGGGCAGCGAGCCCAGGCGCTGCTTGCCGGTGACGGCCAGCGCCACCAGCTTGCCCGACTGGATGTGCTGCATGTAGGGCGGCGGCGTGCCGAAGGTCATGTCCACCTGGGCGCCCAGCAGGTCCTGCAGCGCCGGGCCGGTGCCCTTGTAGGGCACATGGGTGAGCTGGATGCCGGCCTGCTGTTCCAGCATCGCGCCGGTCACATGCTGCAGCGATCCGTTGCCCGACGAGGCGTAGGTCAGCTTGCCCGGGTTCTTCTTGGCATAGGCGATCAGCTCGGCCATGGTGCGCACCGGCAGGCCCTCGCGCACCACGATCACCTGCGGTGCATTCAGCACGTTGGCCACCGGCTGCAGGTCCTTCTGCTCCCATTGCGCGGCCTGCTTGCTCACGTGCGGCGTGATGACGTGGTAGCCCGAGTACTGCATCAGCAGCGTGTGGCCGTCGGCCTCGGCGCGCTTGACGGCCACCGCCGCGATGGCACCGCTCGCGCCGCCGCGGTTGTCCACCACGATGGTCTGGCCCAGCGCCTTGCCCAGCGGGTCGGCCAGCATGCGCGCGGCCAGGTCGGTGGTGCCGCCCGGCGCGGTGGGCACGATCAGCGTGACCGGCTTGCTGGGGTAAGGCGCCTGCGCCAGCGTGGCGCCGCTGAAGCCCAGGCCGAGGGCCAGGGCCAAGGTGGTGCGTCGTGTCGTGTTCATCGTCGTTGTCTCCATTGCTTTGTCGAACGAGAGGTGTCAGGCATCACGCGCCAGCGCACGCTGGCGGATGGCGTCGAAGTCGGCCGGCGGGCGGTGCAGGTCGAGCCGGCGGCCCGCCTTGACGATCTGGCTGGGGATGTCGTGGCCGATCAGCGCCGGCAGCCGCCGCGCGGCGTCGATCAGCGCGGGCAGGTCCACGCCGGTGTCGAAGCCCATCAGCTGCAGCGCATGCACGATCTCCTCGCTGCACACGTTGCCGGTGGCGCCGGGTGCATACGGGCAGCCGCCGATGCCGCCCAGGGACGCATCGAAGCGGTCGGCCCCGGCATCGATGGAAGCCAGCACATTGGCCAGCCCCATGCCGCGGGTGTTGTGGAAGTGCAGCGTCAGCTCGGTGCCCGGCCAGCGGGCGCGGAAACCCCGCACCAGCGCGGCCACCTGCCCCGGATACGCCATGCCGGTGGTGTCGCACAGCGTGACGCCGCGGGCGCCCAGCTCGGTGACGAAGCGCTCGCACCAGCCCAGCACCGTGGCCTCCGGCACGTCGCCTTCCATCGGGCAACCGAAGCTGCACGACAGCGACACGTTGACCGCCCGCTGGGCCTGCCGCGCCATCGCGTTCACGGCCTGCAGCGCGGCATACGACTGCTCGCGCGTCATGCGCAGGTTGGCCAGGTTGTGGGTCTCGCTGGCGGACATCACCAGGTTGAGCTCGTCGGCCTGCGCGTCGATCGCCCGCTCGGCGCCGCGCACATTGGGCACCAGCGCGGTGTAGACCACGCCGGGCCGGCGCTCGATCTCGCGCAGCACCACCTCGGCATCACGCAGCGCCGGGATGGCCTGCGGCGAGACGAAGGCGGTGACCTCGATCTTCGCCATGCCGGCGTGCGACAAGGCGTTCACCAGCGCGATCTTGTCCTCGGTGGGCACGAAGGCCTCTTCCACCTGCAGGCCGTCGCGGGTGCCCACTTCCTGCATGAAGACACGGCGGCCGGCGCCGGCCCATGCATCGTTGTTCGTGTGCTTGCTCATGCCACCACCTTGCGTTCACGCAGTTGCTGGATCTGTTGCTCGGTCAGGCCGATCTCCCGCAGCACCGCATCGGTGTCGTCGCCCAGGTGCGGGGCCGAGCTGCGCACCGTGCCCGGCGTGCCCAGCAGCTTGGGCACGATGCCCGGCACCGCCACGTCGTAGCCGTCGCGGGTGCGCTGCTGCAGGATCATGTCGCGGGCGCGGTAATGCGGGTCTTCGGCGATGTCCTTGGCGGTGTAGACCTTGCCCGCCGGCACACGCGCCGCGCCCAGCGCCTCCAGCACGCCGGCCACGCTGCGCTGCTGCGTCCAGGCCTCGATGGCCGCGTCGATCTCGGCCACGCGGGCCACGCGGCCGGCATTGCTGCCCAGGTCGGGGGCGTTGCCCAGGTCGTCGCGGCCGATGGCCTGCATCAGCCGCTTAAAGATGCTGTCGCCGTTGCCGGCGACCAGCACGTAGCCGTCGTTGCAGCGGTAGGCGTTCGATGGCGCGATGCCGGGCAGCGCACTGCCGGCCGCCTCGCGCACCGCACCGAAGGCGCTGTACTCGGGGATCAGGCTTTCCATCACGTTGAACACCGCCTCGTGCAGCGCCACGTCGATGGCCTGGCCGGCGCCGCCGTTCACCTTGCGGTGATACAGCGCCATCATCACGCCGATGACGCCGTGCAGCGCGGCCAGCGTGTCGCCGATGGAGATGCCGCAGCGCACCGGCACGCGGCCGGGCTCGCCGGTCAGGTGGCGCAGCCCGCCCATCGCCTCGCCGATGGCGCCGAAGCCCGGCAGGTCGCGGTAGGGGCCGGTCTGGCCGTAGCCGCTGATGCGCAGCATCACCAGGCCGGGGTTGATCTTCGCCAGCTCGTCGTAGCCCAGGCCCCAGGCCTCCAGCGTGCCGGGGCGGAAGTTCTCGATCAGCACGTCGGCCTCGGCGATCAGACGTCGAGCGATGTCCTGGCCTTCGGCGCCACGCAGGTCCAGCGCGATGGAGCGCTTGTTGCGCGACTGCACCTGCCACCACACCGAGGTGCCTTCCTTGATCAGCCGCCAGTTGCGCAGCGGGTCGCCTGCGCCCGGCGTCTCGATCTTCACCACGTCGGCGCCGAATTCGCCCAGGATCTTGCCGGCGAAGGGGCCGGCGATGAGCTGGCCCATCTCCACCACGCGCACGCCTTGCAGCGCGCTGGGCGTGAGGGCCGGCGGTGGAGGGAGGTCGGTTCGGTCGGTCATGGCGGGCGCTCCAGCGGCAGGTCAGGGGCCGATTGTGGAAAAGCCCAGCCCGCGGCGGAATGATCCATCGACGAGCCGAGCTTTCGCAGATGGCGAAAGCGGCTGCTCGCAAACACCTAGGGCCGCCCGGCGCCGTGGCGGGCGGTGGCCTGCCTCGCGATGTCGGCCACCGTCACCTGGCCGAAGCGCTTGAGCAACAGGGCCTGCGCCGCCTGCAGCGCCTGGCCCACCGAGGCATTCACCGCCTGCTCCACCAGGCAGTCGGGATGGTCGGCGGTGGCGCCCAGGGCGAACACCGCCGGCTCCCCCACCGCCTGGTAGACGTCCAGCAGCGTGATGCGCTCCAGCGAGCAGCCCAGCTTCCAGCCGCCGCCATGCCCGCGCACCGCGGCCACGAAGCCGCAGTCGCGCGCGCCGGCCATCACCCGCCGCACCACCACCGCATGGGTGCCCAGCATCGTGGCGATGACATCCGAAGTGACGGGTTCGTCGGTCTGCGCCATGTGGATCAGCACATGCAGCATGCGGGAGAGTCGGCTGTCGTTTCTCATCCAGCTATCGTAACCCGGCAAGTTGCATGAAAATCGGCGGCTGCCTATCATGCAACTCATGAAGTCACCAAACACCCCTGCCGAGCCGCCCTTCGACGCCATCGTGGTGGGCGGCAGCTTCTCGGGCCTGTCGGCCGCGTTGCAGCTGGCCCGCGCGCGGCGCCGCCTGCTGGTGGTGGACGCCGGCCTGCCGCGCAACCGCTTCGCCGCCCATTCGCACGGCTTCCTGGGGCAGGACGGCCGGCCGCCGGCGGAAATCCTGGCGCAGGCGCGCGAGCAGCTGGCGCGCTACCCCACGGTGCAGTGGCTGCAGGCCACCGCCACGCAGGCCCGGGTCGCCCCCGAAGGCGGCTTCTTGCTGCACACCGACGCGGGCAGCCCGCTGGCGGCCCGTCGGCTGCTGCTGGCCACCGGCGTACTCGACAAGCTGCCGCCCGTGCCCGGCCTGGCCGAGCGCTGGGGCCGCAGCGTGTTCCATTGCCCGTACTGCCATGGCTACGAGCTGAACCAGGGCCGCATCGGCGTCGTCGCCGCCAGCCCGCTGGCGCAGCACCATGCGCTGCTGCTGCCGGACTGGGGCACCGTCACCCTGTTCCTCAACGGCGCCCATCAACCCGACGACGAGCAGGCAGCCGCATTGCAGGCCCGCGGCGTGGCGGTGGTGGCCGGCGCGGTGCGGGAGGTGACGGGCAGCGCCACGGTGGTGATGGAGGACGGCCGCCGCCATGAGATGGACGGCCTGTTCACCCAGCCCGTCACCGAGCCGGCCGGCCCGCTGGCCCGGCAGCTGGGTTGCGAGCTGGAGGACAGCCCGATGGGCCGCTTCGTGCGCACCGGCCCGACGAAGGAAACCACCGTGCCCGGCGTGTTTGCCTGCGGCGATGCCGCACGGGCTGCGGGCAATGTGGCGCTGTCGGTGGGCGACGGCGCGCTGGCCGGCGCCGGCGTGCACCAGTCGCTGGTGTTCCGCGGGTGAGGTCAGCGCAGCAGGTGTTCCATCAGCAGCCGCACCGGCCGCGACAGCGCATCGAAGTCGCGTGCGCCGATCAGCAGCTGGCGGTGCACCCAGGGATCGCTGAGGTCGATCTGCCGCAGGCCCATCGCGCGCAGATAGGGCTTCACCGCGGCATCGGGCAGCACGCCGATGCCCAGGCCGGCGGCCACCATCTGGCACATCGCATCGAAGCTGCGCACCTGGATGCGCAGCTTCAGCCGCCGGCCCAGCGCTTCCGCCTCCTCCCGCAGCCGCTCGGCCAGCGAGGTGCCGCTGGGCAGGCTGACGAACTCATGGTCCAGCGCCTCGGTGAAGCGCAGGCGCTTGCGGCCGGCCAGGGATGGCCCTCGGGCACCACCAGCACCAGCCGGTCGCTGCGGTAGGCCACGGTGCGCAGGCCCAGCGGCGGCGTGCGCTCGGCGAAGATGCCGATATCGGCCCGGCCGTCCAGTACCGCCAGCACCGCCTCGCTGCTGTTGCGTTCCTCCAGCTCGATGCGGATGCCCGGGTTGGCCGCGGTGAAGCCCGCGATGCCCGCCGGCAGGAACTGGGTGATGGCCGAGGTGTTGGCCCACAGCCGCACCACGCCCACGATGCCGCTGGCGTAGTCGGACAGGTCGGCTTCCAGCTGGTCGACGTCGGTGAGGATGCGCTGCGCATGCCGGTGCAGCGCCTGGCCGGCGACGGTGAGCTTCACGCCGCGTGAATGCCGCTCGAACAGCTGCGTGCCGAGCGCCGCTTCCAGGTCGGTGATGCGCTTGCTGGCCGCACCCACCGCCAGCCGCGCCCGCTCGGCGCCCTGGCTGATGCTGCCGGTGTGCACCACATGCGCGAAGAGCGAAAGCGACACCAGGTCGAGTCGATGGAGGTTCACCGGACGATTGTGCCGAAGCCACACTTCATGGACTAACGATATATAAGTTGATATATTGAAGCCATGCCGAACCCGCTCGTCGCCCCCGATCCCGACACCCTGCGCCAGGCCGCCGGCCAGGCCAGGCCGCGCTCAAGCTGCTGGCCAACGAGGAGCGCCTGCTGCTGCTGTGCCAGCTTTCGCAGGGCGAGCAGTGCGTGGGCGACCTGGAAGCCGCGCTGGGCATCCGCCAGCCCACGCTGTCGCAGCAGCTGGGCGTGTTGCGCAACGAAGGCGTGGTGGCCACCCGCCGCCAGGGCAAGCAGATCTTCTACAGCGTGGCCGACGAGCGGCTGCTGCAGATCCTGGCCGTGCTGGCCGCCCTGTACTACCCGCAGGCATGAGCGCCATGCAGATCGACTGGACGGCCTTCACCCCGTTCGCGGCCACCGCCGGCGGGCTGCTCATCGGCCTGGCGGCGGCGATGTTCGTGCTGCTCAACGGCCGCATCGCCGGCATCAGCGGCGTGCTGGGTGGCCTGCTGAGGCCCCGGCGCGGCGACCTGGGTTGGCGCGCCGCCTTCGTCGGCGGGCTGGTGCTGGCGCCGCTGGCCTACGGGCTGTTCGCGCCGCTGCCGGTGCCGCGCATCGATGCCGGCCCCGGCCTGCTGGTGGCCGCCGGGCTGCTGGTGGGCCTGGGCACGCGCTACGGCAGCGGCTGCACCAGCGGCCACGGCGTGTGCGGCCTGTCGCGGCTGTCTGCGCGCTCGCTGGTGGCCACCCTGCTGTTCATGGGCGCCGGCTTCGCCACCGTGTTCGTCATGCGCCACCTGCTGGCGGCCTGAGGCATGCTGCAGATCGTCGCTGCCCTGCTGGCCGGGCTGGTGTTCGGGCTCGGGCTCATCGTCTCCGGCATGGCCGATCCGGCCCGGGTGCTGGGCTTCCTGGACCTGGCCGGCGCCTGGGATCCGTCGCTCGCCTTCGTGATGGGCGGCGCCATCGCGGTGGGCCTGCCGGCATTCGCCCTTGCCGCCCGGCGCCGCCATGCGCTGCTGGGCGGGCCGATGCAGCTGCCCACCGCCCGTGGCATCGACCGCCGGCTGGCGGGCGGCAGCCTGCTGTTCGGCATGGGCTGGGGCCTGGCCGGCCTGTGCCCGGGCCCGGCGCTGGTGGGCCTGGGCATGGCATTGCCGCAGGCCGGCCTCTTCGTGCTGGCGATGCTGGCCGGCATGGCGCTGTTCGAGCTGCTGCAGCGCCGCCGCTGAGCCCGGCGCCGGCCGCCGCGCCGGCTTGCCTACCATCGGCGCATGCAGTCCCCGAGCCCCAGCCGTGCCACCTCCCTGCCCGAAGCCGCACCAGCGGTGCCCGATGCCACCACCCGCCTGCCCGGCCTGCGTCGCTGGCTCGGCGACCTGCGCCCGGCGCCGGTGCATGTGGGCCGCACCGAGCAGTTGCGCGCCTGGGTGGGCGCGGCGCTCGGCATCCTGCTGACCGGGCTGGCCAGCCGCTGGCTGGGCGGCGGCGCCGGGCCCTGGCTGGTGGCGCCGCTGGGCGCCAGCGCGGTGCTGGTGTTCGCGGTGCCGGCCAGTCCGCTGGCCCAGCCCTGGGCGGTGGTGGGTGGCAACACCTTGTCGGCGCTGGTGGGCGTGGCCTGCGTGCTGCTGATCCCGGACCCCGCCTTTGCCGGCGCGGCGGCCGTGGGGCTGGCCATCGCGCTGATGTTCCTGCTGCGCTGCCTGCATCCGCCGGGCGGGGCCACGGCACTGTTCGTCGTGCTGGCGCAGGTGGGCAGCGTGCGCTTCGCGCTGTTCCCGATGCTGGTGAACTCGCTGCTGCTGGTAGCCGCCGGCATGGCCTACAACCACCTCACCGGCCGGCGTTATCCGCATGGGCCGGGTGCGCCCGCCGCCGCCGCGCCGCCCTCGCGCAGCCGCTTCACCGAGGCCGACCTCGACGCCGCGATGGCCCGCTACGGCCAGGTGCTGGACGTGAGTCGAGACGACCTGCAGGCCCTGCTGCACCATGCCGAGCTGGCCGCCTACCGGCGCAATTTGGGCGAGCTGCGCTGCGCCGACATCATGTCCACCGACCCGCTGACGGTGGCCTTCGGCACGCCGCTGGAAGAGGCCTGGGCGCTGATGCAGCAGCGCCGCATCAAGGCGCTGCCGGTGATCGACCGCGCGCGCCGGGTGGTGGGCATCGTCACGGTGGCCGACTTCATGCGTGAAGCCGACCTGGCCCGGCACCACGGCCTGGGCGACCGGCTGCGGGCGCTGGTGCGTCGCAGCGGCCTGACCCACACCAGCAAGCCCGAGGCCGTCGGCCAGATCATGACGCGGCAGGTGCGGGTGGCCAGCGCGCAGCGCCACGTGATCGAGCTGGTGCCGCTGTTTTCCGAGGGCGGCCACCACCACATTCCCATCATCGATGCGGAGCAGCGGCTGGTGGGCATCATCACCCAGTCGGACCTGGTGCGCGCGCTTTACCGCGCGGTGCAGGTCGGAAGCCCCTAGTGGCGGCGGGCGCGCTTCCCGGTTACCTTCTCGCCAGATCAGAAACCCAGCATTGCTGACACATCTGGTGGCCTTGCGCAGAACTCGGCGGTGCCGTCCACCGCCATGGCCACTTCCTCCGCCACCAGCAGCGCGCGCCTTCTGTCCCCGGGCACGCCCTACGAGCGCAACGGGCTGCGCATCACGCCCGGTCGGTGGAGCATCACCGCCGAGCCCTGCCTGCTGAAGGAGGCCGACGCGGGGCCCGGCAACGAAGCGCTGCTCGACCGGCTGCGTGCCGAGGCGCAGGTGCTTCGCCTCCTGCAATCGGTGGCGGGCGTGCCGCGGCTCATCGACTTCGACCCCGGCCGCCGCGCCCTGGCCGAGACGCGGCTGCCCGGCCTGCCGCTGCCCGCCGCCTGCAGCGCCGGACCCGTGCCGGCGGACCGGCTGCTGCGCATCGCGCTCGGGCTGCTGCAGGTGCTGGAGGACGTGCACGCCGCCGGCGTGCTGCACGGCGACCTGCGGCCGGGCAACGTGATGCTGGACGCGGCCACCGAAGCGGTCGGCCTGATGGACTTCGGCGAGGCCGTGGCCCAGCGGCGCTTCGCGGTCGCGCCGCCGTCGGCAGCGGCGCAGGCCGTGAAAGTGCGGCCTTTCAGCGCGCCGGAGCAGACCGGCCGCGTCGGCGCCGGCATCGACTACCGCGCCGACCTCTACGGCCTGGGTGCCACGCTGTACTGGCTGGCCACCGGCCAGCCGCCCTTCGCCGAGCCCGATCCCCTGACGCGGCTGCATGCGCTGCTGGCGCGCCAGCCGGAGTCACCCGACGTGCTGAATCCCGCGCTGCCGCGTGGCGTCGCCGCATTGATCGACAAGCTGCTGGCCAAGCGGCCGCAGGACCGCTACCAGTCGCATGCCGGCCTGCGGCGGGACCTGCAGCAGCTGCTGGCACTGCCGGGCGAAGGCTTCGTGCCGGGCCGCCACGACCACCGCGCCCAGCCCGCGCCGCCGTCGCGGCTGGTGGACCGCGACGACCAGCTCGGCCAGATCCTCGCCGCGATCGATGCGCCGGCCGGCCAGCGCCGCGTGGTGTGGGTGCATGGCGCCTCGGGCACCGGCAAGTCCACCCTGGTGAAGTCGCTCATGCCGATGCTGGCGCCGCGGCGCATGCTGCTGGTGTCGGGCAAGTACGACCAGCACAGCCGCCACCAGCCCTGCGCCGGCCTGGTGGATGCGCTGTCGCAGCTGGCCGAGCATTGGTGGGCCGGGCCCGATGCGCAGCTGGTGGCCACGCGCCAGCTGCTGCGCGCGGCGCTGGGCCCGCAGGCCGGCTCGCTGGTGCAGCTGGTGCCGGCGTTCGGGCCGCTGCTGCAGGTCGACGGCCAGTCGCGCGCGCCGGCACCCGCGGCCGGCGGCGAGGCGCAGGAGCTGAACGCCGTGGCCCAGCGCACCGCGATGGCGCTGGCGGCGCTGTTTCGCGCCGCGCGCCAGCTCGGCCCGCCGCTGCTGCTGTTCCTCGACGACCTGCAATGGGCCGACGACGACTCGCTGCTGCTGCTGCGCCGCATCGCCACCGAGGAAAGCCATGGCGGCGTGCTGCTGCTGGGCGCCTACCGCGACACCGAGGCCGACCTGTCGCCGGGCCTGCGCCAGGCGCTGGCCGACATCGCCGCCAGCGGCCTGGAGCAGGTGTCGGTGCCGCTGCGTGGCCTGAGCGCGGCCAGCCTGTGCAAGGTGGTGGCGGACATGCTGGACACCGCGCCCGAGGAAGTGGCCGACCTGGCCCGCGTGCTGCACCAGCGCGCCGGCGGAGACCAGTTCCAGGTGCTGCAGCAGGTGCAGCAGCTGTTCGACGCCGGCCAGCTGCGGCGCACCGACGGCCGCTGGCATTGGGACGTGGCGGCCCTGGCCGCGCTGCCGGCCAGCGAGGACGGTCTGGCGGTGCTGGCGCAGCAGCTCAAGCGCCTGGATGCCCGGACGCAGGCGCTGGTGGGCCTGTGCGCCTGCATGGGCGGCGCCATCGACGAGGCGCTGCTCGGCAGCACGCTGGGCATCGACCGCCAGACGCTGGACGACCAGCTGTTGCCGCTGCTGCAGCAGAACCTGCTGCTCACCTCCCGGCCCAGCCCGCTGCATGCGAACCGGCCGGGCGGCACCGCCGTGCGGCAGCTGCACTTCTGCCACGACCAGGTGCAGCAGGCCGCCCTGGCGCTGGTGGACACGGCCCAGCGCCAGCACTGGCACCTGGCGATGGCGCGCGTGCTGATGGACGGGCGGGCGCCTGCCCTGCTGACGCCGGCGCAGCTGTTCGCCGTGGCGGAGCACGTGGCCGCGGCGGTGGACCGGGTGCAGTCGCCGGCCGAGGCCGCCCCGCTGCTGCAGGTGCTGCTGCTGGCCGCCGAGAGCACCTGCGGCCGCGCCGCCTTCGCGCATGCGCTGCACTTCTGCGACGCCGCCGCCCGGCTGCAGCGCTGCCTGCCGGCCGACGCGGCGCTCGATCTGCGGCGGGGCCTGGTGCAGCATGCGGCGCTGTTCAGCCTGGGCCGGTTCGCGGCGGCCGATGCGGTGTTCGCCCGGACCATGCCGGACGTGCGGCAGCATCCCGAGCAGGCCGCGCAGATGGTGTCGCTGCAGGCCATGTCGCTCAACGGGCGCCAAAGGCAGGCCGAGAGCCTGGCGATGATCTGGTGGCAGCTGCGGCAGCTGGGCTTCGAGGTGCCGGAAGACGGCCAGTGGGAAGCCGCGGCCAGCGCCGAGATGGCGCACTGGCAGACGTGGCGCGACCTGCTGCAGGCCGAGCGGCTGCAGGCCCTGCCGCTGACCACCGACCCGCGCGTGGTCACCAGCTCCCCTGCTGCTGCAGGCCGCGGGCGTGGCCTCGATGAGCAGCCACCAGACCGCCTTCGCCTGGGCGATGCTGCGGGCGGTGCGCCTGGCCTGCGAGGAGGGCCGCACCGAGCGCCTGCCCTTCGTGCTGGTGCTGGCGTCCACCGTGTTCCTGGCGCTCGGCCGCGACCGCTACGGCGTGGAGCAGCTCTCGCTGGCGGCGCTGCGCCTGGCCCAGGCCTCGCAGGGCGGCTGGCAGCGCCACCGGGTGGGCCTGGCAGCGGCCAGCTGCGTGATGCCCTGGCAGGAGCCGATCGAGCGCAGCGCCGATGCGGCCCATGCCAGCTCGGCCGAGGCGCTGGTGCACGGCGACCTGGAATGTGCCGGCTACGGCTACCTCGCTTCCCTGCCGGCCCTGGTGGACAGCGCGCCGCACCTGGACCTGGTGCGTGCCGAGATCGCCGACGCGCTGGCCCGCGCGGCCCGCACCAGCAACGAGGCCGCGCGCGAGGTCTACATCGTGTTCGACGACCTGCTGTGGGCGCTGACCGACCGCACCTGCAGCGGCGGACCGCCGATGCCGGTGGAGCCCGCGACCGCCAAGGGCTGGGCCGGGCCCTTCGCCTACGTGTACCGGGCGCTGGCCGCCGCGCTGCACGACGACTGGCCGCAGGTGCTGGCACTCAGCCGCCGCGGCAGCCCGTCCATGGGGCTCATCGGCAGCTTCTACGCCCATGGCGTGCAGCGCGTGCTGTGGGCGCTGTCGCTGGCGGTGGCGCTGCGCCGCCCCGGCGCCGACGGCGCCGCACTGCGGGCGGAGCTGGCACCGCTGCAGGACTGGCTGGCCGACTGCGCCGCCCATGCGCCGATGAACTTCGGGCACCTGCACACGCTGCTGCAGGCGCTGCTCGCCTGGGCCGCGAGAGACTGGCTGGCCGCGGCCCGGCACTTCGACGCCGCCATCGACGGCGCGGCCGTCGCCAGCCGCTGCTGGCACCAGGCGCTGGCCTGCGAGCTGGCCGCCGCCTGCCATGCCGAGGCCGGCCTGCCGCGCGCCGCCCAGGCCTATGCGGACATGGCCGCGAGCGGCTATGCGGCCTGGGGCGCCACCGCCAAGGCCGCCGGCCGCGCGCCAGCGGCCGCGCCCGCCGCCACGCCGGCCACCGCGTCGACTTCGCTGGAGGTGGACGTGGTCCTGTCCGCCACCGAAGCCCTGGCCCGCGGCCGCGAACCGCAGCAGGTGCAGCGCATCCTGTTCGGCCTGGTCCGGCGTTATGCCGCGGCCGACTGCGGCGTGCTGCTGTGGCGCGAGGAGGACCAATGGCAGCCCGCCGCCTGGTTCAGCGATGCGCATGAATGGCGCGCGGTCGACGACGCCGATCCGCCACCGCCGGTGCCGCCTGCGCTGGTGCGCAGCCTGGCCGCCCAATCGATGCCGGTGCAGGTGGCCGCGGTGCGCGACCACCCGGCCTACGGCCGCGACGCCGACCTGCTGGCGCGTGGCGTCAAGAGCCTGCTGGCGCTGCCCATCTTCAGCCGCGGGGAGCACCGCGGCATGCTCTACCTGGAGAACCGGCAGGTGGCCACGCAGCTGGCCGAGCACCAGCTCGACACGCTCAAGGTGGTGGGCCAGCAGTTCGCGGTGGCCTTCGAGAACGCGCACATCAACGCGCACCTGGAACACCTGGTGGAGGCCCGCACCCAGGCGCTGCACCACGAGGTGGAGGTGCGCCGCAGCGCCGAGCGCGCCGCCGAGGCCGCCAGCCGCGCCAAGACCGACTTCCTGGCCACCATGAGCCACGAGATCCGCACCCCGATGAATGCGGTGATCGGCATGTCGGCGATGGCGCTGCGCACCGCGCTGGACGCCCGCCAGCGCAACTACGTGGAGAAGGCGCACCGCAGCGCGGTGCTGCTGCTGGGCATCATCAACGACGTGCTCGACCTGTCGAAGATCGAGGCCGGCAAGCTGGAGCTGGAGGAGGTGCCCTTCGACCTGCGCGACGGGCTGTCGCACGTGGCCAGCCTGGTGGCGCTGGCCGCGCAGGCCAAGGGCCTGGAGCTGCTGTTCGACCTGCCGCCGGACCTGCCCACCCAGCTGGTGGGCGACCCGCTGCGGCTGAGCCAGGTGCTGCTCAACCTCTGCAACAACGCGGTGAAGTTCACCGCGCAGGGCGAGGTGACGGTGCAGATCCGCCACCAGCCGGCCGAAGGCGGCCGGGTGACGCTGCAGGTCTCGGTGCACGACACCGGCCCGGGCCTGGACGCCGCCACCCGCGAGCGCCTGTTCTCACCCTTCCAGCAGGCCGATGCCTCCATCAGCCGCACCCATGGCGGCACCGGCCTGGGGCTGTCGATCTGCGCCCGGCTGGTGGGCCTGATGGGCGGCGTGATCGGCGTGGACAGCACGCCCGGCCTTGGCAGCCGCTTCCACTTCCAGCTGGCCCTGCCCTGCGCACCGGCCACGCCGCAGGACACGCCGGCCGGCGACCGGGTGCTGGACGGCGTGCGCATCCTGGTGATCGAAGCGCATGCGGGCGCCCGCGCGCTGCTGTGCCGCATGCTGGACGCGCTGGGCGCGCAGCCGCAGGCGGTGGCCGGCGCGCCGGACGCCCTGCAGCAGGTGGTGCAGGCCGCCACCGACAACCGGCCCTACCAGCTCCTGCTGGCCGACGACCGGCTGCTGCTGGCCGAGGGCGGCGAGCTGCTGCGGGCCGCGCTGCGCCGGCTGCAGCCCGCGCCGCCGGTGCTGCGCATGACGCCGTCGCTGGCCGCCGCGGACGAAGCCGACGAGCGCCTGACCGGCCTGGTGATCGAGAAGCCGGTGACACCGTGGGCCCTGCGCGATGCCTGCCGCGCGGCGCTGGACGGCACCGCCACCACCGCGTCACCTGCCAGCGCGCGCGATCCTGCCAGCCCGGCCGATGCCGCCGCGGCGCTGCGGGGCGTGCGGGTGCTGGTGGTGGACGACAACGACATCAACCTGGAAGTGGCCGCCGAGATGCTTTCCACCTTCGGCGTGGAGCTGCTGACCGCCAGCGACGGCCAGGCCGCACTCGACCTGCTGGCCCACACCGCAGTGGACGGCGTGCTGATGGACTGCCTGATGCCGCGCATGGACGGCTACGAGGCGGCCCGCCGCATCCGGCAGCAACCGGCGCTGGCCGGGCTGCCGCTGATCGCGATGACCGCCAGCGTGATGCCGGAGGAAGTGCGCCAGGCGCTGGCCGCCGGCATGGATGCGCACCTGGCCAAGCCGATCCAGCTGGCCGGCCTGCAGGCCACGCTGCTGCAGTGGCTGGCCCCGCGGGCGGCGGCGCGCCGGGCCGCGGTCGCGGGTTGAGTCCGGCGCGAGGGGCGCCGCAGGCGCGGCGCCCGACGGGGCTTCAGCCGCGCGCGGCCTGGCGACGGCGCACCAAGAAGCCCACCAAGCCCAGGCCACCGAGCATCAGCGCATAGGTCTCGGGCTCGGGCACCGGCGCCATGGCGGTGCCCACGTACTGCAGCTGGCCGCGGATGGCGCCGGCCGGATACATCGCGTTGTGCAGGTTGACGTAGAAGCTGCTGGGATTGACCGGCGTGATCGAGGCCAGGTCGGCGTCGTACATCTGCGAGCCGGTGAGGCTGCCGCCGAAGTCCACGATCACCGGCCCGTTGGTGCCGGCCGGCGCGGCGTGGATGTGCGCGCCGGTGAGCGGGAAGTCGATGGCGTTGGCCATGATGGACCAGGACACGGTGAGCGCCTGGTTGTCGATCAGCACCGTGGCAACGCCGAAGCCGTCGGGGTCGCCCACGCCGGTTTCGTTGGCGCCATACAGGAAGGCGGTGTACGTGTCGATGGCCGCCAGCGCGGGGGTGGCCATGAACGGCGCGGCGAACAAGGCCGCGCAGAGGACTGACTTCTTCATCATCACGGGGCTCCGGGGTGGAAAGGAGCCGCGATCCTGCGTACCCGCCTGCGTGCCCGCAAGCAGGGCTTTCCCCCTGACCCGGTGCCTGTTTCTTCAGCATGCCGGATCTGCAGGATCACTCTGTCAGGAACGCTTCGCGCCGGCCGCCGCGGCATGCCGCTGCACCGCCTGCCGGCCCACTTCGGCCAGGGCCGCGTCCCGCTGCGCCGGCGCGGCGCTGCTGTCGGTCAGGTAGGCACACACCACCAGCGGCGGCGCGGCCGGCGGCCAGAACACCGCCACGTCGTTGGCGGTGCCGCGGGATCCGGTGCCGGTCTTGTCGCCGGCGCGCCAGCCCGCCGGCACCGCCGCGCGCAGCCGCTTGAAGCCGGTGGAGGCCGCCTCCAGCCAGGCCGCAAGCTGCTGCCGACCGGCCGGCGACAGCGCATTGCCCAGCACCGCGCGCTGCAGCGCACCGGCCATCGCCCGCGGCGTGGTGGTGTCGCGCGGATCGCCGGGCGTGGCCTCGTTCAGTTCGGGCTCGGTGCGGTCCAGCCGGGTGTGCGCATCGCCCAGCGTGCGCACGAAGGCGGTGAGCCCGGCCGGCCCGCCCAGGGTCTGCAGGATCAGGTTGGCCGCGGCGTTGTCGCTGACGGTGACGGTGGCTTTGCACAGCGCGGCCAGCGTCATGCCACTGCCGTCGGCATGCCGCTGGGTCACCGGCGAATGTGCGATCAGCACCTCCGGCCCGTAGACGATGCGGCGGTCCAGCCGCTCCAGCCCGGCGTCCACCCGCTGCAGCACGTGGGCGGCGGCCAGCCACTTGAAGGTGCTGCACATCGGAAATCGCTCGTCCAGCCGGTGGCCGGTGACCTGGCCGCTGCCGGTGTCGAGCACCGACACGCCCAGCCGGCCGCCGACGCCGGCCTCGATGGCGGCCCAGTCGGGCGGGCCATCGGCCGCGCTGCCTGAAGTTTTGCTGGCGGCGGCGGCCTGCCAGCCGGTGGCCAGGGCCAGCGCCATGCCGGTGGTGAAGCTGCGTCGGTGCATCGGGAATCTCCTGCGGTGGGGGATGGATGGCCGCCACGTTAAACAGCCCCGCCGCGGGCCACAAACGCGGATTCGGTGCCCGAGACCGCAGAAAATCTGGGGCATGCAGTTGCCGTTGAATGCCTTGCGCGCCTTTGAAGTGGCGGCGCGCCACCTCAGCTTCACCCGCGCCGCGCTGGAGCTGCGGGTCACCCAGAACGCCGTGGCGGCCCAGGTGAAGAACCTGGAGGACCGCATCGGCGTGCCGCTGTTCCGCCGCCTGCCGCGCGGCCTGGCGCTCACCGACGAAGGCCAGGCCCTGCTGCCGATGCTGAGCGACACTTTCGAGCGCATCGGCGCGGTGCTGGGCCAGTTCCGCGAGGGCCGGCTGCGCGAGGTGCTGACGGTGGCCGCGGTCGGCACCTATGCGGTGGGCTGGCTGCTGCCGCGGCTGCCGGCCTTCGAGCGCGACCATCCCTTCATCGACCTGCGGCTGCTGACGCACAACAACCGGGTCGACCTGTCGGGCGAAGGCCTGCACTGCGCCATCCGCTTCGGCGACGGCAGCTGGCATGGCACCGAGGCCGATGCACTGATGACGGCGCCGCTGTCGCCGGTGTGCACGCCGGCCATCGCTCGGCGGCTGCGGTCGCCGGCCGACCTGGGTCGGGAGCTGCTGCTGCGCTCTTACCGGGTGGATGAATGGCCGCGGTGGTTCGAGGCGGCGCGCCAGCCGCTGCCGCTGCTGCGCGGGCCGGTGTTCGATTCGTCGGTGACCATGGCCGCCGCCGCCGAGCAAGGCGCCGGCGTGGCCCTGCTGCCGCCGGCGATGTTCGCCGACGCGCTGCGGCAGGAACGCCTGGTGCAGCCCTTCGACACCGGCGTGACCCTCGGCGGCTACTGGCTCACGCGGCTGCGCTCGCGCCCGCCCACGCCGGCGATGCAGGAGTTCCGCCGCTGGCTGCTGGCCGAGCATGGCCGGCTTGCCGGGCACGCGACCGTCGGATAGCGCCTACAGCGCGAGAAGCCCGCGGCGGCTGGCGCCGCGCCAGGCCGGACCGGATCATGCGTACACCATGTCCAGCGACTCGGCGACCATCCCCTCCCCCGCGCACGACAGCGCGGCCGCCGCTTCCGCAGCGGCCGGCAAGCGCGGCATTGCCGGCCTCTGGGCGCGCTACAAGCGCTGGGTGGTGCCGGCCTTCGGCCTGCTGGTGCTGGCGATGCTGCTGTCGCATGCGCACAAGATCGACTGGGCCGGTGCCTGGCATGCGCTCAAGCAGTACAAGCTCTCGCTGCTGGCCGGCGTGCTGGGCCTGGCGCTGGCCAGCCATGCCCTGTACGGCTGCTTCGACCTCATCGGCCGCCACCACACACGCCACAAGCTGGGCCTGCTGCGCACCTGGGGCATCGCCCTGGCCAGCTATGCCTTCAACCTGAACCTGGGTTCGCTGGTGGGCGGGGTGGCGCTGCGGGCCCGGCTGTATGCCAAGGCCGGCCTGGACGAAGCCACGGTGGCGCAGGTGGTGGGCGTGAGCCTGGCCACCAACTGGCTGGGCTACGGGCTGCTGGCCGGCACCCTGTTCGCCTCCGGCCTGATCGCGCCGCCCGAGCAGGCGCACATGACGGCCACCACCTTCCGCGCCATCGGCGTGGGCATGGTGCTGCTGGCCGCGGCCTATGTCGCCTGGTGCTTCGCCTCCAAGGGCCGCACCTGGCAGTTCCGCGGGCGCAAGGTGCGCCTGCCCTCGGGGCCGCTGGCCCTGGTGCAGCTGGTGATGTCGGCCTGCAACTGGGCGCTGATGGGCGGCGCCATGTACCTGTTGCTGGGCGACCAGGTGAGCTATGGCATGACGCTGGGCGTGCTGATGGCCGCCGCGGTGGTGGGCGTGGTCACGCCGATCCCGGCTGGCCTGGGCGTGCTGGAAGCGGTGTACCTCGCCCTGCTGTCCGGCACCGTGCCGCAAGGCAAGCTGATGGGCGCGGTGCTGGCCTACCGCGCGCTGTACTACCTGCTGCCGCTGGCCTCGGGCATCGTGATCTACGTGCTGCTGGAGCGTTATGCCAGCCAGCATCCGGCGCAGGAGCAGGAGCAGGCGCAGGAGCCGGCGCCGGCTTCGACCTGATCGCCCGTCGGCTACACCGCCTGGCGGTCGGGCAGCAGCCGCTCGTACTCCCGGCGCACCACCGCATAGCACTCGCAGGAGCGGGCCTCCAGCCCCGCGCGGTCCAGCACCTCGATGTGGCCGCGGCTGTAGCGCAGCAGGCCGGCCTGGCGCAATTTCAGCGCGGCCTCGCTCACGCCTTCCCGGCGCACCCCCAGCATCTGCGAGATGCGCTCCTGCGTCAGCGCCAGGCGGTCGCCCTGCACGCGGTCCAGCCGCAGCAGCAGCAGCCGGCACAGCTGCTGGCCCAGGGCATGGTGGCGGTTGCAGGCGGCGGTCTGCGCCATCTGCGTGATCAGCGCCTGCGTGTAGCGCAGCAGCAGGTGCATGGTGGGGCCGGCGCGATGGAACTCCTGCTGGATGCCCCGGGCCGGGGCGCGGAAGCCCTCGCCCGCGCTCTGCACCACCGCCCGGCTGGGCGTGGACTCGCCGCCCATGAACAGGGAAATGCCCACCACGCCTTCATGGCCCACCACCGCGATCTCGGCCGAGGCACCGCTGGCCATGCCGTACAGCAGCGAGACGATGGCCGTGGTGGGAAAGAACACATGGGTCTGCGGCCGGCCGGGCTCATACAGCACCGCACCCAGCGGCAGCCGCACCCGTTCCAGCTGCGCTGACCAGCGCTGCAGGTCGCCGTCGCTCAGCGCGGCGATCAAGTGGTTGTCACGCGGCATGGTGCCGGCGGGTATCTGGGCCATGGGCCTCCCTGGTGGCCAAGCGTACGCCCTCTGTGTTCGCCAGCGCACAGACGGCGCCGCGGCCGCGGCGCATCGTGCGGCTTGGCCATGAACCGAGAACCCCATGAACACCAACCCGCCGTTCTTCGATCCCGCCTCGGCCACGGTGCGCTTCTGGGTCACGCAGGAAGGCCAGCCGCCGGTGGCGGCCAGCATCGGCGGGGCCACGCTGCGCTACCACTTCCAGGCCCAGGGCGCCGGTGACGACCTCGTGGCCGCCTATGTGGCCCATGCCCGGCAGATCGACGAGGCGGTGCGCCGCAGGCTGGCAGCGGGCTCGCGCGAGCCGGTGATGCTGCGCGACCCGGACGTGGCCGCGGCCCGCTGAGGCCGCTGTGCCGGCCAGGGGCGCCGCCGTGGCTGGCGCTTCAGTCCGCCGTGCCGGCCGCTTCGGCCATGCGCATCCAATGCCGGGATTCGCCGGTCTTGTACAGGTCGTGCCAGGCCGCCAGCACTTCGGGCGTGTAGATGCCCAGCAGCGCCAGGATCTCGCGGGCGAAGTCCACCGGCGCCATGCCGCCGGCGGTGATCACGCCGCGGTCGGTGACGGCGGCGCTGTCGTCATAGCGGTCGGTGCCCGCATAGCCGGTGCCCTTCAGGTAGGCCAGTGCATTGCTGGTGTGCAGCCGGTCGTCCAGCAGGCCGGCACGCGCCAGCCCGGCGGTGGCGCCGCAGATGGCGGCCACCGGCGTGCCGGCGTCCGCGAAGCGGCGCGCCAGCGCCTCGGCCTCGGCATGGTGCTCGGCGTCTTCCCAGCCCGGGCCGCCGGGCAGGATGAGCATGGCGCTGTGGTCGGGCAGCACGTTGTCCAGATGGGTGTCGGGCACCACGGCCAGCCCGCCCATGGAACGCACCATGTCGCCCGCCACGCCCACGGCCATCACCCGCCAGGGCTGCCTGTCGTCGGTAGGCTGCTGGAAGGCGGGCTGGTTGATGGCCGCGATGGCATGGGCGGCTTCCCAATCCGCGAAGCCTTCGAAGACGTAGAGGTGAACGGTGCGCTGGTTCATGCCGCAGTGTGCGCAGCCAACGTCACCGGCTCTGCCGGCCGGCAGCGCGGCGTGGCACCAGTGGCGTCCTACGCCAGCAGCGCCTTGACCAGGTCGGTCTGCCGGTCGGGCGCGCCGCCGTCCAGGCGCAGGCTGTTCTCGATGCGCTGCAGGTGGCCGGTCATCTGCGCCACCGCCGCATCGGCGTCGCCCTGGCGGCAGATGCGCAGGAACTCCGCATGCTCGTCGCTGGAGCAGTGGGCATCGTTGTCGGAGTGGTAGAGCATCGCGATCAGCGAGCTACGGGCCACCAGCTCGCGCACCAGCTCGGTCAGCACCTTGTGGCCGGTGCACTCGGCCAGCACCACATGGAAGTCGCCCAGCAGCTTCTCTCGCACGGTGCCTGTGGTGGCCGGCTCGCGCAGCGTGTTGCGTTCCGTGCGGATGTGCTGCTCCAGCGCCTGGTAGTGCGCCCGCCGGGCCGTGGCCACGAACAGCCGCACCACCTCCGCTTCCAGGATGCGGCGCACGCCGAACACCTCGCGCGCTTCCTGCACGCTGGGGCGGCTGACGAAGGCGCCCTTGTCCGGGATGATCTCGATCAGCTTGTCCTTGCTGAGCGTGAGCAGCGCCGCGCGCACCTTGGTTCGGCTGACCGCATACACGCGGCCCAGGGCCTCCTCGCGCAGCCAGGTGCCGGGCGGCAGGCGCTTTTCCACGATGGCCTGGGCCAGGTCCTGCGCGATGCTGTCCACCGTGGCCTGCGGCGCGGCCGCGTCGGCGGCGGCGGGCGACTCAGCGGTGGCGGTTTCGGCAGTCTTGCGGGCACGGGGCATGGCCACGATTGTGGCGCAGCACCGTGCCTCAGCGGTCCAGCGCAAAGCCTTGCAAGGCCCCGGTGTAGGCCTTGGGCAGCGGCCTGGCCAGCTCGCCACGCTTGCTGGTGCGCAGCCGCAGGTTCACCAGCGACTCCACCAGCTGCGTGGCCGCGGCCACGCCGTCGATCACCGGCACGCCCAGCACGTCGGCCACGTGCTCGCACAGGTCGGCCATGCCGGCGCAGCCCAGCACGATGACGTCGGAGCCGTCTTCCTCCAGCGCACGGCGGCACTCGGCCACGATGCGTTCGCGCGCACCGCTGCGCGGGTCTTCCAGCGCCAGCACCGGCAGCTCGCAGGCCCGCACGTTGGCGCAGAAGCGGTCCATGCCGTAGGCCTGCGCCAGGTGCCGCGCCTGGCCGATGGTGCGGCCCAGCGTGGTCACCACCGAGAAGCTGCTGCCCACCATGCTGGCCAGGTGCATCGCGGCTTCGGCGATGCCCAGCACCGGGCCGGCGGCCAGCTCGCGCGCGGCCAGCAGGCCGGGGTCGCCGAAGCAGGCGATCACGTAGCCGTCGATGCCCTGCCGCTCGCCGGCCGCGATCTCCTGCAGCAGGCCGGGCACGGCCAGCGCCTCGTCGTAGTGGCTCTCGATGGAGGCCGGGCCCATCGCCGGGCTGACCGCCACGATCTCGGTGCCCGGCCGTGCCACTGCGCGGGCGCAGGCGCCGATCTTGTCGGTCATGCGCTGCGTGGTGTTCGGATTGATGATCTTGATGCGCATGGGGCGTTCGTCCGGTTCACTGCTTGCGGTTGATCAGCGCGTAGATCACGAAGCCCAGGCCCATGCCGATGAACCACGCATAGTTGGCCGCGCCGCGCCAGGCCGGCACCATCACGCACAGGATGGGGATGAGCGCCGAGGGCACCATCGCGATCACCGCCTTGGGGTTGTAGCCGCGGCTGTACCAGTAGCGGCCGCGCTCGCTCATGGTGTAGAGCGCATCGACGTCGATCTGCTGGCGCTGCACCAGGTAGTAGTCGGCGATCAGGATGCCGAACAGCGGGCCGATGAAGGAGCCCAGCACGTCCAGCGTGTAGTGGATCACCTCGGGGTTGTTGTACAGGTTCCAGGGCGTGATGAAGATGCTGCCCACCGCGGCGATCATGCCGCCGGTGCGCCAGCTGATGTGCTGCGGCGCCACGTTGCTGAAGTCGAAGGCCGGCGACACGAAGTTGGCCACGATGTTGATGCCGATGGTGGCGATCATGAAGGTGAGCGCGCCCAGCACCACGGCGGTGGTGCTGTCGATCTTGCCGACGGTGTGCACCGGGTCGGTGATCAGCTCGCCGAACACCGGCAGCGTGGCCGCGGTGGTCACCACCGTCAGCAGCGAGAAGAACACGAAGTTGACCGGCAGGCCCCAGAAGTTGCCCTTCTTCACCGCGTCGAAGCTCTTGCCGTAGCGCGAGAAGTCGCCGAAGTTGAGCATCGGGCCGCTGAAGTAGCTGACCACCAGCGCGATGGCCGACAGCATCACCGGCAGCGCGTCCCAGCCCTGGAACTTCACGCCGCCCAGGTTCAGGTCGATGTTGCTCCAGCCCGCCTTCCACACCAGCCAGCCGCACAGCACGGCCATCACCACGTACACGCCCGGGCCGGCCCAGTCGATGAAGCGGCGGATGGCTTCCATGCCGTGCCAAAACACCAGCGCCTGCAGCACCCACATCACCATGAACGCCACCCAGCCCAGCGTGGACAGGCCCACGAAGCCGTGCTGCGCCACATCGGCATAGGGCGCCAGGCCAGGGTAGAAGTGCAGCGCCAGGATCATGAAGGCGCTGGAGGCCAGGTAGGTCTGGATGCCGTACCAGGCCACCGCGATCAGCCCGCGGATGATGGCCGGGATGTTGGCGCCCAGCACGCCGAACGAAGCGCGGCACACCACCGGATACGGCGTGCCCGTCACCTGGCTGGGCTTGGCCACCAGGTTGCAGAAGAACTGCACGATGACGATGCCCACCAGCAGCGCCACCAGCACCTGCCAGCTGGACAGGCCGAGTGCGAACAGGCTGCCGGCGGTGATGTAGCCGCCCACGCTGTGCACGTCGCTCATCCAGAACGCGAAGATGTTGTACTGGCCCCAGGTCTGCTTCTTCAGCGGGGCCAGGTCCTCGTTGGTCAGCCGCGGGTGGTAGCCGGGCTTGATCAGCGCATTGGATTCGGCGGGCGCCTCGGCCGCCGAAGGTACGGCGGAGGCGGTGGTGGCTGTCGTCATGGATCGCTCCTCGGTTGGAAGGACGGCGTGAGGTCCGATGCCTGCCGACGGCGGCAGCGCATGCGATATTTGTATACAAAACTTGAGTGCAATCAAGCACGAAAAAGGGCTTCCCGATGAGGGGAAGCCCTAGTGTCGGCCGCCGCAGGAAGGCGGCGGGGGGCCCGGCGCGGCCGGGTTCAGGCCGCCAGCTTGAAGGCGCCCACCACGTCCACCAGCCGCGCGGCCTGGCGGCTCACGCCATCGGCGGCGGCGGCGTTCTGGTCCACCAGCGCCGCGTTCTGCTGCGTGACCTTGTCCAGCTCCGCCACCGCATGGCCCACCTGCCCGATGCCCTGTGTCTGCTCGGTGGTGGCCAGCTCGATCTCGCCGATCAGCTGGCTCACGCGGCGCACCTGGGCCACGATGTCGTCCATCGTGCGACCGGCGTCGCCCACCTGGGTGCTGCCGGTTTCCACCTTCTGCACGCTGTCGGTGATCAGGGCCTTGATCTCGCGCGCGGCCTCGGCCGAGCGCTGCGCCAGCACCCGCACCTCGCCGGCCACCACCGCGAAGCCGCGGCCCTGCTCGCCGGCGCGGGCCGCTTCCACGGCCGCATTCAAGGCCAGGATGTTGGTCTGGAAGGCAATGCCGTCGATGGTGGCGATGATGTCCACGATGCGCCGGCTGGAGGCAGTGATGGCGCCCATGGTGTCCACCACGCGGCCCACCACGGCGCCGCCCTCCACCGCCACCGCGCTGGCCGCGGTGGCCAGCTGCGTGGCCTGGCGCGCGGTGTCGGCATTCAGGCGCACGGTGGCAGTCAGCTCTTCCATGGAGGCCGCGGTCTGCTGCAGGTTGGAGGCCTGCTCCTCGGTGCGCTCGCTCAGGTCGGCATTGCCGGTGGCGATCTGCGCGGTGCCAGTGGCAATCGCATGCGAGGCATCCCGCACCTGGCTCACGATCGCGGCCAGGCTGGCCTGCATCGCCCGCAGCGAAGCCAGTGCACTGCCGCTGGGGGCGGCGTCGGCACCGGGGATGGGGCCCAGGTCGCCACCGGCCACCTGCTGCGCGGCACGGCACAGGTCCACCGGCTCGGCGCCCAGGGCGCGGCCCAGGCTGCGGGCGATCAGCAGGCCGGCGGCGGTGGCCGCCACCAGCGCCATCAGCCCCAGGCCCAGCAGCAGGTTGCGCCGATGCAGGTAGTCGGCCTCGGCCTGCGCGGTCATGGCATGGGCCCGGTCGTCGGTGTAGCGCGCGAAGTCTTCCGAGGCCTTCAGCAGCGCGGCCAGCAGCGGACGGCATTCGCGGTTCATGCGGTCGATGGCCTCGTCGCGCCGCTGGGCCAGCGCCAGCTCCACGATGCCCAGCGCCACCGGGCCGTAGGCCTGCTCGATGCGGGCGATCTCCTGCGTGAGGCGGTCGGTGCGTTCGGTGCTGTCAGGCGCGGCGGCCACCTGGCGGGCGAGCAGCGCGAGGTTGTCCTGCACGTCCTTGTGCGCGGCCAGCACGGCGGCCTTCTCGGCAGCGATGTCGGCGGCACCAGCCACCAGCACCAGGTTGCGCGCGGCGATGGCGCGGCGGTCCACCGCCTCGTGGATGCGGTCGGCGGTCTGCGCCCGCAGGTTCACGCCATGGATGTACTGCGAAAAGCGCTGGTTGGCAGCCGACAGCGACTGCAACGCCAGGGCCGACACCACCATCAGCCCGGCCGCCAGGATGCCGAAGGCGCCGAGCAGGCGGGTGCGCACGGTCAGGGACGAAAACCTCATGGGAACTGCCGATCGGAAGGTGACTACCGCCTTCTTATCGGCGCGCAGATCCCGAGGCGCTGCCCTGCAGCGCTGGCAACCGCGTCAGAACTGACGCATCGCAAGCCACCCGCGGGAATTGTTCACGCGCAGTGGCCCGCGGCGGGCCGACTCAGCGGTCGCTGCGTCGGACCTTGGGCGTGCGGATCCACTCGATGATGCCCAGCACGAAAGGCGCGCCGAGCAGCCAGATGGGCAGCCAGGGTTGGCTCATGGCAGTTCTCCTTGGGAGCGCGGCGGCCCGGGATGGGCCGCGCTGCACTGCCAGGTGGCAAGCGGCGCGCCACCCGCAAAGTTGCCGTTTCGGCAGATCAGGCTGCCAAAACGGCAGCGACGTCCGCTTTTGTGCATGAAGTTGACGCTTCCGCCTGACAGCAGCCCGCCGCACACTTCCTGGAACACAACGACGGAGACTTCCATGGACACCGCTTCGGCGCTTTCCACTACCTATCTATCGGTGCAGGACATGGTGCAGCTGGTGCAGCGCAAGGGCCTGCCGGCCTGCATCGCCGGCATCGCCCGGCGCATCGAGGCCGACTTCCTGCGCTGGCCCGAATTCGACAAGACCGCCCGCGTGGCCGCCCATTCGGCGCACGGCGTGATCGAGCTGATGCCCATTGCCGATGCGACCCAGTTCGCCTTCAAGTACGTCAATGGCCATCCGCTCAACACCCGCAGCGGCCTGCCCACGGTGATGGCCTTCGGCCTGCTGGCCGACGTGGCCACCGGTGCGCCGCGGCTGCTGTCGGAGCTCACCATCACCACCGCCATCCGCACTGCCGCCATGTCGGCGCTGGCCGCCCGCGTGCTCGCCCGGCCCGGCAGCCGGGTGATGGCGCTCATCGGCAACGGGGCGCAGAGCGAGTTCCAGGCGCTGGCCTTCCGCGACCTGGTGGGCATCACCACGCTGCGGCTGTTCGACACCGACCCGCTTGCCACCGCCAAGCTGGTGGCCAACCTCGCCGGCCAGGGCCTGCAGCTGCAGGTGTGCGCCAGCACCGCAGAGGCCGTGCGCGGCGCCGACGTGGTGACCACGGTGACGGCCGACAAGACCCAGGCCACCATCCTCACGCCCGACATGCTGGCGCCGGGCATGCACCTCAATGCGGTGGGCGGCGACTGCCCCGGCAAGACGGAGCTGCACCGCGGCGTGCTGGAACAGGCGGCGGTGTTCGTCGAGTTCGAGCCGCAAAGCCGCATCGAAGGCGAGATCCAGCAGATGCCGGCGGACTTCCCCGTCACCGAGTTCTGGCAGGTGCTGGCCGGCCGGCAGCCGGGCCGCCGCAGCCCGCAGCAGGTGACGGTGTTCGATTCGGTGGGCTTTGCGCTGGAGGACTACTCGGCGCTGTGCTTCCTACAGGAAGCCGCGGCCGAGCTGGGCATCGGCAGCACCGTGGACCTGGTGCCGAAGCAGGCCGACCCGAAGAACCTGTTCGGCCTGGCCACCGGCGCAGTGCCCGCAGCCTCAGGCGCTCGCGGCCTGGAAGGCCAGCACGGCGGCGGCCAGGTCTTCCAGGGCGGTGCCCACCGACTTGAAGACGGTGCGGCCCCGGCCGGCGCCCGGCAGGCCATCGCCCTGGCTGCCTGAAGCGGCGACTTGACCGCGGCACAGCGCCGCCAGCGTGCCACGCACGTCGGCCGCGGTGAAGACGCCGCGGGACAGCGGGCCCAGCAGGTCCCCGCTTTTTTCCAGCGCTTCCTCGGTGTCCACATACAGCCTGGCGCCGGCCAGGCAGGCATCGTCGGCCTCGCGCATCTGGGGCGTGAAGCTGCCGATCAGGTCCAGGTGACTGCCTTCGGCCAGCCAGGCGCCCTGCACCAGCGGTGAAGTGGCCAGCGTGGCGCAGCTGACGATGTCGGCGGCCCGCACCGCGGCTTCCAGGTCGTTCACGGCCTGCGCCGCGAAGCCCTGCGCCCGCCATTCGGCGGCCAGGGCCTCGGCCTGCGTGGCCGAGCGGGCCCATACCGTCACCTGCTGCAGCGGCCGCACCGCCGCATAGGCCGGCGGCAGCAGCCGCGCCACCCGGCCGGCGCCCACCACCAGCAGCCGGCGTGGGCGGGCCGGCGTGATGAAGCTGGCCGCCAGCGCGGAGGCCGCGGCCGTGCGGCGGGCGGTGATCTCGTCGCCGTCCAGCAGCGCCAGCGGCACGCCGGTGGTGGCATCGAACAGCTGGTACACCGCATGCAGCCCGGGCAGGTCCCGCGCCGCATTGCCGGGCGCGATGTTGATGGTCTTCAGGCCGTAGTGCTGCGCGTTCCAGGCCGGCATCAGCAGCGAGGTGAAGCTGCCCACCTGATGCACATGGCGGCGCGGCACCTCGCAGCCTTCGATGAACATGCGGCGCAGCGCCGGGATCAGCGCCTCGAAGGGCAGCGCGCGGCGGGTGGCTTGGGCATCCAGCACGTGCATGGCCGAGGCGCTCCGTGTCAGCGGTAGGTGGCCAGCAGGATGCTGGTCTCGGTGTTGGCGATGCCCTTGATCAGCCGCACCCGCTCCAGCACCTGCGACAGGTCGGTCATCGTCTCGGCGCGCAGTTCCACCAGCAGGTCCCAGCGGCCGTTGGTGTCGTGCAGGGCCTGCACGCCGGGCTCGCCCAGCAGGCTGGCGATCACGGCGCGGGTCTGGTTGCCTTCCACCAGCACGCTGGTCCAGGCACGGATCAGGTTGGGCTCCGCATCGGGCCGCAGCCGCACGGTGTATCCGACGATCAGCTGCTCATCCTCCAGCTTGCGCAGCCGGTTGGTGACGGTGCCGCGGGAGACACCCAGCTTGCCCGCCAGCGTGGCCACGCTCATGCGCGCATCCTGGCGCAGCAGCGCGATGAGCTGGCGGTCCACGTCGTCCATCTTCATGGGCGCGGAGGGTAACGCAGGCGCTCAGCAGGTCCCGGGGCCAGAGAAAGTAGGGCCCGAAGCGGCTCTTGGCGATGAACACGCCACCGGCCTGCTGGCCCGCTGGCGTGAGCACATGGCCACCTTCAGGAGTGACCGCCAGCAAGCCCGCCGACACCAGCCGGTCCAGCAGTTCCTTGGAAGAACGCAGGCCGCGGGCACTGGCCAGCCTGGAGGTGGACAGCCGGCCTTCATGCGGGTCGACCAAAGGGTCGGCCGCAGCAGCCGGCGGCGGAAGAGGGGGAGCCACGGCCATGGCAGGCAGTGGTGCGGTGGACGCCGCTGCAGCCGGTGGCGGAGCCGGAGCCGGCGACGGTGCCGCAGCGGGCGCCCGCTGCACATGCGCCATCTGCACAGGCGCTGGCGCTGCGGCCGCGGCCAGGCCGAACTTGGCGGTCCAGTTGAACTGCGCGGGTTGATGCAGCCGCACCAGCTGCCGCGCGACGTCCTCCATCGTCTCTTGGCTGACCACCTTGGAGACGGCCAGCAGCGTGGTGGCTGCGGAAGCCTCGTTGATGGTCTTTTCGATCAGGTGTCGCAGCTGGTCGGTCTTGATGAGCCGGTCGAGCCCGTCGATCTTCGTGCGCGGCCGCGTGATCCTTGCGTTCTTGCTGACCAGCACCACGCTTTCCAGCGCCGGCTTGATGGCGATGCCCAGCCGCTTGGGCAGGTTCACCCGATCGCTGTGGAGCACTTCGCGCAGCAGGGCGATGTGCTTGCGGTTCTGCTCGAACGGAGAAGGCACCCCCACGGCCCGGCCGCCATAGAAGGCGGTGAACTCGCCCTGGTCGTTGACGGCCACGCCTTCGGCGAAGTGCTTGGACTCGCACACCCAGATGTCCAGGCTGCGGCTGATCAGCAGATGGTCGATCTGCGCCACGCGCCCTTTGTGCTCGAGCCGAAGGTCATGGATGACAGCCCACTTCGTGGAAGCCCGGTGATAGAAGTCGATCTCGTACGCAGCCTCGGCTTCGCCCTTGGCACCCGCGCGCACGGCCCGGATCTCCTGCTCGATGCGCGCGCGGACGGTCGGCGTCAGGTCACGCCGGCCAAGCAATTGTGTAAGCGCGTCGATGTCCGCAACGCGGTCTTCCGCTGACTTGATGAGCACGTAGGGTCCTCCGCTCGTGCTGAGAATATCGCGCCCATGTGGAGGGAGTTATTGGGATGAGTGCGGCGATGGGGTGTGAGGTGGAGCCGGGATGCTTGGGCAATGCGTGATTGCGCATGTGGTCGTGCTGCTGAGGTGATTGCCGCTGAAGCGTTGGTGCTGGCGGGCTGCGGACAGCGTGCTGGTTGGTCAAGCGGCCGGGGGCGGTGGGGGCAGGTTTGCAGCGGTAGCGGTCGCTCGGTGCGGACGCTGCCAAGCGGCCGCACCCAGTTTTGGCACGGTCGTTGGACACCGCCGGCGAACTCCCGCCCTGAACGGGGTCCGTGACAGCCACGCGCTCAAGGCCGAAGTGATGGCGGAGTGCGACGCGCACGGTGCGTCGGCGGCCAAGGTGGCGACGTCGCGCGGCATCGATGCCAATGTCGTGCACCGCTGGCGGCAACTGGCGCCGGAGGGTGGGCCGAGCGAGCGCCGCCAGTCAGCACGACTTCGTTGCAATCAGCTGCGTGCCGCAAGCCGCTTCGCAGGCCCTGGCCGGCGGCGACATCGAGTCCAACTGCACCGCGGCGCTGTGATGCTGAAAGTGACGTGGCCAGAGGCGGCCGCAGCGGACTTCGCTGCCTGGACACGAGAGCTGCTGCGGGGATCCGCGTCAAGGCAGTGTGGCTGGCGGTGGAGCCGTTGGACATGCGCGCGGGCACCAAGCAGCGCTGGCGCGCGTGGTCAGGGTGTTCGGCCCAGCGCTCCAACATCATGCCAATCTGTTTGCCAACCGGCGTGCCAACCGCGTGAAGGATCGTCAGGTCCAGGGGCTGACTTGCCCCGTCGCCATGCAGCGGGCAAGCTGAAGTCGTCCCTTATGACACAGTAAGAGCGTCTGTGGCCTTATGTCGAAATAGCTCTACCACCAGTTCTCGAATCCAACGATGGGCCGGATCGTTCTCGTATCGGTGGCTCCAGTGCAGCGACACCGTGAACTTCCGGAGCGGAAGTTGCGGCTCGATGATGGTATGCCCTCCGCTCGCGACGAATCCCGCTGCGATCGCCCGCGGCATGACGACCCCGAGGTCTGTCGTGCGCACGATAGCCGGAAGCGCCAGGAAGTGCGCGGCCGTCAGCCGCACGCGGTCTTCGAGCCGCAGCAGCTGGAGGATTCGGATGGTTTCTGAGTGAGACCGCACGGCCACGTACTCGAGCTGGGCCAACTCCTCCAGCGCCGCCGCACGCCGTCGCTTGCCCGAGACGAATGGGTGGCCTTCCCGCAGCAGCACGATATAGGTGTCGTTCAGCAGGTCAGTGCGCTGAGTCCCATGCACCGAAGGCAAGAACCCGATCGCGAGGTCGAGCACCCCGCTGTCGAGCGCGAGAGGGATGTCGGCATGTGCCAAAGGTGTGCTCTCGACACGCACGCCCGGCGCCTTTTCGCTCAGTGAGGACATCAGCAGCGGCAGGAAGCGCGCCTCGCCGATGTCGCTCAGGTGCAAGCGAATGGTCAGCTGCGCTGCTCGGGGATCAAAGGCGTTCTCCTCGTTCAAGGCGGCCTCTAGCGTGGCGATCGCCGACTGCACCGCATGCGCCAGCCGCTGCGCTCTCGGCGTGGGCGCCACGCCGCCGGCAACACGCACGAACAGAGGATCCTTGATCAGCAGCCGTAGTCTCGTGAGCGCCTGGCTAGTGGCCGGCTGGGCGATGCCAAGCAGGTCGGCCGCTCGACTCACGCTGCGGGCGCGGTAGACGGCGTCGAAGACACGCAGCAGGTTGAGATCGAGTTCGTTGATGTGCATGGCCTGGTGCAGCTTCCCAAGTGTTCGCTACACACCTTGCAGTATGCGGTGAATGCATAAAGCTTAGAACCCCCATCGAATTGCGCGCAGGCGCCGTAGTCGCGAGACTTCCCCCACACCCCAGCCCTGGCAAACAGCTCAATGACCCAAGCTACCGCAGACAGCGCCACGTCCCAAGCCCTCTCCGTCGCGACTGGTTCCGAACGGACCAGGACGCCGGCAACCGTCCGCACGGCGGTGCTGCACCTGCTGCGCTCGTTCGGCATGACGTCAATCTTCGGCAACCCCGGCTCGACCGAGCTGCCGATGTTCCGGGACTTCCCGCCAGACTTCCGCTACGTGCTCGGGCTGCAAGAGGCGGTGGTCGTCGGCATGGCCGACGGATACGCGCAAGCCACCGGCAGGCCGGCCATCGTCAACCTGCACTCAGCCGCCGGTGTCGGCAACGCCATGGGCAACATCTTCACGGCCTTCACCAACCGCACGCCGCTGATCATCACCGCCGGGCAGCAGGCGCGCTCAATCCTGCCGTTCGACCCATTCCTCGCTTCGGCGCAGCCGACCGAACTGCCAAAGCCCTACGTCAAGTGGAGCATCGAGCCGGCGCGCGCCGAGGACGTGCCGCTCGCGATCGCCCGCGCCTACTACATCGCCATGCAGCCGCCGTGCGGCCCAGTGCTGGTGTCGATCCCAGCTGACGACTGGGACCGGCCCACCGAATGGGTCGAGCCGCGGGTCGTCAGCACGGCGCTGCGGCCCGAGCCTGGCGTGCTTGCGCAAATCGGCGATGCGCTCGACGGGAGCCGCAGCCCGACGCTCGTCGTCGGCGCCGGCGTCGATCGCGACGGCGCCTGGAACGAGGTGCTGCAACTGGCCGAACGCCACCAGGCGAGGGTCTGGGTCGCCCCGATGTCCGCACGCTGCGGTTTCCCGGAAGATCACCCGATGTTCGCCGGCTTCCTGCCAGCCATGCGCGAGAAGATCGTCGGCCTGCTGAGCGGCCATGACGTGATCCTGGCGGTCGGCGCACCGACGTTCACCTACCACGTCGAAGGCACTGGCCCCCACGTGCCAGCCGGAGCAAGCCTGTTCCAGCTCGTCGACGACCCGCAGGTCGCCGCTTGGGCGCCGCTGGGCACTTCGGCGGTGTGCAGCATCCGCTTGGGCGTGATCGACCTGTTGGCGCGAGCGGCCCCACCGCAGCGCACAGCGCCGCCCCCGCGCCCCGAGCGCACGCGTGCCGAGCCTCCCCTGGCGGGCGAGCGCATGTCGGTCGCCTTCGCCCTGCAGACGCTGCACGAGGTGCGCGATCCTGGTCACATCGTGGTCGAGGAAGCCCCTGGCGCACGATCCGTGATGCAGCAGCATCTGCCGATCACCCGCAGCGACACCTTTTTCACGATGGCCAGCGGAGGCCTCGGCTGGGGCCTGCCGGCGACCGTCGGCGTGGCGCTCGGCAAGCCTGGGTCGCGGGTCATCGGCCTCATCGGCGACGGCTCGGCGATGTACTCGCCGCAGGCGCTGTGGAGTGCGGCGCAGCTCAAGCTGCCGATCACCTTCGTGATCCTGAAGAACCGACGCTATGCCGCCCTGCAGGACTTCGCGCCCGTCTTCGGGTACGCCGATGGCGAGGTGCCACAGGGCACCGACCTGCCCGACCTCGATTTCGTCGCGCTGGCGCGCAGCCAGGGTCTCGACGCTGTCCACGTCGAACACGCCGAAGCGCTGCGCGACACGCTGACCCGAGCGCTTCGCTCGAACGGGCCGATCCTGGTCGAGATCGAGGTCGCGTAACGCCGACGATTTCCGTTGCATCGCCCAGAGCGCATGTGCGGCGGCACAAGCCGACCGCAGGGGCCAGCGCGCGCACGCTTCTCACCGATGCCATTTCCCCAAGGAGACACACGATGACCACGATCTCGATGCTGATCAACGGCGAGGCCTGCCAGGCCCGCAACGGCGCGACCTTCGATCGACGTAACCCGCTCGACGGCAGCGTGGCGACCACGGCACCCGCCGCCTCGCCCGAGGACGCGATTGCGGCGGTCGAGGCCGCCGCCGCGGCATTCCCCGCCTGGTCGCAGATGGGCCCGAGCGAGCGACGTGGCCTGTTGCTCAAGGCCGCTGAGGCACTCGAGGCCAAGGCCGATGCGTTTGCGCAGGCCGTTGCCGCGGAGACCGGCGGCTCGGCCCTGTGGTCGGGCTTCAACGTGCACGTTGCCGCCGGCATGCTGCAGGAGGCCGCGTCGCTGACCACGCAGATCAACGGCGAGATCATTCCGTCCAACGTGCCGGGCAGCCTGGCCATGGCCGTGCGCCAGCCCGCTGGCGTGGTGCTGGGCATGGCGCCGTGGAACGCCCCGGTCATCCTGGGAGTGCGTGCGGTGGCCACGCCGCTGGCTTGCGGCAACACCGTGGTGTTGAAGGGTTCGGAGGCTGTCGCCCGCCACCCATGGCCTCATCATCGAGGCGCTGCAGGAGGCCGGGCTGCCACCGGGGGTGGTCAACTTCGTGACCAATGCGCCGGCGGACGCCGGCGCGGTGGTGGAGGCGATGGTGGCGCACCCGGCCGTGCGCCGTGTGAACTTCACCGGCTCGACGAAGGTCGGCAAGATCATCGCCAGCCTGTGCGCCAAGCACCTCAAGCCGGCCGTGCTGGAACTCGGGGGCAAGGCGCCATTCCTCGTGCTGGAAGATGCCGATGTTGATGCCGCGGTCAACGGTGCGGCCTTCGGCGCGTTCGCCAACTCCGGCCAGATCTGCATGTCCACCGAGCGGATCATCGTGGACGCATCGATCGCCGACGTCTTCGTCGAGAAACTCGCCGCCAAGGCCACGGGCCTCCCGCTGGGCGACCCGCGTAAAGGGCCGGTGGTGCTGGGCTCCGTCGTGGACAGGAGCACTGTCGACCGCTGCAACGCACTGATCGACGACGCACTCGCCAAAGGCGCCACGCTTGTGTGCGGCGGCAAGGCGGACAGCACGCTCATGCCCGCGACCTTGCTGGACCACGTGACGCCCGAGATGGCGATCTACCACGAGGAGAGCTTCGGCCCGGTCAAGGGCATCGTGCGCGTGGAGGGCACGGACGCCGCTGTCGCCTGCGCCAACGACAACCCGTTCGGTCTGTCGTCCGCCGTGTTCAGCCGCGACATTGCGAAGGCCTGGAACGTCGCCCGGCGAATCCAGTCCGGCATCTGCCACATCAACGCGCCAACGGTGCACGACGAGGCGCAGATGCCCTTCGGCGGCGTCAAGGACTCGGGCTACGGCCACTTCGGTGGGCGTGCCGGCGTTGATGCGTTCACCGACCTGCGCTGGATCACGCTGCAGACGAGCGAGCGTCACTACCCGTTCTGAGCGCTTCGCGCTGACCTGCAGCGCTGCCAACCCTGCCGCCTTCATCCGGCGGTATGGCAGCGCCATGCCCACCGCCCGCCGCGTTCTAGAAACGACGATCCAGGAGACATCCCATGAAGCCCAGCAGATCGAGCAAGCCCTCGGCCGGCCGCCGCCATGCACTGCTGCTTGCTGCAGCCGCCCTGGCGCTGCCCGCCACGGCCTTCGCCCAGGCGTGGCCCGCCAAGCCGGTGAGGATCATCGTCAACTTCCCGCCGGGAGGGGCGGCCGACCAGATCGCCCGCGCCATCGGCCAGCCGCTGCAGGAGGCGCTCGGCCAGCCGATCGTCGTCGAGAACAAAAGCGGCTCCGGCGGCAACATCGGTGGCGACGCGGTGGCCAAGGCACCGGCCGACGGCTACACGCTGCTGATGAGTTCGGGCGGCATGGTGTCGGTCAATCCGTTCATCTATCCAAAGATGTCGTTCGATCCTGCCAAGGACCTGGTGCCCGTGGCCGCCGCGGCGCGGGTACTCGTCTTCCTGGTCACCAAGCCGGACTTCCCGGCCAAGGACGCGACGGAGTTCCTGGCCGTCATGAAGGCCCGGCCGGGCAAGCTGTCGTTCGGCTCGCCCGGCAACGGCAGCTCGCCGCATCTGGCGGCCGAGTTGATGAAAAGCCAGGCCGGCGTGTTCGCGACACACGTGCCGTACCGCGGGGCGGCACCGGCGCTGACCGACTTGCTGGCTGGCCAGATCGACTTCCTGTTCGACCCCGGCGTGGCCATCCCCCACATCAAGGCCGGCAAGCTCAAGCTCCTGGCGATCGGCAGCCCCAAACGCTCGCCGCTGTTTCCCGACGCGCCGACGCTCGACGAGGTCGGACTCAAGGGCTTCGACGCCGACACCGTGTTCGGCTTCTACGCACCAGCCGGCACGCCAGCCGATGTGATTGCCCGTCTCAACCGCGAGATCAACCGCGCACTCACCTTGCCGGGCCCCCGCGAACGCATCCTGGCCCTCGGCGGCGACCCCGCGCCGATGACGCCGGCGCAGTTCCACGACAAGGCGATGGACGACGCCACGCGCTTCGGCAAGCTCATCCGGGAACGCCGGATCACCGGGGACTGAAGCAGACCACCGCCCCGAGACCGGCGGCAGGTCCAAGCAACAACGCATGTTTCGCTGTTCCCATTCATCTTGCTGAAGACCAAATGAATACCGTCAAAACCCAAGTCGCCATCATCGGCGCCGGCCCTGCAGGCTTGCTGCTGTCGCAAATCCTCCACCTCGAAGGCATCGAGTCGATCGTGCTGGAAACACGCAGCCGGGAGGCGATCGAAGCCACCATCCGCGCGGGGGTGCTCGAGCAGGGCACGGTCGACCTGATGAACCAGCTTGGCGTCGGCGAGCGCATGCAGCGCGAAGGGTTCGTCCACACCGGCACGATCCTGCGCTTCGACGGACGAGACCGCCGCATCGACTTTCCTGAACTCACCGGCGGCAAGGCGGTGATGGTCTACGCGCAGCACGAGGTGATCAAGGACCTTGTCGCCGCGCGACTGGGCGCCGGGGCGGACATCCGCTTCGAGGTCAAGGACGTGAGCGTCAACGACACCGACACCGCGAGCCCGAAGGTGCGTTTTCGCAGCAAGGACGACGAACTGCACGAGATCACGGCCGACTTCATTGCCGGCTGCGACGGCACGCAGGGCGTGTGCCGTCCTTCGATCCCGGCCGGCGTGCTCAAGGGCTTCGAGCGGCTGTACCCGTTCGGCTGGCTCGGTATCCTGTGCAAGGCGCCGCCGTCGTCGGACGAACTGATCTACGCGCTGCACGAACGCGGCTTCGCGCTCGTCAGCACGCGCTCGCCCGACATCCAGCGCATGTATCTCCAGTGCGAGCCGACGGACAAGATCGAGAACTGGTCCGACGACCGCATCTGGGCGGAGTTCCGCGCCCGCCTGGCCACGCGCGACGGCTGGGCCCCGAAGGAAGGCGAGATCTTCAGCAAGACGGTCGTTGGCATGCGCAGCTTCGTGACCGAGCCAATGCAGCACGGGCGGCTCTTCCTGGCGGGCGACGCGGCCCATGTCGTGCCGCCGACCGGCGCCAAGGGGCTCAACCTCGCGGCCGCGGACGTGCGTGTGCTGTCGCGGGCGATCGTCGAGTTCTACCGCAAAGGCCGCACTGACTTGCTCGACGGCTACACCGCGACCGCGCTGCGGCGCATCTGGAAGGCCCAGCGCTTCTCGTGGTGGATGACGTCGATGCTGCACCGCTTCCCCGGCGCCGACGACTTCCAGCATCGCGTGCAGATCGCCGAGCTCGACTACGTCACGGGTTCGCGCGCCGGATCAACTGCACTCGCCGAGAACTACGTCGGCCTGCCATTCGATCAGCTCGAACCCTGATTGGGCACGCCTGTGCCGATCGCATCACGTCAATACTTTCCCGAGGAGACGCTCCGATGACCACCTCTTTTTTCAGCCGCCGCGCCATTGCCAGAAGCCTGACGCTGCTTTCCGTCGCGCCGCTTCTGGCGGTCGCCCAGGATGCCAGGCCCATCGAATGGGTCGTCGGCTACGCCGCCGGCGGTGGCTCCGACACCGTCGCCCGCTCCGTGGCCGAGGTCATGAGCAAGTCGCTGGGGCGGTCGATCATCGTCAACAACAAGCCCGGCGCGGCCACCAACATCGCGGCCGACTATGTTGCCAAGTCGAAGGACATCGGCAACGTGATGTTCACAGCCGACTTCGCCACCCTGGCGGCGAACCCGTCGCTGTTTGCCAAGCTGCCGTACAACGCCGAGAAGGACTTCGCCCCGGTCGGGATGCTCGCGCGCTTTCCGCTGCTGCTGGTGGTCCACCCTAGCAACCCGGCGAATAACTTCAGCGAGTTCGCGGCCTGGGTCAAGGCGAGCCCCGGCGGCGTGAACTACGCGTCATCGGGCGCCGGCAGCCCGCAGCACCTGGCGGCCGAACTGCTGCGCGAGCGCACCGGCCTGACGCTGACCCACGTCCCCTACCGGGGCGGTGCGCCGGCCGTGCAGGACCTCGTGGGTGGCCAGGTGCCCTTCGCGCTGATGGACTCGGCCACGGTTCAGCAGTACGTGACGTCGGGCAAGCTGCGCGCCCTCGGCGTCGCGAGTGCGGCGCGGCTGAAGACGCTGCCCGATGTGCCGACCCTCGCGGAGCAGGGCGTTGTGGGTTTCGAAGCCTATGCCTGGCAAGGGCTCGTCGTTCCCGCCGGGACGCCACCAGAAACCGTCGCGAGATTGAGCAAGGCGCTGCAGGCGGCCCTCGATGCGACCCCGGTCAAGGCACGCTTCCAGGCGCTATCGCTCGAAGCCATGCCCGGTACCCCGGAGCAGATGACGGCTTACGTACGCACCGAGCGTGAGCGCTGGGGTGGCCTGATCCGCAAGAACAACATCAGGCTCGATTGACGGCAGGGTTTCCATGCTTCTCAATGCAGAGGACTTCCGGCGCGAGGCGCGCCGGCTGCTGCCCCGGTTCGTCTTCGACTATGTCGACGGCGCCGCCGACGACGGCTGCTGCCTGCGCCGCAACGCCCGCGATCTCGATGCCGTCACGCTGACGCCGCGGGTCCTTCGCGACACCAGCCGCATCGACACGGCGGTGGAGGTCTTCGGGACGAAATGGTCATCGCCCTACGGCATTGCACCGACCGGCCTGAACGGCCTGGTGCGTCCACGCGGCGACGTGATGCTGGCGAGGGCGGCCGCGCGGGCCGGCATCCCGTTCGCGCTGTCGACCGCTTCCAACATGCGGCTCGAAGACGTTCGCGCGGCCGCGCCGGAGAGCATCCAGTGGATGCAGCTGTACGTGATGCACAAGGAGATGGCTGCGCGCATCGTGCAGCGTGCACAGCGCGCCGGCTACCAGGCGCTGGTGCTGACCGTCGACGTGCCAGTCAGTGGCAATCGGGAACTCGATGTGCGCAACGGCTTTCGCGTGCCGTTCAAGCCCACCGCGAAGCTGGGCTGGGATCTCGTGACGCATCCGCGCTGGTCGATGCGGGCAGCGATCAGCGGGCCGCCAGACTTCGCCAATCTCGTGGCCGACGGCGAGGACGGAGGCTCGGCAAGCATGCAGGCTGCGTTGCTGGCGCGGGCGATGGACCGCACGCTGGTCTGGGAGACGCTCGCCTGGCTGCGCGAGTTCTGGCGCGGGCCGTTGCTGCTCAAGGGGCTGCTGCATGCCGACGATGCACGCCTGGCCATCGATCACGGCGTCGACGGTCTCATCGTGTCGAACCACGGGGGGCGCCAGCTCGACGCAGCGCCGTCGGCCATCTCCGCGCTGCCGAGTGTGGTGGCAGCCGTCGCCGGAAGGGTCCCGGTCTTCATGGACAGCGGCGTGCGCCGCGGCACCCATGTCGCCAAAGCCATCTCGCTGGGCGCCACGGCGGTATTGCTGGGCCGTCCGCTCCTGTACGGGCTCGCCGCGCGCGGCGAGGCGGGCGTCGACGCAGTGCTGAAGCTGTTCGCGGATGAGTTCATGCGCACGATGGCGCTGCTGGGCGCCAGCAGCATTGCAGATTTGAGGGGCGATTCGCTTGCCTGTGAAGGCGGCCCAACAGACGCCGGTGTCGCCTCGCGGGTATCGACTTGATTGCGTTCCCATCCTAAGCCGCCCGAGGCGGCCCATGCCCGACGGTGCAATCAACATCGCTCGGCACCGACAAGGGCCCGCCTTGGCCAAACGCCTGCAGTAGGGCCTGCGCCGGGCCGAGGCCAGCGCTGCGCCGTTCTGCCAGCGCAAGGCCGCTTCGACGGAGGCGGCGGCAGCATGCAGTTGATCGTGCGCATGCCGGATCGGAGCCGTTGCCTGCCGAATGTGCTGTAGTGATCGCAGCGGCTGCGCCTGCGTCCGACCGCGAGTGACTCGGTTCAGTCTGACGCAGACACCCGGATGAACATCCATAAGCATGTCCGATTGACGTACGCGCGTCGCCTGGAGATGGTCCAGCAGATGATCGAACTGGGCTGGTCAGCCGCTGATGCGGCGGCCGAGCACGGCGTGACGCCCGTGACCGCACGCAAGTGGCTGGGCCGGTATCTGGCCGGTGGCCAGGCAGCCCTGGCCGATGCGTCGTCGCGGCCCGCCCACTCGCCGCGTGCCATCGATCCATCGAAGGCGCTGCTGATCGTGGAGCTGCGCCGCGGCGCATGACCCAGGCGCGCATCGCCCGCAGCGTGGGCGTCTCGGACAGCACCGTCAGCCGCGTGCAGGCCCGTGCGGGGCTGTCCAAGCTCAGCGATCTGGAGCCGGCCGAGCCGGTGGTGCGCTACGAGCACGACCAGCCAGGCGACCTGCTGCACATCGACACCAAGAAGGTCGGGCGCATCGAGCGGCCCAGCCACCGCGTCACGGTAACCGGCGTGACTCGGTCGATGGCGCCGGCTGGGAAACGCTGTTCGTGGCTGTCGATGACCACGCGCGCATCGCCTTCACGGCCATGCACCCGGACGAGAAGACGCCGCAGGCCGTGCAGTTCCTGCGTGATGCGGTGGCCTACTATGCCAGCCTGGGCATCACGGTGCGCCGCTTGCTGACCGACAACGGCTCGGCGTTCCGGTCCAAGGACTTCGCCGCCGCCTGCACTGCTCTGGGCATCACGCACAAGTTCACCCGCGCGTACCGGCCCCAGACCAACGGCAAAGCCGAGCGCTTCATCCAGTCGGCGCTGCGCGAGTGGGCCTATGGATGGACCTACCAGAACTCCGACCAGCGCACGCAGGCGTTGGCCAGCTGGCAGCACCACTACAACTGGCACCGCCCGCACGCAGGCATCGGCGGTGCCTTCCCGATGTCCCGACTCATCAAGTCAAGAAAGAACCTCTTGACGGTTCACACCTAGACCTCGCCAACACCCATTACTCATCGAACCCCCTACTCCCTTCCGTGCAATACGCCAATTGCACCGCCCCTAATTCATTCCGCCCCCCTCACCTCACCCCAAACGCCGCCGTCCCCGCCGTCCGCCCGGCGTCATGCACCGCCACCACCAGCTGGGTGCTGCCGTTGTCCAGCGGATAGGCCAGGGCGATGCCGGTGGCGGTCTGGTTGGGCAGGGCGCAGGGGGCGGGGCCGAAGCGCAGGGTGACGTCGAAGACGTTCTTGCCGGAGGCGCGCGGCAGCACCGTGCCGCTGAAGTTGCAGCCGCTCAAGCCGCTGGCGGTGAGGTTGCCGTTGGCCGCCACCGTCACCGACTGCACTTCCCCTTGCAGCGTGGTCAGCGTCCAGCTGCCTTGCACCATGGCCGGCAGCGCACGGGCCTCGTAGCGGTAGGTACTGCTGGGGTCGGGGCCGACGCTGAAGCTGGCCGAGCCCTGCGACGTGGCCAGCGTGCCGGCCAAGGTACCGGCGGCCGTGCCGGTGCTGGCGCTCAAGTTGAGCACCATGGGCGGCGCGGTGCCGAAGTCGCGCAGGTCGGTGGCGCGGATGCCGCTGGTCGACGCACTGCTGCCGCCCTGGAAAAAGCCCGACACCAGCAAGCGCCCGTTGGACTGCTGCCCATACAGCGCCCACAGCTGGCCGTTGTCCAGCACCAGCATCTGCAGCGACAGCGCGCTGCTGCCGTTGAGCGTGCCGCCATACACCCCCTCCGCGGAAAAGGCGGCGCTGGCCGGCGTGCCCGCATCGCCCTCGCCACCACCGCCGCCGCCACAGCCGGCCAGCAGGCCCAGCCCCGCCAGCGCACCAATGCGCCAGGCGCTTGCCTCGAGAATCTTCAAGGAATGTCCTCCGTGTTTGTTCTTGATCCCCCGCGCCTGGCCAGACTGCGCAGGCGGGGCACCACGATAAGCGCGGCCGAGGGCCCCAAAGCGGTGACTTTTGACCGCGCAGCCAGCCGCCACAATGCAGCCCGATGGACCGCCTGCATGCCATGACCGTCTTCGTCGCCGTCGTCGATACCGGCGGCTTTGCCGCGGCGGCGCGCAAGCTGGATCTGTCGCCGCCGGTGGTCACGCGGGCGGTGGCGGAACTGGAAGAACGGCTGGGCCTGCGGCTGCTCACCCGCACCACGCGGGTGGTGCGGGTGACCGATGCCGGCGCCCGCTATGCCGAGGACTGCCGGCGCATCCTGGCCGAGATCGAGGAGGCCGAAGTGGCGGCCGCCGGCACCCATGCCGCGCCGCGCGGCACGCTCACCATCACCGCGCCGGTGCTGTTCGGCCAGCTCTACGTGGTGCCGTTGCTGGCGCGCTACCTGCAGCAGCATCCGCAGGTGGAGGCGCAGTGCCTGTTCCTCGACCGCATGGTCAACATCGTGGAAGAAGGCATCGACGTGGCGGTGCGCATCGGCGAGCTGCCCGACTCGTCGCTGCAGGCGGTGCGGGTGGGCCGGGTGCGCCGCATGCTGGTGGCATCACCTTCCTACCTGGCTGCGGCCGGCGTGCCGCGGCATCCGGCCGACCTGGCTGCGGGCCACACGCTGCTGTCCGCCGGGGTGAACACGCCGATGGCCGACTGGCGCTTCAACGAAGGCGGACGGTCGCTGGTACTGCCGTTGCCGGTGCGGCTGCGCACCACCAGCAACGGCTCGGTCATCACCGCCGCGCTGGCGCACCTGGGCATTGCGCGCCTGCTGAGCTACCAGGCCGCGCCGCACCTGCGAGACGGCACGCTGGTGCCGGTGCTGGAAGCCTTCGAGACGGCGCCGCTGCCCATCCATGTGGTGCACCTGGAAGGCCGGCGCGCCACCGGCAAGGTGCGCGGCTTCATCGACATGGCCGTGGCCAGCCTGCGGGCCGATCCGTTCCTCAACTGATCCGCCGCCACTGCAGCGGCAGGGCCCGCGGCAGCCACCACCCGGCCTGCAGCTGGAAGCGCACCGCGCGCTGCGCACGGTCGAGCGCGGCCACGTCGGGGCCGTCCCATACCAGCTCGGCGCGGCCGGTGAGCGTGAGCAGGTCGCCGCTGTCGAAGTCGATGAACAGCAGGCCGGCCCGCGGGTCCACCATCAGGTTGCCCAGCGTCATGAACATCTGGTTGCCCGAGTAGTCGGGCAGCAGCAGCGTGTGCGCGTCCTCGATCTTGACGAAGCCGGGCGGGCCGCCGCGGTGCGACACGTCCGCGCCGCCGGCCGGCCGATCGCCCGTGGCCGGAGCGCGGCTGGCGATGAACAGCGTGTCGGCCCGCGACACCAGCGCCTGGGCCGCGGCATCCAGCATCGACAGGGATCGCGCCGGCGCCGCGGCGGGCCCGTCGGCGGCCTTCATCATCGGCTCGCGCCGCTGGATGTACTGCGGGCAGTTGCCGACCGACTGCGTGATGGCCACGCCGAAGCCGCCGGCCTCCACCGCGGTCACCTGCCCGTTGGCACGGTTGCGCCGGCGGGTCTGCGGCTCGATGCCCAGCAGCCCGATCTCGGCGCCCGGCTGCAGGTGCCCGGCCATCGGGTCGCCGGGCAGCGGCAGCGCGCCCACATGCAGCTGCTGCGCATCCGGCGCCTGGATGAAGCCCGGCGGGCCCACCAGCACCGAAGCCCAGGGCCGGCCCTGCGCATCGGCCATGCCGGCCAGCAGCATCGGCAGCTGCTCGAAGAAGCGCTGGTGCTGCTCGGGCATGTGGTCGCGGATCACGCGCGGGCCGATCTCGGCCATGCGCGCCTGCATGCCGACCAGGCGCTGCACGGCCTGCTCGCCTTCGTGGAAGGGTGCGGCGATCATGATGCGTTCACCGACAGGCCGACGGCCGTGCGCGGCATCGGCACGAAGCCGGGCAGCGATTCGATGCGCCGCAGCCAGGCCCGCACCGCGGCATAGGGCGCCAGGTCCACGTTGCCTTCGGGCGCGGCGGCGATGTAGCTGTAGCCCGCGATGTCGGCCAGCGTGGCCTCGTCGCCGGTGAGGAAGGCACGGCCGGCCAGCACCGGCTCCATCACGCCCAGCAGCTGGTGCGCGCGGCCGATGGCGCCGGTTGCATCCAGCGTGGCGCCGAACACCGTGACCAGCCGCGCCGCCGCCGGGCCGAACGCAATGGGCCCGGCCGCGGCCGACAGCCACACCTGCACCGCGGCCTGCCCCTCGGGCGTGGCCGGCAACCAGCGGCGGGCGGGGTCGTACCGGGTGGCCAGGTACACCAGGATGGCGTTGGAGTCGTGCACCACGGTGCCGCCGTCGTCGATCACCGGCACCTGGCCGAACGGATTCAGGCGCAGGAAGGCGGGGCGCTTGTGCTCGCCCTGCATCAGGTCGACGTCCACCAGCCTGCATGGCAGGCCCAGCAACGACAGCGCAAGCTCCACGCGGTGGCAGTGGCCGGACAGGGCGTGGCGGTAGAGGGTGACGGGGGCGGCGGGTGCGGGATGGCTGGGGGTCATGTCGGGCTCCATGTGTGTCGCCTTGCAAGTGGCGGCGGCATGGACGGACTGTGGCGCCGGGTGGCCGCAGACAGAAGCCTCATGCGGACCAAGTGACCGTTACAGGAGCTGGAACAGTGGCCGTCTTCGGTTGGCGCCAGCATCACCAAAACTTGTCATCGCACTAAAACTTTTCTCGTTGGACGCTGCGGGAGCGTTCACCGACAGTCACTCGCCAGACCCCTTTCTTGACGAGGACGACACCGATGAAACGCCTGATCGTCGCCGGCGCCGCCGCGCTGTGCTCCCTGGCGGCGCAGTCCGCCACCAGCTGGAACCTGTCGGCCGAGCAGCCGGATGCCAACTACCTGACGCAGAACGTGCGGCAGTTCGCCGACGAGGTGAAGGCCGCCACCAAGGGCGAGCTGGAGTTCAAGGTGCAGAGCAACAGCGTGCTGCTCAAGCGGCCCGAGGTGAAGCGCGGGGTGCAGCAGGGCATCGTGCCGATCGGCGAGTTCCTGATGTCGGCGCTGGGCAATGAAGACCCGATGTTCGAGATCGACAGCGTGCCCTTCCTGGCCAACTCCTTCGACGCCACCGAGAAGCTGTGGAAGGCCGCCCGCGAGCAAATCGCGCAGCGGCTGGACAAGCAGGGCATCGTGCTGGTGTACGGCGCGCCGTGGCCGCCGCAGGGCATCTACACCAAGACACCGGTGGCCACCGTGGCCGACTTCAAGGGCGCACGCTTCCGCGCCTACAGCGCCTCCACCAGCCGCATGGTCACGCTGATGGGCGCGGTGCCCACCACCATCCAGACGGCCGAGGTGCCGCAGGCCTTTTCCACCGGCGTGATCGACATGATGATCACCTCGCCCGCCACCGGCGTGGACACCCAGGCCTGGGACTACGTCAAGCACTACTACGACGTGCAGGCCTTCATTCCGCAGGCCATCGTCATCGCCAACAAGCGCGCCCTGATGGCCCTGCCCGCCGAGCAGCGCCAGGCCGTGATGGACGCCGGCAGGAAGGCCGAGGCCCGCGGCTGGCAGATGGGCCGCGAGCTCACCGCCAAGCTCACGCAGACGCTGGCCGGCAAGGGCATCGCGGTGCATCCGGTGCCGCCGGCGATGGCGCCCGAGCTGAACAAGATCGGCCAGACCATGGCCGAAGAATGGCTGAAGAAGGCCGGCCCCGACGGCGCCAAGGTGCTGGAAGCGTACCGCCGCTGAACCTGCCGCCCTGCATCCACCGCCAAGGAGCAAGACATGTCCGTGCTCGACCGCCTGGCGCGGGCCTCCGGGGCCGCGGCCGCCGTGGCGCTGGCCGCCATCGGCCTGGTGATCACCGCGCAGATCATCGCCCGCCTGGCCGGCCAGCAGATACCCGCGGCCGACGACTTCGCGGCCTGGGCAATGGCCGCCTCCGCCTTCCTCGCCCTGCCCTACGCGATGCGCCACGGCGACCACATCCGCGTGACGCTGGTGCTGCAGTTCCTGCCCCGGGGCTGGCACCGCGGCTTCGAGCTGCTGGCCTCGGCCATCGGCTTCGCGCTGGCGGCCTGGGCCGCCTGGCACACCGCGGTGTTCGTCTTCGACTCGTGGCAGTACGACGAGGTGGCGCAAGGCATGTTGAAGGTGCCGCTGTGGATACCGCAGCTGGCCATGGCCATCGGCATGGCGCTGCTGGCGCTGATGCTGGCCGACCGCCTGCTGCGCTGCCTGGGCGGCAGGCCGCTGCCCGATGCCGGCGCCGACGTGGCGCGCACCGAATGACCGCCGCCTTCCTTCCCTTCTCGCGAAAGCCCACGCCGTGAGCGATCTTGCGCAAGCCGCCGTGCTGATGGCGGTGCTGTTCCTGCTGTTGGGCCTGGGCGTGTGGGTGGCGCTGGCCCTCATCGCCTGCGGCCTGGCCGGGCTGATGCTGTTCACCTCGGCGCCGCCGGGGGTGCTGTTCGCCACCACCGGCTGGGGCTCCACCGCCAGCTGGGCGCTGACCGCGCTGCCGCTGTTCATCTGGATGGGCGAGATCCTCTACCGCACGCGGCTGGCGGAGGACATGTTCTCCGGCCTCGGCCCCTGGGTGCAGAACCTGCCGGGCCGGCTGCTGCATGTCAACGTGCTGGGCTGCGGCATCTTCGCCGCGGTCAGCGGCTCGTCGGCGGCCACCGCGGCCACCATCGGCAAGATCTCGCTGCCCGAGCTCAAGGCGCGCGGCTATGACGAAAGCATCGCCGTCGGTTCGCTGGCCGGTGCGGGCACGCTGGGCCTGCTGATCCCGCCGTCCATCGTGATGATCGTCTACGGCGTGGCCGCGCAGGTGTCCATCGTCAAGCTGTTCACCGCGGGCATCCTGCCCGGCATCATGATGATGGTGCTGTTCTCGGGCTACATCGCGCTGTGGTCGCTGCGCCATCCGGGCAAGGTGCCGAAGGACGAACAGCAGGTGTCCTGGCCCGAGCGCTTCAAGCGGCTGCGGCTGCTGGCGCCGGTGGGGCTGCTGATTGCGGGCGTGATCGGCTCCATCTACGCCGGCGTGGCCACGGCCACCGAGGCCGCGGCCATCGGCGTCATCGGCTCGCTGCTGATCGCGGGGCTGGGCGGCTCGCTGACCAGGGCGTCGTTCGTGGCCAGCCTGATGGGCGCGGCACGCACCAGCTGCATGATCACCTTCATCCTCATCGGCGCGGCCTACCTCACCAGCGCGATGAGCTTCACCGGCCTGCCGGCCAACGTCGCGGCCTGGATCTCGTCGCTGGGCCTGTCGGCCTACGGGCTGCTGGCGGTGCTCACGGTGTTCTTCGTGCTGCTGGGCTGCTTCCTGGACGGCATCTCCATCGTGGTGCTGACCAGCGCGGTGCTGATGCCCGCGGTGCTGGCCGCCGGCATCGACCCGCTGTGGTTCGGCATCTACCTGATCCTGGTGGTGGAGATGGCGCAGATCACGCCGCCGGTGGGCTTCAACCTGTTCGTCATCCAGGGCATCACCGGGCTGCAGCTGTTCCGGCTGGCGCGCATGGCCTTCCCCTTCTTCCTGCTGCTGGTGCTGGCCACGGTGCTGATCACGGTCTTTCCGCAGATCGTGATGGTGCTGCCCGGCGCGATGGGCTGAGGCCGCATGCCGAGCGAGCCCATCCGCCCCGTGGGCGACAGCGCCTTGCTGATCGGCTTCGGCGACCGCGTGGACCTGCGCATCAGCCACCGGGTGCATGCCTTCGTGGCGCACCTGCTGGCGCATCCGCTGCGCTCGGTGCGCGACGTGGTGCCCGCCTTCAGCACCGTGACGCTGCACTACCGGCCCGAGCAGGTGCCCGGCAGCGGCGGCACGCCCTACGAGCGGCTGCGGCTGCAGGTGCAGCAGCGGCTGGAGATCGACCTCGATGCGCAGGCCGCCGAGCCGCGGCTGTTCGAGGTGCCCGTGTGGTACGGCGGCGAGGCCGGTCCCGACCTGGACGACGTGGCCCGCCAGCGCGGCCTGCCGCGCGACGAGGTGATCCGCCGCCACGGCGCATCGCCGCATGTGGTGTACATGCTGGGCTTCGCGCCGGGCTTCCCGTTCATCGGCGGGCTGGACCCGGCACTGCAGATGCCGCGCCGCACCACGCCGCGCACCTCGGTGCCGCCGGGCTCGGTGGCCATCGCCCGCGACCAGACCTGCATCTATCCGCTGGCCACGCCGGGCGGCTGGAACATCATCGGCCGCACGCCGCTGAAGCTGTTCGACGCCACCGCCGAGCCGCCCTGCCTGCTGGGCCCGGGCGATGCCATCCGCTTCCTGCCGATCGACCAGGCGGCCTACCAGGCCCTGGCGGCGGCCGCGCCTGCCCACGCCGCATGAACAGCATCACCGTGCTCAAGCCCGGCGCGCAGACGCAGCTGCAGGACGAGGGCCGCTATGGCTGGCAGCGCTTCGGCGTGCCGGTGGGCGGCGCGATGGACCTGTGGTCGCACCGCGTGGCCAACCTGCTGGCCGGCAATGCGGCCGACGAGGCCACGCTGGAGATCCTGCTGACCGGCCCCAGCCTGCGCTTCGACGCCGCGGCCTGCATCGCGCTGTGCGGTGCCGACCTGTCCGCCCAGGTGGGCGACGAGCCGCTGCCCATGTACGAACGCATCCAGCTGCCGGCCGGCGCGCAGCTGGACTTCGGCAGGCGCGTGAACGGCCTGCGCTGCTACCTGGCGGTGCGCGGCGGCTTCGCGGTGCCGCCGGTGATGGGCAGCCGCAGCACCTTCGTGCGCGGCGGCTTCGGCGGCTTCCAGGGCCGTGCGCTGCGCAAGGGCGACGTCCTGCCCATCGGCGCCGGCCAGCCCGCCGAGCTGCCTCCGGCGGTGCTGCCCGAGGACATCAGCGTGCCGGTGCCGCTGGCCGCCGCGCAGGCGGTGACGCCGGTGCGCATGGTGCCGGGCGAACATGCGGCGCTGTTCGCGCCCGAGGTGCATGCACTGATGGCGCAGGCCACCTACCAGCTCAGCCCGCAGTCCGACCGCATGGGCTACCGGCTGGAAGGCCCGGCGCTGCCGCGGCTGCCCGGCGGCGAGCTGATCTCCGAAGGCGTGAGCTTCGGCACCGTGCAGGTGCCGCCCGACGGCCAGCCCATCGTGCTGATGGCCGAGCGACAGAGCGCAGGCGGCTATCCCAAGATCGCCCACGTGGCCAGCGTGGACCTGCCGCTGCTGGCCCAGATGGCGCCGCGGCAGGCGCTGCGCTTCGTGCCCGTCACGCTGGCGCAGGCGCAGGCGCTGCACCTTGAACGCGAGCGGCAGCTGCAGGCCCTGCGGCCGCTGCTGCTCGGCCCACCAGGAGCTCCGACATGAGCACCACCACCCTCGACCTGAACTGCGACATGGGCGAAGGCTTCGGCGCCTACACCATGGGCAACGACGTCGACCTGCTCGACCACGTGACCTCGGCCAACATCGCCTGCGGCTTCCATGCGGGCGACCCGCCCACCATGCGCCGCGTGGTCACCACCGCGCTGGCCAAGGGCGTGAAGGTGGGCGCGCATCCCGGCCTGCCGGACCTGCAGGGCTTCGGCCGCCGGGTGATGCAGGTCTCTCCCGCCGATGCCTATGCGATGGTGGTCTACCAGGTGGGCGCGCTGATGGGCTTCGCGCAGGCCGCGGGCGGCCGCCTCAACCACGTCAAGCCGCACGGCGCGCTCTACAACATGGCGGTGAAGGACCGCAAGCTGGCCGATGCGCTGGCGCAGGCGGTGCGCGACGTGGATCCCACGCTGGTGTTCTTCGGCCTGGCCGGCAGCGAGATGATCCGCGCCGCCGAGGCCGCCGGCCTGCAGGCTGCCGCGGAGGTGTTCGCCGACCGCAGCTACCAGGACGACGGCAGCCTGTCGCCGCGCGGCACGCCCGGCGCCATGATCGAGGACGCCGGCCAGGCACTGGCCCAGGTGCGGCAGATGCTGGGCGGCTCGGTGCGCGCCCTCAGCGGCAAGACGGTGCCGCTGCGCGCCGACACCTTGTGCATCCACGGCGACCAGCCCGGCGCCCTGGAATTCGCGCAGACGCTGCGCACCGCCCTGCAGGCCGATGGCGTGCTGCTGCGCGCGCCGCGGCCCGCCGGCCCGCGGGCCAACACGGAGGGCCTGCGTATCGAATGACCACCCCATGCACCGTTGCCCGGCAGTCCACAAGCAAGTGTCAGTAGGAGTCACGATGTTGCAATCCCGATCCGAACCGAAGCGCGTCCACGTGCATGCGCACCTCACCGCCCTGGCCGCCGCCGTGCTGCTGGCCGCCTGCGGTGGCAGCGACGACGACGATGAAGCCCCGGCCCCCGCGCCCACGCCGCCCGCGCCCACCGTGGCCTGTAGCGTGGACACCGCCGTGGCCCTGGCCTACGAGGAACAGCGCCTGCAGACCCCGCTGCCCTTCAGCGGCGCCAACGTGGTGGGCACCGATGCCACGCCGCTGGCCGACCGCATCCTGAAGGACACCGGCTTCGACACCTTCGCGCCCGCCTTCGCCACCAAGCTGTGCGCGGCCGATGGCACCACCCCCGTCACCACCTATGCGCAGGCGGTGGACCTGGTCAAGGCCGAAGGCCTGGCCCTGTGGAAGGCCGCGGTGGACCGCGTGCAGGGCCGCCGCGCCTCGCCCGCCGGCAGCGTGCTGCCCAACAGCGACGACCGCATGCTGTACTGGGCGCGCGTGCAGATGACCAAGGCGCTGCGCCAGTGGAAGCCCTCCTTCGCGATGACGGCTGCCGAGATCGACGACCTGCAGTGGCAGCTGGAGCGCGCCTCGCGCGGGCAGTACGACATCAACTTGCCCGAAGGCAACGCCCCTTCGGGCAAGAAGTACCGCCGCATGATCATCAGCGGCTTCGACACCTTCACCCTCGGCGTGCCGGGCACGCCCAACACCGGCCTGCGCAACGGCAATCCTTCCGGCGCCACCGCGCTGGAGATGGACGGCAAGCAGGTGACGCTGGCCGATGGCAGCGTGATGCATGTGGAGAGCTACATCCTGCCGGTGAGCTACGACCCCTTCAACAAGGGCATGCAGGAAGACACGCTGGCGCCCTACTTCCAGCCCGGCCCCAAGCGCGTGGACGCATCGATCACCATGAGCCAGGGCAGTGCCAACGTGTTCAACCTGGAGCAGTGGAACGGCCGCTTCCACGGCAGCTCGGCCGGCAACGACGGCATCGTCTACTGCCCGCCCGGCGCCACCCGGCTGCCGGCCTACGTGCTGCCCATCGGCACCATCACCACCGCGGGCGCGGCGCCCATCACCCTGGCCGGCTCGGGCTGCAACATCAACCCGCCGCAGCGCTGGCTGGGCTACGACGCCACCACGGCCTGGATGAAGGACTATCCGCCGCAGTTCACCACCGCCTCCATGCCCATCCCGGCGATGGTCACGGGCCGCACCCAGGCCGGCGTGGCGCGCCCGCCCGGCGCCACCAGCGAAGGCACCGAGGGCTTCAACGTCACCTGGCACACCAACTACGCCTACTTCCCGGACTGCAACGACGTGGCCACCGTCAGCGTGCCTTCCAACGGCGTGATGAACCTGATGCCCGACCTGAGCACCGTGGTGGCGCCCAACCTGGCCACCTGCTCGCGCTCGGGCGGCGGCGGCGACTACCTGTCCAACGAGAGTGCCTACCGCAACACCCTGCTGCGCGACACCTTCGGGCTGGACATCCCGGCAGGCCACATCCACGTGCCGGTGATGACCAACTTCTTCCGCGGCACGCCGGACACCGGCGGCGGCGTGCGGGACGACAACGCGATGACCGACGCCCGCTTCGAGGCCTACCGCACCGCCATCGTGGCCCAGGGCAAGGCCCTGCTGACGGTGATCGGCAACTCGCTGATCTACAAGTGACCACTGTTGCCCAACGCAAGGAGTCCCCATGAAGTTCAAGCTCGCCCTCGCGGCCACCGCGCTGGCCCTGGCCGGCATCGCCGGCACCGCCACCGCCCAGCCCAGCCTCTACTACGTGTGGAAGCACAAGGCCACCGGCAAGACGATGTGCAACCCCGAGGCCATCGACGCCAACTGGGTCAAGGTGTCGGGGCCCTACTCGGACGCCAACTGCTCCATCAAGGAACCGGAGTAGCCGGCGCCGGGCTGCGCCGCGGGCCTGGTGCACCACGCGGCCTTCGTCGGTAGAGCTTGGCGCAGCGGCCGAACATCACCAGCCGCTGCGGCTCACATTCGGGATGGGGCATGCGCGGCGCGCGCCGCCGGCGTCAGCTGGCGTCGGCGGGCCCCAGCCGCCGCGCCCACTCCGGCCCTACCCGGGCGCAGAACCGGGTCACCACCTCGCAGGCCACGTCCTGCGTCGCGCGCACGGCGGAGCAGGCGCCGCGCTCGCTGATGGCGGTGATGACCATCGGCGGCAGGCGCGGCCCGTCGCACTGGAACAGCTCGCGCCGCTGCAGCTGCTCGCGCACGAACACCGGCGGGATGGCGGCGATGCCGTAGCCATCGCCGGCAAGCTGGATGATGGATTCCACCGACGGGAAGCTGCACACCCGCGGCTCCACGTCGCGGTCGATGAACAGCGCGCGCACATGCGCCTGCGGGCTGGAGGTCTTGCTGAAGGTGAGCACCGGCACGCGCTCCAGGTCCTCGATGGTGACGATGCCCGAGGCCGGGACCAGGTCGGGCCGGCCCACCCAGCGCAGCGGGAATTCACACAGCGGCGTCACGGTGTAGTCCAGCGTGCCCACGGCCTCGGCATAAGGGTCGTTCTGGATCATCAGGTCCAGCTTGCGCTGGCGGAACTGGTCCTGCAGGTGGCGGGCGGTGTCCACGGTGATGTCGGGGTTCACCTGCGGATGGCGCTCGGCCAGCAGCCGGATCAGCGGCGAGAGCCAGGTGTGCACCACCGACTCGATGGTGCCGATGCGCACGCGCCCGGCCGGCGGTGCCTCGGGCCGGGTGCTGAGCACCAGCTCGCGCTCCAGCTGCAGGATGCGCTGCGCCTGCCGCGCCACCTGCTCGCCCGCCTGGGTGAGCACCAGCCGGCGCGAGCTGCGATCCACCAGCTCGGTGCCCAGTTCGTCTTCCAGGCTGGCGATGCGCTGCGAGATCGCGGCCTGCGTGGCGTTGAGCACCTGCGCGGTTTCGCGGAAGCTGCGCACGCGGGCCAGCACGACAAGCGTTTCAAGGAATCGGGTGTTCACGGCAGGCGGCCTCGGCAACGGCCTGGCACAGCATAGCGTGGCCGCTGTGCAGCCCGCGTGCAACTTCCAGGCCCACAATGCCCGCATGACACGCGAAGTCCCGTTCACACCTGTAACGCCGCCGCCGGCCGCCGTGGGCGATGTGCTGGCAGACATCGACACCCCGGCCCTGCTGATCGACCTGGATGCGATGGAGGCCAACATGGCCCTGGTGCACCAGCGCGCGCGCCAGGCCGGCGTGCGGGTGCGGCCGCATGGCAAGGCGCACAAGACCCCGGCGCTGGCGCTGCGCCAGATCGCGGCCGGCGCGCAGGGCCTGTGCTGCCAGAAGCTGGGCGAGGCCGAGGCCTTCGCGGCCGCGGGCATCGACGACATCCTGGTGACCAACCAGCTCATCGGCGCGGGCAAGGCGCGTCGGGCCGCGGCACTGGCCGGCCGCATCCGGCTGGCGGTGTGCGCCGACCATCCGCTGCAGGTGCAGCAGCTGGCCGAGGCCACCGCGGCGGCCGGCACTTGTCTAGACGTGTTGGTGGAACTGGACGTGGGCCAGGGCCGCTGCGGCGTGACCAGCGCGGCCGATGCGGTGGCGCTGGCCCAGGCCATCGCCGGACAGGCGCCCGGCCTGCGTTTTGCCGGCCTGCATGCCTACCATGGCAGCGCCCAGCACCTGCGCAGCCCGGCCGAGCGGCAGGCCGCCATCGGCGGCGCGGTGGCCAGGGCCCGCGAGGCGGCGCAGGCGCTGGCCGCGGCCGGCCTGCCCTGCGCCACCCTCACCGGCGGCGGCACCGGCACCTATGCCATCGAGGCCACCTCGGGCGTGTACACCGAGGTGCAGCCCGGCTCCTATGTGCTGATGGACACCGACTATGCGGCCAACACGCCCGATGAAGGCACGCCGGCGCTGGGCCATGCGCTGTACGGCTGGTGCAGCGTGATCAGCCTGCGGCCGGGCCAGGCGGTGCTGGACGGCGGCCTCAAGGCCTTCGCCACCGACCATGGCCTGCCCCAGGTGCTGCACGAGGGCTGGAGGGTGGACGGCATCTCCGACGAGCACACGGTGATCGTCGGCAGCCCCGGCGCCGCGCCGCTGGCCGTGGGCGACAAGCTGCGCCTGGTGCCCGGCCACTGCGACCCGACGGTGAACCTGCACGACTGGTTGGTGGCCGTGCGCGCCGGCGTGGTGGAGCAGGTGTGGCCGGTGTCGGCGCGGGGCGCGATGTTCTAGGGCAGCCCACGGCGCGCATCCGCCGCCGGTTGACGTGCATCAATCTTGGCGCCGGGCACGACGGCGCTGCATGAAGCGGCGCTGCACACTCGCCGTCCATGGACCTGCCTGCGCCGGCCACCGGCCTCAGCGAAGACGAAGCGGCGCGCCGGCTGGCGGTGCACGGCGCCAACGAGCTGCAGGACCGCGAACGGCACGGCCTGCCGGCCACCCTGCGCAGCGTGGCCACCGAGCCGATGTTCCTGCTGCTGCTGGCCGCCGCCGCCATCTACCTGGTGCTGGGCGATCTGGGCGAAGGCCTGCTGCTGGCCGGCTTCGCGGTGCTCACCGTGGGGCTGGTCGTGCTGCAGCAGCGGCGCAGCGAACATGCGCTCGATGCGCTGCGCGAGCTGGCCGCGCCGCAGGTGCGGGTGCGGCGCGGCGGCCAGGTGCGGCGCATGGCCGCCCGCGAGCTGGTGCCGGGCGACCTGTTCCTGGTGGGCGAAGGCGAACGCCTGGCCGCCGATGGCGTGCTGCGCGAGGCGGCCGGGCTGTCGGTGGACGAATCGCTGCTCACCGGTGAATCGATGCCGGTGCGCAAGCAGGCCGCTGGTGCCACGGCCGATGCCGCATCGCCCGAAGCCCGCGCGCCGGGCGGCGACGACACGCCGTGGGTGTTCGCCGGCACGCTGGCGGTGGCCGGCCACGGCCTGGTGCAGGTGACGGGCACCGGCCGGCTGACGCAGGTGGGCCGCATCGGCGCTTCGCTGGCCGGCATCGAGACCGCGCCCACGCCGCTGCAGCGCCACCTGCGGCGGCTGGTCCGCATGTTCGGCATGGCGGCCCTGCTGTGCAGCGCCGCGCTGGCGCTGTGGCATGGCCTGTGGCGCGGCGACTGGATGCAGGGGCTGCTGTCGGCCATCGCGCTGGGCATGGCGATGCTGCCGGAGGAGTTCCCGATGGCGTTGGCCGTGTTCCTGGCGCTGGGTGCCTGGCGGCTGGCCCGCATCCAGGTGCTGGCGCGCCGGCCGGCGGTGGTCGAGGCACTGGGCGCGGCCACCGTGCTGTGCGTGGACAAGACCGGCACGCTGACCGAGAACCGCATGCAGCTGCGGCGGCTGGTGGCTGCTGGCATGGAGGTGCGCGTGCAGCCCGGCGCGCCGCTGCCGGAGGCGGTGCACCGGCTGCTGGAGTACGCCATGCTGGCCTCGCGCCGCGGCGGCATCGACCCGATGGACCGAGCGCTGCTGCAGCACGGCGACGGCGCGCTGGCGCGCAGCGAACATCTGCATCCCGACTGGCAGCTGACGCACGAATACCCGTTGAGCGCCGAGCTGCTGGCGATGTCGCACGAATGGACGGATACCGAGGGCCATCGCTGCATCGCGGCCAAGGGCGCGCCCGAGGCGGTGTTCGGCCTTTGCCACCTGGTGCCCGCCGCCGCCGAACCCTGGCTGGCGCAGGTGCGGCGGCTGGCCGATGAAGGCCTGCGCGTGCTGGCGGTGGCCGAGGCCCGCGCGCCGCCGGGCCCCGCGCCCGCCCTGCAGCACGACCACCACTTCACGCTGCTGGGCCTGGTCGGCTTCGAGGACCCGCTGCGCCCCAGCGTGCCGGCCGCGGTGGCCCAGGCGCGCACCGCCGGCATCGCGGTGGCGATGATCACCGGCGACCATGAGGCGACGGCACTGGCCATCGCGCGGCAGGCCGGCATCGACACCGCCGCCGGTGCGGTGGCCGGCGACCGCATCGAGCAGCTGGACGACGACGCGCTGGCCGACGTGGTGCGCCGGGTTCGTGTGTTCGCGCGCGTGATGCCGCAGCAGAAGCTGCGGCTGGTGCAGGCCTTCAGGCGCAATGGCGAGACGGTGGCCATGACCGGCGACGGCGTGAACGACGCACCGGCGCTGAAGGCCGCGCACATCGGCATCGCGATGGGCGTGCGCGGCACCGACGTGGCCCGCGAGGCCGCCGGGCTGGTGCTGCTGGACGAGGACTTCGGCCGCATCGTGGGCGGCGTGCGCATGGGCCGCCGCATCTTCGACAACCTGCGCAAGGTGATGGTCTACATCACCGCCGTCCACGTGCCCATCGCGGGCCTGGCGCTGCTGCCGCTGCTGGTCGGCCTGCCCCCGCTGATGCTGCCTGCGCATGTGGTGCTGACGGAGATGGTGATCGACCCGGTGTGCTCGCTGGCCTTCGAAGGCGCGCCGGAAGACCCGCGCCTGATGCAGCGTCCGCCGCGCCGCGGCGACGACGGCATCGTGGGCTGGCCGATGCTGCGCCAGGGCCTGGCCCAGGGCGCCTGCCTGCTGGCGGCCACGCTGGGCATCTATTTGATGGCGCTGGGCGCCGGCCGCGGCACCGACGTGGCCCGCACGCTGGCCGTGGCCGGGCTCACCGCCGGCAACCTGCTGCTGGTGGCGGTGAACCTGTCGGCCGGCATCGGCTGGCGCATGCTGGCCGGCCGCAGGGCCCGTGCCTTCTGGGGCGTCGCGGCCGCAGCCACGGTAGCCATCGGCCTGGCCCTGGCGGTGCCGGGGCTGCGCCGGCTGCTGCATTTCGCGGTGCCGCCGGTGCAGGACCTGGCCTGGTCCGGAGCAGCCGTCGCCGCCGCGGCGGGGCTGGCCGCCTGGCTGCAGCACCGGACGCAACGCGCCACTGCATGAGGTGGCGATGCACATCAGCTTCATGGGCGCAGCACGGATGCCGGCAAGCCACGGAAGATGCAGCCGGTGCGGGCTGCCGCGTCGAGGTGCGACACGCCCCGGCGGGTGACACGGGCTGCCTCCCCCATCAGGCGGAAGGCAAATCACGAGGTCGCGCCTAGGCTGTGTTCAGGCCGATCCAGGCCGCAGGAGAAAGTGTCATGAAGATCTGCATCGACCCCGGCCACGGCATGAGCAACCGCCAGCCCGGCATCTTCGACCCTGGTGCCACGCACATGGAGAACGGCTTCCGCTTCCATGAGTCGGCGATGGCGCTGCGCTACGCCCTGGCGGTGAAGGACGCGCTGCGGGCCCGCCAGATCGACGTCTTCATGACGCGCGACGACGAGCAGGACCATGCGCCGGTGGTGCGCCGGGCGGCCATGGCGCAGGCCGCCGGCTGCGATGCCTTCATCTCGATCCACCTCAACGACGCCGAATCGGACGCTGCGCATGGCACCGAGGTGCTCTACCGCGACGACGAGGCCCTGGCCCGCCGCATGCAGCAGGTGCTGGTGCAGGCCACCGGCCTGCGCGACCGCGGCATCAAGCAGCGCAACGACCTGGCGGTGCTCAAGTTCGACGGCCCCGCAGTGCTGCTGGAGCTGGGCTTCATCGCCAACGACAACGACCGCGCCGCATTGCTGAGCCCGCAGATACGCAGCGCCGTGGCCGACGGCATCGCGGCACTGGTGGCGCAGCAGGTGCGGCAGATGGAGATGGCCTGACGGGACCCGCCGCGTTCAGCGGCGCCGCGCCGCCCAGGCCGCCACGCCCAGGCCGGCCAGCATCAGGGCCACGGTGGCGGGCTCGGGCACCGCGCTGATGGTGACGGTGAAGCGGTCGCCGGCCTGCAGGCCGCTGGCCGGGGCCAGCAGCCAGTCCTGCGTGCCGGCCTGCGCGAACGGTGCACCCAGGTCCACGCCGAAGGCTTCGGCCGGCTGGAAGCGAAGCGTCTGCCGGGTGTCGTCGCCATCGATGCCCGCCAGCGCGCCGAAGGCCGGCGTGACGGTGCCGACATAGGCGAAGGCGGCGCCCTGCAGCGACACGCGCAATGCCTGCAGCGCCTGCCCGGGCGCCACGGCGATCACCGCGTTGAAGGGCAGCCACTGGCCCACGTCGGCCGCCTCGAGCGACAGCTGGAAGCTGGCGCTGCCAGTGGTGCGCAGCGACAGGTCGATGCCGATGCGCGAGCCGTCCAGCACCACCGCCAGATCGTTGCCGCCCGGCTGCGTGGACACCAGCGTCAGGGCATGGGCCGCCGGCCCGGCGGCCAGCAGGCCGGTGGCCAGCAGCAGGCGGGCGGCATGTACCGGGAGGTCTCGCTTGTTCATGGTCAGCTCCGACGCGCTCACTGGTGAACCCTCCCGCTGCGCGGGATACCGCCGGGCGGGAAGAGCGCCGCCTTCGGGCGGCCGGACGGCGGCGCTCATGCCGGCACCAGCGTGCGGCTGTAGACCTGCCGGCCGTCCAGGTCCTTGAAGGCGACGCTGAAGGTGCGGCTGGCGGCATCGATGTTCACCTCGCCGAAGAACTGCAGGCCGGCGAAGGGCGAGAAGTTGCTGCGGCCGGCCGGCGGCGTCTTCTGGAAGTCCACGCGCGGGCCGAAGGTGGCGTCCAGCGTGTTGGGGCCGAAGGTGCCGGCATTCAGCGGGCCGGCGACGAATTCCCAGAAGGGGTCGAAGTCGGTGAAGGCGGCGCGCGACGGGTCGTAGTGGTGGGCGGCGCAGTAGTGCACGTCGGCGGTCAGCCACACCACGTTGCGCAGTGCCATCTGGCGGATGGACCGCAGCAGGCCCGCGATCTCCAGCTCGCGGCCGCGGGCCGGGCCATCGTTGCCATTGGCAACGGCCTCCCAGCGGGCGGTGCCGCCGGCATCGCGGCCATCGCCCACGTTCAGGCCGATCGGCATGTCGGAGGCGATCACCTTCCAGGTGGCGCGCGAGCGGCGCAGCCCGTCCTTCAGCCAGGCCAGCTGCGCGCTGCCCAGCAGCCGGCTGGCCTCGCCTTCGGCGCTTTCCAGGTTGGTGCCGTTGGGGCCGCGGTAACTGCGCATGTCGATCACGAACACGTCCAGCAGCGGGCCGTAGGGGATGTGGCGGTACACCCGCTCCAGCTCGGCCGCGCCGTAGGGGCGCATCGGCGCATATTCCATGAAGGCACGGCTGCCGCGGGCGATGAGCAGGGGCACGTCCTTCACGGTGTAGCGCGGGTCGGCGGCCAGGCTCTTGCTGGCGCTCCAGTTGTTGGTCACCTCGTGGTCGTCCCACTGCCAGATCTGCGGCACCTCCGCATTGAAGCGGCGCACGTTCTCGTCCAGCAGGTTGTAGCGGTAGCGGCCGCGGTATTCGTCCAGCGTCTCGGCCACCTTGGCCACCTCGGGCGTGACGAGGTTGCTCCAGGTCTGGCCGTTCTCGGCGGTCACCGTCTCGGCGATGGGGCCGTCGGCATAGATGGTGTCGCCGCTGTGCAGGAAGAAGTCGGGCTGCACGCGCCGCATCTGCTCATAGATGCGCATGCCGCCGAAGGCCGGGTTGATGCCCCAGCCCTGGCCGGCGGTGTCGCCACCCCACACGAAGCGGATGTTGCGCGCCAGCGCGGGCGTGCGGAAGCGGCCCAGCACCGGCTCGCTGGAGGCGCCGGCGTGGGTCAGGCTCTCGAACCACGCGCGCACGAACACCGTGCGGTCGGCGGGCAGGCCGGCCAGGTCCATGCGCGCGGTGAAGTCGGTGGTCTCCAGCGCATGCGGGCCGACCAGGCGCACCGGGCGGCTGAAGGACTCGTCGAACGAATACTCGGCATGCAGCCGCGCCGGCCGGTCGGCCCGGCTCCACAGCAGGGTGTTGCCCAGCGTCATGTCGCCGAACTGGATGCCCTGCGCCATCAGCGGCCGGTCGCCCTCGGCGGTCACGATGGCCGCGGCGGCCACCGCATGGCGCTGCAGCAGCGTGGCACCGGCCAGGGCCAGGCCGCCCTGAAGGAGGCGGCGACGGGTGGAAGCGGGGTGGTCGTTGGACTGCATGCGCGATGGCTTTCCACGGTGGTGGTGAAGGGCCTGCGCAGGCTAAGGAGCGGGCGTGAAGCTTTGTTGACAGGGCGCGCGCCGCGCCACGCAGGCGTGACCGCTTGTCACTTGGCGGACAGGCGCATCGCCAGCCTGCGCCTAGATTGGGCGCATCCGTCACTCCGAGGTGGTGCCATGTCGCAGTCGACCGACCTGCTTGCCCTGCTGCGGGCCGTCAATGCCACAGCAGCCTTCAACCGGTGGTGCGGCATCGAGGTCATCGACGCCGGCCCAGGCACTGCCACGATTGCCATGCCCTGGCGCCCGGAGGCGGGGCAGTACGCGGGCTTCCTCCATGCGGGCCTGGTGGGTGCCTTGATCGACACGGCCTGCGGCTTCGCGGCGGCCACCGTGGTGGGCAAGGTGCTGGCCTCGCACTACGCGGTCAACTGCCTTCGGCCGGCGGTCGGCGAGCGCTTCATCGCCCGGGCCAGGGTCGTCAAGCCGGGCAGGCATCAGGTCTTCACCGCCTGCGAGCTGTTCGCGGAATCCGGCGGGAACGAGAAGCTGGTGGCCACGGGCGAGACGATCCTGCTGACCGTGGCAGCCGCAAGCGATGCCGACACGCCCAGTCGCCTTCCGCCTGTCGATTCCGGAGGGCCCGGTTCGTCATAGGCAGACACCCCCCAGGAGCCCACCATGCTGCAAGACCATCCATTCTTCGCCTACATCCCCGCCGCCGACCTGCCGCGGGCGCGTGCGTTCTATGAAGGCCAGCTGGGCTTCAAGCCGGATGAGGAGACCGGCGGCGGTGTGGTCTACCGCTTTGCGGGCGGCACGGCCTGCTTCCTCTATCCCACGCCCAACGCCGGCACCTCGCAGGCCAGCCAAGCCTTCTGGCAGGTGGCGGACGTGGATGCCGAAATCGTCGCGCTGCAGGCGCGCGGCGTGGTGTTCGAGGACTACCCCGACATGCCCGGCGAGCGCAGCGCGGCCGGGGCGGTGACCGCCGGCGGTGCCAAGGCGGCCTGGTTCAAGGACAGCGAGGGCAACATCCTCGCCCTCATCCAGCCCCAGCCGGCGGGTTGAGGCCGCGCGCCTGCAGTTCCGCCGCTGCCCTGTGCAGCAGGTCTTCCACCTGGACCAGCAAGCGGTCGCGCTCCTCCACCAGTGCGGTCCACGCCGCCCCGGGCGGGCCGCCGTCGTCCGGCGGGCGTGCGGTCAGCAGCCGGTGGAACGGCCGCTCGAAGGCCGGCGCGTCCGGTGAAGGGCGCGGGCCGTCGCCGGGCAGGCCGCCGCCCGGCGTGGAAGGGCGCGGGGTCACGTCGATCATGGTGCCGACCATGCGCAGCACACCGTGCTGCACGCAACGCTCCACGACACGCCCGCGCGAATGCACCACGCGGTAGCCGGAGCCGTTGCTGCGCAGCCGGAAGGTGGATTCGTAGGTGGCCTCGTCGCCGCGCATGTGCGCGCGCATCGCGCCCAGCATGCCGTCCAGGTCCTCCGGGTGCACCCGGCAGCGCCAGAAGTGCGTGCGATCGGCGGCATGCGGCTTCGGAAAACCCAGCTTCTGCTTCCATTGCGGCGAGTGGGCCACCATCTCCAGGTTCGGACGAAGATCCCACACGCACAGATCGCCCGCTTCGATGGCCTGCCGCCAACCCCATGCGACCGGTTCCTGCTTGTCCATGGGCGGGGATGGTAGCGGCGCCGTCAGGCCCAGCGCCCTTTCAGCCGCATGCCGATGTCGAAGCGCTGGCCCAGCGCCAGCGGCGCCGCTGGCGCTGCCGCATCGGCCAGCGGCGTCACCCGCTCGAAGTACCTCTGCGCCAGGTCCTCGGGAATGAAGCGCGACAAGCTTGCATAGACATGTCGGTCGCCGTGCTTGACCTGGTCGGTGACGTAGAAGCGCTGCGGCACCAGCAGGTCCAGGTGCTGCTTTGCGCGGGTCATGCCCACGTACAGCAGCCGCCGTTCCTCGTCGATCTGCGCGCTGTCGCGCGTGCTCATCTCCGAAGGGATGCAGCCGTCCACCACGTTCAGGATCTGCACCGCGGCCCATTCCTGGCCCTTGGCCGAATGCAGCGTGGACAGCACCAGGTAGTCCTCGTCCAGGTGCGGCGGGCCGGCCTCGTCGCTGCTGGCGTCGGGCGGGTCCAGCGTCAGCTCGGTGATGAAGCGCTCGCGGCTGGCATGGCCGGCGGCGATGCGGGCCAGTTGCTGCAGGTCGGCCTGGCGGGCCGGGGCGTCGTCGTGCAGGCGCTGCAGCACCGGCTCGTACCAGCGCATCACCCAGTCCAGGTCGCCCGGCCAGCTGCCGGCCTGCTGCAGCTGCCCATACAGTGCGACGAAGCCCGACCAGTCCTCCTGCGCGGCCGGCGGCATAGGCCAGGCCAGCAGCGCAGCGGCGGGGTCGGCGGCCTGTTCCAGTGCATCCAGCAGCTTGCGGGCATGGGCCGGACCCACGCCGGCCACCAGCTGCGCCACGCGGAAGCCGGCGATGCGGCTGCGCGGGTTCTCGGCCCAGCGCAGCACGCAAAGCACGTCCTTCACATGGGCCGATTCCAGGAACTTGAGGCCACCGAACTTCACGAACGGGATCTGCCGCCGGGTGAGTTCCAGCTCCAGCGCGGCGCTGTGGTGCGAGGTGCGGAACAGCACCGCCTGCGATCGCAGCTTGAAGCCTTCCTCGCGCAGCGCCAGCACCCGGTCGGCCACGCAGCGGGCCTGCTCGCCCTCGTCGGCCACGGCCACCAGCCGCGGCCGCGCGGCGGCGGTGCGATCGGTCCACAGCTGCTTGGCATGGCGCTCCGGCGCCAGGGCGATCACCGCGTTCGACGCATCCAGCAGCGGCTGGGTGCTGCGATAGTTGCGCTCCAGCGGCACCACCCGCGCAGGCTGGCCGAACTGGTGCGGGAAGTCGAGGATGTTGCGCACCTCCGCCGCGCGGAAGCCGTAGATGGACTGCGCATCGTCGCCCACCACCGTGAGGCCGCGGCCATCCGGCTTGAGCGCATGAAGCACCGCCGCCTGCAGCCGGTTGGTGTCCTGGTACTCGTCCACCAGCACATGGTCGAAGCGCGCGGCGATGTGCGCGGCCAATGCAGGCTCCTCCATCATCGCGGCCCAGTACTGCAGCAGGTCGTCGTAGTCGAGGCTGTGCTGCTGCTGCTTGGCCGCGGTGTAGGCCGCGAACAGCGTGTTCAGCTCCGCAGCCCAGCCTTCGCACCAGGGGAAGGCATCGCGCAGCACCTCGGGCAGGCTGCGCTGGCTGTTCACCACGCGGGAGTAGATGGCCAGGCAGGTGCCCTTCTGCGGGAAGCGGCTGCGGGCCGCGGCCCAGCCGCCTTCCTGGCGCGCCAGGTTCATCAGGTCCTCGGCATCGGCGCGGTCGAGGATGGTGAAGCGCTCGGGCAGGCCGATGGCGGCGGCGTATTCGCGCAGCAGCCGCGCGCCGATGCCGTGGAAGGTGCCGGCCCAGGGCAGCGTGGGGGGCACGGGTGGCGCCGGGCAGGCCCAGGGCCTGGTGCAGCGTGCGGCCCACGCGGCGCACCATCTCCTGCGCCGCGCGGCGCGAGAAGGTGAGCAGCAGCACCCGCTGCGGATCGGCCCCGGCCATCACCAGTCGGGCCACGCGGTGCGCCAGCGTCATCGTCTTGCCGCTGCCCGCCCCGGCGATGACCAGCAGCGGCCGTCCATCGGGCTCGGCCACGCCATGCTCCACGGCGTCCCGCTGCTGCGGGTTGAGCTGCGCAAAGGAATCAGGGCGGGTGACGACGGCGGACATGGGCGCGGACTGCAGGAACGGCCCGGCCACTGTACATGCATACATGCCGGCGGCCGCACCACCCCTGCTGTAACGACGGGCTCGGGTTCCGCGCCACAATGAGCGCAGCTGAGCTGGCAGACCAAGATCTCAAACCATTCGATGAACGCGCCCCTGCGGCCGGCCGACGTGGCCGGGCCTTCCGTCGGCCTATCCGCCGACACCACCACCGACGTACCGGCCCTGTTCTATGGCGGCAGCTGCCGGCTGCCGACCGAGATGGGCGAGTTCACGCTGCACGGCTTCCGCGATGCCGCCGGCCGCGAGCATGCGGCACTGACCATCGGCGCCGTCAACGACGGCCTGCCGGTGCTCACCCGGCTGCACTCCGAATGCCTCACCGGCGACACCCTGTTCAGCCTCAAGTGCGACTGCGGCCCGCAGCTGCAGGCCGCGCAGCAGGCCATCGCCACCGAAGGCCGCGGCGTGCTGCTGTACCTGCGCCAGGAAGGCCGCGGCATCGGCCTGGTGGACAAGATCCGCGCCTATGCGCTGCAGGACGCCGGCGCCGACACCGTGGAAGCCAACCGCCGCCTCGGCCTGCCCGACGATGCCCGCGACTACCGCGTCGCATCGCAGATGCTGCACACGCTGGGCGTGTGCTCGGTTCGGCTGCTGACCAACAACCCCGCCAAGGTGGAGGCGCTGCGTGCGCTGGGCGTGGCGGTGGAGGAACGGCTGCCGCTGCGCGCCGGCGAGAACCCGCACAACAGCGGCTACCTGCTCACCAAGGCCTTGCGCATGGGCCACTGGCTGGGCGCGGCAGAAGAGGCCTGACGGTTATCCTGCCGGCTCCCTGACGGAGTTGAGATGAGCGTTTCCTGCAAGCCGTTGGCCGCCGCCCTGGTGGCCAGCATCGCCGTGATGGCATCCACCGCCCGCGCTGACAGCGCGGTGTCCTCCGCCTCCAGCGCGGGCTCGGCCTCCTCGGGCAGCGTGTCCGATTCGATCCAGGGTTCCAGCCGCAGCTCGGGCGGCGACGACCGCGTGGCCGAGGGCGACTACCGCATCGTGGCGGTGGCTGCGGCCGAGCGCCCTGGCCGCCTGCGCCTGACGCTGCAGGCCGAGGCCACGCCCGGCCCGCAGGGCCGCTTCCAGCTGGAGCTGCCGCAGCAGGCCGTGCAACCGGCCGGCCTCGTTCAAGGCGACCTGGTACACGCGCGCCACCGGCCCTACGGCGTGCAGTTCGCGCGGGTGGACAACCGCCAGCCCTTCTTCCTGGTGCTGGCCGACACCTGGCACGGCGAGCTGGCCTCGCGCCCCGTCCCGCTTTGAGCCTGCGCCGCGCGGCCCGGCGGGCCGCCGCGCTCCTGTCGCTGCTGGCTGCCGCCGGCGCGGCCCAGGCCGGATCGCCCGCCTTCTGCGGCCTCGGCCCGCAGCTCAGCGCCGCGCAGCAGGACCAGCTGCTGCAGTTCGCGGCCCTCATCAAGCAGCAGCTGGATGCCTCGGGCCACGAGGTGGCCCTGATCGCCCGCAGCGGGCTCGACCTGGACCGCTTCGGCCTGCGCTATTCGCATGCCGGCATCAGCCTGAAGGCCAGCGCCAACGGCCCGTGGTCGGTGCGCCAGCTCTACTATGCCTGCGACGAGAGCCGGCCGCGGCTGTACGACCAGGGCATCGCCGGCTTCGTGATGGGCAACGACCGGCCCGACACCGGCCATGTGTCGATGGTGCTGCTGCCCGCGGCCGCCGGGGCGCAACTGCAGGCCGCCGCGCTGGACAACCCGCGAGCGCTGAGCCTGCTGGCCGCCACCTACAGCGCCAATGCCTATCCCTTCAGCCAGCGCTACCAGAACTGCAACCAGTGGGTGGCCGAGCTGATGGCGCTGGCCTGGGCGCCGCTGGCGGGCGAGCGCTCGGCGGGCCTGCGGGCACGGGCGCAGCACTGGCTGCAGGCGCAGGGCTATGCGCCGCAGCCGGTGGACGTGGGCTCGCATGCGCTGATGTTCGCCGGCCCCTTCATCCCGTGGGTGCACTTCGACGACCATCCGCAGGACGACGTGCTGTCGCTGCAGCTGAAGGTGAGCCTGCCCACCACGCTGGAGGCCTTCGTGCGCCAGCAGGTGCCGGGCGCGCAGCGGCTGGAGCTGTGCCACGACGGCGCGCAGGCGGTGCTGCGCCGCGGCTGGCAGCCGATGGGCCCGGGCTGCCAGGCGGCCCCGGGCGACACGGTGTTCAGGCTGGACTGACGAACTGCGGTGCCAGCGTGAAGTAAAAGCGCGCGCCCTGCCCGGGCGCCGCCTGCGCATGGATGCGGCCACCGTGCCGCTGCACCACCCGGTGCACGATGGCCAGGCCGATGCCGGTGCCGGGGAAGTCCGAGGCCTTGTGCAGCCGCCGGAAGGGCTCGAACAGCTGGCCGGCCTGCGCCATGTCGAAGCCGGCACCGTTGTCCCACAGGCAGAACTCGGTGCCGCCGTTTGCGGCCGGCGCGGCCGAGAAGCCGATCACCGCGTCGGGCTGGCGGCTGCTGAACTTCCAGGCATTGGCCACCAGGTTGTCCAGCGCCAGCCGCAGCAGCGGCAGATCGGCCTGCGCCACCAGCGTGTCGTCGATCTGCAGCCGCACCTGGCGCTGTGGCTCGCGCTGCTGCAGCGTGGCCAGCATCTCGCGCACCAGCGCGCCGATGCGCACCGGCTGCAGCCGCAGGTCGCTGCGCTGTACCTTGGCCAGCGTCAGCATGTCGTCGATCAGCGTGTCCATGCGGCGCGCGGCCAGCGCGATGTGGCGCACGAACTGCTCGGTCTGGCCGTGCAGCGGCGGCTCATGGTCCATCAGCAGCAGGTCGGCATACCCCTGCACCGCGCGCAGCGGCGCGCGCAGGTCGTGCGAGAGCGAATAGCTGAAGGCCTCCAGCTCGCGGTTGGCCTCGCGCAGCTCGCCGGTGCGCTGCTGCACCCGCTGCTCCAGGCCCTGCAGCAGCGCCACGTTCTCCAGCGCCAGCGAGGTGCTGTCGGCCAGCGCCTGCAGCAGCGCCACCTGGTCGTCGGTGGCTGCATGCTCGACCGACCAGTAGTTGCCGATGGCACCGATCGGCGCCTCGGCCCGGATGGGCACCATCACCAGGCTGCGCACGAAGGTGGGTGCGTAGGCGTCCTGCGGGATGCGGTCGTCCAGCCGCACGTCGGGCACCACCGCGGCCCGGCCCTGGCGCATGACCCAGCCGCTGATGCAGCTGTCCATGCCGAAGCGCCGGCCCTTCCACAGCGGGCCGATGGCGTCCTCGTCCACGTAGTGGCACAGCTCGCCCTCGCGCAGCACGAAGGTGGCGCCGTCGGCGCCGGTGAGCTGCCGTGCGCCGCGGCGCACCACCTGCACCACCGCCTCCACGCTGCGCGCCATCGACAGCTGCTTGACCAGGTCCACCAGCAGCGCGCGGGCCTCGGTCAGCGTGGCCAGTCGCTGGGTCTCGCGGGCGGCGTTCAGGCGCTGCAGCGCGCTGGGCAGGCGCCACAGCTCGTTCTTGGGCACGTAGTCGGTGGCGCCGGCGGCCAGGCAGTGCTCGCTCCAATAAGGATCGGTGCGGCCGCTGACGAAGATGAACGGAATGCCGGGCTGGCGCTGGCGCGCCAGTTCCATCGCCTGCAGGCCGGTGATGCCGGGCACCGAGTTGTCCGACACCACTGCGTCGAACCGGTGCTGGTCGATGGCGGCATGGAATTCCTCAGCATTGCCCACCTGGCACCACATGGGATGGCGGCCCAGGCGCGTCACCTCGCGGTGCACCAGGTCCGCATCGAAGGGGTCGTCTTCCAGGTGAAGAATGCGCAGGTCGTGCATGGTGCATGGGTACGGCTCCATCCCATGGGGGCGGCCACCCCCTTTGCGCACCATGTTAGCGGTCACCGACTACACCGCCCGTGACAGCCGTCGCAAAGCCCCGGTCGGCTTCAGCCCCAGCGGGTGCCGGTACGCACGACGATGCGCTCGTCCTCGCCCGGGCCGTGGAAGCGGCGGTCGGGTGCGGTGAGCACGTCCTCCAGCATCCGGCCCCAATGGGCCTGGCCGCAGGCCTGGCGCCGCAGCGCCGCCTCGCGCTGCTGCACCAGGTGGTCGAAGCGCTCGCCGGTGTCGGCGCCCACGCGGTCCACCGCCCGCACTGGGCTGTTGCCCATGTGCATGGCGATGCGCCGGCACACGGCCGCATAGCGCTGCGCAATGCGCGACACGCTCAGGCTGAGCGAATCGGCCAGCTGCACCGGCGTCATGCCCACGCCCAGGTAGGCGTCGATCACCTGGCGGTCGGTCTCGGGCAGCTTGGTGAAGAAGCGCTCCAGCCGGCGCAGTAGCAGGCCGGTGTCCACCCGCGCCTCCACCTCGTCCTGCGGCGTGGCGGGCTCGCGCGCGGCCAGGTGGCCGGCCTCGTCGTCGTCGGTGCGCGCGGGCAGCTGCTCGGGGCGCGCGCGGTGGGCCGCATGCTCCAGCGCGGCCACCTCGTCGATGCTGATGCCGCAGGCCTGGCTCAGGTCGGCCAGGCTGGGGCTGCGGCCGTGCAGGGTGCACCAGCGCTCGCGCGCGATCTCCAGCACCTTGATGCGGCGGCGCTCGGCGCGCGGCAGCACGTCCATGCCACGCAACTCGTCCAGCATCGCGCCGCGCACCCGGGCGCGGGCATAGCGCACGAAGGCCTGGCGGGCCTCCTCGCTGTCATGGTCGCCTTCATAGCGGAACGCCAGGGCGGACTGGGCCACGGCGATCAGGCCCACCTGGATCAGGTCGGCGCGCTCCACGTTGGAAGGCAGCTTGCGGGCCAGCAGGCTGGCTTCCTGGCGCACCCAGGAGGTGTTCCGCGCGATCAATGCGGAACTGAGGCCATCCATCGACATCAAGCGGCCATCGCGCGCAGCCGTGCAGGCGGCGCCGGATGGCAGGTGCTGTTCGAAGTTCAGCAAAGGAAATCCCTCTTGTCAGAATGTTTTGCGGCAATATGTGCCTACGTTAAGGCAAATAATCACCATTCGTGTGACGAAACGCACACGGAAACATCTTGAGGGTGGTAACAGCGGGGGACGGTTCTTTGCGCAGCGGGTCGTCTACCGCTGCGAACGGTGTGTAACTGGCATCAAGTTACACCTCGCTGCAGCGAAGCAAGAGTCGTGCGATGCAACTGGCAGGACGCGCGGCAAGAGCACCCGCCGTGCCTGCCGAAATTTCAAGCCCGCGCGGCCCAGCGCCGCTTGCCTGCACGCTTGGCCTCGTACAGCGCCTCGTCGGCGCGCCGCATCAGGTCGGCCACGGTGGCGCCCGCGGCTGGCGCCACCGCGATGCCCACGCTGGCCGATACCGGCTGGCGCACACCGGGATAGGGGTCGGACAGCGCCCGCACCAGCTTTTCGGCCACGATGGCGGCGCCGTCGGGCGTGCTGTCGCTCAGCAGCACCACGAACTCGTCGCCGCCCAGGCGGGCCGGCACGTCAGCCGAGCGCAGGCTGGCGACGATGCGCTGGGCCGCCATCTTCAGCACCTGGTCGCCCACCGCATGGCCGTGGTGGTCGTTCACCGCCTTGAAGCCGTCCAGGTCCAGTGCCATCAGCACGCGGCGGTGGCCGTTGCGCTGGTCGTCGATCAGCTGGCGGTGGGCCAGGGCCTCGAACAGCAGCCGGTTGCTCAGGCCGGTCAGGGCATCGGTGTGGGCCAGGTGCTGGGCATGGGCCAGCATGCGCGACGCCTGTTCCAGCACCTGGCCGACCGCGTCCGCCTCCTTCAGGCCGGTGCGCGGCGCGGCCACCAGCTCGCCGCGGCCCAGCGCCATCGCCGGGCCGATCAGGCCCTGCACCGACTGCGTCAGCCGCCGCGCCCAGCGCAGCGCCACGCCCATGCCCACCGCCATGGCGCCGGCCACGCCCAGCGCGGCGATGGCCAGCGAGCGGTGCAGCTGCCGCATCACTTCCGACTGCGGCGCGCCCACGGCCACGCTCCAGTCGGACACGCTGGAGCGGGTGAAGGCCGTGACCACGTCGAAGCCCTCGCGGGTGCGGGTGTCGAACACACCTTCGCGGCGGCTGCCGATGGCCTCCACCAGCGCGGGCTGGGCCGGCGTGCCGACGAAGCGCGCGTTGTCCAGCGAGCGGGCAATGATGGTGCCCTGGCCGTCGACGACCGCGGCCACCCAGTTCTCCGGCAGCGCATGGCGGCGCAGCAGGCCGGCCACCCGCGCCGGCGACAGGCCCACCGCCAGCGCCTGGGCCACCTTGCCGTCACGCCAGACGGGCACCGCCACGCTGATGGTGCTTTCCTTGAACAGGCCGTTGCCCAGCAGGCCGGTGACGGTCATCTCGCCGCGGTCGAACACCCGGGCCAGTTCGGGCCGCGGGCCGGCCCCCGGCAGTGGCGTGCCGAAGGCATGCAGGGTGTTCAGCAACTGGCGGCCGTCGCGGCCGACCAGCACGAAGTTGTCCACCAGGCCCACCGCCAGCGCCTGGCTGGCCCGCTGGTGGAAGTCGGCCAGGTGGCCGCTGGCCAGCTCGCTGGAGGTGGCCAGGGCCTCCAGCGTGGCGCCGATGCGCGCCAGCTCACGGTCAATCTCGCCGGCCGCGCCCTGGGCCAGCAGCAGTTCCTCCCGGTACAGCTTCTCGCGATGCAGCCGGTAGTCCTCGAACAGGAGGGCGCCCGCGGCGATGGCCGCGGGCAGCACGCAGGCAGCCACCAGGGCGGCCAGCATGGCCCGCACCGACCAGGCCCGCGGGCCCGCCGTCGCGGCGGCGTCGCCCCCAGCACCCGTCCACTCAGCCACGCTCGAACTTCCGCATTGGCGCTCCCGCGATGTTTGTGCTTTGCAGGCTATTGTCCGCCTCGCGGGCGCACAACGGCCTGCACCTGCTGCACACGCAGGGCCGCATCGGCGCGCAGCCGCGCTTGTCCTACAGCCGGCACGCCCGCCCGCTGTTAGCGTTCCGGCCAAAGGAGTACGCATGGAACTACCCAACCACGACCTCGGTGAACTCTTCAGCCAGCTGGGCCTGCCCAGCAGCACGCAGGAGATCGAGCAGTTCATTGCCACCCACCGGCCGCTGCCGCCGGACATGCTGCTGGGCGATGCGCCGTTCTGGTCGCCGGCGCAATCCCAGTTCCTCAAGGAGGAGTGGCGCGAGGACGCCGACTGGGCGCCGATGGTGGACCAGCTGAACCTGCGGCTGCGTTGAACACGCCGGCCGCAGGCACGCCCGCCGCGCTGGAGGCCGCGCGCGGCCTGTTCCTGGAGGGCGTGGCCCGGTTCGAGGCCGGCCATGCGGCGGAGGCCGCCGAACGCTTCGAGTCAGCGCTGGCCCTGGCGCCGGGCCGGGTGTCGGTGCTCATCAACCTGGGCGCGGCACGGCTGAAGCTGGGCCAGCGCGAAGCCGCCCTGCAGGCGCTGGACACGGCCCTGGCCGCCGAGCCGCAGCATGCCGATGCCTGGACCCACCGCGGCCTGGCGGCCGGCGAGCTGGGCCGGCATGCCGAGGCACTGGGCAACTTCGAGCGGGCCCTGGCCCTGGACCCCGGCAGCGGTGTCGCGCAGTTCTACCGGGCGCTGTGCCTGGGCCACCTGCAGCGGCATGCCGAGGCACTGGCCGCGCTGGAGCGCCTGCTGCAGCACCAGCCGCAGCGCGCGCCGGCCTGGATGCTGCACGGCCAGACACTGCAGCAGCTGCAGCGCCATGCGGAAGCCCTGCCCTCCTACCGCCGGGCCGTGGCCGTCGACCCCACGCTGGGTGCGGCCTGGAGCCACCTGGGCCAGCTGCTGAAGGACCTGGGCCGGCGCGACGAGGCCGCCGCCGCGCTGCGCCGCGCCATCGACGAAGGCGACGACGCCGACACCAACCGCTACTTCCTCGCCGCGCTGGGCACCGAGGCCGCGCCGTCCGTGGCGCCCAGGGCCTATGTGCAGGCGCTGTTCGATGGTTATGCCGACGACTTCGAGCCGCACCTGGTACAGGTGCTGCGCTACCGCGCGCACGAGGACGTGGCGGCCGACGCGCTGGCGGCCTGGCAGGCCGGCCAGCCCGCGGGCGCGGCGCCGGGCTGGGTGATCGACCTGGGCTGCGGCACCGGCCTGTGCGGCGCCCGGCTCAAGCCGCCGGCACAGCACCTGGAAGGCGTGGACCTGTCGCACACCATGGTCGAGGCGGCGCGCCGCCGCGGCGTGTACGACACCCTGGCGCAGGCCGACATCACCGAGCACCTGCTGGCCGGCGCCCGCCACTACGACATCGCGGTGGCGGCCGACACCTTCATCTACCTGGGCGACCTCGGCCCGGTGTTTGCCGGCGTTAGGCATGCGCTTCGGCCGGGCGGCGTGCTGGCGTTTTCAGCCGAGATCGCCGCGGCCCCGGAGGACGGCGCCGAACCGCCCGACTACCGGCTGGACAGCCACATGCGTTATGCCCACAGCGAGCCCTACCTGCGCCGGCTGGCCGCGGCGCACGGCTTTGCGGTGGTCAACCTGGTGCGGCGGGTGCTGCGCGAGGAACAGCGGCGGCCGGTCATGGGCTGGATCGTGGCGTTGCGAATAGAGATGGCAGCAAAGGCCGAGCAATAGTCAACGAATTGCAATTCGAATTGCGACCTCGCAATTCCGAAATTGCAAATATGAAACTCATTGACCAACTCCTTCGCCGCGCCACTCCACAACGCCTCGTCAGCGACGCCACGCGCTGGCTGCAGCGACATGGCCTGACGCAGATAGAGGCCGACGAAACCCGCATGGAAGTGCGGGGGCAACGCCCCGATGGCACGCGCATCTCCACCAACCTCACGCGGCTGTGGGGCGAATGGCGCGTGGCACCGCGGCGCGAGCGCGATGGGCGGCTCGAACGCTTCCTGGGCGAGCTCATGTCGCCTGCGCTGACGGCCCCTCGAGGCTATGCAGCGGTGCGGCCACACCTGCTGCCGGTGGTGCGCACGCTGGAAGACGTCGAGGCTGCACGGCTGTCGGTGGCCAGGCTGGCGGACGGCGCCGACTTTGCGATGGCCTACCGCAGCTGGGTCGGCGACCTGGTGATCGCGCTGGTGGTGGACACGCCCGAATCGATGCTGCCGGTGCAGCAAAGCCAGCTGGACGGCTGGGGCGAAGGCTGGGACGACGCACTGAAGGACGCGATGGACAACCTGCGCGGCCTGCCGGCGCAGGTGCGCTGGGTGGCGCTGGCACCAGGCCTGTGGCGCGCCGAGTATGGCGACAGCTACGACAGCTCGCGCCTGCTGCTGCCCGAGCTCATCCAGCGCGCGCCGGCCGGCCAGCCGGTGGCGATGGTGCCGTTCCGGGATGCGCTGCTGGTGACGTCGGCGGCCGACGAGCAGGGGCTCGACGCGATGCTGGCATGGGCCGTGGGCGGTCTGGACGGCACGGGTCGCTGGTTGTCGCAACAGCCGCTGGCGCTGCAGGGGCACGGCTGGGCAGCGCACGCGCTGTCGGGACGCGCCGCGGCGCTGCAGGCGCTGCTGTCAATGCGCCACCGCATGGCGGCCTATGCCAGCCAGCGTGATGCCCTGGTGGCGCTGCATGGCGAGTCGGTGTTCGTCGCCGCCTTCACTGCAGCCCAGGCGCAGGATGGCACGCTGATCAACTACGCCGTCTGGCCCGAAGATTCGGACGCGCTGCTGCCCCAGTGCGACAACGTGGTGATGGCCTACCTGGTGGCAGGCGAGCAGTGCACCGCCGTGCTGCCGTGGGCGACGGTGCGGGCGCACTTCGGTGACCTGCTGGAGGCCACCTGCCATGTGCCGCCGCGGTGGCGGGCGCGGCGCTTCCCTGACCGCGCACGGCTGCAGCAGGCGTTGCAACAGGCAGGCCACGCAGCGCCGGTGACGGCCGCCGCTACGCCCCTCCCGCATGAATCTGCATGCTGATCTGCGCGGCCGCCTCCACCAGCATCGGACCCATGCGCATCAGCACCTCGTGCGTCAGGTAGCTGGAGGGCCCGCCGATGGTCAGCGCCAGCGGCGGGCGGCCATCGCCCACCTGCACCGGCACGCCCACCGCGCTGATCTCGCGCTGCCAGTCCTGCTCGGACAGCACATAGCCCCACCGCGCATGCTGCGCCAGCGCGGTGTCGATGGCCACTGCGCTGGCGCGGCCATCGCCCGGCATCGGCCTGCTGCAGCAGTGCGCACACGGCGTCGCGCTCGGTGGCGGGCAGCGCGCACAACAGGGCCCGGCCCATGGCCGTGTCGGGCAGCGGCAGGCGGGCGCCCACGTCCAGCCCCAGCGTCAGCCGGCCGGCGCCGCGGCAGTGGGCCACGTACACCATCTGCAGCTCATGCCGCAGGCCCATCGACACGGCGGCCTCCACCCGGTCGGCGATGGCCTGCATCACCGGCCGTGCGATGCGGGCGATGTCGAAGTTGGACAGCATGCTGAAGCCCAGCGCCAGCACGCCGCCCGCCAGCGCGTACTGGCCGGCATCGGCCTGGTGGCGCAGGTAGCCCAGGTGCGTGAGCGTGAAGGTCAGGCGCGACACGGTGGCCTGCGGCAGGCCGGTGCGGCGGGCGATCTCCTGGTGTGACAGCCAGCGGTCCTGCGGGCGGAAGCAGCGCAGCACCTCCAGGCCGCGGGCCAGCGCAGTGACATAGCGGCGGTCTTCCTCGGCAGGTGTGTCCTCAGGGGTAATGCGGCGTCGGCTCATGCCGGCATATTAGTCCGCATTGCGGAATAAGGCATGCCGGGACGCCCTCGTCCTGCTGTCCCGCGGGTGACAGAGGCTGCGGGTTTGTGCCGCGTTTACACAGGCGAGCCTGCCGAACTACGATGGTCTTCGGGCACCTTCGCGCCATTCTGCAGTGCGGAATACGACGGGCACCCGGTGCCACATAACAGCGCCGCACGGCGCACACACGGAGACGACAGGCATGAAGTACCTCCCCGGGCCGGCGCTGCGCGCCACGCCGATCGCGCTCGCGATCATGCTGCTGGCAGGCTGCGGCAGCAACGACGATGACCCTGCAGTGCAGATCAAGACTCTGTCCACCCGCGCCGACCTGGTGAGCGGTGGCGATGCGATGGTGGAGATCGTGCTGCCCGCCGGCGGCCAGGCCGACGGCCTGAAGGTGGAGGTGGGCGGCCGTGACGTGACCAGCGCCTTCGCGCTGCGCAACGGCCGCATCACGGGCCTGGTGACCGGCCTGGCCAGTGGCGAGAACACGCTGGTGGCCCGCACCGGCACCACCAGCGCGGCCGAACTGAAGATCACCAATGCGCCGCGCGGCGGCCCGGTGCTCTCGGGCCCGCAGACCACGCCCTACGTGTGCGCCACGCCCACGCCGCAGCCGGCCACCGGCACCACGCCGGCCACGCATGCCAGCGGCCTGGGCACCACCGCCACCGATGCGCAGTGCAATATCGCCACCGAATTCAAGCTGTACTACAAGACCACCACGGCAGGCTGCAGCTTTGCGCTGCCCGACCCCAGCCCGTCGGTGCCCTTCGACAGCACCACCCCGCCCACCACAGCCAACCCGCCGGCCAATCCCTGCTTCAAGCCCTACACCGTGGGCAGCACGCCGGCCGACCTGGCCACCACCACCACCGATGCCGGCGCCACCGTGCCCTACATCGTGCGCGTGGAGCGCGGCACGATGAACCGCGGCATCTACGACATCGCGGTGCTGTTCGACCCCACCAAGCCGTGGACGCCGGTGGCGCCGCAGGCGCAGTGGAACGGCAAGATCCTCTACCAGTTCGGCGCCAGCACCGGCCAGCCGCGCCGGCAGTTCCGCCCCGCCACCGCCTGGACGGACGACAAGTCGCTCTCGCGCGGTTTCATGGTGGTGGCCAACAGCCTGACCGACTCGCTGCAGAACTCCAACCGCGTCATGATGTCCGAGACGGTCATGATGATGAAGGAGCACATCGGCGACAGCTACGGCGCCATCAAGTACACGATGGGCAGCGGCTGCTCGGGCGGCTCGATCAACAGCAACATGAACGCCTCCATCGCCCCCGGGCTGCTGGACGGCATCACCATCTCCTGCGCCTACCCCGACTCCGAATCGACGCTGCTGGAGGTGAACGACTGCGTGCTGCTGGTGGAGGCCTACCAGAAGCCCGCCTGGCTGAATGCCACCGCCGGCCTGACGCCCGCGCAGGCCAATGCCAAGAAGGCCGCCATCAACGGCCACCGCGACCAGACCGGCTGCCATGCCTGGTTCAACCGCTTCGGCACCAATGCGCAGGTGGGCAACTACCTGGCGCGCACGGTCGTGGACAACACCACCGGCGCCATCGCGCAGGCCACCGCGCTGACCAACAACTGCCAGCTGCCCACCAGCCAGGTGTTCGACAAGACCACCAATCCCACCGGCGCCCGCTGCAGCGCCTGGGAGTGGGCGGCCTCCATCTGGGGCAAGTCGGACGACGGCATCCGCGCCCGCGAGACGCGTGACAACACCGGCGTGCAGTACGGCCTGAAGGCGCTGCTGGACGGCGCCATCACCGGCGAGGAATTCGTGACGCTGAACGAGACCATCGGCGGCGTGGACAAGGATTCGCAGCTGATGGCCGCCCGCTCGCAGGCCGACACCACCGCGCTGGACATCGCCTACAAGACCGGCATCGTCATGAGCGGCAAGCAGCTGGCCAAGACCCCGGTGATCGACATGCGCGGCTACGACGATTCGCTGATCGACGTGCCGCCGGGCTTGACTGCCTTCCCGCAGGCGCTGGTCGGCATCCACCACCAGTGGCGCAGCTTCTCCATCCGCGACCGGCTGGACAAGGCCAACGGCAACCACGACAACCAGGTCATCTGGCGCTTCGGCCGCAACGGCTTCACGCCGTCGGCCACGATGAACACCAGCGCCTTCCTGACCATGGACGAGTGGCTGACCAAGCTGAAGGCCGACACCAGCACCAACCCGATCGAGCAGAAGGTGGTGGCCGCCAAGCCCGCCGGCGCCGCGGACCACTGCTTCCTGAGCACCGACGCCACGCAAAGCGTGAAGGTCACCGACGCCGCCGCCTGCGATGCCGACCCGTACCTGCGCAAGGCCGCGTCGCCGCGCCAGGTGGCCGGCGGCCCGCTGACCGAGGACGTGCTGAAGTGCCAGCTGAAGCCGGTGAATGCCGCCGACTACCAGGGCAAGCTCGACGCCGCGCAGCTGACCCGCCTGCAGGCGGTGTTCACCACCGGCGTGTGCGACTGGAGCAAGCCCGGCGTGGGCCAGCAGGCCGCCGTCGGCTGGCTGAGCTTTGCCGCCGGCCCCGGCGGCCAGCCGCTGCCGGCCGAGCCCGTGTCCCGCGAGAGGTAAGCCCACGCAGCCTGCCTCCGCTTCAACTGAAGCCCCTGCCCGCGTGGCGGGGGCCCGCCGGCAGCCGCCGGCTTTCCCGTTTTTGCCGACCTGAAGGAGCGCGACCTTGAAGCCCACCCGCCACCCGACATCCGCCAACGGCACTGCGCCGGGCTCGATCCGCCGCCGCACCCTGCTGGCCGCCACGGCCGCGGCCGCCACCCTGGCGCCGTTCGGCGCCGCGCAGGCGCAGGCCTATCCCAGCCGGCCGATCACGCTGATCGTGCCCTGGCCCGCCGGCGGTTCCACCGACCGCCACCACCGCCTGCTGGCCGAGCTGGCCAGCAAGCACCTGGGCCAGAACGTGATCGTGGAGAACCGCCCCGGCGCCGGCGGCACCCTGGGCCCCGGCGGCATGGCGCTCACCGCCAAGCCCGACGGCTACACCATCGCCCAGTTCCCGATGGGCATGCTGCGCATCCCGCACATGCAGAAGACGCAGTGGCATCCGCTGAACGACTTCACCTTCATCATGGGCGTGTCGGGCTACACCTTCGGCTTCGTGGTGCGCAGCGATTCGCCCTACAAGACCTTCCAGGACTACGTGGCCGCGGCCCGCAAGGAGCCGGGCAAGATCGACTACGGCTCCACCGGCATCGGCACCAGCCCGCACCTGCTGATGGAGGAGGTGGCCGAGGCTGCCAAGATCCAGCTGAACCACGTGCCCTTCAAGGGCAACGCCGACCAGATGCAGGCGCTGATCGGCGGCCACGTGATGGCCGCCAGCGATGCCACCGGCTGGGACAAGTTCGTCGATGCCGGCCAGATGCGCCTGCTGCTGACCTTCGGCGACAAGCGCACCAAGCGCTGGCCCGAGGTGCCCACCGCCAAGGACCTGGGCTACGGCGTGGTGTCCACCTCGCCCTACGGCCTGGTGGGCCCCAAGGGCATGGACCCGGCGGTGGTCAAGACCATCCACGACGCCTTCAAGAAGGCCATGGACGACCCGCGCCATGCCGAGGTGATGGCCCAGCTGAACCAGGAGGTGTGGTACCGCACCGGCGACGAGTACCGCGCCTGGGCCACCGAGACCTTTGCCAAGGACAAGCAGCTGATCGAGAAGCTGGGCCTGGCCGCCAAGTAAGGCCTTGCGCCGGCGGTGCCGCAAGGCCCCGCCGGGCGCCCGGGCCCGCCGCCTCACTGCACCTGGATCGTGCGGCTGCGGCTGCTTTCGCGCTTGGGCAGGGTGAGCCTGAGCACGCCATCCTCCAGCCTGGCCACCACGCCGCCGGCGTCGATCTCGTGGGCCAGCGAGAAGCCGCGCGACACGCGGCCCAGGCTGCTTTCCTTGAGCATCACCCGGCCGTGTCGGGCCTGCTCGCTCTCGCTGCGCAGCTCGGCCACGATGGATACGAAGCTGCCGTCGATGGTGACGCTGATGTCTTCCTTGCGCGCGCCCGGAATCTCCGCCCGCACCGCATAGTCGGCGTCGTGCTCGGTCACGTCGAGCTTGATCTCGGGCGGCAGGTGCTCGGCCAGGCCGAAGGGCCGCGAGAAGCGGCGCAGCATGTCGGGCAGCAGGTCGTTGAAGGTATCCACGCGGGTCAGGGCATTCATGTCGCCTCCATCTCGAACGCAGCAGCGGTTCGCATGCAGGCAAGTCTAGAAACCACGGCCCGCGCGGCCTTGCGCTGCATCAAGCGCCACGCGGGGCATGCCGCACCAGCAGCACCGCAGCCGGCAGCTGCTGCAGCACGCTGCCCAGCGGCAGCGGACCGTCGGGCAGCTGCACGGCCTGGCCGCTGAGCACCTCGGTGGCCTGCGCGCCCTGCAGCCGGCGCACCAGCGCTGCCGGCCAGGCCAGGCGCGTGCCGGCCCAGGCCGCCTCGCCCACCGGCCATTCCGCCTGGGCGAAGCCCTGCGCGAACTTGCGCCCGGCGATGACGACCAGCGTCGCCTCCCGGGTGCTGCGCACGAAGGCGATGGCATGCGCACGCTTGTCGCCCTGCACCCGCACGGGCAGGTAGTCGCCCTCGAAGAACAGCGACGGCAGCTCGCTGCGCAGCTGCAGCAGCCGCCACAGGCACCACAGCTTCAGCCGGCCATCGGCGGGCTCGGCGCTCAGCTCGGCGATGGTGTCCTGCGCCGGCGTGCCGGCCTGCTGCGCGGCTTCGAAGGTGGCCAGCAGCCGGTCGCGGTGGCCATAGTCCACCGGCGTGCGGTTGTCCGGGTCCACCAGCGTCAGCGGCATCAGCTCCGAGCCCTGGTACAGGTCGGGCACGCCGGGCGACACCATCTTCACCACGGTGGCGCTCAGGCTGTTGAGCGCGCCGAACCAGGCCAGCTCGGCCGCGCGCTGGCGCAGCTCGGTCAGCACCGGGTTGGGCTGCAGCCGGCCCAGCACGCCGCCGATGAAGCGCTTGAGCGCGGCCTCGTAGGCCTCGTTGGGCCGGGTCCAGCTGGTGTGCTGCTTGCCCTCGCGGGTGGCCTTGATCATGTAGGCCTCGATGCGCTCGCGGTAGGCGGCCAGCTGCGCATCGTCCAGCGGATCGAGCGGCAGGCTGCCCAGCAGCGTCTGGTACAGCAGGTAGTCGTCGCTGGCCGAAGGCGCTGGCTTGCCATGCACCTCGGTGCGCAGGCCGCGGGTGCCCTGGCGCCAGCGGCGCAGGCCCAGCCGCCAGGCGGCCGGCTGCTCCGACAGCACGTTGATGCGCTGGCGCACATCTTCCGCGCGCTTGTTGTCGTGGGTGGAGCTGGCCAGCATGGTGTGCGGCCAGTGGCGCGCACGGTCGACGCTGGCGCCGTGGAAGGCCGCGGCCGACAGGCCGAACACCGCCGGCTCCCCGCCCACCTCGTTGAGCGAGATCAGCCGGTGGTAGCGGTAGAAGGCGGTGTCCTCCACGCCCTTGGCCGCCACCGGCGCGCAGAACTGCTGGAAGCGGTGCACGAAGCGCCGCAGCAGCGCCTCGGTGGTGGCGCCGCCCAGGCCGGGCGGCGGGTCCAGCAGCAGGCAGCGGCGCACGAACTCGAACACGCTGTCGTCGGCGATGTCGGTGTGGCGCTTGGCATCGGCCACCGCCCATTCGATGAAGCGCTTGTCCTGCGCGCTGGGTTCGTCGATCACGTAGGTGCGGTACACCGGCATGCTGGCGGCCACCTCGGCCAGGGCCTCGCGCAGCGTGTTGAAGCCGTGGTCGCGGGTGCTGCGGTGGGCCTGGCCCACGCGGTGCAGGGCCTGCGCCAGCAGCGTGAGGTCGCTGGCCAGCGAGCCGCGCGCCACCGCCAGCTTGGCCTCGCGCACGATCTCCTCGTAGTCCTGGCCCACGTCGGCGTACTCGCGCCACAGCCGCTCCAGCCGCTGCGCATGCTTGCGCTCCACGTACAGGCCGTTGATGACGTTGGCGAAGCGGTAGCCGGTGGTGCCGTGCAGCGCCCAGGTGTGCGGCACGTCCTCGTGGGCGGCGGCGATCTTCTCCGCGGCCACGTACAGCGGCCACTGGCGCGACTCGGCGGCCTCGGCCATCAGTGTGTCCACCGCCTCGGGCCGGGTGCGCTTCAGGTAGCCCTGCTGCAGCCGGTCGAAGTACTGCCTGGGGTCGAGCAGGCCGTCGGGGTGGTCGATGCGCAGGCCGTCCACCGTGCCGGCGGCGGCCATGTCCAGCGCGCGGGCATGGGTGGCCTCGAATACGCCTTCGTCCTCCACCCGCATCGCGGCCAGCTCGTTCACCTCGAAGAAGCGGCGGTAGTTGATCTCGTCCGCGGCCACCCGCCACCAGGCCAGCCGGTAGGCCTGGCGGTCGTGCAGCGCATCCAGCGCATCGCGGCCCGGGTCTTCGTTCAGCGCCTTCAGCACGGTGTCGATGGCCTCGCGCACCTCTTCCTCTGCGGCGGCCTCGGCCAGCGCGGCCTGCAGCCGCGGCACCGCGGCCTGGCGGTCGGCGCGGTGGGCGGCGTCGGGGTCGTCATGCGCTGGCAGCGCCGCGCTTTCCTTGCTCAGCCGCTGCATGGCCAGCCGTGCCGGCTCGCCGGAGGGCAGCTCCTCCACCACCCGCTGCAGCACCTTGGCATAGCTGCGCGGATCGAGCGGGAACAGGTGCTGGTGGTAGCGGATGGCCAGCCGGCCGTCGGCATAGGCCAGCTGCAGCTCGCCACGTTCCAGCACGTCGCCATAGGCGGCGCCCAGCACCGGCACCAGCACCTTGCCGCGCAGCGTGCGGTTGGGTGGCGACCAGTCCACGTCGAAGTAGGTGGCGTAGCGCGAGGCCTGGCCGTTCTCCAGCAGGTCCAGCCACCAGGGGTTGTCGGCGCCGAACACGCCCATGTGGTTGGGCACCATGTCCAGCAGCAGGCCCAGGCCGTGCGCCTTCACGGCTTGCGAGAAGCGCTCGAAGCCCTCGTCGCCGCCCAGCTCGGGATTGATCTCGTCGTGGGCCACCACGTCGTAGCCATGCAGGCTGCCTGGACGCGCACGCCAGATGGGCGAGCAGTACACATGACTGACGCCCAGCCGCTGCAGGTAGGGCAGCACCGCGGTGGCCGCCTCGAAGCCGAAGTCCTTGTGCAGCTGCAGGCGGTAGGTGGCGCGCGGGATGCGCGCGGGAGGGGCGTTGGAAGGCATCGGTGGGTACGTGCTCATTGGCCGGCGGCACGCACGGCGGGTTCGAGGGAGGCAATGGCACCGGGGCCGTCGAAGCGGCATGCCCCGTCCATCACCGCGGCGGCCTGCAGGTGCAGCGGCTGCTCCGAGGCACCGATGGGCAGGCGGGCGCTGCCTTCGCCCAGGTGGGCGCGCAGGTGCCAGCGGGTGCCGTCCCCGGCTTGCCAGTGCACATGCAGGGCATCGCCCTGCACCTCGTACCGGCCGGGGCCCTGCAGGCCGGGCACCAGCGGCCACAGGTGCTCGCGCCGCATCGACAGCAGCTGCGTCACCAGCTGCAGCCGCTGCTGGCCGGCGTCCCGCTGCGCCTCCGCCCAGCGCAGCGTGCTGGCCTCGAAGGTGGAGGCCGCGTTGGGGTCAGGGATGCGCTCGCGCGCCTCGGGATGGGAGAAGGCGGCAAAACGCGCGAACTCGTTGCGCCGGCCCTCGGTCACCGCCTGGGCCAACTCGCCCGCGTGGTCGCAGAAATACAGGAACGGCGTGGTGGCGGCGAACTCCTCGCCCATGAACAGCATCGGCACCTGCGGCGACAGCAGCAGCAGCGTGAGCAGCGCCTCCAGCCGCGCGGTGGGTGCCAGCGCATCCATGCGCTCGCCCAGCGCACGGTTGCCGATCTGGTCGTGGTTCTGCAGGAAGGTGATGAAGGCAGTGGGCGACAGGCCGGCACTGGACTCGCCACGCACTTCGCCATGCGCGAAGGCGCTGGGCTGGCCCTGGTAGATGAAGCCTTCGGCCAGCGCCAGCGCCAGCTGCCGCACGGGCTGGTCGGCATAGTCGCTGTAGTAGCCGTCGGTCTCGCCGGTGGCCACCACATGGGCGGCATGGTGCCAGTCGTCGTCCCACTGGGCCAGGCCGGAGCCGGCGGGGCCGCCGCTGCGGGTGAGCAGCCGTGCGGAGTTGCGCTCGTTCTCCAGCACCAGGTGCACCTGGCGCTGGCGGCCCGGGCCCTGCAGCAGCGCCTGGTCGATCTCCTGCACGATGTGCAGCGCCGAGGTGTCCACCAGCGCATGCACCGCGTCCAGCCGCAGGCCGTCCAGGCGGCAGGTGTCCACCCAGTACAGCGCGTTCTCGATGAAGAAGCGGCGCACCGCCTCGTTGTGCTCGCCATCGAAGTTGATGGCCGAGCCCCAGGGCGTGTGGTGCTCGGGGTTGACCAGCTCGGGGCAGTAGGCGGCCATGTAGTTGCCGTCGGGGCCGAAGTGGTTGTAGACCACGTCCAGCAGCACCATCAGGCCCAGCTCGTGCGCGGCCTCGGCGAAGGCGCGCAGGTCGTCGGGCGTGCCGTAGGCCGGATGCACCGCGAACGGCAGCACGCCGTCGTAGCCCCAGCCGCGATCGCCGGGAAAGGCCGCCAGCGGCAGCAGTTCCACCGCGGTGATGCCGGCGGCCTGCAGCGTGGGCAGCCGCGCGGCGGCCGCGGCCAGCGTGCCTTCGGGCGTGAAGGTGCCCACGTGCAGCTCGTAGAGCACCGCCTCGTGCCAGGGCCGTCCGGCCCAGGCGGCATGGCGCCAGGGGTAGTGGTCCGGGTCGATCACCTGGCTGGGGCCGTGCACGCCCTGCGGATTGCTGCGCGAGGCGGGGTCGGGCACGGCCAGGTCCTCGCGCACGCGGAAGCGGTACAGCGTGCCGTGGCCGGCATCGCCGACGCGGGCCTGGTGCCAGCCGTCGGCATCGCGCTGCAGCGGCTCGGTGCGCAGCACCTGGCCGTCGCCGTCGACGATCTCCAGGGTGACGCCGTGGAGGCTGGGCGCCCAGAGGCTGAAGCGGGTGGCGTCGCCGTCGATCTGCGGGCCGAAGCGAAAGGTGTCGGGAGAGGGATTCATGGGGCGGCGGATTCGCGGGGCGCGGGAAGAGGTCGGGACAGCACCGCCAGCGAGCGGCAGCACAGCGCATAGCGGTCGCCGGGGGCGACCACGGTGGTCGGAAGCTCGGCATCGGGCCGGGCGGTGTCGATGCGCACCGTCCAGTCCTCGCCTTCGAAGGGGGGCACCACGAAGTCCACGTCCTCGTGGTGCGCGTTGAACAGCAGCAGGAAGTCGTCGTCGACCAGCAGCACGCCGTAGCGGTCGGTGTCGGCCAGGCCGTCGCCGGCCACGTACATGCCCAGGCAGCGCGCGAAGGCCTCGCTCCATTCGGCCTCGCCCATCTCCACGCCATCGGGGCGCAGCCAGCGCACATCGTGGCCGCGCTCGCCGGCCGGGCCGGCGAAGAAGTCGCGGCGGCGGAAGGTGGGATGCTGGCGGCGCAGCGCGATCAGCTCCGCCACGAAGCGGGTGAGCGATTCACGCGCCGGCGTGGCCTGCCAGTCGAGCCAGCTGATGGCGTTGTCCTGCGCATAGGCGTTGTTGTTGCCGCGCTGGGTGCGGCCCATCTCGTCGCCGGCCAGCAGCATCGGCACGCCCTGGCTCAGCAGCAGCGTGGCCAGCAGGTTGCGCTTCTGGCGCTCGCGCAGCTTCAGCACCTCGGCATCGTCGGTCTCGCCTTCGGCGCCGCAGTTCCACGACAGGTTGTGGTTGTGGCCGTCGCGGTTGTCCTCGCCGTTGGCCTCGTTGTGCTTGTCGTTGTAGCTGACCAGGTCGTGCAGCGTGAAGCCGTCGTGCGCGGTCACGAAGTTGATGCTGGCGTTGGGCCGCTTGCCGCTGCGGCCGTACAGGTCGGACGAGCCGGTGAGCCGGCGCGCCAGCTCGCCCAGCTGGCCTTCGTCGCCCTTCCAATAGGCGCGCATGCCGTCGCGGTAGCGGTCGTTCCACTCGGCCCAGCCCAGCGGGAAGCGGCCGGTCTGGTAGCCGCCCTCGCCCAGGTCCCAGGGCTCGGCGATGAGCTTGACGGTGTTGAGCGTGGGGTCCTGCCGCACCGAGTCGAAGAAGCCGCCCAGGTGATCCACCCGGCCGCCCTCGCGCGCCAGGGCGGAGGCCAGGTCGAAGCGGAAGCCGTCGACATGCATCTCCTCCACCCAGTAGCGCAGGCTGTCCATCACCAGCTGCAGCACCCGCGGCTGCTCGATGTTGACGGTGTTGCCGCAACCGGTGAAGTCGTTGTAGTAGCGGCGGTCTTCGGCCAGCACGTAGTAGGAGGCGTTGTCGATGCCGCGCATCGACAGCGTGGGGCCGAGCTGGTTGCCTTCGCAGGTGTGGTTGTAGACCACGTCCAGGATCACCTCGATGCCCGCCGCATGCAGCGTGCGCACCATGGTCTTGAATTCCTTGACCTTCTGCGATGCGGAGTAGCGCATCTCCGGCGCGAAGAAGCCCAGCGTGTTGTAGCCCCAGTAGTTCTGCAGCCCCTTCTCGGCCAGGTAGCGGTCGTTGAGGAAGGAGTGCACCGGCATTAGCTCCACCGTGGTGACGCCCAGGCGCTTCAGGTGCTCGATGGCGGGCTTGCTGGCCAGGCCCTCGTAGGTGCCGCGCAGCGGCGCAGGCACCCCGGGATGCTGCATGGTGAAGCCCTTGACGTGCATCTCGTAGACCACCATCTCGTGCCAGGCGATGTCGGGCCGGCGGTCGTCGCCCCAGCTGAAGGCGGGCTCCAGCACCCGGCACTTGGGCATGTACTGCGCGCTCTCGCGGCGGTCGAACGAGAGGTCGGCCTTGCGGTGGCCGATGGTGTAGCCGTAGAGCGCGTCATGCCAGCGCAGCTCGCCGGAATAGTCCTTGGCATAGGGGTCGAGCACCAGCTTGTGCGGATTGAAGCGGTGACCTTCCTCGGGCTTGTAGGGCCCGTGCACGTAGTAGCCGTAGAGCTGGCCGGGCCGCGCCTCGGGCAGGTAGCAGTGCCAGACATGGTCGGTGCGCTCGCGCAGCTCGATGCGCTGGCGCTCGCGGCCGCGCTCGTCGAAGAGCGCCAGCTGCACGCGCTCCGCGTATTGCGAGAAGAGCGCGAAGTTCACGCCCTGGCCGTCCCAAGTGGCGCCGCGCGGATACGGCCGGCCCGGCCACACCGCCTGCAGCGGGATCATGCCGCGGCCTTGGCCTGCGCGATGCGTGCGGGGGTGGTGGCCAGGCTGCGTGCCGGTTCGGCGGCGGTGGGCAGGCCCAGCTTGAGGTTGGAGCTGGCCAGCACCGGCGTGCGGCCGGCCGCAGCACGGCGGAAGTAACCGCGGGGCACCACCACGATGCCGCTGTCGCTGACGTGGAAGCGCTGGCTGTCGCGCTCGCGGTCGCCACCGATCACCTCGCCGGCCGGGATGTCGTTGTCCTGGTCGATGATGGCCCGCGTGATGCGCGTGCCGCGGCCGATGGTGGTGCGCTCCATCACGATGCAGTGCGAGAGCTGCGCGTCCTCGCACACGGTGACGGAGCTGCGCAGCATCGCGTGGTCCAGCCGCGCGTTGTTCACCACGCAGCCCGAGCCGACGACGGATCGGTTGAGCACGCCGCTTTCGATCTGCGCCGACTCCGACGGATCCTGGCTGGCGTACACCGGCCAGGCCGGGTTGGTCATGCGGAAGCGCGGCTTGGCGCCCAGGGTGTCGAAGTGGGCCTCGAAGTAGGCCTCGATGGTGCCCACGTCGCGCCAGTAGTGCGGGTCCTCGAACTCGGCCAGGCCGGGAATGTGGTTGGTGGTGAAGTCGTAGGCCAGCACGCGATGGCTCTTGGCCATGCGCGGCAGGATGTCGCCGCCGAAGTCGCGCTCGCCGTTGCGGTGGGCGCGACGCAGCTCGTCCAGCAGCACGTCGGTGGAGAAGATGTAGTTGCCCATCGACGCCAGCGCATGCGTCGGCCGGCCCGGCATGGGCACGGCCATCTTGGGCTTCTCGCGGAACTCGCGCACCATCAGCTCGGCATCGGTCTCGACGATGCCGAACTGCGAGCACTTCTCCAGCGACACCGGCAGCGTGGCCACGCTCACGTCCGCATCGGCGGCGATGTGCGCATCCAGCATCTGCCGCACGTCCATGCGGTACACATGGTCGGCGCCGAAGACGGCCACGTAGTCGGGCCGGTGGGTCTCGATCAGGTGCAGGTTCTGCCAGACGGAGTCGGCCGTGCCGCGGAACCACTCGGGGCCGTCGCGCATCTGCGGCGGCACCACGGTGATGAAGTGGTCGGGGATGAAGCGGGCCATCGTCCACGACTGCCGCACATGCTCGATGAGCGCCTGCGACTTGTACTGCACCAGCAGGTAGACGGAGCAGATCTCGGAGTTCACGAGGTTGCTCAGCACGAAGTCGACGACCCGGTGCTTGCCGTTGAAGGGCACCGAGGGCTTGCACCGGTGCTGGGTCAACGGGAACAGCCGTGAACCTTCCCCGCCCGCCATGACGAAGGCGAGGACCGAGGGTTTTCTTTGTTGCATTCGCATTCCTTACACGCGCCTGTTGCAGAAAGTGTCCGGGGGGCTCCGGGGGCTCTTCGTAGGACGATGACTCATCCGCTCGTCGGTGGCGGGTGCATGCGTCATGAGCTGCCGGGCGCGGTGTGGGCGGCGGCGGCCTGGCGGGCCAGGGCCTCGGCGATGGGGCCGGGCTGGCTGGGGCGCACCAGCCGTTCCAGTTCACGGCCGTCGTGCATCAGCACCAGCGTGGGCCACAGCTTGACCCGGAAGCTGCGGCCCAGCGGGCGGCCCGGGCCGTCCTCGGCCTTGATGTGCCGCACCCCGGGGTAGGCCTGCAGCGCCTGCGCCACCGCGGGTTGCGCGGCCATGCAGAAGCCGCACCAGTCGGTGCCGAACTCCAGCAGCGTGGGGCCGGGCATCGCATCGACCTCGGCCCGGCTGGGCTGGGCGGCCTGGTAGGGCTGGGAAGCAGGAGGTCTGGGCGCGGTCATGGGCGCGTGGGGGCAAGCCGCGTGCCGCGTCGCGAATCGACTCACCCCGGGCGGCGGGAACGGCGGTTGCCCCTTCCGATGCAAAACGCACCCGCGCTTACACGCGAAAACACATCAAGGGACGCCCATGCCCCCCGCTGCCACCGCCACCCGACCCACCGCACCGCCTCCCTCGCCCGCCGGTATCGCGCAGCGCCCCATTCGCCTGCACATCAACGGCACCACCACGCCGCTGCTGGTGGCGCCGTGGGTCACGCTGCTGGACCTGCTGCGAGAACATGCCGGCCTCACTGGTACCAAAAAGGGCTGCGACCATGGCCAGTGCGGCGCCTGCACCGTGCTGCTGGACGGCAAGCGCATCAACGCCTGCCTGACCCTGGCCGTCTCCCACGACGGCGCCAGCGTCACCACCGTGGAGGGCCTGGCCGGCGAGGACGGTGCGCTGCATCCTTTGCAGCAAGCCTTCATCGACCACGACGCCTTCCAGTGCGGCTACTGCACGCCGGGCCAGCTGTGCTCGGCCATGGGCCTGATCAACGAGGGCGGCGCCAGCAGCCTGCCGCAGCTGCGCGAGCTGATGAGCGGCAACCTCTGCCGCTGCGGCGCCTATCCGCAGATCGCGCAAGCGGTGGCCACGCTGGCGCTGCATCCCGCGCCCGGCGCGGTGGCCGACGCCGGCGCCCCCGAGGTGCAGCCGTGACGCCATTCGACCATGTGATGCCCGATGCGGTGGAATCCGCCCTGGCCGACATCGGCCGCGCGCCGCTGCCCACGCCCGACAGTGCCCGCTTCCTGGCCGGCGGCACCAACCTGCTCGACCTGATGAAGGCCGACCTGACCCGGCCCACGCGGCTGGTGGACGTGCACCGCCTGCCGCTGAAGGCCATCGAGCCCACGGCCGACGGCGGCCTGTCGCTGGGGGCCATGGCCACCAATGCCGAGACCGCCGCCCATCCGCTGGTGCGCAGCCGCCATCCGCTGCTGGCGGCCGCCATCCTGGCTGGCGCCTCGCCGCAGATCCGCAACATGGCCACCAACGGCGGCAACCTGCTGCAGCGCACCCGCTGCAGCTATTTCTACGACGCCAAGGTGCCGTGCAACAAGCGCGAGCCCGGCAGCGGCTGCCCGGCGCGCAACGGCCTGGCCAAGCAGCTGGCCATCCTGGGCAGCAGCGAGCAGTGCATCGCCACCCATCCGTCGGACTTCTGCGTCGGCCTGGCCGCGCTGGACGCCACGGTGCACGTGCGCTCGCAGCGCGGCAGCCGGCGCATCCCGATGCTGCAGTTCCACCGCCTGCCCGGCGACCGGCCGGAGCTGGACACCGAACTGGCGCCGGACGAGCTCATCACCCACATCACCCTGCCGCCCGCGCCCTTCACCCGCCACACCACCTACCTGAAGCTGCGCGAGCGGGCCTCGTACGCCTTCGCGCTGGTGTCGGTGGCCGCAGCGCTGCAGCTCGACGAGCGCGGCCGCATCACCGAAGCGCGCATCGCGCTGGGCGGCGTGGCCCACAAGCCCTGGCGGCTGCCCGAGGCCGAGGCGCTGCTGCAGGGCCGCGAGGCCACGCCCGCCGCCTTCGGCGAGGCCGCCCGCCGGCTGCTGCAGGGTGCGCAGGCGCATGGCGCGCCGGGCACCGACAACGCCTTCAAGATCCCGCTGGCCGAGCGTGCGGTGGTACGCGCCCTGGAGCTGGCCGTGGCGGGTGAACTCACCAACACCGGGCCGCTGGCCGGCCTGCCGGTCGACAGCGTGCGCAGGGAGCCTTCATGAACGACCGCGTACCCGAGCTGGCCAGGCCTTTCGCCGAACTGCTGGCCATGCGACCCCCGGTGGCGCTGGGCATGCCGCTGCCGCGGCTGGACGGCCCCGACAAGGTGACCGGCCGCGCCCGCTATGCCGCCGAGCATCCCGCGGGCGACCTGCTGTACGGCGTGATCGTGGACACCGCCGCCGCGCGCGGCCGCATCCAGCGCATCGACACCGGCCGCGCCGCCGCGGTGCCGGGTGTGGTGGACATCCTCACCCACGAGAACCGGCCGCGCATGCGCTCGCTGGACATGTTCTACAAGGACATGACCGCGCCGGTGACCGGCTCGCCCTTCAAGCCGCTGCACGATGCAGAGGTGCACTACAGCGGCCAGCCGGTGGCGCTGGTGGTGGCCACCAGCTTCGAGGCGGCGCGCCATGCGGCCACGCTGGTGCAGGTGGAGGTGGCCACCGAGCCGCACCACACCGACCTGATGGCCGCCCTGCCCGAGGCCCACGACCCCAGCGCACTGCGCGCCGGCTTCAAGCCGCCGCCCGAGCCGCGCGGCGATGCCGAGGCGGCCTATGCGGCCGCCGCGGTGCAGGTGGAGGCGGAGTTCCACCACGGCGCCGAGCACCACAACCCGATGGAGATGCATGCGGCCACCGTGGTGTACGGCCGCAACCGCCACCTCACCATCCATGACAAGACCCAGGGCTCGCAGAACGTGCGCTGGGTGGTCTCGCGGGTGTTCGGCCTGCCCAAGAGCCGGGTGACGGTGAAGAACCAGTTCGTCGGCGGTGCCTTCGGCGCCGGGTTGCGGCCGCAGCATCCGGTGCTGCTGGCCACCATGGCCGCGCTGAAGCTGGAACGCTCGGTGCGCGTGGTGCTCACGCGGCAGCAGATGTTCTTCTTCGGCCACCGGCCCGAGACCTGGCAGCGGGTGAAGCTGGGCGCGCAGGCCGACGGCCAGCTCACCGCGCTGATGCACGACGCGGTGGGCGCCACCTCGCGCAAGGAGGACTACGTCGAGGTGGTGGTCAACTGGTCCAGCCAGCTCTACCGCTGCGACAACGTGCGCCTGGGCTACAAGCTCGCCGCGCTGGACCACTACAGCCCGATGGACATGCGCGCCCCCGGCGCCGCCCACGGCGTGCATGCCATCGAGGTGGCGATGGACGAGCTGGCCCACCGCCTGCACATGGACCCGCTGGCGCTGCGGCTGAAGAACTACGCCGACCACGACTACAACGAGGACCTGCCGTTTTCCAGCAAGGAACTGCGGGCCTGCTACCACGAAGGCGCGCAGCGCTTCGGCTGGGACGCGCGGCCGCAGGCCCCGCGATCGATGCGCGAAGGCCGCGAGCTGGTGGGCTGGGGCATGGCCACCGGCACCTGGGATGCGCTGCAGATGTTCGCCCGCGTGCATGCGGTGCTGCAGGCCGATGGCCAGCTGGTGCTGCGCAGCGCGGCCAGCGACATCGGCACCGGCACGCTGACGGTGATGACGCAGATCGGCGCGGCTTCCATGGGCATGGCGATGGAGGACGTGCGCTTCGAGCTGGGCGACTCCAACCTGCCGGTGGCGCCGATCGAAGGCGGCTCCTCGCATGTGACGACCATCGGCTCGGCGGTGCAAGGCGTGTGCGAGCGCCTGCAGCACAAGCTGTGGGAGCTGGCGCGCAAGCAGCCGAACTCGCCATTCGCCACCTGCCGCTTCCACGACGTGGGCTTCGCCCAGGGCACCATGTACCTGCGCTTCGAGCGCGACGTGACGGTGCGGCTGACCGACATCCTGGCCGCCGCCGGGCTGAAGGAGCTGGAAGAGAAGTACCTGATGCTGCCCGCGGTGCTGAAGCAGAAGAAGTACACCCGCGCCGTGCATTCGGCGGTGTTCTGCGAAGTCAAGGTGGACGAGGAACTGGGCACCGTGCGTGTCACCCGGGTGGTGAGCGCCATCGCGGCCGGCCGCATCATGAATGCGCAGACCGCGCGCAGCCAGATCATCGGCGGCGTGGTGTGGGGCATCAGCCAGGCCCTGCACGAGGAAACCCAGGCCGACCAGCAGCTGGGCCGCTTCATGAACCACGACTTCGCCCAGTACCACGTGCCGGTGAATGCGGACATCCACGACATCGACGTCATCTTCGTCGACGAGAACGACCGCATCGCCAGCCGGCTGGGGGCCAAGGGCGTGGGCGAGATCGGCCTGGTGGGCGTGGCCGCGGCCATCTGCAACGCCATCCACCATGCCACCGGCCGCCGCATCCTCAGCCTGCCGATGACGCCCGACAAGGTCATGGCGCCGGCCTCCCCCTCATCCAACGCGTGAAGGAGCGAACCATGCAAGTGCCCGACGTGCTCAGGCAGATCAAGGCCTACGACGACCAGCGCCCCAGCCTCCCGGGGAACACTGGCTGGCGCTGGGCGCCGGTGCGCTGATGCTGCTGTGGGGTGCGCGACGCCATTCGCTGCTGGCCACCACCGCCGGGCTGGCCCTGCTGGCGCGCGCCGCCAGCGGCCGCGACGGCCTGCGCAGCGTGCTGGGCAGCCAGGGTGTTACAGGTACGCGGGTGCCCTATCCGCCCCGCGTAGGCCAACGCTGACGGCAGTTGCCGGTTGCAGCCGACTCCCCCGGGCCCGCCGTGTCCCTAACCTAACTGCACCGGTGGCCCGCCCTAGAGCCACAGGCGCAACAAGCCGGCGCACATGCAGCCGGCCTTCATCAAATCAAACTTTGGAGTGAACCTATGAACCTCATCATCTGGCTGGTTGTCGGCGGGCTCATCGGATGGGTCGCGAGCATGATCATGCGCACCGATGCGCAACAAGGCGTCATCCTCAACGTGGTGGTCGGCATCATCGGCGCCATGCTGGGCGGCTGGCTGCTGTCGCCGCTGCTGGGCGCCGGCACCGTCAACCAGGGCGACTTCAGCGTGATGGGCCTGCTGCTGTCCCTGGGCGGCGCGATCATCCTGCTGGCGATCGTGAACCTGGTGCGTCGCGGCAGCGTGCGTTAAACAGCGCACGGCTCCAACTGCAACGCGCCCTCCGGGGCGCGTTGTCGTTTCCGGCGCAGGAAACTCAGGCCAGCAGGTTGCGGCCGACCTGCAGCATGCCCAGCAGCACGCCGCACACGGCCAGGTGCACGAAGCGGTGTCGCCAGCCGGCGGCCATGTCGATGCCCAGCCGCACCGACAGGCAACCCCAGAGCATCACCAGCAGCAGCGTGGCCGCCTCGGGGCGTTCGAGCGGATGGCCGCCGGCCTGCATGAGGCCGACGAGGGCGACCCAGAGGCCGCTTGCCATGATGGTGGAGGCCGTCACTTCATTGAAGGCGGGCTTGCGCAGGGAGATGCCAACGACTTGCATGCCGCAAGCGTATCGCGCCCCGAAAAGCCCCGATCCGCCGAACAGCACCGCCGCAGGCGCTTTCCCGCGCCGGCGGCCACCGCAGGCGCCGCCGGGGCACACTGCGGCCGTCGCATCTGCTGCAGCCGGCCGCCATGTCATCACTTCTTTCAGCTCTTACCGACGAAATCGCGCAGCCGGCCGGCGCCTTGCCGACGGACGACAGCCTGCGCGACGAACTGCACAACGAGGTGCATGCCCGCCCCTCGGCCCGCATCCGTCTGCCGGCGCTGGTGTTCACGGTCGCCGTGCTCAACCACGGCGTGAGCCGGGAGGACGAATGTGCCCACCTGCAGCGCCTGCCCGGCCAGGCCGGGCTGCGGCCGCAGGACCTGGAGGCCAACTTCCTGCGGCTGCGCTTTGCCGACCACACGCTGAAATGGGAGCGCCACACCGAGTTCACCCGTTATGCGGTGGTGCAGCCGCTGCCCGAATCCGCCGGCCTGCAGGCGGACAACCCGCCGCTGATCGACGCGCTGGTGCTGGACAAGGCCTGGCTGCGCGCGGTGCCCGGCCGCACCGTGGCCGCGCTGCAGCTGGTGATGCTGGAACATCCGCTGGACGACCCCGCCGCCGCCCTAGAAGCGGCGCAGCGCTGGTTCGGCGGCCGCACGGTGGTGGCTTCGCTGATGGGCAAGGGCCATTCGATGGCCGTCACCAACTTCCGGCTGCGGCCCGACGGCTTCGAGCGCCTGCTGGTGCTGGCGCCGCCGGGCACCAGTGAAACCCGCGCGGGCCGCATCTCGCAGCGGCTGCTGGAGATCGAGGTCTACCGGCTGATGGCGCTGCGCGGCCTGCCGGTGGCCAAGGCGCTGGCGCCGGTGCTGGCCGAGTCCGAAGCCGCGCTGGCCGCGGTGACGGCGCGGCTGGAAGCCCGCGAAAGCTCCGAGGCGCAGCTGCTGGACACGCTGATCCACGTCGCCGCGCGGGTGGAGCGCGCCACCGCCGAGCACCAGTACCGCTTCTCCGCCACCGAGGCCTACGACGCACTGGTGCGCCAGCGGCTGGCCGAGCTGCGCGAGATGCCGATTCCCGGCACCCAGACCATCGGTGAATTCATGCAGCGGCGGCTCTCGCCGGCCATCGCCACGGTGGCGGCGGCGGCGCAGCGGCTGGGCTCGCTGTCGCAGCGCATCGAACGCAGCAGCGCCCTGCTGCGCACCCGGGTGGACATCGCCACCGAGACGCAGAACCAGCAGCTGCTGGCCAAGCTCACGCGCGGGCAGGAACTGCAGCTGCGGCTGCAGTCCACGGTGGAAGGCCTGTCCATCGCGGCCATCTCGTACTACGTGGTGAGCCTGCTGCTGTACGGCGGCAAGGCGGCCAAGGCGGCCGGCCTGCCCATCCACCCTGAGATGGCCGCCGGCGCCGCCATTCCGCTGGTGCTGTGGGCGGTATGGCAGGCCACCCGGCGCATCCACCGCCGGCTGCACATGGGCCCGCGGGACTGAAGGCGCCGCGGCCGTGCGCGCAGCCCGCCCGACATGCGGCCCTCTCCTACAACCGATGCGCGTGCCTCCCGTCAGCCACGCTGCAGCGCCGCATGCACAGTGGGCCATCGACCACCGGCCACGCCCTTCCGGGAGCCCACCATGATCACTGCGCAAGACCCGAGCACCGCCGCCCTGGCCCGCACCCTGGAAGTGGCCGGCCGCCGGCCCACGGTGGTGTTCCATTGCACCCAGCCGCAGGCCCGTGGCGACAACCACGACCACCGCACCAAGGCTTCGGTCGCGCATGCGCTGGCCGACCTGCTGGGATTGAACTTCGGCGGCATCTACCGCGCCGACGCCCGGCCCGAGGGGCCGCTCTTCTTCGTGCCCAGCGACACCCTCACCAGCGTGGACGCCGCGCGCCATCTGGGCATCGAGTCCGGCGACCAGCTCTTCGGCGGCGTGGTGCCGCATCCCTTCGTGGCCACCAAGCTGGTGTCGCACGGCCTGGTGCACCCTGATGCGCCCGCACCGGCCGGCTGGTCGGCCGCCCATGGCCAGGCCATCCAGGAGGTGGTGCTGCCCGGCTACTCCTGCTTCACGCCGGCCGATGCCCGCGTGGCCGCCGAGCGGTTGCTGGCGCACGGCAGCATGCGGCTGAAGAACCCCGACGGCGTGGGCGGCCTGGGCCAGCAGGTGATGCACAGCGCCGCCGAGCTGGAAGCCTGGCTGGCCGAGACCGATCCCGAGCAGCTGCGCCAGCACGGCGTGGTGCTGGAGCGCAACCTGCGCCAGGTGGAGACGCTGAGCGTCGGCCAGGTACAGGCCGGCCCGCTGACCGCCAGCTACGTGGGCACGCAGCAGCTCACCCGCAACCACCGCGGCCACGAGGTCTACGGCGGCAGCACCCTCACCGTGGTGCGCGGCGACTTCGAGGCGCTGCGCGAGCTGCCACTGGCGCCGGAGCTGGCCACCGCGGTGGAGCAGGCGCTGGTGTACCACCGGGCCGCGGCCGAGCACTATCCTGGCTGGATGGCCACCCGCGCCAACTACGATGTGGCCCAGGGCGTGGACGACCGCGGCCAGTGGCGTTCCGGCGTGCTGGAGCAGAGCTGGCGCATCGGTGGCGCCAGCGGCGCCGAGGTGGCGGCGCTGCAGGCCTTCCAGGCCGATCCCGCATGCCGCGTGGTGCGTGCATCCACCCACGAGGTGTATGCCGACAAGGTGAGCGTCCCGGCCGGCGCGCGCGTGCATTACGACGACGACGATGCCGACGTGGGCCGGGTGACCAAGTACGCGCAGGTGGAGGCGCATGCCGACCTTTGAGCACAACGTAGCCATTCCCGTCGACGACGGCAGCATTGCCGGCACCTTCGTCACGCCCGGCACGCAGCTGCCCGGGGTGCTGTTCATTCATGGTTGGGGCGGCAGCCAGTCGCAGTACGTGGCGCGGGCGCGGCAGATCGCGGCCCTGGGCTGCATCTGCCTGGCCTTCGACCTGCGCGGCCATGCGCAGACCAAGCCGCAGTTCGAGACCGTCTCGCGGGCCAGCAACCTGCAGGACGTGCTGGCCGCCTACGACCTGCTGGCCGACCACCGCCATGTGGACCGCTCGTCCATCGCAGTGGTGGGCAGCAGCTACGGCGGCTACCTGGCCACCATCCTGACCACGATGCGGCCGGTGCGCTGGCTGGCGCTGCGCGCGCCGGCGCTGTACATGGACTCGGGCTGGGAAGTGCCCAAGCTGCAGCTGCACAAGGACCAGGACCTGAAGGCCTACCGCCGCAGCCTGGTGCCGTTCGCCGACAACCGCGCGCTGCAGGCCACGCACGACTTCGACGGCGACCTGCTGCTGGTGGAGTCGGAGCTGGACACCATCGTGCCGCGGGCGGTGCTGCACAGCTACCGGGAGGCGGGCAAGAGCGCCCGCTCGCTGACCTACCGCTGCCTGCGCGGCGCCGACCACGGCCTGACCAAGGAGCACGACCAGCGGGCCTACACCTCGGTGCTGGTGGGCTGGGTCAACGAGATGGTGTTCGGCGCCCGCGCCGACCAGGTGGCCCCGGCCGCCATCGAGCCGCACGAGCCCGAATCGCCGCCCACGCCGCCCAGCCCCAAGCCAGGGCCGCGGCTGCCGGCGGCCCAGGCCACCGGCACTCAGCCGGCGTGAGGCGCCGCGGCCGGCGCCGGCGAGGCGGCGGCGGTGGTGGCCGCGGCAGCGCCATGCGCGCCCGGCCCCATCGTGGCCATCATCACCGCGAAGGCAGGCTGGCGCTTGACCAGCTCCTCCACCGTGCCCACGTCCTCCACCCGGCCGGCCACCATGAACACCACCTTGTCGAAGTGGGCCAGCAGCCCCAGGCGGTGCACCGAGGCCACGATGCAGGCATCGGGGAAGGCTTCCAGGATGCGCGAGTGCACATGGATCTCGGTCAGTGAATCCAGCGCGCTGGTGGGCTCGTCCAGCAGCAGCACGCTGCTGTGGCGTGCCGCCAGCAGGCCGCGGGCCAGCGCCAGGCGCTGCCGCTGGCCGCCCGAGAGGTTGGTGCCGCGCTCGGCCAGCATGGCCTCGAGGCCGCCCGGCATCGTCTCCAGCACGGGATCGAAGGCGGCGGCATGGATGGCGCGCATCAGCTCGTGCTCGGGCACCGGCTCGTCGAAGGTGATGTTCTCGCGCACCGAGGCTTCGAAGATCTCGGCTTCCTGCGGAATCAGCGTGGCCACCGGCCCCAGGTCGCGGGCGTCAGGCACGAACTGCCCGTCCACCGCGATGTGGGCAGCCCTGGCCTCGTACAGGCCGGCCAGCGCGCGCAGCAGCGTGCTCTTGCCGGCGCCGCTGGGACCCACCAAGGCCAGGCGCTCGCCGCGGCGCAGGCTCAATGCCACGTCGTGCAGGCCGCCCCGCTCATCAGCAGGCTGGCCGGACTCGGCGCCGCCGCGGGAAAAGCGCAGGCCCTGGATGTCGATGCGCTGCCAGCCGGGCTCGGCCAGCGTGGCCGCCTGCTTGCGCTCGGGCGCCTGCATCACGATGGCGGCGCTGGCGAAGTCGGTGCGGGTGCGGGAGATGGCCTGGTACTGGGAGGCGATGGTGCCCAGCACGCCGGCGGCCTGCTGCGCGTACTGGTACACCATGAACAGGCTGCCCAGCATCACGGTGCCGGTGGCCGCGGTCGTCTGCCCGGTGCTGGCCAGCAGCACGTACACCGCCACCAGGCCCCACGACAGCACCACGCCCGACAGGTCGACCGAGCACCACTTCCACTCGTTGAGCACGATGCTGCGGCGCAGCGGCTCGAACACCGCCATCAGCCGGCTGTCCAGCAGGCGGCGCGTGCCTTCCTGCAGCCGCAGGCTGAGCACCGAGGACACGTTGCCCACGAAGTCCAGCAGCCGGGCCGCATAGCGCCGCTCGGCATGGTTCTCCGACACCGCCAGCTTCATCAGCGCACCGTCGAAGGCCACGATCACGCTGGAGATGGCCACCAGGCCCACCACCGCCACCAGGCCGGTGCCGGGCGACAGCAGCCACAGCGCCACCACCGGCCCGCACAGGTTGATGGCGTTCTGCAGGTAGATGAACTGGCTCTGGGTGAAGCCGAACAGCGCACCCGAGGCCTGGCCCACGCGGTGCTGCAGGTCGCCGGAATGGTGCTGCTCGTGCCAGCCCAGCGGCGCCTGCAGCAGCCGGGCGTACAGCGCATCGGCGACGCTGCGCCGCACCCGCAGTGCCACGGTGCGCTCCATCACCCGGGCCGGGCCGTGCAGCGCCCAGCAGCCCACGTAGGCCGCCAGGATGGCGCCGATCCACAGCGCCGCCGGGCCCAGGGCCGCGCGGCCGCCGGACTGGATGCCGTTGATGGCCTGCGCGGCCATCCAGGGAATGCCCAGCTTCATCAGCTGGGAGCCGCCCAGCATGCTCAGCGCCAGCGCGAACTTGCCGCGGGCACCACGGGCATGCAGCCAGATATGCCTGTACAACTCGCCCAGGGAGGCGGGAACGATGGCGGCGGGGGAGGAGGTGGTGGACATGGAATCCTGGAACAGCCGGAACACGGCGCACCTGCCGAGGCAACATGCCAAGGCACCGGGCACTGTAGGAAGCCGCTTCGGCGGCGTGCAGTCGGCCGCATTACAAAGCGCTTGTAGGGGTTTCCCCGACACGCTTACAAACCTGGGGGCGGCTCGGGGGCGGCACAAGCGTTGCCCGCTGCGGTGGTTGCCAACGGACACACCATGACCCAGCCTGAATCCACGCACGAAGCCGCCGACCGATGCCCCGGCGGCCTTGCCCTGCTGATCACCGACATGATCAGCCTCTGGGACTTCCCCGATGCCGACAAGCTGCTGCCCGCGGCGGCGGCCATCGCGCCGCGGCTGGCCGCGCTGCGCCAGCGCTGCCACGAGGCCGGCGTGCCGGTGATCTATGCCAACGACAATCGCGGCCGCTGGCGCTCCGACTTCCGCGAGCTGGTGGACAAGGCGCGGCAGGCCGGCGGCCCGGGCGCCCACATCGTGGAGCAACTGGCGCCCCACACCGACGACTATTTCCTGTTGAAGCCCAAACACTCCGCCTTCTTCGCCACGCCGCTGGAGCTGCTGCTGGCCGACCTCGGCATCCGGCAGATCATCGTCACCGGCGTCTCCAGCGACCAGTGCGTGCTGTCCACCGTGTCCGACGCGCGCATGCGCAACATCGACGCGCTGGTGCCGCAGGACTGCATCGGCACCCAGGGCGATGAGCGCAATGCCGCGGCCATCCGCCACTTCTCCGAGGTGCTGGGCGTGGATACCGCCGCCTCGCCCGGCCTGCAGCTGCGGCCGCAGCCCCCTGAACCCTCCGCCTGACCGAGGCCCCAACCCGATGACCGAGCCCACCGACTTCTTCCACCCCGCGGCCCACGGCTTCATGCGCATGGCCGTGGCCGTGCCCCGCGTGCGCATCGCCGACCCGGCCTGGAATGCCGGCGAAACCCTGCGCATGCTGCGCGAGGCCGCCGAGCAGGGTGCCTCGCTGGTGGCCTTTCCCGAGCTGGGCCTGTCGGCCTACACCTGCGACGACCTGTTCCACCAGCGCGCGGTGCTGGACGCCTGCGAGGCCGCCTTGCTGGCCGTGGCCGAAGGCAGCCGCGGCGTGCCGGCGGTGGCCATCGTCGGCCTGCCGCTGCGGGTGCGCCACAGCCTGTTCAACTGCGCGGCGGTGGTGTTCGACGGCCAGATCCTGGGCATCGTGCCCAAGACCTACCTGCCCAACTACGCCGAGTTCTACGAGGCCCGGCAGTTCAATCCCGCAGCCCACGCGCTGGTGGACGAGGTGCGCATCGGCGGGCAGGCGGTGCCGTTCGGCACGCAGCTGGTGTTCGAGGCGGCCAACCAGCCGCTGCTGCGCTTCCACGTGGAGATCTGCGAGGACGTGTGGGTGCCCATCCCGCCCAGCTCCTATGCCGCGCTGGCCGGCGCCACGGTGCTGGTGAACCTCTCGGCCTCCAACATCACCATCGGCAAGTCGGGCTACCGCCACCAGCTGGCCAGCCTGCATTCGGCGCGCTGCATCGCAGCCTACCTCTACACCTCGGCCGGCGTCGGCGAATCCACCACCGACCTGGCCTGGGACGGCCAGGCGCTCATCTATGAATCGGGCGACCTGCTCGCCGAATCCCAGCGCTTTGCCGGTGATGGCCACCTGACGCTGGCCGACGTGGACCTGGAGCGGCTGTCGCGCGAGCGCATGCGCCAGACCAGCTTCGGCCAGTCGGCCGGCCTGCATGCCGAGCAGGTGGCACGCATGCAGGCGGTGCGCTTCGAGCTGCCGCTGCCCGCGCTCACGCCCGAGCTGGCCACGCTGCGGCGCACCGTGCCGCGCTTTCCCTACGTGCCCGCCGACCCGGCCACGCGCGACATCCGCTGCGAGGAGGTGTATTCCATCCAGGTACGGGCGCTGGTGCAGCGGCTGGAATCCAGCGGTATCCACAAGCTGGTGATCGGCGTCTCGGGCGGGCTGGACTCCACCCATGCCCTGCTGGTGGCGGTGCGGGCCATGGACCTGCTGGGCCTGCCGCGCACCAACGTGCTGGGCTACACCATGCCCGGCTTCGCCACCAGCCCGCGCACGCTGGCGCAGGCACGCGAGCTGATGGAAGCGGTGGGCTGCAGCGCGGCCGAGATCGACATCCGCCCCAGCTGCGAGCAGATGCTGAAGGACCTCGGCCACCCCTATGCCGAAGGGCAGAAGCAGTACGACGTCACCTTCGAGAACGTGCAGGCCGGCGAGCGCACCAGCCACCTGTTCCGCCTCGCCAACCACCACCACGCGCTGGTGCTGGGCACCGGCGACCTGAGCGAGCTGGCGCTGGGCTGGTGCACCTACGGCGTGGGCGACCACATGTCGCACTACAACGTGAATGCCAGCGTGCCCAAGACGCTGATCAAGCACCTGGTGCGCTGGGTGGCCGACACCGCCAGCGAGCGCGAACGCGTGGTGCTCAACCAGGTGCTGGACACCGAGATCAGCCCCGAGCTGGTGCCCGGCGAGGCCGACGGCGGCCAGCCCGGCCAGAGCACCGAGGACACGCTGGGCCCCTACGAGCTGCACGACTTCGCGCTGTACCACACCGTGCGCTTCGGCTTTCCGCCCACCAAGGTGGCCTTCCTGGCCTGGCAGGCCTGGCGCGACGCGGAGCACGGCCCCTGGCCGCACAGCCCGCTGGTGGCGCGCAACCAGTACACGCTGGCGCAGATCAAGAAGCACCTGCGCACCTTCGTGTTCCGCTTCTTCCAGACCAGCCAGTTCAAGCGCTCGTGCGTGCCCAACGCGCCCAAGGTAGGCTCGGGTGGTTCGCTGTCGCCGCGTGGCGACTGGCGCGCCCCCAGCGACGCCCATGCCACCACCTGGCTGGCCGACTGGGCCCGCGTGCCCGACGACGAGACCGCAGCCCAGGAGACCGGCACATGAAAGCAATCTGGAACGGCACCGTGGTGGCCGAGAGCGACGACACCGTGGTCGTCGAGGGCAACCACTATTTCCCCGGCGATTCGCTGAAGAAGGAATACATCCTGCCCAGCAACACCAAGACGATGTGCAGCTGGAAGGGCCAGGCCAGCTACTACACGCTGTTCGTGGACGGCGACGCCAACCCGGACGCCGTCTGGTACTACCCCGACCCGAAGGAGGCCGCGGCCGAGATCAAGGACCGGGTGGCCTTCTGGAAGGGCGTGAGGATCGAGGACTGATGACGGTGCGGCGCACCGAGGCGCTGCGGACCCAGGTGCAGGCGCACCTGCAGGCCTTCGCGGTGCAGTCCCTGCGGCCGGCTGCCCGGCCCGGCGACACCCCGCCCGGCCATGCGGCGGTGGCCGTGGCCATCGTCGACGAAGGCCATGGCGCGGCCGTGGGCGGCCTGCCTGCGCATGCCGAATGGTCGGAGGAAGCCGCGCTGGTGCTCACCCGCCGCGCGCTGCACCTTCGCAACCATCCCGGCCAGTGGGCCCTGCCCGGCGGCCGGGTGGACGAAGGCGAAACGCCCGAGAGCGCCGCGCTGCGCGAGCTGGAAGAGGAAGTGGGCCTGGTGCTGGGCCCGGAGGCGGTGCTTGGCCGGCTGGACGACTTCAGCACCCGCTCGGGATTCGTCATCACGCCGGTGGTGGTATGGGGCGGGCCGGCGCCGCTGCTGGTGGCCAACCCCGGCGAGGTGGACAGCATCCACCGCATCCCGGTCAGCGAGTTCCTGCGCAGCGACGCACCGCGGCTGGAGAACGTGGCTTCCAGCGTGCACCCGGTGCTGCGCATGCCGGTGGGCAGCACCTGGATCGCGGCGCCCACCGCGGCGGTGCTGTACCAGTTCCGCGAGGTGTGCCTGCGCGGCCTGCCCACCCGGGTGTCGCACTTCGAGCAGCCGGCGTTCGCCTGGAAGTGAGGATGTCCTGCCCCCTGGGCGGGCCTGCGGCCCACCGTCCCCCCAAGGCGCGCTAGAAGCAGTTGGCCGCGTCGATGCCCATGCGGCAGCTCCAGCGGAAGTATTCGCCACCCTGCTTGACCGAGCGGCGGAACACCGCGGTGCTTTCCTGCGCGATGGCATCGGGCAATGGCACCGCCAGTGGTGCGCCGCTGCTGTTGGTGTGGAAGTTGAGGAAGCAGGTGGACTGCGGCGGGCACAGCTGCTCGATCTGCTGGGCATAGGCCGCGCGGTCGCGCGCGGCCGCCTCCGGCACGATCACCACCTGGATGACGCCCTGCCGCCCGGCCACCGGCCAGGTGGCGGCAGGCGCCGCGGCGTGGGAGGCGGCGCACACCAGGAGCGCAGCGGTCGCGGTCAGCACGGGAATCGACTTCATGCGCCGCAGCCTAGGCCATCGCATGCGCCGCGGCGACCGGGATTCGCCCGGGGTTGGGCTACGCTCCGGGCCATGAAGACCTATCAGATCGAAGTGCAGCGCATCAAGGCGATGAACAACAGCCACGGCCTGGTGCGGGCGCGGATCGACGCCGCGGTGCAGTCCGCCCCCGCCCGCGGCGAAGACGACGGCGGCGAGCCCGGCAGCGTGCTGAGCATGACGGTGGAGAACGCCCGCGTGCTGTTCCTGCTGCTCAAGCAGCAGCTGGCCGAGGTGGATTCGAAGAAGGCACGCAGCCAGCGCTGAAGCCGCCTGGCTACCGGCACAGCCGGTACGGCCCGCGGTCCAGGTGGAAGTGGTCGGCATGCGCCGCGTTGTAGTCCGGGCCCAGCACGCCGTCGAACAGCCCGCAGGCGCCGCCATGCACCTGGCGCAGGAACAGCGAGGCCGCATCGTCGCCCGGCCAGTCGGCCGCCACGCTGACGCGGCGGCCACCCTGCAGCACGAAACCCGCCACGTCCAGCGCATCGGCGGTGGCATGCTGGCTGCGGGCGCCCTCGGCCCGGCCATACACGTTGCGGCAGGCATAGCTGCCGAAGTGCACCAGCCGCACCACCGGCTGGCCGAAGTGCGCCTGCGCCGCCGGCTGCAGCACATGCCGCTCCCACAGCGCCAGCGAGGCCGCGGCACGGCAGGTGAGCGTGAAGGGCTCGCCCACCTGCACCTGGGTGCGCCGCACCAGCAGCGTGTGGCTGAGCTGGCAGCCCGGGCCGGTCACGCGGTCGGGCTGCGGCTGCGCCTGCAGCGGCGTGGTGTCGATGAAGGCCTGGCAGGCCGCCGGCTCCGCGCTCAGCCGCGCCAGCTTGTAGCGGGTGAGCCAGCCCGGCGCTTCTTCCAGCGACAGGGGTGCGAAAGGGTTGTGCCGGTCGGGCAGGCGCCACCAGCGGCCGTGGCCGGCGGCCAGCAGCGCAGCGGCCGCCAGCAGCGCCAGCCACCCTGCCAGCCGGCGCCACCCGCGCCCGGCGCTCAAGCCGCGGCGGCGGCCTGCTGTGCGCGCATCTTGGCGTTCACGTAGGCGCCGTGCGGAATGTGCAGCAGGTCGGCCAGCCGCCACATCACATGGTTCTCATGCGCGCTGAGGGTGCCGTCGGCATAGGCCACGCGCCACATGTGCTCCAGCATCAGCAGCTTCTGCGGCATGTCGCAGTGCTGGTTGATCTGGGAGGTGAAGCCGAAGTAGTCGCTGGCCTGGCGGGACGCCTGCTGCGCCTGGGCCACCAAGGTGTCCAGCTCGTCGTCGGCCAGCGTGAACTTGTCGCGCAGGCCGGCCACCACCGCTTCACGCTCGGCGTCGGTCATCTCGGCATCGGCGCGCATCACCTCCACCAGCATCACGGCAGTGGCCAGTTGCAGCGTGTGGCTGGCCTCGGCCTCTGTGGCCGCGGGCATGCGCAGCGCGTCGAACAGGTCCTTCAGGGTCTTGAGCATCGGCGCAGCCTAACGGCTGGCGCCTGCCCGGCGCGCGGCGCGGTTTTTCAGCGGGCGCTGACGGCCGGGCTGCCGGCCATCACGGCCACGTCGGCGGTGGGGCCGGCGGTCCAGGTGGTGGACGCCGGCGGCTGCACCAGGAAGGTGTTGCCATCGATGTGGACGGCCTGGCGCGCCACCAGCACTGCGGGATGCTGGCCATTGGCCGACGGAGCGGCCTTCCAGCGCGGGCTGGCCGGGTGGCCGACGATGAAGGTGGAGGCGTCGATGCCAGCTTGCGGCTTGGACAACACCGGGGCCGCGCGGTCGGCGGCGGCGGCGGGCTGCACCGCGGCGGCGGCCAGGACGAGAACGAAGGCGGTGGTGAGCGAGAACTTCATGACGGGACTTCCTGCGGTCGAGAGGGCTTGGTACAAACCCTAGGTGGGGAGACTAAGGGATTTCCCTAGAGGTCGATACCCCCAACACCGCACACCCCGTTGTTGCAGCGCAACAATCAGTCGCTCAACGCCCCGGGCACCTCGCGCAGGTAACGGCCGATGGCTTCGGCCGCATGGCGCACCTTGGCCGGCTGGCCATCGCGCTGCGGCGTCACCGCCCACACCGGCAGCGGCGTGCCGCGCCACTCAGGCATCACCGGCAGCAGGCGGCCGGTGCGCAGCTCGTCGTCGATGTCGGCACGCACCGCCAGCATCAGGCCGAGGCCGGCCACGCACAGCTGCTGCAGCGACAGCTGGTTGTTGCCCAGCACCCGCGGCGCGACCCGGAAGCTCTCCTGCGCGCCGGCAGGTCCTTCCAGCGTGAGCAGCAACCCGCTGCCATCCCGTGCGCCGCCGATCCATTCATGCGATGGCAGCTCGGCCGGCGTGGCGGGCATGCCGGCACGGGCCAGGTAGGCCGGCGCAGCGCACAGCACCAGCTCGAAGCGGCAGAGCCGGCGCGCGGCCCAGCTGGAATCGGCCAGCCGGCCGGCCCGCACCGCCAGGTCGATGCGGGCGTCGATCAGGTCGATCATCGCGTCGTCGACGAACAGCCGCAGGCTGAGCCCGGGATGAGCGGCCAGCAGCGGCGCCAATGCCGGCGCCAGGTGGCGCGCGAAGCCCACCGGCGCGGCCAGGCGCAACTCGCCTTCCGGCGCATCCCGCGCGGCGGTGAGCTGCTGGCGTGCCCGCGCGGCGGCATCCACCATCGCCTGGCAATGCTGGGCCAGCCGGGCGCCGGCCTCGGTGAGCGCCAGCTTGCGGGTAGACCGGTGCAGCAGCGTGACGCCGTGCGCCTGCTCCAGCGCGCGCAGCTGCTGGCTGACCGCCGAGGTGCTGATGCCCAGGCGTCGGCCGGCGGCACTCAGCGAGCCGGCACGCACCACCTCGGCAAATGCGGCCAGCCGCTTCCAGTCGTCCTCCATCGCCGGCGGCGGCGGTTACAGCGCGTAGGCCACCGCACCCTGCCCGTCGATCGACACCCGGCCGCTGGACAGCAGCCGCTGCAGTACGGCCTGCGTGGTGGCATCGTCGGCCCACTGGCCGAGCAGTGAACGGATGGTGGCCATCAGCCGCGCCCGGCGAGTCGGCTTGTTGGCGGTCTTGCGCAAGCTGGCTTCCACGTGCCGAAGCGACTTCTCGAGGTCGAACGGCCGGCTGGGCGCGGGTGACGCAGCGCTCTGGCGCGCGGCGGGTGCCGCGGCGGGCGTCGGTTGGCGCGCTGCAACGGGCGGCGCAGCGGGCGCGGGCTGCCGCGCCGCGGCAGGCGGCGGCATCCGGCGGGTGTCGGGCGTGGCGCGCGGCGGGTTGGCCGGGCGGCGGGCGGGGGCGGCCGGGGCGGCACCGGCACCGGCACCGGTGTCGGCTTCGGTGGCGCGGCCGCGGCGGCGGCTGTTGCCGGCGCGTGCGGTGTCGGCGGATGGCGGTGCGGGCGCTTCCTCGGGCGTGGCGGCCGGCGCGCTGGCTGCGGCAGGAGGCTCGGTCGGCTCGGGACCGGTGCGGCCGCCTGCGCGCGCCGTCTTGGCGGCTGTCTTGGCGGCTGTCTTGGCAGCCGTCTTGGCCGCGCTCTTCGCGGCCGTCTTGCGGGCGCGGCTGCGGGGTGCGGGCGCCGCCTCGTCGGTGGCCTCGGGGGCTTCCGCTGCCGCAGCTGGCTCAGGCTCGGGCGCCTGCGTGCTGGCGGCGGCGGCAGCCGCCGGGCCGGCCGCAGCGCGCGGACTGGTCTTGCGGGCGGCACGGGCCTTCCTGGCCGGCACGCCCGCCGGCTCCGCGCTGGCGGCCGCTTCGGCGTCGGGCACTGCAGCCACCTCGGACGCGGCATCGGCTTGCGCCGCGGTGGTCCTGGCAGCGGCCTTGCGGGTGGCCACGGTGGCCGTCTTCCTGGCGGGTGTCTTGCGCGCCGCCTTCCTGGCGGGCACGTCGGCCGCGGCCACGTCCGCCGCCTCTGCCTCGATGGGAGCCGGAACCGGTTCCGGCACGGCGGCGTCGGCTGCCGGTGCGTCCGCGGTGCGACGGCGGCTGCGCTTGGCGGCCGGCGTGGCCGGCGCGGCCACGGCCGGCGGCATCGGCATCGGCGCCGGCTCGACGGGCGGCCGTTCGGCGGCTTCCACGGCCGCGGGCATCCGCACGTCCTCGTCCACCCGGGGCTGTGCGCGCTCGTCGCGGCGGCCGCGGCGTGCGGCTTCAGCCGGGCGGGCGGCGGGGCCGGCCTCGCGCCGGCCTTCGGCCAGGGGCGTCATCACCGATTCACTGCGACCGCGCGCGGCCGCCTCACCGCCCCTGCCGCGGTTGCGGCCGCGGCGCTCGGCCGGCGGCGGCGCGGCGGGCACCGCCAGCGGCGCACCGCGGCGGGCCTGCGAGGCGGGCTTGCGGCCGTCGGCCGGGCGCGGCGCCGGGCGGGCCGGGCCGCGGGCCGGCGCGCGCCGGCGGCCGGTCTTGTCGAAGCCCACCAGCGTGGCCGAGAAGCCGAGGTCCACCGCATGCTCGAGCATCGGCCCGTAGCCCTTGTCGTTGGACAGCACCACGAAGCGCGCCGCCGGATTGCGCGAGGCGATGTAGCCCATGTAGAAGGACAGGTGGAAGTCCAGCGCGTTCTTGCCCGCGCGCGAGATGGGCACGCAGGTCACGCGGTCGCCGAAGGCGGTCTGGTCGCGGTCCACGTTGCGCTGGCTGGGCCCGTGGAACAGCCACACGTCGGTCACGTCGGACACCAGCGCGCGGATGTCCACGTCCCTGGGCTGCACGTTCTCCCAGTCCACCAGCACATGCGTCTGCGGCAGCGCGGTGTCCTTGGGGCCCACCGGCACGCCGGGCTTGACCGGCGGATGCTTGCGGGCATTCTTCACCAGCTTGCGGCCGACCGCGCGCTTGAGGTCCACCGCGGTGTGGTCGGCCACCTGCAGCAGGTACAGCAGCACGTCCGCCACTTCGTCGGAGATGCGCTCCTGCGTCACATGGTCGTGGTGCGCCGCCTGCGACTGCTCGGGCGTCATCCACTGGAAGATCTCGGCCAGCTCGGCGGCCTCGATCATCAGCGCCATGGCCAGGTTCTTGGGCGTGTGGAACGGCTGCCAGTCACGCTCGGCAGCGAACTCGCGCAAGGTGTGTTGCAGCGCGGTCAGGTCCAATCGAAGGCTCCTCGGGGTGCTTGGTCTGTGCCGCCGAGTATCGCCACGAAAAGCCGGCCACGAAAAAGGCCCGCACGGGGCGGGCCTGGGATGCGGAGCGAGGCTACTCAGCCGGCGCGGCTGCGGCGGCGCGCGATGGTGGCGACTGCAGCCAGGCCGGCCAGCATCAGCGCATAGGTCTCGGGCTCGGGCACCGGCGCGGTGACGTTGCTGATCAGCGAGACGTTGTCCAGCGAGCCGCCCAGGCTGTCGCTCTTGCCCACCGCCCAGAACGACAGCGTGGTGGAGTGGCCCAGCGAGCCCACCACGTCGAAGCTGTAGGTCGTCCACTGGTGGGTGCCGGTGGCGTTGTTGCTGCCCACCAGGGTCACGGGCTTCAGGCCCCACATCACCAGGATGTCGTTGCTGTTGCCGCGCAGGCCGGCGGTGTTGGGGCGGCCGGAGTAGGCGAAGCTCAGCGTGTAGTGCTCGCCGAAGTTGGTGGCGATGGTCTGCGCGATGAAGCTGTTGCCGGTGGTGTCCAGCTCGATGAAGTTGTTGCCGTCGAAGGCGCTGCCCACCACGTTGTTGCGCACTTCGACGCCACGCGGGCCGGCGGCCCAGCCGGCCACGTGGCCGTAGGTGTCCCAGGTGCCGCTGGCCTGGGTGGTGGCCTCGAAGCTGCCATTGGCAACGAGGTTGGTGGCGGCCTGCGCGGCGGTGCCGGCGAAGGTGAAGGCGATGGCGGCGACGAGGGCGGAGACGTGGTTCATGGGGCAGTCCGTTACGCGAAGGGCCGCAGTATGGGAAACCCCCTTCGGAGCCGGTTCCCCCTGAACGAAGGCCCTCGGCCGCGCCCTGCCGCCAGCCGCGAACTAGTGCGCAGGCCGCGGTCTGCAGGCCGTGAACTAGTGCCGCCCAGCTTGCCTAGACAAGTCGCGGCAGCACCACGAAAGGCCGCGACGCACCGCCGCGGGATACTCGGCCTTTGCGGTTGCAGGAGCGTTCCATGAAGTTGCGAGCCGGTTGCGATATCACCGTGGAGGCGCCAGCGCCCTGCCCCAGCATCGGCATGCTGCGCCCGCGCAGCGGCGACGCGCAGTGGCTGGCGCAGGAGAGCTACCTGTTCGAGCCGCACCTGCAGTCGGTGGAATATGCCGACAGCTTCGGCAACCTGTGCCAGCGCTTCGTGGTACCCGCCGGGCGGCTGCGCATCCGGGTGGAGTCGGTCGTGTACACGCAGGGCGACATCGCGGTGGACGAAGGCGCCGGCGCCACGCCGGTGGCCGACCTGCCGCACGACGTGCTGCAGTTCCTGCTGCAGAGCCGCTACTGCCCTTCGGACAAGCTGGCCGACAAGGCGCAGGAGATCGCGGCCGGCGCGGTGCCGGGCTATCCGCAGGTGATGGCCATCGTCGACTGGATCCGCAGCCACATCGAATACCGCTACGGCGTCAGCGATGCCAGCACCGATGCCGAGGGCACGATGGCCGACGGCGCTGGCGTGTGCCGCGACTTCGCGCACATCGGCATCACGCTGTGCCGGGCGCTGCAGATCCCCGCGCGCATGGTGGTGGGCTACCTGCATCAGCTGGACCCGATGGACCTGCATGCCTGGTTCGAGGCCTTCGTGGGCGGGCGCTGGTACACCTTCGATGCCACGCAGGCCGGCCCGCGCGGCGGGCGCATCGTGCTGGCCTATGGCCGCGACGCCGCCGACGTGGCCTTCATCTCCAACTACGGCGAGCTGGAGACGGTGGAGATGAAGGTATGGGTGGAACAGGTGCCCGAAGGGGGGCTGAGCGGCCCGCGGCCAGCGCGGCTCAATGCACCCGCTCGCCGTCGCGCATCGACTCCACCGTGGCATTGCGGAAGCGCACGATGCCCAGGAACTGGCCGGGGCCGCGGTCGTAGGTCCACTCCTCCATCGGCACGCACTGCGGCGTGATCAGCGGCTGCAGCACCTGGCCGGGCACGGCCGGCAGCGTCCACACGAAGAGCTCGCGGCTGACGCACACCGCCTCGCGGAAAGCGGGCTCGCCGCACTTGCGCACCACCGAGTACTTGGTGTCGCCCGGGTTCACCAGCTGGCCGTTGCAGCGCAAGGACTGCGCGCCGGCACCGGCGGCCCACAGCCCGGCCAGGGCAAGCAGCGCGGCACGGGCCAGGCGGGCAGCGGGCAGGCTGTGCATGGCGATGCTCGGCAACCGCTTTCAACGCACCACGATGCCCTGGAGCTCGGGCGCGGGCGGCGGAAAGCGCAGGTCCATCGCACGCAGGCGGGCTTCCAGCGCGGTGGCCACGACCAGGTTGCGGTGGGTCTTGGAGTCCGCCGGCACCACCATCCAGGGCGCCCAGGGCGTGCCGGTGGCGCTGATGGCATCGGCATAGGCCCGCTGGTAGGCGCCCCACTGCTTGCGCGCCTCCAGGTCGGCCGGGTCGAACTTCCAGCGCTTGGTGGGATCGTCCAGCCGCGCCTGCAGGCGCTGGCGCTGCTCGCCCTTGGAGATGTGCAGCATGAACTTGACGATGACGGTGCCCGTCTCGGCCAGCGACCGCTCGAAGTCGTTGATGCGGGCATAGCGCAGCGCCGTCTCGCGCGCGGAGATGGTCTTGCCCACCACCGGCACCAGCACGTCCTCATAGTGGCTGCGGTTGAAGACCACCAGCTCGCCCTTGGCCGGCAGCGCCTTGTGGATGCGCCACAGCGGATCGTGGGCGCGCTCCTCGGTGTTGGGCGCGCGCCATGCCACGGTGCGCACGCCCAGCGGGCTCATGCGGCCGAACACTGCGCGCAGCGTGCCGTCCTTGCCGCTGGTGTCCATGCCCTGCAGCACCACCAGCATGGCGTAGCGCTTGTCGGCGAAGAACAGGTTCTGCAGGTCGTCGAGCTGGATGGCCAGCGCGTCCACCCGCTGCTTGTCATGGTCCTTGTCGCTGCTGGCCAGGCGGCGGTCCGCGGGGTCGATGGCCGACAGGTCGAAGGGCACGCCGGGCAGCGCGTGGGTGAGGTCCTGGAACAGCGACAGCGTGCCGTTGGGTTTCTTGGCCATCGGCCGAGTATGCCCAGCCGCCCGGCCGCCTGCATCGGCGGGGCATAGCAGCTATGCGCCTGGCTGCCTGGGCCGCGTGGCGGTGGCGCCCCAGAATCGTCCGCACAAGAAGCCGGAGACTCGCCCATGCATCCGAACCGCCGCCGCGCCGCCGCCTGGCTGGCCGCCGCACCGCTGGCCATGACGCTGGCGCCATCGCCCGTGCGGGCCGCCTTTCCCGACAGGCCGCTGCGCCTGATCGTGCCCTTTCCGGCCGGCGGCGCGGCCGACGTGATGGCGCGCGGGCTGGCGCAGCGGCTGGGCGAGGAACTGGGGCAGCAAGTCATCATCGACAACCGCGGTGGCGCCGGTGGCGCGCCGGCGGCCGAGGCGGCGGCCAAGGCGGCGCCCGACGGCAGCACCCTGTTCTTCGGCACCATGGGCACGCATGCGATCAACCCGGCGCTGTATCCGCGGCTGCGCTACCACCCGCTGAAGGACTTCGCGCCCATCAGCCTGACGCACATCACGCCGCGGGTGCTGGTGGTGGGCCCGTCGGTGGCGGCGCACGACGTGGCCGGGCTCATCGCGCTGGCCAAGGCAAGGCCGGGCGGCCTGAGCTACGGCTCGGCGGGCAACGGCAGCTCCAGCCACCTGTCGGGCGCGCTCTTCGAGAGCCTGGCCGGCGTGGACATGCTGCACGTGCCCTACAAGGGCAGCGCCCCGCTTCTCACCGACGTGCTGGCCGGCCGGGTGGACATGACCTTCGACTCCTACACCGTGTACGAGGACCACATCCGCAGCGGCCGGGTCAAGGCGCTGGGCGTCACCTCGCAGCGGCGCATGGAGGCGCTGCCGCAGGTGCCCACGCTGGCCGAGGCGGGGCTGAAGGGCTATGACGTGTCCAACTGGCTGGGCCTGCTGGCGCCGGCCGGCACGCCGCCGGACGTGCTGCGCACGCTGCATGCCGCGGTGGGCCGCGCGATGGCCACGCCGGCGCTGCGCCGGCAGCTGCAGGCGCTGGGCATCGAGCCCACCTTCGGCACGCCGGCCGAGTTCACCGCGCTGATCCAGGCCGAGATGCCGCGCTGGGCGGAGATCGTCAAGCGCTCCGGCGCCACCAGCGAATGAACCGCCCGGCCGCGCCGCGACGGCGGCTGCTGGCGCTGCCCGCGCAGGACGGAGCGCCGGTGGTCATCGACATGGCCATCGACGGCGACGACCACGCGCCCGCGCTGGTGCTGCTGCCCTCGTCGCTGCGCGATTCGCTGGACTGCGACGACGTGGCCACCGCCCTGGCCGGCCACGGCTGGCGCGTGCTGCGGCCGCAGCCGCGGGGCATGGCGGGCAGCCACGGGCCGATGGCGGGCCTGAGCCTGCACCGGCTGGCGCAGGACGTGCTGGAGGCGGCCGATGCGGTGGGTGCGCAGCGGCTGGTGCTGGCGGGCCATGCCTTCGGCCACTTCGTGGCGCGGGTGGCGGCGCAGGCGCAGCCGCAGCGCGTGCGCGGCGTGGCCCTGCTGGCGGCGGCCGCGCGGGAATTTCCGCCCGGCCTCGCCGCCGCGCTGGACACCGCCGCCGATGCACTGCAGCCCCGCGCGCTGCGCCTGCAGGCCCTGCGGCAGGCCTTCTTCGCACCCGGGCATGCAGCCGATGCCTGGCTGCAGGGCTGGTATCCGCAATGGCGCGCGCACTACCGCGCCGCTGGCAGCCAGCCCCCAAGCCGACCTGGTGGCCGGTGAGCCCGGTGCCGCTGCTGGACCTGCAGGCCGCACAGGATCCCTGGCGGCCGCCCGCCACGCGCGACGAGCTGCGCGCGGCGCTGGGCGAAGCGCTGGTGACCACGGCCTTGATCGACGATGCCAGCCATGCGTTGCTGCCCGAGCAGCCGCAGGCCGTGGCCGAGGCGGTGCACCGCTGGGCGCGCTGCCTGCCGGCCTGACGGCAGCGCCGCTTCAGCCGCCGCGCAGGCCGATGCCGCAGCCCGCGCCACCGGGCAGCGTGAGGGCCCCCTGCACCACCGGCAGCGGCTCGAACGGATCGTCCAGCAGGTGCAGGTGCTCGCCCAGCTCGCAGGCATGCGGCAGCTGCCGCACCACGCTGGCGGCCTGCAGGCTCATGGCCTGCAGCAGCGCCGGGCCGAAGGCTGCGCCCACCCGCACGGCCACGCCGCCGGCTTCGCACACCTGCACTGCCTGCAGAAAGCGCCGCAGCCCGCCCAGCTTGGTGACCTTGAGGTTGATCACGTCAACCATCCGGTCGGCCACCAGGCGGAACACGTCGTGCACCGTCTGCGCGCTCTCGTCGGCCTCCACCGCCACCGGCAGGCTGCGGGTGACCAGCGCCAGGCCGGCCCAGTCGGCCGCCGGCACCGGTTGCTCGATCAGCGCGATGTCGTGCCGCTCCAGGCGGGCGAAGGCCGAGATCATCTGCTTGGCGCCGTAGGACTGGTTGGGGTCCAGCGTGAGCGCCACCCCCGGTCCCACCGCGCTGCGCACCTCGGCCACGCGCTGCGCATCCAGCGCGGTGTCGCCGCTCAGCTTGAGCTTGAGCTGCAGGTAACCCTCGGCCGCCAGCGCCGCGGCCCGGGCCGCCATCTCGGCCGGTGGCTTGATGGCCAGGATGCGCGACTGCGCCACCCGGCTGCGCTGCGCGCCGCCCAGCAGCACGTGCACGGGCACGCCCAGCCGCCGCGCCAACAGGTCGTGCAGCGCCATGTCGATGGCGGCCTTGACGCTGGCGTTGTAGTTGAGCGTGGCGTCGATTTCCTCCACCAGCGCGCCGATGTCGTCCACCCGCCGGCCCACCAGCCGCGGCGCCAGGAACTCCAGCGAAGCGCGTGCGCCGCTGCCCTGCGTGGTGATGGCCGGGATGGCATGCGCATAGCCCAGGCCGGCGTGGCCGTCGTCGTCGGTCAGCGTGAGCAGCCAGCCCTCGAGCTGCGGCACCTGCGCCCGCGCGAACTTCCAGCTCGGGTCCTGCAGGCGCTGGGTGCAGGGCGTGATGCGGGCATCGGCGATCAGCATGGCCGCGACCTCACTCCAGCGTGATGTGGCCCTTGGCGACCACCTCGCGCCACTTGTCCGATTCGGCCTGCATCTGCGCGCGGAACTCCTCGGGCGTGGAACTGAGCGCCACCGCGCCCTGTTCCAGCAGCTGCGACCTGAACTCGGGCGAGTTCACCGCGGCCACCACCGCGTCGCGGAACTTCTTCTGCACCTCGGCCGGCAGGCCCTTGGGCCCGATGACGCCGTACAGGGTGTCCATCTTCACGCCGGGCAGGCCCAGCTCCTGCGTGGTGGGCACCTGCGGCGCCTGCGGCGCGCGCTGGCTGCCGGCCACCGCCAGCAGCTTGAGCGTGCCGGCCTTCACATGCGGCAGCACCGGCAGCAGGTCGACCATCGCGAACTGCACCTCGCCGCCCAGCACCGCGGTCACCGCCGGTGCCGCGCCCTTGTAGGGCACATGCTGCACGTCGATGCCGGCCTGCTGCTTGAGCAGCTCGAAGCCGATGTGCGGCGTGGTGCCGGGGCCGGCGGAGCTGTAGTTCAGCTTGCCCGGCGCGGCCTTGGCGGCCTTGACCAGCTCGGGCAGCGTGGCCGGGCCCACGTCCTTGCCGGCGATGATCACCGCCGGAATGCGCGCCACCAGTGTCAGGTACTGCACATCGCCCAGCGAATACGGCACCTTCATCAGGTTGGGCATGCCGGCCAGCGGGCCCGGCGCCACCAGCGCGAAGGTGTAGCCGTCGGCCGGCGAGCGCAGCACGTCGGCCACGCCGATGGTGCCGCCGGCACCGGCCTTGTTGTCCACCACCACCGTCTGCCCCAGCGCCGTGCCCACCTGACGCGCCACCATCCGGGCCACGGCATCGGTGGGGCCGCCGGCCGAATAGGGCACCACCAGGCGGATGGTCTTGGCCGGCCAGGCCTGGGCCTGCGCGGCGGGCGTGCCCAGCAGCAGGCAGGTGGCGGCAGCGGCGGCAGCCAGGCAGGTGGCACGTCGGGTCTTCAACATCGCTCGTCTCCTTCTTGGGATGGCCGCAGTGTGCGCACCGCCTGCCGCCCGGGTAAGTCGCCGCAGGCGCAATTCAGCTATGCGGCCTCCGCAATGCAGCTATGCCGCCGGCCCGGCTGGCTCGGCGGGCAGGCCGTTCCTAGAGTGCGTCGCACAACGACACCACCCTGGAGACAAGCCTTGACCTCAGCCTTCCGCCCCGCCCCGTTCAGCGCCACCGCCACCGCCCTTGCGCTGTCGGCCGGTGCCTGCCTGCTGCTGCCCGCCATCGCCGCCGCGCAGGCCGGACCCGCTCCGGGCGTCATCGTGTACGGCCTGATCGACGGCTGCCTGGCCCGCGCCGACCTGGGCAGCGAGCGGCTCAACGCTGTCAACAGCGGCTGCCTGTACGGCAGCCGGCTGGGCTTTCGCGGCACCGAGGAGCTGGGCGGTGGCCACCGCGCCGGCTTCACGCTGGAAAGCGGCATCACCATCGACAACGGCCAGCTGGCACAGGGCGGCCGCATCTTCGGCCGCAAGGCGCTGGTGTCGCTGTCGGGCCCCTGGGGCACGCTGGAGGCGGGTCGGGACTACGGCCCGGCGTTCTACCTGGTCCAGCCCGTGGACCCGATGGCGCTGGGCATCGGCACCGCCAGCAGCAGCATCTGGACCGGCGCGGCCAGCACCACCGCGGCGCGCAACGACAACGTGGTGAACTACCTCTCGCCCACCTGGGCCGGCATGTCGCTGCGGCTGCAGGCCACGGCCGGTGAAGGCGGCAGCGGCGGTGCGCGCAAGAGCACCGGCATGAACCTGCTATGGCGCCAGGACGGCACGCTGGCCGGTGTCTCGTACGCCCGGGTGGCCAATGCGGCAGACACCGACCACGACAGCGCCACCACCGCGGCAGTCAGGCACGAGTTCGGCGTCTGGTCGGTGGCGGCCATCGTGCAGCAGGGCGCATGGGAGGCCTCGCGCACCGCGGCCGCCCCGTCCAGCACCAGCAGCGTGTTCAGCCGCAAGTACCGCAGCTGGCTGGTGGGCGGCTCGGTGCGCACCAGCGGCGTGGGCAAGGCCAGCCTGTCGGTCAAGCGCTACGACGACCGCACCGCGCGCAACTTCGACTTCACGCAGGTCAGCGTGAACTACGTGCATTCGCTGAGCAAGCGCACCGACCTGTATGCCGGCTACAGCCGCCTGGGCAACGGCGCGCGCACCAGCTATGCGGTGTCCGATGCCACCGGCGCCTATGCCGGCGTGCAGGCCGGTGCCACGACCTCTCTGCTGGCCGCGGGGGTCAAGCATGTGTTCTGACGAGACGAGGGCCACGGCCGCGGCCGGCCTGCCGCGCCGCCGGCTGCTGCAGGCCTCGGCGGCCATCGCGCTGCTGGGCACCACCGGCACCCACGCCGCCGATGTGTGGCCGGGCAAGACCTTGCGCATCGTCGTGCCGCTGGCACCCGGCGGTTCCGCCGATGCCATGTGCCGGCTGGTGGGCAACGCACTGGGCCGCGTGCTGGGCACCACCGTGGTGGTGGAGAACCGGCCCGGCGCCGGCGGCGTGACCGGCCTGGCCGAGGTGGTCAAGGCCCGGCCCGACGGCAGCACGCTGGGCTACTCGCTGGCCGGCGCGCTCACGGTGGCGCCGCACATCGCGCGCAACATGCCCTTCGACCCGCTGCAGGACCTGGCGCCGCTGACGCAGGTGGTGGCCGTGCCCGAGGTGCTGGTGGTGCATCCCAAGACCGGCGTGCGCACGCTGGCCGCGCTGGTGGCCCAGGCCAAGGCCGCGCCCGGCCGGCTCAACTTCGGCTCGGCCGGCAATGCCACCGTGCCGCACCTCGGCGGCGAGCTGCTCAAGCGCGAAGCCGGCATCAACATCGTGCACGTGCCCTACAAGGGTTCGGGCCCGGCGCTCAACGACCTGCTGGCCGGCCAGGTGGAACTGATGGTGTCCGACATCACGCTGGTGCGTCCGCACATCGCGGCCGGCCGCCTGGTGGCGCTGGCAGTGGCCGGGCCCGAGCGCGTGGCCGAGCTGCCCGACGTGCCCACCGCGGCGCAGGCCGGGCTGCCGGGCTTCGTCATCAGCAACTGGCACGGCATGGTGGCGCCGGCCGGCACGCCGCCGGAGCGGCTGGCCCGGCTGCAGCAGGCGGTGGCCGAGGCACTGCGCGCGCCCGAGGTGGCAGCCCGCATCGACGAGGAGGGCGCGCAGGCCGTGGCCAGCACGCCGGCGCAGTTCGGCGCCTTCCTGCGGGCCGAGAGCGCCCGTTCGGCCGCACTGGTGAAAGCCCTGGGCATCCGCTGGGAGTGAGGCCGCCAGGGCCGGCGCAAAATCGCCGGCCCGAAGCCGTACCCCCGTTGCCTGCCGATGCAGACCCCCAAGCCCACCGGCATCCAGCTCGACATCGCCGCCGACCTGCACAAGTGGCGCACCTTCCTGGCCATCGGCGAGCTGGGCAGCCTGACCCGTGCCGCGTTGTTCCTCGACAGCAACCAGTCGCTGCTGAGCCGGCAGCTCAATGCTCTGGAGCGGGAATGCGGCACCCGGCTGTTCACCCGCACCGGCCGCGGCGTGGAGCTGTCGGAGGTGGGGCGGCGCATCTTTCCGCAGGTCAAGGCGCTGCTGGCCGATGCCGAGCAGCTGGAGCGCGAGATCCGCGGCGATGCGCATGAGCTGGCCGGCCGGGTGACGGTGGGCTCGCTGCCTTCCATCGGCTCGCCGCTGGTGGGCCGGCTGTTCACCGAGATGCGGGCGCTGCATCCGCGGCTGCACCTGAAGATCCTCGAAGGCTCCAGCGGCCAGGTGGAGGAGTGGCTGGCCGACGCGCGGGTGGACATCGCCATCCTCTACCGCTACGGCGCCACGCTGCCCGAGCACGAGGAAGCGCTGGCCACGGTCGACAGCTACCTGATCGGCCCGCGCGGCGACCGCCTGACCGCCGCGCCCGAGCTGCCGCTGGCCGCCCTGCACGAGCTGCCCTTCATCCTGCCCAGCGCGCCCAACGGCCTGCGCACCGCGCTGGATGCAATGGCGCGGCAGGCCCGCATCACGCTGGCCCCGGCCATCGAGGCCGACAGCCTGCCGCTGCAGAAGCTGCTGGTGGCGCAGGAGCGCCTGTACACCGTGCTGCCGCTGCATGCGGTGTGGCAGGAGCTGCAGGAAGGCCGGCTGCAGGCCGCCCGCATCGTCGATCCGCCGCTGCAGCGCAGCGTATCCATGGCCATGGCCCGCCAGAAGGGTCCGGCCAAGGCGGTGACCGCCGTGGCCGCGCAGATCGTGCGCATCGTGGGCGACATGGCGCGCAGCGGGATGTGGCGCACCAGCGATGCCGACGCCGGCATAGCTGGCTTGCCGCCCGCCCGGTAGCCGCCCGCGGCGGCGGGCGATAAGCTGGCCGGCACCGCCAGTTGTCTAGACAGGACCCCGCCCCGCCATGCCCCGCATCACCCTGCCCCATCCCGACACCATGACGCCCGAGCAGCGGCGGGTGCACGACGGCATCGTCAACGGGCCGCGGGGCCGCATCCAGGGGCCGCTGCGCGCGGCGCTGCACAGCCCCGAGCTGGCCGAGCGCTGGTCGGCCCTGGGCGCGCAACTGCGCTACGGCACCGGCCTGAGCCGGCGGCAGGCCGAGCTGGCCATCCTGGTGACCGGCCGGGCCAGCCGGTCGCCCTTCGAGTGGTATGCGCATGAGCAGGAGGCACTGAAGGCCGGCATCGATCCCGCGGTGATCGAGGCGCTGCTGCAGCAGCGCCTGCCCGAGGGCCTGGACGAGACCGACACCGCCATCGTGCAGGCGGCCATGGAACTCAAGCGCCTGCACTCCATCACCGACGCCACCTATGCCCGCACCCTGTCGCTGCTGGGCGAGCGCACGCTGGTGGAGCTGGTGGCCCTGGTGGGCTACTACACCATGGTGGCGATGACGCTGAACGCCCACGAGATCCCGCTGCCCGAAGGCGTGGCCCCGGCCTTCGCGCTGCCGCAGCATGACGAGGCCCAACGATGACCGGCTGGGACTGCCATGCCCACCTGTTCGGCCCCTACGGCCGCTATCCGCTGGCCGCGGACCGCAGCTACACGCCGCCCGAGGCGGTGCAGGAAGGTTACGCGGCGCTGCTCAAGCGGCTGGGGCTGGGCCGCGGGGTGCTGGTGCATCCCAGTGCCTACGGCAACGACTTCTCGCTGCTGCTGGACACGCTGGCCGAGCGGCCGGCCTGGCGCGGCGTGATCGTCACCCGGCCGGGCGAGCTGCCCACGCTGGCCGGCCTGCATGCTCGCGGCGTGCGGGCCGCGCGCTTCAGCCAGCGCAGCGGCGCGGGCGGCAACTTCGCCGGCAGTGCCTCCTTCGACGACCTGCTGGCGCTGGCCCCGGCCCTGGCCGATGTCGGCCTGCATGCCGAGCTGTGGACCGACTGCGCCGCCCTGCCCGCCCTGGCCGACCGGCTGCGCGCACTGCCGCTGCCGGTGGTGATCGACCACATGGGCGGCTTCGACCTGGCCGCGGGCGTGTCGCAGCCCGGCTTCCAGACCTTGCTCGCGCTGCTGGCCGAAGGCCATGTGCATGTGAAGCTGTGCGTCTACCGCAACCTGCCGGGCCTGGCCTTGACGGCCGAGGCCGGCGAAGCCGCCCTGCCCTTCCTGGCGGCGATGCTGCAGGCCAACCCCGACGCGCTGGTGTGGGGCAGCGACTGGCCCCACCTGCGGGTGCAGCCGGTGCCCGATGCAGCGCAACTGCTGGCCTGGATGAAGGCCGGCGCCGGGGACGATGCGATGGTGCGCCGCATCCTGCAGGACAACCCGCAGCGGCTCTATGAGTGATCAGAACACCGCATGGTCGCCGCGCTGCGGTGCGGGCGCGCCCGCGGCCAGCGCGCGGTAGCAGTCCAGCAGCGTCTGGCTGCCGGTGGACGGCGTGGCGGCCGCGCTGTAGCGGCCGGTGGCCTCATCCAGCACCAGCATCGATTCGGTGGCGTAGTAGCGGCCGATGCGGGCCAGCTCGGCCTTGGCTGCCAGCGTGGGCGAGAGCCGCCCGCCCACCGCCAGCACGCCCACGATGCCGTCCAGCAGCGCCACCGGCACCTGCCGGAAGCGCGGCGTGCGGCCGAACAGCTCGAACAGCCACTCGCCCTGCTGCCGCGGCGTGATGGCCTCGCCCGGCCCGCCGATGGGCAGCACCTTGTGCTGCCGCGCCGGGTCGGTCAGGCAGCCGGCGATGTAGCGGCCGAGGTCGTCGTCGCCGATGGGCTTGCAGGCCGTGAGCGTGCCGTCGCCGAAGACCAGGAACGGCCGGCCGCTGCGCACCCGCTCCACCTGGCCGCACAGCGACTTGAAGAAGGCCGTGGGCCGCACGATGGACCACACCAGGCCCGAGTCGCGCAGCGCACGCTCGAAGGCCAGCTTGGCCTGCTGGAAGGCCAGCAGCGGCTTCTGCACGCAGATCGCCGACAGCAGCACCATCTGCCGCACGCCGGCCTGCCGTGCCGCGGCCAGCGCCAGCACATGGGCGCGGTGGTCGATGGCCCAGGCATCGGCCGGCGCACCGGTGCGCGAGGCCAGGCAGGAGACCAGCACGTCGAAGCGCTCGCCGCGGAAACCGTCGCGCCACAGCGAGCCGGCATCGGTCACGTCGCCGAAGCGTACTTCGGCGCCGGCCAGCAGCGCCGGGACTCCAGCCGCATCGCGCCCGGCCCGTGGGCGCACGAAGCACACCACCGCATGGCCATCGGCCTGCAGCGCACGCAGCGTGGCCCGGCCGATGGTGCCGGTGGCGCCGAGCAGGAATACACGCAGGGGCTGCACCGTGGGACAAGGCAGTGGCGCCACCGGAGGGTGGCCGGCCGAGTCTAGGCCGCCGTGCCCTGCTGCGCAGCCCGGCCCGGCCCCAGGTGCGGGTCAGTTCACCCGGCCCACCACGCCGGTCTTCAGGCTGCCGGGCTGGTAGACCAGGAACGGCCGGTCCACCGACAGCACCTCCAGCACCGCGCCGGTGTGGGCACTGCCCAGCGCCGGGCCGGTCCAGCGCAGCATGCACTGGCCGTTGGCCGCGGTCTGGCACAGCAGGGTCTGCAGGCCCACCACGCGCGCACCGCTGTGGATGCGCAGCACGCCGTACACCACCGCGCCGGGCACCGCCGCGCGCTTGTCGTCGGCCAGTGCCACGGTGAACTGCGGCGCCCACTGCGCCGAGCCGGCCGACGGCCGCACCGCGGTGCCGGAGATGGCCGCCACGCTGGCCACCGGTGCCGCCGGCTGGGCCACCTGCGCCTGCCGGGAGCCGGCCAGGCTGTCCATCATCTGGGCGCCGCTGAGCCCGGTGACTGCGAAGCCGATCCGGCTGACGGCGCCCCAGGGCACCGCGGCGCTGGTGACCCGGCAGCTGCCGCTGGCCGCGGTGGTGCAGCTCAGCTCCGCCGGCATGCTGGAGAAACGCGCGGCCACCTTCACGCCGGGCACAGGCTTGCCTTGTGCATCCTGCACCTGCACCGTGGCATGGGCCGTCCAGGCACCGATGAACGGCACCGCCGTGGCCAACGTGATGCTGCCGGTGCGCAGTGCCACCGAGGGCGCCGCCGGCACCGCTGGCGCGGCAGGCGCCGCCGAAGGCGCGGCCGCGGTGCCGGCATGCAGCAGGCTGCGCGGTGTGCCGGGTTGGGCGCTGGTCAGGCCCAGCACGGTGTTGGGCGTGGCGTCCTGCAGCAGCAGCTGCCGCACCTGGGCGGCCGTGGCCGCCGGCTGGGCCTGCAGCCACAGGGCCGCCGCCCCGGCCACGTGCGGCGATGCCATCGAGGTGCCGCTCATCACCGCCAGCGCCGAGGTGGACGCGATGCCGGCCGAGGCGATGGACGAACCGGGCGCGAACAGCGCCACGCATGAACCCCAGTTGGAATAGGCCGCCTTGGCATCGGCGCTGTCGGTGGCGGCCACGGTCAGCAAACCGGGGGCGCGGCCAGGCGACTGGGTGCACGCATCCACGTTGCTGTTGCCGGCCGCGGCCACCACGCTGAAGCCAGCGGCCACCAGCCGCTGTGCGGCCGCGTCCAACGATGAAAAGGCCGGCCCGCCGATGCTCATGTTCACCACGCCGGGCCGCGAGCCATGAGCGGCTATCCAGTCCAGCCCGGCGATCACGGCGCTGCTGGAGCCGCTGCCGCTGCAGTCCATCACCCGCACCGGCACCACGCTGGCGCCCGGGGCCACGCCCACCGTGGCACCGGCGGCCGTGCCGGCCACATGGGTGCCGTGGCCGTGGCAGTCGCGGGTGCCGTTGCCGTCGGTGATGGCGCTGAAGCCGCTGCGCAGCCGGCTGCCGAACTGGGCATGCGGGCTGACGCCGGAATCCACCACATGCACCGTCACGCCCTGCCCCGTGTAGGCATTGCGGAAGGCGCCGTCGAAGGCACGGGCGCGCTGGTCGATGCGGTCCACGCCCCAGGCCCGGGCGTCCAGCGTGCGCACCGTGGGCGCCGTCTGTTCGAGCGTCAGCGGCCGGTCCAGCTCCACCGCATCCACGGCCGGATTGCGCGCCAGTTCGTCGGCCACGGCCTGGGCCTGCCGCCACGGCACGCTCACGACGAAGCCTTCGATGGCATGCGCGAAATGCTGGCGCACCGCCGCATCGGGCGCCAGCCGGCGGATGGACAGCGCAGTGACTTCATCGGCGGCGGTGGCCACCGCACTGGCCTTGGCCGAGAGCTCACGGGCGCGCAGTGCACTCGCGTCGCCCGATTCGCCATGGCCCGCGGCGCCGGCCAATACCGCGCGGCCGGGGACTGGCGGCACCGCGGCCGGATTCATGCGCACGACCAGGCGGGCTTCGTCGGTGGCCTGGCCGGCCAGCGCGGCCTGCTCGGCCTGCACGGCCGCCTCGGTGCCCGGCTGCCACAGCACGAAGCGGCGGTCCGCCACGGCCGCCGACGGCAGCGGCGTGTCCGGCGAGGGCGCGGCGGCGGAGGCGGCACCGTCGGGCTCGCCGCTGCCGCAGGCCGCCAGCAACACGGCGGCGGCGCAGGCGGGCCACCAGGCAGCGCGGCGGCCGCGGATCGATCGGTGGAGGGAGGAAGGAGAGGTGGCCATCGCGCGCTCCGGAGTTGCAGGGCGAGGACCGACGCTGGAACAGTGGCGGCGCCGCACGGCAACTGCCCACTGGCAACCCCGCTACCGTGCACCGCAGTGCCTTAGGCCGGAGGCTTTGCGTCCCGGCCTTTCGCGCCGGTTTGCCCTCGGCCGGAACTGTATGCACCTGTGACATGAAGGCAAGCCGGCGCGCGTGATCGACGCCACGGCGCCGGCCGGGCCGGCGCCCGGGTCAACCCTCGGTGGGCGCCGTCTGCAGGAAGGAAGCGCGGGAAGCGATGCCCTGTTCCCAAGCCGCCAGCCGCGGCGCCAGCGCACGCCAGCCGAAGGCATCGAAGCGGTAGTCGAGGTAGCCCAATGCGCAACCGATGGCGATGTGGCCGATGCCGAAGGGTGCTGCCTCCAGCGCGCCCGCTTCCTCGTCCAGCAGCGCCAGCGTGGCCCGGGTCTTGAGCGCGAAGGCCTCGACCAGCGCCGGCAGCGGCTGGGTCCGCTCGCGCTCGTTGCGCCACAGGATCAGCACGTCGAGCAGGCCGTCGCCCAGGGCCTGCCAGCGCAGCACCTGCCAGCGGTGCTGGCCTTCCGGCGGGAACAGGCGGCCGCCACCGGCCACGGCATCGAGGTATTCGCAGATCACCGGCGAATCGAACAGCGTGCGGCCGTCCTCCAGCACCAGCGTCGGGATCTTGCTCAGCGGGTTGTCGGCCATCAGCGCCGCATTGGGCTGCAGCATCGCGGCCACCGAGCGCACCCGCTCGATGCGCGGCAGCAGGCCCAGTTCATGGGCGCAGACCATCACCTTGCGCACGTAGGGCGACTTGGGCGACCAATGCAGTTTCATCGTCGTCATGGCCGCCATCATCCGATGACACCCTGCGCGCGCAGCGCGGCGATGTCCTCGGCCTCGTAGCCCAGTTCGGACAGGATGTCGTCGCTGTGCTGGCCCAGCAGCGGCGGCGCGGCGGGCACCTTCAGCGTGGCTTCGGCAAAACGCATCGGGCTGCCCACCTGCGGCACGTCCACGCCGGCGGGGTGCGGCACATGGCGCAGCAGGCCGCGCGCCACCACCTGCGGATCACGGAACACGTCGGCCACCGAGTTGATGGCGCCGCAGGGCACGCCGGCCGCATCCAGCGCCGCGATCAGCGCGCTGCGCTGCCAGGCGCCGAACAGCTCGCTCAACATCGGCGCCAGCACGCCGATGTGCCGCACCCGCTGCGCATTGGTGGCAAAGCGCTCGTCGGTCGCCCATTCGGCGCGGCCCAGCACCTGGCACAGCTTGTTGAACTGGCCGTCGTTGCCCACCACCAGGATCACGTCGCCGTCGGCGCAGCCGAACACGTCCTGCGGCTGGATGTTGGGATGCGCATTGCCGTTGCGCTGCGGCACCTTGCCGGACACCAGGTAGTTCATCGCCTGGTTGGCCAGCGCGGCCACCTGCACGTCCAGCATGCCGATGTCGATGGCATCGCCGCGGCCGGTGAGGTCGCGCCGCGACAGCGCCGCCAGCACCGCCACCGCCGCATACATGCCGGTCATCAGGTCGACGATGGGCACGCCCACCTTCTGCGGCCCGCCGCCCGGGCGGCCGTCGCGCTCGCCGGTCACGCTCATCAGGCCGCCCATGGCCTGGATCAGGAAGTCGTAGGCCGGCTGGTCGCGCCGCGGGCCGGTCTGGCCGAAGCCGGTGACCGAGCAGTACACCAGGCGCGGGTTGATGGCCCGCAGCGAGGCCTCGTCCAGCCCGTAGCGGGCCAGCGTGCCGGCCTTGTAGTTCTCCAGCACGATGTCGCATTCCAGCGCCAGCTCGCGCACGATGCGCTGGCCTTCCGGCGTGTCCAGGCTGACGGTGATGGAGCGCTTGCCGCGGTTGACGGCCAGGTAGTAGCCGGCCTCCTTCGTGTCGCGGCCTTCGGCGTCCTTCAGGAAGGGCGGGCCCCAGCTGCGGGTGTCGTCGCCCGCGCCGGGGCGCTCGACCTTGATGACCTCGGCGCCCAGGTCGGCCAGGATCTGGCCGGCCCAGGGCGCGGCCAGGATGCGGCTCAGGTCGAGCACCTTGACGTGCGACAGCGGGCCGCCGGCGGCGGACAGGGGGGCTTCAGCTTGACTAGACAAGTTCATGCCCCGTTCAACGGCCCGTGAACACCGGCGCGCGCTTCTCGCGGAAGGCGGCCTGCGCCTCCCGGGCATCGTCGGTCTTGCCGATGGCCGCGGTCATGTCCTGCTCGTAGCGGTAGCCGTCGCGCAGGCTCATGTCCTCGATCACGTTCAGCGTGTGCTTGCCCATGCGGGTGCTCACCGGGCTCTTGCTGGCGATGGCCGAGGCGATCTCCATCGCCGCGGCCATCAGCTCGGCCGGCGGCACGCAGGCTTCCACGATGCCCAGCCGGTACAGCTCGGGGCCGCCCACCCGCAGGCCGGTGAGCGCCATGCGCCGCAGCCGCGAATGGCTGAACAGGCGCATCGCATGCCGGGCGCCGCCTAGCAGGCCCACGTCCACCTCGGGCAGGCCCAGGCTGGCCGTCTCGCTGCAAAGCAGGATGTCGCTGGAAGCCGCCATCGCCAGGCCCGAGCCCAGCGCCGCGCCGTTGAGGGCGCAGACCACCGGCTTGGCGCATTCGCGGATGGCATGGAAGCATTCGCGGGTGCGGCGCGAATGGGCCGGCAGGTCGCCCGGGCCCTTGATGACCTCGGCGCGGCCCTTCAGGTCGGCACCGGCGCAGAACACCTTGCCGGCGCCGGTGAGCACCACCGCGCGCACTTCGTCCAGCTCGCTGATGCGGTCCAGCGCCAGCGTGAGTTCGTCGTTGAGCGTGCGGGTCAGGGCATTGACCGGCGGCGCATCCATCGTGAGGGTGGCCACGTGTGCCTCGATGTGCACATGCAGCTGGGTCAGGTCGTTCATCGGGGGCTGTCTCCGCGGCTCGGGCGAGCCATGCGGGCAGCTTAAAGGCGGGCCGCCGCGGCCCATCCCCGCGGCGGCAGAGCTGTTATGCGCTTTGCGTCAGGCGGCCGCTCAGCGCGCGGGCACCGGCGCCGCGGGCGGCGTGCCCATCAGCGTGGCCAGGCGCTGCAGGCTACCGCGGCCGTCATCCGGCGTGGCCGACGACATCGCGGCCGAAGCCGCGGCCGGCGGCGCCATCAGCGCCGGGTAGTCCTTCATCATCTGCGCGCCATACAGCGACTTGTAGGCGCCCTGGTGGCAGGTGGCGCAGTTGACCTTGGCCACGTCGCGGTTGGGGCCCAGGCGCTCCAGCGGAAACACGTCGGTCAGCGGCTCCAGGTACGAGACGTTGAGGTCGCGCACCAGGCGGATGCCGTAGTACGAGGTGACCCGCTGCGGCGAGCTCTGGTCCCACTGTGCGAAGGAGCGCGAGTTGTGGCAGAAGGTGCAGTTGACGCCCAGCGACTGGCTCATGTGCATCATCAGGCCGTAGGTCCACTCGGCCTGCTTGGTGCTTTGGCGGTTGCCGTGGGGCAACGCCTCGGTGCCGATGACGCGGATGTTCTCCGCATGCTGCAGGAAGGGCGAGAACGGATCGTTGGGCAGCGATGCATAGGCCGCCGTCTGCGCCGGCGCGTTCTGCCCCGCCTTGTTGCCCACCAGGCTGCGGGTGGCGGGCGAGCCCAGCGGCTCGAACCAGCTGTTGGTGGGCACCGGGTTGCCGCGGTGGCAGGTGTAGCAGGTGACGCCGGTGCCGGCCACGTGGTTCTTCCAGTCGGTGTTGATGTGCTGCGTCATCTGCAGCATGCGCCGCGCCACCACCTTGGTGTAGACCGAGTCGTCGGCCAGGTTGGCCGGGTTGTGGCAGTACACGCAGCCCTGGTCGGGCGACACCCACTGCGTCATCGCCGTCATGGTGCGGGTGAACTCGCCCACGCTCAGGTCGCCCAGCACCTTCACGTTCTGGAACACCTGCGAGGCCTTCGGGCCGTCGGGCGAAGCCGGCGGCAAGGCCTGCGGCGCGGTGTTCACCGCGGCCTGCTTGGCCAGCAGCCGCGGGTTGTAGACCTGCTCCATGCCGGCGCCGCGGTAGCCGGTCTGCACCGTCTCCACCGGCGGGCGCTCGCAGCCGGCCAGCAGCAGCGCCGCGGCGGCCGCCAACAAGGGGAATGTGGTGCGCTTCATGGCTTGACCCCTTGCAGCAGCGCCGGATCGGTCACCGGTGCGAAGACTTGCGGATACACCGGCGCCACGCCGTGCTTGACCGCCCACAGGAACCAGTTGTCCACCACCGTGCCGGTGAGCAGGATGCCTATGCCGCCCGTGAGCGGGCACAGCACCGCGAACCACCAGGCCCAGCGGTGGATGGATTCCATCGTCGCGTTGAAGCCCATGGTCCAGCGCCAGAACAGCGCCGCGCGTTCGGTGGCGGTGCCGCGGTCGGTGATCTGCTCGATCTCGCGCTCGCCCCCGAAGCGGCTGACCGCCAGGATGGTGGCGCCGTGCATCGCGAACAGCAGCGTGGCCCCGTACAGGAACACGATGGACAGCATGTGGAACGGGTTGTAGAACAGGTTGCCGTAGCGCAGCGAGAAGGCCGCCGTCCAGTCCAGGTGCGGAAACAGCCCGAAGGGCACCGCCTCGCCGAACGAGCCCATCAGCACCGGCCGGATGATGCCCAGCACCAGCATCAGCCAGATGGCCGCCGCAAAGGCCCAGGCCACGTGCGTGCCCATGCCCAGCGCGCGCGCCCTGCGGTACATGCGGGCCCACCACAGCAGCACCGAGGTGGTCATGCACAGGCCGGCCAGCAGCCACCAGCCGCCTTCGTTGAGCGGCGGCAGCGTCAGGCCGTAGGCCGGTGGCGGCGGCTCCAGCGCCAGCCAGGGCAGCTGGCGCACGAACTGGATCGGGTCCCAGCCGACGCTGGCCCACATGTTCAGCCCGATGATCTCGAAGGCCGCGAAGCCGAAGATCAGCGAGGCGATGCCCAGCCAGCCCAGGTAGATGGGCCCGACCTGCGCATCGCCCAGCTTGCCCAGCCAGTGCGAATGGGTGGCGCCGCTGTCGCGTTCATGGTCATCGCGGCCCAGCGAGATGCCGGGATAGGCGGCGCCGGCCACCTGCACGCGGGTGAAGAGGTTCTGGTACTCGGCCATCACGGGTCTCCTTCAACGCCACACCGGCAGGTTGAGCCACCAGGTCCACCACTCGGGCCAGCCGCGGGTCCAGAAGGGCCCGCTGATGACGATGCACACCGCGCTCCAGAAGCCCGCCGACAGCGCCAGGAACAGGCCCAGCCGGTGGATGCCCAGCGTGCCGATGGAGTAGCCGATGGCATCGCGGAAGAAGGTGTTCTCGTGCTCGGCCGTCTTCACCTTCTCGCCCTTGGCAGGGCAGGTGGACGACAGGATGAGCGCCCCGTGCAGCGACAGTGCGAAGGTGGTGGCGAAGAAGAAGCTCACCGCCAGCATGTGCGCCGGGTTGTAGTGGAAGTGCAGGTACTGGTAGCCGGTGTTGGACACCCAGTCCAGGTGGCTGATGATCCCGTACGGGAAGCCGTGGCCCCAGGCGCCCAGCAGCACCGGCCGCACCACCACCAGCGACAGGTAGGCCAGGATGGCGAAGCCGAAGGCCACCGGCACGTGGTAGCCGATGCCCAGCTTGCGGCAGATCTCCACCTCGCGCAGCGCCCAGGACACGAAGGCACCGATGGCACACACGGTGATGAGCTGCCACAGGCCGCCCTCCATCAGCGGGGCCATGCCCAGGCCGTAGCTCAGGTCGGGCGGCGCGATGCTGATCTGCCAGAGGTTCCAGGTCGGCCCCTGCGAGGCGCCCCAGATGATGAGCAGCGTGCCCACCAGCGAGAAGAACGCGGTGGTGACGCCGAAGAAGCCGACCCAGAACGGGCCGACCCAGAAGTCGAACAGGTCGCCGCCGATCAGCGTGCCACCGCGCACGCGGTACTTTCTTTCGAAGCTCAGCATGGCCATGGGGGCACCCTCTTTCTCGTTCGACGGCGGGAAGCCGGGGTGCAGGCGCGCCGGGAGGCGGCGCCTGCGGTCGTGCGCTGTGCGGCGCCGCTAACGCGGCGTGGGCGCGGGCATGGCGGAGTTCTGCGTGGCCACCGCCTTGGTGGGCCCGTCCAGCCAGTTGAACTTGTTGGTGGACAGCAGGATGAAATGGATCAGCAGCGCCAGCACGAACAGGAACACGAACAGTGCTACCAGCGCGCGGCGCGGATCGAACAAGAGCCAGATACGCCACATGGTGGGCCTCCTTCAATCGAGATGGGACATGAAGGTGTACACGGCCGCCCTCACCGCACCGAGCAGCGATGCCTCGCCCTCGGCCCCCGGCAGCCAGCCGCGCCAGGGCAGCATGAGCAGCTGCGCCAGCAGGGCGAAGACCAGCAGCACGACGAAGCCCGCGAGAAAGACGCCGGCCGTGGCCAGCGAGTCCCTGGCCGGCGCCGCCGCGGGCGTGTGGTGGTGGGTGAGATCGGTCATGGCAACCCTCCCGTCAAGGCACTAGAGCCAGGGACGCCACATCCACACGAGGATGTGGGCCACGATGGCCACGGCCGTGAACCCGACGAAGCTCGTCATGAACACGCCGTGGAATTCCTTCGCTTCCTGTTCGGTCAGGCCGGAAAGCGAGCCGCTTCTGGGATCAAGCATAGGGATGGTTCCTTCAGGTGCAGTGGCCTTGCGGCCGATGGTCTTGCGACCGGCACCGCGCGAAAGCCCGCGCGGCAAGGGCTGCCCGGGCCGGACGGTCCGATGCAGGTTTGCTGTTCATGGCGACACCGCCTCGCTGGGCTCGGCGCGCGCCGGCTCGGCCGGCAGGTCGGCCAGGCCAACGCTGGCGCGGCCGGCGGCGCGGGCGGCACGCTCGGCCGCATCGCGCCAGGCCTTGGCGACCGAGATGCGCACCAGCACCGGCTGCGCTTCCACCAGCGATTCCAGGCGCTGGCGGGCAGCTTCGTCCCAGGCCAGCTCGGCGCTGCCGCGCGCGGGCGTGGGTGCCACCGCATCCATGTCGACGGCCAGCGGCAGCACGTGGAACAGTGCATCGAACAGCGCGTTGCAGTACTCCTGCAGCAGCCAGGTGGCACCGGCATAACCCATGAACGGCGTGCCGGTGGCGCGGCGGATGGCCGCGCCGGGAAACGAGGCCGCGATGTAGGCCGGCTTCGGCCCCGGCCGGCCCGTGGAGCCCGCGGCCTCGGCCAGGTACATGCGTTCGTTGTAGGAGCCGAACATCACCAGCGGCGGCTTCTCGTGCACCAGCCGGCGCACCTCGGCGTTGTCGGTCTTGCTGCCCGGCTTGCGCGACACGGCGAACTGGCAGGGCAGGCCCAGCTCGTCTTCCAGGTAGTGGCGGATGCCGCGCGCATAGGTCTCGCCGGCCACCACCGCGAAACTGGCGGTGGCGAAGAAGTCCTGCGTGACCGAGCGCCACAGGTCCCAGATCGGCTTGAGCGTGGTGTGCTTCTCGCGCTCGATGAAGGGCTCGGGGTCGAGGCCCGTCAGCCGGCCCAGCTCGCGCAGGAAGGCGGTGGTGGAGTGCAGGCCGATGGGCGCCTGCAGGTAGGGCCGCTCCAGGTTCTCGCACAGCAGACGGCCGAACTCGCGGTACAGGCAGATGTTGACGTCGGCCTCCACCAGCCGCGACACCTCCGCCAGATGGCTGCCCAGCGGGAACACCAGGTTCACCTCGCAGCCGATGCCCTGCACCAGCCGGCGGATCTCGGCCAGGTCGCTCGGGCCGTTGAACATGCCGTAGCTGGGGCCGATGATGTTCACGCGCGGCTTGTCGCCGGGCTGGCGCACACGCTCGGGCACCTTGCGCAGGCCGTACTGCTGCCACAGCCAGTAGATGGCGCGGTTGGCGCACTGCCACTGGTCTTCGTCGATGGTGCGCGGCAGGAAGCGCTGGATGGTGGTGCCCTCGGGCGTCACGCCGCCGCCGATCATCTCGGCGATGCTGCCGGTGACCACCACGCTGGGCAGGTCGGGGTCCAGCGTGGCATGGGCGCGCTTCATCGCGCCTTCGGTGCCTTCGCGGCCCAGCTGTTCCTCGGCCAGGCCGGTGACCACGATGGGCAGCTCATGCGGCGGCAGCGCATCGGTGTAGTGCAGCACGCTGGTCACCGGCAGGTTCTCGCAGCCCACCGGGCCGTCGATCACCACCTGCAGGCCCTTGATGGCGGTGAACACATACACGGCGCCCCAGTAGCCGCCGGCACGGTCATGGTCAATCGTGAAGCTCATGCCATGTGCTCCTGCGCCGCCTTCTGCAGCTTGATCACGCGGCGGCGGGTGTCGGCGCGGAAGGCGGGGTGCGCTGGAGGCACGCCCTCCCACACGCCGGCGTTGTCGCCCTGGCCGGTGGCGCCGAAGAAGTCCTTCATCGCGCTGAAGCGGTGCTTGTTGGCGATGGCCGCGTTGACCACCTGCGCCAGCGAGCCGGCGCCGGCCGGGCCCATCAGCGGCCGGGCGGAAATGAGGTTGGTGAAGTACAGCGCCGGCGTGCACAGCTCCTTGGCGGCCTGCACCACCGGCGTGGTGCCAATGGCCAAGTCGGGCTTGGCATGCTGCATCGCATACAGGTCCTGCTCCAGGCTGGCGCGGTACTGCACGTACACGCCGCGGGCCTCCAGCCACTGGCGGTCGGGCTCGCTCCAGGGCGTGCGCGGGCAGGCGGTGCCGACGTAGGGCACCTCGGCGCCGCTTTCGATCAGCAGCCGCGCCACCAGCAGCTCGCTGCCTTCGTAGCCGCTGACGGTGATGCGGCCTTGTATAGGCAACTTCGACAAGGCGCCGCGGATGGCCTGCAGCACCCGCTGCCGGGCCTCGTCGATCAGCGCTTGCGCGACGTTGGCCGCGCTGCCGATGGCCTGCAGCCAGGCGTCGGTGCCCTCCACGCCCACCGGCGCCGAGCCCACGATGGGCCGACCCGCTGCACTGAACTCGCGCAGGCTGGCGGTGTAGAACGGATGGATCGCGGCCACCACGCTGCAATCCAGCGCGGCATACAGCTCGCGCCATTCGCGGGTGGGCACCACCGGGCCGGGGGCCAGGCCCATCGGCGCCAGCATCATGCCGATGCCCACCGGGTCGGCCGGGAACATCTCGCCCACCAGGCTGACGGTGGGCCGCTGCTCCACGCCGCCGCGCGGCGCGGCCACCGGGCCGGCCTCGGCCTCGGTGCGGGCGAACCTGAGCATCGCGCCGGCCAGCACGTCCTTGGCCTCCGCATGCGTGGGCACGCCGAAGCCCGGCACGTCGATGCCGATGATGCGCACGCCGTTGATCTGCCTGGGCAGCAATTGCAGCGGCACGCCGCTGGCGGTGGGCACGCACAGGTTGATGACGACGATGGCGTCCAGCTTGGCCGGGTCGGCCTGCGCATGCACCGCCTCGCGGATGTCCTCGAACAGCTTGCCGGTGACCAGGCTCTCGCTGTTGAAGGGCACGTAGCCCACGCTGCGGCGCGCGCCGTAGAAGTGCGAGGTGAAGGTCAGGCCGTAGACGCAGCAGGCCGAGCCGCTGAGGATGGTGGCGGTGCGCCGCATGCGCAAGCCCACGCGCAGCGAACCGAAGGCCGGGCACATGCTCTGCGGCTGCTCGTGCGGGCCGGTGCCGCGGTCCACCGGATAGTCGGCGGCATAGCGCTGCAGCGTCTCGCCCTTGCCGGCGGCTTCGGCTGCCGAGCGCATCAGGTCCGCGGTGGAATGGCAGGCCATGGCGTCAGGCCGCGTCGTAGATCACTTCGAGCGAGGCGCGGTTGACCACCGCCTGCCCGGTCATGTCGGCATCGGTGGCCGGCTGCAGCACCACGTCGCGGCCCACGCTGTCGGCCGAGAACAGCGACAGCAGCTCGTCCTGCGTCTGCGGCTTGGGCCGCATCGGCGGCGCTTCGGCCACGTTCTGCGCCAGCGTCTCGAACAGCGGCGCCCAGATCGTGCCGGGCCGGCCGATGATCTCGTAGCTGGCACTCTTGCGGCGGATGTCGTCGTGCGCCGGGATGGCCGCCAGCACCGGGATGCCCGCCCGCTCGGCAAAGGCACTGGCCTCGCCGGTGCCGTCGTCCTTGTTGATCACCATGCCGGCCACGCCCACGTTGCCGCCCAGCTTGCGGAAGTACTCCACCGCCGAGCACACGTTGTTGGCCACGTACAGGCTCTGCAGGTCGTTGCTGGCCACCACGATGACCTTCTGGCACATGTCGCGGGCGATGGGCAGGCCGAAGCCGCCGCACACCACGTCGCCCAGGAAGTCCAGCAGCACGTAGTCGAAGCCCCAGTCGTGGAAGCCGAGCTTCTCCAGCGTCTCGAAGCCGTGGATGATCCCGCGGCCGCCGCAGCCGCGGCCCACCTCTGGCCCGCCGAGTTCCATGGCAAACACGCCGTCGCGCTTGAAGCACACGTCGCCGATGGACACCGCCTCGCCGGCCAGCTTCTTCTTGCTGCTGGTCTCGATGATGGTGGGGCAGGCCTTGCCGCCGAACAGCAGGCTGGTGGTGTCGCTCTTGGGATCGCAGCCGATCAGCAGCACCTTCTTGCCCTGCTGGGCCATCATGTAGCTGAGGTTGGCCAGCGTGAAGCTCTTGCCAATGCCGCCCTTGCCGTAGATGGCGATGATCTGCGTGGTCTTGGTGGCCGGCGAGGTGCTCGGCGCATCGGGCTCGATGGCAGCCTCCGCGCGAAGCTGCTCCTTCATGAAGATGACGGGGGCGGCGTTCATGCGTGGTGTCTCCAGTCCAAAACCATCTTCAGGCAGGCGCTGTCGCCGAAGGCCGTGGCGTAGGCGCCCGCGGCATGTACGGCAGCTTCGTGGTGGGTGATGAGGCCGGCCAGCGAGACGCGGCCGGTCTCCACCAGTTCCTTCACCGCCAGCAGGTCGGGGCGCTGCCATTCGGCGGCGCAGCGGATCTGCACCTCGCGCATGAAGGCGGGTGCGAAGGCGAACTGCAGCGGCTGGCTGTAGAAGCCGGCCAGCACGATCTCGCCGCCGGGCGCCAGGCGCATCACCAGCGTGTCGATGATCCCGGCGTCGCCGCTGACGTCGTAGATGGCGCGGTAGTCGCGGCGGGTGTCGTCGTCGGGGTGCATCACCGGGTAGCCCTCGGCGCCGCCGCAGCGGCCGGGTTCGCGCTCCCATACCGTGGGCGGCGGCAGGCCGGCGGCCACCGTCATGCGGGCCAGCAGCCGGCCGAGCACGCCGTGGCCGACGATCAGGTCGGGCGGCGCGATGGGGTCGCGCTTGCCGCCGCCGGCCACCGAGTGGTAGGCGGTGGCAGCCAGCGCCATCAGCACCGCTTCCTCGCCCAGGTGCTCGGCCACTGGCAGCGCACGCGCGCCCGGCACCACCAGGCAGGCGGCGGCACCGCCGAACAGGCCGCGCACGTCGCCGAAGCAGCGCGCGCCGGGCACGAACACCCGCTCGCCCACCGCATGGCCGGCCGCCGGACCGGCCCGCACCACGCGGCCCACCGATTCGTACCCAGGCACCAGCGGATAACCCATGCCGGGGAAGGCCGGCATGCGGCCGGTCCACAGCAGGCGCTCGGTGCCGGTGCTGATGCCGCTCCATTCCACGTCCACCACCACGTCGGATTCGGTGGGATCCACCAGCGGCAGGTCGCTCAGGCGAAGCTGGCCAGGCTCTTCCAGCACGACGGCCAGGCTGTGCAGCGGGCCGGTGGCGGTGCGGATCGAGGTGGAGTCCATGAGTGTCAGAATACGCTTAGCGTACTGAGTGTCAACTACGATTTACACCCACGCAGGATGCTGCACTGCAGCGGGATGCCGGTGCGCAGCGGACGGATGCGTTCGAAGCCGGCCTCGGCCAGCAAGGCCGTCAGCGCCGCAGCCGTGCGCGGCCGCCCGCGGCCCATGGCCAGCAGGTAAAAGCCGAAATACGCATCGCCCATGGCTTGCGCGCCCGGCGTGCCGGCCATCGGCTCGGCCAACAGCAGCACGCCGCCGGGCGGCAGCGCCTGCCAGGCCGCGCGCAGCAGCCGGCGCACGGTGTCGTCGTCGTGGTCGTGCACCACGCGCACCAGGGTGAGCAGGTCGGCGCCGGTGGGCAGCGGGTCGAGCCGGAAGTCGCCGCCGAAGCGCGCGGCCCGCTGCGGCAGGCCGGGCGCTGGCCGCGCCACCACCGCGGGCAGGTCGAACAGCTGCAGCTGCAGCGCCGGATGGCGCTCGGCCACGGCGGCGAGGAAGCTGCCGTCGCCGCCGGCCACGTCCAGCACGCAACGGTGGCGGCGGAAGTCGTAGGCGTCCAGGATCTCGCCGGCCACCAGGGGCTGGGAGGCGGCCATCAGCGCCGTGTAGGCCGCCACCTGCTCGCTGGCCAAGCCACGTGCGTCGCCGTCGCCGGCATAGGGCCAGTAGCCCGCCAACGCGCCGCCGCCGTCGCGGTGCAGCAGCGCCACCGGGTCCTGCAGGTCCTCATACAGCGCCCCGTGGTGCAGCACCATGGCCGCCAGGCCGGCATTGCCCACCAGGGGCGCGCCCAGCGGCCCCAGGCCGACGCAGCCCGCGCCGCGCCAGGCCAGCAGGCGCAGGGCCACCGCAGCATCCACCAGCCGGCGCGCGGCGGGCTCGGGCAGGCGCCACACGGCGGCCAGCACCGGCAAGGGCTGGGGGCCGTCGGCCAGCAGGTCGAACACCTCCAGCCGCACGCAGGCCAGCAGCACCTGCGAATAGACGAAGCCGGCCATCAGGTCGAACAGCGCGCCGGCGCGGCGGCGGGCGATGGGCCGGGTGGGCGCGAAGCGGCGCGCCCAGCGCTGGAAGCTCGGGCGGGCGATCAGCCGATCGCGCCACACCGTGGCCTGCGCCAGCCAGCGGGCGGGGCCCTTCAGGTGGCCGGCCACGGCGGCGGTCGGCGGCCAGGCCAGGTGGGGGAGCGTGGCATGGCGGGGGCAGCCGGCTCAGAACCTGTGAATGAACCGGTCGCGCCCGAGCGGCGCGACAGGGCGGCCTGGATCCAGGCGCAAAGCGCAGACATGGCTCGAGCTATGGCGAGCATTTGCAACGACGAGCCGGGTCGTCTGGGCGCGTCGAGCGGGCGTGAGTGGTTCGTTCACAGGTTCTCAAGCGGCCGAGGCCAGCCACTCCGTGCTCAGCGCCTTGGGCACCAGGCGTTCGCTCTCCAGCCGCACCAGCATGCGCAGCGGCTCGGCGCCGGGGCAATCAGGCACCGCGGCCACGGCCTGCGCCACCAGGCGGTTGAAGCGGCGGATGGCGCCGGCCACGCCGTCGCGCCTGGCCACGCTGGGACGGCCCAGCGCCAGGTCGCGGCCGATGGGCTTGCCCAGCAGGCCCGGGTCGGCCGCCACGTCGCGGATGTCGTCGGCCACCTGGTAGGCCTCGCCGAGCGCATCGCCGAAGGCGCGCCAGGGCGCCGGCGCCGCGCCGGCCGCCTGCGCGCCGGCCGCGGCCGCGGCCGCGAACAGTGCGCCGGTCTTGGCCCGCTGGTAGTCGGCCAGGCACACCTGCGGCTCGCATTCCCAGGCCTGGCCGGCACAGATGCCGCCCGGCAGCCCCACGCCGCCCGCCACCGTGGCCAGCACCTGCGCCAGCCGGCCGGCATCGCGGCACGACGCCTGCGCCAGCACCTGGAAGGCCAGCACGATCAGCGCATCACCCGCCAGCACCGCCAGCCGCTCGCCGAAGGCGCGGTGCACGCTGGGCAGGCCGCGGCGCAGCGGCGCGTCGTCGAAGCACGGCAGGTCGTCGTGCACCAGCGAGGCGCAGTGCAGCAGCTCCACCGCCGCCGCGGCAGCGCCGGCCAGCGACGCCTCGCCTTCGCCGCAGGCCGCATGCACCGCCAGCACCAGCCGCGGCCGCACCCGGGCGCCGCCGGGAAACACCGCATGCCGCACCGCCGCCGCCAGCCGCGGTGGCTGGGCAGGCGACTCGATGGCCGCCAAGGCCCCGACCAACAGCTGCTCGATCCGTTCGCTTGTGCTCAAGCAGGCCTCCTGCCTTGCGGCGTGTGTAATGTTTTCATGACACATCGATTGTCATTCAGAATAGACACCGACAGCAGGAGCGTCAATTGGCAATCTCCGTGGTGGTGATCGGTGCTGGCGTCGGCGGGCTGGTGGCAGCGGCCTGCCTGGCCGCGCAGGGCGTTCGCGTGACGCTGCTCGAAGCCGCCGACCAGCCCGGCGGCAAGCTGCGCGAAGTGCTGGCCGGCGGCCAGCCGATGGATGCCGGCCCCACCGTCTTCACCATGCGCTGGGTGTTCGACGAGCTGTTCAGCCTGCTGGGCCAGCGGCTGGACGACCACCTGCACCTGGAGCCGGCCGCGGTGCTGGCGCGCCATGCCTGGTCGGGCGATGCGCACCTGGACCTGCATGCCGACTTCGAAGCCAGCGTGGATGCCATCGGCCGCTTCGCCGGCGCGGCCGATGCACGCGGCTACCGCCAGTTCTGCCAGCGGGCGCGGCGCATCTACCGCACGCTGGAGCAGCCCTTCATCCGCAGCCAGCGGCCCGGCCTGCTGCAGCTGGTGGGCCGGGTGGCCTGGCAGGGCCTGCCCGGCCTGGCGCGCATCTCGCCCTTCGGCACGCTGGCCGCGGCCCTGGCCGGCCACTTCCGCGATGCGCGGCTGCGGCAGCTGTTCGGCCGCTATGCCACCTACTGCGGCTCGTCGCCCTACCAGGCGCCGGCCACGCTGATGCTGGTGGCCCATGTGGAGCACAGCGGCGTGTGGTACGTGGACGGCGGCATGCACCGGCTGGCGCAGGTGCTGGCGGCGCAGGCCGCGCGGTGCGGCGCCCGGCTGCGCCATGGCGCGCGGGTGGCGGAGATCCTGCTGGCCGACGGCCACGCCGCCGGCGTGCGGCTGGCCGGCGGCGAGGTGCTGCATGCCGATGCCGTGGTGTTCAACGGCGACGTGGGCGCGCTGGCGGCCGGCCACCTGGGCGACGCGGTGCGGGCCGCGGCCGGGCCCGGGGCGCCGCTGCCGGCGCAGCGCTCGCTGTCTGCCGTCACCTGGAACCTGCTGGCCCACTGCCGCGGGCAGCCGCTGCTGCGCCACAACGTGTGCTTCAGCGACGACTACCGCGCCGAATTCGACGACCTGCGCGCCGGGCGGCTGCCGCGCGCACCCACGGTGTACCTGTGCGCGCAGGACCGGCGCGACCAGCCCCGCACGGTGCACGGCGGCCCCGAGCGGCTGCTGATGCTGGTCAATGCCCCACCCACCGGCGACAGCCGCCCGCCCACCCCCGAGGAGATGGCCGCATGCCAGCACAGCACCTTCGACCGGCTGGCCCGCTGCGGGCTGCTGATCCGGCCCGAATCGGCGATGGTGACCACCACGCCGGCACACTTCGAGCGGATGTTTCCGGGCACGGGCGGGGCGCTGTATGGCCCGGCCAGCCACGGGTGGCAGGCGTCGTTCCGGCGGGCGGGCTCCCGCAGCCGGCTGCCGGGGCTGTACCTGGCCGGTGGCAGCACCCATCCGGGCCCGGGCGTGCCGATGGCGGCGCTGTCGGGCCGGCTGGCGGCGCAGCGGCTGCTGGCCGACCTGGCTTCGATGCGGCGCCACCATCCGGTGGTTATGCCTGGTGGTACCTCGATGCCCTGAGCGACGACGGCCGCCACGGGCTGGCGCTGATCGCCTTCGTGGGCAGCGTGTTCTCGCCCTACTACGCCGCGGCCCGCCGGCGCGGCGCGGCACCGCCCGCCGAGCACTGCGCCATCAACCTGGCGCTGTACGGCGACGGCGGCCACCGCTGGGCGATGACCGAGCGCGGCAGCCGCCACCTGCACCAGCGGCACGACCACCTGGCCATCGGCCCCAGCGCGCTGCACTGGCAGGGCGACGCGCTGGTGATCGACGTCGACGAGATCACCGCGCCATGGCCGCAGCGGCTGCGCGGGCGCATCACGCTGCATCCGCAGGCCCGCACGGGGCTGGACATTCCATTGGCGGCCGAAGGCGGCCACCGCTGGACGCCGCTGGCGCCGCGTGCGCAGGTGGAGGTGCGGCTGCCGCAGCCCGGCCTGTGCTGGCGCGGCACCGGCTACCTGGATGCCAACCGCGGCGACGAGCCGCTGGAGCAGCGCTTCGCCGACTGGACCTGGGCCCGCGCCGCGCTGGCCGGTGGCCGCAGTGCCCTCACCTACGACGTGCAGCCGCTGTGCGGGCCGCCGCTGTCGCTGGCGCTGCAGATCGCGGCCGACGGCAGCGCCCAGGCCTTCGAGCCGCCGTCCATGGGCCTGCTGCCGCGGGCCCGCTGGGGCGTGGCGCGGCCGGTGCGCGGGCCCGATGCCCGGCTGCTGGCCACACTGGAGGACGGGCCCTTCTACACCCGCTCCCTGGTGCACACCACGCTGCTGGGCCAGCCCGTGACGGCGGTGCATGAAAGCCTCTCGCTGCGGCGCTTCGGCCGCCGCTGGGTGCAGGCGCTGCTGCCCTTCCGCATGCCGCGGCGCGGTTGAGCGGGGCGCGGCTCAAGCCGCGCCGGCCGGGGCCGAAAAGCCCTCATGCTCCGGCTTGCATGATCGCCGAGCCCATCGATGCACCGGCCCTCCCGGGCCATCCCGCAGCGCCTGCAGGACCGTCCTGCTGCGCAGCACCTTCCGCTCCATTCGTTGAGGTTCTCATGCGCCTGTCCACACTGAGCGTCAGCCAGCGCCTGCAGCTGGCTTTTGCCGTCATCCTCGTCATCCTGTCCATCGTCGCGGGCGTGGCCATGGTCAAGGTGCGCACCATCGAGCGCGCACTGTCGGCCAACGGCCAGGAGCACACCCGCATCCAGCGCTTTGCCATCAACTTCCGCGGCTCGGCGCACGACCGCGCCATCGCCATCCGCGACCATGTGCTGGCCACCAACGCCGAGAGCCGCCAGAAGGAAGTGGCCGCCATCGACGAGCTGGCCCGCTTCTATGCAGCCTCCGATGCGCCGCTGCAGGCGCTGATCAACGGCTCCGACGACCGGGCCGAGCTGCAGCGGCTGTATGCCGCCATCCAGCAGATCGAGGCCGAGGCCGTGGCAAGCACCCGGGCCGTGATCGCGGCGGTGGACCGCGGCGACGCCACCGAGGCGCAGGCGCTGCTGTGGTCGCGCGCCAAGCCACAGTACGTGCAGTGGCTGGCGGCCATCAACCGGCTGATCGAATTCGAGGAAGCACGGGTGCAGGCCCTGAATGCGGTGGCGATGGAGCAGGCCTCCGGCTTCCGCGCGGTGATGCTGGGCGCACTGGGGCTGGCCCTGGTGGCCGGCATCGCCCTGGCGGCCGCCATCTCGCGCCACATCGTCCGCCAGCTGGGGGGCCGAGCCGGCCGCGCTGGGCCAGGTGGCCGAGCGGGTGGCTGCCGGCGACCTGAGCCCGGTGCCCGGCGCCGCGCAGGCACAGGCCGGCAGCGTGCTGGCCTCGCTGGGCGCGATGCAACAGGCCCTGGCCCGCGTGGTGGGCCAGGTGCGCCAGGCATCGGACAGCATCGCCACCGGCTCGGTGCAGATCGCCACCGGCAACCTGGACCTGTCGCAGCGCACCGAGACGCAGGCCAGCAGCCTGCAGCAGACCGCGGCCACGATGGACCAGCTGGGCAGCACCGTGCGCAACAACGCCGACAGCGCGGGCCAGGCCAACCGGCTGGCGCAGAGCGCCTCCTCGGTGGCGGTGCAGGGCGGCGAGGTGGTGGGCCAGGTGGTCACCACGATGCAGGGCATCAACGACAGCAGCCGCAAGATCGGCGACATCATCAGCGTGATCGACGGCATCGCCTTCCAGACCAACATCCTGGCCTTGAACGCGGCGGTCGAAGCCGCCCGTGCCGGCGAGCAGGGCCGCGGCTTCGCCGTGGTGGCGGCCGAGGTGCGCAGCCTGGCCCAGCGCAGCGCCGAGGCCGCCAAGGAGATCAAGACCCTGATCGGCCGCAGCGTGGAGCAGGTGGAACAGGGCACCCAGCTGGTGGACCGTGCCGGCAGCACCATGGGCGAGATCGTGCGCTCGATCCAGCGGGTGAGCGAGATCGTGGCCGAGATCACCGCGGCCAGCGAGGAACAGAGCGCCGGCGTGCGCCAGGTGGGCCAGGCCGTGAGCCACATGGACCAGGCCACCCAGCAGAACGCCGCGCTGGTGGAGGAGAGCGCCGCCGCCGCCGAGAGCCTGAAGCACCAGGCCGCCCAGCTGGTGCAGGCGGTGGCGGTGTTCAAGCTGCCGCTGCAGGCGGCCTGAGCCTGCCGCTTTTACTTCGGATAAAAGGAACATTCGTCCATCTGCCTATGCTTTTTTCGAAACGCCCGGTTCAGACAATCGGCCCCGTTTCTTTTCAAGCACAAGGAGATCGACATGTTCCACGCCATCGTGTGGTTCGCCATCGCGGGGCTGCTGGCGCTGTGGACCGGCGGCCTGTGGGCGGTGGATGCGCTGGCCGGCTGGTCGGCGGCACAGGCCGGGCAGGTCTCGGTGGGTGCGGCAGGCGTGCCCGCGCTGCAGCTGCCGGCCTGGCTGGCGCAGTGGGTGCCGCCGGAGATTGCTGCCAGCATCACCGCGGCGCTGGCCGAGCTGGCGCCCTGGGTCGATGGCCTGCTGGGCCTGCTGCCGGCCCTGGCCGGCGGCCTGACGGTGCTGCTGTGGGTGGTGTGGGCCTTCGGCGCGCTGCTGCTGCTGGCCCTGGGCGTGACGCTGCATGCCGGCATCGCCTTGTGGCGCCGGCGCGCCCGCGCCGCGGCGGCCACGGCGAACCCCGCCGCCCGCCTGGCGCAAGCCGCCACCGGCCTGCCCCGGTGACGGGCGAGGCCACGCCAGCCGGGCTGGCCCAACGGCTGCGCCATGCGGCCGCCGAGCTGCCCGGCGAGGGCGTGTCGCTGCAATGGCTGGCGCAGGCCCATGGGCCGGCCGCGCAGGGCAGCCTGCTGGTGCTGCTGGCAGTGCCCTGCCTGCTGCCGGTGCCGGGCTCGGGCACGGTGGTGGGCATGGGCATCTGCGCGCTGGCTGCCGCGCTGTGGCGCGGCCGCGGCGCGATGGCACTGCCGCAGCGGGTGGGCGGCTTCCAGCTTTCGCAGCGCTGGGCGGCGCGGGTGCTGCGGCTGCTGGCCGCGGCCTATGCGCTGGCCGGCCTGCTGTCGCGGCCACGGCTCAGCCACCTGGCCACTGGCCATCCGCATGGCCTGCTGGCGGCGCTGGTGGGCGTGATGGCGGTGATCATCGTGCTGCCCATTCCCTTCGGCAACGTGCTGCCGGCCCTGGCGCTGATGCTGCTGGGCATCGGCCTGGTGTTCCACGACGGGGTGGCGGTGCTGCTGGGCTGGCTGATGTCGGCGCTGGCGCTGCTGGGCACCACGGCGCTGTTCATTGGCGCCTGGCTGCTGGCGCGCGGGCTGCTGCCGGCCTGGCTGCCCTGGCCGGGCGCGGGCAGCTGAGCGCCCGCCGGGCAGCGGCCTTCATCCCGGGCCGGGCGGCCGGCCGGCCGGCAGCGGGGCGACCTCCGGCCCCCAGCCGCGCAGCCGCCGCGCCAGGCGCACCAGGCTGCTGCGGTAGCGCTGCTTGTGCTGCTCGGTGACCACGCCGGCCAGGCCGCACAGCAGCAGCGTGCCGGCCACCACCACCGCGTAGTGGGCCAGGCCGCCCTCGCGCCGTGGCCACAGCGCCTGCGCCAGGTCGAACAGCGGCAGGTGGAACAGGTAGGTGGCGAAGGTGAGCGCGGCGGCGCGGCGGATCAGCCCGGCCACCGCGGGCGGCGGCGCGAAGTGCAGGCAGCGCACCGCGGCCAGGTGCAGCGCCATCAGCGCGGCCACCAGGTAGGTGCCCAGCAGCCGTTCATGGCCGGCGGTTTCCACCCGGCCCAGCAGCCGCTGGTCCATCTCGGCATCCACCCCGCCAAGCTTGACGGCCAGGTAGGCCAGCACGGTGCCGCCGGCCACCAGCCGCGCCACCGGCGGCCGCCAGCGCGGGCCGCCCCAGCGCTGCAGCACCACGCCGGCCAGCCAGACCGGCAGCAGCGCCAGCATGGCCGGCGCCATGGCCACCAGCAGCAGCGCCACCGCCGGCCAGCGCCAACGGCCGCGGCCGAAGAGGGCCACGCCCAGCACCACGTAGTACCAGACCTCGAAATTGAGCGACCACCAGGGAAAGTTGTGCGGCGGCGTCTCGGTCAGCGGCCCCACGTTGCCCAGGAAGCCGAGGTAGATCGGCAGGTACAGCCACAGCTTTTGCAGCGGATAGGGCAGGCTGCCGCCGGCCAGCATCGGGATGACGGCGGCCACCAGCAGGCTGAAGGCCACCGCCGGCACCGCCACCGAGTACACACGCGTCGCCCGCTGCAGCGCATAACGGCGCCAGTCGCGGTCGCGCTCGGTGGCGCACCAGCTGATGACGAAGCCCGAGAGCACGAAGAAGGCGATGACCGCGTCGCGGCCGGGATGGAAGCGGTCGCAGAACTGGCTCACCGGCAGGTGGAAGGCCTTGGCATGCCCCAGCACCACCACCACCGTGGCCACCACGCGGACGACTTCGAGGTACAGCGAGAACGAAGGGGTCACGGGCGCACTGCCGGCGGCGCGGCGAACTGCACCGCGGGCGCAGCATCCCCGGCCCCGGCGGGCGGCGCAATCAGTCGAAACGCGAAGGCGGTATGCCGCCGGACCCGGGCGGGCCGCCCTGCCCGCCCTGCCGGTCCGCCCCGGCCTGCCGCAGGCGATCGCGGTCATCGCGCAGCTGGCGCCGCACCGACCACAGCTCCCACACCGCCCAGCCCATCACGCCGCCCAGCACCAGCAGCAGCTCCACCAGCACCAGCGTGCTGCCGCTCATCGGCGCAGGAACAGGCGCTGCACCGTGGGCGCCAGCGCGGCGCCGCCGGCGGCATGCAGCTCGGCCAGGGTGCCGTGCATCAGCTTGTGCGCCAGCCCCTGGGACAGCGCCTCGAACACCTCGTCGATCGGCATGCCCGCGGCCAGCCGCTTGCGCGCCCGGGCGATCTCCGCAGCGCGCCAGCTGTCCACCTGCTCGTTGAGCGAGCGGATCAGCGGCACCGCGCCGCGCTGCGCCAGCCAGCGGCCGAAGCGCTCCACGCCCGCGTCGATGATGCCTTCGGCCTGCGCCACCGCGGCCTGACGGCGCTCGCCGGCGCCGCGCACCCGCGTGGCCAGGTCGTCGACGGTGTAGAGGTACACCTCCGGCAGGCGGGCCACCTCGGCCTCGATGTCCCGCGGCACCGCCAGGTCCAGCAGCAGCATCGGGCGGCGGCGCCGGGCCTTCAGCGCCCGCTCCACCGCGCCCAGGCCGATCAGCGGCAGGGTGCTGGCGGTGCAGCTCACTACCACGTCGAACTCGCCCAGCCGGGCCGGCAGCTCGGCCAGCGGCATGGACTGCGCGCCCAGGGCCTGCGCCAGGGCTTCGCCGCGTGCCGGCGTGCGGTTGGCCAGCACCAGCGCGCGCGGCTTGCGCGCCGCGAAATGCGTGGCCACGCGCCCGATCATCTCGCCCGCGCCCACGCACAGCACGCGGGTGTCGGCCATCTGCTCGAACAGCTGCTCGGCCAGCCGCACCGCGGCCGCGGCCATGCTCACCGAATGGACGCCGATGTCGGTGCAGCTGCGCACCTCCTTGGCCACCGAGAAGGAGCGCTGGAACAGCTGGTGCAGCGTGCTGCCCAGCGCGCCGGCCTCCTCGGCCTGCTTCACCGCCAGCTTGAGCTGGCCCAGGATCTGCGGCTCGCCCAGCACCATGGAGTCCAGCCCCGCGGCCACCCGGAAGGCATGGCGGGCGGCATCGCAGTCCTGCCGCACATAGGTGTGCGATTGCAGGGCGGCGGCCGGCATGCCGCCGTGCTCGGCCAGCCAGTCCAGCAGCGTGGGCAGCACCGCGGGCGCTCCGTCGGGCGTGGCGATGTACAGCTCGGTGCGGTTGCAGGTGGACAGGATGGCGGCCTCGGCCGGCGCGCGCTGCAGCCGCGCGCCCAGGCCGCGCAGCGCCTGGCCCAGCGCATCGGCCGGGAAGGCGAACCGCCCGCGCACGTCCAGCGGCGCACTGCCGTGGTTGAGTCCCAGCGCCAGCACTGCCATGGCATCAACCGGCGCTGCCGAAGCGGTCGCGCCGCTCCAGCCGCTCGAAGAGGTCGAGCACCGTGTCCACCGGACCGCGGCGGCGCGGCACCGGGCGGGCGGCGGCTTCCACCAGCCCCCGGGTGGCGGCCAGCGGCGGCAGCGGGCCCGCGGCGGCGCGGCGGCCGCGGCCCGCGCCCGGCCAGGCGGCACCGGCCAGCAGCACCGCCTTGCGCAGCGGCGGCACCACCGCCCGCCCGCCCACCGCATCGCAGCCGGCGCGGCGCACCTGCTGGCCGATCTCGGCATACAGGCGGCGCGCGGCACGGATGCCCGGCCGGCAGGCCACCGGCAGCATCGCGATGCCGGCGTCGGCGCGGGCGTACAGCAGGTCGGCCTGCCGCAGCAGCCGCTCCACCACGCCGGCCAGCGCCGGGGAATGCCGCGGCGCGGCCAGCCAGGCATCGGCATCGATGCCGGCGGCATGCAGCCACTGCAGCGGCAGGTACAGGCGGCCCATGCGGGCGTCCTCGCCTACGTCGCGGGCGATGTTGGACAGCTGCATCGCCACGCCCAGGTCGCAGGCGCGGGCCAGGGCCTGGTGGCTGCGCACGTCCATCAGCAGGCACATCATCGCGCCCACGGTACCGGCCACGCGGGCGGCGTAGTGCAGCAGGTCGTCCAGCGTCTCGTAGCGCCGACCCTCGGCGTCCCAGGCCAGGCCTTCCAGCAGCCGCACCGGCAGCTCCAGCGGAATGGCATGCGCGCGCAGCACCGCGGCCAGCGCGCGGTCGGCCGCCTGCGGCAGCGGCCGGCCGGCGGCGGCGCGGGCCAGCCGCTCCTGCAGCCGCGCGATGGCCTCGGCCTGGCCGCCATGCACGTCCACCGCATCGTCGGCCAGGCGGCAGAAGCCATACAGCACCGAGGCGGGATCGCGCACCGTGCGCGGCAGCATCAGCGATGCGGCATGGAAGCTGCGCGAATGCTGGCGCAGCACGCGCCGGCAGGCCGCCACGTCGGCCGCCGACAGCTCAGGCGGGTTGCTGCTGGAAGGCTCGGGCATCGGGTACCACCGTATCGAGGATGCGCGCGGAAGACAGCACGCCGGGCAGGCCCGCACCCGGGTGGGTGCCGGCGCCCACCAGGTAGAGGCCGCGCAGCTCCTCGCTCTGGTTGTGGGGGCGGAACCAGGCGCTCTGCGTGAGCACCGGCTCCAGCCCGAAGGCGGCGCCGCGGAAGGCACCCAGCGTGTCCTGGAAATCCTGCGGCGTGGTGATGCGCGAGCTGCACAGCGCCTGGCCCAGGCCGGGCAGCAGCGTGGCTTCCAGCCGGGCCTCGATGGCTTGTCTATACAACTCGCCCTGCACCTGCCAGTCGGTGCCCGACTGCAGGTGCGGCACCGGCGACAGCACGTAGAAGGCATCGCAGCCCGGCGGCGCCAGCGAGGGATCGGTGGCGGTGGGCCGGTGCAGGTAGACGCTGAAGTCCTCGGCCAGGTGCTTGCGCTCGAAGATGTCGTCCAGCAGGCCGCGGTAGCGCGGGCCCAGCGCGATGGTGTGGTGGGCCACGCCCGGGTACTGCCGGCGGGTGCCGAAGTACCAGACGAACAGGCTCATCGAGTAGCGCGCACGGTCGATGCGGCGGTCGGTCCAGCGCCGGCGCCGCACGCCGGGCAGCAGCCGGCGGTAGGTGGTGGCCGAGTCGGCATTGCTCACCACGATGTCGGCCTTGAGCACCTCGCCATCGGCCAGCCGCACGCCGGTGGCCGCACCGCGCTCGGCCAGGATCTGCGCCACCGGCGCGCCGCAGCGCACCCGGTTGCCCTGCCCTTCCACCAGGCTCACCAGCCCCTGCACCAGCCGGCCGGTGCCGCCGATGGGAAAGTGCACGCCCCAGCGCCGCTCGAGGAAGGCGATGAGGCAGTACACCGAGGTGGTGGCGAACGGATTGCCACCCACCAGCAGCGACTGGAAGGTGAGCACCATGCGCAGCCGCGGGCTCTGCACATGCTTGCAGGCCAGGCCGTGGACGGTGCGCCAGCCCTCCAGCTGCAGCAGCTTGGGCAGCACCCGCGCCATGTCGGTCCAGCGGCTGAAGCGCACATGCGCCAGCTGCTCGAAGCCCACCTGGAAGATCGCCTGGCTGGCCGCCAGGAAGCGGCGGTAGCCTTCCACGTCGGTGGGCGACAGGCGGGCCACCTCGGCCTCCATAGCGGCGGCGTCGCCGCTGTAGTCGAACTGCGTGCCATCGTCGAAGCGCACGCGGTAGAAGGGGCTCACCGGCCGCAGGTCCACGTCGTCGGCCAGCCGGCGGCCGCACAGGGCCCACAGCTCCTCCAGCAGGAAGGGCGCGGTGATGACGGTGGGGCCGGCATCGAAGGTGAAGCCGTCCTGCCGGTGCACCCGGGCGCGGCCGCCGGGCTGGTCCAGTGCCTCCAGCACCGTCACCCGCCAGCCGCGTGCGCCCAGGCGCACCGCTGCGGCCAGACCACCGAAGCCGCTGCCGATGACGACCGCATGCGGTGCCGCGGCAGGCCCGCCGCCGGTGGCCAGCCGCGTGGCCGGGACGGTGTAAACGGGCGCATGGGCTGTCAACATGCGGCTATAGTATGAGTGTCAACTTTGATTTACAACCTGATCGCGCCCCACTGCTCGTAAGCCCTGATCCGGGAGGCCCCATGCCGCAGCTCCACCCTCATTCCTTGCCGCGCCGGCCGCGCCGCGCGCGGGCCTGGCGGTCGGCGGCGGACCTGCGCCGGCTGGCCACGCCCTGGTTCTTCTATGCGCTGGCCGGCCGGCTGGTGCGCTGGCTGGCCGCGGTGGCGGTGCTGGGCGGCCTGGCGGCACTGATGGCCGCCCGCGCCGCTGGCGCGGAGGGGGCCGCCCGCGCTGCAGGCGCGGAGGGCACCATCGCCGCCCTGCTGCATGCGGTGACGGCCCCGCTGGCCGGCGGCCTCTACTTGTTGATGGCGCTGGCCGCCGGGCTGGGCCTGCTCGGCGTGGCCCGGCTCTGCCCCATCGTGGCGGCGGCTGCGGCGCCCACCACCGCCCTGATGGCGATGCTGTCGATGGCCGCGCAGGCGGTGCAGGCCAGCGCGGGCGACGCCTGGTGGAATGCGCAGCTGGCGCCGGAGGCGATGCTGCTGCCCTTCACGCTGGGCGCGGTGCTGCTGCGCCACGCCATCGCCGAGCCGGCGCGCGCCGACCGCGCCGCCGCGGTGCTGCTGCTGGCCGGGCTGCTGCCGCTGGCGGTGCTGCACCTGGGCGCCATGCCGGCACCGCCCGCAGCCCCGCCGCCGGCCGCCGCGCTGGCGCTCGGCCTGCTGGCTGGCGGCGCGCATGCGGCGGCGGTGGTGCTGCAGCGCACCCGCCTGGAGATCGTGGAGCGTGCGCGGCGGCAGCTGCATGCGCTGGAGGTACTGTGATGGACACCCTGCTCCTGCTGCTGACCGTGGCCGTGCTGGGCGGCGAGGCGCTCCAGCTGTGGTTGCGCCGGCGTGCGCTGGCGCGCGCCAACGAAGGCGAGGCGGAGGACGCCAGCGACGAGGCACAACCGGCCTGAAGGCCGGGCTGCCGGGGGTGCAGCGGCCCGCGAGGGCGGCCGCACCCGTGTGTTAAGGTCCGACGAGTTGTTCCACCCCCCGTCCGGGTGAACCCTGAAAGCATGTCGTGGCCACCCCTGGCACCCCCGACCCCACCGACCTGAGCGCGCTGTCAGGCCTGGCTCCCGAGCTGGCCACGGCCTTCGTGTCGCTGGCCAGTGACATCGCCCTGGTGATCGGCGAGGACGGCATCGTCACCAACGTGGCGGCCGCCGACGCCGCGCTGGCCCTGGGCGCCGGCCAATGGGTGGGCCGGCCCTGGGCCGAGACCGTGACCGGCGGCACCCGCCGCAAGATCGAGCAGCTGCTGCAGGAAGTGGGCAGCCACGGCGTCTCCCGCCGGCGCGAGGTGAACCATCCCTCGGCCAGCGGCGAGGACATCCCCATCAGCTATGCCGCGCTGCGCCTGGGCGCCGGCGGCCCGCTGCTGGCCGTGGGCCGCGACCTGCGCGCGGTGGCCGCCATCCAGCAGCGCTTCGTCGAGGCCCAGCGCGAGATGGAGCGCGACTACTGGCGCCTGCGCCAGGAGCAGTCGCGCCAGCGCCTGCTGGCCCAGGTGGCCAGCGACGCGGTGATGCTGGTGCAGCTGCCCACCCTGCTCGCGGCCGATGCCAATGCGCAGGCGCAGGCGCTGTTCGGCGCGCCGGGCCAGCCGCTGCCGCCGCCCATCCGCGACCTGCTGGCGCTGGCGCAGAGCGCCGGCCGCGCCACCGAGGTGCGCACCCGGCTGCAGCGCGCGGCCGACGTGCTGGCGCTGGATGTGTCGGTGGTCCCCATCCGCCCCGACGATGCGGCGCAGCCCCAGGCCCTGCTGGTGCGCGCCCGGCCGGCCGAGACGCCGCAGCCGGGCCAGGCGGTGCAGGACGCCGTGCTGGTGGCCGATGCCCACGGCCGCGTGCTGATGGCCAATGCCGAGCTGCTGGCCCTGGCCGGCGCGGACACCGAAGCCCAGCTGGCCGGCCGCCCGGTGGCCGAGGTGCTGGGCGATCCGCACCGCCAGCTGGCGGCGGCGTTGTCCGACGCCCGCCGCGCTGGCTTCGCCACCCAGGCCCGGGCCACCATCGGCGCGGCCGGTGCGCCGGTGGCGGTGGCGCTGTGGGTCTCGCTGCTGGCCGATGGCGAGCAGGAGCGCCTGGCCTTCGTGCTGCGGCCGCTGGCGTCCCCGGCGCCGGCCGGCACGCCGCCGGGCACGCCGCTGGACCTGGCGGCCACGCTGCAGCGCATCGCCGCGCGGGTGGGCCAGTTGCCGCTGCCGGCGCTGCTGCGCGAGGCCAGCGACGCCACCGAGCGCCATGCCATCGACACCGCGCTGGCCCAGGCCGGCGGCCGCATGGCGGCGGCCGCGCTGCAGCTGGGCATCGACACCGCCGAGTTGCAGCGCCGCATGCGCCGGCTGGGCCTGGCCACCGACGACGCCGGCTGACATCCCGCCTGCGCTCCCGCCCGCCGTGACGTACCACCCGCCCTTCGGCCAGGCCGACCTCAGCAACTGCGAGCGTGAGCTGATCCACCTTGCCGGCTCGGTGCAGCCGCATGGCGCGCTGCTGGTGCTGCGGCCGTCGGACCTGCAGGTGCTGCAGGCCAGCGCCAACACCGCCGCGGTGCTGGGCCTGCCGGTGGAGCGGCTGCTGGAGCGGCCGCTGCAGGTGCTGGGCGGCGACCTGGCCGCGCAGGTGGCCGCGCTGGCGCCGCGCGTGGCCCGCCCGCAGGACGAGCCCGTGCCGCTGCAATGCACCAGCGCTGCCGACGGCATGCCGCGGGTGCTGGAAGGCAGCCTGCACCGGGTGCCCGACGGCCAGCTGGTGGTGGAGGTGGAAGCGGTGGAGCTGCCCGACAGCGCCCGCCACATGGCCACCATCGGGCAGGAGGCGGTGCTGGCCTGCGTGTCGGCCACGGTGCAGCGGCTGTCGGCGGCGGCCAGCCTGGGCGCGCTGGCCGACGCCGCGGTGCAGGGCATCCACGAGCTGACCGGCTACGACCGGGTGATGGTCTACCAGTTCGACCCCGACGGCCACGGCAAGATCATCGCGGAGGCGCGCGACCCACGGCTGGAATCGCTGCTGGGCCACCACTATCCGGCCACCGACATCCCCCAGCGCGCCCGTGCGCTCTACCTGCGCAACCGCGTGCGGGTGCTGATGGACGTGCACTACCAGCCGGCGCCGCTGGTGCCCGCGCGGCTGCCGCCCACCGGGCAGGAGCTGGACATGTCGATGTGCTACCTGCGCAGCATGTCGCCGCTGCACCTGCAGTACCTGAAGAACATGGGCGTGACCGCCACGCTGGTGGTGTCCCTGGTGCACGAGGGCCGGCTCTGGGGCCTGATCGCCGCCCACCACTACCAGCCGCGCAACCTGCGCTATGCGGTGCGCACCGCCTGCGACCTGCTGGCCGAGGTGATCGCCACCCGCATCGCCGCCATCGAGAACTATGCCCATGCCCAGGTGGCGCTGGTGGTGCGCCGGCTGGAGCAGCGGCTGATCGAGGCCACTTCCACCGAAGGCGACTGGCGGCTGGCCCTGCTGCGCAACCCGGCCACGCTGCTGCAGCCGCTGGGCGCCACCGGCGCGGCGCTTTTCCACGACGGCGAGGTGCTCACCTCCGGCGAGGTGCCCTCCACGCCCGAGCTGCGCGCGCTGGCGCGGTGGGTGGACTCTCGCCCGGCGGCGGCCGCGCCGCAGGCCACCACCGATGCGCCGCCGCTGGCCTGCTCGTCCATCGCCCAGGCCGAGCCCGCGCTGGCTTCGCTGACGCCGGTGGCCGCCGGCGTGCTGGCGGTGCGGCTGTCGGCCAGCCAGCCCGACTACCTGATGTGGTTCCGCAAGGAGCAGCTGCTGACCGTCACCTGGGCCGGCGACCCGCACAAGCCCAAGGTGGGCGACGACCCGATGGAGCTGTCGCCGCGGCGCTCCTTCGCGGCCTGGTCCGAGATCGTGCGCGGCACCGCCCTGCCCTGGACGGCCACCGAGATCGCGCTGGCACGGGCCTTCGGCAGCGCGCTGGTGGACATCATCGTGCAGGTGCATGCGGTGCGGCTGCTGATCGCCGAGCGGCAGCTGGTGCAGATCCGCGGCACGGTGCAGAACTCGCGCGAGCCGGTGGCCATCGCCGATGCGCACGGCCGACTGCTGCATGCCAACGAGGCCTTCCGCCGCCTGCTGGCGCCCGACGGCCGCACCCTGCACACGCTGGACGACGTGGCCGCCGGCTTCCGGCCGCCGCAGGCGCTGCACGACATGCTGCGCGGCCTGAAGGCGGCGCACCAACCCTGGCGCGGCGAGCTGGCGCTGCAGGGCACCGCCGGCGGCCCGCCGCGGCCGGTGGGCGTGCGCGCCGAGATCGTGCCGGCGCGCGACGGCAGCGCGCTCGGCCTCATCCTCACCCTCACCGACCTGGTGGACAGCCAGCGCGCTGCCGAGGCCCGGCGGCAGCTCGAAGCCTCGCTGCAGCGCACCGCCGCCGAAGGCGCGGCGCAGCCGGTGGGCGCCGACGAGGTGATGCGCGCCATCCTCAGCAATGCCAGCCTGGTGGCGATGGACATCGCCGACGGACCGGTGGGCCCCGACATGGCGCCGCTGCTGCAGGAAGTGGAGGCCTCCACCCAGCGCGCGGCCACGCTGTACGGGCGCATCCGCCTGTTCGGCGTGGCCGGCGACGCCGGCTAGCGGCAGCCGCGGGCGGATGGAAGCGCAGCGGCGGCGGCTGGCCTGGGAGCGCGACGGCGCCGACTGGCCGCACCGCGCACACAGCCGCTTCCTGCAGGCCGGCGGGTTGCACTGGCATGTGCAGGTGGCCGGCCAGGGCCCGGTGCTGCTGCTGCTGCACGGCACCGGCGCTTCCAGCCACAGCATGGCCGGGCTGCTGCCGCTGCTGTCTCCGCGCTTCACCGTGGTGGTGCCCGACCTGCCCGGCCATGCCTTCACCGACCCACTGCAGCCCGCGCCCGGCCTGCCGGCGATGGCCCGTGCGCTGGCGGCGCTGCTGGCGATGCTGGACCTGGCGCCGCCGGCGCTGGTGGCCGGCCATTCGGCCGGTGCGGCCATCGGCGCGCAGCTGATGCTGGACGGCCATGCGCCGGCGCGGGCGCTGGTGTCGATGAACGGCGCACTGCTGCCCTTCGACGGCGTGGCCGGCCTGCTGTTCGCGCCGCTGGCGCGGCTGATCGGCGGCGGCCCGCTGCTGCCCGGTCTGGTCACCCGGCTGGTGGCCCGGCAGGCGCGCGACGACCGTGCGGTGCAGCGCCTGCTGGACGGCACCGGCTCGGTGGTGCCGGCCGCCTCCGCCGCCCTGTATGCCCGGCTGGTGCGCAGCCCGGCGCATGTGGCCGGTGCGCTGGCGATGATGGCGCACTGGGACCTGCGCCCGCTGGCCGACGCCCTGCCGCGGCTGCCGGTACCGCTGTGGCTGCTGGCCTCCGACCGCGACCGCATGGTGCCGCCGGAGCAGGCCCGCGCCGTGGCCCGCCGCCTGCGCCAGGCCCGGGTGCTGCCGCTGGCCGGCACCGGCCACCTGGCGCACGAGGAAAAGCCGGCCGAGGTGGCGGCCCTCATCCAAGCCGCCTGGGCCGGCTGAGCGACCTGCCGTCACAAGCCGCGGGCCTCGAACGTCTTGCATTGATGGACGACGCCACCCGCCTCTTCGACCGCCTGCGGCCCCGGCTGCTGGGCATCGCCTACCGCATGCTGGGCACCCGGGCCGAGGCCGAGGAGGTGGTGCAGGACACCTGGCTGCGCTGGCATGCGGCCGACCGCCCGGCCATCGACAACGCCGAGGCCTGGCTGGTGACCAGCGCCACCCGCATCGCCATCGACCGCCTGCGCGCGGCCAAGGTGCAGCGGGCGCACTACACCGGCTTCTGGCTGCCCGAGCCGCAGCTGGACGACGCGCCCGCCTCGCCCGAGCAGCTGCTGCAGCGGGCCGACGACCTGTCGGTGGCCTTCCTCACGCTGCTGGAGCGGCTGGCGCCGCCGGCCCGGGCGGCCTTCCTGCTGCGGGAGGTGTTCGACGCCGACTACGACGAGGTGGCGCGCACGCTGGGCAGGAGCGAGGCCGCCTGCCGCCAGCTGGTGAGCCGCGCCAAGGCCCAGTTGCGCGAGGCCCGCCCGCGCTATGCCGTGACGCCCGAGGCGCACCTGCAGGTGATGCGCCAGTTCGCCGAAGCGGTGGCGCAGGGCAGCTTCGGCGCGATGGCGTCCATGCTGGCCGAGGAGGCCGAGCTGGTGAGCGACGGCGGCGGCAAGGTGCCCAGCTTCGGCAAGGTGCTGGCCGGCGGGCGGCGCATCGCGCAGCTGTACCTGGCGGCCCGGCTGCGCCACGGCGAGGCGGTGCGCGTCGAACTGGCCGTCATCAATGGCCAGTGGGGGCTGCTGCGCTTCATCGACGGGCACCTGGAATCGGCGCAGGCCTTCGAGACGGACGGGCAGCGCATCGTGCGCATCCATGTGCAGCGCAATCCGGACAAGCTGCAGCGCCTGGCCGCGGCGCTGGGCGCAGCGCCGGTGCCGCAGCCGGCGGCCACCGCGCCGCGGTGAGCGCCGCCCTGGTCAGCGGGCCGCCGCGTCCGTGGGTGCGGCGCCGGCCCGTGCGCCGGTGCCCTGGGCCAGGCTGCGGCGCACGTCGGCCACCCAGCCCGCGGCGTTCAGGTCCTTCATGCGGTCGCCGTCGAAGCCCTGCAGCCGGCGCATGCCGTCGCGGTCCAGGTCCAGCTGGACATCCTCCGGGTCGCGCGGCAGGCGGAAGTCGCTCAGCGCGAACAGGTAGCGCTTCTCGGCCGAGGTCCAGCCCGGGTCGAAGCTGACCACCGCGTAGTGCACCTTGCGCGAGCCCAGGTCCAGCACCAGTTCGTCCACGTCGCCGATCTCGTCGCCGTTGCGGGCCAGCACGTCGGCTTCCAGCAGGTCGGTCACCCGGTGCGCAGTGGTGCCGCGGCCGGGCTGCGGGATGGACCAGGCCCGGTCCAGCACGGCCACCTGGGCATGGTCGCGGAAGAAGGCCGGCGAATAGCGGGTGCGTTCGATGGCGGCCTTCTCGAACTGCTGCTTGTCCACGTCCACCACCACCCGGTCGCCTTCGGGCGTGAAGGCCAGCCGGTCGGGCGGCAGGGCGAACAGCCGCTCGCCGCCCATCACGCCGGGGTCGAAGGACAGCACGGCATAACGCAGGTCGCCGTTGCCCATGTTCACCACCAGGTCGTCGATCTGGCCGATGTGCCGGCCTTCCCGGTTCTGCACCTCCATGCCGATGAGCTTGCTGGCGCGCAAGGCGCGGTAGGGGCCAGCCTGGGCGGCGGGTGCCGGCGTGGCGGCCACCGGGTTGGCCGCCGGCGTGGTCTGGGTGGTCGTCTGCGTGGTTGCTGCAGGGCGGGCGCCCGCGGCCGGCTGCTGCGCGAAGGCCGGCAGGCCCAGCGCGGTGGCCAGCAGCGGCAGGGCGGCCAGGCGGTGGATGGGTCGGCTGGAGCGTGTCTTGTTCATCGGGGGCCTCCAAGGGTTGGTTGGCATGTCCCCTGTGGGAGGAGGCGCCCTGGGGCCGGTTCCCGCCACCCGACCCGGACGGCGGCGCGGCTGCACGTAGGCCGCGGCCGACGGCCGCCGGCGGAGCGCTACCGGGCGGTTCCCGGCGCCACGGCCCGCCACAGCCGACCGGCATCGGCCTGCGGCAGCGCCAGGTAGCGTGCACCCATGGCCTGGGCCAGGCCGCGTGCGGCGGGCTGCGGCTCGCGGCCGGTGTCGATCATCAGGCTGGCCAGGCCGGTGGCCTGCAGCGCGCGGGCGGAGGCCAGGGCGTCGGCGGCGGCCCGCTCGCGGCCGGGCGCGCCATCGCGCGCGATGTTGGCGCGGGCATCGGTCATCAGCACCACCAGCACGCTGCCGCCCTGGCGTTGCAGGCCTTCGGCCAGCCGGCGGGCGGCGTCGATGCCGACGGCCAGCGGCGTGCCGCCGCCGCCGGGCAGCTCGGCCAGGCAGCGCTTGGCCCGCACCAGCGAGCGGGTGGGCGGCAGCAGCAGCTGGGCGCCCGTGCCCCGGAAGGCGATCAAGGCCACCTGGTCCCGCCGCACATAGCAGTCGGCCAGCAGCAGTTCCACCGCGCCCTTGGCTTCGGCCAGCCGGTGCAGCGCGAGGAGCCGCTGGCATCCACGGTGAAGACGGTGGTGGTCTGCTGCCGCTGCTGGTAGCGGCGCAGGCGGAAGTCCTGCGCGCGTACCAGCACCTGGGCGCCCACCGGCCCGCCGCAGCGCAAGGCCTCGGCCCGGCGCAGCGGCTGCCAGGGTGCGGCGGCACGCAGCGTCTCGATCAGGTCGAGCCGGCCGCCGCGTGCCTCGCCCCGCACCGAGCCGAGCGGGCGGCCCTGCAGCCGATGGCGCTGCGCCGCGCCGCTGCGGCCGGCGCTGGCGGCCGTGCCGGGCGGTCGCTGGCCGGCGCGGGCGGCCAGGCCGATCAGCAGGCCGGGCGGCAAGGCGGTGGCGGCGGCGGCCAGCACCTGCTGGTGCAAGGGCGTGCCGGTGGACGGTGGTGCCGCGGGGCCGGAAGACGCATCGCCACCGTCCGGCGCAGGCGGCGGCGGGGCGCCGGGGCTGCCCGAGGGCGGGCGGGCGGCGGCGTCGGGCGCGTCCTCGGGCGCATCCGCGCGGCCGGCGGGTGGCGGGGCGTCGGCGGGCAAGGCATCGCCGTCGTGCTGCGGCGCATCCGCCTCGTCGGGCGGCGGGCCGGCGGGCTGCTGCCTGGCCCGCGGTCCCAGCACCAGCCGGGCCGCCAACGCCGCGTCCTCTGTCGACACCTCGGCATGGCCGGCCCAGGCGGCAGCCGCGCAGGCGGCCCGCCAGGCCAGCCAGCCCGCCCGGGCCGAGCGGATGCCCAGCGCCACGGCGGCCGCACTCAGGGCGGTGGCCACGTCCTCGTCGAACGGCAGCCGCGGCAAGGCGGCGCGGGCGGCCTGCAGGCGCTGCGGGTCCAGCGGCTGCGCCTGCACCGTGCGCAGCACCAGGTGCAGCGCCAGCCGTTCGGTGAGCGCGGCCGGCGGTGCCTCGTCGGCCTCGCCTTCGTCCAGCGCCACCATGCCGACGGCTGCCGCCGCATCGCGGCCGGACGATGCGTCCAGCACGGCCGCGATGCGGCCCGCGGTGGCCGCCGGCAGGCGTTCGGCCAGCGCCAGCAGCACGAGGCCGCCGGCCGCTTCTTGCAGCAGGCCGGCCTGGCGCACCGGGCGGCGGGCCTGCAGCGTGGCGCCCAGGTCCAGGCCGCCCAGCAGCCGGTCGTCGCCGATGTGGGACGGCATGCGGCGCAGCGGCGTGCCCTCGGGCAGCAGGCCTCGCAGCAGGGCCAGCCAGGCATCGCGCACCGGGCCGGCCGGGGCGCGCAGCCACACGCCGCCCAGGCCGGCCGGGTCCACCGCCAGCAGCGCGATGGCCAGCCGGGCATCGGCGGCGGCGCGGTCGGTGGCGAGGGGGGTGGCGGCTGGGGTGGGGGCTGGGGCGGCCATGGGGGCAGCCATGAGAACTGAGCGGCCTCAGGCCACCGCGTCGAACAGCTCCGCCAGCGCACGTTCCACGCGCTCGGTGCTGCCCGACTCGTCCAGCGGGTCGCGCCGCAGGCGGTGGCGCAGCGCGGCCGGGGCCACGCGGCGCAGGTGGCTGACGCCGGCGACGTCGTCGCCTTCGAGCGCGGCCAGCGCGCGGGCGGCGCGGGTGAGCGTGAGTTCACCGCGCAGGCCGTCGGTGCCCAGGGCCATCGCCAGGCGGGCGGCGGCCTCCAGCGTGGCGTCGGGCACGGCGGTGGTGGCGCTGCGCTCGCGCGCCGCCACGACGCGGCGGCGCACCCTGGCATCCTCCTTCTTCCAGTGCTCGGCGAAGCCGATCGGGTCGCGCTCATAGGCGTCGCGGCGCTTGACCACCTCCACCCGCGAAGCCACGTCCATCGGCGTGCGCACCTCCACCGACAGGCCGAAGCGGTCGAGCAGCTGAGGCCGCAGCTCGCCCTCTTCCGGGTTGCCGCTGCCCACCAGCACGAAGCGCGCAGGATGGCGCACGCTCAGGCCCTCGCGCTCCACCACGTTCTCGCCGGAGGCGGCAACGTCGATCAGCAGGTCGACCAGGTGGTCTTCCAGCAGGTTCACCTCGTCGATGTACAGGAAGCCGCGGTGGGCGCGGGCCAGCAGGCCGGGCTCGAAGGCACGCACGCCCAGGGTCAGGGCCTTTTCCAGATCGAGCGCACCCACCACGCGGTCCTCGGTGGCGCCCAGCGGCAGGTCGACGACCGGCACCGGCACCTTCTGCGTGCGTGGCGCGGTGCGCAACGCGCGGCAGTCGTCGCAGCCGCCGTGCAGCGCCAGCGTGGCCGGATTGCAGCCGTAGCGGCAACCGGCCACCACCGTCATCGGCGGCAGCAGCGCGGCCAGCGACCGCACGGCCGTGCTCTTGCCGGTGCCGCGGTCGCCGAACACCAGCACGCCGCCGATGGCGGGTTCCACCGCCGCGACCAGGATGGCGAGCTTCATCTCCTCCTGGCCGACGATGGCGGAAAAAGGGAATGCCATGGCGCTTGGCTCAGCCAGCCTTCTTGACCCAGGCCGAGCACCAGGCCTTGTTCAGCACCTGCTTGCCCTGGAACAAGGTGCAAGGCGCCTTCTCGGCGGTGGCCGCGCCCTGGTACAGCTGGCAATTGCCGCAATGCTGGTCGTTGGTGTGCTTGGGGTACTTGGCCTTGTCGACCTTGGTGGTGTCGACCACATAACCCAGCGCGGCGGCCTGCGGGTCCTTGGGGTCCAGCGTGGGCGCGCCCTGGGCGCTGGCGGTGTGCGCTGCCAGCAGCGCGGAGCCGGCCAGCGGCACGATGGTGATGAAGCGGCGACGGGTGGTCATGGAAAGTCCTCTTTGGCGGTTGGCTACAGGAGTCCGGGGGGCGCGGCGCGCGGCCCCGGTGATACGGCGGAAGGATCGGGGGCGGCGGCAGAGGGTGGCGCGGCCGGGCGCCGCCGCCAGCGCCTGTGCAGGTCGAAGGCGTGGGCGATGCCGGCCGCGGCCAGCCAGGACGCCAGCCCCCTCCGGTGCTGCCGGACGCTGCTTCACGCACCGCCAGCACCAGGCACAGCCCGGCAAGCAGGCTGCCCGCCACGTCGGCAAACGGCACGCCGCGCCGGTGGGGCCGCGCCAGCCACCAAAGCACCGCGGCTTCCAGCAGCAGCACGCCCAGCACCAGGTCGGTCAGCCAGGCCATGTGCATCGCCTTCAACGGCTCAGGCGAACGGCGGATTCAGCCGCACGATCGTCAGGTTGAGCACGGCCGCGAAGCTCACCCAGGCCAGGTAGGGCGCCAGCAGCCAGCCGGCCAGGCGGTCGCGCCGGCCGGCCACGCGGATCAGCCAGGCGATGGACAACCACAGCAGCACCACCTCGAAGGCCGCCCAGTCGGGCCGGCGCATGGCGAAGAAGAGGACGCTCCACAGCACGTTGGCGATGCCGTTGGCACCGAAGGCCGTCAGCAGCGCACCGCGCCCGGGCTGCTGCACCGGCGCGCGCCAGGCCCGCACGGCGGCCACCACGCCCAGCGCATAGATCGTGGTCCACACCGGGCCGAAGAGCCAGTCGGGCGGCTGCCACGCGGGCTTGGCCAGGCCGCGGTACCAGGGCCCGATGTCGGTGGCCAGGCCACCGAGCACCGACAGCGCCACCGCGCCCAGCACCGCCACCGAAAGAGGTTTCCACAGCGGCCGTCCCGTCATACGCGCGCCAACCCGAGCAGGTGGGCCACGTCCTTGAAGAAGATGCGCACATGCGCCAGCGGGCGCGCGCGGACCAGTCGTTTGTTCATGTAGGCGTCGAAGGTGAGTTGCTGGACATCCCGGTCGCGGCACATGCTGACGAAGCGCTCGCGGCGCCTGTCGCTGGCGTACCAGAACCGCTGCATGATGCCCAACACCCAGAACACCCGGCCGTGCTCGCGCAGGAAGGCCTTGCGGGCACTGGCCAGCGCCTGGCCGTCGCCCGTCTTCAGGCACAGCGCCACCGCGCTGGCGGCAAAGCGGCCGCCCAACATCGCGTAGTAGATGCCCTCGCCCGAGGCCGGCGCCACCACGCCCGCCGCATCGCCGGCCAGCACCACGTGACGGCCGTCGTCCCAGCGCGGCAGCGGCTTCATTGGGAGGGGGCGCCTTCGCGGCGCAGCGTCTGCGCGCCGTCGAGTTGCGCCGACTGGCGCAGCCGCTGCACCGCGCCGCGCAGCGAGAAGCCCTTGTCGGCACTGCCGGTGCCGATGCTCACGGTGTCGCCGTGCGGGAACACCCAGCCGTAGAAGTCGGGCGACAGCCGGCCGTCGTAATGCACCTCGCAGCGGCTGCCGCGGAAGCCCGCGGGCGCCGGCTGCGGCGTGCGCACGATCTCGTGGTATGCGAACACGCAGCGGCCCTTGGCGGCGCCCGGCACCGCCTGCCGCGCCACCGCGGAACGTGCGCCGTCGGCCCCGATGACGGTGCGGGTGCGCACCTGGCGCAGGCCCTGGCCATCGCGGTAGGCCACCAGCGTCATGCCGTCGGCGGTGGGCTGCAGCGTCTCGAAGCTGCCGGTGCGGCGCACCGCGCCATGCGCCTGGGCGCGCTGGCGCAGCCATTCGTCGAACACCTCGCGGTCCACCATGCCGACGAAGCCGCCTTCGATGGGGATGTCCACCTGCCGGCCGGCCGGCGACACCATGCGCGCCGCGGTGGCCCGGGCCACCAGCAAATGCTCGGGGATGTCGAAGTCGGCGATCAGCCGCGGCGGAATGGCACCGCCACAGGGCTTGATGCGGCCCGCCCGGTCCAGCAGCAGCACGCGGTGGCCGGCACGGGCCAGGTCGTCGGCGGCAGTGGCCCCCGCCGGCCCGCCGCCCACTACCACTGCGTCGTAGTACAGGTCGCTCAGCATCATGTGGACACCTGCATCGGTGAAGGCAGCGCGCGGGCGCTGCCGGCAGCGGGCAGCGGCCGCCAGGCCAGCCAGCCCGCCAGGAGGAACAGCAGCGCCTCGCAGCCGAACACCGCTGCGTAGGCCATGCCGGGCGAAGCCAGCAGCGCCTGCGCCAGGTCGCTGGCGCCGGTGCCCACCAGGCCGCCGAGCGCGAAGGCCAGGGCCTGCGCCGCGCCCCACAGGCCGATGCGCACGCCTTCGCTGCCCGGCCGGCCCTCGCCGGCCAGCCGCATCATCGAGCCGATGGCGGCGATGGAGAACACGCCGTTGGCCGCGCCCAGCAGGAACACGTTGGCCTCCAGCGGGTGGATGCCGGGCCGTGCCGACAGCCCCGCCAGCACCAGCCCGCCCAGCGCCAGGCCGGAGGCGATGCAGCCGCCCGCCGTCCAGCCCGCCAGCGAGCCGAACTGCCGGCCGCGCCAGCGGCTGCCGGCCGCCGCCGCCAGCAGCATGCCCACCAGCACGCCGCCATGCTGCACGCCCGACAGCTGCGTGGAGCGACCGGGCGTGAAGCCGAACACCGTGCCGGCGAACGGCTCCAGGATCAGGTCCTGCGCGCTGAAGGCCAGCATCGACACGAAGATGAAGACGGTGAAGCGCCGTGCCGCCGGCTCCGCCCACACCTCGGCCAGCGCGCTGCCGAAGGCGCGCAGGCCGGCACCGGCCGGAGCGTGCGGCTGCGGGCCGGGCGCGGCGGCCGCCGCCGCGGGGGCCGGCCCTTCCAGCCCCCAGGTGGCCAGCAGTGCCACCAGCACCGCCAGCACGGCGACCACCGCAGTGACCGCCAGCAGCCGCGCGGGCGAATACGGGTCCAGGAAGTGGCCCGCGGTGCCGGCGGTGACGGCGAAGCCCACGATCATCATCAGCCACACGGTCGTGGCCGCCGCGGCGCGGCGAGGCGCCGGCACCCGCTTGGCCAGCAGCACCAGCAGCGTGGTGCCGCAGGCCGCCACGCCCAGGCCGATCAGCACGAAGGCCGCGAACGCCAGCAGCACGCCGCCGGTGCGATGCACCGGCATCCAGGCCACCGAGGCCGAGGCCAGCATCGCGCCGCTGGCCAGCACCGCCATGCCGCCGACGATCCACGGCGTGCGACGGCCACCCACGTCGCTGCCCCAGCCCATGCGCGGGCGGCTGGTCTGCACCAGGTAGTGCAGCGCCACCAGCACGCCGGGCAGCAGCGCCGGCAGCGCCAGCTCCACCACCATCACGCGGTTGAGCGTGGAGGTCATCAGCACCACCAGGCCGCCCAGCGCCGCCTGCACCAGGCCCAGCCGCACCACCTGCAGCCAGCCGAAGGGCTTGTCCGCCGACGTCACGGCGCAGCCCCGGCGGCGCGCAGCGCAAACGCGCTGACCAGCATGCCCAGCACGTACAGCGGCACGCCGAAGCCGCTGTACCAGAGCGCCCGCGCCAGCGGCTGCGCGACGAAGCGCCGCATCATCAGCAGCTGCGCGGCCAGCAGCGCGGCCACGCCGGCGGCATGCGCCGGCTGGTCCCAATCGAGCAGCAGCGCAATGACGGCGGCCTGGGGCGCGGCCATCACCGCGCTGGCCACCACGGCCGCGCGCCGCACGCCCAGCCGCACCGGCAGCGACCCGATGCCCATGCGGCTGTCGCCCTCGATGGACTTGAAGTCGTTGAGCGTCATGATCCCGTGCGCGCCGGCGCTGTACAGCAGCGCCAGCCAGAGCGAGCGTGCATCCAGCCCCACGCCCGCAGCCATCACCGCCGCGCCGGTGATCCAGGCCAAGCCCTCATAACAAAGCGCGCAGGCCCCATTGCCCCACCAGCCATTGCGCTTGAGCCGCAGCGGCGGCGCGCTGTAGGCCCAGGCCAGCAGCAGCCCCACCACTGCCGCCGCCAGCCCCACCGGCCCGAGCGCCAGCGCCACCAGCAGCGACAGCAGCGTCCAGCCGATGGCGATGTACAGACCCCAGCGCCCGGGCAGGCGGCCGCTGGGAATCGGCCGCTGCGGCTCGTTGATCGCATCCACCTCGCGGTCGAACCAGTCGTTGACGGCCTGGCTGGTGGCGCACACCAGCGGACCCGCCAGCAGCACCCCCGCCGCCACCAGCGGCCAGCGGCCCTGCGGGGAGACGCCCGAAGCCACCACGCCACAGCCGAAGGCCCACATCGGTGGGAACCAGGTGATCGGCTTCAGCAGCTCGGTCACGGCCGACAGGTCAGGGCGTGTCATGCGCTGACTTTCGGTGTGACGGCCGTTTGTGTCAACTGAGATTTACACCTGCTGCAGTCGCGCTTTGGCGCTTTGCTGCGTGTGTGCGGTCTGCGCAGAGGCGTGCGGGGGGCGGTGCCCGGTGGGGCGATTTTTGAAGTGGCGAGGAGCACAGCGCCGAGGTCGGCGCGCGCAGCGCGCTTCGTGGGCTGATCCGCCGGCCGCAAAGCGCGAGTTACCCCGGCGCCTTGTCCCCCGAACTCGCATTGTTCGCCGCCGCCTGGTCGCTGCCCACGCCGCCCAGGTCGCCCAGGCCGTAGCGGCGCAGCTTCACGTACAGGCTCTGGCGCGACAGGCCCAGCATCTCGGCGGCGGAGGCGCGGTTGTCGCGCGTGAGCTCCAGCGCGGCTTCGATGCACAGCTTCTCGATCAGGTCCACCGTCTCGCCCACGATGTCCTTCAGCGGCACGCGGCCCACCAGCTCGGCCAGCTGGCCGGCCGAGCGCGGCAGCTCGCGGTGCGTACGGGCTTCAGGCGCCAGGCGCCGGCCCACGTCGCGGATGGTGAAGCCCAGGCAGGGCGGCTCGCCCTGCGGCACCGAGACGGCCGAGATCTCCACCTGCGTGGTGGCCCCGTAGGCACCGCGCAGGGTGGTGGGAAACAGCCGCACCACGCCGTGCTGCCGCAGCGAGCCCAGCAGCACGTTCAGGTCGACGCCGGTGCGGCCCATCCAGCGGTCCAGCGACTGGCCCTGCAGCCGCTCGCCGGCAGGCAGCTGCACCATCTCGGCAAAGGCGGTGTTGGCGGTGAGCACCCGGCCCTGAGGATCGGTCACCACGAAGGCGTCGGGCACGCTGTCCACCGCGCGCAGCAGCGCGGCCTCGGCCGGCGCGGCCACCGGGGCGGCGCCCTCGGCGGCGGTGGGCAGCAGCCGCACCAGCACCAGCGAGGCACCGTCCTGGCGGAACAGCGTGGCCGACATCTGCAGCGCCGGCCCGCCCTCGGCGGCCTGCACGCGGATCTCGTCGCCGCGGCCGGTGGCCCGCACGCTGGCGAACAGGTCCGCCGCGGCCTGGCGGCTGGCCGGGGCCAGCGCATCGGCAAACGGGCGGCCGCCGATGCGGCGCGGGCCGTCGCCCAGCAGCCGCGCGGCTGCCGGATTGATCTCCACCACCGCATGGCTGCTGCCGTCCAGCACCACCACCGGCTCGGAGATCGTCTCGAACAGCAGCCGGTAGCGGGCCTCGGCCTGCCGCAGGCGCAGGTAGTCGCGCTCCATGGCCTGCTGCGCATCCACCAGCCGCTGCTGCAGGGTGCTGACGGTGCGCAGGTCGCGGCCCACGGCCACCACCCGGCCCTGGTCGCCGAACTGCACCGCCGAATACATCACCGGAACGCCGGCCGTGCCCGCCGCCGGGTGGTTCACCTGGCGCCACGGCGTGTGGCCGCTGCGCATGCTGGCCGCATCGCGCAGCATGGCCAGCACCTTGGGCCGGCTTTCCACCGTCACGGTCTCCAGCCAGTGGCGGCCCACCCATTCAGCGCTGCCTTCGTACACCAGCTCGTCGTTGCCGATGGACACGTCGCGGATGACGCCCTGGCCGTCGATCACCAGCGCCACGTCGGCCGCGGCGGAGATCAGCGCGGCGGTGGAACGTGCGTCGATGTCCGCCAGCAACTGCTCGGGAGCGTCGAAAGGGGTCACGTTCGGCACGCCTGCGAGGTTCATGAGGCCTTGTTCGATCGGCGCTGGAAGGCGCGCGGGTGGGTGGACGGATTCAGGGGACGGCCGCCGCGCGGGCGGCCATCAGACGTTCGGCTTCGGCGACGGCGGCGCGGGCATCGGACGCCATGGCGTCAGCGCCCACCTTCACCGCGAAGTCGTCCAGCAGGTTGACAACCGGTCCACCCACCATCACGACCACCGCCGGATTCAAGGACGCCCGGCGCAGCGCGAGGATAGCCGATGCCACGCCGTCGGCATGGCACTCGCTGCCGACCGACAGGCCAATGATGTCGTACCAGCCACTGGACAACGCCTGTGTCAGCTCCGGCAGACCCGCACCCGGATCGGCCCACACGTCCCAGCCGGCCCGGCGGAAGAACTCCACCACCATCAGCAGGCCGAAGTTGTGCTGCGAACCCGGCGCCGGCGCCAGCAGGGCGCGCCAGGGACTGCGCCGCCGCGGCTCGGTGCGCTGGAAGGCGCTGCTGTATTCATTGACCAGCTGCTGCAGCCGCCACAGGCCCACCGTCACCTCGGTGAAGTCGCACAGGTCGGCCTCCCACAGCGCACCCAGGCGCTGCGCGGTGGGCGCCAGCAGGTCCAGGTACAGGGCCTCGATCTCGATGCCCTCGGCACGGCGTGCGCGCATGTACTCGGCGGCGGAGCCGGGCCGGCGGCCCAGCACGATGTCGGTCAGCGTGGCCACCTCGGCGGGCCCGGTGTGCGGCAGCGGCCTGCTCTCGTGGGAGGCACCGCTGTCGTGGTGGCAATGCGCCAGCAGCAGGCGCGGAATGATCTGCGTCTCGATCGTGCGCAACAGCGAGGCGGCGCGGTCCATCGGGCTCAGGGTGTCGGGGGCCGGCTGCTCGGCCGCACCCCATGGCAGCGCCGAGCTCACGCCCTCCTGGGCGGCCGCGGGCGGCGCACCGAACAGGTTCCTTGTATACGTCTGCACCACGTGTCTCCTCGTGGGTCGAGCGCGTCGGGTCTCGGAAGGAAGCAGCTGCTTCTGAGGTGGACCTGTTGGTGCCCGGTGGTTGACTGTCTTGTGTGTCGTGTTGGTAAGCAAGAGCAGGGTCCGCGCGAACTGTCAGCGGGAACGCCCATTGCCGTCAAGCATTTCTCAATTTGTATCCCCATGGCTGGCAGCGTAGTGTCAGACCCGAAGAACGTCAATCTGGATTGACACTCTGCAGGCGGCGCCCTAGTCTTTGCCGCATGGCCACTGCAAACCCTTCCGCCGCCGCCCCGCTCTACACGCCGGAACAACGCTGGCGGCGTGACCGCAGCGCCTGGACCCTGGTGCAGGGGCTGCTGGCCCCGCTGCAGTTCCTGGTGTTCCTGGTGAGCCTGGGCCTGGTGCTGCGCTTCCTGGCCACCGGCCAGGGCGAGCAGGTGGCCACGGTGTCGGTGGTGCTGAAGACGCTGCTGCTCTACGCCATCATGGTCACCGGCTGCCTGTGGGAAAAGGCGGTGTTCGGGCAGTACCTGTTCGCACCCGCCTTCTACTGGGAAGACGTGTTCAGCATGCTGGTGCTGGCGCTGCACACCGCCTACCTGCTGGCGCTGGGCTTCGGCTGGCTGGGCAGCCAGGGCCTGATGGGGCTGGCGCTGGCGGCCTACGCCAGCTATGCCATCAATGCCACGCAGTTCCTGCTCAAGCTGCGCGCGGCGCGGCTGCAGCAGCAGGCCGAGGGCATGCGGTCGGCCGGGCATCAGGCGGCCCAGGCGGCGGGGCGGCCATGATTCCCATCGCCACGGCGATGGCCGACACCGGCTGCAGCACCGCACCGGTGCTGCGCGAACGCGGCCAGCGCGAGGTGTTCTGCGGCCTCACCGGCATCATCTGGCTGCACCGCAAGATCCAGGACGCCTTCTTCCTGGTGGTGGGCTCGCGCACCTGCGCGCACCTGGTGCAGTCGGCCGCAGGCGTGATGATCTTCGCCGAGCCGCGCTTCGCCACCGCCATCATCGACGACCGCGACCTGGCCGGGCTGGCCGACGCCAACGACGAGCTCGACCGCGTCGTCACCCGGCTGCTGCAGCGCCGGCCCGACATCAAGCTGCTGTTCCTGGTGGGCTCCTGCCCTTCGGAGGTAATCAAGCTCGACCTGTCTCGCGCCGCGCAGCGGCTGGGCCAGCGCTTCATGCCGCAGGTACGGGTGCTCAACTATTCGGGCAGCGGCATCGAGACCACCTTCACCCAGGGCGAAGACGCCTGCCTGGCCGCGCTGGTGCCCACGCTGGAGGCCACCGCGCAGCCTGGCCTGCTGGTGGTGGGTGCGCTGGCCGATGTGGTGGAAGAACAATTCAAGCGCCTGTTCGCGGCGCTGGGCATCGGGCCGGTGCAGTTCCTGCCCGCACGCCGCGCGGGGGCGATGCCCTCGGTCGGGCCGCAGACGCGCTACCTGCTGGCACAGCCCTTCCTGGCCGATACCGCCCGGGCGCTGGAAGAACGCGGCGCCACGCGCATCGCCGCGCCGTTTCCGCTGGGCGTGGAAGGCACGACGGCCTGGCTGCAGGCCGCCGCTTCGGCCTTCGGCGTGAGCGCGGCGCGCTTTGCGCAGGCCACCGGCCCGGCCATCGAGCGCGCGCAGCATGCGCTGGCGACGCACCGCGCACGGCTGGCCGGCCGGCGCATCTTCTTCTTCCCCGATTCGCAGCTGGAGGTGCCGCTGGCGCGCTTCCTGTCGCGCGAGCTGGGCATGCAGCTCACCGAGGTAGGCTCGCCCTTCCTGCACCGCGCGCACCTGGCGGAGGAACTGGCGCTGCTGCCCGCCGGCACCGTGCTGTCCGAAGGGCAGGACGTCGAACGCCAGCTGGACCGCTGCCGCGCCGCCCGTCCCGACCTGGTGGTGTGCGGCCTGGGCCTGGCCAATCCGCTGGAGGCAGAGGGTTTTGCCACCAAGTGGTCGATCGAGCTGGTGTTCACGCCCATCCAGGGTTACGAGCAGGCCGCCGACCTGGCCGGCCTGTTCGCCCGCCCTTTGCTCCGCCGCGCGCTGCTGGCCGCGGCCTGAACGCATCCCCCGGGCCGCACCATGCAACTCACGCTCTGGACCTACGAAGGCCCGCCCCATGTGGGCGCGATGCGGGTGGCCACCGCGATGCGCGGCGTGCACTACGTGCTGCATGCGCCGCAGGGCGACACCTATGCCGACCTGCTGTTCACGATGATCGAACGCTCTCGGCGGCGGCCGCCAGTCACCTATACAACTTTCCAGGCCCGCGACCTGGGCGGCGACACCGCCGCACTGTTCCAGCAGGCGGCGCGCGATGCCTATGCGCGCTTCCAGCCGCAGGCGATGCTGGTGGGGGCTTCGTGCACCGCCGAGCTGATCCAGGACGACCCCGGCGGCCTGGCGCAGGCGATGGCGCTGCCGATCCCGGTGATCCCGCTGGAGCTGCCTTCGTACCAGCGCAAGGAGAACTACGGCGCCAGTGAGACCTTCTACCAGCTGGTGCGCGGGCTGGCCCGCAAGCCGGCCGAAGGCGCGCCCCGCAGCGGCTGCAACCTCCTCGGGCCCACCGCGCTGGGCTTCCGCCACCGCGACGACGTGCGCGAGATCACCGGCCTGCTGCAGCGCATGGGCATCCCGGTCAACGTGACCGCGCCGCAGGACGCCACGCCCGCCGACCTGGCCCGGCTCGGCGATGCCGCCTTCAACGTGGTGCTGTACCCCGAGGTGGCACAGCAGGCCGCGGGCTGGCTGCAGCGGCAGTTCGGCCAGCCCTTCACCAGGACCATCCCGATCGGCGCGCAGGCCACGCAGGCCTTCATCGCCGAAGTGGCCGCGCTGGCCGGCATCGAGGTGCCGGCCGCGGTGCGGGAGGAGGCTTCGCGCGCGCCGTGGTATTCGCGTTCGGTCGATTCCACCTACCTCACCGGCAAGCGGGTGTTCGTGTTCGGCGATGCCACCCATGCGGTGGCCGCGGCCCGGGTGGCCGCCACCGAGATGGGCTTCGAGGTGGTGGGCCTGGGCAGCTACAGCCGCGAGTTCGCACGCGAGGTGCGCGAGGCCGCGGCGCTGCATGGCGTGGCCCCGCTCATCACCGACGACTACCTGGACGTGGAAGCCGCCGTGGCCGCCGCCCAGCCCGACCTGGTGCTGGGCACGCAGATGGAGCGCCACATCGCCAAGCGGCTGGGCATCCCCTGCGCGGTGATCTCGGCGCCGGTGCATGTGCAGGACTTTCCGGCGCGCTACTCGCCGCAGATGGGCTTCGAGGGCGCGAACGTGTTGTTCGACACCTGGGTGCATCCGCTGATGATGGGCCTGGAGGAACACCTGCTGGGCATGTTCCGCGGCGACTTCGAATTCCATGAGGACGCGCCCGCCTCGCACCTGGGCCATGCCGCCGCGCCGCCGCCGGTGCTGCCGCAACAAGACGCGCAGCAGGAGCCGCAGGACGCGGCCGCCACCTGGGCGCCCGAAGCCGAGAAGGAGCTGCACCGCGTGCCCTTCTTCGTGCGTGGCAAGGCCCGCCGCAACACCGAGCGTTATGCCGTCGACCGCGGGCTGATGACCATCACCGTCGAGACGCTGTACGAGGCCAAGGCGCATTTCAGCCGCTGACCGGATGACACCAAGGACACCCGATGACCGAAACCACCACCCTGCCCTTCCCGACGCTAAAGACCCCGCGCCGGCCCGACGGCGAGGGCAGCCTGCAGGTGCAGCTCGATCCGTCGGTGTCCATCGGCACCGCCAAGGTGTTTGCGGTGTATGGCAAGGGCGGCATCGGCAAGAGCACCACCTCGTCCAACCTGTCGGTGGCCTTCAGCAAGCTGGGCAAGCGGGTGCTGCAGATCGGCTGCGACCCCAAGCACGACAGCACCTTCACCCTCACCAAGAAGCTGATGCCCACGGTGATCGACGTGCTGGAGTCGGCGGACTTCCACCCCGAGGAATTGCGCGTCGAGGACTTCGTCTACCCCGGCTACAACGGCGTGATGTGCGTCGAAGCCGGCGGCCCGCCGGCCGGCACCGGCTGCGGCGGCTACGTGGTGGGCCAGACGGTCAAGCTGCTGAAGGAGCACCACCTGCTGGAGGAGACCGACGTGGTCATCTTCGACGTGCTGGGCGACGTGGTGTGCGGCGGCTTCGCCGCGCCGCTGCAGCATGCCGACCGTGCGCTGATCGTCACCGCCAACGACTTCGACAGCATCTTCGCGATGAACCGCATCGTGCAGGCCATCGGCGCCAAGGCGAAGAACTACAAGGTGCGGCTGGGCGGCGTGATCGCCAACCGCAGCGCGGCCACCGACCAGATCGACAAGTTCAATGACCGCATCGGGCTGAAGACGATGGCGCGCTTCCCTGACCTGGACGTGATCCGCCGCAGCCGGCTGAAGAAGGCCACGCTGTTCGAGATGGAGGACAGCCCCGAGCTGGCCGCGGTGCAGGCCGAGTACCTGCGCCTGGCCGCCGCGCTGTGGCTGGGCACCGAGCCGCTGGAATGCACGCCGATGAAGGACCGCGACATCTTCGACCTGCTGGGCTTCGACTGAGAGCGCCTCTGACCATGAGCACCGACACCTACACCCAGCGCCGCGGCCGCATCGAGCACTACTTCGACCGCACCGCGGCCGAGGCCTGGGCGCGCCTGACCTCCGACGCCCCGGTGGGCCGCATCCGCGCGACGGTGCGCGCCGGCCGCGACCGCATGCGCGCGCTGTTGCTGGATTGGCTGCCCGGCGACCTGCACGGGCTGCGACTGCTGGACGCCGGCTGCGGCACCGGCGCGCTGGCCATGGCCGCGGCCGAGCGCGGCGCCGAAGTGCTGGCGATCGACCTCTCGCCCACGCTGGTGGCGCTGGCGCGGGAGCGCGTGCCGACCGCGCTGCACGGCCGCATCCACTTCCGCTCGGGCGACATGCTCAGCCCTTCGCTGGGCCGCTTCGACCATGTGGTGCTGATGGACTCGCTGATCCACTACACCGCGCCACAGGCGGTGGAAGCGCTGCAGCGGCTGGCGCCGCGCGTGCGCGGCTCGATGCTGTTCACCTATGCGCCCAGCAGCCCGGCGCTGGCCGCGATGCATGCGCTGGGCCGCCTCTTCCCGCGCGGCGACCGGGCCCCGGCCATCGAGCCGGTGCGCGGCGAGAAGCTGCATCGGTTGATCAGGCAAGTGCCGGCACTGCAAGGTTGGCAGACCGACCGCACCCAGCGCATCGCCAGCGGCTTCTACACCTCGCAGGCGCTGGAGCTGCGGCGATGAAGAGGATCGCGAATGCGTGGCTGCACGTCAGCCCGCGCTTCCTGCCTTTCGCGGACGCGGCTTCGCCCGACCTGCCGCTGCGGCGGCTGCTGCGCCTGGCGCTGTTCCAGGTGTCGGTGGGCATGGCCAGCGCGCTGATGGTGGGCACGCTCAACCGCGTGATGATCGTGGAGCTGCAGGTGGCGGCCTGGCTGGTGTCCAGCATGGTGGCGCTGCCGCTGCTGCTGGCGCCGTGGCGCGCGCTGGTGGGCTTCAAGTCCGACACGCACTGGAGCGCGCTCGGCTGGCGCCGCGTGCCCTACCTGTGGTTCGGCTCGCTGATGCAGTTCGGCGGCCTGGCCATCATGCCCTTCGCGCTGCTGGTGCTGTCGTCCGACGCGGCCGACCTGCACGGCCCGGCCTGGGTGGGCACCGCCGCCGCCGCGCTGGCCTTCGTGCTGGTGGGCGCCGGCCTGCAGACCACGCAGACCGCCGGCCTGGCCCTGGCCACCGACCTGGCGCCTGAGGCCACCCGCCCGCGCGTGGTGGCGCTGATGTACGTGATGCTGCTGGTGGGCATGCTGGTGGGCAGCCTGGCCTTCGGCGCGCTGCTGCGCGAGTTCAGCCATGTGCGGCTGGTGCAGGTGGTGCAGGGCGCGGCGCTGATGACCATGCTGCTCAACATCGTCGCGCTGTGGAAGCAGGAGCCGCGTGGCGCACGGCGGCCCGCGCCAACCGCACCGCCCTCGTTCCGCCAGGCCTGGCGTTCCTTCGCCGGCCAGCCGGCCGTGCGCCGCTTCCTGGTGGCGGTGGGCCTGGGCACCGCGGCCTTCAACATGCAGGACATCGTGCTGGAGCCTTACGGCGGCGCGGTGATGCACCTCGGCGTGGGCGCCACCAGCCTGCTCACCGCGGTGCTGGCCACGGGCGCGCTGCTGGCCTTCGGGCTGGCGGCTCGCTGGCTGCAGCGCGGCGCCGATGCCTACCGGCTGGCCGCCATGGGCGCGCTGGCCGGCGTGGTGGCCTTTGCCGCGGTGATCTTCGCCGCGCCGCTCGAATCGCCGCTGCTGTTCCGCGCCGGCGTGCTGCTGATCGGCTTCGGCGGCGGCCTGTTCGGCGTGGGCACGCTCATCGCGGCGATGGCGCTCTCGGCCGGCCACAACGGCCTGGCGCTGGGCGCCTGGGGTGCGGTGCAGGCCACCGCCGGCGGCCTGGCCATCGGCCTGGGCGGGGCGCTGCGCGACGGCATCTCGGCCCTGGCTGCGCAGGGTGCGCTGGGTCCGGCGCTCACCGGGCCGGCCATCGGCTACAGCTTCGTCTACCACCTCGAGATCGCCTTGCTGTTCGCCACGCTGGCGGCCATCGGGCCGCTGGTCAAGGCCGTGCGCCCGGGCCCGCCCGCGGCCGCGCCGCGTCCCTTCGGCCTGGCCGAGTTCCCGGGCTGACGCTTTCCTCTTCACGCAGGAGACACCTCATGCAAACCGGCGCCATCACGCAGTACATCGACGTGGCCCAGCTCACGCTCTACGGCTTCTGGATCTTCTTCGCGGGCCTCGTCTACTACCTGCACCAGGAGAACAAGCGCGAGGGTTATCCGCTGGAGTCCGACCGCTCCGGCGGCCGCATCGACGTGCAGGGCTACCCGCCCATTCCCCGCCCCAAGACCTACCACCTGCGCGACGGCCGCACGGTGACGGTGCCCACCCGCGCGCTGCCGGTGGCGCCCGAGCGGGCCCGGCTGACCGGCCGCTTCCTGGGCGCGCCCATCGAGCCCGAAGGCGACCCGATGACCGCGGGCGTCGGCCCCGGCGCCTGGGCCGAGCGGCCCGACATCGTCGACACCACCGCCGACCTGCAGCCCCGCCTGTTGCCGCTGCGCGCGCTGCCCGCCCTGACCATCGACCCGCAGGACCCCGACCCGCGCGGCCTGCCGGTGATCGGCGCCGACGGCGCGGTGGGCGGCGAGGTGCTGGACCTGTGGGTGGACCAGGCCGAGATGCTGTTCCGCTACCTGGAGCTGCAGGTGCCGGGTGCTGCCAGCTCCGTGCTGCTGCCGATGAACTTCGCCCGCGTGAAGGCCAACCGGGTGGAGGTGCGCTCCATCCTGGGCGCGCAGTTCGCGGGGGTGCCGCTGCTGCGCCATCCCGACCGCATCACCATGCTGGAAGAGGAGAAGGTGATGGCCTATTACGGCGCCGGCACCTTGTACGCCACGCCGCGTCGTGCGGAGCCGCTGCTGTGACCACGCTGCGTGCCCGCGTGGCGGCACCCACCGCACCGGCCCCGCGCCGCGCGGCGGGCGCGCTGCCCGCCACGCTGCAGCCCGCCGCCGAACATGAGTTCGAGGCCGCGCCCGGCCTGCCCGAGCCGCTGCCCGCCGACGAACGGCTGCTGTGGCAGGGCAGCCCGCACTGGCCCACGCTGGCCCGCGAGGCCTTCCACCTACGCAAGATCGGCCTGTACTTCGGCCTGCTGCTGGCCTGGCGCCTGGCCGAGCTGCTGGCCGCGGCCACGCCGACGCTGTCACTGCTGAAGCTGATGGCGCCACCGGTGCTGCTGGCCGGCCTGGGCCTGGGCGTGGTGGCGTTGATGGCCTGGCTGAGCGCGCGCAGCACCGTCTACACCCTCACCAGCCGGCGGGTGGTGATGCGCGTGGGCATCGTGCTCACCGTCACCTTCAACCTGCCGCATGCCCGCATCGCGGCCGCCGGCCTGCGCCGCGGCCGCCGCGGCCACGGCGACATCGCGCTGCAGCTGGCCGGCACCGACCGCATCGCCTGGCTGCACCTGTGGCCGCATGTGCGGCCGTGGCAGCTGCGCCGCGCGCAGCCGATGCTGCGGGCGCTGCCGCGGGTGGCCGAGGTGGCTGCGCTGCTGGTGCAGGCCCAGCAGGCGCTGGCCGTCGACGCCCCGGCCCAGCCGAAACCACGGCCGACGCTGCCGGAGCAGGCCGCACCCGCGGCGCAGCCGGGCGCGTTCGGGCAACTCGTCTAGGCAACTGCCATGAGCCTGCCCGCCGGCCTGCACCATGAAGCCACGCCGCGGCTGCCGCTGGCCGCGCTCGGCGTGCTGGTGCTGGTCACGCTGATCGGCGTGGCCGCGGTGCGCCTGACCGGCATGGGCGGCAGCGCCGACCTGCCCGCACCCGCGCTGCAGGCGCGCAGCCTGCATTTCGACGACCTGCCCGGCGGCGGCATCGCCGTGCGGGATGCCGACACCGGCCAGCTGATCGACACCGTGGCGCCCGGCACCAACGGCTTCCTGCGCAGCGCGGTGCGCGGCCTGGTGCGCGACCGCAAGCGCCAGCAGATCGGCCCGCAGCCGCCTTTCCGGCTGATGGCCCGCAACGACGGCCGGCTGACGCTGGAAGACCCCAGCACCGGCCGCCGCATCGACCTCGAAGCCTTCGGGCCAACCAACGCCGGCGTGTTCGTGCGCCTGCTGCCGGCCCCACCCCGCACGACGCCCTGAGCGCAGGAGAACCGACCATGATGGACACCGCCCTCCACAGCCCCGAGCAGGCCATCGAGCGCGCCCGCGCCTCCAGCATGCTGAGCCCGCGCTTCTACACCACCGACTTCGCGGCGATGGACAAGCTGGACGTGAGCCCGCTGCGCGCCGAGTGGGACGCGATGCTGGCCGAGTACGAAGGCGACAACAACCACGACCATTTCCAGCGCAATGCGCAGTTCATCGAGGAGGTGGCCGCCCTCACGCCCACCTGGACGCCGGAGCTGCGCGCCGAGTTCCTCGACTTCCTGGTGTCCTCGCTCACCTCGGAGTTCTCCGGCTGCGTGCTCTACAACGAGATCTTCAAGCGCAGCACCAACCCCGACATCAAGCAGCTGATGCGCTACATGGCGCGCGACGAATCGCGGCATGCGGGCTTCATCAACTCGGCACTGAAGGACTACGGCCTGGGCGTGGACCTGGGCAGCCTGAAGCGCACCAAGGCCTACACCTACTTCAAGCCCAAGTACATCTTCTACGCCACCTACCTGTCGGAGAAGATCGGCTACGCGCGCTACATCACCATCTACCGCCAGCTCGAGCGGCACCCGGAGCTGCGCTTCCATCCGATCTTTCGCTGGTTCGAGCGCTGGTGCAACGACGAATTCCGGCATGGCGAATCCTTCGCGCTGCTGCTGCGCGCCCACCCGCACCTGCTGCGCGGCGGCAACCTGCTGTGGGTGCGCTTCTTCCTGCTGGCGGTGTACGCCACGATGTACGTGCGCGACCACGCGCGGCCCGCGCTCAAGCAGGCGATGGGGCTGGACCCGACGGCCTATGACCTCACCGTCTTCCGCATCACCACCGAGATCAGCAAGCAGGTGTTCCCGATCTCGCTGGACGTGGAGGGCCCGGCCTTCCTGCGCGGGCTGGACCGGCTGTGCGCGCTGCAGGCCCGCATGGACGCGGCCAAGGCCCGCGGCGGGCTGGTGGGCAAGCTGCAGCAGGCGGGCTGCGCGGCGCAGGCGGCATTCACCTTCGCGCGGCTGTACCTGCAGCCGGTCCAGCGCCATGCGCTGCCGGCGCAGGTGCGCGTGGCGCCGGCCTGGTAACGCGCATTCGCAGCGCTGGGCAGCACGCGATGCGGCATGCCGGGCCCATCCTGTACACGTTGTTCGCGTGGTGGTTCAGCACGGGCGTGATCCTGTGGCTGGTGGGCCTGCCGCGCGCCAGCCACCGCTGGACCATGCTGTGGGCCACGGTGATGCTGGGCGTGGCCCTGTGCGGCGTGGCCGCCACCGCCGACGACACCCGCGTCACCGGCGCCTACCTGGCCTTCACCTCCGCCTTGATGGTGTGGGCCTGGCAGGAGGTGGCCTTCCTGCTCGGCTACGTCACCGGCCCGCGGCGAACGCCCTGCCCGCCGACCGCCCGTCGATGGCGGCGCGCGGCCCACGCCTTCGAGGTGGTGCTGTACCACGAGCTGGCGCTGCTGGTGCTGGGCGCGGCGGTGCTGGCCCTGAGCTGGGGCCAGCCCAACCAGACGGCGGCCTGGACCTTCGTGGCCCTGTGGTGCATGCGGCAGAGCACCAAGCTCAACGTCTTCCTGGGTGTGCGCAATCTCAACGAGAGCTTCCTGCCCGCGCACCTGGTCTACGTGCACAGCTACTTCCGCCAGCGGCCGATGAACCGGCTGTTCCCCGTCTCCGTGATCGCCGCCACCGCCGCCACGCTGGCGGTGTGGCAGGCCGCGCTGCAGGGCGGCCATGGCCGCTTCGACGAGACGGCGCTGGTCTTTGCAGCCGCGCTGCTGACGCTGGGCGTGGTCGAGCACTGGTTCCTGGTGCTGCCGCTGCCGAGCGAGGGGTTGTGGCGCTGGGGGCTGCGGTCGCGGGAGGAACGCCAGGCAGCGCCATAGCCGCTTGCGCCGGGACGGTGCTCGACCGGGAGCCTGAATGGGCTGCATCGGTGCCCTGGCGCAGCGCATTCCGCAACAACCTCGCCGGCTACCTGCATCGCGGGATGTTGAGCTTCGAGCAAGCCTGCGCATTGCCGGCCGAAGCGGAATCGTTGATGGACACGCAGCCTGTCGGCTGATTCGTCACCGGCTAAGTGTCATGTTGTATTGACACTGCCTTATGTCAGGCCTAGATTCAGGCCATGACGAAGCCCACCCGCACTGCCGACCTCACGCCGTACCGGGTGGTCATCGTCACGATGGACACCCATCTCGCCAGCGCCACCGACCGGGCGCGTGCCGCGCTGCGAAGGCAGCTGCCCGGGCTGGTGCTGAGCCAGCATGCGGCCTCCGACTGGGCGGCCCACCCCGCCGCGCTGGAGCGCTGCATCGCCGACATCGGGCAGGCCGACATCGTCATCGCGACGATGCTGTTCATGGAAGAACACTTCCTGCCGGTGATGCCCGCGCTGCTGGCCCGGCGCGCGCAGTGCGACGCGATGGTCTGCGCCATTTCCGCCGGCGAGGTGGTGCGGCTCACTCGCCTAGGCAAGTTGGACATGGCCAAGCCGGCCAGCGGCCCGATGGCGCTGCTCAAGCGGCTGCGCGGCAAGGCCGCCGCCAACGGCAAGCCGCCGGCCAGCGGCGGCGCGGCGCAGATGAAGATGCTGCGCCGGCTGCCGCAGCTGCTGCGCTTCGTGCCCGGCACCGCGCAGGACCTGCGGGCCTACTTCCTCACCCTGCAGTACTGGCTGGGCGGCTCGCAGGACAACGTGCTGAACATGGTGCTGTCGCTGGTCGACCGCTATGCCGACGGCCCGCGCCGCCATCTGCGCGGCATGCTGGCCGCCGCCGCGCCGGTCGAGTACCCGGAGCTGGGCGTGTACCACCCGCGGCTGCCCACACGCCTGGCCGATGCGGCCGAGCTGCTGCCCGCGCCGGCGCCCGTCACTACCACCACCATGCCCGAGGCCGGCACCGTCGGCCTGCTGCTGCTGCGCTCGTACCTGCTGGCCGGCAACACCGCGCACTACGACGGCGTGATCGCCGCGATGGAGGCCCGCGGCCTGAAGGTGCGGCCGGCCTTCGCGGCCGGGCTGGACGCGCGCCCGGCGATCGAGCGCTTCTTCCTCCAGGACGGTCGTGCGACGGTGGACGCGGTGGTCTCGCTCACCGGCTTCTCGCTGGTGGGCGGGCCGGCCTACAACGATGCGCAGGCGGCCGAGGAGATGCTGGCCCGGCTCGACGTGCCCTACCTCGCGGCGCACCCGGTGGAGTTCCAGACGCTGGACCAGTGGGGCAGCAGCGAACGCGGCCTGCTGCCGGTGGAAAGCACCATCATGGTCGCCATCCCCGAGCTGGACGGCGCCACCGGCCCCACCGTGTTCGGCGGCCGGCCCGGCGCCGAAGGCGTGGTGTGCCAGGGCTGCCACCACCGCTGCACCTTCCAGGCCACCAGCCATGCGCAGGACATGCACAGCTGCCCCGAGCGGGCGCAGACGCTGGCCGCGCGCGTGCACAAGCTGGTGGCGCTGCGCCGCAGCGAGCGCGCGCGCCGCAGGCTGGGGCTGGTGATCTTCAACTTCCCGCCCAATGCGGGCAGCACCGGCACCGCGGCCTACCTGTCGGTGTTCGAGTCGCTGCACCGCACGCTGGCCGCCCTGAAGGCCGAGGGCTATACCGTCGACGTGCCGGTGACGGTGGATGCGCTGCGCGACAGCCTGCTGGCCGGCAATGCCGCGCAGTACGGCGCCGATGCCAACGTGCATGCGCTGATCCCTGCCAACGAGCATGTCAAGCGCGAGCGCTGGCTGCGCGAGATCGAGACGCAATGGGGCCCGGCACCGGGCCGGCAGCTGAGCAACGGCCGGTCCATCTTCGTGCTGGGCCGGCAGTTCGGCCATGTGCTGGTGGCGGTGCAGCCGGCCTTCGGCCATGAGGGCGACCCGATGCGCCTGCTGTTCGACAAAGGCATGACGCCGACGCATGCGTTCTCCGCCTTCTACCGCTACCTGCGCGAAGACTTCCGCGCCGATGCGGTGCTGCACTTCGGCACCCATGGCGCGCTGGAGTTCATGCCCGGCAAGCAGACCGGCCTGTCGGGCGCCTGCTGGCCGGATCGGCTGATCGGCGACCTGCCCAACTTCTATCTCTACGCCTCCAACAATCCGTCCGAGGGCGCGCTGGCCAAGCGCCGTGCGGGCGCCACGCTGGTGAGCTACCTGACGCCACCGATCGCGCAGGCCGGCCTGTACCGCGGCCTGCTGGCGCTCAAGGCCACGGTGGAGCGCTGGCGCGCGCCGCAGGGAGCCGACTCGTGCGAGGCCACGGAGCGCGCCGACCTCGCCGTCATGCTGCAGGCACAGGCCGCCGCGCTGAACCTGTGCGAGGCCCAGCCCGCCTGGCCCGCCGACCAGGTGGAAGCCCAGGTGCTGCGGCTGGCCGAGGCCATGCTGGAGCTGGAATACACCTTGATCCCGCAGGGCCTGCATGTGCTGGGCCGCGCGCCTACGCTGGCCGAGCGCACCGACACGCTGCTGGCGATGGCCGAGGCCGCGCGCGGAACGCCGCCGCCGCGGACGCTCATCGAGGCGCTGGTGCAGGGCGACGCCGAGGCGCTGGCCGAGCAGATGGACACGCTGGGCGAAGCGCCCGACGCCGCCTGGCTGGCCGAGCTGGCCGAGTCCAACCGCCTGCTGGCCGACAACGGCGAACTGCCCGCGCTGCTGCGCGCGCTCGACGGCCGCTTCGTGCGCCCCGCCCCGGGCGGCGACCTGCTGCGCACGCCGTCGGTGCTGCCCACCGGCCGCAACCTGCATGGCTTCGATCCCTTCCGCATCCCGAGCGCCTTTGCGGTGAAGGACGGCGCAGCCCAGGCCCAGCGCCTGCTGGACCGCTGCCGGGCCGACGGCCAGCCGCTGCCCGAATCCATCGCGATGGTGCTGTGGGGCACCGACAACCTGAAGACCGAAGGCGCTCCCATCGCGCAGGCGCTGGCGCTGATGGGCGCGCTGCCGCGCTTCGACGGCTATGGCCGCATCGCCGGGGCGACGCTGGTGCCGCTGGCCGCGCTGGGCCGGCCGCGCATCGACGTGGTGATCACGCTGTCGGGCATCTTCCGCGACCTGATGCCGCTGCAGATCAAGCTGCTGGCCGATGCCGCCTGGCTGTGCGCCGAAGCCGACGAACCGGCCGACCTGAACTTCATCCGCAAGCATGCGCTGGCCTACCAGCAGGAACATGGCTGCACGCTGGAGACGGCCGCGCTGCGGGTGTACGGCAATGCCGAAGGCACCTACGGCGCCAACGTCAACCACCTGGTGGACAGCAGCAGCTGGCAGCAGGAGGACGAACTGGCCGAGTGCTACGCGCGCCGCAAGGGCTTCGCCTACGGCCGCAACGGCCGGCCGCAGCTGCAGGCCGCGCTGCTCAAGAGCGTGCTGGCCGACGTGCAGTTGACGTACCAGAACCTGGATTCGGTGGAGCTGGGCGTGACCACGGTGGACACCTACTTCGACACGCTGGGCGGCATCACCGGCGCGGTCAAGCGCGCGCGGCGGGAGCGGGGCGTCGGCACCGGCGCCCCGCCGCCGGTGTACATCGGCGACCAGACCCGCGGCGACGGCACGGTGCGCACGCTGGGCGAGCAGGTGGCGCTGGAGACGCGCACCCGCATGCTCAATCCCAAGTGGTACGAAGGCATGCTGCAGCACGGCTACGAAGGCGTCCGCCAGATCGAGGCGCACGTGACCAACACCCTGGGCTGGTCGGCCACCACCGGCCAGGTGCATCCCTGGGTGTACCAGCAGCTGACCGAGACCTTCCTGCTCGACCCGGTGATGCGCGACCGCCTGGCGCGCCTGAATCCCACCGCCTCGTCGCGCGTGGCCAACCGCCTGCTGGAAGCCAGCGAACGCGCCTACTGGCGCCCCGATGCGGACACGCTGGCCGCGCTGCGCAAGGCCAGCGACGAGCTGGAAGACCGGCTGGAGGGGGTGTTCGAGCCGGTGGCTGCGTGAGGGCATCGCGGCAGTCGCCTTCGACGCCCGCTCATCAGATTTGAGGACGACCTGAGCCGTCGGCCCATGCGATACCACAGCCATGCACATCGGCTCGGAGAAGCGCTGCACAGTGGCCGCCATGTCAATCACCCCGTCAGAGCTGCGCTCGGAAGCGGCGACCATCGCCTTCGTCGATGTCGTCGAATCGGTGCGGCTGATGCAGGTCGACGAACTGCAGGCGGTGCGGCGCATCCGCTCGCTGCTGGACGCTGCCGCGACGCAGGTGGTGCCGGCCCATGGTGGCCGCGTGGCGGAGCGGCGCGGCGACGGCCTCCTGCTCACCTTCGCCGATACCGGCAGCGCACTGCGCTGCGTTTGCCAGCTGCATGTGCTGGCAGCGCAGTCGGCCGGCCAGGGCCCTGAGTCGCCGTCGCTGAGCCTGCGTGCAGGTCTCCACCGCACCACGCTGCTGGCCGATGCCGATGCGTTGTACGGCGCCGGCGTCAACCTGGCGGCCCGCATCGCGGCGCTGGGCCAGCCCGGCGACACGCTGATGTCGTCGCCGGTGCGCGACGAGCTGGTGCCGCCGCTGGACGGCCTGCTGCATGACATGGGCGATTGCTGGCTCAAGCACGTCGATGAAGCGGTGCGCATCTTCCGGCACCGGCCGCAGCATCCGCCGCTGCCCGCTGCGCTGGACGAAGCCATCGCCGCGCGCATGCGGCTCAAGCCGACGCTGGTGGTGATGCCGGTGCAGGCGCTGCCCGATGGCGCCCGCGCCGACCTGGCGGACATCGCGACCGACCAGCTGATCCGCATGTTCAGCCGCTCGAACGCGATGCATGTGGTGTCGGCGTTGTCATGCCGCGCACTGAAGGGTCGCGTCCTGCCGCGGCAGCAGGTGTATGCGCTGATGCGTGCGGACTATGTGCTGGAGCCCACGCTGTCCAGCGAGGTGGCGGCCCGCACCGACGGCCACGGCCAGGTGCACCTGGACACCACGCTGTGGCGGCGCGGCACCCCGGACCCGATCTGGAACAGCCAGGACAGCGCGCCCTCCAACGACCTGCTGTCGCCGCAAAGCGAGCTGCTGGGCACGGTGGTGCATGCGGTCAGCCAGCGCATCCTGCGCGTCGAGCAGCAGGCCGTTGCATCCGGCCGGCCGCTGCCCAACCTCGCGATGCACACGATGTACCTGTCGGCCATCGACATGCTGCACCGCTTCGCGCTGCGCGACTTCCTGCGCGCGCGCGAGCTGCTGGAAGCCATCAGCCAGCGGGCGCCGCGCCATGCCGAGCCGATGGCCTGGCTGGCGAGGTGGCACGTCTTCCGCGTCGTTCAGGGCTGGAGCGACAACAGCCACCGCGATGGCGCACAGGCGGAGTACTACAGCGAGCAGGCGCTGGACCGCGACCCCTGCTCGGCCCTGGCGCTGACCATGGCGGGCTCGGTGCAGGCCGGCGTGCGCCGCAACGCCGGCGCAGCGCAGGCGCTGTACCTGCAGGCGCTCAAGCACGACCCCAACGACTCGCTGGCCTGGCTGATGAGCGGCGTGGCCCATGGCTTCCTGGACGCGGCGCAGCCGGCGCTGGCGGCCAGCGAGACTGCGCTCGGCCTCGCGCCGGTGGATCCGATGCGCCACTACTACGACGCGCTGTCGGCCACCGCGGCCCTGCGGGCGGGCGACCTGCAGCGCTGCATTGCGCTGTCGCAGCGCGCCATCACCGCCAACGGCACGCATGGCTCGGCCTACCGCTCGATGGCGATAGCGCAGGCACTGTCCGGCCAGGGCGAGGCCGCTGCCGAGACGGTGCGCCAGCTGCTGGCCGTGGAGCCGCACTTCACGGTGCGCACCTACCTGGCCCGCGTGCCACCGGGCGACGACAAGACGTTGCGCTTTGCGCAAGCGCTGCAGGACGCCGGCCTGCCGGCGGCCTGAACACACACGACGCGGGGGACGACCATGTCAGGACAGCAAGGCGAACAGGGCGAGCAGGGCGAGCAAGGGGAGCAGGGCCAACAGGGGGAGGGCGACTGGCCCTCCAGCGGTGCCGGCATGCGGTCGGCCGGCGCAGGCCTGGGTCCTTTCGCTTCGCTGCTGCCCGGCGGCAACGGCGGCGCCACGCTTGGCCACGTCTACACCCGCGAGGCGCTGATCGGCGGGCTGGACGCGCCGGACATGCGCTGGAGCCCGCCCATCGCCTTCCAGGACGCCATCGCCGACGGACTGCCGCGGCCCTCCTCCACGCTGCGCTTTGCGCGTTATGCGTCCGACATCCGGCAGATCGACCTGCTGGCCGAGCTGATGAACGGCATCCGGCTGCGTGCCGACGACATGGGCAGCGTGCGCATGGAGCATGTGGACCTGCAGCCGGCGTCGGCCTGCGGCGGCACGGGTGGTTGCGTCACAGGCCACCTGTATCCGGTGTTCAGCATCTCGCGCCCGGGGCGCGCGGTGTTCGAGGGCGAGCAGCTGGTGCTCGTCAAGCAGTGGGCGGAGCTGCGCATCGAGCGCATCGGCGAGATCAACAGCCAGCTCGGCGTGCCCTGGCGCTACTGGTCGCCGGTGATGGACCTCAACCCCACGAGCCATCCACACACGCTGGAGATCCTGGCGCTGGCGGTGCGGCTGGCCTACCACGTGCTGCAGCCGGTCAAGCAGTACCTGGCCTGCCCTCGCCCGGCCACCTACTGGCCGGCGATCATCCCCGTCATCCGACCCCGGCGCTTCGAGGCTTTTCCCAGCGGCCATGCGCTGGAAGCCTTCCTGGTGGCGCGGTTGCTGGGTGCCATCGCCACCGGTGCAGGCCGGCCGGTGGCCGCCATCGACCGGCCGTTGCAGCGCCTGGCCACGCGCATCGCCAGCAACCGGGTGGTGGCGGGCGTGCACTTCCATCTGGACTCGGTAGCCGGGCGCATGGTGGCCGAGAGCTTGGCCGAATACTTCATCCACCGCTGCCAGCCGGCCCGGCCCGCCATGCCTGGCTGGGTGCCGCGGCACTTCGGCGGCGCAGGACTCGAGCCCGACGACCCCGCCCTCGCCTCCGCCTTCGACCGAAGCGAGGTGATGGACGGCCCCAACACGTCCAGCGCCTACTTCGCCGCCAACAAGGCGGCCGTACGGCTGGCGCCCCACCTGGACGAAGGGCTGGTCGACGGCAGCCATGGCCGCAGCCTGCTGCACACGGTGTGGTCGCGGGCTGAGCAGGAGTGGCAATGATGGACCCGCAGCCCGACAAGCAACCCTCGAAACCGACCTCCCAGGGGCCCGCGCGCAACCTGCAGGGCGCCGTCGATTTCACGCGCTGGCTGGCGGAGGCCCGCGCAGGCAAGCACATCGACCCCTATGCCGCCTGGGCCCTGCAGACGCTGTTCCGGCAGTTCTTCAAGAGCGGCGAGGTGACGCCGGTGCTCGATTTTCTGGTGGAGCTGAAGGGCGCTCCGCCCGACGCGGTCGACTTCATCAGCCTGCTGAACCTGCAGGAGCTCGGGGCCTCGGTGCCGCCGGTGTATTGCCGGCCGATGCCCGGCAGCCTGCGGCTGGCCCGTCATGTCACCGTGCGCATCGACAGCCGCACCGGCGACATGCGCGAGCTGGGCGAGCAGGTGTTGAACCTGATGGTGCACCCCGCCGTGAAGAGGGTGCAGATCGGATTCCCGCGGCCGCGCGCCAACCAGCCCGCACAGGCCGTGAAGCGTCCAGATCAGCTCCCGAAACCCGGCCACCCGCCAGCCGAGCCACCTCCGCCACCGCCACCGCCTGTGCTGATTGGCGTGCTGGACGATGGTTGCCCCTTCGCCCATGCCGCCTTGCGCAAGGAAGGCGGCGGCACCCGCGTGCAATGCCTGTGGGACCAGACGTCGCGCATCGACGATGCAACGGACCTGGACGACCCGCCACCGCCCGACTTCCTGTATGGCCGGCAGCGCACCGCCAGCAGCCTGGACACCATCGCGCTGGCCCACACCCACGGCGGCCACGTGGAGGAGGAGGCCGTCTACCAGGATCCCCGTGCGCTGCAGGCGCAGCCGCTGTCGCGGATGACGCATGCCGCGGCCGTGATCGGGCTGCTGGCCGGCCGGCCATCGCGCCTGCCGGTGCACACCACCACAGCGGCACTGCAGGCGGCCGGCGACGACGGCGTGCCTTTCCGCCGCGAGGATGCCGACGACGCTGCCGCCACCGCACCCCTGGCCGTCGTGCAGTTCCCGAGGGAACAGGTGAACGTCGGCGGCTCGCGCTGGATGGTGGTGCGTGCGCTGGACGGCCTGCGCTACCTGGCAAACGCCTCCCAAGCCCTGGCGCCCGAAGGCGATCCGCCGATACCGCTGGTGGCCAACCTGAGCTATGGCGGCGTGACTTCGGCCCATGACGGCACCGCACTGCTGGAGACGGCGATGGATGAACTGGCCGGCGCGCACCCGGCCATGGCCATCGTGCTGGCCGCGGGCAACTCGTACGGCACCGCGCGGGTGCTGGACAGCCCCGATGCCTTGCAACGCAGGCCCGGTGGCCGCCACTTCGAGCACCTGGGCCTGCGCCACGGGCAATCCACCGAGCTGAGGCTGCTGGTGCCGCCGCACAAGCCGATCGAGACCTACCTGGAGATCTGGTTCGATAGGGACGACGACCCGCAGGGCGGCTTCGTCGGGGAGCACGAGATCGCCATCACCGCACGCTCGCCGCTGGGCCAGGTGCTGAAGGTGGAGCGCTGGCCGAGCGTGGCCTTCAACCCGCCGCGGGCCGAGGCGACGACCGCGGGGCTGCTGTGCTTTCCGCGCGTGGCGCAGAGCCTCAAGCACAGCATGGCCTTGCTGGTGGTGGCGGCCACCCGCATGAGCACCACGCGCGTGGAAGTGGGCTCGGGCGAATGGTCCATCGTCATCACGCACCAGGGCACCGACCAGGCTGCGCCGTGGAACGTGCGCGCGTGGGTGGAGCGCGACGTGATCCCTGGGCAGACCGCCCGGCTGCAGGCGGCCAGGCTGTTGGCGCCGCACGGCGGGCCGGGGCGGCTGACCGACGAGGACACCCTCAACAGCGCCGGCACCGGCTGGCTGACGGTGCGCGCAGGCGCCTTGACCGCGCAACTGGATGCCGGTGGCAAGCCGATGGCCAGCCTCTACAGCGCCAGCGTCCGCCCCGGCGAACGCCCGCTCGAGATCTCCGCCATGGCCGACGAGAGCTTGTCGCAGCCCGGCATCCGGGTCTGCGGCACCACCAGCGACGCGACCGTCCGCGCCAACGGCACCAGCTTGGCCGCACCCCAGGCGGCACGCTGGATCGTCAACCAGCTGGCTGCGCATCGCACCGCCAAGCATGCAGCCGCTGCGGCGGCGCCAGCCGTATCGGTGGTGCCCACCCTGTCCTGCGTGCCGGGGGTGCCCGCCGCCCCGGTAACGGACCTGCGTCGCGGTCGGCTGCTGCTGTGAACCGCAGTGCCGGCCCACCGCAGGCTGCGCGCCCGTAGACCGGTCCACTTGGTCGCTGACGAAGAGCACTGGCAGGACGGGGCGTGTGTCGCGCAGCTTGAGGGCCATGCCCATCCCACGCCGATGCGGATGTGGCCGGCGTCGGGCATCGCATCGTGCGCACTGATCACCAGGTTGAGCATCGCCAGCTCTGGTTGCCATCGCTCATGGCCACCAGGTTCTGCCCGCTGGCCTCCGGGGCCACCGCAATGCAGCTGCCGGCTGTCTGCTGCAGCCGCTCGACCATGCCGGCGAGCAGTGGCCGCGTGAGGGCGATTGCCGCGGCCCTTCAGGACTGCGCCGCGGGTTTCATCACTGCCGGCACGATCAGGCGGTGCATCGGCCTGCACCACAGTGCTGACCACCAGACGGCGATGGTCGCGTGCGTCGGCCGGCTCGCGCAGCTCCGACAGCACCACGTCCAGGTGCTTGTCGCTGTCGCCCAGCAGAACCTCGTCGTCACGCGCCGAAAGCAACGTGCAGATGCCCACCCGATCTCCCGGCCGGTAGGCCGAGGCCGGCTTGCCGGCCGGCACGGCCGACAGCACGCCCAGGCCCTTGAACCCCACCAGGCTCACCACGCCGTTGCGCAGCGCCATCAACCGGTCGATCCGCTGCGGCGTGCGCCGGACCGTGCCCAGGAAGTGCTCCAGCGCCGTCAGCGTCGAAGCCCCGACGTCGATGGCATGGGCATCGTGGAATGACCAACCCTGCGCGCCGGCTCGGTCAGGTGCAGGTGACCCGTCAACAGGTCGCGCGGCGGCGTGATGCCGGCCTGGGACAGCACGCGGCCCACCGCGCCGCGGTGATAGCCGCCATGCGTGGCCACGTGGGCCAGCATCTCCTCGCGCGACATGGCACCGGCGCTGCCGTCGGTGAAGGTGAACCGCAGCACCTGCGCCAGCGCCTGCGCGTCCAACCCGTCGATGTGCGCCAGGTACCAGCGGTCCGTCTCCGCCATCGCCGCGGCCAGCGTCGGCAGCGTGGGCGTGTCGGACGTGTTCGTCGCGGTGAAGCCATGCGAGGTGCCGGCCAGGTGGGCCGCGAAGATGCGGTCCACCACATGGATGTGATTGAGCAGGCGGACGGCCGCATGCCGCTCGGCGGCCTGCGTGGCTTCATCGAGCTGCGCCACGCGGGCCAGCAGTTCGTCGTCGGCCCAGGCCTTGTGGCGGAACAGCTTGAGCAGGAGGGAGGCGGTGGACATGGGCACGGAGCGTCAGTGGCGGTTGCGCATCATCGCCGTATCGGCGGCTGATGCCACGGCCGCGCCGGTCTGCCTAACCCTTCAACAACCCCCTCAGCGCCCCCATCAGCTCGTCGACCCTGAACGGCTTGCGCAGCAGCTGCGCGCCGGGCACGGCGGTGGTGATGACGCCGCGGTCCACGTGGCCGCTGACGAAGAGCACCGGCAGCTCGGGGCGGATGTCGCGCAGCTTCAGCGCCAGGTCCACGCCGGTCTCTCCGGGCATGGCGTAGTCGGCCAGCAGGACGTCGGGCACGAAGCCCGCCTCCACCGCGGCCATGGCGTCGCGCCCGCTGGCCGCGCTGTGGACCACGTAGCCGCCGTCGGCCAGCAGGCGCGACAGGGTGTGGCGGATGTCGGCCTCGTCGTCCACCAGCAGCACCCGCTCGTCCAGGCCCGCGGCGGCCAGCGCCGCTTCCGCGACCAGGGCCGACGCGGGATCCTCGGCGGGCAGGCTGCCGGCCTTCAGCCACAGCGCGACCTCGGTGCCGCCGCCCTGGCTGCTGCTGACCCGCGCCGTGCCCTGGGACAGCCGCGCCACGCCCATCACCTGGGCCAGGCCCAGGCCGGTGCCACGGCCCGAGGGCTTGGTGGTGTAGAAGGGCTCGAAGGCGCGGGCGGCGACTTCCGGCGGCATGCCATGGCCGCTGTCGCCCACGCTCAGCACCACGTAGCGGCCGGCGGGCAGGTCGGGCTCGTCATGCAACAGCTCGCCATGTGTCACGCCGATGCGGATGCGGCCGCCGTCGGGCATCGCATCGCGTGCGTTGATCACCAGGTTGAGCATGGCCAGCTCGATCTGGTTGGCGTCGGTCATCGCCACCAGGTCCGGCGCGCCGGCCTCGATCACCACCTCGATGCGGCTGCCCGCGGTCTGCTGCAGCCACTCGGCCATGCCGGCCAGCAGCTGCGACAGGTCCACCGGCTCGGTGCTCAGGGCATCGTTGCGCGAGAAGGCCAGCAGCCGCGAGGTCAGGCGCCGACCGCGCGCCGCCGCGGCCACGGCCTTGTCCAGCATCGCACGCGGCTCGCCGTCGTCCAGCCGCCGGCGCGCCAGGTGGATGTAGCCCACCATCGACGCCAGGATGTTGTTGAAGTCGTGCGCCATGGAGCTGGTGAGCTGGCCCACCGCTTCCATCTTCTGCGACTGCACCAGCGCGGCCTCGGCCCGCTCGCGCTGCGCGATCTGCTCCACCAGCGCCTGGTTGGTGGCATGCAGGTCGTGGGTGCGTTCGACGATGCGCTGCTCCAGCGTCTCGTTCAGCTCCCGCGTGCGGGCCTCGGCCTCGTGCAGCCGCAGCAGCGCCCGCACCGACGCCACCAGCTCGGCCGGCTCGATGGGCTGGATCAGGTAGGAATCGGCACCGCCTTCCAGGCCCCGGGTGCGGTCCTCGGGGCTGACGAAGGTGGCCGAGGTCTGCAGCACCAGCGTGGTGGGCCAGCGCGCCTTGATGACCTTGCACAGCTCGATGCCGTTGCCGTCGGGCAGCTGCACGTCCAGCAGCACCAGCTGGGGCTTGAGCGACTCCATCTTCAGCAGCGTGTCGGCGGCGCTGCCCGCATCCACCACGTGGAAGCCCGCATGCCGCAATGCACGATGCTTGGTGTAGCAGGCTACTTCCGAATCATCGACATTGAGGATGGTGACGGTGCGTGCCGGCATGACGCTTCAACCCGGGGACTGCGCCTCGTCCAGCACCAGCCGCATCAGCCGCGAGAGGCCGTCGCGCGAGAGGTCCTGCTTCGGCACGATGGCATAGGCCGAGGCCAGCGCGCGCTTCTGGTCCACCGTCAGCGCATGCGAGGTGCACACGATGACGGGCGTGGACTTGAGCGGCGAATCGGCCAGCCGCGCCAGGGTGGCGAAGCCGTCGACCTTGGGCATGTGCAGATCGAGGAAGATCATGTCGGGCTCCTCGGACAGGGCAAGCGCAATGCCCACCTCGCCATTTTCCGCCTCCAGCACGTCGAAGCCGGCGTCCTGCGCGATGTGGCGGATGACGTAGCGGAACACCTCCTCGTCGTCCACCACCAGCACCCGGCGCTTGCCGCCGCCCCCTCGGGCACCACCGCCTGGCCATAGCGCACCGGGATGGCCAGGGTGAAGGTGGAGCCCACGCCGGGCTCGCTGCGCGCCGATAGCTCGCCGCCCAGCAGCATGGCCAGCCGGCGCGACAGCGGCAGCCCGAGGCCGGTGCCGCCACGCTGCAGCCGGCCTTCCACCTGGCCGAATTCCTCGAAGATGAGGTCGATGGCCGAGGCCGCGATGCCGATGCCGGTGTCCTCCACCTCGAACACCATGCGCGCATGGCGCTCGTCATGCCGGGCGCGCACCTGCACATGGCCGGCCTCGGTGAACTTCAGTGCGTTGCTCACCAGGTTGCGCAGCACCTGCGCCACCTTCTGCTCGTCGGCCAGCAGCGCAGGCAGCCCCGGCGCCTCGTCGAACACCAGGTTCACCGCCGGGTTGGTCAGCAGCGGCTTGAGCGACCCGCGCAGCGAGGCGAAGAGGTCGGTCACGGTGAAGTCGGTCGGCCTCACGTCCAGCCGGCCGGCCTCCACCTTGGCCAGGTCCAGCAGGTCGTTCACCAGCTCCAGCAGCGTCTGGGCGGAGCGGCGGATGTAGTCCACCTGGCGCTGCTGCTCGGTCGTCAGCGGGCCGTCCACGCCGTCGATCAGCAAACGCGTGAGCGCCATGATGCTGTTGAGCGGCGTGCGGAACTCATGGCTCATGTGCGAGAGGAAGCGCGACTTCATCTCGCTGGCGCCGCGAAGTTCCTCGGCCTTCTGCTCCAGCTCGGAGTACAGCGCCACCACGCCGCGGTTGGTGTCCTCCAGCTCGCGGTTCAGGCGGTCGGCCTCGGCCTCGCGCTCCTGCAGGTCGGCCAGGCTGTCGATCAGCTCGCGCTCCTGCACCTGCAGCTCGGCCACCGGGTCGGGCCGGCGCTGCGGCAGCGTGCTGCCCAGCCGGGCCAGCTGCGCCGGGTCGGGCACCGCGGGCAGGTACTGCGACAGCAGCACCTCGGTGCCGGTGGCGGCGCTGCGGATGTCCAGCCGGTCCACCAGCCGGCGCGCGCTGGCGATGCCGGCGCCCTGCCCGGGCGCGAACACCTTGCGTCCGCTGAGGATCAGCTCCAGGTCGGCGATGCCGGCACCGTGGTCGCGCACCGCCACCTGCAGCTGCCGGCCGTCCAGGCCGATGGCCACCTCGCCGCCACCGGCATGGCCCAGCGCATTGCGCGCGATCTCCGACACCGCGGTGGCCAGCCGCGTCTGGCCCTTGCGGTCCAGGCCCAGCAGCTCGGCCACGCGGCGGGCCTGCTGGCGGGCGGCCACCACGTCGGCCGGTGCGGCCAGCGGCACGGTGAGCAGCACCGGGTTCATGCGCGGGCCTGCGCGGGCGCGCGGGTGTCGGCCACCACCACCGTGGCATCGTCGCGGCCGCGGCCGAAGTCGCGGTACAGCACCGCGGCCACCAGCATCGGATGCGCCTGCATCAGGCCGGGGTAGGTGGCCAGGTTCCAGCTGGTGGCGATGCCGTCGGAGTGCAGCACCAGCAGGCCGTCGCCGCACGGGTAGTCGAAGGCCTGGATCTTGCGCGCGTTGTGGCCCACGATGCCGTTGTGCGAGACCATGCGCCGCACCGCCGCGCCCGGTGCCCGCGGCACGAAGGTGCTGGCGATGTTGCCCACGCCGGCGAAGCTGACGGTGCCGCTGGCCCAGTGGATGCGCGACACGCCCACCGCCGCGCCGCGGGTGTGGCGGATGGCGCCATGCACGCCCTGCACGATCTCTTCCGGCGGCTGGTGGCGGCTGCGCTGGAACTGCGCCACCGCCTCGTTGGCCGCGCGGGCGGCGTCCATGCCGTGGCCCAGGCCGTCCACCACGAACACGGTGCGCGACTGCGCATCCTCATGGCAGCTCCAGGCGTCGCCGCAGGCGGTCTCGCCGGGGCGGGGCACCACCACGGCGCCCAGCGTGTCGCGCAGCGCCGGCGGCGCGGCCTGCGGATCGGGTGGCGTCTCGCTGTCGGCCACGCGGGCCAGCACCGCGGTGCCGCGGCCGGGCCAGCTCACCAGCTCGAAGGGATCGGCCAGCCGGCGCAAGGCACCCAGGCCGTTGCCCGCGGTGCCGGCGGTGGAATAGCCATCGGCCAGGCTGCGGCCGATGTCGGCGATGCCCTCGCCGGTGTCCAGCGCCAGCAGGCTCACATGGCTGCCGGCCGCGTCCACCAGCAGCCGGCCGCCCTGCCCATGCTTGAGCAGGTTGGTGGCCAGCTCGGTGGCCACCAGGGCCACGCGGCCGGCGGCCGTCTCGCCGAAGCCCGAGGCGGTGGCGGCCGAGGATGCACGCCGCCGCGCCTCGGCGATCTGGCTCTGCTCACGTACCAGCACTTCCAGCATGGCGGCTACTTGAAGCGGGCGATGGTCACGGTGGTGCCCTCGCCGGGCGCGGAGCGGATGCTGAACTCGGACGACAGCCGCTTGGCGCCGCCCAGGCCCAGGCCCAGGCCGCCGCCGCTGGTGTAGCCGTCGCGCAGGGCCAGTTCGATGTCGGCGATGCCGGGGCCTTCGTCCACGAAGGACAGCCGCACGCCGCGCCGCGGCGACAGCACCAGCTCCACGTCCACCGTGCCGCCGCGGCCGTAGTCCAGCGTGTTGCGGGCCAGCTCGCTGGCGGCGGTGACGATCTTGGTCTGGTCCACGAGGCTGAGTCCCGCCTCCAACGCCAGTGCGCGCACCCGCTGCCGGACACGCACGACATCTTCAGACTTCCGGATGTCCAGGCGCTCAGTCACCGGCGTCGTCGTCGTCGTCTGAGTTCAGGTAGGCATGGCTGCGGATCATGGCCATGCCACGCTCCACGTCCAGCGCCGTCTTCACGCCGTTGAGCGAGAGGCCCAGCTCCACCAGCGTGATGGCCACCGCCGGGCGCATGCCCACCACCACCGTGTCGGCATCCAGGATGCGCGAGACGGCGGCGATGTTGTCCAGCATGCGGCCGATGAAGCTGTCCACGATCTCCAGCGCGGAGATGTCGATCAGCACGCCGCGCGCCCGCGCGGACACGATCTTGGCGGTGAGGTCTTCTTCCAGTGCGCTGGCCAGCTGGTCGTGCATGTCCACCTGGATGGTGACCAGCAGCGCCTCGCCCAGCTTCAGGATGGGGATGCGGTCCATGCCGCTCAGCCCAGCGCCGTGATGGCGGCGGGCGGCTCGGGCCGGCGCAGCCGCGTCACGCCGCGGCCCTGGCGGGACAGCGCCAGCGCGAAGGCATCGGCCAGCGTGGCCTTGCTCACCACCGTCAGCTCCACGCCCAGGTGCACCATGGTCTGCGCGATCTGCGGGCGGATGCCGCTGATGATGCAGTCCGCGCCCATCAGCCGCGCGGCGGCCACCGTCTTCAGCAGGTGCTGGGCGGTGAGCGTGTCCACCGTGGGCACGCCGGTGATGTCGATGATGGCCATGCCGGCGCCCTGCTGCGCGATGGTCTCCAGCAGGTTCTCCATCACCACCTGCGTGCGCTGGCTGTCCAGCGTGCCGATGAGCGGCAGCGCGAGGATGCCGTCCCACAGCTTGATGACCGGCGTGGACAGCTCGGAGATCTCCTGCTGCTGGCGCACGATGACCTCCTCGCGCATGCGCTGGAAGGCCTCCATCGTCAGCAGGCCCAGCCGGTCCAGCAGCAGGCCGGCCGACCAGCTGGCCTCCAGCTGCGCCACGGCGTCGCCGGTGTGGTGGCGGGTGATGGCCTCGAACAGCGGCTGCTTGAGCGAGAACACGAAGGTGGCGATCTCGCGCGGGCTGAAGCCCTGCTGGGCACGGGTGGCCGACAGGTCGCCCAGCGCATCGCGCACGTTGGCGAAGGGCGGTGCATCGGCATCCGCGCTTTCGGCCATGGCCTCGCGCAGCTGGCGCAGGAAGCTGGTGCACTGCACCCGAAGCTCCCCTTCGCGGATGCGGCCGCTTTGCAGCGCGCCATCGGCATGCAGCCGCAGCAACCAGGCTTCGAGGATCTCCGCCTCGTGGGCCGCGACGATGTCGTATGCGGGTGCTTGTCCCGTCTGAACCATGCTTCTATTCCTTCCTCAGCGCGGTACGCGTGCCTCTGCGGGCATGTTAGCCGGTGTGCGGTCCCTGCCCGGCGGCGGACAGCGCCTGCAGCAGCCGGCGCACCTCGTCGCTGCACTCGTCCTCCGGCTTCACGCCCAGCGCCACGCGGGCCAGGTCCAGCGTGACTGCCTGGGCCACGCGGCGCAGCACCGCCGCCTCCTCGGGCAGCCAGCGGCGCGGCTGGCCGATCTGCTCGCAGCAGGCCACGCCCACCGCCTGGCCGTTGACCACGAAGGCCGCGTCCAGCGTGGCCACCACGCCTTCCGGCCGGCAGTAGGCTGCATCCAGCGCCGCCAGGGCCGGTGCCTGGCGGACGTCCTCCACCGCCAGCAGGCCGCTGGCCAGCAGCGCATCCAGGTAGGCCTGCACCGCGGGCTGCGGCAATGCGCAGCGGCTGACCTTGAGCGTGCGGCTGTGGCTGGAGAAGGCGGTGCAGTCCAGCGTGCGTTCCGGGTGGCGGCGCTGCAGCAGCCACAGCGTGACGCGGCTGCAGTCCAGCGACACCTTGAGCAGGTCGGCGATGGCATCCAGGTGGCCGGCCAGCTCGCGGCTGCCGGAGCCGAGCTCGAAGCTCAGTTGTCTCAGCGTCTCGTTGACCGCCAGTAAGCGAGTGCTCTGCATGACCCAGTTTAGGCGCCGCAACGGTGCGTAACAGCCCGCACGAGCGGCTTGCGCGGGGCACCTACAGCGCCCGCCGCAGCCGTCCTACGCGGTGCGGCGGGCGGGGGCCGGAGACTGGGTCCAAGCATTCGCAAGGAGCATGAGTTGCATCGTTTCGGAAACAAGACCGTCATCGTCACCGGCGCGGCTTCGGGCATCGGCCGCGGCGTGGCCGAGCGCTTCGCCAGCGAAGGCGCCAACGTGGTGCTGTGCGACATCGACGAGCCACGCCTGCAGCAGGTGGCCGCCACGCTGCCGGCCGGGCGCACGCTGGCGCGCCGCTGCGACGTCTCGGACTACGCCCAGGTACAGGCCCTGGTGGATGCCACGGTGCAGCGCTTCGGCGGCGTGGACGTCATGGTGAACAACGCCGGCATCGCGCCCGAAGGCTCGGTGGAGGCGGTGTCCATCGACGACTGGCACCGCACGCTCAACACCGACCTCACCGGTGTGTTCCACGGCTGCCGCGCGGCCATGCCGCACCTGCTGCAGTCCCAGGGCTGCATCGTCAACACCGCCTCGGTCTCCGGACTGCGGGCGGACTGGAACACCGCCGCCTACAACGCGGCCAAGGGCGGCGTGGTCAACCTCACCCGCGCCATCGCGCTGGACTACGGCAGCCGCGGCGTGCGCTGCAACGCGGTGTGCCCCTCGCTCACCCGCACCGGCATGACCGAGGACATGCTCAAGGACGAGGAGCTGGTGGACGAGTTCATGGAGCGCATGCCGCTGGGCCGCGTGGCCGAGCCGGCCGACATCGCCGGCGTGGTGGCCTTCCTGGCCAGCATGGACGCACGCTTCGTCAATGGCGTGAACCTGCCGGTGGACGGCGGCGTCACCGCCTCCAACGGCCAGCCGCCGATGTGATCGGCCCATCCGGCGGTCCGGGCCGGGCGCGCTATTCGGCGGCCTGCACCGCGCCGTCCTGGATGGCCTGGGCCACCGCGCCCAGCAGGGTGCCGATGTCGAACGGCTTGACCAGGATGGACTGCGTGCCCAGCACCGCGCCCACCTCGGCCATGTCGGCATAGCCGGTGGCCAGGATCACCGGCAGGCCGGGCTGCTGCTCGCGTGCATGCTTGATGACCTCGGCGCCGTTCATGTGCGGCATGGCGTAGTCGACGATCAGCAGGTCGGGCTGGTGGTGCGACAGCGCCTCCAGGCCGTCCGCGCCGTTCGATGCCGCGACCACGCGGTGGCCGTTGAGGCGCAGGCTTTCCACGATCACGCGGCGCACCTCGGCATCGTCCTCGATCACCAGGATGCTGTGGGTCTGCGCACCGGCATGGCCGTGGTCCTCGGCCGGCACCGGCGCCGCCACCTGCGGCGCCACCAGCGGGAAGCGGATCTCCACCGTGGTGCCCTCGCCCAGCGTGCTCTCAATGCGCGCCAGCCCGCCCGACTGCTGCGCGAAGCCGTACACCTGGCTCAGGCCCAGGCCGGTGCCGCTGCCCACCGGCTTGGTGGTGAAGAAGGGATCGAACACCTTGCTCAGCAGGTGCGGCGGGATGCCGGCGCCCTGGTCGGCCACCGACACCAGCACGTAGCGGCCGGCGGGCAACTCGTCCGCGTCGAGGTCCTCGATGCGGGTGGACAGCCGCAGCCGGCCGCCGCCGGGCATCGCGTCCTTGGCATTGACGGCCAGGTTCAGCACCGCCATCTCCATCTGGCTGGGGTCGATCTGCACCCAGGCCTGGCCTTCGCAGAGGTCCAGCTCCAGCTGCACGCTGGCGCCGGTGGACAGGGCCACCAGCTCATGCATGCCCAGCAGCAGCGCATTCACGTCGGTCAGCCGCGGCAGCAGCGACTGCGCGCGGGCGAAGGTCAGCAGCTGGCCGGTCAGGCGCGAGCCACGCGAGACGGCACGCCGCGCCCGCTCGGCGATGCCGGCCACCTTGGCCTCGGGGCTCTGGCGCACCAGCAGCTCCAGGTTCATGCTGACCACGTGCAGCAGGTTGTTGAAGTCGTGCGCGATGCCGCCGGTGAGCCGGCCGATGGCCTCCATCTTCTGCATGTGCACCAGCGCGGCCTGCGCCCGCTCGCGCTCGCTGATCTCCGCCATCAGCCGGTCGTTGGCGGCGGCCAGTTCATGGGTGCGCGCGGCGATGCGGTCTTCCAGCTCGCGGTTCAGCCGTTCCACGGTGGCCCGGGTCTCGCCCAGCTCCTGCAGGTTCCGGCGGGTGGTGTATTGGCGCTGGCGGGCCCGCACCGCGGCTTCGGCGGCGCTGGCCAGCGTCTCGGCATTCACCGGCCGCTCCAGCAGCATCACGTTGCCCAGCGACTGCAGCGTGCGCAGCGCATGGTCGGAGCGCCGGCCTGCCTGGCGCGTGGCCAGCACGATGAAGGGAAAGTCCGACCAGCTCGGCTGGTCGGCCAGCCAGCGCAACAGATCGCCGTCGGGGCCGCCCTGCAGCGCCTCCTCGGTGAGGATGGCTGCGGCCGCGCCTTCGCGCAGCGCTGACAGCACCGCGGTGTGGCTGGCGCAGGTCACCGCCTCGATCCGGCGGCCGGCCAGCACCGACACCACCACCTCCGCGTCCCTGCCGCGGGGGGTGTGCACCAGCACCCGCAGTTCCAGGCCGGCGGCGCTCACCGGGCGCCCGGGGCCGGCACGGCGCCGTCGTCGCCCAGCAGCGGCTGGTTGCCGCGATAGGCCGGCACGCCACGCATCACGCCATCGAAATCGGTGAGCGCGGCGCCCACCTCCACCCCGCCGGGGCCGAGGCGGAACTCGCGGATGGAACTTTCGTGCGCGCTGGTGCGGCTCTTGACGGCCAGCACCGCCTTCAGCAGCCGGCCGCGCGCCTCGAAGAAGCGGAACAGCAGGATGGCGTCGCTGAGGTAGCTGAGGTCGACGTCGTTGTGGCCCTCGCCGAACAGCCCGTGCTGGCCCAGCACCAGGATGGTGGCCACGCCGCGCTGGTTCAGATAGGTGAGCAGCTCGTGCATCTGCAGCAGCAGGAAGCGCCCGCCCGGCATCGCCTGCAGGTAGGCATTCAGGCTGTCGATGCCCAGCGCGGTGACGCCGCGGCGCTCGACCGCTTCGCGCACCAGGTGCGCGAACTCGCCCGGCGTGACGGCGGCCGGGTCCAGCGCCACCACTTCCAGCTGTCCATCGTCGAGGAAGCGGCGAATGGGCATGCCCAGCGCGTCGCAGCGCGCCAGCAGCGTGCCCAGGCCTTCGTCGAACAGGTAGTACGCCGCGCGTTCGCCACGCTGCAGCGCAGCCAGCAGGCAGGCGACGGCGGTGGTGGTCTTGCCGACGCCGCTGGGGCCGGCGAACAAGGTGTTGCTGCCCAGGGTGAGGCCGCCGCCCAGCAGCTGGTCCAGCGCCTGGTTGCCGGTGCTGCGCGCGGTCGGCCGGAAGCTGGCGCCGTGCTCGGCCGCGATCAGCCGCGGGTAGACGGAAATGCCGCCGGTGTCGAGCTTGAAGTCGTGGTCGCCACCGCGGAACTTCACGCCGCGCAGCTTGGCCACCCGCAGGTAGCGCTTGTCCTCGCCGTAGTGGCCGGTGGTCTGGCCCAGGGTCAGCACGCCGTGGGCGATGCTGTGCAGCTGCAGGTCGCTGTCGCTCGAGGTCTTGTCGTCCAGCAGCAGCACGGTGCAGCCGCAGCCGGCAAAAAAGTGCTTCAGTGCCAGGATCTGCCGGCGATAGCGCAGGGGATCCTGCGCCAGCAGCCGCATCTCCGACAGGCTGTCGAACACCACGCGGCGCGGCCGGTTCTTCTGCACCTCGGCCATCACGCCGCGGGTGGTTTCGCCCAGCTCGATCTCCGACGGATGCAGGATGGATTGCTCGGCATCGGCGCTCAGGCCCTCGGCCGTCACCAGCTCGAAGACCTGCAGGCCTTCCAGCGACCAGCCATGCGCGGCGGCCACGGTGCGCAGCTCCTGCGCCGTCTCCGACAGCGTGACGTACAGCCCGCTCTCGCCGCGGCGATGGCCTTCCAGCAGGAACTGGATGCCCAGCGTCGTCTTGCCGGCGCCGGGCTCGCCTTCCACCAGGTACAGGTGGCGTGGCGGCAGGCCGCCGCCCAGCACGTTGTCCAGGCCTTCGATGCCGGTGGAATCGCGCTCGGGATGGGCGGGCGTGGCTTGGGGCGGACTGTTCATGGGGGAGATGAGGGGGGCAGGCGACCGTTGGACGTAAGAGGCACGCGACACGCAGCGCCGGCAAACGTCGCCTTGGCGGCAACCGGCATGCCTGCATCTCCGCTTGCGCCGATGACTGCGGTTGCCGGCCTACAAGCGGATGGTGGCGTGTCTGACGCGTCGCACTTCCGGCCCGGCGAAAGATGGGGCCCCTTCGACCGCCGCCACCCGACATGACCGATGACGCCGCCCTGCCCCGTCCGCCCGCGCATGGCAGCTGCACCCTGGCCGATGTGCGCATCGACGGCTACAGCCTCGAGATCGAGGACGAGGACGGCCTGGTCGGCGACCAGGCCAGCCAGACCGCCTTCCGCGAGCTGCTGGCGCAATGGCGCGAGCGCATGGAGCGGGCCGGCCACGATCCGCTGGGGCCCACGCCGAGCGAGGAGATGAGCAAGGAGACGCTGGACCGGCTGGCCCTGTCCGGCGACACCGAGGCCGCACGCACGGTGGCCCTGGCCATCAACGAGTTTTCCGAGCGGCTGGCCTATGTCATCGGCCGTCTGATGAAGCATCCCAGCTGGCAGGGCGTGCAGCGCATCGTGGTGGGCGGCGGCTTCAAGGAAAGCGCCATCGGCCGCATCGCCATCCGGCAGACGGCCGGCCGGCTGCAGGCCGCCGGCCAGGCGGTGCAGCTGCGCGCCATCCACTACGGCGCCGACGACGGCGGGCTGATCGGCGGCATCCACCTGCTGGACCGCTCGCCCGCCGGCCCGCGCGCCTCCATGCTGGCCATCGACATCGGCGGTACCAACGTGCGCTGCGGCATCGTGGAATTCGGCGGCGACGGCGGCCGCAGCGCCTCGGTGGTGCGGCGCGAGAAATGGCGCCATGCCGACGAGGAAGGCGATGCCGACCTGGTGCAGGGCATCGTGGCCATGCTGCGCCGGCTGATCGCGCATGCCGAAGGCGAGCAGCGCCCGCTGCTGCCGGTGCTGGCCGTGGGCTGCCCGGGCGTGGTGCTGGAAGACGGCTCCATCGACCGCGGCGCGCAGAACCTGCCCGACGACTGGCGGCAGGCCAGCTTCCACCTGCCGCGCCGGCTGCAGGAGAACATCCCGCGCATCGGCGAGGCGGACACGGTGGTGGTGATGCACAACGACGCCGTGGTGCAGGGCCTGAGCGAACTGCCCTTCACCCAGGACGTGGCGCGCTGGGCCGTGCTCACCATCGGCACCGGGCTGGGCAACGCCAGCTACACCAACACGCCGGGCTGAGGCCATGCGCTGCCTGCCACGCGCCCTGCTGCGGCTGTGGATCGGGGCCCTGGCCCTGGCCACGGCCTGCAGCCTGCGGGCGGGCGAGCCTGCAGCCGCTGCCGAGCCGGCCTGGGTGCCGCGGCTGCAGGCCGAGCTGGCGCAGGTGGCACAGCGGCATTCGGCGCGCATCGGCGTGTACGTGCGCGACCTGGACAGCGGCGCCTCCGCCTCCTTCCAGGCCGACCGGCCGTGGTACCTGGCCTCCACCGTGAAGGTGCCGGTGGCCATCGCGGTGCTGCGCGGCGTGGAGCGCGGCGACTTCGGCCTCGACACGCCGCTGACGCTGCGCGCCGCCGACGTGGTGGACGGCGCCGGACCCACGCGCCTGAAGCCGCTGGGCGCGCCGCTGACGGTGCGCTACCTGCTGGAGCAGATGATCGTCTGGAGCGACAACACCGCCAGCGACATGCTGATCGGGCTGGTGGGCATCCAGGCGGTGAATGCCCTGGTGCAGGAACTGGTGCCCGGCGGCTTCGAGCGCATCACCAGCCTGGCCGACGTGCGGCGCCAGGCCTATGGCCAGCTCACGCCGGCGGCGCAGCACCTGTCGGGTGCGGACTTCCTCGCCTTGAAGCAGCAGCGCAGCGAGGCCGAACGCCGGCTGCTGCTGGCCCGCCTGGTGGGCGTGCCCGCCAGCGAACTGAAGCTGCCCACGCTGGCCGCCGCCTACGAGGCCTACTACGCCACCGGCCTGAACACCGGCCGGCTGGATGCCTATGGCGAGCTGCTCGCCCGGCTGGTCGAGGGCCAGGCGCTGGGCCCCAAGGGCACCGCCTGGCTGCTGCGCCTGATGGAGCGGGTGAAGACCGGCCCCAACCGCATCAAGGCCGGCCTGCCCACGCGGGCCCGCTTCGCCCACAAGACCGGCACCCAGCGCGGCCGCACCTGCGATGCAGGCGTGATCAGCGTGCCGCGGCTGGGCAAGGACAGCCGCGTGCTGGTGGCCGCCTGCACCAGCGGCGAGCTGTCCGTCGCCCGCTCCGACCGTGCGCTGCGCGAGGTGGGCGCGGCCATCTGCCATTCCGGACTACTGACCGATGGAAAGCCCCATGACCCCCTGTGCAATGCGGTGCCCCGCCTTTCGTCCGACGCTGCTTCTGGCGGCCCTGACGCTCCTGACGAGCCTTGAGGCCGCCCGGGCCGCCCCGCCCGCCGGCTGGACCGATGCGCTGCGCGCCCAGGTGCAGCGCATCGACGAGGCCACGCCCGGGCAGCTGGGCCTCTACGTCAAGCGGCTGGACAACGGCGAGACCCTGTCCTACCAGGCCGACCGGCCGTGGTACCTGGCCTCCACCGCCAAGCTGCCGATCGCGCTGGCCGTGCTGCAGGAGCTGGAGGCCCGCCGCGGCAGCCTGCAGCAGAAGCTGGTGCTGCAGGAGACCGACAAGGTGGACGGCTCCGGCGCGGTGGTGTGGCAGAAGGCGGGCAGCGCCTTCACCGTGGAATCGCTGCTCAAGCGCATGCTGGAGCAGAGCGACAACACCGCGGCCAACATGCTGGTGCGCAGCATCGGCGAGGACACCTGGAACCGCCGGGCCCAGGCCATGATGGGCCGCGGCGCCGGCACGCTGACCAGCTTCACCCAGGTGCGGCGGGACGTGTATGCCGAGCTGCATCCCAAGGCGCGCGAGCTGCCCAACATCGACCTGGTGAAGATCGCCGGCGCGCCCATGGGCCCGCAGCGGGTGACGGCGCTGCGCCGCACGCTGGGCGTGCAGGCCTCCGAGCTGCAGGTGCCCACCCTCGAGGAGGCCTATGAGCGCTACTACCGCCGCGGTCTGAACTCAGCCACGCTGGAAGCGTACGGCGGCATGCTGGAGAAGTTCGTCAAGGGCGAGCTGGTGTCGCCGCAGCACCAGCAGGTGCTGTTCATCGACATGAAGTTCGACCGCTACGACAACTACCGGCTGGAAGCCGGGTTGCCGCGCACGGTGAAGTTCATCCACAAGACCGGCACGCAGTTCCAGCGCGCCTGCCACATGGGCGTCATCCATCCGCAGGACGGCGGCCGCAATGCCATCGTGGTGGCCACCTGCGCCGAGGGCCTGGACGAGAACAAGCTGGCCGGCCAGATGTTCGAGCAGATCGGCCGCGCCATCACGCAGACGATGCTGGCGTCCGGGAGCTGACCCCGCGCGGGTTGCATCGTGTGCGCGCAGAGCGGAAGCTCGTGTGCACGGCGCCGGACCTGCGACGCATGGGGGCACCCGGCGCCGGCTGGGCGGCTCCTGCCGCCCGGAGTGCTAGCCGAGCGCGGTGTCCAGCAGCATCATCAGCACGAAGCCCAGCATCAGCCCCGTCGTCGCCGCCCGCTCGTGGCCCTGGCGGTGCGACTCGGGGATGATCTCGTGGCTGATGACGAACAGCATGGCGCCCGCGGCCGCCGCCAGCCCCCAGGGCAGCAGGCCCGAGGCCAGGCTGACCAGCGCGGCGCCGAACACCGCGCCCACCGGCTCCACCAGGCCCGAGGCGATGCCCAGTCCTACTGCCACCAGCTTGCTGTAGCCCACGCCGCGCAGCGCCAGCGCCACCACCATGCCCTCGGGCACGTCCTGGATCGCGATGCCGGTGGCCAGCGCCTGCGCGCCGATGCGGTCGGAACCGCCGAAGCCCACGCCGATGGCCAGGCCCTCCGGCAGGTTGTGCAGCGCGATCGCCATCACGAACAGCCAGGCCCGGCGCGCGGTCTGCCGCTTCGGCCCTTCCACGCCCTTGACGAAGTGCTCGTGCGGCACCAGCCGGTCCACCAGCATCAAGGCGGCCGCGCCCAGCAGCACGCCGCTGCCGACGATGCCGCCCGCGCCCCAGGGCCCTGCGCCCTGCGCCTCGGCCGCACCGAGGGCCGGAATGATGAGCGAGAAGGAACAGGCAGCCAGCATCACGCCGGCACCGAAGCCCAGCATCGAATCGCTGGCCCGCTGCGAGAACTGCTGGGACAGCAGCACCGGCAGCGTGCCCAGCGCCGTGGCCAGCGCGGCGATGGAGCCGCCCAGCAGGGCCGCCTTCACCCGTTCGTCGGCGAACACCGGCGTGTGCATCAGCGCATCCAGCGCCGCCGCCATGCCGCCGATCACCACCGCCCAGCCGATGAGCCGACGGGCGCGGGCCAGGCGGTTGTCCACACGGGCCACGCCGGCGGCAGGATCGGGCGTGGGCGACAGGGGCGGGCTGGACATGCGTGGTGTTCCTGGAGCTTCAGGGCCCGCTGGACGCAGGCCGACCACGCCTACCGGCAAACGGGATACCTGCCGCACCGCCGGCCGGCCGCGGAGGCGTCAGACGCGCGAAGTACCATGACATGCCGGGCGGGGCGCGCCGCGTTCCTCGCCGATCCGATTGCAGTCCATGACGTCCGAGCCCCATCCAGGCCACCCGCCCGCGCCGCACCACCGCCTCCGGCGCTGGTGGCAGGCGGCGGCCTGGGCGGTGCTGGCCGTGCTGGCCCGCGCCGCGCTGCAGCCGCTGCTGGACGACGCACTGCCCTTCCTCTTCGCGCTGCCGGCCTGCGCCATCGTGGCCGTGCGGCTGGGCGCCGGCCCAGGCGCGCTGGTGGCGCTGCTGTGCGCCGTGGCGGTCGCCCTGCCGGGCGTGCCGCCGTCGATCCGGACCGGGCAGGCGCCCGTCCAGCTCGGGGCATTCATCGTCAGCGCGCTGCTCACGGCGCTGCTGTGCGGCCGCATCCGCAGTGCGCAGCAGGACGCCCAGCCGCAGATGGCGGCGCGGCTGGCCGAGCACGGCGACACGCCGCTGACCCGCTGGCTGCAGACGGTGCTTTGGGGCGCCGCGGTGATCCCGCTCAGCGCCTTCCTGGCCGCCAGCTGGTGGGGCTACGAACGCGCCTTCAACGATGCCGAGGACACGGTGGTGCGCGTCAGCAGCGTGCTGGCCCGGCATGCGCAGCAGGTGATGGACACCTCCCGCGACCTGGCGCTGCGGGTGGACAGCATCGCCGGCCACGACGACGCCGCCCTGCGCGACAACGAGGCCACGGTGCACCGCCGGCTGGTCGACCTGATCGAAGGCCAGCGCGCGGTGCAGGCCCTGGGTGTCTGGAATGCCGCCGGCGAGCCGGTGGTCAGCAGCGCGCGCTATCCGGTGCCGGCCGGCACCTCGGTGGCCGACCGGCCCTGGTTCACCGCGATGGCCCAGGGCGGCGAGCCGGTGGTCGTCACCAGCGTGGTCACCGGCCGGCTGCAGAACAAGCCCATCTTCAGCCTGCTGCTGCGCCGCGGCGCGCCGGACGGCCGCTTCGCCGGAGTGATCTCGGTGTCGCTTTCGCCCGAGTACTTCGAGGAGTTCTACAGCTCGCTGGCCGCGCAGGAACCGGGGCTCAACACCTTCCTGCTCTTCCTGCAGAGCGGCGATCTGCTCACCCGCTGGCCGCGGCCGGCGGCGCCGGTGACGCGGCTGCCGGCCAGCAGCCCGGTGCTGGCCACCGTGAGCGCGGGCGCAGCCAGCGGCGTGATGTTCGGCGTCTCGGGCATCGACGGCGTGCGCCGCCTGGCCAGCCTGCAGCGGCTGCAGGGCCTGCCGCTGTATGTCTCCACCTCGCTCAGCGAGCACGCCATCCTGCAGAGCTGGAAGCGCTTCGTCGGCCTGCTGGCCGCGGTGCTGGGGCCGGTGACGCTGGGGCTGGTGTACGTCTCCTTCGTGGCGCTGAAGAAGACCCGCAACGAACATGCGGTGGCGGTGGAGCTGCGCGAGGAGATCCGCCTGCGCGCCCAGGCAGAGCAGGCGGCCATGCAGTCGCAGAAACTGGAGGCGCTGGCCCACCTCACCGGCGGCGTGGCGCATGACTTCAACAACCTGCTGGCCATCGTCAACGGCAACGTGCACCTGCTGCGCCGGCTGCACCCGCAGCTGGCGCAGGGCAAGCAGCTGGAGGCCATCGCACGCGCGACCGCCTCCGGCGTGCGGCTGACCCGGCAGCTGCTGTCGTTCTCGCGCCGGCAGGCCATCAACCCCGAGCCGGTGCAGTTGCAGGAATGGCTGCCCGCGGTGTCCGGCCTGCTCAAGACCACGCTGGGCAGCAACGTGTCGCTGTCGCTGGACGTGGCGGCCGACACCCCGCCGGTGCTGGCCGACACCGCCGAGCTGGAGCTGGCACTGATCAACCTGGCCGTGAACGCACGCGATGCCATGCCCCAGGGCGGCCGCCTGCACATCGAGGTGCGGCCTTCACAGGGCGAGGCGCCCGAGCCCGGCAGCGTGTGCATCGCGGTCAGCGACACCGGCACCGGCATGAGCCCGGAGGTGGCGCAGAAGGCTTTCGAGCCCTTCTTCACCACCAAGCCGCAGGACAAGGGCACCGGCCTGGGCCTGAGCCAGGTGCACGGCTTTGCGCTGCAGGCCGGCGGCAGCGCCGCCCTCCGGAGCCAGCCGGGCACGGGCACCACGGTGACGATGACGCTGCCCGCCACGCCGCGGCCGGTGCCGGTGGCCGCGCCTGTGGACACCGCGGCCACGCCGCACCTGCATGGCCGCGCGCTGCTGGTGGAGGACAACGAGGACGTGGCCGCCACCTACACCGCGGTGCTCGCCTCCACCGGCCTGCAGGTGGACCGCGCGGCCAATGCCGACGATGCACTGCAGGCGGTGCTGCGCGGCGCGCCGGACTATGCAGTGGTGGTGTCCGACGTCGCCATGCCCGGCACGCTGGACGGCATCCAGCTGGCGCTGCGGCTGCGCACGCTGCGCCCGGCGCTGCGGGTGATCCTGGTCACCGGCTATGCCTCGCGCCTGCAGGCCGCCAAGGAGGCCGGGTTGAAGGTGCTGAGCAAGCCGGTGGAGCCGGCCACGCTGTTCGCGGAAGTGGAGCAGGCGCTGGCGCTGCAGACCTCACCGGGCTGAAGGCCGCGGCGCGCCGCCGCGCAGCCGCGCGACGAATTCCGTCTGCCGTCGCGAGCCCGTCTTGGCCAGCAGGTGGCCGATGTGCGTGCGCACCGTGCTGAGCTTGACGCCCAGCTGCTGCGCGATCTCCTCGGCCTGCAACCCATCCACCACGCAGCGGGCGGTGCGCACCTCGGCCGGCGTCAGCGCATAGTGCTGGGCGAAGGCCTCCAGCAGCTCGGCCGGCGTGGCGCGCAGCGTCACCACCGCATGCACCTCGTCGGCCCCATCGCCCGGCGCCAAGCCGGGCGGGTTGCCATGCACCCGCCGCAGCGTCAGCACCGCCGGCATGCCGTCCTCCTCCAGCAGCATCTGCCGCACGGTGGGCGCGCCGGCCAGCCCGTCCATCACGCGGGCGACGTGCTGCCAGCCAGCGGCGGCGGTGCGGGCCATCAGCAGGCCGCCCGGGGCCAGGCTCAGCGTCTGGGCGCGCTGGCACACCCGCTCGGCCTGGCGGTTGGCGCGCACCAGGCGGCCGCGGCGGTCCACGAACAGCATCGGCACGTCCATCTGGTCGAACATGCCTTCCAGCGTGTTTGCCACCGCCACCTGCGGCGCGATGCGGCGGTGCATGCGCAGCGCGCGGCCCAGGTGCGGCATCAGCGTGCGCATCTGCTCCACCAGCCGCGGCGCGAACCAGCCCGGCTGCGCCGCGCCGCGGTGGAAGCTGACGATGGTGCAGGCACCGCCCTCGCCTTCGGCCGGCGGAATGACCCCGGTGAGGATGTCCTTCACGCCGTAGGGCTGCAGGAACTCGCGCCAGAAGTACGACAGCTGCAAGGCACCGGGGTCCACGATGTCACAGCCGCGGGCCACGTAGCCCGGCACCATCAGGCCGCGGGCCTGCGCGGCCAGCCGCCAGCTGTCGTGCGCGAAGAAGTGGCTGTGGTACTCGGTGAGTGCGGCGGCCGGCACGTGGCGCGCGGCGATGGTGTCGGCGCTGTGCTCGTCGGGCGGCAGCAGGTAGATGGCGCCGGTGGCGTCGAAGTGGCCGCAGAAATGGCCGAGGGCGGTGCGGAAGCTGGTGTCGTCGCCGACCGCGTCGTACAACATCTCGACGCAGTCGTCGAGGCCCGCCGGGGCTTGGGGTGGATGCGCCTGGAAAGCGGGCGCGGATTCGAACTCCAGGACCTGTGACAAAACTTCTCCTCTTGCGCGCCGGGCGGTCGCGCCTACTGCGAGCCGCACTGGAGGCGGCGTTACCGAATGTTGCCCAGCCGCCTGCAGCCAACGCCTCCTACCGATTGATGAGGAAACGCGGGCGCCTCTTGACGGGTTAGGGGGCGTCGTCTGTCGCCTACAGGCGTCCGCGACGGCGGCTGATACGCGGCCAGCGCATCGGACAGCACAGTCGCAGGCATCGTCCACCACCGCAGGAGGCACACCATGTCCGACGACAAGACCAAGAGCCACGGCCAGGATCGCACCCGCATCAACGTGAACGAGGACTACGAACTGCGCGACTGGTCCGCCAAGTTCGGCGTCACGCCCGACCAGCTCCGGCAGGCCGTGGCTGCCGTGGGAACCTCGGCCGAGGCGGTGCAGCAGCACCTGCAGGGCGCCGGCGGCCGCAAGGGAGCATGAGCATGGCCGCGCTGGGAAGCCAGGAGATCGAGCGCCTGCGCCAGCGGCTGCACGAGCGCCAGGCCACCCTGCGCGACGAGGTGCAGGCGCTGGACGACGAATCGCAGGACACGCCCGCCAGCGTGCCGCACAGCCAGGTGGAAGACCTGGGCGAACAGGGCGAGGAACGTGTGCGCGGCGCAGTGCGTGCCGCCGAGCAGGAGCGCGACACCCGCGAGCTGCAGGACATCGGCACCGCGCTGGACCGCATGCGCTCCGGCAGCTATGGCGAATGCCTGGACTGTGGCACCGACATCCCGCTGGCCCGGCTGGAAGCGCAGCCGGCCGCGCTGCGCTGCCTGCCCTGCCAGGAGAAGTTCGAGCAGACGCACGAGCCGCCCCGGGCGCCGCTGCCGCCGATGCAGTGACGGCCCGGCAGGGCCACGGCACGCGCGTTGCCCACCGCCGCGCATGACCGACCTGATCTCGCCGACACGACCCGCGCCCGACTCCACCCTTTCCCCGCCGCTGCCGCCGGTGCAACCCGCGGCGTTCGAGGCGCCGGCGCCGGACGTGCCGGCACCGCCGCTGCCACGGTTCGCGCAGATCGAGCCGATCGGCCGCTGCAACCTGGCCTGCGGCATGTGCACCGTCAACCACCGCGGCGACGAGGTGGCCACCCTCTCGGTCGAGCGCTACATCGCCCTGCTGGATGCCCTGCCCGGCCTGGAAGCGCTGCATCTGCAGGGCCTGGGCGAGCCGATGCTGCATCCACGCTTCTTCGACATGGTGGAGATCGCCGCCCGACGCGGCATCCGGGTGTCGGCCAACAGCAACCTGACGCTGCTCACGCCGGCGCGGGTGCAACGCTGCATCAGCAGCGGCCTGGCGGCGCTGTCCGTCTCGCTGGACGGCGCCACCGCCGCCACCTTCGAAGGCGTGCGCCACGGCGCCAACTTCGGCAAGGTGGTGCGCAACCTCGGCCGGCTGACCGACGCGCGTGATGCCGCCGCCAGCCCGCTGGAGGTGCGGGGGGTGATGGTGCTGATGCGCAGCAACCTCGACGAGCTGCCCGCGCTGGTGGAGCTGCTGCATGCCCACCGCGTGCCCGAGCTGCTGGTGCAGCGCCTGTCCAGCGACCTCGAGCACGAGGACCTGCCGGGCCGCTACATCCCCATCCGCAGCTACTGCCGCAGCGCCGAGCTGCGTCCGCAGGACCTGCCGCATGCGGAACAGGTGTTCGAGCAGGCGCGCCAGCGGGCCCGGGCGCTGGGCCTGCAGCTGAACCTGCCCTCGCTGCGGCCGGCCGCCGCGCCGGCACCCGCCGCGGGCAGCCCGCGCTGCAGCTGGCCGTGGGACGGCCTGTACTTCACCGCCGCCGGCGAGATGCTGCCCTGCTGCATGGTGGCCACCGCCGACCGCGCCAGCTTCGGCCGCGTCTTCGGCCCCGAGCCGGCCTCGGCCGAGGTGGACATTCCCGGCGCCTGGAACAGCGCCACCGCGCGACAGTTCCGCCGCGGGCTGCGCGACGATGCACCGCCATCCATCTGCCGCTCCTGCGCGCTGTACCACGGCACCTTCTGACGCCAACCGGAGGCTTCTATGCCGCACTTCACGGGCCAGCATGCCCATGCGCTGTCCAACCTGCCCTGCGACTACGAGGGCGACTACGACACCCTGCCCGACGGCCGGCTGCAATGGCAGGCCAGCGTGGTGGCCGCCGACGGCGGCAGCCGGCAGCTGAGCGGCATCGCCCAGCCCGAGCCGCCGGCCCTCACCGGGCTGCAGGCGGTGCTGGAATCCCTGCACAGCCAGATCGACGCCCAGAACCCGGCTGACGCCCAGCGCGGCCACGGGCGTTGAACGACGCGCCGCCGCTGCGCCTGTTCACCGCCTTGTGGCCGGGCGAGGCCACCCGTGCCGCGGCGCAGGCCTGGCAGGCCCGCTGCACCTGGCCACCGGGCGCGCGCCCGGTGCGGCCGACGGACCTGCATGTCACGCTGCACTTCATCGGCGCGCTGGCCGCGGCGCAGCTGCCCGCACTGCAGGCGGCGCTGCAGGCGGCGGTGCGGTCGTCGGGCTGGCCCCCGCCGCACGAGCCCCTGGCGCTGCGCTTCGACCGCTGCAGCGTCTGGCCCAACGGCGTGGCGGTACTGTTGTGCAGCCAGCCACCGCCCGCGCCGTTGCAGGCGCTGCACCAGGCCATCGGCCAAGCGCTGCAGGCCATGGACATCGCGCTGGACGAGCGGCCCTGGCAGCGGCACATCACCCTGGCGCGCAAGGCGCGCGGTGCCGGTCTGCCGTCGGCGGGCAGCCTGCCGCCGCCGGTGGACTGGCCGCTGCAGGAGGCGGTGCTGGCCGCCTCCCGCGGCGGCTACCAGGTGCTTCAGCGCTGGGCTTGAGCGCGACGGCCGCGTCGTGCAACCAGGCCCACGCCCGCCAGGCCGGCCAGCATCAGCGCATAGGTGCCGGGCTCCGGCACCGGCGACACGTTCAGCGCCGTGTCCAGCCGGATCTGGATGAACTCGGTGCTGTCCGGGCCCACCAGCGTGCGGCCGCCGTTGCCGGGATAGTTGTTGTCGTTGATCACCAGCAGCGTGTTGGCATCCAGGATCAGCACGTCCTCGATGGTCACGAAGGGGAAGTCGAAGGTGGTCTTGCCGTCGCGGTTCAGGTCGTTGGGATCGGCGATGTCCAGCAGGTCCACCACCAGCGTCTTCTCGGCAAAGCCGTCGGCGTCCACCTTGTTCAGGTCGATCTTGAAGATCTTCTTGAACATGTCGCCGGCGTTCGGGCTGGTGCCCTGGATGCCGTTGCGCTCGATCACCAGGAACTCATGGTCGTTGATCGCCGTCATGTCGCCGATGTTGGTGCCGGCGGCATCCAGGCGGTAGCCGAAGGTCTTGCCGGTGTAGCTCTCGGTGTCCACGCTGAACTCGTTGATGATCAGCCGCTTCTGGTTCGGATCCTCGATCAGCGGACCCTCCAGCAGCGTGTAGAGCTTGTCGCCCGCCGGATTGATGGCCATGCCTTCGAAGCCGTTGGAGCCGCGCAGGTTGTTGCCGCCGGCGCCCAGGTAGGGGTTCTGCGGCGACTGCACCAGCGGGTTGCTGCCGATGCCCAGCGAATTGGGCAGCGACACCTCGTGCTTCAGCACCTTGCCGGTGGCATCGGTCTTCACCAGGAACGGGCCGAACTCCTCGCCGAACCACAGGTTGCCGTTCTTGTCGCGGCGCACCGACTCGATGTCCAGGTCGCCGCCGGTCAGCAGTCGGCCATTGCGGATGCTGCTGTCCACCGGAATGCCGGCATTGCCTGCGCCGCTGCCGGCATAGGGGTAGTTCGTGCCGGCGGCCACGATCGGGAAGCCGAGCTTGCCGTCGGGGTCGCGCAGGTTGATGTAGCTGCTGTTGTCGAAGCTGTTGCGCACCGCGCCGGTGGTGTAGTCCGCCGCGCGCACCAGGCCGCTGCCGCCGGTGGCGGTGCGGAAGTCGGGCGTCACCGCATACATGCGCAGCAGGTAGTCGGGCGAGTTGGCCTTGTTGCCGAAACCGTTGTCCGGCATCACGTAGAAGCTGCCGGCGCTGGGGCCGGCCAGCACGGCCGAGAAGCCCTGCACCGGCTGCTTGTCGATGTAGGGTGGCACCACGCCGCTCGCGGGGCTCTGGAACTGGCCCGAGGTGGGGCCGGGTGCGAAGGTGTTGGCAGCCAGTTCGGCAAAGCCGACCAGCGTGTTGGCGGCCTGCGCGGGCATGCCAGCCAGGGCGGCCATCAGCGCAGCGGCCAGTGCGGCCGGCTGCAGGGCAAGACGGGGGTACTGCATGTTCTCTTCCTCCGGGTTGTCGTTGTGGAACGGGGTGCGCGACATTCTTCGGAAGCGATATGACAGGGTCACGACCAGCCGGCGGGCGGACAAGAAAAAGGGCCGGTGCTTGCGGCACCGGCCCGGGTCGCGACGAGGCGCTGCCGGCTTATTCGAAGCAGCAGGCCAGCATCTGCAGGCAGCAGGCCAGGTCGCCGCAGCAGCCGGTGGCGGCCCAGGCGGCCGCCGATGCGCCCAGCAGCACCAGCGCGGCGCCGATCTTGTGGAACTTCTTGCTCATGGGTACTCCGTGGAAGGTCTTGGGGAATCGATAGGGGTCAAAGCGGCAGGCCTCGCGGCGGCTTCCAGATCTCGTCGCCCGGACGGGCCATGCGCCACATTGCCGGCCCGGCGGCCGGTGCATCGGCCGCGGTGGTCCAGGCCAGGTCGGCCGGAGCGGCCGGCACCGCGGCCGCGGCCATGCAGGCCGGGCTGCAGGCCATGGTCGCGCAGGCGAGTGCGTCATGGCATTCGGCGGCGCAGCAGGGCATCACCGGCCAGGCTGCCGCCGCCACCGATTGAAAGGCCATCCACAGGACCAGCGCGCCGATCAGCCACCGCTTCATGACGCGAACTGTAGCCGCGCGGCGATGACCATGCGGAACGCCGGTTGCCATGCGAGCACGCCGGCGCATTCCGCGCCGCACGAATCCATCAACCCGGAGCACCAGCATGGCCACCGCAAAAAAAGCTGCAGCGAAGAAGACGACCCGTTCACGCTCGACGACAGCGTCCAAGTCCGGAACACCCGACGCCATCAAGCTGCTCACCACCGACCACCGTGAGGTGAAGGCACTCTTCCAGCAGTACCAGGAGATGGTCGACCACGAAGCCGAGGACGACGAGAAGCAGGAGCTGGCCGAGCAGATCTGCATGATGCTCACCGTGCATGCGCAGATCGAGGAAGAGATCTTCTATCCTGCGGCCAAGGACCAGATCAAGGAAGCCGACCTGGTCAACGAAGCCACCGTCGAGCATGCATCGGCCAAGGACCTCATCGCGCAGATCCAGGAGTCCGACCCGTCGGACGAGATGTACGACTCGCTGGTCAAGGTGCTGGGCGAGTACATCGACCACCACGTCAAGGAAGAAGAGAGCGAGCTCTTCCCGCAGGTGCGCAAGGCCAAGCTGGATGTCGCCGCCCTGGGCGAGCAGCTGAACGAACGCAAGATGGCCCTCATGTCCGAGATGGGCATGATGGCCGAGGAAGAGGAGTCCGAGGAGGCCTGAGCCCCTTGCACCCAGCCGGACGCCAAGCCCGCGGGATGCGGGCGTCCGTGCCGCCGGGCCGCCTGAAGCAGGCCGCCCGGCCCCAACCGTCGATCAGCTCTGGCCGCGCCCGGTCTGCGCCTGCAGCTCGTCGATGCGCTTGCTGGCCTCGGCCTTGGTCAATTCCTCGTCGAAGGGCTGCTTGGCTTCCTCGGACAAGGTCTTCAGGTAGGAGCGCTGGGCGCCGGTCATCGGTTCCTCGCCGGTCACCCAGTCGTCCGGGTTCTTCTCCATGTTGCTCTGGTCGGCCTGCGCCTGGGTCTTCTTGTCGGTCATCGCTTGCTCCGTTGAATGGCTGTACGGATCCACAGCAATCGGGGTGCCCGATTTCCGGCCTGGTCCGCCCCCGAGGTAGGCGACACTCAGCGCTGCGCTCCACGGCGCATGCGGGCGCCCACCCACTCACTTGCCTACGCCGCCCTCCGTCCGCGGTACAGATCCTCGATGCAGTTGAATTTCTGGACAGGCCACGGCGGCCGCAGCACACGGATGAAGATCGGCCTGGCCTTTGCAGGGCTGGCGGCGGTGCTGTTCGCCGCGGTCGGCGGGCTGTCCGGCCAGCATGTGCGCGACGAGATGAGCCAGCGCTCCGGCGAAACGCTGCAGCACATCGGCAGCCGGCTGGTCGGCGCGCTCGACGCCGGCATGTTCGAGCGCTACCGCGAGATCCAGAACCTGGCCACGCTGCAGTCGCTGATCGACGCCGAGGTGGACGCCGACGCCTGGCGTGCCCTGCTCGATCGATTGCAGGCCACGCTGCCCTATTACTCATGGATCGGCTTTGCGGACACGCAGGGCAAGGTCATCGCCGCCACCGGCGGCCTGCTGGAAGGCCGCGACGTCTCGGCACGGCCCTGGTTCGCGGAAGGCTTGCGCGGCCCTGCCGTGGGCGACGTGCATGACGCCCTGCTGCTGGCCAGCCTGCTGCCGCGGCGGCCGGCGGCCGAGCCCTTGCGGCTGGTGGATTTTTCCGCGCCGGTGCGGTTCGGCAACCGCACGACCGGCGTGCTGGGCGCGCACCTGGACCTGCGCTGGGCGGACGATCTGCGCCGGGCGGCGCTGGCTTCCGGCGAGGTGGGCGGTGACGTCGAGATCATCGTCCTCAGCCGGAGCGGTACCGTGCTGCTGGGGCCACCGGCGCCGCAGGTGCTGTCCTGGCATCCCACGCAGATCGCCGACCTGTCGCACGGCCCGCCGCGCATCCGCACCTGGAGCGACGGCCGCGCCTACCTCACCGCCGCCTTGCCCACCCGCGGACAGGCCGACTATCCCGGCATCGGCTGGACCATCGTCGTGCGTCAGCCAGCCGATGCCGCCCTGGCTTCCGCCGATGCGCTGCGACAGCGCATCTGGCTGTACGGCCTGTTCGGCGCGCTGCTGTTCGGGTTGGCCGGCTGGTGGTTGTCAGGCTGGGTGACGGCACCACTGCGCGCGATCGCGCTGCAGGCCCGCCGCCTGGTCGGAGCGAAGGATGCCGACGAGCACAGCCCGCTCGGCGGCCCCAACGAGATTGCGCAGCTGGCCGGGTCGCTCACGCAGCTCGTGGCGCAGCTGCGCCAGCGTGAGCAGGAGCTGCTGGAGCTCACCAGCACATTGGAGGCCCGCGTGGTGCAGCGCACGGCGCTGCTGGACGACGCCAATGCCGACCTGCGGAGCTTCGGCCGCAGCGTGTCCCACGACATCCGCGGCCCCATCGCCGCGATGGGCCAGGTCGTCGACATGCTGCTCCACAGCGGGCAGCACCCGCTGGCCGACCCGACGCGCAAGGCCCTGGTGCTGGTGCGTGGCGAGTGCGCCCGCATGACCGCCCTGGTCGACGAACTGATGCTGCTCGCCCAGGTGGAGGAACGCCCGCTGTCGTTCGGCCCGGTGCCGATGGAAGCATTGGTGGACCAGGTGCTTGCCGGCCTGCATGACGGCCGCACTACGGCGGTGGTCCACCGCCCGCTGCCGGTCGCCCATGGTGACGAAGTCCTGTTGCGGCAAGTTTGGCAAAACCTGCTGGCCAATGCCTACAAGTTCAGCAGCCGCGTGATGTCGCCGAGGCTGGAAATCCGTTGCCGCCGTGAAGGCGACGAGTGGATCTACGAGGTGCAAGACAACGGCGCCGGCTTCGACATGGCCGCCTCCGAGCATCTCTTCGGCGCCTTCCGCCGACTGCACAGCACCGCAGACTTTCCGGGCACGGGTGTCGGCCTGTCCTTGGTCAAGCGCATCGTGCACCGCCACGGCGGGCGCGTTGGCGCCCGTTCGGAGGTCGGACGCGGCGCTCTGTTCTTCTTCAGCTTGCCGCTGCAGCCGCCGCAGGGTTGAGCAGGCGTCAGGCGAGCTGGCGAGCGCTCCCGCGCCCCATGCGAGCCGGCATGGCCGCGTCAGTCACCGGAATCTCTGCTTGGTCTGCAGATGCCGGTGTCTTTGCGGCCGGCGCTGGCTCAGACCGCCGTGGCCTTCTTGCGCACCGCAACAGGTGCCTCGGCACCGGCACCCAGCTTCTTCTCCAGCGTCTTGAGACGACGCTGCAGTTTGACGAGCTCGTCACGCGTTGCTTGGTGCGCAGCGCGCTCGGCCTCCAGCGCCGCGGTGTGTTCCGCTTGCAGCCTTTTCTGTTCGGTCTTGCTCAGCTTCAGCTCGGCACGAGACGTTGCAAGCTTCTGCAGCGCGGCCGCAGGCATCTCGACGCTCCACTGCCCATCCTTGTCCGTCACCGAAGCGAAATCCAGCTTCTCGGCGGAAAGGAACGCCAGCTTCGTCGGGAGTTCAAAACGACCGGCATCAATCCGGCTGCGTTCAATCTTCTTGGCCATATCTATATCCAATAGCGGTGTCAGCGGATATTCTATTTCAGCCGCGTCGCGCAACAGAAACTAAACATCGGCGTCCCCAAAGGCAAAACCCCCGCACAACTATTCGTTATGCGGGGGCATGCGCTGGGTAAATAGCCTGACGATGTCCTACTTTCACACGGGAACCCGCACTATCATCGGCGCTGAGGCGTTTCACTGTCCTGTTCGGGATGGGAAGGAGTGGGACCACCTCGCTATGGTCATCAGGCTTGACGGGTTGCCGGGTTGACGCCTGTTGGGTCAGCCCAGCCAATTCAAAGAGTGTAATCAGTATTCAACGATTGCGCCAAGGTTTGGCATAACGTGATCTTTGACGGTCGTGTTGTCAAAGTTATAGGGTCAAGCCTCACGAGCAATTAGTACTGGTTAGCTTAACGCATTACTGCGCTTCCACACCCAGCCTATCAACGTCCTGGTCTCGAACGACTCTTCAGGGGGCTCAAGGCCCCGGCAAGACTCATCTTGAGACGAGTTTCCCGCTTAGATGCTTTCAGCGGTTATCTCTTCCGCACTTAGCTACTCGGCAATGCCACTGGCGTGACAACCGATACACCAGAGGTGCGTCCACTCCGGTCCTCTCGTACTAGGAGCAGGCTCTCTCAATCTTGCAGCGCCCACGGAAGATAGGGACCAAACTGTCTCACGACGTTTTAAACCCAGCTCACGTACCTCTTTAAATGGCGAACAGCCATACCCTTGGGACCGGCTACAGCCCCAGGATGAGATGAGCCGACATCGAGGTGCCAAACACCGCCGTCGATATGAACTCTTGGGCGGTATCAGCCTGTTATCCCCAGAGTACCTTTTATCCGTTGAGCGATGGCCCTTCCATACAGAACCACCGGATCACTTTGTCCTACTTTCGTACCTGCTCGACTTGTCAGTCTCGCAGTCAAGCACGCTTATGCCAATGCACTATCAGCACGATTTCCGACCGTGCCTAGCGTACCTTCGAACTCCTCCGTTACACTTTGGGAGGAGACCGCCCCAGTCAAACTGCCCACCATACACTGTCCCCAACCCGGATCACGGGCCAAGGTTAGAACCTCAAACACACCAGGGTGGTATTTCAACGTCGGCTCCACCCAATCTAGCGACTGGGTTTCAAAGCCTCCCACCTATCCTACACAGATCTGTTCAAAGTCCAATGTAAAGCTACAGTAAAGGTTCATGGGGTCTTTCCGTCTTTCCGCGGGGAGATTGCATCATCACAAACATTTCAACTTCGCTGAGTCTCTGGAGGAGACAGTGTGGCCATCGTTACGCCATTCGTGCAGGTCGGAACTTACCCGACAAGGAATTTCGCTACCTTAGGACCGTTATAGTTACGGCCGCCGTTTACTGGGACTTCAATCAAGAGCTTGCACCCCATCATTTAATCTTCCAGCACCGGGCAGGCGTCACACCCTATACGTCGACTTTCGTCTTTGCAGAGTGCTGTGTTTTTAATAAACAGTCGCAGCCACCGATTCTTTGCAACCTCATTGGGCTCCCCAAGTAAATGGTTCACCTACTAAAGGCACACCTTCTTCCGAAGTTACGGTGTCAATTTGCCGAGTTCCTTCTCCAGAGTTCTCTCAAGCGCCTTAGAATACTCATCTCGCGCACCAGTGTCGGTTTGCGGTACGGTCGCGTGCAGCTGAAGCTTAGTGGCTTTTCCTGGAAGCAGGGTATCACTCACTTCGGAGGCAAGCCTCCTCGTTATCACACCTCAGCTAAGCCCTCCGGATTTGCCTAGAGGGCACGCCTACATGCTTGAACCGGGATATCCAACACCCGGCTGAGCTAACCTTCTCCGTCCCCACATCGCACTGCACGTCGGTACAGGAATATTGACCTGTTTCCCATCAGCTACGCATCTCTGCCTCGCCTTAGGGGCCGACTCACCCTACGCCGATGAACGTTGCGTAGGAAACCTTGCGCTTTCGGCGAGGGGGCTTTTCACCCCCTTTAACGCTACTCATGTCAGCATTCGCACTTCTGATACCTCCAGCAGACCTCACGATCCACCTTCACAGGCGTACAGAACGCTCTCCTACCGCGCATCTTGCGATGCACCCGCAGCTTCGGTAACTGGCTTAGCCCCGTTACATCTTCCGCGCAGGACGACTCGATCAGTGAGCTATTACGCTTTCTTTAAATGATGGCTGCTTCTAAGCCAACATCCTGACTGTTTTAGCCTTCCCACTTCGTTTCCCACTTAGCCAATTTTAGGGACCTTAGCTGGCGGTCTGGGTTGTTTCCCTCTTGTGTCCGGACGTTAGCACCCGGTGCACTGTCTCCCAAGCTGTACTCATCGGTATTCGGAGTTTGCAATGGTTTGGTAAGTCGCCATGACCCCCTAGCCATAACAGTGCTCTACCCCCGATGGTAATACTTGAGGCACTACCTAAATAGTTTTCGGAGAGAACCAGCTATCTCCAGGTTTGTTTAGCCTTTCACCCCTATCCACAGCTCATCCGCTAGTTTTGCAACACTAGTCGGTTCGGACCTCCAGCACCTGTTACGGTACCTTCATCCTGGCCATGGATAGATCACCTGGTTTCGGGTCTACACCCAGCGACTGAACGCCCTATTCGGACTCGATTTCTCTACGCCTTCCCTATTCGGTTAAGCTCGCCACTGAATGTAAGTCGCTGACCCATTATACAAAAGGTACGCCGTCACCTTGCGGCTCC
>NZ_JAJONC010000002.1:1222500-2559255 GCF_024700035.1 Aquincola sp. J276
GGCCTGAAGCTGCGCGTGATCCAGAGCCCGCTGTTCCTCGACACCTTCAGCGCGCTGGGCGCCAATGCCACGCCCATGCCCTTCACCGAGCTGTATTCGGCGATGGAGCAGAAGGCGGTGGACGGGCAGGAAAACCCGCCGGCCACCATCCTGGCCAGCAAGTTCTACGAGGTGCAGAAGCACCTGGTGCTGTCGCGGCACATGTACAGCGCCTGGGTGCTGCTGATGTCGAAGAAGACCTGGGACGGCCTGTCGGCCGAGGAACAGAAGATCGTGCAGGACGCGGCGCGCGAAGCCAAGCTGTACGAGCGCAAGACGATCCGTGCCTTCTCAGAGACGGCGCTGGCCGACCTGAAGAAGGCCGGCATGCAGATCACCGAACTGCCCGCGGCCGAGCAGGCCAAGATGCGCACCAAGCTGCAGCCGGTGCTGGCCAAGTTCAGCAAGGAGTTCGGCGAGGACACCACCGCCGAAATGAACGGCGAACTGGCCAAGGTGCGCGGCGGCGCGTCGGCCGCGAAGTAACCCGCTTCACCCCGGAGGCGGCGCCGCCGCCTTCGTTTCCCTCCCCCTTCTCCCACGACGACGGCAATGGACAAACCGGCCGGTCGGCGCTTTCGCTCGCGCGAATGGTTCGCCGATCCACAACGTTCGGACATGACGGCGCTCTACCTCGAGCGCTTCATGAATTACGGATTGACGCCCGAGGAGCTGCGTTCGGGCCGGCCGATCATCGGCATCGCCCAGACAGGCAGCGACCTGTCGCCCTGCAACCGCATCCACCTCGACCTGGTGCGGCGGGTGCGCGACGGCATCCGGGACGCCGGCGGCATTCCGATGGAATTCCCGGTGCATCCGATCTTCGAGAACTGCCGCCGGCCCACCGCGGCCCTGGACCGCAACCTGGCCTACCTGGGCCTGGTGGAGATCCTGTACGGCTACCCGATCGACGCCGTGGTGCTGACCACCGGCTGCGACAAGACCACGCCGGCCGGCATCATGGCCGCCTCCACCGTGGACATCCCGGCCATCGTGCTGTCGGGCGGACCGATGCTCGACGGCTGGCATGACGGCCAGCTGGTGGGCTCGGGCACGGTCATCTGGCGCAGCCGGCGGCAGCTCGCGGCCGGGCAGATCGACGAGGAGGAGTTCCTCCAGCGCGCCTGCAGCAGCGCGCCCTCGGCCGGGCACTGCAACACCATGGGCACGGCTTCGACGATGAATGCAGTGGCCGAGGCGCTGGGCTTGTCCCTGCCCGGCTGCGCCGCCATTCCGGCGCCGTACCGCGAACGCGGTCAGATGGCCTACGAGACCGGCAAGCGCATCGTCGGCATGGCGCATGAAGACCTACGGCCTTCGCGGCTGCTCAGCCGGGAGAGCTTCCTGAATGCGCTGTCGGTGGTGAGCTGCGCGGGCGGCTCCAGCAATGCGCAGGTGCACATCATGGCGATGGCCCGCCACGCCGGCGTGGAGCTGCGCCCCGAGGACTGGACCCAGCACGCCTACGACCTGCCGCTGCTGCTGGACATGCAGCCCGCCGGCCGTTTCCTGGGCGAACGCTTCTTCCGTGCCGGCGGCGTGCCGGCGCTGATGTGGGAGCTGCTGCAGGCCGGCCGCCTGCATGGCGACTGCCCCACCGTCACCGGCCGCACCGTGGCGCAGAACATCGAAGGCCGCGAGGCCAGCGACCGCGAGGTGATCCGCCCGTTCGACGAGCCGCTGATGCACAAGGCCGGCTTCCTGGTGCTGTCGGGCAACCTGTTCGACTTCGGGATCATGAAGACCTCCGTGATCTCGCAGCGCTTCCGCGAGCGCTACCTGAGCCGGCCGGGCCACGAGGGCGTCTTCGAGGCGCGCGCGATCGTGTTCGACGGCGCCGACGACTACCACGCCCGCATCAACGACCCGGCGCTGGAGATCGACGAAGCCTGCATCCTGGTGATGCGCGGCGCCGGCCCCATTGGCTGGCCCGGCTCGGCCGAGGTGGTGAACATGCAGCCGCCCGATGCGCTGATCCAGCGCGGCGTGCAGACGCTGCCCACGCTGGGCGACGGCCGCCAGTCCGGCACGGCGGACAGCCCGTCCATCCTCAACGTGTCGCCTGAAAGTGCGGTCGGCGGGGGCCTGTGCTGGCTCCAGACCGGCGACGTGCTGCGCATCGACCTGAACGCCGGCCGCTGCGACGCGCTGGTGAGCGACGAGGAGATCGCCCGCCGCCTGCGCGAGCAGCCGCCACCGCCGGTGCCGCCCAGCCAGTCCCCGTGGGAAGAGATCTACCGCAGCCACACCGGGCAGCTGGTGGACGGCGCCACGCTGGACATGGCCCTGAAGTACCGGCGCATCGCCGAGAAGACACCGCGCCACAACCACTGATCACGCCCGAGGAACGCTGAATGACTGCAACAACGATGGCCACGCCGGTGCGTACCGATGGCTTGCATGCCGTGCTGCCGCAGGACGGCCTGGCTGGCACCCTGGTGGGCCGGGTCTGGCGACCCGGCAACCCCGCCGGCCCGGCGGTGGTGGCACTGCGTGCCGACGGCGTGTTCGACCTGAGCACGCACTTTCCCACCATGAGCACGCTGCTGGAGGCCGAACAGCCGGCGCAGGCCGCGCACTCGGTGGTGGGCGAGCGCCTGTGCAGCGTGGATGCACTGCTGGACAACAGCCGCGCCGAAGGTCGCGACGAGGCCCTGCCCTGGCTGCTGGCGCCATGCGACCTGCAGGTGGTCAAGGCCGCCGGCGTGACCTTTGCTGCCAGCATGATCGAGCGGGTGATCGAGGAGCAGGCCGGCGGCGACGCCAGCCGCGCGCAGGGCCTGCGCAGCCAGGTCACCGAGCTGATCGGCCACAGCCTGTCGGACATCCGCCCGGGCTCGGCCCAGGCCCAGGCGCTGAAGCGGCTGCTGCAGGAAAAGAAGCTGTGGTCGCAGTACCTGGAGGTGGGCATCGGCCCCGACGCCGAGGTGTTCACCAAGGCGCCGGTGCTGGCCTCCGTGGGCCATGGCCAGGACATCGGCATCCGCGCCGATTCCGACTGGAACAACCCCGAGCCGGAGGTGGTGCTGGCCGTCAACGGCCGCGGCGACATCGTCGGTGCCGCGCTGGGCAACGACGTGAACCTGCGCGACATCGAAGGCCGCAGCGCGCTGCTGCTGGGCAAGGCCAAGGACAACAACGCGTCGTGCGCCATCGGCCCCTTCATCCGCCTGTTCGACGGACAGTTCGGCCTGGACCAGCTGCGGCGCGAGACGGTGCACCTGGAAGTGGCCGGCCAGGACGGCTACACCCTGCGCGGCATCAACACCATGGCCAGCATCAGCCGCGACCCCGCCGAGCTGGTGGCGCAGACCATCGCCTGCCACCAGTACCCCGACGGCTTCATGCTGTTCCTGGGCACGCTGTTCGCGCCCACCGAGGACCGCGACCAGCCGGGCGGCGGCTTCACCCCAAGCTGGGCGACGTGGTCACCATCCACAGCCACTGGCTGGGCACCCTGCGCAACCGGGTGACGCATTGCGAGGCGGCGCCGCCGTGGCGCTTCGGCCTGCGCGCCTTCATCGGCAACCTGGCCGAACGCGGCCTGCTGCAAGGGGCGCGGCTGTGAACCTGCTCGACGCCGCGATCGAGCGCTTCTGCCGCGCCATCGACGTGCTCATCGCCGCCGCGCTGGCCGTGATGGTGGTGCTGGTGTTCGGCAACGTGGTGCTGCGCTACGTCTTCAACTCCGGCATCGCCGTCAGCGAGGAGGTGTCGCGCTGGCTGTTCGTCTGGCTGTGCTTCATGGGCGCCATCGCCGCGCTGAAGGACGGCGGACACCTGGGCACCGACATGCTGGTGGCGCGCCTGCCGCTGGCGGGCCGCAAGGTGTGCGCGGTGCTGGGCCACGCGCTGATGCTGTACGTGACCTGGCTGTTCCTGGACGGCAGCTGGCAGCAGGCCCGCATCAACCTGGATGTGGAAGCCCCGGTGACCGGCGCGCCGGTGGCCGTGTTCTATGCCTCGGGCGTGATCTTCTCGGCCTGTGCCGGCGTGCTGCTGCTGTTGCAGCTGCTGCGGGTGCTGAGCGGCCGGGTGAGCGAAAGCGACCTGGTGATGGTGAAGGAATCCGAGGAACAGGCCGAGCTCGAAGCCCTGCAGGCCGAGCTGGCACGCAGCGAGGCCCAGCCCGCCGGCAGCCCGAGCGGAGCACGGCCATGACGGTGTTCATCTTCCTGGGCAGCCTGGTGGGCTCGATGGCGCTGGGCATTCCCATCGCCTATGCGCTGCTGGCCAGCGGCGTGGCGCTGATGTGGCACCTCGACCTGTTCGATGCGCAGATCCTGGCGCAGAACTTCATCAACGGCGCCGACAGCTTTCCGCTGCTGGCCGTGCCGTTCTTCATGCTGGCCGGCGAGATCATGAACGTGGGCGGGCTGTCGCAGCGCATCGTCAAGTTCGCGCTGGCGCTGGTGGGCCATGTGAAGGGCGGGCTGGGCTACGTGGTCATCCTGGCGGCCTGCCTGCTGTCCGCGCTGTCGGGCTCGGCCGTGGCCGATGCCGCCGCACTGACGGCGCTGCTGCTGCCGATGATGCTCAAGGCCGGGCACAAGAAGGAAGTGTCGGGCGGGCTGATCGCGGCGTCGGGCGTGATCGGGCCCATCATTCCGCCGAGCATCGGCTTCGTCATCTTCGGCGTCACCGCCAACGTGTCGATCAGCAAGCTGTTCATCGCCGGCATTTTCCCCGGCATCATGATCGGTGCGGCCCTGGCGCTGACCTGGTGGTGGGTGGGCCGCAAGGAACAGCTGGTGCTGCCCCCGCGCAAGACACGCGCCGAGGTGTGGACCGCCGCGCGCGAATCGGTGTGGGCGCTGATGCTGCCGGTGTTCATCCTCGTGGGCCTGCGCATGGGCGTGTTCACGCCCACCGAAGCCGCGGTGGTGGCGGCGGTGTATGCGCTGTTCGTGGCCCGCGTGATCTACCGCGAACTCACGCTGCAGTCGCTGTTCCGCATCTTCGTCACCGCGGCGCGCACCACGGCGGTGGTGATGTTCCTGGTGGCCGCCGCCATGGTCTCGGCCTGGCTGATCACGGTGGCCAACCTGCCGGCGCAGATGGTTGAACTGCTGCGCCCGCTGCTGGACAACCAGACGCTGCTGCTGGTGGCCATCATGCTGCTGGTGATGCTGGTGGGCACGGCCATGGACATGACGCCCACCATCCTGATCATGACGCCGGTGCTGATGCCGCTGATCAAGGCCGCGGGCATCGACCCGATCTACTTTGGCGTGCTGTTCATCATCAACAACTCGATCGGCCTGGTCACGCCACCCGTGGGCACCGTGCTCAACGTGGTGGCCGGCGTTGGCCGCATGAAGATGGACGAGGTCACGCGCGGAGTGCTGCCGTTCATGGCGGCCCAGTTCGCGGTGATGTTCGTCATGGTCCTGTTCCCGCAGACCGTGCTGGCGCCATTGCGCTGGTTCTACTGAGAGCCGACGGATCGGTGGTGCCACGGGCAGCCGATCCGCCTTGCAAGCCGGCGCCCCATGCGCCAACCACCCAAGAGAGGAGACCATCATGATGAATCCATCAGGCATCGCCGTGCGCGGTGCAGGCGCATGCGCGCTGGCGCTGGCGCTGCTGTGCCCGGCGCAGGCAGCCCCCGTCGTCGAGATGACGGCCGCCAGTTCGGCCACGGGGTTCGACCTCACGGTGCGGGCACAGGACGTCGTCGACCTGTTTGCGTACCAGTTCACGCTGAACTTCGATCCTTCGCTGTTGAAGGCCACGGCCCAGGCCGAGGGCTCGTTCCTGTCCACCGCAGGCACCACCTTCTTCCGGCCGGGCGACATCGACAACCTGGCCGGCAGCGTGACCTTCGTGCTGGGCACGCTGACAGGCCCCATCGGTGGCGTGAGCGGCTCCGGCGACCTGGCGCGCTTCTCGTTCAGCGTGCAGCAGGCCGGCTTGGCCACCTTCACCTTGTCGGAGGTGGTGCTGCTGGACTCAGCGGGCAGCGAACTGAGCGCCGACGTGCGCAGCCTGGTGACGGCGGTGCCGGAACCCTCCACCTACCTGATGTTCGCGCTCGGCCTGGCGGCCGTGCTCGGCGCCGGCTCGTTCAAGCGCAGGACCGCGTGACCGGGCGTCGCCCGCACGCCCCCCTTTGAAAAGGATGTCAACCATGTTGAGCAGACTCTGCATCAAGAGCTTCGTCATCGCGCTGCCAGCCGCCCTGGTGGCGGCGCCCGGCGCCTGGGCCGCGGACCGGCCGGCCAATCCCGCCGACTGGCCCGCACTGAAGGACGTCTACAAGAACCACTTCCTCATCGGCAGCACCAACCTCAGCGCCAACAACTTCGCACCGGGTGCGACGCCGGGTGAAAACTCGGTGCCGGCCATGACGCTCAAGCACTTCAACGCGGTGACGCCGAGCAACGCGATGAAGCCCGACTTCTGGAACGGGGGCATCAGCAACCCGACGCCCAATTTCCTGACCAACTTCACCTCCGGCATCAATGCCGACATCGCCGCGGCCAATGCCCGCGGCGTGAAGGTGACCGGGCACACGCTGCTGTGGCACAACCAGTCCGGCCAGTGGCCTGCGCCCAATGTGCTGACGGCCGGCGGCGCCTGGGAAACGCCGTGGGACTACGCCATGGCCAAGACCAGCCTGGAGTACTACATCCGCACCGTGGCCGGCCACTTCGACCGCGAGCCCCACAAGACGTATTCCTGGGACGTGGTGAACGAGGCCTTCAAGGACAACCCCGACAACCCGGCCAACTGGCGCCATGCACTGCGCTCGGGCTACAGCCCCGAGGAGCGCCCCTCCCGATGGGCCCAGGCCTATGCCAAGGGTGGCAAGAGCTGGGACTACATGTACGACGCGTTCTACTTCGCGCGGCAGAACACCACCTCGCTGCTGAACTACAACGACTTCAACGACAACGAGCGCGCCTCCAAGGCCGAGGCCATCGCCGCGATGGTCAAGGAGTTCAATGAGCGCTATGCGGCCGAAGTGGCCGCGGGCAAGGCCCGCCCGCTGATGGATGCCAAGGGCAATCCGCGCCCGCTGGTGGATGTCATCGGCACGCAAGGCCACTGGGACATGCGGCTGAACATGGACGCCTTCGAGCGCACCATCCGCACGTACCTGGCCACCGGCGCCCATGTCGACCTGACCGAGCTGGACCTGGCGCCCACCCTGGGCCTGGACAAGGGCCAGCGCATCCAGAACGGCCCGGAGATGAACGAGCTGTTCATGGAACAGGGCGTGCAGTACGCCAAGCTGTTCAGCCTGATGAAGGAGTACGCCGCCGGCCCCGGTGGCAAACATCCCGAGTTCAAGGGCGGCGTGCACCGCGTGACCTGGTGGGGCATGACCGACCCCGGCTACCACACCAACGGCTATCCGTGGTCGGGCGTGGGCCAGCCGAAGGAGGCCTTCTGGGCCGCGGCCGACCCCGAGAAGTACTTGAAGGACGCCGGCCTGCCGACCAACGGCGTGACAGCCACCTTCCGCTACGGCGGCGAGACATTCAAGCTGCGCACCTGGGGCGGCAAGAACGCGCAGGCGATGCTCGACATCAACGTGCCGCTGGCCACCCGCAACGTCAGCTTCACCGCCGACAACGTCAGCCTGCCCGCCGGCTTCGCGGTGGAGAGCATCAAGTACAGCCCGTCGGACTGTGCAGTGATCCCCGGCAAGCCCTGCCACGTGACGGTGACCGCACGCGGCGCGGACCCGGCACCGGCGTACAAGAACGTGGGCGTGGAGAACACCGCCACCTACGTGCTGAGCTTCGGCCAGATGGCCGTGTCCTGGTTCGGCGACACCAATGCGCTGGAGGCACCGCTGTCGCATGCGGAGGTGCGCTTCAGTGATGGCGTGACCAAGTTCAAGCAGTACAAGACCTACTACGGTGCGGACGGCGTGGCGCGCGCCACCGGCCAGACCGAGCTGGCTGCTGTGCCCAGGCATGGCCGCAACACGCTGGTGCTGAAGTCGCAGGACCCGATCGCCGGCCCCATCGGCCTGCGCCTGGCCCGCGACGCCAGCACCGAGAAGGCCTGGCGCGTGGCCAAGCGGATCGAGCCGGCCCGGACCTACATGGTGGTGTCCGCCGAATCGGTCTTCCAGGACAACGGGGAATCTAAGACCCACGCCCTGACCAACCGCACGAAGCCTGCGACCACGGACGCGCCTGAATCGCTCTCGCGCACGCCGGTGGTACTGCGCGGCAACACGCTGCTGCCGCTGCGCAACACCAACGCACCGGAGACCGAACCGGCACTGGCCCAGGACAACCTCAAGTTCATGTTCGAGGACATGAGGAGCCCGGCCGCAGGTGCCTATGCCGGCCAGGAAGGCCACACCATCCTGAGCTACATCCACGGCACCAACGTCTATCCGCACACCGTGTTCCGCGGCAACGGCGCCAACGGCACCGTGGTGGCAGGCCAGCACTCGCTGATCACGCGGCAGACCAACGGCGCCGAGGGCTCCCAGATCGCCGAGCGGGCCCTTGACCAGGCGGTGTGGTTCAACACGCCGATCGATCCGCAGACCGGCGAGATGAGGATGTTCCTGTTCAGCGGCCGGGGCGGCGCAAACCAGCACTACGCCCTGAAGGAAGTGGACAGCGGCGTCACGCCGAACCGCGACCCGAACAACGCCATCAGCCAGCGCCAGGGCGCCAGCGGCGGCTTCGTCGCTCTGCAGGCGGCCGGTCCGGAAGCAGGTACCCGCGTGAAGCTGTATGCCTACGACATCGAGCCGTACCTGCCGGGCGACGTGAACGGTGACGCGCTGCTGGGCTGCGCCGACCTGCTGACGGCGTCGGCCTCGGTCGGCAAGCGCGCAGGCCAGGTCGGCTTCACCTCCGCGGCCGACATGGACCAGAACGGCCTCATCGACGTGCGAGACATCGCCGCCATCTCGCGGATGTTGCCGGCCGGCACGCGCTGCCAGTAAGCGACCCGTGGCGCCTTCGGTCGGGATGACCGTTGGCGCCACCTGCACATCGGGCGGGTCAACCGCCAAGCACGCCAAGCCCCACGGGCAAAGAAAAACGCCCTAGACGTTTGACCGTCTAGGGCGTTGATTCAGAACAGTGTTCTGGTGCGGCTGGCAGGATTCGAACCCACGACCCCTTGGTTCGTAGCTTGACTGTCGCACCTAAGTCATTGATTTTATTGAACCTGGGCCATTCCGTTCCAACGACACTTGCCCTGTGCTGCCCCTAGAGTAAGCGACAAGTCCCCCAGAAGTCCCCCACGATCCCCACCGATGGCGGGCTCCAGTTCTCACCGATTTCGACAACCTGTGCGCACCGCAACAAGGGCCTCCGCAGGCCTGCTGCAAGGTTCACCGACGAACCGGTCTGGCTTCACGCCTGCGCACCGTGTATTCAGGTCACCGCAGGCAGCGCTTGCGCTGAAGCCCGACTCTGCTGACAAGAGCGACGCAAGGCGAGGCCGGGTGCGTCGTCAGTCCACCGTGATGTTGGCGGCCTTGACCAGTGCCCCCCAGCGGCTGATCTGGCCCTGCAGGAAGGTGGCGAACTCCTTCGGCGTGCTGCCCACCGGCTCGATGCCCAGCGCGGCCAGGCGCTGCTGCACCTCGGGCGTGCGGGTGGCATCGCGCACCGCGGCCGACAGCCGGTCGATCACCGCCGGCGGCGTGCCGGCCGGCGCGAAGAAGCCGTTCCATTCCAGCACCTCGAAATTCGGGTAGCCGCTTTCCTTGAAGGTGGGCACCTCGGGCAGCGCGGCCATGCGCTGCGGGCCGGTGGTGGCCAGCGCGCGCAGGCGGCCGGCCTTCACGTAGCTCAGGCCGGAGACCGGGTTGGCGAAGTAGGCCGACACCTGGCCCGCCAGCAGGTCGGTGATGGCCGGCGCGCCGCCCTTGTAGGGCACGTGCACCCAGTCGATGCCGGCTTCGCGCCGCAGCAGTTCGGCCGCCAGGTGGGCGGTGCCGCCGGCGCCGTAGCTCGCGTAGTTCAGCTTGCCGGGGTTGGCCTTGGCATGGTCCACCAGCTCCTTCAGCGTCTTGTAGGGCGCGCTGGCGGGCACCACCAGCAGATTGGGCATGTTGATGGCCTGCGAAACCGGCAGCAGGTCCTTCACCGGGTCGAAGGGCAGCTTGCGCAGCACCGCGTTGACCGCATACGGGAAGGTGTCGAACAGCAGCGTGTAGCCGTCGGCCGGCGACTGCACCACCGACTGCGCGGCGATGATGCCGCTGGCGCCGGGCTTGTTCTCGATCGCCATCGTCTGCCCCAGGCCGGCGGTCATCGCCTGGGCCAGCAGCCGGGCATTGCCGTCGGCGCCGCCGCCGGCCGCATACGGCACCACGATGCGGATCGGCTTGGCGGGAAAGCCCGCGCCGGCCTGTGCCCGGGCACCTTGCACGCCCAGCGTGCCGGCCGCGGCGGCCAGGCCGCCCAGCACCAGGCGGCGCCGGCCGGCGGACGGGTTGTCGTCGAATGTCATCATCGTCTCCTTCGTTGAATGGGATCAGGTCCGCGCCCCCGATGAAACTGCAGTTCCTCCAGACGCTCGCGATGGTGATGCGCCACGGCTCCTTCGCCGAGGCTGCCAAGGAAGTGAACCTCACGCCCAGCGCGGTGAGCCTGCAGATGCGCCAGCTCGAGGACTGGTTCGGCCAGCCGCTGTTCGACCGTTCGGCGCGCCGCGTGCGGCCCACGCCGTTCGCCGGCGAGGTGGCCGCCACCATGACCCACACGCTGGAAGCGCTGGAGGCGCTGCGCCGCCGCCACCAGGCCGAGGTGTCGGGCCGCGTGCGGCTGGGCACGGTGGAATCGGTGCAGGTGACGCTGCTGCCGCAGGCCCTGAAGACGCTGCAGCAGCAGGCGCCGGCGCTGCAATACCAGCTGATGCGCAGCCTGTCGTCCGACCTGCTGGACGACGTCAAGGCCAACCGGCTGGACGCCGCGGTGCTGGTGCGGCCGCAGGCCGGCGGATCGAGCCGGCTGGCCTGGTTCCCGCTGGTGCGGGAGAACTTCGTGCTCATCGCCCCGCCCGATGCGCGCAAGGGCACGCCGGCCGAGGTGATGCGGCGCCATGCGTGGATACGCTTCGACCGCGTCACCACCGGCGGCCACATCGCGGCGCAGTACGTCAACAAGGTGGCGCCGCGGCTGCGCTGTGCCTTCGACCTGCCGGGCACCGAGCCCATCGCCGCGATGGTGTCGGCCGGGCTGGGCTGCTCGGTGGTGCCGGCGCTGCGGCAGGAGCTGCTGGACGCCTACCCGCTGCAGCAGATCGCGCTCGGCCGCCATGCGCCGGTGCGGCACATCGCGATGGTGTGCCGGCCCGCCGATGCCGAAAGCCCGCGCACCCGGGTGCTGCTGGAAGCCTTCCGCCAGGCGGCCGAGCAGCGCTACCGCGACAACCCGCACACCCGGCCTCAGGCGGCCACCGGCCCGAAGCCGTAGAGCGCGGCCGGGTTGTCCACCAGCACCCGGCGGCGCAGCGCCTCGTCGGGCAGCCACCGGGCCAGCCGGTCGAGCAGCGCGGCATCGTCGGGCTTGACAATCTTCTCCGTGGGGTGCGGCCAGTCGCTGCCCCACACCAGCCGCTGCGGCACGCGGGCCGCCCAGTCGGCAGCGATGGCCTGGCGGCTGTCATGTGCCGCAGACTCGGCCGGGTCGTCGAGGTACGGCGCCGAGAGCTTGACCCAGGCCCGCCCGGCTTGCAGCAGCCGGGTGACGATGCCGAAGGCCGGATGCGCTGTGCCCTGCGCATGCGGCAGCCGCGCGAAGTGGTCGAACACGATGGGGCAGCGCAGCGACGCCACCAGCGCTTGGTGCGCCACGATCTGGTCGGCGCGCCAGTGGAGCTGCACATGCCAGCCCATCGGCGCGATGCGTTCGGCCAGCGGCGCCACCATGCTGACGTCGGTCACCGCAGTGGCCGGGTCGAACAGCGTGAAGCGGATGCCGCGCACGCCGCCTGCGTGCAGCCGGGCCAGCATGGCGTCGTCCACGTCGGGATGCAGCACCGCCACGCCACGCGCGTCGGCCGGGCCCAGTTGCGCGATGGCGTCCAGCGTCACCCGGTTGTCGGTGCCGTACACCGTGGGCGTGACGATCACCGTGCGGCTGCAGCCCAGCCGCTGCTGCAGCCGCCGGTAGTCGGCCACCGTGCCCTGCGCCAGCACGCGGGCTGGGTCGCCGACCGATGGAAAGCGGTGGTCGTAGATGTGGATGTGTGCGTCGCAGCTGCCGGCGGGCAGCGTGAAGCCGGGCGGCTGGGTGCCGGCGGTGTGGGGTATGAGCTGGGGTATGGCGTGGTTCATGCGCGGCTCTCTTCCTTCAGGCGGCCCGCCACCAGCTCGCCGATGGCCAGCGACGCGGTGAGCCCCGGCGACTCGATGCCGAACAGGTTGAGCAGGCCGCGCACGCCATGCTCGGCCTCGCCCTGCAGCACGAAGTCGGCCGCGGTGTTGTGCAGCGAAGAGCCCGGCCCGGCCAACCGCGGCCGGATGCCGGTGTAGCCCGGCTGCAGCGCACCGTCGGCCAGGCCGGGGTAGTAGCGGCGCACGGCGGCGTAGAAGGCAGGTGCGCGGCTGGCATCGAAGCGGTAGTCCACGCCGTCGCGCCAGCTCAGGTCGGGGCCGAACTTGCACTGGCCGCCCAGGTCGATCGTGACGTGCGCCCGCAGCGCGCCCTCGCGCCCCGTGGGGTACACCAGGCGCCGGAACGGCGACGGCCCGGCCAGCGTGAAATAGTGGCCCACCGCATGGTGCAGCGGAGGCACCTCGGCAGCCGGCATGCCGTCGATGGCACGGGCCACGCGCTGCGCGCCCAGGCCGGCGGCATTCACCACCGTGCGGCACAGCACCTCGGTCTGCTCGGCGCCCTGCGTGCTGCCGAAGCGCAGCACGATGCCCTCGGCCCGCGCCTGGCCGCCCAGCACCGGGCTGCACAGCGCCAGCGTGGCGCCGGCCCGTTCGGCGTCGCCCAGGCAGGCCAGCATCAGCCCGTGGCTGTCGACGATGCCGGTGGAGGGCGAATGCAGCGCGCCCACGCAGCGCACCTCGGGCTCCATCGCCCTCGCCTCGGCGGCCGAGAGCAGCCGCAGGTCGTGCACGCCCTGCGCCGCGGCCAGCGGCAGGTAGCGTTGCAGCTCGGGCAGCTCGGCCTCCTCCACCGCCACGATTAGCTTGCCGATGCGCTGGTAGCCGATGCCGCGCTCGGCGCAGTAACGCTCCAGCGCCATGCGGCCGGCCACGCAGAGCCGGCCCTTGAGCGAGCCCGGCGAATACGAGATGCCGGCATGCACCACCTCGGAATTGCGGGCGCTGGTGTGGGTGCCGATCGCGTTCTCGGCCTCGACGATCATCACTTCGCGGCCGGCCAGCGCCAGCGCACGCGCCACCGCCAGGCCCACCACGCCGGCGCCGATCACCAGGCAGTCGATGCGTTCCATCAGGGCCGACTTGTCTAGACAGGACAGCCGCGTGCCCGCAGCAGCGCGTCGATGCGCTCGACATCGGGCGTTCCGCTGCGGTTGGCCTCGCGCACACGTTCTTCCTGCCGGGCCTTGGCCTGCACCCGGGGCAGCAGCGCCGCGGCCTCGGCGGCTCGGATGGCCAGCACGCCGTCGGCATCGCCCAGCACCAGGTCGCCCGGCATCACCGACAGGCCGGCGCAGGCGATGGGCACGTTGACCTCGCCCGGCCCCTCCTTGCTGGGGCCGCGGTGGGTGTGGCCGCGGGCGTAGATCGGCAGGCCGCCTTCGGCCCACTCGGCAATGTCGCGGATCGCGCCGTCGATGACGAAGCCGGCGATGCCGCGGGCCAGCGCGGTGGTGCGCATCAGGCCGCCGATCAGTGCCTGCGTGCAGTCGCCGCCGCCGTCCACCACGATGACGTCGCCGGGCTGGGCCATCAGCATCGCCTTGTGCAGCATCAGGTTGTCGCCGGGGCGCACCCGCACGGTGATGGCCGGGCCGCAAAGCACCAGCTTCAGGTCGGCGTGGTAGGCCAGTAGGCCGATGGCGCCGACGCTGCGGCCCAGGCAATCGCTGGCATGCGCGGCCGGCACCTGGCGGAAGGCGGCGACGGTGGCGGCGTCGGGGCCGGCGGCGCGCGGGTGCACCGCGTAGCCGGGCGGCCAGGCGGCGGTGGGGTGGCTGGATGTGCTCATCGCGTGGCTCGCAAACTTCAAAACAGGCTGCGCTGCGCCTCGGCGCGCACCGCGTCGTCGTGCTGACCCAGGCCGGGGCTGGCGAAGGGCACCGGCCCCGGCGTGCGGCCGAAGGTCACCGCGCGGGTGAAGCCGCGGTAGCTGCCCACGGCCGGATGCTGGAAGGTGTGCACCATGCCTTCGGCATGCACCTGCGGAAAGTCGAACATGTCCTCCACCGTGCGGGCGGCGGCACAGGGCACCTCCTCGCCGAACACCTGCTCCCACTGCAGCGCGCTGCGCTCGGCCAGGGCCGCATGCAGTCGCGGCACGATCTCGGCCTGGTGCTGCGCGCGCTTGCGCACGCTGTCGTAGCGGTCGGTCGCCAGTAGGTCATGCAGGCCCGTCCTCTCGCACAGCGCACGCCAGAAGTGCGGCGTGTTGGCCGAGATGTAGAGGTAACCCTCCCGCGTGGGGTGGATGCCGGTGATGCCGCCGGAGCGCATGTCGCGGCCCACCTCGCGCGGCTCGCCTTCGGCCCACACCAGCCGGGCCGACTGCATCGCCAGCGCCGATCGCAGCAGCGACACGCCCATCTCCTGGCCCACGCCGCTGCGCTCACGCTCGTACAGCGCCGAAGACACGCCGGCCGCGATCAACGCCGCGGCGTAGTAGTCGACCACCGAGCCGTAGAGGATCTGTGGCGGCTGCTGCGGCGGCGCCTGTAGGCTGCACATGCCGGTCATCGTCTGCAGCACCTGGTCGTAGCCGGCCTTGTCCTTCAGCGGGCCCTGCTCGCCGTAGCCGGTGACGGCGCAGTAGATAAGCCGCGGGTTCACCTCGCGCAGCCGTGCGTAGTCGATGCCCAGCCGTGCCGGCACGCTGGGACGGAAGTTGTGCACCAGCACGTCGGCACTGCGCACCAGCGACATCAGCACCGCCAGGTCGGCGGGCTGCTTCAGGTCGAGCACCGCGCCCCACTTGCTGCGGTTCACGCCGATGAAGGCGCGGCTTTCCTCGGCCAGCGTCGAGGGGTACTTGCGCAGGTTGTCGCCGGCCGGCGGCTCGATCTTGATCACCTCGGCGCCCTGGTCGGCCAGCAGCGTGCAGCCGTAGGGGCCGGCGATGTATGCGCTGAGGTCGAGCACGCGGATGCCGCTCAGCGGCCCGGGTGGGCCTTCGCGGGCCGGCAGCGGATGGGATGTCGGTTCGTTCATGGCGGGATGGAAACGGTTCAAGCCGTGGCCGGCAGCAGGCCCAGGCGGCGCGCGGCCTGCACCGTGGCGCGGGCGCGGGCCAAGAAAGGCGCGTCGACCATGCGGCCGTCTACCACCCAGGCGCCCACGCCGTCGGCCTCGGCGCGGTCGGCGGCCTGCACCACGCGCAGCGCATGCGCGATATCGTCGTCGCCGGGGCGGAAGGCCTCGTTGGCCAGCGCCACCTGGCGCGGGTGGATGCAGCTCTTTCCGATGTAGCCCAGGCCGCGCGCCACTGCCGCCTCGGCCTGGAAGCCCGCGGTGTCGGCGATGTCGGCGAAGGCCGAGTCGCAGGCCCAGCAGCCGGCCTCGCCCGCGGCCAGCCGCACCGCCAGCATCACCTGGCGCACGGCCAGGTCGTCACGGCGCGAGATGCCCAGCGGCTCGAACAGGTCGCCCAGGCCGAGCTGCAGGCCGCGCACCCGTGCATCGGCACCGGCCAGCTCGGCGGCCAGCCGCAGCGCACGCGGCGTCTCGATGTTCAGCAGCAGGCCGATCGGCTCGGTGACGCCGTTGGCCTGCTCGGCGGCCTGCAGCAGCGCCACGGCGCGGCGCACGTCGTCGGCGCTCTCGGGCTTCGGCAGGTTGATGAGCTGCACGCCGGGCTGCGCCACTGCCTGCAGGTCGGCCTCGATGTGCGGCGTGTCCAGCCCGTTGACGCGCACGATCAGCGTCTTGCCGGCGGCCGCGGCAGCCGCGCCGGCCTCGTGCAGGAAGCGGCCCAGCGTCTGCCGGGCCTCGGCCTTGCGGGGCTCGGCCACCGCATCTTCCAGGTCGAAGGACAAGGCATCGGCCTCGCCGGCCAGGGCCTTGTCAAACAGTTCCGGGCGCGAGCCGGGCACGAACAGCTTGCTTCGCATGCGGTGGGTTTCCTTCGGTGTTGCGGTCAGTCCAGCGGCGCCAGGCGCGCGCGTTCGTCGTGGCGGGCCAGGCGGCCCAGCAGGTGTTCCACCTCGGCGCGGGCGGTCGCGGTCAGAGGCGCGGCGGGCGCGCGCAGCGTGGGCGAGCCCAGCAGGCCGCGGCGGTGCAGCAGGTACTTGCGAACCGTCAGGCCGATGCCGGGCTGCTGCTCGTAGCGCAGCAGCGGCAGGTGGGCATCGAACAGGTCGTGTGCCTGCTCGCGCTGGCCGGCCTGGTGCAGCTGCACCAGCTCGCACAGCATGTCGGGGAAGGCATAGCCGGTGTTGGCACCGTCGGCGCCGCGGCCCATCTCACAGTCGACGAACAGGCCGTTGTTGCCAGTGAGGATGGCGATGCGGCGCAGGCTGCCTTCGCGCTCCCAGCCGCGCAGGGTGCTGATCTTCTCCAGCCCCGGCCAGTCCTCGTGCTTGAGCATCACGCAGGAAGGCAGCTCGGTGACGATGCGGCGGATCACGCCCGGCGACATCTGCACGCTGAAGGTCAGCGGATAGTCCTGCAGCACGAAGGGCACGTCGGCGCCGATGGCCTCCACCGCCTGCCGGTAGTAGCCGACGATCTGGTCGTCGGTGCGCAGGGTGTTGGGCGGCGCGATCATCACGCCGGCCGCGCCGCGGTCCATCGCCTCGTGCGTCAACGCACGCATCGCGGCGAAGCCCGGCGCGCTCACGCCCACCACAACCGGCAGCGGGCCGCCGCGGCGGATCATGCGTTCGGCCACCGCCAGGCTCTCGGCATGCTCCAGCTTGGCGGCCTCGCCCAGCTGGCCCAGCACCGTCAGGCCGGTGGCGCCGCAGGCCTGGTAGAAGTCCACCAGCCGGTCGGCCGAGGCGAGGTCGAGCGAGCCGTCGGCATGGAACGGCGTGGGGGCGATCGGGTAGACGCCCTGGGCGTCGGCGGTCAGGCGCATCGGTGCTGCTTCCTTCATGGGGGCCGCTGCAGTGTGCGCCGCCGAAGCGCCGCGACCGACGAGGAAAACTCGTTGATCGAGTAACGAAACATCGCGGGTCGCCGCAGCACGGCTGCTTAGCATCGACCCGGTCCGGATCGGCCCATCCCGAGGCCGCCAGGACGCCCTGTTGGAGACACCCATGCCCCACTTCACGCTCCGCCGCTGGCTGGTCCTGGCCGGCCTGACCGCGGCGCTGCCGCTGACGCAGCCCGCCCATGCGCAGGCCGCGGCCTATCCGGCCAAGCCGATCACCATCGTGGTGGGCAGCGCGCCGGGCGGCTCCAACGACGTGTTCGCCCGCGCCATCGCCAAGCGGCTGCAGGACGCTTGGGGCCAGTCGGTGGTGGTGGACAACAAGCCCTCGGGCGGTGGCGTGCTGGCCAATTCGGTGGTGGCCCGTGCCGCGCCCGACGGCTACACGCTGGTGGTGGTGAGCAGCACCTTCACCACCGGCGCGGCCATCCGCACCAACCTGCCCTACGACGCCACGAAGGACCTGAAACCGGTGGCGATGCTGGCGCGCGGCCCGATGCTGGTGACGGTGGGCAAGGACTCGCCCCTAAAGTCCATCGAGGACCTGGTGGCGCAGGCCAAGGCCAGCCCGGGCAAGCTGAACTACGGCACCTCGGGCGCCGGCAGCATCAACCACTTCGCGACCGAGCTGTTCGCCGACGCGGCCGGCATCAAGATGACGCACATCCCCTACAAGGGCATGGGCCCGGCCACCAACGACCTGCTTGCCGGCCAGATCGAGGTGCTGGTGGCCAGCGCGCCGTCCATACTGGGGCAGGTGCGCAGCGGCCGCGTGCGGGCGCTGGCCGTCACCACGGCCACGCGCTCGCCGGTGTCGCCAGAGCTGCCGGCCCTGGAGGAAGCGGGCTACAAGGGCAGCGCGGCCGACCTGTGGTGGGGCGTGCTGGCGCCGGCCGGCACGCCGCAGCCGGTCGTCGACAAGCTCAACGCCGAGCTGAACAAGCAGGTGCAGTCGGCCGAGATGAAGGACTTTTTTCTGAAGGAAGGCGCGGTACCGGCGGCGATGAAGCCGGCCGACTTCGCCACCTTCATCGGCGAGGAGATTGGCCGCTGGAAGGCAGTGGCGATGAAGGCCGACATCCAGCCCGAGTGACTGCCGCCTAGCGCCGGCTGTGGCAGAGAGCCGAGCTTGGCGGCCCAGCCGGCGCGGCTGCGCATGGCCAGGAGCCGGCAGAGGCCCCCAGTTAGCGCAGCGATTCCGACTCGTCAGTCCGCTGGTTGCCGCCAAGCATTCGGCGAGTGTCTCTGTGGAGGTGCTTGGCAGTTACGGCGCATACATTACAAAGACCTCGCTCCCAGCGCATGCACGGAAACGTTTCAATTCGAGCGTTGCCGGTTGACAAGCGCACGTGGAAAACTGCCAGTCCCAGCCGTATACGGCTGTCGGGGCGACGCGGCTGCTCGAAACTCGATACAGAACCGCACGACGTTGCCCGCTGGAACTTCGTCGAATCCAGCATCAAAGGTCAGTGAGCGGGCGCCTATTCTTGCGGGAACCGAGTCGAGCCAACGTGACACGTGGCTGTTCGCAGCGGAGTGTCCACCACGGCGGGCTACGCAGCGCCTCCAAATTTTTGATAGCGGCTGTCTGCGATCGCCGTGGCACCGGGCTGGTTCACGACCCGTCCGCATGCTGAGTAAAGCAACGTTTTACCTGCGCTGGTGTCGCGTCCCGGTCTGACCGCAGTAAGGCAGTGCACAACTACGTATCGGTCGTCCGCAAGGCACTAGAGCTGGTTGTGCAGATGGAAACAATCGTGAAGCTTACATCGTTGTGCTGAGGGTTTCCACTAGTGCGGAATCGTATTGATGAGCTATGACTTGATCTTTGGGACCAACTGAACACGCGGCTCACCAAGACCTACCCACGAGGTGACTGTATGAGCATGGAGCCAACCATCACTGACGAGTTGGTGTGGAAAGCCGTACGCCATTTAGCAGCGCAAGGCCTCACACCCACCAACGGCTCCGTTAGGGCGCTGCTAGCAGACTGGACATGCACGAAAGGTGGAAGTTTTTCCACCATCGCGCCCGTCCTTCGTGCCTGGAAAGCACGGCGGCTGGTCAGCACCATGACAGCCGATAGCGACCGGTTACCAAAGCACATGCAAGAGCGCGGCCGTGAGCTGTTGGCAGATTTTTGGAACGCCGCCCGAACAAGCGCCGCAGCTACTCTGACCAACCAGCGAGACGAACTCCATCTGAACGAGACCGATTCTCTTTCGCGCCACGCGCATATTGACCGAGTGGTTGCCGAGCTTAACGCCAAGCTTGAAGCCGCAGAGAAGCGTTCGGCCGCCGCGGAGCAACGCATCGACGAGCTGTTTCACACCGTGCACATGTTGGAAGACCTGATGAACCGCGCCGAACAGTCGTCTACAGGAAGTGCCATCGCATCGGCCCGTGATTCCCTCGGTCGAAAAGCCGTGAGGAGCGACTTGAGCAATGGATCGCAGCACTAAGACTCAGCTCTAGAGCCTTAGCATGTACGAGCAGCAGTCATAGTGGAAGCAAGATGCTGCAAGAACACTGCACGGCTGTCGTCAGTTCTTCGAATCTCGACGAACTCAAGCAAGCTCTGCTGGACTTCACAGCGTGTATGGGCTTTCGCACTGTAAGTGCCGTTGTGGTGCAGCCTCACATCGCGGTCGGCTTCCAGTACTTGACCATCGACAACAGACCGTCAGGGTATGACGCCATCTACTTTCACGAAGCAGATGCGCGACGAGACCCTGTCCTTAAGCACCTGCGCACTCGAGGCGTACCGCTGATCTGGGATAAGGACACCTACAGTCATGCAGGCTGTTCGGACCTGTGGGACAAGCAGGCGGCATACGGTTACCAATCAGGCATCGCCACCGCGCTCCATTTACCGCGCGCGCGACACTTCTTGCTCGGCCTAGACTCGGACAGCGGCCTTCCGAACGAAGCCAAGAGAATGACTGAGATGATTGCCGATCTGCAACTGTTTGCGGTCCACATGCAAGAGGCAATGACTCGCATACTGGACGGCCCCGACAAAGTCGTCAACCCCAACCTCACTGCACGCGAGAAGGAAGCCCTTCACTGGACGATGGCGGGAAAGACAGCCTGGGAAGTCAGTCAAATATTAGGCATATCCCAGAGAACAGCAACAGAGCACACGAAGAATGCGATGAACAAGCTCCAGTGCAACTCAAAGCATCAAGCGGTATTGAAAGCCCTTCGCCTCGGACTCATTGAATAATTCAGTCCGAGAAAAACTTGCCCCTCGCTGGTCAGCTCCCATGTCAAGCCTTCACACGACCGCCGCCTTGACCAACAAGAAGAATGCGCACAGGAACACAGCCGTTGCCAGAACCTTGGAAGCGGTTGGTCGGTACTGAGCGGCGAACAACAGAGCCCGTCGAAGCCGCATAAGTGTCCACATCGCTGAGCAGAAAACAAGGAACACTGGCACTTCACCAGCGTACGCAGCGATGATCAGGAAGCATCCAGCTGGCCAAGCTATGGCATCCAAGCAAACAAGTACACGCCATGTTAGTGACGGTCGGTCCGGCTGCAAGATGTAGAACACCATGTGTCTCCTCACGTCCCGAAGTGCAATTGTGGCCGCCCAGACTTAAAAATCAAGTCGAACGTGACTCGGCCTTCGCACACCATCTTTCCTGGGATGATCTGTCAAGCGAATTGGAACGATTAACGCTCGATCGCTGCACCTCCCTGACGCAGTGCCGTCACACTCCGCCCCAGTATGCCCTGTCAAGTTTGACGGGTTGAAGCGCCTCCCCCTTAACGCCAAGATGTGTTCAACGGGCGGCGCCTCCAAGTGTCCGCCCGGTTCCTCTTCTCCAGTGGACTCGGGGGACATGGCAATGAGGACCGGTACCAGAGTTGAAACGCTGCCCAAGTCGCATCGTGTAAGTACGCCCGATCGATCGAACGTTGGCGCGATACGGCCGCGTTGCGCCGCATGCCGGCGTGCAGCCAACCGAATTGAAAACTCCCGGTGTCTACATCGGTCAAGTGGCTCCCTGGCAAGCGCAGATGGATCGATCGTCCTCACACCTCTTCGGAATGGTGACGTCGTTCTAGTTGATCGCGCGCACTGCGGTTCATATGGTCTCGAGTCGCGCACAGTCCTTTCGTTTGAAAGCCAAGCGTCCTTCGCAGCTTGGTGTCATAAACAGCAACTGCGCTTCGATCACCCCCTGCTTTTTGAACGGCTTGTCAGAAGCGTGCATGCTCTCTTCGCCAATGAACAATAAGTTTGATCTGTTGAGCCGAGCGTTGTCTTATCGAGGCGAACTCTGTGCTCAGGAACATCAGTGCGATAGTGCTGAGCAACAAGGCACAGCAGCGGCGCTACTGTCCCGAATGCTCGAAGCTATTTCAATCTTCGATTGCGACTGCGCCTGCTTTCTCAGCGTAGGCAAGGATGACCCAATCCATGGTGAACGGCGCTACGTCCTGGCCAACTGTCCTCAACTTGACAATGTTCTCCAAGACTTCAGTCAAGGCACCGATTGTCTATGGTTGCACCACGCATCGATCTCGGTATGGCCGGCGTCGGATGGCGCTATGCGTATGATGACGGAGCGTCATCACTTGTTCGCTTCCGCGGTTCGTGGCGCAGGCATAGGCTCAGTGCTTGCAGTGCCGGCCCCAACGCCAAGATCACTGCGTCGAACCGCTGTCTTTGTACTTGCTGCAGCAAAGACCGGGTTCTTTGAGCTGATCGATGCAAGCGCAGCTGCGTTGGCCTACGGTCTCGCGATGGCCGTCAGCCGATTGCAGTCGGCCATTCTCGAGCGCGAGCTTCGCTCGGTCTGTCGGCTTTCAACCGAGGAAGCGGCTTTGCTCCGTTTTCAGCAAGACGGCATGACCAGCAAAGATATATCAAAGCTGATCAGCGTACCGCCTCAAACGATTGATTGTCGATTCCAACGAATCTGCGCAAAGCTCAGAGCAGGTAGTCGACAGCAGGCACTCGCCATTGCTGCCTCGTATGGATGCCTAGATGCCGCCAACGATGACATGGGGCATGTTGAACAGCGTTGCGTGTGACATCAGGTCAAGAATTGTTGGGACAGTCGCGCTCCGTTCTGTCCAATATCATTGAACTCAAGTCATCCGCAGCCGAGCGGTCCAGTGCTTAGCGCGTCGGTACTCAGGGATGGCATAGAAGTTCGGTTCTCGCTTTGAGCACCTCAACAAGCGATCGCGTCGCTGGATCACCGACGAATCCAGTGGCGAATCAAAGCTTCAAATCGTCTAACTTTGACCCAGATAGATTTGCTTGTGAGGCAATCATGTTCTGGATCTGGAAACAGTCAATTCGAGCCACGACAGTCGTGCTCTGCATTGGATCGACGAGGGACGTCAGCGCCCTCGACGGCTGTCTCGTCCTCCTCTGTCTGGCCGCACCCAGCTGGCAAGCGATCCCGCAGTGCGTTCCGCCCGTCCGCCAGCTGTTTCGCGACCTGGCGCTCGGCCGGCCGTTTCCCACGTGCGCCATGGCCGGCGCCGGCAACAGCGCCGCCCATCAGTGGGCCAGCGCACCGGACTTCTGTCCCCCGCAGTACCTCTCGTCGTTCGACACGGAGAACAGCACGCAGTACGACTGTGCCTTTGAAGGCGCGGTGTCGGTGTCCATCCGCGGCGAGCCCTTCGTGCGCACCTGGTGGCGCAGTGACGGTGAGGCTGTCAGTGAGTTCAGTCCAGCGGCCAAGGCCCAACTGGGTTCTTGGAACCGCCGCTTCGAGGACGACTACGCGGCTTGGGCCGCCGCGCAGCCGCCTGTTGTCCCCGACCCGACCGCCCCGTGAGACAGCCATGGCCCCGACTTGGCTCGTTCCTCTACTGCTGACGTGTGCACCTCAGGTGCACACCAGCACGGCACTGGCGTTGCTGCGCACCGAGAGCAGCTTCAACCCCTGGGCCATCGGCGTCGTCGGTGGCGCCCTGCAGCGCCAGCCCCAGGACGCGGCAGAAGCGCTGGCGACCGCCCGTGCTCTGCAAGCCGCCGGCTGGAACTTCAGCGTCGGGCTCGGGCAGATCAACGTGCGCAATCTGCCGCGCCTCGGCCTGTCACTCGACGCTGCCTTCGAGCCTTGCCGCAACCTGGCGGCGATGCAGACGGTCCTGCTGGAGTGTTTTGACCGGGCGACTGTCCGCGATGCGGGTTCGCAGTCCTTTGCGTCTGCGCAGCAGGGCCTGCAGCGCTCGCTGTCCTGCTACTACAGCGGCAACTTCTCGACCGGTTTCCAGCACGGCTACGTGCACCGCGTCCGCGCCGCCATCCCGGCGGTGCCGGCCGCCTCCCCTGTCCCGCCTGTCTTGCCGAAGGAGCCATCATGAGCCGATCTGTCCGCTGCGCCCACATCGCCACGTCCGCTGTCCTGCCGCTGGTGGCCGCTGCCGTGCGCGCCCAGGGCTTCGACAAGGTCAACACCACTGTCGTCAACATCAACACCATCCTGGTGACGATTTCGGTGGCGGTGGTCACCATCGCCATTATCTGGGCCGGCTTTAAAATTATCTTCCCGGCCCCCCCCCTCCCCCCCCCCCCCCCCCTTCTGGCGGGCGGCCCCCTGGTGGGCGGCGCCGGTGCCTTCGCGGCCTACATCGTCAACTGAGGCCCTCGCCGTGCACGCCGAGGTCATCTACAAGGGCGCCACGCGTCCGGCCATGAAGCTGGGCATCCCGCTGGTGCCGCTGGTGCTGGTGCTGGGCACCGGGTTCCTGCTGATGCTGTGGGGCGGCCTGCTCCTCAGCGGCTGGATCGCGCTCGGCGTGGCGCTGGCCTGGATCCCGGCGCTCGTGGCCATGCGCCTGATCACCGCCCAGGACGACCAGCGCTTCTGGCAGGCCTACCTGGCGCTGAAGCTGCGCTTGCCCCAGCGCAACCGGCGCTTCTGGCAGTCGCGCAGCTATGCGCCCACCCTTTACCGGGGAGCCCGTGATGCTTACCGCCAGTGAACGACCGCAGACGCCTGCACGCCGAGTGCAGCGCCGGCCGGCGTCGCACGTCCTGCACCCGCGCTGCTGGCAGCAAGCGCAGGCGGAGAACCCGCTGTCGCGCTTCATTCCCTTCTCCTCGGTGCTGACACCCAACGACGTGCTGACCCGGGGCGGCGACTACCTCCGAGTCTGGCGGCTGGATGGCATCCCGTTCGAGTGCGCCGACGAGCCGGTGATCGCCGAGCGCCACGAGGCGCTGTGCAGCCTGCTGCGCAACCTGGCGGGGGGCCACTGGGCCGTCTGGACCCACCGGCTGCACCGGGTGGTGTCCGACCGCCTGGCCGACCCGGCCGAGCCCGGCTTTGCGCAGGATCTCTCGCGTGCCTACCAGGAGCGCCTGGGAGCCCGGCGCATGATGAGCAACGAGCTGTACTTGACGCTGGTCTACCGGCCCACTGTGTCGCGGGTCGGTCGTGCCTTGCAGTCGACCCAGCGCACCCGCGACACCATCGCCCGCCAGCAGGCCAATGCCCTGGTGGAGATGACCGAACGCTCGGCGCTGGTCGACCGCGTCCTGCGCAGCTTCGGGCCGCAACTGCTTGGTGCCCGCGAGCACCAGGGCCGGATGTACTCCGAAGTGGCCGAGTTCCTTGGCTACCTGGTCAACGGCTGCTGGCGCCCGGTGCCACTGGCCGCCGGGCCCCTGTACCGCACGCTGCCGACCACCCGGCTGTCCTTCGGGGGCGACAAGCTCGAGCTGCGCCAAAGCGATACCCGCCGCTACGCCGCGCTGGTGGACATCAAGGAGTACGCCGACGCGGTGGAGCCGGGCGTGCTGAACGCCCTGCTCTACGAAGCCAGCGAGTTCATCGAGACGCAGAGTTTCTCGATCCTGCCGCGGCGCGAGGCGCTCCGCGCCCTCACCTTGCAGCGCGACCAGCTGATCGCCAGCGACGACGTGGTGGCCACCCAGGTGGCTGACATGGATGCGGCACTCAACGACCTGGGCGACGGCCAGTTCTGCATGGGGGAGTACCACTACAGCCTGGTGGTGTTCGGCGACGATGTCGCGGACGCCGGCCGGCGCGCGGCACAGGCCATTGGCGCGGTGGGCGAGTCGTCCAGCCTGCAGATGGCGCCGGTGGACCTGGTGGCGGATGCCGCCTGGTTTGCGCAGTGGCCGGGCAACTGGCAGTGGCGGCCCCGGGAGGCCAAGCTGTCGTCGCGTGCGTTTGCAGCGCTGGCCAGCGGGCACAACTTCGCCCGTGGCAAGCGGGTCGGCAACCCGTGGGGTGAAGCGCTCGCCTTGCTGCGCACGCCGTCCGGCCAGCCGTTTTACCTCAACCTGCACAGCAGCCCGCCCGGCCAGGACAGCACCGACCAGGCCCTGCCGGGCAACACGCTGATCATCGGCTCGACGGGTGTGGGCAAGACGACGCTGGAGATGTTCCTGCTGGTGCTGACGCGCAAGTGGACGCCTGCGCCGCGGCTGGTGCTGTTTGACCTGGACCGGGGCTGCGAGATTGCGATCCGGGCGCTCGGTGGCCGGTACCTCCGACTGCAGGCCGGGCAGCCGACCGGGCTCAACCCGCTGCAGCTCGAGCCGACACCGGCGCGGCTGCAGGCTTGGGCGCAGCTGGTGCGCACCTGCCTGGAGACCCCGGCGCTGCCGTTGCTGCCGGCCGATGATCGGGCGATCGCCGAGGCCGTCAAGGCGGTGGCCAGCATGCCGGCGGCGCTGCGGCGACTGTCGACCGTGCGCCAGAACCTGCCCAAGGCTGGGGCGAACAGCCTGTACGACCGCCTGGGCCGTTGGTGCGCCGGCGGCGCACTCGGCTGGGTGTTCGACGAAGCGGACGACCAGCTGCAATCGCTGCACGACGCACCCATCCTGGGCTTTGACACCACCGACTTCCTCGAGCTGCCGGAGGTGCGTACGCCGGTGATGATGGTGCTGCTGCAGGCGATGCAGGAGCGCATCACCGGCGAGCGGCTGATCTACGTCATCTCGGAGTTCTGGAAGGCGCTGGACCATGAGGTCTTCAGCGACTTCGCCAAACAGCAGCAAAAGACCATCCGCAAGCACAACGGGTTGGGGATCTTTGACACACAGAGCCCGTCGGACGTGCTCCGGCACCCCATCGGGCGGACGATGGTCGAGCAGAGCGTGACCAAGATCTTCCTGGCCAACACCGATGCGGTGCGCGAGGAGTACATGTGCGGCTTCGGGCTCAGCGAGGCAGAGTTCGAGATCGTGCGCAACCTGGGCCAGCACGGCGGCCGGCGCTTCCTGTTCAAGCAAGGAACGACCAGCGCCGTCTGCGAGCTCGACCTCACGGGGCTGGACGACCTCATCACGGTGCTGTCGGCTACCACCGAGCACCTGGCGCTGCTGGACCAGCTGCGCGAACGCCATGGTGACGATCCGTTTCAGTGGCTTCCCGCGCTTCAACGAGAGGTTCACGATCGTCGGCTGCGCATCGTCCGGAGGGTCGCATGAACACCACCGCACTTGTCACCGTCGTGGCCAGCCTGCTGCTGGCCACCACCGCCACCACCGCTCAGTTCGTCAAGGGCAATGAGGCCGTCAAGATCCTGCCGGATGGTAGCCGACGGGTAGAGACGCCACCGTTGCCGCGCGGCTCGATGCCACCGCCTTGTCCAGCAACAACCCCTGCCTGCGCTGCCAGTGGCTGGCGCATGGTTGAGACTCTGCAGGGCCTCGCCGAATGCACCGAAATCTACGCCCGCCCTACCACCTGCAGAGCTAACACATTCGGGCAGCAGAAGCAGAGCCGACTGTGGATCGTTAAAAAGAACGGCGGCTGGGTCCAATGTCAGCACCCGGATCTCGCCAGTAAGTGCGTGAGCACGAAAGCGCTTCCATACAGTGCTGTTCAGTAGAGGAGACTGTATGTTTGTCTGGGTTGGCAATCAGTTCGACGCCGTGCTTTCTGGGTACCTCCTGAATGTAGTTTCGGCACTGGCAAGCGCACTCATTCCACTTGCACTTAGCTCCATGACGTTGTGGATCGCCTTCTACGGGTGGGCGGTCGCACGCGGAGACGCCTCAGCCAGTCTGCCTTTGTTCGTGTGGCATTGCTTCAAGATATCGTTGATTCTCGCGATCTCGCTTCAGTCCGGACTCTACATTCAAACCATTTCGGACGTCGCGGACGGACTAGCCACTGGTGTTGCCACCACGTTTCTGCCGCCCGCTGTCAATTCGTCCACAGTGAGCACCCCCTATGCGCTTCTAGACACCTTTACCGATCGAGCGTTTGGACTGGTTGTCGACCTAATGAAGGACGCCAGCCTGCTTCGCCTGGACCTTGTTTTGGCAGCATTGGTTACCGGAATAGGAAGCGTTGTCTTCATCTGCATTGCATTGTTCGTCGTAACACTCGCAAAGCTGCTTCTGACCTTTGCAATCGCCATCGGACCCATTTTCGTCTTGTCGTTGGCTTGGCGCCCGACTGCTCGCTTCTTCGACAGCTGGCTTTCAATGTTGCTCAATGCGATTGTCCTAACATGGTTCGCGTTCTTCTCCCTAGGCTTGAGTGCCCACATTGGCGATGCTGTGGTGCAAGCTGTCAAAGATCAAGGCGGCTTCGAAGGTTCGTCGTTCAACGTCGTCGCCGAAAGCCTCAAGTACTGCGTCGTGATGGTGCTGATGGCCATCATCTGCTTCCAGGCGCCGGGACTGGCCGCCGCCCTGACCGGCGGTGCCCCCGTCCAGCAGGGCCTGCAGATGGTGCAAAACGCCATGATGATCGCCGGCCTGCGCTCGATCTCGCACGCCCGCAGTACCCCTGCCGCAGCCGCTCAGGGGGCACCGTGCGCGCCGGCGCCGGCCTGCTCGGGCACGCCAGCGCAGCAGCGACCGCCGCCGTCGCCCGCACCCCCGCCTATCGTCGCGCCGCCTTGCGCGGCCAGTCCTGACCCTCGCTGCCGCCAAGGAGCTTGCCATGTCCTGCCTGTGTCGATCCCTCGCCCGCCTGGCGCTCGCCATGGCGGCGGTTGCCCTTGTCCCCCGCCCCGCCATTGCCCAGGGCATTCCGGTCATCGACACAGCCAACCTGGCGCAGACCATTCAGCAGGTGGCCAACGACATCACCAGCATCCAGAACCAGGTGCAGCAGATCACCCAGCTGCAAGCGCAGATCAACAGCCTCAACGGCATGCGCGGCTTGGGCAACATCTTCAACAACCCGCTGCTGAAGAACTACGTGCCACCGGAGGCCTACAACGTCGTCAACGCGGTCAACATCGCTGGCTACTCCGGCTTGAGCGCCACCGCCAAGGCGCTGCGGGACGTCGGCATGGTCTACAACTGTGCCGACCGCACAGGTGACGCCCGCCTGGCCTGCCAGTCCACTTTGGCGCAGCCCTACCAGCACAAGGGCTTGCTGCAGGACGCCATGCGCTCGGCCGCTGGCCGTCTCAACCAGATCCAAGCCTTGATGGGCCAGATCGACGCCACCACCGATCAGAAGTCGGTCCAGGAGATCCAGGCCCGCATCGGCGCCGAGAACGCCCTGCTCGCCCACGAGCTGTCGCAACTGCAGATGCTGCAAGGCCTGGCCGACAGCGAGGAGCGGATCGCCCGCTCACGCGAACGCGAACGCCAGTACGAGATGCTGAGCCGCACCGGCCGCATCGCCGACTACCTGCCCTGAACCGAGGCCCCCATGATCACCGTCCTGAGCCCAGGCGCCGCCGCCGCATGGCCGGATGACACCGGCGCGGCGGATGAAGCGCCCCTGCCGCGTCGTGCCGAGACGGCATCCCACGCTGCGTCGAACCACAGGCCAGACGCCGACGAGCTGTTCGCCCGCAACCGCGACTGGGAGCTGGACCGCGCGCTGCTGCTGGAGCGCTCGGAGCGGCGCGCCTGGCGGGTGGCCGCGGCCGGCGGCCTGCTGGGCCTGCTCGGCATCGCTGCGGTGTTCGTGCAAGGCCCGCTGCGCCGGGTCGTCGAGATCCCGATCGTCGTCGATCGGGTCACGGGCGAGACCACCATCCAGCAGCGGCTGGCCGAGGAGACCATCCCCTCGCTCGACGCCCTCGACAAGCACAACCTCGCTAGTTTCGTGCGGGCCCGCGAGGGCTACAGCTGGATGTTCCTGCAGCGCGACTTCGACCAAGTCGCCCGCATGGCGGTGCCCACCGTCTTTGCCGACTACAACCGCCAGTTCGAAGGCGAGGCCGCCCTGCACAAGAAGCTGGCCGCCACCGAGGAGTGGCGTATCCAGGTCATTGGCGTGCGCTTGTCCCCCGCCGGGCGCCGCGGCAACCGCGGCGATGCCACCGTCACCTACGACAAGGTCGTTCGCCGGAACGACCGCCAGACCCCCGGAGGTCAGCAGCCGGCATGTGGCGAGTGTCGTCTTCGAGTACCAACCCAAGGTGCTGGCCAATGAACGCGACCGGCTGGAGAACCCCTTGGGATTTGTCGTGACCGCCTACCGGTCCGATCCCGAGCTGACCAGCCCCCTGCCGGAGGCAAGCCATGACGCCACGTACTTGGACCTGCTGCGCCGCGCTGCTGACCGGGCTGAACGCCTCGGCGGATCCCCGACTGCGCGACGTGTTCTACGACCCGCAGGTGGTGCTCACGGTGCCGGTGCAACGCGGCGTCGTGACCCTGATTGTGCTCGACGATGGCGAAGCCATCAGCGAGCTGGCCGCCGGCCTGGGGGGCGACTGCAGCAAGCCGGAGGCCGTCTGGTGCATCGCGGCCCAGCCCGGCGGCCGGCATGTGTTCATCAAGCCCAAGAGCGGCGCGCGGGCACCGAACACGGTGGCGGTCGTCACCGACCGGCGGGTACACAACTTCCGCCTGCAAGTGGTCGACGACAGCCGGCAGCTGCCGGTCCACCGGCTGACCGTGCGTGCGCCCCTCCCGCCGGCGCCACTGCCCCACCCTGCGGGTCCGTCCACGCTGGTGCCCGCCTCGCCGCCCCTGCTTTCGCCACTGCCGGCCCCCGAAGCGCTGGTCGCGGAGCGACTGGCTGCCAAGCCGTCCGTGCGCAACACCGCTTACTCCCTGGCCGAAGGCGCCGCCTCTCAGGACATCCTGCCGTCGTTGGTCTTTGACGACGGCCGCTTCACCTACCTGCGCTTTGCAGGGCACCGCGAGGTGCCGGCGGTGTTCCAGGTGCTGGGCGATGGCCGCGAGAGCCTCGTCAACGCGCGCATGGAAGACGACCTGCTGGTAGTCGACCGGGTGGCCCGGCGCCTGACGCTGCGCGCGGGCACGGCGGTGGTGGGGATCTGGAACGACGCGTTTGACCTCGACGGTGCGCCGCCCGAAGACGGCACCACCGTGCCGGGCGTGCAGCGACGGCTCAAGGCCGACGCTGAGTCTCCGACAGCCCACGGCAAGGCCCACCGCCCTGCCCCTCCAGGAGCCGGCCATGACTGACCTTCCCCCGCGCCCGGATCCAGATGACGAAGCCCCATCACCGCAGCCGCCTCGTGCATCGGCCCCGAACACGCTGACCCCGTTGCCGGGCGAACCCGGCATCCCGCACGTGGCGACGACCACCCCGCTGCGCATCTCACGCAAGAGCCTGTTTGCGCTTGGGCTGCTGCTCGTCACCTTGGCGCTCGGCGCCGGGGTCTGGCTGCACCGCTGGCTGGACAGCTTCCAGACGCCACGCAGCCCGGCGGCGCCGACGGTCAGCCAGCAGCCGGCCGCGGCCACCACCCCAGCCCGCCGGCTGGACCTGTCAGCGCCCGCTGCGTCCGCCTCTCTTCCGCCCGCGGCCGCGCCGGTGCCGCTCATTCCGGCGCTCGATCCCAACGCGCCGCTGTCCGAGCCCATCCCTGTCCGCCGCACCGGCCCCTCCGGCGGTGCTGGCGGCAGCCCGGTCCCCATGGCGCCGGAAGACGCCCCGGTGCTGCTTCTGACCAGTAGGCCGGGCGCCGTCGCCACCCCGACGCCCGCTTCCGCGTCCGACGACCCCCTGGCCGCCACCCGCCAGCGCCTGGACGGCTACCAGCGGCAGCTGCAAGGCCTGCTGCAGAACCTGGAGAACAGCGCAGCGCGCGCGACCGACAATCCGGCGTCCGCCGGTGCGGCCAGCTTTGCCAGCGACAGTTCATCTCCCATAGCCCGCCCGGCTTCTCCTCGCCCTGGCTTGCTCGGCGGCGCGCTGCCCACGTCCTCCACACCGCGTGCGACCGCCACGTCCTTCGGACAGCGCAGCCTGACCCTGCCCAAGGGCACCGCTTTCACCTGCGCCCTCAAGACCAAGGTGGTCAGCGCGAACGCCGGCCTGGTCGGCTGCCAGGTGCAGCGCAACGTCTACAGCGACGACGGCCGGGTGCTGCTCATCGAACGCGGCAGCCACCTCGACGGCGAGTACCGCGTCGCCGGGGTACGTCCGGGCACCACCCGCCTCCCGGTGATCTGGACCCGGGTGCGCACACCGCTGGGCGTGCTGGTGGACCTGGAGTCGCCCGCCACCGGCGCGTTGGGCGAGTCCGGCCTGGAAGGCCACGTCGACAACCGTTGGCGCGAGCGCATCGGCGCCGCGATGCTGGTCTCCTTGATCGACGACGCCATCGACGTCGTGGTGCAGAACCAGAGCGACCAGCGGGGCGGTGACACCGTGGTGCTGGGCTCCACCACCGACCGCACCAGTGAACTGGCCGAGAAGGTGCTGGACAGCACGATCAACATCCCGCCGGTCATCACCCAGCACCAGGGCGCGATCGTCGGCATCTACGTCGCGCGCGACGTCGACTTCTCCAGCGTCTACGACCTGCAGCCGGGGGCCCGATGAACCTCATTGCAACTCCAAACGACACCGCTGCGGCTGTGTGTGCATCCTCCTCCGCCTGGTGCGGCGACGCCACCTCGGTCATCACCTTCCTGCAGCCGCTGCGCATGGCGCTCGATGCCCCCGGTGTGCTGGAGGTCTGTGTCAACCAGCCGGGGGAGCTGCTGGTCGAGACCCAGCACGGCTGGCAGGCCGTCACCGCGCCGGCGATGACGTACGACCGCTGCCTGGCGCTGGCCACCGCGGTGGCCACCTTCTGCGACCAGCAGATCCATGCCGAGCGGCCATTGCTGGCGGCCACCTTGCCCACCGGCGAACGGATGCAGGTGGTGATCCCGCCCGCGGTGCCGCGGGGTACCGTGTCCCTCACCGTGCGCAAACCGTCGGCGGTGACCAAGCGGCTGGACCAGCTGCACCACGAGGGCCTGTTCGACCGCGTGGCCACCGGATCCGACGCACGGATCTCGCCCCTGGAGCAGGAGCTGCAGGGCCTGCAGGCCGCCGGGCGCTGGGCGGAGTTCCTGCGGCTGGCCGTGCGCTCGCGCCAGACCATCGTGGTCAGCGGCCGCACCGGCTCCGGCAAGACCACCTTCATGAAGGCGCTGATCGAGGAGGTACCGCACCACGAGCGCCTGATCACGATCGAGGACACGGCCGAGCTCACCCTGCCCGAGCACCCGAACGTCGTGCACCTGTTCTACAGCCGCAACGTGCCCGGCCACGCGGTCACCGCCCGCAGCCTGCTCGAAGCCAGCCTGCGCATGAAACCCGACCGCCTGTTCCTGGCCGAGGTGCGAGGCGAGGAGTGCTTTTCGTTCGTGCGGCTGGCGGCGTCCGGCCACCCGGGCAGCATCACCAGCGTGCACGCCGGCAGCTGCGCACTGGCGCTGTCGCAGATGGCGCTGATGATCCGCGAAAGTGCGGCCGGCGGTGGCCTGAGCCTGCCGGAAATACACGGCCTGCTGCACACGGTGATCGACGTCATCGTGCAGTTCGACCGCGATGCGCACGGCCGGCATGTGGCCGAGCTGCAGTACCGGCCGCGGGCCCAGCGCGGCCTGGGAGCGCTGGTGTGAGCGATGTCACCGCGCTGCCGATGTCGGCCTGGCCGCGCAGCCGACAGGTCGCGGCGGCCGTGTTCGTGGCGCTGACGGTGCTGGTTTTGGCGGTGGGTGCGCTGCAGGCAGCCGGCATGGTGTTCCTGCTGCTCAGCCGGGTGGACCCCCGCCAAGCCGGCTGGACCAGCATCCTGGACTACTGGCAGCACTACGGCCAAGAGGCAACCCTGCGGCCACGGCTGCTGCTGGCTTCGCTGCTGCCCGCAGCAGCGGCCGTGCTGCTGCCCGTGGCACTGGTGATCGCCGCGCAGCCCAAGCGCGCCTTGCACGGCGCAGCCCGCTTTGCCACGCCAGCCGAAGTCGCGCGTGCGGGCCTGACCGGCGCCCGCTCCACCACCGGCCCCAGCATCCTCATTGGCCGTCACCGCGGGCGGTTCCTGAGCCTGCCGGGCCAACTGTCGGTGATGCTGTCGGCACCCACCCGCAGCGGCAAAGGTGTCGGCGTGGTGATCCCCAACCTACTGAACTGGCCCCACTCGGTGGTCGTGCTGGACATCAAGGGCGAGAACTACGACCTGACCGCCGGTTACCGCGCCGAATTTGGACAACAGGTCTTTGCCTTCTCGCCGTTCGACGAGAACGGCCGCAGCCACCGCTGGAATCCGCTGTCGGCGGTGCGCACCTCGCCGCTGCACCGGGTGGGGGACCTGCTGACCATCGGGCAGGTGTTTTTTCCGAACGACGGCAGCGGGACCTCGTCGGAAGCGTTTTTCAACGACCAGGCGCGCAACCTGTTCCTGGGGTTGGGGTTGCTGCTGCTGGAGACCCCCGCCTTGCCGCGCTCCATCGGCGAGATGCTGCGCCAGTCGTCCGGCCAGGGCCAGCCACTGAAGGACCATCTGAATGGCGTGATCCACCGACGGCGTGAGCAGGCGACCGATCGTTTGCCCGCCTTGTCCGACGAGTGTGTGGACGCGCTGCAGCGGCTGCTGTCGAACTCGGACAATACCTTGTCCAGCGTGGTCGCCACCTTCCATGCACCGCTGACGATCTTTGCGGACGTGGTGGTCGACGCCGCCACCAGCGGCGACGACTTCCGGCTGCAGGACCTGCGGCGCCGCCGGCTGTCGATCTACGTACGCATTCCGCCGAACCGGTTGTTGAGTGCACGGCCGTTGTTGAACCTGTTCTTTTCGCAGCTGGTGAGCCTGAACACGCAGCAACTTCCGCAGCAGGATGCCAGCCTGACGGTGCAGTGCCTGCTGGTCAACGACGAGTTCACCGCGATGGGCCGGGTGCCGGTGATCAGCACCGCGGCGGCGTTTTTGGCGGGTTACCACCTGCGGCTGCTGACGGTGGTGCAGGCGATGTCGCAGCTGGACGCCGTGTACGGCGACAAGGAAGCGCGGACCTTTGCGACGAATCACGGGTTGCAGATCCTGTTTGCGCCGCGTGAGCAACGCGACGCGGACGAGTACAGCGCCATGTTGGGCACCTTCACCGAACGCGCAACCTCCCATGGTCGCAGCCGCACGTTCAGCGGGCGCAGCTCCAGCAGTGTCAGCCGCAACGAGAGCGAGCAGCGGCGAGCGCTGCTGCTGCCGCAGGAGTTCAAGGAGCTGGGCAGCGAGCGGCTGGTGGTGGTGTGTGAACACTGCAAGCCGATCCTCGGCGAGAAGATCCGCTACCACCAGGACCCCGTGTTCCAGGCCCGGCTTCGCAAGCCACCCATCGTGCCGGCCATGGACCTGGACCTGCACCTGGCGCAGGTGCAGCGCCGCATCCGCGTATTGCCGGACGAGTTGGGGGCCAATGAGACGTTGGACGTGAGCCGGCTGGCCATCGATCACCAGGCACTGCCGGACTGCTTTAACGGCATGGAGGAAACGCTGGCGCATGAGCTGTTGTCGCTCTTCGACATGGCCATCACCGAAGGCGGTGCCATCGAGGCCGAGCCGGATGACGACGGTGTGCTGCCGGCCGCCCACGTTGACCCGTTGCTGCAGCCGGCTGACCGTGCTTTGCAAGGAGAGATGCCATGAGAGTCCTGATGTCCTGTGTGCTGGCCGGTGGCCTGCTGGCCGCTTGCAGCAGTCCGCCACCTTTGCCCACCGCCGACGATGCACCCCGCCGGCCGGCCAATCGGCCCGACGCCGTCGAGCTGCAAAGCTGCCGCCATGAGCTGCACAACAGCCGCATCGAGCTCAGTGAATCGCGGCAGCAGGTGCTGCAGCAGACCACGCGGCTGGTGCAGTGGGCGCAGCAGCCGATCCCTCTGCCAGTGGCGCCGCAGGGCAACACGGTGGTGACGGTGCGCTTTGCGTTTGGCAGCAGCCAGGCGGAGCTGCCGGCCGGCCTGCTGCAAGGGCTGGTGCCGCTGGCGCGCCAGGCGCCGCTGATCGTGCTGCGCGGGCGCACCGACGGCACCACCGACAGCTTGGCGGAAGCCCGCATCGCGCGGGAACGGGCCAACGCCGTGCGCGATGTGCTGGTGGCTGCGGGCATCGAGCCGTCGCGCATCCGCACCACCTACCAGCCGGCCGGTGATCACGTGGCCGACAACGACAGCCCCAGCGGCCGCGACCTCAACCGGCGGGTGGAAATCGAGCTGTACCGGGTGCTGCCGGTGCCGGTCAGCCCGCAAACACTGACCGCCATGGCGTCCGCGCCATAGACCAGCGACCCTAAACCCCGGTCCTTTGTCTTCACTTCTGATGTGAGGTTGCCATGGACGATGCGCCCCTTCCTTCCCGCCCGGCCCCTGCCGGTGGCAGCGTGGAGCCGGCCAACCGGGCGACGGTGGCCAAGGCCCGGTTCCAGACGCCTGCCGAACCGGCCACAGAACGTTTCGAACTGCGCGATCCCTTTGCGGATGTGCTGTACCACGCGACCCGCTGGCCGGACATCGTGGCCAAGGCGGAACAGCTGGGCAGCCGGCGCTTCACCGCCATCGATGCACAAGGCCATCGCAGCACGGTCGACAAAGTCGACGGCCAGTGGCGCCGGGGGCCGCAGCGGGACGCCGCGCCGAGCCGGCCGCCGGCCCTGGCCACCACGCGTGATGAGATTCCCGATCTGGTGGCGGCGGCCGAAGCGAAGGAACGCGGTCGCGCCGCGCCGCAGCAGGCCAAGACGCTTGACCCGTCGCCTTCGCCCACGGCCGAAGCGCCTTCCGGATCTCGCCCGAGCAGCCCGCTGCCCCGCATTGATGCCGATGCCGATCGCAGCGTGCGCCTGGCGCAGCTGGAAGCGGCCCTGAAAGACCGGTACATCATCAAGCGGGCGCTGATGACGGTCAGTGATGTGACCGTGGGGCGTACTGAGTACCGGTTTCGCGGCGACACCACCCGGGTGGCCTTCACCGAATCCACCTTCAAGCTCTCGACCGACACCAACAGCCCGTCGGTGGCCCGGTCGATGATCGATGTCGCGGAGGCCCGCAATTGGCGCGCATTACGAGTCTCCGGGAACGAGGAGTTCAAACGGCTGGTGTGGCTGGAAGCCTCCGTGCGCGGGGTGAAGGCACTGGGCTACGAGCCCAACACGGCCGACCTCGACGTGCTGGCCAAGGAACGCAGCGCCCGCCAGCGCAACCACATCGAGGCGGCCCCTCAGTCAGCAGCCCAGCCCGCTGCCACGCCGGATGCCCAAAGGGCAACAGCGGCCGCGGTGGCGGCGGCCGCAAGGCGGTGCTGGCCGCCATCGAGGCGATCCTCGTGGCCAAGAACGTACCGGAGGCCCGGCGTGAGGCGGTGCTGGCCGCGGCCACCGAGCAGCTGGCGCAACGCACACGCACCGGTCCGACGCCCAAGGTGGCGGTCTACGACCGCGAGGCGCCGTCGCAGCGCCCGGTGGTGGCCCCGCCCGAGCGCAACCGCGGCCGGGACCGCACGACGCCCGCGCGCTGAAGTCGAGCACGGCCATGGCGCTGCCCGACGACGTCCCGCGGTACGCCCTGGGTGACGAGGTGGTCAGCCCGGGATCGGTGGGGTTTGAGGAGGCGCTTGCCAGAGTCCACCTGCGCCATATCCGCCCACGCTGCCTGTGCCAACCAGAGGGTGTGCCGATGTACATCGCGCGCCTGGGCGACGGCTTCATCGTCAAGCGCATGCCGTTCACCGGCCACTGCCATGCACCGGACTGCGGGTCGTACGAACCGCCCCTTGAGATGTCCGGCCGCGGGGAGGTGGCACCGGCCATCCGAGAGGACCTGGCCACCGGCTGCACGGCGCTGCGGGTGGACTTTGCGCTGTGTCAGCGGCCCGGGCGCGCGGTGCCGATGGCGGCCGGTGAGCCCAGCGGCAGTGCGCGCAGCACGGGCTGCCGGCTGACCTTGCGCGGGATGCTGCATTACCTCTGGGAGCAGGCGGAGCTGAACCGCTGGCATCCGGGCTTCGAGGGCCGCCGGCCGTGGGCTGCGGTGCGCCGGCTTTTGCTGCGGGCAGCGCAGACCACGCTGGTGGACGGGCAGCCGTTGGCCCAACGGCTGTACGTTCCCGAGGTCTTCAGCGCCGAACAGCGTGAAGTGCTGGCGCAGCGCCGACGCCAGCAATGGGCCAGCGCCCTGCCCCGGCCCGGCCAGCCGCAGCCGCTCCTGCTGGTGCTGGCGGAGCTGAAGCAGCTGCTGCCGGCGCGTTATGGCCACCAGGCGGTGCTCAAGCACCTGCCCGACGTGGCCTTTGGACTTGATGCGGCGCTGGCACGACGGCTGACGCGGCGCTTTGAGTCGGAGCTGGCTACCTGGAATGCCGACAGCCGCCTGCACCTGGTGCTGCTGGCCACTGCAGTGCTGTCGGAGCACGGGCTGCCGAGCTTGGTCGAAGTCACGCTGATGTTGACGACTGCGGCGTGGTTGCCGGTGGATAACGCCTGGGAAGCGGAGCTGCTAAACGCCCTGGTGCAGGAGGGACGGCGTTTCAGCAAGCCAATGCGCTACCAGCTGGCGGCGGCTGAGCGGCTGCCGACGGCGGTTCTAGCGGACACTGAGACGCCACCCACACCTTTGATCCTCGTCGACGGGTCGTCCACCGAGGTCGAGGCTGACGACACGACCACCTGGTGCTGGTCCCCCGTGGACTCGTGCATGCCGGCGCTGCCTTCGCTTCGGACAGCGTCTCAACGCACCCCGTCGCCGACCCCTGCGGACGAACAACGCCGGCTATAACAGTCATGGAAGAGTGGACGGTAACGGCCCTCGCCTGATCACGAACCAACTGTCTGCTGCGCACGCAGACACGCCGGACGGTTGAGTGCTGGTTGCCTACTCGCGGGCAGGTGCAGGGTGTGGGCTCCGCGACACCCGATTCCAAGCCGCCCAAGCCGTTGATGTGACCGGCTGCGTGCGCAAGCCACACGACGGCTCCTGTAAGTGCAGATCACGGATCGGGCACCCAGCTGCTGGCAATGCGCTGTAGCCGCTGACTTCAACCACCGATCAGCAGGCGGATCCAGAGCCCGGAAGTCCGTAGTCGTTGACGCCAGGTTCACCGCGTTTGAAGCCTATGAGATACCACGAATAGCCGCCGACCCCGATACCGACGATGGCGAGTGCTGGTGCAAGCCAAGTGCTGATGAGGCCGCCAGCCAGCGCAGCGAGGAACGTACAGCTCCAAGGCGCTGCCGCGAGCACCATGAACTTTGCCAGCCACCAACCGGATCGACCGGTGTCATGCAGCCGTTTGACCGAAATGGCTATGCTCACCCACGTCGCAATGACGTAGAAGCCGAGCAGCAGCAGACCTTCAACGGTGCTTACGCCGGCTCGATTTCCGCCTGCAAGTCCCGTGATCAGACCCCCTAACGCACCGGCAAGAATGATCGCCATCCAGATCACCCAGAACTCTTTCCGGCCGATGCGGCCTGCGACACGAAAGATTTGTACGACTCCCACCGTGATCTCCTGAGGTGCTCCGTGTCGGCCATCGTTGGAGCACCGGCCACGGGTCGTCAATCCCCCAGATTTTGTCCGTCAAATCTGTCGCCTTCGCGGCGCACCCGTGTTGCTAGTGGCCGCAACCCCAACCCGACCCAGTTCGGGCGGCCCACGAAAGCTCAATATTCAGTCCGGTGCTCGCCCAACCTTTGTATGGAGCTTTCAGGACCAACGGTCTCGCCGTTGAAGCTGGGTTGGCAGCGACTGCACAGGGCGCTGGAAGAGCCGCAATCCGTTCTTCTCGACAGCTGCCGCCACTCGGACCGCTCAATCCTAAAAACTTAGCAGCGGCAGAGCAAAGCAAGTTCTCCGGTCGAGCCCGCGCTGCGCGGCATGGCGCTCGGGTGCGGCAGCTTCCTCTTCATGGGCGCAAACGCCGGGCGCAAGCGTGCAGCGTCCTGTGCAGCCAAGTAGAGACCGCAAAGCTAAAGGGGCTCGATCTGGCGCCTGGCGTCTCCGACATCGGCGCGTTTGTAGAGGCAGATTACTCCATCGATGGCGTCGAAGATGCCTCGTGCCGAGGGCCGGTTCACGGTGACAGACGTCGTGCCTCTCCCGAGCACTTGCTTGCTCGATGGCGCCGCGTTGCTGTCTTGGCGGCCGCATGTAGCAGGCCGGGATCAAAAGCACGCTCGCAGGACCGCCGACATACTTCCCCAACCTGTCGAAGGACACTGGGATTTCAACCCCTGCAGTGAGGGTGCCCAAGGTGGGAGACGACTCAGACACTGCTCTTCTTCAAACGGCTGAGCCCACCGATCTCGACCCATGGGCCAGTCAGCGAACGGGAGGCGGCGATGGCTATCCGATCCTGGATCTCCGGTGTGAGTTTGCTGCTGCTTGCGACGGGAGCACATGCGTTTTCATGTGCCCCGACAGGCACGGACGTGTGCGAGCTGCAGTTCAACGCCGCTACCCTGGTCTTTGACCAGGGCACGCAGAACTTCTTTGGAGAGACGCAGTTCAGCGGCAGCGATGGGTCCGTCAGTGGCTACAGTCCGGGCGATTTCCCAGAACTCACGGTGATCGACACAGCCGGCGGCACGCGAGTCGGTTTTTTCTTTCACGCCGAACATGTCGGCCCAGGTCGGCGGCAGCGGATTCGAGGGCTTCCATGAAGCGACGGCCTCGTTCACATTTGAGCGGTTGGTCTTCGCGCCGAAGGCCGGTTATCAGCTGACGGGGGTTGAATTCACCGTCACGGGGGCGCGTGGCCAAGTGGGCAACGGGCAAGCGCCCATTGCGGTACCCGGCATCCCGGTCCAGAACGGCGACACTTTCGTCGCCTCCGACGTTTGGCACCCATTCCAAACAACTTTCAGCGCTTTCCTCGGTGCAAACGCGTTTTACCAACAAGGAGAAGACGGCACCGCGGCCGCGTACGGCACCGCGTTCGCTCGCTTCGACTCAGTCAGCATCGTCGCGCACATCGCGGCGGTGCCAGAGGCTGCCACCGTAGAGCTGTTCCTGCTGGGCGCTGTGGCGCTTGTGGGATTCGTGGGTCGAAGGCGGCGCTCAAGCTGCGCAGGCCGCGGGATTCAGGGTTACCCCCAATAAGGGGATTGAACCACCGTGGGCCCTGCGGGAAAGTTTGGCACAGGGAGCAACCAGAGCCGCAGGCCAATCTCCTAGCGGCCAACCATCATGGACTTACTTGTAGAGGCGCCAGCGGTGACCGGCTTGGCATTTTTTGCCATTGCCGCCTTTCTCGCCGCGAGAGCGGCCCGGCGCGACTGAGCAAGATCGAGCCGCAAGGCACATGATCTCAGCGCGTGGCGCGGCCGGCATATCCCGCCGATGGACTGTGCCACCACTCTTCACTGACACGCCGGGGCAGGCTTGAAGCAAGCAGCGTCGTGAGACGGATGAAGGCGCGAGGGTAGTCGCCACTCTTCGCCGAACTGCCTCGCTACGTCCGTGGTCGCCCCCCGCAAGACGGCGAAGCCCTCCACGGCGGTCACTGGCACACTGGACGGCTATGAGCACCGACTGACCATGGAACCGGTGTCTACCCGCGATGACCGCACGCCGGACGGTGGAGTGGGGTGCTGGTGTGCTCGCATCCGCGGTCGCGTGCAAGGGGTGGGCTTCCGGGAGGCCTGCGTGCAGGCTGCACAGGCGGTCGGCGTGACCGGCTGGGTGCGCAACCGAAAAGACGGCTCGGTCGAGGTGCACCTGCAGGGCTCGGTGGACCAGTTGCTGGCCATGCGCCGCTGGTTAAGCGACGGACCGCCGTTCGCCGAGGTGCGCAACATCGCTTGGCAGCCGGCCGACGCCGAGCTGCCGCCTGCAGCCGCTTTTGAGCGCCGACCCACGGCCTGAGCGCCCAGGACTCCGCATCACGGGCGTTCGATTGAGCGATAGGCACAGCAGACGGGCTGCGCCATGCTGGGCACCGTTGTGATGAGGGAGAAAACAATGGCCTTGATCCGATGCGCTGCGTGCACTGACGTGGTGAGCTCCTTGGTACGGGTGTGCCCGAGTTGCCAACGTCCCCTACCCGCCTCGACGGCCACCAAACCTCTCCAGCGCCCAACCGGTTGGGTCACCACCCCGCGCAAGGTCCCGCCGTCGGTGCAGCGGGTGTCGCACTTCCCGACGCGGGGTTGACCGAGGCGGTCAGGCCTCGACCAGGAACGACTCCAGCGAGCTGCCGCTGGCCAGGGCCGCCTTCAGCCAGTTCGGCCGAAGCCCGCGGCCACTCCAGGTGTTGCCCGAGGCGTCGCGGTACTTCACGGGCCGCTTGTTGACAGCGCCCTTGGCGGCTGGATCCGGTCGGCGGCCCGGCTTGCGGCCGCGGCGTGCCGGCTGATCGTTGTGGTCGGTGGCTGAGTCACCAACCAGCGACGCCGACGCGCTGTCGCCCGAACCGGACGGCGATTGACGGCCACTCGTTGCGAAATCTTCCAGCGACTTGCCTTGCTGCAGCGCCTCGCGCAACCAGCGCGGGCGGGGGCCACGGCCGCCCCAGACATTGCCCGTCCCGTCCGCATAGGCAACTTCACGGGCGCCGGCCGACCTGGCCGGACGGCCCCGCTTCTTGGCAGCGACACGGGACGTGGTGCCAAACAGGTCACGCTCCGTCAGTTCGTAGGCGGTGATCGCTTCGCGGATGCGCGCAACAACACCCGCCTTTTCTTCTTCGCGCAGCGCATCGGCTTGCGCCTGCAGCTTCTGGATCTCGGCTTGCAGATCAGCGAACGACTTCTTTGCCATTGAAGTTCCTATTTCATTTTGAATGCGGCGAGTATGCCGCAATCTTTCATTGTTGCAGACACGAGTCCGCTTAACACATTGGAAACTTCAAACGTCCATCACAGTGGTGAAGATGTCAGGAGGACAACGCCATGCCGGTGCATAGCGACTGCCAGACCGCTACGTGAAGCTGGCAGGTGCACAACCCAAGGCTCCTGCTGCGCTACATTGCTGGCACACAAATATGGAGATCACCATGGCAACCGCAAAGAAGTCCACCCCCGCCAAGTCCTCGACGCCTGCAAAGACCGGCGCGGCCAAGAAGCCCACCAGCACGACGCTCAAGCCGATCACATCTGCCTTCAACAAGACCTCATTGACGGCGCATCTGGCGCAGACCACCGGCGTCGATGTGAAAGAGGTCAAGGCCGTGCTCGCCGGCCTGGAAGCCACGATGCTGGCCTCGTTGCACAAGAAGGGACTGGGCGAGTTCACGCTGCCCGGGCTGATCAAAGTCACGGCGGTGCCGGTACCGGCCAAGAAAAAGCGCACGGGCATCAACCCCTTCACGAAGCAGGAACAGGTGTTTGCCGCCAAACCGGCGACGACCAAGCTGCGACTGCGTGCGCTCAAGAAGGTGAAGGACGCCGCGATCTAAATGCCAGCCCTACGGGCGCGTCGCAAAGAGGGCACTGACAGCCCTCCTTTCGCCCGAGGCCTTGAGCTCCGGCTCGTGCGATGCAACCAGCCGGCGAACGACCGCCGCACGCCGGGCAAGCCCGGGTGGCCGGCCTTGCGGGCGCTACAACTCAGCCGGCACGGACCCAACAGCGGGTTAGCCTAAAGACCCAGGTCACCAGGGGTGATGTCGTAGTCAGCGATGGCTTGACGGATCCAGACCAGTGCGGCTTGCGCTTTACGCCGCTTCGCTTCTTGTGCTTGTGCTTGCAGTGCCAGCAGTTGCCGTCGCAGCACCAGGTAGCGAGGCCAATCCTGAGCGTGCCACTCCGGGCTGGCGAAATCGCTCGACGCCAGCGGCTGCGCGGCAGGAAGGACTTGGAGCGACAACGTCACACCCGGTTGTGAAGTGGGTACGCCGACGGAAGGCGCACTGGGCCGCGTGATCGTGACTTCGCCATGCAGATGTCGCCGCTGTGTGCGGCGGCCCGAGGCACGGGGTGCTGAAGGCACATCCCTGTGCAACGTGCCGACCTGCAGGCTGGGATCCGACGGGGCGCCTACCGGCGCATCTTGTACTTTCGGTTCCGTGATGTCCGCTACGGCGAGAGGTGCCGCCAGGCGGAACACACGCGGCGCGCGGGCCGTCTCGAGCGGCGCGCTTGCGTGCGCGGCCGCGGACGGCTCGGATTCTTCTAGCCTGCTCTTTTTGACCACCACGTCGGGCGCAGATTCACCGGGCACTGGCTCGGAACGGGGAGCAAAAAACGCTTCCGCAGCCAAGCGCGCCGCGCTGGGCGCGCGCTCGGGCACATCAACGTCGAACTGTCGAGCAAACGGTTCTGAAATCATAAGAGCGACCTAGGAAACGACCACATGGACGGCGCACCTTGGGTAACCAGCGCGCCAGATCGCAGCTTCAAACGAGACTGGCGTCACAAGGCCGACGGAGCCCGCGGGCGACACCCGCCCTTGCAGACACGTCGTTTTGCGCCGATGACGGACTTGTACTCCAGCTCGGCCAACGGTCTGTGCGTTCCGCACTTGAAGCAGGACAAGGTGCCCGCGGAAAATGGTCCGGCGGTAGGGAACTGGCTACCGGCTGGCTTGGCCCGGTAGCGTAAACCGTCTTCTCGAACCACGGGTTCCACCACTGCTTGCTTCTTCATTGATGACGGCATGGATGCTCGAGCACGCGATTATCGCCGTGTTTGGCCTGACCGCTGAGCTTGCCGACGTCCCATCGAGTCAGGGCTGCAGACGGTGACGCTCAGGTTATGGGTGCCCCGCATCACGGCCGTAGGAAGGACGCATGCCCTGCAGCAAAGGCCCTCGCGAGTTGAGTTGCCACTGTGGCCTGCAAGTTTGCAAAGCAAAGCCGCGTTTCGTCCACCTGCGATCCTTTCGCTGAGATGCGTCCGCTGAGGCTCACCGACAGACGCACCTTGTGCTGGTTTGGGCTCCGCACGACCCGAAAGCAAGACGGACGGAACTCGACCGCGTTTTCACGCAGCAGGTGTTTCACCCCGCTCGAGACAGGCCCGTTGTCGACGGCGCTGCTGTTGACCAGCCGGGGTTCACCAGATCGATGCCGACCTCCTACACAACCAGTCCGGTCGAGAAGGCAAACGACTGCAAGCCGCACACAACGCCCGCCGTGACCGTGAGATCGGTATAGCCCAGCGCAGACAGCGTTGCTGCCAATTCAGCGTCCACTGCCAGACTTCGGGACGGTTCGGAGATCGCCATCAGTGCATTGTCGATCGACGGCTGGTGTTGGAGCGAAACGTCGCCAATGCTCTATGGGACACGCTGATCGCTTGTGCTTCACGGCGCGGCCGCTTGGCTCGAAACGGGGGTGCTTCTTCGCTTCCATCGATGCGGCGAAAGCTTGTCGAGCTGAGAAATTTGCAAAGCGTCGGCAACTGCTTGGCCCGACTCAAGAGCTCCGCCAAGCACCGCGCCGTGGGCGTGGATGGCAGCCGCCGGTTAAGGTGGGGCACGCCGCGGGCGCGGTGTTGGGCTCACTGCTTTGGGGAGTCATTCGCAGAGCCGTCCTGCCCTGAAGCGTCGCTCTTGCCGGTAGCCTCATGTTGAGACTTGGCTCTTGCGGCCGCACGCTGTCGTTGCGCCGCATCTTCTTGGGCATCTCTGACGGCCTGGTCGCGGTGATGCCGGCGTCGGCCCAGGATCATGCCCAGCAACCCGCTCAAGACCAGCCAGGGTTCGGGGCTGACACCCTTGCTAACGATCGCCAGCTCAGCAGCGATGCAGCAGCCAACGAGGAACACGGTCCACCATACCCGGTTGTAGCGACGGTCATGCTCCGCGCGCAGGAAACGAATGTCCACCCCTGCAGCTTACTCGCCGGGAGGGCCCCCTGAACGGCGCTTGGGGCTTGCCGCTCAGTTGGCCAGCAGCACCCGGAACGTCTTCCGCCCTGCCTTCTTGGCCGCATAGAGCGCGGTGTCCGCGCGGGACAGAAGATCGTCGGGCAGGCTGCAGCATCCACCGTCAAAGGCGACCCCGACGCTGCCGCCCACTTCCAGTTCCCGCCCCTCCACCATGAACGGCCGGTCGAGTGCAGCCATGACCTTGCGGGCGATGAACTGCGGCTCAGCAGCCGCGTGCAAGCCTTCCAGCACGATAACAAACTCATCACCGGCCAGTCGCGCCACCAGGTCCGTCTCCCGCACGCTTTCTTTGAGCCGGCGGGCGAACTCGCGCAGCACCGCGTCGCCCATGGCATGGCCGAAGGTGTCGTTGATGGTCTTGAAGCGGTCCACGTCGATGAACATTGCGGCTATGCCTGTTTCACCGCGACGGCCACGGGCCAATGCCTCGGGCAGTCGTTCCATGAGGTGACGCCGGTTGGGCAAGCCGGTGAGCACGTCCACTCGCGCCAGTGCCTCCAGGCGGCGCTCCCCTCCTTCAAGGCGGTGACTTCGCTGCTGAGGCTGTAAACACCCACCACTCGTCCCTCTTCGATGTGGGGCACGTAGGTGGTGTCCAGGTCGCGGGTGGTGCCCAGGGCGGTTGATTGCATCTCGAACCGGACTTGTTCCCCCGCCAATGCACGCTGCAACGCAGAGCGACGTTGGTTGAACAAGGTGTCACCGATGACCGTCCGCAAAGGCCGTCCGATGGCGTTGGCGGGGTCGATCCCCACCCACTCCTTGAAGGTGGCGTTGCAAAACTGGACCGTGAGATCCCGGTCGTAGTAGGCGATGAGCACCGGCAGGTTGTCGGCGATGGTCCTCAGGCGCAAGGCGCTGGCCGCAGCCGCCTGACGCGCTTCGGCCAGTGCGGTGACCTCCATAGTCATGAGGTAGAAGCCGTTGACCACTTGCGCATCATCGCAAGCCGGGACCACGTTGACTTTGAAGTGCAACTGGCGTCCCGCACGCCAGACGGTGGTTTCGAAGTGGCTCGGCTCGCCGACCAGGGCTTGGCGGATGTGCGGCGCGTGCTCGGCATACAGTTGCTCATCCAACACCTCCTGCAGTCGCAACCCGCGCACGGACTCCGATGTGTGGCCGTACCGGCGGGCCGCCGGCTCATTGGCGAAGCGGCACCGCTCTTCCCTGTCAAAGTAGCCGATCAGCGCCGGCACGCCATTGGCGATGCCCTTGACGAGCTGCTCTGCGTCCACCAGCTGCTGGTTGGTCTCCTGCAGCACCTGCGTGCGCTGGGCCACGCGGCGTTCCAGCAGCTCGTTGGCATCCTGCAGCTCGGTCATCAGCCGGTGCTGCCGTTCGGCCGAGCGCTGCAGCGCCTCGGCCAGCTGGCGGGCCTCTCGGAACAAGCCGATGCGCTCGATGCGCACCGGCTCATCGTTGTTGAGGTGACGCGCCAGGCGGCGCAGCGGCGTGGCCAGCAGCTTGGCGATCAGCACGGCCGCCGCACCGCTCAAGAGCGCCACGATGGCACCAACTCGCAGGATGTCGTTGCGCAGCGCCTGGTAGTCTGCCAGCGCCTGGGCTTCTGGTTGACGCACCAGCACCTGCCAACCCAAGCCGGGATAGGCGCCGTCACCTTTAGTTGGGGCCACCGCGGCAAAAACGCGCTGGTGTTGCAGACGCTGCACCTTGAAGATGGTGATGCGGAGGCGCTCCTTGGACGCCGCCTCTAACGTGCCTTTGGGCAGATCTGTGCCTTCCAGGCCGGGCGGGCCCAACAGCACCTTTCCATTGCTGGCCACGATCAGGACCTCCGCGCCCGCCGTAGCGAGCGCAGGATCAAGCAGCCGCGCATGGACCTCCCGCGCCCAGCCCCAGCTCAGGTGCGCGCCCAGCACGCCACGCAGCTCGCCCTCGGCGCCGTAGACCGGTGCTGCGACATCCACGAAGCGCCACGGCTCGTTCTGCACGGGCAGCAGCTTCTCCAGCAGCACTGCGGGGTGCACGTCACCGACGTACATGCCTTGCTGCGCCCCGCCAAACCAGGGCCGCTTGGCAACGTCTGCACCTTCCAGCAGCCCCTCGCTGCTCGCGATCACCCGCCCCCGGGAATCCGTCAGCCCCACCCATGCGTACTGCGGAAAACTGAGCTTCAGGTGGTTCAACGTGCGCCGGATGTCCGCGCTGGAGCCCGTGCGGAACACGTCCAGCGCCGACAGCACCTTTACCTGCTCGTAGTGCTGGGCCATGCCGTGGTCCAGCGCGTCCCGCAAGTTCCAGGCAATCTGGCGCAAGGTGCTTTCGGCTTGCGCCTCGGCATGCCGTCGCGCGAACAGCTCGACCACCACCACGGTGGTTAGGACCGCCGCGAGCGCCGTGGAAAGCACGGCGGCGGTCAGCCAGGACGAGAGGGGAAAGCGAGGTGAATTTTTGCCCATCCCCCTTTTTCGACCTCGCGGGGCAAAACTTACGTCAGAAATGGGCGACCTGCGTCAGGCTCTACCTGGTACCCCTAGTCGGGCTCCACGCTGGAGCGGTCGTCCAGATCAGGCCAGTAAAAAACTACAGGGTTGGCAGCCTCCGCTGCGCGCTGCGCCAGCTTCCATGCGACGACACACGCATCTCGGCGAGCCAGCGCCTCAGACGGCCTGAGGTAGGTACAGCGATGTGTAACAAGGACGCCTCGCTTCAGATAAACCCGCACGATGCCTTGCCATTGCCCTTGCTTGCTCGTCACCTGGGGAAAGCAGGACCACCCGCTGATATGCAGCCAGTACACCATCCTTGAAGTATCGGTCGCTGCTCGGGCAACCTGGCCGGGAAGGCTCATGCCACCCAGGCCCCCGCTGCGGCGACGCCTCCTTAGGCGACGACCGGCCGCTGCTCGGTTCTGAACGCCAAAATGGCAGACAGCAGGCCATCCCCCTGCTGCTCCAGACTGTCCGCCGCTGCAGCGCTTTGCTCGACCAAAGCGGGTTTTGCTGCGTGCCCTGGTCGATAGAGGACACTGCATCATTGACCTGAAGGATGCCGCTGCCTTGGGCGGCGGTCGCGGTCTTGATCTTGCTGATGAACGCAGTCATGCGCTAGACCTGGGCAACGATCTCCTGCATGGTGGTGCCAGCTTCATCCACCAGGCGGCTGCCTGCAGCCACCTTCTCAGTGCTGTTGCCTATCAGCCCCTTGATCTGCTTGGCAGCTTCGGCCGAGCGCTGGGCCAGGCTTCGTACCTCCCCGGCGATCACCGCAAGACCACGGCCTTGCTCGCCGGCACGCGCGGCTTCCACGGCGGCGTTGAGGGCCAGAATGTTGGTCTGAAAGGCAAATGCCATCGATCACCCCGGTGATGTCAGCAATCTGGTGGCTGGCACCAGCGATGTCACCGTCACTCAGGCACCCCGACCAGAGCGTCCGCCATCACCCGGAACACTGTCCGCAATCAGCTTGGAATGGGTGTCCGCGATCGGTGGAATGCGCAGGCAAGGTGCTGGCCATGAAGGACACGCAGGTGACCGTGCAGGACCTGCTCGAGCGCCGGGAATGGAAGCTGCCTATGCGGCCATCGAGCCGCCTGCGCCCGACGCCACGGTCCGGGCCCAGGCCGCTGCGGCAGCGCCGCTGCCGGCACCACCCAAACCCACCCGCAACGACTTCCGCTGTGGTGAGAAGGTGGCCTTCGAGGACAAGTACCTCCAGACGGTGGTGGGCACCATCGTGCGCATCAACGACCGCACGGCCAGCATCGACCCGGGGGACGGAACGAAGTGGCGGGTAGGCTTCGGGCTGCTGCGCCACGTCCTTGACGTCTGACCAAAAGCAGCCGCGTCCGTCAAGAGGGTGGTGGGGTCGCGCTTACGTTGAGCAGTCGCACCGCGTGCTTGCGGTGGTAGCCGGTGAGCTCGACGAATTCGTCGAGGATGCGCGTCTTGTCGGTTGTCAGGGCATTGCGGTACCGCAGGCGCACAGCCGCGACCAAATCCTTGCGTGTTGCCATGGTGATCTGCTTCTTTACGTCGTTCCGCTCCCGCCGGCCCACCCGACGGGTAGCAACTTACGTGAGGCAACGGGTCAGCTCGGGTAACGATTTCGATGAGTCAATGCGGCTCTTACGTTGATTGACGCGGGACAGCGTGGACAAGCGCGAAGAGGCCGAGGGGCCGAGCTGGTTCGTCGGCAGGCAGCCGGGCAAGCGCCGGGCCCTACACCTGATCAGGAAGTGGGCGCGGCTGCTGGAGGAGCCGAACGGCTGGACGCCGCGGTACGGGCCAAGGTCGAGCATTCCTTCCATGTGGTGAAGAACCTGTTCGGCCATCGCAAGGCTCGCTACAAGGCATGGCGAAGAACCAGGGGCAGTTGTTCAGCCTGTTCTGTTGAATCTGGTGCTCGCCAAGCGATCATGGTTGGACTTGCAAGCCGAGGTGCGACTTGAGCGGCAAGATAGGGCCGCAAACGCCCCAAAACGCAGAAGCGAGGCCGGTGATTGGCATCGAATTCAAATCGCTTCACCGCACGCCGTGCGCTGGCCGGTCGCAGGCCGCTCAACTGGCCTATTGATCAGCGTGTCGCTAGAGCAGTTACCGGTAGTCATTGCAGACGTCCTCCCGGAATGAAACACGCCGGGGGTCCCGCAACCCCCGGGCAAAGCACACGATTCCCATATCACCGGCCGGTACCGGCGTGGGAATTTATGGCAAGCGCCGTGCCGCGGTTGCCCATCTTGGCGCTGTGCCAGCGGCGTCACGCTGAACCAGGCTACCCGTTCGCTATGACGGGGCCACTCCCGCGCCCGCGCCGCCGCGGTCCCTCTGGTCAAAAGCCTCTTCGATGGCAGCCTGGAGCTGTTCCTGACTGAACGGCTTACTCAACGACACGCAGTCGATCCCTAACTCACCCCCGGCCTCGGCGAAGCCCGACGCCAAGACGACTGGCAGGTGCCAGCCAGACGCCGCCATGGTCTTCGCCAAATCGACCCCGTTCATGCGGGGCATCGCATAGTCCGTGACCACCACGTTGATCAGCTGTTCGCCTGACAGCAGCTGCATCGCCTGCTCCGCGGACCCAGCACGCACGACGTCGTGCCCTTCGTCTTCGAGCATGGCCGCGGCACTGTCCAGGACCAAGGGGTCGTCATCCACAAGCAGGACCGTCAAGCGCCGGGCGCCGGTGTGGGGCCGCTGTTGCTGTGAGGCCGATTCGCTGCCGTCGTCTTCGGCCATGTCCTCGGATGCCAGCGGCAACCAGACCTCTGCCGTGGTCCCCACAGCCTGTTCGCTGCGCAGCAGCAACTGACCGCCCGACTGCGCCGCCAAGCCGTGCACCATCGGCAACCCTAATCCGGTTCCCTTGCCGGTGCCCTTGGTCGTGAAGAACGGTTCCGCGGCCCGCGCCAATGTGGCGCTGTCCATGCCGACGCCGTTGTCGGCCACACTGATACACACCCCTTCCACGGCATTGCCTTCCGGTCTGCGCAGACGGCCAGGTTTCGCTTCGATGCGCAGACGGCCACCTTCTGGCATGGCGTCACGGGCGTTGACGGCAAGGTTCAAAATGGCCAGCTCGAGTTGATGGGCGTCAACCGCCACCCGTGGCAAGTGCCGGGGGATGTTCACAGCCACCTCGACAGTCGGTCCTACCGACTGCTCGAGCAGCTCTTGCATGTCCTGGAGGAGCTTCGACAAATCCACGGCCCTGGGGCTGAGCGACTGCCGTCGTGCAAAAGCCAACATGCGCTGCGTCAACGAGACGCCTCGGCGTGCGGCCTTGGCGGCGTTGTGCAGCAGCCGCAGGACGTCGTGCTGTTCAACGGGCAGACGTCGCCGTGCCAGCGTCAGGCTGCTGATCACCACCATCAGCAGGTTGTTGAAGTCGTGCGCAACACCGCCCGTCAGTTGCCCGAGCGCTTCAAGCTTCTGCGCCTGAAACAGTTCTTCCCTGGCCGTCTCGAGGGCCTGCTGCGCGGTCCGCTTTTCCGTCACGTCGCGAGTGACTTTCGCAAAGCCGATGTGCTGTCCGTGGGCGTCGCGCATGGGTTCGATCACAACGCTCGCCCAGAAGCGACTGCCGTCCTTGCGCACCCGCCAGCCTTCTGCCACGAAGCGGCCCTCGACCAGCGCGGTGTGCAAGGCCCGAGCCGGCACTCCACTGGCTTGGTCGTCTGCCGGATAGAACCGCGCGAACGGGGTGCCGATCACCTCTTCCGCGGCGTATCCCTTGATGCGCTGTGCACCGGCATTCCAGTTCGTGATGATCCCGTCTGGATCGATCATGTAGATCGCATAGTCGGTCACGCTTTGCACGAGCAAGCGGAACTGCTCCTCACTGCGCCGCAGACCCTCGTCCGCCGCTTTGCGATCAGTGAGATCTCGGGTGACGCTCGCAAAGCCAATGAGCACACCCTGCGGGTCCCAAACCGGGTCGATGACGACATTCGCCCAGAAACGGCTGCCATCCTTACGAACGCGCCACCCCTCTGTCTCGTATCGCCCAGCTCGCTCTGCTGTGACCAGGGCACGGCCCGGCGAGCCGGCACGCACATCCTCGTCAAGATAGAAACGAGAAAAGTGCTGGCCGAGGATGTCCGCCTCACTGTACCCCTTCAAGCGGTGGGCGCCCGGGTTCCACGTAGTTACAAATCCATCAGGGTCCAACATGAAAATCGCGTGGTCGGTGATCGCGTCGACCAGCAAGCGGTAGCGCGGCTCGGTCGGGCGTGGGCCGAGGCTGGACTTATTGAATGCGGTCATTGATGAGAAATGGCGACCAGCGGTCGAGTTCGCATTGGCGGTCAGCTGAACAGCGAAAAGTACGGTCGAAGCAGCGACTGTACGGTCTCTGAAGGCTTGACCAGCTGCTCGCCCACACGGATCGGCGAAGGCCACGGTACGGCTTCATCCAGGTCCAAGTGAGTGCGAAGCACCAGGTCCATCACCTCGGAAGCGCGCAGCAGCGCCTCGGTCCAATTCACGCCATGTGTACAGAGTTCGGGCAGGTCGCGGCAAGTCACAAAGTAGCCACCCAGAAATCCTGGTGCCAGGCGGACTGCATAGCCAACTTCCATCGGTGCTCTCGACGTTGGTGCTCTGGAAACAAGGCAACCATTGTGCACAAGGCCCGTGCACGGCACTCCCGATGCAGCCGTCCCGCTTCCGGCGGTGACGGCCTGTTCCTGGCGGCCCTCCCCGAGTGCTTGCACCGCGCTCAGCCGCCGCGCGGTTCGAGTCCCGGAGGGTGCGGCGCCTGAACGATCGGCAAGCTTAACTCCAGCGCTGCGCCGCCGGCCTCCAGGCGGCTGACGCCAAGCCGCCCCTCCATGCGCTGTGCTAACGCGTCGACCAAGGCCAGACCCAATCCAGCCGAGTGGGATGACGATGGAGAAAGCCAGGAATCCTCTGCAGCCACACTGCCCGGCCAGCCCGGCGCTTCCAGCCGCAGGACCACCCGATCGGCGAGGCGGTGGTAGGCCATACGGACGTCGCTGCCAACGCTTGTCGAACGGAATACGCAGTCGAACAGTCGCCGCAGGCATTCTTGCAAGAGTTCCTCGTGGGCGCCCACTGATGCCGCCTCCAGTCCGCGAGCCCAGGTAAGCCGGACCCGCCGGCTGAGCCGCAGGGCCTCACTGGCCTGCACTGCGACTTCAATCGCCGCTTGCAGGTCCACGGCTTGGCGCACGATCTGCTCATCGGCCTGCGTCACCGCCGTTATGCGCAGGATGTCGTCGACCATGGCCAGCAGACGCCGTCCCGCCTTGTCCACCTCGGCCACCCAGCCCAAGTGCAGCGGCCGCAAAGCAGACGGGTCGGCTTGCAGCAGTTGCGAAAAGCCCAGAATGGCATTTTCATGGCGTACGCAGTTCGTGGCTCAAGCGAGATAGCAGCCGCGCTTGTGTCTGCGCAGCCGCCTGCTGTGCTTGCAGGTCGGCTTCCGCCTGTGCCCTGCGGACGTCCTCCGATACGTCGCGTAATACGCCCACCATGCGCAGGCGACCCGTCGCCGCGCTGAACAGTCCTGTGATCTCCACATCCCGCATCGTCTCGGGCGCCGAGCAAATGCGGTATCGGTGCTTGAACATCTCGCGCCGCGCCGCCGCCTGCTCCAGCGCATCCCGCAGTTCGGGTTGATCCTGGTCGGCCGTCCGGCTCCACAGGACCGACCGCTCCACGGAAACGGCAGTAGGAACGGCAGGCAGTCCGTAAAGCTCGCAACATCGCGGGTCGAGCCAGATGTGGTCGGTACCCACAGGCCACTCGAACACGCCGAGCCGATCACTTTGCGTGGCCAGCCGGAGCCGCTCGTTGGCAACCTCGAGCGCGGCACCGCGCGCGGCGTCCTGCCGCTGCAAGCGCAAGCTGTTGATGCTGGCACCGACGGCGAGCGCGGTCGCCAGCAGCACGGTCATGAAGATACCCAGCCGCACACCCTGGCGAGAGAGATCGCTCAATCGGTCGCCAAACTGATGCTGCGCGGTGCTCAGGTGATCTGCAAGACGGCGGAGATCCGCCCTCAGCCGAAGCAAGTCCTGCGGGTCCACCGGTCGCTCGGCCTGACGGGGCACCTGCGCAGCCACTGCAAGCAGTCGGTCGACATATTCGTCTGCGGATGCCAACCTCTGCACCGTGGACTGAGCCCACGCCATGTCAGCCACCAGCCGGTACAAGTACGTCATCGGTGTGGCATCCGCCGGCTCAACACCGGCGTCCACCAGGTACTGTTGCGCTTGCTCGAGCGGGACATCAGGAGCCTCGATCGCCGCCCTGGCCCGGCGCATGGCGAAGGGCACCATCATGGCATCGCCAAAGCGGTCAAGGTCGTCCTCGAGGCCGATTTCGAGGAACTGCTGCAGCGCCAGCACCGCCGTGAAGGTCGACTTCGACCACAGGCTCTCGGCGCTGACAAAAGCGCGTGCGACAGACAGCGCTTGAAGGCTGATCAAGCTGGCTGTCAGCAACGCGCCGAGCGTCAGCACGATTGAAGTGATCGCAGCGCGAGAACCAGGATGTGATTGAACGTCCGACTTCCTCATGCAGGCCCTGGCTACCTGAACTTGCTCCGCTTATACCGCCGCATGCAGCGACAGTGGTCTGAGTGTTACCCCTAGCAAGTCACCGCGTTCGACCCGCCGCGATCTCGCTTGGTGGCTTGCACCCGCACAGTCGCCCAGCTTGACCAGCACGATGCGCGTCTACGCCAGAGCGCTGCGAATGATGCCGGCCATCCGCCCGAAGAGACGCGCCAACGGCAGAGTGGGCTTACACGTTACCGTTAGAAGGAGTCGGCACTTCAGCACGGTGTAACGCCTGCCAAACGCGCGCGCCCAGCTGTTCGAAGCACTGCTCTTTGTTCAGGACATCCGTGTGTCCGAGTGCCTGAACGGCGGCGCGCAACTCGTCCGGCGCATGCCCCGTGGCGATGATGATGGGCAGGTCCGAGCGCAGCGTGCGGGCCGCGTAGGCCACCTCCAAGCCGTTCATGGCGGGCATGCTGTAGTCCGTCACCAGCAAGTCGACGCTGCCCGGCTGCTCCTTGAGCGACCGCAGCAGGCGAGCCGGATCGGCGTAGGCGGTCACAGCGTAGCCGTGATGCTCAAGTACGCGCTGCACCATCAAGCGCACCACATCGTCGTCGTCCAGATAAGCCACCCGCTCCATCTGGCCCAGTCGCGCCCTGGCAGTGGGGATCTCGACCGGAACGTTGTCTGCACGGTCGGCGGCGGGCAGGTACACACGGAAGATGCTGCCTACTCCCGGCTTGGATTGCACAACGATCGCACCCTTGTGCGCAGTGACGATGCCACTGACCACATGCAGGCCGAGCCCAGTGCCTTGTCCTCGTCGCTTGGTCGTGAAAAAGGGCTCGAACAAATGCTGGAGCGTCTCATGCTGCATGCCAGTGCCGGTGTCGGAGACCGACAGCTCGACATACGCGCCAGCGCTGAGGCGGCCGATACTGGCCGATGCCTGTTCATCAATGCGCACAGGGCGCAGCCGGATCGACACGTCACCTTCCGCGCCATTGAGCGCATGACCGCCATTGGTGCCGAGGTTGGCGACCAGCTGCTGCACTTCACTTGGCTCCAGCGTCGTGATCATGTTGCGCCTGGACAGAGCGATGTGAAGTCGCGCGTTCGATGGCAGCGTCGGGCGCAACAGGGCCACCGCTTCTTCGACCATCGGCCGAATCGGTCGCCGAATGACCTCACGCGTCGCCGCCCGTGCATACGCCAGGATCTGCTGCACCAGATCGCGGGCGCGGCGGCCCGCCACGCCGATCTGCTCGATGCTTTCCCGCCCGGGGTACCCCGGTGGCACTTGGTCGCTCAGCAGCCCGACGTGGCCGAGGATGGCACCAAGGATGTTGTTGAAGTCATGGGCAATGCCACCCGCCAATGAGCCTAAACTTTCCAATCGCCCTGAGAGCTGCGATCTGCGTTCACGTTCCACACGGGCGCTCTCCTCGCGCCTGCGTTCGGTGACATCGGTGGTCAGTATGGCGAGGCCTGCGGAGCACGGGAACACCCGGGACTGGTACCAACGGTCGGTCTGCTCGCTGTGCAGATCAACCACCCGAGGCAGCGCGCTTCCCATCGCCGCACGCGCCTCGGTCTCGAACGGTGTTCCGACGACTTGGGGGAAGACCTCCCAGAACAAGCGGCCAAGCACCTGGCCACGGGGCACCCGTGCCAGACGTTCCAACGTAGTGTTGACATGCTGGATGGTCCAGTCAGTTCGCACCAAGACAAACGCGTCGGTGACATAGTCGAGCGCCACGGCCACATGGTCCTTGATCCACAAGTCCTCTTCGCTAGGGATCGACGGCTCGAGCACTTCGAGCTGGCGGCGAAGCACGGCGCTCAGCGCATGAAATGATCCGACTTGCGTGGCTGTCAGGTCACGCGGCGCGTCATCGAACAGGATGAGCTCGAAGGAGTTGTTCCCAACGCCGAACGGTTGCACGGCGACCACGGCCTCGGCGCTGTTACTGCCATACTGCGCGATGACCACGTCGCCGCATCGCACGATCGCGTGCTTCCCGTCGCATAGATGGACAACGTCGGAAGCCAATTGCTCCAACTGCCTGAGGGTCGACGGTGAGTAGACGGCTGTCACGGGCACCTCCCTCGGCTGCTGTTCGCGACAGCGACATAGTTTGCGCCTCTTGTGCGCCGGTTGGAACGCCGTCTTCCGAGGGTGTGAGCACCAACACGGGCAGGGATGCGGCGAGCCCTACAAGCGCCGTGCAAGCTGCACCGTGCTACGCCAGCTTCCTGTACAAGCGCTGTCGGAGCGACCTACACGGCAGAGCTGGCGCGGCGCGTTCGCCAATACCGGCCTGCGGGCCGTCCGGAGCTAAATTTGGACCCGTCCGCCGGCGGCAAGGGAACGCGGACGTTTACCGGGGCGCGGCGGTCCAAATCGGCGAGAATGCGATTTGTTTTCACTTTTCACAGTCAAATGGACGTTCAGAAGCGACACCATGTGACCGTCTCCGGCACCGGTTCCACCACGCTCGTGTTCGCCCATGGCTTTGGCTGCGACCAAAACATGTGGCGCCTCTTGGCGCCGGCCTTCGCACAGCGGTTCCGTGTGGTGCTGTTCGACTTAGTGGGTAGCGGCAGTTCCGACTTGGCGGCGTATGACCCACAAAAATACGGCACGCTGCAGGGCCATGCCGACGACCTGCTCGAGATCGTCGAGCACTTCGCGCCCGGCCCCGTGATCTTCGTCGGGCATTCCGTCAGCGCGATGGTTGGCCTGTTGGCAGATCTCGCATCGCCTGGTCGTTTCATCGCGCAGGTCATGGTCGGCCCCTCGCCCTGCTACATCAACGATGGTGACTACCAGGGCGGTTTTACCCGCGCGGACATCGAGTCGCTGCTTGAAACGCTGGAAAGCAACTACCTCGGCTGGTCCAGCACCATGGCGCCAGCCATCATGGGCGCACCCAGCCAACCGGAGTTGGCCGCCGAGCTGACCAACAGTTTCTGCCGCACCGACCCGGAGATCGCCCGCCACTTCGCGCGTGTCACCTTCTTGTCCGACCACCGCGCAGAGCTGCCGCGCTTGCAGACGCCCACGCTGATTCTGCAGTGCAGCGACGACCTCATCGCGCCGGTGAGCGTGGGCCGCTACATGCACCAAGTGCTGCCGCGCAGCACGCTGACCATCATCGACAACATCGGCCACTGCCCGCACATGAGCGAGCCGGCCGCGAGCACGCAGGCCATCAATCGCTTCATCGCCAGCCTTGACGAGCCCCACTGAACCTCCCGCCGACGCGGCAGCCGCTTGGCCGGCGGCTGAGGCGTTGTATGAGCATGCCGCGTGCGGCTTGCTGCTGACCGACCGTCACGGCACCATCCTGCGGGTCAATGGCACCTTGTGCGCCTGGTTGGGCCACGCTTCTGAAGACCTCGTCGGCCGACACACGCTGCAGTCGTTGCTCACCATGGGGGGTCGCATCTTCCACCAGACCCATTGGGCGCCCTTGCTGCAGATGCAAGGTTCGGTGGCTGAGGTGAAGCTGGAGCTGGTGCACCGCGCTGGTCATGTGCTGCCGATGATGATGAACGCGCTACGCACCGAGCAGGCTGGTGTGGTGCTTCATCATCTTGCGCTGTTCATCGCGCAGGACCGCCACCAGTACGAGCGCGAGCTGTTGGTCGCACGCCGCCGCGCCGAAGATCTGCTGACTGCGGAGCGCGAGGCGCAGCAGGTGTTGGCGCTGACGCAGGAACGGCTGCGGCTGGCGCTGGATTCGGCGCGACTCTTCGTGTGGAGCCTGGACGCCGACAGTGCCCAGCCGCGCTATGAAGACAAGGTGGCACTGCTGCTGGGCCATGACTCGCCCAGGCCGGTCAGCCGCCAGGCGCTTCTGCAGTGCATGCACCCCGACGACCGGGGCGCCGAAGCCCAGGCGCTGACCCGCGCGCTGGATGCAGCCGACGGCGTGTACCGCGCCAGCTTCCGGCTGCTGGGCATCGACGGCCACGAGCGCAGCGTCACTGGCTCAGGCCGTGCCTTCTTTGACGACCGGTCACGTCCGCTGCAGTTGGTGGGTGTGCTCAACGACGTGACCGAGTTGAGCGAGCGCCGTGCGCAGGCGGAAGACCGCGCGCTGTTTGCCGAGCAGATGGTCGGCATCGTCAGCCATGACCTCAAGACACCGCTGATGGCGGTACGCATGAGCGCGGTGCTCCTGGGCCGCTCGCCACTGACGCCGAACCAACAGCGCATTGTCGACCGCATCGGCTTGGCCACCGCACGGGCCAACCGCCTCATCGCCGACCTGCTCGACTTCACTCAGGCACGGGTGGGCGGCGGCCTTCGCGTCACTCGACGGGCGCTGAACCTGCATGAACTGGTGACCGACGTTGTCGAGGAACTCGCGCTGTCACACCCCGAGCACAGCTTGCAGCACCACCGGGAAGGTGAAGGCGACTGCGAGGCCGATGGCGACCGACTATCGCAGGTGATCGGCAACCTGGTCGGAAACGCGGCGGCGTACGGCGATCGGACTCGGCCCATCACCATTCACTCGAAGGTTGACCACACGGGCTTCGCCATCCAGGTACACAACCACGGTGAACCGATTGCAGGCCAGGCGTTACAGCGCATCTTCGAGCCAATGCAGCGGGGCACTGAAGCCGCCAGCAGCGGACGCAGCGTGGGCTTGGGGCTGTACATCGTTCGTGAAATCGCGCGGGCGCACGGCGGCAGCGTCACCGTGGAGTCCTCGCGAGAGCATGGCACCCGTTTCACTTTCCATGTCCCACATTGACGCTCGCCCGGTATGCCGTTGATTGGGGCTGCTGCCTGCTTTTGAAGGATGGCTTAGGGCTCACCCTGCGCCCGGCTGGCCGATTCCACGGCTGGTCGCCGGCGGTTTTAGAGAGTGTTCGGTACCCGTACCCCGCCCTCAGCTTCCATGCCTAGACGCCGAATTGCCATCGCGATGACCTCAGGAGATGGCGCCACCACGTGCTCGCCCATTTCTCGTAACGATGGGCGTGGTAGCTCTCTACCATGTTGAAGGTATTCCGCTATCACCGCGTCGAGGGCATCTTCGACCTCTAAAAGCGTGCGCAGCAGTCCGGAGCCGCTCGACGTGAGTCGCAGCTCAGGCAGGTCGCGGCAGTAAACGTCGAATCGCTGGTCAGGGGTGGGGACGATAGCAACCGGGAACGCAAAACGAAGATGAGGCATCACCCGAGTCTCTCACCTTTACGGTCGCAGTCCACCGGAACCGCGGCGGTGACCAGCAGCAAGCGGTCGTCGTGCAACCCGCGCAGCTGCGTCGCGCTCTGCGCGAACTGGCCCACCTATTTGCCGGCCTTCGGACGACCAGCGCAGAGCGGTGTTCCTCGCCTTGGCCGTCGGACAGGAACCGCCTTTAGCCGCAGCGCCGAATGCAAAGGTGCGGATCTGCGAGCCGTGGCTGTCCTCCTGGCACTGCACGAAGCGCACGGCGCACAGCGCCGAGCAGGCCGCCGTCATGCAATGGAGAACGGAGACCTTATGGTGCAGCCAGACGTCATCGATCTTTCGTGATCACGGCAAATTGGGCGGCCGCCCCTGGACGCGTATCCGTTGTGCGTCCTGGACTAACTGCGCCACTGGGAAGAAAACGATTGGTTGACGGTGAAGGCCACGGTAGTGTGGCGCTGATGCTGGGGGCACTGCGGATCGCCAGCAAGCCGGTTCCCCGTTATAAACGCTTATTTGCAGCTTCACGCAGTGAATGTTTGACTTCGCCGAATGCCTCACCAGAAGTGCACGGCTTGTCGTGCCGCGCATCGCGGAGCAAGGGCTAGCTTTCACATTCGACGTGGACGTGCCGTCGCTCACCGTAACAGGCGACGTCAACACGGCGGAGCGCTCGCTGCACCGGCTCTTTCAGGGTGCACTTGAGCTCATCGACGCCGGACTGCTCGCCATCCTCGGCTCGGTCAACGACAAGGGACTGCCGACCGTCCGCATCACAGGTGCGGGCGCGCTCGTCGCCGGCCAACGGCTAGTATCCGCTATCGAGGACTTAGAGCTGTTGCAGTCGGGCTTGTCCAAGGGCACGTTGCTTGTCGCACGGGGGGCACTGCCCCGTTGCTTGCGGGACCTTGGTGTTGGTCCACGATGCAGCGGAAGGCTTCGTGTTGGATGCCACCCTGCCCTTTGCCTGGACTGGCGAGGCGAGCCCTCAACTGCCGTCGGCACATGGTGTGATCGCCTGGGTCCGTCTGCCAGAGAACCCCAGATCCAGTGTCTTCAAGCGCAGGCTGCAGCGGCTCGGCTGGGACGTGGTGCTCTTCGACCCGGCAACCGCCCTGACAGATGCAGTCAGTCGACTCCAGACCGAACAGCCTTCGCTGCTCGTTGCCAACGAACGGCGACCGTCACTGGACGCGGACGTGATGAACTGGTTGTCCCTGCCGGTCGCGCTCGAGGTGCCCCGCGTGCTCGCGGTGCCGTTGGGGCATCCGGCACTCGAACGGCTGAGCTCCACCTACCACCTGCAGGCGCTGCCCTTTAGTCCGCACGATCTTGCCCTCCTCACCGCCGCTCAAGAGCCCACGTTTGACATCGCCTCGCTGCCTATGCCGCTGGCCACCGCCAGGCCGGCACCGTCCCTGCTGATCGTCGACGACAATCCAGTCAACCAGGCCGTCATGGGCGCGATGGCAGAAACCAAGGGGTATTCCGTGCTCCAGGCCGACGATGGCCGGCACGCCATTAACCTGTGTCTGCACACGCCTCCTTCAGCCGTGCTGATGGACGTGAACATGCCGGTCATGGACGGCATTGAGGCGACGCGCCGCATCCGCGCCTTGCAGAAATCGGGCGTCATAACGCCCTTTCCGATCCTCGGCGCCAGCGCCGACGCCACCCCGGACAATGAAAGCGCCTGCTTGGCGGCTGGCATGGACACCTTCATTGCCAAGCCGTTGATGATCGCGGATGTCGCCGCGCAGCTGCGCCGCTTGAGCCTTGACGGGCCCAAAAGCGCCACCTGGTAACAGGCCCGCCGGGTAACCCTTCGGCACCGCAAGCCGCCGAGCCCCACGGGACGTTTTGCCAGCACAGCAGCTTAGCGGAGGTTCAGGCGGCGGGCGTTGAACGAGTGCGGTCAGTGACCGAGTGCAGGGTAGCCAGCAACGACGCGACCTCGTACGGTTTGTGCAGGACCACGAGTGCTGGGTCGACCTTTTCTTCCGTGTAGCCGGTGGCCACCACCGCTGGGAGCTCCGGACGATGAACCTGCGCCCACCGCACGAGCTGAATCCCATTCATTTGGCCTGGCATCACCACATCGGTAAACAGAACGTCGAAGTGCTCGTCCTCTTCCAGCACCTGCACCGCTCGGTCTGCGGTCTCGCAGAGCTGGACGTCGTGCCCTGCTGCCTGCAAAGCCGGCACGACCACAGAGGCGGCAAGCGCGTCGTCTTCAACCATCAGTACACGGAGCGGCTTCAGGTCAATGCCTTCAGATGACGTCGCCTTGGGCGCCGCGCCCGTAAGACTAGACGCTGGCCGGTTCTCCTGTGCCGGCAGGATCAGCTTGGCACGTGTGCCCTGTCCTTCCTGGCTTTCGAGCACCAGGGCACCACCCGACTGACGCGCGAATGCCTGGACCTGCGACAACCCCATGCCGCGGGCAGTCGGCGACGGCTTGGTGCTGAAGTACGGATCGGTGGCCTGCGCAAGGACCTCACTGGTCATGCCGTGGCCACTGTCGACGATGGCCAGGCAGAGGTACTCCCCAGCCGCCAACCCGCGAACCTCCTCGGTTCGTGCTCTGCGCGCTTCGATGCGCACGGTGCCGCCTTGCGGCATCGCATCGCGGGCATTGAACACCAGGTTCATGGTGGCCAACTCGAGTTGGCCTGCGTCGACGAACAGGGCCGGCAAGCTGGTGTCGACTGCGGCAGCCAAGGTTGCCTTGCCGGCGAGGGCCTTGGTGAGCAGCTCCTCACTGCGCAACAACCAATCCTCCACTCGGATAGGCTCTGGCGAAAACGCAGCAGTCGGTCCGAACGCCGTCATCTGACGGATCAAACCGGCAGCCTTGCCCGTGGCGCGCACGCCAGCCTGCAGTGCCCTGTGCTGCGGACCGTCCTGCGGCACCGCGCGCAGCGCCAGCTGCAAGGATGTGGTGATCGTCTGCAGCAGGTTGTTGAAGTCGTGCGCCAGTCCGCCGGTCAGGCGCCCGATCGCCTCGTGTTTTTGACTCTCCAGCAATTGCGCCTGGATCTGACGTGCGTCGGCCACGGCCTGGGCGACTCGCAACTGCAGCTCAGCCGTCGATGCCTGTGCTTGGACGGCAGCCGTGTGCAATGCGGCAGCAACGTCGTCGGCCTCGACCACCCCCGTTTTGAACGCAGGTGGTACATCGCCCGATCCAAGCTGGCGCGCTGCCTGGCGCAGCCGAATCATGGGGTCACTGATGGTGCGGGAGGCGAACAAGGCCACGGCCAAGCCCGCCAAAAGCAGCCCCCCCGGCCGCCGCCAACGCCTGCACAGTCAGCCGGTTCGCGGTGGCCACCAACGTTGCGGACGGCAGCGCAATGACCGTGGTCCAGCCATAACGGTTCGCGGACGTCAGGTAGGACAAGGAAGCGACGCCGTCCAACGTCACGGACTCCGCGAAGCCCTCACTACGCGCCTGTGCTCGACGCTGGATGTCGCCGGTGGCGGTAGAGCCCACCCACTTGGCAGGTTCCCTGCTGCGTGCCACGATTTTGCGGTGCTGATCCATGACTGCGGCCACGCCGCCTGGCGGAAGAACCTGGCTCGACACCAGTGTTTGCACGATTGCCCCCTTGAACGCCACGCCGACGTTGTAGTCCGGTTGCGATGGCCGGTCCGGCGCAAACAGACCGATGACCGGTTCGGCCATCAGCGGCCCGCGCAAGCTGAACCGCGCCTCTGGCTCACCGCCTGGCAACGGCCCCGGCCGCAGCCGGGGGATCACCAGGCTTGGTTCGTACGGCACCAATGTATTCAGCACCTGACGGTCCGCGGCATTGACCAGCACCCAACTGTCGGTCCCGTGAACCGCAGCCAAGGCGTCACCTCGAAAACGAATCCAATCTTCTGCACTGAGCGCGGATGACGCCGCCAACGTCTTGGCCATCACCGCCCGGCGCTCCAGTTCCGTCTCTACTGCCGCGTTCAGCGACCGCGCAAGGTTTTGCACGCTCATGCGCGCAGTCGCTTCTTCCCGGAGGTAGGTGGAACGGGCGAACAGGCCAAATCCCGTGGCGGCAGGTAGCCAAACGGCCAACAGCAGAAGTAGAAGGCGGGCGCGAATACTCACGGGGCTTGTTACAAGCGATGCACCGCCTGCGGTTGGACCACTGAGGATCCTAAAGCACAGTTGTCAGTTCGTAGTAATACGCTGACAGAACAAACGTGTAACCCCCTGCCTTGGTGCCACTAGCCGCACACTATCCTCTGCGCCATGGAGCCCCTATGGACATGTCGCCGCACCGTCCCGTGCCCGATGAAGTCCAGCAGTTGCTGCTGCGATGGCCCGAGCGGGAGGAAATTTATGCGTTTCTAGCGTTGGATCCGGTAGGCACCGTCCTGTGGGTCTCACCCGCCGCGGAGCTGTTGTTGGGCTACGTACACGACGACCTGGTGGGCGAGAGCTTCGGCCGACTGTTCACGTCAGAGGACCGCGCCAAGGGACTGGACCAGCACGAACTCACCATCGCGCGTCACGTCGGCTTTTGCGAGGACGACCGCTGGCACGTGCGCCGAGACGGTACATCCATCTGGACGAACGGCGTGACCACCGCGGTGAAGGACCATCGGGGCGACCTGTTGGGGTTTGCAAAGGTGAAGCGTGACCGGACGGACTTGAAGGCGCAGCTGGTCACGCTGCAAAACCGTGTGGCCAGTCTCCAGCAGACGGCTCAGGACCGCTTAGCCTTCGACGAGACGATGGTGCACGAACAGGCCAACGTCCTGAATGCCTTGACGGCAGCCGTCGAACTGCTGGCTCGCTCGGAGCAGGCCAGTCGACCGGTGGTCGAGATGCTGACGCGCCAAGTCGGCATCCTGGGACGTCTGCTGGAGGACTTCCGTACAGGTATGCACCCAGGCGAAGTGCCGACGCCCAAGCTGATCTATGAGACGGTGCAGCTCAACGAGACCCTGACTGACGTCGCGAACGGCGTTGGTGCTGCAGCAGCCGCTGGCGGGATCACGCTGGAGACCTTGCTTCCCTCGGGCCAAATCGTCCTGCGGGCAGACCGCAGTCGCCTGCAACAGATCGTCCACAACTTGCTCATCAACGCCATCAAGTGCACCCCGGCGGGCGGCAAAGTGTGGCTCAAGGCCACCGTCGAAGGAGAGCATGTGGTGGTGCGGGTGGAAGACAACGGTGTGGGCATCAGTGGCGATATGCTGCCCCGGATCTTCGAGCTGTTCACACAGGAGCCACGCTCGCTGCACCTGGCGCGTGGCGGCAGTGGCATTGGCTTGGCCGTGGTCAAACAATGGGTGGACGCCCACGGCGGCACGGTCGAGGTGCGCAGCGAGGGTGAGGGCTAAGGCGCGGACTTCACCGTTCGCCTGCCCACTAAGCGACTGCCTTGACCAAGGACAGCTGGTGTCGTTGCCGAGAACTGGGGTGTCGCTTGCCGTGGTCCAACGATGGGAGTCACCACTTCGTGCTGCCCTCTGGGGTGGGCACACAGGCCGCATTCAGCCCGCCAAACGTGTCCGGCCCGCTCTGCAGCGATCCGTACTGGCTGCGCTTCCAACGGACGCTGTCTAATCTGGAGATCCCACAGGGCATCGGTCAGTCCAACACTCCGGCTCTAACCGGCCTTTTCATCGCTTTGACTCGGCGACTGCCGTCTACTCTGCCGGAGTGCGGCTTTCTGACCACCACATGCTTCCTACAACGCTGGCTCTGATTGACAACCGCTCTGACCTAGTGACGTCGATGGCAAGTGCTGCGACTGAACGCGGCACGGCAGTAAGGATGTTCTCCAGCGCTGGCGACTTGCTCGCCGATCGCGACTGCTTCATCTTCGGTTTTTACTGGATCAGCCTGGCCCTGCCCGACGTCCCGGGAGCAGAGTTGATCCGCATACTACGCAGGCGAACCAACGCCGGCATCGTTGCAGCTGCCGAACAGCTGAGCGCCGATGCCTTCACCCTGGCCGTCACCGCTGGTGCTGACATGTGCTTGTCGAAGCCATTGCCAGTCAACGACGCCTTGTTGGCACTAATGGCCATACAGCGGCGCTGCGTGCGTGCGTTCGAAAGCGCGCAGTCGTGGCAGCTGGACCACCGCGCCGGCGCGTTGATCGCCCCGGACGGGTCTGTCATACCGCTGACGGCGGCGGACATGGCGCTGATGGACTGCTTTCTGGCGCGCGGCGACGATCCCGTCCCACGGGAAGCACTTCGCCATTGCCTGCGGCAAGGCGGGGTCACGCCAAGGGACGACGCTATGAACGCATGCGTGTACCGTCTCCGGCGGCGCATTGAGCTCGCTACACAGCGCACGGCGCCGTTGCGCGCGCAGCATGAGGTCGGGTACGTTTTCAAAGAGTTGCTGCGGTCGGCGTGAGTGCAGGGCCCCGGCCGGCTCGCCGTTGTCAGGAAGCCGCCTGCCGGACTATGACCGTCGGCACCACAGGTGACCGTCGTTTCCTAGGTCTGAATCTCTTAGAAGACGCCAATGACGAGCTGCGTCACGACGCCGGCAATTCGCCGATGGTCAAGGTAGGCCTGAGACGACGAGCTCAGCGCCGCCCTATGCCTGCTTGAAATACGGACGATCAACGACTCTTATGGGCCACTCGCCTGCTGCGAGGCCCTTGGCAATTAAGGGTTCGGTGCTAGTCAAGCGCAGCGCACTGAATTGCGCGAAGCAGAGGGCGCTGTGTCGGCAGCACCTACGCGCAAGGACTTGAGGGGGCCGTCGCGAACACAGCACCCGCGCAAACAGCGGGCCTGAATAAAGGCAAGACTGGCTTAAGAGGCAGGGGCAGTTTTAAACCGGGTCAGCATCTGCACCAAGTGACCAGCCTGCTGCTTCAAGTTCTCCGCAGCAGCGGCACCCTCTTCTACAAGCGCCGCGTTCTGTTGCGTGCCTTGGTCGATCGAGCCGATTGCCGCGTTGATTTCCGCAATGCCGGTGCTTTGTTGGCCCGTCGCGCCGTTGATTCCGGCCACCAGCGCGTTGACCGCCTTGACTTGCTGCACGATGGCGTCCATCGTGCAGCCCGCCTCACTGACCAGCGCTTCCCCCGACTTCACCTTCAGCAAGCTGGCGTGCACCAAGCGATGCACCTGCTTCGCAGCCTCGGCAGACCGGTGGGCCAACGCTCGAACTTCAGACGCGACAACCGCAAAGCCGCGACCCTGTTCGCCTGCACGTGCGGCCTCGACAGCGGCATTGAGGGCAAGGATGTTGGTTTGAAACGCAATGCTGTCGATCACGCCGATGATCTGACCGATCTCGTCACTGGCGGTGCTGATCTCGCCCATCGTCGAGACCACGCGTCGCACCAGTTGACCGCCTTGTTCGGCCGCGCCGGCAGCAGCACTGGATAGCTCGGTGGCCCGTTGCGAGTGCTCAGCGTTCTGCTGCACCATGGTCGTCATGTGCTGCATGGTGGCAGCCGTCTGCTGCAGCGCGCTGGCTTGCTGTTCGGTACGGGCCGACAAGTCGTTGTTGCCGTTAGCAATCTCACTCGAGGCGCCCGCCACGCCGTCCGCGGTGGCCCGCACGGAGGTGACCACGGTGCGGAGGTTCAGTGACATCTCCTGCAGCGTGACCAGCAGTTGACCAGTCTCGTCACGACCAGCGGACTGTGCCCGTGCAGTCAGGTCCCCGTCCGCCACGGCTCGCGCTGTTGCAACTGCAGCATGCAGGGGTCGAGTCACCGCATCGCTGAGGGCCCAGCCCAAACCCAGTGCCACGCCGACAGACAACAGCCCTGCAAGCAGCAGCAGAGCACGTTCCTGCCGGACGGTGGCGTTGGCTTCCAGGGCACCCCGCATGACCAAGTCCTGCTCGTGAGCTTGATAACGGTCAACTGCCTCCATCAGCGCACGAAGCAGTGGTCGGCATTCGTCGTTCATCTTGACGATACGGCGACGCTCGGCCAGCACATCGGCCAACACCAGGGACACCCGCTGCTTATCAGCTACCACCCGCGCATCGGCGGCCACGCGCAGTTGGCCTTGGGCCTGGAAAGCGTTGTGCAGCAGCGCAGTGGCATAGGCGCAGAACAGCAGCACAACCAGCACCGGCCAATGACGGACAAGGCGGGACAGCATCAGGTTGGGCGCTCGTCAGCGCGAGCCGGCGACAGGTTCGGGGGAAGAAAGTCGACGCCGCAGCAGCCTCGCCGACCAGCAGCGTGGGCTCGAAGGTTGTCCTGTACCAACGCAGGCAGCTGTCGAACACCTGGCATGGCGCCAGAGCGTCGCTGGAGGCCTCGGTACCCCTGCATCAGGCGATACCTGCAGCATCCAGCGACCACATGTCTATCGGACAGCCGTAGGACAACTTAAGCTTGGCGTTTCAGACTAGCAACGTCGCTTGGCCTGATGGACGACGCGAGCACACGGAGAGCTGTAGCGCTTCCAGACCGGCGCCAGCATCAACGCCAGGGCCGCGGCCACCGTCCGCGGCCCGACTGACCCCTTCCTGGCAAGCCGTTGAGGATCGCTGAGGTCGCCGCGCAGCGTACGCAATGGGATGGACGCCCCCACCCATAGACGGCATCGGAGTGCCACAGTGGATGTGTCAGCAACCACCTAATCGGAAGGAGCGTCCACCATGGAGATTACGACGATCGGCCTCGATCTGGAAAAAGCGTATAACAGGTCACGGGATCAACGAGCGCGGCAAGGCGGTGCTGCGCAAGCGGCTCAAGCGCGACCAGGTTGCTCCCTTCTTCGCGAACCTGCCTTCCTGCCTGATCGGTATCGAGGCTTGTACCAGTGCTCACCACTGGGCCCACAAGCTCCAGGCCCTGGGCCACACGGTCAGGTTGATGGCGCCCCAGTTCGTCAAGCCCTACGTCAAGAGCAATAAGAACGACGCGGCCGATGCCGAGGCAATCTGCGAGGCCGTCAGCCGGCCGTCAATGCGCTTCGTGCCGGTCAAGAACGTTCGGCAGCAGTCGGTGCTCTTACCACACCGCGTTCGCCAGGGCTTCGTCAAGGCACCCACCGCGCAGGCCAACCAGATGCGCGGCCTGCTCGGCGAGTCTGGACTTGTTCGCCGCGTGCATCTACGTGTTCAGCAACGGTCGCCGCAACCGGGTCAAGGTGCTGGACGGGGGTCATTGCCCGCTTACCCTAGACGCGTCCACCCAGCATGAATGGCTAGCCGGGATGCGGCGTTACACAACTGGCGCGGCAGGTGGCCATGACGCGTGGCACTGCGCGCGTAGCGGCGGCTACAGGCCGACTCCCGTCAGTCATAGGCTCATCCGGCTAGTTGTCTGAAGTCTGCGTCAACCATCGAGGGAGCTCTGCGATGACCGACGTGGAGCCGTCGGGCCGGCCAAGCACGTCCAACCGGCCGCCCATCGCCGACAACAACGCCTCCACTAAGCTCAGAGCGAAGCCCAGATGCTGGCTCGGAGGCTCATCAACCAAGTGGCTGCCGAAGCCGGGCCGTGAAGCCCATCGCTGGGCGTCGAATCTGACCTCGATGGATGCAGCGAAGACGGTGCATGTCAAGTCGACTTTGGCTCGAGCCGGAACCACCTGCCACGTATGCTCAACCAAGCGGAGGAACGCCTCCTCCACGATGGCCGGGTCGGCGCGCACCATGGCTGCCTGGTCCGGCAGCAACACGCTGCACTGGATTTGTTGCTTCGTTTGCAGTGGCTCATTTGCCTCCAGCACCGACTCAAGTAGCGATGCCAGCCGCACTCGCTCATGTTGAAGCACGAGCCCTCCACTGCTCACCCGCGTAATGCGCAAAACATCATCGATCATGCGCAGCAAGCCCTTGCCGGCCTGTTCGACGCGTCCGATCCACTGGATCTGCGTTTCGCTGATGCCCTGCGGCTGTGTCAGCAGCAGCTGCGTGAAGCCTAAGATCGCGTTCAAAGGCGTCCGCAGTTCGTGGCTCAGCCGCGACAGTAGGCGCGATCGTGTGCGGGCCGCCGTCTCGTCAACCCGAGCCTGACTCTCGGCCTCGGCGCGATGCACCTCGTCCGACACGTCGCGCACAGACCCCACCATGCACAGTTGACCCAGCTCCGCGGAACACAAACCCGTAACTTCCATATGGCGGATCGTCGACGGCACCGGCACGACGCGGAATCGGTGCTTGAACAGTGTCTGTTGGCGCCCCGCATGTTCCATGGCGTGCCGAAGTGCGTGTTGGTCGTCAGGATGGACGCGGTGCCGAAGTGTCGAGCGGTCCACCAGCGTCCACTCGCCAAAGCTTGTCAAGCCGTAGAGCTCACAACATCGGCGGTCCAGCCGCACCGTCTGCGCACCGACTTCCCAGTCGAAGATGCCAAGTCGATCACTTTGCGTTGCCAGGCGCAGCCTCAAGCTGGCCGCGTACAGTTCTGCACGGATACGGCCTTCCCGCTTCTGCAGGCGCAGCCCATGGAGCGCGGCTGCCACGGCGAGTAGCACGGTCAACACAACGGCCACCGCAATCGTGGCGTACGCGGTGAGGCGAGCGCGGTCGCTAATGCGCTCCGAGAATCTGCCTTGCCCCTCGACGAATCGGTTGCTCAAGGCCTGCACTGACCGACGCAGGGCCTGCTGCTCCGATTCTTGAAGCGGGCGCGAGGCCTGCCCCGGCACCATGGTGGCCGCCGCAATGAGTTGTTCCACAAAGTCGTCGCCTTCCATCCAGCGCGCCACCGTCTCTCGTGTCCAGCCCCCTGCTTTAGCCAAACGATATACGCGGCACATCAGGGTCGCATCAGCGGCGTTCACCCCGGCCTCAACCAGATAGCGAGTGGGAACGGCAAGCGGCGCGTCGACGGTGTCCATTGCAACCCGAGCCTTCCTTATCAGGATGGGCACGTTCACCGCCTGCTCGAAGCTGAGTAGGTCTTGCGGGAGCCCGTGTTCGGCGAACCGCTCGAGCGACAGCAGTGCGGTGAAAGTCGCTTTGGTCCAGCGTCCCTCGGCAGCCATGAACGCCCTTGCCGCGGACAGGCCATACAGGCCCAGAACGCTGACGATCAGCAGCGCGGCCAGGACCAGCGCTGTCGGCAGCCAAGCGGACAGGCGGGTTTGTGAAGTGGGGTGGGCTACATCTAACGGCATGCTCGCTTTGCTTCCCCGCAATGACCCGGTTATAGGCCGAACCAACGGGGAGGTGGGCTCGATCGAGGTGATCGATAACCCGAAGTCGGCGGGAACACCGTGCCGGCCGCTCTTGTTCCCCGGGGTATCAGTGCAGCCTTCTGGCCAGCTTCTTCGTTTTCATGAGGATGGCATTCCGCCATGCGCCTGTGACGATGGGGCGTCGGCGCATGGCCCGAACCAGCGCAGGCGCGCTTGCAATCAACCATGTGAGGTGTTTATGTCATCTGCCCACCCGCCCTATCCGCTTTGCGCCGTGCTACTTGCAAGCGTGCTTGTCCTCGCCGCTTGCGGCGGTGACATTGACGACAGTGATGGCCGTCCTGACGAGCCGCCCGCCCCGAGCCAGCGCGCTCTCACGGGGACCGCGGCTAGCGGCGCCGGTTTCGCCAACGCCACGGTTCGTGTCTATGACCGCACGGGTGCGGAGGTGGGCGTCAGCGGTTCCATTGGCGCCGATGGCAAGTGGTCCGCAACCCTGGCCAGCACGGCTCAGGCGCCATTCGTCATCGTGGCCAGGCGCGTCACCGGCGGAGGTGAGGCTCAGACGCTTGTGGGCTTGCTCGCCGACGCAACAGGGGCAACCACGAACGTCAACGTCACGTCGCCGACGACGATCATCGCTGCCCGCCTCAGCCCCTCAGGGAATCCTTCAAGGCTGGTCGAGGAACTCAAGTCGGGCGCGGCGTCGATCGACGCGACCACGTTGGCCGTACAGGTCACACAAATCAAAGAACTCCTCGCGCCGATCCTGACGGCCACGGGGACAGCCGACTTCGACCTGCTGCAAGGAGAGTTTGCGGCGGACGCCACCGGCCACGACCGCGTCCTGGACTCGTTAGCCGTGTCCATCACGCCCTCTTCCGCGACGACGTCGACTATCGAGATCGGACTGAAACTGGCCGGCGTGCTGCAACCACCCGAGATCCAGTTCAGCAGTTCAGCGAGCTTGGCCGACATCAAGGCCGCAAACGCCGGCGTGGTGAACTTTCCAGTTGACGCTGATACGCCTCGCAGCAGGCGCTGATCCGCTCGAAGGCGCCCCGAGCGCGAGATCGCACCAACCAGCGCGTGCGCCCGGGCAGTTCGTCCGCTGGTCTGGATCAGGTCATCAACCGTCTGAAATCCAAAGTGCGCTCGCGCGTCGAGCATGTCTTTGCGGTCACCAAGAGGTTGTGCGGCTTCAGCAAGGTGCGCTATCGCGGCTTGGCCAAGAACGCGACGAGGGCGTTCGTGGCGGTCGCGCTCGCCAACCTCTACCTGGCGCGCAAGCGCCAAAGACCCAGCAGCGCAATCGGCCGCACGACCGTCCGGCCATATTTCGCCGCGAAATGCCGGTGGGCACCGACCCGAAGCGCGGCGGCATCTAGCGTGCTGCGCCCTCCGGTCCTCGTCACTGAGGTCTTTCAGCTTCCCCTCGACTTCATAGATGCGGGCGAACCGCCGAAATGCGTCCAGCCCGATGGGGCTCGTGCCTTCGTGCGTCAGCTCCTCGAAGTTCCTGCGCGCATGCGCGGCGCATGCGGCGCTGATGCGACCCGGGTAGTGCTGTGGGTCCACCACGGCCTCGTACGCACCGTAGCGGTCAGTGAGCAGCGTCCCGGACCATCGTCGCTCGCCGCGTCGCTCGTCGCCGTTGAGGAAGGCCACCGGGTACTGCGCCCCGCGCCCGCGGCAGAAGTCGTAGACGACGCCGGGCACCGCGTCGTGCCAACTTCGCGCGTAGGCCCACATGTAGGCCCGGCGTGTCCTGCCTGCGCCGGGGTCCAGCAAGGCCACCGGCGTCTCGTCAGCGTGCAGCACGCGGCAATCGAGCACGAAGCGCTTGTGCAGCACGTACAGCGGCTCCAACGCCGCGCCCACCTGACCGGTCCCGACTGCCAACGTCGAGCGCGGGGTGTGCACGCCGGAGCGGGCGTTGATGGTCTCTTGACGGTAGTACGGCAGGTGGTCCACGAAGCGGCTGATCGCCGTGTGCGCCAGCAGCCCGCTGGCGGCGATGCCGCCCTCAACGATCTCCGGCACGCTGGGCGCCTGCTTGAGGACCTGGCAGTGCCGGCAAGCCCACTTGCCATAGATGTGGCGGTGCACGAAGAACTCGGCCGGCACGATGTCGAGCCGCTCGGTGACGTCTTCACCAATGCGCTTCATGGGACGTCCGCAACCCTGCTCCTGGCAGTTGGTGCTGTCGGGCTCATGGCGATGCTCGACGCGACGCAGGTGCGCCGGCAGTGCACTGCGACGGGGCTGACGTGACGGCGCCTTGGGCTGGGTGCCGGCGGCCGCCGCGGCGGCCTCGGCTTCACGGCGCAGACTCTCGAGCTGCGCACGCAGCGCGGCTTCGTCCTCGGCCAGCGTCTCTTCGAACAGGCGACGCTGGTCAGCGTTCATGGCCTCTGACTTGGCCCCGTAGGTCCAGCGCTTGAGCCGCGCGAGCTCGAAGTTGATCTTCTCGATCTTGGCCTCGCGCAGCGCGATCTCGCGGTCCTTGCGCTGCAGCAGCGCATCGCGCTGCGCCAGCTCCGCAGCTCGCTCAGCGAGCGCCTGGTCGCGCTGCATAAGGGCTTGGTCACGCTCGCCGAGTTGCTGCGCCTGGGCCTGCACCTGCTGCTGCAGCTGGGCGATCAGCGCGGCGACCTCGGGCGAGAGGCCCTCGGGGTCAGTGGAAGGAAGACCACGCATGCCGAGCATGCGTGGCATCGTGCCCGAGCCCGCCAACGCGGCCTATCGTCACATGCACTGTCAACCGGTCATGGCCGACCGCACGCCCGACTCAGGCGCATTGCCGGTTCTAAAAGTGCGCACCAGCGCAGACAGGGTGCCCGCCTGGTCCTTCAGCGATTCGGCTGCCGCGGCAGACTGCTCCACCAGGGCGGCGTTCTGTTGCGTCGCCTGGTCGAGCTCACCGATAGCACGGCTGATCTGCGCCAGGTCTTGACTCTGCGTGCCCGCGACCTGCGTGATCTCTTCGATCATCGTCCGCACGCGCTGCACGCTGCCCACAATGTTGCCCATGGTGCCGCCAGCTTGCTTGACCAGCCGTGAGCCGGTGTCTACCCGCCCCACGCTGTCCCCGATGAGCGACTTAATCTGCTTGGCGGCGTCCGCTGACCGCTTGGCCAGGCTTCGCACCTCGCCGGCGACTACCGCAAATCCCCGTCCCTGCTCGCCGGCTCGAGCAGCCTCGACCGCGGCATTCAAGGCGAGTATGTTTGTCTGGAACGCGATCCCATCGATCGTGCTGATGATTTCGGCGATCTGCCGCGAGCTGCTTTCAATCTCCAGCATGGTCTTCACCACCTCGGTGACGACATCGCCGCCTTGGTGCGCCACACCCGCGGCGGATCCGGCCAGCTCGTTGGCACTGTGCGCCGAGTCGGCCGACTGGCGGACCTTGTGGGTGAGCTCTGTCATCGCCGACGCGGTGCTTTGCAGGTGCTGCGCGGCTTGCTCGGTGCGTTGGCTGAGGTCGAGATTGCCGCTGGCCACCTCGGCGGACGCCACCTCGATGCTGGCGGCCGAGTGGCGCACCTGAGAGACCAGGTGGCGCAGCGACGCCTGCATGCTGTGCAGCCCCTGCATAAGCTTCGCGGGTTCATCCTGTCCGGTGGTGTCGATTGCGGTGGTCAGGTCGCCGCGTGCGATCTGCGCCGTCAATGTTACGGCCCGGTCCAAGGGACCGCAGATGGAACGCAAGGTCAACACCATCAGTGGCAGCACCACGACCAGCGTTCCCGCCACAAGCAGCAGGCGCAACGACGCAGCCCACGCCGTGTTGTCCGCCAAGGTCTGGCGCAGCTGCGTGATGTGCTCGTGCTGGGCTTGCAGCAGGGCGGCCGCGTTGGCTTGCAGGGCGGTCAGCGTGTCACCCGCGCGCTGGGTGTACGCCAGGCCCGCGGACGCGTCCATCTTGGCCTGCGTCAGCTGCACAGCCACCGGATCGATGATGGCCACATAGTCGTCGAGCAGCTTGGCCTGCGCCGCGATCAGCTCGGCCAGGGACGCCTGGTCGGCGTTCTGCGCCAGCAAGCGGACACTGCCCGCTTTCAGGGCCTCGATTTCTTTTTTCCAGGCCTGATGCAGCGCCTCGACGTCCGTGGGGTTGGAGACGGCGGTCGCCACCATCGCCGCCTCGTAGCGCCGCACGGCGGACAGCGACTCCCGCAGCTTGCCTACCTCGGTGGACGCGGCAATGGCCTCGTCAAAAATCTGGGCGATCGGGCCGTCACTGGCCTGGCGGCTGTCGAGCCAGCTCCACAGGCCCAGACCGATCAGCGAGGCGCTGACCAGCGCCATCACGACATGGAAACGCACACGCACGGAGACCCAACGCAAGTCGACCACCACATCCCTCCCGAGCCGCCAGCGACGCTGACCTCCCCTTGATGTCGGTCGACTCAGCGGCAGCTTGAGGAAGTTGCTCCCTTCGCGCGGAGTGCACAATTCTGGACTTAACCCGGTGGGCAGAAGCACTTGATTGGTGCAAACCCTGCTGCTTGTGCGGACTGCGTGGTCCCTTAGGCAGCGGGCGGCTCAACGGCGCCGGAGTTGTCGGTCGGTGACGACGGCGAGGACCTCACGCACCGCGTCCACCGCGACCGTCAAGAAGACATCGAAGCCCCGTTCAAGGCACCGGGTTTCGGTCGCTACCTCCGGCCTGCCGGTCAAACACACCATCATCGGCCGGTGGCCGATCGGCAGGGCGACGCAGATCGAGTTCATGACGGTACAACCGTCTTCGGACCCCAGCGCCAGGTCCACGATGACCAGCTCCGGCCTCACCTCCAAGGCTGAGGCGATCGCGGCTTGTGCGCCGTAGCGGGCCATCGAGCGGCAACCCAGGGTTTGCAAGAGCAGGCTGACGGCCAATGCGCAGTCGATGTCATCATCCACCACCAGCGCATCGAGTTGCGGGCTGTACACCATCGTGCCTCCACGCCGCCGTCACGCCCATGAGCCTGCAAGAGGCATACCTTCAGACGGCCGAAGCGTGGGGGCGGGACCGCCGCCCCGGCCGACAAGGCCGGTGACCAGCACAGGCGTGGTCGTCTGCTCAGTGCAGCTGAAAGGTCGAGACCACGCCGTGCAGCCGCCCAGCTTGCTCTTTGAGGCTCTCGGCGGCGGCCGCGCTCTGCTCGACCAGCGCCGCGTTCTGCTGGGTCATCTGGTCCAGCGTGTTGACCGACCCGTTGATGAGCTCGATGCCGGCGCTCTGCTCTCGGGCCGCCGCCGTGATTTCGCTGATGACGTCGCTCACCCGCTGCACGCTGCCGACAATCTGCGCCATGGTCTGCCCGGCGTCGCCGACCAAGCGGCTGCCCGCGTCCACCCGTTCGACGCTGGCGGCGATCAGGCCCTTGATCTCGCGTGCCGCCTCGGCGCTGCGGCCGGCCAGCGTGCGCACCTCACTGGCCACCACCGCAAAACCCCGCCCCTGCTCGCCCGCGCGTGCCGCCTCGACCGCCGCGTTCAGCGCCAGGATGTTGGTCTGGAAGGCGATGCCGTCGATCACGCCGATGATGTCGGCGATGCGCCGGCTGGACTGCTGGATCTGGTCCATGGTGGTCACGACTTCACCCACCACCTCCCCGCCGCGCTGGGCGACCGAGGCTGCGCTGGAAGCCAATTGGTTGGCCAACTGGGCGTTTTCGGCGCTCTGCCGCACGGTGCTCGTGATCTGCTCCAAGGCGCTGGCCGTCTGCTGCAGGTTGGAAGCCGTTTCTTCGGTGCGCTGGCTGAGATCCGTGTTGCCGCTGGCAATCTCGGTGGAGGCCGTCGAGATCGACTCGCTGCTGTGGCGCACCTCGAGGATGGTCTGGGCGATCTTGTCGGTGAACGCGTTGAACGATGCGGCGATCATGGCCATTTCGTCGTGGCCGTGCACGGGCAGCCGCTGGGTGAGGTCGGCCTCGCCAGAGCCGATCTGGCTCATGGCGGTGTTGATCCGTCCCAACGAGGCCAACAGGGTCCGCACCATGGCGGAGGTGGCGATTGCCGCCAGTACAGCCATGAGCAGCAGCGCGCCGGCGGCTGCCACGAGCAGGCTGCTCAGCGAAGCCAGCGCTTCGTCCTTCTGCGCAGCGGTCACCAAGATCCAGGGGGTGCCCGGGACCGTCGCCCCGCGCAGCAGATAGGGGCTGTCGTCCAGTGCGGCTTCCACCCAGTGGCCCTCCGTAGCCGTGGCTGCTGTGATTGCGGCCTCGCTCAGCTGGGAGGACATCTTGTCCACGCCCTGCATCAGCCACTGCGTCTGCGGATGGGCGATGACCACGCCCTTCTGGTCCACCAGAAAAGCCAGACCGCGCGCTGTTGGGCGGATGGCGGCCACGGTCTTCGAGACATCGTCCAGGAAGACGTCGCTCGCGACCACCGCTTTGGTGCTGCCGGAGCCCTTGACCGCCATCGCAAACGTCACGATCAGGCGTTTGCTGGCGGCGTCCACGTACGGGGCGGTCAGGACCGGCGTTTCAGACGACGCGGCCGCGCTGTACCACGGCCGCGCGGTGGGGTCATAGCCCGCCGGCAGCTGCTGCGGCACGTCGAAGATCATGCGTTTGTCGGCAAAGCCGGCATACGCCGAGGCCAGCCCGCCCGACTTCTGTGCCTGGATCAGGAACGGAACCGGATCTGCGACCGCTGTCGCCGGCGCCAAGGCAGCCACAACGGCTTTTTGCGTGGCGACCCAGTGGCCGATGCCCTGTGCATGGGCCGCCGCCAGCATGTCGAGGTCCCGGGTGGTCTGGGCCTGCACATGCCGCTGCACGATCAGGTAGTTGACCGCTGTCACACAGAGCAGGGCCAGCACCACGACGGCCACACAAGCAAGAGTCAAACGGGTTCGGACGGTCTGGAACATGGGGATCGGGCCGGAGGGGACGGCAAGCGATGTGCAGAGCCGTCCTGAGATGGGATGGCGTGTTGTCGGAGCACCAGCGGGATTCTTGAATCGCGGGCCTGGGCATAAGAGGGAGGGATGCCTGTGGCAAGCTGGACAAGCCCCTAGGGCAGCCGTGACGACGGACCGGCGAGCCCGACCGCCGCAGCCCTCCGGGTGATAGCACATCGCCTTCAGTGCGGGCGCAGCAACAGTAGCTCGCGGAGTCCGTCACATTGCTGCGGTCGGAGCCGGTTGATGACGTGTTCGGACTTCATTTGACGGAGGGCAGGCCATTGCCTAAGCCGTCCCAACGAAAGCCAGGCGAATACATGGCGTCGCCCTCCCCTGAGTTGATAGCCTGCGCGATTCAACGGGACAGCCGCGCGTCCTAGCACGGCTACGGTGCGATCCTTCTCCTTGCAGCCTGGGCGATGAGCGCGGGCGAAGGGGCCAACAACACCTCACCCGGCCGTGGCTCCGACGGTGGTGGCAGAGGTTTGCCTTGTCTCAGGTGCACCTGACACACTACTTCCAAGACCGCTTCAGCAGCAGCCAGCAAACGCACCTTTCCAAGCTCCGCCGATAGCACGAGACGCATTTCAGGAAGGTCGCGGCAGCTCAACGTCACGAGACCCGCAAAGGTCGGGGCGATGAGGACCGGGTAAGCAAACGACAGCGGAGTCATACGAAGAGTATCCGCTTGAGGGACTGCCCCGTCAGGCGCGAGGGCAGCACACCCAAAACGCCGCACAACTTGAGACCGACCGTCGCGGCGCAGTCACGCAGCGCTGTTCATCGGCGTGCTCTGCTGCTGCAAGGCGTCGCCCCCCTTGCGTGCATTGCCACCTTCGTCTTCCGCCCCGCACCGCCCACTGGTGCAGCGCAGCAAACTGTGTCCCGACAGGGTATCCTTGAGGATGGGCGAAACGCAGGGCGAGGTTCAGCTGGGCAAGCAGGCCATTGAGGCCGCACTGCGCGCCGAGCTTTCCGGCGTCGGTCAGCACGTCGTCTTATCGTGGATGCCGGCCAGTCCGTTGCCAGATCAAGCGCACGGCGCTCCGGCTCCGCCGCCCTGCAATTTTAAGATCGCCGTGCGAACGTCAAGCGCCGGTGTCGTGGCTTCGCTAACGCGCCAGCAGCTTGAAGAATGTGCAGGCGGAGTCTCTCATCCGGACGCCGCGGGCCTCATTTCTGAATGCATGGTCGCCCTGCGAGGCGACCGAAACCAGGGGTGAAGCGCTGGACCGTGCCTCGATCAAGTCCGCCTTGGCCGTCGGGCGTGGATGCGGCCACGTGATCACCACCAGTGCTGGAAGGGTGAGCAGATAGAGCCAGCAGCTGACATCGGAACCGTCGTTCCGCTTAGAGGCAGCCACCGTGAGCAGGGCGACGGTAATGAACACTGCCCACCACTGCACACGGCAAAGCTTATCCCGGCAAACGCGCTCGCGCTTTACATCATCCATGCCGTCAATCAGCGCCGAGTCGACCTAGGGCGCCTGCCGTGTCGGCGGCGCCCGGGGCATCCGCCTGCCGGCGGCAGATCAGCACGTAGCTGGTGCAGAACAGCGACCGGAAGCTGTACATCCCGGCCTTGAGCCCGGGGTCGATGGACGACTTCTCGAAGAAGGACGAGCAGCCCACGTACAGCCGAAGCAGCGGGTACAGCAGCGCCGCCAGCGGCAGCATCCACAGGTCCTTGGGCTTGCCCAGCACATGCACCACGCGCTCGACGCGGAAGCCCGCCGCATGCAGCATGCCCACCGTCGTCGGCATCGGGATGATGTGCCACACGCTCTGGTTGCGCACCCGGAACAGCTTCAGGCGCCGGGTGCGGCCCAGCAGCAGGTACAGCAGCCTGTCCTGCACGGTGAAGATGGAATCGTTGGTGACGATGAAGCAGCCCCCGGGCGCCAGCCGCTGCGCGCAGAAGTCGAAGAACTGCGAGGTGTTGCCGAACTCCATGATGCCGCTGATGCAGGTGACGACGTCGTAGCGGCCTTGCAGTGGTTCCGGCAGCGGCCCTGCCAGCGCGGCCGAGGCATCGAACCGGGTGTACTCGTGCGGGGCCAGATGCGCCGGGCTGGGCATGATGTCGGCACCGTGCGCCTGCAGCGGCAGGTGGCGGTTGATCGTCTGCACGAACAGGCCATGCCCGCAGGGCAGGTCGAGCAGCGTCTTCCAGCCGGCGGCCGGGGCGGCCTCCTGCAGGTACTTGAAGATCTCGCGATTGACGCCGCGGCTGGTATTGCCTTGCGGCACCTGCACGTCACCCACGCGGGTGACGGCGTATTCCTTGCGGCTGACTGCAGCGGTGTCCCGGTGGACGGTGGCCATTGGGAAGAATCCAATTGATTGTTCAACCGACGACTTTAGATGAAACCCTGGAAAGCCACCTATACGCGCGGATGCGCACCCAGGCGCTGCAGGCGGCTGGCTCCGCGGACGTCAAGCCGCTGGCGTTGTCCGATCAGCAGGCATGCAGCCATACCAAGCGGCCGCCAGGGGCCTCTGCCATGGCCCGAGGCCCGGTTCCTTGCTCGTTCGGGCATTTCACCGGCAGCCTCGACCGATTAATTCGGTCGAACACCTCGGCGGTTCGCATTGCGCGCTCCCGCCCAGCGCGCTCCGTTTCAACCCGGATGCCGCTTACCGTGCGGCGGTGCCATCGCTCACGGTGCGCTGCTTCTCCCAAGCGATCACTCCCATGGCGCTCGACCAGCAAGCCAATACGAGCTATTGTGCGGACCGACGGCGAAACGACTTAGACAGACGCATGAAATGCCCAACATATCTTGCGAACGTGAGCCGAGAACCCCTGGTCTTGTGAAGAGGCTCGTCGGCCATTGTGCTGTCACAGGTTCGAGCGTAGCTTTAACGTCGCGCGCGCTTGCGCCCTGAAGCGACCCCCCTTACGCCGTCGCTGTTGGTCGGCGCGGACCCCGCTTTGACTTTACTGGTGCAGCTGCGGCTGACCCGCGACACCGCCACCGTCGTTCGAGTGCCGGTGGCCGGTGCGCCCTCGCCCGCCAGCGCAGCACGGTGGCGCCCGCGGGTCGGCGGTCCTCACGCTCGCTTCAGCGGCACCGTGCGCAGCATCTCTCGGCGGCGGCTCCGACGAGCAGGTTGAAGGCACTACCGCGCCGGAGCCTGCCCACGATCTGAGTCCCGTTGGCGGCTTGATCCCGTTGGCAGACACCGGGTTGTTGGATCCAGCTGCAGACCCTGCTGCGGACGCCGCGCGCGGCCCCACGTCGTGAGGATTTCGACCATGGCAGAGCTCGAAGTGAAGTTGGGGTTAAACCCGGAGGCTCTCGAGCGCTGGCGTCAGCGCATGCACCATGCAGACGCCCGCAGCGAGCGCTTTGTGGCACGTTACTTCAACACACCCAGCGGCCACCTGGCACGAGCGGGCATCTCGCTTCGACTCCGCAGCGAAGGCCGCCGCTGGGTCCAGACGGTCAAGGTGCAGGAACAGCTCAGCGTCCAACGCTACGAGCACGAGGTCGCCGTTGAAGCAGAGCCGGGCCGTGAGCCCCTGCTCGACCTCAACCTGCACGCCGGCACGGAAGCCGGTAAGTGCCTCGCCGCGGCGCTTGGTGACCACCTCGCGCAGCTGAGTGAGCAGTACGCGTCAGATGAGGAGCGCCTGCACCATGTGTTCCCGGCTGGCGCGGGCGGCGCCGTGGAGGTGGCTCTGGACGTAGGCGAGGTGCGCGCCAACACGGCGCGCGAGGCGCTCGCCGAGCTGGAACTGGAGCTGAAACAGGGCCCGCCAGAAGCCCTGTTTGACATGGCCAGCCAGACTATGGAGGCCGGTGGACTGCGCCGTGCCGTAGAACGCCACGCTCGTAGTTCAGCAGCGCACACAGGAACGCGGCGGGCTCATGGCATTCGATCGAGCAACTTGCGTACACCAGCAGCGCAAAGCTGGCCGCGTGGCTCTCAGCGTGTCGAATCCAAGCATCGGCCTGCACTGACCACGCCGCCTCAGCAGGTGCAGCCAGGCCCGGGCTACCTCCGGCAGCGTCATTAGAACCCCGCCATACCGCCGTTGCTGGTTCAACGGCGAGTTGGCCGGCCCGTCGACAAACGCTCCACGAAAGTCGGCATCAGCACCCGGGTGGACACCGGCAGGTCCGCCCGCGCCAAATGCTCCAGGAACAGCTGCGCCGCCTGCTCGCTCATTTGCTCCACTGGCACCCGCACCGTGGTCAGAGGTGGATCGATCAGGTCAACCAGGGGCATGTCGTTGTGGCCCACCAGGGACATATCGGCCGGCACGCGGATGCCCCGCTCCCGCAGGACATCGAGTACGCCCAAGGCAATGAGGTCGTTTGCGGCGAAGATCGCCGTCACCGTGGGCCGGCGCTTCAGCAGCACGCGCGCCGCCGCCTGGCCGGCAGACCGGGTGAATGCCGCAGCTTCCTGGATCGGGAAATCAGCCTTCGGCCCAAGCGCCCGCGTCCGGTCTTCAAAGGCCTCGCGACGCGCACGTCCGGTCGACGAGGCCGATGGCCCCGAGATGTGCGCGATGGCGCAGTGACCGAGGGCCTGGAGATGCGCGACCACCAGCCGCACCGACTCCCGGTCGTCGTTCACCACGCTCGAGAAGTGACGGTCGCCTGAGCCACGGTTGACCAACACCGTTGGCAGTCCGCGTTCCTTGGCGGCTTGCAGCATGAGGTCGCTGCTTTCCGCCGCCAGGACCAGCAACCCGCTGACCTGGCGACCGGCCAGCGCATGCACCAGATCCCGGCGCTCTGTGGGCTCCTCCGGCGTCTGCACCACCAGCGACAGCAGGTGTTGCTGACGCAGTGCCCGCTCGAGTCCTTGCACGATCGGGCCAAACAGCGGATTGCTCAGGTCCGGCACGACGATGGCCGCAAGGTTCGTCTGCTTGGTGCGGAACGATGCCGCCACGAAGTTGGGCTGGTAGCCGATCTCAATGGCGATGCGCTGGATCTCGGCCCGCTTTTCCGCCGACACCTTGCCCGCGATGCCACGCAGGGCCCGCGACACCGTTGCCGGATGGACGCCGGCAGCTCGGGCGACGTCTTCGATGGTGACGTGGGAGGAAGTGCTCACGGCAGCATTCTCCGACAAGGCAACCGTTTGCCCTTCTACTACCTTTCTTGCCTGAAGTCTTTACCTATTTTTTGGCGCTATTCCCTAGACGCTCGTCCTTGACGTCCGTGTTCTGCATGCCTAACCTAGGGCAATCGTTTGCCCTTTTTCCTGAAGGAGCCTGCCTTGAATCGACCGCTTTCATCCTCCGACCCCGGCGCGCTGCTCGCAGCAGTGCTGGCCGCCAACGAAACCACGCCCGACCCCCGGCTGCGCCAGGTGATGGCCGCAGGCATCCGCCACCTGCATGCATTCGCGCTCGAAGTCGACCTCACGCCGGCGGAGCTCCAGGTCGGCTTGGACTTCCTGGTGGAAGTGGGCAAGGCGACGGGCGCCGAAAGAAACGAGGGCATCCTGCTGGCCGACATCCTGGGCTTGGCGACGCTCGTGCAGCTGCGCAGCGCCCGCCACTCAGTGGAAGCCGGAGGCACGGAGCCGGCATTGGTCGGCCCCTTCTGGCGGGCCCATCAACCGCTGCGCTCCAACGGCGCCACGATCAGCTCGGACACCACACCGGGCCCGCGGCTCGAGGTGCGAGGCCGGGTTGTCGACCTCGACGGAACACCGGTCCCCGGCGCGCGGGTCGAGACCTGGCAGGCCTCGCCCAAGGGAATGTACGAGAACCAGGACCCGGAGCAAGAGGACATGAACCTGCGAGCCCGCTTCGAGACCGATGCGGACGGCCGCTTCTCGTTCGTCAGCGTGCGCCCGGCGGGTTACCCCGTGCCCACCGACGGACCATGCGGACGGCTGCTGGCCGCCCAGGGTCGCAAGGTGATGCGCCCGGCCCACCTGCACTTCATCGTGCTGGCCGACGGGTTCAAGTGCCTGGCCACGCAGTTTTTCGACGTCGACGACCCCCATGCCTACGAGGACGTCGTGTTCGGCGCCGTGGGGTCGTTGCTGCGCAAGTTCGAGCCCGATGGCCATGGCGGCTACCGGCTCGACGTGGACCTGAAGCTCGAACCGGGCGAAGCCCGCCTGCCCCACTGCCCACTGCCCTGAACGCCATGAACAACTCTGCTCGAACATTCGCCCCGCACGACAGCCTCGAAGGCCAGGTCGCGGTGATCACCGGCGGCAACGGCGCCATCGGCGCCGCCACCGCACGGCGCGCAGCCCACCTGGGCGCTCGCGTGGTGCTGCTGCAGCGCACCCCACCTCAGAAGTCGCAGGCGCTGCTGGCTTCCTTGCCCGGCAGCGGTCACTTCGCGGTGGCGGCTTCGGTCACCGACAGCGCCGCTTTGGCCCGCGCCGCCGAGGAGGTGCAGTCGCGCACCGGCGGTACCTCCATCCTGGTGAACGCCGCGGGTTTCACCCAACCGGTTCCTGCAGCGGACCTGGACGGGCTGACCGACGACCTCATCGACAGCATCTTTGCCACCACCTGGCGAGGCACCTTTGCCGCCATCCGCGCATTCGCGCCGCAACTTAAGCGGTCCCAAGACGGGCTGGTGGTGAATGTGTCCTCGATCGCCGCGCTGTCGGGCATGGGCAGCAACTTGGCTTATGCGGCAGCCAAGGCCGGTGTGGATGCGCTGACCAAGGCGCTGGCCAAGACCCTGGCACCCACCGTGCGGGTGGTGGCTGTATCGCCTGGCGTGGTCGACACCGCCTTCGTCGCGGGCCGCGATGCGGATTTCAATGCGCGCGTAGGCGCCACGATTCCGCTCAGGCGCGTGGGTATGGCCGACGACGTCGCCGCCGCCATCGTCGCCTGCGCCACGTCGCTTCGCTATGCCACTGGCAGTATCTTCGTGGTCGACGGCGGCCGCGGGCTGGGCTGAGGTGCGCGACATGGAGCCGCTCACTATCCTTACCTGCGCCGTCACCGGCAACCTCACCCGGCCGGAGCAGACGCCCCATCTGCCCATCACGCCCAGCCAGATCGCCGACGAGTGTCTGGCCGCCGCTGAAGCAGGCGCCGCTGCGGTTCACATTCACGTGCGCGATCCCGTCTCGGGCGCGCCGTCGATGGACCTGGAGCTTTACGCCCGCGTGGTGGACAACCTTCGCCGGCACGACCCCCGGCTCATCATCAACCTAACCACCGGGCCAGGCGGCCGCTTCGTGCCCACGGACGGCAACCCACGCCTGGCAGCCGCCGGCACCACGCTCCTGCCGCCCGAGCAACGGGTCAGCCACATCGCGGCACTGAGGCCAGACATTTGCTCGCTCGACCTCAACACCATGAACTCGGGCGATCAGGTGGTGATGAACACGCCCCGCAACGTCGCCCGCATGGCCCAGATCATCCGGGCTGCCGGTGTGGTACCGGAACTGGAGTGCTTCGACAGCGGGGACGTGGTGCTGGCGCGCAAGCTGATGGACGACGGCACGCTGGAGGGACCAGGGCTCTTCACCTTCGTCCTGGGCGTGCGGTATTCGCTGCCCTACTCGCCCGAGTCCATCGCCTTCGCCAAGTCGCTGCTGCCCACACAGGCGCAGTGGAGCGCCTTTGCGGTGGGACGCCACGCGTTCCAAGCCGTCGCCCAGTCGCTGCTGATGGGCGGCAATGTGCGCATCGGCCTGGAAGACACCATCTACCTCGACAAAGGCCGGCTCGCCAGAAGCAACGCCGAACTGGTGAGCAAAGCACGTCGCATCGTCGAAGACCTGGGCGGCCAGCTGGCGAGCGCCACCCAGGCGCGCAAAGCCTGGGGCCTGCAAGACAGCAATGCGGCGGGCTGAGACGCCGCGACCACCCACCGTCCCTCTGAAAGGAACCACCGTGACTCAAGTTTTGAATGGACGCAAGCTCGTCCTCGCCGAGAAGGCGGCCGATGCCGCGGCGATCGCACCCCGCCTGGTGGACGTCCAGCTCCCCGAGCCGCCTGCGGGCCATGCCGTCGTGCAGGTGCGGGCCGCGGCCGTGAACCCGAGCGACGTCAAGGCCTCGCTGGGCATGATGCCGCATGCCGTATGGCCACGCACCCCGGGCCGCGACTTTGCCGGGGTGGTGGTGGCCGGCCCGGCGCCCTGGCGCGGCGTGGAGGTGTGGGGCACAGGCGGCGACCTCGGCATGACCCGAGACGGCACCCATGCCACCTACCTGGTGTTGCCCGAGGAGGCACTGAGCCGCAAGCCCGACAGCGTCAGCGTCGCGGCTGCGTCGACGGTGGGGGTGCCCTTCATCACGGCACACGAGGGCCTGCGCCGTGCCGGCCTGTCGGGGCCGGGCCAGACCGTCGTGGTCTTCGGCGCCAACGGCAAGGTCGGCCAGGCGGCCATTCAGCTGGCCACGCGGCAGGGCGCCAAGGTGGTTGGCGTCGAGCGCGACAGCCACAGCTACATCGGGCATGCGAGCAGCTTGGTGCCGTTATTCAGTTCGGCGGACCCCCAGCTGGGCAGCAAGCTGCTGGAGGCACTGGACGGCCGCGGCGCCGACATCGCCTACAACACGGTGGGCTCGCCCTACTTCCAGCTGGCGCTGGACGCACTCGCCGTCAACGGCACCCAGGTGCTGATCTCCACGATCGAGCGCAACGTGAGCTTCGACATCCTGGCGTTTTACCGCCGCAACCTCCAGATGCTGGGCGTGGACAGTCTGAAGCTCAGCGCAGCCCAGTGCGCCGGCATCCTCAACAGCCTGCTGCCTGGCTTCGACGACGGCTCGCTCAAGGCTTTCGACGTCGACGACGGCACCCTGCTCCCGCTGGACCAGGCCGCCGAGGCCTACCGCAAGGTTCTGGCGGGCTCCATGGAGCGCGTGGTGCTCGCACCCTGAGGAAGCCATCATGCACCTGGTTCCTTTCCTCCAGGCGCCGCCATACGAGGCGCCAGGCCACCGGCAGATGTCGATGCGCAGGCTGCAAGGCCGCGAAGCCGGGCCCGCGGACTCGGTCTGGATCGGTCTGTCCTCCATCGAACCCGGCGGCGGAACCACGGCGTCGGCCTCCGACGTGGAGAAGTTCTATGTGGTCGTCGAGGGCCGTCTCGTGGTCGAAGCCGTCCACGGGGACCAGCGCTCGACAGCGGAGCTGGGGCCCCTCGACTCCTGCCGCATCGCCCCGGGTGAAAGCCGCGTGCTTCGCAACACCTCAAGCCAGCCCTGCAACGTGCTCTTGGTGATGCCCTTGCCTCGGATGGACGGCCCACAGCCTCCCGCACGACCTTCTTGAGTTACCAGGCGTAGTCAACAGTTCCTATTTCGACTAATAGGGCAAACGATTGCCCTTGAATGAAGGAGATGACATGAAGTGCATCCGTCGAGTCCTCTTCCGCAGCATTGCCTCGTTCGCGATGACGGCCGCCTCGGCTGCCGTGCTGGCCCAGGAGCCTGTGGGCAGACCCATCACGCTGGTGGTCCCGTTCACGGCCGGCTCGGGCACCGATGTCATCGCGCGCATCCTGAGCGAGCACCTCGCAAAGGAACTGCGCCAGCCCATCGTGGTCGACAACCGGGCGGGCGCCGGCGGAACCTTGGGTGCTAGCCAGGTCGCCGCCGCGCCCGCCGATGGGCACACGCTGCTAGTGCACTCGGCCGGCCATGTGGTCAATGCCGCGCTCTATCCAAAGCTGAAGTACGACACCTTGAAGGACTTCGCGCCCGTGGCGCTGCTGGCCACGCTGCCGAACGTGCTGGTGGTGTCCACCCAAAGCAAGGTAGCCAGCGTCTCGGACCTCGTGACCAAGGCAAGGTCGAAGCCGGGCTCTATGACCTACGCCTCCGCGGGCAACGGGAGTGCAACGCACATCAACGCAGAGAAGTTCCGGGTATCCGCCAAGCTGGCAGCCACGCATGTGCCCTATCGCGGCACGCCGCCGGCACTGATGGACGTCATCGGTGGCCAGGTCGACTGGTTCTTCGCCCCGCTGGTGAGTGCCATGCCGCTGATCCGCGACGGCAAGCTCACGCCGCTGGCCGTTGGCACGCCGGAGCGTTCGCCAGTCCTGCCGGATGTGCCCACCACGGTAGAAGCCGGCTTCCCGAACTCCGACTACACCTTCTGGGTGGCGATGTTTGCCCCTGCCAAGACGGCCCCGGAGCTCGTCGCCCGGCTGAATGCTGCGACGGTCAAGGTACTGAAGCTGCCGGAGGTGAAGGCCGCGATGGAGAAGTTGGGCGCGCAGCCGGCCTCCTCCACGCCAAAGCAGTTCACCGAACAGCTGGCGAGGGAGTTCGATGCCGCGGCCGCGTTGATCAGAGAGGCGGGCATCAAACTCGACTGATTCGCATCGACCACGAAGAGCCGTGCGCTGCCGTTGCCGTCTTGCGAATTGGGTTTGCCGCCATGGCTGGGCGCGCCCTGCGTCGACTCCCTGGTCCAGCCCTGTACTACCCCCAAAGATTGAGGCGCCTACAGATCTTCCGGAGGTTGGCTAGATCAAGCCACCGCGGCTCAATGAAAAGGCCCACACACCACCCTGCTCAGGTACCGTCATGACACGCCGTCGATACGCAATCTCCACTCTACTGTTCATCCCCGCTCTGCTCGTGATGGCCGGCGCCGTCGCTGGCGATGCCGCGCCGATCGAAGCGCCCGCGGGCACATACATCCTCGAGAAGGAACATGCGAGCCTGACCTGGCGGGTGCGCCACATGGGCCTGTCGAACTACACCGCCCGCTTCAAGCGCTTTGACACCACGATCCGGTTCGACCCTGCGGACTTTGCCAGGAGTTCGGTCCAGGCCAGCGTGGACTTGGGTTCGATCGAAACGGACTTCGTACCCGCCCAAGGCCGCGACTTCAACGTCGAACTCAGAAGCGAGCCATTCTTCAACGTCGCCAAGTTCCCGCGAGCGACCTTCACGTCCACCAAGGTCATCCCCACGGGCCCGCGCACGATGCAGGTCGAAGGCAGGCTGGACCTGCTGGGCGTCAGCCAGCCCGTGACACTGACGGCCACGCTCAACGGCGCGCTGAAGTCCCATCCCTTCGCCAAAGTGCCGGCCCTCGGCTTTTCGATCACCGGCCAGGTGCCCCGCCTGGCATTCGGCTTCAATCCGCCGCCGGTCCGCCAGGGCGTGGGCGAGGTGGTCGACATCGCCATCGAGGCCGAATTCGTCCAGCAGCCGTGAACCCCCGGAGTAGCCATGACGCATCTCTTCGACCAGCGCCCCGCTCGGCGCGACTTCCTGCAGGCCGCTGGCTCGCTGGGGCTCAGCGTGCTGGCCGGCCCGTTGGCGGCACAAAGCGGCAGCACACGGGCAGCCCCCGATCTGGTGCTGCACAACGGCCGCATCAGCACCATGGATTCCGCACAGCCTGATGCCAGCGCGCTGGCGCTCAAGGACGGCCTGGTGCTGGCCGTGGGTACCGATGCGGAGATCGTGCCACTGGCCGATGCCCAGACCCGCGTTGTGGACGTGGAGCGGCGACGGGTCATTCCAGGGCTGACCGACTCCCACACCCATGTGATCCGCGGCGGCTTGAACTACAACCTGGAGCTGCGCTGGGACGGTGTGCGCAGCTTGCATGCGGCGCTGGACATGCTCAAGGCGCAGGCACGCGTGACGCCGCCGCCGCAGTGGGTGCGGGTGGTCGGCGGCTGGAACGACACCCAGTTCGCCGAGAAGCGCCTGCCGACGCTCAAGGAGATCAACGATGCCGCGCCCGACACGCCGGTCTTCGTGCTGAACCTCTACAACCAGGCCTTCCTCAACCGCGCGGCACTGCGAGCGGTGGGCTACACACGTGACACGCCGCAGCCCCCGGGCGCCATCATCGAGCGCGACGGCAACGGCGAGCCCACGGGCCTGCTGCTCGCCGAGCCCAACGCCTTCGTGCTCTACAACACACTGGCCAAGGGACCCAAGCTCAGCCCGGAGGACCAGATCAATTCCACGCTGCACTTCATGCGCGAGGAGAACCGGCTCGGCGTCACCTCCGTCGGGGACGCCGGCGGCGGCTTCCAGAACTACCCCGACGACTACCAGATCATCGACCGGCTGGCCAAGGAGGGTCGGCTCACGCTGCGCTTTGCCTACAACCTGTTCCCGCAAAAGGCGGGCGCCGAACTGGCCGACATGCAGCGGTGGGTGGCTACCGGGCGGCCCGGCGACGGCAGCGACATGTACCGCCTCAATGGCGCGGGCGAAATGTTGGCCTTCTCGGCGGCCGATTTCGAGGACTTCCTGGTGCCGCGGCCGGACATGCCGGCCGCCATGGAACCCGATCTCGAGGCCGTCGTGCGCTTCCTGGCCGGCAATGGCTGGCCCTGGCGCATGCATGCCACCTACGACCAGACGGTGTCGCGCGCGCTGGATGTCTTCGAGAAGGTGCACCGGGAGCGGCCCATCGACCGGCTGGGCTGGTTCTTCGACCATTGCGAGACCGTCTCACCGCGTAACCTGGAGCGCATCAAGCGGCTCGGCGGTGGCATTGCGGTGCAGAACCGCATGTCAATGCAGGGCGAAGCCTTCGTCCGCCGCTACGGCAAAGCTGCGGTGGCCGAGACGCCGCCGGTTAAGCGCATGTTGGAGATGGGATTGCCGGTGACCCTGGGAACCGATGCCACCCGCGTCAACAGCTACAACCCGTGGCAGGCCCTGTACTGGCTGGTGTCGGGCCGCAGCATCGGCGGCACGGTGCTGTATCCAGAGGAGCGACGGTTGGACCGCCGGGCGGCGCTGGGCCTGATGACCGCCGACGGCGCCTGGTTCTCGCGCGACAGCGGGAGGAAGGGCGTGCTGCGACCCGGCGCCCTGGGCGACGTGGCCGTGCTGGACCGGGACTACTTCAGCATTCCTGAAGACCAGATCCAGGACATCGTGTCGGTGCTGACGGTCGTGGCCGGCCAGGTGGTCCACGGCTCACAGCGCTTCGCCGGGCTGGCCCCGCCGCTGCCGCCGGCGTCGCCCAGCTGGTCGCCGGTGCGCACGTTCGGCGGCTACCAGGCCCGCCAGCGGGCGTCGGGTGAAGAAGACCGTCGCTACCACTACGCCGCCGCCTGCGCCTGCCGAGCCGCCTGCTCGCTGCATGGCCATAAGCACCTGCTGGCCGCCAGCACCCGGGTGCCGGCCCTCGACGCACCGGCCTTCTGGGGCGCGCTGGGGTGCAGCTGTTACGTTTGACTGTTTCTCCTGTCGGACACGGACGGGTCCTGCAGTCCGGCGTTAGCCAGCACATCCGCCGGACCGTCATCTTTGAACGCCCGTGCGATGCATTCGTGGAGCAACTTCGGCAGCTTTGTGTAAAAGCACGGTCTTCGCATCAAACGCAGATCAACTCGACGTTGCCGTCAAATCGATATCCGGCCCCGCGCTGCGTTGCGATGAAGTTCAAACGACTGGGCGCGACATCAAGCTTCTTTCGAAGTCTTGTCACGAGGACGTCAATCGCACGTTCATAGACCTCGTCGACATGCAATCGAGATCGTTCGAGGAGTTGGTCACGACTCAACACCAGACCAGGAGATGCTAAGAACGCAAGCAGTAAGTTGAACTCGCTGTTTCGCAAATGAATAGGCGTCCCATCAGGTGCGTACAGTCGACGAAGCCGCACGTTGAGCTCCCACCCGTTGAACCGATATGCACGAACATCTGCTACCGCATCGGCTGCATTCTCGTACATCCTCGTACGCCGCAGAACAGCCCGAATCCGCGCAAGCAGCTCACGGAAAGAGACCGGCTTTGTCAAGTAGTCGTCCGCGCCGAGCTCTAGTCCCATAATTCGGTCGGCCTCTTCTAGCAGGCCAGTAAGAATGATGATCGGAATCCTCGATCGCTCGCGCAACTCTTGGGCCAATTGAAGGCCGTTCTCGGCGCCGAGTCGAAGATCGAGTACGACGAGATCAACCGCTTCCTCGGCCAATACATCGCGCATCTGCTGCCCAGAGCCCACGGCAAATACATGGATTTCTGAGTTTGCGAAGTATCTTGCCATCATGACACCCATGGCTGGGTCGTCGTCGACAAGCAACACATTGCAGACTGTCGCACCAACCGATTTGGTACTGCACAGCCGCGTGTAAGCTCCCTCAAATGGCATCTGTGCCTCCCGTCTAGACCAGCCAATACGACAAGGCGACTTTACGCGTCTTAGTTTGAAATCGGTGACCAATCCTACATTTCAAGAGATCACCTTAGCCAGCGCCTCAGCCAACTCCCTTTGCGACAGCGGCTTGTTGAGTACGCAACTTGCACCCGCCGCTTCTGCATTGATCGCAACAGTCCCGCCTAAGTACCCACTCACCAGTATTACTGGAACAGTCTGCCGCAAAGCGCGCACGGCCCGAATCAACGACGTACCTGTAAGACCAGGCATACTCTCGTCCGTTATGATTGCATCGAAGCGGTCCGGGTGAGCACGAAACGCTGCCAGCGCTTCAGAGCTAGACGTGAATCCCACCGGAACATAGCCCAGATCGCCAAGTGTCTTCGTGGTAATGTGGACCAGCGCTTCCTCGTCATCTACGATAAGGACTTGTTGATGACGACCCCTAGGGAGTTCCGGCAATTTAACGATATTCGACGATCCTGCATCGCCGCTGCAAGGCAAATAGATTGTGAAGCAACTGCCTTGCCCGACCTCGCTATCCACGTCGATGGCGCCGCCCATTTCTGTGACGATGCCGTGCACCAAAGAGAGCCCGAGACCGGTGCCTGCTCCAACGTCTTTCGTTGTCACGAAGGGGTCGAAGATTCGATCTCGAATGTCCGGTGCGATTCCATGGCCGGTGTCTCGCACCTGAAGGACAACGTACTCTCCGGGTTCGACACGTCCCGTAGTAACGTTATGTTGGTGATTACGGAATTGCCGAGAAATCTCAATGCGAAGCTCACCAATGCTGCCCATAGCATGCAAAGCATTGCTTCCAATGTTCATCAATACTTGATGGATCTGAGTAGGATCTCCGATGACCGAAGCGCGACCAGAACTCATAGATGATTGAATGCGGATGCTCGCTGGCGCTGTGGCAGAAAGGATGTTGAGCCACTCATGCACTATGCCTTCGATATGCACCATGCACTTCTTCCCGCCACCCGTGCGGCTGAACGCCAGTATGCGTCCGACAAGTGCGCGACCGCGGTCTACCTGACTGACAATGCATTCTAAATCGACCCGCACCTGGCTACCTTTGCGGGTGCGGCGCAAGGCTATTTCCGAGAATCCGAGAATTGAACCAAGTATATTATTAAAGTCATGCGCAATACCGCCGGCTAAAATGCCAATGGCATCGAGTCGCTGCGAGCGCTGAAGCGCCGCTTCGGCGCGTTTTCGAGCATCGATGTCGCTGACTGAACCAGCCATTCGCGTTGCCCGGCCACTGCCATCACGAACACAGACACCACGCACATGTAGCCAATGGTAATGGCCATCAAGATGCCGGCTTCGGAACTCACAGTCAAACATTGCCGCGCGCCCCGCCAGGTAGTCATTCAATTGGCGACAATGTCGAACCTCGTCATCCGGATGTAGCTTTATCAACGCCGCCCAGTCATCGAAATCCCTCAAATTTGGTCCGACCGTGATCCCATAAAGTTTCTGCGCTCTCTGTGACAGAAACATTTTGTTCGATACCACGTCCCAGTCCCAAATTCCGTCATGCGAGCCTTCGACAGCGAGCGAGAACCGTTCCTGCGATTCACGGAGGTTGAGCTCAGCGCGACGTCGACCAGTGACATCAGCAACGGACCCAGTCCACCGTTCCAGCTGCCCGTCTGCCCGGCACGAGGCAAGCCCCCGAAACTCGAACCAGTGAATGGACCCGTCAACATGCGTTCTGATTTCAAGCTTGAACTCAGCTAGGCGACCAGACATGTGATTGCGAACAGCGCTGTCCCACTGCTCCCGGTCGTCTGCATGAATTGGCAAGCTGGCAGAGAAGTGTTGCCAATCCACAAATGCAGCTGAGGCCGGCAGTCCACACATGGACAAGAGCCGCGGCGAGGCATACAGACGCGCCTCGCAGGGTAGCCAGTCCCAGTGTCCGCTGCCGATAGCAGCCATCGCCAGCGCGTACCGCTCCTCCGACTGCTCGAGACGTGTTTCAGCCTGCTTGCGTTCCTCGATGTCCGTCGTCTGTCCATACCAACGCAACAAGCGTCCGGCGTCGTCGCGCAAGGGCACTGCGCGGAACAAGAACCAGCGCAGGACACCGTCGTGCCGCCTCAGTCGAGCAATCGCCTCGCCAGCCTGACCGGATGCCAAAACGCCCCGCCAAGTCTGAAGCAGTGCCGGTAGGTCGGCTGGACAGACCGCACTTTGCCAGCCCCAACCGCTAGCCTGCTCCATCGGCAAGCCGGTGTACTCGCACCAACGCAGGTTGAGATATTCGATGTAGCCATCAGGCGCTGCTGTCCAGACTAGACCAGGGATTTGGTCGAGAGCCAGCCGAAAGTCAAGCCCATCAGCTGCGCACGCCCCGACGGATGTAGCGTCGCCTGTTTCTCTCAACAAGTCGTTTGTAGTCTTGCTCATTGGAGCTGAGACCGTTGCGCAGCAAGGATGCAGTGATTATGCCGGCCACAGTGGGAGGCGGTGACCCGTTCGACGTGCCTGTGTTTCATATGACATAAGCGACAGCAGCAACAAGTCCTCCATCTAGACGCCGCGAGCACCTCAACCCTCAGTAGGAGACCTTGGACCAACTTCACGCTACAGAGCTTTCACAACAGGCGCTTTGGGATCGCAAACAAGTTCACTACGCCAGCTTGTTTCGCATGCAACATTCTTCCCTTAGACCTGAAACGATCCGGTCATCCTAATCAATCATAGTCCCGAAAAAGGCGACGTCTGGCTTTCAACGATCACGTTGTTGACCAAAGATGCAACCGTAATCGCTGTGAAGACTTGGAAGGAGGTCACATGAACGTGAACGGCAATCTGCGCGTTGCAGTTCTGTACGAAGAGCCGATCATTGCAGCCGGGCTAATGACGATGCTCGGTGCAGCGCCGGGAGTTTCGGTCGTGCCTAGCCCGGACCCGTCGTTCTTCAATGTGGACGTTCTCGTTTCAGACTACAAGACGCTCGTGATGTTGGTGCAAAACGGTGCATCGAAACACCCGCCCGTCATGGTGGTTGCGCGCGGCTTTCGCGAAGTTGAGGTGCTGCAAACCATTACTCTCGGCGCCCGGGGCTACATACTGATAAGTTGTACCGCAAACGATCTGATGAACGCACTCCAAATTGTCAGTCAAGGGGGCAGGCATTTCTGCCCCGAGGCGGCCGAATGTATTGTCGAAAGCGTGACGCGTCAGACATTAACGCCCCGCGAGGGGCAAGTTCTTAGGTTAGTGTCATGTGGCCTGTGCAACAAGACTATCGCTAAATACCTAGGCATCTCAATCAGCACGGTTAAGTGTCACGTTAAATCGGTTCTTGAGAAGCTTGGTGCGTCGTCACGCACTCAAGCTGCGGCGATTGCCACATTCAGAGGACTCCTAGACCATCGAATCGCCCCGTCGTTTATTACTCCATGCAATGATACCGAATCAACGATAACAAGGGCTAATTTAACGGCTGACCACCCTATTGCACTGCAACGAATGCATTCAGCATGCACACAGTCAAGCGTCCTCCCGGATCATTCCTTGAGATGACTGCTAGCAAGTCGGGATGTGTTGCGCATAGTGCAGCCACGCCACCTGATGCTCAGAGCGGCGAAGCACGGTGTTCCCGTTTTCACTCGTGCGTAGAAGGTGCCATCTTTAGCACGCGCCACCTAGCAGAGAATTACCGCATCAGGAAGGATCCCCACACTTGCAAGGAATCATTAGCGAAGTCAACGTCGCCAAATGCAAAAACCGAACTTCACAGACAGGAGCACCATGAGCAGCAATATTTGTACCGCTAACGACGGCACTCAAATCTTCTACAAAGATTGGGGAACGGGGCGTCCCGTTGTCTTTTCTCACGGCTGGCCGCTCACGGCCGACGCCTGGGAAGACCAGATGATGTTCCTTGGTCAGCGCGGTTTTCGTGTCATCGCGCATGACCGCCGCGGCCACGGTCGGTCCGGCCAATCCTGGAGCGGCAACAATATGGACACCTATGCCGATGACCTGGCTGTCCTGTTCAAGCAACTGGATCTTCGCGACGCGGTGATGGTCGGCCACTCTACCGGCGGTGGCGAGGTGGCGCGTTTCATTGGTCGCCATGGCACCGAGCGCATTGGCAAAGCAGTGCTAGTGGGCGCAGTGCCGCCGACGATGATGAAGTCGGTTGCCTATCCGGGCGGACTGCCGAAAGACGTATTCGACGGAATCCGCGCCGGCGTGCAGGCCGACCGCTCGCAATTCTTCCAGGATCTAAGCGGCCCGTTCTATGGGGCCAACCGGCCTGGCGCTAAGGTGTCGCAGGGGCTTCGCGACAACTTCTGGCGTATGGGGATGCAGGGCTCGCTCAAGAGCGAGTACGACTGCATTGAGCAGTTTTCGCAGACCGACTTCACAGAGGATCTGAAGAAGATGAACGTGCCCACTCTGTTCATCCATGGCGACGACGACCAGATCGTGCCAATTCACAACTCGGCTCAGCTGGCAGTCAAGCTGGTGCCCAATGGAACGCTGAAGGTGTACCCCGGCGCCTCTCACGGCTTGGCCAGCACTCACAAGGACCAGCTCAACGCCGACCTGCTGGCATTCATTCAGAGCTGAACGTCCTGATTACCCATCTAAGCACCCTTTCTTCTTGACAAGGAGCCAACCATGCCCATCACCGCCACCCCCCACCGCCGGCCCCGGCCTGCTGACGCCGGCCGACCACACGCTCATCATGATCGACTTCCAGTCGCAGATGGCGTTTGCCACCAAGTCCATCGACGCGGTAAACCTGCGCAGCAACGCCGGCCTCGTGGCCCGCGCAGCCGCCGGCTTCAAGGTGTCCACCATCCTGACCACCGTGGCCGAAAAGAGCTTTTCCGGCCCGATGTTCAGCGAGATCGTGGAAGCGTTTCCGGGCCAGAAGATGCTGGACCGCACCTCGATGAACACTTGGGAGGACGCGGCAGTTATCGACAAGATCAACTCGATTGGCAAAGACCGCATCGTGCTGAGCGGCCTGTGGACCGGCGTGTGCATCGTCGGCCCGGCGCTGTCGGCCATCGCCCAGGGTTATGAGGTGTACGTGATCGCCGACGCCTGCGGCGACGTGTCCACAGAGGCACACGACCGCGCGATGGACCGCATGGTGCAGGCCGGCGCGCGGCCGATGACCTCGCTGCAGTACCTGCTGGAACTGCAGCGCGACTGGGCCCGCACCGACACTTACGAGATGACCACCGGCATCGCCAAGCAGTACGGCGGCGCCTACGGCCTGGGCATCATCTACGCCAAGACCATGTTCGGCGCCCACGAAGGCTGAAGCACGGAGCGCGCCGATGAAGCCCTACCTGCTCTCGGTGGCGCTCGGCCTGCTGGTCGGCGTCATCTACGCGCTCTTCCAGGTGCGTTCGCCGGCGCCGCCGGTAATCGCGCTGGTGGGGCTGCTCGGTATCCTGGTGGGCGAGCAGATCCCGCCGCTGGTCAAGCAGTGGATGGCCCGGCCTGCAGTGGCCACCTCCTGGCTACACCACCAGGTCAAGCCCCACATGTTCGGCGAACTGCCGACCTGCGCCCCCACGGAGCAACGCAAACATGGCTGAAGCCCCCTTGCCGCCCGCCCAGGCGGCCCCGGACCTGATCCTGCACCGCGGCCTGTTCACCACGCTGGACAAAGCCAACCCCAATGCCAGCGCGGTGGCGATCAGCGGCGGCGTGTTCACCCACGTCGGCAGCGAGCACGAGGTGCTGCCGCTGGCCGGCCCGCACACCCGCCTGATCGACCTGCACGGCCGCCGCGTGCTGCCGGGGCTGATCGACAACCACCTGCACATCATCCGCGGCGGGCTCAACTTCAATCTGGAGTTGCGCTGGGACGGCGTGAAGAGCCTGGCCGACGCGATGCGCATGCTGCGGCAGCAGGTGGCCGTCACGCCGGCGCCGCAGTGGGTGCGGGTGGTGGGCGGCTTCACCGAGCACCAGTTCGAGGAGAAGCGCCTGCCCACCCTCGACGAGCTGAATGCGGTGGCGCCCGACACGCCCGTCTTCATCCTGCACCTGTACGACCGCGCGCTGCTCAACGGCGCCGCGCTGCGCGCCGTGGGCTACGACCGCGACACGCCGGCCCCGCCCGGCGGCGAGATCATGCGCGACGGCGCCGGCAACCCCACCGGGCTGCTGCTGGCCAAGCCCAATGCGTCCATCCTCTACGCCACACTGGCCAAGGGCCCGAAGCTGCCGCCGGCGTACCAGCTGAACTCCACGCGCCACTTCATGCGCGAGCTGAACCGCCTGGGCGTCACCGGCGCCATCGACGCGGGCGGCGGCTTCCAGAACTATCCCGAGGACTACCAGGTGATCCAGCAGCTGGCCGATGCCGGGCAGCTCACCATCCGCCTGGCCTACAACCTGTTCACCCAGAAGCCGAAGCAGGAGAAGGAAGACTTCCTGAACTGGACGGCCACCTCGCGCTACAAGCAGGGCACCCACTACTTCCGCCACAACGGCGCGGGTGAGATGCTGGTGTTCTCGGCCGCCGACTTCGAGGACTTCCGCCAGCCGCGGCCCGACATGGCGCCCGGGATGGAAGGCGACCTGGAAGAGGTGGTGCGCATCCTGGCGCAGAACCGGTGGCCCTGGCGCATGCATGCCACCTACGACGAGACCATCAGCCGCGCGCTGGACGTGTTCGAGCGCGTGGACCAGGACGTGCCGCTGCAGGGCCTGAACTGGTTCTTCGACCACTGCGAGACCATTTCCGAACGGTCGATCGACCGCATCGCCGCGCTGGGCGGCGGCGTGGCGGTGCAGCACCGCATGGCCTACCAGGGCGAGTACTTCGTCGAGCGCTACGGCCCCGGTGCGGCCGAGGCCACGCCGCCGGTGAAAAGGATGCTCGAGATGGGCGCCAAGGTGTCGGCCGGCACGGATGCCACCCGCGTGGCCTCGTACAACCCCTGGGTGTCGCTCAGCTGGCTGATCACCGGCAAGACGGTGGGCGGCATGCAGCTCACGCCGCAGCGCAACTGCCTGGACCGTGAGACTGCACTACGCATGTGGACCGACAAGGTCACCTGGTTCTCCAACGAAGAAGGTCTGAAGGGCCGCATCCAGGCCGGCCAGTTGGCCGACCTGGTGGTGCCCGACCGCGACTTCTTTGCATGCGCCGAATCGGAGATCGCGGATACCACTTCGCTGCTGACGGTGGTGGGCGGCAAGGTGGTATACGGCGCCGGTCCCTTCGCCGCGCACGACGACGCCCCTCTGCCGCCGGCTATGCCCGACTGGTCGCCGGTGCGCCGCTATGGCGGTTATGCCGCCTGGGGCGAGCAGGAGGGCGCCCCGATGCAGGCCCGCTTGCATCGACAAGCCGCGGCCGCCTGCAGCTGCGCCAAGCAGTGCACCGTACATGGCCACGCCCATGCTACGGCGTGGAGCGCCCGCTTACCGGTTGCCGACCTGAAAGGCTTCTGGGGCGCGCTCGGCTGCGCCTGCTGGGCGGTATGAGAATGGTGCGGGTGTTCACTTCGCCGGCCGTGCGCTGGCTGGCCCTGCTGCTGCTGTGCGCGGCCTACCTGCAGGGCGGCCTGCAGAAGGCCTTCGACTTCCCCGGTGCCATTGCCGAAATTAACCACTTTGGCCTTGCGCCGGCCGCGCCGATGGCGGTGGGCATCGTCGTGCTGGAGCTGGGCGCCTCGGCACTCGTCCTCAGCGGCCGGCTGCGCTGGCTGGGCGCGCTAGCGCTGTCGGTCTTCACGCTGGCGGCCACCTTCATCGCATTGCGTTTCTGGACCATGGCGCCGCCCGAGCGCTTCATGGCCGCCAATGCATTTTTTGAACACCTGGGCCTGACCGGTGCTTTCCTACTGGTGGCTTGGCACGACCTCAACCAATCCACACCGTGAGCACACCTTCCAGCGGCGCCTTCGCCCCTCTGCGCCATGCTACCTTCGCAGTGCTGTGGGCCGCCACGGTGCTGGGCAACATCGGCAGTTTCATGCGCGACGTCGCCAGCTCCTGGCTGGTCACTGACTTTTCGGCCAGGCCCGACCGCGGTGGCCTAGACATGATGGCCGCTCAGTGAGAGCGTCAAGGGCTCGTCTCCAGATCCGTGGGTTACTCACCGAAGTGTGCCGAGCCACATACGGCTGGACGAGCCAGACGCAACTGAAGGAGACGAGCCATGGAAGAGCGTACCGAGTTTTTTGTCGGCCTGGACGTCCACAAGGACAGCATCAGTGTGGCGGCGTGCGAGGCGGGTCGAACCCCGGCGAGATTCGTCGGTGTTCTCGGACCGGACGTTCGGCAGTTAGCCAAGCTGCTGGCCCAGGCAGGCGACCCATCGCACATTCGCGTCGTCTACGAGGCCGGCCCGACCGGCTTCGGCTTGTATCGGGAGTTGTGCCGCCGGGGCTACCGGTGCGAGATCGTTGCGCCTTCGTTGATCCCCCAGCGTGCTGGCGACCGGATCAAGAACGACCGACGTGACTGCTGCCGACTGGCGGAGCTGTCGCGAGCTAGCGAACTCAAAGCGATCTGGGTTCCAGACGAGGCGCACGAGAGCATTCGGGATCTGTGCCGAGCTCGGGAAGACGCCGTACAGGCCAGGCTGCGGGCTCGCCAACAGCTCAAGTCGTTCATGCTGCGCCACGATCGGCGCTATCCCGGCAAGACATCGTGGACCAAGACCCATGAACGCTGGATCGCCGACCAGCGATTCGACCATGCTGGCGAAACACTGGCCATGGCGGAATACCTGCTGGCCGTGGAAGCGGCTCAGCAGCGGGTCGATCGCTTGACGACAGCACTGCTGCAAATCGTGCAGAGCTGGTGCTTCGCGCCGGTCGTCGCGGCGCTGCGCAGCTTGCGTGGTGTCGACAGCGTCACGGCGATCGGCCTGATCGCCGAGATCGGAGATTTCGAGCGCTTCGAGACCGCGCGTGACCTGATGGGCTATCTGGGCTTGGTGCCGTCGGAGCATTCAAGCGGCAACAGCGTGCGACGCGGCTCCATCACCAAGACCGGAAACGGCCACGCTCGGCGGCTGCTCGTGGAGGCAGCGTGGAACTACCGCTTTGCGGCTCGCATGAGCACGACGCTGCGCAATCGCAGCGCGGAGCTGCCAGCTGCGATTCGCGACCATGCCTGGAAGGCACAGATGAGGCTCAGCAGTCGGTTTGCCCAGTTGTCCTCGCGTGGCGTGCAGATAAATAAGGTCTGCGTTGCAGTCGCGCGCGAGCTGGCGGGATTCGTCTGGGCGATAGCGCGTCAGGCACAAGCCGCTGCGCCATTACGCAACGGCGCTTGATCGGTAGTGGCCCGAGGCGATGCGACACGGCATCCGACGGGAAGAACCCTCAGTCACACTACGACGGAAGGCCCTGGCAACCCGCGAAACTAGAGCGAGGCAGCTTCCACGGCGGATCCATGCACAGTGGTACCCAACCCACGGATATCAGTCTGATCCATCGTCGCAGCAGGCTTCGTGTCGCATCCCCTCGGGCCATTGCCATTCAAGCATCAACTAAACGCACAGGACTTGCGGAGAGCGGCCATATCAGATGTGAAGCTTCAATAGGTTGTATCCGGTGTTCATCCGGGTTGGGTTTGAGAGACTGGAAGTCGCCAAACACCCAATCCTCAAGGAAGCCAACCGGATGAACATCCATAAGCATGCCCGATTGACGTACGCACGTCGCCTGGAGATGGTTGAGCAGATGATCGAGCTGAGCTGGTCGGCCAGTGATGCGGCCGCTAAGCACGGGGTGACGCCTGTGACCGCACGCAAGTGGCTTGGGCGTTACCTGGCCGGGGGGCGAGGCAGCGCTGGCCGACGCGTCGTCGCGGCCCGCCCACTCGCCTCGTGCCATCGATCCGTCCAAGGCGCTGCTGATCGTGGAGCTGCGCCGGCGCCGCATGACCCAGGCGCGCATCGCCCTAAGCGTGGGCGTCTCCGCCAGCACCGTTAGCCGCGTGCTGGCTCGCGCGGGGTTGTCCAAGCTCAGCGATCTGGATCCGGTCGAGCCGGTGGTGCGCTACGAGCACGACCAGCCAGGCGACCTGCTGCACATCGACACCAAGAAGCTCGGACGCATCGAGCGACCCAGCCACCGCGTTACGGGCAACCGCCGCGACTCGGTCGACGGGGCCGGCTGGGAGATGCTGTTCGTGGCCGTGGATGACCACGCGCGCATTGCCTTCACGGCCATGCACCCGGACGAGAGGACGCCGCAGGCAGTGCAGTTCCTGCGTGATGCGGTGGCCTACTACGCCAGCCTGGGCATCACGGTGCGCCGCTTGCTGACCGACAACGGCTCGGCGTTCCGGTCCAAGGACTTCGCCGCCGCCTGCACTGCTCTGGGCATCACGCAGAAGTTCACCCGCGCGTACCGGCCCCAGACCAACGGCAAAGCCGAGCGCTTCATCCAGTCGGCGCTGCGCGAGTGGGCCTATGGATGGACCTACCAGAACTCCGACCAGCGCACGCAGGCGTTGGCCAGCTGGCAGCACCACTACAACTGGCACCGCCCTCACGCAGGTATCAGCGGCGCTTTTCCGATGTCCAAACTCACCAAATCAAGAAAGAACCTCTTGACGGTTCACACCTAGATCCAGACGGCAGCCACGCTGCCGGTGTTCTTGCTGGCCATCCCGGCGGTTGTGCTGTCCGACAGCCTCGACCGCCAGCGCTTCCTCATCTCCGTGCAGCTGGTGCTGGCGGCGGCACGCTGATGGTGTTATTGCAGACCGGCGAGTTGACGGTAAAGTGGCTGATCGCGCTTACCTTCATCGGCGGTATCGGCGCGGCGCTGATGGCGCCCACCTGGCAGGCCATCGTGCCCGAGCTGATGCCGCGCGCCGACCTGAAGGGCGCAGTGGCGCTCAACTCGCTGGGCATCAACATCGCCCGCTCGATCGGCCCGGCCGCGGGCGGCCTGCTGCTTGCCAGCTTCGGCGCCGGCGTGACCTACGGCGCTGATGTGGCCAGCTACGTGCAGGTGATCGGCGCGCTGCTGCGGTGGAAGCGGCCGGCCACGCCGGACACCGGCCTGTCGGAAACTTCCTTGGCGCCTTCCGCGCCGGGCTGCGCTACACCCGCGCCAGCCGCGAGCTGCATGTGGTGATGCTGCGCCCGGTAGTGTTTTTCCTGTTCGCCAGCGCGGTGTTGGCGCTGCTGCCGCTGGCGGCGCGCCAGCTGCTGCGCGGCACCGCCGGCTACTACGGCGTGCTGCTGGGCGCGGTGGGCGCGGGCGCCATCGGCGGGGCGCTACTGCTGCTGCGGCTGCGCACCCGGCTGGGCCTCGACGGGCTGGTGCTGCTGGCCTCCGGCCTGGCGGCCACGGTCATGCTGCTGCTGCTGCTGCTGCTGCTGCCACTGCTGCTGGTGCTGGTGCTGGTGCTGGTGCTGGTGCTGGTGCTGGTGCTGGTGCTGGTGCTGGTGCGGCAGCAGGCTGTGGCGGTGGGCCTGATGCTGCTGCTGGGTTTGGGCTGGATTGTGGCGCTCAGCCTCCCAGCCGGCGAGTTCATTTATCGAGTCACCGGTACAGCCACTGGCGCGGAGGGTGGGCTGTATACCCTGAGCTTGACTGCGCCGATTCCTGAACCATCGTCTTACGCGTTAATGCTGGGGGGCATTGCCGCTGTTGGACTCCTTGCATGGCGCCGTCGGCCTGATTGATAACACGAGGCCTCCGATTGACAGCGCCTAGCTGGCGAAGGCAGCCGCGAGCGCCCGTTTACTGGTGGCAGGCGTTGTTGTCCTGCGGGCAGTGGCATCGTTGACAAAGCGCAGGAGCTTGAGCCGCTGCGAAGCCAGGTAGTGCAGTGCCTTGCCCAGCAGGCTGGATAGGAGAACCGCCTGTAGGTTGGCCGCCAGCAGTGCCTAGATCTCGGTCAGCACCGGCACGCTGTGTCCGTTGCGGCGGCAGCCCAGGGCACCGCACGCGAGCCCCTTGCGTCTAATCTCGGCCTCGAACGGATTGGCGGCCCTGTGCCGTCCCCCCAGCATTCCGTCATTCTTTCGCCAACAGGCGGCTCCTGGCCTGCGCCTTCTTGCCGGGCTCGTTGAGCACCTGCAGTTTCGTCTCGTCGTCGCGGTAGTCAGTGGGTGCGGCCGGCAGTTGGACGCGCAGCAGTTAATCAACCGCCGAACGGGCGTGCCGATCTTCCGCCGCCGGCGGCCAGCGTGTTGCGACCAGTGGTGCCGCCCGAGCGTTTCAGCAGCGAGGCTAGGCGGTAGTGCCAATCTGAGCACCGTTGCCAGTACGTCGTATTCGTCAAAGGTTATAGCTCAGCGGCGTGGCTCGGAGGTACGGTCCCTGCGATCTGTTTCCATGATGCGCTGTACCGAGCGGTTGGAAACGTCGAAACCAGGTGTCCGCTGCATGAACGCAGCGAGATGGCGGGCCAGCGCACGGTCGCGCGGGTCATCTGAGCGTATTAGCGCCTGTCCGATGTGCGCCCAGGCTTGACGAGCCGCAAGCTGGGACGGTGCTATCCGGGCCGGCGGTCGTTTGGCGTCTCGCCGAAGCCGCTGTTGTGCCCGCGCCTGCCGCTGCCACAACGGTTCATCACGCCCGCGCACACCACGTGTCGGCGCACGTGTCGCCTCTGCGTCAATGCCCCATCCCCGCAGCTTCTCCGCGAAGGTCTGCCGCCAACGTTGCAGGTCGGCCTTGCGCGGGTTCAGCCGGCGCCCATGGTTTGACTCCGCCCGCACACTGAGGTGCACGTGAGGATTTGCCTGATGGTCGTGCAGCACCATGACGTACTTGTGATCTGCAAGCTCAGTCTGCGCAAACTCGCGCGCCGCCCGCAGCACGATGGACGGGTCCGTGCCGCGCGGCATGGACAGCATGACGTTGTAGGCCTCCCGGCGCTCCGTGTGCTCTGAAATGTGGGTCCCGCCCCAGCGCCACTCGTCGACCAGCAAACCAAGCTCCTCGCGGCCTCGCACTGACTCACCCCGGTCATCCTCCATCGGCAGCCGACCATGCTTGCTGATGTAGTGGAAGTGCGCCGTGATGGCCCGCATGCCCCTGCCCCCGCCAGTGACCTTGACCATCACTTGTGGCGCTCGGCGCTGCACCACCGCAGCAATGCGCTGGCGCAGCGCCGCGGCTCGCTCGGTTGGCGTGCCCCGCAGGTGCGGCGCCGAGTTGGCCACCCGTCGATTGCCGGGGTAGAACAGACGTTCGCCCCAGTGCAGCAGTGCTGTTTCCGTCGTTGAAGTCACATTGCGCTCCTAGCAAGGCGGCTGTGGGACGTGCGCTGCCCCGCCGCCCTGCCGACAGGTAGGCGCTTCGCCGTCGACGATGCGACTGACGCCAGAAGTGCTTGCAGGTCGCCGAGGATCTGCGCAATGGCCATTGCGTCTACCGCCTGAGCCTCGGTCCGACTCTGCAACGTCAGTCGTTGCAGGGCTCGACGGAGCGCCGCAAGCTCGGCGGAGACTGCCACCAACGCGGTGTGCTGAGCGTCCAGTTGCTCTGCAGTTGCAACGCCAGGACCACCGGCCGCCACCCGCCCAAGCCAGCGACCGGGCCGCTGGCCAGCAAGCGCAGCGGACGTCAGCACCGCCCTGACCTCTTCAGGACGCATGCGCAAGCACAAGCGCTGAGACTTCAGTCGCGCGATTGGCTGCTTTGGCTGGGTGGCCATCACTCTTCTCGGGCCCAACGCCGCAACAAGTGCCTGCCGCACGACCTGCGACGGCATCAGCCCATCGGATTCTGCGCGCGCGATCAGCGCTGCCTTCAGGCCCTGCAAATCGACCGTAATGCGGTCGCGAGGTGAGGTGTCCATCCGAGCCTCCCAGGACAAGCGCCAGCTTGTCCGACAAACGGCGCCACCGCGCCTATCCTGCACTAACCCTTGCCCTCATCTTCGGTGACTGCACAGGTCACATTCACGCTGGATGTCCGCCAGATCCAGCGGCCGAAACGCCTTAGAAGGCACTCAACATCGCTTCGCACCGTCCGACTCCCAGCGACAAGGCCTGAAACTGAGCCCCCGTAGGCAGCCAACCGCGACGATTGCCAAACGAAAGAGGAGCGAATGCGAGACGGAGCGCATACAAAAGCGGCACGCTACCGACACGAACCTGAGACGTTAGCGAACTGGTGACAAGACGAGTGCAGCACACCGTTTCGGGCTGCGCAGTGTCAGGACAAAGGAGTTTTCATGACACTAGAATTCAGCGAACTGCCGGGGCGACCCAACCGGAAGGCCCGCGGCTACCTCGACGACATCGCCAGGCTGCGCCAACGCGGCTACTCTTTGGAGGCAATCCGGCGCGCTCTAGCCAATGCGGGCATCACTGTCAGCAAGAGCACGGTGCACAGAGAGGCCAAGAAGGCACTGGCTCGTCTAGCGACGCCTGCGCAGTCGCGAGACGAACCGATCCCCAGCGTGGTGCAACCGCCATGCCGGAACACCCTGTCTGCACGCCCGGCAATCCGCGACACAGAGGATCAACAGCTCGTTCAACGCATGCTCGGCGCGCACTGCAATGGCAAAGAGTTCGCCGAAGCGTTCATGCGCAACCGCATCTCCAACCCACTGCTTCGGAGGCATCCATGAAAGTCGCTGTCATCAACTTCTCCGGCAATGTCGGCAAAACCACAGTGGCGCGCCACCTGCTCCTGCCCCGAATGCCAGGCGCCTCTTTGGTTGCCGTGGAGACCATCAACGACGACCAGGGAGATCATGCGTCGCTGCGAGGCAACCAGTTCGGTGATCTGCAGGACTACGTGCAGACGGTCGACAGTGTGGTGATCGACATCGGGGCCAGCAACGTCGAGCAGTTGCTGGCGTTAATGGAACGCTACACCGGCAGTCACGAAGACTTCGACTTCTTCATCGTGCCCACCGTGTCGGCGTTCAAGCAACAGCGGGACACAATCGCCACCTTGACGGAACTGCGGCGCCTTGGGGTCCCTTCGGACAAGCTGCGGGTGGTGTTCAACATGGTCGACAAAACCGAAGATTTCGATCGGGCGTTCGAGCCGGTGCTGGCGTTTGCCCGGCACAGCCGCATCGAGGGGGCCAATGGCGCTTGTCGCATTGGCCTCAATGAGGTGTACGAGCTGGTCAAGCAGTCACCGGTCGACCTGCATGTGCTGGCAGATGACGGCACCGACCACAAGGCGTTGATCGCGCAGGCCACCGACACTTCCGAGAAGCTGGTGCACGCCCGGCGGCTGGCAGCCCGGCGGCTCGCCCGCGGCGTGGTGCCCGAGCTGGACGCCTGCTTTGCGGCGTTGGGTCTTGTAGCGCCGTGCAGCGCCCCGGCACCCGCACCGGCGGCAGCATGATGAGCAGCCCGACGACCGTTCGCGAAGCGCTCGTCGCCGAGGCGATCGGCGATCTCCTGAGCGCCTTGGAAGCGACGCGTAGCTGTGTCGGTGACCTGCAAGCGAGTGCAAAGGCCGTGCAGGCCGCCGGCGTCCTGGTGGACACCGGCGTCAAAGACATGCGCAACGAGGTCAACGCCTTGGCGTGGGCTGCCCAGGTGGAGGTCATGCGCCGCGTCGCCTCCCGGACCGAGCAGTTGATGCGCGACACGCATGCGGCGCAGGTCAAAGCCCTGCAGACCTCGGCCAAGGAGATCCTCCACCGCGAGCTGAGCATGGCGATGCAGCGCGTCATCCAGGAAAGATGCCGTGCGCTGCATTTGAATCTGCTCAGGTCGTGGCAGCTGGCCGTCGTCGCGTTCTCCGTCGGCGGTACCGCAGGACTGGCAGGCGGTTGGTGGCTGTTCACCTTCAGCTGAGAAAAAGGGGCATTCGAAATGCCCCTTTCCCTCGTCAAGCCTTGAGCTTGCGCATCTCCTCGGCCAGCAGCCACAGGGCCCGGTTGAGGCTGACGTTGCGGTCGATACTGTTCACCGGCCGGGTGTGCAGACGCCTACCCTTGGCACCCCTCCCCGTCAGGCCACCGCGGATGACGTTTTCCTGAACTCGCTGGAAGGAATGCCAGAGGCTGTGGCCGACGTCCTGCGGCCGCCGTGCTTCTAGCAGTTGCTCGGCTGTGACTGGGGCGGCCGTGTGACCGCCGAAGTCGGCCACGGTGTTCTCGCCAAAGCGCAGCGCAAGCGCGGCGGTGGCAAACGCCCTTTCCTCCGCCGGTTGCAGGGGCAGCGCCTTCATGGCATCGGTGTGCTCCTCGACCGCCTGGAACTGGTCCAGAACGCGGAAGGCGCCTTCGATCACCCGGTCCTGCACCTGGCCCTTGTGCGGGATGCGCAGATCTTCCACCACGTCGCCGACCACCAGGCCGTTGGCACACGCGTATCGGAACAGCCCGGCGAGCATCTGGTACGCGCTGACGCCGTCATGGCTATTGATCAGGATGATTTCCTGCGCTTCGTCTCGCTGGTTCGGCTCGCCATGGCGCAGGCGGATCAGGTGCTTGGTGTAGTCGGCCTTGCCTTCGACACGGCTGGCACCCTGAGCAACCATCACCGGACGAAAGTTCTCCTTCTGCAGGCCGCGCAGCACCTCGATGGTGGGGATGTAGCTGTAGCGCTCCGACCGGCTGGCGTGTTTGCCGGGGGCGAAGATGGACGGGGCGACCTGCCGCATCTGGTCTTCGGCCAGGCCGCTGTCCTGGCGCAGCACGCGGGTGCCGTAGGCGAAGCGGGTGGTCAGCGTCGGGGTGGAGTGGATCGTTTGCATGGTGGTCTCCTTCAGCGGGTGGCCTGGGCCTGGTCCATCTCGGCGACGAACGCCTGGCGTTCGCGCCGGGCGTCGGCTTCGGCCTTGCTGTCAAGGAAGTCGATCTCCTCGGCGGTAAAGACAAAGGTGTGCACGGTGTGGCCGTCGGTGGCGACGTAGCTGTGGTTGTGCAGGTGGCCCACCACGTTGACGTGGCTGCCGCGGCCGAGGTACTTGGCGGCGTGTTCGGCCAGCGCACCCCACACCGTCCAGCGGATGGCCACCGGCGGGTCCTGCTTGTCCTTGCCCCGACGGCGCTGGCTGAGCGCGGTCAGGGTGGCACGGGCCCGGGGGCCGTCGGAGGTGGGAATGTGGTCGAGTTGCACCGGGCCGGCGAGGTGGGCGTGGCGCTGGATGATCTGGACGGGGGACATGGTGCGCTCCTTTGCGTGAAGGCATCGCTGGTCACCCGGGGTGAGTGGCTTTAAGAAGCTGATCCCTTCATTCGGACCTTCCTCGCTCCCGCCCACGGGCGGGCGGGGGTGGGGCACGGCCCCTTCCCGGCGGGAAGGGGTGGGGGATGGGCGAAGGCTTTACAGCAGCCGAAGCGGTGCGCCGGTCACCCGGCCCACCGTATGTAGATCCCCCCACAAGTCCCCCCTCGCTGCAGGATCGGGGGGACTTGTGGGGGGACCCGGTGGGCCGATCGGCGCGAGGGCTGCAACGGACAGAGGGTCCAAGCGCCTGCAGCCGATGTGACAGCTTGCCTGGCGCAGCGGCTGCACGCGGGAGGCACCCGCCCCATCCTTGAGCCCCGGCGGCGCCGCGGCCGGCGTGCCACCAAGCGCAGTGCAACGCAGCGACTGGCGCGACGGACGAGCCGGGGCGATCACATCCACCTCCGCGGCCCGGCTTCGGGCGTGGCGGGTGACTGGGGTGGCGTGCTGGCTGGCGCAGCCGGTCAGGACGACAAGCGGGCGGCGTTCCCGCGCAGCGGGAAGGCAACCAAAGCCCGCGATCCCCGGGCACGGGCAAGGGCCGCGTCGTAAGGACACCGGCAGAGCCGGCTGGTCGCGTTGGCTCAGCGTCTACGCGAGTAAGCAAACTAACACGCGCGCGACTCAGTGTCCTGTACCTGCATTGCCGGAATCCAGCTTGAGAGCGAGAGCAACCTCTGCGCGGCCTGCAAGACCGGACGTTCGCGGACGCTCACCGACCCCAAGCGGGCATCCGGCAGTCAGCCTCACAGGCAGCCGCGTAGCGTACGGGAAGCGCTGAAAAGCAGCTCTTCCCGCCGCACAGCTGAATTGGTCCGATTAAGCAAAGCTGTCAAAGTAAGAGAATAACCATACGGCGGTGGAGAAGGCGTCGAGTACCGTAGGTAAGGTTCTCACGGGCGCTGACGAGCGAGCGAGGCATCTCACAAGCCTTCCCAGTCTCTCCAAGCACGAGCAAAATGCTGCATCAACAGCTGAATGGCGGTGTCATGCTTGCTCTGCTTGTTCATTCAGATCGTCGACCGCACTTGGCCAGGGGGGCGAAGCTAGTGCCATTGGCGCGTTGGGAAGAGGCGCGTATACCGTTGCGTATGCTTCGCGACGAGGCGAGGGACTGCGGCCACGTGCCATTACCGTATGCGACCCTTGTGAAGGTGCCCGAAGACGCGCGCGTCGCGGTCATCATTGGGCGGCCTGAGCAGGCGCCGCCAGAATCCGAGTTTTTCAAGCTGGCCCACTTGCCCGGAGACAAGCGGCGAATCATTGACGACTTTTTTGCCAACGTCCGAAACTCGACCAACGTTGAACTGGGCGCAGGCTTCCTCGCACGACTTGTGCTCGGCGAGAAGCTCCCAGACCGCAGCGTCAAGTGGACAAAGGATCTTCGACTTCTCCTCGGGAACACGCGAAATGCCTCTATCAAACGCACGTAATCCGTCCGTCGACATTGCCGCCCTGGACTTTGGCGCGCTGGCGGCCGAACGGGAGCGTTCACTGCCGCAGGTGTTCCTCCGCACATCCAAGTTCGAGTTCCTGGGATCGCGTCAGTCGCGCAAGGTGGCGCTCCTTGGCAATCGAGGGGTCGGCAAGTCCGCGGCGTTGACGATGCTCGGCAATTTGGCCGAGAGCAATGGCAGCATCGTGCTGCGACTCAGTCCCGAAGACTATTCCTATGAGCAACTGAACAATCTGCTGGCCAAGGAGGCGACCGGGGCCTGGGCGAAGCAGGGCGCGTATACCGCCGCGTGGAAACACCTGCTCTATGTCTCTGCCATGAAGGCCGCCTTGGACAGACGGCCCGGCCTACGAACGGGTGCATCGATGCGCATTTACAACTTTGTGCGCGACAACTATAGCGGGCTGTCTGGCAATCCGATCGGTTCTCTGGTGTCCTTCCTCAAGCGTCTCGAGTCCGTAAAAATTGGCAAGCTTGAAGCCGCCGCGAAGACACGAGAGCTGCAGCGCCTGTACTCGCTGGAGGAGTTGAACAACCTACTCGCCGACCTCGAGGAGTTTTGCCGCGAACGTCCGGTGCTGATTCTCGTAGACGAGCTAGACAAGGGCTGGGATGCTTCCGAAGACGCGATCGCCTTCGTAGCCGGCCTGTTCCAGGCCGGCTCCGCGGTCTCGCAGCGGACGCCTAGCGTCAGAGTCGTCATGACTCTGCGCAGGGAGTTATTTGAGAACATCCCTTCACTGAATGACGATGCGCAGAAGCTGCGAGATGCCGTCGAGATGCTTGACTGGTCCTCGAAGGAACTACTCGCGATGATCGCTAAGCGCATCCGCTTTTCCCTTCAGCTCGCGCCCGACACGATGGATCAGATCGCCTGGGACACCGTCATGCCGAAGTCGATCTGGGGCGCACCGTCGTTCGAATCTATTCTCGACCTGACGCTGTGGCGGCCGCGAGAACTTATCCACGTTTGTAGCCTAGTGCTCGAGGTTGCCCGCAACGCGGAGCGCTCGCTGCCCTTCTCGGAAAACGACATCGATGAGGCCGTCGCCCAGTACGCGCGGGAGCGATCGTCCGACCTAGTGGCGGAGTACCGCTTCCAGTATCCGGGGCTGATGAGCCTAATCGAGACGTTTCGCAACGGCAAGACGATCCTCACGCGGGACGAGCTGGAGTACCACTGCCTACTTCTGTGCGCCGGCGACCTGAAGGTGGACGCCGACGCGCGCTGGTGCCTAGACAAGCAGCCCACGGAGCTCATCAACATTCTATGGCGCATCGGCTTCCTACGCGCGCAGCTACCGTCAGCAAATCCGGAGCATCCCTTTATCGGGGTCTTCCAGGCCCGGTCCGCAAACATCAACAACTCGGCGAGGTTTCGGTTACATGAGGTATTTGAACGGTACCTCGGTACGCAGCCAATCTGAAATCGGTCACTGTCCAGGTCGAAGCGGATCTCTGCCAAGGCTGCAATAGCCACGAGCTCGCTGGTCAGCAGAGCCATTTCGACCATAGGTTGGATCCGTTAAGCGATATCGACGGCCCATGGAGGGCTGGACCCTTCGTCGGTCGTGGAGTGGTCGGCCTCCCAACGGTCATACGTAGTCGACCGCTCTTGGCCGAAAGCGCTCTGTCAACGTCCGCTTCGCGGACACCTGCCCGAGGGTAAGGCGGCGCTGCCAGTCCGTCGCAATCCTGGCAGCGGACTGTCGCTGCACGGCGGCGGGCTATGGCCCCCGTCGGACGCACACTTTCAAGGTGACTGCAGGCCTGCCCTCCCCTCGGCAAGCCACAGCCGTGTCCGCGAAGCGGACGGTCAACGCACCGTTTCGACCCTGAGAAGACATCCGCCTCCCCGAACCCGCCGCCCTGAAACTGCCGGTCGGAGCCTTGTGAACTCCCTGAGGAGTACCTGCAGCACAGGGCGCAATCGGCACGCAGCACCCAGGCGATTCAGGCACAGAGCACGGCTTGAGACCGTGTGAACTCACTATCGCAAGGCCCCACCACCCGAGGCCAAGTTGCCTCGGCCCCCCCATAGCTAGGTATGACGTCGGTTAAGCACGTCGGCGGCTCGCGTCACTTAGCGTCGACGCGAGCGAACGGGCTCGGCGCATCGCGCAGCGCGGCGCAAGCGGCCGTCCACGCCGAGTCTGCCGGATTGAGCGCGGTGCGCAGGTAGGCCCACGTCATCTGCGCCACCGCGTCCACGCGCGCCGGGCTTTCGTCGGTCGTCTCTGCCGCGTCGTAGCCGGAGATGCCGCCGAGGATGTGCTCGCCCCCGAACACGGTGAGCAGGTGCTTGGGGCCCGGACTCAGGGTGTAGGCGCCGGCCCGGTACGCCGCCTGGTCGGAAAACATCGGATTGACGTCCTGATCACCGACTACGACAAGCGCGGGCGCGGCCATCGCAGAGAAGTCGAGCGTGCGCAGGATCGGATAGCGGTTTTGCGCGGCCCCGGTCAGGTACGTCGGGTTGCCCGGCCCGGCGATGATGACGCCGGCGGCGATCCGCGGGTCGCGTAGATCGACGACGGTACCGTCGGCGTCCGTCACGCGCTGACCGAGCAGCATCCCCGCCGTCATGGCGCCGAGCGAATGCCCGGCCACGGCGACCCGACTCCGGTCCATCCGCCCGCGTAACCCCGGCAAGGACGCCTCGAGCGCGTCGATCGCATCGAGCAGGCGCGTCATGTCCTGCGCACGAGAGCGCCAGAACAGCGCTCCCTCAGGACCGTTCGGGTCCACGACGCCACGCAGGGTGGCCGACGACAGATGTGTCGGCTGTACCACCACGAAGCCGCGCGCAGCCCAGTAGTTGGCGAGCGGCCCGTAGCCGTTCAGCGACGACAGGTTGTTCGACGAGCCGTGCCCGTGCGAGAGCAGGATGATCGGAAGATCGCGACCGGCCACCGGCGCAGACACGCGCACGTGCAGAGGGACGGTGCGCCCCGGCGCGGGCAGCACGATGGGGCTGATGGAGACAACGGGCACCGGCTCGACGGACAGGGTGCCGACGACAGGCGAGATGGACGTGGACATAGGACGGTTCCTTTGAAGGTTGGGATCGCGTGGCGTGCACCGCGGATCTGGCGCTGCGCTCATCAACCCTTGAACCATACGGTTCGTCGGCGGGACTGACTATGATGCGCAGTCCACGAATCGTGTTTGATAGTCCAGAAATGGTTGATCCACTTGCTGAGGTCGTCACGCTGCTACGCCCGAGTGCGCCGTTCGCGAAGCTCGCGACGGCCGCTGGGCGTTGGCTGGCGCGTCGCGCCGAGGCGGGCCGCCCGTTCTTCTGCGCGATCGTCGAGGGTACGACCCGGCTGACGGTCCAGGGGCACGAGCCCCTGGTGCTCGAGCAGGGTGACTTCGTTCTCATTCCGGCTGCATTCGACTTCTCGGTGTCGAGCCTCGGGCCGCCCACGGACGGCGAGGCGACGCCTTACGTCTTCCGCGCCGACGGCGAGATCCGGCACGGCGACCCCGACGCGCCGCCCGACGTGCGGATGCTGGTCGGTCACTGCAGGTTCGCGTCCCCGGACGCACGGCTGCTGGTGTCGCTGTTGCCGCAACTCGTGCACGTGCGTGGCGAGCCGACGCTCACCACGCTGGTGTCGCTGGTACACGCGGAGTTCTGCACCCGGCGCCCGGCGCGCGACGTCGTGCTCGCGCGCCTGCTGGACGTGCTGCTGATCGAAGCGCTTCGCTCGGCGCCAGGACATGCGGCCTCGCCCGGCCTCGTCGGCGGCCTTGCCGACGAGCGGCTGGCCGTGGCGATCCGGCGGATGCACGAGCAGCCGACCGCAGCGTGGACCGTCGCCGAGCTCGCGCGGGAGGCTGCGATGTCCCGGTCGGCGTTCTTCGCCCGGTTCAGCCGCCTCGTTGGCGTGACGCCGATGGACTACCTGCTCGGGTGGCGCATTGCACTCGCGAAGCGCCTGCTCAGCGACGGCGCGACGGTCACCGACGTCGCAGCCCGTGTCGGGTACGGCTCGGCCAGCGCGTTCAGCGTCGCGTTTACGCGCCATGTCGGCCAGCCTCCCGCACACTTTGCGCGCCGAGAGCAATCAGCCGCGCTTTGAAGCCTTACTCGACTCCTCAATGGATCGCGGCGTGTCGCCGCGGCGCCTGTGTTCAATTGCGAGTCGCGCCGCTCGGGTGATGAGCACGCGAACACATCGGAATGCCAGGAAGCTCCCGCTCCACCGCCGGTTGTTGGCCGACAGCGGGCCGTCAACGTCCGCTTCGCGGACGCCTGCCCGAAGGTCAGGCGGCGCTGCCGGTCCGTGGCAGCGCTGGCAGCGGACCGTCGCTGCACGGCGGCGGGCTATGGCCCCCGTCGAACGCACCCTTTCAAGCTGACGGCAGGCCTGCCCTCCCCTCGGCAAGCCACAGCCGTGTGCGCGAAGCGGACGGTCAACGCACCGTTTCGACCCAAAATGAGCGCCCGGCTGCCACCGTCGGAGACCACTGCGCAGCAATTGCGGACGGCCGCTCAGGCGGCCACATACGCCGTCCGCATTCGAGTCATTTTCCCGAACCGGCGGCTCAGCGATTCCTGCGACGAGGCAGGCGGTAGCATCGACGTTTTCGGAGTCCAACTTCTGGGGGTCGGTTCACGTCCATGCGGACGCATGCTCGGCACTCAAGCAGCTTCGGTCGATGGAGTCTCGAGGCCACGCTCACGCTTCAACAACACATGCTGCTGCAGCCACGCCACGATGCGGGTGGCCGCATTGTGGCGGCAGGCGGGTTGGCTTTCGCCTAGGAAGCCGTGTCCCTCGTTGGGGTACAGCACCATCTCGGCCGGCGTGTACCCAGCGCGCAGCAGGCTGACGAACAGTTCCTGGGACTGGCATTTGGGGCGTGTTCGTCCTCTTTGCCCTGCAGTAGCAACGTGGCGTCTTCGAGCGCTCCACATTTGGGGCGGCGACAGCCGCCGCGCGGCCTCGCGGTTAAAGCGCGGCGCGGAATGCAAGTACAGCGGGGCGGCGTCGGAATTGCCTTCGGAGGTGCCGTAGTGCGTTTCGATGTTGCCCACCGGCGCCATGACCACCGCCGCTTGAAAGCGCTAGGTAGGGCCGGTGGCCCAGCAACTCAGACAGCCGCCGTGCCTGGCGGCCGACCTCGCTGCCGTGGTTGGCCCATAGGTCGTTGAACTTGCGGCGCGCATGCGCCATGCACTGCGCTGAGGTCACGCCCTCGGTCGTCGTGGCGGTGTAGATGCTGAAGCCGTCGGTAACCAGCGTGTCCTGCCAAGCTTGCAGGGTGTCGAGCTTGAAGAACTGCTGGACGTTCTCGCCGCTGCGGCCTTCGGTGAACTGGAACACCACCGCCTTCGTCGCGTCGAAGGGCTTGCTGCAGTACGAACAGATGTAGGCCTTGTGCGTCTTGCCATCGCTCAGGTGTTTGGGCTTGATCGAAAGGGCTCCATCAGCGTCCGCCTCGCGCACTCCCCCCGTGCGTTGTTCATCCGGGTTGCTTGGGGTTGATGGTTTGGCTTAAGAACCTCCAACTTCCCTGACTACTTGGGGTGAACAACCTCTTGGGAAACGACAGCTAGTCGGGGCGGTGAGCCGCGCCCAGGATCGCGCGTAGGCCCGCGAGCAGCGCGTCAACGTTGTAGGGCTTGTCAAAGAACGCAGCAGCCCCGGCGGCCAGTGCGGCCGACCGTGTGGCCGGCTCGCCATCGGCACTCACCACAACGACGGGCGGGTGGCGTCCGCCGCGTGTGGCGACGATGGTCTCGAGCACCGCGAGGCCGTCAAGATCCGGCAGGCCGAGGTCCAGCAGCACGAGGTCGATGTCGCCGGTGGCCAGCCGGCTCAAGGCTTCACCGCCGGTGCGCGCCACCACGCAGGGCTCGCTGGAAAGGCGCCGCAACACCGTCTTCATCACCTCGACATTGACTTCGTCGTCCTCGACGTACAGCACCGTGGCATGCCCGGCCGCGGTTGCCAGCAAGTTGTCCAGACAAGCGGGACCGGCCGCGGCGCGACCGGCTGCACAGGGCAGCCAGATCGTGAAGCAGGCGCCCTGCCCCGGCTCGCTGCGCACGGCGATGCTGCCGCCCATGTTGTCGACGAGCCGCTTCGAGATTGCCAGGCCGATGCCTGTTCCCTTGATGCCGCGCCGCTCCTGGCCCAGCCGGTCGAAGGGAACGAACAGGCCTGCCAGCTGCTCGCCGGTCAGGCCGCGCCCCTCGTCCTCGACCGCGACGCCCCACTGGCCCTCGCCTTCGATCACACGCACACGCACGACCCCGCCCGGCCGGTTGTACTTGACCGCATTGGTCAGCAGGTTGAGCAGCGCCTGCCGGATCTGCGTCGGGTCGCCCCGGACGGCGCCCAGGCTACCGCGCGGTGTCCAGTCGATCCGGATGCCGGCTTCGCGCGCCAGCGAGTCCACCAGCGACAGGCTGTCCTCGATCAATGCCTGCAGCGGCACGTCCACCGACCGGACGTCCGCCCGGCCGGCTTCCAGCCGCGCCAGGGTCAGCACGCCGTCGATCATCTCCAGCAGGTGCCAGCCCGCCGCTTCGATGCGCGCGAGGCTCTGCTCTCTTTCCTCGGGCCCCGACTGGCCGCCGCTGCGCAGGAACTGCGTGAAGCCGAGGATGGCATTGAGCGGCGTGCGCAACTCGTGGCTCATGCTCGACAGGAAGTCGCCCTTGGCACGGCTCTCCCGCTCGGCGTGCTGCCGCGCCGCTTCCGCCGAGCGCAGCCGATCGACATCCGTGAGGTCGTCCAGCACCGCGACGAAATGCGGCGCAACGCCCCGCGCATGCGCCGGCGCCGTCAGCCTGCACATTACCCGCAGGTCCTGGCCGGCGGTGCAGGCCAGCGTCAGCTCGCACGACTCGTAGGAGCCGGGCGCCGCGCGCGCCGCATCGATCATGCCGGCCACCGAGGCCCGGTCGGCCACCTTGAACAGCTCCGCAAAGCGGCAGCCGTGCACCTCGTGGCCAGGGCCGCCGAACTGGCGGGTGGCCTCCGGGTTGCACGATTCCACCGTGCCGTCGGGCTTGACGTGGACGATGCCCACGCCGGCAGCCTGGTAGATGCTGGCCAGCCGGGCCTCGCTGCTGGCCAGCGCCCGCGTGCGGTCGGCCACCAGCCGCTGGATCTGCGACTGGCGGCCCGTCACCAGCAACAGGAAGCCGATGAAGAAGGCGCTGCCCACCATCGCCAGCGCATCCACCGTCCAGGAGCCGAACAGCCGGTGGCGTGCCGCATAGGCGGGCTGGGCCGAGACATGCAGCTGGAGCACCCGCCCACCCACCTCGATGTCACGCCGGTGCTGCAGGATGCGCCGGGGAGATGCACATGCGGTGCCCTGCGCTGCGGTGGCATAGCAAAGCTTGAACAGGCGTGCTGGATCGGGCGGCACCAGCGAGCGCAGCGGCAACTGCAGCCACGCGCCAGGCGCCTGTGTGCCCAGGCGCACGACGAGCACGTCGCCGACCACGTGGGCGCCGGCCGACGGCGGCAAACCTTCGGGCGGCGCCGCCCATGCGGCGCCTTCCGGCAGGCCGGGTGGCAGGGCTGGTGCCGGGCCCTGCGGCTGCGCAGCGGCGTCCGCCACGGATTGCAGCCGGTCGAGCGTCGCCTGCGCGGCGCTGGCCAGGTCGTCCGCGTCGGCCTCGAAGCGCTGGGCGAGCTGTGCCCGCTCGCGGTCCGTCACGTAGGCCAGGGTCACGCTCAGCAGCAGCAAGCCCGCCAGCAGCGGGCCCACCAGGCCGCGCACCCGGCCGCGCCAGGCCGACGCCTGCGGCGCCAGCAGCGGATGCAGCAGCGGCACGACCCACATCGCGCCGATGCTGTCCCCCGCCCACCACTTCAGCAGCACGAACGACAGGTCGCCCTCCAGCACCCGCTGGTGCAGCTGCAACCACGGCAGGCCCAGCGCGGGGGCGATCCAGCAGGTCAGCGGGCCCACCAGCGCCACCAGCCCCAGCGACCGCGTGCCGGTGACCAGCGGGTCGTCGGCTCCGATGAAGCGCCTCGCCAGGCCGCCGCCCGCTGCGGCCTGCGCCGTCACGGCGGCGGCCAGGCCGGCCTCGAAGAAGTAGTCGATGCCGGTGGAGGCGAAGGTGCCGTCGGTCAGCGCCGCGAGGGCCAGCCGGCCGGCGAAGACGGCGGGCAGGATCGGCATGCCCCAGCGCAGCACGGCCGCCGCGGCGACGCCCGCCGCGGGGAAGATGGGCGACGGGATCGCAAACCGCAGCGACAGGAAGACCGTCGCCGCGCCGACAAGCGCATAGGCGGCCGCCACGAGCAAGGACAGATGGAACAGCCGGCGCAGGCGCATGGCGGGTGGGTGCGAACTCGGACATGACGACGTGGGGAGCTCTGGCACGCCGGGCGCGACCTTACCCGGGCGCCTCGGCGGCCCGAAATGTCAAAAGACATGGAATGGCCTGCGGCCGGCCCTGGTAAGTAGTCTTGCGTACCACCGGTTGCCGGCCTCCAAAGCGCCTCTGATCGCTCGCGGCGCGCGAAGTGCGCAGGAGGCTACCCGACATTGCGCGTGAACACGACGCTGAACGCGCTGACCGAGCCGTATCGGACACGCGCTGCGACGTCGGCGACCGTCGCGCCGTCGCTGAGCAGGCGCTTCGCGAGCGCAATACGCCACGAGCAGGTAGTCCATCGGCGTCGCGCCGACGAGGCGGCTAGAAACGGGCGAAGAACGCCGATCAAGACATCGCGGCCTCCCGCGCGAGCTTGGCGACGGTCCACGCTGCGGTCGCCTGCTCGTGAATCCGCCAAAGCGCCACAGCCAGCCGCTCGTCGGCAAGGCCGCCGACGAGCCCGCGCGCAGGCGCACGTTGCGCTCACGCCGAATGAAGCCTGGAGCAGACAACCTGCTGCGTCCAGCGCAAACACTCAGTCTGTCGCACCACGGCTGTCTGCACATAGCCTCCGTCTTCAGCCGACGTTCGGCCCACCGCCACGGACGCACCCTTGTGGCCGAAAGCGCGCCATCAACGTCCGCTTCACGGACGTCTCCTGAAAGCAAGGCGGCGTCACCGATCTGTGTCACTCCTGACAGCGGACCGTCGCTGCCGGACGGACGGCGACCGCCTGCGTCGAACGCACCCTTCCAAGGTGACGACAGCCTGCCCTTCCCTCGACGGTGCGGTAGCCGTGTCCGCAAAGCGGACGGTCAACGCACCGTTTCGACCCTAAGCCGATGCTCATTCATTATGGACGTGGGGTTCCATCGTGTGCCTGCCGAAGTTTCCGAGCGCATCAAGTTCGGAGCGAAGGCGAAACCGCGTTGGCCGGCTGGGGAAGTGATGGATTGGTTCGAAGCGCGAAGGAAGTGATCGCGCCGAGCGTGACAGCGCGTGGCGGCTGTGCAAACCCCACGGCTGACGCTCCTCGGGCGCGTCGATCTTGGCCAGCCGCGCCTTCACGGTCTGGTCATTGCAGGATCACGGTGTCACCATCCGCGATGCCGACGATCAGGCAGATGACTTCAGCAGCGGCACGCGTCATGCGTTTAGACCTGTTGAAGAGTACCGCCGGCGGCTAAAGGTACTGTATACGCATACAGTACTATAGGGCTACCAGCGACCAATGAGGGGGCGTCATGCGACTGAAAGAGCACTGTAGCTCGGCTCAGGCCGCGCACTCGCTCGCCACCACGCCGGGCTGTTCGAAGGGTATGCCGAGGCGCATGCCGCAGCTGCGCTGGCCAGTGCCAGCAGGCGTAGGCGACCTCGTGCCCTGAAGCTGTAGCATGTGGATCGGCACACCACCCTCTGACGCCGAGTGGACCATCCGGTGTTCCGCACGACTTCAGGCCCGCTGGCCGACCATCAGTCGCGCACAGGGGACGAAGCGGCCGCGGAGATGGCCGCCACTGGCCAGTGGCATAGCGGGTGAAAATTTGCACTTCGCCCAGCTCGCAGACGAGCAACAACCACTTACATTGATTGCGCGTCAACTGCTTCGACCGCCCCATGCCTTTCCAGAACCTCCGAATCGGCCGCATTGCCATCCATGAAGTCTTCCAGCGGGAGTCAGACCGTCAGATCAAGCAGCCGCTGTTCGGTGAGCGATTGGTCAACCTCGATGCTGATGGCAAGGAGACGCTGAAGCAGCGAATTTCGATTGCCATGTCAAATTCGAGCCACGGCTTGGAGATGCAACTCGTGAAGCACCAGCCCGGAAGCACTGCCTTACTAGCGATGACTGCTGCCGATCAAGAAGATGCGGGTTTCTTGGCGACTTCCAAAGACATTGCATACAAGCTGGCGGAGGCGCAAAGCAGTCGACAGATTCCCGGGGGATCGTCGTGGTGGTGGAATGCAGCTCCGGGTATCCGCCGCGCCGCTTGGTATGCATCATTAAGGCCGAAGTACATAGCGGATTTCTGCGGAGAAGCGATGCCGACGGCAATCTGGAAATGTCGTTCCTTAAGGGGCTAATGCTTACACCACATACCAAGATGTACAAGATCGGCGCATTTATGTTGGATGATGCCGAAGCACAATCCCCGATAAGAGCGTTCATATACGACGATCAAATGACGCTGAGAAATCGTATGGGTGCAGCGCAGTACTTCTACGAGAAGTTTCTCGGCTTGGCATTTCCCGAAAGTGCTGCGCGCAATACGAAAAGCTTTTACGAACTGACTAAGAACTTCATCAAGTTGATGAATGTCCCGGAAGACGAAAAAGTAGAATTGCATAACGCTTTGATTACCTATCTTAAGACAGACCAGCGTTCTGTCATAAGCGTAGGGGACTTCGCATCAGGGTATTTGCCGAGCCCCGATGCGCAGGATGCTTATCGTGACCACATGGTTGAACAGAACGGCTTTTCCGATGCAGCGATACACAAGGACACCTCCGAAATAGGGGCTAGCTTACGCGTCAGGAAAGTTGTATTCTCAAGCGATATTCGGCTGACTGCAACGCCGGAACAATTCAGAGAGAAAGTCACCATCCGAGAGTTTCGTGGGGAACCTCAAGGCGACGGTCCTATGCCCATTTGGACGGAAATTCTAGTCAAAGATCACATCAAAGAGCAGTGACTGAATCCGATTTTAGAGTTCGCTGGCAAGCAGACAGGCCGATTTACGCGGCCTGGGGGCTACTTGTGCGCGCCACCGTGGAGGAGCGAGTTCTAAGCCTCATCGATTCAGGTCATGCTGCAGAATTTTTCAAGATAGTACAAGGCCCAAGAGCAAAGGACGAAGCTTCACTGGTTGAGAAGGCGTTTTACAGGAGTAAGCCATATTCTGATCCTTACCACCAAATCACTGACAAGGTTGGCATCCGGTTCGTCGTGCTTCTAGGTCGCGACATCCGTCTGGTGGAAAGAGGGCTTACAGACGCGGACCTATGGACTGCGCGGAAGGATCGCGACTATGAATCTGAACGGCTACTGAACCCCCTGGAATTCGCCTATCAATCCGTTCACTATGTCGTCTTTTCGGCGAAGGAATGCGAGTGGCAAGGCACGACAATACCTGCTGGGGTGCCGTGCGAAATCCAGATCCGCACGCTGCTTCAGCACGCTCATTGTGAGTTGACGCACGACACGGTTTACAAGCCGAAGACATTAGCGTCCGCTCAAGTACATCGCACTGTCGCCAAAAGCATGGCCTTAATTGAGGCCACCGACGATTGTTTTGAGCGCGTAGTAACTGAGCTGGAAGAGGCGGTAGCGCCGCTGAAGATTGCCTGGCGCACTCTAGATCGGCTTTATACAGACAGGGTTGGCAGCGCGCCGGTCAATGGCAGCACGGGCGAACGACTGCTTGATGAGTTCTCTGACAAACTTCCCCAGCCCATAGACGTAGAGATCCACAAGCTGCTTGAGAAGCGTCCCTTCATCTCTGAGAAAATTCGTGAAAGGCGGCCGTATCGCCAACCGTTTCGCGACAGCTCGATACTTCTGGCCTATTTCTTGGCTTCAAAGTATCCATCGGCGACACGCGAACGTTGGCCTCTCGACAGAGACACAGGCGAAGAGGTGTTCACTGACATGAGCCTTGGATTCTGACAGCGCAATGGGTAGAGGTAATCCCCCTGCCATCGCCGGAAGTCAGTGTGAGTATCGATCGGTACCCGGGACGGCCTCAGCGAGAGTCTCACGAAACCCAGAACTGCTCGATGTCGACTGGTTGGCTACCGGCATGTAATGGCCACACCAGTGGTTTGGCATTAGCCATACTCGCACTCTGAATGCGCGCTGATAGGATGTGATGAACGGAAACCGGGTTCAACTAGCCCTCGCCGTACTCCCGTTTATGACGGCCGGCCTATACCTCGTGGGCACAATGCACCATGTCGGCTATCTCAACGCCTTCGCACTTGACGACGCCCTGTTTCCGCTTGTGTGGGAGCGCGCCGTCCTTCAGGGGTTCCTGTTGTCAGTGGTGCACAGCCTTGATCCCCTTCTCTACGCAACGGTCTCGGTCCTGCTGCTCGCTGTTGGCTCCTTAGCCGCTGCCATTTTCTCGTCCGCTGACGGCGCGCACAGATGGCAGTTTGCCCTTTGGCGCTGGGTTGGCGCACGATTCAAAGGTCGGCCGGTCGCGCTGCCTTCCGAAAAGGCGATGAATATTTGCACATATGTGGCGGCTGTGGCTATGGTGGTCGTGACGCTGTTGCTGCTAGCCGCTTTCTCCTTGAATGAGGGACGACTCCAAGCTGAGCAAGAGCGCGAGCGCTTCGCCAATCGTCGCGGCACGCAGGTCATGCTGTCAGCTGATCAACTGATCGTGCCGGTCCGAGCGAAGCAGCTTGCCTGCGGCGCGTCCCACTGCGCCTTCTGGCTAGGAAGTGAGGTGCTAATACTGCGCCATGAGCAGGTGCAACGAGTCTTGGCGTTCAACCCAGAAATAAATGGGCCCGTTCCGGCCGTACCCGCCTCGTCCGCAGTTTTCCGCTAACCGCTGGCTCACCTACGACCACGCCCCGTCCACTTCGCAATCAACCGGGTGTTGCAGGACGACGCATGAAGCTGCAGTCGTTCGTGCTAGATGGCGCGACCGCCGTGAGCGTCCAGCGGCCCCACCTTGACGGCGAGAAGGCGTTCAGGCATTCGCTGCAGCCCAGCGATGCGGCAGCAGTTCGTCGAGCCGGGTGTTGAGCAGCGTCGGCAGACGCTGCAACACGTCGCGCAGGTAGGCCCACGGTTCGTGCCCATTCATCCGTGCCGACTGCACCAGGCTCATCACGATGGCAGCGCGTTGGCCGGCGAGCTCGCTGCCCACGAACTGCCATGCCCTGCGTCCCATTGCCCAGGGCTTGATCTGACGCTCCAGGTGGTTGTTGTCGATGGCCACAGCGCCGTCGTCGAGGTGCCGCGTCAGCGCCGCCCAATGGCCCAGCGTGTAGTCCATCGCCTTGGCCGTCGCGCCGCCGTCTGGGATCAGCCGTCGCTCCAGGACCAGCCACTACCGGAGCTCTTCCCATAGCGGCTTGGCAAGCCTCTGCCGCTGGGCTCGGCGCTCGTCGTCGCTCAGGCCCTTGAGCTCACCCTCGACTTCGTAGATGCGGGCGAACCGCCGCAGCGCATCAACCCCGATGGGGCTCGTGCCCTCGTGCGCGAGCTCTTCGAAGTTCCTGCGCGCATGCGCGGCGCATGCGGCGCTGATGCGACCCGGGTAGTGCTGTGGGTCCACCACGGTGTCGTACGCACCGTAGCGGTCCGTGAGCAGCGTTCCGCACCATCGTCGCTCGCCCAACTTGTCGTCACCGCCCAGGAAGGCCACCGGGTATTGCGCCCCGCGCCCTCGGCAGAACTCGTAGATGACGCCCGGAACGGCGTCGTGCCAGCTTCGCGCGTAGGCCCACATGTAGGCCCGGCGCGTCTTGCCAGCGCCGGGATCCAGCAACGCCACCGGCGTCTCGTCGGCTTGCAGGACCCGGCAATCGAGGATGAAGCGCTTGTGCAACTCGTACAGCGGCTCCAGCGCCGCGCCCACCTGACCGGTCCCGGCTGCCAACGTCGAGCGCGGGGTGCACGCCCGAGCGGGCGTTGATGCTCTCTTGACGGTAGTACGGCAGGTGATCGACGAAGCGGCTGATCACGGTGTGTGCCAGCAGCCCGCTGGCGGCGATGCCGCCCTCCACGATCTCCGGCACGCTGCTCGCCTGCCTGAGCACCTGGCAGTGCCGGCAGGCCCACTTGCCGTAGATGTGGCGGTGCACGAAGAACTCGGCCGGCACGATGTCCAGCCGCTCGGTGACGTCTTCACCGATGCGCTTCATGGGACGTCCGCAACCCTGCTCCTGGCAGTCGGTGCTGTCGGGCTCATGGCGATGCTCGACGCGACGCAGGTGCGCCGGCAGTGCACTGCGACGGGGCTGACGTGCTGGCGCCTTGGGCTGGGTGCCGGCGGCCGCCTCGGCTTCCCGGCGCAGACGCTCGAGCTGTGCACGCAGCGCGGCTTCGTCCTCGGCCAGCGTCTCTTCGAACAGGCGACGCTGGTCAGCGTTCATGGCCTCTGACTTGGCCCCGTAGGTCCAGCGCTTGAGCCGGGCGAGCTCGAAGTTGATCTTCTCGATCTTGGCCTCGCGCAGCGCGATCTCGCGATCCTTGCGCTGCAGCAGCGCATTGCGCTGCAGCAGCGCATCGCGCTGCGCCAGCTCCGCCGCTTGCTCAGCGAGCGCGTGATCGCACTCCATGAGGGCTTGATCACGCTCGCCCAGTTGCTGCGCCTGGGCCTGCACCTGCTGCTGCAGCTGGGCGATCAGCGCGGCGACCTCGGGCGAGAGGCCCTCGGGATCAGTGGGGGAAGACCACGCATGCCGAGCATGCGTGGCATCGTGCCAGTGCCCGTCAGCGCGGCCTATCGGCACATGCACTGTCAACCGATCATGGCTGACCGCACGCCCGACTCAGGCCCGCGTGATGGCGCTGAGGTCATGAAGCCGCTGCCACGGCAGGCCCAGCATCAGGGCATCGAACTGCGCCTGCGTCAGCGTCCACGAGGGCGTCACGGTGCCAGCGACGGGCCACACGAACCGCCCGGTGTTCAAGCGACGCGACGCGCACCACAGCCCGAAGCCGTCATGCATGAGCAGCTTGACGCGGGTGCCACGGGCATTGGCGAACAGATAGCCATGGTGAGCGTGCGCCACGCCGAACACTTGCACCACGCGCGCCAACAGCCGCTCGGGTCCAGCCCGCATGTCCACGGGCTCGGCGGACAGCCACATCGCGTCGATGCGGATCATCGAAGCAGCTCGCGCATCCAGGCCGCGCATTCGCTGGCCGCACTGGCTGGCCAGGTCACCGTGACGGCGGTCGCACCGCGCTGCAGCTCGATGCGGATGTCAGTTAGCGCGGCCCGCTCGCTGGGCGCAGGCAGTTGTACTGCAACGAACGAGGACCTGTGCTCAGGCGCCTGGACTTCACCAGGGGTCATCCCGCGAAGGGCGCCGGCCGCGGGCTTCATCTCGGCCTCGCGCACCCACCGACGCAGCAAGTTGGCGTTAACGCCATGGGCCATCGCCACCGCCGCCATCGACATGCCCGGTTGCAGGCAACTGGCCACCGCGCCGGCCTTGCATTCATCGCTGTGCGTACGACGCCGACGGCGAGGGCCACCTTGTAGATCGGGGATAGTGTTCACGTGTCCACCAAAAGTCGAAGTGGACACGAGGCTCCTATGCGCCTACCAGGCCTTCAAGATGGTCGGCCTGGACGCTCACAGAGAACGCTCTGCGTTCGATCTTGACCTTCGACGTATCGCGACATACCGGCTCCGGTGCTCGATATGGCACCAAACTGTAGGCAACGGTTGCTACAGCCGAAAGAGGGTTTTCACACAGCCTCGACCCAAAGCGGTAGTCGGGCGATTTGAACGCCTGCTCTGAACCGGACGTTCGAGCTCTACGCTTCTAAGTCGCGCGAGGCGACCATTCGCAAGACTCGAGGCAAGCGGCCGCACCGACGTTACGGCACACCTTCCGGACTACGCTGCCCACTTTCTGCCTCGGATCGCATATTCGACCGCCAAGTCATAGACGTTGTCGCACTTCTGCTTGAACGTCGTGCGGTCGTAGCTCTCAGGCAGATCCGCGTCCAGCACGCGCTCGATCTCAGCCCGCACCTGTTTCTGCGTCTGGGCGCTCTGGTGCCAGTTCTGGATCAGCACCTTGGGCTGCTCTTCCAGCAGCCGCTTCAACAGATGCTTGGCTGCGAGCTTGACGCGCTGGGTCTCGTCCTGGGTCAGTGACTCCTTCTTCAGCAGGTCGAACAACTCCAACTGGTCCTCGGTCAGGCCTTCGCGGATGTGCCGTTCGGCCTCCCCTTTGAGTTCTTGAGCGTAGGCTGTCAGCTCGTCGTAATAGTTCTCGGTGGCCGTGGCGCCGGAGTTGTAGGCGTCGATGACCTGCTGCAGCCGCTGAATGAAATCCACCCGTGTGCTGTTCTGCGCGAGCATCTCGGCCAGCTTACGCTGCAAGAAGGCCTGCAGGTCGGCGATCTGGATGTTCTTGAGCGGTGCCTGTTTGAACTCCTCGCGCAGCTTCTCGACGTTGACCGTGCTCAGATCCCAGAGTTTGCCGCGCTGAACGATCTTGTACTGGGCCTCGAACTCCTTGGCCGAAAAGGCCTCGGCGTTGTCCACAACCACGCTGGCGTCCAGCAGCGCCTCGATGCGCTGCACCGCGCTGTCGATGTCAGCCTGTTCGACGATGCTGTCCATCACGCCACGTAGGTATTGGAAAGCCGAGACTACGCGGCCTAGCTTGCGATCCAGCACCTCAGGCTTGCAGGCCTCGTACAGCGAGGAAATCGTGTTCTCGTAGACGTTGAAGGACTTCCGCTGCTCGTCGCTGGCCAGCAGCGTGTCGGCAAAGCCATTGAACTGGCCCAGCTTGGTGAAAACGTCGCCGCGGTCCAGCGCCTCGTGCAGCGGGACACCCTCGCTCTGGCAGTAGGTCAGGCCTTGCTCGATGGCTTCATCTAGCAGCGTGAACAAATGGCTCTTGTCCCGTACCGGCAGCTCGTCATCCTCGGGGCCGGCGGCGTAGTCCTTCAGCGCCTTCTTCATGCGACGGAAGACGTTGTAGTAGTCCACGATTTCGCCATGCCGTTTGGCCACGCCCAGGATCTGGTGGCCGCTCACCCGATTGGCCCGCGCGATGGTCTGCATCAGCGTATGGCCCTGCATGGGTTTGTCCAGGTACAGCGTGCTAACAGTGGGCGCATCAAATCCCGTCAGCCACATCGCGCACACGAACACCAACTGCAGCGGGTGCTCGGGATCCTTGAAGTTGAACTCTATGTCGTGGCCGTGCTCGTCCAGCGCGTTCATCCGCTGGCGGTGCGGCTTGATGTCGAGGTTCTTCTTGGCGAACTTCTCGTCCTCGCCCGCTTCCTCGCTCACGATCACCGCCATGTGCGCCCCCCCCATCCAGGCCTTGAGCTGCTTGAGGCGCTGGCGCTCCACATCGTTCTGCGTGGTGGTGATGCGCCCGTTTAGCGCCTTGAGCTCAGCCTTCCACAGCGCCTGGACTTTCTCGAACATGGTCACTGTGGTGAACTTGTCCACCGAGATGACGATGCCCTTGCCAAGGTAGCCGCGGCGGGGGAAGTGGTAGACGATGTCGCGCGCGATCTTGTCCAGCCGGTCCTCGCGCTTGACGACCTCCATCTCCTGCGCGAAGCGCTTCTCTAGTTTCTCCTGCGCTTGAGCGTCGAGGTTCTCGTCTTCCAGAATCTCGACGAACTCGTCGCTCAGGTCGTCATTCTGGATCAGCACTTCCGGCACGCGCTTCTCGTAGAACAGCGGCACCGTGGCGCCGTCCTCCACGCTCTGCTGGAAGTTGTACTCGGACACGTAGTTGCCGAACCAGGCGTTGGTCTTGCGCTCCTGTCCCAACAGTGGCGTGCCGGTGAAGGCCAAGAAGTTGGCACGCGGCAGGCCGGCGCGCATGTTCTCGGCCAACCCGGCGTACTGGGTGCGGTGTGCCTCGTCCACGATGACGACGATGTCATCGCGGTCGGAAAGCAGCGGGTAGTCCTTGTCCTTCTCGAACCGGAACTTCTGGATCAGCGTGAACACCACGCGCTTGTTCTTGCCCAGCATCTCGCGCAGTTGGGCGCTGCCCTTGGGCCGCACATCGTCCTTGGGCGCCACCACCCCGGTGTGCAGGAAGTTGCGGTAGATCTGCCCGTCCAGGTCATCCCGGTCGGTCACCACCACGAAGGTGAAGTTGCCGGTAAGCTTTCGGAGGATCTTGCGGGTGTAGAACACCATAGAGAAGCTCTTGCCCGAGCCCTGGGTGTGCCAGAACACGCCCAGCCTGCCGCCTAGCTCGCGCCGCCGCTTGAACTGCTCAAAGGCGTTGTTTACGCCGATGAACTGGTGGTTCTGCGCGATGACCTTCTGCGTCTCTCGGTAGAACACGCAGAAGTTCTCCATGTAGTCCAGTAACCGTTCCGGCGTCAGCAGGCCCAGCACGGCGCGCTCCACGCTCAGGCCCTGGGCGGCAATGGCCGGCCGGTCCAGTTTTTCCTTCTCGTCATCCACTCGCAGCCAAGTGAAGAAGTGCTCCCACTGCGCGGTGATGCTGCCCAGCCGGGTCTCGATGCCATTGCTCAGCAGACACAGCGCATTGGCGGTGAACAGTTGCGGGATCTCGGCCTTGTAGGTGGTGACGTTGTCGTCAAAGGCCGCGCGCAGCTTGACGTTGCTGTTCTTCAGCTCGATGAAAACCAGCGGCAGCCCATTCACGTACAGCAGCAGGTCGGGCCGTCGGTAGCCGTGCTCGCCGCGCACCCACAACTGGCTCACCGCCAGGTAGTGGTTGCGGCCAGCGCGCGGGTCCGGCGCGTCGAAGTCGATGACCTTGAGCCGCTCGGTTACCGTCTGCCCCGCCTGCGGTCCGGTCTCGGGCTTGTAGGTCACTGGCACGCCATCGCGGATCAGCCCGTCCATCTCCCGGTTGGCCGCAACCAGGCTCATCGCCGTGCGCGGCTGCACCAGCTGGGCCAGTGCCTGGTCCACAGCGTGAGCCGGGGCCCGCGGGTTCAGTCGCTCCAGCGCGGCGCGCAGCCGGTCGGCCAGGATCACCTCGCGCTTGTCGGCGCGGCCAGAGCCGTCGTTCAGGTCGTCAGACTGCGCCGTGAGGCAGTTCAGCGCATTGAAACCGCACAGGTGCTGCAGCCGCTGCAGCAGCGCCTGCTCGATGTCGTCTTCGCTGATGAAATTCTTCGCGGCGGCCACGGCACCTCCCGGGTGTTGCCGATTGTGGAGAAGAAGACCTGCTAACGGGCTATCGCCTCACCACGCTGCGCGGCCTCTGCGGGCGGCTCCTGCATGCTGGGCGGGAACTGGATGTCTAACGCATCGACGCGGAGTTTGCCGGAGATCAGGCGGGGCAGAAGCCGATCCCTCATGGCTGACAGTTTCTCGTTCTGATCCAGCAGCAGACGCCTTTGCCTGCGAATGGGTGCTGCCGCATCAGAGAAACGCTTCATCAGGTCCGAGGTTGGTACGAGGACTTTGGTGCGGCTGATGAGTTCTCGGCTCAATTCGGCCTGTCCGGTTGATCCGGAAGCCATGGACTCGAAATAGGGTTGGAGCAGTTGAATCGTGTAGGCCAGAAACTCGCCCGAGAGCGCAACGTCTGTGGGGCGAAGAATAGTTACATGGCTATCGCAGGTGACTCCGTCTGCTTCGATGTCGAACACCGCGGCGCGCCCGAGCGTGCCCACGCCGGTCGAGTTGATCAGGACGTCACCAAAGCGGAGCAACTTATCGTCCGGCACGACGCTCACGTGGGGCCTTGCTTCGGCCATGCTCACCCGACCACCACGGATGCATTTTTGGTTGATGACTTGGTGCTCGGACTGCTCGGCGTAATCCGGAGAAATGCCACGTTTGATCAATGCCGCCAAATCACCAATGGGCTGACGCGACCAACCAGGCGGCGTCAGCTCATCGCCCTTCAAAGTAGCGTGCTGTGGAAACCGCATCCGCACAAACCACTCGCGGTAGCTCTCTTCGGCCATGCACTCTAGCAAGGCGATGCGGCGCTGGTTGTTGGCGATTAGATCGTCGTAGCTCCTTAGCGTCGCAGCGATCTTGGGCTGGGCGGCGCTGTCGTGCAGCGTGAGCCGAGTCTTTGTCCTGAACGCGGTGAACTGGAACCTGGCAACGCCCGTGTGCTGCAGATTGAAGACGCCCATGTACCCGGACGTATAGAGCGCCTGGAGCACGTAGTACAGATAGACCGAATGAACTTTGACCCGGTCAACTCGCAGATGTCGAGCAAAGCTAGAGCACAAGACAGGGCGGCCTCCTCGGGAATCCAGGAACTCCTTGGTCATGAGCGCAGTCCTGCCCGTCGATTGCTTCGCAGTGCCGCCCGCTGTTTCGATCAGGATGTCACTGGCTATCAGCGCCTTCCGCGCAACCAGGTGCTCGGGAATCCAGCGCTGCGGTAGCTCAATGCCCGGGGTGTGCAGGTCGGCGAAGTCCGTACCGCGGATGACGTCGCAGAGCACGTGCCCTGGTGCTTCTTGGCCTTCACCCCATTCGCCATCCTTGGTTTCCGCGATGAGGTCTGAAAAGAGGACGGGCTTCTGCATCACGTTTGCTGTTCCTCGCCCAACACGGTCGCGACGTTTGCTCCGATGGTGCGCTGAAGTACGCCAGCGGCATCACTCAGCTCGTGAAGTTGATCCCGCGCGGTGGCGAGGTCAGCTAAAAACTCCTCCTCCGTCTTCCCATCCTCCTCAATCACAACGCCCACATACCGCCCCGGGTTCAGCGACCAATCCTGCTCGACCATCTCCTCGCGGCTGGCCAGCTTGCACAGCCCGATGACGTCTTCGTAGGCGGCCTTGGGGAAACGCTCCTGCAGCCAGTTCACATGCTGGTAGTACAGCTCGGCGGCCTTCAGCTCGTCGTGCAGCGCCTGCACCGCCGCCTTCACGCCCTTGGTCTGGCGGTTGGCTGTGGCGCGCTTGCCGTCTGCCTTGGCGGCCTCGGCCTTGCGCTTGTCCATCTCGCGGATCGCCTTGTCCAGCGCCTTCACCGCCGCGTGCAGGCCGCTGAAGAAGGGCGTGAACAGCGCGCGCAACGCGTGCTGGGCGGTGTTGCGGTCGTCCACGCTGTGCTTCTGGCCGCGCGTGCGTTCGTGCTGGTCCTGGGCCTGTGCCAGTGCGGCGAGCTGGCCCCACTGGGCCTGCAGCGCGGCGATGGCTTCGCGGGCGGCCCGGCTGGTCGCTGCGTCGGCAGCCTCTTCGGCCAGCACGGCCAGCAGGCGCTCGCTCAGAGCGGGCAGGTGCTCGGCGGCCTCCTTGAGCTGGGCCATGCCTTGGTGCAGGTAGCGGTCCACCTGGTCCACAAACTCCTGGCGGCGGCCCTTGTGCAGGCGGGGGATAAGGGCGATGTTCTGGATCTGTTCGTCGCTCAGCTCGCGATGGGCGCGGTCTACCTGGGTGAAGATGTTGCGGGCGTCGATGAACAACACCTTGTCATCCGCCTTGCCCTTGTCGAAGAACCACAGAGTGGCCGGCAGGGTGACGGTGTAGAAAGGTTGGACGGCAGCGTGAGCATGCCGTAGATCAGGTTCTGTTCGATAAGCGTCTGGCGGATGTCGGCCTCGGAGTGGCGTGCATCGCTGGCCGAGTTGGCCATCACCAGCGCAGCGCGGCCGCCGGGCTTGAGAGACGTGGCGAAGAGGTTGATCCAGAGGTAGTTGCCGTTTGGCACGGTCTCGACGGCTTTCTCCTTCCCGTCCTTTCCGCCCGTGGCCTTGGCCTTGGTCTTATTGCGAGGCACGCCGTAGGTGTTGAAGCGGCGGTCCTTCTCCACGGCGTCCAGCGTCACGTCGTCCACGTTGAACGGCGGGTTGGCCATCACGTAGTCGAAGGCGCCAAAGGCGTTGAAGGGGTCTTCGTAGTAGGTGTTGGCCTGCTTGACGTCCCCGCGCAGGTTGTTCACCGCAAGGTTCATCTTGGCGAGCTTGACGGTCTCCAGCGTCTTCTCGGTGCCGCAGACAAACACGTCCAGGTCCGCCGCCTTGTCGGCCTGGTGCTGGAGGATGAAGTCGGCCGACTGCACGAACATGCCGCCTGAGCCGCAGGCGGGGTCGAACACCTTGCCGCCATGAGGCTCGATGATCTCGGTCATCAGCTTGACGACGGAGCGTGGCGTGAAGAACTCGCCGCCGCCCTGGCCCTCGCTGAGCGCGAAGTTGGCCAGGAAGTATTCGTAGATCTGGCCGAACACGTCGCCCGAGGCATCTACCGGGATGTCGGAGAACAGCTTGAGCAAATCCTTGGGGATGTGCTGGTTCTTGGTGCTGCGGGTGAAGCGGTCGTACTCCTCCTGCGGCAGCACGCCCAGCAACTCGGGCTTGGTGTTTTCGATGCTCGCCATCGCAGCGCGTATGGCCTTGGCGATGTTCTCCTTCTCGGGCAGGTTCAGCAGGTAGTCATAGCGAGCCTGCGGCTTCAGGTAGAAGCCGCACTTCTCGATGGCGATGTCCTGTTCGCTGCGCTCCCGACGGGTGCCCTTGAGCTTCTTGAACTCCTGCTCGATGGCCGCCTCGTGCTGACGGTACTTGTTGTCGGCGAACTTGAGGAAGATGAGGCCCAGGACCGGGGTGCTGTATTCGCTGGCTTTCAGGTCGGAGTTGGCTCGGAACTTGTCGGCGGCGGTCCAGAGGTCAGTTTCCAGTTTTTTCAGCTGATCACGATTCATAGCCCAGATCTTAGAGGAAGGACCGTCTGCGGCGATCCGTAGAAATCGGCGTTGGTGCGAGGCACGATCTGCACCCGCAGTCGTTAGCTGCTTGACGCAGACTGCTGGCAGCCGATGAGGTACCGTGTTCGACCAGCATTGTTAAGCCTTGCGGGTCCGGACCAGTGCCGCCCAAGACCCGACGTTCACGAGTGACAGGTTCTGGCCGGTGGACTAGATGTGAACCGTCAAGAGGTTCTTTCTTGATTTGGTGAGTTTGGACATCGGAAAAGCGCCGCTGATACCTGCGTGAGGGCGGTGCCAGTTGTAGTGGTGCTGCCAGCTGGCCAACGCCTGCGTGCGCTGGTCGGAGTTGTGGTAGGTCCATCCATAGGCCCACTCGCGCAGCGCCGACTGGATGAAGCGCTCGGCTTTGCCGTTGGTCTGGGGCCGGTACGCGCGGGTGAACTTCTGCGTGATGCCCAGAGCAGTGCAGGCGGCGGCGAAGTCCTTGGACCGGAACGCCGAGCCGTTGTCGGTCAGCAAGCGGCGCACCGTGATGCCCAGGCTGGCGTAGTAGGCCACCGCATCACGCAGGAACTGCACTGCCTGCGGCGTCCTCTCGTCCGGGTGCATGGCCGTGAAGGCAATGCGCGCGTGGTCATCCACGGCCACGAACAGCATCTCCCAGCCGGCCCCGTCGACCGAGTCGCGGCGGTTGCCCGTAACGCGGTGGCTGGGTCGCTCGATGCGTCCGAGCTTCTTGGTGTCGATGTGCAGCAGGTCGCCTGGCTGGTCGTGCTCGTAGCGCACCACCGGCTCGACCGGATCCAGATCGCTGAGCTTGGACAACCCCGCGCGAGCCAGCACGCGGCTAACGGTGCTGGCGGAGACGCCCACGCTTAGGGCGATGCGCGCCTGGGTCATGCGGCGCCGGCGCAGCTCCACGATCAGCAGCGCCTTGGACGGATCGATGGCACGAGGCGAGTGGGCGGGCCGCGACGACGCGTCGGCCAGCGCTGCCTCGCCCCCGGCCAGGTAACGCCCAAGCCACTTGCGTGCGGTCACAGGCGTCACCCCGTGCTTAGCGGCCGCATCACTGGCCGACCAGCTCAGCTCGATCATCTGCTCAACCATCTCCAGGCGACGTGCGTACGTCAATCGGGCATGCTTATGGATGTTCATCCGGTTGGCTTCCTTGAGGATTGGGTGTTTGGCGACTTCCAGTCTCTCAAACCCAACCCGGATGAACACCGGATACAACCTATTGAAGCTTCACATCTGATATGGCCGCTCTCCGCAAGTCCTGTGCGTTTAGTTGATGCTTGAATGGCAATGGCCCGAGGGGATGCGACACGAAGCCTGCTGCGACGATGGATCAGACTGATATCCGTGGGTTGGGTACCACTGTGCATGGATCCGCCGTGGAAGCTGCCTCGCTCTAGTTTCGCGGGTTGCCAGGGCCTTCCGTCGTAGTGTGACTGAGGGTTCTTCCCGTCGGATGCCGTGTCGCATCGCCTCGGGCCACTACCGATCAAGCGCCGTTGCGTAATGGCGCAGCGGCTTGTGCCTGACGCGCTATCGCCCAGACGAATCCCGCCAGCTCGCGCGCGACTGCAACGCAGACCTTATTTATCTGCACGCCACGCGAGGACAACTGGGCAAACCGACTGCTGAGCCTCATCTGTGCCTTCCAGGCATGGTCGCGAATCGCAGCTGGCAGCTCCGCGCTGCGATTGCGCAGCGTCGTGCTCATGCGAGCCGCAAAGCGGTAGTTCCACGCTGCCTCCACGAGCAGCCGCCGAGCGTGGCCGTTTCCGGTCTTGGTGATGGAGCCGCGTCGCACGCTGTTGCCGCTTGAATGCTCCGACGGCACCAAGCCCAGATAGCCCATCAGGTCACGCGCGGTCTCGAAGCGCTCGAAATCTCCGATCTCGGCGATCAGGCCGATCGCCGTGACGCTGTCGACACCACGCAAGCTGCGCAGCGCCGCGACGACCGGCGCGAAGCACCAGCTCTGCACGATTTGCAGCAGTGCTGTCGTCAAGCGATCGACCCGCTGCTGAGCCGCTTCCACGGCCAGCAGGTATTCCGCCATGGCCAGTGTTTCGCCAGCATGGTCGAATCGCTGGTCGGCGATCCAGCGTTCATGGGTCTTGGTCCACGATGTCTTGCCGGGATAGCGCCGATCGTGGCGCAGCATGAACGACTTGAGCTGTTGGCGAGCCCGCAGCCTGGCCTGTACGGCGTCTTCCCGAGCTCGGCACAGATCCCGAATGCTCTCGTGCGCCTCGTCTGGAACCCAGATCGCTTTGAGTTCGCTAGCTCGCGACAGCTCCGCCAGTCGGCAGCAGTCACGTCGGTCGTTCTTGATCCGGTCGCCAGCACGCTGGGGGATCAACGAAGGCGCAACGATCTCGCACCGGTAGCCCCGGCGGCACAACTCCCGATACAAGCCGAAGCCGGTCGGGCCGGCCTCGTAGACGACGCGAATGTGCGATGGGTCGCCTGCCTGGGCCAGCAGCTTGGCTAACTGCCGAACGTCCGGTCCGAGAACACCGACGAATCTCGCCGGGGTTCGACCCGCCTCGCACGCCGCCACACTGATGCTGTCCTTGTGGACGTCCAGGCCGACAAAAAACTCGGTACGCTCTTCCATGGCTCGTCTCCTTCAGTTGCGTCTGGCTCGTCCAGCCGTATGTGGCTCGGCACACTTCGGTGAGTAACCCACGGATCTGGAGACGAGCCCTTGACGCTCTCACTGAGCGGCCATCATGTCTAGAGCGCTCGCGCGGTAGCCGCTCCGGCACCGCCATGGTCGCTCGTAGGGTTTCTGGCTCTGCCAAGTTGGAGGGCGAGGCGATCTGCCTCGCTCTTCGACAGGAGCCGAACCATGAGCTCATTGACGACCAACGTCTCCCCACTTCGCCAACGCATGATCGACGACATGCGCATGCGCAAGTTTGACGGCAAGACGCAGACCCACTACATCCGCGCCGTGCGCAGGCTCGCTGCCTTCCTCAGGCGCTCGCCGGACACCGCCACCGCCGAGGAGCTGCGGGCCTTCCAGCTCCACATGGTCGCCACCGGCACCGCCCCGCCGACCATCAACGCCACGCTCAGCGGCCTAAAGTCTTCTTCGATGTGACGCTGGGCCATGCCGAGCTGTTGGTGATGGTGCAGCCTGTGCATCAACCTCGCCCGCTGCCAGTGGTGCTTAGCTGCGACGAAGTCGCCCGGCTGATCGCCGCGGCGCCGAACTCGAAGTACCAGGCGGCGCTGTCGGTGGCCTATGGGGCCGGGCTGCGTGCCGCCGAGGTCTGCGCGCTGAAGGTCTCCGACATCGACAGCGAGCGCATGACGCTGCGCGTGGAGCAAGTAAGGGCCGCAAGGATCGCTATGCGCTGCTCTCGCCCGTGCTGCTGGAGCGGCTGCGCGCGTGGTGGCGGGCGGGGCATGCGCAGGGCAAGATGCTGCCCGGCGGCTGGCTGTTCCCGGGACTCAACCCCATGGACCCGCTGTCCACCCGGCAACTCAATCGAGCCATCCACCTGGCCGCCGATGCCGCCCACATCGACAAGCGCGTGTCGATGCATACGCTGCGGCACAGCTTTGCGACGCACCTGCTGGAACAGAAGGTCGACATCCGGGTGATCCAGGTGTTGCTGGGCCACAAGCGGCTGGAGACTACCGCGCTGTACACCCATGTCGCCACCGAGGTGCTGCGCGCCGTGATCAGCCCACTGGAGACGCTGCCGTCGCCATAGCGCGGTTGCCGTGGCGCACGCCGCCCTTGAAGTTGCCGACATCTTCCGCCTCCATAGATTGACCTGGCGCCAAGCTCAGCGCGGCCATCTGAGCCTGGGCCAGCTCAAGATCATGTCGGCCATCGCACAGTGCCGCAGCGCAGCGCTGGGTGGACACGTCTCGCGCTGCGATGGCTGCGGCACCGATCAGGTCAGGTACAACTCCTGCCGCAACCGGCATTGCCCGAAGTGCCAGGCCAGCGCAGCCCAACGGTGGCTCGAGGCCCGTAGCGCCGATCTGCTGCCGGTCGAGTATTACCACGTGGTGTTCACCCTGCCGGCGTCCATCGCCGAGATCGCCTATGCCAACAAGGCGGTCGTCTACGGCCTGCTGTTCGACATCGCGGCCAAGACCCTGCTGACCATCGGTGGCGACCCCAAGCAACTGGGCGCGCGGCTGGGCGTGACGCTGGTGCTGCACACCTGGGGCTCGGCGCTGACCCACCACCCGCACGTGCACGGCATCATGCCCGGCGGCGGTCTGGCACCTGACGGCGAGCACTGGATCGCGTGTCGACGAGGGTTCCTTCTGCCGGTGCGGGTGCTGTCACGCCTGTTCCGGCGGCGCTTTCTCGAAGCGTTGCAGCAGGCCCACCACGATGGCCGGCTGCAGTTCTTCGGCGAACACGCATTGCTGGCCGATGCCGAGACCTTCGCGCGCTGGCGCGTGCCGCTGCGCCAATGCGAGTGGGTGGTCTACGCCAAGCGTCCATTCGCCGGTCCCGAGGCGGTGCTGGCCTACCTGTCACGCTACACGCACCGTGTCGCCATCTCCAACAGCCGGCTCGTCTCGCTGGACCAGCGCGGCGTGACCTTCCGTTGGAAGGACTACCGCGTCAAGGGGCGCACCCGCTAGAAGACCATGACGCTCGACGCGGACGAGTTCATGCGCCGCTTCCTGCTGCATGTGCTGCCCTGCGGCTTCCATCGCATCCGGCACTACGGGCTGCTGGCCAACTGCAGTCGCAGCGCCAGCGTGGCATTGGTGCGTCAACTGCTGCATGTTCCGCCGCAGGCACCACCGCCCGACGCCTCCCCAGCCGATGCGCGACCGGCCTTCGTCTGCACGCACTGTGGTCACGTCATGATCGTCGTGCAGACCTTCCTGCGCGGCGAGCCGATTCGCGCGCCACCCGAACAGGCCGTGCCGCCATGAACCTCTCCGCCCTTCACGGCATCCACTCGTCGACGCCACGTGCTTCGGCATGGCCACTTTGTGCCGGGCGCTCAACGCCATCGGATTCTTGGCCTTGCCGACGCTCGTCGAGCACCATCTCATGCGGCATCGCGGCCGCGCGTCCCGTCGCAACGCGCCTGTGCGTCGATCAATGTCGGTATCGCGGCGCTGCCGCACGCCTGCAATCGCCATAGCTTCGAGCGACACCGCCACGTGCGCCGCGGTTTCCTCCCTCGAGGTTTGTTCAACACCTGCCCTCTATTCGGCGTCGTTCGCACCACCGGCATATCGCGCGGGCAGGTGTCGAACAGACCTAAACGGTTGCTGCCGGCCGCACTGGAGAGGCGACCTTACGTTGACGCCGCCAAGCCGACCTTCAGCCAAGCGGCGGTCGACGCCGTCAATGTCGGCAAACCGATGGACAGCGGCCATCTGCGCTGCCACCCTGTTGATCCGCGGCGAACGACCGGTCCCCGTTAGGCCGACAGACTCGACTCGACCCATTGCAGCCGTAGAACACAGCGGCAGGCAGCATCAACCGGATCGCGTCGCCGACGGAAGGATTCAGGCCCGGCTGCGCTTCGGGCCGTAGGCCTTCAGGTCGCCGCCGGCGGGCCTACCACCTCGCGCGGCCCCTGCAGCAGGAAGCGTCCGACCTTGCCGGCCCAGCCGCGCAGCTCCGAGATGTCGCGGGCCTTCTGCGTGCGCATCAGGGTTTCCAGCACGCGCGCGGCCATCGTCCAATCGGCGTGGCCGCGCTGACGGTAGGCCTCGATCACCTGCTCGAAGCCGTCGCGCGGATCGCGCCGGGCGAGGTCCGTCAGGATGCGTGCGCCCATCGCCGGCGCGCCGGTGCCGATAACAAGCAGGCCGATCACGAGCTGGTACGGCCCCGAGCGGGACTCGCCGCCGTCGGTGTTGCGGTCGGTGATGAAGCCCGCAAGCTGTGCGTCGGACATGCGTGCCTTTAGCAGCCGGTATGCGTTCACAAGCCGCTTCACGCGCCGCGGCGAAGGGCCGACGTAGGCGGCCAGGGCGCGCATGTAGTCGAGCTCGAGGGTCTCGATGTCGATGCGGCCCAGTCCCTCAAGCCCGGTCCCTGAGCCGGTGCGCACCCGCGGGATCGGAGCCTCGCCGTCCGGGCGATCCGGCCGCGCCATTGATTTCAGGAAGGCGGCGGCCCGCGAGGCCGTCATCGGCTCCAGCCAGAACGAGATCTGGAAGATCTTCTCCAGGTAGTCCTGCGGCGTCACCGGGGCACGGTCGTTCGCCGCATCCGCCTCGTCGGCGTGGTCGAGCCAGCGGTAGTGCGCCTTCAGCGAGGCCTCGATCCAGCGGGCGTCGACCGCGACGACCACGACGAACAGCTCGAAGGCCAACAGCATGTGAACCACCTGCAGCACGCGCACAACCTGCGCGGAGCTGCAGCGGTCCAGGTCGTCGATGTAGAGAATCACCCGGACCACCGGTCGCAGCGGTGCGGCGCTAGGGGCGGCGGGGGATGGCGCCGCACCGGCGGACTGGTCGCGCAGGATGCGGCTGAGCAGCTGCAGGTCGCCCCGGGCGGCGGAGATTGTCGTCAGTTCCTTCGCGTAGGTGGCGTCGTCCACGCGCGAGGCGGCCAGCGTCAGCATTTGCGCAGGCAGCGATGCCGTGGCGGCGTCGGACTGTGCAGCTTGCAACGCGCGCTCGGCGGCGGCGAGCGCATGGGCCGCGCGGGCGACGCCCGCCCGCGCCGTCTCCAGCGCGGCCTCTGCCCGCATGACGCCGCTGTCCTGCCCGACCTGCTGCTCGTAGCGCAGGGCCACCTCGGCGACGGCCTTCTCTACCCTGCCCGCCGCCGCCGAGGCGGCCCGCAGCCACAGCCCGATCGACGACAGCACCGCGACAACGGTCGACAGAGCCTGCTCGATGCCGGACAGGACGAAGCCCACCTGCTGCATCGCCCAGGCGGTCAGCGGCGGCAGCAGCAGCACCAGCGCGGCGAAGGCCAGCGTGCTTGGCGTGCCGAGCGAACCTAGCATCGGCGCGGCGCGGGTGCGGATCGCGGCAATGCGCTGCTGCAGGTCTTGCACGCCCCTCACAGTGCCGCCGATCTGGTCGAGCACGCCGCTATCCCGCACGACCTTCGAGTCTTTTGTGGCCTGGACGGTATCGGCCCAGGCCTTCGCCAGCGCCGTGCGAAGGTTGCGCTCGAGCGACTGTGCCTGCGCCTCGCTGGCCGACAGCGCCGCTGCCGTCGCATCGACGGATTGGCGCGCTTCCATCTCCCGGGCGCGGGCCTCGTCGACCGCGCGGCGCGCACCATCGACCGTCTTCGCCCGCAGCGCCAGCAACTGCTGGCCGATCGGCGCCCGGTCGTCTCCGATGAAGGCGCGCAGCTCACGCACGACGGTGTCGATCAGGCTGGAGACGAGCGCGTCTTCGGCGAAGTGCCAGGCGTTAAATTCGACGTGGACGACGTTGGCAACCCACGGGCTGACCAGGCCGTCGCGTGCCTGCGCAGTGGCGTCGTCGGCGCGCTGGTCGACCACCAGGCGCAGGCGCTTCAGGAAGGTCGTCTTGCCCGAGCCCCACGGCCCGAAGAGGCCGATCGACAGCGGCGGCTCTAGCGAGCGGGAGGCCAGTAGCGCGGCGAAGGAGTGCACGTCGGACCGGATGCCTAGCGGGTCGGTCTTCCAGGGTGCGTCGGTGCGGATGACCGCCTCGGGCTCGTCACTGTTCAAGTCCACCGGGCGACTGCTCGGCGGGGCGTCTTCCTCGCCCAGCGCGTCGCGCCAGATATCGGCGTTCTGGCCCGTCGCAGCTGCGCCGCCGATCAGCGTGCGGCGCAGCGCGGGGCCGTCAAGCCCGAGCTTTGCCAGGTCCGCATCGTTGTCGACCCGGCGCGAGACCAGCGCCGCCGCAAGCTGCAGCACGCCGACCCGCGGCGCGGCCGTGCCGCCGGCCAGGGCCAGCTCGCGCGCGGTCTCGAGCCCGTTGAGGACGCGAGGGCTGATGTTCAGCGCCTCAAAAGGTGCCGGCGCGGCCGGCTCGGGCGCCACGAGCGAAGCCGCGCGCTCGGCGAAGAACGTGGCGTGCACCGCCTCGATCGCTTGCCACAGCGGAGCGATCCCGGCGCGCACCTCGGGCTCGGTGCGGGCCTGCTCGGCCAGCGCGAAAAGAATGGTTTGCAGACGCAGCCACGGTTCGCGGCGGCGGGCGTGGTCGCGCGCCGCGCGCTCGAGTACCGCCATCGTCGGCTCGTCGCCGGGGAAGGCCAGCGCCTCGCCGCGCACCTCGGTGCGCTCGAATGACCCGACCGGCTTGGCCGGCGCGGCACGCTGGCTCGCGTCCTCCCACGACTCGGCCGTGTAGCGCGGCGCGATCCAGGCGAAGAAGGCCGGGCGCCAACCGTGCTCGTTGAAGCCCCAGTCGATCAACTGGCGGCGGTGCGCGGCCGGCGGGTTGACCACGTAGGTGGCCAGAATGTGGCGCACGCCGATGTCGGCGGCGCCGACGCGGTTGGCCCATGCCTCCGCCGTTTCCAGCACCGCCCGCGCTGAGGTCGTCAGCAACTGCTTGTCGCTCGACAGGCGGATCGTCTGCGGCCGGCCGGCGTTTCCGTTGGGCACGGGCGAGTCGGGCGCGAGGTGCTTCTCCGCCTTCACCTTGACCAGGTCGGGACCGAGGTTGGCCGATTCGCGCGCGAACCAGCGGCTTGTCTCGTCCTCGCCGTGGAGCAAGGCGAGCGCGACCGTGGAGAAGGTGATGGGCGGCTCGCTCCGATCTTCCGTCGCCGCGCCGATTGCGTAGGCGTGCTCGTAGATCCGCAGCGCCTCTTGGTCAAGCGCCAGCGAGCGAGCGGGCGCAAATTCCGCCAGCCAGTCGCCGGGGGTGGACGCGGACGATACCTGCATGGACGCTCCTCGCGCACGCCGCCTGCCGCAGCGCGCGGCGCGGCAGGTGTCTTCGCCACGTTACGGCGCCAGCCGGGCGCCTGTCAACGCTGCGCCGCGCACCACGAAGGGTTCTCCTCCACAAGGCGGTGGAGGGCCGGCGGCCGACGCGGGTGTCACGGACTCACTGTCTTCCAGAGCCCCTCGCTAAACAGCCACAGCGTGAACACGCCAACGTCGATCTCGGAGGTGAACAAGCCCCAGAAGACGCCGGTGTGCGGCCAGTCCAGCAGTAGCGCGAACGCCCAGGACAGCGGGATCCCGATGAGCCAGAAGAACATCAGGTGGATTTAGGTCGGCGCGTGCACACGAGTTCCACCACTGTGTTGCAGTCAGAGCCGAAGCAGGCTGATGTTGGTCGTGAACGGGGCAATATCTGCGTGCCCGACCCGTGAAAGCGCAGGGAGCCGACGCTGGCCAGCGGCAGTGCTTGGCCGAGCCGAGCCAACGAGTCGCGCAGGTCAGTTGCCGCAAGGCTGCCGCTCGCAGACTTGACCGGCCAAGAACTCCGAGCTGATCCTGAAGGATCGCACATGGCCGAGTCGCGCCAACCAAAAATCCGAACGGGGCGCCGGGATGCTGTCGTCCAGGCCCTCGCCGCAGCCGAAGTTTGGCGCGCGAGATGTCCGGCAGCGCATGCCCGACCGCGTGATTTCCGCTGAACGTTGGGAGTGGCGGCGATGCGGCCCCAACAGTCAGCGGGCCCATGAACGTTGCTTGTCCAGCGCATCGCCGCCCGTGGCCGGCTCCCCACGACCCACTGCTGTCCTAGCGGCCACATGATTCCGGGCTTGGTAGCGGTCGTTCAGCGATTGCGTACAGCCACGCTGTTAGTTTCGGTTCCAGCGCAAGATTGGGAACTGAATTCTGCGTGCAGGAGTTGCAGACCATGGACGAGCGCCCAAACCTGACGCCGTGCTTTGTCTGGCGTGAGATGGGCAAGACAGAACAGCTCGCCGCATGCGTCGCAAGGCGAGCGGGAGAAGGCGTTCCCAGAGCGCCGTGACACGACCGCCTCGCAGCGTTATAAAAAGCTGGTTGCGACTAAAAAGTCTGCGGCCGACTCAGCACGGGCAGGGTCTACCGAACCATCATTGCCTCCCACGTCTTCCACTTCGAAGCCAGACGCCGCTCCGGACCCGCGCCGGCCCGGTGCGCTCGGACAACCATCTGGCCGGCATTGCGGCTGCCTCGGCGCAGGAGCGCAAGGCGGCGCCGCGGGTGCTGCCCGAATTGCCCCTGCGGCAATTCCTGAACTGGACAGGCGGCGACTGCGCCCCGCGCAGCAGATAGTGCAGCTGTCGAAGGGAGCGGATGTGCGCTACGCGGTGAACGTCACGCTGCGACGCCTACTCAGACGGTAAAAGCCACTGATTCCGTTTGGATGCTGACATTCTCGGGCAGCCTTGAGCGGTCCCGTCGGTATGGGGCAGCGGCTCATCGGACTTGATGAGGCGCCAGGTCGCCGCTTGATCTATGTTGCACGGCGCAAGGCAAGCCACAACACAGGGAGAAGACGATGCCGACGACGCCGACCTTCCAGCGCCTGGACCTAGCCCAGTTCGAAGCACTCCTGCAGCGCTTTCCATTCACCCGCAAGATCAATGCGGTCCACATGCATCACACTTGGCGGCCGCGGCGTGCGGACTTCCGCGGCCACGCCACCATCGTAGGCATGTGGCGTTATCACACGCAGACCAACGGCTGGAGCGACATTGCCCAGCACATCACCATCGCGCCGGACGGAGGCATCTGGCTGGGCCGGAACTGGAACCTGCCGCCGGCCAGCGCCTCCGGCCACAACGGCAACAGCGTGGCGGGGCCCTTCATGTTCGAGATGGTCGGCGACTTCGACACCGGGCAGGACCTCTTCGACGGCGCGCAACGGGAGGCTGCGCTGCGCGTGGTGGCCCTGGTCCAGCAACGCTTTGGTCTGCTGCCTGCCACGCTGCGCTTCCACAACATGATGTCCGCCAAGAGCTGCCCCGGCTCCTCGATCAACTACGCGGCGACCGTAGACGCCGTCGCCGAGCTACACCAGGCGCTAGCCGCCGCCGCGGGTGGAGGCCAGCGCGCTTCCGGCGAGTGCTCCGCCTTCCCAGACGAAGACGATCTGTTGATGCAGCAGGCCGTCCGCGCCCTCACCCGCATCACTGACAACAGCGGGGAGCGCGGGGACGTCGAGCACGACCACAGCAAAGACGAGGAGCATGCCCACGCGTCCGCCGCCGGTGTGGGGGCCGCCTCGCGCGGCGGCTCCAGCCTGGATGCGGCAACGCTCGCCGCGCTGCGGCCGCACCTGGTCAACCTGCGCTCGGGCCTGTTCTCGACTGACGGCGAATTCAGTTCGTCTCCTGCCGACGTGGATGCCATCTTCGAGCAGCACCTGCCCCGTGCCCTGGAGGCGCATGCGGGCGGTCGCCGGCTCCAGCTGCTGTTCTTCGCGCATGGCGGCCTGGTGTCGGAAGCGAGCGCCCTGCGCAGTGCCCACCAGCACATCGGCTGGTGGCGCAAGAACGGCATTTACCCGATCTATTTCATCTGGGAAACCGGCTTCTTCGAAACCATTGGCCAACTGCTGGAGCGCGCCTTCGGCGGCGCCCGCGGCGGGCGCGACCTGGCCGATATCACCAGCGACCCGCTGATCGAGATTGCCGCCCGCGTGCTGCAAGGCCCGCGCATCTGGGGCGGCATGAAATGGGCGGCCGAGCGCGCGGCTCAGTCCGGGGGCGCGTCGGCCTACGTGGCCGAACAGCTAGCCGCCTTCTGCAACGCGCATGCCGGCCGGGTGGACCTACATGCGGTCGGCCACAGCGCCGGCTCAATCTTCCACGCCCACTTCCTGCCGGTCACGCAGGCCAAAGGTGCACCGGTGTTCAGGACCCTGCACTTCCTGGCCCCCGCCATCCGCATGGACACGTTCAAGGACAAGCTGCTGCCCGGCCTGACCCAGGGCCAGATCGCGGCCCACGTGAGCGTGTTCACGATGCAGCGCGACTTCGAGCGTGATGACGATTGCGCGGGCATCTACCGCAAGTCCCTGCTCTACCTGGTCCACCACGCGCTGGAGAACGAGCGCCGCACGCCGATCCTTGGCCTAGAGGACAGCCTGCGCGCGGACGCCGAGACCCGGCGCTTCTTCGGCCTGGCCGGCGGCACGGGCCGGGGCGAGGTGATCTGGTCCGTCACTGACGAAGACAGCGGCAGGTCGGCCAGCCAGTCCACCACGCACGGCGGCTTCGACGAGGACGCGCCGACGATGAACAGCATCGCCCGCCGCGTCCTGGACCTCAAGGACGCTGACCCGATCGTGGACTTCCCCGCCGGCTCCCGGGCCGTGCCGCGCCCGTGGACCGAGGAGATCGACTGGCCGGACGATCTGCCGTCCCTTTGGAATCGCCCGCCACCGGCCTCGCCTTCGGCTCCGTGGTCCGCGCCGCCGGCTTGGCCGCAGACGTCCTCGTCCCCGCCCGCCGCATCGCCCGGGTCGCCGGCGGCATCCGGCGGCCGCCGGATCGCCCTGTGCATGGGCGTGGACGCGTACCCGAACCCGCAGCACCGCCTCACCGGCTGCGTCAACGACGCCAGAACGTGGGCCAGCACGCTTTCCGTGCTGGGCTTCCAGGTGCGCCTGCTGCTGGACGGGCAGGTAACCCGAGCGGCCATGGACGCCGCGCTGCGTCAGCTCGTGCGCGACAGCCGCGCCGGAGACGTAATCGTGGTGCAGTACGCCGGCCACGGCACCCACGTCAACGACCTCGACGGCGACGAGACCGACGGCCAGGACGAAGCGCTGTGCCCGGTCGATTTCGCCGGCGGCGCTCTGTACCTAGACGATGACCTCGCTGAGGTCATCGCGCCCCTACCCGACGATGTCAACCTCACCTTTTTCATGGACTGCTGCCACTCCGGCACCAACACCCGCTTCGCCGTGGGCCTGGCCCCGGGAGCCACCAGCGTGCCGCCGGGCGCCAAGGCGCGCTTCGTCGTGCCCACGCCGGAGTTGCAGGCCGCGCATGCGCGCTTTCGCGGCAGCCGCGGTGCCACCCGCCCGGGCGGGCAGGCGCTCATGCGCCACATCAAGTTCGCCGCCTGCCGGGACGATGAGGTCGCGCTGGAAAGCGGCGGCAACGGCGAATTCACCCGCCGGGCCGCCCCCTGCTGGCGCGCAGCCGCCAGGGCCTCACCCACGAAGCCTTCCTGAAGGCGGTGCTCGCGGCCTTCGGCAGTGCACCAAAGCAGAACCCGCTGCTGGACTGCGCCCAGGGTTGGCGCAGCCAGGCGCTCCTGCAGCCGCTCGGGCGCTCGGCGCGCGCGCCGGACGTGGCCGGTGAGGCGCAGGGCGTGGACGGCTGCTGCGGCCTCGTGCCCACCGTCCAAACCTTGGCGGAAAGCGTGCTGACGCTCAGCAAGAAGCTGTCGCGGTGAGCGGCGCCGGCTTCAGCACGACGGAGGCCGTGGCCGCCGACGCGGCGAGCCGCGGCGAGTTCTCCGCAAACGGCGGCCCTGAGCCTGGGCCGGCCGCGTCCGGCGGAGCCTTCTTGCTCGGCGACAGCATCGTCTGCGCCGGCGCCCAGCCACACGAGCGCCAGCCCCAGGAGCCCGTCTACCGGCCGCTGCGCATCTATACGGTGGACCCGTCCCAGCGACGGCTGGAAGGCGCGGTCGCCACCGTCAACGTCGCCTACGAGCCGCTGGCGCAAGGCCCGGTGGGCGCCTTACTGGAAGTGGTGGACATCGATGCCGTCACCGGCCGCCCCCACCGTAAGGCCGATCTTGAGGACCCCTTCGTGCTGATCGCCGACGGCTACGAGCCCTCCCCATCGGACCCGCGCTTCCACCAGCAGATGGTCTATGCCGTCTGCAGCAATGTCTACTCGGCCTTTCGCACCGCGCTGGGCCGCACGCCGAGCTGGGGCTTCGGCCGCGACCGGGATAGCCGGCTGGTGATTCGCCCGCACCATGCGCTTGAACCTAACGCCTACTACACACGGGTGGGCGACCACGGGGAGCTGCGCTTCGGCTTTTACCCGGCGAACGACAAGCCCACCGATGGCTCCATGCCCGGCGGTTTCGTGTTCACCTGCCTGTCGCACGACGTCGTCGTCCACGAGATGACACACGCCCTGCTGGACGGCATGCGCGCCCACTTCATGGTGCCCACCAACCCCGACGTGATCGCCTTCCACGAGGCCTTCGCCGACATGGTCGCGGTGTTCCAGCATTTCAGCTACCCGGAGGTGGTGCGCACGGCCATCCGCCAGTGCCGCGGCGCCCTCGACCAATCCGCCCTGCTTGGTGACGTGGCGCGCCAGTTCGGCCACACCACCGGCCGTAATGGCCCGCTACGCAGCGCGCTGGACCCCGGCGCGGCGCGCCAGTACCGCGCCGAGCTGGAGCCGCACGAACTGGGTGGTGTGCTGGTCAGCGCCGTGTTCGAAGCCTTCACCACGGTCTTCGCCCGCAAGACGCAGGCCCTCGTGCGCCTGGCCACCGGCGGCACCGGCGAGCTGCCGCCGGGCGAGCTGCCCCACGACCTCCAGCAGCTGCTCGCTGCGCGGGCCAGCAAGCTCGCCAGCCAGTTCCTCTCCATCTGCATCCGCGCCGTCGACTACTGTCCGCCCACCGGCATCATGTTCGGCGATTACCTGCGCGCCCTGATCACCGCCGATCGCGACTTGGTGCCCGACGATCCGTGGGACTACCGCGGTGCCCTCGTCGATGCCTTCTGGCGGCGCAGCATCTACCCGCGCACCGTGCCCCATCTGTCCCAGGACGCGCTGCTGTGGCGGTCCCCACGCATCGAGCTGCCGCCGGTGGAAGGCCTGGACTTCGCGACCCTGAGGTTCCGCGGTGACCCGGGACGCGCCGCCGACGGCTCGGAGCTCCGCCGCCAGGCCCGCGCCCTTGGAGCCTTTGTCACCCAGCCCGCCTACCTGGAAGAGTTCGGCCTCGTGGCCCCGGACGACCCGCGCTTGCGCAAGGGCGACCGCATGGACCCGCCCACCGTGCAGTCCATCCGCTCGGTGCGCCGCGCGGGGCCGAATGGCCAGGTGGTGTTTGACCTGGTCGCCGAGGTAACGCAGGCCATGCATGTCATGCCCAGCCCGGACGGACCCGGCTTCACGCACCACGGCGGCAGCACCGTCATCCTCTCGCCCATGGGCGACGTGCGCTTCATCGTCCTCAAAAGCGTGCTCGGCGACGGACGCATTGCCCGCCGCCGCGAGTTCCTGGGCAGCACCTTGGGCCGACGCTTCTGGCAGATGCAGGGCGCGCTGCTGGTGCCAGTGCGAGACCTGTTTCATTTGACGCATGCGTCGTGTGATGGCGTCGGCCGGGGACACCGCTGAGGTCCGCACACTCCTTGTGAGCCGCGCACAACTCCATAGTGATGAACTCCCGCAAGCCTGCGCTGGCGAACGACGGTTGATGGCCGAGAGCGCGCCATCAACGTCAACTTTGCGCACGCCTGCCTGAGGGTAAGGAGGCGCTGCCGATCCGTGGCACTCCTGGCAGCAGACTATCGCTGCACCGCATCGGGTCATCGCCCCCGTCGAACGCATCCCTTCAAGCTGACTGCAGTGCTGCCCTCCTCTGCAAGCGAAGGCTGTGCCCGCAAAGCGGACGGCCAACGCACCGTTTGGAACGAGGCTGTGCGCGCGCAGTTGATGCGAAGGATGGCCCCCCGGCGTGACTGACACGGCCGTCGTCACCGGCTGGAGACGCAAGGCGATTGCTCGACAAGAAAATGGACTCTCGCCCTACGCCCTCATCGCCTCGATTAGTGCCCGGTCCAGAGAATCTTGACGACCCGCTTCAAGTGGTAGACCAAGACCTGCAGGCTCATGTCAGTGTCGAACCGCGGAAGCGTCTTGGTCAGAAAGTGATTCGTCCCCATCCAGAATTTGAGCTTCCCAAAGACATGCGCGACGGTCTGCCGGCGCAGCCTCATCGCCTCCGGCGCGCCTCCAAGCCGCCCTTGAACGACCTCCAGCATGTCTTCATGCTCCCACCGTGGGAGGCGCCGTTTCCATACCTTCGTGCATGCGGGTTCAGGGCTTCAGCTGGCATTGGGGGCAGTCCGACGACCAATACTTGTGCTGGATCTTGCGGCTTTGTCGGCTGTGAAGCGATAAATGGCAGTGCTGCTCGCCGGGCAGCGGTACTCGTCCGCCTCAGCGTCGTAGACGAAGTCGCGCTTGTCGAAGATGTCGGCGCAGCGTTGTTCGACGTCATGGGCTTGGGGACCACCGCAGCAACACCCGCTCGCTCGCACTTCAGCATTTCGTAGCCTTCGTAGTACCCGCGATCTGCCAGCGCGATGAGTCCGTCTTCGGCGGTTGCCTCCTTGGCAAGCTCGGCCATGTGCGCCAGTTGGTTGCGATCGTGACCGACGTTGGTGACCTTGTGAGCCACGACCAGGTAGTGCTTGGCGCCGACCACCGTCTGCAAGTTGTAGCCAACGAGGCCCGTGCCGCGGCCGCCGGTGGCCGTCGACCGCGCATCACGATCGGTCAGGGAGATCTGTCCGTCGTCGGCAGCCTTGAACTGTTCACCGATGTCGTTCAGAGCCTAAATCTGTTGCTTGATCTTGGTGATCTTGTCTGAGGTTGCCCACGGCCTTCGGAGTCCATAGCTCAAGCCCGGACAACGCCGGGACGGAGCAAAGAGATGAACGAATCATGATCGCAGCAAATACACACTCGAGTTCGTGCGGGAAGCGGTGCGGCAGGTGAAGGCGGGCCGCGCTGCGGCAGTGGTGGCCAGGACCTTAGGTTTTCCCGAGGCCAGCTTGTCGAACTGGGTGAGGGCCGAAGGCAAGGGACAACTGGGGTTGACCGCCGAAGGCAAGCCGGCGCCGAAGGTCACTGCCGAGCAGGCGGCAATCGCCAGGCTGAGGGCGGAAGTGGGAGGTTGCCCCTGAAGATCGGGATGCATAACTCGATCGTTCAGATGTAGATCTTGAGCAGCGTCGCCGGGCGGTAAGACGGGCGCCCCGTCGCGGCCGGCTCCGCACAATCAAAGCCCAGCTTCTTGAGGTCGAGATCTTCAACGAAGACATCCATGACGCGAACTGTGCTGTCTTCGTGGATCCAGTCATCCAGTCGCTCAGGGAAGAGAACGCTCTGCGTTGATCTTGACCTTCGGCGTATCGCGACATACCGGCTTCGGCGCTCGGTATGGCACCAAACTCTGGGCAACGGTAACTGTCACCAAAAGAGGGCCTTCACACAGCCTCGAACCAAAGCGTGCGTGCCGCCCGGGCTCAGCAACGCCGGCCTAGGGCGTTTCTTCCGGTCCCTAGGAGCATCGTCAGCGCCAGGCTGTGCGGGGCAGAAACGCGCTTTGGTCGTAAATCACGCTCGGCGCCTTACATACATCCAAATTTCCGATGCGAGGCGGGCGTGGCAGCACGGCCTGTCGAGAAGGCGCGCGAGACGGCTTGCGGCGCAGGAAGGCCTGTGACCGTCCAGCCGTCCCACTCATTTGTGATTCTCCAACCGTGAACGGAGCGTCCCGGAGCGTCGAGCGACCCGCAAAGGTTGGAACCGACCGATTTGGAGTTCGAACTGCAGGCTTCGTTCGCCTCGTGTGCCCCGCGGGTGTGAGCATCCTTTCGATCTATCTCTTCAAGCCATCCGTCCCGACGCGCCTTCTTCGCGAACGGAGGCAGGCCAAGTCCGAGCCTCCGGAGCAGCGTGTGAAACACGTCGGAGGCCAGTTCTGCGGGGCTCCTGCTAGCGCAAGCGAACATCCGACAAGCTGCGCAAGGCTCTGCTGCTGGCTTCTTCCGCAATATTCGACAGTGGATCTGCTGCCATCACAACGGCGGCAAACTGCACGCGCGTGATCGCGGTCAACCGTGCAAGTGAGACTTGTTGCTCCTTGAATTTCCCCGCGCGAAAACGGCCTTCCCAGCCCCATTGGTCGATGGCGTCTCGTTGGCTGAGCAAGAAGCCATAGGCACGGAGCTTGTGCGCACCCGCGGTGGCCTCAACAGCCACAATCACCTTCCAGTACTCAATCGGCACCTGGAAATCCGTGCCCATTCCGAAATCGTGACGCGGGTCGTTGTCGGCCAACACCGGCCCCGCAAAGACACATAGCTTGTTCTTAACGAATCCGGCTTGCCTGGAAATGTGATTCTCGAGTTCGCCCCACAGGCCATGAAACTCGAACATCGCGCGGTTGAACTGTTCGTGCTGGGGCGTGCAGTTCGTAAAATGAAAGCTGTCTGAGTTTCCGAATTCTTCCTCCTCCTCGGTCACTCCCCAAGCCACGTCATCTCGGCGCACGATGTGCCCGCGATCGAATTTTTTCGCAGGCTCGTAGAGTTCCGCGTCGTCGATCTGCTGCGCGCCTGTAATGCGCGGGTCCAACTTCCAGGTGTCGGCCCCAAACTCTTGACGGGTTCGTCGGCGTGTTGCCTCGTCGTAGTTGACATTGGACGCGGCCCAGATGCACAAACGGCGGCTTTCGTGCATCACCAGCGAATAGTGGTGGTAGCGGAGTACCATTTGACTGCCATCTTGCATCAGGGCTTCGTTCGCGGCAGCAATCGGCACGGGAACGTCAAACCCGTCCAAGAATGAGGATTGGTAGCCGGCTCTATCGCTGTACCCTGGATCGAAACGCAATTTCTTCTCGGTGACCACCGGACCTAGACCGAGCCGTGGTCCTGGCTCTTCGTTCTTTACGCCCTGCGGTGTCGCAGGCGAGATCTCGTCGCTGCGAGGGAAGGAAGTTGAAGCAGAAGAGAAGTAGAAGTTCGCCGTCCCGTTGACGACTACGTTCGACGGCCAACCATGGTTTGGCTGCATCTTCGAACCGGCCTCGCTTAGCGTTCCTTTGTTCATGCCAGTGCTCGCCTGCGCGAACAAACTAGTAGCAGCAGGGTTTGCCAGTATCTCTCCGGCCGAGGCTGCGTCGCTCGACGTCGCCAGCACAGATGTAAGATGGGACTGCGTGCTCGGATCTTGGTGTGCGAGTCCCAGCAAGTGTGCGTGCAGCTTGCTGATTCGAACACCTTCATTGGCAACCCAATCGATGTCGCTATCGGGCACCCCGGGCCGCCAGACATTGCCGTTCTTTAGCAGAATGTTCTCGCCCTGCATGCGAGGTACACCGCTGTGGTGCACGGCGACCAGTTCCCAATCCTTATTGAAGGCGGGGGAGCCCGACGAGCCCGGCAAGGTGTCCGTGGTGTACTGCAGGAAGAGGTCTGGCTCCCCAGGCTCTCGCACAAGTTTGTTCTCGCGCACCGACCAACGTTTGTGGCCTCCGTCAGGGTGCTGGATAATGCTCACCGCTTGCCCCGCTAGAATCTTGCCTGTGTTGGGGATCAAGCGGACGAAGTTGAAGTCCGACAGCGCTGCAGCACCGATGACCGGGGCTATATGGACCCGCACCACAGCGAAGTCCAGTCGCTCGTGGCTGAGGAAGAAGCTTTCTGGATCCAGTTCGAACACGACACCGCCCTCGATCAGGCCATTGCTGGCCCGCTGAAAGCCGAATTGTGCACCGCAGCCTATCGCGTCACCCGGTTGTTTGAAGACGTGCCAGTTCGTCAACAACAGGCCACCGCTCAGCATGAACCCGGTTGCGAATCCGTCGCCGATGCGCTTGCGGTCGAGCAGCTCCACGATTCGCGCGACCGGCTTGCCGGCCTCGAGCGCGGCAGGCGTTGGTGGCAGGTCGTCAAAATCTAGCGTCGGGCCGATCATTCGCTCCAGCGCAAACCCCATGGCGCGGTACGGTACCTTGCGAGCCTCGCGCTCCAGGTATTGCGCGCGACGCGCCGGCGTAGCTGCCGCCACCGCGCCCAGTCGAGCGACACTGGCAGTCGTTTCCGCTACCTCTGACACGTGAGCGCGCCACCTCGCGGCTGCTGCCTTGCGGACGGTTTCCTGGCGCTCGGCGATCTCTCGTCGATTGATCATACGTACTCCAGTTGTCGACGTTCCACGCGCCCACATTCTGGCGACGTGGCGTCACCATTCGAGGCGGGAGCATCTCGGACGGGCTGCCCGGCTCCATGCCTCTTCATTCTGACGATCGCGACGCCTTCAAGGGCATGTTGTGGGGACTGGCCCATCGCTCACGGCGACGTATACCTTGAACGGCATGTCGGCCTTGCCATACTTGACCGCGCTGGCATTGGCCTTAAGTTGTGCCACACGCGCCGCACTGGATTTCGTCAATCGATCCTGCTTCGCAGCCGCGTCGTCGCCTGCCTTGCTGGAACAGTAGGCCAGAACAGCCAGTTTGGCCGCCGTGACGGCGGTTTCATGTTCGGCGTCGCCGTTCAATTCCGCTGTCTGTTCCTTGATGTCCTCCTCGGCCTTGAAGGCCGGGTTGAGGATAGGCTTCAACGCCTCCTCAATCCTGGGCTTGGCCGACCCAAAAACCGAGGCGATGAAAGCCAGGCCTTCGCGCGTCGGGCGTGTCTCCACCACCGTGGTGGTCACCGTGACTGGTACAGCCGATGCATCGGTATCGAAGACCGTGACCAGCGCCTTCGTCGCCGGAGGACCACTGGAGGTCGCTGGGGCCGGCGCAGCATGGAAGGACCCGAACCAAGGCGACTCACGCGGATAGCGCTTCGTTGTAGGGTTCTCCTCCAGTGCCGGGGCGGGACTCCCGATCGTCTGATCCGGGATCAGCACCACGCCGCCAGCTTCGGCCGTCGCGCCGATGCGCTGGAACTTCACGCTCACGGACAAGTCGCGTGGCCCTTTCTCAGACTCGTCCAGGGACCGATCGATGCGCACGAACAAGGGAGCGACGGCCAGCGCGCGGTTGTTGGGTGCGACCACGATCCTCAACTCGACCATATGGTCGAGGCGGTACACCGTCGGAAGATTGAATGCGACCAGGCGTTCCTTGAATGTGGTCTTGGCTTGCTCGTTACCAGGCGGCAGGTTGAACTTCGGCCCGAGGTCCATCCCGCGCGGATTGTCCGCACTAGGCGCGAAGGACCCTCGAACGATCAACAGACAGCGGGGCACCGCGTCCGGTTGCAGACTCATGTTCAAGGTGGCGACGCTACTTGGCAGGTTGCCGCCCTTGGCGCCCTCGCTGAGGGCCGTACCAAAGTTCGACAGCAACTGCGAGGCGGCACCCGTCAGGATGGCCGCAATAAGAGGAGCTGCTTCGGGCTGAACCAGCGGTTCGTGAGGGCACTGTTGCGCGCTGGCGAAGACGCGCGCTTCTCCGGGGCTCGCATACGTCAGCGGCCGAAGACCTGGAACGCTGGTGCACGCGGCGAGAAGTAGAGCACAGGCCGCCACCATGGCGCGGCAACGAAAGCCAAGAGGTAAGTTCATGGTCTGCTCCAACGAACGGATCAATGGCGGGCGGCGCTCGCAAGCGCCAGCAGCTTCTGGACCTCTGCAACGTACGCAGGTGTCATCGGAATTCCGAAGTTTGCGCCCGACGGTAGGCCGGTGTCGCCCGATGTGTGGATGCCAACAACCGTGAATCCTCCCCCGACACCCAACAGGACTGGCGCCCCGCTGTCGCCGTTGGATGTTGTGATGGCGTACGACAACAGATTTGAAGTGCGGTCCTTCACAGGGCCGTCACCGATCGTCATCTGCATAGAGCCGTCGCTATAGGGAAAACCATAGCCAATCACCCGCACTCTCTGGTTGATCTGCGCTGTACCACCCAAGTGGAGCGCGGTTCGAGGCGCGGCCTCGATGATCAGGACAGCGAGATCGAGGTTTGGATGCAATTGCACCGCAGTGACCTTTGCGGGCGCAACGGAATGCTTCTTGGCATCAAACCCGATGTACAGCCACGCACCTTTGATCGTGCCCACGTTGAAGGTGTGCTTTGCGGCCACCACGGCATTCGGCGCGCAGTAGAAGGCTGTGCCGTACGCAGTCGTCGACCCCTGACAGACGATGAGTCCGATCGAATCCAGAGGCGGTGCCGTGACGTTGACAGGTGGAACACGCTGAGAGCGAGGTATTTTGTGCTCGGCAGGATCAAGGATCGCAGGCCCTAGCCCAGCATCAAACGCCTCAAGGATTTGCTGTTGCTCTGCCGCGAGCTTCGAACTGTCGACTTCGATTTCATCAGACATGTTGACCTCACGAAGATGGTAGAGCGCGAAATTTATCGGGCGCACGAGGCCACGCATCCTCAATTTGACGCATGACTATTCGTAGACTCTGTGCCTACGTCTGAGTGCTGCGCGACACCTCAGCAACCTCTGCAGAGGCCGACTTGCAACGGTCAGCGGGCACAAGTCACCGGCCTACGCGTGTACTTCTGCGAGCCGCACAGCCTTTGGCAGCGCGGCACCTGCGGCGCACCGGCAGCGCTCGACAGCCGCTATCGCCTGGGTCCAGCGCACCTTTGCAAACTGTCCAAAGTCCTACCCGTTCCTTGACCGGCCACTGTTGTATCGGCGAAGCTGGTATGCAAGGCACCATCTCGACCCTCTCCGGTACTTCGCAGACATCGAGACCTGTCGTTGGCGTGCTAGCCTTGTTGGAGAATCGCTACAACTGGAAGCCTTGGACCAAGACTGTCGTCGCACCGGGAGCAAATGCCTTTATCGTGCGAATCGTGGAGGCATCGTTCTCCAAGTTCTGCGATCATTGCTGACCACTGGTTGCCGCTACCGGACAGGACGAGTTCCATGCCTCCTCCAACAGCCACGCATACACCCGGGACGCCGACCATTGATGCTGTTCATCGTGATATCGGCCTTGCTAACAGCTACCGAATGGAACTGATCAAGGGGTTGCTGGCCATTGCTGCGGCGTTGTTTGCCTTTACCGTAACGTTTGGGCCCACGCTGAAGCCTATCGCATGGAAATGGGCCATGTGGATGGGATGGTCTGGCTTGGCGGTGTCGATGGTCGGCGGCCTCGTGCACTTGCTTGGATGGGACCACTTCTATAAGAGCTACCTCGACATCAACTGGCGCCGTCGAAACGAGCCTGATCAGAAGGCCGTGGGGCAGGCAGGCGATGACGCTCGCGACGCCATCGACGTCTGGCGACGCGCCGGTATGTCTGCGCAGTTTGCTGGGTTTGTTGTCGGCGTCGCAGGAGTCGGCTTGTTCGCAGGTGCAAACATTGAGAATGCGGCAGCTAAGGTTGAATCGACGTCGGCTGCCGCGCAGTGCTGCTGCCAGTGTGATCCTGCTGCGACAGCACCAACTCGTGCCGCAAGCGCCGCCGCAGCTGGATCAAATGCTTCCGCCGTTCTTGTCCCAAGCCCGAGTGCCAGTCGATGAAGAAGAAGCAACGTGTCGCAGCATCATGGAGAGCCAAGCTCGAGCAACTGGTCAGTCGTCTTGCTCGTGGCAACAAGGGCGCGATTGACTACCTGATTGCGAACGCCAGGGCTGTTCAGCAGACAGTTCAAGGGGCGAGCCTCGACAACACAGACATCAGCCCGCGTGCGGGCGCTCGGATGGTCGTCAATTTGTCTTCTGCCCATGTCCCCGCGTTCTGCACCGCGCACGGGAGTGGCGACCCGATTCCTTACAAGAACGCCTACGACGTCGAGCAGATTGAACGCGCGAAGGGTCAGCACAAGCCAGTCTCGGTCCGACGGGCGTTGGTTGACTCCTCACTACCCCTACCGCCAGGTCAATCTCCAGCTAGTACGTATTTCGGTGCGATCGAACTCAACGGTACTGGCATCCGCTTCTACGGCGATGTTTGTCTCGTCCTAAGCGAGGACCGAGTCTCGCCGAACACAGTCGTGCTGGACAGGAATTCGTACGATGTAATGCGGGCGCCGGTGAGTGACGGCGTGGAGCTTCTCCCGCGGGCACAACAGACCGGAGCACGAAGCGCGATTCTTCGGTCGTGGAGTGGTCTTTTGCGACGCGACGTTGGGGCCATTGTGGCGATCAAGGCTTTAGGCACCCACGGACCGCTTGAGCGGCGGCTGACTACCGGGCAAATCAGCGAAGCCGCCAGAGACGACGAAGACTACGTTGAGGTGCTTCGCCACGGCTCCTTCTCCCCCGACGATCTGCAGGAGGCCCGCATAGCTTCCAGCGAAGCAGCGCGTGACGCGCTGGTCACGGCCAGGTTCCCCGTAAGTCCGGCGCCTCGACTTGAGGCACTGATTTGGCGCGACCGGCGCGAGCACGCTGAGCGTGCGCTCAGAGCGTGCGGCGTGCCCGTAAATGTGGTTACGACGAGCGGGCGGATCAAGGGCTGATGACCCATGCCAGGACCTTTTGAAAGGAACTCAGGCAAGGCCTCGCACTGGAGGTTCGACGCCGTCGACCTGCGGGCCGGGCTAGCGTTCGCGGCTTGGCGGGCGGACCTCGGTGACGACCCATTGCCAACGGAGGTGCAAGCGGTCTACTTTGCACCGCCGTCCTTTACCCCCGAACCAGTCGCCAACGTTGCATTGGCCTTGGGCGCCACGCGAGGTTCATTTCGGCCAGGGTTGTTTGTCGACGGTCGTGAAGTGTGGTTTGAGTCGCTGGCTGACGCAGGCGAGTTCCTGCGCCGCGCCTACGTAGCCAGTGGCGGCGGCGACGGAGGGGATGGCGAAGGCGACGATGACCCGAGCCCACCCTTGCCGGAGCCCCCAGACCTTCCAGACGGGCCCGAAGGTGAAGTTGACGATGTTCTCGCTGATTCTCAGCGCAATACGGTGCCGGCAGCGCGTGTGCTTCTGAGAATGGCGACCGAATTACAGCGCGTCATCCCAGGCGTCGAGCCGGGCACGTCGCACGACGTGGTTTGGCGGGACATCGAGACGGCCGATGGCCTGCCTGCTTTGCGGGCTGGTGCTACCCACATGCTGCGCGAGTTGCTGATGCGACGACCCCGGACCGAGGAGGGGCACACCTACCTTCGCTGGCTTAGCGCCTTCAGATCGTGGTGGAGGTTGGTGTGCAACCTGGGGCTGCGGTCAATTCTTCTAGATGCCAGGGGTGGCGCATTTCGGGCGCTGCTCCTTGCTTGGGCCAAACAGCATGAGCCTTGGCTGCTCCGAGGACCCAACGACAGGCTGTTTCCATCATTACTAATGGCCTTACTCGTCGGCGGCGATGCGCGCATGCGCTATCTGGACCAGGGAGCACCCTGGCTTCTGGAACACTGGGAACGTTGGTGGCACGGAGAGTATTTGCACCCTGCCTTCCTGATGCCGCAGTCGCATGGTGGCGACACCCCCCCTGGCCTGTCCATGACCAACTTGCGGGCCTTGCCGTTGCCTCGCTGGGCGTGGCATCTCGTTGGGATGGACTTGGAAGGCCGGGCGAGCCTCTACCACCTGCTGTGCACGCTGGTGGCTCAACCACAGCTGAGCACCAACCCGAAACACTTTGAACTGATGCTGTTCGCATGCGCCTGCGTGGTCGGTGGCCGACAACCTGCCTCTAAGGAGTGGCTGTTTTGGGGCTTCGAGCACGCGTTCGGTCCCAGCGATGTCGAGATTGGGGCGGCTCGCCAGGTGGCACACGAGGCGCTTAGATGGCTCGAGGAGCACCTGCCTCGTTCTGTTTTTTCCGAGGGCTACGAGCAAGCCATCACGGCAGCGAAGGATATACGGTATCGCGGTTGACTGGCCTCTTTAATCTAGGGCGCACTTCTGCGCGGCGACAAATGCGGACGTGGCTAAGCCAAAAACAGCCTCGGGGTTCTGGTCGGGCCAACCACTCTTGGCGTGAAGCGCGCCCTCAACGTCTGCTTCGCGGACAGCTCGCAGAGACGGAGGCAACGCCGCCGGTCGGCGGCGCGCCCAATATTGGACTGTCGCCGAACGACAGCTCGCTGTAGCCTTCGGTGAACGCAAACTTCCACGGTGACGACAGCCTGATCGTGCTCTCGGAAGCAAACATCGCTGACGGCAAAGCGGACGGTCAACGCACCGACTCGACCTTGTGAAGCGACTCGCTTTCCCGATCCTGACGCCGTATGTCAGCGACGCGTAGTTGCCATTTGCGACCTCTCTGGCCCCGCCTGACCAATCTGCGAGGCGTGCTTCAAGGAGACGCAAATTAATCCGGGCTGATCGCGATGTGCGCCTAGCCCGCGGCGGACACCATCACCGCATGAACAACGCAGCTTTGCCCGCGCCGTGTACGCCTTGAAGAAGAAGTGCACGCGGCTCGAGGCGTTCCTCGCCGAGAGCGCATCGTCCCGTGGGCGCGCCTGGAAGCAGCCATTGCCCCGTGTTCCCGCGCAGCGTCAGGGTGGGCCGCCCGCCCATCGGCGTGTCGAAGATGCTGCGCATGTACTGCCTGCAGCAGTGGTACGGCCTGGCCGATGAGGCGCTGGAAGACACGCTGTACGACAGCCAGTCGATGCGCAGCTTCGAGGGCTCGACCTGTCGCGCGAGCCGGTACCCGACGCCACGACGCTGCTGAAGTTCCGCCGCCTGCTGCTGGCCAACGACATGACCAAGACACCGTCTTACGAGATCAACGCGCACTCGGCCGAAAAGCGGTTGTTGATGTGCACAGGCACGATCGTGGACGCCACGATCATCGCCGTGCCGAGTTCGACCAAGAGCGCCAAGGGCGCGTGACCCGGATATGCACCAGACCAAGAAGAAAAGCAGTGGCACTTTGGATGAAGGCACCCATGGGAGTGGCTGCGGAGTCCGGACTGGTGCACACGGTCAACGGCACGGCGGCCAACGTCAACGACGTGACGCAGGCCGGCGCACTGCTGCATGGGCAGGAGACGTCGGCCTTTGGTGATGCGGGCTACCGCGGCGCGGACAAGCGACCCGAAGCCCAGGGGCCGACTCCGTTCATCGCCATGCAGCCGGGCAAGCGCCGGGCGCTGATTCTGACGAAGAATGGGCACGGCTGCTGGCAAAGGCCGAACAGCTAAAGGCCAGCGTGCGGACCAAGGTCGAGCACTCGTTCCATGTGGTCAAGAACCTGTTTTGCCACCGCAAGGTCCGCTACAAGGGCTGGCCAAGAACCAGTGGTGGCTGTACTCGCTGTTCGGGCTGGCCAACCTGATGATCGCCAAGCGGTCGCTGGTGGACCTCCAAGCCCGAGAAGAGACATGATCGGACGGAGCGGCCCAAAAGAAGGCGAAAACGGGAGTCTGTGGGTTGCCAACGGGCCCAGCCTCGCCTCCGTTCGGCGCGCGCCGGACTTCAGGCAGATGCTGGCCGCTCAGGTTCCCATTGACCAGCGCGTCCTTAGGCGTCCTACAAATTGTGGATGTTGCTGCGCGAACATTCTGTATTGTTCGCCGACGTCACATAAGGGTGGATACCTATGCAACGCGACATCGTAGTAAAAGGCCGCTCCTTGGGAGGCAGTTCAGATTTGACCCTATTGGCGCCCATCCGTCCGGGCTTTATCGACTCGCTCGAAACGATGACATACAAAACGCGCGTCAAGCGCGTCCTCGATGCCCTCCACGGCGCTCGCCAGGGAGCGTTCGAATACCACACCGCCCGGTTGCTTTCGGATTCGGTCGAACGAGTCGGCGCCATTCAGTCCGTACGCGTGGCGGTGCTGGAGCCGCAGGATCAGGTGATGCTGGCGGTCAGTTTCGACACGAGTCGCGAGGCGTACATTCGTGTGCTGTGGGATAAGGTGGGCACGCTTCTCGACTTGATCTTCTGTGGCACGATCGACTACGTTACAGCGTTCGACCACACGTTTCAAGAGTGGGAAGAGTGGACGCGCCGCGTGCAGGTGGAGACCGGCTTCTTCTACGGCCCAAGCGAGTCGACGGCGCGCGACTTGATCTACCTGCGCCGCGCCGAGCGCATGAACACTCGGGAGGGTGGCCGGCCATTGAATCTGCTGCGCGCGCGGGTGCCGACGGCCGAGGAGGCTATGCAGCGTTTCTTCGACCCTCCACTGCAGGCACCGGCCGACGAGGCGCCGGTGAACTATCCGTCCAACTACCTCACCCTTACGCGGGAGCGGGTGCAGACGGGATTACAGGGGCTCTTTGCGTTGTACCGTCTGGCCGACCTGCACCGCCCCAACACGCCCGATGGCGAGGTGCTACGCCACGCCGCCATAGACCTTCTGCTTGAGTTCGTCCAGTTATGGGAAGGCGGGCAGATTGACGATGACATCCAGGAAGCCCGCGGCACTCGTTTCGCGCGGCCACTTGACTGGCTGTTTCCCGACGGAGTAGCCAGTACGAATCGGCGCCCCAAGCCGGTGGACCCTGCCACGCTGCCCCCGTCATAAGCAACGCGGTGCTAAAACGCATACAGGGTGGCATCGTGCGGCCTTACGGGGAGCTGACGCACGGCGTGCTCCTGCTGCTGACGGTGGCCAACGCGGCCGTGGCTGCGAAGTTGTGCGATTGGATGGCGGGCCATGTGACGCACGGCGATAGTGCTGAGGCTGGCACGCAGGACTCCCCGCACGTCAATGTGGCGCTCACGTTCGCAGGCCTTCGTGCGTTTGGCTTGGGCGAGGACCAGCTCGAGCTTTTCCCCGAAGAGTTTCGCCACGGCATGGCCGCTCGCGCCGGCCTGCTGGGTGACGTTCGCAACAACCACCCACGGCGCTGGCGGCGCCCGCTCGACGCTAATACCGGCAAGGTCGAGATCGATCCGGAGACCGCGCATGTCGTGCTGCAGTTGCGCTGCAAGGCGACCAATGGCGCGTCGCCGGATGTCGAGTGGGGTACGGGACACCCGCTATACAGCGCCGCGCAGAAGGTATTGGCGGCGAACCTGGGCGTCGTCCTGCTGGCCGTGCAAACCTTGAGCCGGCGCTACAACGCCGAGAAGCGCATCCAAGAACACTTCGGCTGGGCCGACGGCAATGGTCAGCCCGAACCCGAGGCCGGGCTTGAGAACGACGACGCAAATCGGGTGCACCTGGGCGAAATTGTCAACGGTCACGACAACGCCGCCGACTTCGCCGACCTGGCCGACCCGCGGCAGGCGTGGCTGGCCGACGGCAGCTTCCTCGTCGTGCGCAAGTACCGCCAATTTCCCGGTCGTCTGGAGAAGGCCGCGGCCGTCACTGCGCAGGCGATGAGCGCTGCTTTTGGTGGCGTACCCCCCGACTGGCTCGAGGTGATCTACGGCAAACTCATGGGCCGCACGCGCAACGGCAGCCCCGTGGTAGATCCGGCGCGCTTGAACCGCTTCGACTACCGCAACGACTCCGACGGCCGCGTCTGCCCGCTGCGGGCGCACATCCGGCTAGCGCATCCGCGCTCGACCCCCCCGGGACACGCCCGCCAAGGATGATGCGGCGCAGCATGGCATACGGGCCGACCTACGTGCCGGGCAGCGGTGACGATGGGCCTGACCGCGGTTTGGTGTTCATGACCTACGTCGCCAGCATCGGCGAACAGTTCGAGGTGGTGCAGCGCTGGCTGAATGGAGGCAACTCCAGCGGCACTTCGTCAGGGCACAGCTGTCCGATCGTCGGTGTTCCGGACAACGGCGTGACGCGGGTCTTTCGCTTCGAGCATGAGGCAGCGGGCAAGCCCGCGCAGGAGTTCAGCGTCACCCTTGAAGGGCCGACGCCGCTACTCGAAGAGCCAGACGCGCTGACCCGTCTGGAGTGGGGCCTGTACCTGTTTGCACCCTCGTTCGCGGCGCTTGATCGGCTCGGGCGCTTTGCGCGCATCGCCGCCGCTGTTATACCGGCGCTACCCTCGGCGGCGTGGAGTGCCGCGCGCGGCCGACACCAGCTGGCCGAACTGCGCTGCCCGCATGCTGCGGGGGCGGCGAACACCGACGCTTGGCGCGTGGCGCTGGAGGACGCACAGGCCATCGACAGGCTTGAGGCTGCTGACCTGTGGGCGGCCATCCGAGACGATCACGGTGGTGTCCTTCGCTCCGACTACGGCGTGATCGTCGCCGCGCCGGAATTGGTCGAGCAGGTGTTGCTGGACCGCCAGGGCCGCTATTCGCTTAAGGGCCAGTTCGAGCTTATGCGACAAAGCGTCGGCGAGATTTACCTTGGCCTCGACCCCGGCCCTCGCTACGACGACGAGTCTGGGCCCGTGAACGCCGCAATTATGCAGTTGCCGCGGGGCGTGGCGTACGGCATCTCGTTCGCGGCCGCAGAGCGCAAGATCAATGCGATACGCGATGAGGCTATTGAACACGCCGCGCGCTTCGGCGAATCGCACTGGAACCTTACGTTCGACGTACGGGAGGTTGTCGACGAAGTGCTGGCCGACCTGTGCGAAGCCTGGTTCGGCATCCAGGACAGCCCGCACTTCCAGCGCGGCAGCACCGATTGGCAGTGGCCCGACGAAGAACCGCCGATCTATCCCGGCCATTTCACCGCGCTGTCCCGCTGGATGTTCCAGCCGCACCCGGGGCCGGTGCCGGCGGAGCTAGGCCGCCGCTACGGCCAGGCACTGACCCGGGCCATGACGGCGTTCGTGGCAGACATCCGGCGCAATGGGCCCAATGATGTGCCGAAGGAGCCTGGCGGCGGCGATGCTCCGATTGCCAAGGCGGTGTTTGGGCATCGGACGCACGGCGCCAATGACGCGTGGGTCGCCCGAACAATGGTAGGCGTGATGATGGGTTTTGTCGCGCCAATCATCGGTGCTGTGCTCAACGTCGTGCGCGAGTGGCAGCGCGAGCGCCGCTTCGACGCGCTGCGGGCTGATGTGCGAGCGGGCGCCCAGACTGACCTCGCCGCGGCGGAGCGGATTTTGGGCCGGGCGGCCTACGAGGCTGCGCGCATGCGCCCCATGCCGCAGATCATCTGGCGCACGGCGCTGGTGCCACACCGGCTCGGCCCTTCGGCACACGCCGTGGACGTTAAGGCCGGCGACATCGTTGTGCTTGGGTTAGTCTCAGGCACGCAGCAGTGCCTGGCTGATGGTGTGGAAGACAACAGCCTGATGTTCGGCGGTAAGCGCACGGCCACGCCCGACCAAAACCCCACCCACGCGTGCCCAGGCCGCGCTTCCGGCTTCGAGGCCCTGCTGGGCACGCTGTGCGCATTGCTCGCACCGGCTGAGGAGATGCGTCAAATCGGCACGCCGCTCGGTTTGTCCATGGAAGGGCTGATCGACACAGGCCGCATCGCCATGTTCGACGAAAGTCTGGCAGGCGCAACGTCCTCGTCGCTGCTGGAACCGCCGCCGGACCATCCGCCGGCGCCACTGCCAACGCGGGTGGGTCAGGTTCTGTGCTTCGGCGATTCTTGGGTGTCCAACCCGTACCCCCTCGTCGGCAAGGATATCCGCGACATGTTCAAGGCGTGCGGCTACGACGCGCCGGAGGACTTCTGCGACTATAGAAGATTCGGATTCATCACCGACCTTGAGCGCGTGAGCGAGGACATGGCCGCTTTCGTTAGTCGGCGCTTTAAGCCACCCGTCAGTCTTATTCCGAAGGCCATCGTCCTGTCCGGCGGCGGCAATGACTCGACAAAGAGCAGATTCGCCACGCTCCTGGTTCCCAACGACCAGAACTTAGCTATGCCGATCCTCGATCCGAGCAAGCTCGCCATACTGGTCGGAAATATCGAGAGGAGTTACCGGAATGTATTGAACCGCTTGCTGAAGGAGCTGTCCCAGATTAAGGTGGACGTCCCTGTAATTCTGCACGGCTATGACCACTTCTTCCCGCAAGGCCTGGTGGATGCCAACTGGTTCCGCAAGCCGTTGAACACCGCCGGGTACAAGCGCCCGGTTGACCAAGTCAGGGAAGACCAGGCCTGCCATGACCTGATCGAGGCGCTTAACAAGATGCTCGCCAATCTCGCCCAGGAGCCGCAGTACAGGCGCCTGGTGCGTCATGTGCCGCTGCAGGGAACGATCACCAGCCTATGGAACAACCCGACGGATGGTTGGCGCGACGACTTGCACCCGCACAATTCGGCCTTCCAGGCCTATGCGCTGGCCATCGATGCCGTGATTGAGGCATTCCCCTAGTCAACTGAGGGGTCAGCGCAATCCGGCTGCGAGCGCGCCTGCGCGCTGCAGGTGCCAGCGCATCTTCATCGCCTCGAAGCCGCACGCGGCCACTTCGAGCTGGCGCTGGGCCACGGCACGATCGCCGGCGATGGCCGCCACCTCGGCGGTCGCCAGTGCGTTAACTGCCGTCTCGCGCAGCGAGCCCCGCAAGCCCGCCGCGCGCGCCGCTGCCGTCAAGCAGCGCGCCGCCCGCCGCTTGTCGCCGCGCCGTGCCGCGGCGAGTGCCATCGCGCGCCAGCCCTGCGCCTCGCCGTGGTGGTCCTGCGCGCGCGCCCGCAGAAGCAGCCGCGCCATGTGAGCCCGCGCCTCGTCCTCCAAGCCGCGTGCCAGCGTTGCTTCGACCAGCCAACCATAGTTCAGCGATGTTGACACCGCGCCGCCGCGCATCTCGATCCAGTGGGTGGCCTCGCGCAGCACGTGCAGCGCGTCGTCATCGCCGTGCTCGGCCCAATCACCGCAGGCGGCGAGTGCACGCCCCATCGCTGAATTGAAACGGCTGCGGCAGCGCTGTGCAATGGCCGCGCCCGTGCGCCCGGCCTCGCTAGCTTCGGCCCAACGCCCCTGCCAGAGGTGAACCGCGCATTGCAACTCGCGTATGGATGCGCCGACCGCATGCAGTGGATCGCCGAGCAATGTCAACGATTCCTCGAACGCCGCCGTCGCTTCATCGAAGCGGCCCAGGTCGCCGAGCGTGTAGCCGATCCGCCCCAGGGTGTATGCAGACCCGATGGCCGCGCCGCTACCCGAGCGGCTGTGCTTGCGTTTCGACTCCACGGCTTCCAGCAGCAGCGGCATGGCGCGCTCATAGCAGCTCGCAGACGCCAGCGACTGGCCAAGCGTGGCCTGCACCTGTGCTGCCAGGCGCCCGTCCTGGCTCGCCTGCGCCAACTGCAGTGCCGTTTCGCAGTGCCGCACGGCGTGGCGCGGTTGACCCCGCCCGTAGTACACGTAGCCAAGCCAATACTCGGCGCGCGCGAGCGTATTCTGATTGCCCACCTCGCGCGCCAGCGTCGCTGCACGCTGGAACAGCACCAGCAATTGTTCAACGTCGAGTACATCGAAGACGCAGGTTTGACCGAGCTTCTGTGCGATCTCGCACCAGCGCAGCCGGGTGGCGTCCGACAGAACAGGCAGCGCATCCAAATTGCGCAGCGCGGTAAGGTAGTGCTGCCGCGCGCGATCCAACGCCATGGCAGCGAGCGAACGGTTGCCTGCGGCTTCGGCGTAGTAAGCCGCCTCTGCGGCCATGCCACCGGCGTCAAAGTGATGCGCGAGCGCCTCAATGACTCCCGGTGCGTCGTCGCGCTTTAGGTGCGGCAGCAGCGCCATGGCCACGCGTCGGTGCAACTCGCGCCGAAGCTCCAAGTCGACCGTGGCGTATATGGCATCACGGGTTAGAAGGTGGCGAAAGCGGATCGCGCCCTCCTGCTCAGCAGGAATGACGAAGTCCAGCCCATCGAGCGACGCCGCAAGGCTCGGCGCGCGCTTATCCTGCAATTGCTCGAGCAGCCCCAGGTCGACCACAGGACCTAGTACCGAGGCTACCTGCAGCGCATCCACTTGGTTGGTCGACAACCTTGAAAGGCGCGACGCCACCAGCGCGTTAAGCCAGGACAGGCCGCGGCCGTGTCTGGCCGGGCTGATTTCCGCCCCGGCCGCCGACGCGTGGCAAAGTTCCTCGATGAACAAGGGCGTGCCGCCCGACTGTGCCACGATCTCGTCGACGACTAAGGGGTCAGCCCCCGGCAGACAGCTGGCGATTGCGCGGACGCACTGCGTGGCGTCCAGCGGCGCCAAGTGCAGCACATGCGCCTCGGGAAAAGCCAGTTCTTCTGGCGAGAGCGGCCGCACAGCCAGCACAACAAGTATCCGCTCGGCTGAAGACCATAGCGCCTGCAATAGAGCTCGGCTCGCGTCGTCGGCCCATTGCCAGTCATCGAGCAGCAACACCAGCCGACCCAACCTCGCCTGCGTGCAAAGCAGCTCGAGCAAGGCCGCGCGCGCCGCGGCGGCGTCGCTAACGGTGATCGAGCCCATTCGCATGCGCGACAGCCCCTGCAGTGCGTCCGCGACCGCGGGGCGTGCATCGTCCCGCTCGGCCAGCGCGCGCACACACTGCAGGAATGGTTGGAGCGGCTGGGCCGTGAGGTAGCTCTCACAATGGCCTTGCAGCACGGTGACGTCCGGCACCCGAAGCCGGGCCGCAAACTCGGTCATGGTTCGGGTCTTGCCGATCCCCGGCTCGCCCACCAGCACGACGGCTTCGGCGGGCCCATTGGCGCTGCGCGCGGCGCCCGCAAGCAGTTCCTCAATGATGCCCTCGCGCCCTATGAATGGCAGGGTACCCCGGGCGATGGCCGCGTCGAACCGGCGTGCGCCCGTGCCCGCCTGCAAGGGGGCTTGCGAAGAACATATGCGAAGCACCGTTAACGGATCGCATCGCCCGCGAATCCTCAGCGCGCCGCGCTTCGTCACCACGAAATGCGCCGCGCGCGGTCCCAGGGACTCGTCGCTGACCGCAACCTCACCAGGCTCTGCTAGGGCGCAAAGCCGTGCGGCGGTGTTCGGCACCTCGCCGACCACGTCGTACCGGCCGCGTTCGATGTCGCCGGCCAACAGTAATACCAGGCCGCCGTGCACGCCCGAGTGCATCCGCAGCGGCTTGGCATGCGCACCTGCGCCGGCGCGCAGTCCAGCCACCGCGGCGTGCAGCTCCAAGGCCGCCTCGGTGGCTCGTCGACCGTCGTCTTCACGTGGTTGAGTGTGTCCGAATAGCGCCAGCACGCCGTCACCTTGCAGCCGCGCAATGGAGCCACCATGTCGCGGCACGATCTCGCGTGCAAACTCGCGAAAGCGCTCGAGCAAGCGTGCGTACTCTTCAGCCTCAAGCTGCTCGGCGTGCTCCGACGACCCTGAGACGTCGGAAAACAGCACGGTGACATATGCGCGCTGACCGACCGATCGGTGGATCCCTCGTTGCAAGGTATCGGTGATGCGGTCGTCCATGCATAGATTCTGGCACGCATACACCAGACCGGGCCAACTTTGTAACCGACGAGCTGGGCAAACGCCCTTCGCCCTTCTTACCGGCGACATGACAGGTGGCGATATGAGCGCTACAGCGACGATCGGCAGCGTCGAAACTTGGCTAACGTAGTATGCTTTTACGGTTCGCCGAACGAAAGAAGTACATGATCCTTCTGGTCGGAAGCGTGGTGGTCAAGGAAGGCGCGATGGCAGAAGTTCTGACATTGAGCCGTGAGCACGTTGCTCGCTCAAGAGAGGAGCCCGGTTGCTTGAGCCACGCTGTGCACCTAGACGGAGAAAAGCCAAACCGCTTGGTGTTTGTAGAAGAATGGCAGGACAGGGCGTCGTTGCAGGAGCACTTCCGAGTGCCTGCCTCACGGGCATTTGGCATGGCTCTGACCAGTCTAGCCACAGAGCCGCCGCAGCTCACCGTGTATGACGCCTCCATAGTCAGTCTTTGAGTCGCGCAGTCGGGCGGGGTTGCCCGAGACTGGAGCACCACGGCGCAGCGCAGCCGTCAGGGTTCGCAGACGGCCGCAGGCCGCAAGCGCTCGCCCCGCGAGCGCGCAGACCTTGACGGCGAGAACGGCGTGGTAGCGTGGGTCGACACGGCAAGCCTACCCTCTACACACCACCGCCGGGGGCTGGATTGGCTGCCGTACTGGTCCAGATTCCACCGCAGCACAAGCCGGTCCATACGAACGTCTCGGGCTGCGAAGACTGAAGCGCAGTTTGCACGTCAGCCACTCCTTGCCACTTGCCTGTAGCTGGCTTTGCCTAGGCAGGGATCTGGAGACCGGCCGCCTGGGCTGGAGGCGGCGACCATGATGTCTAGACAGACTGCTCTCCAGGGCTTAAGCGCCGTGCCGCTGGAACGGCAGCAATTCCAGCGCGTCCTGAGATCCTCCTCGTCATTATCCTCTGAGGGTGCCGACAACTTCGCTCCTGCGCTCTCGTCAAGCCGGCGTTGTCGGCGTCTAGGGCGACGAAACCACTGAGGACCGTCCCATGTTGAAACGCGGCCTGAACTATGCCGAGGCGATGGTGTACGTAGGCGTCAAGCGCAAGACGTTTGACGCCCGGTGGCGGCCGCGTTTGACCACCATGTCGCAAGGCTCCAGTCTGATCTTCGACCGCCTGGAACTGGACCGCCTCTTCGACACGTTCAAACAGGATGAGCAACCAGCTCACGCGGAGAGCTTGCACAACGACCTCCCCGCTGCAATCAGCAGCGACGAGGCGCAGAATCCACCTCGGAACGGACGGCCCATCACCGCGAAAGGAGTGTTTTTATGGGCCAGTCAACCGGGGGCATCCTCCCCGACAAGAGCAGCGGCGGCTGGCAGGTCGACCGCTGGTACGCCAAGACCCGACTTCGCAAGCGTGGCTTCCTCACTTTTGAAGAAGCGCAAAGGTGGCTGATCAAGCGCCTGGACGAGCTCCGGCAAGTCCAGCTGCACGGTGAGCGACCGCACCGCACCTTCAGCGACGCGGCAGCCCACTTCCTCACGCTGCATGAGGACAAAGCCTCCATCGAGTCCGACATCTACCACCTGCAAAGCGTCATGCCCACCATCGGCCATCTCCCGCTGGACCAGATCCACGACGGCAGCCTCGCGCCGCACGTCGCCCGGCGCCTGGCGCAGGGCCGCGCGCACAAGACGGTCAACCTGGAGCTGGGCGTGGTCCGTCGGGTGCTGCGGCTGGCGGCGACCCACTGGCGGGATGCAACCGGCAGGACCTGGCTCGACCGGGCGCCACTGGTTACCATGCTGCCGCTGGTCGGTCACCAGCGCGAGCCGTCGCCCATCAGCTGGGCTCAGCAGCAGTCGCTGCTGTCAAAGCTCCCGCGACACCTCGCCCGCATGGCCCTGTTTGTGCTGAACACCGGTGTGCGGGACGACGTGGTGTGCAGCCTGCAGTGGGCGTGGGAGATCAAGGTGCCCGAACTGGGCATCAGCGTGTTTGAGGTGCCACGTGCGCACGTCAAGGGTCGCCGGCGCACCCGCTTGGTGGTCTGCAACGCGGTCGCCCAGTCGCAGGTCGAGTTGGTCCGCGGACAGCATGCGACGCACGTGTTCGCCTACCGGCGAGAGCGCGTCACGAACGTGGCCCAGGCGCCTGTGATGCCGTACCGCCCCGTCCAGACCATGAACAACACGGCCTGGCAGCGGGCCCGCCGGGAGGCGGGCTTGGGCGATCTGCACGTGCACGACCTGCGCCACACCGCCGGCATGCGCCTGCGGGAGGCCGGCGTGTCGGAATCTGCTATCGCCGACATCCTCTGGCACAGCACCCGATCGATGACCCACCACTACAGCATGGCGCAGATCGTCGAGATCCACGCGGCGTTGGAGAAGATCCGGGACGACTCGGGCCGGTGGAACAAGTCGCTGGCGACGTTGAAGCTCGAGCAGCAGCAGGCGCGTGAGCGCCAGGTGGCCAATGGCTGAGGCACGGGGGGAGCCGCGGGGAGCCTGAATCCCCCAAAAAGTCCCCCACAAAGAAAAACGCCTCAGACGGGCAACCGTCTAGGGCGTTGATTCAGAACAGTGTTCTGGTGCGGCTGGCAGGATTCGAACCCACGACCCCTTGGTTCGTAGCCAAGTACTCTATCCAACTGAGCTACAGCCGCTGAAGCCTCACAGTATAGCGAGGATTTTTCTGGGTGGTCAACAGTGTTGGAAAAAAACTTATTCGGCGCCGGCAGCGGACTGCTCGCAGCGCAGCGCGCGGGCTTCGTCGCCCTCCTCGCGGGCCAGCCTGGCCAGCAGGCGCCACGCAAGGCGGCGGCACGGACCATCCAGTGCGGCATGAGCGGCGGCCTGCTCCAGCGGACGCCGGGCCTTGCCCCACAGCTGGCGTTCCGCAAAGGCGGCTCCCACCGCCAGCACCACGACGGGCTCCTGAACGTGGGCCAGCAGCGCCGACTCCAGCCGGGGCAGCCATTCGGGGCCGATGCCTTCCAGGCAGGACGTGAGCGCACGTGCCACCTGGTCGCGGCCATCGGCACCCAGCTCGGCCATCTGCTCCCAGAAAGGGCGCAACCATTGCCGGGCCTCTTCCGCCTGGCCGAAGCGGGCCGCGCGCATCGCGGCGCGTGAAGCGACGTAGGGGTCGCGGCGGTCGCCGGGCTCCAGTTGCAGCCAGGCGGCGCGCAGCTGGTCGGCGTCATGGGTGGCGTCGATGGCCTCGAAGGCCAGCGAGCGCAGCAAGCCCTGGGCCGCCACCGGAGAGAAGCCCTGGTGCTTGGCCAGCAGCCGCGCACTGCGCAGGGCTTCCAGCGGCATGCGCAGCTGGCGCTGGGCCTGCAGCCGCAGGCGCAGCGCCTGGGTACGGCGCGCCACGCCGGGCGGCAGTTCAGCCAGCAGGCGCAAGGCGCGCGGCCCATCGCGGTCGTCGAGCGCCCATTCGGCGGCCAGCAGCTGGGCGCCTTCGTCGGCCACCCGCGGCAGGCCCGGCCGCCGCGGCTGGCGCAGCGCCTGCTGCAGATGCTCGTCGCGGCGCACGCGGTCCTGAAGCCGGTGCAGGCTGGAAGCGGCCAGCAGGTGGGCCAGCACCCGCAGCTCGGGATCGGGCGGCATGTCGGGCGAACTGTCCTGGATGGAGAGCGCACGCTGCGCGGCCTTCTGCGCCCGGCCGTAGCGGGCGCCCAGGAACTCGGCCAGCGCCTCCCGCAGCGCCGACTGCGCCGCGCGTTCCCGCCGTGCCATGCGCCACTCGCGGGCACGGGCCGGCAGGCCGATCAGCGAATTGACACCGCTGATGCCCGAGACCAGCGCGAAGCACAGCAGCAGCAGGCCGACGATGAAGAGATTGAGCGAGAGGTCGAGGCGCCAGCCGCTCCAGTAGAAGCTCACCAGGCCGTCGTTGCGGCCCAGGGTGGACGCGGCCACGACAGCCACGACGAACAGCAGCACCAGCCAGATGATGGACCGCATGATCGGGCGCGCTCAGCGGCCGGCCGCGACGGCGGCCAACGCGGCAAGGGTGTCGTCGGGGCGCGGCACGCCGGTCTGGCGGGCCTGGTTCATCACCTGGCGCAGCAGCTCGCTGGTGGACTGCACACGCCGGGCGTTGCGGTCGAAGTAGCGGTCGAGCATGGCCTGGGCGTCGCGCAGGTCGGCCTGGGCGCTGTCGAACTGGCGTGACAGCAGCGCCAGGCGGGCATTCAGCAGCCGCAGCTTGAGGTTCTCGCGCAGGAAGAAGGCCTGCTCGGGCGCGGCCAGCGCGGCGTCGGGGTGTTCGATGCGGGTGACGCGCACCAGCGCACGCACCTCGCCCCACACTGCCGCGATGCTGCGGTCCCACAGGTCGAGCGCCTGTTCCCGCCAGCCGGCCTCGGCCGCGCTGGCGGCAGAGGCCGCGGTGGCCGCCGATGCCGCACGGGCCGCGGCGCGCCGCTGGGCGGCATCCGCCGGCTGGCGGCGCGGCTCGGCCACGGCCAGCAGCGGCAGTTCGTCCACCAGCCGCACCGCTTCGTCCAGGCGGATGCTGAGCGAAGCCACGTCGGCCACGCCGATGGCCTTGACCCGCTCCAGGTCGCGAGCCACGGCGCGGCGCACCCGCTCCAGCCGCGGCTGGCCATGGCGGCCCAGGCGTTCGTCCATCTGCGTCAGCGTGGCCACCAGCGGCTCGGCACTGCCGGTGATGGCGCTTTGCTGCAGGGCCACGCGCACCGCGGCTTCCATGTCGGACACCACGTTCTCATCGCGCGAGCGCGACATCGCCTGCATCAGCTCCTCGACCTGCGAGCGCTGCAGCGCCACTTCCGACACCCGCGCTTCCAGCAGCGCCACCTTGGCGGCCGCCTCGCGCGAAGCGTCCTGCGACTGGCGCGCCAGCATGCGGGCCTCGGTGGACTGGCTCTGGCTGTCCTGCTGGCGCTTGACCAGTTCCTGCTCCAGGCTGCGCAGGCGGCGCTGGGTTTCCCAGGCCAGGGCGACCGAGGCGATGCACAGCACGGTGAGCGCCAGCGCCAGGAAACCCCACCAGCGGGGCATGGCGCGGGGCGCGGAAGGCGGGAGGGTGGCGGAAGGAGCCGGTCCAGCGGCTGGAAGAACAGCGTCGTCGTTCACGTGGGAATTATCTATTCATGGGTGCCGTGGAGGGCCCGGGCCGCGAGGGCCACGGCGTCGAAGCTGGGCCGGGAGAACAGCACCCGGCCGAATCCCAGCGCACGCGCCCGCGCCTCGATGCGCGGATGCGTGGCCAGCGCCTGCGCCGGTTGCCAGTCTGCCCCGGGCGCCAGGAATTGCAGATGACCGATGGCCTCTGCGCTGCTGAAAAGCCACAGGTGCTCGGCCGGCTGGGCCAGCGCGGCCTGCAGGGCCGCCTGCTCCGCCGGCCGCAGGCGCGGCGAGGTGCGGCGGTAGGCCTGCACGAAGTCGACTTGCGCACCGGCGGCGCGCAGGGTGTCGGCCAGCCAGTCGCGGCCGCCATCGCCGCGCACGATCACCACCAGCATGCCGGCCTGCACCCGCGGCTGCAGCTGCTGCCAGAGGCTTTCGGAATCGAACTGCGCCGCGTCGGCGGCGGGTTGCACGATGCAGCCGGCGGGCACGCCCAGCGCCACCAGGCGCTCGGCGGTGCCCGGGCCGGGCGCTGCGGCCCAGCGAGCGGCCGGCCAGGGGCCTCCGGCACCTGCTCGAAAAAATGCGTGGCCGCGGCCGGGCTGACGAACACCAGCCCCGCCGCCTGCGTGATGCGCTGCTGCGCCGGGACGCCGGCCACGTCGCCGCAGGCTTCGGTATGCAGCAGCGGCACGGCGCAGGCCTCGAAGCCGGCCTCGGCCAGGCGCCGCACCCAGGCGTCGGCCTGCGGTTGCGGCCGGGTAACCAGCAGGCGCATGCGCGCGGCGGTGCTCAGTGGGACGCCGGCAGGTAGCCGGCGGGCGCCTGGCGGGCGACTTCGTCGGCGGCGCCGGCGCCCAGGGCCAAGGCGGCCTCGTCGTCGGCCACCGCCGCGCGCACGCTGGCACGCAGCAGCGGCTGGCGCGGATCGTCGGCATGGCCCAGCGCCACGTCGAGCTGCAGCTGGCCATCGTCGGCCCAGTGCGCATAGGCGGCCAGCGGCATGCTGCAGCTGCCACCCAGGGCGCGCGACACGGCGCGCTCGGCCTGCACCGCCAGCCAGGTGGGCTGGTGCACCAGCTGCGCCAGCTGGGCGCGCAGTGCGGTGGCGTCCTCACGCACCTCGATGCCCAAGGCGCCCTGGCCGGCGCAGGGAATCATGTGGCGGGTGTCGAAGCGGGCGCGGATGCGGCTTTCCAGGTCCAGCCGCATCAGGCCGGCGGCGGCCAGCACGATGGCGTCGAACTGGCCTTCGTCCAGCTTGCGCAGCCGGGTGTCCAGGTTGCCACGCAGCGGCTCGATCACCAGGTCGGGGCGCCGGGCCGAGAGCTGTGCCACGCGGCGCAGGCTGGAGGTGCCCACCCGCGCCCCGTGCGGCAGCGCGTCCAGGTCGGCGTAGCGGTTGGAGACGAAGGCGTCGCGCGGATCCTCGCGCTCCAGCACCGCAGCCAGCACGAAGCCCTCGGGCAGCGTCATCGGCACGTCCTTCAGCGAATGCACCGCCAGGTGCGCGCGGCCTTCTTCCAGCGCGGTTTCCAGCTCCTTCACGAACAGGCCCTTGCCGCCCACCTTGGACAGGCTGCGGTCCAGGATCTGGTCGCCGCGGGTGGTCATGCCCAGCAGGTCCACCTGCACGCCGAACCGGCTGGCCAGCAGCGCCTGCACGTGATGGGCCTGCCAGAGGGCGAGACGGCTTTCGCGGGTGGCGATGAGGAGCGGTGCGGTCATGGCTCGATTATCGCTAGCGCCCACCGTTGCCACGGCGCACGGGAGGTTCACGCGGCGGCGCTTCATAGTTACCATCAAATCCGTAACCGGATTACACATGAGGGACGAGAGACATGGCACGTCAAGCCCGATCCAACAGCGCCGCCACCGCCGAGGCGGCCGAGAAGAACCGCCCGCTGGTGGAGGACATCCGCCTGCTGGGCCGCATCCTGGGTGATGTGATCCGGGAACAGGAAGGCAAGGACGCCTTCGAGCTGGTGGAGCGCGTGCGCCAGCTGTCGGTGGCCTACCGGCTGAAGAAGGACGCCTCCGCCGGCCGCGTGCTGGACCGCCTGCTGAAGAACCTGTCGGGCGACCACATGGTCAGCGTGATCCGCGCGTTCAGCTACTTCAGCCACCTGGCCAACATCGCCGAAGACCGCCACCACGTGCGCCGCCGCGAGCATCACGAGGCGCAGGGCCACCTGCAGGAGGGGTCGCTGGCGATGAGCTTCGAGCGCCTGGCCGCCGCCGACGTGCGCGCCGACGAGATCGCCCACACGCTGGACCGCGCCTACATCGCGCCGGTGCTCACCGCCCACCCCACCGAGGTGCAGCGCAAGAGCATCCTGGACGCCGAGCGCGCCATCGCCGAGCTGGTGCAGCACCGCGACGACCTGCACACCGCGCGCGACCTGCAGCAGAACGAGGCGCTGCTTCGCGCCCGCGTTACCCAGCTGTGGCAGACGCGCATGCTGCGCACCACCAAGCTGACGGTGGCCGACGAGATCGAGAACGCGCTCAGCTACTACCAGTCCACCTTCCTGCGCCAGATCCCGCGTCTCTACCAGGAGATCGAGCAGGCGCTGCCCGGCCATCCGGTGGCCAACTTCTTCCGCATGGGCCAATGGATCGGTGGCGACCGCGACGGCAACCCGAACGTCGGCGCGCACACCTTGCGCCAGGCGCTGGCACGGCAGGCCGAGGTGGCGCTGCGCTTCTACCTGACGGAGCTGCATTCGCTGGGGGCGGAGCTGTCCATCTCCAACACGCTGGCGCCGGTGACGCCCGAGATGCAGGCCCTGGCCGATGCCTCGCCGGACCACAGCCCGCACCGCAACGACGAGCCCTACCGCAAGGCGCTGATCGGCATGTACGCCCGCACCGCGGCCACGCTGCAGCAGCTCACCGGCACCGAGGCGCTGCGCCATGCGGTGCCGCCGCAGAATCCCTACCAGCGCAGCGACGAGCTGCTGGCCGACCTGAAGGTGATTGCCGAGTCGCTGCGCAGCCATCATGCCGATGCGTTGATCTCGCCGCGGCTGGCGCCGCTGATGCGCGCGGTGCAGGTGTTCGGCTTCCACCTCGCCACGGTGGACCTGCGGCAGAGCTCCGACCAGCATGAGCTGGTCATCGCCGAACTGCTGGCCACCGCCCGCATCGAGCCCGACTACAGCGCGCTGGACGAAGCCGCGCGGCGCACGCTGCTGCTGAAGCTGTTGAACGATGCCCGCCCGCTGCGGGTGATGGGCCATGTGTATTCCGAGCTGGCCACCGGCGAGCTGGCGGTGTTCGATGCCGCGCGGCAGGCGCTGGAACGCTTCGGCCGCGAGGCGCTGCGGCACTACATCATCTCGCACACCGAGGACGTGAGCGACCTGCTGGAAGTGCTGCTGCTGTTGAAGGAATGCGGCCTGTTGCGCGGCGTGCTGGAAGAGGAAGCCACCTCGCAGCTGATCGTGGTGCCGCTGTTCGAGACCATCGGCGACCTGCGCAATGCCGAGCCGATCATGCGGCAGTTCTATGCCCTGCCCGGCGTGCTGCCGATGATCGTGCGCAGCGGCGCGGAGCAGGACATCATGCTCGGCTACTCCGACAGCAACAAGGACGGCGGCTTCTTCACCAGCAACTGGGAGCTGTACCGCGCGGAGCTGGCGCTGGTCGGCCTGTTCGGGCCGCTGAAAGCGCAGCACGGGCTGACGCTGCGCCTGTTCCACGGCCGCGGCGGCACGGTGGGACGCGGCGGCGGTCCGAGCTACCAGGCCATCCTCGCGCAGCCGCCCGGCACGGTGAACGGTCAGATCCGGCTCACCGAACAGGGCGAGGTGATCTCGTCGAAGTACGCCAACCCGGAGATCGGCTTGCGCAACCTGGAGACGCTGGTGGCCGCCACGCTGGAGGCCACGCTGCTCACCCCGGCCAAGAGCCCGCCCAAGGCCTTCCTGGAAGCCGCGGCCGCGCTCAGCGCCGGCAGCTTCGAGGCCTACCGCAAGCTGGTGTACGACACGCCCGGCTTCACCGACTACTTCTTCGCCGCCACGCCCATCCGCGAGATCGCCGAGCTGAACATCGGCTCGCGCCCGGCCTCGCGCAAGGCCAGCCGCCGCATCGAGGACCTGCGCGCGATTCCCTGGGGCTTCAGCTGGGGCCAGTGCCGCGTGGCCCTGCCGGGGTGGGCCGGCTTCGGCTCGGCGGTGGAAGCCTGGCTGGGCACCGAGCCGGGCCCGCGCAAGGACCGGCTGGCGCTGCTGCAGAAGATGTACCGCCAGTGGCCCTTCTTCCGCACGCTGATGTCCAACCTGGACATGGTGCTGGCCAAGACCGACCTGCGCATCGCCGCCCGCTACGTGGACCTGGTGGAGGACAAGAAGCTGGGCAAGCGCATCTTCGGCGCCATCCAGGCCGAATGGCAGCGCACCGGCGACGTGCTGTCGCTCATCACCGGCGACACCCAGCGCCTGGCCTCCAACGGCGCGCTGGCGCGGTCCATCGAGCACCGCTTCCCCTACCTCGATCCGTTGAACCACCTGCAGGCCGAGCTGATGCGCCGCTATCGCGCCCGCCGCGAGGGCGACCCGCAGGTGCAGCGGGTGCAGACCGGCATCCACATCTCCATCAACGGCATTGCGGCCGGGCTGCGCAACACCGGCTGACACGGGTCAATCTGTAGGAATCTGTCTGACACGGGGCACGGAACAAACGGGACTCAAGTCATGGAGATGGGCCACTGTTGCCCCTTTGTTTCGGCTTCTAAAGTTCATCCCATCGCAGCACGCCCCGTGCCGCAGACCGAACAGACAGATTCCAGGAGCCCGACATGACCGCCGACCAGATCCTCGCCGAAATCCGTGAAGCCAACCTCAGCTACCTGATGCTGGCCCAGAGCCTGATCCGCGCCGACCGCGAGCAGGCCCTGTACCGCCTGGGCATCAGCGAGGACACGGCCACGCTGATCGGCACGCTGTCGGCCGCGCAGATCATGAAGATCGCCTCGGGCAACACCCTGCTGTGCCGCTTCCGCATGGACGACGAGCTCGTGTGGAACCTGCTCACCAGCCACGGCAAGGCCTCGGCCAACGACGCGGTCAACCGCCTGCACGCCTCCATCCTGATGGCCGGCCGCCACCAGGAAGCTGCCTGAACGAGCCGGCGCTACGACCGGCTACACGACAGACAACACAACGACACAGGACGGAGCAAGGATCATGGCACGCAACAAGAGCATCCTCACCGAAGCCAAGCAGATCGAACGGGCAGTCACGCTGATCAACCTCGGCGCGCGGCTGCAGGTGCTGGAATCGGAAACCGACCTGAGCTATGAGCGGCTGCTGCGCCTGTACAAGGAAGTGTCGGGCAAGAGCCCCAGCAAGGGCCAGTTGCCGTTTTCCACCGACTGGTTCATGACCTGGCAACCCAACATCCATGCCAGCCTCTTCCTCAACATCCACGAATACCTGAACAAGGCCGCCGAGATGGACGAGATCGACGTCGTCATCAAGGCCTACCAGCTCTACCTCGAACAGACCCAAGCCCAGAACCTGGAACCGCTGCTGTCCGTGACCCGCGCCTGGCGCCTGGTGAAGTTCGTCGACAACGGCATGCTCACCATGACCAAGTGCAATTGCTGCGGCGGCCACTACGTCACTCACCCGCATGAAATCGCCCGCCACTACACCTGCGGCCTGTGCAACCCCCCGGCGCGTGCCGGCAAGGGCAAGGCCGCCGGCGCGCTGACGATGCAGGGCAGCTCGGCGCACTGAACGAAGGACTCAAGTTGCCCCGGCCCGGGCCGAAAACTGGGCAGTGGGCGATCTGATCGCTTGTTTGTCTCCTCCTGGCACAGTCTCTGTGCTTTCACGCGGACCCTCGGGTCCGCGTTTTTTATTGGCGCGGCAAAACACGCCTGTTGCTTGGAGTGGCCCGCGGCCCCCGGCGCCAAACTCAAGTGAACGGATCCCGCACCGATAAACCGCGGAACCAGGAACTCGTTCACATCATGTTCGTCATCATCGGCTGGCTCGTCGCGCTCGGTTGCATCTTCGGCGTGTTCATCGTCCACGGCGGCAACATCGGCGTGGTGATGAAGGCATTGCCGTTCGAGATGATCACCATCATGGGCGCCGCCATCGGCGCGATGATCGCCAACAACCAGCCCAAGGTGATGAAGGCGACGCTCAAGGGCTTTGGCGCCTGCTTCAAGGGCAGCAAGTACACCAAGGCCCGCTACATGGAGCTGATGGCGCTGCAGTACGAGATCCTGCAGAAGGCCCGCAAGGAAGGCCTGATGTCCATCGAGAAGGACGTCGAGGACCCGCACAGCTCGGCCATCTTTTCCAAGTACGCGGTGATCGGCAACGACCACCACGTGATGGAGTTCATCACCGACTACCTGCGCATGATGGTGTCGGGCAACCTGAACGCGCACGAGATCGAGTCGCTGATGGACAGCGAGATCGACACCCACCACCACGAGGCCCATGCGGCCGTGGGCGCCATCCAGCGCCTGGCCGGCGGGCTGCCGGCCTTCGGCATCGTGGCTGCGGTGCTGGGCGTGGTGAACACCATGGGCTCGGTGGGCCAGCCGCCGGCGGTGCTGGGCGGCATGATCGGCTCGGCCCTGGTGGGCACCTTCCTCGGCATCCTGCTGGCCTACGGCATCTTCGAGCCGCTGGCCGGGCTGCTGGAGCAGAAGGTGGACGAAGGCAGCAAGGAGCTGCAGTGCATCAAGACCACGCTGCTGGCCTCGATGCAGGGCTATGCGCCGCAGGTGGCGGTGGAGTTCGGCCGCAAGGTCTTGTACTCGACGGAGCGCCCGACCTTTGCGGAGCTGGAAGGCCACGTCAAGGGCAAGAAGTGATGTCGACCCCCAAGACGCCGAGTACAGCGTCGGCCCCCGGGACCGGCACGGGCCCCCTCGTGGCCCTTGGGGCGCGTTCGCCTTGGGGCGGCCCGGCGGCGAACTGACCCCTGCATGCGGAGCCGACCATGGCCGGTGACAGCAAGAAGCTGCAGCCGATCATCGTCAAGAAGATCAAGAAGGGCGGCCATGGTCACCATGGCGGCGCCTGGAAGATCGCCTATGCCGACTTCGTGACGGCGATGATGGCCTTCTTCCTGCTCATGTGGCTGCTGGGCAGCACCACCGAAGGCGACAAGAAAGGCATCGCCGACTACTTCCAGTCGCCGCTGCGCGTGGCGCTGCAGGCGGGCGGTTCCGGCTCGGGCGATTCGTCGCACGTGCTCAAGGGCGGCGGCCAGGACCTGACGCGCACCACCGGCCAGGTCAAGCGCGGGGACATCGCCGCGCCCAAGGCCACGGTGAACCTGCAGGCGCTGAAGGAAGAGCAGCTGCGCGCCGAGCGTGCGCGGCTGGAAGAACTCAAGCAGAAGGTCGAGCAGAAGATCGGCGCCAATGCCAAGCTGGCGCCGCTGGCCAGCCAGATCCGCCTGGACATGACCCGCGACGGCCTGCGCATCCAGATCGTCGACGAGCAGAACCGACCCATGTTCGACAGCGGCAGCGCCGAGGTGAAGCCCTACATGCGCGAGCTGCTGCGCGAGATCGGCGCGGTGCTGGGCGAGGTGCCCAACCGGCTCACGCTGGAAGGCCATACCGACGCCCATCCGTTCTCCGGCGGCGAACGCGGCTACAGCAACTGGGAGCTGTCGGCCGACCGCGCCAATGCCTCGCGCCGCGAACTCATCCTGGGCGGCCTGCCCGACCACCGCATCCTGCGGGTGCAGGGCCTGGCCTCCAGCACGCTGTTCGTCAATGACGAACCGCTCAACGCACAGAACCGCCGCATCAGCATCATCGTGATGAACCGTGATGCCGAGGACCGCGTTTTCCGTACCGCGCCCGAGGTGGCGGAAGCCACCGGCGTGCCGTCGATCCGGCCCGCCTCAAGTCCCCTCGTCAACCTCCGATAAAGCCTCATTCCCCGAGAGGAAGCCCTCCCATGAGCAGCACCACCGAACTGAAATTTCTCATCGTCGACGACTTCTCGACCATGCGCCGCATCGTGCGGGGCCTGCTCAAGGAAATGGGTTGCAACAACGCCGATGAAGCCGAGGACGGCGCCATCGCGCTGCAGATGCTGAAGGCGCAGAAGTTCGACTTCGTCGTCTCCGACATCAACATGCCCAACATGAACGGCTTCGACCTGCTGAAGGCCATCAAGTCGGACGACTCGCTGAAGCACCTGCCGGTGCTGATGGTGACGGCCGAGGCCCGCAAGGAGGACATCGTGCTGGCCGCCCAGTCGGGCGCCGCCGGCTACATCGTCAAGCCTTTCACCAAGGCGACGCTGGAAGAAAAGGTCCAGAAGATCATGCAGAAACTTGCCGCGACCGCCTGAAGCAGGCACCCAGGAGCACCCGATGAAAATGGATGACATCGCCGCCTTGGCGCCGCAGATGGCCGCGCAAGCTTCGCCGGAAATCTTCCAGCAGCTGGGCACCATCACCCGCCAGCTGCACGACACGCTGCAGCAACTGGGCGTGATGCCCAAGCTGAAGGACGCGGCCGACGGCCTGCCCGACGCCCGCAGCCGCCTGAGCTACATCGCCAAGAAGACGGCCGATGCGGCCGACAAGGTGCTGAACTCGGTGGACAGCGCCAAGCTGGAACACCACTCCATCACCGAGCAGACGCGTGCCATTGCCGCGGCCATCGTTGCCGACCCGGTACGTGCCGTGGCTTCGGGCTCGGTGATGAACTTCGTGGGCGAGGTGGAGCAGGCCACCGCCCGCATCGACATGCACCTGACCGACATCATGCTGGCGCAGGACTTCCATGACCTCACCGGCCAGGTGGTGGCCAAGGTGGTCTCGCTGGCCACCGACCTGGAAGACAGCCTGGTCAAGCTGCTGGTGCAGGCCGCGCCGCCCGAGCAGGCGCACAAGGTGGAAACCACGCTGCTCAACGGTCCGGTGGTCAACCCCGAGGGCCGCACCGACGTGGTCCAGGACCAGAGCGAAGTCGACGATCTCCTGGCCAGCCTGGGGTTCTGACACATGTGGGCGCAGCCGCTGCGCCCTGCCGGCCTCAAGCCCGGCCCGGAAATGCCGTAAGACACCCAGGAGCCATTCTTCCGGGGTGATCATGAACGCCATTTCGCCCAGTGCCCACGCAAGCCCTGCACTGCTGACCTCCGCAGCCGCCGAGCGGCGCGCCGCGCCCGCTGCACTGGCGGCCGGCGAAACACCCGCGACGGCCATGGCCGCTGCGGGCGCCGTCGCTGCAGCGCCCACCGCCGCGGCACAGGCCGTGGCCGGTGCACCGCAGGCCCAGGCGGCCGCCCTGGCGGCGCATCAGCAGCAGGCTTCGCTGCCGCGGCCGCCTTCGGACATCGAGCTCCCCTTCAGCATCGGCTTCGGTGCCGGCTCCAAGCATGGCGCGGCCTGCACCTGTGCGGCCTGCCGCGCCGCCGCGCCGGCCTACGGCAGCAGCGCCGTCGCCACCGACGAACGCAGCCGCGCCGCCGCGGCCGCCACCCGCTATGCCGGCCCGGGCACCGCAGCGCCCGGGGCCAGCGTCGACCTGTCGGCCTGAACCGGCGGCGGCCGGCGCTGTAGGAAACAGGCCGACACAAGCCGCCGAACAAGCGTGACAGCGCGCATGGCGCCGCGGTGGCTGGCGGCGCCGGCCAGGCCCCTCCTACAGTGGTGGGCCAAGAACGCCGGCGGCGTGCGCCGCACCTCATGAACAGCAGCCAGATCCTTGCGGAGATCCGCGAAGCCAACGTCGCCTACCTGATGCTGGCGCAGACCCTGCTGCGCACCGACCGCGCCGCCGCGCTGGCGCAACTGGGCATCGGCGAGGAAGCCGCCCAGGTGATCGAGCGCATGACCCCTTCGCAGATGGCGCGCACCGCCTCGGGCAACACGCTGGTGTGCAGCTTCCGGCTGGACGACGAGCTGGTGTGGGACCTGGTGACCCATCACCTGCCCGGCCACGGCGCCGGTCCCGCTGCCGGCGGCGAAGACTGAGCCGCACCGCCAGGCTGCGCCAAGCACTTCGGCTGCACCGCGAATGCCGGCCTTTTCCGGCCATGCCGGACGCCTGCGCCCGGCACCATGCGGGGCCTTGAACCGCAGCTGCCATGGCCGACGCCCAGGACAAGACCCTACCCGCCAGTGAACGCAAGCGCCGCAAGGCCCGTGAACAGGGCCAGGTGGCGCGTTCACCCGACTTCGGGCATTTCCTGGCCATCGCCATCGGCGGCTGGCTGCTGGTGAAGTGGGCGCCCGACATCGGCCAGTGGATGCAGCAGATCCTGATGCAGGGCCTGCGCTTCGATCATGCGCTGCTGCAGAACCCCAAGCTGATGGGCGAGCGCGCGGCCACGCTCGCGGCCCAGATGCTGATGGTGGTGGTGCCGGTGGGCGTGGTGATGGCGCTGGTGGGCGTGGCCAGCGCCTGCCTGTCGGGCGGCTGGAACTTCAGCACCCAGGCGCTGGCGCCCAAGTTCGAGAAGTTCAATCCGCTGACCGGCATCGCCAAGCTGTTCGGCAAGGACCAGCTCATCGGCGCGCTCAAGAGCACGCTGCTGGCCGCGGTGCTGGGCACCGTGGGCACGCTGTACCTGCAGTCGCGCATCGAGGAGTTCTCGGCCACGCTGACGATGCCGCTGCCCGCGGCCATCCAGCATGCGATGAGCGCCTCGCTCACCGGCCTGATCCAGGTGGTGATCACGCTGGCGCTGTTCGCCGCCATCGACGTGCCCTACCAGCGCTGGAAGCTCTCCGAAAGCCTGAAGATGAGCCACCAGGACGTGAAGGACGAGTACAAGGAAGTCGAGGGCAACCAGGAAATCAAGCAGAAGATGAAGGTGAAGATGCGCGAGATGGCCCGCAAGCGCATGCTGGCCGCCGTGCCCAACGCCGACCTGGTGGTGATGAACCCCACCCACTATGCGGTGGCCCTGCAGTACGACGAGAAGAAGATGGGCGCGCCCCGCGTGGTGGCCCTGGGCGCCGACCTGCTGGCCCTGCGCATCCGCGACATCGCCCGCGAGGCCAAGGTCCCGGTGCTGCAGGCGCCGCCGCTGGCGCGGGCGCTGTACCAGCACGGCGAGCTGGACAAGGAGATTCCCGGCGCACTGTTCTCCGCGGTGGCCCAGGTGCTGGCCTACGTGTACCAGCTGCGCGCGGCGATGGCCGGCGAGGCGCCGCAGCCCGGCGAGCTGCCCGAGCTGCCGGTGCCGCCGGAGCTGGACCCGCACAATCCGGCCGCGCAGGCTCGCCAGCCTCGCGGCAAGCGCTAGCGGCGGCCGGCGCCGGGGGGTGAAGTAAGAGGCGGGTTTCCTCCCCTTATTCCGGCTCAAGTTCGGCGGGGCGCCGGAACAATCCCGGCTCATGAACCCGAGCCTTGCCCGCCTGCAGAACCTCTTCGGTGACAACGCCGCCATGGTGCGGGCGCTGGTGGGTCCGCTGTTCGTGGTGATCGTGCTGTCGATGATGGTGCTGCCGCTGCCGGGCTTCGTGCTCGACGTGGCCTTCACCTTCAACATCGCCATGGCGCTGATGGTGATGATGGTGGCGGCCAACATGGTGCGGCCGCTGGACTTCTCGGCCTTCCCGTCGGTGCTGCTGGTCACCACGCTGCTGCGGCTGTCGTTGAACGTGGCCTCCACCCGCGTGGTGCTGATGGAGGGCCACACCGGCCCGGGCGCTGCGGGCAAGGTGATCGAATCCTTCGGCCACTTCCTGATCGGCGGCAACTTCGCCGTCGGCCTGATCGTCTTCGCCATCCTGGTGGTCATCAACTTCATCGTGGTGACCAAGGGCGCCGAGCGCATCGCCGAGGTGGGCGCCCGGTTCGCGCTGGACGCCATGCCCGGCAAGCAGATGGCCATCGACGCCGACCTCAACGCCGGCCTGATCAACGAGGACGAGGCCAAGAAGCGCCGCGCCGAGGTCAGCGAGGAAGCCGACTTCTTCGGCTCCATGGACGGTGCCAGCAAGTACGTGCGCGGCGACGCCATCGCCGGCCTGCTGATCCTGTTCATCAACCTGGTGGGCGGCTTCATCATCGGCGTGGTGCAGCACGGGCTGACGGCCAGCGAGGCCGCCAACAGCTACGTGCTGCTGGCCGTGGGCGATGCGCTGGTGGCGCAGATCCCGGCGCTGCTGGTGTCGGTGGCCGCGGCCATGGTGGTCTCGCGCGTGGGCAAGGGCACCGACATCGGCAGCCAGGTGCGCAAGCAGGTGTTCGGCTCGCCCACCTCCCTGGGTTTGACGGCTGGCGTCATCGGCCTGATCGGCGTCATTCCCGGCATGCCCAACCTGGTGTTCCTGCTGATCGCGGCCGGCACCGGCGCGCTGGCCTGGAAGGCCCACCAGGCCGAGCTGAAGGCCAAGGCCGCCCCGGCGCCCGCGCCCGGCGCGCCGGGTGCCGCCGGCGGCCCCGGCGCCGAGGCCGCGCCCACCAACGTGGAAGCCAGCTGGGACGACCTGGTGCCGGTGGACACGCTGAGCCTGGAGGTGGGCTACCGCCTCATCGCCCTGGTGGACAAGGAGCGCAAGGGCGACCTGCTGGGCCGCATCAAGGGCGTGCGCAAGAAGTTCGCGCAGGACGTGGGCTTCCTGCCGCCGCCGGTGCACATCCGCGACAACCTGGAGCTCAAGCCCAGCATGTACCGCGTGTCGCTGCGCGGCGCCGTGGTGGGCGAGGCCGAGGCCTTCCCGGGGATGCTGCTGGCCATCAACCCGGGCGGCGCCACGCAGCAGCTCATCGGCACCAAGACCACCGATCCCGCCTTCGGCCTGCCCGCGACCTGGATCGACGAGCGCCAGCGGGAGGTGGCCCAAATGGCCGGATTTACGGTTGTTGATTGCTCGACCGTCGTGGCCACCCATCTTTCACACTTGATGCAGGTCCATGCCGCCAAGTTGCTGGGCCGGGTCGAAGTTCAAAACCTGGTCGAACACGTCACCAAGCTCGCTCCCAAGCTGATCGAGGACGTGATCCCCAAGATGGTCGGAATCGCTACGGTGCAAAAGGTCCTGCAACTGCTGCTCGAAGAAGGCGTCCACATCCGCGACATGCGCTCCATCGTCGAATGCATGGCCGAGCATGCCGCCGTCGTCACCGACCCCACCGAGCTGGCCCGCCGCATCCGCGTGCACCTGGCCCCGGCCATCGTGCAGCAGATCTACGGCGGCACCCGCGAGCTGGACGTGATCGCGCTCGACCCCGAACTGGAGCGCCTGGTCACCCAGGCCCTCACCTCGCCGCACGGCGCCGCGCTGGACCCCGGCGTGGCCGAAAGCATCACCCGCGGCGCGGCCGACACCTCGCGCCAGCAGGAAGAGCTGGGCGTGCCGGCCTGCCTGCTGGTGCCCGACCTGATCCGCGCCCCGATGGCGCGGCTGCTGCGCCGCGCGGCGCCGCGGCTGAAGGTGCTGGCCCACAGCGAGATTCCTGACACCCACACGATCCGGATCGGTTCGATCATTGGAGGCACGGCATGAACGTCAAGCGCTTCACCGGGCGCACCTCGCGCGACGCACTGAACCTGGTCCGCCAGGCCTTCGGCGACGACGCGGTCGTGCTGTCCACCCGGCCCTGCGCCGAAGGCGTGGAGGTGCTGGCGATGGCGCCGGACGGCATGCAGCAGATCGAGCGTGCCGCCAGCCAGGCCGGCACCGTGCGCGCCGAGCCGGCCCCGGCACCGGCCGCCCCGGCCCGCCACCGCGACCTGCGCGACGGCATGCGCGCCGAACCTTCGCGGCTGGAGCAGCGGATCGAGGCCCGCCGCGAGGCCCGCGCCGACAGCCGGCTGGATGCACGCATCGACTCCCGCTTCGACCCGCGCATGGACGAGCGCGTCGAGCCCCGCATCGAAGCCGCCGAGCCGGCCGAGGACGTGGAGCGCGACGTCGGCCGCCTGGGCATGAGCACCCTCACCTTCCAGGACTACGTGCGCGAGCGCATGCTCAAGCGCCGCAAGGCCGAGCTGTCGCCCGAGGCACCGGCCGCCGCCGCACGCGCGGCACCGCGCCAGCGTGAAGCCGAGCGTGAGCGCGAGCCCGCGCCGCGCACCGTGCGCCATGAGCTGCCCGCGCTGGAGCCGCTGCGCGCCGAGCCGCCGCGCCGCCGCCCGCCGGTGCTGCGCGACGAGATCCGCCAGGCCCAGGCCCCGCTGGACGACGAGCTGCAGGCCGCCGCCCGCGACAGCCAGTTCGAGATGATGAGCGAGCTGCGCTCGATGAAGGGCCTGATCGAGGAACGCTTCGGCGCCCTGGCCTTCATGGAACGCATGCAGCGCAACCCGCGCCAGGCCAACCTGACGCAGAAGCTGCTGGACTGCGGCTTCTCGCCCGCGCTGATCCGCAAGCTGGCCGACGGCCTGCCCGCCGATGCACTGGACGAGACCAGCTGGGCCGCCAGCGTGCTGGAGCGCAACCTGCTGGCCGCCGACCATGAGCCGGCGCTGGAGGATGCCGGCGGCGTGTACGCCATGATCGGCTCCACCGGCGTGGGCAAGACCACCACCACAGCGAAGATCGCCGCGGCGTTCGCCACCAAGCACGGCGCCGGCCACCTGGGCCTCATCACCCTGGATGCCTACCGCGTGGGCGCGCACGAGCAGCTGCGCACCTATGGCCGCATCCTCGGCGTGCCGGTGCACACCGCCCACGACCGCGCTTCGCTGGAAGACCTGCTGGACCTGCTGAGCGGCAAGAAGATGGTGGTGATAGACACCGCCGGCATGGCGCAGCGTGACAGCCGCACCCGCGAGCTGCTGGACATGGTGGGCCACCGCGCCATCCAGAAGCTGCTGGTGGTCAACGCCAGCGCGCAGGGCGAGACCATCGAGGACGTGATGCTGAGCTACCAGGCCAAGGCCTGCCGCGGCGTGGTGCTGTCCAAGATCGACGAGGCCGTGAAGCTGGGCCCGGCGCTGGATGCGCTGATCCGCCACAAGCTGCGCGTGGTGGGCGTGGCCAACGGCCAGCGCGTGCCGGAGGACTGGCACCGGCTGTCGGCCCAGTCGCTGGTGCAGCGGGCCTTCAAGGCCGTGCCGGCCGCTTCCTGGCGCATGGACGCCAACGACGTGAACCTGATCTTCGCGGGCTCGCAAGCCGCCCGCGGCCACTCCGCCCACGCCTGAGGACCCGAGACGACATGCGTGACTTCTACGCCAGCCGCAGCGCACCGCTCGACCAGGCCGACGGCTTGCGCCGCCTGTTCAGCCCCACGCGCACCCGCTACATCGCGGTGGCCAGCAACCCGCACGTGGCCTTCGCCACCGTGCTGATCGAACGACTGACCTCGGCCATCGCCGCCACCGGCCGCAAGCTGCTGCTGGTGGATGCCGCCGACACCGCACCCGAGCCGCATGAGCTGACGCAGCTGGACCTGGCCGCCGGCATCGAGGAGCTGTCGCCGCAGATCAGCTACCTGGCCGCGCGCGGCCTGCCGCTGCGCCATGTGGACACCCGCGGCTCCTGCGCCGGGCTGCTGCGCCAGCTGACCGACGCCGCCCCGCAGGCCGACGTGGTGCTGGTGCATGCCGGCGCCAGCGAACTGAGCCGGCTGTTCAGCCACCGCGCGGTGCGCCCGGTGCTGCTGGCCGCCGATCATGCGCCCAGCGTCACCCATGCCTATGCGGCGATGAAGGTCCTGTCGGCCCGCAGCGGCCTGATGGCCTTCGACCTCATGCTGGCCGTGGGCCCGCAGCGCACGCGCCGCGAGCATGTGGCGCGCCAGATCGCCCACTGCGCCGACAGCTTCCTGGGCGCGGCGGTGCACGACTGGGTGGCGGTGGACCCGGCGTGCAACGTGGCCGAGGCGCCCGACGCCGCGCTGGTGCGCATGGTGCGCAAGCTGCTGGCCGACGACACCGCCGCACTGGAAGCCGCACCGCCTGCCGCCTGGCAACCGCACGTCCCAGCCTCGGCTTCGCTGATGGCCAACTGAATTCCTGGAGCCAAGAGCATGTACAACGCCAAAGGCCGTACCGACAACAACGCGATGCTGAAGCAGTACAGCCCGTTGGTGCGCCGGCTCGCCCATCAGATGATCGCCAAGCTGCCCGCCAACGTGGAGATCGACGACCTGATCCAGGTCGGCATGATCGGCCTGAACGATGCGCTGGGCCGCTTCGATGCCGCGCAGGGCGTGCAGTTCGAGACCTTCGCCACCCAGCGCATCCGCGGCGCCATGCTCGACGAGCTGCGCGGCAGCGACTGGATGAGCCGCGGCAACCGCCGCCAGCAGCGCAACATCGAGGCCGCCGTGCACAAGCTGGAGCAGAAGCTCGGCCGCGCACCGCATGAGTCCGAGATCGCGGTGGAGATGGGCATCACGCTGGTGGAATACCAGGAGCTGCTGGGCAAGGTGCGCGGCACGCAGCTGGTGTACCTGGAAGACCTCAGCGGCGACGAAGGCGACGACGACTACCTCGAGCGCCACGTCGGCACCGAGGAAGCCAACCCGATGGCGGTGCTGCAGGACATGCGCATGCGCACCGCGCTGGTCGATGCCATCAAGCTGCTGCCCGAGCGCGAGCAGTACGTGATGAGCATGTACTACGAGCACGACATGAATCTCAAGGAGATCGCGGCCGTGCTCAAGGTGACCGAAAGCCGCGTGTGCCAGCTGCACAGCCAGAGCATCGCCCGGCTGCGCGTCAAGCTGCGCGAGTGGTGATCGCAGCTTCCCTCCAGTCCTTGTAGTCGCAGTACCCGCAGTACCCGAGGTGTCGCCATGCTGAAGTCGTTGTGGAAGATGGCCCCCTCGCTGGCCGAGGGCGTGCCCGCGGCCGCTGCCGTCGCCGCCGCCGTGCCGCCGCAGGAAGCCACGCCGGTGGTGGGCCGGCTGGCCCAGCATGCCTCCCGCCTGGGCCGCGAGGCCGCCGAGGTGCGCGGCGTGATCGACGACACCCACAAGACGGCCACCGCCCAGGCCGAGGCCGCGCGCGAGCTGGCCCGCCAGGTGCAGGACGTGGCCCGGGTGCAGCAGGTCATCGGCAGCCACACCGAGCATTCGGTGGTCGCCGTGGCCCGCGCCCGCGAGGCGGTGCATGCGGTGGGCAGCGAGGTGACCGGCATCGTCGAGACGCTGCGCAAGGTGGCCGAGGCCGCCTCCGACATCACCCAGATTGCACTGCAGACGCGGCTGGTGGCCTTCAATGCCAGCGTGGAAGCCAAGCGAGCCGGTGAGGCCGGCCGCGGCTTCGGCGTGGTGGCCGATGCGGTGAAGGACCTGGCCGCCCGGGTGGAGGCCTCGTCCAAGGACATCATGGGCACCATGGCCCACCTGGACGAACGCATCGGCAGCCTGGCGCGCGAGATCCAGGCGCCCTCCTCCAGCCCTGCCGGCAGCGCCGCGAAGGCCGCCGACCAGAGCGGCGTGCATGCCGCGCTGGATGCGGTGGCCGAGCAGGTGACCCGCATTGCCGCCGCCGCCGAGCAGAGCCGAGGCGCCTGTGGCCAGCTCGACCAGCAGATGGCCGTGATCGAGACGGACATGCGCCAGACCAGCCGTGCGCTGGACACCGCGATCCAGCGCAGCGAAAGCCTGCTGAAGGTGAGCGAGCAGCTCATCGAGATGGCCGCCGACAGCGGCGTGGTGACCGAGGACACGCCCTACATCCAGGCCGTGCAGCAGGCCGCGGCCGAGGTGGGCCAGCTGCTGGAAGGCGCGCTGCAACAGGGCAGCATCAAGTTGGCCGACCTGTTCGACGAGCGCTATGCGCCGATCGCCGGCACCCAGCCCGCCCAGCACACCACCCGCTTCTGCCCGCTGGCCGACCGGCTGCTGCCGCCGGTGCAGGAACGCATGCTCAAGCTCAGCGACAAGGTGGTGTACTGCATCGCCGCCGATCGCAACGGCTACGTGGCCACGCACAACAGGCAGTACAACCAGCCGCAGCGCGGCGACCTGGCCTGGGACACGGCCAACAGCCGCTATCGCCGCATCTTCAACGACCGCACCGGCCTGGCCAGCGCGCAGAACCAGCGCCCCTTCCTGCTGCAGACCTACCGCCGCGACATGGGCGGTGGCAAGTTCGTGGTGATGAAGGAAGCCGCCGCGCCCATCACCGTGCGCGGCCGCCACTGGGGCGGGCTGCGGCTGGCCTTCAGGTTCTAGACAGCGCGCGGAACCGCTGCAGCCGCTGCGCCAGCAGCCGGGCGGCCTGCGCATCGGGCGCACACAGCGCCTGCGCCACCGGTGCCGTGCACACCGCGGGCAGGTTGCCGCCCGCCGCCATCCACCCCAGCCGCGCCGCGCCCAGCGCGCCGCCGGCCGCCGAATCGGCATGGGTGGCGATCTCCACGCCCAGCACGTCGGCCAGCATCTGCGCCCACAAGGCGCTGCGGGCGCCACCGCCCACCAGCGACAGCCGCTGCACCGTGGTACCTGCGGCCTGCAGCGCCGCATGGCCGTCGGCCAGGCCGAAGGCCACGCCCTCCATCACCGCATAGGCGATGGCGGCTGCATCGGTGTCGTGGCCCAGGCCGTGCAGGCTGGCGCGCAGCGTGGCGCTGTTGTGCGGCGTGCGCTCGCCGCCCAGATAGGGCAGGAACAGCGGCGCGGCCGCGCGCTGCGCCGGCGTGGTGGGGGCGGCCATGGCCTCCACCTCGGCATCGCTGCCGCGGCCGAGCAGCTGGCGCGCCCAGCGCAGGCAGCTGGCGGCCGACAGCATCACGCTCATCTGGTGCCACTGGCCGGGCAGGGCATGGCAGTAGGCATGCACCGCGCTGCGCGGATTGGGCCGGTAGCGGTCGGTGGCCACGAAGATCACGCCGCTGGTGCCCAGCGACAGGAAGCCCATGCCCGGCCGCACGATGCCCATGCCGATGGCGCTGGCCGCGTTGTCGCCCGCGCCGCCGGCCACCACGATGCCGGCGCGCAGGCCCAGCGTGGTGGCGGTGCTGGCCAGCAGCGTGCCACCGGGCTGGCTGCCTTCGACCAGCCTCGGCATGTGGGTGCGGGCCAGGCCGGTGAGCGCGAGCAGCTCGTCGCTCCAGTCGCGGCGGGCAACGTCCAGCCAGGTGGTGCCGCTGGCGTCCGATGCATCGGTCACGTGCTCGCCGGTCAGGCGCAGGCGGATGAAGTCCTTGGGCAGCAGCACCTTGGCCACGCGCTCGAAGGTGCGCGGCTCGTGCGTGGCCAGCCAGCGCAGCTTGGGCGCGGTGAAGCCGGGCATCGCCAGGCAACCCGACAGCATCGGCAGCGCAGGCAGCTCGTCCATCATCGCCACGCACTCGGCCTCGGCGCGGGTGTCGTTCCAGAGGATGGCGGGGCGCAGCACGTGGTCGGCGGCGTCCAGCAGCACCGCGCCATGCATCTGGCCCGACAGGCCGATGGCCTGCACCTGCTGCCAGGCATGCGCATGGGCCGCGCGCAGCTCGGCACACACCGCCAGCGTGGCGGCCCACCAGTCGTCGGGCCGCTGCTCGCTCCAGCCGGGCTGCGGCCGGCTCAGCGACAGCGGCACGCCGGCACTGCCCAGCACGCGGTGGTGGGCGTCCAGCAGCAGTGCCTTGACCTCCGAGGTTCCGTAATCCAGCCCGAGAAACATGGCTGCGATGCTAGGCCGCGCAACCGGCGATGATCGGTACCCTGCTGTCCACAAACCAATCGCATGAACTCGATACAAACCCGAATCGCCGCCACCCTCGCCTGCCTGCTGGCCACCGCGCCGCTGGCGGTGCAGGCGCAGGCCACGCCCGACCTGGCCGCCACCGCCGCCAAGGAAAAGGGCGCCACGGTGCTGCCCAGCGGCCTGGTGTTCCAGTCGATCAAGGAAGGCAGCGGCCCGAAGCCCGCCGCCACCGACACCGTGCGCGTGCACTACCGCGGCGTGCTGGCCGACGGCAAGGAGTTCGACAGCTCCATCGCCCGCGGGCAGCCGGCCGAGTTCCCGCTCAACCGCGTCATTCCCTGCTGGACCGAAGGCGTGCAGCGCATCCAGGTGGGCGGCAAGGCCAAGCTCACCTGCCCGCCAGGCATCGCCTATGGCGCGCGCGGCGCCGGCGGCGTGATCCCGCCCAATGCCACGCTGCAGTTCGAGGTGGAGCTGCTCGGCATCGCCGGCAAGTGACGCAGGGGTCCGCACGATGAGCGCCGACGACGCCGCGGGCGACGCGCCCTGGCACGACCCCACCCGGCTGCTGCATGGCGACGCCGGGCTGTCCACCGACGTGGGCGTGGTACCGCCCATCCACTACAGCGCCACCTTCCGGGCGCGCGACGCCACCGAGTTCGCCGAGATGGCCGGCACGCCGCGCCACGCGGCGTACTACACCCGCTACGGCAACCCGACGCACGAGCGGGTGGCCGGCATCGTGGCGGGGCTGGAGGGCACCGAGACGGCGCTGGTCACCGCCTCCGGCATGGGCGCCATCAGCACCACGGTGCTGGCGCTGGTGAAGGCAGGCGACCATGTCATCGCCCAGGGCCGGCACTACTTGAGCACGGCCAAGCTGTTCGAGGAGGTGCTGCCGCGCTTCGGCGTGCAGGTGACCATCGTGGAGCAGACCGACCTGGCGGCGCTGGAGGCCGCGCTGCGGCCCGAGACGCGGCTCATCATGCTGGAGACCCCGGCCAACCCCACGCTGGTGCTCACCGACCTGGCGGCGGTGGCGGCGCTGGCGCGGCCGCGCGGCATCCTCACCGTGGCGGACAACACCTTCGCCTCGCCCATCAACCAGAAGCCGCATGCGCTGGGCATCGACGTGGTGGTGCACAGCGCCACCAAGGCCCTGGGCGGCCACCACGACCTGACGGCCGGCGTGATCTGCTGCAGCCAGGCGCTGGCCGAGCGCATCTGGCCGATGCACATCACGCTGGGCTCGGTGCTGTCGCCGATGGATGCCTGGCTGCTGCTGCGCGGGCTGCGCACGCTGGCCGTGCGCATGGAGCGCATCAATGCCAATGCGCTGGCGCTGGCGCAGTGGCTGGAAGCCCAGCCGCAGGTGGAGCGGGTGTGGTACCCGGGGCTGCCCAGCCATCCGCAGCATGAATTGGCGCAGCGGCAGATGCCGCAGGGCGGCGGGCCGGTGGTGGCGATGGCGTTGCGCGGCGACTATGCGGCCACCAGCCGCTTCGTCGCCTCACTGGAACTGGCCACCCATGCAGTGAGCCTGGGCGGCGTGGAAACGCTGATCGTGCATGCCGCGGCGATGTGGCGCGGCCTGATGGGCGAGGCGCAGACGGCCGGAACCGGCATCGGGCCCAACTTCGTGCGCCTGGCCGTCGGCCTGGAGCACATCGACGACCTCAAGCGCGACTTCGGCCGCGCCTTGCAGCAACTGTGACCGGATGTGGCGCGGTCAGCCGAGCACGGCCCGCGCCACCAGCGATACCGCGACCACCGCCCCTGCGATGGCGACGATCACCCAGTTCGGCGCGCGGCCGTGCGGGGCGGGAGGGAGTTGGCGACGGGGGTCATTCATGATCGGGTTCCACGAACAGCAGGCACAACGGTGGCCGGTCCTGGCAGAAGCGAGCTTCGTGCCATGCGGATGAACGACAGCGTAGGCGTCCCGGATGTCAGGCCAAACCCGTAATAACAGGCTCAAGAGCCGCCAGAAGCAGCCCGCTGGCGCGCCCGATACCATGCGCGCCATGGCTGCGCCCGCTCCCCATCAACGTCCGTCCTGGCAGCGAGTGCTGTGGCTGGCCGCGGGCGGCCTGAGCCTGGGCTCGGGCCTGGTGGGGCTGCTGTTGCCGCTGATGCCCACGGTGCCCTTCGTGCTGCTGGCGGCCTTCTGCTTTTCCAAGGGCAGCGAGCGCTGCGACCGCTGGATCTGCGAGCACCGCCACTTCGGCCCGATGGTGCGCGACTGGCGCGCCCACCGCGCGGTGCCGCTGCGTGCCAAGTGGGTGGCCACGGTCATGATGTCCATCAGCAGCGTGGGCGCCCTGTTCCTGCTGCCCATGCCCTGGGCGGCCGCGCCGGGCCTGTGCTGCGCGGCGGTGGCCGCCTGGATGTGGTCGCTGCCCAATGCGGCGCCGCGCGGCGCACGTGCCGCCACGGCGTCGGCGCCCCCGCCTGCGCCTCCATCGGCCTGAAGAGCCGGCCGCCCCGCGCGGCGGCGTTGGCCATGCATTCAGGCGCGTGAGCCGTCGTGCGCGGGCTGACCGGCCGGTGCCGCCTCGGTGGCCTGGTCGTCGAACGGCAGCTCCGGCTCCAGCGCGGCCCGTTCGGCCGCCAGCTGGGCCCGGCTGCGACGTGCCGACGGCGCCGCGGCCGGCGTCGCGCCGGCCTTGACCGCTGCGCCGGCCAGCGACACCGCATCGCCCGCCCCGGGGCGGGACAGGCTGCCCACCCGCACGCCCAGCAGGCGCAGGCGGCGGCTGAGGTCCACGCGCTTCAGGCACTGGCCGGCGGCCTGGCGGATGAGCTGCGCATCGGCGGTGGGCGCGGGCAGCGTGAGGTCGCGCGTCACCGTCTTGAAGTCCTCGAAGCGCAGCTTGATGCCGATGGTGCGGCCCACCCAGCGCTTGCGCTGCAGGTCGTCGGCCACCCGGTGGGCCAGGTCGGTGAAGATGGCCGACAGCGTGGCCCGGTCGCGCACCGCATGCAGGTCGCGCTCGAAGGTGGTCTCGCGGCTCATCGACACCGGTTCGCTGTAAGTCACCACCGGCCGCTCGTCGATGCCGTGCGAGGCACGGTACAGCCAGGCGCCGTAGCTGCGGCCAAAGTGCTCCACCAGCCAGGCCACGTCGCATTCGGCCAGCTGGCCGATGGTCTCGATGCCCAGCGCCTTCAGCTTGGCATTGGCCTTGGGGCCGATGCCGTTGATGCTGCGCACCTTCAGCGGCCAGATGCGCGCCGGGATATCGTCGGCGGTGAGCACCGTCAGGCCGTCGGGCTTGTCCAATTCGGAGGCGATCTTGGACAGCAGCTTGTTCGGCGTCACGCCGATCGAGCAGGTGAGGCCGGTCGTGCGCTTGACGTTGTTGCGGATCTCCTGCGCCACCGCGCGCACGCCGCCCCAGGCGTCGTGGCCCACGGCTTCCTGCGCGCCGGGCACTTCGGTCAGGTCGATGTAGATCTCGTCGATGCCGCGGTCCTCGATCACCGGCGCCACCTCGGCCACGGCCTGCTTGAACAGCCGCGAGTAGTGGCGGTAGGCCTCGAAGTCGGTCGGCAGCAGGATGGCGTCCGGTGCGCGCTGTGCGGCCTTCATCAGGCCCATGCCCGAATGCACGCCGTAGTCGCGCGCGGCATAGGTGGCGGTGGTGACCACGCCGCGCCCGGCGTAATGCCGCAGCGTGGCGAACTGCCGGGTGCCGTCGGCCTGCACCTCCGGCTGGTGCCGCCGCCCGCCGCCGATCACCACCGGCAGGCCCTTCAGCTCCGGATAGCGCAGCAGCTCGACGGAGGCGTAGAACGCATCCATGTCGAGGTGGGCGATCCAGCGGCGTACGGCGGTCATCGGCGGCGATTGTGGCCGGCCGCGCCAGGCTCAGGGCTGCGGCGGCGGCGCGGTGTCGCCCATCATCCGCCGCCCCAGCCACTGCAGCCCCTCGCGCAGCGGAATGCGGGCCATCTCGTGCACCGGCGTCTGCGCCGCCCAGGTGGCGCCGTCGCGCCGAGCCACCGCGAAGTCGAAGGTATAGAACGGCTCCTGCCCCATGCGCAGGTCGGTGATCCAGGCCTGGCCGTCCTGCTCGCGCATGCGGTAGAAACCGTGGCTGAACCAGGCCATGCGCTCCACGTTCCAGTCGCCGCGCAGGGCCTCGCGCAAGGCCATGCCCCGTTCGTGGCGCTGGAAGCGGATGACCGGCTGCGGCTGGTGCAGGCGGTCGGCCAGGGCATGGAAGCCCTCGTGGTACGCGTCGTCGGGCGTGATGGCCACCACCCGCCACACCAGCGTGGTGAGCGGCGCCGGCGTCACCAGCACCCTTTCCGGCTTCAGGCCGGCCTGCGCCAGCGAGGCCTCGGCAATGCCACGCACGTGCGCCTGCGCCAGCACGCTCCAGCCCAGGTACAAGGTGCTGATCACCAGCCCCGCGGTGTTCCAGCGCAGGCCGGCATGGCCGCTGCGGGCCAGCGCCACGCCGGTGCAGATGAGCAGCGGCAGGGTGTACAGCGGGTCGATGATGAAGACGCTGCCCACGCCAAAAGGATGGTCGGTGAAGGGCAGGCCGAGCTGGGTGCCGTACACGGTCATCGTGTCCAGCAGGGGATGGGTGATGAGCGCCAGCCACATCGCCAGCCACCAGGCCCGCCACTGTCCGCGCTCCTTGAACACCCAGGCCACCGCCCAGGCCAGCAGCGGCGAGGCCAGCGTCTGCCAGAACAGCGCATGGCTCTCGGCGCGGTGGAAGGTCATGTTGCGCACCGGATCGCCATGGTTGATGAACGAATCCAGGTCCGGCAGCGTGCCGGCCACCGCACCCGCCAGCGCCGCCTTCCACACCGCCGTGCGGCGGCCCATGCAGGCCACCGAGACGGCGGCACCCAGTGCGATCTGTGAGAGTGAATCCATGCGCGAGGCGGCGGGCGGTTGACGAAGGCGGGCGAGCATAGCCGCCGCACGCGGACCGCGCGTGACAGGGCCGGGGACGGGGATTTCCCGGGCATGTTGCAATGCAGCATGTCTTCGGCCTCCCTCCCCTCCGACCTGCCCACCACCGCCGCCGTGCCGATGGACGCCCGCCGCACCGCGCTGGCGCTGTTCGCGCTGGCCATCGGCGGCTTCGCCATCGGCACCACCGAGTTCGCCTCGATGAGCCTGCTGCCCTTCTTCGCCCCCGCGCTGGGCATCGACGAGCCGACCGCCGGCCATGTGATCAGCGCCTATGCGCTAGGCGTGGTGGTGGGCGCGCCGGTGATCGCGGTGCTGGCGGCCAAGGTGGCGCGGCGCACGCTGCTGATCGGGCTGATGCTGCTGTTCGGCCTGGCCAACGGCCTGAGCGCGCTGGCGCCCACCTACGGCTGGATGCTGGTGTTCCGCTTCCTCAGCGGGCTGCCGCACGGCGCGTACTTCGGCGTGGGCGCGCTGGTGGCGGCCTCGCTGGTGCCGCCTTCGCGCCGCACCCAGGCCATCAGCCGGATGATGCTGGGGCTGACGGTGGCCACCATCGTCGGCGTGCCGATGGCCAACGGCCTGGGCCAGTGGCTGGGCTGGCGCTGGGGCTTCGGCGTGGTGGCGCTGCTGGCGCTGGCCTGCGCGGTGATGGTGGCGATCTATGCGCCGCGCGACCGGGTGCAGCCCGGTGCCGGTGCGCTGCAGGAACTGGGCGCGCTGGGCCGACGGCAGGTGTGGCTCACGCTCGGCATTGGCGCCATCGGCTTCGGTGGCATGTTTGCCGTCTACACCTACCTGGCCTCCACGCTGATCGAGGTGACCGGCGTGGCGCCCACCGCACTGCCGCTGGTGCTGGGCGTGTTCGGCCTGGGCATGACGGCCGGCACCATCGGCTGCGCCTGGGCCGCCGACCGCGCGCTGATGCCCACCGCTGGCGCCATGCTGGTGTGGAGCGCCATTGCGCTGGCGCTGTATCCGCTGGCCGCCGGCAGCCTGTGGACGCTGCTGCCGGTGGTGTTCCTGATCGGCTGCGGCGGCGGGCTGGCGATGCCGCTGCAGACGCGGCTGATGGACGTGGCCGGCAAGGCGCAGACGCTGGCCGCCGCGCTCAACCACTCGGCCTTCAACACCGCCAATGCGCTGGGGCCGTGGCTGGGCGGCATGGCCATCAGCGCCGGCTTCGGCTGGACCTCGACCGGCTACGTGGGCAGCGGCCTGGCGCTGGCCGGCCTGCTGATCTGGGCCATCGCCGTGGCCGACAGCCGGGGTCGCGCCAGTCGCCTCGGCACCGCTGCGGCGCGCTGATGTCGATCAGCGCCGCAGCCGTGCGCTGATGTCGATCAGCGCCGCAGCAGCGCGCTGATGTCCGCCGGCCCGGTGCGGCAGCAGCCGCCGATGAGCCGCGCCCCGGCCGCCTCCCAGGCCCGGGCCTGCTCCGCGAACGCGGGCGGATGCACACCGGGCGCATGCGGCAGCCAGCGCTTGGCCACCGCGTCCCAGGCCTCGCCGGCATTTGGATAGACGACGATCGGCTTGGCGGTGCGTGCCCGGGCGGCGGCCACCAGCGGCGCGATGTGCTGCGGCGCGGTGCAGTTGACGCCGATGGCGGCGATGCCCGGGAAGCCGTCGAGCGCGGCCACGCAGTCGCCGAAGTGCTCGCCCTGGCTGGTGTGCGCGCCGTCGCGGCAGCTGAAGCTGATCCAGCCGCTGCGGGTGCTGCCGGCCGGCAGTTCGTCCATCAGCCGCGCCAGCGCACGCGCTTCGGCCAGGCAGGGAATCGTCTCGCAGGCCAGCAGGTCGGCACCCGCGGTGGCCAGCACCTGCAGCCGCGGGCGGTGGAAGGCCATCAGCGCGCCCTCGTCCAGGCCGTAGTCGCCGCGGTATTCGGAGCCGTCGGCGCGCATTGCGCCATAGGGCCCGACGGAGGCCGCCACCAGCGGGCGGCGGCGGCCTGCGGCGGCCGGCTCCTGCATGAACTGCTCGCGGGCCTCGGCCGCCAGCGTGACGGCGCGGCGCATCAGGTCGGCAGCCGCCTGGTGCGACAGGCCGCGGCGCGCGAAGCCCTCGAAGCTGGCTTGGTAGCTGGCGGTGGTGGCCACGTCGGCACCGGCGCGGAAATAGTCCAGGTGCACCTGGCGGATCAGCCCGGGCTGCTCCAGCAGCACCCGCGCCGACCACAGCGGATCGTTCAGGTCGGCGCCGCGGCGCTCCAGCTCGGTGGCCAGCGCGCCGTCCAGCACCAGCCGCGGCGCGGCGGCGAGCCAGTCGGCGATGGGATCGGGCCGCGCCGGGCTGGGCGCGCCGGCACGCGCGGCGGCGTCGGCTGCGGTCATCGGCGGTGGGGCCGGCGGTTGCCGCGCGATGGCTACTTCAGCCGTTCCAGGTGCCGCGCGATCTGCGCCCGCACCTGCACCGGCGCGGTGCCGCCCAGCACATTGCGCGCCTCCAGCGAGCCGCGCAGCGTGAGCACCTGCAGCACGTCGTCGCCCACGGCGGCGTTCAGCGCCTTCAGCTCGTCCAGCGGCAGCTCGGCCAGGTCGATGCCGCGCTGCAGGCAGGTCTTGACCGCATGGGCCACCACCTCGTGCGCATCGCGGAAGGGCACGCCGCGCTTGGCCAGGTAGTCGGCCAGGTCGGTGGCGGTGGCGTAGCCGCGCAGGGCCGCACGCTCCATCGCCTCGGGCTTGACGACGATGCCCTCCACCATCTCGGCCATGATGCGCAGCGTGTCGCGCACCGTGTCCACGGTGTCGAACAGCGGCTCCTTGTCTTCCTGGTTGTCCTTGTTGTAGGTGAGCGGCTGGCCCTTCATCAGCGTCAGCAGCGCCATCAGGTGGCCGAACACGCGGCCGCTCTTGCCGCGCGCCAGCTCGGCCACGTCCGGGTTGCGCTTCTGCGGCATGATCGACGAGCCGGTGCAGTAGCGGTCGGCCAGGTCGATGAAGGCGAAGTTCTGGCTCATCCACAGCACCAGTTCTTCCGCCAGGCGCGACACATGCATCATCGTGATGCTGGCGAAGGCGCTGAACTCGATCGCGAAGTCGCGGTCGCTCACCGCGTCCAGGCTGTTCTGGCACACGCCGTCGAAGCCCAGCGTGCGGGCCACGCGCTCGCGGTCCAGCGGGTAGCTGGTGCCGGCCAGCGCGGCGGCGCCCAGCGGCAGGCGGTTGACCCGCTTGCGCACGTCGGCCAGGCGCTCGGCGTCACGGGCGAACATCTCCACGTAGGCCAGCATGTGGTGGGCGAAGCTCACCGGCTGGGCCACCTGCATGTGCGTGAAGCCGGGCAGGATGGTCTCGGTGTTCTTCTCGGCCACGCTGACCAGCGCGCGCTGCATCTGCGCCAGCAGCGGCAGCAGCGCATCGATCTCGCCGCGCAGCCACAGCCGCACGTCGGTGGCCACCTGGTCGTTGCGCGAGCGTCCGGTGTGCAGCCGCTTGCCGGCGTCGCCCACCAGCTGCGTCAGCCGCGCCTCGATGTTGAGGTGCACGTCCTCCAGGTCCAGCTTCCATTCGAAGGTGCCGGCCTCGATGTCGGCGCGGATCTGGGCCATGCCGCGCTCGATGGCGGCCAGGTCGTCGGTGCCGATCACGCCCTGCGCGGCCAGCATGGCCGCATGGGCCAGGCTGCCGTCGATGTCGGCCTGCCACAGGCGCTTGTCGAAGTCGACACTGGCGGTGTAGCGCTTGACCAGCTCGCTCATCGGCTCGGAGAACAGGGCCGACCAGGCCTGGGATTTTTTGTCGAGTTGGTTCTTGGACATGACGGATGCAGCGCTACGCACACAATGGCGCGGAACCCGCGAGTTTATCGACCCCACCTGCGATGACCTGGCCCGCCGACACCCTGGCTCCTGCCGCTACCGGCCCCCCAGCCCGCCCCTGCGGCCGGCCTGGCCGACGACGGCTACCGCCTGTGCCAGCCGGCGCTGGCCTTCCGCGCGCTGGTGGCAGTGCAGACCGCGGCGCTGGTGGGTGTGCTGTTTGCGGCGGACAGCTGGGCGCAGGCACTGGCCGCGCTGGGCCCGGCCATCCTGGCCGGCATGGGTGGCACGCTGCTGTGGCTGGTGGCGGCCTGCGGCCTGCGCCGTGCGCTGGGCCGGCTCGCGCCGCGCAGCCGGCTGGCCATGCTCACGGCGCTGGGTGCGCTGGCCGGCATCGCGGCCGCCGCGCCGCTGCTGCTGTGGCAGGCGGCCGCGGCCAGTGGCCCGCGGCTGCTGTCGCTGCCGCTGGCCGGCGCGGCACTGGCCCTGCCGCTGGCGCTGTGGATCGAGGCGCGCGCCCGCTCGCTGCGGCCGGCGGATGCCGATGCCCGGCTGGCCGAGCTGCAGTCCCGCATCCGGCCGCATTTCCTCTTCAATGCCCTGAACACCGCGCTGGCCCTGGTGCAGGTGGACCCGGCCAAGGCCGAGCAGGTGCTGGAGGACCTGGCCGAGCTGTTCCGCACCGCCATCGCCGAGCAGCGGGCCTCGGTCACCCTGGCCGAAGAGCTTGCGCTGGCCGAGCGCTACCTGGCCATCGAGCAGGTGCGCTTCGGCCCGCGGCTGCGCGTGCTGTGGGAACTGGACGCGGCCGCCGGCCGCGCCCGCGTGCCGCCGCTGCTGCTGCAGCCGCTGGTGGAAAACGCGGTTCACCACGGCGTGGAGCCCGCGGCCGAGGGCGGCGTGGTGCGGGTGCGCACCGAGACCCGCCGCGGCGAGGTCACCATCAGCATCGACAACACCCTGGCAGGCACGGCCGCTGCCGTGCCGGGCCACGGCATCGCCCTGGCCAATGTGCAGGAACGGCTGCGGCTGATGCACGACCTGGGCGCCCGCTTCGATGCCCGCCGGCTGGACGGCTGGTGGCGCGTGCGCATCACCCTGCCCGACGAACCCCTGGTGCGATGAACCGCCCGACCTCACCCGCCCTGCGCCTGCTGATCGTGGACGACGAACCGCTGGCCCGGCTGCGGCTGGCCACGCTGGTGCGCGACTGCGCCGAGCCGCGCTGCGAGGTGGCCGCCGAAGCCGCCAACGGCGCCCAGGCCCTGGCCTGGCTGAAGCTTCATCCATGCGACGCGGTGCTGCTGGACGTGCAGATGCCCGGTGCCAGCGGCATGCAGCTGGCGGCCGAGCTGAAGCAGCTGCCGCGGGTGCCGGCGGTGGTGTTCGTCACCGCGCATGCCGACCATGCGCTGCAGGCCTTCGAGCTGGAAGCGGTGGACTACCTGACCAAGCCGGTGCGGCGCGAGCGGCTGCAGGCCGCGCTGCAGCGCGTGGCCCAGCGGCTGGCGCGCTACCAGGCGCTGCCGCCCGAGGTGCCGGCCCTGGTGGTGACCGAACGCGGACGGGTGTGGCGGGTGCCGCTGGCCGAGGTGCTGTACCTCAAGGCCGAGCTGAAGTACGTGACGCTGCGCACCGCGCAGCGCAGCTACGTGCTGGACGAATCGCTCACCGAGCTGGCGCCCAGGCTGGGCGAGCGCTTCCTGCGCATCCACCGCAATGCGCTGGTGGCGCGGGATGCGGTGCGGGCGCTGGAGCGCCGCGCCACGCCGGAGCCCGGCGCGCAGCCGGAGGACGCCGGGGAGCCCGGCGAAGGCTGGGCCGCCCAGGTGGCGCCCACCGGCGAGTGGCTGGCCGTCTCGCGCCGGCAGCTGGCTGCGGTGCGAGAGGCCATCGAGGCGGCGCGCTGGTAGCGCGGCGCCCCGGGGTCGATCAGCGAGCCTGCTTGGCGCGCTTGCGGGCGACGGCGCCCACGGCCAGCAGGCCGCCGAACATCAGCGCGTAGGTGCTGGGTTCCGGCACCGGCGAGACGGCCAGGCCGAGCAGCGGCGGGGCGATGGCGGTGTTGCCGCCGATGCCGAAGGCGCCCACCATGGTGCTGGCGCCGGTGGACAGGTTGATGCTGTACAGGCCGCTCTTGCCGGTGTCGGCATCGGTGAAGGCCGCATAGGCCATGTTGCCGGCGCCGATGTCGAAGCCCGACACGCCGTTCACGTCCATGCCCAGCGAGCCCACGGTGGTGATGGTGGGATTGTTGAAGGCGGTGGTGGCCACCTTCAGCGTGTCGCTGGCGGTGTCGACGTAGTACAGCGACGTGGCGGTGCTGGCGTCGGTGTCGTTGTTGGAATAGGCGACCGACGACAGGCCGGCCGAGATCGGCGTGGCCACGGTGGTGGCGCCGGTGTTCACGTTGAAGGCGTAGTTCTGGCCGCTGCTGCTGACCACGCGCAGCGAGGCGGCGCCCGACAGGTCGGCCGCGGGGTTGAAGTCCAGGCCGACGGCGGAGCCGTTCAGCGGGGCCGACAGCGTGCCGACGAAGCTGGCGGCGCCGCTCATCGACAGGCTGTACACGTTGGACGCGCTGCTGATGCCGTACAGCATGCCGGTGGTCGGGCGCAGGTCGATCGACAGGATGCGCTCGTTGGCGGCTTGCAGGCCGGTGATGTTCATCAGCGACGAGCCGGCCGTGGGCGTGGCGCTGTCGAAGGTGACCAGTGCGTTCGTCGTCGTCAGGCCGATGACCGGCAGCGCCATGGCGGGAGCGGCGGCAGCGCCGGCCAGCACACAGGCGGCAGCGGCGATGCGGCGAACGGAAAAGATCGGGGACATGGGGTGGACTCCTGGCGGGTTGTAGTGCGCGAGACCGCCGGATTGCGGCCTGCGCGCAGCTGCATACGCAGCAACCACCCCGCCTGGATGCACCCCGCACCCCGCATCAGGGGGCCGCAGGGAACTTTCCGCCGCCGGCCGTGGCCAGGGCCGCGAGCGCGTACTGCAAGGCCAGCGAATAGCCCATCGTGCCCAGCCCCACGATGGTGCCTACCGCCACGTCCGACAGATAGGAGTGGTGGCGGAACGGCTCGCGCTTGTGCACGTTGCTGATGTGCACCTCGATGAACGGGATGGCCACGCCGGACAGCGCATCGCGGATGGCCACGCTGGTGTGGGTGAAGGCGCCGGGGTTGATGACGATGTAGCCGGTGCCGTCGGTGCGCGCGGCATGGATGGCATCGACGATCGCGCCTTCGTGGTTGCTCTGGAAGGCGGCCAGCTCGGCGCCGGCGGCCTGCGCCTGTGCTTTGGCGGCAGCTTCCACGTCGGCCAGCGTGGTGGCGCCGTAGATCTGCGGCTCGCGGGTGCCGAGCAGGTTCAGGTTGGGGCCGTTGATGAGCAGGATCTTCATGGTGCGGTGCGGGGCTTGAGCTGCATGCGGTTGGGCAGCGGAGTCGAGCGGCGCAGTATGTCCTCGCCCAGCCACACCGCCGCCCGGCGGGCGCGCTCGGCCACCACCGGCAGCGGCAGCTGCTGGTAGTCGTCGTTGAACACCTCGAAGCTGTAGTCGCCGCGGTAGCCCATGCGGTCGAGCTGGCGCACCAGGCCCACCAGCCGCTCGTTGTGCACGCCCTCGCCGGGAAACACGCGGAAGGTCCGGGCGGTGGCCATGCGTTCCTCGGGCGTGCGCACCTCGTTCCACATGAAGTCGGACAGCTGCACCAGGAAGATCTTCCGGGCATCCACCGCGGCCAGGCCGTCCAGCGGCGTCTGCGTGGCGAAGATGTGGTACGAATCGATGCCGATGCCCAGGTTGGGCAGGTCGGCCCGGCGCACCACGTCCCAGGCCTGGGTGAACTCGTTGATGTGGCGGCCCCAGCTCAGCCCTTCGTAGGCCACGTTGATGCGGTGCGGCAGCGCCAGCAGCGCCAGCTTGCGCAGGTCGCGGGCGATCACGTCGGGATCGGCGCTGGCATGCTGGCTGGTGCTGGAGCAGGCCAGCAGCACCCGGCAGCCGAGCGCGGCGCACATCGCCAGCATGCTCTTGGCGATGTCCACCTTGTACTCGTGCAGGTGGCCCGAGAGGCCTTCGAAATCCCGCAGCACCTGGAAGCCGGTGACCCGCAGGCCGCTGGCCTTGACGGCCCGCACCGCAGCGTCGACGCCCTCGGGATGGCCGACGAGGTCGCGGGCCATCAGCATCACCTGGCCGAAGCCGGCCGCCTTCATGGCCGCCAGCTTGGCCTCCAGCGGGCCGGCCATGGTGATGGTGTCCATGCCGAAGTCGGCGATGTTCACGGCGGCGGCGCTCATCGATGCACCAGCTCGAACATCGTGCTGCCGTCGAACCAGGTCTGCGTCAGCGCGCCGCGCTGGCCGGTGTGCAGGCTGGGCGTCTCGACGAAACCGACGCCGCGCCGGCGCAGCGCCGCCACCGCGGCCAGCACGTCGGGCGCCCCGAAGGCCACGCGCTGCAGCGCCTCGTCTCCATCGGCCGCGCCAGCCTCCGGCTCCACCAGCTGCAGGTAGAACGTGCCGCAAGGACTGGCCAGCACCCGGCCGCTGGGCAGGATGCCGAAGCGCTGGTCGTCGGCCAGCAGCGTGAAGCCGAACAGCGCGCTGTAGAAGGCGCACCAGTCGTCCAGCCGCTCGCGGCCGATGTACTGCACCACGCCGAACCACTGCAGCCCGGCCAGCGCCTGCGGCTGCCGGTCCACGCCGGGGATGGGAATGAAGTCGACGTCGTAGATGGAGAACTCGCGGTGGCGGTCGACGAAGTACAGCCGGCTGCTGCCCACGCCGTGGATGGCCGGGATGTTCAGCTCCATCGGCTCCACCTGCACCGGCACCTCCCAGGCGCCGCGCTCGATCACGCGGCGGCGCGCCGCGGCCGCATCGCGCACCCGCAGCGCGATGGCGCTGATCTGCGGCGCCTCGGGCGGCAGCTCGCCGGCCTTGCCGCCATGCGCATTCACCACGATGTTCATGCCGCCCTGGCGGTACAGCAGCACCTCGCGCGAGCGGTGGCGCGCCACCGGCTGGAAGCCCATCTGCTCCAGCACATGGCCCAGCGCCTGCGGCCGGCTGGTGGCGTACTCCACGAACTCGATGCCCTCCAGCCCCAGCGGGTTGCTGGCATCGGCCTGCACTTCTCTCTCGGCCATCACGGTCATCTCGGCATGCTCCTTCAGGCGTCGGCGCGCTGTGCCAGCAGGTGGCGGAAATGGGCATCCACCCGCTGCGCATCGGGCTCCAGCCCGGTGAACAGCCGGAAGGCACCCAGCGCCTGGCCCACCGCCATGCCACCGCCGTCCACGGTGGCGCAGCCGCGGGCCCGCGCGGCCTTCAGTAGCGCGGTGTCCAGCGGGAAATACACCACGTCGGCCACCCACAGGCCGGGGTGCAGCAGGTCCTCGGGCAGCGGCAGGCCGGGCAGCTTGTCCATGCCGGTGGGGGTGGCGTGGATCAGGCCCGTCGCGCCCTGGATGGCCGCGGCCACCTCGGCCTGCGCGCTGGCGCGACCGGCGCCATGCGCCTGCTGCAGCGCCTGCACCAGCGCCTCGGCCCGCTGCGGCTCCCGGTCGTTGACCACCAGGTGCTGCACGCCCATGCGCAGGGCCGCATGGGCGATGGCGGCGCCCGCCCCGCCCGCGCCCAGCAGCAGCACGCGCGACAGGTCCGCGCCCGGCAGGCGGCGGCGGAAGGCCTCCACCCAGCCGGAGCCATCGGTGTTGTGGCCCACCAGCCGCCCGCCGCGGCACACCACGGTGTTCACCGCCCCCATGGTGCGCGCCTCGTCGGAGAGTTCGTCCAGCAGCGGGATCACCGCCTGCTTGCACGGGTAGGTGATGTTCAGCCCGTCGAAGCCCATGATGCGGGCGGCCTCGATCAGCGTGGGCAGCGCCTCGGCGCCCACGCCGGCGCGGTCCAGGTCGATCAGCTGGTAGTGCAGCCGCAGGCCCTGGCACTGCGCCTCCTGCTCATGCATGGCGGGCGTGAGCGAGCGCTGGATGCCCGCGCCGATCAGGCCCACCAGGGCCTTGCGGGGAATGTCGACGGAACTCATGGCGGGCGGCAGGCTGGCAGCTTGTCTATACGGGTTACTTGCGCACCTTGGCGATCTCGGCGTACAGCGCCTTGACGGTGGCCTCACCCACGTTGGCGGTCTGCTTGTCGATCACCGGCTGCACCTTCTCGCGGATGCGCTGCAGCTCGGCCGGCGCGATCTCGTTGACCTGCATGCCGGACTTCTTCAGCTCGGCCAGCGCGGTGTCGGCGGCGCTGCGCGAAGCCTGGCGCTGGAAGGTGGTGGCCTCGGCCGCGGCCTCGGTGAACAGCTTCTTCTCGTCGGCCGACAGGCTGTCCCACAGCTTCCTGCTGACGATCAGCGCCTGCGGGTTGTAGATGTGGCGCGTGGCCGAGAGGTACTTCTGCACCTCGTTGAACTTGCTGCTCAGGATCACCGTGTTCGGGTTCTCCTGGCCGTCCACCGCCTTCTGTTCCAGCGCCGGGTACAGCTCCGGGAAGGGCATCGGCGTGGCATTCGCGCCCAGCGTGTTGAACAGGTCGATGTAGATCGGGCTCTGGATCACGCGCAGCTTCAGGCCGGCGAAGTCTTCCAGCCGGGCGATCGGCCGCTTGCTGTTGGTGACGTTGCGGAAGCCCAGGTCCCAGTAGCCCAGGCCGATGATGTTCTTCTCGGCCAGCTTGGCCAGCAGGCCCTTGCCGAACTCGCCGTCGGTCACGGCGTCGGCTTCCTGGGCGTTGTTGAACAGGAAGGGGAAGTCGAACACCGCGAAGTCCTTCACCTGCGCGGTCAGGATGCCGGCGTTGAGCACCGTCATCTCCACCGTGCCGCCCTGCAGCGCCGAGACGGTCTGCAGGTCGCCGCCCAGCGTGCCACCCGGGAACAGCTTGACCGTGATCTTCTTATTCGACTTGGCCGCCACCAGCTCTGCGAACTTGGCGGCGCCCTGCGCCTGCGGATGGCCGGTCTGGTTCTGGAACGCGAACTTGACGGTGCGCTCCTTGATGTCCTGCGCCAGGGCGGCGCCCAGCGGCAGCAGCGCGGCCAGGCCGATGCAGATCGAGCGGGCGAAGGTCTTCATGGTCTTGTCTCCTTGGGTCGGACGGAAAACGGCGGGGCGCGCGGCTCAGCCTGCGAACCACCGCGCAGGCACGGTGACGATGGAAGGGAAGAACACCAGCAGGAACATCACCGCGAACTGCGCCGTCATGAACGGCAGCACGCCGCGCGTGACCTCGTCCATCTTCATCTTGCCCACGCCGGCCACCACGTTGAGCACCGTGCCCACCGGCGGGGTGATGAGGCCGATGGCGTTGTTCATGATGAACAGCACGCCGAAGTACACCGGGTCGATGCCCGCGGCCTTGACCACCGGCATCAGCACCGGGGTCATGATGAGGATGGTGGGGGTCATGTCCATCGCGGTGCCCACGGCGATGACCAGCAGCATGATCATCAGCAACAGCACCGTCGGGTTGTCCATGAAGGGCTCGAGCAGGCCGATCATCTTGCTGGGGATGTCGGCCACGGTGATGAGCCAGGCCGAGACCATGGCCGCGGCCACCAGGAACATGATCACCGCGGTGGTCTTGGCGGCGGACACGAACACCTCGCAGGTCTGGCGGAAGGTCATCTCCCGGTACACCAGCGTGCTGACGGCCAGCGCGTAGACGGCAGCGACCACCGCGGCCTCGGTGGGCGTGAACACGCCCATCTTCAGGCCCACCAGCACGATGACCGGCAGGAACATCGCCCAGGCCGACTCGCGCAGCGCCTTCAGCTTCTCGGCCCGCGTGGCCTTGGGCGGCGGCTCCACCGCCTCGCGCTTGGCCACCCACCACCAGGTGATGGCGATGGCCACGCCCATCAGCAGCCCCGGCACGATGCCGGCCAGGAACAGCTTGCTGATCGACACGTTGGCCGCCACGCCGAAGATGACGAAGCCGATGGACGGCGGGATCACCGGCGCGATGATGCCGGCCGAGGCGATGAGGCCGCCGGCGCGGGCCTTGTCGTGGCCGGCGCGCACCATCATCGGCAGCAGCAGTGCGGCCAGCGCCGCGGTGTCGGCCACCGCCGAGCCCGACAGCGCCGCCATCAGGCAGGCCGCCACGATGGCCACGAAGCCCAGGCCGCCGCGGCGGTGGCCCACCAGCGTGAGGGCCAGCGTCACGATGCGGCGCGACAGGCCGCCGACGTTCATGATCTCGCCGGCCAGCATGAAGAAGGGCACCGCCAGCAGCGGGAAGCTGTCGGCGCCGTTGATCACGTTCTGCGCCAGGATCTGTGCATCGAACAGGTCCAGGTGCCACATCAGCGCCACGCCGGACAGCAGCAGCGAATAGGCGATGGGAATGCCGATGGCCATGGCGGCCAGCAGCGAGCCGAGGAAGACGAACACCGTCATTTCACACCCCGCACGGTGTCTTCGGATTCCTGCACCATCACCAGCTCGTCGTCGCCGGCCCGGCCGCTGGCGCTGCGCGCCAGCTCACGCAGCAACAGCACGCCGCTGCACACCGCGAACACCACGCCCGCCCCGTAGAAGATGCCCATCGAGAGCCCGCTGGTGGGCGCGGTCACGTCGGCATTGATGCGCGCCTGCTGCAGGCTGCCCGAGAACAGCAGCCAGGTGACGAACAGCATCAGCACCAGGCCCACCACCGCGCACAGGCGCTTGCCCAGCCGCGGCAGCCGGGCCACCACCATGTCGGTGCCCAGGTGGCCGTGCTCCTTGAGCGCGACGATGGCGCCCAGGAAGGTCATCCACACGAAGAGCCAGCGAGACAGCTCCTCCGACACGGTGATGCCGGAGTTGAAGCCGTAGCGCAGCACCACGTTGCCGAACACCAGCACCACCATGACCGCCAGGGCCAGGCCGATGAGGGCGTCGATGAGTTGGCAGAACCGGTCGATCCAGGCGTCCATGCGGGTGTCTCCATCAGCGGCGCCGATGCAGTGCCGTACGCCTGCCGTGAATGTACGAACTAGTTAGTTTTCAAACACCCGGGATTACCCGGTGCCCAAGACGCGCGGCCGGCCGCAGCGGCCGGCGCGTTCAACGCCGCACGAAGCGCACGATCATCTCGACGATGGATTCGCGCCGCGTCGCGGTGGCGGCGGGATCGTCGAAGTCGATCTTGAAGATCAGGCCGAAGGTGTGGCGGTTGGCCACGTTGAAGAAGCACGGCGCGGCGATGGCCATGTGCAGCGACACCGGATCGACGCCGGCGCGGAAGACGCCCTCGCGCACGCCGCGCTCGTAGATCTCGCGCACCGAGTCGATGGCCGGCACGTTCAGCCGCTGGATGGTCTTGCTCTGCGCCAGGTACTCGCCGCGGTGCATGTTCTCGTTCATCACCAGGCGGATGAAGTCGGGATTGGCGGCCTGGTAGTCGAAGGTGAAGGCCACCAGCGTGCGCAGCGCGGCCTCGGGCGCCATGTCCTCCAGGTGCAGCCCCGCCTCGATGCTGCGGATGCGGCTGTAGGCCGCCTCCAGCACGGCCAGGTACAGGCCTTCCTTGCTGCCGAAGTAGTAATAGATCATGCGCTTGCTGGTGCGCATGGCCTCGGCGATCACATCGATGCGCGCCCCCGCCAGCCCCTTCTCCGAGAACTCGTGCGTGGCCACCTCGATGATGTCGGCCATCGTGCGGTCCGGGTCGTTGGTGCGGGTGGCCCGGCGCTCGGAATGTACCGTTTCGTTCATTTTGCAAGCGTAGCAGGTGAGGTCCCTGCGACGCCAGCACCGCGTGGGGCGCTCAGGCCGCCAGCGCGGCCGGCGGCAGGCCCTGGCGGTCGCGCTCGGCCATGCGTTCGTACAGCGACTCCAGGTCGCGTGCGAAACGGGCGCCGTCGAACAGCGCGAAGCCCTGGCGGCCTTCGCTCAGGTGGCGGCGCATGGCCTGCAGCCGGGCCGGGTCGCGCATCAGGGCGACGGCGGTGTCCTCGTACTGCTGCACGCTGGTGCAGGCCAGCTCGGGCAGGCCCACGCTGTGCAGCAGGCTGCCGGCCACGCGGGAGGCGAAGCCCTCGCCCATCAGCGTGAGCACCGGCACGCCCATCCACAGCGCATCGCTGGCAGTGGTGTGCGCGCTGCAGGGCCAGTTGTCCAGCATGAAGTCCACCACCGGCAGGCGCGCCAGGTGGTGCTCGATGCCCACCCGCGGCGCGAAGCGGATGCGCTGCGGGTCCAGCCCGCGGGCGGCGGCCTCGCGCTCGATGTTGCGGATGGCCTGCTGGTTGTCCGCCAGCAGCCACAGGATGCTGCCCGGCACCGCCTGCAGGATGCGCACCCAGGCGTCGAAGGTCTCGGGCAGCAGCTTGAAGCTCTGGTTGAAGTTGCCGAGCACGATGCCTTCGCGCGGCAGGCCCCACTGCACCCGCTCGTGCGGGGCCGGGTGCGGGCGCTGGCTGTCGTTGGGCTGGTAGCAGCCCGGCATCTGCGCGATGTGCTCGGCATAGTGCGGCGCATGTTCCAGCGGCGTCACATGGCGGTCGCCGATGAAATAGTCGATGTAGCTGGCGCCCGAGGTGCCGGGAAAGCCGAGGAAGGAGACCTGGATCGGCGACGGCCGGTAGGCGAACACGCCCAGGCGGTTCTCGTAGGTCTGGCCCTTCAGGTCCACCAGCACGTCGATCTCGTCCTGGTGGATGCGGCGGGCCATCTCGGCCAGCGTCATCTCGCGCATGTCCACGAAGCGCTCGCAGGCAGCGCGCACCCGGTGCTGGGTGGCACTGCCGTCGTTGCGGCCGTGGGAATACAGCGTGACATGGAAGCGCGAGCGGTCGCGGGCCTCCAGCGCCTCCACCAGCAGCAGCGAGGTGGCATGGCTGTGGAAGTCGGCCGACACGTAGCCGATGCGCAGCGGCCGGCTGCCGGCGGCGGCCACGCGGCGGCGCGGCAGCGGCGTGGCGCCCAGGGCGCAGCGCTCGGCCACCTGGCGGGTGGCCTTGAGCATCAGCGCGGGCGGGATGTCCAGCGCGGCCAGCGCCCAGGCGGCACCTTCGCCGCGGGTGCTGGCGGGGTCGATCTCCATGGCTTCCAGCGCGCTGCGCATGCTGGCCATGTCGGCCTCCAGCTGTCCCCAGGCGCAGGCGAACTGCCGCAGGTGGATCACCATCACCTGCGCGGCGAAGCGGTCGGGCTGCAGCGTCACGGCGGTGAGGAAGCTCTCGGCGGCCTCCTCGAACATCTTCATTTCCTTGAGCGACAGGCCCAGCTTCATGTGGATGGCCGGGTCCTGCACGCACAGCACCATCGCTTCCAGGTAGATGGGCACCGCATCGGCATGGCGGCCCATCTCGGCCAGCGTGGTGGCATGGTTGCTGACGAACTGGTAGTGCTCGCGGGCCTTGCCCTGGCCGTGCTGCTCGAACAGCGCCAGCGCTTCCTTCCAGCGCGACTGCTTCATCAGGCCGGAGGTGAGCAGGTGCACCGCCTGCAGGTTGTCGGGCTCGATGGCCTGGGCCTGGCGCGCGGCTTCCACCAGGCCGTCGTAGTCACCCAGCTGCAGCCGGGCGCTGCCCAGCGCCAGCCACTGGTCCAGCCCGAAGCGCGGGTGCTTGACCATGGAGGCCAGCATCGATTCAGCCTCCTGCCAGGTGCGCGCGGTGCCGCGTACGGGTTCGGCGGCGGGCGGCTTGCGGAGATGGCGGGTCAGCATGAAAAGGCACCTGTGAAAAGCGGGTGCCGGGAATCTAGGCGCCTGGCAAATCCGCAATACCACGAACAGCCCCGCGCTTGCAGGTCATTTACACATGTTTGTGGCAACAGGGCTCAAGTCGGGAGAAACGGCTTCCGATAAGGCTTCCATCAACGCTGCACAACGGTGTTGAAGCCCCGGAAGACCCTCCCGGGCCGGCTAGAAGGAACAGCCGATCGGGAGGGTGTGGCGGGCACCGCCTGGCCTTCGGCCGCTGTCCAGCAAAGGGTTGTTGGATATCGGCAGGCAGCCGGCACGGCTGATGGAGGTCTCCTCCGCCAGACGAGGCAAATCCGGCGCCCGCGCCGGGATCTCATCATCATTAGGAGTGTGTCCCCATGGCCATGACCATCAATACCAACGTCGCCTCGATGACGGCTCAGCGCAACCTGAACGCATCGCAAGGCAGCCTTGCCACCTCGATGCAGCGCCTGTCCTCGGGTGTCCGGGTGAATTCCGCCAAGGACGATGCCGCCGGCCTGGCCATCGCCGAACGCATGAGCGCCCAGACCCGCGGCCTGAGCGTCGCCGCCCGCAATGCCAACGACGGCATCTCCCTGGCACAGACCGCTGAAGGCGCGCTGGGCAAGGTGGGCGACATGCTGCAGCGCATGCGTGAACTGGCCGTGCAGTCGGCCAACGCCACCAACAGCAGCACCGACCGCAAGGCGCTGCAGGCCGAAGTGGTGCAGCTGCGCGATGAAATCGACCGCGTCGCCAAGAACACCAGCTTCAACGGCAAGAAGCTGCTGGACGGCTCGTTCGCCGCCGGCTCCTTCCAGGTGGGTGCCAATTCGGGTGAAGTGATCACCATCGCCGCGATGACCGACGCCTCGGCCGACGGCCTGTCGAAGGTGGTGTACGGCGCCACCAGCCAGACCGGCATCTCGGCCGGCTCCATCACCACGCTGACCGAAGTCACCGGCGGCACGATGGCCGTGACCGTGAGCGGCGTGAACTACTCGATCGGCGACCTGTCGACCGCCCGCACCGGCGAAGAGCGCCTGGGCCAGGTGGTGGAAGCCATCAACCGCCTGACCTCGGACACCGGCGTCACCGCCTTCCTGGAGAAGGAAGCCGGCGGCACCTTCGCGGTCAAGCTGCGCTCGGAGCAGACGCTGTCGGACGGCTCGGCCGTGTCGGTGGCCCTGACCGGCTTCACCACCACGGGCACCGGCCTGACCACCGGCACCATCACCTCGGGCGCCGGCACCTCGGCCGCCGGCATCGACGAGCTGTCCATCGAGACCGCCGAAGACGCCTGGCTGGCGATGAAGCAGATCGACGACGCGCTGGTGCAGGTCAACAGCACCCGTGCCTCGCTGGGTGCGGTGCAGAGCCGGTTCGAGAACGCCGTGTCCAACATCCAGACGCAGGCGGAGAACACCTCGGCTGCCCGCGGCCGCATCGTGGACGCCGACTTCGCCTCGGAAACCGCCAACCTGTCGAAGGCGCAGATCCTGCAGCAGGCCGGCACCGCGATGGTCGCCCAGGCCAACCAGCTGCCGCAGCAGGTGCTGCAGCTCCTGGGCTGATCCAAAGCCCGCAGGCGGCCGCCGCGCCGCCTCGCCACGCCCCCCACAGCGCCCCGCCGGCCTCGCCGCGCGGGGCGCTGCTCATTTGGAAACTGAACCCCGTTTGCAGCGCTCTTCGTCCGTTTGTCACACCGGCCGCGGTTGAACAATGGGCACGTCCCACGGGGAATCGCGGCAGTCAAGCCGGCATCCCATCCCTGGGCCTACTTGGAGAGCCTGATGCCGCAGACCATCAACACCAACATCGCGTCGCTGAACGCACAGCGAAACCTCAACGCTTCGCAAAGCAGCCTCATGACCTCGATGCAACGGCTGTCGTCGGGCATCCGGGTCAACAGCGCCAAGGACGATGCCGCCGGACTGGCCATCGCCGAGCGCATGAACACGCAGGTGCGGGGCCTCAACGTGGCCGCCCGCAATGCGAACGACGGCATCTCGCTGGCGCAGACCGCGGAAGGCGCGCTGGGCAAGATCGGCGACATGCTGCAACGCATGCGTGAGCTGGCGGTGCAGTCGTCCAACGCGACCAACAGCACGAAGGACCGCACCGCGCTGCAGGCCGAGGTGTCGCAGCTGCGCGATGAAATCGATCGCGTGGCCAAGCAGACCGGCTTTAACGGCACCAAGCTGCTGGACGGCAGCTTCTCCGCCGCCACCTTCCAGGTGGGCGCCAATTCGGGCGAGGTCATCACCGTGGCCGCGCTGACCAATGCGTCGGCCACCGGCCTGTCGAAGGTGGTGTATGGCGAAACCAGCCAGGTGGGCGTGTCCGCCGGCGGCATCACCACGCTGTCGGCCGTGACCGACGGCTCGCTGGCCATCACCGTCAGTGGCGTGAACTTCTCGCTCAACGACCTGGCCGTCGCCCGCACCGGCGAGGAACGCCTGGGCCAGGTGGTGGAAGCCATCAACCGCCTGACGGCCGACACCGGCCTGACCGCCTTCCTCAAGCAGTCGTCGGCCGGCATCTTCGACGTGGAGCTGCGCTCGGACAAGCTGGACACCGCGGGCAGCGCGGTGGCCATCAGCCTGACCGGCTTCAGCGCCGCCACCACCGGCATTTCGGGCGGCAGTATCACCGCCGGTGCCGGCACCTCGTCGGCCGGCATCGACGACCTGACCATCGAGACGCCGGAAGACGCCTGGCTGGCGATGAAGCAGATCGACGACGCGCTGGTGCAGATCAACGGCGCGCGCGCCACGCTGGGCGCGGTGCAGAGCCGCTTCGAGAGCGCCGTGTCCAACATCCAGACGCAGTCGGAGAACACCTCCGCCGCCCGCGGCCGCATCATGGACGCGGACTTCGCGGCCGAGACGGCCAACCTGTCGAAGTCGCAGATCCTGCAGCAGGCCGGCACCGCGATGGTGGCCCAGGCCAACCAGCTGCCGCAGCAGGTGATGCAGCTGCTGCAAGGCTGACGCCCTGTCACATCCCCGGCTTCAAGTCCGCGCGGGGATGACCGAAGAGCAGAAGGCCGGCCAAGGCGCCGGCCCTCAGCCCTTGCGGGCACGCATTTGACAAGGGAACGGCATCATGGCGGTCACCTCCATCGGCATCGGCAGCGGGCTGGAAGTCGAAGAAATCATCAGCGGGCTGATGAAGATCGAGAAGAAGCCGCTGGAGCTTCTGGAGACGCGCGCCGAAGGCATCGACGCGAAGATCTCGGCCTTCGGCTCGCTCACCTCCAAGATGGAGGCCTTCCGCAGCGCCTCGGTGGCGCTGGCCGGCCTGGGCACCTGGAACGCGATGTCCGGCAGCTCCACCAGCGCCAGCACCGTGGGCGTGACGACCACCACCGGCGCCAGCGCCGGCAACTATGCGGTGGCGGTGCAGAAGCTGGCCACTGCGCAGTCGGTGAGCAGCAAGTCCTTCGCGGCCGCCACCTCCTTCGTGGGCGGCGGCACCATGAAGATCGAGCTGGGCAGCTGGAACACCGGCAACACCAGCTTCAGCCCCACCGCCGGCGCCAAGTCGCTGAGCGTGGAAGTGACCGGCGCCGACACCCTGACCACGCTGCGCGACAAGATCAATGCGCTGGGCAGCGGCGTCAATGCCTCCATCCTGAACGACGCCAGCGGCGCGCGGCTGGTGATCAATTCGCGCGAGACCGGCGAGCCCAACGGCTTCCGCATCACCACCACCGACAACGACGGCAGCGACACCGATGCCAACGGCCTGTCGGCGCTGGCCTTCGATCCGCCCAACGCGCCCACCTCCACCACGCTGCGCCAGAGCGGCGCCAATGCCGAGGCCACCATCAACGGCCTGCCCGTCACCTCGGCCAGCAACACGCTGGCCAACGTGGTGGAAGGCGTGAGCCTGACCCTGGGCGCGGTGACCAGCGCGCCGGTGAGCATCAGCGTGAGCGCCGATGCCGAGCGCATCAAGAAGGCGGTGACCGACTTCACCACCGCCTACAACGAGCTGAGCAAGCTGCTGTCCACGGAGACGCGCTACGACGACGCCACCAAGACCGCCGGCAACCTGCAGGGCGACAGCACGGCGGTGACGCTGCAGCGCCAGCTGCGCAACCTGGTGGGCGGCTCCTCGCCGGCCTCCTCGGTCTACCAGACGCTGTCGTCGGTGGGCATCTCGCTGCAGTCCGACGGCACGCTGGCAGTGGACGACACCCAGTTCAGCAAGGCCCTGGCCGCCAACCTGCCCGAGGTGCGCAAGCTGTTCACCACCACCGACCTGGCCAACAACAGCCGCAGCGGCATCGCCACGCAGCTGCGCAAGTTCAGCGACTCGGTGCTCAGCATCGAAGGCGCATTGACCAGCCGCACCGAAGGCCTGAACAAGAGCCTGGCCCGCAACCAGAGCGAGCAGGACAAGGCCGAGGCGCGCCTGGAAGACACCGAGCGCCGGCTGCGGGCGCAGTACAGCGCGCTGGACACCAAGATGGCCAGCCTGACCTCGCTGAACAACTACATCACGCAGCAGATCGCGGCCTGGAACAAGGACGCCTGAAGCCCTTGCAAGGTGCGAAGAGCAGGTGATTTCCGCCCCGGCCACGGTTCAAGTCACCGCTTTGCAACGCCGATAACAGGGCATCGCAGCAGCCAACGTCCAAGCCATCATGTACGCACCGCACGCCGCTTCGCCCTTCGGCCACTCGCATTCCGTCGCCAACATGTACCGCAAGGTGGGCGTGAACACGAGCGTCGAGGTGGCCGATCCGCATCGCCTCGTGGCCATGCTGTTCGACGGTTTCATGGACGCCGTGGACCAGGCCCGCGGTGCCATGCAGGGCGGCGACATCGAGCGCAAGGGGCGCGAGATCAGCCGCGCCGCCCGCATCGTGGACGAAGGCCTGAAAGGCTCGCTCAACCTGGAAGCCGGCGGTGCGCTGGCCTCCGACCTCAACGACCTCTACGCCTACGTCACGCTGCGGCTGACGCAGGCGAACCTGCGCAACGATGAACAGGCGCTCGAAGAATGCCGCCGCCTGATCGAACCTCTGCGCGACGCCTGGGCGTCGATCGCACCGCAGGCTTCCAACGCGGCCACGTCTGGACGATGACTCCCAATTTCTGCGATCGGCCGTACGCCGGAATGACCATGAATGACAAGCTGCTCGCCTACTACGAAGCCATCGAGCGCGCCAGCGCCGACATGCTCGAGGCTGCGCGGGCGGGCAACTGGGACCAGGTGCTCAAGCTCGAAGGCGCCTGCGTGCTGCTGATCTCGCAGCTCAAGCATGCGGCCCGCAGCGAGAAGCTGCCGCCCGAATCGATGCAGCTCAAGACCCGCATCATGCAGCGCATCCTGGTCAACGACGCCGAGATCCGCGTGCTGGCCGAGCCGTGGATCGAGGACCTGGACAACCTGATGTCCGGCCAGTCGCAGACCCTGCACTGAGCCCGCCAGCCGCGCCACCGCCATGTCCGAGATCACCCAGCCCGCACCGCTCGATGCCCTGTCCGGCGACGAGCGCGACAACTTCCGCGTCGGCTCGCCCGAGGAAGTGGCCGCCCTGCTGCGCGAGCTGCTGGACGAAGGCGCCACCGTGCACCTGAGCGCGCCCGATGGCAGCGCCTACACCACCGTGTGGACGGTGGATGCGGCGCAGCGCAAGATCAGCTTCAGCGCCGATGCCACCGACCCGCAGCTGCAGGCCCTGGTGGATGCCGGCGAGGCCACGGTGGTGGGCTACCTGGACAACGTCAAGCTGCAGTTCGACCTGCAGCAGCTGCTGCTGGTGCACGGTCACCGCGCCAGCGCGCTGCAGGCGCAGATCCCGGCGGAGCTGTTCCGCTTCCAGCGCCGCAGCAGCTTCCGCGTGCGGCCGGTGGCCCGCAACACGCCGGCCGCCTACCTGCGCCACCCCAGCCTGCCGGACATGCAGCTGTCGCTGCGGGTGCTGGACGTCAGCCTCACCGGCTGCGCCATCTTCCTGCCCGACGACGTGCCGCCGCTGCCCCCGGGCGTGCGGCTGCAGGGCGCGCGCATCGAGCTGGATGCCCACACGCGTTTCGAGGCCACGCTGCAGCTGCACCACGTCACTTCGCTGAATCCGCAGAGCGGCGGGCTGCGCCTGGGCTGCTCGATCACCGGGCTGGACGGCGAGGCGCAGCGCGCGCTGCAACGCTACATCGACCAGACCCAGAAGCGCCGCCGCCTGCTGGCGCTGGACTGACGGCCATGCCCACGGCCCTGCGCCGCCTGCGGCAGGACGGCCTCACGCTCATCGAGCTGCTGGTGGTGGCCGCCATCGTGGCGGTGTTCATGGCCGTGGGCCTGCCCTCCTACACCGACTTCAGCGCCCGCCAGCGCCTGGCCGGCGCCACCGAGCAGCTGGCGCTGGAGCTGCAGCAGGCCCGCTTCGATGCGGTGCTGGCCGGCCGCGCGATGTACGTCAACGTGCAGGGCGGTCCGCAATGGTGCTACGCGGTCAGCCATGAGCCCGGCTGCGACTGCCGCGCCGCCGCCTCGCCGGCGCCGGCGTGCGCGCTGCGCCGCATCGATGGCAGCGCCCATGTGCAGGTGCAGCTCACCGGCAGCCACGAGGCGGTGTTCGATGGCCGCCTGGGCCGCGCCGAGCCCGGCCTGGTGGCCGAACTGGCCCTGGGCAGCCGCAGCGCCGAGGTGCGGCTGGCGCCCTCGGGCCGCGCCCGCGCCTGCGGCCAGGGCGCCGAACTGCCCGGCCTGCCGCGCTGCTGAGGCGCGCTTCATGCAAGGCTGGGGAGCTCGCCCAGCGGCGACAATGTCGCCGCCGTGCTACAACCCCCCTTCCCTTAGCCGCACCTGCCCTTCCGGGGCCCCTTGCCATGCCTGCGCTGCAGATCTATTACGTCGAGGACAACGACGAGTTGCGCGAAACGATCGGGCTGCTGCTCGAAGCCGACGACCGTGTCGTCGAATCGTTCGCCACCGCGGAAGAGGCGCTGGCCGCCTTCGAGCGCCAGCCCTGCGACGTCGTCATCACCGACGTGAGCCTGCCCACCATGTCGGGCGTGGACCTGGCCCGCGCGGTGCTGGCCAAGGCGCCGGGCACCTGGGTGGTGCTGTCCTCCGGCTATGCGCTCACGCGCGGGCTGGAGACGCTGGGCGACACCGTGCGCTCGCTGCCCAAGCCCTTCGAGGTGGAAGAGATGGATTCGCTGCTGGCCGAGATCGCCGCAGCGGTGGCGGCCGGCAAGCCGGCCGCCTGACCTGCCTCAGGGCTTGGCCACCGTCACCCACTGCCATTCCAGCCAGTTGTCGGCGCGGTGCACCACGTTCACGTTGGGCCTCGCGGCCCACGGGATGAACTGCCGGTGCAGCGGAATGTGGCGCACCTGCTCGTTGTGGCGCAGGATGGTCTGCTTGATCAGCGCCTTGCGCTTGGCCGGGTCCTGCTCCTTGCTGGAAGCGGCCGCCAGCGCGTCCAGCTCGTCGTCGACGTAGTTGCCGCGGTTGTACTCGCCCACGCCCTTGGCGCCGCGGTTGCGGTAGATGGGGGTGAAGGTGGTCTCGGCATCGGTGATGGCGCCGCCCCAGCCGAACAGGTACATCGAGGTATCGAGCTTCTCCACCTTGTTGAAGAACAGCGACTTGGTCTGCGCGTTCACCCGCACCTTCACGCCGATGCGGGCCCACTGCAAGGCCAGCGTCACGGCGATGCGCTCGTCGTTCACGTAGCGGTCGTTCGGCGTGTCGAAGGTGATCTCGAAGCCGTCGGGATAGCCGGCCTCGGCCATCAGCTTCTTCGCCAGCTCCACGTCGTAGGGCAGGCGGCGCTCGATCTCGGGATCGTTGAAGGTGGCCAGCGGTGAAGGCACCAGCGCGCCGGTGGGCGCGGCCTGGCCGTTCATCAGCTTGGTCTTGATCGTCTCGATGTCGATGGCGTGGTACAGCGCCTTGCGCACCCGCACGTCCTTCAGCGGGTTCTTGCCCTTGACGCTGCTGTAGAGCAGCTCGTCGCGGCCCTGGTCCATGCCGATGAAGATGACGCGGTTCTCCGGCCCGTCGACGATCTTGACGCCCGGCGTGCGGCGCAGGCGCTCCACGTCGGTGGGGGGCGGGTCGAGCACGAAGTCCAGCTCGCCGGAGATCAGCGCCGCGGTGCGGGTGGCGCCGCTGGCGATGGGCGTGAACACCACCTCCTGCACGTTGCCCTCGATGCGGCCCCAGTAGTTCGGGTTGCGCTTGTAGACCGTCTTCACGCCCGGCGCGCGGCTCACCAGCATGAAGGGGCCGGTGCCGTTCATGTTGCGGGCGGCGAAGGCCTCTTCCTTGGCGGCGAAGTTCTGCGTGACGGTGGCGTTGTTCTGCTCCGCCCAGCCCTTGCTCATGATGTAGATGGTGTTGAGCTTCTGCAGGAAGATGGGCTCGAACTGCGGCGTGGTGAACTCCACCGTCAGGTCGTCGATCTTGCGCACCGTGCCCATGGCATTGGCATACACCGCGATCTGCGAGGTGGGCTGCTTGGCGCGCTCCACCGAGAACACCACGTCGTCGGCGGTGAAGGGCCGGCCGTCATGGAACTTGACGCCCGGCCGCAGCTTGAAGATCCACTTCAGCGGGCCGTCCTGGCGCCATTCGGTGGCCAGCTGCGGCACGATGTTGAGCTGCTTGTCGCGCGCCACCAGGAACTCATACACCTGCCCGTTGATGGCGTTGGTCAGCGACTCGTTCTGCGCATAGGGGTCCAGCGTCAGCGGATCGCCGGCAGAGGACCATCGCAGCGTCTGCGCCTGCAGCTGCAGGGGCAGCAGCATCGCCAGTGCAAGGCCGGCGGCTGCCGCGAGGGCCGCGGGCGTGCGCCCGCGGCCAGTACGCGAGAGGATTGGCATCATCGTGTAGCTCCTGTGGGTTGTGAGCGAGGGGCAGTCTAGGGCGGCTGCATCCTCGGCCCGCGAGGAACTTCATGCGTTGGCTGCAGACCCCGAACGTGCTACCGCTTGGGCTGCGGTGAACTGCGCAGCCGGCCGTACTGCTTGCAAAGTTCGTGCAATGCCTGGCCGTGCTCCGGCCGCACCTGACTCCATTCGAAGCGCCAGGCCCAGGCGCCGTCGCCCACGCCGGGCACGTTCATGCGGGCCTCGGCACCCAGGCCCAGCACGTCCTGCATCGGGAAGATGGCGGTGTCGGCCACCGAGGCGGCGGCGGTGCGCAGCATGGCCGGCAGGATGTGGGCGCTGTCGGTGGCCAGGTAGCTGCGGGCATGGTGGCGCTCGGCCTCGCCGGCCTCGTGCCACCAGCCCAGCGTGGTGTTGTTGTCGTGCGTGCCGGTGTACACCACGCTGTCGGGCGTGTGGTTGTGCGGCAGGTAGGTGTTGTCGCTGCCGCCGCCGAAGGCGAACTGCAGGATCAGCATGCCCGGGAACTTGAAGCGTTGGCGCAGTTCCACCACGTCCGGCGTGATGACGCCCAGGTCCTCGGCCACGATGGGCAGCGGCCCCAGCGCGGCGGCCACCGCATCGAACAGCGCGGCGCCCGGGCCCGGCTTCCACTGGCCATTGATGGCGGTGGGCTCGTCGGCCGGGATCTCCCAGTAGCCGGCGAAGCCGCGGAAATGGTCGATGCGCACCAGGTCGGTCATCTCGAAGATGCGGCGGATGCGCTCGGTCCACCAGGCATAGCCCTCGGCCGCATGCGCGCTCCAGCGGTACAGCGGGTTGCCCCAGCGCTGCCCGGTCTCGCTGAAGAAGTCCGGCGGCACGCCGGCCACCGCGGTGGGGCGGCCGCCGTCGTCCAGCTCGAACAGCTCCTGCCGCGCCCACACCTCGGCGCTCTGGTGGGCGATGAAGATGGGCGCGTCGCCCATGATCTGCACGCCGCGCTGGTTGGCATAGGCCCGCAGCGCCTTCCACTGGCGGAAGAAGCTCCACTGGCAGAACTCGTAGAAGCCGATGCGCTCGGCATGCTGCCGGCGGGCTTGCTCCAGCGCCGCCGGCTCGCGGCGGCGCAGCGGCGCGGGCCAGTCGGTCCAGTCGATGAAGCCGTGGTGCTCCCACAGCGTCATGAACAGCGAATAGTCGGCCAGCCAGCTGGCATGGCTGGCCCGGAACTGCTGGTACGCCGCGGCATGGGCGCCGGGCGCGGCCGCGAAGTGGCGCGCCGCACGGGCCAGCCGCGCCATGCGGTAGGGCACCAGCGCCTCGAAGTCGATGCGGCGGGCGTCGAACACCGCCTCCGGCGCCAGGTCGGCCTCGGTCAGCCAGCCGTGCTGGCGCAGCTCGTCCAGGTCGATCAGCAGCAGGTTGCCGGCGAAGGCGCTGCTGCTCATGTAGGGCGAGTTGCCGGGACCGATGCCGCCCAGCGGCAGGATCTGCCACAGCGACTGGCCGGCACCGTGCAGCCAGTCGACGAAGTGGCGGGCGGCGGGGCCCAGGTCGCCGCTGCCATGCGGGCCGGGCAGCGAGGTGGGGTGGAGCAGGACGCCGGAAAGTCGGGGAAGGCGCATCGTGGGCAGCTTGAGCGGGGTTTAGGGGGCGGGGGTGGCGGCCAGCAGCACCAGGCTGCGGCCGCGCACGCGCAGCGGCGACGCTGCCGGCGCAGGGGCAGGCTGCGTGCCCGTGGCCGTCTCGGCCGTGTCCAGCAGCCGCTGCCAGCCCGCCGGCGCCTCGGGCAGCACGAAGGCGGTGTCGTCCGCATCGGCATTGACCAGCAGCAGCAGCGGTGCCTGCGCCCGGCCCGGCTGGCCGATCCAGGCGCCCAGCGCACGGGCGTCGCCGTCGTGCCACTGGGCCGCACCCAGCGGCCGGCCGTCGGCACCGAACCAGGCCAGGTCGGGCTGGCCCTCGGCATCGGGAAAGCCGCTGTACCAGCGCTCGCCCAGCGGCAGCAGCGTGCGGCGCAGGCCGATCAGCCGGGCGGTGAAGTCGATCAGCGCTTCGTCGGCGGCGGCCCAGTCGATCCAGGTGATGGCGTTGTCCTGGCAGTAGGGATTGTTGTTCCCGTCCTGGGTGTGGCCCAGTTCGTCGCCGGCGGCGATCATCGGCGTGCCCTGGGCCAGCAGCACCGTGGCCAGCAGCGCCCGCGCCAGGCGGGCGCGGCGTTCCTGCACGGCGGCATCGTCGGTCTCGCCCTCCTGGCCGCAGTTCCAGCCCAGGTTGTGGCCGTGGCCGTCGCGGTTGTCCTCGCCATTGGCCTGGTTGCGGCGCTGCTCGTAGGTGAGCAGGTCGCGCAGGGTGAAGCCGTCGTGCGAGACCACGTAGTTCACGCCCTCGCCCGGCGCGCGGCCACGCTGGTGGAACAGGTCGGCCGAGCCGGCCAGCCGTCGCGCGAAATCGCCCCGGTGCGCCGGATGGCCCAGCCAGAAGGCGCGCATGGTGTCGCGGAACTTGTCGTTCCACTCCAGCCAGCCGGCCGGGAACTGGCCCAGCTGGTAGCCGCCGAGGCCGATGTCCCAGGGCTCGGCGATCAGCTTGACGCCCTGCAGCAGCGGGTCTTGCCGCAAGGCCATGAAAAACGCGCCGTCGCGGTCGAAGCCGTGGTTTCCGCGGCCCAGCACCGGCGCCAGGTCGAAGCGGAAGCCGTCGACGTGCATCTCGCCCACCCACCAGCGCAGGCTGTCCATCACCAGCTGCAGCACACGCGGCTGGCGGATGTCCAGCGTGTTGCCGCAGCCGGTGTCGTTCTCGTAGAGCGCGCGGCTCTCGTGGCGCAGCCGGTACCAGCCGGCGTTGTCCAGCCCGCGGAAGCTGATGGTGGGGCCGTGCTCGTCGGTCTCGGCGCTGTGGTTGAACACCACGTCCAGGATGACCTCGATGCCTTCGGCATGCAGCCGGCGCACCATCTGGCGGAACTCGGTGCGCGCGTCGGGCGTGGCCGCGTACGAGGGCTCGGGGGCGAAGAAGCCGATGGTGTTGTAGCCCCAGTAGTTGCTCAGGCCCATCGCCACCAGCCGCTCTTCGTCGATGTGCTGGTGCACCGGCAGCAGGCTCACGGCGCTGACGCCCAGGCGCTTGAGGTGGGCCACCGCCGCGTCGCTGGCCAGGCCGGCATAGGTGCCGCGCTGTTCCGCAGGCACGCCCGGATGCTGGCGGGTGAAGCCCTTGACATGCAGCTCGTACAGCACGGTGTCGGCCAGCGGCGTGAGCAGCCGGCGGTCGCCCTGCCAGTCGAAGCCGTCGTCGGCCGGCAGCACGCGGGCCTTCAATGCGAAGGTGGCGTTGTCGCGTGGGTCGGCGCCCACGTTCTCCTGGCGCCACTGGTGGCGGCCGACGATCTCGCGCGCCCAGGGGTCCAGCAGCAGCTTGAGGTCGTTGAAGCGCTGGCCGGCCGCCGGCTGCCAGGGCCCGTGGGCACGGTAGCCGTACACCAGGCCGGCCGCCGCGCCGGGCAGGAAGCCGTGCCACACGTCGCCGGTGCGCGCCGGCAGTGGCAGCCGCTGCAGCTCCACCTGGCCGGCATCGTCGAACAGGCACAGCAGCATCGCCTCCGCATGCGCCGAAGGCACCGCGAAGTTCACGCCGCCGGCCTCGGCCGTGGCGCCCAGCGGCCAGGGCCGGCCGGGCTGCAGCCGGCCCTCGGTGGGTGCGGCCATCACGGTGCCAGCGTGAGGAACACGGTGGCCAGCGGCGGCAGGGTCAGCAGCACCGAATGCTCGCGGCCATGCCAGGCCACCGGCTCCGACGCGGCCGCACCGAAGGGCGTGCCCACGTTGCTGCCGCCATAGGCCGCGGCGTCGGTGTTGAGCACCTCGCGGTAATGGCCGGCCTGGGGCACGCCCAGGCGCCAGCCTTCATGCACGGTGGGCGTGAAGTTGCACACCACCACGATGAAGCCGCCATCGGCGTCGCGCCGCACGAAACTCAGCACCGAATGCTGGGCGTCCTGGTGGTCCAGCCACTCGAAGCCGTCGCCGGTGAAGTCGCGCTGGTGCAGCGCGGGCGTGGTGGCGTACAGCCGGTTCAGGTCGCGCACCAGGCTCTGCACGCCGCGGTGCATCGGGTCGTCCAGCAGGTGCCAGTCCAGGCTGGACTCGTGGTTCCACTCGCGTTGTTGGCCGAACTCGCAGCCCATGAACAGCAGCTTCTTGCCCGGGTGGCCGAACATGAAGCCGTAGTACGAGCGCAGGTTGGCGAACTGCTGCCAGCGGTCGCCCGGCATGCGCGCCAGGATGGAGCCCTTGCCGTGCACCACCTCGTCGTGCGAGAGCGGCAGCACGAAGTTCTCGTTGAAGGCATACACCAGGCTGAAGGTCACCTCGCCATGGTGGTACTTGCGGTACAGCGGATCACGGCCGAAGTAGTGCAGCGTGTCGTGCATCCAGCCCATGTTCCACTTGTAGTGGAAGCCCAGGCCGCCGGCATACACCGGCCGCGACACCGCCGGGAAGGCGGTCGATTCCTCGGCGATGGTCACGCCCTGCGGCCGCTCCACGCCCACCACCTCGTTCAGCCGCTTGAGGAAGCCGATGGCCTCGAGGTTCTCGCGGCCGCCGAATTCGTTGGGCACCCACTCGCCGTGCTTGCGGCTGTAGTCGCGGTAGAGCATGGAAGCCACCGCATCCACCCGCAGGCCGTCGACGTTGTGCCGCTCCAGCCAGTACAGCGCATTGCCCACCAGGAAATTGCGCACCTCGGCGCGGCCGAAGTTGTAGATCAGCGTGTTCCAGTCCTGGTGGAAGCCTTCGCGCGGATCGGCATGCTCGTAGAGGTGGGTGCCATCGAACTGCGCCAGGCCGTGCGCATCGCTCGGGAAGTGCGCGGGCACCCAGTCGACGATGACGCCCAGGCCCAGCCCATGGGCGCGGGCCACGAAGCGGTCGAAGCCGCCCGGACCTTCGCCCGGCGCATCGAAGCGCGCGGTGGGCGCATACAGGCCCACCGGCTGGTAGCCCCAGGAGCCGTCGAACGGATGCTCGCTGACCGGCAGCAGCTCCAGGTGGGTAAAGCCCATGTCCTGCGCATAGGGCAGCAGCTGGTCGGCCAGCTCGTCCCAGGTGAGCCAGCGGTTGCCTTCCTCGGGCCGGCGCTTCCACGAGCCCAGGTGCACCTCGTAGATGCTCACCGGCGCATCCAGCGCATTGGCCAGCTGGCGCTGGGCCGAGGGTGGCTGCACCGGCGGCATCGGCGCCACCACGCTGGCGGTGGCCGGCCGCAACTCGGCCGCGCGGGCATAGGGGTCGGCCTTCTGCGGCAGCAGGTGGCCATGGCGGTCGACCAGCTCGAACTTGTAGCGGGCGCCGGCCTGCACCCCGGGCAGGAACAGCTCCCACACGCCGCACTCGGCGCGCAGGCGCATCGGGTGGGCGCTGCCGTTCCAGTGGTTGAAGTCGCCCACCACGCTCACGCGCTGGGCATTGGGCGCCCACACGCTGAAGGCCGTGCCTTCCACGCCCAGCAGCGTGCGCGGCAGCGCGCCCAGCACCTCGAAGGGCCGCAGGTGCGTGCCCTCGGCCAGCAGCCAGACGTCGGTGTCGCCCAGCAGCAGCGGGAAGCGGTACGGATCGTCGACGACCGACTGCACGCCGCCATGCCACTGCACCTGGAAGCGGTAGTCGGTGGGCAGGCTGGCGAACTGGCCTTCGAAGAAGCCGTCGGCCAGCCGCGGCGCCAGCACGCCGACCGACTGGCCGCTGGCCGCGTCCAGCACCGCCACCGCCTGCGCGCCAGGCAGCCAGGCCCGCATCCACACCCGCGGTTGCGGGCCGCTGGTGTCCTCATGCCGGCCGAGCACGGCAAAAGGGTCTCCGTGGCGGCCACTGCGCAGCCGCTCGATATCGTTGTCTGTGAGCATGGTCGTGTATCAGCGGCGCGGTTGCACTTGCCAGATGTCCTGGGCGTATTGGCCGATGGTGCGGTCGGCCGAGAACGGACCCATGCCGGCCACGTTGGCGATGGCGCTGCGAGCCCAGGCATCGCGGTCGCGGAAGCGCGCATCCACCTGCAGCTGCGTCTTCACGTAGGAGTCGTAGTCGGCCAGCAGGAAGTAGTGGTCGCCGCCCCACAGCAGCGCATCCACCACGCCGCGGTAGCGGTCCGGCTCGTCTGGCGAGAAGGCGCCGGAGGCGATGCTGTCCAGCACCGACTTCAGCCGCGCGTTCTCCTCGTAGATGCGCATCGGCTGGTAGCCGGCGCGCCGCTGAGCTTCCACCTCGGGCGTGCGCAGGCCGAAGATGAAGATGTTGTCGTCGCCCACGGCCTGGCCGATCTCGATGTTGGCGCCGTCCAGCGTGCCGATGGTCAGCGCGCCGTTGAGGGCCAGCTTCATGTTGCCGGTGCCGGAGGCTTCGGTGCCGGCGGTGGAGATCTGCTCCGACAGGTCGGCGCCCGGCATGATGATCTCGGCCACCGACACGCCGTAGTTCGGGATGAAGGCCAGCTTCAGCCGGTCGCCCACGCGGCGGTCGTTGTTCACCACCGCGGCCACGTCGTGAATCAGCCGGATGATTTGCTTGGCCATGTGGTACGACGAAGCCGCCTTGCCCGCGAAGATCACCGTGCGCGGCTGCCAGTCGGCATTCGGGTTGTCCAGGATCTCCTGGTAGCGCGTGATGACGTGCAGCAGGTTCAGCAGCTGGCGCTTGTATTCGTGGATGCGCTTGACCTGCACGTCGAACAGGCTGGTGGGGTCCACCCGCAGGCCGACGGTCTTGTCCAGCAGCGCGGCCAGGCGTGACTTGTTGTGCTGCTTGGCCTCGGCGAAGGCGATGCGGAAGCTGCTGCTGTCGCCGACCGTCTTCAGCTTCGCCAGCTCGTCCAGGTCCAGGCGCCAGCCCTGGCCCAGCGTCTGGTCCAGCAGGCCGCTGAGCTTGGGGTTGGCCTGCGCCAGCCAGCGGCGCGGGGTGACGCCGTTGGTCATGTTGCAGAAGCGCTCGGGCCACAGGTAGGCGAAGTCCGAGAAGATGGTCTGCACCAGCAGGTCGGAGTGCAGCTGCGACACGCCGTTGACCATGTGGCTGCCCACGATGGACAGGTTGGCCATGCGCACGCGCTTCTCGCCGCCTTCGGACACCAGCGACAGCCGGCGCAGGAACTCCACGTCGTCGGGCTTCTTGCTGGCCGCGAAGGCGAGGAAGTCGTGGTTGATGCGGAAGATGATGTCCAGGTGCCGCGGCAGCACGTGGTGCATCAGGTCCACCGCCCAGGTCTCCAGCGCCTCGGGCATCAGCGTGTGGTTGGTGTACGAGAAGGTGCGCTGGGTGATCTTCCAGGCCGCTTCCCAGGCAAAGCCGTGCTCGTCCACCAGCAGCCGCATCAGCTCGGCCACGCCGATGGCCGGGTGCGTGTCGTTCAGGTGGATGGCCACCTTCTCGTGCAGGTTGTCGAGCGTCGGGTGCTCTTCCAGGTGGCGGCCCAGGATGTCCTGGATGGAGGCGGAGGTGAAGAAGTACTCCTGGCGCAGCCGCAGCTCGCGGCCGGCCGGCGTGCTGTCGTTGGGGTACAGCACCCAGGAGATGTTCTCGAACTCGTTCTTCACCTCCGCGGCGCGGGCGTAGTCGCCGGAGTTGAAGGCATGCAGGTCGATGTGCGCAGGCGCCACGGCCTTCCACAGCCGCAGGGTGCTCACCTTGTCGGTGCCGTGGCCGGGGATGACCATGTCGTAGGCCTTGGCATTGACCTCGGCCGCGGGGCGCCACTGGGCCTTGCCGCCGGGCAGCGCCGGCTGCTCCACCCAGCCGCCGAAGCGCACCGGGTAGGCCACGCCGGCCCGCGGGAATTCCCAGGGTGTGCCGTTCTCCAGCCAGGAGTCGGGGTGCTCCACCTGCCGGCCGCCCTGGATCGACTGGGCGAACATGCCGTATTCGTAGCGGATGCCGTAGCCGAACGAGGGCAGGCCCAGCGTGGCCATGGAATCGAGGAAGCAGGCGGCCAGGCGGCCCAGGCCGCCGTTGCCCAGTGCCGCATCGGGCTCGCCGGCGGCCAGGTCTTCCAGCGTCTTGGCGTGCTTTTCGGCGGCCGCGGCGGCGTCGCCCTGCAACCCCAGCGAATGCAGCGCATTGCCGAAGGTGCGGCCGATCAGGAATTCCATCGACAGGTAGTACACGCGCCGGGCCTTGGTGGCGCGGTCGGCGGCCTGGGTACGCACCCAGCGTTGCGAGAGCTGTTCGCGCACGGCCTGGGAGACGGCCTGGAGCACTTCGGGCGCGCCGGCCTGCTCGGGCGCGACGCCCACCGTGTTCAGCAGGTGCCGTTCGGTGGCCGCCGCCAGGTCGGTTTCGGGGGTGGTGGGTTTCATCAGTCTGAGCTCCTCAGGAGGCCGCGATTTTGGGAGCACCTGCAAAATTCCGGCCGGGTTTCATGCTGGAATGGTTTGCAGGCGCGGCGGGGACGCAACGTGAACAGTGCGCTTTGTCGCAGATGCAACCGGTTTGTCACCGCGCTATCCTGCAAACGGGCGCCCCGTGCGCTTGCGTTCATCTTATCCATTCAGTAGCAGTTCCCAGTTCCACTAGCAGTACATCGCAGTCAACGGTTCCGCCAAAACACAGATACGGGAGACTTCCCAATGGCTCAGCACGATGTCGCACGCAACTTCGATCTCCCCAAGCGCGCCGTGGCGCTGGTCCTGGCCGGCGGCCGGGGCAGCCGCCTGAAGAACCTGACCGACCGCCGCGCCAAGCCCGGCGTGTACTTCGGCGGCAAGTTCCGCATCATCGACTTTGCGCTGTCCAACTGCCTGAACTCCGGCATCCGCCGCATCGGCGTCATCACCCAGTACAAGAGCCACAGCCTGATGCGACACCTGCAGCGCGGCTGGGCCTTCCTGAAGCCCGAGATCAACGAGTTCGTGGACCTGCTGCCCGCGCAGCAGCGGGTGGACGAGGAAAGCTGGTACCGCGGCACGGCGGACGCCGTCTACCAGAACCAGGACATCATCGCCAGCTACAAGGCCGACTACATCGTGGTGCTGGCCGGCGACCATGTCTACAAGATGAACTACGCGCTGATGCTGGCCGACCATGTGGAGCAGGGCCGGGACTGCACGGTGGGCTGCATCGAGGTGCCGCGCGAGGAAGCCTCGGCCTTCGGCGTGATGCACATCGACGACAAGCGCCAGATCCTCGACTTCATCGAGAAGCCCGCCGACCCGCCCGCCATGCCCGGCAAGCCGGACCGCTCGCTGGCCAGCATGGGCATCTACATCTTCAATGCGCGCTACCTGTTCAAGGAACTGGAGCGCGACATGGCCGACCCCGATTCCTCGCACGACTTCGGCAAGGACATCATTCCGCGCGCGGTGGCCAACGGCAACGCGGTGGCCCATCCGTTCGACATGAGCTGCGTGGGCGCGCTGCATGGCGAGGAAGCCTACTGGCGCGACGTGGGCACGCTGGACGCCTACTGGGACGCCAACATCGACCTCACCGCCACCGTGCCCAAGCTCGACCTGTACGACACCAAGTGGCCGATCTGGACCTACCAGCCGCAGCTGCCGCCGGCCAAGTTCGTGCATGACATGGGCGACCGCCGCGGCGTGGCCATCGAGTCGCTGGTCTCGGGCGGCTGCATTGTCTCGGGCGAGGTGCGGCGCACGGTGCTGTATTCGGGCGTGCGGGTGCATTCGCATTCCAAGGTGCACTGGTCGGTGCTGCTGCCCGACGTGCAGGTGGGCCGCGGCGCGCGCCTGACCAAGGTCATCATCGACCGCGGCTGCCACATCCCCGACGGCATGGTGATCGGCGAGAACCCTGGAGAAGATGCGCGCAGGTTCCTGCGCAGTGAAGGAGGCGTGGTGCTGGTCACCCGGGACATGCTGGCGGCCCTGCAATGAGCCGACCGCAAGATGCGGTGGCCGCGCAGGCGGCGCCGCTGAAAGTGCTGCATGTGGCGGCGGAGGTGTTTCCGCTGGTCAAGACCGGTGGCCTCGCCGACGTGGTGGCGGCCCTGCCGCCGGCCCTGATCGCCGCCGGTGCCGACGTGCGGCTGCTGGTGCCCGGCCTGCCGCAGATGGTGGCGGCCATCGAGTCGCCGCAGCGGGTGCTCGATCTCGGTGCGCTGTTCGGCGCCGGGCGGGTGAGCCTGATGCTGGGCCGCATGCCCGGCACCGGCGTGCCGGTGTACTTCATCGACGCGCCCTACCTGTACCGCCGCGGCGGCGGCCCCTACCAGGACAGCCGCGGCCTGGAGTGGCAGGACAATCTGCAGCGCTTCGCGATGCTGGGCTGGGTGGCCGCCCACCTGGCCGCCGGCGAGCTGGACCTGGCCTGGACGCCTGACGTGATGCATGCGCATGACTGGCATGCGGGCATGGCCTGCGCCTACGTGGCCGGCCATCCGCCCACCGCGGCAGCCTCGGTCTACACCGTGCACAACCTGGCCTACCAGGGGCTGTTTCCCACGGCGGACTTTCCCTGGCTGGGCCTGTCGTCGCGCTTCATGTCGCCCGCTGGGCTGGAGTTCCATGGCCAGGTGTCGTTCATGAAGGCCGGCCTGAAGTTCGCCGACCGGGTGACCACCGTGAGCCCCGGTTATGCCCGCGAGATCGCCACGCTGGAACACGGCTTCGGGCTGGACGGCGTGATCCGCGGCCGCGGCAGCGACGTGCACGGGATCATCAACGGCATCGACGAGGCCTTGTGGAATCCGGTGGAAGACCCCGGCCTGGCCACCCGCTTCGATGCCGAGACGGTGAGCGCCGGCAAGGCCGCCTGCAAGCGCGCGCTGCAGCAGGAGATGGGGCTGGACACGAAGGCTGCCGGCCCGCTGTGCGGCGTGGTCAGCCGGCTTACCTCGCAGAAGGGCCTGGACCTGGTGCTGGCCGCCCTGCCCGCGCTGCTGCAGCGTGGCGGTCAGCTGGTGCTGCAGGGCAATGGCGACCCGGCGCTGGAAGCCGCCTTCCGCATGGCGCAGCAGGCGCATGCCGGCCAGGTGGGCGTCAAGCTGGCCTATGACGAAGCGCTGGCCCACCGCGTGATGGCGGGTGCCGACCTGGTGCTGGTGCCCTCGCGCTTCGAGCCCTGCGGCCTGACGCAGATGTACGCCCAGCGCTACGGCGCGCTGCCGGTGGTGCGCCGCGTGGGCGGCCTGGCCGACACGGTGGTGGATGCCACGCCCGAGGCCCTGGCCGAGGACCGCGCCACCGGCTTCATGTTCGATGCGGCCAGCGGCCCGGCGCTGGAAGGCGCCATCCACCGCGCCTGCGACGTGTTCGTCGAGCCGGTGACCTGGCAGCAGATGCGCCGCCGCGCGATGGCCTGCAACTTCTCGTGGGACGGCCCGGCGCAGCAGTACCTGGCGCTGTACCGCGACGCGATCGCGGCACGCGCCAGCGCACCCCGCGGCGTGCCGGAAGGCTGACAACCCCGCGCGCGGGACATAAAAAAGCCGCCTGCAAGAGGCGGCTTTTTCATTCAGGCGACGGACCGGGTCAGTTGCCCTTGGAGGCGAAGCGGAAGCGCGACTCCGGGCGGGTCTGCAGCTCGCCGGGCAGCGAGCCGATGTAGTCGGCCATGGCCTTCAGCTCGGCATTGCTGAACTGCTTCACCTGGCCCGCCATGATGGCGTTGTTGCGGCCGATGAGCGAGTTGTTGGTGGTCTTGTAGGCCTTGAGCGCCACGTACAGGTAGTCGGAGAACTGGCCCGCGATCTTCGGGTAGCTGCCGTCGATGGGCTTGGAGAAGTTGGCGCCATGGCAGGAGACGCAGGCGCCCTTGGTCAGCAGCTCCGCCACTTCGGGGCGCGGCTTGACGGCCGGCTGCTCCGGCGCCACCGGCTTCGGATCGGAGACATGGCCTTCGTAATAGGCGGCGACGTCGGCGATGTCCTGGTCGGTCAGCGTGGCGGCGATGCCGCGCATCGTCGGGTGCTTGCGGTCACCGGCCTTGTAGCCGTTCAACGCGGCGACGATGTACTTGGCACCCTGGCCGGAGATCATCGGCACCAGGTGCTGCTCGGGGAAAGCGGCCTTGTACTCGGGGATGCCATGGCAGCCGATGCACATCGCCACCTTCTTCGCGCCGGCGGCCGCGTCGGGCTTGATGTCCTGGGCGGAGGCCGCCGTAACGATGCCGGACAGGGCCAGCACGAGCAGCGAGGATTGGGCTTTGTTCATCGGTAATGCGAAGCTGTGGCTAGGGGCTTGAGTTCAGCCGGCGATTATAGGGCGACCCTTATACTGGCCCGAACCCTTATCACGTCCCGCTGCACAGGCCAAGCACCCACATGAAGTTCCAAGGCTCCGACCAGTACGTCGCCACCCAGGACCTGATGCTGGCCGTCAATGCAGCCATCACCTTGCAGCGCCCGCTGCTCATCAAGGGCGAGCCCGGCACCGGCAAGACGATGCTGGCCGAGGAAGTGGCCAGCGCGCTCAACATGCCGCTGCTGCAGTGGCACATCAAGAGCACCACCAAGGCGCAGCAGGGCCTGTACGAGTACGACGCGGTGAGCCGCCTGCGCGACAGCCAGCTGCAGGACCCGGTGAGTGCCGAGAAGGTGCGCGACATCCGCAACTACATCGTGCAGGGCACGCTGTGGCAGGCCTTCACGTCGGAGCAGCCGGTGGTGCTGCTGATCGACGAGATCGACAAGGCCGACATCGAATTCCCGAACGACCTGCTGCGCGAGATCGACCGCATGGAGTTCTACGTGTACGAGACACGTGAGCTGGTCAAGGCGAAGCACCGGCCGCTGGTGTTCATCACCTCCAACAACGAGAAGGAGCTGCCGGATGCCTTCCTGCGCCGCTGCTTCTTCCACTACATCAAGTTCCCCGATGCGGACACGATGCAGCGCATCGTCGACGTGCACTTTCCCGGGCTCAAGAAGGACCTGCTGGGCGCCGCGCTGAAGAACTTCTACGACGTGCGCAACCTGCCCGGCCTGAAGAAGAAGCCCAGCACCAGCGAGCTGATCGACTGGCTGAAGCTGCTGGTGGCCGAGGACATCCCGGCCGAGGCGCTGCAGAGCAAGGACGACAAGGTGGCCGTGCCGCCGCTGCTGGGCGCGCTGCTGAAGAACGAGCAGGACGTGACGCTGTTCGAGAAGCTGGTGTTCATGCAGCGGCACAACCGCTGACGCCACCGGCCGCCGGGCCGTGTCAGCGGCCCAGGCTCATCGACAGCCCTAGGCGGGGTTCGATGCGGTCGGTGTTCACCGGCCGGTAGGCCGAAAGGTCCAGCGTGGCGCGCCGCGGCACCAGCCACCAGCGCATGCCCACCGTCTGCGCGGTGCCGGCCGGCTCGGAGGCCAGCTGCATGTACATGAGGTGCTCGCCGGCCACGCGCCACAGCGTGGACCACTTGGCCCGTGAGCGCAGCGCGGTGGTGTCCTTGTCGCGACCGAACTGCAGCTCCATCGCCCAGTCGTCGTTGATGCGCAGCATGCTGCCCGCGGCCACCAGCGCGCGGGCGGCCTGGTTCTTCACCGTCGGGTCGCCGCTGGCCTTGACGCCCAGGCGGGCGCTGGTCACCAGCTGGTCGGCCAGCCTGGTGCTCACCCATTGGTCCAGCGAAAGATCGAGGCGCCGCATGCGGGCATTGGAGGTGACCGCCGGCGGCGGGGCCGCCACGTTCAGCGCCATGCGCTCGCCGCCGCAGCCGTAGCCCATGCTGCCGGTGGCGCCGGCCAGCGCCAGCTGCCGCTCGCGCTGCTCGCCATTGGCGTCGCTGAAGGGATCGAGCGCGCAGGTGGACGGCGCGGCGAAGGCGGCCGGACCCAGCAGCGGCTTGCGCGGCACCGGGCGCATCCACTGCACGCGCAGGCCGGTGGGCGCCACCGCGGGGCCAGGCTCTGCCCAGGGCGCGGCCTGCACGGCCGCCGGCAGCGCAGCGGCGCCGGCCAACAGGCAGGCCAGCAATGCTTTCGGCGAGGAGGGTCGGTTGCGCACTGTCATCAAAAGGCCTGCGGTGTGCGGAAGGGGGATGAGGTTGATGATGCGATCATCATCCGGTGTCAACAGCAAGAAAAACACCAGTTAAGCGCTGGTCGTTACACCGTCATGCCCTGGCTCGAACCCGTTGAACTGCCCGGTCGCCGGGCCACGCTGGTGCCGCTTGCACCGGAACATGCCGCCCCGCTGGCCGAAGCGGTGCAGGACGGCGAACTCTGGAAGCTCTGGTACACCGCCGTGCCCGCGCCCGGGCGCATGGCCGCGGAGATCGAGCGTCGGCTGGGACTGCAGAGGGCCGGCAGCATGCTGCCCTTCACCATCCTGGATATCGACGGCGTGCCGGTGGGCATGACGACGTACATGAATGTGGATGTAACGCACCGGCGGGTGGAGATCGGCAGCACCTGGCTGGCCAGGCGGGTGCAGCGCGGGCCGCTGAACACCGAGTGCAAGCGCCTGCTGCTGGCCCATGCCTTCGAGGTGCTGGACTGCATCGCGGTGGAGTTTCGCACGCACCGCCTGAACACCCAGAGCCGCAGGGCCATCGAGCGGCTGGGCGCGCAGCTCGACGGCATGCTGCGCAGCCACCAGCGCATGCCCGACGGTACGCTGCGCGACACGGCCGTCTACAGCATCACCGCCGCCGAATGGCCCACCGTGCGAAGCCACCTCGACTGGCAGCTCGCCAAACCCCGCTGAAGACCGCACCATGGCCAAGAAGCATTTCGACATCGAAGACCTCTGGAAGATCGAGCGCATCGGCACGCCCAGCCTGTCGCCCGATGGCGCGCAGGCGGTGGTTCCGGTCACCCGGCCTTCCATGGAGGACAACAACAGCCGCACCGTGCTGTGGCTGCTGTCCACGCTGGGTGGCAAGCCGCGCGCGATGACCCACGGCGGCGACAAGGACGGCCAGCCGCTGTGGAGCCCGCGCGGCGACCGCATCGCCTTCGTCGGCAAGCGCGAGCAGGAGGGACGCAAGGACGCCTCGCCGCAGCTCTACGTCATTCCGGCCGATGGTGGCGAGGCCCGGCGCGTGACCACCGTGGCCACCGGCATCGAGGGCTACCGCTGGCTGCCGGACGGCAAGCGCATCGCCGCGGTGTCCTGGGTGTGGCCCGAGTTGAAGGGCGGCAAGGCCCAGGCCAAGGCCTTCAAGGAATTCACCGAGCGCAAGGAAAGCGGCTATGCCACGTCGGAGTCGCTGTACCGCTTCTGGGACGACAACCTGCCGCTGGGCCGGGTGCCGCACCTGCACCTGATCGACGTGGACACGGGCAAGGTGCGCGACCTGTTCGAAGGCACTGCCTACGAGCTGCGCCGGCCCGACCCCAGCGCCGAGAACTTCGACATCTCGCCGGACGGCGAACGCATCGTCTTCGCCTTTGATCCGGCGGCCGACAAGCGCATCGACGGCCGCTTCGCGCTGGCCGAGCTGCAGCTGGCCACCGGCCGCATCGACGTGATCGCGCGCGATGCCGAATACGACTTTGCCGCGCCGCGCTACAGCCCCGATGGCGACCGCGTGGCCTTCACCGCCAGCCACCAGGGCCGCAAGCACACCATGCCGGCGCAGCTGGCAGTGTGGGAACGCAGCCGCCCCGGCAGCCGCAATGGCCGCTGGTCGGTGGAAAGCGAGGCCTGGGACCACGAGGTGCAGGCACCCCTGCTGTGGGAGGAGGACGGCCAGGCGGTGCTGTTCACCGCCGAGCAGCGCGGCCGCTGCCACCTCTGGCGCTTCGACCTGCCCGACCGCCGCGCCGAGGCACTGGTCGAGGGCGGCTGGGTGCACGGCTTCGACAAGGTGGCCGGCACGCTGGTGGTGCTGACCGACTCGGCCACGCATCCCGGCCAGGTGATGGCCTGCCTGCCGGGCCAGAAGCCGCGCCGCATCGAGCGCTTCAACGATGCGCTGCTGGGCCCGCTGGCCTGGGGCCGCAGCGAGGAGATGTGGTGCACCGGTGCCGAGGGCGACAAGGTGCAGGTGTGGCTCACCTACCCGCCCGGCTTCGACCCGGAAAAGAAGTACCCGCTGCTGCATCTGATCCACGGCGGTCCGCACACCACCGCCGGCGACGTGTGGCACTACCGGTGGAACACCGAGCTGTTCGCGGCCCAGGGCTACGTGGTGGCGGCGGTGAACTACCACGGCTCGTCCAGCTTCGGCTATGCCTTCCTGGACAGCATCACCCACCGTTGGGGCGCGCTGGAGCTGCAGGACATCGAGGCCGCGACCGATGCGCTGCTGCAGCAGTCCTGGGCCGATCCGGCCCGTGTGTTCGCCACCGGCGGCAGCTACGGCGGCTTCATGGTGGCCTGGATGAACGGCCATGTGGCCCCTGGGCGTTATGCCGCCTACGTGTGCCACGCCGGCTGCTTCGACTGGCAAGCCATGTTCGCCGACGACGCCTGGAGCTGGCATGCCAAGGAGCTGGGGGGCTGGTACTGGGACCAGCCCGAGCTGGTGGCCGCGCAGAGCCCGTCCACCTATGCCGCCGACATGGCCACGCCCACGCTGGTGATCCACGGCGCCAAGGACTACCGCGTGCCCGATGCACAGGGGCTGGCGTACTACAACACGCTGAAGGCCCGCGGCGTGGACACGCGGCTGCTGTGGTTCCCCGACGAGAACCACTGGGTGCTGAAGCCGCGCAACAGCCGGCTCTGGTATGCCGAGTTCCTGGCCTGGCTCAAGCGGCACGACCCGGCGCAGCAGCCGGCGAAGAAGCGCCGCCGCTAGCGCCGCCGCCGCCCGCACTGCCGCCAGCCCCGCCGCGGGCAGGGCTGGCACCTGCATTGCCTACACTGCCCCGAACGCCCTCCGCCGGACCCGTCCCATGCTGATCAACTTCTTCTACACGCTGCGCGCGGCCAAGCTGCCGGTGTCCGTCAAGGAGTACCTCACGCTGCTGGAGGCGCTGAAGGCCGAGGTCATCGGCCCCTCGGTCGACGAGTTCTATTACCTCGCCCGGACCACGCTGGTGAAGGACGAGACCCAGTTCGACAAGTTCGACCGCGCCTTCGGTGCGTATTTCAAGGGCGTGGAGCTTCTGACCGACTTCACGAAGGATGTGCCGCTGGAGTGGCTGCGCAAGACGCTGGAGCTGGAGCTCACGCCCGAGCAGAAGGCCGCCATCGAGAAGATGGGGTGGGACGAGCTGATGGAGACGCTGAAGAAGCGCTTCGAGGAGCAGAAGGAGCGGCACGAAGGCGGCAACAAGTGGATCGGCACCGGCGGCACCAGCCCTTACGGCGCCTACGGTTACAACCCGCAAGGCATCCGCATCGGGCAGGACAAGGGCCGCAACAAGAGCGCCGTGAAGGTGTGGGACCAGCGCAGCTTCAAGGACTACGACGACACGCTGGAGCTGGGCACCCGCAACATCAAGGTGGCGCTGCGGCGGCTGCGCCGCTTTGCCCGTGAAGGCGCGGCGGAGGAACTGGACCTGGACGACACCATCCACTCCACCGCCGCCAATGCCGGCCTGCTGGACATCAAGATGGTGCCGGAGCGGCACAACAAGGTGAAGGTGCTGCTGCTGATGGACGTCGGCGGCACGATGGACGAGCACATCCACCGGGTGGAGGAGCTGTTCAGCGCGGCCAAGACCGAGTTCAAGCACCTCGAGTTCTATTACTTCCACAACTGCGTCTACGACTTCATGTGGAAGAACAACCGCCGCCGTTACAGCGAGAAGTTCCCCACCTGGGACGTGATCCGCAAGTACAACAAGGACTACAAGCTGATCTTCGTGGGCGACGCGACCATGAGCCCCTACGAGATCCTGCAGCCCGGCGGCAGCGTCGAATACAACAACGAGGAGCCCGGCGCCGAATGGCTGCAGCGGCTCACGCACGCATTTCCCAAGTTCGCATGGATCAACCCCGAGCCGCAAGGCGTGTGGCAGTACCGGCAGAGCATCGCCATCATCCAGCAGCTGGTGAACCAGCGCATGTTCCCGCTGACGCTGGCCGGCCTCGAAGGAGCGATGCGGTTGCTCACGAAATGAGTGCACCCGTGGCCGGGGCGGCCCGGCGCTTCCTTGCCAGGCGGTGGGCAGGCACCTGCGTGCTGCTGGCCGCTTGCGCCGCCCTGCCCGGCTGTGCGCTGCTCAAGCCGCCGCCCGCACCGCCCGAGCCGCAGGGCGCCACCGAAGGCACGCTGGCGCCGCTGGCGGTGCAGCTGGAGGTGCAGGCGCCGGGCGAACTGGAATCGCTGCTGGAGAACTACCTGGACCTGGGCCGGCTGCGCGCGCTGGCGCCCGACGAGCCCATCACCGCGGCCGAGCTGCGCCGCCTGGAAGCCGCCACGCCGGCGCAGGCGCGCGCGCTGCTGGAGACCGAGGGCTACTTCGATGCCCAGGTGCAGGTGGAGCGGGTGAGCGACAACCCGCCGCGGGTTCGCGTGACGGTGCAGCCCGGCCCGCGCACCATCGTGCGCGACGTGGTGTGGGGCGTGAAGGGCCCGCTGCAGCAGCAGCTGGAAGCGGGCGATGCCGGCGCCATGGCCGCGCGCAGCGCGCTGCAGACCAACTGGCCGCTGCCGCCCGGCACGCCGTTCCGCAATGCCGCCTGGGGCAATGCCAAGAGCGGCGCGCTGGCGCAGCTGCGCGCTTCCGGCTACGCAGCCGCCACCTGGGAAAGCACCCGCGCCGAGATCGACGCGGTGGACCAGAACGCCGTGCTGTGGGTCACCGCGCAATCCGGTCCGCTGTTTCGCACCGGGCAACTGCGCATCCGCGGGCTGGAGCGGCAGGACGAGAAGACGGTGCGCAACCTGGCCGACTTCCGCCCCGGCACGCCGGCCACCGAGCAGCTGCTGCTGGACTACCAGGAGCGGCTGCAGAAGTCGGGCCTCTTCGACCGCGCCACCGTCAACATCGACACCGACCCGGCGGTGGCCGATGCCACGCCTGTGACGGTGCGGCTGGGCGAGCTGCCGCTGCAGACGGCCATCGTGGGCCTGGGCGTCAGCGCCAACACAGGGCCGCGGGCCACGCTGGAACACATCCACCGCCGCATCTTCGGCCAGCGCGCCACGCTGCGGAACAAGTTCGAGCTGGCCCAGCTGCGCCAGGCCTGGGAGGGCGAGCTCACCTCCCATGCGCTGCCCGGCTTGAAGCGCAACCTGCTGGGCGGCACGCTGGAGCGGGTGGAGTCCGACGACGACGTGGTGCAGTCGGCGCGGCTGCGCACCGGGCGCGCCTATGACGGCGAGCGCATCGACCGCCTGCTGTTCGTGGAGGTGGAACGCTCCACCACCCGCAACGACCTGGGCACCGAGACCGCGCAGGCCCTGTCGCTGAATGCCCATGGCACCTGGCGCGACGTGGACAACATCCTGCTGCCGACCGACGGCATCGGCCTGAGCGTGCAGACGGCCGTGGGCCAGGCCCGCAGCGACAACTTCGACGGCAGCACCCGCAGTGGCCCCTATGCCCGCGCCTACGCCAAGCTGCAGTGGTGGAAGCCCATCGGCGAGGACTGGTATGCGCACACCCGGCTGGAGCTGGGCCAGGTCTTCGTGCGCGACGGCCTGCGCGTGCCGGACAGCCAGCGCTTCCGAGCCGGCGGCGACGAATCGGTGCGCGGCTACGGCTTCCGCGAGCTGGGGCCGGAGGACAACGGCGTGACCCGCAGCGGCAACGTGCTGATGACGGCCAGCGCCGAGATCGCCCGCCCGCTCACGCCGCGCATCCCCGGGCTGTGGTGGGCCACCTTCGTCGACATCGGCAACGCGGCCGACCGCTGGGGCGACCTGGAGCCGGCGCTGGGCATCGGCGCCGGGGTGCGCTACCGCAGCCCGCTGGGGCCGGTCAGCGTGGACCTGGCCTACGGCCGTGAAACCCGTTCGGTGCGGCTGCACCTGAACGTGGGCGTGCAGTTCTAGCGCCCTGCCTTCCTGCATCCATGGCGCCTCCCGCACAACTTCCTCCCGACGACGACACCGCCGCTGCCGTGCAGCGGCCCTCGCCACCGCGGCCGGCCCGGCTGCGCACCCTGCGCGGCACCGCCTGGCGCTGGACGCTGGCCAGCCTGCTGCTGCTGCTGGTCATCGCCGCGCTGATGGCCGCCGGGGCCGCCTGGCTGCTGCGCACCCAGCAAGGCAATGCCTGGCTGCTGGCGCAGGTGCCCGGCCTGGTGGTCAGCACGCCGCAAGGCGTGTTCAGCGGCGGTCCGTATGGGGCCAGCCGCATCGAATACACCGGCGCCAATGGCCTGCGCGTGGTGGTGGACAACCTGCGCTGGCAGGACCTGCGCTGGCGCTTCAGCCCGCAGGAAGGCTCGCTGCTGGGCCTGATGCTGCAGTCGCCGCAGGCCGAGCGCATCACCGTGCGCACCGCGCCCGAGCCGGTGCCGCCACCGCCGAAGGAGCCGCTGCAGCGGCCTTCCAGCCTGCGCCTGCCCATCGAGCTGCAGGTGGCCGGCCTGGCGGTGGGCAGCCTGCTGATCGACGACCAGCCCGCCATCACCGACGTCGCCGCAAGCCTGCACCTGGGCGCCGACAACGGCCGCGTGCATCTGCTCCAGGGCGCCCGCCTCACCCGCGACGGCCTGCGCCTGACCGCCGACGGCCGCGTCGACACCCAGGGCCCGATGACGCTGCAGGCGCAGGCGGCCCTGCGGGCCGCGGCCGACGGCCGCTTTCCGCTGGAAGCCGACCTGCAGGCCAGCGGCCCCATCGACCGCCTCGGGCTGACGGCTGCGCTGCGCGCCACGCCGGTGACCGCTGCCGCCAGCGAACCCGGCCGGCTGGATGCACAGGCCACGCTGACGCCGTTCGCCGCCTGGCCGCTGGCCGCGCTGGGCGCCCGCCTGCAGTCGCTGGACCTGGCACCGCTGGCTGCCGGGCTGCCGAGCACGCGGCTGGACGGCGAGGTGCGCGTGGACAGCGTGGGCGCCGACCAGCCCGCGCTGCTGCAGCTGGACCTGCGCAATGCGCTGCCCGGCCGCTGGGACGAGCTGCGCCTGCCGCTCGAGCGCCTGGGCCTCACGCTGCGCGGCACGCCCTCGGACCGCCGCACGCTGGAGTTCACCCGGTTGCAGGCCGATCTGCCTGGCGCGGGCCGCATCGAAGGCAGTGGCCGCTGGCAGGCCGATGCCCTGACGCTGGCGCTGCAGCTGGCCGCGGTGCAACCTTCCCAGCTGGATGCCCGCGCCGCGGCCATGACGGTCAGCGGACCGCTCAACCTCGCGGTGGCCGGCCTGCCCTCGCCCGACGGCAGCCGCGCACCGGCCGGCGCGCCGCTGGTGGCCACGCTGGACGGCACGCTCGACGGCCGCCTCGCCCAGCCCGGCACGCCTCGCGCCCGCGTGCAGCTGCAGGCCCGCGCCGAGCGCCAGCCCGACGGCCGCCTGCTGGCCGAGCTGCAGCAGCTGCGCGCCACCGCCGGCGGCGCCCGGGCACAGGCCACTGCCCGGTTCGAGATGGAACCCGCCGGTGCCTGGTCGCTGCGCAGCGGTGGCGAATTCGCCGCCTTCGACCCCACGCCGGGGATCCCCGGCCCGCCCGGCTCCGCCTGGCGCAAGGGCCCGCACCGCTTCGACGGCCGCTGGCAGGCCGACGCCCGCGCCGCCGCGGCCACTGGCCCGGCCAGCCTGCTGCAGACGCTGCGCGGCACCGCCACCGTCGACCTGCGCAACAGCCTGCTGGCCGGCGTGCCGCTGGCCGGCCAGCTCACCTGGACCGGCGACGGCGCCCACCAGCTCAGCGGCCAGGTGGAAGCCGCCGGCAACCGGCTGGAACTGGAAGGCCGCACCGGCGGCGCGCCGGCCGCCGACCGCTGGCAGGGCCGGCTGGCCGCCCCTGCGCTGGCCGCCCTGGCGCCACTGGGCGCGCTGAGCCCGGGCCTGCAGGCCTGGGTGCCACGGGCCGGCACGGCCGAGGGCCGCTTCAACCTGCAGGGCCGCTGGCCGGCGCTGCAGACCGAAGGCGATCTGCAGGTCAACGGCCTGGTGGCGGGCGACGCGCGCCTGCAGCGCCTGGCGGCCCAGTGGCGGGCCTCGGCCGACGCCACCGCGCCGCTGTCGCTCGACATCGAGGCCCAGGGCCTGGCGCAGGGTGTGCAGCGCATCGACAACCTGAAGGCAGTGGTGGACGGCAGCCTGGCCAGCCACCGCTTCAGCCTGAATGCCGACAGCCCGGTGCGCCCGCCGGCCTGGACCGATGCCGCCGAAGCCCGCACCGGCCCGCGCCCGGCCGCCGGTGGCGGCACCGTGCTGGCGTTGCGGGGCGATGGCCAATGGCAGCCCGCCACGCGGCTGTGGCAGCTGCGCGTGGCCGAGCTGTCGGCCCGCGACCGGTTGCAACCGCAGCCTGCCTGGCTGGCCGCGCAGAACCTGCAGGCCGCCTTGCGCTTCGATGCCGACGGCGGCTTGACCGAAGTGGCCGCCCAGCCGGGGCGGCTGGAAGCCCTGGGCGCCGGCCTGCGCTGGCAGACCGCCCGCTGGCAGGCGGCCGCGGCCGGTGGTCCGCCGCAGCGCATCGACGTGGAGGCGCAGCTCGATCCGCTGCGCGTCGCGCCCTGGCTGGCCCGCTTCCGCCCGCAGATGCGCTGGGGCGGCGACCTGGCGCTGCAGGGCCGCATCTCGCTGCACGGCGCGGCGGGTGTCACCGCCGACGTGGTGGTGGAACGCGCCGGCGGCGACCTCACCCCTGACCGACGATGCGGGCACCGAATCGCTGGGCCTGACCGACCTGCGGGTGGCGGCCTCTGCGCAAGGCGGCACCTGGTACTTCACGCAGGCGGTGGCCGGTGCCAACCTGGGCGTGCTGGCCGGCTCGCAGGTGCTGCGCACGCCGGCGGGCACGGCCTGGCCCGGGCCGCAGACGCCGCTGGAAGGCACGCTGGAATGGCGGGTCGACAACCTGGCCGTGTGGGCGCCGTGGATCCCGCCGGCCTGGCGGCTGGCCGGCAAGCTGCGCACCAGCGCCTACTTCAGCGGCACCTTGGCCGAGCCCGGCATCAACGGCGAACTGGTGGGCAGCGAGCTGGCGGTGCGCAACCTGCTTCAGGGCATCGACGCCCGCAACGGCAACTTGTCCATACAACTTCGCGGCACCGAGGCCACGCTGCAGCGCTTCACCCTGCAGGGCGGCGACGGCACCGCCAGCCTCAGCGGCCGCGCCACGCTGGGCGCGCAACCCACCGCGCAGCTGCGGCTGCAGCTGGACCGCTTCACCGCGCTGGGCCGGCTGGACCGGCGCATCGTCACCAGTGGCGCCGCCGACATCGGCTTCGCGGGCGACCGGCTGAAGGTGGACGGGCGCTTCGGCATCGACGAAGGGCTGATCGACTTCTCCCGCGGCGATGCGCCCGCGCTGGATGGCGACGTGGTGGTGGTGCGCCGCCGCGGCGACCCGCCGGTCACGCCCGACCAGGCCGCCGCCGCCCAGCGCGCCGCGGCTGCGCCGGCCGCCCCCACGATGAATGCCGACGTGCGGGTGGAGGTGTCGATGGGCGAGCAGCTCAAGCTCAAGGGACGCGGCATCGACACCCGGCTCAAGGGCCGCGTGACCGTCACCACGCCGGGCGGCCAGCTGGCCGTGGACGGCGCGGTGCGCACCGAGTCGGGCACCTATGCGGCCTACGGCCAGAAGCTGGAGATCGAGCGCGGCATCGTGCGCTTCGACGGCCCGGTGGAAAACCCGCGGCTGGAGATCGTGGCCATCCGCCCGAACCTGGACGTGCAGGTGGGCGTGCAGATCGGCGGCACAGCGCTCAATCCGCGCGTGCGGCTGTTCAGCGACCCCGACATGGCCGACATGGACAAGCTCTCCTGGCTGCTGCTGGGCCGCGCGCCCGACGGCCTGGCCCGCAACGACACCGCGCTGCTGCAGCGCGCCGCCATGGCGCTGATCGCCGGCGACGGCCCCTCTCGCACCGGCGACCTGATGAAGAGCATCGGTCTGGACGACATCTCGGTGCGGCAGGAGGAGAACGGCAGCACCAAGGACACCATCGTCTCGCTGGGCAAGCAGGTCTCGCAGCGGGTGTACCTGGGCTACGAGCACGGCGTGAGCACCGCGGCCGGCAACTGGCAGCTGATCTACCGCGCCGCCCAGCGCTTCACCCTGCGCGCGCAGGCCGGCGCCGACACGGCAGTCGACATCATCTGGACCTGGCGCTGGAACTGACGTGACGGGGAACACCAGGCCGAGCCACTAGAATCCGCTGCCTTGCGCCGCCGCCGTAGTTCAATGGATAGAACGGGGACCTCCTAAGTCTCAGATGCAGGTTCGATTCCTGCCGGGGGCACCAGCCCATCGCTTTCGCGGCGGGCTTGCCGCGCACATTTCCACTCTCCTGGTATCGTCGCCGCATGGATGAAGAACTGGTGGTCAAGTCGCTGGCGGCGCTGGCGCATCCGGTGCGGCTGCGGGTGTTTCGGGCGCTGGTCATCGCCGGCGCACGCGGCCTCACGCCCGGGGTGATGCAGGAGGCGCTGGGCATTCCGGCCACCACGCTGTCCTTCCACCTGAAGGAGCTGGCCGGCGCCGGCCTGGTGGCCACCGAGCGGTCCAGCCGCTTCCTGGTCTACCGCGCGGTGTACGAACACATGAACGATGTGCTGGGCTTCCTCACCGACAACTGCTGCCAGGGCCAGGCCTGCGCGGTGGAGCCTACGCCCGCCTGCGGCTGCTGACCGGCGCGCGCCGCGCGCCCACCCTTCGGTTTTGCCTGAGGGATGCATCGGCCGAAGCCGGCCGCGGCCGGCGGGTTCGCCGCTAGAGTGGCCGGCGCCCTTCCACTTCCAGGCCACGCCATGACCCTGCTTGCTGCCGTCCACACCGCAACGCCCGCGCCGCCTGCGGCCCATGTGCTGGCCCTGGTGGTGGCCGCCAACGGCCGTGTCGATCCGAAGGAGATCGAGGTGCTGGACCGGCTGGCGGCCTTCCAGCGCCTGGGCATCGGCCGCGACGACTTCCTGGCCCTGGCTGCGCAATGCGTGCAGGCGCTGGACAACGGGCAGGTGGACCGGTCGTGGCTGAAGCCGCAGGCGCTGGCCCAGCTGTTCAGCGTGGTGGATGCGGTGACGTCGCCGCAGCAGCGGCTGCTGGTGTGCCGGCTGGCCGCGGCGGTGATGACGGCCGACGGCGCCATCTGCGCCACCGAGCGCCGGGTGTACCGCCATGCCCTGCTGCGCTGGGGCATCACCGACGACCAGGTGTCGCATGCCATCCTGCACGACCGCCAGGGCTGAGGGGCGGCGCCGATGAAGCTGCTGCTGCTCGGCGCCACCGGCCTGGTCGGCCGGCTGCTGCTGGAACAGGCGCTGGCCGATGCACGGGTTCGGCAGGTTACCGCGCCGGTGCGCCGGGCCGGGGCGCTGCCGGCGCAGCCGCCACGGCTGCTGTGCCCGGTGGTGGACTTCCAGCGCCTGCCCGAGGACGCCGACTGGTGGCGCGCCGATGCGGTGGTCTGCACCCTGGGCACCACGCTGAAGGCGGCGGGCAGCCGCGAAGCCTTCCGCCAGGTGGACCACGGACATGTGCTGCAGGCCGCGCAGCTGGCCCGCCGCCATGGCACGCCGGCCTTCGTGCTCACGTCGGCCACCGGGGCCGATGCCGGCTCGCGGCTGTTCTACAACCGCGTCAAGGGCGAGGTGGAACGCGACTTGGAGGCGCTGGGCTTCGCCTCGCTGACGCTGGTGCGGCCGGGGCTGATCGGCGGTGCGCGCACCGAGTCGCGGCCGGCCGAGCGCTTGTCGCAGCAGGTGCTGGGCCTGCTGGGGCCGCTGCTGCCCCGGGCCTGGCGCATCAGCCCGGCGCCGGCGATTGCCCGCGCGTTGCTGCGGTCGGCGCTGCAGCCCGCGCCCGGCGTGCAGGTGGTGCCGGCGGACGCCCTGGCCGGCTGAAGCTGCGCCGCTTCAGCGCCCGCGCAGGGCGATGATGCATTCGCGGATCAGGCCGATCACGTCCGGATGCACCACACCGTCGGCACAGCCTTCGAGCTGCTCGCGCGTGAGCAGCGCCACCACGCTGTGGCCGGCTGAACGCACGCAGATCTTGAAGGCGCCGATGTGCCGCCCGGGGGTCGGGGCATGGCTGGCGATCCAGGCCAGCACCAGTTCCTGCGAGCGGTCGCAGGCGCGGGCGCTGCGCAGGTGGGACCGCAGCGCCGCTTCCACGGTTTGCATGCCCATTTCCAGCGCCGAGCGTCCTGCAGTGCCCATGGCCACAGCGTACGACGGATCGGCGCGGAAATGCTGCCCTGCAGCAAGCGAAGTAGGAAAGTGGCCGACACCCCCCGGGCGCCAGCCGGACAGCGCGCATGGAAGCCGGCCGCTTTCACGGCACGCCGACCACTTCTACAGTTCATCCCATCGCAAGTGTTCTTTGTGTTGTCTCCTCCTGGCACAGTTCATGTGCTTTCAAAACGGGCCCCTGGCCCGTTTTTTTGGCGGAAGACGCGTCAGGCGGCGGCTGCCGCAGCCTTGCGGCGGCGGGCACCCAGCCAGCCGATGGCGCCCAGGCCCAGGCCCAGGCCCATGGTGGCCCAGGTGCCAGGCTCGGGCACCGCGCTGATGGTGTTGTAGGCCAGGCTCTGCAGGGCGAAGGCCTCGCTCGCGGTGAAACCCAGCTCCACCGCCGCGCTTTCGCGCCCGCCCAGCTTGCGCGGATCGAAGCCGGTTTCCATGCCGAATACCACCAGCGCATGCAGGTAATAACCGTAGGCGCTGGCGTGGTAACTGTCGTCCGCCCACAGGTTCAGCTGGCCGGTGGTGATGCCGTCATAGGGATTGGTGTCGGCCACGCCGGCGGCGAAGGCGGCATTCCAGGCCAGGCCCACCGGATTGATGCGGCTGACGATGCTGGGATTGTTGGCGGCAGCCACCTGATAGCCCTTGTACACGTCGATGCCCATTTGCGTGATGGGCGCGCCCAGCCACGGGCTGGACGTCTGGTAGGTCAGGTCGGCGCGCGACCAGGTGGCCGTCAGGCTGATGTCCACGTTGGCGTTCTGCGCCTGGAACACATTGCCCAGCAGGCCGGTGTACTGGCTGATCAGCGCGGGATTGTTGGGCGCATTGAAGTTGAGGTTGCTCTGGCCGTGCATCACCACGTTGTCCCAGGCGCGGTTGATGAGGTTGAGCTGGTTGTTGTAGTGGTAGTCCAGGCCGCTGCCGGGCTGGGTTTCCAGGAACACGTCGTACTGCAGGCCGACCTGCTGGGTGAAGGACTTGAACAGCGCCGGCACGCCGCCGATGTTGGTGCCGCGCAGGTCGGTCACCGTGTCGGTGCGGAAACCCCGCACGCTGGGCGCGCGGTCACCGTAGGTGAAGCTGTTGCCGATGAACAGGATGGATTCCGCCGCGGTGACGGGCAAGGCAGAAAGCAGCGCCAGGGCGGAGGCCAGGGCGCTGCGGGCGAATATCTGGGAGGCGCGATTACTTCTCATGTGTCCCTCTTTGGAATATGTCTGGCGAATTGCCAGCCGCCTGAGAGTAGGTAATCGAGTGCAAACCAGTGAAACCAGCCCCCTGTTTGCAGGGGAAGGGTATTCCATGGATGTATCAGAAATAGCTTTTCATGGACTTGCCAGATGCGAGAAATCGCAGTGGCAAGCCGGCACAGGACCGGGCCCCACCTACACTGCGCGGCCCCCCGTACCCCTTGGCTCCATGTCCTCCCGCCTTCCGCCCGCCGCGCTCGTGCATGCGCCTGCCAGCCCTGCCATCGACCTGGCCAAGGTGCTGGCCGCGCACCTGATCCTGTTCCACCACCTGGTGCAGTACGGCCCGGTGCCCGACGACCTGGGCCCGTTGCTGGACGGGCCGCTGGGCTGGCTGGCCGAGCACGGCCGGCTGGCGGTGCAGGTGTTCCTGGTGATCGCCGGCTACCTGGGCGCGGCGTCGATGCTGTCGCGCGTGGGCGGGCCGGCGCCGGCCGCGCGGGGCGGGTTGGCGCAGCAGGCCGGGCGCCTGGTGCGCCAGCGTGCCTGGCGGCTGCTGCCCACCTACTGGCTGGCCGCGGCGGCGATGCTGGCGGTGCTGGCCTGGCTGAGCGCCGGCCCGCTGCAGCGGCCGCTGCCCACCCCGGGCATCGCCGCCACGCTGGCCAACCTGCTGCTGCTGCAGGACCTGCTGGGCCACGACGGCCTGTCGGCCGGCTTCTGGTACGTGGCCATCGACCTGCAGCTCTACGGCGGCCTGGTGCTGCTGGCACTGGGCTGTGCGGCGTTGCCGCTGGCACCGGCCACGCGGCTGCGGGCGTTCACCCTGGCGGCCGCCGGGCTGGCAGCGGCTTCGCTGCTGCACTGGAACCGCGATGCCGGGCTGGATGCCTGGGCCGTGTACTTCGCGGGCGCCTACGGCCTGGGCATGCTGGCTTGCCTGCTGCGGGGCGGCCTGGGCTGGCAGCCCGCACCGGCAGCCTGTGCGGTGGCGGCGCTGGCCGGGCTGGCGCTGCTGCTGGACTGGCGCAGCCGCATCGCGGTGGCCGGCGCCACCGCGGTGGCGCTGTGCCTGCTGGCCCGGCTGGACGACGCGCTGCGCCACGGCCCGGTGCGGCTGCCGGCCGGCATGCTGGCCGCGCTGCCCCGGCTGTCGGGCGCCAGCTATGCCTTCTTCCTGCTGCACTATCCGCTGCTGGTGCTGGTGTGCGAGACCACCGTGGCCGTGACCGACCACCCTGGCGCGCATGTTGCGGCGGTGCTGGCCTGCTGGCCCCTGAGCCTGCTGGCTGCGCTGGCGGTGCAGCGCTGGATGCAGCCGGCGGCCGCACCACGCGCCCGGCTGGCCGGCGGCACCTGAGCCGGCGCTGGCCGCCCACCGCCACCATGCCCCTGGCGCGCCGGTTGCCACGCAACCGCTGAACGAGCCGCGCCACGAGAACGAAGGCACACGATGGTGGATCCAGCCACTGAGCAACCCGGCGACGACTACGCCGCCTTCCTGGGCCGGAGCGCCACCGGCGCCTGCCTGCCGGCCACCAGCGCCCGCCTGCCGGCGCCTGGCGCGGTGGTCTACGAGATCGACCCCGCGGCGCCGGACCGGCCGCGCTTCGGCGGCGACCTGGCCGCCTGGCTGGGCGGGCCCGTGCCGCCGGCATCGGCCGGCCCCTGGCCCTGGGCCGGCCGCGTGCATCCGGAGGATGCCGGGCGCAGCGAGGCGGCCCGCCGGGCCGCGCTGTCGCTCCGCCAGCCGCTGCACCAGGCCTGGCGGCTGCTGGGCGGCGACGGCCACCCGCGCGAAGTGGAGGAGCATGCGCACTGGCTGGGCGCCGACGGCGACGCGCCGCGCCTGCTGGGCCTGCTGCGGGACGTGACCCCGCAGCGCGCGGAGCAGGCGGCGCTGCAACGCGACGGCGAGCGGCTGTCGCTGGCGCTGGCCGCTGGCCAGCTGGGCACCTGGGACTGGTCCATCCACACCGAGGACCTGGAGTGGTCGGCCACCGCGCGCCAGATGTTCGGCCTGGCGCCCGAGGCGCCGGTGGACTTCGCCCGCTTCATCGGCCTGCTGCACGAGGAAGACGCGCCGCGGGTGCAGCAGGCCATCGCCACCGCGCTGGCCACCGGGGAGGACTACCGGGTGGACTTCCGCGTGCGCTGGCCCGACGGCACGCTGCACTGGCTGCAGGCCCGCGGCAGGCCGCAGCGCGACGGCAGCGGGCAGTCGATGCGCATGACGGGCGTGGTGCAAGACATCACCGCCCAGCGCCAGCGGGAGGCCGAGCATGCCGCCCATGAGGCGCAGCTGCTGCAGGCGCAGAAGATGCAGGCCGTGGGCACCTTCGCCGCCGGCATCGCGCACGACTTCAGCAACCTGGTGGCGGCGATGCAGGGCCACCTGAGCCTGGCGCGCGAGCAGCTGCCGGCCGGCTCCCCGCGGCGGCCGGGCTGGAGCAGGCCGCGCTGGCGGCACGCCGGGCGCGGGCGCTGACGCAGGACATCCTGGCCTTCAGCCGCGACGAGCCGGCGCCGCTGGCACCGTTGCTGCTGGGCCCGCTGGTGGAGGAGACGGCCCGCCTGGTGCGCGCCAGCCTGCCCGCCGGCACCACCCTGGCCGTGGACGCTTGCGACCAGCCGGTGTGCGTGCGCGGCAACCGGTCGCAGCTGCAGCGGGTGCTCATGAACCTGTGCACCAACGCCTGGCAGGCACTGCCGGCCACGGGCGGCCTCATCACGCTGCGGCTGGACAGCGAGGCGGCCAGCGGCTGCGCCCTGCTCTCCGTGGCCGACAACGGCGTGGGCATGAGCCCGCAGGTGCAGCAGCGGCTGTTCGAGCCCTTCTTCACCACCCGCGGCGCAGCCGGCGGCACCGGGCTGGGCCTGTCGGTGGTGCATGGCATCGTGGGTGCGCATGGCGGCCGCATCGAGGTGGACAGCACGCCCGGCCAGGGCACCTGCTTCACGCTGCGGCTGCCGCTGTGCGAGGAGGCGGTGCCGGCCGCACCGGCGGCGGCCGTGCCGCCGCCCGCGGCCGAGCCAGCCGCGGGGCCGCTGGTGGTGTACGTGGACGACGACGAGGTGCTGCTGATGCTGATGGGACGGCTGCTGGCACGCGCCGGCTGCCGGCCGCATTGCGTCAGCTCCCCGGCCGAGGCGCTGCAGCTGGCGGGCGATGCCGCAGCGGCCATCGACCTGCTGATCACCGACCTGGACATGCCGGCCATGTCCGGCATGGCGCTGGCCGAGGCCCTGCAGCGCACCCGGCCCGGCCTGCCGGTGGTGATCTGCTCGGGCAGCGTCGATGCGGCGCTGCTGCAGCAGGCGCGCCGCGCGGGCGTGGCCGAGGTGGTGGCCAAGGCCCAGCTGCTGGACGACCTGCGCGGCAGCCTGGGGGCGCTGCTGCCGGCGGCGGCCGCGGCGTCCGGCGTGCCGCCTCAGGTCCCGCAGTAGGTCTGGTAGCCCGCGGTCACCTCGGCCGGCGCCGGCTGCGCGTAGTCGGCCAGCGCCGGGTCCTCGTCGAAGGGCCGCTGCAGTGCCTGCAGCAAGCGGTTGAAGGGCCCGGGGTCGTCGTTGTTGGAAGCGGCGGTGAGCGCTGCCTCCACCTGGTGGTTGCGCGGTATCAGCCACGGACTGGCGCGCCGCATGGCCTGCGCGCGGCCTGCGCTGTCCGGACCGCCGCGGGCCGCGTCCTGCGCGCAGCGCTCGCGCCAGCGCGCAAGCCAGGGCTGCAGCGCCGCCGGCTCGGCGAACAGCGCCCGCAGCGCGGCGTCGTCGCCGGCCGCCGCGTCGGCCAGCCGGCGCCAGCCCAGGGTGAAGTCCACCGCCTGCTGCTGCAGCAGCGCCAGCCAGTCGGCGGCCAGCGCGGCGTCGGCGGTGTCGTCCGTGCTGCCCGCCGCGGCCAGGCCCAGCTTGGCCCGCTGGCCGGCCAGCAGCTGCGCCTCGTACAGCGCCGGAAAGCCGTCGATCACCGCCATCGCCTCGTCGACCGCGCGCTGCATCGCCGGATCGCCCTCGCCATGCAGCTCGGCCATCAGCGGCAGCAGTGTTTCCGCCAGCCACGCCAGGTTCCAGCGGGCGATGTGCGGCTGGTTGGCATAGGCATAACGCCCGCCGTGGTCGATGCTGCTGAACACCGCCTCGGGGTGGTAGGCCTCCATGAAGGCGCAGGGGCCGTAGTCGATGGTCTCGCCCGACAGCGTCATGTTGTCGGTGTTCATCACCCCGTGGATGAAGCCCACGTTCATCCATTGCGCGATCAGCCCGGCCTGGCGCGCGGCCACCGCGCGCAGCAGCCCCAGCGCGCGGTCGGGCGCGGCGGCCAAGGCGGGGTCGTGCCGCTGCACGGCGTAGTCCACCAGCTGCCGCACCCGGTCCAGCTCGCCCCGCGCGGCATAGAACTGGAAGGTGCCCACCCGCAGGTGGCTGGCCGCCACCCGCGTGAGCACCGCGCCGGGCAGCGGCAGCTCGCGCATCACCGTCTCGCCGGTGGCGGCCACGGCCAGCGCGCGGGTGGTGGCGATGCCCAGCGCATGCATGGCCTCGCCCACCAGCACCTCGCGCAGCATTGGGCCCACCGCGGCCTTGCCGTCGCCGCCGCGGGAGAACGGCGTGCGGCCCGAGCCCTTGAAGGCGATGTCGCGGCGCCGGCCCTGGCGGTCGATCACCTCGCCCAGCAGCAGCGCGCGGCCATCGCCCAGCTGCGGCGAGAAGCCGCCGAACTGGTGGCCGGCATAGGCCTGGGCGATGGGCTGCGCGCCCTCGGGCACGCTGTTGCCGGAGAACACCGCCGCGGCCTCGGCCTGCAGCGCCGCGCCGTCCAGGCCCAGCTCGTCGGCCAGCGGCAGGTTGAGGTACAGCAGCCGCGGCTGCGGCACGGTGGCGGGCTTCCAGGGCACGTAGAAGCCGGGCAGGTCGCGGGCGTAGCTGTTGTCGAACGGGAAGAGGGGCATGGCAGGTGGGGCGAAGACGGCGGAAGACCCCGCACGGCGGGGCAGCCCAGTGTGCCGGCAATCCGCAGGCCGGGTCAGGCGTCGGGGCCGGGGTCCGCCTCGGCCTCGCCGTGGCGCTGCTCCAGCCGCAGCATCACCTGGGCGGCCAGTTCGCGCAGCCTCTCCAGCTGGCCCGGGTCGACGGTGCGGGCCTGGTAGTCGATGACACACAGCGTGCCCACGGCATGGCCGCTGGCAGTGACCAGCGGCGCGCCGGCATAGAAGCGGATGTGCGGGTCGCCGGTGACCAGCCGGTTGTGGCGGAAGCGCGGGTCGGCATGTGCATCGGCCACCACCATCACCTCGCCGGGCTGGCGGATGGCATGGGCGCAGAAGGCGTCCTCGCGCGGCGTCTGCCGCACCTGCAGGCCCACCCGGCTCTTGAACCACTGGCGGTCGCGGTCCACCAGCGAGATGAGCGCCACCGGCGCATCGAAGAAGCCGGCGGCCAGCCGGGTCAGCTCGTCGTAGGCGACCTCGTCGCCGGTGTCCAGGATGCGCAGCGCATCCAGCTCGCCCTGGCGTATGCGTTCATGGCGCTGGCTGCGCTCGGCCGCGGCCGCATGCAGCAGCCGGGCCAGCGCGTCCACCGAATAGGGCTTGGGCAGCAACTCGAAGCCGTGCGACGCGTCGGTGGCCAGCACCTTGCTGTAGCCGCTGGACAGCACGATGGGCAGCTCCGGATGGCGGCGGCGGATCTCGCGCCCCAGCTCGATGCCGTCCATGCCGGCCATCACCACGTCGGAGAACACCGCGGTGAAGCGGCCGGCGTCATGCGCCAGCTCGGCCAGCGCGGCGCGGGCGCTGCGCGCCAGCACGGCGGAGTAGCCCAGCGCCTCCAGCGTCTGCTGCACCGAGGCGGCCACCTCGGCGTTGTCCTCCACCACCAGCACGCAGCCGCCGGGGCCTTCGGGCGGCAGCTCCACCGTATCTTCTTCCACCGGCAGGCCGCGGCCGGGCTCGGCCTGCTGCGGCAGGTACAGCGTGAAGCGCGCGCCTTCGCCGGGGCGGCTGTCCACATGGATCTCGCCGTGCGACTGCTTGGCGAAGCCGAACACCTGCGACAGCCCCAGCCCCGTGCCCAGGCCCACCGGCTTGGTGGTGAAGAAGGGCTCGAAGATGGTGTCCAGGTGCTCGGGCGAGATGCCCTGGCCGGTGTCGGCCAGCCACACGGCCACGTAGTCGCCGGGCACCGCCGGCTGCGCCCGCAGCGAAGGGATGCCGCGCACCCGCCGCACGCCGAGCGTGAGCCGGCCCTCGCCGTCCATCGCGTCGCGGGCGTTCACCGCCATGTTCACCAGCGCGGTGTCGAACTGGCTGGGGTCGGCATGGATGGGGCACGGCGTGTCGGGCAGGTCCAGCGCCACCTGGATGCGCTGGCCCACCAGCGTCTGGATCATGTCGCCGATGGCGCGCACGTTGCCCGCGGCATCGAAGCCCACCGGCTGCAGCGCCTGGCGCCGCGCAAAGGCCAGCAGCTGGCCGGTCAGGCGTGCCGCACGGGTCACCGCATTGCCGATGGAGGCCATGCAGCGCTGGTGCTGGGCCGGCGCGAGGCTGCGCCGCTGCATCAGGTCGATGGAGGTGCGGATGATGGTCAGCAGGTTGTTGAAGTCGTGCGCCACGCCGCCGGTGAGCTGGCCCACCGCTTCCATCTTCTGCGACTGGCGCAGTGCCTCCTCGGCCGCCCGCTCGCGGGTGACGTCGCGCGCCACCGCATGGATGAAGCCGCCGTCGGGCACCGCCGTCCAGTTGAGCAGGCGCCAGCCGCCGTCGCGCGCGCGGTAGCGGTTCTCGAAGGCCAGCGTGGTGGCGCCACCGGCCAGCTTGCCCACCTCGGCGGCGGTGCGCTCCAGGTCGTCGGGGTGCAGGAAATGGGCGAGCGCACGGCCGCGCATCTCGGCTTCCTGCCAGCCCAGCATGCGGGTGGCGGCGGGATTGACGGCGGCGATCACGCCTTCGTAGTCGCACACCAGCATCAGCTCCTGCGACAGCGTCCAGATGCGGTCGCGGTCGCGCAGGCTGCGGGCCTCCGCCAGGCGGCGCTCGTGGATGTCGGTGTTGCTGCCCATCCAGCGGGCGATGCGCCCATCGGCGCCGTGCAGCGGTGCGGCGCGGCTGAGGTGCCAGCGGTATTCGCCATCGAAGCGGCGCACGCGGAACTCGGCTTCGTAGGCCTGGCCCGAGGCCAGCGCCGCGTCCCAGCCGGCGCGTGCACCGTCGACGTCGGCGGGATGCACCAGGCCTGCCCAGCCCTGGGCCCGCAGCGTGGCCAGGCTGGCACCGCAATAGTCGAACACCCGCTGGTTGCACCAGTCCAGTCCGCCATCGGGCAGCGCCGACCACACCTGATGCGGCAGCGCCTGCGCCAGCGCCTCGAACTGCGCGCCACCCTCGCCACCCCCCGGCCACACCGCCGGCCCGTGCGCCGTCATCCCTGCACCGCTCACGCCCCCCACCCACCTTTCAGCTGTCGCCGACCCGCCGGCAGCGGGTGGCGCCGGAGCTGCGGCAGTTGCTGTGCCTGCGGACCTACCGCTCCAGCCGCAGCTTGTAGCTGAAGCCCTCGGGCCGGTACCAGCTGGTCTCGAGGTGCAGCGGCGTGCCAGCAGCGTCATGCACCAGGCGCTCCACCTGCAGCACCGGGGCCTGCTCGGGCAGGCCCAGGTGCTTGCGCTGCAGGCGGCCGGCGGCGGTGGCGCTGATCTCCACCTCGGCATGGCCCACGTGCAAGCCGAAATCGGTCTCGTAGATGGCCACCACGTCGCGGCGGCCGATGTCGGCCTTGCGCAGCCGCGCGGCCAGCGGCGCGGCCATCAGCAGCCGGTTCAGCGACAGCGGCTGACGGTCCACGTAGCGCAGGCTCAGCAGCTCGGCCACCGGCGTGCCGGCCGCCATGCCCAGGCGGCGCGCCAGCGCCGGCGTGGCCGCGGCCTCGCCGCCGCCCACCAGGCGCGCCTGCACCTCGTGGCCGGCGTCGCCCAGGGATTCGGACAGGCCGCGCAGCCGGTCCTGCGGCGGGCTCAGGCGCGGCGGCGCCACGAAGCTGCCCTTGCCCTGCACCTTGGTGATGAGCCCTTCGGCATGCAGCGCGGCCAGCGCATGCCGCACGGTGATGCGGCTGACCTCGAAGCGCGCGATCAGCTCCGCCTCCGACGGCAGCTGCGCCAGCGGCGCCAGGCGGCCCTGCAGGATTTCGTCGCGCAGGTGGTTGCGCAGCCGCAGGTGCAGCGGATCGGCACCCGCGGGCAGCGCGGGCGCCGCATCCGCACTGGCACGGGGCGCGGCGGAGGCCCCGCGCTTCAGGCCGGTGCGTGGCGGGCGGGCAAGGGATGGCACAGGGTTTGCTCGACTTGTCATTACTTGTTATATCAAGTTAACTACAGGCACTGTCCCGGTGCCTGCCTGATGGAGTCCGCCATGTCTGCTTCACCGTTCCGCCGCCTCTTCGTTGCCGCCGGCCTGCTGGCCGCCGCCACCCTGCCCGCCGCCTGGGCGCAGGGTGCGGCCTATCCTAGCCGGCCGGTCACCGTCATCGTGCCCTTCGCCGCCGGCGGCAGCGTGGACGCGGCCGCGCGCATGGTGCTGCAGAAGGTGTCGGAGCGGCTGAAGCAGCCGGTGGTCATCGAGAACGTGGCCGGCGCGGCCGGCACCATCGGCACGCTGCGCGCGGTGAGGTCACCGGCCGATGGCTACACCCTGCTGTTTGCGGTGGCCAGCCCGATCAACGTGGCGCCGCTGGTCTCGCCCGGGCTGGTGAAGTACGAATCGCTGCGCGACCTGGCGCCCATCGCGCAGGTGGCCACCTCGCCCTTCGTGCTGGTGGGCAGCCCGCAGGTGGCGGCCACCGGCACCACGCAGATGCTGGAGCTGGCGCGCCAGCAGCCCGGCAAGCTGAGCTACGGCACCGACGGCGTGGGCACCTCGATGCACGTCACCGCCTCGCTGATCGAGCAGCAGGCCGGCGTGCAGCTGATGCACGTGCCCTACCGCTCGGGGCCGCAGGTGCTCACCGAGCTGGCGTCGGGCCTGATCGACCTGGCGGTGATGCCGGTGACGCTGGCCCAGCCCTTCATCAAGGACGGCAAGGTGAAGGCCTATGGCGTCACCTCGCGCCAACGCTGGGGCTCGCTGCCGGAGGTGCCGGCGCTGGCCGAGTCGCCGGCGCTGAAGAACGTGGACGTGGAGTCCTGGTACGGCCTCTTCGCGCCCGCGCAGACCGATGCCGCGCTGGTGGAGCGCATCGCCCGCGAGGTGGCCGCCGCCATGGCCGATGCCGATCTGCAGCGCCGCATGCTGGAAGCCGGACTCAAGCCGCTGGTGCAGGGCCCCGCCGCCTTCGCGGCCACGCTGAAGGCCGAGCGCACATCGCTGGGCGCGGTGGTGGCCAAGGCCGGCATCAAGGCCGAATGACGATGTTGCTGGCACCCCTGGCCACCGCGCTGCTCGTGCTGCTGGCCGGCGCCGCCATCGGCGCCACCGCCATCGGCGGGGTGCTGGTGGTGCCGGCGCTCACCGGCGTGGCCGGGCTGCCGGTGGGTGCGGCCATCGCGGCTTCCAGCTTCGGCTTCCTGCTCACCGGCCTGCTGGGCTGGCGCGGCGCGGCACTGGCCCAGGGTGCGGCACGCTGGTGGCCGCTGCATGTGGCGGCACTGGCCGGCGCGGCGTCGGGCGCGCTGCTGGTGCACCAGGTGGCGCCCGCCGCGGTGCGGCTGTGGGTGGCGGTGCTGGCCGTGGGCTCGGGCCTGTACACGCTGTGGGCCATGCGCCATGCCGAGCCGCCGCCGCGCGCACTGCCCGGCACCGCCGCGCTGTTGCTGGTGGGCGCGGCGGTGGGCTGCGGCTCGGCGTTGTCGGGCACCGGCGGGCCGGTGCTGCTGCTGCCGGTGCTGATGCTGCTGGGCCTGCCCACGCTGCCCAGCGTGCTGGCGGCGCAGGCGGTGCAGCTGCCCATCGCGCTGGCCGCCACCGGCACCCATGCGCTGGCCGGCCGGCTGGACTGGACCCTGGGCGCCGCCGTGGGCGCCGCCCTGCTGCTGGGCGCCTGGGCCGGCCGCCGCCTGGCCCGCCGGGTGGACGCCCGGCGGCTGCGCCGCCTCACTGCACTGGCCCTGATCGCCACCGGAGTTGTCTATGCAAGCACCTGAGCATGCCCCCCTGCGCGAAGCCTTGGACGGCCCGCGCCTGCTGCTGGCCCCCGAGCTGGCCTGGCTGGACGACGAGGCGGTGTCCGGCCAGGGCATCGTGATCGACGGCGGCCGCTTCACCGACATCGGCCCGCTGGACGAGGTGCAGGCCCGCCACCCGGGCCTGCCTGCGCTGGCGCTGCCCGGTCGGCTGCTGATGCCCGGCTTCATCGACACGCACCACCACCTGACCCAGTCCTTCGGCAAGTCGCTGGCCTTCGGCGAGCCGTCGGAGATCTTCCGCCGCATCTGGGTGCCGCTGGAGCAGCACCTGGACGGCCGCGCGCTGTACCTGTCGGCCAAGCTGGCCGCGCTGGAGGCGCTGCGCGGCGGCTTCACCACCGTGGCCGATGCGGGCACCCGTTCACGCGAAGGGCTGCAGGCCATCGCCACCGCGGTGCACGAGGCGGGCCTGCGCTGCGTGCTGGCCCGCGTGTGCAACGACGCGGGGTCCGACGAGGCCCAGCGCCGCGGCACGCTGCACGAGGCCGAGGCCCACCTGGCCCGCTGGGCCGGCGATGCGCTGGTGCATGGCTCGCTGGCGGTGTCGGTGCCCGAGGCCGCCACCGATGGCACCATGGGCCGCGCCGCGGCCCTGTGCCGCGAGGCCGGCGCGGTGCTGCAGGTGCATGCCAACGAGCACCTGGCCTCGGTGGAACGCAGCCTGGTGGAGCGCGGCCTGCGGCCGCTGGGCCACATGCGGCGGGCCGGCGCCCTGGGCCCGAACACCCTGGTGGCCCATGCCACGCTGGTGACGCCGGACGAACTGCTGCTGCTGCGCGACACCGGCACCGCCGTGGCCTACAACCCGGTGGCCAGCGCCTGGAAGGGCAATGCGGTGGCGCCGGCACTGATGATGCAGGCGCTGGGCATCCCGCTGGGCCTGGGCACCGACGGCACCCGCAGCGATGCCTTCCGGCTGATGGACGCAGCCGAGACCGCGCAGCGCCTGGCCTTCGGCCTGGCCACCGGCGATTCGTCCTGCGGCGCCGGCTGGACCTGGCTGCGCATGGCCACGGCCGGCGGTGCGCAGGCCTGCGGCCTGGGCGGGCACACCGGCCGCATCGCCATCGGCCTGGCCGCCGACTGCCTGCTGCTGGACACGCAGGTGCCCGAGCTGATGCCCTCCTGGGACCTGGGCTGGGAACTGGTGCGCCTGGCCCACCGCGGCCAGATCGAGGCGGTGCTGGTGGCCGGCAGGCTGCGCCTGTGGCAGGGCTGGCCCACCGACTGGGACGCCCGCGCGCTGATGGCCGAGGTGCAGGCCGTCGCCCGGCAGGCGGTGGCCGCCGCGCCCATCCAGCGGGTGCATGCGGTGTCGGCCGAGCACCGGCAGCAGGCCGGCGGCTGACAGCCCCGGCGCGGGCGCCTTCAGCCCATCAGCAGCGAGGCCACCTGCGGATCCACCGGCGCGGCCGCCTGCAGCCGGTACACCCGCAGCCCGGGCAGGTGCATCAGCGCCTCGGGCGCCAGCTCGCCGATGGGGCCCTGCACCGCCCGCGGGTCCACCACCGTCACGCCGCCGCTGCCCACCACCTCGGCACCGCGGCCGCGGCGCAGCACCAGGGCGGTGTCCTCGTCCACGCCCACGCCCACGTGGTCGGGATGCTGGCTGAGCGCACGCAGCAGGCGCGGCAGGCGGCGCCGCTCGGTGAAGTGCTGGTCGATGATGACCTGCGGCAGCAGGCCGAAGCCGTCGTCCACCGCCCGTGCGCGCAGCATGCGGCCCGAGAGCACCGCCGCGCCGGCGCTTGTGCCCGCCACGCAGGCACCCTGCTCATAGGCATGGTGGATGGCGCGCTGCAGCGCAGTGCCGCCCACCGCCTCGGCCAGCCGGCCCTGGTCGCCCCCGGTCATCAGGATGCCGTCGGCGGTGGCCACCTGCGCGGCCAGCAGCCGGTCGTCGGCCTCCTCGCGGGTTTCCGGGTGCACCACCAGCACCCGCTGCACGCCCAGCGCATTCAGCACCGCCTCGTAGCGGCCGGCCACGATCTGTGGGAAGGCGCTGGCCGACGGCAGCACCACCACCCGCGGCTGCGGCTGGCGGCACAGCTCGACGAAGCGGCGCAGCACCAGCCGGTCGCCGCGCCGGTCCTCGGCACCGCCGATCACCATCAGCGAGCCCGGCCGCGGCAGCCCGGTGGCCGCTGACGGCGGCCGCGCGGGCATCGCCAGCGCGGGCGCGCCCGCCACCGAGGAAGTTGTCCATACAAGCCATTGCCGTCGATCCATCGTCGATCCTTCCCAATCCTTCTTCATGCCCATCCTTCAGCGGCCGCTGCGCCAGAAGCGGCTGATCAGCGGCTTCACGCTGGTGCCGTGCAGCAGGATGGACAGCACCACCACCACCAGCGTGTACTGCATCACCTGCTCGGCCAGCGGTCGCGGCAGTCCGTGCACGATGGCATAGACCAGGTAGTACAGCGAGCCGATGCCGCGCACGCCGAACCAGCCCGCCATCCAACGCGAGCGCCAGGACATGCCGCTGCCCGCCAGCCCCACCAGCACGCTCACCGGCCGCGCCACCAGGAACACGAACAGCGCCAGGCCCACCGCCGGCCAGGTCCAGTTGCTGGCAGCCAGCGTGCCTCCCAGCAGCAGGATGAGCGTCAGCTCGGACAGCCGCTCCAGGTGTTCCTTGAAGATCAGCGCACCATGGCTCACCGTGGGCGCGGTGTCGGGGTCGGGCTCCTGCGAGGCCAGGCGGTCCGCTTCCTGGCTGTCGGGCGCAGGGCGGTCCGCCGGGGTGCTGCAGGCCGCGCCGCCGACCATCCGGCTGGCCAGCCGCAGCTCGGTCTGCCGCAGCGCCACGGCCGCGAAGAACACCGCCAGGAAGCCCCAGGCATGCAGCATCACGCTCACGCCATACACCACTGCGATCAGGCCCAGGCCGAGGAAGTCGTCCAGCAGCTCGTGCGAACGCGGCTCGCGCCGCAGCCACCAGCCCAGCCGCGCCATGCCGGCGCCGCCCAGCACGCCGATCAGCACCCCGCCCGCGGTGGCCCACAACAGGTCCACCGCCACCCAGCGCAGGCCATGGTCGCCCAGCTCGTGCAGGCCCAGCAGGCCCATGCCCAGCATCACGAACGGGAAGGCGGTGCCGTCATTCATGCCGGCCTCGGAGGTGAGCATGAAGCGGGTGCTGTCGGTGTCGCCGGGATGGCGCAGCTGCACGTCGGTGGCCAGCACCGGATCGGTGGGCGCGATGATGGCGCCCAGCAGCACCGCCGCGCCCAGCGGCAGCCCCAGCAGCAGGTGGCCCACCGCGGCCACCAGGCCCACGCTCACCCCCATCGACACCGTGGCCAGCAGCAGCGGTGCCCGCCAGCGGGCCAGGGTGCAGGGCACCGGCATCTTGACGCCGGCGGAAAACAGCGACACCAGCACCGCCACCTCGGTCAAGGTTTCCAGCAGCGGCGCTTCCTCCAGCGGATCGAAGCTGAACAGGCCCAGCCCGGCCGGGCCCAGCATCAGGCCGACGCCCAGGTACAGGATGGCCGAGGTGACCGGCAGCCGCATCAGGGCGGTGGTGCTCACCCCGCGCAGCAGCAGCAGGCTGCCTAGCAGCAGGAACCACTGGGCCTTGGTCATGCGGGACGCCTTTTCTGTAAGTGCGGCAGGCCGGCGGCCGTGCGCACTTGTCTAGGCAAGCGGCAAACGTCCTGCCTGCACCGGGCCGGCTTGTCGCCACCCGGTGTGCGGGGTGTGGGCGTCGCACACATTCGCACACACTCGCGGCCCGTTCCCGCCTGTCGAGTCGTGTCATGTGCCCCTGGTTGCCCAGCAAGTTGTATGAAAGCCTGCCCCTGCTGTATGCGGCGGCGTCGCTGCTGTGCCTGCTGGTGCTGGGGCTGTCCACCTGGACGGCGATGAGCGCTGCCGCGCTGGGTGCGGCAGCGGTGATGACGTGGCTGTGGCGGCGCGACTACCGCCGCGTGGCACCGCCGACGGTGCGCCGCCGCGCCCGCTGAGCGCGGGCGGGCAGCGCCCGTCGCACGCTCAGCGCTTGGCGCCTTGCCAGGCGTGGCGCACGGCTTCCTTGAAGCGCTCCCAGCCACTGCCGGGATGGCGGCCTTCCCAGTCGGTGCGGGCATCGGCCTCGAAGCTTTCCCAGTCGCGGCCGGCATAACGCGGGTCGTCGCGCAGCGTGGCGCCGTACTGGTAGGCCGGCGCATAGTCCTCGTAGCTCGCGGTGTCGCCGTAGCGGCTCTGGAAGTGCTGGCGGTACAGGTCGTCGCCGGCCAGGGCGGTGTCGTCGCCCTGCAGGTGCTCCACCTCCACCTCGGTGCTGCGCAGGGTGTCGCGCACCTGCTCGGTATGGCTCTGCACCGACTTGCCGATGCTCACCTCTTCCACCACGCGGGCGGTCTTGGACACCACGGCCCGTTCGGCCGTCTCCAGCACCTCGATCGTGCGGTCGCCCAGTGCGTCCACATCGGCCGAGGTCACCGGCCGGTCGACCGGCCGACGGTGCACCTCGGCATGCTCGGAGCGCAGCTCCACGCTCTCGTTGACCGGGGTCTCCACCACGCGCGAATACACGCGCACGCCGCCGGTGCTCACCTGGCGCTTGCCCACCTCGATGGACTCGCGCACCACGGGGATCACCTGCTCGGTGCCGGTGGTGGCCACGCGGCCGGTGGTGTCGGGCGTGCTGGCCAGTCCGGTGAGGCCGGCGCTGCCCGAGGGCGGGTACTCCACCGTGCCTTCGGCGGCGGTGCGCTCGTTGTGCACGGCGCCCGGCGTGGCCAGGCCTTCGTTCCAGCCGTCGGCGCGCCATTCCTCGGCCTTCGCGTCGATGTCGACGGCGCCGGCCTGTTCCAGGGCCAGTGCGGCCGCGCTCACGCGGTCCTCGTCGGCATCCACCTTGACCACCGTCCAGCCCATGCGCATGGCCTGGGCGTACTGGGCGGCGTCACGGTCGCTGTCGTTGTCGCCAAAGATGTCGGAGAAGAAGTTGCGCACGCCGCTGAGCATGCCTTCGTCCTGCGTGCCGGAGGCGTTGTCACGGCCATTCGGCTGTTCGGTGATGTGGATCTGGCTGTCGCCGAATCCGGCGGCATGCAGGGCGCGCTCGGCGCTCTCCACGCTGTCGTAACGATCGAATACGCCAACTACGGTGCGGGTCATCGTGAGCTCCTCAGGTCAGGATTGCGGGACACCCCACGCGGCAAGGCACATACCGCTCCAGGGGCTGCGACATGCGCCTGCGCAATCAGGACGCTTCCTACAAACGCACGGGCATCTGCCTCCTGGCGTGCATGCGCCGGCAGGCGGAACCTGGGGCCGTCGAATGCCCCTCGGATCTCACGGTCCCCTGCTGCACATGGAAGCTTCCCTTGATCTGCGTCCCTCGTTGTCCCTGTTCGGCCTGGAAGGGCTGCGCGCCGCATTCGAACTGTTCTCCCACCACGTCACCACTTCGGTCGAGTCGGCGCCGCTGGCGGCCGGCGATGGACATCCGGTGCTGATCTTTCCCGGCCTGGGGGCGGACGGCTCGGCCGTCGGGCCGTTGCGCGAACACTGCCGCAAGCTGGGCCATCCGGCGCTGGACTGGGGCCGCGGCTGCAACCTGGGCGTGAGCGGCGATCCCGATGAATGGCTGCGCTGCCTGGCCGACGAGATGGCGCAGCGCCTGCAGCCGCATGCGCAGCCGGCCACCCTCATCGGCTGGAGCCTGGGCGGCATCTATGCGCGGGAGATCGCCCGGCTGCATCCGGCCGGCGTGCGCCAGGTCATCACCATCGGCACGCCCTTCAATGCGGATGCAGACCACAGCAACGCGGGGCTGCTGCTGCGCCTGTTCGGCTGCGGCGCGCCGGCGCTGGACAAGGCCTGGGCCGCCCGGCTGCGGCGGCCGCTGCCGGTGCCCACCACCTCCATCTACAGCCGCAGCGACGGCGTGGTGGCCTGGCAGACCTGCCGCCACACCCGGCGCAGCCCGCGCACCGAGGACATCGAGGTGGAAGGCAGCCACATGGGGCTGGCCTGGAACCGCGAGGTGCTGCAGGTGCTGACGGACCGGCTGGCCCAGCCGGCCGGTCGCTGGCGGCGCTACAAGCCGGCGGCCTGAAGGCCCCCGGCCGCGCGGCGTCAGTCGCCGCGGATGGCGGCCAGCACCTCGGCCGCCGCGTTGTGGTGGACCATGTGGCCCACGCCATGCACCACGGTGTACCGGCTGTTCGGCAGGTCGCGGTGCAGCCGCTCGGAGTGCAGCGTGGGATCGACCACCTTGTCCTCCGCCCCGGCCAGGATGGCCACCGGCAGCGCCGGGTCCCGCGCCAGCTCGTGGTAGCGCTCGCTCAGGCTGCGGGCGGCCGGCATCATGAAGGCGGCGTCCTCGGCATTGGCCCGCAGCTGCACGGGGCGCACCATGATCTCGCGCACGATCGTCGGCTCGAAGCCGGGCGGCAGCTCGCAGGGCGCGAACATCGCCTTCATCATCGGCTGCAGCATCAGGCGGCTGCCCGCGGCGGTGACGGTGTAGCGCAGCACGTCGCCCACCACCGGCAATGCCACCGGCGCGGTGAGCAGCGCATCGGCGCGCAGCTCAGGGTAGTGGTAGCCGCTCAGCAGCACCAGCCGGCCGACCGCGCTGGGATGGTCCAGCGCCAGGGCCAGCGCCACCATCGTGCCCATCGAATGCCCCAGCACCACCGGCCGTTCCAGCCCCAGTTGCTGCATCGCGCGGAACAGCAGGTAAGCCTGGGCCGACGGTGTCCACAGCCGGTTGCGCGGACGGGTGCTGTGGCCGTAGCCCGGCCGGTCGAAGGCGATCACGCGGTGGTCGCGCGCCAGGGTGTCGATGAGGGCGCTGGCCTCGAAGTCGGCCGAGGTCACGGTGTTGCCGTGGATCAGCACCACCGGCGGGCCTTCGCCGCGCTCCACGTAATGCAGGCGAACGCCTTCCAGCTCGATGAAGCGGCCGGTGGGCGGATGGTCGCGCTCGGCCTGTCGGGCCTTGTTGGCCACCCACACCGCCAGCGCGCCGGCCACCAGGCCAATGGCGCTGGCTACCAGCGTGCGGTTGGATACCCGGGGTGCCTGCCGCAGCACTTCGCCGGCACGCCTTTGCAGGGGCTGCAGTGCACGGCGCACGGCAGGTCGGGTCGGAACGTAGGGGCGCAGGTCCATGGGGAGCTTTCAGCAGGGCGTTGAGGGCGGGCATGCATCCTGGGCCCCGCGGGTCGCGGGGGCCTGTAGGAGGCGGCCGAGATGGCTGTCAGCCGGCGGGACGCAGGGCGGGCCGGCAGGGTGTCAGTTGAAACGGCCGTGCAGGCCGCCGACGCTGTAGCGGCCCGCGCCCAGCAGCGCCACCGCCAGCGCGCCGAACAGGTACAGCCCCTGCAGCTCCAGCGCCCAGCCGCCTTGCTGGGTGAGCGAGAACAGCTGCTTGCCGTGCGCCAGTGCGATGGCCACCACCATGTTGATGGCCACGACCAGCGCGGCGGGCCGGGTCCACAGGCCGATGATCATCAGCACCGGGGCCAGCACCTCGCCCACGTACACGCCATAGGCCAGCACCGGCGGCAGGCCCGCGCCCTGCACCATGCCGGTGATGCCGCCGATGCCGTTGCCCAGCTTGAACAGGCCGTGCAGCAACATCAGCACCCCGACTGCCACCCGAAGCAGCAGCTTGCCGCCATCGTCATGGCGCGTGGCATGGAGGGCAGCGGAAGCGGTGTCGGCCATCGGATGCTCCTTGGAGGTGTGCGGCCGGCCCGGCAACCAGCATGCCCGCCCAGCCCGCAGCGCCCCGCACTCCGATGCTGCGCAAGGCTGCACACAAGGCGCTGCGCCGTGGCCCGATGGCGGCCCGGGGGCCGGATATAAAACCGCACACACACAGATCACGCGCCGTTCAACGTGACATCCGCGAGCTTCACCGACCCTCCTCTGCTGCGCACCCTGGCGCAGCGCCACCACCTGCACATCGGCGGCCGCGGCGACGACGCGATCGTCTTCCTCCACGGCTTCGGGGCCGACCAGAAGGTGTGGCGCTTCGTCGCGCCGGCCTTCGAGGCCACGCACCGCGTGGTGCTGTTCGACCACCTGGGCTGCGGTTCGTCGGACATGACGGCCTACGGCCCGCGGCACGACCGGCTGGAAGCCTATGCCGAGGACGTCGTCGCGCTGGTGGAGGCCCTGGGCCTGCAGCGCGTGATGCTGGTGGGCCATTCGGTGGGTGGCGTGATCGCGATGATGGCCAGCCTGGCGCGCCCGGCACTCTTCAGCCGGCTGGTGCTGGTGAGCACCTCACCCCGCTTCCTGGACGACCCGCCGGCCTACAGCGGCGGCTTCCAGCCGGCCGACCTGCAGGCCTTGTTCGACCTGATGCACAGCGACCATTTCGGCTGGGCCCGCATGCTGGCGCCGATGGTGGTGGGCGAGCAGGGACCGCAGGCGCTGGCGCGCGAATTCGAAGTGGCCCTGCGCACGCTGGATGCGCGATCCGCCGGCCGCTTCGCCCGCCTGGCGTTCTATGGCGACCATCGCGCGCTGCTGCCGCAGGTGCACACGCCGGCCCTGGTCCTGCATTGCCTGCGCGACCGCATCGTGCCCAGGGCGGTGGCCAGCTACCTGCACCAGCGCCTGCCCGACAGCCGCCTGCTGGAGCTGGACGCCGACGGGCACTGCCCGCAGCTGAGCCATCCCGCGCTGACCATCGAGGCGATACGGGGGCATCTGGCCGGCCCCTTCAGCCCTGCCGCTCGCCGTTGATCTCCCCCCACCCTCGCCGCAAAGGCATCGGGCGGCAGCGGCTTGGCGCACAGGTAGCCCTGGTAGTTGTCGCAGCCCAGGGCCTGCAGCACCGCACGCTGGCCCTCGGTCTCCACGCCTTCGGCCACCACCCGCATGCGCAGGCTGTGGCCCAGGGCCACGATGGCGCCGACGATGGCGCTGTCGGTGGTGTCCTCGGGCATGCCCATGATGAAGCTGCGATCGATCTTCAGCTCATGCACCGGGAAGCGCTTGAGGTAGTTGAACGATGAATAGCCGGTGCCGAAGTCGTCGATGGACAGCTCCACGCCCATCTCGCGCAGCGCCCTCAGCTGGCGCTGCGTGTCCTCCATGCGGTCCATCAGCATGCTCTCGGTCAGCTCCACCGTGAGCTGCCCGGGCTGCACGCCGTGGCAGGCCATGGCGGTGGCCAGCGTGTTCACCAGGCCGCCCGCGGCCAGCTCGTGGCGCGAGACGTTGATGGCCAGCTTGAGGTGGCCCAGCCCGCGGGCGCGCCACTCGGCCAGCTGGCTGCAGGCGCGGTAGGCCACCCATTCGCCCATCTCCACGATGAGGCCGATCTCCTCGGCCAGCGGGATGAAGCGGTCGGGCGGCACCAGGCCGTGCACCGGATGCTGCCAGCGCAGCAGCGCCTCGGCGCCGGTGACGCGGCCGCTGCGCAGGTCCACCTTGGGCTGGTAATGCAGCAGCAGCTGGTTGCGGCCGATGGCGCGGTGCAGGTCGGTCTCCAGCGCCAGCCGCTCCAGCGACACGTTGTTCAGCGCCGCCGAATAGAACTGCGAGTTGTTGCGCCCGCTGTCCTTGGCATGGGTGCAGGCGCTGCCGGCCGCGGCCATGAGCTGCTCGTGCGTGTCCCCGTCCTCCGGAAACACCGAGATGCCGATGCTGGCCGTGACGAACAGCTCCTTGCCGTCCAGCTCGAAGGGCAAGGCCAGCTCGCCGAGCAGCCGGCGCGCCACGCGGTCGGCCGCGGCGGGCGAGGCGATGCTGGGCACCAGCAGCGCGAACTCGTCGCCGCCCAGCCGGCTGAGCATGGGCAGCAGCGTGCGCGGCTCGCCGCCGGCTTCCTCGCGGCGGCTGCAGGCATGCAGGCGGCGCGCCACCGCGGCCAGCAGGCGGTCGCCGGCGCCGTGGCCCAGCGTCTCGTTCACCTGGCGGAAGCGGTCCAGGCCGACCTGCATCATCGCCAGCATCGGCGGCGCGGCACGGCCCTCCTCGCCCGGTCCTTCGTGGGCCCGCTTGAGCGCGCGCTGCAGCCGCTCGACGAACACGCGGCGGTTGGTCAGGCCGGTCAGCGGGTCCTCGTTGGCCAGCCGGTCCTGGTAGACCTTGAACACCAGGCTGTTGCGCACCCGCAGCACCAGCTCGCTGCTGTCCACCGGCTTGGCCAGGAACTCGGTGGCGCCCAGCTCCAGCGCCTTGAGCTTGGTGGCCGGATTGCTGGCCGCGGTGAGCACGATCACCGGGATGTAGCGCAGGGCCTCGTCGTTGCGCAACTGCTCCAGCACCTCGAAGCCCGACATGCCGGGCATCATCAGGTCGAGCAGGATCAGGCTGGGCAGGTGGCTGCGCGCGGCGTCCAGCGCCTGCAGCGGATCGTTGATGGAGACGAAGTGCTGGTAGCCCGCGTCCTCCAGGTAGGTCTGGATGACGTCGGTCATCATCGGATCGTCGTCCACCATCATCACGGTGGCGTCCAGCATGTGGGCGGCGGCCTGCTGCTCGCGGCCCTCGGCTTCGGCCTGCGGCAGGTCGCCGAACATGCTGCCGTCCAGCGGCATCAGCTCATGCGGGTCGGGTCGTTTCATCGGGGTGGCCTTCATCAGGCGGTCACGGCCGCGTTGTCCTCGGGGATGGCCAGCCGGGCCGCCAGGGCATCGATGCCGTCGAGCTGCGCCGCCAGGTCGGCGGCGCGGCCGTCGCGCGCGGCCTCTTCCAGCGCCAGCGCGGGCTCGAAGAACACGTCGAAGCCGACGGTGCCGCCCGCGCCCTTCAGCCAGTGCGCCAGCGCCGCCAGTTCCTGCAGGTCGCCGGCCTTCAGCGCATTGCGCATTAGCTGCAGCTTGGCGGGCAGCTGCAGCGCGAAGCCGCGCACCACGCGACGCAGCCGCGGATGGTTGGCCAGCCGCGATTCGATGGGCGCCAGCTCCTCGGCCACCGCCGGTGCCGCGGGCGCTGCGGCCGGCAGGGCGGGGGCGGCGGCAGGCATCGGCTGCGCCACTGCCAGCGGCCCGGCCGGCCGGGCCGCGGCCTGCACCTGCTCGCCCTTCAGGTGGCGGCCCAGCTCGGCCAGCATGCCGTCGATGTCCACGGGCTTGGTGAGGTAGGCGGTGAAGCCGGCCTCGGCGATCTGCGCCTCGAAGCCCTTCATCGCATTGGCCGTGAGCGCCAGCACCGGCAGCTGCAGGCCGCGCTGGCGCAGCGTGCGGGTGGCGGTGTAGCCGTCCATCACGGGCATCTGCACGTCCATCAGCACCAGGTCGATGGACTGCGCGGCCAGCACGTCCAGCGCCTGCTGGCCGTCGGCGGCTTCCACCACCTGCAGGCCGGCGGCCTCCAGCACCAGGCGCACCAGCTGCCGGTTCTCGGGGCCGTCGTCCACCACCAGCACCCGCGCCGGCTGGAAGCGCCAGGCCGCGTCCTCCACCACCGCGGGCTGGGCCTGCGCGGCTTCCAGCTGCGCCGGCGTGAGCATCGGCGTGCCTTCCACGCTGCCGGCTTCCAGCGTGACGTGGAAGGTGCTGCCCTGCCCCGGCACGCTGCTGGCCACCACGTCGCCGCCCAGCGCCCGCGCGAAGCGCCGGCTGATGGCCAGGCCCAGCCCGGTGCCGCCGAAGTTGCGCGTGGTGGAGGCCTCCGCCTGCACGAAGGGCTCGAAGATGGATTCCAGCTTGTCGGTGGCGATGCCGATGCCGGTGTCGGCGATGTCGATGGCCACCAGCGTGCGGTCGGCCTCCCGCCGCAGCCGCAGCGTGAGCGTGACGCCGCCCTGCTGGGTGAACTTCAGGCCGTTGCCCACCAGGTTGGTGACGATCTGCCGCAGCCGCGCCGGGTCGGTGAGCACGCTGGCGGGCAGCGGCTCGGGGTAGGCCACCTGCAGCCACACGCCCTTCTCTTGCGCCTTGACCTGCATGGCACGCACCACGTCGCCCACCACGCCGTGCACCGCGCAGGGGATGCGCTCCACGTCCAGCCGGCCGGCCTCCACCTTGGACAGGTCGAGGATGTCGTTGATCAGCTCCAGCAGGTGCCTGCCGCTGCCATGGATGATCTCCAGCCAGCGCTGCGCATCGGTGGTGCCCTGCTGCCAGCCGCGGCGCAGCAGCTCGGTGTAGCCGAGGATGGCGTTCATCGGCGTGCGGATCTCGTGGCTCATGTTGGCCAGGAAGTCGCTCTTGGCGCGGTTGGCGGCATCGGCCTCGTCGCGCGCGATGCGCAGCTCGATCTCCTTCTCCTCCAGCTCGGTCACGTCGTCGAAGCTCACCAGCACGCCGGCCGGCTTGCCGCCCGCGCCGGGCACCGGCGAGCAATTGACCATGAAGGCCAGCCGCCGGCCGCGGGCATCCACCAGGTACATCAGCACGTTGTGGCGGGCGCGGGCATCGGCCAGCGCGGCCGCCCAGGGCATCTCGTCGGCATGGATGCGGGCCTGGGCCTGGTTGGTCCAGGGCAGCTGCGCCGCCGGCTGGCCCACCAGCTGGGAGGCCTGGCCACCGATCACCTCCGCGAAGGCGCGGTTGGCCAGCACGATGCGGCCCTGCGCATCGACCACCACCACGCCTTCGGCCAGGGTGTCGAAGGCGGTGCGCACGCGGCCCGGCACCACGCTGGAAGGGTCCAGATGGCGCAGCATGCGCTGCAGGTAGAAGTAGAAGAGCACGAAGCTGGCCAGCGCCACCGCGCCGATCAGCGCGAAGGCCGGCGGCACGCCGGCGCGGCGCAGCAGCGGCGAGCGCAACGGCTCGAAGCGCAGCTCCGCGCGGCCCCAGGCGCGGGCGCCTTCGGCGATCGGCACCTCGATCTGGGTGTCGGTGGCGGCGCCGGCGGCCAGCGGCTGCCAGGCCTCGTGCGGGCCCACGGCCAGGGCCAGCGTGCCGTCATCGCGGCGCAGGCCGATGGACAGCAGCGCCGGATTGCGCCGCAGCGCGAAGCCCAGCAGGCGGCTGACGCGGGGATCCGCCTCGGCATCCTCGGCCTGCTCCGACAGCAGCGTGGTCACGCCCATGGCCAGCGTCTCGGCCAGCGTGACGCGGCCGGCGCGCAGCGCGGCCTCGCGGTCGGGCACCAGGCCCAGCCACAGCGCGCCCAGCAGCAGGCTCACCACCAGGGAGGCCAGGCCCAGCGCCAGGTGGAAGCGGGAGGACAGTCGTTTCATTCGGGTTCCACGCGGGGGCCGGTGCGCCGCGGGCAAAGCGGCGGGCGCGGCTGAACAGCCGTTCGATGGGGTCGTCGGAGGCGGCGGGCGGCGGCGCCTCGCCGTCGGCGAGCAGGTCGTCGCTTCCGGGTTCGTCGTCGTCGGCCGCGCCTTCTTCGCCGCGGCGCTTCTGCTTCATCTGCGACAGCACGGGCAGCGGATCGACCATGGCCCAGGCCGGCAGGGTGGACATCAGGCTGGCCATCAGCGCACCGCCGCGGGCCAGCCACAGCACGTAGCCCACCGACAGGCCGGCCGACACCGCGGTGCCGGTGGCCACCGTGTCCTGCGCAAAGCCGCCCTGGCGCTCGGCCTCGTCGCGGGCGCGGTCCATCGCGGCCACCAGGCTGCGGTCGCGCAGCGCGGAGCCCAGGTCGTAGGGGATCACGTTGCTGGCCACGTCGTTGGCGGCGGCCTCGGACAGCAGGGCGAACTGCACCAGCGCATCGTTGCCCAGCCGCTGTCCGGCCAGGCGTGGCGCATCCGCGTTCACCGCATAGCTGGGTGCGGCCAGGCGGGCGGCGGCGCCCTCGCCGCCGGCGTCCAGCGTGAAGCCGGCGCGGCTCTGCTCGGCCTCGGCCTGCGGCCCGCCGGAGGACACGGTGGCGCCAGCCTCGGCCGGCGCGCCCGGCGCCGCGGCGGCGGCCGGCTCGGCGGCTTCGGCCGGCGCCGGCGCGGGGGCCGGGGCTTCGGCCGGCGCCGGGGCGGGCGCGGGTGCGGGGGGCCGGGGCGTCGATGCTGATGACGGGCGGCGGCGCAGGGGCGGGCACCGGCGCGGGCACGGGTGCCGGCGGCGGCGCGGGTTCGGGCGCAGGCGCCGGAGTCGGAGTCGGAGTCGGAGTCGGAGCCGGTGGCGGCACCGGCGCGGGCGGCGGCGGCGGCGGCGGCACGGGTACGGGCGCCGGGGCGGGCGGCGGCTCCGGCGGCGGCACGGGTGCGGGCGGCGGCGGCGCAGGCTCCGGCGCCGGGGCAGGCGGAGGCGGCACCGGCGCAGGCGGCGGCGGCACGGGCGCCGGTGGCGGTGCGGGCGGAGGCGGCGGAGGCGGGGGCGGCGGCGCGGCGGTCACCGTCAGCTCGGCCATGCCGCTCACGCTGGCCTGCCCGTCGCTCACCTCGAAGCTGAAGCGCAAGGCGCCGTGGGCGCCGGCATCGGCGGTGAACTGCCACTGCCCGCCGCCCAGGTGCACCAGCGTGCCCGAGCCGCTGGACAGCACCAGCTGGCCGGCGCTCAGCAGGTCATGGTCGGCATCGCTGGCCGCGGCCAGCAGCTCGACGGCGGTGATCAGCCGCGTGCCGCCGGCCATCAGCGGGCCCAGCGGCACGGTGGCCACCACCGGCGCGTCGTTGACGGCCTGCGGCGTGAGCAGGGTGCGCAGCACGTTGCTCTGCGCATCGCTGGCGCCGCCGTCGTTCACCTGCAGGCTGATGGAGCGCGTGCCGGTGTCGGGCGTGTCGCTGCCGTTGCGGTAGGCCACCGCCCGCAGCGCGGCCTGCCACTGCGCCAGCGTGGCGGTACCGCCGGCCGACTCCAGCTGCAGGCTGCCGGTGGCGGCATCGAAGCGGGCGGTGATGTTGCCGATGTCGGTGCTGCCCGCGGCCAGCAGCAGCTCGTCCTCGCCGGCGCGGTAGCCATCGCCGATGCGCACCTGGGCCGAGGCCAGGGTGGTGCTGTCCACGTCCTGCAGCCCCAGCGTGCCGAACACCGGCAGCGGCGCCGCGTTCTCGATGAAGTCCAGCCCCGCGGCGCCACTGCCGTGGCTGCCCAGCACCGGCGCGTCGTTCTGCGCCAGCACGTCGAAGCGGATCTCGCTGGGCGTGGTGGCGTAGGCGCCCAGTGCGTCCTGCACGCTGAAGCGCAGGCTGGCGTAGCCGGTGCCGTGGGCGTCGGCTTCGGCGGCGTAGACCAGCTCTCCCGCGTCCAGCTGCGCCGCCGACACCAGCATGCCCACGCGCACCTCGGCGCCGGCCAGCGTCAGGCGGCCGGCGCCGGGCAGCGCGTCGATGCGCAGGCCGGCCAGCGCATGGCCATCGGCATCGGCGTAGTTCAGGTGGTCGCGGGTGATGACCGCCTGGCCGTCCTCCGGCAGCGCCACGGTGGCGGGCGCGGTGCTGGCGGGCGGCGCATTGGCGCCCACCGACACCTGCAGGATGCCCACGTCCGCCGCATCGGCCCCCAGCGCATCGCGCAGGGTGTAGCGCACCTCCACCAGGCCGGTGACGCCGGCATTCGGCGTGAACTCCACCTGGTTGCCCACCACCGACGCGACGCCGTGCGCCGAGTTCACGCTGGCGGCCACCAGCGTGAGCGCATGGCCTTCCACGTCGCGGTCGTTGGCCAGCACGTCCACCCGCACCGTCTGGCCGGCCGGGGTGGTGGCCACGTCGCCCACCGCCACCGGCGCGTCGTTCACCGGCCCCACCGTGAGCAGGAAGGTGGTGAGCGTGCTGCCGCTGCCGTCGGACACCGCCAGCGTGATGGTGGCGGTACCGCTGGCGTTGGCCTGCGGCCGGATGGTCAGCGTGCGGTTGGCGCCGCTGCCACCCAGCACCAGGTCGGAAGCGCGCACCAGCGCCGCATTGCTGGACGAGGCGGTGACGGTGAGCAGCGCGGCCGCCGTCTCGGCGTCGCCGATGGTGAAGGCGAAGGCCAGCGGCACGTCCTCGGGCGTGGACTTGTCGGCCACCGGCGCGATGGTGGGCGCGCTGTTGGAGGGGATGAATTCGTAGGCGCCGATGTCGGCGCGGCCGGCGCGGGCCAGGCCGCGCTGGTCGGTGGCCACGGTGGAGCCGGTGCTGGCGGCGTCGCGCGCCAGGCTGGTGGACAGCAGCGCATGGGTGCGGGTGCCGCCGCCGTTGTCGCCCAGCGGCGCCAGGCCGGCCTGGGCCGGCGTGGTGCTGGCGCGGTCGGACAGGTACATGCCGCCGGCCCGGCTGTCGCTGAACATGTTGAAGCCACGCGAGCTGAAGCCGCCGCGCAGGTCGCCGCCGGTGTTCTGCACGACGATGGAGTTGCCCACGCGCACGCCGTCGTCGTCGTCATCGCCGCCGAAGTACACGCCGCCGCCGCGGTCGGCGCCGCCGGCGCTGTTGAAGGCGATGGTCACATGGTCCAGCAGCACGTTGCCGGTGGCGTAGAGGGCGCCGCCCTTGCCGCTGGCGCTGTTGTCGCTGAAGGTGCTGCTGGTGGCGGTGAGTTCGCCGGTGGTGTAGATGCCGCCGCCATCGGTTGCACCGTTGCCCGCCACGGTGCTGGCCACCAGGGTGGCGGTGCCGCGGTTGTAGAGGCCGCCGCCCTTGTGGCCGCTGGCGGTGTTGTCGCGCAGCTCGGTGTTGCGCAGGGTGAGGTCGCCTTCGTTGTAGATGCCGGCGCCGTTGGCCTTGCCTGCATGGTCGCTGACCACCACGCGCTGCAGCGTGAGGTCGCCCGCCGGGCGCACCCGCAGGCCCACGCCGTCGCCGTTGCCGCCGCCGCCGCGCACCGTCAGGTCCTGCATCACCACGGTGCCGGAGCGCACGTCGAAGACACGATCCTCGCCGTTGCCCTCGATCACGGTGTTGTGCACGCCGCGGCCCACCAGCGTCAGGTTGCCCGCGATGTCCAGGTCGCCGTTGGAAGCGGAGTCATCGCCCTTGGCACCGGCGGCCATGGCGAACACGCCGTCGATGGCGAACACGATGGTGTCGCCGCCCGGGTTGTCGTTGGCTTGCTGGATGGCCCAGCGCAGCGTGCCCGCCGGCGCATTCGCCGAAGGCGCATCGGCGGTGCTGGTGACGGTGTAGGTGGCCAGCGTGCCCTGCCAGCGGGCCTGCGCGGCCAGGCTGGCGGCCACGCCGGTGTCGATGGCGCCGCTGCGGTATTCCAGCCGCCAGTCGGCGCCCGCGGTGGCGCTGCCGGTGGCATTGGTGCTGGCCGCCACGTCGGCGCCGGTGAGCGCGGCCAGGCCCTGCACCATGGCGCGGCCGGCGTCGGTGGCGGCGAAGTCGCAGCCGTACAGCAGCAGGTCGGCGCCGGGCGCGAGCGCCTGGCTCCAGCCCGCCAGCTCGCCGGCGCGCTGCAGCAGCGCCTGCGCATCCAGCGTGGCCGCGCCCAGCTGCAGCGCACCGGCACTGCCGTGCGACAGGATGTGCACCGCCTGCAGGTCGCTGCGCCCGGCCAGGGCCTGGCCGATCACGGCCACGCCGTCGTCCTGGGCGCCGATGTGCACCACCTCCAGCGCACGGCCGGCCTCGCGCTGGGCCTGCAGGTCGGCCAGCAGGCCTTGGGCATCGGGCACCGAGAGGTCGACGAAGACGATCTCGCTGCGCGCCGCGGCCTGCGGCGCCACCGGCTGCAGCGCCAGGTCGGCCTGCAGCGTGGCCTGCCAGTGCTGCGGCTGGCCGGGCGCACCACCGCCGGCCAATGCCAGCGGCGCCAGGTCGGCGGCATAGAGGATGCGGGGTTCGAGTTCCTCGAACACCGGACGCGAGGCGGCGGCCCGCATCGTCAGGCCGGGCGCTGCTGCGGTGCCGGGGCCGGGGCGGGCGCGGCCGCCGCGGCGGCCGCGGCGCCAGGCATCTCCACCCGGCAGCGGGCGCCGGCGGGCAACCGGTGGCCGGGATTGGGCAGGCTCAGGCGGGCGCGGAAGGTGTTGCTGGCGCCGTCGATCATCTTGTCGATGCGGGTGACGCGGGCCTGCACCGCGGCCACGCCGGGCAGCTCGGGCTGCACCGCCAGGCTGTCGCCCTCGCGCAGGCTGCCGTAGCGGCTGGCGGGCAGCACCAGCTCCACCCGCAGCGGGTCCAGCATGGCCACGCGCAGCAGGGGCTTGTCCTCCACCCGCTCGCCGGTGTTGACGAAGCGCTCCACCACGATGCCGTCGAACGGGCTGTGCAGCGTGCGCTGCGCCAGCTGCGCCCGCACCACGCCCAGCTCGCGCTGGGACACCAGCTTCTGGCCGCGGGCCTGCTCCAGCTTCTGCGCGGCCACGGCTTCTTCCGCACGCGCCTGCTCGCTGGCCTGGTGGGAGACAAAGCCCTGCTTTTCCAGCTGCACCGAGCGCTCCAGCCGCTGGCGGGCCAGCGACAGGTTGGCCTCGGCGGCGCGCTCGTCGGCGTCGATGCGGGCGCGCACCTCGGCGGCCAGCACGCCGGCCTGTTCCACCTCGGCCCGCAGGCCCACCAACGGCTGGCCGGCCCGCACCTCGTCGCCGCTGTCCACCTTGATGAAGGACACCACGCCGACCACCTGGGTGCCGATGTCGGCCACGCGCTCGGGCCCCATCAGGCAGCTGATGCCGCTGCGCGCGGCACGGGCGCTGCTGCCGGCGGCCGGCTTGGCCGCAGGCAGCGCAGAGGGCGCGGAGGCGGTGGCGGCCGGCGCCGGGGCCTGGGCCCCGGCTGGTGCGGCGCCGACGGCGCAGGCAGCGGCCAGCACGAGGGCGCTGCCGAGGCGGCGGCGGTTCATCGCCTCGCTCCAGGGTGTTTCAACTGCATGTCCCATGAACGTTCCTCTTCCAGCAGCCGCTGGCGCCGCGTGGCGGCATGTTGTTCGTGGGTCCGTTGCCGCCATGCCGTCCAGGCGTCGATGCACGCCGGCGGCATTCGGGCTTCCGACCCTTCAGCTTGGACATTTCGGCCGCCCGGGCGCCAGCCTGAGCGCCAATGTAAGCCAGCCCGCCCGCCAGGCCTCGGCATCGGCGCGGCGCCAGGCTTCGGCGCTGCCCGGGTCGCCCTGGCGGGCGCAGCGGCCGGCCAGCTGGCGGTCGAGCCGGGCGCTGGGGTTGTCCTGCGCGTCGATGACGTGCAGGCCGCCGAGTTCGGCCACGCCCTCGCCCAGCAGGATGTCGGTGCCGCGCCCGGCCATGCGGGTGGCCACGGTGATGGCGCCGCGCTGGCCCGCCGCGGCCACCACCGCGGCCTCGTCGGCATCGTGCCGGGCATCCAGCCGCCGGTGCGGCAGGCCGGCGGCGGCCAGCGCGGCACTGAGCGCCTGCGAGGCATCCAGCCCGTCGGTGCCCACCAGCACCGGCCGGCCCTGCGCATGCAGCGCCGCCACCCGCCGCACGATGGCGGCCTGGCGGCTGGCCGCATCGGGATACAGCCGGCTGGGCAGCTGCAGGCGCCGCGTGGCCCGGCGCGGCGCCAGCACCACCACCTGGCGGCCGTACACCTGCTGCAGCTCGGCCCGGCATTCGGCCAGCGTGCCGCTGAGGCCGGCCAGCCGCAGGTAGCGGCCGAAGAAGCGCTGGAAGCTCGTCTGCGCCACGGTGTGCTGCGCGGGGCTGGGCGCCAGGCCCTCCTTGAGTTCCACCAGCGTGTGCAGCCCGCGCGACCAGCTGCGGCCGTCAGCCACGCGGCCGGTGACCGCGTCCAGCAACTGCACGCGGCCCTCGCGCACCAGGTAGTCCCGCCCCGGCTGCAGCAGGTGCAGCGCCTGCAGCGCGCTGGCCACCAGGTCGAGCCGGTGGCGGCGGTTGAGCCAGGCGCCGGCCAGCCCGCTGCACAGCCGCTCCAGCTCGGCTTCGCCCAGCGGCGTGCAGGCCACGGCGGGCTGCGCATCGAGCTGCCAGTGCAGGCCGGGCTGCAGCTGGCGCGCCAGTGCCAGCGCCTGGAAGCAGGCGGCGCGCTGCTGCGGATCATGCTGCGGCGCGCTCAGCACCAGCGGCACGGTGGCGTCGTCCACCAGCAGGCTGTCGGCCTCGTCCAGCAGCGCCATGCACTGGCCGCGCAGCAGCGGCGGTGCCTCGCCGCGCCGGGTGTCGCGCAGGGCATCGAAGGCCGCTTCGCGCGCGGTGCAGTAGGTGATGTCTGCGGCATAGGCGTCGCGGCGCTGCTCGGGCGGCAGGCCGGCCACCACGCAGGCCACGCGCAGGCCCAGGGCCTCGAACATCGGCGCCAGCCGCCGGGCGTCCCGTGCGGCCAGGTAGTCGTTGGCGGTCATCACATGCACCGGCACGCCAGCCAGCGCCGCCACCGCCGCGGCCAGGGCGGCGGCCAGGGTCTTGCCCTCGCCGGTGGGCAGCTGCACCAGGCGGTCGTCCAGCAGTGCATGGGCGGCCAGCAGCTGGATGCCGAAGGGCTGCAGGCCCAGGGCCTGCTGCGCCGCGGCGGCGGCGCAGCCCAGCGCGCTGGCCCGCAAGTCGGGATGCCAGCCCTCGCGTGCCAGGCGGGCCCGCAGCGGGCGCAGCAGGTGCCCGTGCAGGCCCTGGGCCTGCCAGCCGGCCTGCGCCGCCTGCACCGCCTGCAGCAGCCGCCGGGCCGGCGCGCCGTGCAGCGGCCAGGCGGCCTGCAGCCGCCGCAGCGGCGCGGCCATCCACTGCAAGGGCGCCGGCACGTTGCCCGGCCGCAGGCCGGCCAGGGGATAAGACCCGTGCACCAGGCCCGGCACGGGCAGCGGCGGTGCGCCGCGCAGGCGCATGCCGCGGGTCATCGTGTGGTGTCGAAGTGGCGCAGGAACAGCTGCTGCAGCCGCCAGGCGGCCTGCCAGGCCAGCGGCGCATGGCCATGGCCGAAGCGCACCCAGGCACGGGCGCCGATGTGCGCGCCGGCCGCGGCCGCCGGCTGCAGCGCCTGCAGGTCGGCCAGCACCACGGCGGCCGCCGGCGTCAGGGCCTCGCGGTCCTGCGGATCGGTGGCGATGGGCCCGCCGCTGCGCTGCGCCAGCGCGGCACTGGGCAGCTTGTCCACCGCGGCGGCGCTGCCATGCAGCCAGCGCGCGGGCAGCGACGGCGCATCGGGGGCGTCGGCCAGGCGCAGGCTCACGTCGGTGGGGCGGGCGCCCAGTCGGGCCGCGTCGTCCTGGCCGATGGCCGCGCGCACCTGCAGCGCGGGCTTGCCCTGCGGCAGCAGGTGCGCCAGCAGCGCGCCCTGCTTCACATGCCGGCCGGGCAGGTCGTCTGCGTGGGCGATGGCCACCGTGCCGCTCACGGCGGCGCGCACCGCCAGGCCGGCCAGGCGCTGGTCGGCGCGGGCCAGCTCGGCGCGCGCGGCGTCCAGCTCATGGCCCAGGTTGACGGCACGCGGCGTGTCGGTGGCCAGGGCCTCGAAATACTCCACGTCCAGCGCCTCGATGCGGGCGGCCAGGGCCTGGCGCTCGGTGGCCAGCGTGGGCGAGGCCAGCGTGAACAGCAGCGTGCCGGCGGCCACCGCCTGGCCGTCGCGCACCGCCACCTGCTCGATGAAGCCGTCGGCCCCGGCACGCACCATCGCATCGTCGGGCAGCCACACCACGCCGCGCACCACGGTGGCATCGGGCAGCGGCACCGCCAGCGCGGCCAGCAGCAGGCCGCCCAGCAGGCCCAGCCGCAGCCGGGCCGCCGCGCGCTGCGCATCGGCCAGCGAAGGGCCCTGCAGCCAGCGCCACAGGCCCAGCAGCGGACGGCCGGCCAGCATCCAGCCGAACAGCAGCCCCAGCGCCAGGGCCACGGGGAAGGACAGCTGCGCCGCCCACAGCACCAACGCCGTGCTGACGGACCAGCGCCAGGCCAGCGCCAGCGGCGCATGCAGCCACAGCCACGGCGCCTCGCCGGCGGCGGGCTGCAGCGGCTGCAGCGGCGGTGCCTGCAGCAGCCGGGCCTGCAGGCGGTCCAGCCACCAGCGCACGCTGCGCGGCGCCAGGTTGGGCAGCTGCAGCGCATCGGCCAGCACGTGGTAGCCGTCGAAGCGCATCAGCGGATTGCCGTTGACCAGCAGCGTGCTCACCGCGCCGATGAAGAACACCGCCAGGCCCAGGTCGCGCACCAGGCCGGGCTGCACATGCAGCGCCAGGGCCAGGCCGGCGGCGGCCAGCAGCAGCTCCACCATGATGCCGGCGGCCCCCACCAGCGCGCGCTGGCGGGCCGAGGGCAGCAGCGCGGCGGCCGAGGCATCCACGTAGGGCACCGGGGTAAACAGCATCACCGTCACGCCCCACTCGGGCACGCGCAGGCCCAGGTGGCGCAGCACCAGCGCATGGCCCAGCTCGTGCAGCGCCTTGACGCTGGGGTAGGCCACCCACAGCAGCGCCAGCATGCGCGGCGTGCCCGACCACAGCTGCCAGTGCGCGGCCAGCGGGCCGGCTTCCAGCACCGCGGCCAGCGCGGCCCAGCCCACGGCCAGCAGCCACAGCAGCAGGAAGCCGGGCGTGAACAGCCAGCGCAGGCGAGGCAGCAGCCGGTCCAGCAAGGGCTCGGGCCGGCCCAGCGGAATGCGCATGGACAGCAGCGAGTTGCGGCGGGCGGCCGGCAGTTCGGGCGCGGTGTCGGCCGCGCCATCGGCCGCACCATCGGCCAGGCCGCCGAAGCTGATGCGGCGGTCCAGGCTCACCAGGCCGGCGGCCTGCAGCTGCATCAGCAGCTGCAGCAGTTCGTCCTGCGTGGGCACGTCGTCGGCCTGCTCGGCCAGCAGCATCTCCCACAGCGACTGCAGCGTGCGCTGGCCGTTGAAGCGGCCGACGAAGGCATGCGCGGCGCGGTTCAGGCGGAAGCTGCGCAGGCTGTCGCCATGCTCCAGCACCCACCAGGGCGTGCCGCGGTAGACGATGCGCTGGGCCCGCACCTGGCTGGCCAGCGACGGGCGCACCGCCGCGAAGCGGTACCAGCGGGCGGACAGCAGCGGCGCGGTGGGCGCGGCCAGGGCCGCAGGGGCGGCCGGCGGCGAGGTGGCGGCGCTCATCCCAGCCACCGCCAGGCGGCCAGGCGCGCGGCCTGCACGGCACGGCGGGCGGCGGACCACAGCGGCGGCTGCAGGCCCACGCCGATGCGGGCCTGGCCCTGCAGGCCGGGGCGCAGCGCGGCGGGCGGGTCGATCAGCGCGGCCTCCACCTCGAAGACGTTGGCGCCTTCCACCGCCGTGGCCATGGGCGTGATGCGCAGCACCTTCAGCGCGGTGGTGTCCCACGGCAGCGCGGACAGCGCCAGCGTGCCCGTCTGGCCGGGCTGCACCGCGGCGATGTCGCGCTCGTCCACCTGCACCATCACGCGGAAACGCTCGCGCGGGGCGATGGTCAGCAGCTCGGTGCCCTGCTGCACCGGTGCGCCCAGCTGCTGGGTGAGGTCGCCGCGGATCACCATGCCGTCGAACGGCGCGGTGATCTGGGCGCGCTCCAGCTTCATCTCGGCCAGCGCCAGCTGGGCCTCGGCCTCGGCGGCGCGCTGCTGCTGGATGACCAGCTGCGCGCGGTCGCGCCGTGCGTTGGCGGCAGCCAGGCTGTTCTGGTGCTGCGCCAGCTGGCTGGCCCAGCGCTGGCGGTCCAGCTGCAGGTCCTGCTGCGCCAGCTCGGCCAGCACCTGGCCGGCACGCACCTCGTCGCCGGCCCGGGCATGGGCGTTCTCGAGGAAACCGTCGGTGGGCGCGACCAGCACCCGCTGCACCGCGCCTTCCACCCGGGCCGCGCCACCGACGCGGGCCGGCATCGGCACCAACGACAGCACGGCCAGCGCCACCGCGGCCACCGCGGCCGTGCCGCGCAGCGCGGCGCGCCCGCGGTCGGCCGGTTGCAGCCAGGCCCGCAGGCCATCCAGCAAGCGGGTAGGGAAGGCACGCTCGTTGAGCTGCAGCAGCTGCAGCACCGGGCCGGCCAGCGCACCCACCTGCTGCAGCAGGGCCAGTTCATCGGCCGACAGGCGGGCCGGACCGGCCGCGCCGGCGCGGCGCAGCAGGCACAGCGCGGCCACCGGCCGGCCTTGCACGAAGAGCGGCAAGGTGGCCGCCAGGTCGCCCGGCCGCTCGGCCAGCCGCCGATGGGCCAGGGTGATGCGCGGCGTGCCGCCAGCGCCGGCAGGTTCGGGTTCGATCACCAGCGCCTGCTGGTCCAGGGCCTCGGCCATCGCGGCTTCGGTCGCGCCTTCGCGGCGCGACGAGGGCGGCGGCGCATCGCCATCGGACACCGCCACCACCCGCACCAGCGAGCGCTGCACGATGCCCACCGCCACCCGGTCCAGGCCCAGCCCGTCGGCCAGCGTGCGGGCCAGCGCCCGCGCCGCCGGCGCCAGCGTGGGCTGCCCCAGCAGTGCCGCCTGGCAGGCCGCCAGCACGGCAGGTGCCGCCGGTACGGCCGGCTGCGTGGCGGCAGGCGGCGGATGCAGGGCGGCAGCGGCGGTGGAAGCGGACATCGGATACGGCCAGGGGCCCGGAAGTGGACGGCAGCATGCGCAGCCCTGTCCGGGCGGCATGACGCTGGCGAGTGTGCCGAGCGGGGCGGCGGGCGATGCAGGCAACAGGGCGTGCAAACCGCGGTAATTCAGGCTTGGGCTCGGGCCCTGGCCGATGCCGCGCCCGCGGCGCCTGGCGGTCCTGGAGCAGCCGCGGCACCCCGCCCGCAGGGCTCCCCACACCCCGATCTGCCATCCCTAACACCCGCAACTGCTAGGGATACGCGCCCACCCATCGCCGGACTAAGGTCGCTCCGCCTGACGCCTCTTCCCCTTGCGCTCGAAGGAGTGAACCATGCCCGTCGCCCTGACCTATCCGGGTGTCTACATCGAGGAGGTACCCAGCGGCGTGCGCACCGTGTCGGGCGTGGCCACCTCGGTCACCGCCTTCGTCGGGCGCGCGCGGCGCGGGCCGACCAACACGCCGGTGGTGATCAACAGCCAGGGCGACTACGAACGCCGCTTCGGCCGGCTGTGGAACGACAGCACGATGGGCTTCGCGGTGCGCGACTTCTTCCTCAATGGCGGCGGCCAGGCGGTGGTGGTGCGGCTGTTCCGCCCCAGCTTCGCCGACGAGGCCGCGCGCACCGCCGCGCTGGCCGCGGCCACAGCGCAGGCCCAGGCCGCGGCCGACGCGGTGGAAGCCGCGGCCGATGCCTCGGTGGCCGGCGCCGCCGCCGCGCAGGACGTGGCCGATGCCGCCCAGGCCGCGGTGGCCGCTGCCGGCGCAGCCGGTGCGGCGGCGCTGGCGGCCGCCACGGCGGTGGCCGCGGCGGGTGCGCAGGCCGTGGCCGGGGCCGCCGCGCCGCAGGACGTGGCCGATGCCATCAGCGCCGCCAAGCCCGCCGCCGTGAGCGCCGCGGCCGCCGCGGTGGCGCCGGTGACCCGCGCGCGGCTGGCGGTCGACAGCCTGGGGCTGGAAGCGGCCTACGAAGGCGCCTGGGGCAATGCGCTGCGCGCCCGCGTCGACCACGCCACCGCCGGCCCCGACGTGTTCAACCTCTCGGTGCGCGACATGGGCACTGGCGACACCGAGACGCACCGCAACCTCAGCGTCGACAGCGCCCACCCGCGCTACGTGCTGAACGTGCTGCGCAACGAGTCGCGGCTGGTGCGCACCTTCGGCGGCATTCCCGGCGCGCGGCCGGCGGCCAGTGCCGCGCCCGCGGCGGGGGCCGATCCCTTCGGCGCCGGCACCAGCGCGGGCGTGAGCACCGCCGCCTCCGACGGGCTGGCGCTGACCTCCGCCGACTACCTGGGCAGCGAGCTGAACAAGACCGGCCTGTACGCGCTGGCCCATGCGGACATCTTCAACCTGCTGTGCATTCCGCCGATGACGCCCACCACCGACGTGCCGGCCGACGTGTGGGGCGCCGCGGCCGCCTACTGCGAGCGCCGGCGCGCGATGCTCATCGTCGATCCGCCCAGCGGCTGGCTGACCAAGGACCAGGCGCTGGCCGGCATCGGCGCGCTGGGCACCACCAGCGCCAATGCGGCGCTGTACTTCCCGCGGGTGCGCATGGTCAACAGCGAGCGCGACGGCCAGATCGAGACCTTCGCGCCCTGCGGCGTGGTGGCCGGCGTGATCGCCCGCACCGATGGTCAGCGCGGCGTGTGGAAGGCGCCCGCGGGGCAGGACGCCACGCTGGTGGGCGTGCCCGAGCTGGCCGTGCCGCTGACCGATGCCGAGAACGGCGAGCTCAACCCGCTGGGCATCAACTGCCTGCGCTCGATGCCGCCGGCCGGCCGGCTGGTATGGGGCGCACGCACCCGCCAGGGCGCCGACAGCCTGGCCTCGCAGTGGAAGTACCTGCCGGTGCGCCGGCTGGCCCTGTTCATCGAGGAGAGCCTGTACCGCGGCACGCAGTGGGTGGTGTTCGAGCCCAACGACGAGCCGCTGTGGTCGCAGATCCGGCTCAACCTGGGCGCCTTCATGCAGGGCCTGTTCCGCCAGGGCGCCTTCCAGGGCAGCAAGCCGTCGGACGCCTACCTGGTGAAGTGCGACCGCGAGACCACCACGCAGGACGACATCAACCGCGGCATCGTGAACATCGTGGTGGGCTTCGCGCCGCTGAAGCCGGCCGAGTTCGTGGTCATCAAGCTGCAGCAGCTGGCCGGCCAGGTCCAGGCCTGACCGGAAGGAGCACCCCATGGCACAGTTCAGCGTCAATGCCACGCGCTTCGACCCCTACAAGAACTTCAAGTTCAGGGTCAAGTGGGACGGCCGCTACGTGGCCGGCATCAGCAAGGTCAGCGGCCTCAAGCGCACCACCGAGGTGGTCAAGCACCGCGAGGGCAGCGACCCCAGCACCAGCCGCAAGAGCCCGGGCCGCACCGAGTACGAGGCCATCACGCTGGAGCGCGGCGTCACGCACGACGTGGAGTTCGAGCGCTGGGCCAACAAGGTGTGGAACTTCGGCGCCGGCCTGGGCGCGGAGGCCGCGCTGAAGGACTTCCGCAAGAACCTCACCATCGAGGTGTGCAACGAGGCCGGCCAGGTGGTGCTGGCCTACAACGTGTTCCGCTGCTGGCCCTCGGAATACCAGCCGCTGCCCGACCTGGACGCCAATGCCAATGCGGTGGCCATCCAGACGCTGAAGCTGGAGAACGAAGGCTGGGAGCGCGACTACAGCGTGACCGAGCCCACCGAAGAGAGCTTCGACGAGCCGGTGTGAGGGGGCTGCGGCGATGACTGCGATCCGGCCGATGGACGATGCCGACCTGGTGGCCCTGGCCGACCGGCTGCAGGCCGCCGATGCCAACGAGCTGGCACTGGAGCTGCTGGGCGCGCTGCATCCCGGCCACACCCGGGCCCAGCTGGCCGCGGTGCCGGTGGACCGCCGCGATGCGCAGCTGCTGCGCTGGCGGCGCGCCACCTTCGGCGACCGCATGGAGGCCACCTCCAGCTGCCCGGCCTGCGCCGAGCGCATCGAATACACCTTGAGCGTGCAGGCGCTGCTCGCCGGCGCCGACGACGAAGACGCCGATGACGACGCCCTGACCGGCATCGGCCGCACGCTGGAGCTGCCCTTTGGCGAGCTGCCCGGCCCGCCCTGCCGGCTGCGCCACCCCAGCAGCCAGGACGTGGGCGAGGCCCTGCGCGTGGCCTCGGCCGACACGGCCGCCTCGGCCGACGAAGCCATCGATGCCGGCGTGCAGGCACTGCTGCTGCGCTGCCTGGCCGGCAGCCTGCAGCCGGACCACGACCCGCGCCGGCTGGCGGATGCCTTCGGCCGGGCGCTGGCCGAGGCCGCACCGCTGGCCGACCCCCAGGTGGCGCTGGAATGCCCGGCCTGCGGCATGCAGTGGGACGAGGCGCTGGACATTGCCCGCTTCCTGCGGGCCGACATCGACGCCGCCGCCCTCCGGCTGCTGCACGAGGTGCATGCGCTGGCCCTGGCCTACCACTGGTCGGAGCACGACATCCTGGCGCTGCCCGCGGCGCGCCGGCGCTTCTACCTGGGTTGCCTGTGAGGCGGCGCGAGCTGAGAACCTGAGACGCCGATGGCGAACATCCTGGCCCACATGCTGCTGCGCGCCGCGGGACGGCTGCCGGTGGTCACCCGGCGGCCAGCCCATCGCTTCGAGCGGGAGGAAGCCGGGCCGCCGGCCGATCCGCCGGGAGAGGCCGCCGGGCCCGGCATGCCCCTGGGCCAGGCGCCCCTCGGCGCACCGCCAGCAGCCGCGGCGACGGCCGCGACGCCAGGCTTCCCGGGGCACCGCCAGCCAGCGGGGGTCGACCCGCCGTTTCGCCCTGCGGCTGCCCGGCCGGCACCTGCGCCGCAGGCACCGGCGCAGCGCGGGCAGGCCAGCTTGGCCGATGCCGGGAGGCGCAGCCAGGCAGCGCCGCAAGCGCCGCAAGCGCCGGATGCCGTGCCGCAGCCGCGCCAGAGCTGGGCCACCGATGCGCGGGAGGCCGGGCACGGCGTGGCGGCGCCGCAGCGCAAGCCCTCGGCGCAACCCACGGCTGCCGTGGACTTGTCCAGGCAAGCGGACCATCCACCGGATGCGGCCGCACCGGTGCCTGCCGATCGGTCTTCGGCGGGCCCGGCGCCACATTCGATGCTGCCCACCGCCCGGCCGGCACCGGCCACGCCGGCGGACCTGCCACCCCCGAGCCCGCTGCGGGCCGCAGGGTGCAACCGCAGCCTGCGGCGCAGCGCGCGCCGTCCGACGCACCCTGGGTGCGGCCGCCGCCGCGTGCGGTGCCGGGCGCGGCACTGCCCCGGCCGGCCCCAGGCAGGGCCGCCGGACCCGGTACCGCCGCAGCGGCGCCCGCCGCACCTGCGGTGCAGGTGCACATCGGCAGCGTGGAGATCCGCGCGCTGCCCGCCACCCGGCCACCGCAGCTGCTGCCACCGGCAGGCGCGCCGGTCGCCGCGCCCGCCGTGGTACCGCTGGGCCTGGCCGACTACCTGGCCGGCCGCGGCCGGCGTTGACACCCCCATGGACACGCCATGAGCACCAGCCTGGCCCTCGGCGCCGTCACCGCCGTGCTCACCGACATGCTGGCCGCGCGCTTCGCCGGCGAGCCGGTGGCCTCGGCACTGGGGCAGGTCAACGTCAGTGCGCTGCCGCCCGACCGCATCGACCTGAGCGGTGCGGCCGATCCCAACCAGGTCAACGTCTTCCTGCACCAGGTCACGCGCAATGCCGGCTGGGCCAATACGGCACTGCCCTCGCGCGACGGCGGCGGCCGGCGCACCGAGGCGCCGCCGCTGGTGCTGGACCTGCACTACCTGGTCACCGTGTTCGGTGCCACGCCGCTGGCCAGCGAGATCCTGCTGGGCGAGGCGATGCTGGCCTTCCATGAGGAGCCGGTGCCCACGCGCGCGGCCATCGAGCGGGCGCTGTCGCCGGCCGCGCCGCCCACCGGCTTTCCGGCGGCGCTGGCGCAATCGGGCATCGCCGAGCAGATCGAGCGGCTGCGCATCGTGCCTTCCAGCATCTCGGCGGAAGACGTCTCGCGGCTGTGGTCGGCGATGCAGGCGCGCTACCGCACCACCGTGCCCTACCTGGTCACCACCGTGATCATCGACAGCCGCAGCACGCCGCGCGGTGCGCTGCCGGTGGCCCGGCGCATCGGCGCGGCGTTGCCGGCCAGCGTGCCGCTGCTGCTGCAGGCGCAGGCCGACGGCGATGCGGCCGCGCCGCTGCTGCCCGGCAGCACGCTGCGGCTGCAGGGCCAGCGGCTGGCCGCCGATGCGCTGCAGGTGGAGCTGGCCGGCATCGACGTGACGGCGCTGGTCACAGCCACCACCGACGACGCGGTGAGCCTGGTGCTGCCCGAGCCGCTGCCCGCGGGCCTGTACCCCGGCCCCAGCGGCGCGCGCGTGATCCACCGCCGGCCGCTGGGCGACCCGCCGGTGCTGCATGCGGCGGCCGAATCCAACCTGCTGCCGGTGCTGCTGCGGCCGCGGGTGTCGGCCACCGCCACCATCACCGACGTGGAGCTGGTCGACGGCCGCACGCTGCACAGCGGCACGCTGGCGCTGCAGTTCACCACCCCGGTGGCGCGCCACCAGCAGGTGCAGGCGCTGCTGAACGAGCTGGACGCACCGGCCGGTGGCGGCGCGGCGCTGCGGCTGCGCGCCCCGGCCGGCAACGGCCTGCCGGCCAGCCAGGCCGATGCGCTGCTGATCGAGCTGCCGCTGCGGCGGGTGCCCACCGGCCGCTACCTGCTGCGGGCGCAGGTGGACGGCGCCGACAGCCTGCTGGTCACCGACGCCGGCACCGGCCGCTTCAGCGGCCCGGTGGTCGACATCTGAAACCCGCCGCGCCCCGCCACCGCCGCCATGACCGAACGCACCCCGCCCCCGCGTCGCAGGAGCAGCCCGAGCCGCCTGAACGGGCCGCTGCGGCGGACGATGCGCTGCCGGGCGCCGGCGGCCATGGCGGCGCGGACAGCGTTGGAGCCCAAAGCCGCGCTGCAAGCGCCGGCGGCCGGAGCGGCGCTGCCAGCCCCGCCTCGCCCGACGACGACCGCCGCGCCCTTGTTGCTGCCGCGGCCGCGCTGGCCGCGCGGCTGGCCGAACCCGCCGCCACCGGCGCGGCGACGCTGCAGCACGAGCCGCCACGGCTGCGCCGGCTGGCCGGGCGCCTCGGCCTCTCGCCCTTCGAGCGCCACGTGCTGCTGCTGTGCGCCGGGGTGGAGATCGACCCGGCGCTGCAGGCCGCCTGCCGCCAGCGGGCGGGTGGCGCCGCGCTGCCCAGCTTCGCGCTGGCGCTGGCCGCGCTGGCCGAGCCGCACTGGAGCGCGCTGGCGCCCGATGCACCGCTGCGCCGCTGGCGGCTGGTGGAGGTGGCCGAAGGTGGCGAGCTGCTGCAGGCCCGGCTGGCCATCGACGAACGCCTGCTGCACCACCTGATGGGGCTGGACCCACTGGACGAACGGCTGCAGCCCCACCTGCGCCCCGTGGCCGCGCCGGTCTGGCTGCCGCCCTCGCGCCGCGCGCAGGCCGGCCGGCTGGCGCCGCTGCTGGCCGATGCGCACACCGCACCCTGCGTGCAGATCGGCGGCCACGACGTGGAAGACGGCCTGGCCCTGGCCGCCGCCAGCGCCGCCGCCGCCGGCCTGCAGCTGCTGCGCCTGCAGCTGGCCGACCTGCCCGAGCCGGTGGCCGAGCGCCGCAGCCTGGCTCGGCTGTGGAGCCGCGAGGCCCTGCTGGCGCCGCGTGCGCTGGCGGTGGTGGCCCCCGATGCCGAAGGCCCGCGAGCGGCGATGCTGGCCGCGCTGGCCGACGACCTCGGCGGCCCGCTCTTCCTGCTGGCCGATGGCCCGGTGCCGGCGCTGGGCGCGCGTGAGCGGCTGCAGGTCGAGCTGGCGCCGCTGCCCGCCGCCGAGCAGCGCTGGATGTGGCAGCGCGCCGCCACCGCCTGGCCCGCGGCCACCGGCCTGGATGCCACCTACGACCAGCTCAGCCAGCAGTTCCGCCTGGGTGCCGCCCAGGTGCAGCGGGCCGGCCAGCAGGCCCGGCAACTGGCCGCAGGCGGCCTGCCGCCGGCCCAGGCGCTGTGGCAGGCCGCCCGCGGCGCCGCGCGGCCGCGGCTGGGCGCGCTGGTGCACACCCTCACGCCGCAGGTCGACTGGAACGACCTGGTGCTGCCCCCGCGCGAGGCCGCTGCGCTGCGGGCCATCGGCGCCCACCTGCGCCAGCGCCACCGGGTGTACCAGGAATGGGGCTTCGCCGACCGCCACAGCCGGGGCCTGGGGCTGACCGCACTCTTCAGCGGCCCCAGCGGCACCGGCAAGACGCTGGCCGCCGAGGTGCTGGCCCATGAACAGGGGCTGGACCTGGTGCGCATCGACCTGTCGGCCGTGGTCAGCAAGTACATCGGCGAGACCGAGAAGAACCTGCGCAGCGTGTTCGACGCCGCCGAGCAGGGCGGCGCGGTGCTGCTGTTCGACGAGGCCGATGCCCTCTTCGGCAAGCGCAGCGAGGTGCGCGACAGCCACGACCGCTACGCCAACATCGAGGTGGGCTACCTGCTGCAGCGCATGGAGGCCTACCGCGGCCTGGCCATCCTGACCACCAACCTGCGCAGCGCGCTGGATGCCTCCTTCCTGCGGCGCATCCGCTTCGTGGTGGAGTTTCCGTTCCCGGCCGCGGCCGAGCGGGCGCGCATCTGGCGCCGCAGCCTGCCGCCGCGCATGCCGCTGGGCCGGGTGGATTGCGACCGCCTGGCCCGGCTGAACGTGGCCGGCGGCCACATCCGCAGCATCGCGCTGAATGCCGCGGTGCTGGCGGCCGATGCCGGCGAACCGCTGGGCATGCAGCACCTGCTGGCCGCCACCCGCACCGAATACGCCAAGCTCGAACGGCCGCTGAATGCCGTGGAAACCGAGGGCTGGCTGTGATGCGGCAGATCCACATCGAGCGGCTGGTGCTCACCGGCTTCAGCGCCGCCGATGCGGCGCAGGTGCGCGCGGCCTTCGTGCGCACGCTGCAGGCCGAGGCCGTGCAGGCCGGCGCGCCGGTTGACGGCAGCGCCAGCGACCAGCGCCGGCTGACCGTGCCCGGCCGCCCCGGCCGCAGCGCCACGCCGGCGGACATCGGCCGCGACGCGGCGCGGGCGCTGCTGCAGTCGCTGGCCGGCGGGGACGCGTCATGAGTGCCTTGCTGCAGCCCGCCCGGCCGGCGCCTCAGGCCCGTGCTGGTCGTGACCGCGACCGTGCGGCCGCTGTCGGCACCCGCCGTGCGCCGTCACCGGCCAGCCCGCACCGCACGCCGCTGCTGCAGCCGGCGCGTGGCGGTGGCGTACCGGCGGCTGAGCCCTTGCCGCCCGCGCTGCTGCGCCGCCTGCAGGCCGACCTCGGCCTGGCCGGCGTCACCGTGCAGGTCGATGCCCGCCGCTTTGCCGCGCTGCCCTGCGCCGCCGCCCTCAGCGAAGGCCGCCGCGTGTGGCTGCATCCGCGCGACTTCGATGCCGGCACCGCGCGGGGCCGCTACCTGCTGGCGCATGAGCTGGCCCATGTGGCGCAGCGCCGCGGCCTGCGGCTGCTGCCCGGCGGCGTGGTGGCCGGCCGTGCCGCTGCCGAGCTGGAAGCCCACGACATCGGCCTGGCCGCCGCCGCGCTGCGCCAGCTGCCCCGGCCACGCCTGCTGCTGCCCGATGCGCAGGTCGCGGCCGACACCGGCTTCGATGCCGCGGTGCGCCAGCGCCATACCCGCGAGGTGGCCCGCATCAAGCGGCTGCTGCGCGGCTGGCTGGGCTTCCTGTGGGTGACCGATGGCATGGTCGAGCAGATCCTCGTCATCCTGCAGTCGCTCGAATTCGTCACCGTGCGGGCGCTGATGGCCGGCCAGCCCGCGGCCGAGGACGAAGCCACCGCCATCACCCGTGCCGACCGCGAAAAGCTGCTGGCCGAGCTGTCGGACGGCCACCGCGCCCGCTACCGGCCGCAGGTGCTGGCCTTCTACAGCGTGCTGGACGCCGACCTGCTGGCCCGGGCCGACGCCGACATCTTCGGCGGCATGGACTTCCACCACCTGGGCCCGGACGAGCACTTCGCGCTGTTGCGCGTGCGCGAGCAGCTGAGCCCCGCCACCTGGGCCGCGCTGCGCGAAGAACCGGCCCGGCGCGAGGCAATGGACCGCCTGGAAGCCCTGGGCCCGGCGCAGTTCGACGAAGCCGCCGCCATCCGCCGCGCCAACGAGCGCCTGCAGCGCGACGCCGCCGAAGCCGAGGCCGCCACGCAGGCCTTCGACGGCGACGAAGCCCTGCGCGAGGCGTATGTCGAAGTGCGCGACAGCCTGCGCCGCGGCCCCAGCGACACCGAGCGCCTGCTGCTGCTCGACCGGCTGGCACCCTGGATGCGCGAGCCGGAAAAGTTGCGCGCCGTGGCCCAGCGCCTGCAGAACGACGGCGAGCGTGCGCAGGACCTGTTCGAGCCTTGGCTGCAGGGCTTTCCGGTCGCCCGGCTGTACGGCGGCGGCGGCGCGCAACGGGTCGCGGGTGAACACCGGCTGGCGGTGCTGCTGCGGTTGCTGGGCCACCGCGACCCCTGGCGCAACGCCAGCTTTGCGCGGGAGCTGGCCACGCAAAGCTGGTTCCTCGACATCGTGAACGACGAAGAAGCCTGGCTGGCGATGCAGCTCATCGGCGTGCTGCCGGGCGCGATGCGTGAACGCCTGCTGGCCGACCTTGGTGCCGCCATCAACGACAACCTGAGCGTGAGCCAGCGCGAATCGTCGCGCGCCAACTTCTATGGCGGCGGCGCAGGCGGCAGCGACCTGGCCTCCATCCAGCGGCAGCTGCTCGACCCCGCGCTGTGGCAGCCCGCGCAGATGGGCCGGCTGGCCGGCCTGGTGCGCATGGCCATCGCGGCGCGGCAGCATGAATTCGTATTCCAGCAATCCGAGCTGCAGCACACCGCGCGCCCGGCCGACTACCTGGCGCCCGACTTCGTGCAGCGCATCGTCGAGCCCTTCCGCCTCTACCACCCCGAGCACCGGCGGCAGTACGACCCCGAGCTGCTGGAAGGCGTGCCCTGGTACGACGAAGGCCCGTTCCACTACGTCAACCGTTATGCGGTGCAGGCCGCGGGTTTTATGGCGTCCAGCCGCGACATGGCGGTGCTCAGCCGCTCCATCGGCGGCGAGGGGCTGGATGCGGTGGCCTTCCAGCAGATCTTCGGCCACAGCTTCATGGGCATCCGCTTCGCGGACTTCGAATCGCTGGGCGAGGAAGGCCGCGCCGCGCAGGCCGCGCAGCAGGGCGTGAACTTCATCGACCACGTGGCGTGGGACACCGCCCAGGGCGTGCTGGAGATGAACGCGACCGACCTGGCCATCGCCGCCATCCGTTACCCGGTGGGCAGCCTGCTGTTCCAGGCCGGCGCGGGCCGCGTGGGCGGGCTGCGGCTGCACATGGCCTACCCGACCGACGCGGGCCGGCCGCCGGCATCGCTGTCGCTGCACATGGACTCGCTGGTGCTGCAGGACGTGATGCTGGTGTTCGAGGACAGCATGGTCGCCGTCAACACGGCCACCGTCACTACGCTGGACGCACGCCTGGGCGAAGACGCGATCGCCCAGCGGCAGGCGCCGCCGCGCGAGGGCTACGACTTCTGGTCGGTGATCCTGCTGCCCAACCTGCTGCGGCTGGTGGGCCCGGCCAGCACCGACATGTCGCGCGGCCTGCTGACGCCAACCGCGGCCACCGCGCTGCAGGTCACCATCGGCAGCTTCGCCATCGAGGGCTTGACCACCAGCGGCGGTGTGCATGCCGGGCGGCTGAGCCTGGACAACCTGTCGCTGGACATCGCCGGTGACCGCGCCGGCTACCTGGCCGCGCTGCGCCGCAGCGCCGCGGTGATCGACGAACGGCTGCCCGCAGCCCAGGCCGCGCTGCAGGCCCTGCCGGCCGACGCCACCGACGAGCAACGCCAAGCCCTGGCCGCGCAGGTCACCCGGCTGCAGCACCAGCGCGCCGCGGTGCAGGCGCTGGCCGACCAGATCGAAGCCGCCGAAGCCCGCGTGGCCGAGGCCCGCCGCCGCCAGGCCGCCGACGGCCGCCTGCCGGCGGCCGAGCAGGAAGCACTGCAGGCCGACGAAGCACTGCTGCGGCGCTTCGACCACGGCGGCACGGTGCTCGACCTGGGCCGGCTGCACTTGAGCGGCCTGCAGGGCGCGGTGAGCCTGCACGCCGTCGAGCTGCGCAACGTGCACGGCAGCGGCAGCAGCGCCACCGCGCTGCTGGGCGCGCTCACTTCGTCGGACACCCTGCCGCGCCTGCTGCGCGGCGAGGCCTACCGGCCGCCGGTGCTGCGCGGCGGGCGTGCGGACGATGAGCCCGACACCGCCGAGCTGTCGCTCGACCTCGGCACGCTGGACCTGCACGGCCTGCGCGTGGCCGGCAGCGTGCCCACGGTGGAAGAAGCGGAGCGCGCGCATGAAGACGCCCGCGCCCGCTGGGTCGCCCGCCGCTGGGACCGCGCCGCCCGCATCGCCTTCGAGGACAGCGGCCGGCGATTGCTTGATGCCATCAACTACCACCGGCTGGCCGCCATCGGCATCAGCTACCTGAACGAGAGCGAGCGGGCCGAGCTGATGGCGCTGCACCAGGCGCTGACCGCGCACGAGGCGCTGTCCGCCCACCACCTGCATGCCGAAGGCGCCACGCTGACGCTGGCCGATGGCGGCCGCCGCATCGGCCTGGCGGCCGAGCGGCTGGCGGCGCTGCGGCCGACCGACGACGCAGGCCGGCCGATCGAAGGCGGCGTCGCGCTGCGTGCCGGCACGCTGTCGGTGGACGAACTGCACGGCACCGACGTGCGCGCCGGCATCACGCTGGACAGCGGCCTGCTGGCCCCGGCCGCAGCCACCGACCCGCAGGCCACGCCCGAGCCGCTGCTGCAGCGGCTCGCCGGCTTCGGCCTGTCGGGTGCCACGCTCCAGGCCAGCGGCCTGCGCGACAGCGCCAGCGAAGCCACCGTGGCCGGCGTGCAGCTGGAAGGCTTCGACCTGGCGGTGGACCCGCGCGCCGGACGCATCGATGCGCAAGCCGTGCTCGCCCGCATCGACGGCCTGCAGGTCGACATGACCGAGGCCACGCTGCGGGCCGAGCTGGCCGGCCTGCTGGAAAAACCCGAGGAGTGGCGCAGCGCCAGCGAGCGCGCCCACATCGCCGAGGTGGAGGCCACGCTGGCCACCTTCCTCGGCTTCGTCGCGCTGATCGAGCAGACCGAAGCCGAGCTGGCGGGCGCCGCCGAAGGCCGCGAACGCGAGCGGCTGCAGGCCGCGCTGCACGACGAGATGGCGCTGTTCGCGCAATGGCGGCGCAGCCTGGGTGCGCGCTCGGCCGAGGTGCATGACCTGTCGGTGCGGGTGGCGGGCCTGGGCCGCATCACCGATCCCGGCTTCACGCTCGACCGCGCGCTGGAGGCCGGCATCACCATCGAAGGCACCGGCCGCAGCACGCTGGGCATGCCGGTGGTGGACGGCGTGCCCACCGAGCGAACCGACCGGCTGTTCTCGTCGGCGCACGTCAGCGATGCACGCTTCGGCCCCGCCAGCGCCGCGCAGGTCGATGCCGGCGAAGCCAGCGGCCGGGTGAGCTGGAGCCACCGCCGCATCCAGCTGCAGGCGGTGGCGCTGCAACGCCTGGCGCTGGCCGACCTGTTCGTGCAGGCGGCGGGGCACCAGCTGTGGTCGCATGGCAGCTCGGTGATCGAAGGTATGCAGGTGGACGGCAGCCTGCAGTTCGAGCCGATGGGCCCGGGCGGGCCGGCCGGCACCGAATACCGGCTGGCCCATGTGTCGCTGGGCAGCCTGTCCATCGATGCCATCCGGGGCGACCACCTGGGCTACTGGCACCCCAGCCTGCAGGCCATCGCCGAGGTCGAGTCGGGCGTGATCGGCGGCGTGTGGGCCAGCGGTCTGGAAGTGGACCTGCCGGCCGAAGGCGCGATGAGCCTGCACGGCGCGGCCGGCATCGGCACCCTGACCGACCTGGCCGTCACCGGTTACGTGGAAGATGCGCTGCAGTTCGGCCGCGGCCGGCTCAACGGCAGCGCGCTGAGCGTCACCTTCCTGGGCAGCGAAGGCGAGCGCATCGACATCGGCAGCCTGTCGCTCGACCAGGGCGAGGTGCGCACCGCCGACGGCCATGTGCGCATCGCCGCGCGCGAGCTGGCCGGCCGCATCGAACACCAGGGCAGCGAATGGCGGCTGCAGGGCGTGACGCTGCAGGCGCTGACGGTGCAGCGCCTGGCCTGGCAGGCCGGCGCCCGCAGCTTCACGATGGAGGCGCCGGGCACGCTGCACGGCATCCGCGTGGATGCGGTGGTGGACACCGCCCGGCCGGCCGACCTGCAGCTGCGCATCACCCGGCTGCATGTGGACCGGCTGGAGGCCGCGCACTTCCGCTACGTGGAGCCGCCGCTGACGGTGGAGATGCAGACGCTGGCGCCCTGGCCCGGCGCACGCGCCGGTGCCGAGGCCTTTGCCCGCCCGCCGGTGGAAGCCGCCGACATCGAGGTGCGCGACCTGCAGTGGTCGCAAAGGGGCGGCGGGGTGGCCGGCATCGAGGGCGGCAGCATCAGCGCCCGCAACGTGCATGCGGCGCTGCAGGCGCTGCAGGCCGACCTGGACCTGGGAGCGCTGCTGGACGCCGGCAGCCTGCAGGTGGGCTTCCGGCGCGATGGCGTCGACCTGTCGGCCGAAGCCGTATCGGCCGAATTGAGCGGCACTTTCGCGGCCGGCATCAGCGGCCACGTCACCGTGAGCGATGCCGCCACCGGCCCCATCCGCCTCTACGACGACCGGGTGGAGCTGCCCGCGCTCAGCCTGCCGTGGATCGACATCGAAGCCCTGGCCTTCGACAGCGCCGACTACCGGCTGGCCCTGCCCGAAGCCGGCGGCCAGGCCACGCTGATGGGCAGCACCGCCAGCGTCACCATCCACCGCGCGCCGGCCGGCAGCACACCCAGCGTGAGCCGCGTGGTCATCCATGAGCTGCAGGTGCCGCAACTCAATGCCAACGGCCTGACCTTCGTCATCAAGCACCTGGACGTGATGGGCAGCGCGCGCGACCTGACCCTGACCATCCCGCCCACGCTGGCCACGCAGGTCAGCGGCCTGCGGGTGGGCGCGCGCGAGCCGGGGGTGAAGGCTTCGTCATCACGCCGCGCGTGAAGGCCGATGGCGAGACCGAGTTCCTCACTGAAGGCGGCCTGGGCATCGGCGGCATCGACGCGGCGCAGCTGGGCATCGAGGTGCAGAACCTGCTGACGGCGCGCACCGACGCGCGGGTGGAATCGCTGCGGCTGGGCCTGCTGAGCGCGGGCGGGCTCGAGCTCGACATCGAGCACGTCGACCTTTCGCAACTGGTGCTGGACGCCGCCGCCCACCACATCGAGCTGACCGGCGTGCCGCCGCACCTGCCCGCCGGCACCCTGCCCGGCCTGGCGCTGGAAGGCGCGCACTACGACAGCGCGACCGGCAGTGCATCGCTGCGCTCGGCGTCCGTCTCCGGCCTGGTGTACCGCAACAGCGAGCTGGGCCTGACGGTGGAGCTGGCCAGCGCGCGGCTGCCGGCCGGCTTCCACATGGCCCGGGGCGCGCCGATCACGCTGCCCGAGGTGGCCATCGACGATGCGTGGTTCCGGCTCGACGACCTGGGTGCGCTGCTGGCGGGCAGCGGCGAGGCCGAGCCGGACATGTCCACCGAACCCTTCGACCTCGGCTTCCTCGATGCGCTGGACGGCACGATCACGATGGTCGTGGCCATCGAATGGTGGGACGACCTGGAGGAAGTGACGCTGCACATCCGCCACGGCGTGGTCGACCTCGACGAGCTGGAAGACCAGACCGGCTGGAACGACCTGGTGATCGATTTCGACGTGGAAGACCGCCACCTGGTGCTCAACATCGACTGGGGCAACGTCGTGCCCTCCTGGCCGGCGCTGGTGCCGCAGTTCAATGCCCGGGCCCAGCGCTGGACCGACCTCAGCGACGAGGAGCTGCGGCTGGCCGACGATGACCAGGCCCGGCTGTCCACGCTGATCGGCAAGCGCGAGGCCAGCACCACGCCCAGCACCACCGACCCGGCCGACTGGGTGCAGCTGCAGAACATCCACGCCGACCTGCGGATGCTGCCCACCGCCGTCACCCTGCCCGGCACCGGCGGCGGCCGGCTGCTGCTGGGCGGGCGGGGCGGGCCCAATGCCGTCGACGGCATCCGCGTGCGCGGCAACCTGCCTTCGCAGCTGACCATCGAGGTGGACCGCATCAACGCCGCCACCGACCCGGCCGCGCCGCTGCGCCTGGCCGGCCAGCGCATCGGCGTGGAGTCGCTGGTGATCGAGCAGATCCACGACACCACGCTGGACTTCAGCGGCTTCACGCCCGGCGCGCTGGAAGGCCGCATCGGCGCCGCACGGGCGACGGGCATCACGGTGGAGGCGGAGACACCATGACCGCCACCGCACGTTCAACTGCCGCGCCTCGGAGCCGCGTTGGCGGCAGCAGCACAACGCCGCCGCGCCCGTTGCGCAGCGAACGCACGCTGCACGACGGCATGCTGGAAGCCGAGGCCCGCCAGGTGGCCACCGGCCGCAGCCTGCGGCCCGGCCGCAGCACCGCAGCCAGCGCCCCGGCCCGCCCCGCGCCCGGCCTGGGCGAGCCGCTGCCCACCGGCCTGCGCCTGGCACTGCAGGCCCGGCTGGGCGCCGACCTGCGGCAGGTGCGGGTGCACCACGACGGCGCCGCCGCACGGGCCGCCGACGAAGAAGGCGCGCGCGCCTTCACCAGCGGCGCCGCGATGGTGTTCGGCACCGGCCAGTGGCAGCCCGGCCGGTCCGAGGGCCAGGCCCTGATCGCGCACGAAGCCACCCATGCCGCGCAGCAGCAGCAACCCGGCGCGCAGGCCACCACCCAGCGCGATACCCGGCCCGGCAGCGGCCTGGGCCGCAGCGCACCTACCGCCGACTTCATCCGCATGGACGCAGGCGAAGCCGGCGGCACCGCGGTGGAAGACACCCACCTGCTGTTCGGCCGCGACGAGGCCACGCTCACGCCGGCCGGCCGCACCGCGCTCGACGAGCTGGTGGCCGGCCGCACCGAGGCCACCCGCGTGCACGTGCACGGCTACGCCAGCGCGGAAGGCGACCACGACTACAACATGAACCTCTCGGCCCACCGCGCGGTGGCCGTCAAGGCCTATCTGGAAAGCGTGCTGCCGGCGGATTCGCGCATCACCGCCTATGCCTACGGCGAGACCCGCAGCTTCGGCGCCGGCGCGCAGAACCGGCGCGTGGGCGTGGATGTGCTGGAAGGCGCCGAGTTCGACCTCTCGCGCCGCGCCGGCCGCGGCTTCAGCTTCGGCCTGGGCACGCTGACGCTGGATGCCGCCGGGCCCGGCACGCCCGCCACCCCGCCGGTGCCCGACCTGCGGCTGGATCCGGACCTGCTGCCCTCGCTGCGCGGCCTGCAGCCCGGGCCGGGCGTGCTGCCCACGTCCACGCTGCCGCCGCTGTCGGGTGGCGGCTTCGACGTCGGCGCCGTGGCGCCCGGCTTCGCCGCCCGCGGCCTGCCCTACACCGACCGCGATGCCCGCGGCTTCAGTGCGCATTACGAGCTGTGGTTCGGCATCTACCTGCGCTCGGGCCTGTCGCCCGACCTGGCGCAGTGGCTGGCGCAGAAGGGCACTGAATCGGCCGTGCGCACGCAGCTGTCGCTGGAAGCACCCACCGAGCAGGAGCTGATGGACCGCCGCATGGGCACCGAGCCCACCATCGTGCCGGTGTTCAACGATGCGGTGATGCGCTGGCTGTTCGAGCAGTTCAAGTGAACTTCAACCGGAGACCCGCACCATGACCGGCCTGACCCGCTCGCCCCGCACCCTCAAAGGCGGCATCGTGCTGATGGATGCCGACAGCGGCCAGGCGCTGCGGGTGATCGCGCTGCAGTACAACCCCGACACGCTGACCCGGTCGCTGCAGCTGCAGGGCGGCAGCGAAGGCGGCGACCGGCTGGAAGCCCTGCGCCTGAAGGGCCCGCCGGTGGAAACCCTGCGGCTGGAAGCCGAGCTGGACGCCACCGACCAGCTGGAGTTTCCCGACAGCCATCCGCTGGCGGTGGAAGTGGGCCTGGCCGCGCAGCTGGCCGCGCTGGAGCAGATGCTGTACCCCACCGCGGACCAACTGCTGGCCAACGATGCCCTGGCCGGCCGCGGCAGCATCGAGATCCTGCCGGCCGCCGCACCGCTCACGCTCTTCGTGTGGGGCGGCGCACGGGTAATGCCGGTGCGCATCACCGAATGCACCATCACCGAAGAAGCCTTCGACAGTGCGCTCAACCCGATGCGGGCCAAGGTGTCGCTGGGGCTGCGGGTGCTCAGCGTCAACGACCTGCCGTTCGGCTCGCGCGGCGGCAGCCTCTACCTGGCCCACCAGCGGCGGCTGGAGGCGCTGGCCGGCCGCGCCGGTTCGGCCGCACTTGGCGCCCTCGGGCTGCAGGGCTTGTGATGGCCAGCCGCTACGCCGGCCTGCCCCAGGCTATCCATTTGCGGGAAGACGGCACGCCCGTGCCCTACCTGCGCCGCCGCTTCCTGCCGCGCGAGCTGCCGCAGCCGCTGGCGCTGCACTTCGTGGTGCAGGGCGACCGGCCCGACACCCTGGCCGCGCGCTACCTGGCCGACCCGGAGGCCGGCTGGCAGATCGCCGATGCCAACGGCGTGATGCATCCGCAGGAGCTGGTCGAAGAGGTGGGCCGCCGCATCGCCATCGCCCTGCCTGGAGGCAACCGTGGTTGAGGGCCTGCAGCTGCAGCTCTACATGGGCGCGGTGATCGCCGAACCCGCGCCGCGGGCGCTGATCGAGGCGCTGGTGTCGGTGCAGGTGACCGAGGCCACCGGCAGCCAGAGCGGCTTCCAGCTGGTGTTCACCGCCGCCGGCACCGGTGCGCTGATGCGCGAGCTGCTGCCGGCGGGCTTCTTCGATGCGCCGCGCCGGGTGATCGTGGCGGTGACGCTGAACGGCGAGCGGCAGATCCTGATCGACGGCGTGATCACGCGGCATGAGCTCACCGCCTCCAACGAGCCGGGCAAGACCCAGCTCACCGTCACCGGGCTGGACGTCAGCCAGATGATGGACCTGATCGATTTCAGCGGCTTTCCGTGGCCGGCACTCACGGTGGAAGGCCGGGTGGCGCTGATGATCGCCAAGTACGCGATGTACGGCATCGTGCCGCTGGTGGTGCCCAGCGTGCTGGTGGCGGTGCCCAACCCGCTGGAGCGCATCAACGGCCAGCGCGGCACCGACCTGGCCTACATCAAGCGCCTGGCCTCGGAGGTGGGCTACACCTTCCACGTCACGCCGGGGCCCGAGGTGGGCATGTCGCTGGCGTACTGGGGGCCGGAGATCAAGGTGGGCGAGGTGCAGCCCGCGCTCACCGTCAACATGGACCAGCACAGCAACGTCGATGCGCTGACGCTGGGCTTCGACGGCATCCAGAAGACGCTGTTCGTGTTCTTCATCCAGCAGCCCGACAGCAGCGTGCCCATCCCCATCCCGGTGCCCGACATCGGCCCGCTGAACCCGCCGCTGGGCCCGCGCATGCCGGTGCCGCTGTCGTACACCAAGCTGGACATGGCCTCGCCCGAAGGCGAGGACGATTCCACCGCCCGGCTCGATGCCGTCACCGCCGCGATGCGCGGGCTGGCGCGGGCATCGCAGAAGGCCGACGTGATCAGCGGCTCGGGCAGCCTGCGCGTCACACGCTATGGCCGCGTGCTGCGCGCCCGCAAGCTGGTGGGCGTGCGCGGTGCCGGCCTCACGCATGACGGCCTGTACTTCGTCAAGAGCGTGACCCACAGCATCAAGCCGGGCGACTACACCCAGAACTTCCGGCTCACGCGCAATGCGCTGCAGTCGTTCACGCAGGCGCTGCCGGTATGAGGAGGCATCCATGAGCGAGGGCGAAACCCGCCGCTACCTCGGCAAGTTCCGCGGCATGGTGATCAACAACATCGACCCGATGCAGCAGGGCCGGCTGCAGGTGCAGGTGCCCGACGTGCTGGGCCTCAACAGCCTGAACTGGGCCCTGCCCTGCCTGCCCTTCACCGGCCGGCAGATGGGCTTCTGGGCGCTGCCGCAGATCGGCGCCGGCGTGTGGGTGGAGTTCGAGCAGGGCGACCCCGACTTCCCGATCTGGACGGGCTGCTGGTACGGCAATGCGTCGGAGGTGCCGGCGCTGGCGCTCACCGGCCTGCCGGCCTCGCCCAGCGTGCTGCTGCAGACGCAGGGCCAGCAAACGTTGATGCTCAGCGACGTGCCCGGCCCCACCGGCGGCATCCTGCTGAAGACGGCCACCGGCGCGATGATCAGCATCAACGCCACCGGCATCACCATCAGCAACGGCCAGGGCGCCACCATCGTGATGACGGGGCCCACCGTCACAGTCAACGGCGGCGCGCTCGCCGTCACCTGAGGGCCGCCCGCCATGCCCGGCCCCCTGTACCACGTCGGCGCCACCGGCATCTGCATGCACGGCGGGCAGGTCAGCACCGTGTCGGCCAATGCACGGGTGCTGGTCAGCGGCCAGCCGGTGGCCGTGCTCAGCGACATGAGCACCATCGCCGGCTGCCCCTTCCAGATCCCGGTGGGCCCGGGCACCAAGCCGCAGCCCTGCATGACGGTGCGCTGGCTGGTGCCGGCCACGCGGGTGCTGGTGGGCGGCCAGCCCGCGCTGCTGCAGACCAGCACCGGCCTGTGCCTGTCGGCCGAGCAGATACCGCAGGGCGCGCCCACCATCACCGTCAACCAGGCCCGGGTGATCGCCACATGAACATCGCCTATCCGCTGCAGTTCGACGCCCGCGGCCGCACCGCCGCCGCCGACGACGCCCGCCATGTGCGCGACCTGATCGAGCAGCTGCTGTTCACCGCGCCCGGCGAGCGGGTGATGCGGCCCACGCTGGGCAGCGGCCTGCTGCAGATGGTGTTTGCGCCGGCCAGCGATGCACTCGCCTCCACGCTGCGCGCCAGCACCCAGGCGGCGCTGCAGCAGTGGCTGGGCGACCGGCTGACGGTGGACGACGTGACCGCCGTGGCCGACGAAGCCACGCTGCGGGTGGAGGTGCGCTACCGGCTGCTGCTGACCGGTGAAAGCCGCGTCGAGGCGTTCGAGAGGGTGCTCCCATGACGGAAGTGGTGCTGCAAGGCCGCGACGAGCGGATCAAGGCCGTGGCCGCGCATGGCGGCTTGAACGGCATCGCCTGGCTGGAGGTGGTGTCGGCCGACCAGCGCACGCTGGCGGTGGAGTTCGTGGCGCCGCTGCCCGGCCAACCGGGTGGCCTGCCCGCCGGCCCGCCGCTCACCGCCGAGCAGCTGCGCATTGACGGCGGCGTGCGGGTGCTGTCGCCGGCCGTGCTGGCGGTGTCGGCAGCGGGTACGCGCCTGACGGTCACCGTGGCCACGGCCGGCGACTTCAGCACCTACCGGCTGCGGCTGGTGGCCTCGGCCAGCAGCGAGGCGCCACCCGCCGGCTTCGACCCCGCGCTGGCGGGCATCGACTTCAGCTTCAAGGTCGGCTGCCCCAACCCCTTCGACTGCAAGGCCGATGGCGGCCCCGCCGAGCCCGCGCCGGCCGACGCGCCCATCGACTACCTGGCGCGCGACTATGCCGGCCTGCGCGGCCTGATGCTCGACCGCCTGGCCGCCACCACGCCCGGCTGGACCGAGCGCAGCCCGGTCGACCAGCAGGTGATGCTGGTGGAGCTGCTGGCCGCCGCCGCCGACCAGCTCAGCTACCAGCAGGACGCGGTGGCCACCGAGGCCTACCTGGGCACCGCCCGGCACCGCGCCTCGCTGCAGCGGCATGCGCGGCTGCTGGACTACCGCATCCACCAGGGCAACAACGCCCGCACCTGGCTGCACGTGGCGGTGCAGCCCGGCAGCATGCTGGACGGCGTGGCGCCGCTGCCGGCGCACACCCCGGTGCTCACCGGCGCCGTGCCGCGCCGGCTGGATGCCGATGGCATGGCCGAGGCCGTGCAGCAAGGCGCCACCGTGTTCGAGACCCTGCATGCGCAGGCGCTGCATGCAGCGCAGAACGAGATCACGCTGCACACCTGGAGCCATGCCCTCACCTGCCTGCCGCGCGGCTGCACCGCCGCCATGCTGCAGGCGCCGCAGCCGCTGGGCCTGCAGCCGGGTGATGCGCTGCTGCTGGAGCAGACGCTGGACGCCGTCAACGGCGATGCCGAACGGGATCCGGCCCGCCGCTGGGTGGTGCGGCTGCTGTCGGTCGACACCGGCCATGCCGACCCGCTCGACGGCCTGCCGCTGGTGCAGGTGCGCTGGCATGCGGCCGATGCACTGCCCTTCGCGCTGCCGCTCGAAGCCATGGTGCCGGTGGCCGGCGGCAGCACCGCGCTGCGCCGCACCGCCGTGGCCCGCGGCAACCTGCTGCTGGCCGACCAGGGCCAGACGCGGGTGGAGCCCGATGCGCTGCAGCCGCCCACGGTGCCTGTAGAAGGCCGCTACCGGCCGCGCCTGCGCCGCCGCGACCTGAGCTTCGCCCAGCCCTATGACGATGCCGTGGCCCGCGCCGCGCCGGCCAGCACCGCCGGCCGGCAAGACCCGCGCGCCGCCCGCCCCGCGGTGTGGCTGGACGACGGCGACAGCCTCTGGCAGCCGCGGCCCGACCTGCTGGCCAGCGACCGGCTGGCGCCCGAGTTCGTGGTGGAGATGGCGCACGACCGCACGGCCCGCCTGCGTTTCGGCGACGCCGTGCAGGGCCGCCGGCCGGCCGCCGGCACCCGCTTCGGCGTGCGGCTGCGCACCGGCAACGGCATGGCCGGCCAGGTGGGTGCCGACGTGCTGCGCCAGCTGGTCACGCCGCTGGACGAGGTGCTGGACGTGCGCAACCCACTGCCCGCCACCGGCGCCGCCGAGCCCGAATCGGCCGAGGCCATCCGGCGTTATGCGCCGCAGGCGTTCCGGGTGCAGCAGCGTGCCGTCACCGAGGCCGACTACGCCGCCGCCGCGATGCGCCACCCCGAGGTGCAGCGCGCCCGCTGCGACTTCCGCTGGACCGGCAGCTGGACCACCGCCGTCGTCACCGTCGACCGCCGCGGCGGCGGGCCGGTGAATGCCGATCCGGTCTTTCGCGATGCACTGGCCGCGCTGCTCGACGGCCTGCGCACCATGGGTGGCGACGTGGCGCTGCGCGACCCGCGCTACGTGCCGCTGCGCATCGAGCTGCAGGTGTGCCTGCAGCCGGGTTACTTCGCGGCCGACGTGCACCGCCGGCTGCGCGAGGTGTTCAGCGCCGGCCTGCAGCCCGACGGCCGGCCGGGCTTCTTCCACCCCGATGCCTTCAGCTTCGGCGCGGTGCTGTGGCTGAGCGCGTTGCAGGCCGCGGCGATGGCGGTGCAGGGCGTGCGCTCGGTGGCCGTGCTGCGGCTGCAGCGCTGGGGCCGCCAGCCCGCGGGCGAGCTGCAGGCCGGCCTGCTGCGCGTGGCCGCCAGCGAGATCCTGCGCTGCGACAGCGATGCCAACCGGCCCGAGAACGGCCGCATCGACTTCGAGTTCCCGGCATGAGGGCCGCGACATGAACCGACAGCCACTCCAACCAGCGCGGGCCGAGCGCCGGGCCGCCCCAAGCCGGCCCGCCATCCCCCGGGGGATCGACCGGCGTACCCGCCGGGCGAGGGGCCGCCGGGCCTGCGGGCCGAGCGCCGGGCCGCCCCAAGCCGGCCCGCCATCCCCTCGGGGATCGACCGGCGTACTCGCCGGGCGAGGGGCCGACATGAGTTGCTTTACCGATGACGACGCGCCGTGCGGCATCCGCATCGAGCCCACACCCCGGCCCATCAACAACCGCCCGGGCCTGAAGGCGCTCTCGCGCCGCATCGGCACCCAGGGCCGCTTCAAGCAGGCGATGCTGGAGCAGCTGGCCCAGACACCCGCGCTGGCCGCCCTGGCCGCGCGCGACGATGCGGATGCCACCGTGGCGCTGATCGACGCCTGGGCCGCCGCGCTGGACGTGATCACCTTCTACCAGGAGCGCATCAACGACGAGGCCTACCTCGGCACCGCGCACGAGCGCCGCTCGGTGCTGGAGCTGGCCCGTGCCATCGGCTACGAGTTGCAGCCCGGCGTGGCCGCCGGCACGCTGCTGGCCTGCACCCTGGAAGCCGCGCCCGGCCTGCAGGAGCCGGTGCTGCTGGCACCCGGCCTGAAGGTGCAGAGCACACCCGGCCCCGGCGAGCTGCCGCAGACCTTCGAGACCGTGGAGGCGCTGGAAGGCCGCATCGCCTTCAATGCCATGCCCGCCCGCACCCGCCGGCCGCAGGTCTTCAGCCGGCGCAGCACCCGCGCCTGGCTGGCCGGCACCGGGCTGCACCTGCAGCCGGGCGACGTGCTGCTGTTCGTCGGCCCGCGGCGGCTGGCTTTCGCGGGCAGCGAAAGCTGGGACGCGCGGCGCCTGCAGGCCGTGACCGAACATGCCGCCGCGGGCGTGACCGAGGTGCAGTGGGCCGATGCGCTGGGCCATTCGGCGCCGGAAATGAATCCCGAGGCGCAGCCCGAGGTCTTCGTGTTCCGCCGCCGCGCCGCGCTGTTCGGCCACAACGCGCCCGACCTGCGCGGCATGCCCGAGACCACACGCGCCGGCTTCGGCGTGCCTGAAGCTGCCACCGAATGGCCAGGCTTCGAGATCACCACCACGGCCGAGCAGCGCATCGACCTCGACGCGCCCTACACCGACATCCTCGAAGGCAGCTGGCTGCGGCTCGAGAAGGCCAGCTACGAGGAGCTGTACCGCGTGGTGCGCGTGCGCAGCGGCGCCCGCACCGACTTCACCCTCACTGCCAAGACCACGCAGGTCTTCGTCGACACGCGCGAGCACCTGGGCTGGTTCGGCCTGCGCGAGACCGTGGTGCATGCCGCCAGCCAGCCGCTGGCGCTCGCCGAGGCGCCGGTGCCTGATGCGGTGTGGGGCGACCGCATCGAGCTGCAAGCCCCGGTGGACGGCCTGATGCCCGGCCGCCAGCTGCTGCTGCGCGGCCGGCCGCTGCGCCAGCTGCAGGTGGCGCCGCGGCAATGGAGCAGCCGCTCGGGCAGCACCCGCACCCTGCAGACGCTGCGCCCGCTGGTGCTGGTGGCCGCCTCGGGCGCCCGCCGCACGCTGGTCGAGGGCCAGGTGCTGGCCGTGGCGGGCCCACCGCAGCCGCTGCCCGACGGCCGCGCCCGCTGGCCGCTGGTGGATGAGGCCGACGGTTTTGCCGGCAGCCTGGACGTGGCCGCCGACGAACTGCTGCCGCTGGAAGATCCGCCGCCCGAAGGCTTCAGCCCGCCGGACCCGCTGGCCCTGGCCGCCGAAGCCGCCGAGCTGCTGCGCACCGAGACCACGCCCGACGGCGCCACCGTGCTGGTGCTGCACGCGCCGATGGCGGGTGTGTACCAGCGCGGCAGCTTCGTCGTGCAGGCCAATGTGGTCCCCGCCACCCATGGCGCCACCGTGGTGGTGCCGGGCAGCGTGGCGCTGGGTGCAGGCGGCGCGGAGCCGCTGGGCAGCGGGCAGCACGCGGTGCCGATGCAGGCCTTCGCGCTGCAGCAGAAGCCGGTGACGCAGGTGAGCGACCCCACCGCACCCGGCGGCGCCCGCAGCACGGTGGCGGTGCGGGTGGACGGCCTGCTGTGGCAGCCGGTGCCCGCGCTGTACGGCCAGCCGCCCGATGCGCGGGTGTACAGCCTGCGCCATGCCGACGACGGCACGGCGGTGGTGCAGTTCGGCGATGGCGTGCACGGCGCCCGCCTGCCCACCGGGCGCGACAACGTCACCGCCGGCTACCGCGTGGGCACCGGCCTGGCCGGCCAGGTGCGCGCCGGCCAGCTCACGCTGCTGATGAGCCGGCCCCTGGGCCTGAAGGCCGCCGTCAATCCGCTGCCCGCCACCGGCGCGCAGGACCCCGAGACGCTGGACGGCGCCCGTGCCAATGCGCCGCTGACGGTGCTGACGCTGGACCGCGTGGTCTCGATGCAGGACGCGGAGGACTTCGCCCGCACCTATGCCGGCATCGGCAAGGCCCGCGCTGCGGTGCTGTGGAACGGGCAGCGCCGCATGATCCACCTCAGCCTGGCCGCCGCCGACGGCACGCCGCTGGATGCGGCCGGTCCCACTGCGCAGGCGCTGCGCAGCGCCATCGATGCCGCGCGGCCAGCCGACCAGCAGATCGCCGTGGGCGGCTACGAGCTGCGCCGCTTCTCGCTGGAGGCGGCGGTGCAGGTGGCGCCCGAGCACCTGGCCGCCACCGTGCTGGCCGCCTGCCGGGCCGCGCTGTTGGCGGCCTTCGGCTTCGCGCAGCGGCCCTTCGCGCAGGGCACCCATGTGGCCGAGCTGGTCGCGCTGCTGCATGCGGTGCCCGGCGTGGTGGGCGTGGCCCTGCGCCGGCTGGACGGCCGCGATCCGCTGGCCGCGCCGCGCCTGGATGCCCTGCCCGCCCGCTGGAATGCCGCCGGCGCGGCGGTGCTGCCGGCGCAGCTGCTGCTGATCGACGAGGCAGCCTTGCAACTGACGGAGATGCGGTGATGGCCCTGGACACCGACAGCCTGTGGCAGCTGCTGCCCGCCATCCACCGCCTGCGCGACGAGCGTGGCGGCGGCGCGCTGCGGGCGCTGCTGGAGGTGATGGCCGCGCAGGGCGCGCTGGTGCAGGACGACATCGAGCAGCTGCATGACGACCACTTCATCGAGACCTGCGCCGAATGGGTGGTGCCCTACATCGGCGAGCTGGTGGGCGTGCGCGGCCTGCGCGAGCTGGGCAGCGAGCTGCCTTACAGCCGCCGCGCGCTGGTGGCCAACGTGCTGGCCTACCGCCGCCGCAAGGGCACGGTGCCGGTGCTGGAGCAGCTGGTGCTCGACAGCGCCGGCTGGCCGGCCAAGGCCGCCGAAGCCTTCCTGCAGCTGGCCACCACGCAGCACCTGAACCATGTGCGGCTGCAGGCGCCGGGCACGCTGGACCTGCGCAGCGCGCTGCGGCTGGAAGGCCTGGGCGGCGCCTTCGACCCGGCGCCGCACGGCGTGGACGTGCGCCGCATCGCGCTGCAGCGCGGACGCTGGAACCTGCCCAACGTCGCGCTGTTCGCCTGGCGGCTGCGCAGCTACCGCCTGCTGCGCGCCGAGCCGCGGCCCGGCCCGCAGCCCGGCAGCTACTGGCTGGACGCCGCCGGCCGCGACCTGCCGATGTTCAACCCGCCGCGCACCGAGGCCGCGGTGGAGCACGCCACCACCGAGGCCGATCTGCCGATGCCCTTGTCGCGCCTGGCGCTGCATGCCGAGCTGCAGGCGCGCCGGCTGGCGCTGGTCAACGGCCGGCCGCTGCAGCCGGCCTGGTTCGACGAGGCCACCGGCCAGCCGCCCCTGGTGCTGCGGCTGGACGGCGTGGCCGTGCCGCCCGACCAGCTCTGCGTGTGCCACCTGGGCAGCTGGCAGGCGCCGCCCGACAGCGTGGACGTGCCGCGCAGCGGGCCGGGCGGCGCCGTCACGCCGGTGGCCTGGCCCATTGCCGCGGCCTTCGATCCGCAGCTGGGCCGGCTGGTGCTGGCGCCTGCGCGGGCCGGCGCCGCGGTGCAGGTGGACTGGAACTTCGGCTTTGCCGGCGACCTGGGCGGCGGCCCCTACGACCGCCGCCGCACGCTGGACGAGGCGCTGGCCCGGCCGGTCGGCTGGCAGCTCGGCGTGTCGCGCCAGCAGGCGGCCATCGGCGGCGAGCTGGTGGCCACGCTGGCCGAGGCCATCGACGCCTGGAACCTGCAGCCCGCCGGCACCGTGGGCCTGATCACGCTGATGGACAACGCCCGTTGGGAAGAGGACTGGAGTGCCGCGCACGCACCGCGCCTGCCCGCCGGCAGCCGGCTCACCATCGCCGCGGCCGACTGGCCGGCGCTGCCGGTGGCCGGTGGCCTGCCGGGGCAGCTGGAGCGCCGGCCCGGCCGCATCGACGGCGGCCTGCGGCGGGCGGCGCTGCGCGGCCACTTCACCGTCACCGGCACCGCCGCGGCCGACGAGCCCGCGGCCGGCGAGCTGTGGCTGGACGGCCTGCTGATCGAAGGCAGCATCACGGTCGCCGACGGCAACCTGGCGCGGCTGCAGCTGTCGCATTGCACGGTGATGCCCTCGGCCGGCACCGCGCTGGTGGCCGGCGGCGACAACCGCCACCTGCGGCTGCAGGCCCAGCGCTGCCTGCTCGGCCGCATCGAGGTGACGGCCGCGGCCGATGGCGTTGGGCTGGCCGACAGCATCGTGCAGGCGGAGCCCGAAGCCGTCCGCGTCGACGCTGCGCCGCTGGAGGCCAGCGCCTGCACCATCGTCGGCCGCTGCATGCTGGACCGGTTGTGCGCCGAGAACACCCTGTTCACCGCCACCGTGCACACCGCCCGGCTGCAGGAGGGCTGCGTGCGCTACAGCTTCGTCAGCCGCGATTCCAGCGTGCCGCGGCCCTACCGCTGCCAGCCGGCGCTGGCCATCGAGGCCGCCGTGGCCATCGACCCCACCGCCGACCCGGCCGCCATCGAGGCCCGGCTGCGGCCCACCTTCACCACGCTGCGCTGGGGCGACGCCGCCCATGCGCAGCTCTCGGCGCAGTGCGCGGCCGAGATCACCACCGGCGCCGACGACGGCAACGAGATGGGGGCCTGGCACTTCCTGCTGCAGGCGCACCGCGCGGCCAATGCCCTGGGGCAGGTCGGGCAGTACCTGCGCTTCGGCATGGAAGCCGGCCTCACCCATGCCAGCTGACAACCAGGACTTGATGCCATGAAGGGCGACTTCACCCGCTTGACCTTCGACCGTCGCCAGCACTACAGCAGCGTGCGCATGCAGCAGGGCCGCGTGCAGCTGGATGCCGACTGGAACGAGCAGGCCGACCTGCAGGCCTACCGCACCGAGACCGAGTGCATCGACACCGTGGGCATGGCCGGCATGCCGATGGACCACGACGGCTTCCGGCCGGTGGCCGCGGCCGCCGCGCTCACCGCGGCCGAGGCGGGCCGGCCCGGCAATGCCTCGCCGCCAGCCCTGGCCGCGGCAGGTGATTTCCTCATCACGGCCGGCCGCGGCTACGTGGGCGGCTGGCTGGCCGAGAACGAACGCATCGTGCGTTACGCCGACCAGCCCGACCTGCCCGGCGCGCCGCTGCCCGCCAGTGGCGGCATCTACATCGCCTGGCTGGACGTCTGGCAGCGCCACATCACCGCGCTGGAGGCGCCGGCCCTGCGCGAAGTGGCCCTGGGCGGGCCCGACACCACCACCCGCCTGCGCACGGTGTGGCAGCTGCGGCTGCTGCGCGTGGCCGACAGCGGCGCGGCGATGGACTGCAGCAGCACGCCGGCCGCCTGGATCGCCGCCATCGCACCGCCCTCCGGCCGGCTGGCCGCGCGCGCCGAGCCCGGCACCAGCGCCGATTCCCCCTGCGTGGTGCCGGCCGATGCCGGCTACCGCCGGCTGGAGAACCAGCTCTACCGGGTGGAGGTGCACCGCAGCGGCAACCGGGGCACCGCCACCTTCAAGTGGTCGCGCGACAACGGCGCGGTGGCCAGTGCCTGGGTGGCCCAGGCCGGCCCGGACATCACGGTGGCCAGCGAGGGCCGTGACCGCATGCTGGCCTTTGCGCCCGGCCAGTGGGTGGAGCTGATCGACGATGCACGCGAGCTGCGCGCCGAGCCCGGCACGCTGGTGCGCCTGGCCGCGGTGGACGGGCTGCGCCTCACGCTGGACCTGCCCACCGCCAATGGCGAGCCCACCACGCTGGCGGCCTTCGGCAGCCGGCCGCGTGTGCGCCGCTGGGACGGCAACGGCATGCTGCTGCCCACCGACGACCAGTGGCTGGACCTGGAGGACGGCGTGCAGGTGCGCCTGACCGCCGGCAGCTACCGCACCGGCGACCACTGGCTGATCCCGGCCCGCGTCGCCACCGCCGACATCGACTGGCCGCGCCCCGGCGGCGTGCCGCAGGAGCGCCCGCCGCAGGGCATCGAACACCGCCATGCGCGGCTGGCGGTGATGCACTTCGACGGCGCCGCCTGGACGCGCATCGACGATTGCCGGCGCCTCTTTCCGCCGCTCACGCGGCTGACCAGCTTCTACTACCTCAGCGGCGACGGCCAGGAGGCCGCACCGGCCGACCCGGCGCAGGCCGCTGCCTTCGTGCCGCTGCTGCAGCCGCTGAAGGTGGGCGTGGCCAACGGCAGCACGCCGGTGGCGGGCGCGCCGGTGCGCTTCTCGGTGCTGTCGGGCGGCGGCCGGCTCAATGGCGCCGCCGCCAGCCTGACGGTGCTCACCGATGCCGCCGGCGTCGCCACCCTGCCCTGGGAGCTGGGCTGGGCCGCCGCCGCGCCGGTGCAGAGCCAGCAGGTGGCAGCCACGCTGCTGGATGCCGGCGGCCAGCCCATGCATTTGCCGGTGACCTTCAGCGCCAGCCTCAGCCGCGCCCGCGCGGTGGCCTACGAGCCCGGCGGCTGCGACCACCTCAGCGGCGCGAAGAACGTGCAGGAAGCGCTGGATGCGCTGTGCGCGCTGGCCAGCTTCTTCTACCTCAGCGGCGACGGGCAGGAGGTGATGCCTTCGCCCGGCGGCCTGGCCCTGCTGCCGCAGCCGCTGCGGGTGGGCGTGGCGCGCGGGCCCACGCCGGTGGCCGGCGCGCGGGTGCGCTTCAGCGTCATCGCCGGTGGCGGCCAGCTCGACAGCACCGGCCCCACGGTGACGGTGCCCACCGGCGCGGACGGCGTGGCCTCGTGCCGCTGGGCACTCTCGGGCATGGCCGGGCCCCAGGTGGTGGAAGCGCGGCTGCTGGATGCGGCCAGCCAGCCGGTGCAGCTGCCGGTGCGCTTCAACGCGGGGCTGTCGGTGGCGGCCGAGGTGGCGTACGAGCCTTCGCAGTGCAGCCCGCTGCAGGCGCTGGGCGCCACCACGGTGCAGCAGGCGCTGGACCTGCTGTGCCGGCTGCGCTGCGAGGAAGTCATCGGCCCCGGCGAGCTGCCCGACCGGCTGGAACGCTTCGCGGCCGACGAGGCCGAGACCGACCTGGCGCTGTGCCTGCTGCCGGGTGAACATCGCTTCCGCAAGCCGCTGGGCCTGAAAGGCAAGCGCAGCCTGCGACTGCACGGCGCCGGCCCGTCGCGCAGCCGCTGGGTGCTGGACGACGTGGTGCTGCTGCTGGCCGCCGACGAGCTGGTGCTAAAGGACGTCGGCGTGCAGGTGCTGGGCGCGGGCCAGCTGCAGCTGGCCGGTGGCCAGGCCAGCGCCAGCGGTTGCGAGGTCGGCCGCACCGGCGGGCAGGCGCCGCAGCCGCTGCCGCTGCTGCTGGCCGGCACCGACGAGGCGCCGCTGGCGCGGCTCGCTTGCAGCGGCAGCACCTTGCAGGCCTGGTGGCTGCAGCGTTCGCCGGCCATCGAGCTGCTGGCCGATCCGGCACTGCTGGGCGATGCCGCGCTGGGCCGCCAGCTGCAAGGCTGGCTGGCCGCGGCCGCCAAGCCGGGCGGGCCGGACGACGCCCCGCGGGAGCTGGAGCGGCTGCTGGACCGGCTGCAGGCCTTGAAGGTGGAAGAACGCCGCCAGGCCGCATCCGGGCTGCAGCAGGTGCTGAAGGCCGCCGAAGCCGACGCGGACCGGCCGCCCCCGCGCAGCCCGGCCGAGCGCCGCCGGCGGCAGCCGGCGGAAACGCCCTCCACCGCCGCGCCCGCCGCCGCCGCGCCTTCCACCGCTGCGCCGGCAGACGCCGCGCCCGCGCTGGCCGGCCTGCAATCTTCGGCCCGCGTGGCGGAGCTGCCGACGCCCCGGCTGGGCCGCGGCGGCCCGCCGCTCGAGGAGCTGCTGCAGCAGCAGGACACCCCACCGCGTGCCGCGCTGGCCGAGGCGCTGCAGGCGGGCCTGCTGCCCGTGCTGCTGCGCATCCGCGCCGACATCGCGCTGGCGGTCCACTCGACGCAGACCGACGTGACGCTGGGCGACAACCAGATCCTGGGCGACGTGGTGATGCTGGGCGGGCTGGCGCTGCCCGGCAGCGGTGCCACGCCCGAGCGCACCGGCGTCGATCCCGACACCCAGTTCCAGAAGCAGAGCCTGGCACCGGGCGGCACCGGTGGCCGGCTGCAGTGCCGTGGCAACGCCATCGAACGGCTGTGGTGCCTGGTGCCCGACTACGGCGCCGACCCGCGCGCGCAGCGGCAGGCCTTCAGCCATGCGGTGATCGAAGGCAACTGGTTCGGCTCGCACGGCGACGGGCTGGGCCATTCGGTGAGCGCGGCGGCCACGCAGTTCAGCAACAACTTCTTCCGCATGCGGCCGCGCGGGCGCCGCGCGCTGGCCCAGGTGTTCTGCGAGTGGTTCACCTTCGCGGGCAACACCGCCGAGCGCGCCAGCGAAGCCACGCCGGTGCTGGTGAGCAGCGACCCGGCCTTTGTTGCGGCCACGCCAATCGCGGTGCGCAACTTTCCGTAGGCAAGCGCCGCGGGCGTGACCGGTGTCACACCGCGGCGCCGTGCGGCGGGGGCCACCCCCTCTTCCGGTGGCCCACCAAAGAGGGAGGCGGTCCCACCATCGCGCCTTCGCCGCCAACCCCGATGTCCGGGTCGTGCGGCACGCCACGGAAGTCACGCCGCCATGAAGAAGACCCTGATCGCCGCCGCCCTCGCCCTGGGCGCCACCTTCGCCGCCACCGCCGCGCCCATCTCGCTGGCCTTCGATTCCGACGGCGCCGCCGTGCTGTGGAACAAGCCTGCCGCCGGCAGCTTCGTCGACGAGTACGTGTTCGAAGTGCCCTACGCCCACACCGGCTTCAGCGGCAGCTTCACCACCAGCCTGCTGGGCAACAAGGACATCGACTTCAGCCGCATCTACATCACCGACGGCGCGGCCAAGCTGTTCGACTTCGTGCAGACCTCCACCGACGCCACCCACTCGGAGCAATGGACGCTGAACAACGCCACCCTGACCTCGGGCGTGGGCTACCACCTGTTCCTGGAAGGCAGCTCCGCGCTGCGCGGCACGCTCTACACCGGCGAGCTGTCGGTGGTGTCGTCGGTGCCGGAACCCGGTACCTGGGCCCTGGCCCTGGCCGGCCTGGGCGCCATCGGCTGGCTGAGCCGCCGCCGCGCAGGCTGAGGGGCTGTGGCGGGCATGCCGACTTGACGGCAAATATTCGCCGCCACGCCCAGGTTGCCTCGTGAGATGGGTCACATGGCAGTGCCCTCCCCTCGTCGGGGGGCGCTGTCGCGGCGGCCACTGCCCAGAATCCGCCGCGTGCCGCAGGCGCCGTTCCGGCTTGTCGGCATGTCCCATCCATCTCGAGGAACCTCATGAAAAAAACCTTGATCGCGGCCCTGCTGGCCTTCAGCGGCGCCGCCGCCCTGGCGGCCCCCACCGCACTGGCCTTCGACGCCGACAACACGGCCTGGCTGTTCAGCAAGCCCGCCGCCGGCAGCTTCGTCGACGAATACACCTTCGAGGTGCCGTTCGCGCAATCCGGCTTCAGCGGCAGCTTCACCACCAGCCTCAACGGCAGCCGGGACATCGACTTCTCGTCGATCTACGTCACCAACGGCAGCACCACCCTGTACAACTTCGTGCAGACCTCCACCGATGCCACCGGCTCGGAGCAGTGGACGCTGAGCAATGCCGCGCTGTCGGCCGGCACCACGTACCACCTGTTCCTGGCCGGCACCTCCGCCGTGGCCGGCACGGCCTACGTGGGTGAGCTGTCGGCCGTGGCCGCGGTGCCCGAGCCCGGCACCTGGGCCATGGCGCTGGCGGGCCTGGCCGCCGTGGGCGTGTTGGCACGCTGCCGCCAGCACTAGGAGCGCGCAGGTATCGCCTTCAGCGGAGCGGGCCACTGGCCCGCTTTTTCTTTGGCGCACGCGCCGGCACCCCGATTGCCGACCGGTCACCATGGCCACCTCCACCGCCCCCGCGGGCCAGGCACTCATCGGCATCTCCGGCTGGCGCTACGAGCCCTGGCGCGGCCTGTTTTATCCGCCCAAGCTGCCGCAGCGGCAGGAGCTGGCCTTCGCCTCGCGCATGCTGCCCACCATCGAGCTGAACGGCTCGTTCTACTCGCTGCAGCATCCCGAGTCGTACCAGGAATGGCATGACGAGACACCGGAGGACTTCGTGTTCTCGGTCAAGGGTCCGCGCTACATCACACACATGCGCCGGCTGAAGGAGGTGCGGGTGCCGCTGGCGAACTTCTTCGCCTCGGGCTTGCTGGCGCTGGGTCGCAAGCTGGGGCCGTTGCTGTGGCAGTTTCCGCCGCAGATGATCTTCAAGCCCGAGCGCTTCGAGGCCTTCTTCGAGCTGCTGCCGCGCAGCACCGACGAGGCCGCGCTGCTGGCGCAGGAGCACGACGAGCGGCTGGAGGGCCGCAGCCTGCTGCAGGCACCGGTGCGCCGGCAGCTGCGCCATGCGGTGGAGATCCGGCATGAGAGCTTCGCCTGCGCCGAGTTCGTGGCGCTGCTGCGCAAGCACCGCATCGCGCTGGTGGTGGCCGACACCGCCGGCCGCTGGCCCCTGATGGAAGACCTGACGGCCGACTTCGTCTATGTGCGGCTGCACGGCGACCAGGAGCTGTATGCCAGCGGCTACGGCGATGCCGCGCTGGACGACTGGGCCCGCCGCATCGACGCCTGGCGGCACGGCACCCAGGTGCCGGATGCACGCACCGCATCGCCCCGGGCCGCCGCGCGGCGCGCCCGGCGCGACGTGTTCTGCTACTTCGACAACGACGTGAAGGTGCATGCGCCCTACGACGCCGCCCACCTGGCCGCGCGACTGGGCGTGGCCACCGGCATGGGGCCGGACCAGCAGCAGTTCGTGCCGCCGCCCGGGCTGGCCGGGCCGCGTCGGCGCGGGCCGGCCTTCAGCCGCGCGCCGCGGCCAGGTGCTTGAAGTAGAAGGTGGTGCCGCAGGGCGTGCCGTCGGGCATCAGCGCATAACGCGGCACGCTGCCCACGGCCTGCCAGCCGGCGCGCCGGTACAGCCGCTCCGCATCGCCGCCGGTCACCGTGTCCAGCACCAGCACGTCGCGGCCCTCGGCCAGCGCCTGCTGCTCCAGCGCTTCCATCAGGCGCTGCGCGACGCCCTGGCGGCGCGCGCCGCGGTGCACCAGCATCTTCGCCACATCGGCGCGGTGCGGCTGGTTGTCGGGCAGGTCCAGCACCAGCTGCACCGTGCCCACGATGCGACCGGCGCGCTCGGCCACCAGCAGCGCGCGCCGGCCGCTGGCCGCGCCTTCCAGCACACCGTGCCAGAAGGCCAGGGCCCGTTCGGTCGGCAGCGGCGATATGAAGCTCACCGAGGCGCCACCGGCCACGCAGTCCATCAGCACCTCGGCCAACTGCGCGGCCAGCGCCGCGCCGCGGGCCGCGATGTCCGCCGGCTGCACGCGGCGCACCGTCACCTGTTCATCCATCAACTTCTCCTTGGAACGTGGAAAGGCAGGGTGGCCAGCGCCACCAGGTAGCGCGCCGGCCGGCGCGTGGGGTTGTGGTAGACGATGGGCTGGTTCAGCCGCATGGCCAGGCAGTCGCCGCTGTCCAGCCGCCAGGCCACGCCGCCCACCGTCAGCTGCATCTGGCCGTCGATCATCCAGACCTGCTGGTGCACCTCCTGCTCGCGCTCTGCGGTCTCGTAGGCCACGCGCTGGCCGGCCGGGAACACCACATCCACCAGCTGCAGCGGCGAGGGCAGCGCGGGCGACACCTGGCGCCGCAGGTAGCCGGAGGCCGGATCGGTCCACAGCGGCTGCTCGGCCACGCGGGCCAGCGGGGAAGGCGGCTCGGCCGCCGCAGTGGCCGCATCCGGCTCGAACAGCGAGGCCAGCGTGACGCCCAGGCCGGTGGCCAGCTTGTCCAGCACGGCGGCGGTGGGGCTGCTCTGGCCCCGCTCGATCAGCGAGATGTTGGAGCGGCTCCACGCCGCTGCGCTCGGCCAGCGCCTCCAGCGAGTAGCCGCGGGCGCTGCGCAGCGCATGCACGCGGCGGGCGATCAGGGCATGGATGTCGATGTCGCTCATGCTTCCAGTTTACTGGATGATGTCGTCCATCATTCTGCCGGCGGCCTGCGGCCCGGCGGGCCACAATCCGGGCCGATGTCCGCCGCCCTGCCTTCCCCTGCCGACCGCGGCCCCGTTGCGGCCAGCGGGTCTCCGCCCCCGCGGCGCGCAGCCTGGCGCTGGCTGGTGCTGGTGATCGCGATGACCAGCGTGCTGGTATCCACGCTGTCGCTGGTGGCGCTGCGCAGCAGCCGCAATGCCTACCAAAGCCGCGCGGTGGACGCGGTGCAGAACCTGGCCGGCGGCATGCAGCATGCGCTGGCCGCCGACCTGGACCGCGTCGACACCGCGCTGCGCTCCTTCGTGCTGGCCCATGCGCGGGCCACCACGCAGGGCCCGCTGGACGACGAGGCCATGGCCCGCCTGCTGGAGGAGCAGCAGCGCCTGGTGCCCGAGCTGGACAGCCTGCAGGTGGCCGGTGCCGACGGCCTGCTGCGCCAGCGCCCCGGGCCGCAAGCGCCCGAGCCCGCCAGCCTGGCCGAGCGGCCCTACTTCGTGCAGGTGCGCGATGCCACCGGCGACGAGGTGGTGGTGTCGGAGCCGGAGCAGCAGGGCCCCGACGGCCGCTGGACGGTGGTGGTGGCGCGCCGGCTGCGCAGCGGCGACGGCCGATTCGACGGCATGGTGCATGCGCGGCTGGACATGCGCCACTTCGAACGCATCCTCGGCACGGTGGCGCTGGGCCCGCGCGATGCCGTCACGCTGCGCACCGCCCGCCTGGCGCTGGTGGCGCGGCGCACCGGCTCGCCGCAGCCACCCGCGGCCATCGGCTCGCGCAACGTGTCGCCGGAGATGCTGGAGGCGCTGCAGGCCGCGCCCGAAGGCGGCAGCTACGTGGCCGCCACCGCGCTGGACCGCATCGAGCGCATCAATGCCTACCGGCGGGTGACGCCCTATCCGCTGATGGTGATCGTGGGCGTGGCCACCGACGACTTCCTGCTCGGCTGGCAGCGCGAGGTGGCCCTGGTGGGGCTGCTGGCCTCGCTGGTGGTGCTGACGCTGGGCACCGCCTCGCTCTTCGTGTGGCGCGCCTGGCGGCGGGCGGCCGAAAGCGCCGGCCGCGCCCAGCGCGAGGCCCACCGCCAGCGGGCGCTCATGCTCACCGCCAGCGACGGCATCCATGTGCTGGACCGCCAGGGGTGCGTGGTGGAGCTGAGCGACTCCTTCGCGCAGATGCTGGGCCATCCGCGCGAGGCGATGCAGGGCATGCACGTCAGCGCCTGGGATGTGCGCTTCAGCCAGGGCGCCGTGATGCGCACGATGCGGCACTTCCGCGTCGGCGAGCGCTTCAAGGTCGTGACGCAGCACCGCAAGCGCGATGGCAGCCTGATCGATGCCGAGGTGGCGGGCGTGGGCGTGCACATCGACGGCCAGGACCTGCTGTACTGCGCGGCCCGCGACGTCACCGCCCGCAGCCAGGCGGAACGGGCGCTGCGTGCCAGCCGCGCGCTGCTGGACCGCACCGGCCGCGTGGCCCGCGTGGGTGGCTGGGAGCTGGACCTGCGCAGCGGCCAGCTCACCTGGACCGACGAGACCTGCCGCATCCACGGCGTGCCGCCGGGCAGCACGCCCACGCTGCAGCAGGCGATGGACTTCGTCGATGCGGCGCACCGCCCGCACATCGTGGCCGCCATCGACAACGCGCTGAAGGAAGGCACGCCCTGGGACCTGCAGCTGGGCCTGACCACCGCCGATGGCCGCAAGGCCTGGGTGCGCGCGGTGGGCGAGGCCGAGACCGAAGGCGGCAGCACCGTGCGGCTGGTGGGCGCGCTGCAGGACATCACCGAGAGCGAGCAGCGCCGCACCGAGCTGGCCCGCGAACAGGCGCTGCGTGCGGAGCTGGAACGCCGTGCCGCCGAGCTGGATGCGTTGCTGCGCGAGCGCAGCGGCATGCTGGACGTGATGGCCCACGAGGTGCGCCAGCCGCTGAACAATGCCTCGGCCGCGCTGCAAGGCGCGGCCACCGCGCTGGCCGCCGCCGGCGACACCGTGGCCACGCAGCGCCTGGCCCGCGCGCAGACGGTGCTGGGCCATGTGCTGGCCAGCATCGACAACACGCTGGCGGTGGCGTCGCTGCTGGCGCGCGCCGGGCCCATCGAGCGCTCGGACACCGACATCGACACGCTGGTGGCGGTGTGCATCGGCGACATGCCGCCGGCCGAGCGCCCGCGCATCGTGGTGGACCGCGTGACCACCACGCGCACCGCATCGATGGACATGAGCCTGATGCGGCTGGCACTGCGCAACCTGCTGTCCAACGCGCTGAAGTACAGCCCGGCCGGCGCCTCGGTGACGGTGCGGCTGTCCGACTCGGACGAGCCGCTGGCGCTGCTGATCGACGTCATCGACCAGGGCCCCGGCGTGCCGCCCGCGCTGGCGCAGCGGCTGTTCGAGCGCGGCAGCCGCGGCGAGCATCCCGCCGGCCCGGCCGGGCTGGGCCTGGGCCTGTACATCGTGCGCCGCGTGATGGAACTGCACGGCGGCCATGTGGCGCTGGTGGACCATGGCGGCGACGGCCGCGGCCTGACGATGCGCCTGGTGGTGGCGCAGGAGTCGGGTGCATGAAGCCGGTGCGGTGCGTTACCCTCTGCGCTGTTTTCATCCTCTAGACCAGGACGCGCAATGCTCCCGCAAACACTGGCGCTGGTTGACGACGATGTGGAGTTCTCGGAGTTCCTGGCGCTGGACATGCGCAGCCGGGGCATCGATGTGAAGGTGTATGGCGACAGCAGCGACCTGCTGGCCGACCCCGATGGCTTCCGCTTCGACTTCTACGTGCTCGATCTATCCCTGCCCGGCGTCGATGGCGTCGAGCTCATCCGCATCCTGCGCCGGCGCACGCCGGCGGGTGTGCTGGTGGTGTCCGGGCGCCTGGCGCCGGACGTGTTCGAGGCGGTGATCACCGCCGGGGCCGACATGTACCTGGCCAAGCCGGTGGGCTTCGACCAGGTGGCGCTGGCGGTGCGCGCAGTGCAGCGCCGCGCCGTGGCCGCACGCGAGCAGGTGCAGAGCTGGCGCCTGGACCGCCGCGGCAGCGAGCTGATCGCGCCCGATGGCGCCAAGGTGTCGCTCAGCGCCACCGACCTGGCGGTGATGGAGTGCTTCCTGGAAGCCGGCGGCGAGGCGGTGACCCGCGAGACGCTGCGCCAGCGCCTGGGCCGCGACTCGCCCGACCATCCCGACAACCTGCTGCACGCCACCATCTATCGGCTGCGCCGCCGCATCGAGCGGGCCACGCCGATGGTGGTGCCGCTGCAGTCGCAGTCCCGGGTGGGCTACGTGTTCCGCGGCACGCTGGCCGTGGCCTGAGGCTTCAGGCCCGGGGCCTCACTTGCTGCCGGTGCCGCCGGCGGGGCCGGAGGCCGGACCCGACTGCGCACCGGCCTTGGCCGGCTTCTTGGTGGCCACGCCGGACTTGGCGGCCTCGTCGGCCACCGGCGGCTTGGCGGCCTTGTCGCCCATCGCGCCGGAGGCGGCGGGCTTGGCCGGCGTGGCAGGGGTGGCTGGCGTCTGCGCGCTGGCCAGGCCGGTGGCGCACAGCAGCAGCGCGGCGGCGAAGAGGTTCTTGCGGCTCATGTCTGTCTCCTTCAGGGGCTTGCCGGCCCAGCGCCGGCGCCACGCCAGGTGCGGCAAGCGGCGCGCCCATCGCTCAGCCGCCTTGCAGCCGCTTGTAACGCGCCAGCAGCCGGCGGCCCTTGTCGGCGATGCGGCGCGCCTGTGCCTCGGTGGACGGCACGTTCTCGCCCCAGGCATGGGCGGACAGCGCCAGCCGCGTGGGCCGGCCCTGCTTGTCCAGCAGTGGCGGCAGCGGGTCGCGGCCGTAGAAGCGCACGGCCCAGCTGCCCTTGCGCTTCATGTCCTCGGGCGACATCTCGCTCTCCGGCTTGGTCACGCCGGGTCGCAGGTGCGCACCCTGGGTGCGCGCGAACTCGGCCCGGCCGGCGGCAGTGAGGCCGCCCGCGGGATCGCGCGTGAGCGCCCGGCCGGCGGGGGGCTTCTTGGACGCAGCCTTCTTGGCCGCGGCCTTCTTCGCCGGTGCCTTCCTGGCGGCCGTCTTCCTGGCAGGCGTCTTCTTTGCAGGCGTCTTCTTGGCAGGGGCCTTCTTGGCGGCGGTCTTGCTGGCCGTGGCCTTCTTCGCCGGTGCCTTCTTGGCCGGTGCCTTCCTGGCGACTGCCTTCTTGGCCGGGGCCTTCTTGGCGGCCGTCTTCTTGGCTGCGGCCTTCTTCGCGGCGGCCTTCTTGGCCGGTGCCTTGCCGTCGGCCGCGGCGTGCATGTTGTCCACCAGGTTGGGATAGGGTCGCCCGGCCTTCTTGGCGCTGCGCTTGGCGGCGGCCTTCTGCTCGGGTGTCAGGTGCTGGGTGGGCCGGCCATCCCTGGCCTTCGGATTGCCCTTGTCCCAGGGCGCCTTCTTGGCTGCGGTCTTCTTGGTTGCCATGTGCATGCGGTGCAAGCGGCACGGGGGCCGGAGCCGCCGTCCGGCAAGCCCCATGCCCGGCGGGCGGCCCGCTCAAGTTGCGGCGGCCTGCGCCGAAGTCCACCGCAACGCAGTGAATGCCGTTCCGAAAGCAGTACCCATGAACACCACCGCCCTCGCCGTCCCGTTCGACCAGACGGCCCTGCATGCCCTGCTGGAGCAGTCCAGCCAGGACGAGATCGACGGCCTGGACTTTGGCGTCATCGGCTTCGACGGCGAAGGCGTCGTCCGGCGCTACAACGCCTTCGAATCCAAGGCCGCCGGCCTGTCGCCCCAGCGCGTGCTGGGCAGCGCGCTGTTCACCGTGGTGGCGCCCTGCATGAACAACTTCATGGTGGCCCAGCGCTTCGAGGATGCCGCCGCCGAGGCCACCACGCTGGACGCCAGCATCGACTACGTGCTCACCCTGCGCATGCGCCCGGTGAAGGTCAAGCTGCGCCTGCTGGCCGCGCCCGCGCACGCCATGCGCTACGTGCTGGTGCAACGCGGCTGACATGTCCGCCGCCGCAGCCGCACCCGCCCCCGGGCTGGAGGAGGAGTTCGAGGCGTTGACGCAGTTCCTGTACATGGCCCCCATCGGGCTGGTGCAGGCGCGGCTCGACGGCGAGATCCTCATGGTCAATCCGCTGTGCGCACAGCTGCTGATGCCGCTGTCGCCCGACGGCGAGCTGTGCAACCTGTTCACCGCTCTCGGCGAGCTGGCCCCCGACCTGGCGCACCGCGCCCGTGGCTTCGAGCAGCCGCATGGCGTGATCTGCGATGCGATGCAGCTGCAGGTGCGGCCGCGCGACGGCGTCCGACAGGCGGCGGCGGTGCTCTCGCTCACGCTGCTGAAGCTGGATGCCGAGCGGCTGATGGCCGTGCTGGCCGACGTGACCCAGCAGGTGCGCCGCGACCGCGAGCTGCGGCAGAACCAGGCCTGGATCCACACCCTGGTGACCGGCCTGACCGACTATGCGCTGATGTCGCTCGACGCGCAGGGCCGGGTGCGCTGCTGGAACCCCAGCGTTCAGCGCGTGACCGGCCATGGCGAGTCGGCGGTGGGCCAGCCCTATTCGCTCTTCTATCCGGCGGACACCATGCCGCCCCAGCGGCTGCAGGACCGCATCGACGATGCCGAGCGCACCGGCTGGAGCCTGGACGAAGGCTGGCGCCTGCGGGCCGACGGCAGCCGCTTCTGGGGCAGCTGCCTGGTGGCGCCGCTGCACCCGCCGGAGGAGGCCGACAGCGCCGAGCGCGCCTACAGCCTCATCATCCGCGACGTGTCCGACCAGCGCGAGGCCAGCGAGGCGCTGCGCCGCTCGGTGCTGACCGACCACCTCACCGGCGTGGCCAACCGCCGCGCCTTCTTCGATGCCGCCGAGGCCGAGCTGCAGCGCTGCAAGCGTGCGCCGCGGGCCATGTCGCTGGTGCTGATCGACGCCGACCACTTCAAGCGCATCAACGATGCCCACGGCCATGCCGCCGGCGACGCGGTGCTGCGCCACCTGGCCGCCGGCCTGGCGGCCTCGTTCCGGGAGATCGACGTGGTGGCCCGGCTCGGCGGCGAGGAATTCGTGGTGCTGCTGCCCGGCGCCGGCGTGGAGGCCGCCGAGGGCCTGGCGCGCCGCGTGTGCCGCGACATCGCGGCGCGCACGGTGGAGGTGGAAGGCGTGGACATCCGCTACACGGTGAGCGCCGGGGTGGCCACGATGGATGCGGGCGTGGACGACGTGGACGCGCTGGTCAAGCGCGCCGACGCGGCGATGTACGCCGCCAAACACAGCGGCCGCAACCGCGTGGTGCGCTGGCATGCCGGGCTGGCCCAGCACCGCGCCGCGGCCGCGCAACAGGCCTGACGCGGCCCCGCACGCTGGCATGTCCGAAGCAGCACCCACCGCCTACGAGGCGCTCATCCAGTTCCTGTACCAGGTGCCCATCGGCCTGGTGCAGACCTCGCTGGACGGCGAGATCACGATGATCAACCCGATGGCCGCGCAGCTGCTGATGCCGCTGGTGCCTGACGGCAACCTGAGCAACCTGTTCGACGTGCTGCATGCGGTGGCGCCGCAGCTGCGCGGCTGGTCCGGCGGCGGCGCGCCCGAGGTGCCGCCCGGCGGCGTCATCTGCGAATCGCTGCGACTGACGCTGCCTGCGGTGCAGCAGGGCGCGCCGCAGACGCTGGCGCTGCGCCTGCTGCGGCTGGACGCCGGCACGCTGATGGCCAGCCTGAGCGACGTGTCCTACATGGTGCTGCAGGAGCAGCAGCGGCTGGCCAAGCAGCTGCGCGACGTAACCCGCATCGACAGCCTGACCGCCATGCCCAACCGCATGGTGGCGCTGGAACGCATCCAGGGTGCGCTGGCCGCGGCCGCCGCGGATGCGCAGCGCCAGTTCGCGGTGCTGTTCATCAACTGCGACCGCTTCGAGCGCATCAACCTCACGCTGGGCACCGCCGCCGGCGACGAGCTGCTGCGCATGGTGGCCGCGCGCATCAACGGCACGGTGCGGCTGGGCGATGCGGTGGCCCGTGCCACCGGCCCGGTGCAGACCGCAGCGCGGCTGGGCGGCGACGAGTTCGTGGTGGTGCTGGAAGGCCTGCGCATCGCCGACGACGCCCGCATCGTGGCCCAGCGCCTGACCGAGGTGCTGTGCAAGCCCTACACCGTGGGCGACCGTCCGGTGCACCTGACCGCCAGCATGGGCGTGGTGGTGTGCCCGGAGACCGCGGCCAGCGCCGATTCGGTGCTGCAGGACGCCAGCCTGGCCATGCGCGAGGCCAAGCGCGCCCATGGCGCGCGCTACTGCGTCTTCGAGCCGCTGATGAAGGAACAGGCCTGGCGCCGCGGCAGCATCGAGGGCGAGCTGCGGCGCGCGCTCACCGAAGGCCAGCTGTTCGTGGTGTACCAGCCCATCGTCGACCTGCGCAGCGGCCGCCCGGTGGGCGCCGAGGCGCTGGTGCGCTGGCGCCATCCGGAACGCGGCATCGTGCCGCCGATCGAGTTCATCGAGATCGCCGAGGAGACCGGCCTCATCGGCCGCCTGGGCGAGTTCGTGCTGCGCGAGTCGTGCCGCCAGTTCATGGCCTGGGCCGACGAGCTGGGCGAGTGCGCGCCGCTGCTGCTGTCGGTCAACCTGTCGCGGGCGCAGCTGTTCGAAGGCGGCATCGCCGAGCAGGTGGCCACCGCGCTGCGGGTCAGCGGCCTGCCGCCGGACCAGCTGCAGCTGGAGGTGACCGAAAGCCTGGCCGCGCAGGACGACCGCATCCAGGCCCGGCTGCATGAGCTCAAGGCCCTGGGCCTGAGCCTGGCGCTGGACGACTTCGGCACCGGCTATTCATCGCTGGCCAGCCTGCACCAGCTGCCGGTGGACGTGGTGAAGATCGACCGGTCCTTCGTCAGCCAGGCCGAGAGCAGCGGGCACCACCGGGTGCTGATCGAGGCCACGCTGCGGGTGGCGGCCAGCCTGGGCATGCGCACCGTGGCCGAAGGCATCGAGACCGCGGGCCAGGCCGGCATCCTGCAGGCCCTGCAGTGCGACAAGGGCCAGGGCTACTTCTACGCCCGGCCGATGCCCTCCGACGAGGCGGCCCGCTGGTTCTGCGCGCGCGCGCCGCAGCCCTGCCTGGCCTGACGGCCTGGCGGACCCGCGGCGCGCATCAGGCGCCGCCGATGCCCACCGTCACCTTGCCGGTGCCCTGGCAGTTGGGGCAGCGGCCCTGCTCCGCCACCTGACCGGTGCCGCCGCACTGCGGGCACACGTCCTCGCCGGTGCCCGGGGTGCCGGGGGGCGCTTCGTCGCCCGGGGCCATCTGGCGCTGCGCGGTGGAGGGGCTGCTGCCGGGCGCGGCGCCGGCCGGCTGGTCGCTGGCGCCGGGCTGCTGTGCATCGGTTTGGGCCTGCTGGCTGGGGTCGGTGGTCATGGCTCGCCTTTCATGGAGGTGCTGCCGGGGCGGCAAACCATGTGCCGCGCGACGCCCGTGCGGCGCGTGATTCAGTTCACGAAGTGCGCACTCGCGCCACCCCCCTGGCAGGCCGATGCCACTCAGGCCCCGCCCATTTGTCTGCGGGCCCGCCGTGCCCACCTTCCGTTCCCTGCTTTCCTACGCGTGTCGCCGCTTCGGCTCGGTCAAGTTCCGCCTGTCGCTCACCGGCGTGCTGCTGATCGCGCTCAGCGTGGCCACCACCGTGCACCTGGTGCTGCAGGAGGTGGGCAGCCGCACCGAGGAGGTGGCGCTGGACCTGTCGCTGGCGCAGACGCGCAAGCTGGCCAAGATGATCGGCTCGCGCCTGGTGGGCCTGCAGCTCACGCTGCGTGCGGCCGCCGGCACCCTGCCCGCCGACCGCATCGGCGAGCCTGCGGACATGCGGGAGTGGCTGGAGCACCAGTCGGTGATGGGCAGCATGCTGGACACGCTGATGGTGACCGACGCCCAGGGCCGCGTGCAGGCCTGGCGTGACAGCCGCGGCACCCGCACGCCGGAGCTGAACATCCGCGACCGCGACTACTTCCGCCAGACGCTGGAGCAGGGCCGGCCGGTGGTGTCGCAGCCGATGCAGGGCCGCATGTCGGACGAGCCCATCATGGTGGTGACGATGCCGGTGCGCGATGCGCAGGGCCGCGTGGTGGGGCTGCTGGGCGGCTCCATCCGGCTGTGGTCCAACGGCCTGATGCCCGACGTGACGGCGGCCGACCCCGACGACGCCGGCGTGCTGGTGATCACCGACACGCTGGGCCGCGTGCTGTCCCACGAGGACCGCCGCTGGCTGATGCGCGATGCCGCCGAGGACCCCGCGCTGGCGCCCGGCATGGCGCACTGGGTGCGTTCCGGCCGGCCGGTGGAACCGGCGGGCTTCAGCCTGCAGGCGGGCGGGCGCATCGTCTCGATGGCCGGCGTGCCCGACGCCGAATGGATGGTGGTGCGCAGCGCGCCGGCCGACCTGGTGCTGGGCGGGCAGCGCGCCGGCCAGCGCCGTGCGCTCGTCATCGGCAGCGCGGTGGCCCTGGGCGGCGGCCTGGTGCTGCTGCTGGTCACCCACTACCTGCTGGCGCCGCTGCGCCGGCTGCAGCAGCGCGCGCTGCGCATGCGCGACGGCGACCTGGCCGACGGCCAGGGCTGGCCGCGGGCGGTGGGCGAGATCGGCCAGCTCTCCCGCGTGCTGCGGCAGACGCTGCGCGAACGGTCCACCGCCGCGGCGGCCAACCGGGAGCTGCTGTCCAAGCTCACTGCGCTGATGGCGCATGCACCCCTGGGCATCGCCTTCTCGCAGGCGCGGCGGCTGGATGTGGTCAACGGCGCCTTCGAGCGGCTGCTGGGCTACGGCCCGGGCGAGTTGCAGGGCCGCAGCGCCACCGTGCTGTATCCGTCGGTGGCCGACGCGGAGGCGCTGAGCCTGCGCATCGTGACCTGCTTCCGCGCCGGCCTGCCCTTCGACGAGGAGGTGCTGATGGTGCGCCGCGACGGCAGCCAGTTCTGGGGCCGGCTGTTCGGCGCGCCGGTGCACTGGGGCGAGAACGACTCCAGCACCGTGTGGACGCTGGAGGACGTGAGCGTGGCCCGCGGCCAGCGCGAGGCGCTGTCCTGGGTGTCCACCCACGACGCGCTGACCGAACTGGTGAACCGGCGCGAGTTCGAGCGGCGGCTGGCCGAACGGCTGGCCCGGCCCGGGCCCGAGCCTTCGTGCGCGCTGTTCATCGACCTGGACCATTTCAAGACGGTGAACGACACCGCCGGCCACGCCGCCGGCGACCGCGTGCTCACCGACGTCGCCCAACGGCTGCAGGAACAGGTGCGCACCACCGACACCGTGGCCCGCCTGGGCGGCGACGAATTCGCCGTGCTGCTGTCGGCCTGCAGCCGCGCAGATGCGCTGCGCATCGCCGAGAACATGCGCGCGGCCATCGAGGCCTACCGGCTGCGCTGGCAGGACCGCTGGCTGCAGGTGGGCGCCAGCATCGGCATCGTGAAGCTCACCGGCGACCTGCCCGACCTGAAGACGGTGATGGCCGCGGCCGACGCCGCCTGCTACGACGCCAAGCGCGCCGGCCGCAACCGGGTGGCGGTGCACGGCATGGACACGATCATGTGAACCGGGCAAACCCGCCTTTTTGATCGAAATGAAACCGCATGCCCCGCCACACTGGCGGCCATGCGGTCGCATCGTCTCCCCTCCGCCCCCGACTTCACCGAAGCTCCGGGCCGCCCCTTCGAGCTGGCCGCCCGTCGCCACCGCCGCCTCTCGCCCTGGGTGCTTGCGGCCTGCCTGCTGCTGGCCGCGGCCGGCATGGCCGAGCTGTGGCGATCCACCGGCGGCCTGCAGCGCCAGCGCGAGGCCGACGGCAGCCTGACGGCCTCGCTCACCACGCTGTCCGCCCACTGGCTGGCGATGGACCGCGCCGCGGCGCTGCGCGCCCTGCCCTGCGATGCACCGATGGAGCTGTGCCCGCCGCTGCGGCCGCCCGTGGCGGGCAGCGCCGCGACGGCCGCCCAGCTCGACCGCCTGCTGCACCGGCTGGCCGTGCAGCGCAGCGACCTGGCGTTGCAGCAGGCGCTGCTGGGCAGCCTGCTGCTGGCGGTGGCCGCCGGCGCCGTGCTGGGCTGGCACCGCCACGGCGTGCTGCTGGCCACCGGCCTGGCGGCCGAGGCCGCGGCCCGCGGGCTGCTGCTGCGCGACCCCCTGACGCAGTTGCTCAACCGCCGGGCGCTGGACTTCACGCTGCCCCGCATGCTGCGCGCCGCCGACCGTGCCGGCCGGCCCATCGCGGTGCTGGCGGTGGCGCTGGACGGCACCGACGCCGTGGCCGCCGAACACGGCCCGGAGGCGGGCGACGAGCTGCTGCGCGTGTGCGCGCACCGCATCCACGCCCATGTGCGCGAGATGGACGTGGTGGCCCACCTGCCCGGCGGCCCGGGCGAGCCCGGCCGCTTCGTGGTGGTGCTGGAGGCGCCGGAATCGGCCGCCGCCGCGCAGGCGGTGTGCGACCGCGTGCGCGAGGCGCTGGCCGAGCCGCTGCGGCTGGGCCGCGGCCGCGGGCCGGGCGCGCCGCGGGTGCAGGTGGGCGCGCGCATCGGCATGGCGGTGTATCCGCTGGATGCGCTCACCGCCGACAAGCTGCTGCAGCGCGCCAGCGAAGCGCTGCAACCCCCTCACCGGCCCGACGTCGACGGGCTGGCCGAGGCGCTGGCGCGTCAGCGCCGGCGCAGGGCGTGCGAGAGCATCACCACCGGCACCAGGCCCACCAGCACGATGGCCAGCGAGGGCAGCGCCGCTTCGGCCAGCCTTTCGTCACGCGCGAAGTTGTAGGCCACCACGGCCAGGGTGTCGCTGTTGAAGGGCCGCAGCACCAGCGTGGCCGGCAGCTCCTTCATCACGTCCACGAACACCAGCAGCGCCGCCGCCAGCGCGGAACGCCGCAGCAGCGGCAGGTGCAGCTCGGCGAACAGCCGGCCGCGGCCGGCGCCCAGCATGCGCGCGCTGTCGTCGATGGAGACCGGCACGCGGGCATAACCCGCTTCCACCGACTGCAGCGCCACCGCCGAGAAGCGCACCAGGTACGCATAGATGAGGCCCAGCGCGGTGCCGGTGAACAGCGCGCCGATGCCCGAGCCCGGCCACTGCGCCTGCGCCCAGCTCACCGGCAGGAGGATGCCCACCGCCACCACCGCGCCGGGCATCGCATAGCCCAGCGACACCACCCGCGCACCCAGGGCCAGGCCATCGCGCCGGCCACGCGCCGCACGGGCCGAATGCAGCCGCAGCACGAAGCCCAGCGCCAGCGCCAGCGCGGCCGCGCACAGTGCCGCGATCGTCGCCAGCTTGAAGCTGGTGAAGCTCCATTGCGCAAACCGCGCCAGGGGCAGGCCGAACTCCGAGGTGGTGGCCTCGCGCCACAGCAGCCCCACCAGCACCGCCACCGGCAGCACGAAGCCCAGCAGCACCGGCAGTGCGCACACCGCGATGGCCAGCGCGGCGCGGCGGCCCTGCAGCTGCACCGGCCGCGCATCGGCGCCATGCACCGCGCCGCCGCGCGAGGCGGTAAAACGCAGCCGCTGCTGCGCCCGGCGTTCGAACCACAGCAGCAGCGCCACCAGCAGCAGCAGGATGGACGCCAGCTGCGCCGCGGCCACGCGGTCGAACATCACCAGCCAGGCCTTGTAGATGCCGGTGGACAGGGTGGTGAGGCCGAAGTACGAGCCGACGCCGAAGTCCGCCAGCACCTCCATCACCGCCAGCGCCACGCCGGCCGCGATGGCCGGGCGCGCCAGCGGGATGGCCACTTCCAGCACCCGCCGGCGCAGCCCCGCGCCCAGCAGCCGGGCCGCTTCCATCATGTGCACGCCGCGCTCGCCCAGCGCGGTGCGCACCAGCAGGTACACGTAGGGATACAGGCACAGCACGAACAGGATCACCGCGCCCCACAGGCTGCGCACGTCGGGCCACAGCGCGCCCTCGGCGCCCGTCAGCTCGCGCAGGAACATCTGCAGCGGGCCGCTGAACTGCAAAAAATCGGTGTACGCATAGGCCAGCACGTAGGCCGGCATGGCCAGCGGCAGCAGCAGCGCCCATTCGAAGAAGCGCCGGCCGGGAAACTCGAACAGGCAGATGGCCGCCGCGGTGGCCGCGCCCACCACCGCCACGCCGGCCGCCACGCTGGCCGCCAGCACCAGCGACTGGCCGGCGTAACCCGGCAGCACCGTCTGCGCCTGGTGCTTCAGGATGGCCAGCGCGGCGGGGTCGAACGAGAACCACGACCCCAGCACGCCCAGCACCGGCAAGGCCAGCAGCGCGCACAGCAGCGCGAGCGCACGACGCATCAGCACACCACCCTCTTCATTACCCGAGCGCGCTCGTTGCGAACGCTTGTCATTCTCATGAAGCCGATATCATAGGTGCATGTTTCTGCAACTCGACCAGATCAGTGTGCGCTATCCCGGCGCCGCTGCGCAGCGGCCGGCGGTGGACAGGGTGTCGCTGGGCCTGCGGCCGGGGCAGATCGGCGTGCTCATCGGGCCTTCGGGCTGCGGCAAGACCTCCGCGCTGCGGGCCGTGGCCGGGCTGGAGCCGCTGTCCGGCGGCCGCATCGTGATGGACCGTGACCTGCTCTCCACCGGCGACGGCACCCACGTGGCGCCGGAGCGGCGCCGCATCGGTATGGTGTTCCAGGACTATGCGCTGTTCCCGCACCTGAGCATCGCCAGGAACGTGGCCTTCGGCATCCGCGAGTTGCCGCGCGCCGAGCGCGACGCCCGCGTGGCGGAGATGCTGGAGCTGGTGGGCCTGTCCCACGTGGCCGACCGCGCGCCGCACCAGCTCTCCGGCGGGCAGCAGCAGCGCATCGCGCTGGCGCGGGCGCTGGCGCCGCATCCGCGGCTGCTGCTGCTGGACGAACCCTTTTCCAGCCTGGACGTGGACCTGCGCGGCCGGCTGGCCCAGGACGTGCGCGCCATCCTGCAGCGCACCCGCACCACCGCGCTGTTCGTCACGCACGACCAGATGGAAGCCTTCGCGCTGGGCGACGTGATCGGCGTGATGCAGGGCGGCCGGCTGGAGCAGTGGGACGACGCGTACACCCTCTATCACCGCCCGGCCACGCGCTTCGTCGCCGATTTCATCGGCCACGGCGTGTTCGTGCCCGGGCGCATCGTGCCGGCGCCGCGCGGGCCGTTCGTGCGCACGCCGCTGGGCGAGCTGACCGACATCGGCGGCTGCCCGCTGCCCGACGCCTATCCCGGCGGCGAATGCGACGTGCTGCTGCGGGCCGACGACATCGTGCACGACGACCATGCGCCCACCCGGGCCTGCATCGAGCGCAAGGCCTTCCGCGGCTCGGAATTCCTCTACACGCTGCGGCTGCCCACCGGCGAGCAGGTGCTGGCCCACGTGCCCAGCCACCACGACCATGCGGTGGGCGAGTGGATCGGCATCCGGGCGCAGGTGGACCACATCGTCACATTCGAACGCACACCCGGTGCGAACTCCGGCACGGTGCCTGTATCCAATGCCCGGAGTGAACAGGCAACTTTGCCCTAGTTCACGCAATCCCCCGAAAGGGCCAGCCGTATACTGGATTCGGGGCTTTTTTCTCGCTGCGGGGTGCCGTTCATGGGGTCGAAACTCAAAGTTGCCGGTCTGGTCGCCGTAGGCGCGTCGCCGGGGCGTTGACCACAATGCAGTTGCAGGCGTTTGCCCGCAACACACCGCTTCCGCTCGAAGAGCTGCAGCAGCTGGCTGCCGTCTTCGGCATGGTCAAGAGCGACTACGTCGAGCCGGTGGACGAGAAGAAGCTGATCGGCAACGCCATCTCCGGCATGGTGTCGGGCCTCGATCCGCACAGCCAGTACTTCGACAAGAAGACCTTCAAGGAATTCCGCGAAGGCACCAGCGGCAAGTTCGTCGGCGTCGGCATCGAGATCGGCATGGAAGACGGCCTGGTCAAGGTGGTGTCGCCCATCGAGGGCTCGCCCGCCTTCCGCGCGGGCCTGAAGGCCGGCGACCTGGTCACCAAGATCGACGACACCGCCGTCAAGGGCCTGACGATGGACCAGGCGGTCAAGAAGATGCGCGGCGAGCCCAGCACCAAGGTGGTGTTGACGGTGTTCCGCAAGGCCGAGGGCCGCACCTTCCCGGTCAGCATCACGCGCGAGGAAATCCGCGTGCAGAGCGTGCGCTCCAAGATGGTGGAGCCGGGCTACGCCTGGCTGCGCGTGAGCCAGTTCCAGGACCGCACGGTCGAGGACTTCGCCAAGAAGCTGGAAGACATCTACAAGCAGGATCCCAACCTCAAGGGCCTGGTGCTTGACCTGCGCAACGACCCCGGCGGCCTGCTGGAGGGCGCGGTGGCGGTGTCGGCCGCCTTCCTGCCCAACGACGCGGTGGTGGTGAGCACCAATGGCCAGCTGCCTGAGTCGAAGAGCACCTTCAAGGCCTCGCCCGACTTCTACATGCGCCGCGGCGGCACCGATCCGCTGCGCCGCCTGCCCGAGGCCGTGAAGAAGGTGCCGCTGGTGGTGCTGGTGAACGAAGGCTCGGCCTCGGCCAGCGAGATCGTCGCGGGCGCACTGCAGGACCACAAGCGCGCCACCGTGATGGGCGCGCAGACCTTCGGCAAGGGCTCTGTGCAGACGGTGCGCCCGCTCACTGCGGACACCGCGCTGAAGATCACCACCGCGCGCTACTACACGCCCAGCGGCAAGTCGATCCAGGCACGCGGCATCGTGCCCGACATCTGGCTGGACGAAACCGCCGAAGGCAACGTGTTCGCTGCGCTGCGCATGCGCGAGGCCGACCTCGACAAGCACCTCAGCGGCTCGGAAGAGAAGAAGGACGAAGCCCGCGAGAAGGCCCGCGAGGACGCCCGCAAGAAGCTGGAAGAGCAGCTGGCCAAGAGCAAGGAAGCGCCCAAGCCGCTGCCCGAGTTCGGTTCGGCCGAGGACTTCCCGCTGGAGCAGGCACTGAACCAGCTCAAGGGCAAGTCGGTGATCGTCAGCAAGAGCGTGGTCGAGCGCAAGGCCGAGGCGGCCGAGACCACCAACAACTGATCGGCCACCGGCCCCGCCACCAGCCCGCCCGCCCCGGCGGGCTTTTTCTTGATCCGCCCCCCTCCGCCGCCGTGCCCAGCAGTCCACCGCCCGCCCCACCGCGCCGTCCGGTGACGATGGCCGACATCGCCCAGCGCGTGGGCGTGTCGAAGATGACGGTGTCGCGGGCGCTGGCCCGCACCACGGAGAACGACCGCGCGCCGAGCGAGCAGTTGCGCCAGCGCATCCTCGCCGCCTGCGCCGAGATGGGCTACGTGATCGACCAGACCGCCCGCACCTTCGCCAGCAAGCGCTCGGGCGTGGTGGCGGCGGTGATCCCCTCGCTGAACAACTCCAACTTCTCCGAGACGGCGCAAGGCATCACCAGCGCGCTGGCGGCGCGCGGCCTGCAGCTGCTGCTGGCCTACGACGAATACCGCGAGGAGGACGAGGAACGCCTGCTGCGCTCGCTGCTGATGCACCGCCCGGAAGGCGTGATCCTCACCGGTGGCCACCACAGCGCCGGCACCCGCGCCATGCTGCAGGCGGCCGGCATTCCGGTGGTGGAGACCTGGGAGCTGCCGGCGCAGCCGATCGAGCACGTGGTGGGCTTCTCGAACGCGCAAGCCGGCGCAGCACTGCTGCGTCACCTGCATGCGCAGGGCTACCGGCGCATCGGCTTCATCGGCGGCAGCTCCGAGCGCGACCACCGCGGCAGCCAGCGGCGCGAAGGCGTGGTGCAGGCGATGCAGGCGCTGGGCCTGCCCGCGCAGCGGGTGCTGGCCTTCGGCGAGCCGCCACTGCACATCGGCCACGGCGGCCAGGCGGTGCTGCAGCTGCTGCAGCAGTGGCCCGACACCGACGCGGTGATCTGCGTGTCCGACCTGCTGGCCTTCGGCGCGCTGACCGAATGCCAGCGCCGCGGCTGGGCGGTGCCGGGTCGGCTGGCGATCGCCGGCTTCGGCGACTTCGAGATCGCCCGCCACTGCCATCCACGGCTGACCACCGTGGCGCTGGACTGCCAGGGCATCGGCCGCAGCGCAGGCGAACTGCTGCTGCAGGCCATCGACGCCGCGCGCGAAGGCAACCGACTGCCGGCGCAGACCATCACCGCGCCATTCCACGTGGTGCAGCGCGAGAGCAGCTGAGGCGCCTCAACGTGCCCAGCGCAGCACCAGCGGATCCAGCCGCCGGGCTGCGTCCAGCAGGCCATCGCGCACCTCGGGCGTCATCTCGGGGAACGGATGGCGCGAGGCCTCGCAGGCGATGATGCCGCCGGCCTTCATCAGCGCCTTGGCGGCCAGGATGCCACCTTGGCGGTTCTCGGCATTGATCAGCGGCAACCAGCGGGCGTACTCGGCCACGGCGGTCTCGCGGTCGCCGGCCGCATGCGCATCCACGATGCGGCGGATGCCGTCAGGGTAGGCGCCGCCGGTCATCGCGCCGGTGGCGCCGGCGTCCAGGTCGGCCAGCAGCGTGATGGCCTCCTCGCCGTCCCAGGGGCCCTCGATGGCATCGCCGCCCAGGCGGATCAGCTCGCGCAGCTTGGTGGCGGCGCCGGCCGTCTCGATCTTGAAGTACTTCACCTGCTCGATCTGCCGCGCCATGCCGGCCAGCAGCGCGGGGCTGAGCAGCGTGCCGGCCACCGGGGCGTCCTGGATCATGATGGGAATGCGCAGGGCGTCGGACAGCCGGGCATAGAACTCCACGATGCGCTGCTCGGGCACGCGGATGGTGGCGCCGTGGTAGGGCGGCATCACCATCACCATGGCGGCGCCCTGTGCCTGCGCGCGCAGGCTGCGCTCGATGCACACCGCGGTGCCGAAGTGCGTGGTGGTGACGATCACCGGCACCCGGCCGGCCACGTGTTCCAGCGCGGTGCGGGTGAGCAGTTCGCGCTCCTCGTCCGACAGCGAGAACTGCTCGGAGAAGTTGGCCAGGATGCACAGGCCGTCGGCGCCGGCATCGATCATGAAGTCCAGGCAACGCCGCTGGCTGGGCAGGTCCAGCGTGCCGCCGTCGGTGAAGGTGGTGGGCACCACGGGGAACACACCCCGGAAGCGGCGACGGACGGCAGGGCTGGTCATCAGTAGTGCTCGTTGATGTTGCGGAACGGGCCATGCTTGGCCCGCAGGTAGGCTTCCGGCGGCTGGCCTGCGAAGCGCTCGGGGATGGCAAAACCCTGCGGCCGCAGCGCGGCTTCGGGGTAGAGCTTCATGCGGTTGGGGTTCTGCCTGCGTGGCGTGCTGTCGGCATTGACGTAGGCCGCAATGTCCAGCGCCTGCTGCGGCGTGAGCTGAGGCTGCTGCCAGCTGGCACCCAGCGGCATCGACGCCACCAGGTAACGTGCCATCAGCGGCACCGCGAACATGTGGCCGGCGTTGTCGTAGGTGTCGTCGCCCGCCAGCGGCGGGAAGGCGTAGCCACCGCCCTGCGCAAAGTCGGGCTGGCGCTGGCCTTGTGCGTCGGCGCCATGGCACAGCTGGCACTTGGCGGCATACAGCTTGGCGCCACGCACCGGGTCGGCCGCCTGCGCCACGGCGGGCAGCGTCAGCAGGCCCGCACCTTCCATCGCCTGGCCCGGTCGGGTGTCGGCAGCCAGCCAGCGCAGATAGGCCATGATGGCTTGCAGCTCCGGCGTGTCCGCCTTGATGGGCACGGGGGCCGCACCGAACATGCCGATGGTGCGTTGCTCCAGCGATATCACCTTGCCCGACTTGATGTCGAACTTCGGATAGTCGTTGACCGCATTCACCAGCGGCAGCGCGTAGGGCTTGCTGCCGGGCAGGCCCGACGGCCCGGCCTGGTGGCAATGGACGCAGTTCAGGCTGTTCCAGTTCATGCGCTTGCCCGCATCGGGCGCCAGCAGGCCCACGCGGCGCGAGGTGTTGCGCAGCAGGTCGATGCCTTCGCGGATGCGGTCGCCTTCGGGCCCCGGGGGAATGCGCGCTTCGTCCGGCTCGCGCCAGGGCTGACGCGGCCGGGCTTCGTAGCGGGCCAGCAGCGCCTGGGCGGCCGCCGTGTCCAGCGCATCGCCCACCTGGTGCGGCGACACGTCGTTGGCGGCCAGGGCGGCCGCACCGGCAAGGGTCAACAGCGCCGCGGGCAGCAGGCGGGTGCGCGCGCCCATCACTCGACGATGTTGAACTGCTCGAGGTAGTCGGTCTTCAGCGTCAGGCCCAGGCCCGGCACGTCGTCGCGCAACTGCAGGAAGCCGTTCTCGGCCACCGGTTCGCCATCGAAGATGTAGTAGAAGAGCTCGTTGCCCACCTCCACGTCGAACATCGGGAAGTACTCGCTCATCGGGCAGTTGAGGCTGCTCATCGTGAGGTGGTAGTTGTGCATCTGGCCGGCATGCGGGATCACCGGCACGCTGTAGGCCTCGCACAGCGCATTGATCTTGTGCGCCATGGTGATGCCGCCCACGCGGTTGGTGTCGTACTGCACCACGCTGACCGCCTTGCGGTCCAGCAGCTGCTTGAAGCCGTACAGGCTGAACTCATGCTCGCCGCCCGAGATGGGGATGCTGGTCAGCTGGTTCAGCTCGGCATAGCCGTCGATGTCGTCGGCGATCACCGGCTCTTCCAGCCAGCGCGGTTCGTACTGCTCCAGCTTGGGCAGCATGCGCTTGGCATATTCCAGGTTCCAGCCCATGTAGCACTCGAGCATGAGGTCGGTCTCGTAGCCGATCACCTCGCGCACCGCGGCCACGCTTTTCAGGTTCTCGGTCACGCCCTGCTGGCCATGCGCCGGCCCGTAGCCGAAGCGCATCTTGAAGGCCTTGAAGCCCTGGTCCAGGTACTTCTTCGCCTCTTCCTGCATCTCGCGCAGGTCGGTGCGGTACAGCTTGCTGTAGTAGCAGGGGATCTTCTCCTTGGTGCGGCCGCCCAGCAGCTTGAACACCGGCCTGCCCACGCTCTTGCCTAGGATGTCCCAGATCGCGATGTCCACCGCCGAGATGGCCGCCATGCCCACGCCCTTGCGGCCCCAGGCATGGGTGGCACGGTACATGCGCTGGTTGAGGTACTCGTAGTCCCACGGGTCCTGGCCCAGGAGCAGCGGCGTCAGGTACTGGTCGATCACCTGCTTGGCAATGCGCGGCGCCAGGGCCACGTTGCCCAGGCCGACGATGCCGTCGTCGGTTTCCACCTCCACCACCGTCCAGCCGTGGAAGCGGAAGGTGTCCATGGTGTCGCTGCCGCCGCCGGCACGGCGGCCGGCGCCGTTGTCGTACACCAGGTCCATCGCGTTGGAGCAGAAGTTGCCTTGCGGCGGCACGGTCCTGCCCTTCCATTCATAGACGCGGGCGCGCACGGACTTGATCTTCATCGGGTCGTCTCCTCGGGTGGTGGTGCGGTGTTCAGTGCGCGGCCTGGCCGAACAGCGAGCGGCCGTCGCGGTAGGTGCGGCCCATGCGGCAGGCGATGCGCAGGGCATTGGCGGTGGCATCGACGTTGGCGCGGCCCTGGCCAGCGATGTCGTAGGCGGTGCCGTGGGCGGGCGTGGTGATGGGGATGGGCAGGCCGCCCTGCACCGTCACGCCCTGGCTGAAGCCCATCAGCTTGATCGCGATCTGGCCCTGGTCGTGGTACATGGTGACGATGGCATCCAGCTCGCCGTCGCGCGCCCGCAGGAAGATGGTGTCGGCCGGATAAGGACCCTGCACCGGCATGCCCAGGCGCTCCAGTTCGCGCACCGCGGGCTCGATGACGTCGATCTCCTCGCGGCCGCAGGTGCCGCCATCGCCGTTGTGCGGATTGAAGCCGGCCACCGCCACCCGCGGCCGGGCCACGCCGTTGGCCTGCAGCGAGCGGTAGATCAGCGTGGCGGCATCGACGATGCGCGGCACCGTCACCAGCGAGGCCACCTCGCGCAGCGGCACATGCGAGGAGATGCGCGCGGTCCACAGCCCGCCCAGGGTGTTGAACTCGCAGAAGTAGCCGGTCACGCCCAGGTGCTGCGCGAAGTGGTGCAGCTCGTCGTCATGGCGCAGGCCGCCCTGCTTCATCGCATGCTTGTTCAACGGGGCGAAGCAGATGGCGTCCACCTGGCGCGCCAGGGCGGCGTCCATGCAGCGGTCCAGCACCTTCAGCACCGAGGCGCCGCCCGCCGCATCGGCCTGGCCCACGCGCACCTGCGCCGGCTGCACGGTGTCGACGGCCAGGAAGGCAGGCGGTGCGTCGGCCGGCCGCGCGCGCACCTCGGCCAGCGAAGCCACCGGCTCGGTGCGCACCTGCAGGCCGGCCACGCGCTGGCCTTCGGCCCAGAGCCATGCGTCGCCCACCAGCACCAGCTTGCCTAGGCAGGTGAGGTCGGGCCGGGCCAGCAGCCGGGCGATGAGTTCGGGGCCGATGCCGGCAGGGTCGCCCAGCGTGAGCGCGACGACGGGGGGCTCGGACGGGCCGGGGGTGTGGTCCATGGAAGAGGAGGTCATGTGCTCAATCGATGCGGATGCCGCGCTTCTTGATCAGCTCGGCATAACGGACGTTCTCGGCCTGGTGGAAGGCCGCGAACTGGGCCTGGCTCATCGGTGCCACCTCGGCGCCGATGGCGGCCAGGCGGGCCTGCGAATCGGGCAGCTCCAGCAGCCGGGCCACCTCGGCCTGCACCCGTTCCTGCACGTTGCGTGGCGTGGCCGCCGGCATGTAGATGCCATACCAGGCGCTCATCTCCACGCCCTTGACGCCGGCCTCCGCCAGCGTGGGCACCTGCGGCAGCGCGGCGCTGCGGCGCGCGGAGGCGACGGCCAGCGCGCGCACCTTGCCGCTCCTGATGTGCGGCAGCACCGAGGCCAGGGTGTCAAAGCTCATCTGCACGTTGCCGGCCATCAGATCCACCAGCGCGGGGCCGCTGCCGCGGTAGGGAATGTGGGTGATGAAGGTGCCGCTGGCCTCCTTGAACAGCTCCGCCGCGATGTGCTGCGTGCTCCCTGCGCCGCTGGAGGCGAAGTTGAGCTTGCCCGGCTGCTGGCGCGCCAGGGCCACCAGCTCGGCCACCGTCTTGACGCCCAGTTCGTTGTTGACCACCAGCACGTTGGGCACCGCACCCACGTAGGCCACCGGCACCAGGTCGCGGCCGTTGTCGTAGGCCAGCTTGTACAGGTAGGGCGCGATGGCATGCGCGGTGGACACACCCATCACCATCGTGTGGCCGTCGGTGGACTTGGCGGTGGCGTCGGCGGCCAGGGTGTTGCTGGCGCCGGGCTTGTTCTCCACCACCACGGTGGTGGACAGCGCCGGGCCCAGCTTGTCGGCCACGGCGCGGGCCATCGCATCGGTGCCGCCGCCGGGTGAGGAACCCACCAGCATGCGCAGCGGGCGGGTGGGCCAGTCCTCAGCCTGCGCGGCGCCGAGGGAAGCGGCGCAGGCAAGCACACAGGACAGGGCGCGGAACCGGGCGCGGGTGGATGGCATGGCAGTCTCCGTACTTCTGGAATGTGGGTCCATGCTAGGCAGCCAATGCTTGCCGGTAAACTGAAAATCCATCATCTACCGATAAACGGGCTTTATCGATGAACACTGCCACGCCTTCGGTGCAGGCCCTGCTCAACCGGGTGCGGCTGCGCCAGGTGGCCCTGCTGCTGGAAGTGCAGGCGCTGGGCACGCTGCGCGCCGCGGCGGCGCAACTGGGCATGACCCAGCCGGCCGCCACCGTGATGCTGCGCGAGCTGGAGGCGGCCCTGGGTGTGCAGCTGTTCCAGCGCCAGGGCCGCGGCCTGCGGCCCACGCCGGCCGGCGCGGCGGTGATGGCGCATTTCAGCGGCCTGCGCGGTTCCATGGAGGCGCTCGCACGGGAACTGGCCGACCTGGGCGCCGGCGGCGCGGGCAGCCTGGCGGTGGGCAGCATCCTGGCGCCCTCGCCCACGCTGCTCACACGCACGGTGGCGCGCATCAAACAGGAGCAGCCGCGGCTGCGCCTGAGCGTGCTGACCGAGACCAGCGACCGCCTGCTGGACCTCCTGGGCGAAGGCAAGCTGGACCTGGTGATCGGCCGCATGGCCGACGGGCACCTGCATGCCGAGCACCAGTTCCGCGTGCTGGACAGCGAGGCGTTGAGCATCGTGGTGGGGCCGCAGCATCCGCTGGCACGTGCACGCAGGCTCAGCATCGCCCGCCTGGTGGAGCAGCCGTGGATCCTGCAGCCGCGTGAATCCCCGATGCGCGAGGTGCTGGAGCGTGAATTCCGGCTGCACGGCGTGGACACGCCGCCCAACCTGGTGGAAACCTCTTCGATCCTGACCACGCTGTTCCTCATCGGTGAAGCGCCCATGGTGGCGGTGGTGCCGGCCTCGCTGGCGGCGCGTTATGCGGCGATGAAGCTGCTGCGGGTGCTGCCGCTGCAGCTGTCGCACCAGCTGGACCCCTACGGCTCGGTGGTGCTGCGCGGCCGGCCGCTGACGCCGGCCGCGCAGCGCTTCCTGGCGCTGCTGCACGGCGACGGCGAGGCCGGCGCGGCGGCTCAGCGGCCCCAGATGGCCTTGTAGCGGTCGCGGTAGCCGTTGTCGGGGTCGAACAGGTTCTTCGGCCCGCCGTCCTGGCCCACGTTGGCCGCCACCACCAGGTGCACCCGCGGCACATAGCCCGACCACGGCTGGCCGGCCAGGGCACGGTTGACTTCATCAACGATCTGCCAGCCCTGCATGTTCAGCGGCTCGGGCACGGTGCCGGCCTGGTAGCGCCTGGCGCGGATGCGCTGGTAGGCGGCTTCGGAACCATCCCCGGCCGACACGGCCTTGGGCGCGCCGTCACCTTTCTTGCCCGCGGCCTGCAGTGAAGGGCCCATGAAGTCGAAGTACAGGTCGTTGATCGCCAGCGAGTGGGTCCATTTGTCGCCGTGGCGCTGCAGCAGCGCGGTGGTGAGCTGCGGCATGCGGGTGGAGCTTTCGCTGATGGGGCTGTCCTCGTAGCCCAGCACGGTGCAGCCGCCGCATTGGCGGATCACCGCCTCCATCGCCCTGGCCTTGTAGACGGCGATGGCGTACTGGCTGTCGGTAAAGATGACCACGCCAGCCTTGCCGCCGGAATCGGTCACCGCCCACAGCGCTGCGGCCTCCGAAACGTCGTCGGCCGTGGTGGTGACGTTGGCGAACAGGCCGGCCGCCGCATTGGGCCCGGGCTTCTCGCCCGAATGCCAGCCCACCAACGGAATCTTGGACTTGGCTGCCGCGTCGAAGGCCACCTTCTGCTCGGTGGTGTCGAAGCCACCCACCACGATGCCGGCTGGCTTGAGCGCCAGCGCCTGGTTCATCGCTGCGGTGCGGCCGCTGACCGAGCCCTGGCCATCGATCACCCGGACCGACCAGCCGATGGCCTTGCCCGCCTCTTCAACGCCGCGGGACACACCCAGGATGCCGCCGTTCTTCATGTCGGCGGCGACGAACACCAGCGTCTTGCCTGCCACGGCCTTCGGGCCGGTGGTGGGTCCGTCCCACTGCGTCTTGGGGGCGATGGCGGCGGCCACCTTCTGCCGCGCGCGCTCCAGGAAGTCATCGGCATGGGCCAGGCTGGCGGGCAGCAGGCATGCGGCAGCCAGCGCCGCCAGCAGGCGCTTGTTCATCGTCTTCATGTTGTCTCCTCGGTGGATGCTTACGGCGGTGGCGGCTAGTGCGCCGGGGTGGCGGCCGGGCCGGCGTCGGCCAGCTGCCGCGCCGCGATGCGGCGCTTGATCGAGAGGTTGCGGCGCTGCTGCGCCCAGCCGGCGATGCCGATGGACACCAGCAGCGTGAGCCCGTTGAACAGCGGCTCCACATAGAAGGCACCGCCGAACTGCTGGATGCCCGAGATGCCGATGGCCAGGATGGCCACGCCCACCAGCGTGCCCCACACGTTCACCCGGCCGGGGCGGATGGTGGTGGAGCCCAGGAAGGCCCCCACCAGCGCCGGCAGCAGGAATTCAAGCCCCACGCTGGCCTGGCCGATCTGCAGCCGCGAGGCCAGCAGCACTCCCGCAAAGCCCGACAGCAGGCCCGAGGCGACGAAGGCGCCCAGCACATGTTTGCGCACCGAGATGCCGTTGAGCTCTGCCGCCTTCGGGTTGGCGCCGATCACATACAGCGCACGCCCGGTGGGCGTGAACTCGGTGACCAGCCACAGCGCCAGCGCCACCGCCAGAACGTAGAAGGCGCCGATGGGCAGGCCCAGCAGTTCGCCGCCGGCCAGCGCGACGAAGGCCTCGGGCAGCTCGCCCACCACCTGGCGGCCGCCGCTGTGCCACATGGCCACTGCATACAGCACGGTGCCGGTGCCCAGCGTGGCGATGAAGGAATCGATCTGCACCCGCTCGACCAGCAGCCCGTTCAGCACGCCGAAGGCCGCCGCGCCCGCCAGCACCACCAGCACGGCGGCGGGCCACGGCAAGCCGTAGCGCGTCTGCAGGCTGATGGCCAGGATGTGCCACAGCACGATGCCGTAGCCCACCGTCAGGTCGATCTTGCCGGTGATCATCGGGATGGTGGCGGCCAGCGCCAGCAGCGCGATCACCGACTTGTCCGACAGGATCGCCCGCAGGTTGAACAGCGTGGGAAAGGTGTCGGGCAGCAGCAGGGCGAACAGCAGCGCCAGCGCCACGGTGAGGCCCACGAGGCCATACACGGGCACGGCACGGCCCAGGCGCTGGGCCAGCGTGGGTGCGTCGCCGTCGAGCGCGGCATCGGGCTCCAGCGCGGTGGATCGGATGGACGAGGTCATGCGGTCTCCAGTTCTTGTGGGCGGTGGGCGGCACCACCGGCCGCCAGGGCCAGCAGGCGTTCCACCGTGATGTCGGCGCCGCTCAACTCCGCGGCGATCAGGCCATGGCGGAACACCAGCACCCGCGTGCACACCGTGGCCACTTCCTCGAAGTCGGTGGACACGACCACGATGGCCATGCCCGCCTCGGCGCGCTCGCGCAGCACGGCATAGATCTGCCGCTTGGCGCCCACGTCGACGCCGGCGGTGGGCTCTTCCAGCACCGTCACCGGCTTGTCCAGGTGGAACCAGCGCGCCAGCACCACCTTCTGCTGGTTGCCGCCGGACAGCTGCTGCACCTGCGCGGCAGGTGCCGGCGGGTTGACGTCGAAGCGGCGAATCAGCGCCATCGCGCTGGCGGCCTCGCGCCGGCGGCGGTCGGGCGACAGGCCGCGATCGCCCTGCAGCACCGGGTTGGGAAACAGGTTCTCCTGCACGCTCATGCCGCCAGCCAGGTTCTCCTCCAGCCGCTCGCCGGCCACGTAGGCAATGCCGGCCGCAATGGCATCGGCCGGGCAGCGCAGCACCACCGGCCGGCCGCCCGACAGCAGGCGACCGGCAGACAGCGGCTCTCGCCCGAACATCGCGCGGCTGATGGCCTCATGCCCCGCGCCCCGCAGGCCCACCAGGCCCAGCACCTCGCCGCGGCGCACCGACAGGTCCAGCGGGCCGGCATTGCCGCTGGCCGCGCCTTGCAGCTCGAGCACGGTGGCCGCTGCGGATGGCGGGCGAACCTTGGGCACTGCCGCGCCCAGGGCCTTGCCGACGATCAGGTGCACCAGCTCGGCCTCGGTGGTCTTGGCCGTCACGCGCGTGTCCACCAGCTTGCCGTCGCGCATCACGGCGCAGCGGTCGCTCAGCGCCATCACCTCGTCCAGCCGGTGCGAGACGTACATCATCGCCATGCCCTTGCGGCGCAGCTCGCGCAGCACGCCGAACAGGCGCTCCACGTCGGCCATCGGCAGGCTGGCCGAGGGCTCGTCCAGCACCAGCAGCCGGGCCTGCACCTCCAGCGCGCGGCCGATGGCCAGCAGCGATTTTTCGGCCCGGGTGAGCGAGAACACACGACGGCCGGGGTCGATGTCGCAGCCCACACGCGCCATCACGCGGCGCGCCGCATCGGCCGCGGCGCGCCAGTCGATCAGGCCGAAGCGGCGGCGGTAGCCCATGCCCAGCGCCACGTTCTCGGCCACCGTCATCCACTCCACCAGGCCCAGGTCCTGGTGGATGAAGGCCACCGGCTGGTGGCTGCGGTCAGTGCTGCGCCATTCGGATTCCGGCCGGCCGTCGAAGCGCATCTCGCCGCTGTCGATCGGGTAGATGCCGGCCAGCAGCTTGATGAGCGTGGACTTGCCGGCGCCGTTCTCGCCCAGCAGGGCCACGATCTCGCCGGGATGCACGTCGAAACTCACCGCATCCACCGCCTGCGTGCCGCCGAAGCGCTTGCTGACGGCCTGGAACTGCAGCAGCGGCGCACCGCGCTGGGCCGCACTCCCAGCGGCACTCACAGCAGCACCACCTTGCTGACGTCGGGCTCGCGCCCGGTCTTGAACTCATGCAGGACCTGCAGCCGGCTCAGGTCGAGCACGATCACGCGGTCGTCGTCCAGAGACACCTGCGCCTGCGCACGCACCGGATGCAGCGAGGCCGCGATGGGCCGCGCCTGCAGCGCCAGGTGGGCCACTTCCTGCAGCGTCGCGGCGTCGAAGACCGACAGGCTGCGGTCGCCGTAGTTGGTGGCCAGCAGCAGGCCGCCGGGCAGGCGGTACAGCCGCGTGGCGTCGTGCCGGGTGGGCACGGTGCGCTGCACGGCCATGGTCTCGGCATCGATGGCGCACAGCGTGTCGCTCAGCCGGTTGGTGACGTACAGCGTGCGCTCGTCCTCGCTCAAGCAGCAGCCTTCCGGCTTGGCGCCGGGCTGGCAGGCCAACGGCGGCACCATCGGCTCGAAGGGCCGCACGCGGGTGACGGTGTGGCTCAGCAGGTTCATGCACCAGGCGGTGTGACCACCGGCGCTCAAGGTGAACAGATGGCTCTTGAGCCCGCCCACCGGCACCGCACGTGAAGGCGCGGTGGCCTGCGCCGGGTCGTCCAGCACCAGCAGCACCGCCTTTTCCTCGCTGAGCGCGAACAGCCGCCCCTGCGCATCCAACTGCAGGCCATGGATGCGGTTGAAGGGATACAGGTCGATCGACCGCACGAGTTCGGCCGAGCGGATGTCGATCTGCAGCAGCGTGTGACCGCCCGCGCCGGTGTGGCCGGAGGTTTCCACGCCGTACTGGCCCACATAGGCGAAGCGCTGCTGCGCATCGACCACGACCTCGTGCGGAAAGTCAGGCAGCTTCAGGGTGCGCAGGCGCTCGCCGCTGGCCAGGTCATACCAGCTGAAGCTGTGGGCGCACTTCTCTACCAGGAGCAGGGTTTCGCGTGTCATGGGCGGCGGGTCGGGTGGGAGAGCTCAGGGCCGCTGGATGCCGCGGGCATTCAGCCGGATGCGATACAGCGAGGTGCTGGCGCAGATGAACAACTCGTCGCGCGCCGGTCCGCCGAAAGTGAGGTTGCCCACCTTCTCCGGCACCGGGATGTGCGCCAGCAGCGAGCCGTCGGGATGGATCACCTGCACGCCGCTGGCGCTGCTGGTGAAGATCCATCCGCGGCTGTCCACGCGGAAGCCATCGGCCAGGCCTGGCTCGATGACGGCCAGCACCCGCGGGCGCGCCAGCGTGCGGCCCTCGATCACGTCGAAGGCCACGATGTGGTGGTGCCCGCCGCCGTCGCCGCGCAAGGCGGCCGAGGTGTCGGAAACGTACAGCACCTGCTCGTCGGGCGAGAAGGCCAGGCCGTTGGGCTCCTGCAGCCAGTCGGTGGCGATGTCCAGCGCGCCGGTGGCCGGGCAGAAGCGGAACACGTTGCAGCGGCCCAGCTCCGATTCGGCGCGGTGGCCTTCATGGTCGGACACGATGCCGTAGGGCGGATCGGTGAACCAGATGCTGCCGTCGGACTTCACCACCACGTCGTTCGGCGAATTGAGCCGGCGGCCCTGGTAGTGGCCGACCAGCAGTTCGTCTTCGCCCAGCGGCGTGACCGTGCCGGGCTGGAAGCGCGTGCGCAGAAGCGCCCGCCGGCCGTGCGAGCAGTGCAGCAGTGCGCCATCGGCCTCGCGGGCGTGGCCGTTGGTGAACTCCACGCCCCGCCGCCACACCGACAGGCCTTCGGCCGGGTGCCAGCGCAGCATGCGGTCGGCCGGAATGTCGCTCCACAGCACGCTGCCGTCCTCGTGCATCCACACCGGGCCTTCGCTCCAGGTGGCGCCGGTGGCCAGGCGCTGCAGCGCCTCGCCCTCGCGGGCCAGGCCGGCCGCGCGTGTGTCCAGCACCTGCAGGGCCTGCGTCATCGCGTCATCTCCTCGAAAGTGCTGCGGCGGATCTGCTCCAGATGCACCTGCATCGCCGCTACCGCGGAGGCCGGCCGCCGGCTGTGCAGCGCCCGCACCAGGCCGCGGTGGTCGGCCACGCTCTGCGCGATGGCGCCGGGCTGGCACAGCACCCGGCGGCGCACTTCCAGCGCGTAGTCGTAGAAGTCGGACACCACGTCCACCAGCAGCCCGTTGCCGCAGGCGCGGTAGAGCGTGAAGTGGAATTCGCGGTCGGAGATCTGGAAGCGCACCGGGTCGTCCAGCATGGCTTCCTGCTCGGTCACCAGCGCGGCCAGCCGGCCCATGTCGTCCAGGCCGATGCGCTGGGCGGCCAACCAGACCACCTGCACCTCCACCGCGGCACGCGCCTCAGCCACTTCGTCGAAGCTGCGCTCGCCCAGGTTGTGCAGCGTGCTCAGCGATTCGTGCAGCGGCAGCAGGCCCGGGCCCACCACACGGGTGCGGGCGCCCTGGCACACCTCCACCATCTGTTGTGCCTGCAGCACGGCCACCGCGGCACGCACCGTCTCGCGTGCCACGCCCAGCGTGGCGGCCAGCTGCCGCTCCGACGGCAACTCGTCGCCGCTGCGCAGCAGGCCCGAATGAATCATGTAGGCCAGCTTGTCGCTGAGCTGGTCCTTGATGCTGCGCCTGGCGACTGGGCCGTTGTCGCCGGGAATGCGTGCGATGAGATCCATGGTGCGGAGTCTTTGCGGAAGGCACTGCCCGACTGGTTCAGCCAGCGTACCAGTTACCGGTAACCGGGCGCTCCGCACTTACCCTGACGCCCCGCCGCTATGCTGCCCGCATGAACGACGACCAGCTGCTGCGGTACTCGCGGCACATCCTGCTAGACGACATCGGCATCGAAGGACAGCAGCGGCTGCTGGATGCGCATGCGCTGGTGATCGGTGCCGGCGGGCTGGGCTCGCCGGTGCTGCTGTACCTGGCCACCGCGGGCGTAGGCCGCATCACGGTGATGGACGACGACACCGTGGACCTCACCAACCTGCAGCGGCAGATCGTGCACGACCTGTCGCGCGTGGGCCGGCCGAAAGCCGAGTCCGCCGCCACGGCGGTGGGCCGCATCAACCCCGAGGTGCGCATGCAGCCGCTGGTGCAGCGCGCCGATGCCCGTCAGCTGGCCGAGCTGGTGGCGGCGGCCGACGTGGTGCTGGACTGCAGCGACAACTTCGCCACCCGCCAGGCGGTGAATGCGGCCTGCGTGCGGGCCGGCAAGCCGCTGGTGGCCGGCGCGGCCATCGGCTTCGACGGCCAGCTGACGGTGGTCGATCCGCGGCGGCCCGAGGCGCCCTGTTATGCCTGCGTGTTCCCGGCCGATGCCCCGCCGGAAGAAGTGCGCTGCGCCACCATGGGCGTGTTCGCGCCGCTGGTGGGCATCATCGGCAGCATGCAGGCGGCCGAGGCGCTGAAGCTGCTGGCAGGCGTGGGCAGCAGCCTGGCCGGCCGGCTGCAGATGCTGGATGCGCGGCGCATGGAATGGAGCGAGATCCGCATCGGCCGCACACCCGGCTGCCCGGTGTGCGGCAGCCGGCCACTTGTCTAGTCAGGTCAGCGGATGGCCTGCAGCGCGGCCAGCAGCGCATCCGGCACCTCGATGCCGCCCTGCTCGGCAGCGCGCCGCAGGTCCTCGCGCCGGCCACCGGGCAGGCGCACGCCCTCGTCGCGCAGCATCTCGGCCACCAGCACTTCCACCCGCTCCAGGTAGCTGCCGCTGCCGGCCAGCGCGCCGGGGTCGATCACGATGAAGGCCTGGCCGATGCGCGGCTTGTTGCCTTCGTCGACGAAGAAGGTGTCGGCCTCGAAGCTGAAGTGCGCGCCGATCACCGCGCTGCTCAGCAGTTCGATCATCAACGCCAGCATCGCGCCCTTGGGGCTGCTGGCCGCGCCCAGCGGCAGCATGGAGCCTTCCATGCCGCGCGCCGGGTCGGTGGTGGGTTGGCCGTCCACGTCCAGCGCCCAGCCCAGCGGGATGCTGCGGCCTTCCTTGGCCGCCATCATCAGCTTGCCGCGGGCCACCTCGCTGAGGCTCAGGTCGATCATCAGCGCATCGCCCGCGCCCGGGCGGCGCGGGAAGATGGCCGCGATCGGGTTGGTGCCGAACACCGGATGACGCCCGCCCGCCGCCGGCATGGCCGCGGGTGCATTGGCGAAGGCCAGGCCCACCATGCCGGCGGCGGCCACTGCGCGCAGGTGGTCCACCATCACGCCGCCATGGTGGCTGTTGATGACGCCGGCGCAGGCCACGCCATGCGCTGCGGCACGCTCCACGGCCTGCTGCACGGCCAGCGTGCAGGCCTCGAAGGCCAGGCCGTCGTGCGCATCCACCACCACCGCGGCGGGCCGCACGCTGTGCACCGTGGGGCGGGCGCCGCCTTCCACCCGGCCGGTGCGCAGGTGGCCGGCGTACTGCGGCACGCGCGACAGCCCGTGCGAAGCCAGCCCCTGCGCATCGGCCAGCACCAGCGCCTGCGCGGTGGCCTCGGCCATCGCCGGGCTGGCACCGGCCCGCTGCAATGCATCGGCGCCCAGCTTCACCGCCTGCGCCATCGTCATCCTTGCCATCGAACCGCGTCCTGTACTGCCTGGAACAAGGCGCGCAGCATAAGCCGGGAGCGCGCCTTGCCGCGGGCGTTAAGCTCCCGCATCGACTTTGAAGACGCCACGCATGGATACCAAGCGCCAGGACCTGACGGCCCGCAACTTTCCCAGCGCCGAAGAAGACGCGCAGATCGCCGAACCACCGCACCGATACACCGGCCCCGAAAGCGCCTACCGCCTGGCCTTCACCGACACCGACTTCCTGCTGCGCGAGGAACTGCGCCCGGTGCGCATGCAGCTGGAGCTGCTCAAGCCCGAGCTGATCCAGCAGGAACAGGGCATCGAATCGACCATCGTCATCTTCGGCAGCGCCCGCATCCTGCCTTCGGATGAAGCGCAGCGCCGGCTGGAGGCGGTGCGTGCGTCGCCGGATGCCGACGCGCCCACGCTCAAGCGCGCCGAGATGGCCGTGACGATGAGCCGCTACTACGACGAGGCCCGTCGCTTCGCGGAAATCATCACCCAGCGGGCGCGCCGCATGCACACGCCGATCTATGTGTCCACCGGCGGCGGCCCCGGCATCATGGAAGCCGGCAACCGCGGCGCCTTCGAGGTGGGCGGCCGCAGCCTGGGGCTGAACATCGTGCTGCCGCACGAGCAGGCGCCCAACCCCTACATCACGCCGGAGCTGTGCTTCCAGTTCCACTACTTCGGCCTGCGCAAGATGCACTTCCTGATGCGCAGCGTGGCCATCGTGGCCTTCCCCGGGGGCTTCGGCACGCTGGACGAGATGTTCGAGGCGCTCACCCTCATCCAGACCAAGAAGAGCCGCCGCCGCCCGGTGCTGCTGTTCGGCCGCGACTTCTGGACACGCCTGATCAACTTCGAGCTGCTGATCGAGACCGGCATGATCTCGCCCGAGGACGTGGAGCTGTTCCGCTTCGTCGAATCGGCCGAGGAGGCCTACGACATCCTGGCCGCCGAATACGGCCTGGACGCCGAGGACGACGGCAGCGGCAAGGGCCCGCACGTCCAGGACTTCTGAACCACCTGCCCCGCCACTACCGCTGGAGCCCGCGCACATGACCCACCTCGTCAGCCTCATCGGCGCACCCACCGACATCGGCGCCGGCGCCAAGGGCGCACGCATGGGCCCCGAAGCCCTGCGCGTGGCCGACTTTGCCGCTGCGCTGGAAAGCCATGGCCTGCAGGTGGAGGACCGCGGCAACCTGATCGGCCCATCCAACCCCTGGCTGCCGCCCGACGAAGGCTACCGACACCTGCACGAAGTGGCCGCCTGGAACCAGCTGGTGCACGACGCGGTGCTGGCCGAGCTGCGCATCGGCCGCATGCCCATCCTGATGGGCGGCGACCATTGCCTGGGCCTGGGCTCCATCAGCGCCGTGGCCCGGCATTGCCGCGAGGCGGGCAAGAAGCTGCGGGTGCTGTGGCTGGACGCACATGCCGACTTCAACACCAACGAGCTCACGCCCAGCGGCAACATCCACGGCATGCCGGTGGCCTGCCTGTGCGGCTATGGCCCGAAGGAACTGATCGAGATCGGCGGCCACGTGCCGGCGGTCAACCCCAAGTGGATCCGGCAGATCGGCATCCGCAGCGTGGACGCGGGCGAGAAGCGCTTCGTGCACCAGGTGGGCCTGGAAGTGTTCGACATGCGCTACATCGACGAGATGGGCATGCGCCACACGATGGAGCTGGCGCTGGCCACGCTGGACGACAACACCCACCTGCACGTGAGCTTCGACGTCGACTTCCTCGATGCCGACATCGCGCCCGGCGTGGGCACCACCGTGCCCGGCGGCCCCACCTACCGCGAGGCGCAGCTGTGCATGGAGATGATCGCCGACACCGGCCGGCTGGGCTCGCTGGACGTGATGGAGATCAACCCCGCGCTGGACGTGCGCAACCGCACCGCGCTGATCGCGGTGGACATGATCGAGAGCCTGTTCGGCAAGAGCACGCTGATGCGGCGCTGAAGCCGCACGCCGCCGTACCGGGACGATGCGCAGGCCGCTGCTGCAGGACACCGCGCTGCGCTACTTCCTGGAAGTGGTGCGCAGCGGTTCGGCCACGGTGGCCTCGGAACGGCTGCATGTGGCGGCCTCCGCCGTCAGCCGCCAGATCGCGGCGCTGGAGCGCACGCTGGACACCACGCTGTTCGAGCGCCATCCGCGCGGCATGGTGCCCACGCAGGCCGGCGAGATCCTGGCCGCCTACGCCCGCCGCGCCAGCCTGGAGGAGGACCGCGCGCTGGAGGAGATCCAGGCGCTGCAGGGCATGCGCATGGGGCTGGTGCGGGTGGTGGCCTCCGAGGCCTTCGCCAATGTCTTCCTGCCGCAGCTGATCGTGCGCTTCCGGCAGTCGCATCCGGGCATCGTGTTCGAGCTGGATGCGCAGCCGCCGGCGGTGGTGAGCGCGCTGGTGCGCGCCGGCGATGCCGACATCGGCCTGCGCTTCAGCCAGGCGCCCGAGCCCGACATCGAGGTGCAGTTCAGCCAGCCCGCGCCGGTGCTGGCATTGATGCATCCCGGCCATGCACTGGCCCGTGCCAGCGGCCTGGGACTGCGCCAGATGGGCGAGCATCCGCTGGCCCTGCCCGGCCCGCAGACCACGCTGCGGCAGATGATCGACGCCGCCTGCAGCCGCCAGCAGATGCGGCTGCAGCCCGCGCTGGTGAGCAACAACATGAGCACGCTGCATGCGTTCGCGATGGCGGGCGGCGGCCTGTCCGTCTCCGGCAGCGTGGCGGTGCGGCAGCTGCGCGCCGAAGGCCGCATCGCTGCCGTGCCGGTGACCGATGCCGGCCTGGACCTGCGGACCATCGAGGTGCAGACCCTGGCCGGCCGCACGCTGCCGCGGGCGGTGCAGGCCTTCCTGGACCTGCTGAAGCAGCACCTGCCCGAAGGCGGCTGAAGACGCATCGCCGCCCCGCTTTGCGCTGGCGGCAAGCCTGCATTGCCCATTCCATGTTTGATCGGCTCGGCAACGCTTCCTAGCATCGAGGCACCTCGATTGCCCCAGCTCACCACCATGCCACTTGCCCGCCCCGCCCTCTTGCGCAGCCTGGCCGCTGCCTGCCTGGCCGCCTGCGCCCTGGCCGCCCAGCTGCCGGCACATGCCCAGGCCTGGCCGGCCAAGCCGGTGCGGCTGGTGGTGCCCTTCCCGGCGGGCGGCGCCACCGACACCGTGGCCCGCGTGGTGGCACAGCAGGTCTCGTCCGAGCTGGGCCAGCAGTTCATCGTCGAGAACAAGGCCGGTGCCGGCGGCACGCTGGGCGCTTCGGAAGGCATGCGCGCCGCACCCGATGGCTACACGCTGGTGTTCACCACCAGCAGCACCCACGCCATCTCGCCGCACCTGATGGCCAGGCCGCCGTACGACCCGGTGAAGGACTTCACCCCCATCGCCCATGTGGCCGACGCCGCCAGCGTGCTGCTGGTGCCGCCCACGCTGCCGGTGAAGACGGTGGCCGAGCTCATCGCCCATGCCAAGGCCCATCCCGGCGAGCTGAACTACGCCAGCAGCGGCAACGGCACCATCGTGCACCTGACGACCGAGGCCTTCCGCTCGCAGGCCGGGCTGCAGATGCAGCATGTGCCGTACAAGGGCACCGGCCCGGCGCTGACCGACCTGGCCGCGGGCAATGTGCAGGTGCTGTTCGACTCCATCCCCACCGGCCTGCCGCATGTGCGCAGCGGCCGGCTGAAGGCGCTGGCCGTCACCGGCGAGAAGCGCTCGCCGCTGATGCCCGAGCTGCCCACCGTGGCCGAAGCCGGCCTGCCCGGCTTCTCGTCGGTCACCTGGTTCGGGCTGTATGGCCCGGCCAAGCTGTCGCCGGAGCTGGTGCGGCAGATCAACGCCGCCTTCAACAAGGCCATGCGCGCGCCCGAGGTGGGCGCCAAGCTGGCCCAGCTGGGCGCCGAGCCCGCCGCTGCCGGCTCGCCCGACGCCTTCGCCGCCATGGTGGCCAAGGACAGCCAGCGCTGGGGTCAGCTCATCCGCGACCGGAAAATAACGATCGATTAGGCCATGAACACCACTCATCTAGACAAGTCGCTCGACTGGGCGCAGCCCTATGCCTCCGCCCGCTCCGCGGTGCTGGGGCGCAACGTGGTCAGCACCTCGCATCCGCTGGCGGCACAGGCCGGCCTGCGCATGCTGCTGGCCGGCGGCAATGCGGTGGATGCGGCGGTGGCGGCGGCGATGACGCTGACGGTGGTGGAGCCCACCGGCTGCGGCATCGGCAGCGATGCCTTCGCCATCCTCTGGGACGGGCGCGAGCTGCACGGCCTGAATGCCTCCGGCCGCTCGCCCGCCGCCTGGACGGCCGACCGCTATGCCGCCCACGCCACCATGCCCGATGCCGGCTGGGACGCGGTGACGGTGCCCGGTGCCGTCTCGGCCTGGGTGGAGCTGTCGCGGCGCTTCGGCAAGCTGCCGCTGGCGCAGGTGGCCGCACCGGCCATCGGCTATGCGCGCGAGGGCTTTCCCGTCTCGCCCATCATCGCCAGGCTGTGGGCCATGGGTGGCCAGCGGCTGGGCCGCCAGCCCGGCTTTGCAGAGTGCTTCCTGCCTGGCGGCCGCGCGCCGGTGGCCGGCGAGATCTTCCGCAGCGAAGGCCACGCCAGCACGCTGGAAGCCATCGCCGACACGCAGGGCGAGGCCTTCTACCGCGGCCCGCTGGCCGCCAGGATCGCCGCCTTCGCCAAGGCCCACGGCGGCGTGATGACCGAGGCCGACCTGGCTGAACACCGGGCCGACTGGTGCGGCACGCTGTCGCAGCCCTTCGGCGATTCGGTGGTGCACGAGATCCCGCCCAACGGCCAGGGCATCGCGGCGCTGATGGCGCTGGGCATGCTGCAGGCGCTGGGCGTGGGCGCTGCGCCGCTGGACCATGTGGACACGGTGCACCTGCAGATCGAGGCGATGAAGCTGGCCCTGGCCGACCTGCACCGCCACAACGCCGACATCGACCACATGCAGGTCACGCCGCAGTCGCTGCTCGACCCGGCCTACCTGGCCGAGCGCGCCAAGCTGGTGGACCGCCAGCGCGCCGCCGACCCCGGCCACGGCACGCCGAAGAAGGGCGGCACGGTGTACCTGAGCTGCGCCGACGCCAGCGGCATGATGGTCTCGTTCATCCAGAGCAACTACATGGGCTTCGGCTCGGGCGTGGTGGTGCCGGGCACCGGCATCAGCCTGCAGAACCGCGGCCACGGATTCGTGCTCGAAGCCGGGCATGCCAACCAGGTGGGCCCGCGCAAGCGGCCTTCGCACACCATCGTGCCGGCGTTCGCGATGCATGCCGACGGCAGCCCGCAGATGAGCTTCGGCGTGATGGGCGGCCCGATGCAGAGCCAGGGCCACGTGCAGATGGCGCTGCGGGTGCTGCACTACGGCCAGAACCCGCAGGCCGCCGCCGACGCGCCGCGCTGGCGCGTCACCGGCGGCCGTGGCGTGGCGCTGGAGCCCGGCTTCGGTCCCGAGGTGGTGGCCGAGTTGCAGCGCCGCGGCCACGAGGTGACGATCGAGACCGGCAGCGGCGTGTTCGCCTTCGGCGGCGCGCAACTGGTGCTGAAGCAGGGCGACGTCTACGTGGCCGGCTCCGACCCGCGCAAGGACGGCCAGGCCGTCGCGTTCTAGGCGTCTGCAGTCGCCTGCCAGGTCGACCTCGCGCAGCCCCGGGCAATCCTCGGCACCCGCTCGAAGCGCCGCAGCCTGGACTGCGGTCTCATCGCCCGGCCAGCGCCACCGCATCGGCGGCACTCGCCGCGGCGATGCGCCGCAGGCAGGCATGCCGGGCCTCGGGGGCTGAAGGCCGCTCGCAGTGCTCGGCGGCGCTGGCCATCGGGCTGCCCGGGGCGAACCAGGGCGTGCGGCCGTCGTCGTCGAACAGCATCAGCGCCGCGGCCAGCGCCGCCGTGCCGGCCGCCATGCCGGCCACCAGCAGGCAGCGGCGCTCCAGCGGGCTCAGGAAGTGGAAGTCGTGGTTCATCGCGTACTGCCCCTGCGCCGTGGCGCTCAACGTGGCGCGGCGGCCAGGCCGGTGGCCGGGCGCGGCATGGCACCGCCCTGGCGGGCGAGGTAGAAGGAGCCGCTGTCCTCGGTGCTCAGCGCACCCAGTTCGCCGCTGCGCCGGGCTTCCAGCACCTGGCGGCGCACCTCGGCGCGGCTGAGTGCCGCCGGCGCCGGGCGCGCCTGCAGCCAGGCGGAGCCGCTGTCCTCGCCGGTGAGGGCACGGGTCTCGCCGCTGGCCTCGGCCGCGCGCATCTCGGCCTGCACCTGGGCACGGGTGGGGCCGGCATCGGCGGCCGCCTGCTGGGCCAGGGCGGACGCGGTGCACAGCAGGCCGGCCAGCACGGACGGGACGATGGAACGCAGGACTTGCTTCATAGGGACCTCGATGGGCGCTCGCCGCGATGTGCCGGCCATCGAGCACCCGAGGTGTGCCGGCATGGCTCCAAGGTAGGCGCCGCGGCGCCGCGGGCCCTCCACCGGACGGCGGAGGCGGCGCCACCGCCTCCTACCGCTGGAGGAGGACCGTGCACGGAAGGTGAAAACCGCACAAAGGCCCCGGTCAGAGTTGCACCCTGCGCAGCTTTGTTACCTCTAGTCTCGCTTTCAAGCAGCAGCGATGACTGTTGTGCCAGGAGCCGAAGATGTCGATGCAGATGATGGAAGCCATGTCCTCTTCCCAGGCGGCGATGTCCGCCATGGGCCTGCGCAGCGAGGGCCGCATGCCCGAGCCGTCGCGCCCCGCGCCACCGCCCGGCGGCGTGCCGCAGGCGCTGGCGCTGGCACAGGTGCTGGAGGAGATCGACTACGGGCTGCTCGTGCTGGACGCGCACGACCAGCTGGTGCATGCCAACCATGCGGCGCTGTCGCAGCTGGATGAATGGCATCCGCTGCAGCTGCAGGCCGGCCGCCGGCTGCGCGCCGTGCGCCCGCGCGAGGCCGGTGCGCTGCAGGCCGCGCTGGAAGCGGCCCGCCACCGCGGACTGCGCACGATGGTGGCGCTGGCGGGCCCGCAGGGCCAGCGCAGCACGGTGGCGGTGATCCCGCTGGCCGCCACCGCCGACACCGCGTCCGGCAGCGTGCTGGTGGTGCTGGGCAAGCGCCGGGTGTGCGAGGAGCTCACCGCCGTCTCCTTCGGCAAGACCCATGGCCTGACCGCCGCCGAGACCCGCGTGCTGCTGTGCCTGTGCAACGGCGATTCGCCGGCCGAGGCCGCACGGCGCAATGGCGTCAAGGTGTCCACCACGCGCACCCACATCAGCAGCATCCGCACCAAGCTGGGCGCGCGCAACCTGGACGAGCTGGTGCGCACGGTGGCAGTGCTGCCGCCGCTGATGGGCTCGCTGCGCCGCAGCCTGTGGTCGGCCGGCGGCACGATGCCGATGTAGCGGGCACGCCGCGCCGGTGATCGTCGGGATGCGCGGCACGGCCGCCGCCCGATAGCATCGGGCGATGCCCCTGGCCCCGCCGCCGCCTTCGCCGCCCGAACCGCCCCCGCCGCTGCCCGCGCACCTGGCCGAGCTGGCCGCCCGCGGCAGCCGCATGCGCTGCCCCCGCGGCGCCCTGCTGATCGAGGAAGGCGATGCCGGCGACGCGATCTTCATCATCCTGTCGGGCCGGGTGCGGGTGTTCTCGGCCGACCGCAACGGCCGCGAGGTGACCTATGGCCTCTACGGACCCGGCGACTACGTGGGCGAGATGAGCCTGGACGGCGAGCGCCGTTCCGCCAGCGTGGTGACGCTGGAGCCCACCGAATGCGCGATGGTGGGCAAGCAGGCCCTCACCGCCTATTTGGCCGAGCATCCGGAATTCGCCTTCGTGCTGCTGTCGCGGCTGATCCGGCGCGCCCGGGCGGCCACGCTGTCGGCGCGGCAGATCGCGCTGAACGACGTCTACGGCCGCCTGGCCCACCTGCTGAATGCGCTGGCGCAGCCCGATGCCACCGGGCGCCGCGTCATCTCCGAGCGGCTGACGCACCAGGCGCTGGCGCACCGGGTGGGCTGCTCGCGCGAGATGATCAGCCGGCTGATGAAGGACCTGGAGCGCGGCGGCTACCTGGTCAAGGAAGGCGGCCTGCTGGTGCTGGCGCTGCAGCTGCCCGACCGCTGGTAGCGCACCGTCCGCGCCGCGGCAGCCTCAGCCCTGCCGGCGTGCCTGCGCCACCGCCGCCGCGGCCGCGGCCACCCGCCGCGCGCCCAGCACCGCCAGCCCCAGCCGGCGCTGCAGCCAGGGCAGCAGCGGCTCGTTGTGGCCCAGCGGCGGCAGCCGCAGGTCGCCGGTGCTTTGCGGCGGCAGGCGCGGCGGCCCGGCCTCTGGCGGCCGCTGCGCATCGCCGATGGCCGCCAGCACCGCATCGATTTCCGCCGCCGCCTCGCGCAGCGCGTGCTCGGAGGCTTCACGGTCCAGCCGGTCGGCCCGGCGGGTGAGCATGGTGCGCACCGCCGCCAGCTGGGCCAGCAGCACATGGCACTGCGTGAGCAGCGTGGCCATGGCGTACAGCGGCACCTGCACCCGCTGGGGCTCCGCACGCGTGCGCTGCGCGCTCGCGGCGATGCCGCCGATGGCCTCGTACACCTCGCGCCGCGCCAAGCGCAGCGCCACGTCGCGGGCGCCCGGCTCGGGCCACCGCAGCGCTTCCTGCACCAGGGTGCGCAGGCTGCGCTGCACCCGCTCCACCAGGCGGCCCACGCCGCGCCGCTCCCAGGCCGGCAGCACGTAGCTGAAGCCCCAGGCCAGCAACGCGCCCAGCACTGTGTCGGCCAGCCGCTCGCCCACGCCGAAGCCGCCGGCCGGATCGGCCAGGTGGGCCTGCACCAGCGCCATCACCGTGGCCGCGGTGGCGGTGACCAGGTAGCGCACGTTGACGAATGCATGCGAGGTACCAGCCGCCACCAGGAACACCAGGCTGGACAGCAGCGGCGAATGCACCTGCGCGAACACCAGCACCAGCAGGCAGCCCAGCACCGTGCCGGCCACCCGTGCATCGCGTCGCGACAGCGTCTGGTCCAGGTTGCCGCGCAGCACCACGCCCACGCTCAGCACCAGCCAGTGCGGATGCGAGGCCCAGGGCAGCGCCAGCGCCAGGAAGTAGGCCGTGCCCAGCGCCACCGCGCTGCGCAGCGCATGGCGGAAGATCGGCGAGCCCAGGCGCAGGTGCGGCCGCAGCGCCGCCAGCGGCCAGCCTTCGGGCGAGACGAAGAACCGCAGCTCGTCCGCGCCCAGTGGCCGCGGCAGCTCGATGCCCGCCAGCGCCGCCTGCATGCGGGCCAGGTCGTCGGCGATGTGGCGCGAGCGGTCCAGCAGCGCGGTGGCCAGCGCACTGCGCGAAGGATTGGCGCCGAAGGCCTCCACCGCATCGGCCAGCGCCGGCTGGTGGCGCGAGCTGGGCGCATCGCCCGGCAGGCCCAGCTGCAGCGCCAGCGCCATGCGGTCCAGCGCGGCGGCGGTGGTGTCGATGGTGGCGGCGAGCTGGCCGCGCAGGCGCTCGGCCGGCGCGTCGTGGCCCAGCAGGTCCAGGTCCAGCTCGCTGCCCAGCAACGTGTCGCGCAGGTCGATGGCCAGCAGCAGCACCGCGATGCCACGCGGCACGTCGGCCGCCTTGGCGCCGGTGCGGTGGGCGGCTTCGAACAGCAGGTCGCGTGCGGCCTGCAGCCGCTCGTCCAGGCTCACCTGGCGGTCCATCCAATCCTGCAGCGGCGGCGCACCTTCGGGCCGCATGCGGTCCTGCAGCAGCAGCGCCGCGCGCGAGCGCAGCAGCGCGGCCGTGGCCTCCAGCGCGGCCGCCAGCGCCAGCGCGCGGTAGCGCGGCTGCAGCAGCCGCGACGACAGCACCGACCACACCAGGTACAGGCAGCCGCCCAGCGCCGTCCAGCCCGCATGCGCGGCCTGCGACTGCCAGCCCTGCAGCGGCGGCGCGGCCATGGTGAACACGATTGCCAGGATGGGCACGAAGGAGATGGGCCCGGCCCGCACGCCCCAGGCCAGCATCAGGCTGGACACGAAGGCGATCAGCGTGATGAGCCCGCCCAGCGCCAGCTCATGCGAGCGCAGCGCCGTGACCAGCACCGTGGCCACGAAGCCCACGATGGCCGCGGTGGCCACCCGGCGCAGCGTGCGGCGCGGCGGGTTCGGGGTGTCGGCCAGGCTGGCGAAGATGGCGCCGCCCGAGGCCACCAGCGCCGCCGCATGGCCGCCCAGCAGGCCGCCCACCAGCTGCACCAGCAGCACGCCCAGCGCCACGCTGATGCCGTTGATGCCATGGGCCGGCACATGCCAGGTCCAGCGGCGGGGGGATCGACAGGCGGGTCATGCCGCGGTGGGCGCGGCGGCGGCGCGAGGGGTGGACGACATCGGGCGATCAGGGCGGCCGCCAGGGGCCGCGGAGCGGGCGGGGGTGCGCGGCGCATTCTGCCGCCCGTGGCCTTCGGCGGCATCCGCCGGCCGCAGTTAAAGTGACACGCACGGCAATCAACGAGGCAATGATGTTCACGCCCGCGAAGTATTCGCGCCCGCTGTCGGGCGCCCTGGTGCTGGCCCTGGCGGCCGCCACCACCCTGCTGGCCGCCTGCGGCGGCGGCAGCGACGATGACGACGGCCTGCCGTCCAACACCACTTTCAACGTGCGTGCCGGCATGTACCAGCTGCTCACGGTGGGTGGCAGCTGGACGGTGGCCGGCCGCGGCAACGACAACCTGGACTACCAGCTTCGGCTGAGCTATGCGCCCGGCGTGCCGGGCATCTTTCCGCTGGACAACCAGGTGTACGACCGGGCCACGCAGTCGGCCACGCTGTCCCAGGGCAATGCCAGCACCGACACCGTCTCGCAGGAGATCTTCCACAACGCGGCCACCGGCGCCGTGGCCGGCACCCGCTACGACGGCACCGAGTGCAGCCTGTCCATGCTGACCGGCAACCTGCCCACCGCGGCGCGCGTGGGCGACAGCGGCCCCTTCCTGCGCTCCACCGAATATGCCGACTGCAGCGGCACCAGAGTGGCGGGCACGTCGGAGATGCGCTGGTCGGTGGAGATGAACCGCGGCCGGCCGTACTACTGCCTGACGCAGCGCTACGGCACCGGCGACCTCGAGATCGAATGCTTCGAGGCCGCCGGCACCGAAGGCCGGCTGGGCAGCCGCGCCCGGGTGCGGCTGGAGGTGCTGATCGACAACGCCCGCTTCATCCTCGACGCCGAAAACTGAGGCCAGCCCCCAAGCTCGCTGCGCTCGCGGCCCCCCGAGGGGGCGTCAGCCCCTTGGGGCGGCCCGGCGGGCTGAGAGCCGCTTGCAGCCCAGGGCCGCCAGGCCCAGAGCCAGCATCAGGTAGGTGGAAGGCTCGGGCACCGCGGTGACGGTGCCCAGGCCTTCGATGCTGTTGGTGAAGGCACCCTCCTCGAAGACGCCGGTGGTGACGAAGGTGTAGCGCGCGCCGGCCGTCAACGATGCGGAGAAGCCCGACAGCGGGCCCATCATGTCGTTGAGGTCGTCGTTGGCCACGAGCGCATTGGTCAGCGGGGAGGCCGCATTGAAGGTCGGCCCGTACAGCAGCGTGAAGTTGTCCCACCCGCCGGAAGCGGTGCTGAGGAAGTTGTAGAAGCCGCTGCTGCTCACGGTGAACTCGAAGGCGCTGTAGGCGACCGGCGGGATCTTGGGATCGAGGTCCAGCGTCTCCAGCGGCCGCTGGAAGGTGGCGCCGCCGACGGTGGTGCCGGTGAACTCGAAAGTGGCGGCCGAAGCGCCCTGGGCGATGAAGAGCAGTGCGGCGGCCAGCGCCAGCGGGGTGTGCTTGCGGATCATGGAGGTACTCCTGGCTTGTCTAGTCAAGTGGACGGGCGGCGGCATCAACGGCCGGCCAGCATGCGCTTGGTCAGCTCCCGCATGGAGGCCACCAGCCGGTCCACGTCCTGTGCCGAATGGAACAGGTGGGTGGAGATGCGCAGCGGATGGTGCGATGCGGTGGAGCCCGGCACCGGCACGGCGGTGTTGCGGATGACGATGCCGTACTCGGTGCGCATGCGCTCGACGAACGTGCCGGACTGCGCCGTCTCGGCCGCGGCCGCGGTGCTGCCGGCGGCCAGCGAGAGCGACGGCCCGTGGAACGGGTTGAACGAGGTCAGCGCCGACACCAGCTCCGGGTCGCCCATCGGCGAATACAGCCGCGAGGTGCCCCAGGCCTGCGCGATCTTCTGCTTGAGGTAGGCCGACAGCGCCAGGTCGTGCGCCTCGATGGCGGCGCGGCCGATCTCGTCCCAGTAGGTGCAGCATTCGCTGAACACCTTGAGCATCGGATAGTTCGGGTTGCCGATGCTCTGCACCCGCGTGCCGATCTGGTAGCTGGCCGCGTTGTCGTTGGTGCGCGGTCCGGTGAGCGCGGTGTTGTTGGTGTTGGTCGGCCAGAAGTTGAACAGCGGCCGCGGGTTGTACTGGCTCACCCGGTTGCGGATGTACAGGATGCCGGTGCCGCCGGGGCCGCATTGCCACTTGTGGCCGGAGCAGCCCCAGAAGTCGATGCCGGTCTCGTGGAACTTGAGGTTGAACATGCCGGTGGCATGCGCGCCGTCCACGATGGTCATGATGTTGTTCTGCTGCGCCAGCTGCGCCAGGCGCTTGTACGGCAGCATGGTGCCCGTCAGGTACGTGGGCGCCGAGAACACGAAGGCCTTGGTCTTGGCGGTGATGGCCGCGGCAAACAGGTTCACGTAGTCCTGCGCGGTCTGGTTGTTGCCCACCGGCAGTTCCACCCGCTTGATGACCACGCCCTTGCGCCAGGCCAGCAGGTTCATCGGGCCATTGCCGCCCGGGTGCTCATGGTTGGTGGTGATGATCTCGTCGCCGGCATTCAGCTCCACCCCGGCCAGGATCTTGTTCATCCCGTCGGTGGTGTTGTAGGTCATCACGATCTCTTCGGTCTCGCAACCAAAGCCGGGGGCAATGGCCGCGCGCATCGGCGTGGTGCCTCCCAGGGTCTCGCGCGGGTTGCGCGCCACCTCGCGGTTGTAGTCGTCGAAGGCGCGCAGCAGGTGCGCCGGCGTGCTGCCGGTGGTGCCGATGTTCATGTAGAGGATGGACGGGTCCAGCACGAAGGCCGGATGCGGCTCGCCCATCACGTGGTTGGTGGCCGCGAAGGCCTCCTTGCTCACCAGCGGCAGCGTGCCCGCGGCCAGTGCGCCGGCACCGGCGCCCATCAGCTTGAAGAAGTTGCGGCGCTGGGGCTGGGCCTCAGGCTGCGAGGACACCGGATGTTGATGCTCGGACATGGAACTTCCTTCCGTACTGCAGTGAAGTGGATGGGCGCAATGCGGCACCCGGCGCGTCTTGTACGCTCGGTGGATGAAGGCCGAAGGGCGGAAAAGGCCGGGCCGCCTGGCCCGGCGCGTGCTAGCGGGCCGCGACCGCCGAGATCTCGACCGCCACGTCGCGTGGCAGCCGTGCGACCTGCACCGTGGCACGGGCAGGCGGCTTGTCCTTGAAGTAGGTCGCGTAGACGGCATTCATCTTCGCGAAGTCGTTCAGGTCCTTCATGAACACGTGGGTCAGCACCACGTCGTCCAGCGTCATGCCATTGGCGGCAAGCACGGCCTTGAGGTTGTCCAGCACCAGGCGGGTCTGCTCCTCGATCGAGCCGGTGTTGAGCTGGTTGGTCTTGGGGTCGATGGGAATCTGACCCGCCAGGTACAAGGTGTTGCCATGCTTGATGGCTTGCGAATAAGGCCCGATGGCCGCGGGCGCATCGGGACTGGACACCACCTGCTTGCCCGCCATGGGGGGCATGGCACACGCCACCAGCAACAAGGGAGCGACGCCCGCCAGCCCAATGCGGCCGGCCCTCAGACAAGGGACCATGAGACTGTCTCCTGACGTGGTTGTATGCACTCGATGTGGTGCAAATTCACTCTAACGGCGCACCAACTCAATGCAAAGAACGTGTAAACCCGCACGAAGAAAGCTGCAGGGAGGCCCGCTGTTTGCCCTGCCGCGGTGCAGCGCGCCAGGCTCGCCGGATGAAGGCGCGTGGCCCCGGCTCAGGCCCTGCGGCGCACCACCCGGGCCTTGGGCAGGCGGGGCCTGCCAGGCAGCGGTGGATGGGCCAGCACCCTCTCCGCATCGGCCACGATGCGGGCCAGCCGGTCGGCCAGCTTCTCGGTGCTGAGCTGCTCGCGGAAGCGCTCCACCATCAGCGGCAGGCTGAAGGGCGTGGGCACCTGCAGCGACACCAGGTCGATGTGCAGCGAGCGCATGCGCGCCAGCACGCTGCCCAGCCGGCCCAGCTCCAGTTCCTGGGCCAGCACCTCGTGCTCGGCCTGGCTGAGCAGGCGGTTGCCCGCGTCGTACTTGCGGAACACCTCGTAGAACAGGCTGGACGACGCCTGCAGCTGCCGCGTGCTCTTGGGCGCGCCGGGAAAGCCGCTGAAGATCAGGCCGGCCACCCGCGCGATCTCGCGGAAGCGCTTGCGCGCCAGGGCGCTGCTGTTGAGGCTGGCCAGCATGTCGTGCAGCAGGTCCTGCTCGGCCAGCACGCTGCCGTCCAGCAGCGGCGCCACGTCCACCGGATTGATGCTCAGCAGCTCGAAGCCGTAGTCGTTGATCGAGATGGAGAAGGTGTTGGGTTGCGTGCGCGCGAAGCGCCAGGCCAGCAGCTGCGCAATGCCCAGGTGCACGTTGCGGCCGCCGAAGGCATAGACGAAGAGGTGATGACCTTCGCGCGAGCGGTACTGCTCCACCAGCAGCCGGCCGGCTTGCGGCAGGTGCGACAACCGCACCTGCACCTGCAGCATCGGCCAGGCGGCCCGCAGCTCCGGCTCGCCGAAGGCGGCGCCCTTGCGCCCCGGCGGCGGCGGTGCATCGGCCGCCGGCGGACCGGCGGGGAAGGTGTCGGCCACCTCCTGCGCGGCCTGGTGCAGCAGGGCCTGCAACGCATCGGCCAGCTCGCTGGACAGCGGCATCTTGGCGCCGTTCCACGAGGCGAGCTTGCCGCTGCGGCCGCTGGCCTTCTTGACATAGGCCGTCATGTCGCGGGTGCGCACGTATTCCAGCGCGCGGCCGCCGAAGACGAAGCAGTCGCCGGGGTTCAGCCGCGCGATGAAGCTCTCCTCCATGTGCCCCAGCACGCCGCCACCCACCCACTGGATGGGCATGGTGGAGTCGCTGACGATGGTGCCCACGCCCATGCGGTGGCGGCGCGCGATGGCCGCGTCGGGCACGCCGTACACGCCGTGCTCGTCGGGCACCACGCGGTGGTACTCGGGATACGCGCCCAGACTGCTGCCGCCGCGCTCCACGAAGGACAGCGCCCAGTCGAACTCCTCGCGCGTCAAACTTGTATAGGCAGGTGCGCCGCGCACTTCCTCATACAACGCATCGGCGGTGAAGCCGCCGCCCAGCGCCACGGTCACCAGGTGCTGCACCAGCACGTCCAGCGGCTTGGCCGGCGTGCGGCGGCCTTCCACCTGGCCGGCCTGCGCGGCGCGGCGGGCGGCGGCGCCTTCCACCAGCTCCAGCGCCTGCGTGGGCACCAGCGTCACCCGGCTGGGCCGGCCGGGTGCGTGGCCGCTGCGGCCGGCACGCTGCAGCAGCCGTGCCACGCCCTTGGCGCTGCCAATCTGCAGCACCCGCTCCACCGGCAGGAAGTCCACGCCCAGGTCCAGGCTGGAGGTGGCCACCACCGCGCGCAGCCGGCCTTCCTTCAGGCCCAGCTCCACCCATTCGCGCACGCTCTTGTCCAGCGATCCGTGGTGCAGCGCCACCACGCCCGCCCAGTCGGGCCGCGCGGCCAGCAGCAGCTGGTACCAGGCCTCGGCCTGCGAGCGCACGTTGGTGAAGACCAGCGTGGTGCCGGAGCGCTCGATCTCCTCCACCACCGGCATCTGCATCTGCGCGCCCAGGTGCCCGCCCCACGAGAAGTGGCCAACGTCGGCCGGCAGCAGCGTATCGATGGCCAGGTCCTTGGGCACCCGGCCCAGCACCAGCTCGCCCGCCTCGTGGCCCACCAGCGTGGCCATGGCCTCGGCCGAATTGCCCAGCGTGGCCGACAGGCCCCACACCACCAGCCGCGGGTTCCATTGCCGCAGCCGTGCGATGGCCAGCTGCACCTGCACGCCGCGCTTGTTGCCCACCAGCTCGTGCCACTCGTCGACGATGACGGTGTGCACGCCCGCCAGGTCCTCGCGCGCACTGGCGCGGGTGAGCATCAGGGTCAGCGACTCGGGCGTGGTGACCAGCGCGGTGGGCAGCTTGCGGTCCTGGCGGGCCCGCTCGGCCGAGGCGGTGTCGCCGGTGCGCTGGCCGATGCTCCAGGCCGGGGCCACCTCGGGCAGCGGCAGTTGCAGCGCGCGGGTGGTGTCGGCGGCCAGCGCGCGCATGGGCGTGAGCCACAACACACCCAGCGGTGGCGCGCTGCGGCCAGGCAGCGGCACGCCCAGCGCGGCCGCGCGGGCCAGCGCGCCGAACCACACCGCATAGGTCTTGCCTGCGCCGGTGGTGGCATGAAGCAGGCCGCTGCGGCCCGCCACCATCGCGGACCACACATCGCGCTGGAAGGGAAAGGGCTTCCAGCCATGCTGCTGGAACCAGTCGCCGGGCTTGAAGCCGCCGCGCGGGCCTGCCATCCCGGCGCTCAGGCCTTGGCCAGCGCGGCCCGGGTGCACCGCGGACTGGGCGCCGGCGCCGCCACGGCCTGCGACGGCGCCGGCGACACCGAGACGATCCAGCCTTCCACCGGATCGAAGTCGGCCGGCAGGCCCCAGTCCGGCTGGCGGCTGGCCCAGGCGGCCTGCAGCATGCACAGCACCGCATCCAGCCGGTCGCCGCTGCCGTCGGCGGCCAGCGCATCGCGCTGCGCATGGCTGAGCTTCAGCCGCAGCCCGAGGCGGCTGCGACCCTGCTCCAGCGCTTCCACGATGTCCTTGCGCGCGATCAGGCGCTCGGGCGTGTGCTTGGCGCGCTCGTCGCTCTTGTAGGAGCGGCTGCCGATCAGCTCACGTGCCAGCAGGCCGGGATAGGCCTCCAGTGCCACGCGCGGGGCGGCCTGCGCATCGGCGGCCGCCACCTGGTGGCCTGGCAGGTGCACGCCGGCCTGCACCAGCAGCGGCACGCCGGCATGCAGCATGTAGGCCACCGGCGGGTTCACCCACTTCATGCTGGGCGACGAGCCGGCCGGGCGGTCCACCGCGCGGTGCGCGAACTTGCCGCCCACCGGGCGGGCATTGCAGAAGGCGGCGAAGGTCTCGCGGATCTGCGCGCGACTCAGGGTGGCGTAGTGCTGCATCAGCGGCGCCCATTCGCGCGGCCAGTCCAGCGCCTCCACCAGCTCGCGCGGCAGGCCGAAGGGCAGGTCGAAGCCGCCGACCCATGGCCCCGGCGTGTGCAGCCATTGGCCGAAGGCGTCCAGGGTGGGCAGGCTGTCGATGCGCAGCAGCGTGGCGCGGGCGCCTTCCAGCCGGCCATGCGCCACCACCACGGGCTTGCGCGCCGTGGGTGCGCTGCTGAAGTCGATGCCGTAGATGTCCATCGCCGGCATTGTCGCGGCGGCCGCATGCCGCCGCCGGCGCAGGGTCAGGCGGGATCGGCGGCCCGCCGGAAGGCGGCCACGGCCTCGGCAAGCCGGCTCGCCTGCGCGGCCATGCTCTGCGCGGCGGCCGCGCTCCGCTCCACCAGCGCCGCGTTCTGCTGGGTCTCCTGGTCCAGCGAGGCCACCGCCCCCTTCACCAGCGCGATGCCATGCTCCACATGCGTGTTGCTGTTGCCGATCAGCCGGGTGCGGATCCGCAGGCACTGCCAGGATCACTTGCGCGTCATCGGGCCGCCTTTGTTCCTGCGGCGCAGGCCGGCGCGGGGCGCAGGCGCTCGGCCTTGACGCGGGTCCAGGGGGCGGTGAGCGCGATGGCGGCCAGCGGAAATACCAGCGCCTTCGCGAAGTCGCGACGCTTCATGCAGTGCTCCTTGCTTGAACAGTTCGGGAATGGGTGCCCCGTACTGCTCAACGAAGGGGCCGCTGGCTTTTCGGTGCAATCGGTTGCAACTTGAGCCGGCCGGGCGCGGCGTCCGCGGGCGATACAGTGCCCGCCCATGACTTCCCATCCGGTTCTCGTCGAGGTGCTGCGCGGCAGCAGCATCGAATCCTTCCACCGCGGCGCGCTGGCCATCGTGGATGCCGAAGGCACGCCGCACACCCTGCTGGGCGACATGGCGCGCCCGGTGTTCCCCGCTCCGCAGTGAAGGTGATGCAGGCGCTGCCCCTGGTGGCCAGCGGCGCGGCCGACCGCTTCGGCCTGGTGGATGCGGAGCTGGCGCTGGCCTGCGCCTCCCACAACGGCGAGGCGGCACATGCGGCCACCGCCGCCGCCGTGCTGGCCAAGGCCGGCCTGGACGACAGCGTGCTGGGCTGCGGCGCGCACTGGCCGATGCTGGACGTGGCCGGCCGCGCGCTGGCCGCCGCCGGCGCCCAGCCCAGTGCGCTGCACAACAACTGTTCCGGCAAGCATGCCGGCTTCGTCTGCGTGGGCTGCCTGATGGCCGCCGACCGCGGGCAGGACCCCCGCGCCTTCCTGCAGGGCTATGTGCAGCCCGACCATCCGCTGATGCGCGAGGTGACCGCCGCGCTGCAGGCGGCCACCGGCTGCGACCTGGCGCGGGCGCCGATGGGCACCGACGGCTGCGCCATTCCCACCTTCGGGTTGCCGCTGCAGGCCATGGCGCTGGGCTTCGCGCGCATCGGCACCGGCGTGGGCCTGTCGCCCGCGCATGCGGCGGCCGCGGCCCGGCTGCGGCGCGCGGTGGCGGCCGCGCCGTTCATGGTGGCCGGCAGCGGCCGCTTCGATACCCGGGTGATGGAAAGCCTGGGTGAGCGCCTGTTCTGCAAGGTGGGCGCCGAGGGCGTCTATGGCGCAGCCCTGCCCGAGCTGGGCCTGGGCGTGGCACTGAAGATGGACGACGGCAACAACGCCCGCGCGGCCGAGGTGGTGATGGCCGCGGTGATCCGCGCGCTGCTGCCGCTGCAGGGCCCGCAGGCCGCCCTGGTCGACAGCCTGTGCACGCCGCGGCTGCGCAACTGGAACGGCACCGAGGTGGGCCGCCTGCAGCCCGCCGCAGCGCTGGCCGACGCCCTGCCGGCCGCGCCGCTTCAGCCCTGACCGGCCGGGTAGCGCAGCGGCTCGACCATCGGCGCCAGCACAGTGCTTTCGGCCACCGTCACCTGGTTGCGGCCGCGGGCCTTGGCGGCATAGAGCGCCCGGTCCACGCGCTGCACCAGGTGCTCGTGCGTGGGGTCCAGCGCCGGGCTGTACACGCCCACGCCGCCGCTGGTGCTGAGGGCGATCTGCTGGTCGCGCCAGGCCACCGGCGTCTGCGCCACCTGGCGGCGGAAGGCCTCGGCACGGTGCCAGCCCTGCGCGGCCGGCGTGTCGGGCATCAGCACGCCGAACTCCTCGCCGCCCAGCCGCACGATCACGTCGCCGTCGCGGCGGAAGGTGTGGCGCATCCAGTCGGCGAAGGCAGCCAGGCAGGCGTCGCCGGCGGCATGGCCGTGGGTGTCGTTGATGCGCTTGAACCAGTCGATGTCGAACATCGCCAGCGACAGCTGCGTGCGGTTGCGCCGCGCCGTGGCCGCCAGCACCGGCAGCACGGAATTGAAGTGGAAGCGGTTGCCCAGCTGCGTCAGGCCATCGGTGCGGCTGAGCACGCGGAAGCGCTCGCGCTGGTCCAGCAGCTCGAAGGCCATCTCGGTGTGCGCGTGGTACTCCGCATGGCCGCGCTGCAGCGCCAGCAGCAGGAACAGCAGGTACACGCCCAGCGTGAGCACCACCGGCAGCTGCTCGCGCCCCTGCAGCGCCAGTGTGGCGATGGCCGGCAGGCACAGCAGGCCCACCCCCGCCAGCGCCTTGCGTGGGTTCATCGCGAAGGTGAAGGCCATGGCGGTGCCGAAGGCGATGGTGGAGACGATGGCGATCAGCCGCGACGAGGCGAAGTCGGGCGACCACAGCACCCAGCTGCTCACCGCGCCCCAGCTGCCCGCGGTGGCCAGCACGATGTTCCAGTGCACGAACAGCCAGCGACGCAGCCGGGTGGTGCTGGCCTGGGAAGGCAGCCGGTGCAGCAGCCGCGCCGCCAGCAGGCCCGCGAACAGCAGCGTGACGCCCACGCCGGCCAGGCCCTGCGCGCCGGGCCGGTTGCTGAAGAACCAGCACAGGCCCCAGGCCAGCAGGTAGAAGCTGCCGCCCAGGCGGGTGCGCTTCAGGATGTCATTCGCCTGGCGCCAATGACCGAAGGCCTCGCGCGTGGTGGGCGCGTGCGCATGGTGGTCGAGGGTGTCTGGTTGGCGCGCATTCTTCTTGTACATCGGCCAGGGTCCTGCTTTGGCGCGCATTATCTGCGAGCCTCGCTCAGAACCGACTCAGGCCGCGGCGGCCTGCGCGGCCAGCACCTCGGTGCGCACCTGCTCCGTCAGCTCGGCCTTCAGCGCGGAGAACGCCGGCGTGGTCTTGACCGCGTAGTGCCGCGGATGCGGCAGCGGCACCGGCCGGTCGAGCTTGATGCGGCCGGGCCGCGCGCTCATCACCATCACGCGGCTGCCCATGAACACCGCCTCGTCGATGTCGTGGGTGACGAACAGCACCGTGGTGCGCTCCGCCTCCCAGATGCCCAGCAGCAGCTCCTGCATCAGCTCGCGGGTCTGGTGGTCGAGGGCGCCAAAGGGTTCGTCCATCAGCAGCATGCGCGGGCCGTTGGCCAGCGCACGGGCCAGCGCGGTGCGCTGCTGCATGCCGCCGGACAGCTGCTTGGGGTAGTGGTGCTCGAAACCGCCCAGCCCCACCTTCTGGATGAAGGCCTGCGCGACCTCGATCTGCTGCGCCCGCGGCAGGCCGCGCTCGCGCAGGCCGAAGCACACGTTGTCGCGCACCGTGAGCCATGGGAACAGCGTGTAGCTCTGGAACACCATGCCGCGGTCGGCCCCCGGGCCGGTGATGCGGCGGCCGTCCAGCAGCACCTCGCCGGCGGTGGGCTGGTCGAGCCCGGCCACGATGCGCAGCAGCGTGCTCTTGCCGCAGCCCGACGGGCCCAGGATGGTGATGAAGTCGTTCTCGGCCACCTGCAGGTCGGTGGCCGACAGGGCCAGCGTGCTGCCGTGGCTGGACTGGAAGCGGCGCTCGACGCCACGCACGGTGAGGATGTCGGCCATGGTCAGCGTCGGGTTCAGCGTCCGAGGGCCGCCCAGCGGAACAACCGCCGGTTGGCAAACTTGAAGAGCAGGTCGCTCAGCAGCCCGATGAGGCCGATGACGATGATGCCGAAGATGATCTGGTCGGTGGCCAGCAGCGCCTGGCTGTCGGTGATCATGTGGCCGATGCCGCTGGACGCGCCGATCAGCTCGGCCACGATCACGTAGGTCCAGGCCCAGCCCAGCACCATGCGCAGGATCTCCGCGATCTCCGGCGCCGCGCCGGGAATCAGCACCCGGCGCACCACGCCGCGGTCGCCGCAGCCCAGGGTGTAGGCGGCCTCCACCAGGTCGCGCCGGGTGTTGCCCACGGCCACCGCGATCATCAGCACCAGGTTGAAGAAGCTGCCGATGAAGATGACCGAGAGCTTCTGCGCCTCGCCCAGCCCGGCCCACAGGATCAGCAGCGGGATGAAGGCGCTGGCCGGCAGGTAGCGGGCGAAGCTGATGAAGGGCTCGAAGAAGGCCTCGATGGGCTTGTAGGCGCCCATCAGCACGCCCAGCGGCAGCGCCAGCACGGCCGCGATGAGGAAGCCGCCCAGCACCCGCCACACGGTCATGCCGATGTCGAGCGCGAAGCCCATCTCGGTGAGCAGCGTCCAGCCGCTGCGCAGCATGGTCACCGGGTCGGCCAGGAAGGTCTTGCTGACGTGGCCGCCGAAGGTGGCGAAGGCCCAGGCGGCGAAGAACAGCACGAAGAAGCTGGCGCCCAGCGCGATGCGCGCGCCGGGGCCGACGGGTTGCAGCGGCCTCACGGATTACTTGATGAACTGGGTGTCGGCCAGCTTCGCCAGGTCGGGGATCTGCTTGATGATGCCCACCTCCAGCAGCAGGTCGGCCGCTTCCTTGCTGAACTGCTGGTGCTCGCCGGCGAAGAACTTCTGGTTGGCCGCGCGGTCCTGCCAGCGCAGGAACTTCTGCGAGTTCTCGAAGGCCTCGGCCGTCTGCTTGACGTCGGCGCCCATGATCTCGAAGGCCTTCTTCGGGTCGGCCTTGATCATGTCCAGCGCATCGAAGTAGGCATTGGCGAAGCCCTGCGCGGCCTTGGCGTTGTCGGCCAGGAACTTGGGCGTGCAGCCGAAGGTGTCCATCACCATCGGGTAGTCCAGCGTGGTGGCGATGATCTTGCCGGCCTCGGGCTTGGCGCGAACGCTGCTCAGGTAGGGCTCGTAGGTCATGCCGGCGTCGATGCCGCCGGTGCCGGCCAGGAAGGCATTGGCCACCGGCTGCGGCTCCAGCGTGAGCACCTTCACGTCCTTGATGGACATGCCGTTCTTCTTCAGCATCCAGGCCGCACCGAAGTACGGCGCGGTGCCCGGCGCGCTGGCCGCCAGCGTCTTGCCCTTCAGGTCGCTGATCTTCTCGATGCCGGGCTTGACCACCATGCCGTCGGCGCCGTAGCTCTTGTCCATCTGGAAGATCTGCGTGCCCGGCACGCCGTTGGCGTTCCAGACGATCCAGGTCTCCACCGTGGTGGCGGCGCACTGGATGTCGCCCGAGGCCAGGGCCAGGTGGCGGTCCTTCTGCGGGATCTTCTTGATGGTGACGTCCAGCCCGTGCTTCTTGAACAGGCCCGCCTCCTTGGCCAGCGTGAGCGGGGCGAAGCCCGTCCAGCCGGAGATGCCGATGGCCACCTTGGTTTCCTGCGCCTGGGCCAGGCTGGCGGCGGCCGCGCAGGCCAGGAGGGCGACGGTACGGAAGGCGGAGGCTTTGGACATCATGGGTGCTCTTGAAGGATGAGGGTTCAGGCCGGGATCCACAGGGCCGGCAGCGCCGGCAGCGTTCGCAAGATGCGCGCCAGTGCGCCGCTGGTCACCAGTGCGGTGGCGCGTTCGATGTCCGGCGCCAGGTAGCGGTCCACCGCCACGCTGGGGCACTGGCTGCGCAGCAGCGCATGCACTTCCTCCAGCGCGGCGGAGCTTTGCAGCGGCCGCAGGAAGTCGATGCCCTGCGCGGCGGCCAGCAGCTCGATGCCCAGGATGTGCGCGGTGTTGCTGATCATGGCCTGCAGCCGCCGCGCCGCGAAGGTGGCCATCGACACATGGTCTTCCTGGTTGGCCGAGGTGGGCAGGCTGTCCACGCTGGCGGGATGGGCCAGCGACTTGTTCTCGCTGGCCAGCGAAGCCGCCGTCACGTGGGCGATCATGAAGCCGCTGTTCAGGCCCGCATTGGCGGTGAGGAAGGGCGGCAGCCGCGACACACCGCTGTCGATCAGCATCGCGATGCGGCGCTCGGCGATGGCGCCGACTTCGGCGATGGCCAGGGCCATGCCGTCGGCCGCCAGCGCCACCGGCTCCGCATGGAAGTTGCCACCCGAAATCATGGCCCCGTCTTCCGCGAACACTAGCGGGTTGTCCGTCACCGCATTGGCTTCCCGCACCAGCACCAGCGCCGCATGGCGCAACTGGTCCAGACAAGCGCCCACCACCTGCGGCTGGCAGCGCAGGCAATAGGGATCCTGCACCCGGTCGTCGCCCTCGGCATGCGACGCGCGGATGGCACTGCCCTGCAGCAGCGCGCGGTAGTACTGGGCGACGTCGATCTGGCCCGGCTGGCCGCGCAGCGCATGGATGCGCGGATCGAACGGGCCGTCGCTGCCGCGGGCAGCGTCGATGGTGAGCGCGCCCACCACCAGCGCCGACTCCAGCACCGGCTCGAAGGCCAGCAGCGCATGCAGCGCCAGCGCGGTGGAGGTCTGCGTGCCGTTGATGAGCGCCAGCCCTTCTTTGGCGGCCAGCTTCAGCGGCGCGATGCCCGCTTCCTGCAGCACCGGCAGCGCGGGGCGGCGCTGGCCATCGACCAGCATCTCGCCCTCACCCATCAAGGCCAGCGTCATGTGGGCCAGCGGCGCCAGGTCGCCCGAGGCACCCACCGAACCCTGGCTGGGCACATAGGGCACCAGGCCGGCATTGAGCACGGCCAGCAGCGTGTCGATGACCACCGGCCGCACGCCGGAATGCCCGCGCGCCAGGCTGGCGGCCTTGGTGGCCAGCATCAGCCGCACCACCGGCGGCTGCAGCGGCGCGCCCACGCCCACGCTGTGCGAGCGGATGAGGTTGAGCTGCAGCGTGTCGAGGTCGGCTTCGCTGATGCGCTGGTTGGCCAGCTTGCCGAAGCCGGTGTTCACGCCATACACCGGCGCGCTGCCGGCAGCGGCAGCCTGCACCACCGCGGCGCTGGCCTGCACCGCGGCCGCCGCATGCGGCGCCACGGCGAGGCTGACATGACCTGCGTGTACTGCCTGCAGGATTTCGAGCGTGAGGCGCCCAGGGTCGAGTTCGATCGCAGTCATCCTGCAGACTCTACTTGTCTATACAACTTCCGGCAAGTAGGATCTGCGCATGGCGACCAAGACCACCCCCTCCACCGCGCCCGCGCCCTATGCACGGGTCAAGCACTACCTCAAGCGCGAGCTGGCCAAGGGCCGCTGGACGCCGGGCACGCTGATGCCCTCGGAGGCGGAGCTGGTGCAGCGCTTCAGCGTCAGCCGCATGACCGTCAACCGCGCGCTGCGCGAGCTGCAGGCCGAGGGGCTGGTGAACCGCGTGCAGGGCTCGGGCACCTATGCGGCGCAGCTGCACCGGGTGTCGTCCACCCTGACGATACGCGACCTGCAGGAGGATATCCAGGCGCGCGGCCACGAGCACCGGGCCGAGGTGCACCTCAAGCGCGAGGAAACCGCCACCCCCGCGCTGGCGCAGCAGCTGGGCATTCCGGCAGGCTCGCCGGTGTTCCACACCCTCATCGTGCACCACGACAACGGCGTGCCGCTGCAGTGCGAGGACCGCTACGTCAACCCCGCCTGCGCGCCCGGCTACCTGGACGCCGACTTCAGCCAGATCACGCCCACGCACTACCTGCTGGACGTGGCCCCCACCTGGGAGGCGCACTACGCCATCGAGGCCAGCGCCCCCACCGCCGAGGAAGCCCGGCTGCTGGGCATCCGCCGCGACGAGAGCTGCCTGGTGATCGTGCGCCGCACCGAGAGCCGCGGCGTGGGCATCACGCTGGCGCGGCTGGTGCATCCGGGCAGCCGCTACCTGATCGAAGGCCATTTCAAGCCCTGAACGCCTGCCCGCCCCACCCGCCATGTCCGTCCAGCTGATCGACCTCTTCCGCCAGGCGCCCGAGCCCTGGCGCAATGGCGGCGGCCGCACCCGCGAGCTGCTGCGCCGACCGGCCGCGGGCACCGACTGGGCGCTGCGCATCAGCGTGGCCGACATCGACCGCGACGGCGACTTCTCCGCCTTTCCCGGCGTGCAGCGCTGGTTCGTGGTGCTGGAGGGCGCGGGCGTGGTGCTGCAGTTGCCCGGGGCCGAGCACACGCTGCGCACCGGTAGCCCGCCGCTGGCCTTCGATGGCGCGGCCGCACCCGGTTGCCGGCTCATCGACGGCCCCACGCGCGACCTGAACCTGATGGTGCAGCGCGGCCGCGGCACGCTGTGCACGGTGCAGCCCGGCGTGGAATGGGCGGAACCCTTCGATGCCCGCGGGCTCTTCACGGTCAGCGGCGGCCTGTGGCACCCGCGGCAGGGCGATGCGGTGGTGGTGGCACCCTTCACCCTGCTGTGGTCGGACGCCGCCATGCCCTGCCGCTTCGAGCCCGTGGCCGCCCCCGGTCCCGGCCTGCCCTGCGGCTGGTGGATCGGGCATGCCGCCCGCTGACAGCCGCCGCATCACACAACCTGCCATGACCGACGACACCTCCTTCACCCTGCACTGCGGCAGCCGGCCGCTGCTGGTCAGCGTGCCGCATGCCGGCCGCGAGATTCCGCCCACGCTGGCCGACCGCTACGTGCCGCGCGCCCTCCATGTGGAGGACACCGACTGGCACCTGGACCGCCTGTACGACTTCGTGCGCGAGCTGGGCGCCAGCCTGCTGGTGCCGCGCTACAGCCGCTACGTGGTCGACCTCAACCGGCCGCCCGACAACACGCCGATGTACCCGGGCGTGAACAACACCGAGCTGTGCCCCACCCGCTTCTTCACCGGCGAGCCGCTGTACCGCGAAGGCCAGGCGCCGACGCCCGAGGAAGTGCAGCTGCGCGTGGGCCGCTACTGGCGGCCGTACCACGATGCGCTGGCCGGCGAGCTGCAGCGGCTGCGCACCGAGCATGGGCACGTGGTGCTGTTCGATGCCCACAGCATCAAGAGCGAGCTGCCCTGGCTGTTCGAAGGCACCCTACCCGCGCTCAACCTGGGCACCGCCGACGGCACCGCCTGCGCGCCTTCGCTGCGGGACGCCCTCACCGCGGTGATGGCCTCGCAGCAGGTGCACAGCCATGTGACCGACGGCCGCTTCAAGGGCGGCCACATCACCCGCCGCTACGGCCAGCCGGCGCAGGGCGTGCATGCGGTGCAGCTGGAGATGTGCTGGCGCTGCTACATCGAGGAAAGCACGCCGGCCGAATGGCATGCGCTGCGCGCGGGCGAGATCACGCCGCTGCTGCGCAAGCTGGTGGACACCATGCTCGACTGGAAGCCGGCTTGAACGCGACCGGCCCGACCTGGTGGGCGCCACGCGCCTGGCTGCCCGGCGGCTGGGCTGACCGCGTGCTGCTGCAGGCCGATTCCAGCGGCCATTGGTCGACCATCACGCCCGGCGTGGCCACGCCGCCGCCCGGGGCGCAGCGCCTGGCCGGCTCGGTGCTGCCCGGCCTGGTGGATGCGCACAGCCATGCCTTCCAGCGCGCCTTCGCCGGCCTGGCCGAGCGGCGCGAACAGCAGGCCGACGACTTCTGGGGCTGGCGCGACCGCATGTACCAGGTGGCGCTGCGCATCACGCCGGCGCAGTTGCAGGCCATCGCTGCGCAGCTCTACATCGAGCTGCTGCGCGGCGGCTACACGCAGGTGTGCGACTTCCACTACCTGCAGCACGACGAGCAGGGCCGGCCCTATGCCGACGACCCGCTGGCCATGAGCTGGGCGCTGGCGGAGGCGGCCGGCAGCGCGGGCATCGGCCTGACGGTGCTGCCGGTGATGTACGAGCGGGCCGGCTTCGCCCAGCCGGCGCTGCGGCCGGACCAGCGCCGCTTCGCCACCACGGCCGACAGCGTGTGGCAGGCCTGCCAGCGCATCGCCGCCGCCGGCCGGCCGCTGGTCAACGCGGGCCTGGCGCTGCATTCGCTGCGGGCGGCCGCGCCCGAGTCCATCCACCGCCTGCGTGCGCTGGCGGCCGACTTCAGCGGCCCGCTGCACATCCATGTGGCGGAGCAGACGGCGGAGGTGGACGACTGCCTGGCCGCCACCGGCCAACGCCCCATCGAATGGCTGGCCGCGCAAGACCTGCTGGACGGGCGCTGGCAGTTGGTGCATGCCACCCACACGGTGCCGGCGGAGATCGACGCGGTGGCACGCAGCGGCGCGGGCGCGGTCATCTGCCCCAGCACGGAGGCCAACCTGGGCGACGGCCTGGCCGACCTGCCCGGCTGGCTGGCCGCCGGCGTGAAGCTCACGCTGGGCTCCGACAGCCATGTCACCCGCGACTGGCGCGAGGAGCTGCGGCTGCTGGAATACGGCCAGCGTTTGGCACGCCGCCAGCGCAACGTGAGCGCCGCACCCACGCAAGGCCAGCCCGCCACCGCCGAGCGGCTGTGGCAGCGCATGCAGGCCGGCAGCGGCGCGGCCGCCGGCTTCAGCCACTGGGGCCTGCAGCCCGGCGCCCGCGCCGACCTGCTGGTCATCGACGAGGCCGACGACGCACTGCGCGGCCTACCGCCCACGCACCTGCTGGACGCCCTGGTGTTCTCCAGCCCCACCACCGCCTGGCGCGACGTGATGGTGGCCGGCCGCTGGGTGCTGCAGGCCGGCCGGCATGCGCAGGCCGAAGCGGTGGCGCAGCGCTTCGAGGAGGTGATGGTGCAGCTGTGGGGGCAGGCCGCCGCCTAGAAGAACGCCTGCACCAATCCCAGGCTCAGCACCGGGAACATCAGCAGCGCCAGCACCCGCAGCACGTCGCTGGCCAGAAAGGGCAGCACGCCCTTGTAGGTCTCGCTCATCGGCACGTCCTTGGCGATGCTGTTGACCACGTACACGTTCAGCCCCACCGGCGGCGCCACCAGGCCGATGCCCACCGTCATCAGCACCAGGATGCCGAACCAGATGGCCTTGGCCTCGGGCGCCAGGCCCCACAGGTCCAGCGCCATCACGGTGGGAAAAATCACCGGGATGGTCAGCAGCAGCATCGACAGCTCGTCCATCACGCAGCCCAGCAGCACGTAGCTGAACAGGATGGCGCCCACGATGGCCAGCGGCGGCACCTGCAGGTGGCCCACCCAGTCGGCCAGCTGCGCGGGCATCTGCGTCAGCGCCAGCGCGGCATTCATCATGTCGGCGCCCAGGAAGATCATGAACACCATGGCCGAGGTCTCGGCCGTGCCCAGGAAGCTGCGCTTGAGCGCGCCCCAGCCCAGTTCGCCGCGCAGCGCGCCCACCACGAAGGTGCCCAGCGCGCCCACGGCCGCACCTTCGGTGGGCGAGAACAGCCCGCCATAGATGCCGCCGAACACCACCAGGAAGATGGCCACGATGGGCCAGATGCCCAGCAGCGCCTGCCATCGCGCGGGCCAGGTGGTGGGCTCGCTGGGCGTGGCCAGCGCGGGCCGCAGCCGGCAATACACGCCGATCACCACGATGTAGCCCAGCGTGGCGATCAACCCCGGCACCATGGCCGCGGCGAACAGCTTGGCGATGTTCTGCTCGGTGAGGATGGCATACACCACCAGCGGCACCGAAGGCGGAATCAGGATGCCCAGCGTGCCGCCCACGGCCAGCGAAGCGGTGGACAGCCGGCCCGCATAGCCGTGCCTGCGCATCTGCGGGTAGGCCACCTGCGTGATGGTGGCCGAGGTGGCCACCGACGAGCCGCACACCGCGCCAAAGGCCGCGGCGCTGAGGATGGCCGCCATCGCCAGCCCGCCGCGGATGTGGCCGACAAAGGCCGCCGCCGCCTTGAACAGGTCGCGGCTCAGGCCGCCCTGGGTGGCGAACTGCCCCATCAGCAGGAACAGCGGGATCACGCTCAGGTCGTACACCGTCAGCCGCGCCACCGCGCTGCCCTTGAGCATGTTCAGCAGCGCCAGCTCGTTGGTCATGGCCCAGTAGCCGATGGCCCCGGGCACGAACATCGCCACCGCGATCGGCGTGCGGATGGCCATCAGCACCAGCATGGCGCCGAACATCGTCAAACCCACGGTCGCAGCGCTCATTCGGCGGCGCCCACGAAGGCCGGCTGGCCGCGCCAGTGGCGGGCGGCCTGCCACAGCGCGATCACGCCGGTGAGCGCCAGGCCCGGCGCGAGGATGGCGTAGCTCCACCACATCGGCAGGCCCAGGATCATGGTCTGCTCCTGCGCCTGCGCCACCGACACCGCGCCCACCGCGCTGCGCCAGGCCAGCAGCCCGGCCATCACGGCCAGCAGCAGGCTGCCGAGGCCGTCCAGCCGCCGCAGCGTGCGGGTCGAGGCGCGCTGGGTGAAGAAGTCCACGATGATGTTGGCCCCGCGCAGCTGCGCCCACGGCAGGCACAGCGCGATGGCCAGGCCGATGCCGAGCTGGGTCAGCTCCACGTCGCCCGGCACCGGGCTGGACAAGGCGGCACGGCCGCTGATGCTGCCCACCACCATCAGCGCCACGCCGCAGGCCACCAGGCCGCCGGCGCACGCGAACAGCGCCGCCAGGCGGCGCAACACGCTCTGCATCACGGCACGGCTCAGTTCTTGTACTTGACCAGCAGGTCGCGGGCGTCCTGCAGCATCTGCGCGCCCGGCAGGCCGCGCTTGTTCATGTCGGCCACCCACTCCTCATACAGCGGCGCGCTGGCCTTGATCCACTGGTCCACCTCGGCCGGCGGCAGCGTGTAGAAGGTGTTGCCGCGGTCCACCGCGGGCTTGCGGCCCACGGCCTGGCTTTCGTCCCACACCTTGCCGGCGAAGGCCGACAGCGCGGCGCCGCTGCGCTTGTCGATGATGGCCTTCAGGTCGGCGGGCAGGCCGTCGTACTTCGCCTGGTTCATCGCCAGGATGAAGCCGGCCGAGTACAGCGCCGGGCGCGACGGATCGGTCTCGGTGTGGTACTTCACCATCTCGTGCAGCTTGACCGACGGGATCACCTCCCAGGGCAGCGCGAAGCCGTCGATGGTGCCCTTGCTCACCGCATCGGCCACCGCGGGCAGCGGCATGCCCACCGGCGTGGCGCCGAGCGAGGCCAGCAGCTTGTTGGTCTGGCGGGTGGGCGCGCGCAGCTTCAGGCCCTTCAGGTCGGCCAGGCTCTTGATCTGCTTGTCGCGGGTGTGCAGGTAGCCTTCGTCGTGCACGCTGAACATCAGCGGCTTGACGCCCGGGAACTCCTTGGTGGCGTACTTCTGGTAGAAGTCCCAGGACGCCCTGGCGCCGGCCGAGGCCGAGTTGTTCATGAAGGGCAGCTCGAACACCTCCATGATCGGGAAGCGGCCGGCGGTGTAGCCGGGCAGCGTGAAGGCGATGTCCACCACGCCGTCGCGCACCTGGTCGATCAGCTGCGCCGGCGTGCCGCCGAGCTGCATCGCCGGGAACACCTGGCACTTCAGGCGGTTGTTGGAGTCGGCGGCGATCTGGTCGCAGAAGGGCTGCAGGATCTTCGTCGGCGGCATGGCGGCCGGCGGCCAGAAGTGGTGCACCTTGAGCGTGACCTCCTGGGCCTGCGCGCCGCCGATGGCAGCCAGCACGGCACATGCGGCCAGGGCCAGGCGTTGCTTGAAGAGGCTCATCGGTGTACTCCTTGCAGTGGCGGGTGGAGAAGAAAACGGCGCAGTGTCCGACACCACCCCGCCCGCCCCGGAACGGGATTACCCGGGCCGCGTGCGATCAGCGCACACCGCAGGCACCACCGACAGGTGCCGGCGCTGTGGCACAGTGGCGCCCCTCATGGCCATCAAGTCCACCATCTTCAAGGCGCAGCTGCAGATCGCCGACATGGACCGCGGCGTCTATGCCGACCATGCGCTGACCATCGCGCGCCACCCTTCGGAGACCGACGAGCGCATGCTGATGCGCGTGCTGGCCTTCGCCCTCAACGTGCCCGCCAACGACGACCAGGGCCGGCTGGAGCTGGCCAAGGGCATCTCCGACACCGACGAGCCCGACCTTTGGCAGCACGACCTGAGCGGCCAGCTGCTGCACTGGGTGGAGGTGGGCCAGCCCGACGACCGCCGCATGATCAAGGCCGCCGGCCGCGCGCAGCGGGTGACGGTGATGGCCTATGCGGCCAGCACGCCGATCTGGTGGGCCGGCCTGCAGAACAAGGTGGCCCGCGCGGCGCGGCTGGCGGTGTGGCAGGTGCCGGCCGAGCAGAGCCAGGCCCTGGCCACGCTGGCGCAGCGCACGATGCAGCTGCAGGTCACGGTGCAGGACGGCACCGTGTGGGTGAGCGACGGCCAGCAGTCCATCGAGGTGGAGCCGCAGGTGCTGAAGGCCGCGACCGCCTGAACCGCCTACTTGGCGAAGACCTGGCTGCGGTCGGCGAAGGCCTTGAACTCCAGCGCGTTGCCCGAAGGGTCGAGGAAGAACATCGTGGCCTGCTCACCGGGCTCGCCCTTGAAGCGCACGTAGGGCTCGATCACGAAGCGGGTGCCCGCGGCCTTCAGCCGGTCGGCCAGCGCATGCCATTCGGGCAGCGTGAGGATGGCGCCGAAGTGCCGCACCGGCACGTCGTGCCCGTCCACCGGGCTGTGCTCGCGGTGGCCGCATTCCTCGGGCGCCAGGTGGGCCACGATCTGGTGGCCGTGGAAGTCGAAGTCCACCCAGGCGTCGGAGCTGCGGCCTTCGGGGCAGCCGAGCAGCCCGCCATAGAAGGCGCGGGCCTCGGCCAGGTCACGCACCGGGAACGCGAGGTGGAACAGCGGTTGGGGGGCGGTCATGCAATGCTTCCTGTGGAACGGAAGCACGACGTTAACCCGCTTCGCAAAGCCCCGGCAGCGGCTGCAGGCGCTGCAGGCGCCACGCCTCGAAGGCGGCCAGGTCCATCGGCCGGCCGGTGTGATAGCCCTGCACCAGGTCGCAGCCGGCCTGGCGCAGCACCTGCAGCTCGGCCGCGGTCTCCACGCCCTCGCCGGTCACCTTCAGGCCCAGGCCATGGCCCAGCTGCACGATGGAATGCAGCAGCTCGCAGCGGCGGGCGTCGGCATGCACCTCGGTGACGAAGCTGCGGTCGATCTTCAGCTCGTGCATCGGCAGCCGCTGCAGGTAGGCCAGCGACGAATGGCCGGTGCCGAAGTCGTCGATGGCCAGGCCCACGCCGGTGTCGGCCAGCGCATGCAGCACGGTGATGGGGTCCTGCCCGCTGTCCATCAGGCCGGTCTCGGTCAGCTCCAGCTGCAGCCGCCAGGGCTGCACGCCATGCTCGGCCAGCAGGCGCGACACCCGCTGCGGCAGCGACAGGTCCTGCAGGTCATGCGTGGAGATGTTGACGGCGATGGTCAGCGCCTGCTGGTCCTGCTGCCAGCGCGCCAGGGTGCGCACCGCCTCGCGCATCATCCAGTCGGTCACCTGGCCGATGCGGCCGGTGCGTTCGGCGAAGGGCACGAACTCCCCGGGCGGCACCCAGCCGCGCTCGGGATGGCGCCAGCGCACCAGCGCCTCCGCGCCGCTGAGCACGCCGGCCGGCGACAGCTTGGGCTGCAGGTACTGGTGCAGCTGGCCCTGCTCGATGGCCTCGGTGAGCGCCGACAGCAGGCTCAGCTGCGACTGGCGCGACGCCTCCAGCGACGGCGCATACACCGCGCAGCCCACCCGCAGCCGCTTGGCCTCGAACAGCGCCTGCTCCGCATGCCGCAGCAGCTGCTCCACCGCCACGCCATGCGCCGGGAACATGGCCACGCCGGTGGTGATGGAGAGGTCCAGCGATTCGCCTTCCCAACGCACCTGGTGCTCCACCTCGCGCTTCATCGCCAGCGCCATGTCGCGCGCACTGGCGGTGTCGGCGGTGGGTACCAGGGCGGCGAAGGTGCCGCCAGCCACGCGCGCCAGCCGGCCTTCGTCGCCGATGACCGCACGCAGCCGCTCGGCCGCATCGCGGATCACGGCATCGCCGGCATCGAAGCCGAGGATGCCGTTGATGGTCTTCAGCCGGTCGATGTCGAAGCACAGCAGCGCGGCCTGGCCACGGCTGGCGTCGGCCGCGGCCAGCACCCGCTGGCCCTCGGCCACGAAGCGCGGGCGCTGGGCCAGGCCGGTCAGGCCGTCGGTGTTCACCAGGCGATGGATGCGCAGCTCCCGCTCACTCACCGCCTCGGCCAGGGTGTTGAGGGCGGCGGCCACCCGGCCCACCTCGTCCTGGGTGCTCACCTCCACGCGGCCGCGGTAGTCGCCCCGCGCGATGCGCCCGGCCGCGGCCTCCGCCCGCTGCAGCGGCCGCGCGATGCCCTGGGTGACCCGCAGCGCAAAGGCGGCACCGGCCGCCAGCGCGGCCAGGCACAGCAGCAGCACCACCATGCGGTCCCGGCGCAGCCGCTGCTGGGTCTGGCGTGCCTCGGCCGCGGCGGCCCGCTGCTCCGCGCGATTGAAGCCGTCGCGCGCATCGGCCAGCAGGGCCAGCGTGTCCTGGGTGTCCAGCGCCAAGGTGGTGCGGGCGCTGGCCAGGTCCCCGGCCTCGTAGAAGTCCAGCGTGTCGCGCGAAGCGCGCAGGTATTCGGTCATGCGCGCGCGCACCGCCTCGAAGGACTCGCGGCGCGGGCCTGCGGGCAGCAGCACTTCCAGCGTTTCCACCGCCGCGCGCAGCCGGGCATTGGCCGCCGCGATGCCCATGCGCACCTGATGCGGGTTCTGCGGCACATCGCTCAGCAGGTGCAGCAGCTGGCGGGTGGAGGCATCGGCCTCGCGGCCGATGTCGCCGGTCAGGCTCACCAGGCGCAGCTGCTCGCGCGCCAGGCGCTCCAGCGCGGCGGAGGCGTTCTGCATGCGGTTGAGTGCAAAGCCCGCCAGGCCCAGCAGCAGCATCAGCAGCACCGCGAAGGCGAACACCAGGCGTACACCGATGCGGTCGGCAAAACGGGGGCGGGCCACTGACGCAACACGATCACTCATGGCTCGCATATCGGCAGGCTCGCAGCGAACTTGTGTCAAAGATGCGGCTTTGACCGGATTGACGCGATTGGACCGGGCGGGCACGCCGCTGGCCGTGCGCCCCTATGATGGTTTTTTCCCACCCACTGTCAGGGCCGCTGGCCCGCCGCCAACGATGCGCCGCTGGTTTGCCGCCCTGCTCGCCTGCATGACCCTCCACAGCCCCGCCCCCGCCGCCCCGCCCGCGCCTGCCGCCGATGCCTTCGGCTGGCTGGAAGAGGTGCAGTCCGATGCCGCCCTGGACTGGGTGCGCGCCCGCAACGCCGCCACCCGGGAACAGCTGGCCGGCGACCCGCGCTTCGCGCCGATGCGCGACAAGTTGCGCGAGATCCTCGACAGCAAGGCGCGCATTCCCGCCATCGCCCGCCGCGGCGATGCGCTCTACAACTTCTGGCGCGACGAGACGCACCCGCGCGGCCTGTGGCGGCGCACCACGCTGGCCGAGTACCGCAAGCCGGAGCCCGCCTGGGAGACCGTGCTCGACCTGGACGCACTGGCCGCGGCCGAGAAGGAGAACTGGGTGTGGGCCGGCGCCACCTGCCTGGGCCCCGACTACCGCCGCTGCCTGCTCAGCCTGTCGCGCGGCGGCGCCGATGCCACCGTGGTGCGCGAGTTCGACAGCGTGACCAAGCAGTTCATCGAGGGCGGCTTCCATCTGCCCGAAGCCAAGTCCCGCCTGGAGTGGGCCGACGAGAACACGCTGTACGTGGCCAGCGACTTCGGTCCCGGCTCGCTCACCGATTCCGGCTACCCGCGCGTGATCAAGCGCTGGCAGCGCGGCCAGCCCCTGGCGGCCGCGGTGACGGTGTTCGAAGGCGAGAAGGCCGATGTCTCGGTGGGCGTGTCGGTGGACCGCACGCCCGGCTTCGAGCGCACGGTGTTCAGCCGCGCCACCGACTTCTACAACGCGCTGGAATTCCTGCTGGTGCGTGAAGCCGGCGCCGACAGGCTGCTGCCCATCGACAAGCCCACCGACGCCAGCCTGGGCTTCTGGCGGGAGCGTGCCGTGCTGGAGCTGCGCACCGACCTGAAGGTGGGCGACACCACCTGGCCACGCGGTGCGCTGCTGGCCACCTCCGCCGACGACATGCTGCGGCGCCCACCGGCCGAACGCCGCTACGTGCCGCTGTTCCTGCCCACGCCCACGCGCTCGCTGGCCGGCTACACCGTGAGCGCGCAGCGCCTGCTGCTGACCCTCAGCGACAACGTGGCCAGCCGGCTGGAGGAGCTGACCCCCGGGGCCGACGGCAGCTGGCAGCGGCGGCCGATCGACGCGCCCTTCCCAGGCACCCTGGGCGTGAGCACGCTGCACGACCCGCTGCTCAAGGACGACCCGCTGGCCGAGCACTACCTGCTGACGGCGGTGGACTTCCTCTCGCCCGAGACCTTGTCGCTGGGCCGCACCGGCACCGACGAGCGCGAGGTGCTCAAGGCCTCGCCGCGCTTCTTCGACGCCGCCGGCATGCGGGTGGAGCAGCGCTTCGCCACGTCGAAGGACGGCGCGCGCGTGCCCTACTTCATCGTGTGGCCACCCGGCGCCAAGGAGGACGGCGACAACCCCACGCTGCTGTACGGCTACGGCGGCTTCGAGGTGCCGCTGCAGCCCTGGTATGCCGCGGCCAGCGGCAATGTGTGGGGCGCGCATGGCGGCGTGTTCGTGGTGGCCAACATCCGCGGCGGCGGCGAGTTTGGGCCGGCCTGGCACCAGGCCGCCATCAAGGCGGACAAGCAGAAGAGCTACGACGACTTCATCGCCGTGGCCGAGGACCTGGTGGCCCGCAAGGTGACGCGGCCACGGCGCCTGGGCATCCAGGGTGGCAGCAACGGCGGCCTGCTGGTGGGCGCGGTGATGCTGCAGCGGCCCGACCTGTTCAATGCGGTGCTCTGCCAGGTGCCGCTGCTGGACATGCAGCGCTTCCACCTGCTGCTGGCCGGTGCCAGCTGGATGGGCGAATACGGCAACCCCGACGACCCGGCCGACTGGGCCGTGATCTCGCGCTACAGCCCCTACCAGGTGCTGCAGCGCCTGCCCAAGGGCACCGCCCTGCCGCCGGTGCTGTTCACCACCTCCACCCGCGACGACCGGGTGCATCCCGGCCATGCCCGCAAGATGGCGGCGCAGATGGAAGCGCAGGGCTACTCCCCGCTGTACTACGAAAACATCGAAGGCGGCCACGGCGGCGCCGCCGACAACGCCCAGCGTGCCGACATGATGGCCCTGGGTTATGTGTTCCTCTGGCAGCGCCTGGGCGATGCACAGGCCGCCCTACCCAAGGTGCAACCATGAGCAGCGACGACGACGTGAAGGTGACCCATGACGCGGCCGCAGGCCGCTTCCAGGCGGTGGTGGACGGCCAGCGCTGCGAGCTGGACTATGTGCTGCAGGGCGACGTGGCGGTGATGCACCACACCGTGGTGCCGCGCGCCCTGGAAGGCCGCGGCATCGCCAGCCGCATGGCCCGGGTGGCGCTGCAGCATGCACGCGAGGCCGGCTGGCGGGTGCAGCCCAGCTGCAGCTTCATGGCGGCCTACATGCGCCGCCACCCGGAGACCCAGGACCTGCTGGCCTAGGGCGACGGTGCCTTGGCCGGCTCCTGGTCCTGCAGCAGCCGCCACATCACCTTGCCCGAGCCGCTCTTGGGCAGCGCCTCGACGAACTCCACCACGCGCGGCACCTTGTAGGCCGCCATGTGCTCACGGGCCCAGTCGATGATGTCCTGCTCCGACGTGTGGCCGCGGGCCTCGGCCTTGAGCACCACCACGGCCTTGACGCTTTCGCCGCGGTAGGCGTCCTTGGTGCTGATGACGCAGGCCTCCTGCACCGCCGGGCACTTGAACAGCAGCAGCTCCACCTCGCTGGGCCACACCTTGAAGCCGCTGGCGTTGATCATCCTCTTCAGGCGGTCGGTGATGAAGAAGTAGCCTTCCTCGTCCATGCGGCCCAGGTCGCCGGTGCGGAAGAAGGGCTTGCCGTCGATCTCGATGAAGGCGCGTGCGGTGGCGTCGGGATGCTTCCAGTAGCCCTTGAACACCATCGGGCCGTGGGTCACGATCTCGCCCACTTCGCCCACCGGCACTTCGGCCAGCGTGTCGGGGTCGATCACGCGGCTGTCGGTGCCGAACAGCGGGATGCCCAGGCATTGCAGCTTGGCCCGCTCGGGCGGATTGGCATGCGTGGGCGCGGCCGTCTCCGTCAGCCCGTAGCCTTCGGCGAACGTGAGGCCGAACTCGGTCTTCAGCCGCTCGGCCACCGCTGCCGGCATCGCCGCACCGCCACCCGACAGGTAGAACAGGCTGGTGAGGTCGAAGCTGCGGTAGTTGGGGCTGCCGAACAGGTCGATGATCATCGTGGGGATGCAGGTCCAGTGCGTCACCCGATGGCGCGAGATGAGTCGGCCGGCCAGCTCGCGGTCCCAGCGCGGCATGATCACCACGGTGCTGGCGGTGTAGATGGGGCTCAGCACGCCGTACAGCATGCCGGTGATGTGGAAGAAGGGCACCACGCCCAGGCTCACCGTCTCGGGGCTGGCATAGCCCCACACCGAGCCGCCCACGATGTTGGGCATCAATGTCATGTGGGTATGCAGGCAGCCCTTGGGCAGGCCGGTGGTGCCCGAGGTGTAGGGCAGCAGCACCAGGTCGTCGGGCTCGGCGGTGTGCGGGCCCGGCACATGGCCTTCGGCCAGCGCATCCGGCCAGCGCTCATGCCCCGGCAGCGGCGCATGCTCGGCCATCAGCCACTGCTGCAGCGCCGGTGAAGGCGCTTCCTCGGCGGGGATGCCGGCTTCCGGCATGGCTTCGGCAAAGCGCGTGACCAGCACATGGCGCAGGCGCTGCGCCTCCGGCAGGGCCTCGTTGGCCTGGGCCACGATGCCGGCCAGGTCGGCGGTGGTGATCACCACGCGCGCATCCGGATCGGTGATGTAGTGGCCGAACTCGTCGGCGCGGTTCATCGGGTTGACCGGCACTACCACCGCGTTGGCCCGCACGATGGCATAGAAGGCCACGACGAACTGCGGGCAGTTCTGCATGTACAGCAGCACCCGGTCGCCCTTGCCCACGCCGCGGCTCTGCAGCCAGCCGGCCAGGGCTTCGGCGCGCTGCTGCAGCTGCGCGAAGCTCATCGGCTGGCCAAGGAACAGGTACGCCGGCTTGTCGGGAAAGCGGCGCGCGGCCACCTCCACGTTGAACCACAGCGACGTGCGCGGCACGGCCAGTTCACGCGGCAGGCGGCGCGGCCAGATGGCGTGGTGCGGTCGGACGGCGGCGGTCTGGGTCATCGGGCAGGCTCCTTGGATGGGCGGGCCCACGGGTGTACCGCAGTGCCGCGGGCGGGGCATCGGCTCTTTCCCTGGATGCCTTGTCGCGCTGGTTACACCGCCCTATGCTCGGGCATGAGCGCCACCGAAGCCCCCGCCGAAGCCCCTTGCGTGCTGGACATGGAAGCCTCCGGCTTCGGCCGCAACAGCTACCCGGTGGAAGTGGGCGTGGCCCTGCCCGACGGCCGCGCGCTGTGCACGCTGATCCGTCCTCAGCCCGAATGGACGCACTGGGACGACAGTGCCCAGGACCTGCACGGCATCTCGCGCGAGACGGCGCTGCTGCACGGCCGCAGCGCCCGCGCGGTGGCCGAGCTGCTCAACCGCGAGCTGGCCGGCCGCACCGTCTACACCGATGCCTGGGCGCACGACTACGCCTGGCTGGCCACGCTGTTCGAGGCCGCCGGCCTGCGCCCGGCCTTCAAGCTGGAGCATGTGCGCATGCTGCTGGACGAGGAGCAGACCTCCTCCTTCGACGAAGCCCTGCGCGTGGTGAGCGAGGAGCTGCATGTCACGCGGCACCGCGCCAGCAACGATGCGCGCACGCTGCAGCTGGCCGTCATGCGCCTGCGCCAGCAGGCGGGCGCGCATTGACCCGCCGGCTCATCGCAGGCCGTCCAGCACCGTCGGATGGTGGAGTCGCAAGCGCAGCTCCTGCTTGAGGCGCCGGTTGTCCAGCCGGCGCGACTCGGACAGGAAGCTCATCTGCATCGGCGACAGCTCGGCCATCGCCTCGGCCCGTGAGCGGCGCGGCGGCCGCGGCAGGCCATGCAGGTCGGCCACGGCATCGAAGTAGTCGCCCATCTTCAGCTCGGTGTCGTCGCTGGCGTGGTAGATGCGCTGCGGCGCGCCGCGCAGCAGCGCGGCCACGCAGGCCCGGGCCAGGTCGTCGGCATGGATGTGGTTGGTGTACACGTCGTCGGCCTCGGCCAGCACCGGCGTGCCGCGCCGCACCCGCTCGCGCGGATCGCCGCCCTCGCGGTCCAGCGCATAGATGCCCGGCACCCGCAGCACGCTGACCGCCGCGCCGGTCATCAGCCCGAACGCCCGCACGCGCCGCTCCGCGTCCACCCGCCGTCGGCCGCGGGCGGTGGCGGGCCGCGGCGCGCGGGTCTCGTCGAAGCGGGCGCCGCCGGCATCGCCATACACGCCGCTGGTGCTCATGTAGACCAGTCGCCGCGTGCCGCCGCCGCGCGCCAGCGCCTGCAGCAGGTGGGCAGTGCGCAGGTCATGCTCGCCCTGCGCGGCCGGCGGCGCCAGGTGCAGCACCCGGGGCGCCAGGCTGGCGATGCGCTGCAGGCTGCCCGCATCGTCCAGGTTGCCGACCACCGGCACGGCGCCCGCCGCCCTCAACGCATCGCACCGTTCGGGACTGGAGGTAAGCGCCACCACGCCCCAGCGCCCGGCCAGCAGCCGCAGCACCCGCAGGCCCACATCGCCGCAACCGACGATCAGGAGTTCCGGGCGGGCACAGGGCATGGCGTGGCGGGGCATGGCGGCAACGGGGAGGCAGGGCGGCACGGAGAAGGGCGGCGGCGCTGCGCCCCAAAACGGCAGGGGCACAATCGGGAGGCGCACCTGCCCGGGTAGCGCCTTATCCGCTTCTTCATTCCATCATGACTTTTTCCATCACCGTGCAGCCGGCCGGCGTGTCCTTCGACGTGCCGCGTGACGACACCATCCTGGCCGCCGCCATCGGCGCCGGCATCGGCCTGCCCTACGGCTGCAAGGACGGCGCCTGCGGCTCCTGCAAGAGCCGGCTGGTGGAGGGCCGCGTGATCCACGGGGCGCACCAGAGCAAGGCCTTGTCGGCGGCGGAGGAGGAGGAAGGCCTCATCCTCACCTGCTGTGCCACGCCGCAGACCGATTGCGTGATCGAGGCCCGCACCGTGCCTGGCGCCGGCGAATACCCGGTGCTGAAGATGCCGGCCCGCGTCAGCAGCCTGCAGAAGGTGGCGCCGGACGTGATGCTGATGCGCCTGCAGCTGCCGGCCAACGTGGCCTTCCAGTACCACGCGGGCCAGTTCGTCGAGTTCATCCTGCGCGACGGCTCGCGCCGCAGCTACAGCATGGCCAATGCGCCGCTGACGCCGCCACCCACCACCGGCGATGCACCGCCGCCGGCCGGCAGCATCGAGCTGCACCTGCGTCACCTGCCCGGCGGCAAGTTCACCGACCATGTGTTCGGTGCGATGAAGGAACGCGAGATCCTGCGCGTGGAGGGCCCGTTCGGCAGCTTCTTCCTGCGCGAGGACAGCGACAAGCCGATGGTGCTGCTGGCCTCGGGCACCGGCTTCGCACCCATCAAGGCCATCATCGAACTGATGCGCGCCAAGGGCATCGAGCGGACCGTCAAGCTGTACTGGGGTTGCCGCAGCAAGGCCGACCTGTACCTGCATGACTGGGCGCTGGAGGCCGCCGCGACGCTGCCCCGGCTGGAATACATCCCGGTGCTGAGCGACGCCAAGCCCGAGGACGGCTGGTCCGGCCGCACCGGCTTCGTGCATCACGCGGTGATGGCCGACCTGCCCGACCTCTCGGGCTGGCAGGTGTATGCCTGCGGCGCGCCGGTGATGGTGGAGTCGGCGCAGCGCGACCTGGTGTCGCGCTGCGGCCTGCCGGAAGAGGAGTTCTACGCCGACGCCTTCACCAGCGAGGCCGACAAGCACGGCGGCTGAAGCCGCCGCGCTGCGCGCCGATCACTTCGGCGCCGTGGTGGCGGTGGCCGGCTTCTTCGCCGGTGCAGGCTTGCGGGTGCTGGCCGGCGCCGGCTTCGCGGGCTGCTGTTCCATCTCCTGCGCAGCGGCGGTGCTGCCGCCCTGCACGCCCAGCGCACCACCGGTGCCCAGGCCGCCCTTGACGGTCTGCGCCTTGTAGTTGCGCACCGCCTTGACCAGCTGGTTGTACGAGTCGGCGAAGGCCGCGATGATGATCTTGCCCTCGGGCGAGTTCGAGTAGCCACCCGCACCGCCGCCCAATGCGCCACCGAACAGGCCGCCCATCAGGTTGAAGTCGGTGTTCTTGGCCGTGCCTTCGGCCGCCGCCAGCTGCACGCCGGAGCGGTTGTCGATCATGATCAGCGTGGTGGCCGCCTCGTTGGTCTTCAGGCCGCCGGCCACCGCGCCCAGCAGGCCCAGGCCACCACTGAAGCCGCCCAGCGCACCACCCATGCCGCCGGTGTTCTGGCTGAACTGGATGCTGGGGCTCATCGTGTAGTCGGCCGCCACCATCTGGCCCTTGCCGAAGTTGCTGTTGCCGCGCATCTCGCCGGTGTCGCGCAGCGCGCGCTCGGTGTTCATGTTGTTCATCGCGGCGCCGCGTTCCACGATGACGAAGCAGTTGCTCTGCTGGATCATCATGCGGATCACCGGCACGGTGGAGCCCAGCTTGTAGTTGCGCAGGTACTGGTACCAGGTGGCGTTCTGGTCTTCCACCACCGCCAGGGTGCCCAGCGACTGGTCGCACTTCTCCAGTGCACTGTTGGCGTTCTCGGTGGTGGCGCCGCCCGCGGCGCCGGTCACGGCCGACTTGGAGCCGCCGCCCACTTCGGGTTGGGTGGACACGCAACCCGCCAACAAGGCCACGGTGCCGCCGGCCAGCAGCAGCGTACGCAGCAAGGGGTTCAGGGTCGGACGCTTCTGCATGGATGTGTTCATCAAGTTTCTCCTGCTCTCAAAAGGCATTGTCGTTGTAACAGCCGACCAATCCAATCCCGAGTATTGCGGTACTAAGTCGCGCCGCCTTTCACGAATAGGAGGGGGTTGACAAGCCGCCGAGTGCGTTAGGCTCGCGGCCGACATGAAACGCCGCACCTCACTCAAGCTCCTCAGCGCCCTCACGGGCACCGCCGGCCTGGCCGGCCCCGCGGCCGTGTTCGCACAGCCCGCCTCCTCCAACGTGATCCGGCTGGTGGTGCCCTATCCGCCGGGCGGTCCGCTGGACGTCATCGCCCGCGCGCTGGCGCAGGCCGTGCAGGGCACGCTGGGCACGGTGATCGTCGAGAACCGCGCCGGCGCCGGCGGCAACCTCGGCGCCGACCTGGTGGCCAAGGCCGCGCCCGATGGCCGCACCATCGGCATCGGCGCGGTGGCCACGCATGCCATCAACCCGTGGCTGTTCCGCCGCATTCCCTACGACCCGATCCGCGACTTCTCGCCCATCACACTGGTGGCCCAGGTGCCCAACGTGCTGGTGATGAATGCCGAGACGGCCGCGCGGCTGAAGATCGAGAACCTGCGCGACCTGATCGGCTATGCCAAGCGCAACCCGGGCAAGCTCAACTACGGCTCGGGCGGCAACGGCAGCGCGGGGCACCTGGCCGGCGAGATGTTCAAGTCGCAGGCTGGCGTGTTCATGGTGCACATCCCGTACGCGGGCGGCAACCCAGCGCAGCTGGCGCTGCTGTCGGGCGAGGTGGACCTCAACTTCGACAACCTGGCCACCGCCTCCACCAACATCAAGGCCGGCAAGCTCAAGGCCCTGGCAGTGACCACCGCCAGGCGGGCCAGCGCCATGCCGGAAGTGCCCACGGTGGCCGAGGAAGGCCGCGCGCTGGGGCTGGCCAGCTTCGACATCAACACCTGGTTCGGCCTGTTCGGCCCCGCCGGCCTGCCGGCCGAGACGGTGCAACGCATGAACCGCGCCTTCATCGACGCGATGGGCCAGACCGACGTCAAGGCCCGGCTCGCCTCGCTGATGGCCGAAGCCTCGCCCACCACGCCGCCGCAGTTCGCGGCCTTCGTGAAGGCCGAGCTGGCCAAGTACGAGAAGGTGGTGAAGGCTTCAGGCGCCACGGTGGACTGACCGCGGCGGCAAGCCCAGCGGGCCTACGGGGCTCCAGTTCACTCGCCCAGGTAGGCCGCCCGCACCTTCGGATCGTTGAGCAGCATCTTCGCCTCGCCGGTCATCGTGATCTCGCCGCTGTCCATCACGTAGCCGCGATTGGCCAGCGACAGCGCGCGGCTGGCGTTCTGCTCCACCAGCAGGATGGTGACGCCCTGCTTGTGGATGGTGTCCACCACCTCGAAGATCTTGTCGACCATGATGGGCGACAGGCCCATCGAAGGCTCGTCCAGCAGCAGCACCTTGGGCTTGGCCATCAGCGCGCGGCCCATGGCCAGCATCTGCTGCTCGCCGCCGGACATGGTGCCCGCCAGCTGGTTGCGGCGCTCCTTCAGCCGCGGAAAGATGCCGAACACCTTGTCGATGTCGGCCTCGATCTCGCGGTCGTTGCGGATGAAGGCGCCCATCTGCAGGTTCTCGGTGATGGTCATGCGGGTGAAGGTGCCGCGGCCTTCCGGCACCATCACCAGCCCCTGCTTGACCAGGTCCCAAGGGCCCTGGCCCTTGATGGACTTGCCCAGGTAGAGGATGTCGCCCGCGCCCACCGGCTGGATCCCGGTGACGGCCTTCAGCGTGGTGGTCTTGCCGGCGCCGTTGGCGCCGATCAGGCTCACCAGTTCGCCTTCGCGCACCTCGAAATTGATGCCCTTGACGGCCTGGATGCCGCCATAGGCCACCTTGAGCCCCGTGATCTGGAGCAGCGTGTTCTTCGTCATCGTGTGCTCCGGCGGTCAGTGGGTGGCGTGTCCGGCGCCGAGGTAGGCCTCGATCACCTTCTCGTTCTTCTGCACCTCGGCCGGCGTGCCTTCGGCGATCTGCTTGCCGTAGTCCAGCACGGTCAGCCGGTCGCACAGGCCCATCACCAGCTTCACGTCGTGCTCGATCAGCAGGATGGTGCGGCCGTCCTCGCGGATGCGGTTGATCAGCTCGCGCAGCGTCACCTTCTCGGTGGCGTTCATGCCGGCCGCGGGCTCGTCCAGCGCGATGAGCTTGGGGTCGGTGGCCAGCGCGCGGGCGATCTCCAGCCGGCGCTGGTCGCCGTAGCTCAGCGTGCGCGCCTTGTAGTCGGCGTAGCGGCCCACGCCGACATAGTCCAGCAGCTCACGGGCACGCTCGGTGATCTCGCGCTCCTCCTGCTTGAAGCGGCCGGTGCGGAACACCGCGCCGCCCAGGCCGGACTTGGTGCGCACATGGCGGCCCACCATCACGTTCTCCAGCGCCGTCATCTCGGCGAACAGGCGGATGTTCTGGAAGGTGCGGGCGATGCCGGCCTTGGCCACCTCATGCACCGCGGTGGGCTGGTAGGTCGCGCCGCCGAGCTTGAAGGTGCCGGAGTCGGGCGTGTACAGCCCGGTGAGCACGTTGAAGAAGGTGGTCTTGCCGGCGCCGTTGGGGCCGATCAGGCCATAGACCTGGCCGGGCTGGATGGTGATGCCCACGTCCGACAGGGCCTGCAGGCCGCCGAACCGCTTGGACACACCGCTGACTTCGAGTACGGGATTGCTCATGTTGGTGTCGTCCTGGTCCTCAAGCCTTGACGGGGGTCGGGGCTGCCTTGCCGTGTTCGGGCGAGGGCCACAGGCCGCGGGGACGGACCAGCATGATGATGATCATTGCGGAGGCGATCAGCAGCTGGCGCAGGATGGCGGCGTCCAGCCGGCCGCCGGTCATCTGCTGCAGCGGGCCGGCCACGTAGCGCAGCACCTCGGGCAGCGCGGCCAGCATCACCGCGCCCAGGATCACGCCCGGCAGGTGGCCCAGGCCACCCAGCACGATCATGGCCACGATCATCACGCTTTCCATCAGGCTGAACGATTCGGGCGAGACGAAGCCCTGGAACGCCGCGAACATCGAGCCCGACACGCCGCCGAAACTGGCGCCCATGCCGAAGGCCAGCAGCTTCATGTTGCGGGTGTTGATGCCCATGGCCTTGGCGGCGATCTCATCCTCGCGGATGGCCATCCAGGCGCGGCCGATGCGCGAGGTCTCGAGCCGGTGGCAGATCACCACGCTGACCACCACCAGCAGCAGGAACAGGTAGTAGTACATCGTCACCGACGGGATGGTGAAGTCGCCGATCTGCAGCGACTTGCCGAAGTCCAGTCCGAAGATGCGCATCGAGTCGATGCGATCGAGGCCCCGCGGGCCGTTGGTGATGTTGACCGGGTGCTCCATGTTGTTCATGAACACGCGGATGATCTCGCCGAAGCCCAGCGTGACGATGGCCAGGTAGTCGCCGCGCAGCTTGAGCACCGGCGTGCCCAGCAGCACGCCCGCCATCGCCGCGAGCAACGCCGCAAGCGGCACCACCAGCCAGATGGGCGTGTGCAGGCCGTTCGGGAACATCGCCTTGAAGCCCTCGAAGGTCTCCGACAGGTGCGGCGAGGCCAGCAGCGCGAACATGTAGGCGCCCACCGCGTAGAACGCGACGAAGCCCAGGTCCAGCAGGCCGGCGTAGCCGACCACGATGTTCAGGCCCAGCGCCAGCAGCACGTACAGCAGCGCCGACGACATGATGCGCACCCAGCCCGCGCCGAACTGGCCGGCGAAGATGGGCAGCGCGATCAGGAACGCGGCCGCGATGAGAAAGAGGACGAACTTGTTCTTCATGTTGCTGCCCCCGCGTCAGGCACGGTCGGCCACGCGCTCGCCCAGCAGGCCCGAGGGGCGCAGGGTCAGCACGAGGATCAGTGCGATGAACGCGAAGATGTCCGCGTAGTGGCTGCCCAGCACGCCGCCGGTCAGCTCGCCGAGGTAGCCCGCGCCGATGGCCTCGATCAGGCCCAGCAGGATGCCACCCACCATGGCGCCGGTGAGGTTGCCGATGCCGCCCATCACCGCGGCGGTGAAGGCCTTCAGCCCGGGCAGGAAGCCCATGGAGTGCTGCACCGTGCCGTAGTTGAGCGCCCACATCATGCCGGCGATGGCGGCCAGCGCCGCGCCGATGATGAAGGTGGCCGAGATGACCATGTCGGGCCGCACTCCCATCAGCGAGGCCACGCGCGGGTTCTCGGCGGTGGCGCGCATCGCGCGGCCGAGCTTGGTCTTGTTCACCAGCCACAGCAGCGCGGCCAGGATGACGCCGGTGGTGACCAGGATCAGCAGCTGCGTGACGCTGATGACCGCGCCGCCGAGGTCGATCGGATCGGTGGGCAGCAGCAGCGGGAAGGGCTTGGGATTGGGCTTCCACAGGATCATGGCCAGCGTCTGCAGCAGCAGGCTCATGCCCATGGCGGTGATCAGCGGAGCCAGGCGCGGCGCATTGCGCAGCGGGCGGTAGGCCAGCTTCTCGATGGTGAAGTTGAGTGCCGAGCACACGAAGATGGCGCAAGGCAGCGCGATCAGCAGCAGCGCCCAACCCGGCAGGCCGCTGTCGGCGAGGAAGGTGACCACCGTCCAGCTGGTGAGCGCACCCACCATCAGCACTTCCCCGTGCGCGAAATTGATCAGGTTGATGATGCCGTAGACCATCGTGTAGCCCAGTGCCACCAGCGCATACATGCTGCCGAGCACCAGACCGTTGATGATCTGTTGAAAGAAGATATCCATTGGGAAAGTAGCCTCCGGTAGGTCCCGCGCCATGCCTCCTCATGGGAAGGCATTGCTCTTGTCCAGGTGGTAGCAAGAAACCGGCCGTGTGTGCCGTACTACCCCTTGCACCAATCGTCTGTCACGCTGGCGGCGCGGATTGTAGGGGCGGGTTTTGCGCAGTTCCGCGAGTACTAACCCGTCAGGGCCCGCAGTGCACGGCATGGGTCCATGCCGAGGCGGCAACAGGGCTTGCGCCGCGCGTCAACCCGTGCGGCTGGCTTCCAGGTTCAGCCGCCGCAGCTCGGCCAGCCGCTCGCCGATGCGCAGCTCCAGCCCGCGCGGCACCGGCTGGTAGAAGCCGGGCGGGGCCATGCCCTCGGGCAGGTAGCTTTCGCCGGCCGCGAAGCCGCCGGCCTCGTCGTGCGCATAGCGGTAGTCGCGGCCGTAGTCCAGCTCCTTCATTAGCTGCGTGGGCGCATTGCGCAGGTGCAGCGGCACCGGCCGCGTGCCGTCGCGCTTGACGAAGGCGCGCGCCGCGTTCCACGCGCCGTAGACGGCATTGGACTTGGGCGCCATCGCCAGGTAGACGATGCACTGCGCGATGGTCAGCTCCCCTTCCGGCGACCCCAGCCGCTCGTAGGTCTCGGCGGCGTCCAGCGCCAGGCGCAGCGCGCGCGGGTCGGCCAGGCCGATGTCCTCGCTGGCCATGCGCACCACGCGGCGGATGACGTAGCGCGGGTCCACCCCGCCGTCGAGCATGCGGGCCAGCCAGTACAGCGCGGCATCGGGGTCGGAGCCGCGCACCGACTTGTGCAGGGCGGAGATGGTGTCGTAGAACTGTTCGCCGCCCTTGTCGTAGCGCCGCAGCTGCTCGCCGAGCGACTTTTCCAGCGCCGCCTCGTCCAGTTCGGCCAGCGGGCCGGCCAGGCTCACCAGGTTGTCGTAGGCATTGAGCAGGCGGCGGGCGTCGCCGTCGGCATAGCCGATCAGGCGGTCGCGTGCGGCCTCGCTCAGCGGCGGGGCCTGCAGCTCGGCCCGGGCGCGTTCGATCAGCGCGGCCATGTCCTCTTCGTCCAGTGCCTTGAGCACATGCACCGTGGCCCGCGACAGCAGCGCCGAGTTCACCTCGAAGCTGGGGTTCTCGGTCGTGGCGCCGATGAAGGTGAACAGGCCCGCCTCCACATGCGGCAGGAAGGCATCCTGCTGGCCCTTGTTGAAGCGGTGCACCTCGTCGACGAAGACCACGCTGGCGCGGCCCTGCCCACGCGCCACCTGGGCGCGCTCCACCGCCTCACGGATGTCCTTCACGCCGCCCAGCACGGCCGACAGCACGATGAACTGCGCATCGAACGCGCCGGCCATCAGCCGCGCCAGCGTGGTCTTGCCCACGCCGGGCGGGCCCCACAGGATCATCGAATGCAGGCGGCCAGTCTCGAAGGCGGTGCGCAGCGGCTTGCCCGGGCCCAGCAGGTGGCGCTGGCCGATCACCTCGTCCAGCGTACGCGGGCGCAGGCGTTCGGCCAGGGGCACCGGCCCGGCTGTGGTGGCATCGGCCGCCTTGCGCGGCTTGCCGCCGCCGGCCGCAGGCTGCGGCGCGGGGGGCAGATCGTCGAACAGCGACTCGGTCATGCGTCGGATTGTGGCGGCCTTTCCCCGCGTTATTCGTGGGTTGGCGCGGGGGCGCGCGGGGCGACACTGGGCCGCGTCACCCTGAAACGAGGTTCGAGATGAGCGTTACCACCGCCGAAGAAGCCATTGCCGTGAGCGCCATCGACAGCACCGCAGGCGCGCCGCGCGAGGTGCTCTCGTTCAAGCTGGGTGCCGAGGAATATGGCATCGATATCCTGAAGGTGCAGGAGATCCGCGGCTACGAGCCGCCGACCCGCATTGCGCATGCGCCGCAGTTCTTCAAGGGCGTGGTGAACCTGCGCGGGGTGATCGTGCCCATCATCGACCTGCGCGCACGCTTCGGCCTGGACAACGTCGAGATCAACGAGTTCACCGTCGTCATCATCCTCAACATCGCCGGCCGCACCGTCGGCATCGTGGTGGACGCGGTGAGCGACGTGCTGGAGATGCCGCCCGAGCGCATCCAGCCCGCACCCGACTTCAACTCGATGATCGACGCCAGCTATATCCACGGCCTGGGCAGCGTCACCATGGGCGACACCGACCGCATGCTGATCGTGATGGACATCGAGCGGCTGATGAGCAGCCCCGACATGGGCCTGTTCGACTAGCTCGCTTCAGGGCTGGCGCAGCACCTCGGCGCCCTTGGGCGCCACGAAGCGGAAGGTGTCTTCCGGCAGTGCGGCATTGGTCTCGAAGCCGTCGAACTGCAGCACCGAGCGCTGGCCGAAGCCGTCGACGATCTCCACCGCCGCCAGCGTCTTGCCGCGGAAGCCCACGCGCAGCGACTGGAAGGCGCCGTCCTTCTGCTTGGGCTGGGCCAGCGCCCAATCCAGGCCGTTGGCACTCGGCTGGTTGCTCAGCTCGAAGTCCGTGTCCAGCGACTTGCCGGCCAGCAGCGCGGCTGGCGTGGCGCCCAGCGCGGCGCTCATCGGCCGCACGCTGACCTGGTTCAGGTCCACGTCGTGCAGCCACACCTGCTTGCCGTCGCCCACGATCAGCTGCTCGAACGGCTTGGCATAGGCGAAGCGGAAGCGGTCGGGCCGCGAGAACTCGAAGCGGCCGCTGGAGGTCTTCTTCTTCGCGCCATCGGGCGAGGTCACCGTCTGGGTGAAGGCGGCGCGGCCGCTCTTCACGTCGCGCACGAACTCGCGCAGCGTGTCCACCGCATCGGCCCGCGCCGCGCTGGCGGCCAGCGCCAGCACCAGGGCGGCGACGGGCGCCAGGAGTTGTCTAGACAGGTGCATCGGCATCATTCGTCGCGGCGCGGAACCAGCAGGTCCCGGTTGCCATTGGTGGCCATGCTGGATACGAGGCCCGACTTCTCCATTTGTTCCAGCAGCCGGGCCGCGCGGTTGTAACCGATGCGCAGGTGCCGCTGCACCAGCGAGATGGAAGCACGCTTGTGCTGCAGCACGATGGCCACGGCCTGGTCGTACATCGGATCGGCCTCGCCGTTGGCCTCGCCGGGGGCCGGCGGCTCGCCGTCCTCGCCACCTTCCAGCGTGCCGCCCTCCAGCAGGCCCTCGATGTAGTTGGGCTCGCCCTGGCTCTTGAGGTACTCCACCACGCGGTGCACCTCGTCGTCGCTGACGAAGGCGCCGTGCACGCGGATCGGCAGGCCGGTGCCGCTGGGCATGTAGAGCATGTCGCCCATGCCCAGCAGCGCTTCGGCGCCCATCTGGTCGAGGATGGTGCGGCTGTCGATCTTGCTGCTCACCTGGAAGGAAAGCCGCGTCGGGATGTTGGCCTTGATCAGGCCGGTGATCACGTCCACCGAAGGCCGCTGCGTGGCCAGGATCAGGTGCACGCCCGCGGCACGCGCCTTCTGCGCCAGGCGGGCGATCAGCTCCTCGATCTTCTTGCCCACCACCATCATCAGGTCGGCCAGCTCGTCGATCACCACCACGATGAACGGCAGGCGTTCCAGCGGCTCGGGCTCTTCCGGTGTCAGGCTGAAGGGGTTGCCGATCTTTTCGCCGGCGGCGGTGGCCTCGTCGATCTTCTTGTTGTAGCCGGCCAGGTTGCGCACGCCCAGCTTGCTCATCAGCTTGTAGCGGCGCTCCATCTCGGCCACGCACCAGTTCAGCGCATTGCTGGCCTGCTTCATGTCCGTCACCACCGGGCACAGCAGGTGCGGAATGCCCTCGTACACGCTCATCTCGAGCATCTTCGGGTCGATCAGGATCAGCCGCACGTCCCGCGCCTCGGCCTTGTACAGCAGGCTGAGGATCATCGCGTTGATGCCCACCGACTTGCCCGAGCCGGTGGTGCCGGCCACCAGGCAGTGCGGCATCTTGGCCAGGTCGGCCACCACCGGCGCGCCGATGATGTCCTTGCCCAGGCCCATCGTCAGCTGCGAAGCGGCGTCGGCATACACCTGCGAGCCGAGGATTTCGGCCAGCCGGATGGTCTGCCGCTTGGCGTTGGGCAGCTCCAGCGCCATGTAGTTCTTGCCCGGGATGGTTTCCACCACGCGGATGCTCACCAGGCTGAGCGAGCGCGCCAGGTCCTTGGCCAGGTTCACCACCTGCGAGCCCTTGACGCCCGTGGCCGGCTCGATCTCGTACCGCGTGACCACCGGGCCGGGCGACGCCGCCACCACCCGCACCTCGACGCCGAAGTCCTTCAACTTCTTCTCGATCATGCGGCTGGTCATCTCCAGCGTCTCGGGCGTCACCGTCTCGGTGCGGCCGGCGGGCGCGGCGTCCAGCAGATCGACCTGGGGCAGCCGGGTGTCGCTCAGCTCGCGGAACAGGGGCTTCTGGCGTTCCTTGGCCACGCGGGTGCTCTTGGGCACTTCCACCATCGTGGGCTCGATGACGATGGGCGCGTGGTCTTCAACCACCTGGCGTTCCACCTCCACCGTCTCGTCGCGCTCGCGCTGGGCCTGCTCGCCGATGCGCTGGTCCTCGGCGCGCTCGCGGCGCTCCTGGCGCCGGGTGCGCAGGCTGTCGATGGCCTCGCCCAGCCGGTCGGCCACGCGCAGCCACGAAAAGCGCAGCGCCAGCGACATGCCGCCCACCAGCGCGGCGATCCACAGCACGCCCGAGCCGGCGAAGCCCAGCCACTTCATCGACACCGGCCCCAGCAGGAAGCCGATCACGCCGCCGGCCGGGCCGGGCAGCGAATCCTCGAAGCGGTACAGGCGCGTCCACTCCAGCGCGGTGCTGGCGGCCATCAGCAGCACCAGGCCGATCCAGAAGCGACCGACACCCTGCGGCGGATCCACGTCGCCCCGCAGGCCGCGCAGCAGCGCCGCCAGCCAGGCACGCGCGGCCACCACCGGCAGCCACCACACCGAATGGCCGAACAGGTACATCGCGCAATCGGACCCCCAGGCGCCCAGCAGGCCCGCCTTGTTGTGCAGCGGCCCGCCGCTGCCGGAGGTGGAGAAGCCCGGATCGGCCGGATGGTGCGTCAGCAGCGCCAGCACGCCCAGCAGCCACAGCACGCCGCCGATGATCAGCATGAGTTGCAGCCGCAGGCGAAGGCTCACCTCGCGGTTGCCCGCGGCATCGGCCGCAGGCGCAGCCTGAGAGGAAGCGGCCGCGGCACCACGGGCCGGGCGGGTGGGGGCCGAACCGGGTTCGGCGCGCAAGGACCCTAACGGAAACGTCATGGGCCGGGATTGTGGCGCATCGCGCCTGCGGGACAGCCGGCCGGCGTTACTCCTGCTTGGCGGCTTCCTTGATGATGACCGAGCCGTTGTCCTGGGTCTCGATCACGCCGCGTTCCTCCAGGTCCTTCATGACCCGGCTGACCATCTCGCGCGAGGCGCCCACCACCTTGGCCATGTCCTGGCGCGAAACCTTGTTGCGGATCAGCTGCACGCCGTTCACGTCCTCGGCCATCTCCAGCAGCGTGCGGGCCACCCGGCCGTACACGTCCAGCAGCGCCAGGGATTCGATCTGCCGGTCGGCACTGCGCAGGCGCTGCACCAGCCCTCGCATGATGGCGTAGGCCAGGCTGGAGTTCTCGGGCAGGCAGCGCGCGAATTCGGTGCGGCCGAGGATCAGCATGTCGGTCTGGATCTCGGCGCGCACGGTGGCCGAATGCGGCTCGTTGTCGATCAGGCTCATCTCGCCCACGTAGTCGCCGGATTCCAGCACCGCCAGGATCACCTCGCGGCCGCGCTGGTCGGCGGTGAGCACGCGCGCACGGCCGTTGAGCAGGATGAACAGCGCGTTGCTCTTGCGGCCCTGCTCCACCACCAGTTCCCCGCGGCGGAAGCGACGCTTCACGACGCTGTCCGCGATCGCCTGGGCTTGTTCATTGGTCAGCAGCGAGAACAGCGGAACGCGGCGGATCAGGTCGAGATTGGAGAGCATCGACATGGGTCACTCCTGCATCAGTAGCCTTCGATATCGGCGTCCAACGCTATTGGGTTGAGGGGCTGCCTACAATTTCACTATTGTGCCCATTGACATCCTTGCGCGATGGCCGGGCACCCCCATGACACACTTCTCGGCGCGCCGCATTGCGGCCTCTGCGTCACACGGAAACTCTTCAATGACTGCTGCAAGCTCCCAACACGCCCAGGTGCTGATCCTCGGCTCCGGCCCCGCCGGCTACACCGCGGCCATCTACGCCGCACGCGCCAACCTCAAGCCGATGCTGGTCACCGGCATGGCCCAGGGCGGCCAGCTGATGACCACCACCGAGGTGGACAACTGGCCGGCCGACGTCGCGGGCGTGATGGGGCCGGACCTGATGCAGCGCTTCCAGCAGCATGCGGAGCGGTTCAACACACAGATGGTGTTCGACCACATCAACGAGGTCGACCTGTCCAAGCGCCCGTTCACCCTCAAGGGCGACAGCGGCACCTACACCTGCGACGCGCTCATCATCGCCACCGGCGCCAGCGCGAAGTACCTGGGCCTGCCCAGCGAGCAGGCCTTCATGGGCCGCGGCGTCAGCGGCTGCGCGACGTGTGACGGCTTCTTCTACCGTGGCCAGGAAGTGTGCGTGGTGGGCGGCGGCAACACCGCGGTGGAGGAAGCGCTCTACCTGTCCAACATCGCCACCAAGGTGCACCTGATTCACCGCCGGGACAAGTTCCGCGCCGAAGCCATCCTGGTCGACAAGCTGATGGACAAGGTGGCGGCCGGCAAGATGGAACTGCACACGTTCCAGCAACTCGACGAAGTGCTGGGCGATGCCACCGGCGTGACCGGCGTGCGGCTGCGCAGCACGCAGGATGGCAGCACCCGCGACCTGACGGTCAAGGGCTGCTTCATCGCCATCGGCCACCAGCCCAACACCGACATCTTCAAGGGGCAGATCGAGATGAAGGACGGGTACATCGTCACCAAGTCCGGCCTGGAAGGTTTTGCCACGATGACCACCGTTCCGGGCGTGTTTGCCGCGGGCGACGTGCAGGACCACATCTACCGCCAGGCGATCACCAGCGCGGGCACCGGCTGCATGGCAGCGCTTGACGCTCAGCGGTTCTTGGAGCAGTCCGCGTGACATGCTATACTCGCGGTCTTTGCCGGATCCTCGGCTGAACCGAACATTTAACGGAGAAGCGTCGTCATGGCACGCGTCTGTCAAGTAACGGGCAAGGGCCCGATGACGGGAAACAATGTTTCCCACGCCAACAACAAAACCAAGCGCCGCTGGCTGCCGAACCTGCAGTACCGCCGCTTCTGGCTCGAGACCGAGAACCGTTGGGTGCGCCTGCGCATTTCCAACGCTGCCCTGCGGTTGATCGACAAGGTCGGCATCGACCAGGTCGTCGCCGATCTGCGCGCCAAGGGCGCGCTGTAACCCCGCACGCTAGGAGCAGCTCATGGCCACCAAAGGCGGACGCGAAAAGATCAAGCTGGAGTCGACTGCCGGCACCGGTCACTTCTACACCACGAACAAGAACAAGAAGACCACGCCTGAAAAGCTGGAATTCCTGAAGTTCGACCCGAAGGCACGCAAGCACGTGCTGTACAAGGAAACCAAGCTGAAGTGATCCACTTCCGCTGAGTTGCCAAAGGCCGCGCAGGCGGCCTTTTGTTTTGCCTGAATCGTCTGAAGGGCCGCGCAAGCGGCCCTTTTGCATGGGCGACACACCACCTTCCAATGGCCAGACAGGGATGAACCGGGCATGAAAAAGGGAGCCGAAGCTCCCTTGGTCTGATCTGCCGGGCGGCCGCTGCGTGAGCAGGTGCCGCGGTCGGCTGGTTCGGTCGTCAGGCCCGTGCGGCGCGCAGCTTGGTCGAGAAGTCGTGCAGCGCGGTGATGCCGCTCTCTTCCGCACGCTTGCACCACGCCTGCAGGTCGGCGACCAGTTGCTCGGCCGATACGTTGGTGCGCGTCCAGATCTGGCGCAGCTCTTCGCGCATCGTCACCAGCTTGGTGAGCGAGGCGCTTTGCGCCATGGCGCCGGCCACATGCGCCTTCACACCGTGCGGGATCTTGTCGTCGTCCCGGTGCAGCCAGCGCTTGGCCAGGCGCATTTCCGTCCAGCGGGCGGAATTCTTGGCGCCCTGCTGCTTGAGGTGCTCCAGCTCCAGGGCACAGGCGCGGCGCAGCTCCTTGGCATACGACGCCATGACTTCGTATCGGTTGTTGATCACCGCCTCCAGCGTCTTGTCGTCGGCCACCGGCTTGACCTGGCCCAGCTTGAGCTGCGGCGCCGTCTTCCGCACCTTGGCCCAGCCAATCATCTCCATCGCGCGGATGTAGCCCCAGCCGATGTCGAACTCGTACTTCTTGACCGAGAACTTGGCCGAGGTGGGGTAGGTGTGGTGGTTGTTGTGCAGCTCTTCGCCGCCGATGATGATGCCCCAGGGCGACACGTTGGTCGACGCGTCCACCGCCTCGAAGTTGCGGTAGCCCCAGTAGTGGCCGATCCCGTTGATGATGCCGGCGGCGTTGATGGGGATCCACAGCATCTGCACGGCCCAGACCGTCAGGCCCAGCGCACCGAACAGGAACAGGTTGATCAGCAGCATCAGGCCCACACCCTGCCACGAATAGCGGGTGTAGAGGTTGCGCTCGATCCAGTCGTCCGGCGTGCCGCGGCCGTACTTGTCGATGGTCTCGTCGTTCTTCGCCTCAGCGCGGTACAGCTCGGCGCCTTCCAGAAGCACCTTCTTGATGCCGCGGGTCTGCGGGCTGTGCGGATCGTCCTCGGTCTCGCACTTGGCGTGGTGCTTGCGGTGGATCGCCACCCCTCTTTGGTGACCATGCCGGTCGTCAGCCACAGCCACATGCGGAAGAAATGCTGGGGGATCGGGCCCAGGTCCAGCGAGCGGTGCGCCTGGCTGCGATGCAGGAAGATCGTGACAGCTGCGATCGTGATATGCGTAACAACCAGCGCGTAGACCAGCACTTGCCACCAGGTGGCGTGCAAAGCGCCATGTGCGAGCCAGTCGACGACTGCGCTCCACACCGTCATCAAACCATTCATTGAAAGCCTTTCGGAGAACCTGCAGATTGTAGGTGGTGCACCTGCCTGGAGCACCGTGAAACTACATAGGTTCCACAGCCCATTAGGCGCGCACGCCACACCATCTTCGCGTCAGATCGACGCAGGATTGCTGCAGATCAACGCACGACCCAGGTAAGACCCGTTTTCCTCAGCGTCGTTCCCATGCCGCTGCGAAAAAGCCGTCGGTGGCATGGCGGTGCGGCCACAGGCGCAGGTAGGAGCCGTTCACCAGGCTCTCGGCGCCCTCGACCTTCGCGGCCGTCAGCAGCTCCAGCATGTCGAGCGGCGCCCATTCGCGCTCGAACTCCTGGCTGAAGGCCGCGGCGATGTCCTCGTTTTCCGAGGCCATCAGGCTGCAGGTGGCGTAGACCAGCCGGCCGCCGGACTTCACCAGTCGGGCGGCGCCGCGCAGGATGGCGGCCTGCTGGGTGCGCAAGGCGGCCAGCGTGGCGGGCGACTGGCGCCATTTCAGGTCCGGGTTGCGGCGCAGCGTACCCAGGCCCGAGCACGGCGCGTCCACCAGCACGCGGTCGATCTTGCCGGCCAGCCGCTTGATGCGGTCGTCGCGCTCATGCGCGATCTGCGCCGGGTACACGTTGGACAGCCCGCTGCGCGCCAGCCGCGGCTTCAGCGATTCCAGCCGGTGGCCCGACACGTCGAAGGCGTAGAGGCGGCCGGTGTTGCGCATCGCCGCGCCCAGGGCCAGCGTCTTGCCGCCCGCGCCGGCGCAGAAATCCACCACCATTTCGCCGCGCTTGGCGTCGGTGATGAGCGCCAGCAGCTGGCTGCCTTCGTCCTGCACTTCCACGCCGCCGCCGGTGAACACATCCAGCTTGTTCAGCGCGGGCTTGCCGGGAATGCGCAGGCCCCAGGGCGAAAACGGCGTCTCGGTGCTGTCGATGCCGGCGTCGGCCAGGATCTGCTTGACCTCCGGGCGCTTGGCCTTGAGCGTGTTGACACGCAGGTCCAGCGGCGCGGGCTGGTTCAGGCTTTCGGCCAGTGCCAGGAACTCGTCGGCGCCGAGCGACTGCTCCAGCGGCTGCGAGATCCAGTCCGGCGTGCTGTGGCGCAGCTTGCGCGGCAGGCTGCCGCGGTCGATCTTCTGCACTTCGGCCAGCCAGCCCTGCTCCTGCGGATTGAGCGCGCCGCGCAGGAAGCCCTCGTTGCCCTGCCAGGCCAGCAGCACCAGCCGTCGCTCCAGCGGGCCGCTGCCGCTTTGCGCCAGGTGCTGGAACAGCAGGCGCTGGCGCACCACGGCGTACACCGTCTCCGCAAGGGTGTGCCGCTCGCGCGGGCCCAGCGTGCGGTGGCGGCGGAAAAAGGACGACACCACCGCGTCGGCCGGGATTTCAAACTTCAGGACGTCACCGAGCAGCTCGGTCGTCATTTCCACGAGGGCATTAGGATGCATCCCCGGATTATCCCTGCCGCACCCCGCCACCCACGTGCTGCGCCACTTCCGCACCCGCCCCCGCCTGCTGCTGGGCATGGCCGTGGGCACCGCGGCCGGCCTGCTGGCCGAAGCCGCCGCACCCGCCCGCTGGACCTGGACCACCCCGCTGCTCATCGGCTGGAACACCGGCGTCTGGCTCTACCTGTTCAGCACCTGGCAGATGATGCGGCGCGCCTCGCATGAACGCATGCGCGACATCGCCGCCGCCCATGCCGAGGGCGCCATGGCGGTGATGTGCACCGCGGTGGTGGCCGTGGTGGTGACGCTGGCGGCCATCGCGCTGGAACTGGCCGGTTTCCATGCGGCGGGCGGCTCGGCCGCACCGCGGGTGGCGCTGACGCTGGCCACCTTGTTCGGTTCCTGGCTGCTGCTGGGCACGCTGTTCGCGCTCGCCTACGCCAGCCTGTTCTACCGCGAACGGCACCAGCCAGGGCAGGGCCTGGGCTTTCCGGGGGAGGCGGACGACGACCCGCCGCACTATGGCGACTTCCTCTATTTCTCGTTCACCATCGCCGCCACGTCGCAGACCTCGGACGTGACGGTGGTGGACCGGGAGATCCGCCGCTGGGTGCTGGCGCAGGGCGTGCTGGCCTTCATGTTCAACACGGTGCTGCTGGCGCTGGCCATCAACACCGCGGCGGGGCTGTTCTAGCCCAGGCTGTCGATCACCGCGCGAACGGCCTGCGGATACAGACGGTGCTCTTCCACCAGCACGCGGGCGGCCAGGCTGTGCTCGTCGTCACCGGGAAGGATGGGCACCGCCGCCTGGGCCACGACAGGGCCGTGGTCCAGCTCGGCGGTGACGTAGTGCACCGTGCAGCCGGCCTCGGTGCAGCCGGCCTCGATGGCGCGGCGGTGGGTGTGCAGCCCGGGAAAGGCCGGCAGCAGCGAAGGATGGATGTTGAGCATGCGACCCTCGTAGCGCTGCACGAAGGCCGCGCCCAGGATGCGCATGAAGCCCGCCAGCACCAGCAGGTGCGGCTCGAAGCGGTCGATGGCCTCGGCCAGCGCGGCATCGAAGTCATCCCGGCTGGCGAAGGCCTTGTGGTCCACCGCGGCGGTGGCAATGCCGCGCGACTGCGCGAACACCAGCCCGGCCGCCTCCGGCCGATTGCTGATGACGGCGGCCACCTGGGCCGGCCAGGCTTCGGCGGCGCAGGCCTCGACGATGGCTTCCATGTTGGAGCCGCGGCCGGAAATCAGGATCACGATGCGTTTCATGAGGCGCGGCAGTGTAACGACGGGGCTTCAGGCCCGACCCTAGAATCCCCCTCCCCCGCCGCAGCCCCCAGCCATGACCGAACGCGTTCTCACCGGCATCACCACCACGGGCACGCCCCACCTGGGCAACTACGTGGGCGCCATCCGCCCGGCCATCGCCGCCAGCCGCGAGCCCGGCGTGGAAAGCTTCTTCTTCCTGGCCGACTACCACGCGCTGATCAAGTGCGACGACCCGGCGCGCATCGAGCGCAGCCGGCTGGAGATCGCCGCCACCTGGCTGGCCGCGGGCCTGGATACCGAGCGCGTCACCTTCTACCGCCAGAGCGACATCCCCGAGACGCCCGAGCTCACCTGGCTGCTGACCTGCGTCTGCCCTAAGGGCCTGATGAACCGCGCCCATGCCTACAAGGCCGCGACCGACGCGAACACCGCCGCTGGCGAGGACGTGGACGCCGGCGTGACGATGGGCCTGTTCAGCTACCCCATCCTGATGGCGGCCGACATCCTGCTGTTCAACGCGCACCGGGTGCCGGTGGGCCGCGACCAGGTGCAGCACATCGAGATGGCGCGCGACATGGGCCAGCGCTTCAACCATCTGTTCGGCCAGGGCCGCGAGCTGTTCGTGCTGCCGCGCGCCGAGATCGAGGAAGAAGTGGCGACGCTGCCCGGCCTGGACGGCCGCAAGATGTCCAAGAGCTACGACAACACGATCCCGCTGTTCGAGGGCGGCGCCAAGGGCCTGAAGGACGCGGTGGCTCGCATCGTGACTGATTCGCGCCTGCCCGGCGAGCCGAAGGACACCACCGACGCCGCGCTGGTGACGGTGCACGACGCCTTCGCCAGCCCGGCCGAGCGCGCCGCCTTCCATGCCGACCTGCAGGCCGGCCTGGGCTGGGGCGAGGCCAAGCAGCGGCTGGTGAACCTGCTGGAAGGCCAGATCGCGCCGATGCGCGAGCGCTACGTGGAGCTGATGGCGCACCCCGAGCGCATCGAGGAGGTGCTGCAGCACGGCGCCGCCAAGGCCCGCCGCGTGGCCACGCCCTTCCTGGCCGAGCTGCGCGCGGCGGTGGGCCTGCGCCCCATGCTGGCGGTGGCCCGGGCCGCGCCCGCTGCTGCCGCGCAGGCCGACAAGGCCGCGCTGCCGCTGTTCAAGCAGTACCGCGAGGCCGATGGCCGCTTCTTCTTCAAGCTGGTGGACACGCACGGCCACACGCTGCTGCAGAGCGTGGGCCTGGCCGATGGCCGCGAGGCCGGCGGCTGGGTCAAGCGCCTGAAGACCGAGGCGGCGGCCGCGCTGGCCGACGCGCCGATCGACTGGGCCGCCAGCGGCGAGCGCGCGGCGGCCGAAGCCGCGCTGGCGGCGCTGGCCGCGGCGCAGGACTGAAGGCACGCTGCGCATGGCCGGCATCCACATCCTCGACATCGAAGCCGCCATCAACTGGTGGCGCGAGAAGTCGCCCTCGCCCGACGGCATCACCGCCTGCCCGGAAGTGCGTGCGCTGGCCGAGGTGTATGCGCTGCTGGTGTACTACCACGAGACCGAATGCGACGAGGCCACCATGCCGGCCAAGGCGCGCGACGCCTGGCTGGGCTGGTATGACAGCACGCCGGACGCGCCGTGCATCGCCATCTGCTCCACCGCGCAGGGCGACCCGGTGTGCAAGGGCTGCGGCCGCACCGAGGGTGAAGTGCAGCACTGGCCGCGCATGACGCCGGCCGAGAAGCGCATCGTCTGGCGCCGCATCACGCGCGAAGGCACGGCTTGGCGCTTCAACAAGTATGCGGAGCGGGCGCGCCATGCCACCGGTGCCGACCATCCGCCGCCCGACGCCCTTGCCGATCGTTGACGCCGTCAACGGCCCGGCGCCGCAAGGCCTGGCCGCCAATGCAAGGCACATCGCCCGGCTCGCCTGGCCGCTGCTGATCGGGCAGCTGGCGGTGCTGGCCTTCGGCACCGTGGACACCATGCTGGTGGCCCGCTACGCGGCAGCCGACCTGGCTGCGCTGGCGGTGGGCGGCGCGGCCTACATCACCGTGTTCATCGGGCTGATGGGCGTGGTGCTGGCGCTGGGGCCCATCGTCGGCCAGCTCTACGGCGCCCGCAAGCTGGAAGCGGCGGGCGCGCAGCTGCACCAGGCGGTGTGGCTGGCGCTGGGCCTGTCGGTGCTGGGCAGCACGCTGCTGGCGTTTCCGCAGCCCTTCCTGTGGCTGTCGCGGGCCGAGCCCGAGGTGGCCGACAAGGTGCGCAGCTACACGCTGGCGCTGGCCGCCTCGCTGCCGGCGGCGCTGCTGTTCACCGCCTACCGCGGCTTCAACACCGCGGTCTCGCGGCCCAAGGCCGTCACCGCGCTGCAGATCGGCGGGCTGGCGCTGAAGGTGCCGCTGTCGTTCGCCTTCGTCTTCGGCGCCGGGCCGCTGGCGCCGATGGGCGTGGCCGGCTGCGGCCTGGCCACCTGCATCGCGATGTGGGCGCAGCTCATCGCGGCCTTCGTGCTGCTGCGGCGCGATCCGTTCTACGCACCCTTCCGCATCCTGGGCCGCGGTCTGCTGCCGCCCAGCCGGCCGGCGCTGCTGGCGCAGCTCAAGCTCGGCGTGCCGATGGGGCTGTCCATCGGCATCGAGGTGACGGGCTTCACCTTCATGGCGTTCTTCATCTCGCGGCTGTCGCCCACCGCGGTGGCCGGGCACCAGATCGCGGCCAACCTGGTGGCGCTGATGTACATGCTGCCGCTGGCGCTGGCCAATGCCACCAGCACCCTGGTGGCGCAGTCCATCGGCGCGGGTGCGATGCGGCAGGCGCGCCGCCTGGGCTGGCACGGGCTGGGCATCGGCCTGGGGCTGGCGGTGGCCATCGGCCTGCTGGTGCTGGCCACGCGCGGCACGGTGGTGCGCATCTACACGGGGGACGCCGCCATCATCGCCGCCGCCCTGCCGCTGCTGAGCTGGCTGGCCGTGTTCCACATCGGCGATGCGGCGCAGTGCCTGGCGTCCTTCATCCTGCGGGCCTACCGCATCGCCACGGTGCCGCTGGTGATCTATGCCAGCGCCATCTGGGGCGTGGGCCTGGGCGGCGGCTACTGGCTGGCCTTCGGCCGGCCAGCCTGGGCGCCGGAGGCGCTGTACGGCGCGCGCGGCTTCTGGGCCGCGGCCACGGTAGGGCTGGTCACCGCGGCCACCGGCCTGTGCCTGCTGCTGGCCTGGGTGCAGCGCAAGCGGCTGCACTAGCGGGCCTGCGCCGCCTCAGGCCGCCGGCAGGTCGATGACGAAGCAGCTGCCGCCGCCCTCGCGGGCTTCGCAGCGCACGCCGCCGCCGTGGCGCTCGGCGATCTGCCGCACGAGGCTCAAGCCCAGGCCGACGCCGCCGGCATGTTCGGCATGGCCGGGCAGGCGGAAGAACGGCTCGAAGATGCGCTCGCGCATGTCCGGCGGCACGCCGGGGCCGCGGTCGCACACGCGCAGCTGCACGCGGCCGCTGGCGCCACGCTGCAGCACCAGCTCCACCTGGTCGCCACCGTAGCGGCGGGCGTTTTCCAGCAGGTTGCGCAGCGCGCGGCGCAGCAGGCGCTCGTCGCCCAGCACGGTGAGCGGGCCATCGGGCGCATGCAGGTCCGCCTCCAGGCGGGCGGCTTCCTCGGCACCCACGGCCACCAGCTCCACCGGCTCGCGTTCGGGCGCGGCGGACTGCGATTCCAGACGGCTGGCCATCAGCACTTCTTCCACCAGCGCGTCCAGCTCGCCGATGTTGGTGTGGATCTCGCGGCGCAGCTGATCGCGGCGGCTGGGCTGGCAGCCGCTGTCGTCGTCCATCATGGCCACGGCCATCTTCAACCGCGCCAGCGGCGAGCGCAGCTCGTGGCTGGCATTGGCCAAAAGGCTCTGGTTGGCCCGCACCAGGCCCTCCACCCGCTCGGCGGCGCGGTTGAAGCTGGCGGCCACGGCGGCCACTTCGTCGCGGCCGCCTTCGTCCACGCGGTGGTGCAGCGCGCCGGCGCCAAAGCGCTCCACGCCCTGCTTGAGCGCTTCCAGCCGGCGTGTCAGCCGGCGCACCACCGGGAACGCGCCGATGGCGATGGCCGCGAACAGCAGCGCCAGCACCGCCACCATGCCCACGCCGCGGCCCCAGCCGGGGGCGCGAACGGGAACCACGGCGGCAGCGGGAATTCGTCCTCCAGCCCCAGGCCGCGGAAGCGCAGCGCCTCCAGCTGCAGCCGGCCCGGATGCAGGCCGTCGGGCCGCGGGCCTTCCACGCGCAGGCCTTCGCCGCCGTGCGGCAGGCGCAGCAGCACCGGCCGCATCACCCACAGGGTACGGCCGTCGGCAAAGCGGATGGGAAAGATGCGCGGCGGGGGCGAATCGGGGTTGTTCAGCCGCCGCTCGAAGGTGACGGTGGCCACGATGCGCCGGCCACGCGCGTCGTCCAGCGCCAGCGGCATGCGCAGGCGCTGCGACCAGTCGAGCACGGCCTCGGCCTGCTCCTCCGGCGGCGCCTCGGCACCCGGCAGGCTGCGCTGGATGAGGTCGGCCCAGGCGGCCACGCGTTCGGCGGCCAGCGCATCGGCGCGGCCGCGCTCGCGTTCCATGTGGCGCTGCACCAGCCAGCCGGAGCCCAGCGCGAACAGCGCGAGCACCGCTACCACCGTGAGCCACACCCGCAGGTAGAGCGATTTCATGCCTGGACTCCACCGACCCGCCGGCGGGCCACCGGCGGGCGGCCCGGGCGCATCAGGATTCGCCGTCCTGCTTGCGCGCGAAGAGATAGCCCACGCCGCGCACGGTGAGCACGCGCTTCGGGTTCTTCGGGTCGTCCTCGATCAACGCGCGGATGCGCGAGATGTGCACGTCGATCGAGCGGTCGAAGGCCTCCAGCGGATGGCCCTTGAGCGCATCCATGATCTGGTCGCGCGACAGGACACGGCCCGGGCTTTGCGCCAGCACCACCAGCAGGTCGAACTGGTGGCTGGTGAGGTCGCAGGCCTGGCCGCCCAGGTAGGCCTGGCGGGCGCCGAGGTCGATCTCCAGCCGGCCGAAGCGCAGCACCTCGTCGGCGGCCGGCTCGGGCGATGCACGGCGCAGCAGCGCCTTGATGCGCGCCAGCAGCTCACGCGGCTCGAAGGGCTTGGGCAGGTAGTCGTCGGCGCCGATCTCCAGGCCGACGATGCGGTCCATCGGCTCGCCCCGGGCGGTGAGCATCAGCAGCGGCAGCCGGCGGGTGCGGGCATCGCCGCGCAGCTCGCGGGTGAGGTCCAGGCCGTCGCCGTCGGGCAGCATCAGGTCGAGCACCAGCGCGTCGTACTGGCCCAGGCGCAGGCGGTCGCGCCCGGCGGCCAGCGAGCCGGCCACGTCGATCTCGTAGCCGGCGTTGCGCAGGTAGTCGCCCACCATGGTCGTCAGCCGGGCATCGTCGTCGATCAAAAGCAAACGTTGCGCTGTCATGGCCGGATGGTAGGGCTGCGACGGCGCGCGTGCAGCAGCAGGCTGCGCCGCGGCCGGGGCGGCGGGGCTGGGGGCGGCGGCCACCGGCGCTGCGCCGGCGGCCTTGGAACGGCCGAACATGTGGGCGACGCGCATGCTCAGCTCGCCGGGGTGCGTTCACCACGCGGGCCGCCGTGCTGCGGCCGGCCACCGGGCTCGCCGCGCGGGCCGGCCTCGGCGCGGCGCGCCATGCGCTCGGCCAGCTGCTGGCGCTGCTCGGGGGTGAGCACGTTGGCGATGTCCAGCATCACCTGCATCATGCGGCGCGAGGCCTGGTCGTGCTGGGCCATCATCTGCTGGCGCAGGCTTTCGGCGGCCGCGGCATCCACCGTGGGGCCGGTGAGCAGGCTGCCCACCCGCTGCTGCAGGCCGCGCGCGGCCTCGTGCTGGCTGCGCATGTCGGCTGCGGCGGCGTCGGTGATGCGGCGGATCTGCTCCCGCTGCTCGGGCGTGGCCTGCACCTCCTGCAGCATGCGCTGCATGCCGGGGCCCTGCATCGGCAGACCGGGCAGGCCGGGAGCGCCGGGCATGGCGTGGCCGGCCTGCGGGCGCGGCGGGCCTTCGGCGCGGTTGTCGGCACGGGAGGCGGTGGGCACGGCAGCCAGGGCGGCGCCGGCCAGCAGCAGGCTGGCGGCCAGCCAGCGTGCGGGGGCATGGGAAGCGCTGGTCTTCAAGCGGTTCTTTCGGGAATCCTGGAAGCGCACAGCATCACCGCGGGCGGTAAACCGGCCGCCGCGCCCGCGGTGAAGAAGTGTGAAGCGGCTTGCGCGTGCGGCGCAGGGTCTTCAGTCCGCTGCTTCCACGCGCAGCAGGCGCCGGCGCAGCTCGAAGTCGGCATTGCCGCTGCGCAGCTCCAGCCGCAGCAGCACGCCGCTCTTGCGGTCCACGACCATCACGCCGTCCAGCCGCGCGGTGTGGCGACGGAACGGCACGTCGCCGTAGAGCTCGATCACGGCGGCGTCGAAGGGGCGGCCGAAGCCGGTCTGCACGCCGGTAGCGATCACCTGGCCGCGCAGCCGGCCCTGGTCGCCGGTGGTGCTGCGAAGCTCCCCTGCCAGCACGTCGCCCAGCTGCATGCCGGGGCGCAGCAGGCGCGTCCAGTACAGCACCGCCTCGCCGCCCGGCGGCGGCGCGATGTTGCCGGCGGCGTCCTGCAGCCAGCGCACCGGCGCGCGCTCGCCCGGCAGCTGGGCTTGGAATTCCAGCTGCTCGCGCCGCACCGTCTTCAGGCGCAGGCTCAGCTCACGCGCCGGGCCGCGGCCCTGGCGTTCCTCGTACACCAGGCGCTCGCCGGGCTGCAGCGGCATGGTGGCCATCTGCTCGGCGCTCAGGGTGTCGGGCTGCGGCGGGCAGGGGCGCTGCGCCAGCGCCAGCTGCAGCGCGTCATACCGGCCACGCAGGCGGCCCAGCTCGGCGGCATCGGGGCCGTCGGGCCGCATGGCCAGCAGCGCCGGCCAGAACACGGTGGCGCCCACGCCCAGCGCGATGACGTTGTTGCCCACGCGCTCGTCCATGGTGTAGGCCACGTCGGCGGCCCGGCGCTGCACCTGCTCGGCCTCGGTGTACAGCGCCTGGCACGACAGGTTGGCGAAGGCGGCGGGGTCGGAGGGCAGGGGCTTGACGTCGCCCGACCGGGTGGCACAACCGGCCAGCAGCATCAGGAAGCCGGCGCCGGCGGCAGCAAGGCGGAAAGCGAGCATCGGCTGATTGTGCCGTGGCATGCACCGAGCGCCGGCCGTCGGTCAGAATGCGCCGGCCATGTCCGCCTCGCCTGAAGTCGTACCCACCGGACCCCGCAGCACCACCCTGGCGCTGCTGGACGGAGAACGCCGGGTGCTGGCGCAGATTGCCGCCGGCGTGCCGCTGCCCCAGGTGCTGGAAGCCCTGGCCTGCGAGCTGGAGGCCGGCGCGCCGGTGCCCACCAAGGCCTGCGTGCTGGTGGTTGCGGCCGGGCAGCTGCGGGTCGGGGCCGCGCCCAGCCTGCCGCCGGCGGTGCGCGAGGCACTGTCGGCCCCTGCCGCGCTGGCCCCGGGCAGCACCCTGGCCGGCCTGCTGGCCGAGGCGCCGCGCCTGGCCCGCGGCGACAGCCAGCAACAGCCGCTGTGGCCCGATGCCCAGCATGCCGCCCGGCGCTACGGCCTGCTGCATTGGTGCGCCCAGCCCATCCTCGCGGCGGACGGCCGGCCCCTGGGCATGCTGGTCGGCTTCTTCCGCCAGGCGCACGACCCGCAGCCCGACGAGCTGGATGCCTTCGCCCTGGCCGCGCAGACGGCCGCCATGGTGCTGGAGCGCCATGCCTCCGAGCAGCAGCTGCGCGAGGCCGAGGCCCGGCACCGCCAGATCGTGGACAGCGCCACCGACTACGCCATCGTCGCGCTGGACGCGCAGGGCCGCGTCACCCGCTGGAACGAAGGCGCGCGCCGCATGCTGGGCTGGCGCGAGGAAGACATGCTGGGCCACACCCTGCACCGCTGCTTCACGCCCAAGGACCTGGCGGTGGGCCGCATCGAGCGCGAGATGGCCTCGGCACTGGCCGGCCACCCGTCGGTGGAGGAAGGCTGGCGCGTGCGCAGCGACGGCAGCCGCATCTGGGCTTCGGGCCAGATGACGCTGCTGCGCGGCGACGGCGGGCAGGCGCTGGGCTTCGTGAAGGTGCTGCGCAACCGCACGCAGCAACGCGCGGCCGAGTTGCGGCAGAACTTCTTGTTCGAGCTGAGCGAGAGCCTGCACGAGGCGGGCGCCGTGGCCGCGGTGTCGCGCACCGTCGCGGCCCGGCTGGGCGAGCTGCTGGACGTGAGCCGCGTGGGCTTCGGCCACCTGGACGAACACTGGCAGCTGCACATCGACCACGACTGGACCGACGGCAGCGTGGCCTCCGCCGTGGGCCTGCATGCGCTGGCCGACTACGGCGAAGGCCTGGATGCCGCGGTGCGCGCCGGCACGCCGGTGGTGGTGAACGACGTGCGGGCCGACCCGCGCACCGCCGGCGGCGCGGCCCGCCATGCGCACTGGCAGGTGGGCGCGCTGATGCTGGTGCCGGTGTCGCCCGTCTCGCCGATGCCGCAGGGCGCCGAAGGCACGGTGGTGTTCGTCACCGACAGCAGCCCGCGCCAGTGGACCAGCGACGACGTGGTGCTGCTGCGCGAGGTGAGCGAGCGCCTGCGGCTGGCCGCCGAGCGCGCCCGCGCGCGGGATGCGCTGCGCATCAGCGAGGAGCGGCTGCACATCGCCCAGCGCGCCGGCAGCATCGGCAGCTTCGAGCTGTACCCCCATCGCGGCGAGGTGGCGGTGTCGGCCTCCTTCTGCGCGCTGTGGGGCCTGCCCGAGACGCCGCGGGTGACGGTGGCGCAGCTGGTGGCGCTGGTGCATCCCGACGACGTGCCGCTGCTGGCGGTGGACCCGGACCCCACGCCGCAGCGGCTGGCCTATGTGGAATACCGCATCCGCCGCGCCGACGACGGCCGCATGCGCTGGCTGGCGCGTCGCGGCGAGGTGGTGGCCGATCCGCCCACCGGCCAGTTGCGCTACCTGGGCGTGTGCTACGACATCACCGAGCGGCGCCAGGCCAGCGAGCAGCTGGAGGCCAGCCGGCAATCGCTGCTGCTGGCCACCGATGCCGCCGAGATCGGCACCTGGGACCTGGACACCGAGACGCGCGAGCTGGTGTGGTCGCCGCGCACCGCGGCGATGTTCGGGCTGGCGCCGGGCAAGCCGGCCTCGCTGGCGGTGTTCGAGAGCGGCCTGCATCCCGACGACCGCGCGGCCACCATGGCCGCCTTTGCCGCCGCGATGGACCCGGCCCAGCGCAGCAGCTACGACGTGGAGTACCGCACCGTCGGCATCGACGACGGCGTGCTGCGCTGGGTGGCCGCCAAGGGCAAGGGCCTGTTCGACGAAGGCGGCCGCTGCGTGCGCGCCATCGGCACCGCCATCGACATCACCGCGCGCAAGCATGCCGAGGCGCGGCAGGCCCTGCTGCTGGACCTGGCGGACCGGCTGCGGCCCTCCGGCGAGCCGCAGTCGCTGCTGGCCGATGCGCTGCAGATGCTGCGCGGCTTCCTCGGTGCGCACCGCGCCGGCCTGGGCCGGCTGCAGGCCGAGTGCATCGTGGTGGATGCCGAGCAGACCGACGGCCGCACCGCCGACCACCGCACCTGGCCGCTGGACACCTTCGGCGAGGCGCCGGTGGCGCACTGGCGCGAGGGCCGCACCACCGTGTGCGAGGACATCACCGCCGAAGGCATGCAGCCGGTGCTGGAACGCTTCGGCGTGGACAGCCTGGTGGCGGTGCCGCTGCGCGGCGACGGCGAGCTGCGCGCCATCTTCTACGTGGCCCAGCACGAGGCGCGGCACTGGACGCCCGAGGAAGTGGCGCTGATCGAGGACGTGGCCGCCCGCATCTGGGACGCGGTGGAACGCGCCCGCGCCGAGCAGGCGCTGCGCGACGAGACCCATGCGCTGGAAACGCTGAACCGCACCGCCGCGCTGCTGGCGCAGGACTTCGACATCGACACCCTGGTGCAGCGCGTGGTGGACGCCGGCACCGCGCTCACCGCCGCGCGCTACGGCGCCTTCTTCTACACCATGCGCGACGAGCAGAACGAGCGCTTCATGCTGTATGCGCTGTCAGGCGCCAAGCGCAGCGACTTCGAGCAGTTCGGCATGCCGCGGCCCACCGAGGTGTTCGCGCCCACCTTCCGCGGCGATGGCGTCATCCGCTCGGCCGACATCACCCAGGACCCACGCTACGGCCGCAACTGGCCGCATGCCGGCATGCCCGAGCGCCATCTGCCGGTGCGCAGCTACCTGGCGGTGCCGGTGGTGGCCCGCTCCGGCGACGTGCTGGGCTGCCTGATGTTCGGCCACCCGGACGCCGACGTGTTCACCGAACGTGCCGAGCGCCTGGCCTGCGGCCTGGCCGCGCAGGCGGCCATCGCCATCGACAACGCCCGCCTGTTCCGCGCCACCCAGCGCGACAACGAGACGCTGGAAGCCCGCGTGGAGGAGCGCACCCGCGAGCGCGACCAGGTGTGGGCGCTGACCGAGGACCTGCTGGCCATTGCCGATGCGCAGGGGCAGCTGCAGCGGGTGTCCGCCTCGTGGACGCGGCAGCTGGGCCATGCCCATGCGCAGCTGATGCTGCAGCCTCTGAGCGCGCTGGTGCACCGCGACGACCTGCCCGCCCTGCACGAGGCCCTGGCCCGCATGCGCGAGAGCGGCCAGCCGGTGCGGCTGGAGAACCGCGTGGCCACCATCGAGGGCGATTGGCGGGTGATGGCCTGGACGCTGTCGCCCGAGCCCGGCACCGGCCGCTTCGTGGCCACCGGCCGCGACGTCACCGCCGAACGCCAGCGCCAGGCCCAGCTGGAGGAGGCGCAGGAGGCGCTGCGCCAGTCGCAGAAGATGGAAGCCGTGGGCCAGCTCACCGGTGGCATCGCGCACGATTTCAACAACCTGCTGCAGGGCATCACCGGCTCGCTCGACCTCATCAAGCGCCGGCTGCTGCAGGGCCGCAGCAGCGACCTGGACCGCTTCATCAACGGCGCGATGGCCTCGGCCCAGCGCGCGGCGGCGCTGACGCACCGGCTGCTGGCCTTCTCGCGCCGGCAGCCGCTGGACCCGCGGCCGGTGGCGGCCAATCCGCTGGTGGCGTCGATGGAAGACCTACTGCGCCGCACGCTGGGCGAGGCGGTGACGCTGGAGCTGATGCTGGCGCCCGAGCTGTGGCTGACGATGTGCGATGCCAACCAGCTGGAAAGCGCCATCCTCAACCTGTGCATCAACGCGCGCGACGCCATGCCGGGCGGCGGCCGGTTGACCATCGAGACCGCCAACACCAGCCTGGACGCCAGTTATGCGGTGCGCATCCGCGACATCGCGCCCGGGCAGTACGTGTGCATCGGCGTCAGCGACACCGGCACCGGCATGACGCCCGATGTGCTGGCCCGTGCCTTCGAGCCCTTCTTCACCACCAAGCCCATCGGCCAGGGTACCGGGCTGGGGCTGTCGATGATTTACGGTTTCGCGCGGCAGTCGGAGGGCTACGTCAAGATCTACAGCGAGCCTGGCCACGGCACCACCGTCAAGCTCTACCTGCCCCGCCACCTCGGCCAGGCCGACGACATCGAGCCCAGCCGCCCCGCCGACATCGACCACCTGAGCGACGGCGGCCAGGTGGTGCTGGTGGTGGAAGACGAGGCCGTGGTGCGCGCGCTGGTGGTGGACGTGCTGCAGGAGCTGGGCTACCGCGCGCTGGAAGCCGCCGACGGCGTGGCCGGCCTGGCGATGCTGCAGGGCCCGCAGCCCATCGACCTGCTGGTGACCGACATCGGCCTGCCCGGCCTCAACGGCCGCCAGATGGCCGATGCGGCCCGGGTGCACCGGCCCGACCTGAAGGTGCTGTTCATGACCGGCTATGCCGAGAACGCCGCCGTGGCCAACGGCTTCCTGGAGCCGGGCATGCAGATGATCACCAAGCCGTTCTCGATGGAGGTGATGAGTGCGCGGCTGAGGGAGATGTTGGCGGCGGGGGGATGAGTCGGCCACAGGCCCAGCCAGGTATCCATGCCATGGATATGGTGTGTACATCTGCACAGGAGGTTTTACTGTGACCATGCACATCAATTTGTCGGCCGAAATGGAGACCCTCATCAAGGGCTAGGTCGCCGGGGGCTTCTACGGCAACGCGACGGAAGTCATTCGGGATGCGTTGCGCCGCATGCAGGCTGAAGGGCTGCGCGTGCAGGCCTGGCATGCCGCCATCAAGAAGGGCGACGACGAGCTCGAGCGCGGCGAAGGCATCCCGTACACGTCCAAGTCGCTGGAGGACATCACCCGGGCGGCGGTGGCCGACATGCACAGCGGGAAGCCGATGGACCCGGATGTCCTCCCCTGACCGTGGCCGGATGCTGGTGCTGTCGCCGCGCGCGCGGCGCGACTTCATCGACATCCTGCGCTACACGGGGGAGACCTGGGGCGAAAGCCAGCTTCATGCGTACCGGGACAAGATCAACGGCGCCCTGCAGCTCATCGGGCGCCAGCCGGCCCTCGGCCATCGCGCGCCAGGCCTGCCCGACACGCACAGGCTCTGTCTCGTCGGCTCGCAAGTCATCGTCTATCGCGACCAGGTCACGTCCGTCGCCGTGGTGCGGATACTCCAGCAGCGGATGAGCCTCGCCGGCCAAGTCTGAACGCCAACCGCCCGAGCGCCGACCTCCATCACCCCCGCCCCGAGGGCCCCGCCCTCCGCCATTCGCTCGGCGACTGCCCCACCCAGCCGCGGAAAGCGCGCGCAAAGCTCTTTTCGCTGTTGAACCCCACCGCCTGCGCCACCTGCTTGATGGGCCGCTGTGTGCGCGCCAGCAGCTCCAGCGCATGCGCGCGCCGGGCCTCGTCCTTCAGCGCTTGCAGCGAGGCGCCCTCGCCCTGCAGCTGCCGGTGCAGCGTGCGCACCGAGACGTTCAGCGCCGCCGCCAGCGCGTCGGCATTCACCATCGCCGCCGGCTCGCGCGCCAGCAGCTCGCGCACCCGCTGCACCAGCAGCCGGTCGCGCCGGTACAGGCGCACCGTCAGCGGCAGCGCGCGTTGCAGCATCAGCCGCGCGGCGCGTTCGTCGCGCTTGACCGGCAGTGCCAGGTATTGCGCATCGAAGGTGAAGGCAGCCACCGGCGCATCGAACACCGGCTCGCAGCCGAACATCCACGGATAGGCATCGGCATGCGCCGGCCGCGCGAACGGGAACTGCACGCTGCGCAGCGGTATGCGCGAGTCCACCAGCCAGCTGGCATAGCCGTGGATGTTGCGCAGCGTGGTCACCAGGCACAGCTCCCGGGTGCCGGGCCACGGCGGCCTGTGCTCGGCCAGCATGATGGTGGCCTGCTGGCGGTCGGCCTCCAGGGCCAGCGCCACGTCGTCACACACCAGCCGGTGGTGGCGGCACCAGCGCTTGAGCGCCACCCGCAGGTCGGGCGCGGTCAGGCTGGCGCGGGCCAGCAGGCCGTAGCTGCCCCAGGGCAGGCGGCGCTGCCACCAGCCCAGCGCCTCGTCGTCCAGCTCGCGCATGGCGGCTTCGCTCACCTGCTCCATCTGCTCGGCGCTGATGCGGCTGTCGCTGCGGCGCAGCATCGCTGGCGTGATTTGCGCCTTGCGCAGTGCGTCGTTGGGATCGATGCCATGGCGCTGGTACGCCAGCAGCAGCGCGTGCACGAAGGCGATGGGCGTGACAGCGCGGGATTTCACGGGGGGTGCAGGTGGCAGCTTTTGCAACCATTGTGGCCGATGGGCGGCCCGCGCCTGGCCTATCCTGCCGGCAGAACCCTCGGAGACCTTGCCCATGAACCTGCTGCCCGGACTCAACTTCGCGCTCGGCGAAACCATCGACATGCTGCGCGACACGGTGCAATCCTTCGCCGCCAGCGAGATCGCGCCGCGCGCCGCGGACATCGACCGCGAGAACCAGTTCCCCGCCGACCTGTGGAAGAAGCTGGGCGACCTGGGCCTGCACGGCATGACGGTGAGCGAGGAATACGGCGGCACCGGCCTGGGCTACCTGGCGCACATGGTGGCGATGGAGGAGGTGTCGCGGGCCTCCGCCTCGGTGGGCCTGAGCTACGGCGCGCACAGCAACCTGTGCGTGAACCAGATCCACCGCAACGGCACCGCGCAGCAGAAGCAGAAGTACCTGCCCAAGCTGGTGAGCGGCGAGCACGTGGGCGCGCTGGCGATGAGCGAGCCCAACGCCGGCTCCGACGTGGTGAGCATGAAGCTGCGCGCCGAGCGCCGCGGCGACCGCTACGTGCTCAACGGCAGCAAGATGTGGATCACCAACGGCGGCGATGCCGACACCCTGGTGGTGTACGCCAAGACCGAGCCCGAGGCCGGCGCCAAGGGCATGACGGCCTTCATCATCGAGAAGGGCTTCAAGGGCCTGGGCTTCGGCCAGAAGCTGGACAAGCTGGGCATGCGCGGCAGCAACACCTGGCCCGTGTTCTTCGACAACTGCGAGGTGCCGGCCGAGAACGTGCTGGGCGCCGAAGGCGGCGGCGTGAAGGTGCTGATGAGCGGCCTGGACTACGAGCGCGCCGTGCTCAGCGGCGGGCCGCTGGGCATCATGGCCGCCTGCATGGACGTGGTGACGCCCTACGTGCACGAGCGCAAGCAGTTCGGCCAGAGCATCGGCGAGTTCCAGCTGATGCAGGGCAAGCTGGCCGACATGTACACCACCTGGCAGGCCTGCCGCGCCTATGCCTATGCGGTGGGCCAGGCCTGCGACCGCGAGGATCACAGCCGCACGCTGCGCAAGGACGCGGCCGGCGTCATCCTCTACACCGCCGAGAAGGCCACCTGGATGGCCGGCGAAGCCATCCAGACGCTGGGCGGCGTGGGCTACACCAACGAGTACCCCACCGGCCGCCTGTGGCGCGACGCCAAGCTGTACGAGATCGGCGCCGGCACCAGCGAGATCCGCCGCATGCTGATCGGCCGCGAGCTGTTTGCCGAGACGATGTAAGCCATGCAAGCCCTTCAATCGCAGATCAGCACCCGCAGCGACGAGTTCAAGGCCAACGCGCAGCGCATGCGCGAGGTGGTGGAAGACCTGCGCGCGCAGGTGGCCCGCACCGCACTGGGCGGCGACGAGGCCGCGCGCCAGAAGCACCTGGCCCGCGGCAAGCTGCTGCCACGCGACCGCGTGCAGCAGCTGCTGGACCCGGGCACGCCCTTTTTGGAGATCGGCCAGATGGCCGCGCACGGCATGTACGACGGTGCCGCGCCGGCGGCCGGCATCATCACCGGCATCGGCCGCGTGCAGGGGCAGGAATGCATGATCGTGGCCAACGACGCCACGGTGAAGGGCGGCACCTACTACCCGATGACGGTGAAGAAGCACCTGCGGGCGCAAGAGATCGCCGAGGCCAACCACCTGCCCTGCATCTACCTGGTGGACTCGGGCGGTGCCAACTTGCCCAATCAAGACGAGGTGTTCCCCGACCGCGACCACTTCGGCCGCATCTTCTTCAACCAGGCCAACATGTCGGCCCAGGGCATTCCGCAGCTGGCCATCGTGATGGGCTCCTGCACCCGCGGGCGGCGCCTACGTGCCGGCGATGAGCGACGAAGCCATCATCGTGAAGAACCAGGGCACCATCTTCCTGGGCGGCCCGCCGCTGGTGAAGGCCGCCACCGGCGAAGTGGTGAGCGCCGAGGACCTGGGCGGCGGCGACGTGCACACGCGCGTGTCCGGCGTGGCCGACCACCTGGCCGAGAACGACGGCCATGCGCTGTACCTGGCGCGCCGCATCGTGGCCAGCTTCAACCGCCGCAAGCCCGACACGGTGACGCTGGAGCCGAGCGAAGAGCCGCTGTACGACCCCGCCGAGCTGTACGGCGTGATCCCCGCCGACACCCGCAAGCCCTACGACGTGCGCGAGGTGATCGCGCGGCTGGTCGACGGCTCGCGGTTCGACGAGTTCAAGGCCCGCTACGGCGCCACGCTGGTCACCGGCTTTGCGCGCCTGTATGGCATGCCGGTGGGCATCGTGGCCAACAACGGCATCCTGTTCGGTGAATCGGCGCAGAAGGGCGCGCACTTCATCGAGCTGTGCGCCCAGCGCGGCGTGCCGCTGGTGTTCCTGCAGAACATCACCGGCTTCATGGTGGGCCGCAAGTATGAAAACGCCGGCATCGCCAAGGACGGCGCCAAGATGGTCACCGCCGTGGCCACCGCGCAGGTGCCCAAGCTGACGATGGTGATCGGCGGCAGCTTTGGCGCCGGCAACTACGGCATGTGCGGCCGCGCCTTCGGCCCGCGCTTCCTGTGGATGTGGCCCAACGCACGCATCAGCGTGATGGGCGGCGAGCAGGCGGCCAGCGTGCTGGCCACCGTCAAGCGCGACGGCATCGAGGCCAAGGGCGGCCAGTGGGCCGCGGAAGAGGAAGAGCGCTTCAAGGCCCCGATCCGCCAGCAGTACGAGGACCAGGGCCACCCCTACTACGCCACCGCGCGGCTGTGGGACGACGGCGTGATCGACCCCGCCCAGGCGCGGCGCACGCTGGGCCTGTCATTGGCCGCCGCGCTGAATGCGCCGATCGCGCCCACGCGCTTCGGCCTGTTCCGCATGTGATGGCGGGAGTGACGACGATGCCCACTTGCATAGACATCTCCCACCAGGGCCCGGTGGCCTGGCTGTGGATGAGCCGCGCCGAAGTGCACAACGCCTTCGACGAAAGCCTGATCGCCGAACTGACCGGCGCGCTGCAGGCGCTGGACGCCGACGAGGCGGTGCGCGTGATCGTGCTGGCCGGCCGCGGCAAGAGCTTCTCGGCCGGCGCCGACCTGAACTGGATGAAGCGCCAGGGCGCCGCCAGCACCGAGGACAACCTGGCCGATGCCCGCCGGCTGGCCGAGCTGTTCCGCGTGCTGGCCGAATGCCGCACGCCCACGATCGCCCGGGTGCAGGGCGCGGCCATGGGCGGCGGCATGGGCCTGGCCGCGGCCTGCGACATCTGCGTGGCCTCTACCGCCGCATCGTTCGCCACCTCGGAAGTGCGGCTGGGCATCCTGCCCGGCGTGATCAGCCCGTACGTGGTGCGCGCCATCGGCGAGCGCCAGGCCTACCGCTATTTCCAGACCGCCGAGCGCATCAGCGCCTCCCGCGCCCGCGAGCTGGGGCTGGTGCACGAGGTGGCCGAGCCCGAGCAGCTCGACGCCGCGGTGCAGGCCGTGGTGGATGCGCTGCTGGCCGGCGGCCCGAAGGCGCAGGCGGCTTCCAAGGCGCTGATCCGCGCGGTGGCCCACCGGCCGGTGGAAGCGGCGCTGATCGAGGACACCGCCCGGCGCATCGCCGAGTTGCGCGCCACGCCCGAAGCGAAGGAGGGCCTGGGTGCCTTCCTCGACAAACGCGCGCCGGCCTGGAAGCCGGCCGCAGCCGAATAAAGCCATCAGGAGCTTCAAGCCCATGTTCACCAAGATCCTGATCGCCAACCGCGGGGAGATCGCCTGCCGCGTCATCAAGACCGCGCGCCGCATGGGCATCGCCACCGTGGCGGTGTACTCCGAGGCCGATGCCAATGCCCGCCATGTGCGCCTGGCCGACGAGGCGGTGCTGATCGGCCCGGCCGCCGCGCGCGAGAGCTACCTGGTGGCCGACCGCATCCTGCAGGTGGCCAAGGACACCGGCGCGCAGGCGGTGCACCCGGGCTACGGCTTCCTGTCGGAGAACGAGGAATTCGCCGAAGCCTGTGCCGCCGCCGGCATCACCTTCATCGGCCCACCGGCCTCGGCCATCCGCGCCATGGGCTTGAAGTCGGCCGCCAAGGCGCTGATGGAAAAGGCCGGCGTGCCGCTGACGCCCGGCTACCACGGCAGCAACCAGGACCCGCAATTCCTGGCCGAGCAGGCCGGCCGCATCGGCTACCCGGTGCTGATCAAGGCCAGCGCCGGCGGCGGCGGCAAGGGCATGCGCCGGGTCGACAAGCCGGAGGACTTCATCGCCGCGCTGGCCAGCTGCCAGCGCGAGGCCACCAATGCCTTCGGCGACGCCAACGTGCTGGTGGAGAAGTACGTGCTCAAGCCGCGGCACATCGAGATCCAGGTGTTCGGCGACACCCAGGGCAACGTGGTGTACCTGTTCGAGCGTGATTGCTCGGTGCAGCGCCGCCACCAGAAGGTGCTGGAGGAAGCGCCCGCGCCCGGCATGACGCCGGAGCGCCGCGCCGCCATGGGCCGCGCCGCGGTGGAAGCCGCCAGGGCCGTGGGCTACGTGGGCGCCGGCACGGTGGAGTTCATCGCCAACCAGGACGGCAGCTTCTACTTCATGGAGATGAACACCCGGCTGCAGGTGGAGCACCCGGTCACCGAGATGATCACCGGGCTGGACCTGGTGGAGTGGCAGCTGCGCGTGGCCGCCGGCCAGCCGCTGCCGCTGACGCAGGAGCAGCTGCAGATCGATGGCCATGCCATCGAGGCCCGCATCTATGCCGAAGACCCGGACAAGGGCTTCCTGCCTTCCACCGGCCGCCTGATCCACCTGGCGCCGCCGGCCGAGGGCGAGCATGTGCGCATCGACACCGGCGTGGAGCAGGGCGACGAGATCACGCCGCATTACGACCCGATGATCGCCAAGCTCATCGTGTGGGACCAGGACCGTGACCTGGCGCTGGCCCGCCTGCGCACCGCGCTGGCCCAGTACCGCGTGGTGGGCGTGGCCAACAACATCGAGTTCCTGGCGCGGCTGGCCGCCTGCCCGGCCTTCAGCCAGGCCGACCTCGACACCGGGCTGATCGAACGCGAGGCCGCCTTCCTGTTCCCCGAAGCCACCGACCCGCCCGACGAGGCCTGGCTGCTGGCCGCGCTGGCTGAGCTGCTGCACGAGGCCGCGGCCCAGGCGCGGCGGGCGGCCACCGCATCGCCGTGGGACGCGCTGGACGGCTGGCGCCTCAACGGCCAGGGCGCGCGCGAGCTGCGGCTGCGCCGCGGCGAGCTGCAGCGCAGCGTGGGCGTGGTGAGCGTGCCGGGCGGCTGGCAGCTCACGCTGGACGGCGGCGCGCCGGTGCTGGCCCGCGGCGAGCTGGGCCGTGACGGCGGCAAGAGCGGCAAGCTGCATGCGCAGCTCGGCGAGCGCCGGCTGCATGCGGCGGTGGTGATCGCCGGTGAACGCCGGCATGTGTTCCTAGACGGGCACACCCATGCGCTGGTGCGGGTGGACACGCTGCACACCGGCGGCCAGGGCGACGACGCCCACGGCGGCCTGCGCGCGCCGATGCCCGGCAAGGTGATCGCGCTGCTGGCACCGGCCGGCAGCACCGTCGACAAGGGCACGCCGCTGCTGGTGATGGAGGCGATGAAGATGGAACACACCCTGACCGCACCGGCCAACGGCACGGTGAAGGCCTACCGCTGCGCCCCCGGCGAGCAGGTGGCCGACGGCGTGGAGCTGGTGGAATTCGAGGTGGCGCCATGACGACGAACCAGGTCCGCATCGTGGAAGTCGGCCCGCGCGACGGCCTGCAGAACGAGAAGCAGGTGGTGACCACGGCCACCAAGCTCGAGCTCATCGGCAAGCTGGCCCTGGCCGGCCTGCGCAATATCGAGGCCACCTCCTTCGTCTCGCCGAAGTGGGTGCCGCAGATGGCCGACCATGCCGCCATCATGGCCGGCCTGCACGACCTGCCGGCCACGCCGCAGCCGGTGAACTACCCGGTGCTGGCGCCCAACATGAAGGGCTACGAGGCCGCGGTGGCCGCGGGCGCGAAGGAGGTGGCGGTATTCGCCGCCGCGTCGGAAGCCTTCTCGCAGAAGAACATCAACTGCTCCATCGCCGAATCCATCGCCCGCTTCGAGCCGGTGTTCGAAGCCGCGCGGCGCGACGGCGTGCGGGTGCGCGGCTACCTGTCCTGCGTGATCGCCTGCCCGTATGAAGGGCCGGTGGCGCCGCAGCAGGTGGCCGAGGTGGCGCGCCGGCTGTTTGAGCTGGGCAGCTACGAGGTCTCGCTGGGCGACACCATCGGCACCGGCACGCCGGCCACGGTGCAGCGCATGCTGGAAGCGGTGGCCGCAAACATCCCGGTGGCGCAGCTGGCCGGCCACTACCACGACACCTACGGCATGGGCGTGGCCAACGTGTTCGCCTCGTATCAGTTCGGGCTGCGCAGCTTCGACAGCTCGATCGCCGGCCTGGGCGGCTGCCCCTATGCCAAGGGCGCCACCGGCAACGTGGCCACCGAGGACGTGGTGTACCTGCTGCACGGCCTGGGCGCGCACACCGGCATCGACCTGGATGCGCTGGTGGATGCCGGCGCGTGGATCAGCGAGGTGCTGGGCCGCGCCAGCCAGTCCCGCGTCGCGCGCGCGCTGCTGGCCAAGCGCGCGGGCTGACGGCCCCGCGGCACACCGCGGCGGCCCGGTTCAGGGGTGGCACGCTTGCCGCGCCTGCCGCGCAGGCGTAGCGTGGCCGGGTCGTCCGCCACTCCGGAGCTGCCATGCCAGCCACCGCGCGCCCTGCCCCGTGGAACCTGCTGCCGCTGCCGGCCTGGCGGCGGCTGCGGCCGCTGTGCTGGCTGGCGGCCAGCGTGGCCGCGCTGGCCGGCTGCGCCAGCACGCCGCCCGGCGCCCTGCCCCCGGCGCCGCCTGCCGATGCCCGCTTCACCCCGGCCAGCATGCCCATCAGCGCGGAGGAGGTGTTCGCCCTCAGCCCGGCAATGCGGCAGTACCTGGCCGGAAGCCTGCCGCGCCCGGCGCAGCAACGGCAACCCGCGGCGCTGGTGCAGGCGCTGAACACCCGCGGCGACCTGCGGCTGGAGTACGACGCGACCATCACCCGCACCGCGGCGCAGGCCTTCGAGGCACGGGCCGGCAACTGCCTGTCTCTGGTCATCATGACGGCGGCGCTGGCCAGGGCGCAGGGCCTGGCCGTCACCTACAACCTGGTGCAGGCGGAGCCCGCCTACACCCGCGAAGGCGGCCTGCTGTTCACCAGCGGCCATGTCAACCTGACGCTGGGCCGGCCGCTGCGCGACGCCGGCAGCCGCTACGACCTGCAGGCCTTCCTGACGGTGGACTTCCTGCCGGGCGAAGACCTGCTTGGCCAGAAGCGCCAGCCCATCTCCGAAGCCATGGTGCTGGCCATGTTCATGAACAACCGCGCCGCCGAGGCCCTGGCGCAGGGCCGCCTGCCCGAGGCGCATGCGCATGCACGCGAGGCGCTGCGGCATTCGCCAGGCTTCGAGCCGGCGCGCAACACGCTGGCGGTGGTGTACCTGCGCGGCGGCCTGCCGGCCGAGGCCGAGGCGCTGTTGCGCACGGTGCTGGCCCGCGCGCCCGAGCACCGCGACGCGCTGGACAACCTGCGCATGGCGCTGCTGGCCCAGGGCCGCAGCGACGAGGCGGCCGCGGTGGCCGCACGGCTGGCCGCGATCGAGCCCGAGCCACCCTTGCGCTCCTATGACCGGGCGATGGCGGCGCTGCACCAGCAGGACTTCGGCGCCGCGCGCAGCCTCTTCCAGCGGGAGATCGACCGCGGCGGCTGCGGCGCGCCCTGCCACCACGGGCTGGCCATCGCCTGGCTGGGCCTGGGCAACCCGCCGCAGGCGCAGCGCGCGCTGCAGGCCGCGCGGGACGCCAGCGGCAACAGCCAGCAGCGTGCGATCTACGCCGCCAAGCTGGAACGCTTCAACGCCCGCTGAACCGCGGCGGCCGCCGCGCCGCGAAGGCCGCGCGGCCCTCGGCGAAATCGGCGCTGGCCATGGTGGCCGCCTCGCGCCGGCGCAGCAGCGCTTCGTCGTAGCGGCCGGCCGCGATCTCGTTGAGCGACTGCTTGGTGGCCTGCGCGGCCAGCGGCGCCAGGCCGGCCAGTCGCGTGGCCAGCTGCTGCACCGCGGCGTCGAAATGCGCCGCATCGACCACCTGCTCGAAGAGCTGCGCGGCATCGGCCAGCAGCTGCACCGGCAGCGCCTGGCCGGTGAAGAAGGCGCGCTTGGCCAGGTTGAGCCCCAGCCGGTTGACGTAGCGGCGCAGGCCGCTGGGGTAGTAGTGCAGGCCCAGCATGCAGGCGGGCATGCGCAGCTCGGTACCGGCCAGCGCCAGGCGCAGGTCGCAGGCCAGCACCAGGTCGGTGGCGCCGCCGTACACGCTGCCGTTCATCGCGCACAGCGTCAGCGGACGGGCACGTTCCAGCGCCTCGGGCACCCGCTCGAACAGCTGCGGACCGTGGTCGCCCTGGTCGAAGCCGCCCACGTGGTAGCCGGCGCTGAACACCGGCCGCGGCTGGCCGGTGGTGTCCGCCCGCAGCACCAGCACGCGCACCGCCGGCTCGGCATCCACCTGCGCGATGGCGTCCAGCAGTGCATGCAGGTCGTCGTCGGTCAGGCTGTTGCGCTGTGCCGGCCGGCGCAGGCTCAGCGTGGCAATGTGCGAGGGCTTGTCGATCCGCAGCTGCGGCGGGCCGGCTTCCGGCGGGTGATTGGGTTCATCGTCCATCAGCCATTCTGGGCCGGCGCGGGCGGCCGGCGCAGGCAGGCACGCACCTCGGCCACCAGCTGCTCCGGTGACAGCGGCCGCATCAGGTAGCGGGTGGCGCCCAGGGCCAGGGCCTGCTGCTCCATCACCGAATCGTGGTGGGTGGAGGTGATGAAGATAAAGGGCACGTCGCGCAGCGCCGGCACCTGCTTGACCTGCTGGATGAAGTCGAAGCCGCCGCCCTCCGGCATGCCCACGTCGGACAGGATCAGGTCCGGCGGGTTGTAGCGCGCCATCGCCAGGGCCTCGTCGGGCCGGTGGGCGGTGAGCACGCGGAAGCCCAGCGGCACCAGGCAGCTGCGCTTGAGCAGCAGGTTGGCCGGCACGTCGTCCACCACCAGCAGCAGCGGCTGGCCGGCATCGCCGGGCGCGGCGGCAGGCCGCAGGAAGCCTTCGATCCAGCCATTGAAGGTCTTGGGATCGATGGGCTTGGAGGCATAGCCGTCGAAGCCCATCGACATCAGCCGCTCGCGGTCGCCGCGCATGGCGCTGGCCGTCACCGCCAGCAGCGGCACATGCGCGGTGCGCACGTCGGCCCGCAGCGCACGCGCCACGTCGATGCCGCTCATGCCCGGCAGCTCCACGTCCAGCAGCACCAGGTCGGGCACCGACTCGCGCGCCAGCGCCAGCCCCTGCTCGCCGTCGATGGCGCCGATCACCTCGTGCTGGTAGGCCTTGAGCAGGTAGGTCATCAATGCCAGGTTCACCGCATGGTCCTCGATGACCAGGATGCGTGCCATCAGCAGCGCTCCATCACCAGCGAGAAGCGGCTGCCAGCCCCCGGCTGGCTCTCCACCTCGATGCGCCCGCCCATCAGCGTGGCCAGGGTGGCGCACACATGCAGGCCCATGCCGGTGCCGTCGGGCCGCCGCCGCGGGTCGCCCACCTGGGTGAAGGCGGCGAACAGCCGGGCCTGGTCCTCGGCACTGATGCCGATGCCGTCGTCCACCACGTCCACCCGCCAGGCGGGGCCGGCGGCGTCCGCGGGCTGCGCCGCGCCGGCGGCCATGCGCACACTGCCGCGGTCGGTGAACTTGATGGCGTTGTTGACGAAGTTGATGACGATCTGCCGCAGCGCGCGGCGGTCGGCCTGCTGCAGCAGCGGCTCGCGCGGCACGCTCACCTCCAGCGCCAGCGTCTTGGCCTGGGCCAGCGGCTGCAGCTGCGCATGCACCTCCTGCAGCAGCGCGCCCACGTCCACCAACTCCGGCGACAGGCGGTACATGCCGGCCTGGATCTTGGCCAGGTCCAGCAGGTCGTTGATCAGCGACAGCAGGTGCTCGGCACTGCTCTTGACGATGCCGAGCTGGTGCTCCTGCTCGGGATTGATCTCGCCCGGCAGCCGCATCAGCAGGATGCCGGTGAAGCCGAGGATGGCGTTCAGCGGCGTGCGCAGCTCATGGCTCATGGTGGCCAGGAAGCGGTCCTTGGCCTGGTTGGCCACGCGCAGCTCGGCATTCATCTTCTGCAGCGCGGTCTCGGTCTGCTTGCGCTCGCTGATGTCGCGGATGGCGCTCATCACCAGGTCGTCGTCCTCGCTGGTGAGCGGGCTCAGGCTGATCTCCACCGGAAACTCCTGCCCGTCGCGCCGCAGGCCGTACAGCTCCAGCCCGGCGCCCATGTTGCGCAGCTGCGGCGCGCGGTGGTAGCGCATGCGGTGGCCGAAATGCGCGCTGCGGTAGCGCTGCGGCAGCAGCATCTCCATCGAGGCGCCCACCATCTCGGTGCGGCTCCAGCCGAAGATGCGCTCGGCCTGGCCGTTGAACAGCACGATGCGCCCGCCCTGGTTGACGATGATGATGGCGTCGGGCACCGACTCCAGCAGGTCGCGGTAGCGCTGCTCCACCTGCCGCGCATCGCGCGCCACCTTGAAGGTGGTGACGTCCTTGCAGCTCATCACGAAGCCGCCGGGGCCGGCCTGGGAGGCCAGGCTGCGCAGGCCGATGTCCACGTACAGCAGGCGGCCGTCCCGGTGGCAGCGCAGGGCGGCGCGCAGCAGCACGTCCTGCGCCTCGGCGTCCCGGCGGGCGGCCAGTTCCTCGTCGATGCGGTCGGCCGGCACGATGAGGTCCGTCAGCAGCCGGCCCTCGGCCTGCGCGGGCGTGTAGCCGAAGATCACCTCGGCCATGCGGTTCCACAGCATCACCTCGCCCTGGACGGAGAGCACCACCAGCGCATCGGGCGATTCCTCTCGCCACAGACGCTCATAGCTCTGGCCTGCAGGCAGGTCTCGCTGCATGCGTACTCCTTGACAGCAGCGCTGGGTGCGCCGGTGCAGGTTAACAGCCCCAGTGGCCAGTGGGCAGGGGCCATCCCCGCTTGGCGCACCGTGCCGCCGCGGCGCTCAGTTGCGGAAGTTCTGCGTCACCATCAGCCCGTGGCGGCCGCCGTCCAGCACGCCGATGCCCACGCGGCCGAAGGCCGGCCGCAGGATGTTGGCGCGGTGGCCCGGCGAGTCCATCAGGCCCTGGTGGGCCATGCCCAGCGTGCGCGCCAACGCCAGGTTCTCGCCCGCGGCCAGGTAGCGCAGCTGGCCGGCGCGCATGCGGTCGAAGGGATCGCGGCCCTCGGGCGTGATGTGCGAGAAGTAGCTGCGGGCGAACATGTCGCGCGAATGGGCGCGGGCCACCTCGGTGGCGGCCGGATCGGCGGCCAGCGGCTTCAGGCCCTGCCGCTGGCGCGCCTGGTTCACCAGCACCAGCATCTGCGCTTCCAGGTCCGGCCGCGGGCGGGGATCGGTCACGGCGAAGGGCAGCTTGACCGTGTCGCGCGAGCCCGGGCGCACCGTCAGCTTGTTCAGCGTCTGCTGCACCGCCGGGTCGAAGATCGGCCCGAGCCGGGCCTCCACCCATTCCGCCGGGGCTGCCAGCCGCTCGGCCAGCAGGCTGTCGCGCATCGCGGTGCTCACGCGGTCGGAGAACGGCATCACCAGCAGCAGCATCGCCACGACGGTGGCGTTGATCAGCCCGTTAGCCGTGCCAGGCAGCATGCCCAGCGCCCGGTTGGCGCCATGGCCATGCACCGGCGCCGGCACCCGCCGCAGCACCGCCTGCGCCACCGCGCCCAGCAGGATGCGCGCGACGATGTACAGCCCGAGGAAGCTCGCCGGCGCCGCCCACACGCCCAGCGCGGCCTGCTGCGCACCCAGCCAGACCGCCAGCGGCGCGTAACCCACGAAGGCCACCAGCACCGCGGCCACCAGGCACAGCAGCTCCACCGCCGACAGCACGAAGCCGCGCCGCCAGCCCACGAAGACGCTGGCCAGCACCACGAGGCAGATCAGGGCATCGGCAAGGTTCATGCGCCCTGCGCGGCAACTGCAGTACCCGGCCGCGGCCGCCACGGCCGGCGCGGGCAAAAAAGCCGCCCGATGAGGGGCGGCTCTTGGAAGATCAACGTCGTTCAACGTTTGTTTTGGCGGAAAGGGTGGGATTCGAACCCACGGTACGGCATAACCGTACACCGGATTTCGAGTCCGGCGCATTCGACCACTCTGCCACCTTTCCGGGTATCTTGTGTGGTCTCGCTGTGGTCAGCGAAGCCGCGCAGTATACCGCACGGCGTCAGGCGCGCAACACCGCCAGGCCGTTCATGTAGGGCCGCAGCACCTCGGGCACCTCCACCGAGCCATCTTCCTGCTGGTAGTTCTCGAGCACCGCCACCAGCGCGCGGCCCACCGCCAGGCCCGAGCCGTTGAGCGTGTGCACCAGCTCGGGCTTGCCCTGGGCATTGCGGAAGCGGGCCTGCATGCGGCGCGACTGGAAGGCCTCGCAGTTCGAGCACGAGCTGATCTCGCGGTAAGTGCCCTGCGCCGGCACCCACACCTCCAGGTCGTAGGTCTTGGCGGCGCTGAAGCCCATGTCGCCGGTGCACAGCGTGAGCACCCGGTACGGCAGGCCCAGCTTCTGCAGCACGGCCTCGGCATGCGTGACCATCTGCTCCAGCGCGGCGTAGCTCTGCTCGGGCGTGGTGATCTGCACCATCTCCACCTTGTCGAACTGGTGCTGGCGGATCATGCCGCGCGTGTCTCGGCCGGCGCTGCCGGCTTCGCTGCGGAAGCACGGGCTGTGCGCGGTGAGCTTGATGGGCAGCTGCGCGGCGTCCAGGATCTGGCCGCGCACGGTGTTGGTCAGCGAGATCTCCGAGGTGCTGATCAGGTACTGCTCGGCCTGCTCCTCGTCGCCGCCGCGCAGCACCCAGAACATGTCTTCCTTGAACTTCGGCAGCTGGCCGGTGCCTTCCAGGATCTCGCGGTTGACGATGTAGGGCGTGTAGCACTCGGTATAGCCGTGCTCGGTCGTCTGCAGGTCCAGCATGAACTGCGCGAGCGCCCGGTGCAGCCGCGCGATCGGCCCGCGCAGGAAGCTGAAGCGCGAGCCCGACAGGCTGCTGCCAGTCTCGAAGTCCAGCCCCAGCGGCGCGCCGATGTCGACGTGGTCCTTCACCGCGAAGCCGAACTCGCGCGGCGTGCCCCAGCGGCGCACCTCCACATTGCCGGTCTCGTCGGCGCCCACGGGCACGCTCTCGTGCGGCACGTTGGGCACGCCCATCAGCATCGACTGCAGCTCGGCCTGGATCACTTCCAGCCGGTCGGCCGAGGCCTTCAGCTCGTCGGCGATGGCGGCCACCTCGGCCATCAGCGGCGCGGTGTCCTCGCCGCGGCCCTTGGCCTGGCCGATCTGCTTGCTGAAGCTGTTGCGCTTGGCCTGCAGCTCCTCGGTGCGCGTCTGCAGGCGCTTGCGTTCGCCTTCCAGCGACGAGAAGCGCTCCACGTCGAGGAAGGGCTGCGGGTTCTTGCGGGCCTCGAGCCGGGCGATGGTGCCGTCGAGGTCGCGGCGAAGCTGGTTGATGTCGAGCATGACGAAATCCTTGGGACTGATGGCTTTCAGGCCGCTGCAGCGCGGCCGGCACCGCGGCTGGTCCGCGGCGGCGAGCGGTCCGGCCGCGCACAGGCGGCCGCGCCGCTCAAGATCGGGAGGCGGCCACCTCGGCCATCGACTTGTCGCCCAGGCCCATCGGCAGCGGGAAGCGGATGGTCTCCTGCACGCCGTCCATCTTGCGCACGGCCACCGCACCCATCTCGCGCAGGCGGGCGATGACCTGCTGCACCAGGATGTCGGGCGCCGAGGCGCCGGCAGTCAGGCCCACGCGGGTGCGGCCTTCGAACCATTCAGGCTGCAGGTCGCTGGCGGCATCGACCATGTGGGCCGGCGTGCCCAGGCGCTCGGCCAGTTCGCGCAGGCGGTTGCTGTTGCTGCTGGTGGGGCTGCCCACCACGATCACCACGTCCACCTGCGGGCTCAGCACCTTGACCGCGTCCTGGCGGTTCTGGGTGGCGTAGCAGATGTCCTGCTGCTTGGGCTCCTTCACCAGCGGGAAGCGGCGCTTCACCGCGGCCAGGATCTCGGCGGCGTCGTCCACGCTCAGGGTGGTCTGCGTCACCACGGCCAGCTTGTCCGGCCGGGTGACGGGCGCGCGGTCCACGTCCTCCACGTCTTCCACCAGGAAGATGCCTTCGCTGAGCTGGCCCATCGTGCCTTCCACCTCGGGGTGCCCCTTGTGGCCGATCATGATGAACTGGTAGCCCTCCTTGTGCAGCTTGGCCACCTCCACGTGCACCTTGGTCACCAGCGGGCAGGTGGCGTCGAAGATGCTGAAGCCGCGCTCGTGCGCCTCCTGGCGCACCGCCTGCGACACACCATGCGCGCTGAACACCAGCGTGGCGCCGGGCGGCACGTCGGCCAGGTCCTCGATGAAGATGGCGCCCTTGGCCTTGAGGTCGTTCACCACGTAGGTGTTGTGCACGATCTCGTGGCGAACGTAGATGGGCGCGCCGAACTTCAGCAGCGCGCGCTCGACGATCTCGATGGCGCGGTCCACGCCGGCGCAGAAGCCGCGCGGCTCGGCCAGCAGCACGTCATGCTGTTGCGGCTCGCTCATCACAGCACCCCGATCACCGACACCTCGAAGGTGACGGGCAGGCCGGCCAGCGGGTGGTTGAAGTCGAACAGCAGCCAGTCGTCGCCCTCCTCGCGGATGACGCCGGCATAGGCGCCCTGGCCGTCGGGCGTGGGGAACTGCACCACGTCGCCGCGGCGGTACACCGCGTCGGGGTCGCCCAGCTCGCGCAGCAGCGAGCGCTTGACCCGCTGCAGCATCTCGGGGTTGCGCTCGCCGAAGGCTTCGCCCGGGGCCAGCTCGAAGGTCTGGCGGGTGCCCTCTTCCAGGCCGATCAGGCGCGCTTCCATCGCGGGCGACAGCTCGCCGGTGCCCAGCGACAGGGTGGCGGGCTTCTCGGCGAAGGTGTTGACGATGTCCGCGCCGTCGGGGCCGGCGAGGCGGTAGTGCAAGGTCAGGAACGACCCTTCTGCGATGGCGGTCACGGCGACTCACGGGCGATAGACTGGGCCGCGATTTTACGGGCCGCGCCCTCTTGCCCATGTCACTCAAGGACTTGCCCGCCGAATTGCGCCCGCGCGAGAAGCTGCTGGCCCGTGGCCCGGCGTCGCTGGCCGATGCCGAACTGCTGGCCTTGCTGCTGCGCACCGGCACCGCCGGCCAGGGCGTGCTGGCCATGGCGCAGGCCTTGCTGCAGCGCTTTGGCGGCCTGCCCGGGCTGATGCAGGCGACGCTGGCCGAACTGAAGACGGTCAAGGGCCTGGGCGGCGACGCCAAGCGGGCGGAACTGGCCGCGGTGCTCGAGATCGCCCGCCGGTCGATGGCGCAACGGCTGGCCGAGCGGCCGGTGTTCGAGAGCCCGGCCGCGGTGAAGGACTATGTCAGGCTGCAGCTGGGCGGCCTGCCCCATGAAGTATTCGCGCTGATGTTCCTTGACGCCCGCCACCACCTGATCGGCCTGGAAGAGATGTTCCGCGGCACGCTGAGCCAGGCCACCGTGTACCCGCGCGAGGTGGTCAAGCGTGCGCTGGCGCTGAATGCGGCGGCGGTGGTGCTGGTGCACAACCATCCCTCCGGTCTGGCCGAGCCCTCGCGCGCCGACGAGCTGCTGACGCAGAACCTGAGCAGCGCGCTGCGGCTGGTGGACGTGCGGGTGCTCGACCACCTGGTGGTCGCGCGTGACCACGTGGTCTCGTTCGCCGAACGGGGGCTGCTGTGAAGCTCACCGACCTCAAGGCCCTGGGTCCGCTGAAGGCCGCGCTGCAGCAGGCCGAGCGCGAGGCCGCCGAGCGCCGCGCCGAGGAAGCGCGGCTGGCGCGCGAGCGCAACCTGTTCCAGCGCAGCGTGGCCGGCGTGGTGCCGCTGCGCGACAGCGGCCGCGTGACCGTGCTGCCGCCGCGGCCGCAGCCGCACCCGCGCCAGCGCGAGCTGGACGAGGCCGCCGCGCTGCGGCAGGCGCTGTCGGACGAGTTCGACGTCGAGTCGCTGCTGGAAACCGACGAGGGCCTGAGCTACCGCCGCCACCACGTGGGCGCCGACGTGCCGCGCCGGCTGCGCCGCGGCCAGTGGGCCATCCAGGCGCAGATCGACCTGCACGGCCTGCGCCGCGACGAGGCGCGGGAGCAGCTGGGCGACTTCCTGCACGAGGCGCAGGCCGCGGGCTTTCGCTGCGTGCGCGTGGTGCACGGCAAGGGCCTGGGCAGCCCGGGCCGCACGCCGGTGCTCAAGGGCAAGGTGCGCGGCTGGCTGGTGCAGAACCAGCTGGTGCAGGCCTTCGTCTCGGCCCGCGCGAGTGAAGGCGGGCATGGGGCGCTGGTGGTGCTGCTGGCGCCGAAGTCGACCTGAGAGCCCCGCCGAGGCCGCGCCGGGCCGCTCCCAAGCGGCCTCGGCACCCTCCCGGAGGGTGGCGTCACGTCCCCGTGACGCCGGGTGCTGCCCCGCCGAGGCCGCGCCGGGCCGCTCCCAAGCGGCCTCGGCACCCTCTCCGGAGGGTGGCGTCACGTCCCCGTGACGCCGGGTGCTGACATCACCCGCCTTTGTTGCGCATCCAGTCCGCCGTACCCGCCAGCGCCTTGCCCAGCCGCTCGGCCATCGCCGGCTCGATGGCCAGCTCTTCCATCGCCTGCACCATGCAGGCCATCCACTGGTCGCGCTCCCTGATGCCGATGGCGAACGGCAGGTGCCGGGCGCGCAGCATCGGGTGGCCGAAACGGTCGATGAAGTGGTTCGGGCCGCCCAGCCAGCCGCACAGGAACCAGAAGAGCTTGTCGCGCGAGCCTTCCGTCGTGGTGGGATGCAGGCTGCGCAGGCCGGCGTAGGCCGGCTCCAGGTCCATCAGGTCGTAGAAGCGGTCGACCAGCGCGCGCACGCCGGGCTCGCCGCCGAGCAGGGTGAAAGCCGTGGGTGCGTCGGGTTCTTCGATGTCCATCAGGCCATTTTCGCCGCCAGCGCGACGATGGCCTGGGCCGCGGCCGAACCCGGGAAGGCTTCGAGCAGCAGCTCGCGCCGCAGCACCGCATCGCGCACGCTGGCATCGCTGGGCACCTCGCCCATGAACTCCAGCTGCAGCGCGGCATCCAGCCCCGGGCTCACGTAGCGGTCCACCACCAGCTGCAGCTGCTTGCAGATGCCGCGGCCCTCGCCGGGCCGGCCGGCCTGGTTGGCCAGCAGCCGGATGTGGCGCCGGCCCTGCGTGGTGGCCAGCACCTTGATGGTGGCGTAGGCGTCGGTCAGCGAAGTGGGCTCGGGCGTGGCCACCACCAGCACCTCGTCGGCCAGCGAGACGGTGTAGAGCACCACGTCGGAGATGCCGGCGCCGGTGTCCAGGATCACCCGGTCGTACAGCGGCTTGACGGTGTCCACCACCTCGATGAGCTTGTCGCGCACCTCGGGTGTGAGCCGCGAATACTCCACCATGCCCGAGCCGGCCAGCAGCACCGAGAAGCCGCCCGGCGCGGGCAGCGTGGCCTCGGCCAGCGTGTGTTCGCCGGTGAACACGTGGTGCAGCGTGATCTTGGGGACGAGGTTCAGCACCACGTCCAGGTTGGCCAGGCCGAGGTCGGCATCGAGCACCAGCACCTTCTCGCCGCGCTGCGCGCAGGCGGCGGCCAGGTTGGCCGAGACGAAGGTCTTGCCGACGCCGCCCTTGCCGCTGGTAACGGCCGTGATGCGCGCCTGCTTGGCAGTGGGTGTGGTCATGCGCGCTTACAGGTCCTGGAACTGGGAGCCGCCGAACAGCATCCCTTTTTCTTCGGCGCTGACGAGGGACACCGCCACGGGCTCGAGGCAGAAGCGGTTGCGCCCCTCGGCCTTGGCACGGTAGAGCTGTACGTCGGCCCGTTCCATCCACAGCAGCGCGGTGGAGCGCACCCATTGCGGCGCGAAGGCACCGCCCACGCTCACGGTGATGGGCAGCCGGTGCACCGAGCCGGCTTCGGCGCGGATGGCCACGGGGTCGCGCTCGATGCGGCGGCGCACGCGCTCGGCCACGGTGGGGCCGAAGGCGGGGGGCAATTGGGCAGGATGATCGCGAACTCCTCGCCGCCCACGCGGGCCACGGTGTCCATCGGGCGCACGCATTCGCCCAGCACCTCGGCCACCCACTTCAGCACCACGTCGCCCGCGGCATGGCCGAAGGTGTCGTTGACCTGCTTGAAGTGGTCGATGTCCAGCACCAGCAGCAACGCCGGCTCGCCGGAGCGGGCCACGCGGTCCACCTCGCGGCCGAGCGCCATCTCGAAGTGGCGGCGGTTGGCCAGGCCGGTGAGGGCGTCGCGCACCGACAGGTCGCACAGCGCGTCGATCACCGACTGCAGCCATTCGGTGCTGCCCGGCTCACCCGGCAGGTCGTCGCGCCCGGCCTGCCGCAGCAGCGACAGGGCGGCGTCCAGCTGCAGTCCGGCATCGAGCAGGGACGGCGGGCTCTGGGGCTGGCGCGGTATCAAGGCGGTCACGGTCATCTTCAGGTGGCGAAGTCTAGTGCTCACTTTGTCGATTTCCTGCCGATAAGCACTACAAACCCGCCCCTGTTCCGGCCTCCGCAGCGCCCGGCAGCCTCCGAGACTGGCGCGCACCGCAGCTGCTCCGGGCCCGCGGGCGCCTTTTCGCGCCTTACACACTCATGAACACCGTCGCACTCCCCTCACGCCAGGCCGAGGCCTTCGCCACCGGCCGCGCCGACCAGGAATTCCCGTTCGAGAAGGCCGACTTCGAGCGCGTGCGCCAGCTGATCTACCAGCGCGCCGGCATCAGCCTGCACGAGGGCAAGCAGGCCATGGTGTACAGCCGGCTGTGCCGCCGCCTGCGCGAGACCGGCCATCCGTCCTTCAGCGGCTACCTGCAATGGCTGGAGCAGCACACCGGCGCGGCCGCCGAGAGCGAGTGGCAGGAGTTCGTGAACTGCCTGACCACCAACCTGACCTCTTTCTTCCGCGAGTCGCATCACTTCGATGCGCTGGCGCTGGACCTGCGCGAGCGCGCCGGCCGGCCGCTGCGCATCTGGTGCAACGCGGCTTCCACCGGCGAGGAGCCCTACACCATCGCCATGACGGTGGCCGAGACGCTGGGCAGCAGCCCCAACGTGAAGATCACCGCCACCGACATCGACACCAAGGTGCTGGACACCGCGCGCCGCGGCGTCTACGACGCCAATGCCCGCGGCCTGACGCCCGAGCGGCTGAAGCGCCACTTCATGCGCGGCACCGGCCAGAACGCCGGGCTGATGCGGGTCAAGCCCGAGCTGGCCCGCATGATCGAGTTCAAGACTTTCAACCTGATGTCGATCTCATGGCAGTTCGGCGAGCCTTTCGACCTCGTCTTCTGCCGCAACGTGATGATCTATTTCGATGCCCCCACCCAGCGCCGCGTGCTGGAACGCACCCACGCGGTGATGAAGCCCGGCAGCCTGCTGTACGTGGGCCATTCGGAAAACTTCTCCGAGTCGCGCGACCTGTTCCGCCTGCGTGGCAAGACGATCTACGAACGGCTCTGAGGAACGACGTCCCATGTCATTGCCCCACTCCACCGCGGGCGCGCCATCCCTGGCGCTGCGCAAGCCGCCCGTGACACCCGGCATCCAGCCCAACGCGGGGCTGGCGCCCGGCGTGTCCACCGTGGCCGGCGCGCAGCTGGCCAAGCTCAAGGCCCAGCCGCGCAAGCCGGGCGAGGCCTCGTTCTTCTTCTACGAATCGCACTTCAAGAACGTGGCGGTGAAGGTGCTGCCCGGCGAGTACTTCGTGTACGACGAGGACATCCTCATCATGACCACGCTGGGCTCGTGCATCGCCGCCTGCCTGTGGGACCGCGAGCGCCGCATCGGCGGCATGAACCACTTCATGCTGCCCGACGGCGGCGGCGCCAACGACAGCGGCCGCTACGGCTCCTTCGCGATGGAGCTGCTGATCAACGAGATGATGAAGCGCGGCGCCAACCGGATGTCGATGGAGGCCAAGGTCTTCGGCGGCGGCGCGGTGGTCAGCGGCATCAACAGCATCAACGTGGGCGAGCGCAACACCGCCTTCGTGCTGGACTACCTGAAGACCGAGCGCATCCCCGTCGTCAGCAAGGACGTGATGGACGTGTTTCCGCGCAAGGTGGTGCTGCTGCCGGCCAGCGGCAAGGCGATGGTCAAGCGCATGGCCCTGACCAACCCCGATGCGCTGATCGCCCAGGAACGTGGTGCCGCGCAGAAGACCCTGCCGGTCAACAGCGGCGGGGGCTCGGTCGACCTGTTCTGACGACGGCGGCCTTCCAACAAGAAAGCAGTGGACAACATGCCCAAGACCCGCGTGGTGGTGGTGGACGACTCGGCGCTGGTGCGCAGCCTGCTCTCCGAGATCATCAATCGACAGCCGGACATGGAATGTGTCGGCGTGGCCAGCGATCCGTTCGTGGCCCGCGAGACCATCCGCAACCTCAATCCCGACGTCATCACCCTGGACGTGGAGATGCCGCGCATGGACGGGCTGGACTTCCTGTCCAAGCTGATGCGCCTGCGGCCGATGCCGGTGGTGATGGTGTCCACGCTGACCGAGCGCGGCGCCGAGGTGACGCTGCGCGCGCTGGAACTCGGCGCCATCGACTTCGTCGCCAAGCCCAAGATCGGCCTGGCCGACGGCATCAAGCACCTGGCCGAGGAGATCACCGACAAGGTCCGCATGGCTTCCAAGGCGCGCATCCGCCGCAGCCTGGTGCCGGCCACCGCCACGGCCGGCGCGGCCGCGGCCGGCCAGGCCGCCAGCGGTGCGGCGCCGGCGCGGCCGGCGGCCGCGGGCGTGTCGCCGCTGGGCCGGCTGTCCACCGAGAAGATCCTGTTCATCGGCGCCTCCACCGGCGGCACCGAGGCCACCAAGGACGTGCTCACCAACCTGCCGCCGGACTTCCCGGCGGTGATGATCACGCAGCACATGCCGCCCGGCTTCACCACCAGCTATGCCAAGCGGCTGGACGGCCTGGCCCGCATCCGCGTGAAGGAAGCCACCGACGGCGAGCGGGTACTGCCCGGCCATGCCTACCTGGCCCCCGGCGGCATGCACCTGTCGGTGGAACGCTCGGGCGCCAACTACATCGCGCGGGTGCGCGACGGCGATCCGGTGAACCGCCACAAGCCTTCGGTGGAAGTGCTGTTCGAATCGGCCGCCCGCGTGGTGGGACCGAATGCGCTGGGCCTGATGCTCACCGGCATGGGGGGCGACGGCGCCCGCGCGATGAAGCAGATGCGTGACGCCGGCGCCTACAACGTGTGCCAGGACGAGGCCAGCTGCGTGGTGTTCGGCATGCCGCGCGAGGCCATCGCCCACGGCGCGGCCAACGAGGTGCTGCCACTGGGCCGCATCGCCGGCCACCTGGTCGAGCGGCTGCGCAGCACGGCCGGCCTGTCGACCAACCGCGTCTGACCCGACGGCGGGCCGCCCGGCCCGCGGTTCAGTAGAACGAACGTTCCACGCTGGGCGCCACCGCACCGCGGCTGGCCACCCACAGGCCGTCAGCCTGGCGCACGCGCTCATGCGCCAGCCAGGCACGGGCGTCGGGCGGCAGGCCGATGTCGGCGGCAGTGCGTTCGTCCATGCCGGCCAGCGACTGCAGCGCCTGCGGCGCCAGCACGGGCGCCTGCTGCGCCAGCACGCAGCGCGCGGCCTGCCAGCCGGCGTGCAAGGCATGCCACCAACGCAGCGGCCAAGGGCTGCCGCGTCGCAGGCGGGGGCTGAGGGGCAGGCAGCAAACACTCGGGGACATCATCTTCGGCTCCTGGTACGGCACGGCCGGTTGCCGCGATGGTGGTTACCATAGCTGCCCACCCGCCGGCTGGGAATCGAAGAATCCTGGCCAGTTTGGAAAGCAACGCTTACCAGCATGAGCCGCTTGCCGCTGCACGTCCTGCCCACCTTCTGCACCGTCGCGCGGCTGGCCAACCTGCGCGCGGCGGCGGATGAACTGCACCTCACGCATTCCGCCGTCAGCCAGCAGATCAAGCTGCTGGAAGAGCAGCTGGGCTTCCAGGTGTTCGACCGCCGCGGCCGCCGCATCGCCCTCAATGCCGCCGGCCGTGCACTGCTGCGCAGTGCCGGGCCGGCGCTGGCGATGCTGGACGAGGGCATGCAGGCCGCCGCTGCGGCCGCCGCCGGCAGCGAGCAGCGGGTGCGGCTGACGGTGCTGCCCTCCTTCGCGCAGCGCTGGCTGCTGCCACGCATGGGCCGCTGGCACGCGGCGCATCCGCGCATCGCGCTGGAGATCGATGCTTCGCAGCAGCTGGTGGATGTGCAGCGCGAGGGCTACCACGCCGCGCTGCGGCAGGGCTCGGGCCACTGGCCGCCGCTGGTGGCGCAGCGGCTGGTGGACAGCCCGCTGGTGGTGGTGGGCAGCCCGGCGGCGGCGCGGCGGCTGCTGGGCCAGGGCGCGGCGGCCATCGCCCACGAGGCGCTGCTGGGCAATCCCGGCGTGTGGGAGCACTGGTTCGAGCAGGCCGGCCTGGCGCGCCAGCGCATCAACCCGGTGGCCACCTTCAACGATGCCGGGCTGATGTTGCAGGCCGCGGAGCAGAACCTGGGGCTGGCCATCGTGCGCGAGGTGCTGGCCGTCGATGCGCTGGCCGATGGCCGCCTGATGCGGCTGCATCCGCTGGGCATCGAGCACGACGGCAGCGACAGCTACTACCTGGCCTACCCGCCCGCGCTGGCCGAATGGCCGCCTATCCAGGCGCTGCTGCAGTGGCTGCGCGAGGAGCTCAGGGCAGGAACAGGGCCTGCAGGTCGCTGAGGAAATCGAAGCCGCGGGCGGTGGGCTGCACCCGGGCCGCATCGGCGGTGACCAGGCCCCGGGCCTGCGCCTGCTGCAGCGACCCGGCGATGGCCGAGGCGGGCAGGCCGGTGCGGTCGGAGAACTGCTGCAGCGTGAAGCCTTCCTTCAGCCGCAGTGCGTTCAGCATGAACTCGAAGGGCAGCTGGTCGCGCGCCACCTCGTGTTCGTTGGACACCGCCTGGCCGCCCATCGCCTTGGCCATGTAGGCCGCGGGCTCGCGCCACTTCACCTGCCGCAGGATGCGGTGGGGGAACGACAGCTTGCCGTGCGCGCCGGCGCCGATGCCCAGGTAGTCGCCGAACTGCCAGTAGTTCAGGTTGTGCCAGCAGCGGTGGTCGCCGCGGGCGAATGCCGACACCTCGTACCGCTGCAGGCCGGTGGCCGCGGTGCGTTCGACGATCAGGTCCAGCATGTCGGACGCCAGGTCGTCGTCGGGCAGCGGCGGCGGATGCGTGGCGAAGAAGGTGTTCGGCTCCAGCGTCAGGTGGTAGATCGACAGGTGCGGCGGCTGGTAGGCCAGCGCGGCATCCAGGTCGGCCTGCAGCGCGTCCAGCGTCTGGCCGGGCAGCGCGTACATCAGGTCGATGTTGAAGGTGTCGAACACCTCGCGCGCCTCTTCCACCGCGGCGCGCGCCTGGGCGCTGTCGTGCACGCGGCCGATGGCCTTCAGCGCCTCGTCATCGAAGCTCTGCACGCCGATGGACAAACGGGTGACGCCAGCCGCATGGAAGGCACGGAAGCGGTCGCGCTCGAAGGTGCCGGGGTTGGCCTCCAGCGTGATCTCGCAGCCCGGCTCCAGCGGCAACCGCGCACGGATGTCGCCCAGCAGCCGGTCGATGGCTGCGGGAGAAAACAAGCTGGGCGTGCCGCCGCCGATGAAGATGCTGTGCACCCGCCGGCCCCACACCAGCGGCAGCGATTGCTCCAGGTCGGCGATGACGGCGTCGAGGTAGGCGGCTTCGGGCAACTCGCTTTTGCCAGCGGCGGACAGCGTGGCTTGATGAGAATTGAAGTCGCAGTACGGGCACTTCTTCAGGCACCACGGCAGGTGCACGTACAGCGACAACGGCGGCAGCGCCGCCAGGCTCACGCTGCCCGGGCGATGCAGGCGGATCACCGATTCAGCCATGCCGCTTGCGCCCGTTCAGCCCAGCCGCCAGGCGTCGCGCATCAGCGCCGCCATCTGGCGGGCGGCCAGCGCGCGGTGGCTGTGCTGGTTCTTCAGCTCGGCCGGCAGCTCGGCCACCGCCCGGCCCAACGCCGGGATGTGCAGCAGCGGGTCGTAGCCGAAGCCGCCACTGCCCACGGGCTGCGCCAGCACCGTGCCCTCCCAGCGGCCAAAGGCGATCAGCGGCTCGGGGTCGGCGGCCGATCGCACCGCCACCAGCGTACTGACGAAGCGCGCGCGCCGGTCGGCCGCGCCAGCCAGGCGCTGCAGCAGCAAGCTGTTGTTGGCCTCGTCCTGGAGCCGGCGCAGCGCTTCGCGGTCCGAGTGGCCGGCGGCCGCCTCCGGGCAGCGGCGCGAAGTGCGCCGAGGCCACGCCCGGCTGCCCGCCCAGCGCGTCCACGCACAGGCCGGAATCGTCGGCGATGGCCGGCAGGCCGGTGGCCGCCGAGGCATGCCGCGCCTTGGCCAGGCCGTTCTCCACGAAGGTGTGGAAGGGTTCCTCGGCCTCCGTCACACCCAGCGAGCCCTGCGTCACCAGCTCGATGGGCAGCGCAGCGAACAGCGCCTGCAGCTCCTTGAGCTTCTTGGCGTTGTTGGAGGCCAGCACCAGCCGCAGCATCACGCCCCGCCCAGCGGCGCCGCCAAGGCGGCCTTCTGCGCGGCCACCAGCTCGCCGATGCCCTTGCCGGCCAGGGCCAGCAGCGCGTCCATCTCGGCGCGCGAGAAGCTGGCGCCTTCGGCCGTGCCCTGCACTTCCACGAAGCCGCCGGCGCCGGTCATCACCACGTTCATGTCGGTGTCGCAGGCCGAGTCCTCGGTGTATTCCAGGTCGAGCAGCGGCGTGCCGTCGACGATGCCCACCGACACCGCGGCCACGAAGTCGCGGATCGGGCTTTCCACCAGCAGGCCACGCGCGATCAGCCAGCTGACGGCATCGTGTGCCGCCACGAAGGCGCCGGTGATGGCCGCGGTGCGGGTGCCGCCGTCGGCCTGCAACACGTCGCAATCGAGGCTGATGGTGCGCTCGCCCAGCTTGGGCAGGTCGAACACACAGCGCAGCGAGCGGCCGATCAGCCGCTGGATCTCCTGCGTGCGGCCGCTCTGCTTGCCGCGGGCGGCCTCGCGGTCGCCGCGGGTGTGGGTGGCGCGGGGCAGCATGCCGTATTCGGCGGTGACCCAGCCTTCGCCGCTGCCACGCTTGTGCGGCGGCACGCGCTCCTCGACCGAGGCGGTGCACAGCACCTTGGTGTCGCCGAAGGCCACCAGCACCGAGCCTTCGGCATGCTTGGTATAGCCACGGGTGATGGAGACGCCGCGCATGGCGTCCGCGGCGCGGGCACCCGCGCGCAGGTAATCGGTCATCGGGGAACCTTCAGGTCTTTTTCTGGGAGGAGCGGCGGATCGCTTCGTTGATCTCTTTGATCGAACGTTCGATCTCGGCTTCGTCGAGATCGTCGCGGGCCTCGCCGATCACGCTGGCCTGGATGGTAGAGGCAAACACCTCGTCGCCCAGGGCGCGGGTGCTCACCGCCCCCTGCTGCCGCCGGTCTTCCGACGACTCCCATTCCATGGCCAATGCGGTCACGTTGTCGCACTTGGGGCCGCCGTTGCGCAGCGCGGTCTCCACCAGTTCGGGCACGGCTTCGTGGATGGGTTGCTGGCCCAGCCGGTCGGTGATCTCGGTATCGCTCACCGGGCCCCAGAGGCCGTCGGAGCACAGCAGCACCCGGTCGCCCGGCTGCAAGAGCAGCGGGCCGGAGGTGTCGACCACCGGCTTGCCCGGGCTGCCCAGGCAGGTGAACAGCACGTTGCGGTTGAAGCGCTCGCGCATGGGGACCACCTGGCTCAGCGTCTCCTGCAGCTCGGAGTAGCTGTGGTCGCGCGTGCGCGCCACCAGCTTGCCGCCGCGCACCAGGTACAGCCGCGAATCGCCGCAGTGCGCCCAGTAGGCCGCGTCGCCCTGCAGCACGCAGGCCACGAGCGTGGTGCGCGGCGTGTCGATCAGCGATTTCTCGGTGGCATAGCGCAGCAGCTGCTGGTGGCCGGCGATCAGCCCGTCGTGCAGGAAGCGCAGCGGATCAGCCAGCCGCGGCTTGGCATCGCGCTGGAAGCGCGCGGCCAGCGTCTGCAACGCCAGCTGCGCGGCCACCTCGCCCTCCGGATGGCCGCCCATGCCGTCGGCCAGCGCGAACAGCCCCGAATCCCGCGTGTAGCAATAGCCCATGCGGTCTTCGTTCTTCTCGCGGCCGCCCTTGCGGCTGACCTGGTACACGCCGAACCTCATCGCTGGCCCTTCATGACTTGGCGCCGCTCTTCAGGTTCTCGAGCTGCAGCTTCAGGCGCTCGCTGAAGCTGAGCTTGGTGTAGCGCCGCTCCGATTCACGCGCCAGTTCCTTCTGCAGCGCGAACACGCTCTGCGGGCGCGACAGCGGATCGAGCGACATGCACCATTCGGTGACTTCGATCAGGTTGTCGGAGTACACGTTCCGCAGCCGCGACAGGCTCAGCGCCAGCCGGTCCTTCTCGATGCGTTGCGGCGCGTCGTTCGGCGGATAGCCCTGCATGCAGGCGTAGATGCAGGCGCCGATGGCGTAGATGTCGGTCCACGGGCCCAGCGTGCCATCGCGGCGGTACATCTCGGGCGCGGCAAAACCCGGCGTGTACATCGGCCGGATGAAATTGCCTTCCTTGCTCAGCACCTCGCGCGCGGCACCGAAATCCAGCAACACCGCCTTGTTGTCGTTGGTGATGAAGATGTTGGCCGGCTTGATGTCCAGGTGCAGCATCTTGTGCTGGTGCACGATGCGCAAACCTCGCAGGATCTCGTCGAACAGCGAACGTATCGTCGATTCCCGAAACACCTTGTCACGCTTGAGTTCGCGCGCGGTCACGATGAAATCCTGCAAGGTATCTCCTTGCAGGTAATTCATGACCATGTAGACGGTTTCGTTCTCGCGAAAGAAATTCAGCACCGAGACCACACTCTGGTGGCTGATCTGCGCGAGGGAGCGGCCTTCTTCGAAGAAACTCTTCAGGCCCAGGCGGTACAGCGGCTGCTTTTCCGGCTTCACCCGCGGGGTGAGTTCACCGGGAGAACGCTCGGCCAGCGATGACGGCAGGTATTCCTTCAGCGCGACGAGATGGCCCTGGTCGTCTTCGGCGAGATAAACCACGCCGAAACCGCCCGCTGCCAGCTTCTTGACGATCTGGTAGCCGCCCACCACGGTGCCAGCAGGCAGCGGGGCAGGTTTGGGCTTTGACATAATCGATTTTTTGATACAGGGGTTCAATGGCAGTCTACAGCATGACCGGTTATGGCAGCGCCACGGCGAGCGCTGCTGCAAACCCCGAAAACCCGGCCAATTCCGGCGTTGGCGTGACGGTGGAATTGCGTTCGGTGAACAGCCGTTTCCTCGACCTGGCGTTTCGCCTGCCCGACGAGTTGCGCGGCCTGGAGCCGGCGCTGCGCGAGGCCGTGGGCAGCGCCTTCCGCCGCGGCAAGATCGAGCTGCGCCTGGCCGGCCAGCGCGACGCCGACAGTGGCTGGCCGCATCCCGCGCCCGAGCAGCTGATGCGCCTGGCCCAGCTGGAAAGCAATGTGCAGACGTGGCTGCCCAAGGCGCAGCCGCTGTCGGTGCACGAGGCGCTGAACTGGTGCCGCAATGCCACGCCGGCCGAGCGGCTGGACGAGGTGGCGCTGGAGGCCACCCGCCAGGCGGTCAAGGCGCTGCAGGAGGCCCGGGCCCGCGAAGGCGACCGGCTGGTGAAGGTGCTGATGGAGCGCATCGGCCGGCTGCGCGAGCTGGCCGAGCAGGCCAAGCCGCTGGTGCCCGCCGTGGTGCAGCGGCAGCAGCAGCGCTTCCTGGAGCGCTGGAACGAGGCGCTTCAGGTGGCCGGCGCCGGCCAGGCGGTGAGCGAGGACGCCCAGCGCGACCGCGCGCTGAACGAGGCAGCCTCCTTCGCCATCCGCATCGACGTGGCCGAGGAACTGGCCCGCCTGACGGCCCACCTCGACGAGATCGAGCGACTGCTGAAGGCCGGCGGCGAGCTGGGCAAGCGGCTGGACTTCCTGATCCAGGAGCTGCACCGCGAAGCCAACACCATGGGCTCCAAGTCCGCTGCGCTGGAGCTCACCGGGATCTCGGTGGAGATGAAGGTGGCGGTGGAGCAGATGCGGGAGCAGGTGCAGAACATCGAGTGAGGTTTGGGGGGTCCCAAGGGATCCCGCGAAACGACGCAACCTGTTGTCGCGTAAGGATATTTTGTCTCAGGCCGTCCCAGGGCGTTGCAGCGTAGCGCGCGCAACCTGTGGGGTGTGGGGTAAATCGGGTTTGCGCCGGTCCAAGGTGAACAACCCGGCGGATTTACCCCACAGCTTCCTAGGAGCTGAGACATGAACAGACAGCAACGCCCGATCACCGATCGGGAACTCAGAGCGTGGCTTGCCGCCGGCCCGGTTGACCGTGGCGTCGGCGAGGGACTGACCTTCGTGGGCACGGCCGCAGCGGCCAGACAAGGGCACGCATCCTGGATCCTTCGCTACCGACTGAACGGTCGCTCGAAAGAGAAGGTGCTCGGTCGCTTTCCCGAGTTGTCACTGAAGGATGCACGTGAGCAGGTTCGGCAAGACCGGGCGCAGATCGAGCGGGGCGTCGACGTGGCAGCGGCCAAGCAGGCGGAGAAGGCGCTCCTGCTGGAAGTGCCCACGGTGCAGCGCCTCGGCGAGGCATGGTTGGCGAAGTACATACGCCCTCGCCACAAGTACCCCGAAGTGGTCGCGCGGGTGCTCCGCAGGCACATCGATCCGGTGCTCGGGTCCATGGCGCCACCCGACGTAAAGCCGGCGCACATCGATCGGGTGCTGACCCGCATCGTCGCAGGCGGTGCGCCGACCGTGGCCAACGACGCGCTGCGCTACATGAGCCGCATGTTTAGGATGGCCGTGCGGAACCATTGGATCGAGCGCAACCCGGCAGCCGATTTCGAGCTGGCCGACGCGGGCGGCGAAGAAGTATCCCGCGACCGCTGGCTCACCATCGAAGAACTGCGGCGGTTGGCATCGGCGATGCGGACCACAGCCAACTTCGGGCGGCAGAACGAGCTGGCGGTCTGGCTGCTGCTGGCGCTGTGCGTCCGCAAGATGGAACTGTTGTCGGCCCGGTGGGACGCGTTCGACCTCGACGCCGGCATCTGGACGCTCGCCAAGGAGAGCACCAAGACGCGGGCGTCGATTCGCATCCCCTTGGCGGAACCCGTCCTGGCGTGGCTCAACGAAGCGAAGGTCTTCTCCTTCGGCGACCCCCATGTCTTCCCGCCTCGTCGGCTGGTCCGGTGCCGGTTGGGCGTGAACTGCAAGAACCGGTTCGACCATGTCGGCCCCGATACGCTGAACGTGGCGCTTAAGCGATTGAGCATCCCCGACATCGAGCACTTCACCATCCACGACATGCGCCGGACTGCGCGCACGCACCTCGCTGGCCTCGGCGTCGACCGATTCGTCGCCGAGCGCTCGCTCAACCACAAGCTGGGCAACGTCGAAGGGATCTACGACCGGCACGACTACTTCGAGGAGCGTGCTGCCGCGCTTCGCGCCTGGGCGAAGCTGCTGGAGAACATCGAACAAGGAAAAATCCCGAAGGGCACGCCAGCTGCTCGGCAGATCCGGCAACCCGCGCAAGCGTCCCGCTCGCGCATGCCCGCCGATAGTTGAGCCGGCGGCCAGAGCTGCGGTCCCGCGGGGATGGCACACCGCGCGCATTCTTGATAGGAATCGAGTGCGCAGCGGGTGACTGCCTAGACATCATGGTCGCCGCCTCCAGCCCAGGCGGCCGGTCTCCAGCTACGTAGGTTGCACGCCGAGGCGTGCCGAGCTACATGCTGCGACTTGCGTCGTCAGCAACTCCAAGGAGACCGACCATGGAAGAGCGTAGCAAGGTTCACGTCGGCCTGGACGTCCACAAGGACAGCATCAGCGTTGCGGCTGCAACGCCTGGGCGCGCGGCAGGCTGTTTCGTCAGCAAGATCGCCCACGATGTAAGCAAGCTGACCAAGGTGCTGCAGCGGCTGGGCTCGCCAGCAAACCTGCATGTGGTCTACGAGGCAGGGCCCACCGGCTACGGCCTGCAGCGCGTCTTGTCCGCTCGAGGCTACAGCTGCGAAGTGATCGCCCCTTCGCAGATGCCCCGACGACCGGGCGATCGGGTCAAGACCGACGGACGCGACTGCGTGCAGTTGGCCGAGTGCTCACGGGCCGGCCTGCTGCGTGCGGTGTGGGTGCCCGATCCAGCCCACGAAGCGATCCGCGACCTGGCGCGCGCCCGCGAGGACGCGGTCAACGCACGCACTCAGGCGCGCTTGCAGCTCAAGGCGTTCTTGCTGCGGCACGACATGCGGTATGCCGGCAAGACCGCCTGGTGCGGCGCGCATGAACGCTGGCTGGCCCGCTTGAGCTTCGGCGATGCCAACACGCAGATTGCCTTCACCGAATACTGCTTGGCGGTGAAGTCGGCCGACGAGCGAGTGCAGCGGCTGACCCAGGCGCTGTCGGCATCGATCAAGGGCTGGCGGTTCGAGCCGGTGGTGCAGGCGCTGCAGGCCCTTCGGGGCGTGGCTGCGGTCACGGCCATTGGGTTGGTGTGCGAGATCGGGGACCTCGACCGCTTCGAGCACCCGCGCAAGCTCATGGGCTACCTCGGGCTGGTGCCCAGTGAACACTCCAGCGGCGCCCGAACCCGGCGCGGCAGCATCACCAAGGCCGGCAACGCGCATGCGCGCAGGCTGCTGACCGAAGCGGCGTGGAATTACCGCTTCAAGCCGCGCATCGGCAAGAGATCAACGCCCGGCAAGCGGGGCTGTCACAGGCCGTCCGGGACATGGCGTGGAAGGCGCAGCTGAGGCTGACGCAGCGGTTTGCGGCGCTCAAGGAACGAGGGCTGCAGATCAACAAGGTGTGCATCGCCGTGGCGCGCGAGCTGGCCGGCTTCATCTGGGCCATTGCCCGGACGGCCCAGGCCGAGCGAGCCTGAACCACGGCACGGCGAGCCGACGGAGATCGATCCGGCGATGCGAGGTGGGCACCGACGGGGCAACCCTCGAGGCTCCTGAAGGACACCGCAAGGATGACTCCTGAACCTAGAGCGAGGCAGGCCCGCGACGAATCGATGAAATGCTGGTAACCAATCCGCGGATATGAGTCTGATTCATCGTCGCTGCACGCTCACGTCGCATCACCGGATCGATCACCGTCAACGCACGAAGAAGACCACAGCCGACCAAAACCATAAGTCAGTCAGCAATTGACGGCGGCGACCATAGGAGGAGCCGGAGCGACACTTTTTCTCTAAAAGTCATCGCCGCAAGTTCCGGGCGCCGCGCCTAGAGTTGTGCTGACACGCAGCTCAGGAGCCGCCAAGTGAACTCGACACAGCCCGCGCTGAAAGCGCCCGCGCCTGACGCCTCGCTCACGATGTTCGTCCGCATGGCGGGCGTGGTGCGCATGACCGGCCTCGGCCGGTCCACGATCTACCGCTTGATGGCAGAGAACAAGTTTCCCTTGCCAGTGCGCCTTGCCAAACGCGCTGTAGCGTGGCGTCGCATCGACCTCGAACAGTGGAGCGCCGCCCGTCCCTCCACCTCGCATTGAAGATTCAAACGCTCCGTCGGAGCCGTGCGGCTACGGCGAGATCGACAGTTTCAGAACCAGGCCGATCAGCAGCATGGCCGCTGCCACCTTGCCCCAGCGCCAGGTGGTGAACCAGTAGCGGTGGTTCACCCACAAGGCTCGGCGCAACCGTCCCAGACCGAGCAACACGGCCAGTGCGGTGATGAACGGCCCCACCACGCCGACCGGCTCGGGTGCCTGCCGGATTACCAGCACCCAGAGCAGTGGCCATGCGACCGCGTCGGTGGCCGCGAGCAACCGCCGGCCTGGCCATTCAGGCGCGTCCGGTCGGGGTTCGCGAGCAACGAACAACCACATGACTCCTCCGATCCCGATTGCGCGGGCGGGTTCAACCGCCCGCGCAGCTCGGTCCAGCTGGCGATAGCTGCAGGGATTCGGGCAGCCAGCGGGTACCGGCCAGCCGCGATGCCGCTGCGTCCACCAGCGCATCCTTCTTCATGGCCTCGACACCACCACCGGCTAGTTCAGGCCCGGCCTCCGTCAGCGCCGCGACGATCTGTGCCTTCGGCCGTGGTTCAGGTAGTCGGCACCGAAGGTGCGCAACGCGCACACATGCACCACTGTAGCCACGGCCACCGTCGTGTTCTGCGCCAGCATCGCCTGCAACGCCATCGTCCGATGCGCGGCGGCCTGATCGGCGTTGTGACGCCGAACGTTGAACCGCGACGGCACGAGGCTCGCCAGCGGCACCGACAGCAACTCCTTCGTGTGTTCCATGATCGTGATCTCCAAAAGTTGAAAGCGGTTCGCGACTGACCATCAACATGGCCTCACGGCGGCACGCTAGGCAAAGGAACGAAGCCGCTTCGCCAACCGCTCAAGTCACCGTCATCTCGCATGTGAACCTCGCCCGATCCCAGACCTCAAAAACCGCCTGCCCTGTTTTCCGAGGGAGCCGGATTCGGCTGTTGATCCCTCGGCGTGAGGTAGAGCGGACTGCTGCCCCGCATTCGTCGGTCGCCGTGCGATGCCGACAGCGCCGCGGAGAAGCGCGGCCGCAAGGGCACCGTGGAATACCTGGAAGGGGCCCGCCGCAGGCGGAAGGGGCCGGGCTATGCCGCGAAAGGCCCTAGCGGCCGCGCACGCGGCGCTACGGTTCGCAAATGGGGCGGCCGGCGAAGCCGGGCAGCGTCTGCTACGGCGTCGAGGACAGTTCAACCGGCCTAGTCAGGCGCCCTGCTTTGCCATCCGGCTCCGCTGCTGGTGATGACGGCTGTGCAGCGGTTGCTGCAGGTCGACCCGGACGAGCGAACTCACGCTGACCGGCACCAAGCAGACGCCCAGCCTGGCGGCGGCGGGCCCGGTGAAAGTCAGCTAAGCGGGGTACATCGGTCGTAGGCCGGCGCACGACCGAGACGGCAGCCGATGACTGCTTCCTTGTCCGCGGTAGTAGCGGCACCGACCCAAAGCGGAGATACCCATAGCAAAGTTCATCGTCCTAAAGCCGCCGTTCAAGGCTCGGACTCCCCGGGAAGGCCGTGCCTCGCTCAAAGTAGATTTGCAGCATATTGTCGATAGACCCGCACCACAACGGCGGTCATTACTGGATCGGCGTCGACACGCCGCACGGCTTGCGCCATGTACAAGCCAGCTTCCACCCAGCCTACGGGGCTGCGGAACAGCAGCTCCCGTGCGCAGGAAGTCAATGAGCAGCGCGCTGACTTCTTGCGGCTGTTCGTGGTGCAGCCAATGCGTCGCTTCGGGCAGCCTGAACAGCTCGCCGTGCGCGCAGTGCGCCAGCGCGGGGTCAGCCAAACCCGGGTTCAGCGCGCTGTCGCGATCGCCCCACAGCATCCGCACTGGCGGGCGGATCGGCCGCTTGCCCAGGTCGAGAGCCAGGCGCAGCGCGCTGTACCAGTTCAGCATGCCGGTCATTGCGAGCCCGGCGCCGCACCTGGGCGGTACTGAAACGGGGACAGGGGCAGAAGTGCGCCAATCCGTTGACGTTGCTGCGAAGTGCAGCTCTAATCCAGAGGACAACTTAAAGGAACTGGCATGCGTCCGCCAGGGAAGCTCGTGGTCTGCGACAAGTCATCCGTCAGGGCTTGTGAAGTGCGTAGCGGCTGCGACTTTGCCAGCGCCCTCTCGGCTTCGATAGCTGCTCGCCGGCGCTTTCTCGGGTTGCTCACCGCCGGTCTCTCGCTGTCTAGCACATCTCGAGCGCAACTTCCGGCGGGATCATTCCTAGTGGCGACCCTCTCGACAAAAAACGTACCTGTGTCTCAGGTTGCAAAGTGCTCGGAGCTGGAAGCCATCATCAAGCGCTTTGTTGGTGAGGCTGAGCGAGCCAAGGCGGACCCAAAAGTCGTCGGGCAGGAGCAGTTGGAACGTGTCCTGGCAGAACGCAAGGTGCTCCAGGCCTCCATCAAGGCGGCTGAGGCGGCACTTGCTAACGCAAAGATTGACTTGGCCTTCGACGGCGTCAACGTCGGTATCGGCGCAACGCTGGCAGGCTTGGGTCTGGTCTTCACGAGTCCCTTGGCGGTCGGCGTGCTGGCTGGCGCAACCATGCTCGCAGGCGTCAGTTCGTTCGCCGCGCAGGCCTTCTTTAGGCAAGGGCCCAAGGAAGTTGCGTTCGTCATGGGCTATGCGCGCGACCGCGGGCTCATGCTGACAGGAATGCTGGCGCAGAACGCTTCCTCATCAATGGCCAAGCTGGTCGGTAACGCCGCGAACGCCACCGCGATCTTCGTTGCGGCATACGAATACAACGACCATCACAGCAACAAGGACCAGGCGCTATCTGCCTTGAAGCTGGCCCTCGTCCGTCTCAAAGCCGTCGACGCTGGCGTCGGCGAGCTGGGGAACGACGCCAAGAAGTGGGGAGAGCTCTATCGCCAGCAGGCCTTGGCCGGGAGCAAGGTCCTGCGCGAGTACGTGGATGCTAATAAGGCGACGAACTGCTTATTTGTCGAGCCCGCCGGTGCTCGCCTCAGGAAGCCATAGATGGTCAAGACGGCATGCTTCTGTCTCTGCTTGGCAGGGACGGTGAGACCGCCGAGCGATGACGGCGAAGGATCTACTGTACGAGTGGTAACGGACTGGACGCAGAGCCGCAACCCGACTCCAGAGGGGTGCCGGGAACTAGGCGCTCAGGTGCTTCAGCGTCGCGGCTACTTTGCTGAGGTGACGGAGAAGCGCACCGGGGTGCTGGCCCTGAAACTGGGGGTGACAGTGAACATCCGTTGCGGTGCAGAGACCCTAGCTATCTTCGTCATCGCGTGGCGCAAACGACCGCCGCTTGATCAGCAGGCCGCAGAGATGCAAGGGTTGCGCGATGCGTTCACCAATTGAGTCCCACGGCAGGACCGCTTTGTCAAGCGGCCCGCGATATTCGTGCTGTCAATGGCCAGGGCCTCCTCGGGCTGTGCGCCAGTTAACTCTCGCGCTCGCAGTGGCGACGGCTTGGCCTTTGGCATCGGCGCAAGATCAAGTCCCAGACGTTTGCGCCACTGAACGTAGCGACCTTCTCGAGCGTACCGGCTCGCGCGCACCCAGCCCGTACCTGTTGGATGCTCTTGGTGCTGCTCGACTGGATTGGGGCGGAGCGCCGTCCTCCGACGAGGCCATGCTCGGGGATGCTGGCGTGGGGCGCGCCAGGCAGCGCTACGTCTCCTGCGTACTGGCCAAAACCCGCGTCCTGGCAGATGGCGCTTTGGTCGTGGTTGACCAAACTCCATCGCACGACCTAGCACTTGCCAAGGCAGCCCACTACCACGCCCTAGTCACGCAGGGTCAGACTTTGCTGCCCGAGCTACAGCGTCAGGCACCTGTGTTGCTGAGCATGGTCCTTGAGGCTGCCACGGAGGACGTCGCTAAGGAGGTGCTGGGCACGGCGCCGCACGAAGTGGCCCAACGAGCCGTCGCCAAGGCGTGGAACCCAAAGACGAACACCTTCAGTACGAGGGCCCTGCTGAGCGAACTGGATAAAGGCGCAAAAGCGGTGCTTCCCGGCGAGGCCAGTGCATTTCTGAGGAGCACCGCAGAGAACCTCGTGCGCGATGAGCTCCAGCGCGCCGGTGCGGGCGGATACGCTCAGCTAGTGCAGCGGCTGGTCACTGTGCGGGACGGCGAGGACCTCGGCAAGGCCATCGAGGCGGCCGCCCGCACGGAGCTACGAAAGCGAGTCGGCCCGGAAATTGATGGCGCCGTCACGTTCTTGGCGGGTGTGCAGGACGTACGGGCCAGGTACACCGGTGCCATCGAGCAGGCCAAAGGGTACCTTCAGCGCTCCCAGTCTGCAATTGCTGCGTTGGGCCCTGCCGCAAGAGGCAGCGCCACGATCGACCTCGCGCTCGGCGCGGACTTCAAGACTTTGAAGCCGGCCGAAATGCGCGCCCGCATTGCAGGGCTGCAGGGAAACAAGGCAGCAATGGCCGCCCTGGACCGAAGCTCGGTGGACGACCTCACCTTTCGTGCGGGCGCTGCAAACGTGGCGACTGACTTTGCGGCAGCAGGGCAGGCCCTGGGCGCTCTGGCCGGGGCGCTGGGGCAGAGCAATCCGCAGGCAGCGCGCTACGTGGCCGCTGCGGGGACAGTTGCCAGCACTGTCAGTCAGGTGGCAAGCGTCATGGCCGCTGGAGCCATGGGCCCTGTGGGTTGGATGACCATCGGCGTCAGCGTCCTGCAAGCGGGTGGCAACCTGAGCGCCATGTTCGGCGGCGGCGGCAATGCGCAGACTCAACAGCAAGTAGCGCTAATGAAGGCGCTTAAAGACCTCAGCAGACAGGTGGAGGACCTGCGGCAACTTGTGGTCAACCAGCACCGGCAGACGTTGGACCTGCTGCTAGCGCAGGACGTTCTTGCCCGAGAAACCCTGGCCATCGTTCAGGACGCACAGTTCATGCCAGTTGGTGGTTGCGTCTTCCTCGACAACAGGCTGCACAACACGGACGTGACCACGCCCGTTGAGCTAGTCAACGCAATGCGGGCCACGCCCTCTGGCGATGGAGCCCTAGCCCTCAACGCGAAGCGCTGCATCAAGTTCCTAGAGGACAATCAGGCCGTTATCGGCGCCGCAGGCGGAGATCCAGGAGCACTCTGGAGGGGGTTCTCATTCACTTCCAGCGCGCTTAGAGCGGCTCTGGCAGCCAACCCGGATACAGAGGCGCAGCGGGTGAAAGAGTTCGCCCAGCACCGAGCCCTACTGACCAGAGCCAACCTGATCGACCAAGCGCAGCGGCGGCTTGTCGGGGCAGCGGCAGCCTGGCAGGAAACGCCTGTGTCTCGCATATGGGACCTCCATCTTCGGCCGGCAGCGACGTGGCGAGCCGTGGAAGAAGGGTTCGCATTGGCAAAGCAGGATGCCGACGCGAGCGGGCGCGACTGCCCGGCCGGTGGGCAGCCGGGGGTGGCGCAGGACTCGAGCCTGCGCGGGCCCGTACCAACTCTTTACGCGATGGCAGCCGCCTATGGGTTCTCTGGTTTACCTTGCGAAGCAGCTCGCCTTGAGCTACTTGTTCGAGAGCCCCTGTCGCCACCGTCGGCATTGACCGTCATGCTCGCTGCCAGCAGGCTGGCCGACGCTGCTGAATTCCTGGAACTGGGCGGGAGTGCGGCAGTCGCTGAGTCCCAAGCGGCGATGAGCGCCCGTGATTCGTCGGCCCTCGCGGAGCGGCGGCGTCGAGGCAATGTCTGGCTCGCACAATGGGTTCCCTTAACGCTCGGGTCGTTGGGTTGGTCAGTACTGCAGCGAGGCGACTACTTGGTGCCGATCGCGAGCGAGCTGCTTCAGTGGGCTGAAGCGCCTTTGCGCTGCAAAGCGGACGCCCAGACCGTGCCTGAAGAAGACAAGTTGTGCCAGCGACTCGGGTCCAAGCGGATGGCTGCCTACGTCATTGCGGCTCAGCGCCTTGTGCGCGAAGTACCCGAGTTTCGAGCCAACGTTGCTGCGTGGCGAGTCCGCCAAATGCTGGCGACATCGAACGCTCGCGAGCGCGCCGACGGCACGCTCGACGCGGCACAGTACGCTCAGGCGTTGGCGCGCCCGACTCCTCAGGCTTTGCAGGAACTGCTCCCCAGTGTCGAACTCGTCCGCTTGTCCGCAGCAGCGGCGAAGAGCCCGACCGCGCCGGATCGCCCGCAGGGCGAATCGGCACATTGGTACATGCGGCTGAGCGGGCAATGCGTGCGCTTCCCCGAGAGCACCACATTGCAGTCGAACGGTTTAGTGGCCTGCAATGGCAAAGCGTGCACTGACCCTGCCAAGAGCGCGCTAGAGTCGCTCAAGAAGGCCAAGCCTGACCCAAGAATGACGGAGATCCTCGACGAAGAGCGTCTGGTTGATGAAGCCCGAACACAGGCCTGCGTGCTTGCCCCGTTTCCGTTGGCCGCTCGAGTTGCCGATGCGAAACCCCGCACCGACGGCCAGACGCAAATCTTAATGTCGTCAAGCTTGGCGTACCTGGGACAGACCCAGTATTACCTCGCGCTTCAGAAGCAGGACCCAGTCTCCGGGATGGAGTTGGCAACCTACATGCGACCTCCCTCCGTGCCGCTCTGGCGCAGTTGGGGTGGGCGGCCGCCCACCAAAGCCGCGGGACCAGCTATCGCACCGGCTAAGCAAACACTCGCAGCTGAGAGGAAGCGTCAATGAACGCCGTACTGACTATGTCCCGCACCGCTGTTCTGGCGGCAGCTTTCGTCGTTGCGGCTCCCGTGGTCGCCGAGGTGACCGTGACGCAGACGGTGCTGTCGTCGGTGTGCCAGTACTGCATAGCGGCCGGCGACGTGCATATTCGCCGAAAGGACGGCGTGGAGAAGCCGCTTTCTCGACTGCAGCTGCGTGTCGGTGATCAGTTCATGAACGTGGCGCAAACCCTTGTTAACCGCAGAGGCCAGCCAATCAGCCCCAGGGCGGCCGCCCACCGGGCAGAGCTTGCCGCAGAGTTCATAGAGTGGGACGATGCGTTTGCCGGGGTAGGGGTAACGGGAAGCGCAAACGCTTTTTTGGCAAACGCAGCAGGCAATTCCTTGGCGTCGATGGAGGTGCCGGTGCTTCGACCGACGCAAGCCAAGACCAGAACATGGAAAGATGTCCTGCAAACCGCCGGCGTCTGTCTGGGCAGCCAATTCCGGGTGCCAACCTACTACTTCTTCGACGGTGAGGACTTGCCGATGGCGAGGTTCCCGCTAGGCACCCTGGGACTGAGCGAAGACTATCGGGAGTTGCCGCCTACGGCGCAACAGACGATTTGCGAAGGTAAGTTGCTTCCCATCGAAGAAGTTCTCAAGGCCTTCGCCGCCACACAGCTAAGTAATGCTCGGGCTGACTTCGAGGAGCGCACTAGCGAAACAAAGATCAGGGCCTACGCAGCGGCCGAGACTCGCGCTTGGCTTGACGCTAACAAGCCGGAGGTGCTATTGGAGACAGCCAAGCTGATCGCCCCTGCCAAGCCGTAACTTGGCTCCCAGCTAAGCTCGCGTGCCGTTCGGCCGGCGCCCAGGCCCCGGCAGCTGAACGCTGTCTGGATCTAGCGGGACTGGCCACGGCCCTCGCCGGATGACAGCGATTCCACCCCAACTTGCCCGCCGCCCCCGCCGCCTGCGAGCACAATTTGAGATGCCAGCAAGCTGCCCGTCGACACCGTCGGCTGATGGCCGGGACCGACAGTTCGCCCTTGCACCAGATAGCCGCCGCTCAGGGCGGCCGGCCCGACCTGACGCAGGCGCGGCCGCCGTCGAGCGCCTCAGATTTCCGTCTGCTCGGAGATCTCGAGGGCGTCATCGACCTCGATGCCGAGGTATCGCACGGTCGACTCGAGCTTGGAGTGCCCGAGCAGCAGTTGAACGGCCCGCAGGTTCTTCGTGCGCCGGTAGATCAGTGTTGCCTTGGTCCTGCGCATCGAGTGCGTCCCGTACTCGGCGCGGTCCAGGCCGAGTTCATCGACCCAGTGCCCGAGGATACGAGCGTACTGTCGAGTCCCCAGATGAGGTGAGTCGTGCAGCCGGCTCGGGAACAGGAAGTCCTCGGACTTCAGCGCGGACTGCTTGATCCAGGCCTGCAAGACATCCCGGGTTGCCTGCGTGATCTCGAACTGGACCGGTCGTTGCGTCTTGTGCTGCATGACGACGGCGCGCGTTGCCACCTGATCGCCGTGACACACGTCCCGGACCTTTAGCGCGACGAGGTCGCAACCTCGCAGCTTGCTGTCGATGCCGAGGTTGAACAGGGCGAGTTCGCGCACTCGTCCCTCCATCTGGAGGCGGACACGCAGCGCCCAGATGTCCTTGAGCTTGAAGGGCGCCTTCTGCCCGACGAGCTTGCCCTTGTTCCAAGGCTCGCGATGAATGGCGTTACCTGTGGTTCCCATGATGGTCTCCCATCGAGTTGAGGGTTTCACAGGATGCGCTCCGAAACAGACCCGTCACCGCCTGGCCTGAGCCGCTCGCCGGCGCAGAGGGGCCACCATTTCCCGCCGAGTGGCAGGTTCCTGGCGTGCCTGCGAACTGTCAGTCTCGGCCATGAACAGTCACTGGCCGACGGCCGGTTTCGGGTACCCCGCACGGACCTCACAGCCTCAGCCCATGGCTGGCGCAGCCTTCACCGCCGAGGGCGCCAGCATCGAAAGCCGTAGCCGCCCGCACTATTCAGATTCGGTGACAAGGTCCTAGAGTTGCCGTGCAGTCAGTCGGTGGCAAGATGGTTGTCAAGGAACGAGAGCCTGGGAGGGCACAGTGAGCAACTCATTCGCGGTCGTGACCGACATCGCCGAAATCGCTCGGCTGAACGAACAGCTGGCACGACGCCTTTCGACGTCTTTCAAGGTGAGGCGAACCCGCGAAATCACGTACCCCGCAGGCCATCACACGGGGACGGTGTACTTCGAGTCTGCCGCGGGCACCGCCGTCCGAGCGTGGTCACCCGACAGCGGACCCGACAAGCTCATCAACTTCCTGCTTGCTGGCGACCCGGCTGCGTCTACCTGGATGCAGATTGACGTGCAGATGAACTTCCCCGCCGGCACCTACAACCGCCGTATGGCCGGTGCGTTCGTGACCGACGAGAGCGGCGACGTCCTGGTTGCTCATCGAGGCAAGCTGACTAAGGGGAAGGCAGGACTTCCGAAGGCGAAGGTCTTCCGGGAATTCGCGTCCCGCACGGTCGAGGCGGACGACCATGGTCTGACCTCGAAGATCATTCTGATCTCAGCGCTGGACGACCCCGAACTGGCTGACCGGCTCTGGAAGTTTGCTGTGGAGGCGCGAGAGGTCGCGACGCGGATTGCGTCCGAGGAGGATGACAGTGATGCAGACGACGACACACCGACGGCCGGCGGAGGCGGCGGTAGGAAGCCGAGCTCCCCGCCGATAGATCCTGTGCTGAAGCTTAGAGACTACTTCGACGAGTACGCTGGCGAAGGAAATTTGAAGGGCCACGGCGGGGGCAAGCGCACTGTAGAGCATGGAGATGTCGTCAAAGCTCTGGAGCTTCAGCTGGGCGCTAACGGCCGGAGCCAGAAGGCTCAGGCCATCGACCTGGCCATCGTGGCATCGCAGGTTGACCTCTTTGAGGTGAAGACCTCAGCTCGAACCACCGATGTGTACACGGGCGTTGGTCAGCTGCTCATTCACGGCGAGTGCATTCGAGAGTTGCTTGAGTTGCCGGTGCGCCGCCACTTGGTTCTGCCTGCGCCTCCTCGGGCCGGACACGGGAAGCATGTCACCAAGAAGGGTGGCATCAGCATCGTGACCTATGAGAAGAACGTAGCCGGCTACACATTCAGCGGTCTTGTGTGACGCATTGATAGCCCCATCGAACAACTACGACAACTTCCAGAAGCCATGAGCCTTCCACGCGACCTCTCAACAACAAGCGCAGACGATATCCAAGCCCTCGTGGCTGCGCGAACGGCAGAGGGAACTTATCTAGAGTTCAAGCGGGACCTGCCTCGGCCTGACGCAGGTGGTCGGCACGAATTTCTGGCTGACGTGTCGGCCTTCGCAAATAGCAGCGGGGGCGACCTTGTCTACGGCATTGACGAGGACGGTGAAGGCCGAGCTACTGCCGTTGTTGCGCAGCCTGGAAATCCGGACGAGGAGGCCCGCCGACTCCAGGACGTGTTGCTCAACGGGATCGAGTCCAGGGTGCCCGGCCTCCAAGTGCAAGCAGTCACTGTCGCAGGCGGTTTCGTGGTCGTCGTGCGAGCGCCGCAAAGCTGGGCAGGCCCGCACCGGGTTAAGTCGAACCAGCACTTCTTCACCCGGGAGAATGGCCGCAAACGACAGCTTGATGTGCCGGAGGTCCGCGGCCTCTTCCTGCGGTCGGAGAACCAAGCGCAGCGCGTGCGAGATTTCCGCACCGAGCGCATTGGCAAGCTGATGTCAGGCGAAGGGCCTCATCGCCTCATTCCTGGCGCGCTACTGATTGGCCACTTCGTGCCAACGCAAGCCGCATTGGGAACCGTTCAAGTCGACCCCATTCCGTACATGCAACAGCGGGCGCTGCCCGTACTGAGCACTACCGTGCCGTTTTCGCGAGTCAATGCAGACGGCGCGCTCGCTGTGCGGAACCCTCGCCCAGAGGGAACTCACGGCTACTCGCAGATGTTCCGCAATGGTTACTTCGAGACCGTGAAGGTTTATCCCTACGGAGATGCAGCACGCGTAGGCCTTGGCAGCTTGGCCTACGAAGAGCAGTTCATCGCAGTCCTGCGATTGCTTCGCGCCGAGTACGTTCATCTTGGCATTGGCACAGAGATGACTTGCATGGTCTCCCTCCTGGACGCTGACCGTGTCGAGCTTGGCTTCGACCGGCATCGCTACATGCTGGACGACCATCAGGGCTTCTTCGACCGTAAGACGCTTGTTCTGCCGGACGTGCTTCTGCCTGCAGACCTCAGTCCTGAGCAAGCGCTCAAGCCGGTCTTCGACCTGGTGTGGCAGTCGGCCGGCATGGAACGGTCGGCGAACTACAACGCTGCGGGCTACTGGGCTCCTGTGCGTTGACGACGGGGTGTCAAAGCCAGGAACCACTCGCTTGCAAGCCCATGCGACCGCATGGTCGCGCGAGTAATTTACCTGTGTCGGCGCTCGGTTCAATTGCCCGATGTCAGATTTGGGTCCGCCTACAGGTGCTCGGTCTCGCGATCCTGAAGGCGGGAACCGGTCGCTCGTCGTTTCGGTGCTCTGAAGCTGCCGCCTGCGAACCGTCGTGGCCGGCCACAAGCGGGCGATCGCGAGCGACAGCCTTCTGGGAGTTCATCCGGTGACCTTGTGCCGCAGAGCCGACTGGCCCGAGGCCCGAGTGCACGCGACGGCGCGAAGCACTGCCCAGACGCGGTTCACCGCGCTGCTCTTTCACATCGACCAAGAACCGCTCGGGAGAGCGTTTGGTCGAAAGCAACGGCGAGCAGCGGCAGGGGTCGACGAAAGCGCCGTTCTAGCTAGCGTACGAGCAGAACCTTGCAGCGAACCTTCTGGAACTGCACCGGCGCATCCACACGGGGCGCTACCGGCCCAGCCCGATGCGGTGCGTCTAGATCTCCCAAGGAACAAATCAGGAACGAACGCCGCGTTTCGATCAAGAGGGCAGTTGCCTCAGGCCATGCGCCCGGCTTACGTATGCTTCCAGAATTGTGTTGGCTGCCACCAGACCGACCCGAGCGCAGGGGAACTAGGCGTTGCGTTCCTGCCAGAGCCCTCCGTTACGATGCCTCCGCAGAAGGCGACCTTGCGTGCGGCAGTCCCGCGGGTGCAGACCAAGAGAGACTGGGAAAGGACACTCTGCATGATCAAGAAGCCGCTCGGAGATGGCCCGAAGCCGTCGGAATTCATGCGCGCCTTGCGGCCGGAGCTGTACTCGGATTCCGTTCCGAAGACCGAGCACCGCCTGAAGGCCGAGATCCTGTCCCACCATCTCGACACGATCACTGAGCGCAACCAGACGCACGACTTCGAGATTTTCTGCCGCAAGCTCTGCGAGCGCGCGATCTGTCCGAATCTGCGGCCCGCCACCGGGCCTGAAGGCGGCGGAGACAGCAAGGCCGATACTGAAACCGTCCCGGTCGCCGACGAGGTCAGCAAGCTTCAGATCGTCGTCGGCCAAGCCAATGGCGGCCGGGAGCGCTGGGCCTTCGCCTTCAGCGCGAAGCAGAAATGGGCCGAGAAGGCACGCTCAGACGTGGCCGGAATCGTCGCCACCGGACGCGACTACCAGCGGATCATTTTCGTCACCTCCCGGGCTGCGCGCGCCAAGGACCGTTCGCGCGTCGAGGACGAGCTTTCGCGCGAGTACGGCGTCCCGGTCACCATCCATGACCGGGCGTGGGTCATCGACGAAGTCATTGACAAGAACCGTCGAGATCTGGCCTTCAACTATCTCGGCATAGGCGAGGAGGCAACCGAGAACGCGCTGGGCCCGAACGACTACTCCCGAAAGCAACAGCTTGCCGACATCGAACGCGAGTTGGAGGATCCCACGGCGTTTGAAGGCATGTCCATGCACCGTGCGACGGAAGCCCTGGTCGCCGCCAAACTCTCGCGCAGCCTCGGAATGCCCCGTACGGATGTTGACGGCCGCTTTCTCCGGGCCGTTCGCCTCGCTGACGATGGCGGCACAGGCCGCCAGAAGCTGGAGGCTCGATACGAGTCGCTGTGGACGGCGTTCTGGTGGTTCGATGATGTTGCGGCCGTCGTTGCCGGATACGAACAGTTTGAAGCCAAGGTTATCGACGACGACATCGCCAAGAACCTGGAGTTCCTGTGCAACCTCGCGCAGCTGCTCTTCAATGCCGTTCTCCGCAACGATTGGGATCGGGACAAGGTTCAGCTGGATGCGCGCTTGGCTCGGCTCAAGGCGCGACTTGATACGCTGGCGAATGAGGCAGAACGGCCGAACAACGCGCTTCAGGCGCGCGCGTCGTTGCTGGTCATAAGAGCCAATGAAGCGGTGATCAATGACGCCGCCGACGATCTCTCCTCCTTGTGGCCGGAGTTCTCAGACATCCTCGTGAAGGCGGATGGTCTCGGTGAATTCGAAGCCACGCTGCTGATCAAGATGATCGAGGCGTTCGGACCAGCTGCGGGCAGCGATCGCGGCTACCGCGATCTTGTCGATCAGGCCTCCGACTTCGTCGCCAAGCGAACCAGCGAGGGTGAGGGCGCTTTGATCCTCGTCCGGCGCGCAAGGCAACTCGGCGAGTCCGAAGAAGTCATGGAGATGATCCGCCTGCTCGGCAAGGCCGCCCGTCGCCTGAACAAGAAGGAATACGCCGAGCAATCTATCGAAGCTATGACGCTCCTCGCGATTGCCTACCGCAGCGCTGGCCTGCTTTGGGCCGCGCGCGCCTCCTTTACGACCGCGGCGGCGAGCCTCTTTATCGAAGGCGAAGAATCCGGAGACATGCCTGCGTCGATCTTCCCGACCCTGATGGCTGGAGTATCGATAGCGGTCGAACTGAAGCATTTTCCTGAAACGTTGGAGGCCATGCAGCTTGCGCGCGGCTGCCTCTCGTCTCTGCCCTACAGCGATGAATCGCTTGAGGTCGCGCATGAGCGCCTGCGCGACTATGACGGCATTCTCGCCTGCCAGATCATCAATCTCGGCGAGGCCGATCTCGAACGGCTGTGTACGATGCCGGACGTCCTGGAGAAGATGCAGCTCTTCGTCAGCCGGACCACCTTGCTCTACGCGCTCGGCCATGAGGCCCTTATGCGCTCCGATGGCTCGTTCCCGGCTGAGGATTCTCCATCGGATGTCGCCGCCATGTTTAAGCGACTTGCGGACCAACCGGCCGCGGATGCGACGTGGCGTCCGGCCGTGTTCAACGCGGCGGGCAAGCAGAGCTTCTCAACTTCGGTGCTGGGACTTCGCGTCGATGTCGTTCACGAAACCACCGACGCATCGATCACGGTGGCCGAGGCCGTCGCTGGCGCAATCGAGGCGTTCTTCGCGACGGCCTATGAGCTTCAGGCTGCGGCGCACATCGAACGGTTCGCCGTCCGGATCTTTGAGGCCGATGTCGCCAAGTATGAGGTTTCGATCGACGGCGATCGGACGGGACTGACCGTGCAATGGCCGCGCGGCGTGATCCCGAGCCCGGCATCGTCGTATGGCGACTACCAGAACATGCTGATGGACGTGGCGGGGGAGGTGTTCTCCTCGACGTGCCATGTCCAGAGCATGAAGCACGCGCTGCCGCGCCTCTTTGAGAAGGACGCGGCGGGCGAGCGCGTCGCAATGGTCGGATCTGTTTGCCTGAGTCGCGCCCGCATCTTCAGCGGCGTGGCGCGTCTGTCGGACTGGGACAAGCACTCGCCCAAACGCTACGACCTTCTGCCGACAAGACCGCGCATTGTCCGTTCGGCGTCCGCGATGCGGCGCGAGGAGCCGCAGGGCGGCAACGACGAAAGAACGGCAGATCTTCCGGAGATCCGTGACCACCGCGACATGCGCGTTCGATCCGTGATCGACATGCATCTGTGGGACCGCGCGAAATGGAGAGGGACCGGCTACGGCGACGTCGGCCCTCATGCGCCGCCGTGGTTCGGCCTGATGTTCACCGGCGGCGAGGCCGGGACGCGGATTTTTGAACGCTGGCGCGAGCGGTTCGGCGACTGTGACAAGGATGAAGAGATCTACATCGGCATGGTGCGCAAGTTCTCGGCGGAGCACCCGGCGCATTACGGAATCATCGTTACGTCTAACCTCAAGGACGATGAACGCATTGCGATGGTCGCAGCGCGCATGCACACCATGCTTCCGACCAACGATGTCAATCTCAGCCGGTTTCTCGCGGCGTATCGGCGGGTTGGCTCCTACCTGCTGATGCCTGCGACCTTTGACGGTTCCGGCCCGCCCGTGTTTCGTCATGACCTGGCGATCAGGAAGCGCGCTCTGATCGTGAAGGACGCAGCGGAGATCTCCGCCACTGACATCGAATCGATGTACCTAAGGCGGTCCAGTTCCTGAGTCGGCTTCGCCTGGCTTCGTTCGGCCATGCGTTTGCGGACGGTGTTCTTTCGCTGCCGGCCGTTCCGGTTCCTCCCATCTGACCGAGCTCATTCCGTGATCCTGCCCGGGGCGCGTCCCTGTTCAACGGCCAGTGCTCCGCATCATCCTCGCTTCCGCGGCCGTCGTTCCTCAGGCGCTTGTGCAGCGGGCGACCCGTGACCTGAGCCGCTTTACCCCGTGCCTGACCCGTCTCGTCGCAACGCTCAATGAAGGGGGAATGACGATGACGACAGCAAAGGATCCCGCCTTTACCGTCTGGATAGTCACAGGCGAGGGCAAGCAAGCCTTCTGGACCCGGATCGGGTGCGCCTGGCCGCAAAACCACGGCGAGGGCTACAACATCGACCTGCGGGCTCTGCCCGTGAATGGCCGCATCATCCTGATGTCGCCGAAGGACGATGACCGCGGCCAGGAAACCGAGGAGCGGGCTCGACCAGTCGGAGTACCTGCGAACGGGCAATGCCGTGGGCCGGGGCCCTCGCAGGTCGATGGTAGATGGTGACCTCCTAAATTCGTATGGCCTGCAATTGCAAGCCTGCGAGTCAGCTCCTCAATCGCCCCGGGTGCCGCCTGCCGATAAGTGCCTTCCGCTGCGGGGGCCCCAGACGGCTGCGTGCTCGAGGCCGACCGGCAGGTCTTGGGCGGCGGGATCAGGACAGCGGATGTCCCTTCAGGGTCGAGATTGCCAGCTCGCCCTAAGTGGAAGCGGTCCTTCGACTTCAACTCACAGCTGATTGACCGCGAGTGTCAGGTCTCGAAGGTCAACCAGTCCTTACCGATGTCGCACTCCGAATGACCGGTGTTGGCAGCAGCGGCCATTCAGGCTGAGGACTGCGAGTGACTCAGTTCAGTCTTGAGCAACTGTTCGAGCGCCGCGAGCCACCGCTAGTCAAGGTCAGCACGTGAAGGACAACTGAACCTGGCAGATCGCCGGATCGGGATCGCTGGTAACACTCAGTGCTTCGCTCATTCGCTCCTACGCTCTGAACCAGATGTAATTGGGACAACCACCTCGAGCGTCGTCCCCTGCCCTGGCTCGGTAGTGATCTCCAACGACCCATCGAGCGCCGCAAGACGCTCCTTCATGCCGACGAGGCCCAACCCTGACCCATTCGAGCCGGGTTGGATGCCGACACCGTCGTCCACCACGCACAGCCGGATGGCTGCCCCATCGTCGATTTCGGCCAAGGTCACGCGACAGAGCGTCGCCCGCGCGTGCTTCGAGACATTCGACAGCGCCTCCTGGAGGATGCGATAGACGGCAATGGCCGTGCCCTCATCCAGCGCAGGTAGGTTGCCGTCGAGCTTGAAGGTGTATCGGCACTCGCGCTTGGGCTCGTCGAAGTGGCGCACCATTTCCTCGGCCGCGCCAGCCAAGCCTAGTGCATCCAGCACTTCCGGGCGCAGGTTGCGCACGATGTCTCGAGCGCGGTCGTAGGTCTGGTCGACCAGCGCGACGATGCGGTCGGCGGTCTGCGCCAGTTCGATTTGGCCGGTGGCGCGCACTGCGGCAGCAAGGCCAGCGGCATGCATGCGGACCGTCACGAGCGCAGCGTTCAGATCGTCGTGGATCTCGAGAGAGATGCGCCGCCGCTCCGCCTCCACCATCGTGTTGCTCGATGCGATGAGCCTTCGTTTCTCGTCGTCGGCGGCGTGCAACCGTTCAAGCGCCTCGCGCAGCGCGACGGTGCGCGACTCGACCTCGCCTTCGAGCCGGTCTCGCGTCAACCGCAACCCCTGCGCCATCGACTGGACCGCACGCTGCAGTTCGCCCAGTTCTCCCGGCGCCTCCTTGTCAGCCGGCAGATCGAACCGCCCGGCCATCACCATACGTATCGCTGCCAGGACGCCGACCAGCGGCTCGCGCAGCCGGTGGGCAAGCGCAAGGCCAAGGCCCACGCTGGCCAACGCGGATAAAAGGATCAGCGTCCCGCCGACGGCCAGGCGCTGCGCGCGCTTGGCGACGATCGGCGTCGGTGACACGGTCACTTGGACGAAGCCGAGGGGCGAAGCGCGCGTCTGCGGACCGGTGCGTCCTGTGTTGTCGAAGATGTCAACGTTGAGGGGCTCGGCCGGGATGTCCACCTCAAGGTCGACGAGATCAGCGGGTACGGGGGACCGCTGGCGCACGACACTTATCCGCCGGCTGCTGTCGAGCACCGCGATGCGAATAACGCTGGGATCGGCCGCAAAGATGCCGCTGACGGTTTGCTCGATGCTCGCTGTGTTGCCGGAGATCACGCCATACCGGCTGCCTTCGGCCAGCGAGCGCGCGATTAGCTGCCCGCGGTCCTGGGCATCGGCAGTCGCGTCCTGAAGCGACTGCCAGTAGAGCGCGCCGTTCACGATGACCAGCATGAACATGGCAGGCGCTAGCGCCAGCGTGATGAGGCGGCCGGCGATGCTCCAACGCGCCAGGTCGAGAAGTCGTCTCATGGCCGATCTCCCATGCGCAGCACCGGTGGCTCGATGACCACGTTTAGCGAACGTGCCACGCTCTCGTTGACGGCCACGCGCCAATAGCGCGGGTACTGCGGCGGAGGGATCCGCCGCTCAGTCAGCTCGGACGCAAAACCGGCAATCTGCGCTGCCAAGTCGTCCGCCTCTGATACGGCCGATGCCAGCGTGCCGGCTGCGACGAGCGCGGACGAAAACCCGAACACGGGCTGGCGCCGACGGTACGTTGCCTCCAGCAATTCCCGCAGGTTCTGGGTCGTGTAAACACCGGCGTCCGGAAAAGCCAGCACTGCTGCGGCATCCGCGATGCGCAGCAGGTTCCGCGACAGGCCCAGGTCCGGTTCGTAGACCTCGGCATGTAGCGTCAGGCCGTGAACCGTCGCGGCTTCACGAAGAACGTCTGCCATCGGCACCGACCCGCGAGAAATCAGGGCGCCGACCGTGACACGTCGGCGCAGAAGCGCCCGGATTAGCCGCATCTGGTTCATCGGCGCCGGTTCCGCATAGATGCCGGTCACGCCGGCCTCTCGACCCACCGCGACGCGCTCATAAGCTTGGCGAGAGGCCAGCATCGACACCGAAGGTGCGTTGAGGCGCTCACCGAGCGCCGCGGCCAGGGAACCAGCGCCGATGGCCACATAGAACCGTGGGGCCGGCACGACGCGCAGCTGGCGGACGTCACTGACCGCAGACACGCGGCCGAAGCGTCCTCCGAGGGCGCGTACAAGGTCTGCAGCAGCCGACGAAGCCTCGTCGAACAAGACCCGTATCTCAGGCCCTTGCTGCGCCTGGCTGATGACGGGTGACCCGGTCGCGAGCAGCCCAGCAGCGCCAAGCAGGCGGCGGCGATCGCGTCTCACCTCGGCACCGCCGCACTGGAGATCACGGGAGGTCGACCGCGAGCTGCAGGAACCCCTTGAAGCGTCCGTCGTACCGGCTCTCCAGCGCGGTGTCGGAGCCGATCGAATAGGTGGTGGCCGGACGGTCGAGACGCTGCAGCCCCCCGGTGACTCGCCACTGCGTCTGGTCCTGTTTCCACGCCTTCGACACGACGAGGTCGGCACGGCCATAGCGCGACTGCTGGTAGCCGGTGGATGATGCGCCGGTGTAGCTGCCAGCCAGTTGCCATCCGTTCCCGAACTCACGGCTCACCCCGACGCTTCCGCTGTGCCGGGACCAGAGCGTTCGCTCAAGGATGTTCGTGGGGTTGCGGTTGTCCAGGTAGCCGTAGGTCGCGTGACCGAACCACTCACCCGACAGTCGCCCGCTGATCTGGAACTCTGCGCCGCGCAGATTGACGGCGCCTGCGTTCGTCGGCGTCAGGCCCGCGAGGTTCGTGCGCTCGGATATGAGGCGGGTGAGCTGGTCGTCAAACACACGCGCGTCGAGGATCACGCCCCACGTCGGCAGATTGGCGAGATAGCCGATCTCGCGCGAAACGATGCGCTCGCTGCTGAGGCCACGGGGGCCGATGCGGCTTTGGTAGAAGCGGGCCGTGGAGGAGGCCGCGAGTGGCGGGTCCACGTCGCGGAACCGGATGGTCCAGTTGGTCAGCTGTTCCTGGATGTCGGGCGCGCGGGTGCCCTTCGACCACGAGGCACGCACCGTGTGACCCGGAGCGAGGTGCCAGTTGGCGGCCAGTCTCGGAGAGAAGCTCGACGGCGCGAGGCTGTTGCGCTCGACATAGCCACCGACGTTGAGCGTCAGCCAGGGCCTCGGCCGCGCCTCGACGTTGCCGAACAGCCACCGCACGGTGCTGGTCTGCCGCCCACCGAGATAGGTCTCGCTCTCGCCGCCCTGGTGGCGCCAACCGAAGCCGGTGACGATGCGCAGCTCGGGCGACAGGACCAGCGTGTCCTGCAGTTCGATGTCGGTGCGGAACTGCGTCGCGTCCTGGTCGGTGGTGCCGCACCGCGGCAGGGCTGCTTCGGGTCCCAGGGCATGCAAAGCACCGATAGCACTCACCGCAAGCTGATCGTCGCGCGGCGAGCCGCCCGAGCCGACCGGCACCTGCCCGGCCAGGATGGCGTTCGCGTACCGCGGGTTCGCCTGCCACAGCTTAAACAACTCGGGCAGCAGCGCGGCGGTGGGCAGGCAGGTGCGCCAAGACTGACGGTTGCGCTGGCGCGCCGAGTCGATGGACACGCGGAGCTGGTGCTCTGGCGAGAAGTCGCGTTGCCAGCTGCCGCTGACGTATGAATCGGAAAACCGCCGGTCGGGGTAGCTTTGTTGAAACGGGTCAATGAACGGCACCTCGGCAACGCCACGCGCCAGCATGGCTCGCGCATTGACGACGTCGCCGCTCGGCAGCGTGGCGTCCAAGCGCAATCCCAATCGGGAGATCGCCAAGCCGTCGTGACCGGCGGAATCTTGCGTCACCCAGTCGAACCCGCTGTCGACCGATCGACTCGCGGTCAGGGTGAGTGCCGCCGACTCGAACCGCAGGCCCAGCCGGACGTTGGCCTCGTCCCCGAGGCGCCGGCCGGCAGTCATCGAGACATGCCCGAGCCCCACGTCGGATGCGTTGAACGTGATGATGTTGACCACCGCCAACATCGAATTCGGCCCGTACGTCGCCGAACTGGGACCACGCGTGACTTCTATGCGTTCGATGTCGTCGATGGACACGGGCAGTTGCAACCAAACCACCTCGGAGAACGCCGGCCGGTACACCGAGACGCCGTCGATCAGCACGTTCATGCGCCTGGGCGACGAGCAGGGAACCACCTTCCTTACCACTGTATGGGAGGATACCAACGGAAGCCTGCAACACCTCACGCAGGGTAAGTCGATCTTAATGTCTCACAAGCGTGGGCAGGCGACCCACCGTGGTACAGGCTTTTGGGGCGTTAAGAAAAACTGCCTGCCGCTTGTCGGCCAGGCAAACAAGCTGCCGGCTTGGCTGCGCCGCGAAAAGGGATCAGCGAAAGATACCGGTACAACTCTAAGCATTCTGGGATTCTCTCCGCCAAAGAACTGGGAAAAGATCCTTGCTGGCAGTATTGCAGAGAGCTTCTTTGCTTCAATTCACCGAGGGAATCTCGAGGTCGACATCGAGGGCGAACCGCTTTTGCAAAGCGCCACGCTGCCAGACCTGTTTTCCAACGATGCCGTACGTGACGCGCTACAGGACCAGAAGGACGAGCCGGACGCCTTTCTCAATAGCGGGCACTTTCTGCATGCCCTCACCAGTAGCGAGAGCAAGATCGAGGAAACGGAGAATGCCGGTCTAGGGCGATGTCGCCTGCATATTTTGGTCGGTGAGAATCTGCCCAAGAAAGTGGCGGTCCTCAGAAACGGCATGCTGATTACCTCGGAGCTAGAAAGACTGCGACGGTTCAGCGAGTTCAAAGAGTTCTCGGCTGTCCTGGAATGCTTGAGCGACAAGGGCAATGCGCTACTCCGAGATATGGAGCCTCCTGCGCACGACGACTTTCAACCCGCTCGACTACTCACCGCAGACCAGCAACGCGTAGCGAGAATTGCATTGCGAGAGCTGGCGCAGTGGGTAAGGGATATGCTCAAGCGACATGCACAGGATCCCATTGCTGAAGTAACTGAACTGGACGAGCTGGCTGAATTCTTCGGCGACGATGAGAATGACGGGGGTCTGGGGGCACGCGATGGCGATGAAAATCCCCGCGGTGCACTGAAGATACGCGCGCGCCCGCTACCTCCTCGAAAACCGAAGAGCCCGGACGAGCAACCTGGCGTAGGTGTCGGCGAAGGCGAAGGCACTGAGGGCGACGTGGGTGGAGGTGACGATGGGCAGGGTCAAGGTGAAGGCGATGGCGGCGAGCAGGAAGGTAACGACGGAAACGAAGGCGATGGCACCAGCGATGGCGGTGGCGGAGGAGGCGTAGCTGTGGTTTCACGTCCTTCGATGGCTCTAAGGAACGTTCGCGCAGTTGTCACTGCGCCATCTGGTCGCCGTGTGAGCTTCACTCCGGAAGCGGGGGGCAGTTTGCGATTGGAATTGGAGGACTCCGGAGCCGACACGAATCGACTGCTTCGTATCGCCGGGGCGTCGGGAGGGACCATAGTTGACGGCAGGCTGAAGCTTGCTTGCGAAGCGGGGCAGCGGATAACTCTTGACCTGACGCTGGAGCGGGCATTTGAAGGAACTATAAGGGTGAAGGCAAATGCAATTTGATAGTCTGAGAGCCTTTCCATATCCCGTCTTGCGGCCAGACAGCGACGACTACGTCGATGGCGACATTCAAGTAACCGCCGAGTTCGAGCCTTCTGAGGACGGCCAGGAGGTGCGCGCCAGGGTGGAGTTCCACCTGAGTGTCGAGGAACTTAAAGCGGAGGTTGCAGCAGGTCGAGCTCGTTATGTAATAGTGTTTGCCTGCCGAGACACATACTTCAGGCATGTCGAATTGACCAATGCGTTGGAGTTTGAGGTCACATTCCCCGCAGGGAGTCTGCGTGGCGAAGTTCAGATTTATCCGTATGTGTCTGCAGCCAAGCAGATTAAGGCCTACCAGGCCGAATGGATCAACCCTGAGTTCGGCCCGGGTCCATTTACATATCCTGTTGGTGCAGTTTTGGCGTTAGACCGGCCGCAAGTCGTCTACATTGATAGAGATGTATTCAAGCCGCTGTCTTCAATCTTTGTGATCCGCAAAGACGAGAACATCACGGGGCATGAGTGGCAGGTACGGACCACCGATGACAAGGTTCATATCCTTGTAAGCGCCGAATTGAAGGCGCTAATTGACAACGCAAGGAATAACAAGTCGCATCGCGCTGTCCTGATGAATTCAATCTACTTTGCGGCAGTGATGCATTGCCTGACCCAACTTAAACACGGCGATCATCTTGATGAGACGCGCTGGGGGCGCGTCATTGCACAAAAGTGCCATAACGCGGGCATCAACCTAGCGGAACATGAAGAGTATCTCGTAGCCGAGAGGCTCATGAAGAGCCCGTTCCGACTTGTAGATGCATACGTCTTTCGGGGGAAGAGGCATGAAAATTCGAATCGCTCGCGATGCCACTGTCCAAAGTCTGCGAGACAGCATTGCAGCAAACCTCAGCCGATATAGGAATGGTGACTTCAGTCATCTCGACCTAGACCCCACGCAGTATTTGGAGCTACCTGTCGATAGCGACGACTCAGCACTTGCGGGTATCAAATTTCCGAAGGGCGAGGACTATTTCGAGGTGGACAATTGCTTGGCCGTCTACCAGCTACTAAAAGCGCTTGCACCTTACGATGCTCGGGACGAGCGCTTATGGGTATACCTTTCTCACACTACCCTGCTTCAATACGGGAGAGCCCGCTGGCCGATTCCGAAGGATGACGAGAAGGCCGTTTCACATATCCACACGCACTTCTTTGCGAAGGCAAACCGCCAAATTGAGCGAGACAATTTGGCCTCTCGGCTCTGGTGGATGGCACATTTGTGCACACGCGTGCAAGGCGTCTCGCAGAAACAAGCTCTGGAAGCGTTCCTGCTACGTTCGGACGTACGGGCAAACATTATCGAACGCCCGACAATAGCACAATCCACCCACGTCTTTTCGGTAATTCTCAAGGGACTCATTCAGTCCTCAATGGGCAAGAAGATACTGTTTGAGCGTAGCACATTTAGAAAGTTGATGATGGAGTTAAACTCCATTGGCGGCTTTAAGCTACTTGATGCGCTACCGGAATCCGAGGTGATCAAGATATTCACCGAGGTTGTGGGAAAACGACTGGGCATCGCGACGGTGTGAACATTGCGCTAACTCGCGCAAGACAAATTGCCCCTACGCTGCTTCTTGCCGCATAGTTGGCCACGGAGCTTGGCGCACTATCTATCGGATACGGCGCGGGAACTTGGCGCGTTCTGCGACAATCCGCGCTCTGGCGCCTTGGGCGCCCTTTGGCCGACTTCCTCGCAAAATACTCGAATATGGCGAGCCAGTTCCCGGTCCGCCTCGCTTCCCGACGCCCCGAGCGATGCAGCGATCGCGCGCCAAGCAGTCTGGGCATCTTCGCGCGCCGCTCTCGCCGTTGCGCCTTGCATTGCTGTCGCCGGCGCGTTAAGGAGGCGCCCATCCCGGCCGGCGTTCAGTTGCCACAATTCCGGGTAGCGGCGCGTCGCGCCACGCGTGGCCTGCCGAGTGGCCTCGGCCTCGATGCCACGCTCACGCAGCCTTGAGGCGAAGGTCTCGCGCCAGCGGTGCAGATCCGTCTTGCGCGGGTTGAGGCGCCGGCCGTGCTTGGACTCCGCGCGAACGCTGATGTGGACGTGCGGGTTGGCCTGGTGGTTGTGTAGCACCATCACGCACTTGTGGTCGGTCAGTTCGGTCTTGGCAAACTCGCGCACGGCCCACTTCACGCTCATCGGGTCGGTGCCCCGTGGCATCGACAGCATGATGTTGAAGGCTTCGCGCCGGTGGCCGGCTTCGGGTTCTTCCGGGATCAGCGATCCGCCCAGTCGCCAGTCGTCGGCCAGATCGTAGACGCTCTCCTTGCCGCGCAACGTCTCCCCCGCTCGTCCTCGATCTCGAGCCGGCCGTTCTTGCTGATGTAGCGGAAGTGCGCGGTAATGGCCTTCATGCCACGACCGCCACCTGTCACCTTAACCATGACCTGCGGCGCGCGCCGCAACACGGTGGCTTCGATACGCCTGCGGAGGGTGGCGGCGCGCGCCTTGGGGGCGCTTCCCTTGAGCTTCGGCGTCTGCTTGCCCTCGACCATCCGGTTGCCCGGATAGAAGAGACGGTCGCCCCACGTGATGAGAACATCGTCGATGTTGGGTGGCTGGGACATGAAGATCTCCTTCTGGTCATTGCCCGCGACGAGCGGAAGCGGCAGCGGGCCGGCCTTGCGGCTGCAGGTCTGACAGCACGGTTGCGGCCAGCTCAAGGTGGCCGCGCACGTCTGCGGCCAGCGTGTCGAGCATGTCGCGGTACTGGCGTGCGGGCTCAACGTTGGCCTGGCGTAGCAGAACAGTGAGCCGGTGGACGTTGCGGCTGAGGGTTGAGAGTTCTGCCGTGGACGCGACGAACGTTGCAATGTGGTCGCCGCGGCTGCCGCCGGCCGACAGCACCGGCACGCCGGCGACCAGGCCGCTGATGTAGTCGCCGATCGGCATGCGGGCGTCGCACGCCGCTGCCACGGTGGCACGGGCGTGCTCGCTGCTCATGCGCAGGCAAAGCCGCACGCGGTCTCCTCGGCCTCCTGGCGATCCACACGTCAGGCGGTCGGCATCGAGGTCGAGAGATTGCCCGAGCGCCGCGGCCAAAGTGCTGCGCACGAAGCCGGAAGGCGTGACGCCGAGCTCTCTGGCGCGGTCTAGCAACGCAGCCTTCAGGCCATGCAGATCGACGCTGAGTCGATCACGTGACGAGGCGTCCATACCCGAGTCTCCTGACATGCGGAGCGTGTCAGACATCGGCGCCACCGCGCCTATCCTGCACTCACCAATGCATTCAGTATTGGCTTCGATCGAGGTCTATAGACCGATGATTTCGAGCTGAAAATCATGCGGCACTTGCATCCGTACGAGCGGCAATGCGCATCGCTGGGCAATGGTGAGACGACATGCACACGCCATGAGCATCGGACGAGCGCGCCGCTGATCCAGCGTGACCACTGACGAGCCGAACTGCGCACCAACGACGCTTGATATGAGCGACAGTGAGGCCGAATGCGGCGACGTGCCGTCGCGCGAGCGCTCTTGAGCCGACTCGGTCGATACCGATGCGGATCGACCCTTGCCGACCGGATCTGAGCAATCGTGCGCCAAACGGTGCGCATGGCTGCACGTGGACGACCCGCTGTGCATACCGAGTGCGCAAGCACGAGCCGGGGTGAGTCGGCGCGATGATTCTTGAGCCGAAATCATCGCGTCCGCCGATCGCGTCGGCGCCAACAATGGATCAACCCTCCGGTGATCCCTGTGCAGCTCGAGCCCAAGCATCCACCCCGCCGCACGCGCTACAAGCTCTGCGCGTATTCGGCCGAGATCCACCGCCTGAACGCCGAGGGCTATACGTGTGACGAGATCCGTGACGCCCTGGCCGCGGTGGGCCTGGTGGTCAGCCGGAGCACGGTCCAGCGCGAAGCCGCGCGCGGGCGTCAGCGGCCGGTGGCGACAAGCCCCGCAAGCTCTGCGGTAGCGATGACAACCGCTGGGGTGGTAGCGCCACCGGCAGTGATGACCACCTCCAGCGGCCAAGAACCCGTGCCCTCGCTGGCCACTTCCCGTGCGGTTCCTCCTGCCGATGACCCGCGCACTGCGAAGCAGGTCGCCGAAGACTTCATGAAGGACCAGATTACCAACCCGCTGCTGCGGACTGAAAGGAAACCGTGATGAAGATCGCCGTCATCAGCTTCTCGGGCAACGTCGGCAAGACGACGATCGCCCGCCATCTGCTCGCGCCCCGGATCGCCGGCGCCAAGCTCGTCTCCATCGAGAGCATCAACGCCGGAGACGCTGCCCCGGAAGACGTCATCCGCGGGCGCCAGTTCGCAGCGCTGCAGGAGTACCTGCAAGTCGCCGAGAACGTGCTCGTTGACATCGGCGCCAGCAACGTCGAAGACCTGCTGATGCTGATGAGCCGGTATCGCGGCAGCCACCAGGACTTCGACTACTTCATCGTTCCAACCGTGCCAGCGACCAAGCAGCAGCAGGACACCATCGCCACGCTGGTCGCGCTCTCACGACTTGGCGTGCCGTCGGACGCGGTTCGGCTGGTGTTCAACATGCTGGACGAGGACACCGACATCGCACGGGAGTTCAAGCCGCTGCTGGCCTTCGTCGAGAAGACCTCCACGGCGCGCGCAGACCCGGCGTGTCGGCTAAACAGCAACGAGATCTACGGCCTGGTCAACGCCACGGGCGTCGAGATCGCGGCGCTGGCCGACGACACAACCAACTTCAAGGCGTTGATCGCGGCCACCGCCAACAGCGACGAGCGCATCGCCCTCGCGCGGCGGCTGGCCATGCAGCGCCTGGCGCGTGGCGTCGTGCCGGCGCTGGATGACTGCTTCGAGGCGCTGGCGATCGGACCGATGGCTGCGCGTCAGATGAACGCAGCCGCGGCGGCCTGATCATGGCGGACCCTTCCACGTTGCGCGAGGCGCTGCTCGCCGACGCACTGGGCGAGGCGGCCGAGCTGATGCGGCGAATGGAACAGGTGGCCCCGCGCGTTGAAGAAGCCGTCGAGGCGTTGGCGTTGGCCGACAGCGGCCTGCGCGACAGCCTGGCCGCATTCGAAGGACGGATGTCGGCGATCACCGAGAACGCCAAGGCCAAGACGCTACAGCATCTGGCGGCACGAACCGATGAAGCCACCCGGCGAACGATCGAGCAGCAGTCCCGCGCGATGGCCGACGCGGCTCGTCTGGCCTTCGGTGCCGAGATCGGCAGGGCTGTGGAACGTCTGCAGGCCGTCCTGAATCCGCTGGTCGAACAAGCTGGCCGGGGCTGGGAGCAGTGGCTGACCCATGCGGCCGCTGCAGCCGTAGGGGCGGCCGTCACCCTGGTGATGCAGACCAGGCCATGGGCATGACGGCGCATCGAGGCAGCGCTCGGCGTGCGGCAGAAGGCGTGAGTAGCACGCTTGTGCTACTCTGCTGCCCTGCCGAGGAGCGCCGCATGAGCACCACCACCATCCGCCTGGAAGAGGATCTCAAGGCCCGCATCGCGGCGGCGGCTGAACGCCAGGGGAAAACCGCTCACGCCTTCATCGTCGATGCCATCGCGCAGACGGTAGAGCAGTCGGAACTCGACGACGAGTTCCAGCGCGTTGCCGAAGAGCGCTGGGCCAAGGTCCGGGCGACCGGCAAGTCGATTCCTTTCGACGAGGCGCGCGCGTACATCGAGGCCAGGGCGCAAGGTCAACGCCCTGCCCGCCCCTCGGCGCGCAAGCTCACCGGCTGACGACCCATGGCGCGCCTGGAACTGGCGCCCGAAGTCCTGGACGACTTCGACCGCTTTTTCGACCACCTTCATGCCTTCGAGGTCGAGGACATCCCGGAGCGCATCAGTGAGATTCTGGACGCGCTGCACGTCCTGACGCACAGCCCGCTGATCGGGCGCAAGGTGCGCGGCGGGCTGCGCGAACTGGTGATCGGTCAGGACACCCGGGGCTACATCGCGCTTTACCGCTTCATCCCAGGCATCGACACCGTCTTCGTGTTGGCAGTCAGAAGCCAGCGGGAAGACGGGTTCAAGCGGTCGCCCTGAACCGGCCGCGCGATTCGGTGCCCGTTCACTGCCGTCGGTGATCGCGCCGCCTTTCCAGCGGGCCGGCCGCAGCCGGCCCGCGCGATTTTGCGCGGTCCAGCGCGCGGAAGGTCGGCACCGCGGACGGGCCGACCTCTCCGGTTGACTGCGGTGACCCGGCCTGCCGAGTCACCGCCCCGCCGCTTCAGGCCTTCAGCTTGCGCATCTCCTCGGCCAGCATCCACAGCGCGCGATTGAGGCTGACGCCGCGGTCGATGCTGCCGACAGGGCGCGTGCGCAACCGCCGGCCCTGCACACTGCGGCCGGGCTGCCCGCCCTGGATGACGTTTTCCTGCACGCGCTGAAAGGTGGTCCAGAGGTCGTGCCGCAGGTCTTCGGGCCGGCGTGCCTCGATTAGCTGCTCGGCGGTGACGGGCATCGGCAGATGCCCGCCGCCCTCCTCCACCACGCGCTCGCCGAAACGCAGTGCCAGGGCGGCGGTCGCAAAGGCGATCTCCTCGGGCGGCTCGAGCGGCAGTTCTTTCATCGCCTCGGTGTGCTCGTCCACTTCCTCGAACTCGTCGAGCACGCGGAACGCGCCTTCGATCACCTCGTTCTGGATGTTGCCCTTGTGGGGAATGCGGATGTCCTCCACCACCTCGCCGACGACCAGCCCGTTGCAGCAGACGAAGCGGAACATCCCGGCGAGCATCTGGTAGCTGCTGGCACCGTCGTGGCTGTTGATGAGGATGATCTCGTTGGCTTCCGGCCGGGCTTGCACCTGGCCGGCGTGACGCATGCGGATCATGTGCTTGGTGAAGTTCTCCTTGCCTTCGATGGTGCTGCGGCCCTGGGCGACCATGTACGGCGCGAAGCCTTCGTTGCGCAGGCCGCGCAGCACGTCGATGGTGGGGATGTAGGTGTAGCGCTCGGAGCGGCTCGCGTGCTTGCCCTCGGCGAAGATGGACGGCGCCGCGGCGCGCATCTGGTCCTCGCTCAGCGGTTGATCGGCACGCAGGACGCGGGTGTTCTTGGCAAATCGGGTCGCGAGGTTCGGGGTCGAGTACATGATGGTTTCCTTCGATCGTTGAATGGACTTCGAAGGGCAGGCGCTGCGCTGTGGCTTCATGCCTGCCCGGGTGGGGTCAGGCGTGGGCATGCGCCGGCTGGCGCGTCGTGCGGGTCTTGCGGGCTGCGGCTGCGGGACGCTCGTCGTTGGTCGTGCCGCTTCCTGCGTCGGCACCACTGCTGCGGCGCGCCTCGCTGTCGGCGCGGCTGTCGAGGTAGTCGATCTCGTCAGCCGTGAACGTCATGCCGTAGACGGTCTTGCCGTCCTGCTCGAAGTTGTTGTTGCGCAGGCGCCCGACGACGTTCACGTGCGAGCCCTTCCCCAGGTACTCGGCGGCGTTCTCCGCCTGCTTGCCCCACAGCGTCCACTGGATCGCCGTCGCCTCTTCCTCGCGGTTGTCACCGCTGCCACGCCGGTTGTTGCTGATGGCGGTTAGCACCGCCTTGGCGATCTTGCCCTCTCGCCCGTTGACGTACTCGATGCGGACTGCGCCTGCAAGGTGCGCGTGACGTTGGAAAACTTGAACGTTGGCCATGGCCAATCTCCTTGCGAAAGTGACCAGCCAGGCCCCGATCTGGGTTGCCTTGAAAACTGATCCCTTCGCTCGGACTCCCTTGCTCCCGCCCACGGGCGGGCGGGGGTGGGCATCGCCCCTTCCCTCACGGGAAGGGGTAGGGGATGGGTGGCGTTCTTCAGCAGCCGAAGCAGTGAGCCAGTTTCCCGGCCCACCGCTCGAAGATCCCCCCACAAGTCCCCCTCACCCAGGGATGGGGGCGCAGCTGGGGGGAGCGCGGTGGGACGACTGGCGCACGGGCTGCCCTCCGCGTGGCAAGACGGCGCAGCGTCGCGGCCGGTGTGCCAGCTCGCCTGGCGCACCGGCTGCAGCGCAACCGGACCGACATCCAGGAGCCACTGCGTCTCCGCGGCCGACGTGACACAAAGGCGGCGCAGCGGACGACTGGCGCGTTGGCCGAGCCGTGGCGATCACTTCCACGTATTCGCTCTCAGCGGCCCGGCGACGGGCGTGGCGGTGACCGGGGTGGCGTTCGGGGCGAGCGAGCACCGAGCGCAGCGACCTGCGAGCCGGCCCGATCGCCAAGCGGGCGTCGGTTATGCGCAGCATGACGGACATGAAGCCCGCGATCCCCGTGCACCGGAAAGGCCGCGGCGTGGCGATCGCCGGCTTCGCCGGCCTGACCGTGTTCGCGTCAGGGAAGGAAGCCCGAAGGGGCGAGACGCCGGTCCCCCGGTGGCTCGACGCGCAGCGCGACGGCCCGGCCCCGCGCAGCGGGGAGACGCCCAGGCCTACCGGGACGTGAAGGCAGATGCTGCTGCACAAGCGCACGCGGATGGCCTCGACAAAGCCCAAAAGAACAATGTTGCATAAACACTGTAGAAATTGACTTATTCAGTAGTCTCACAACACCACGCGGCCAAAAGCAAACTCCGTCGCCAGCGCCTCCACCCACGAACAGCAGGTCCTGCGGCTTGCGCGCAAGCGCAAGCGCAAGCGCAACGGACCGCTATGCAGCAGCAGCCGGTCGTCGGCGTCGAGCGTGTGCGCGCTTACGCCAACGACGCCGACCCCTGATTCGGCGACAGCACCTCCACGAGCGTCGGCTGAGCAAAGTACAGCGGTCACCCTTTGCCAGGGTGGCTTGCACCTTTTTGAACTACTTCTGCCTTGCGGCGCGGCGTGCAAACAGTTGACCGCGCCACTTGGAAGCCGTGCTGCGTCGCCAGATCAAGTTAACGCGTTAGCCGATACAAGCGGGATACGAGCGCAGTGTGTTCACCTCTGATCACGGGAAGTTTATGCACCGTCGCATTCAATCTACTTTGAAAAGCACTTAAAACCTCGTTGTCCAATAGGCAGGACGCTGTGACAACTGCCTGCGACCAAGACGAGGCGCCCGACTTTTCATAGAACTTCTTTATGAGTCTGAGATAAATGAATGGCTGGATCGCACGATAGTCTCGAACTGCAATGAGCCAAAGAAACCAGGTCGGCTCATCGCGGTTAATCTCGTCATGAATTGCCTTGGACGCAGAGTTCCAGCCACGCTTATCGTACCGAAACTTTGAGTCTTGTGCGAACGAAGAAATAACCTCATGCAGGTCGCCTTCCACATGATACTTCGCTTCGACGTTTTGGCCATTTACATTGATGTCGTAGCGACGACGATTAACGGTAACTTCGCGCGTCGCCTGGATGCCTCGCCGCCGGAGGGACGCCGACAGGAAAGTACAGATTAGGCCTTCATGCTTCAATTCTGGAGTCCAGTCCAAAGCTTCGATGACGCATGAACGCATCACCTCTTGACCGAATGCATCCTTGAAAATAGCAGGAAGATGGGTAAGCAATGGCATAGTAGTTCTAAGCAGTCTATCGCCTCCGATGCTGCGCCGTGCAAGTAATCCGCACGAATCGCAGGGCACTTACGCTTGTCGATTCGTCATGGCGCCGATCACCTCGGCCCTCAGCAGGTCATACATAGTCACCGTCATCTATTTAGGCGAGAGCACGTCTTCTCGTAATGTAGCTGTATGCATTCGTACCCGGCTATAGGCTTTTCAAAGGAGCGCATGATGTTTCATCGTGAACCACGCGGGGGGGGAGGGGGGCTCCCATAGGTCGAGGAACGTCCCGGCGAGAACCTGCACTTCGCCATGTTGCAAAGCTGTTGTCTGATTAACCACAGAAAATCAGACTTTCGAGAAAACCTAGTCGTCTCGCATCGCCTTATCGAAGACGTGTAGGTGGTAGCTACAAAGGCCACCGTTGTACTGGTCACCTTGGCCAAGCGCTTCTTCACAGACTGAGCATTCCTGATAGTCGAGTTGCGCTCCGCACCAGAGGCAACGCTGCTCATGAATAAGAAAGGTAGATCTGTCACAGGCGTTGCATTCCTCGACACCCGGCTCGCCTCCATCACGCGGGTCATAATCGTAGGCGTCGTTAAGCGTCTTGATCATTAGCGGAGCGATTAAATCCGAATGGCCGCAAGCTATGCACACGTATTTGAACGACTCGTCCTGGCTTTCAAGGCTGGCCCCGTCCTCGATGTCGTCTTGGCTGGGTCGGAGCAAAGGAGAGCCGCATTCCACGCACTGACACTTATCCAGCCACGGCCGCATCAGCTCCGAAACACCAACGTTGTCCCACGCGGCCGCGCATGTCGACATAGTATTGGTAAAAAACTCGTGGTGCGCGAGCATGACGGGCCAAGCAGTGGCTAGTAATTCGGCCGGCTGCTCGTTCAGTTGGGTCTGGATGAATTCGCGCAGCACAGGAAACAGGTCGGCAACAAAGCCTGCCACCTCGCCCAGCGTATTGGCCGGGTGCAAGTGTTCCAGGTGATTGCGGCATTCCTGCATTTGTTCGATGGCCGGCCAGTCGACATCAATACCGAACCCCTCGAAGCGCTTTTTGATGGTCGCGACGTCGATAGTTGTTCTTTTGAACTTACCAACGGGCTTCCACTCGACGCCACCATCGCCGTCAGTTTGCGGAAGCACTTCGGGGGATTGAAGATCAAAGCCGGCGCATCTGCAGGATCATCGACAGACACCGCAATCTTATATTTGAACAATAGTAGGATGCCTGCGAACAGGTTCCGCACGGCTGAGAGGGCACGGGCCGGATCGCCTCCATGGTCCTTCGCCTGCTTGGTGCGTTGGAAGTCCTCAATGCCAAGGCGAATGGATGTCAGCGCGTTCTCTTTGAGCTTCTGTGCGTTCAACTCTGTCACGATGTCTGTTAAGGTTAAAGTCAGCTTGTGCCACGGTAGTTGGACCACTCTGCGGCCACTCGTAGAATGATCGGCTGCCGACGGTTTTTTTAGTCACCGATCGGTCTGATGCGAGGATCGAGTCGTGCCTCCCAGTACTCGCGATTGTCCAAGGCCAACAGCGTGTCGTACTCATCCTCAAAGGCCTCTGCCAGGTCCTGGACGTCTCCGTCAAGGAACTTGCGAAGGGGCTGATACGCCTCCTCAATACGCTTGATTTTCGGGTGAACGCTGACAAGTGAGCAGAGGCCCTCGTCGTCAATTTGGACTAGCTTACCTTCAGCAGCGGACTGAACCTCAGTAAGAAATTCCTTAGCGCTAGAAGCGTCGAGCTTGATGGGCTCACGCTGGCCCAATTCTTTGAACACCAGGAAGGCCACTACCCTCGGTAGCTCTTTCAATTTCTTTGCCAAATTCTTCTCAAGCGTCCTTAGGGTGTCCGACGTAGAGGAATGCGCAGTCTTTATACGTGCAACTTCCACCTTGTCCTTGGCCGCTGACAGCTGAGTGATCAGCGCGTCTCGTTGTTCCAAGTGGTCTTCAAGCTCTCCGATCGTCGCCTTGGCGTCCTTGTAGTCCCGCTTCACCTTCTCGTGCTCTGCCGCCGGTATTAACAGTGGTTGCGGCAGTGCGTCTAGGATTGAAGGCAGGCCATTCAAAAATTTGTCGCGCTTGTTCTCCCAGCGAGCTGTTGGGGCTCCCTTGCTCGAAAGCACCGTTTGAAGCTGGTCCCGGAGCTGATTGAGGTCATCCTTATGGTTAACCTTGGTCAACTGCAACGCAGTCATGACTCCCTGAACGTCAGAATATTTAAGCGGAGGAATGAGCAGCGGAAACATCTGGTGTGACATAGCCCACGTTGCTCCCAGCTCGCACAGGCAGAACTGAGAAGCCAGGTAGTTTGGCGAGATGAGCGCGATCACCGCCTTCGGTGACTGGATCTCGCTCTTGATGTGGTCCACAAAGTTCGCTCCGCTTGGGATTCCCAAGCCTTCTAAGGAAGAACAGAAGATGCGCTCGCTGTTCATATTCAATCCAAGTTGAAGAAGATCCACGAGGGCGTCGGCAAGTGGTTTGTCCCTGACGGCGTGACTGACAAAGATTTCGCTACTCAAGATTTTTCTCCTTGGCCGTTACTGATTGTCGAGTGTTTGCGGATGCCACGCAACGGTGGAATTGTTTGAGCAAGCGCCCGCCGCGCCGCGGCGGATTCCCACGGTGCAGCGAAGTTGCGAGTCAACTTCGCAAAGGGCGAGAGTCGTCGAAATCCGCTGGCGGGCCGAGAGTTTGGAGCTGGCAGCAGCGGCCGTTCGACGCACAGGCGTGATCCTCGATGCCGAGGTATCGGACGATCGACTCCAGCTTGGAATGGCCCAGCAGCAACTGCACGGCGCGCAGGTTCTTGGTGCGCCGGTAGATGAGCGTCGCCTTCGTCCTGCGCATCGAGTGCGTCCCGTAGTCGGCGCGGTCAAGGCCATATCCGTCGACCCAGTGCCCACGGATCCGGGCGTACTGGCGGGTGCCGAGGTGAGGTGAGTCGTGGAGCCGGCTGGGGAAGATGAAGTCATCCGACTTCAGGCCAGCCAGCTTCATCCACGCCTGCAGGGCATCCCGCGTGGCCGGCGTAATCTCGAACTGGACCGGGCGCCGGGTCTTGTGCTGCAGGACGATGGCGCGCGTCGCAATCTGGTCTCCATGACAGACGTCTCTGACCTTCAGAGCGAAGAATCGCACCCGCGGAGCTTGCTGTCGATGCCCAGGTTGAAGAGTGCGGGCTCGCGCACCCGGTGTTACATCTGTAAATGGACGCGGAGAGACCAGATGTCCTTGAGCTTGAACGGGGCCTTCTGCCCGACGATCTTGCCCTTGTTCCACGGCTCGCGACAACCGTTGACACCTGTGTTGCCCATGATGGTCTCCCATCGAGTTGAGGGCCATACAAGATGCGCCGACGCCCGATTCCCGCTCTTGCCCTGCGTCAACCCCAACCCCATTGCCGAACGCACCGAGGGACAGCTTACTGGCCACGAGCGGTCAATCGCATCGTCTCTTCAGAACAGGCACTAGTTCGGCGAAGGTCCACTCGAGCGAAGCGCCTGAAAAAAGCAATCGCAACCCTTCCGTTGAACAGGGTCAGGCCCAAGTCCAGGCCACACCGCCACCTGGATGGATGCCGCGCTGGCGTAGCACTCGCCAGCAGGCGGCCAGATGCCGACTCGTCGCGAGTCAGCTCGAATCCTCTTGGACGAACGATTGCCCTGACGCTCGGGCCTGAGCTCACCCGCCCGCGAGGACGTATCGCCAGACTGCCCATGCCGCCACGCCGATCAGTGCAGCCAGCGCGGAGATGAACGTGTAGAAGCGGTAATTGCGAACCCGCTGCCTGCCCTGAACGACAACCGGAGGGTCTCGCTGGCGCGCCAGGAATGGCATCCAGCTCTCGCGCTGGTGCAAGTTGTAGAAGTAGCTGGAATGTCGCCAGAACGGATACTCGCGCTGCACGACGGCTCCACCAGCGGTGTTGTCGAACCCCTTGGCGCCCGCGCTCCCTCCGTCGGCGATGACCCACTCGGCCACGCGCGCCCAGATATCTCTGCGGCTGTACTCGTTGAGTACCCGCTCGACCTGGCCGCTCTCGATGCGGGCGCCCCAGTCGTAGTCTCGGCGAACTATAGACCCGCAAAAGACGATGCGCCGGAAACGAACTTGCGGGTTCTCCTCCATTGCGCGCGCCACGATGTAGGAGCCGAAGCTGTGCGCAATGACGGACGGCGGTGAGTCATGAAGATTCGCCCGGTACACGAGTGCCTCGTACCACTGCAGGAACCTCTGGACCTCCGCGGTGCGCTCCACCGGGTTCAGCAGCCCCCTTAAACCGACGTGGCCGTAGTCATCTGGTCGGTGCTCGAGACCCAGCTTCACCTCGTCGAAGCACGCCTGAATCCACTTTTGCCATGCCCCGGGGGTGTTGAACCCGTGAAGCGATATGACGATGTGACCGGCAGCAGGCGTTGGCCGAGGCGACCGGGCCGCGGAGAAGAGCCGCTCGGCCTGTGGGAAGTTCTGCGCATGCCTGAAGGCGTCAACCAGCCCGAACAGGACACTCTTCACGCCAGGCACATCGGCAGGCAGCCGCGCGACGAGATGACCCCCGCCACCTCCTTCGACCCACAGGCACGGCAGGTCCGACGCCTTCAGCCCCGGGTAGCGCTTGGAGTCGATGGCAGTGGCGACGTCATCCGGAGACCGCGGCCGTTCAGGCACAACGACCTGCAGAAAGACATCGGTGATGGCGTTCACCTCGTCCTGGTGGTCGTAGAAGTAAGAGACCGCGGTGCGGTCTGAGTCACGCAGGAACAGCAGGATTGCTTGAACGTAGGGCGGCGCTGCGCCCTCGCTGGCCCCGTCAGGGCTGGCTGCCACAGCAGGCGTCCCACGCGTCCCTGATTTCCTGCGGGGTGGGCCGACGACCGAGCGGCAGCCGTGCCGCCATGCAACCCGGCCCGGGAATCGTCGTAACGCCGCCGTTCGGTGGATCCTTCAGAATCAGGCCCATCTGCTCCGGGGCGTCGCTGGATATCAGGCCCTTCATGTACTCATGCAACTTGGAGGCGTTGCCCGCCGCGGCCTGGCCCGGACTTGCAGCAAGGTAGCCGCGAAGAACAACCAACGCCTCGAAGTGCGCCACGGGGCCGGGCAGTTCATCCTCTAGGAAGCCGAACAGTGCTGCTTTGAAGACATTGGCTGCGTTCACGGGGCCCTCCTTGTTTATAAGCGCCTAGCATGATGCATCCGGGCGGGTTCCTCGTACAGTGCGCCAAACCTGCAGGAGCCCAGGCTGTTGGTTCCCAAGAGGGTCGGCACCGCATTGCGCTCGGGCACCTGGTTCACCCAGCCTTTGATGCCGCTGGTGTTGCCCTCCTCGCGCCGGGACGGTGTGCTGGGAACCAGCCACCATGGTTAACCTGGTCAGCGAGTGCCCAAGCGGGGGCGGCGCGGTCAGCGCCGGATTGCCCACCGGAATCCACCTTGCTGAGCGAAGGGAGCGGTTGAAGCAGGTCCATTGTCAAGACATCGCGTGTGTAGGTACCCGTATGCATACCGCAACGCCTTCGAGGACGTCACGCGTTTCATCCGCACTGTCGTGGCGTTACGTCGCTACGTCATGGCACTCGGCGATTACACGTCCGACCGCTTTCCGCGACGTCGAACGGCGCCAGTGGGTCGGGTCCAGCCTGTCACCGGGTCGGCGACGATCAAGCGGGTTTGCCCGAAACGAAACGACCCCAAGAGCGCCAGTCTTAAACCTGGGTCAGCACCGTCCACACAAGCCACAAGTAAACTACGAACGCAAGTGTCTTGATCCACTCGCGCCAGCGCGCTCGCCACAGCAGCAACGCCAGGCCCAGCAAGATCACAGCCAGCAGCACCCAGATCAGCGGGGCTACCGGGCCTAACCAGCGCACGAGCGCGCCGTGCTCTTGGCTGGTTGGCGGCAGCAATTCTGGCGGCATGGTGCCACCAGCCACGAAGGCAGCGATGCCGTCCCAGGCACGGTCGTCCAGCGCAGCTGAGTGACCGCCGATTACATAGCCGCCGATCTGGCCCGGTACCTTGGCATCGGTGCCGGCCACCTGGATCAGATGCTCGGCTGCCCCACGCTCGCACGCGCCAAAGCCGCGATGGCCAGCACCGCCAAGGTCCTGCCAGTTCACCATCTCCATGGCATTGGGGAAGAAAGCCACGACCCAGTCCGAGGTGGCGGTGAAATTGAGCACTTGGTCCACGCGCTTTTTTTGGATGAGGTGCGCCCAGTCCACGCAGGTACGCAGCACGCTGCCAGCCAGCACCACGCGGTTGAATTTCGCGCCGGCGTAGTCATCCATTGCCTTACGCAGCAAATAGGTGCCGTGGCTGTGGCCGATGTAGTGGAACTCGGCGTCGGGGTAGCGCGCCCGGGCCTCCGTGTAGCGATCCATCAGCCACTCGACCTTCTCCTGCCGCGCGCCAGGGCGCAAGAACGACAGCATGGGAAAGTACCCGTAGCTCGAGGTCTCCAGATGAACGGAGCCTGGCCCGTGCATGGCTTCAAGCGCACGACGCACGCCGGACCCGATGCGCTCGGTCCAGTAGCCTTCGTCGCGGATGCCGTGGATCACGAACACGACCGCGCGCACCACATCGCGCGGGCTCTTGTCACCGCCTTCCTGTGCTTGTTCCCGCGCCGCCAGGTCGTGTTTCGGTCCCGGGAACGCGTCCACAGAAACGGGCACCACATCACCCGGACCCAGAGGATCCGCCAGCGCGCGTCGAAAGGCCGTGGCGCGCAGGGCCGGCGCTCCCTCGGGCTCGTCCTCCACCGCATAGGCCGCAACGCAGTCTGGGCTCGTGCGGTCGCAGGTCATGCGCACCACGTCGGCATGGCCAGATTGCCGCACCTCCAGGTACGTAAAGCCGTTGCCCGTCACGGCGTCGATGTTGGCATCCGGGGGAACGAGGTCATCGCGCGTGCCTAGCAGCTGCACGACCGCAGGCATGTCCGCCGCCTTTTCCTGCGAGAGCGCCAGCCACTGCAGGCGCAGCTGCGTGATGAAGGGCGACCCCTGCCTCGCGGCCATCACGGTAAACGGATCCATGCCCACGGCCTCGGCTGCCCGGTTGAGCCATAGGCCGAGGCCAATCTCCAAGCTGCGCGTCAAGGACATGTGGTGCGACACCGTCCAGCCGCGGTTGATGCCGGCCAGCAGCACGATGCGCTTGACTTCCCGGGCCCATGGCCGAGGGAAGGCGCGGGGCGCGTCCAGGGCCTGTGCCAGCGCCGACTCAAACGGAGCACGGACTGTCGGTCCCATGCCTGCGACGTAAGCCTTTCGCACGAGCAGGCTTCCAATGCTGTGACCGACGAGCACGAGCGAGTCATACCGTCCTGTGTCCCAGGCCTCATCGAGGCAGCGCACCAGGTCGCCTACCACATTCTCCATTGACGCGCGCGAAAACAGATCCAGCGGTAGTTTGGGCAGCAGCACGTCAGTGGGGCCACGCACGGCGCGAAGTTGCTCCACCGCCGGAATCAACGTGGCCGGCGTTACGGTGAAGGCATGGACCATCAGCGCGAGCTGACGGGACGGGCCGGCCGGATCCCTGCGGAGATCCCGGGTCACCGTGCAGCTTCGTGGGGGGCTTTTCGGCGGCGACGGCGGCCCCGCCTGAAAACAACAGCGCCAAGAGCAGTGCGAAGACCGTGCCGGCTCGCATTATCGAAGTGGCGCCTAAGGGCCGGCGGGCGCCTGCGGGCGATAGTCCAGCGACGGCGGACATGTCAGGCGCCAAGTGCGATGAGCTTGGCGCCGAGCCGCCCCAGAGCCTCGCGCGCCTCTTCTATCCGTTTCGCGCTTTCGGCCAACTCTTCGTCAACCGCACGTGTGCCCAGTCGCATCATCTCCGTCCCTCCGAATAACCCCTGTCGCCGGCAGTCGGCTTCATCGAAGGCATGCCGAGGTAGGCCTCGATTCGACTTCCGGCACCAAGCATAGCTGCCTGTGCGCTGAAATCGAGGCCGTGCTCCACGACGTGGAGGGCCTGTTGGAGTTGTTCGAGAACGCCGTCGTTGCGGCCGTCCGCGTCGTCGAAGTTCAATCGCCGAGCGGCCGCTTCCAGGCATCGAAGTAGAGCCGGCTGAGGACTGCAACGGGTCGACTTCCGCCGTTCGGTCCAACCTTGCGACGGTCCGCCCCAGTCTTAGGGCGACGATCGCGCTCTCCTAGCAGATGAGTTCATGCTGCTCCTGCCACGGATTTATCCCGCGACAAACCGGTGGGGACGGCGGGCAAGGCCCGGCATGGTCACGGTCTGCTGACTTGCCGGTGCACACGCCGAGTCGCAGTCAAATGAAGGTGATTGAGCGCGCCAGCCAACCGAGGCCTTCACTTCACCGGCTACAGTTAGACACTGGACGCATCACCCGCGACAAGCCGAAGCACCGCGCAGCACGCGCAGCCTGTGGGGTAAGTTGTGGGGTGTTTAGACCGGCTGGCAGGCAAGCTTCATACGCGACAAGCACTTGGCGTCGAACTCGATATTCAGGTGCAAAACCTGGAGTAACACCGCTCCAGCGCGTCCCGCACGACTGCAAGCCCCGGCATGCGCTCACCCGGAAAGCGTATCCACCACCACGATGCCGTTGGATTTCGCGGCCTTGAAGCGCATCTGCTTCAAGGGCTCGTACTCGGGTGAGTCGTAGAAGCGTCTGACCGCTTCCTTGCTGGGGAACTCGAGCACCACCAGGAAGTTGGGCGTCCACTCGCCCTCGTAAGGCACCGGCTTCAAGTCGCGGACGATGGGTCTCGCGCCATGCTGGGCCAGCAAGGCAATGGCGGCGTCTTCATACTTGGCCATGTCTTGTTCATTCCGGATGTCAAGGTCGATCAGGACCAGCGCGGACATGCTTTACTCCTTGCATGAGGTTGATACCGTTCGGTATCGTCACTATAATACCGATCGGTATCGCTCGTCAACGCATGAACCCTGATCTCCACGACCTTCCTCCGCGTGAACGCGTCATCGCGGCAGCGGCCAGGCTCTTCTATGAAGAAGGCATCCGCGGCGTGGGCGTGGAGCGCATCGCTGCCGAGGCCGCCACGACCAAGATGTCGCTCTACCGGCATTTCCACTCGAAGGATGAGCTGGTCGTGCACTGGCTCGGTGAAGTGGCCCGTGCATACGACGGCAGCTGGCGGGCCCTGGAAGCCACTCACGGCGAGACGGCAGCCAAGCTGCTGGGCGGACTGGTGGCCCAGGTGGCCGCGGGACTTTCCGACCCCGACCATCGCGGCTGCCCCCTCTCCAACAGCCTGGTGGAGCTGCCCGACCCGGGGCACCCTGGCCGGGACGTGATCACCGCATACAAGGCAAAGCAGATCGAGCGGCTGCAGCGGCTGTGCGCGGGCCTGGGCGTGTTGGATGCACCCGCCAAGGGGCTGCTGCTGCATGCCCTGTTCGAAGGCGTACAGACGGTCGCCCAGACCATGGACCGCCAGGCGCTGGCCGCATCGCTTCCGGCCTTCGTCAATGCCATTCTCGGCAAGCGGGCCGTCTAGCTCGGACGAGCCGTGGCGAGCTGGCGGACCGGTTACGGCAGCAGGACCAGCGAGCCCGCCTTGGCGCGGGAGGCGATGTCTTGGTGCGCCCTCGCCGCGTCGCGCAATGCGTAGGTGGTGATCGGAACCTCGCCGAACACGCCGGCCTCGTAGGCGGCGAAGACCTCGGCGGTCGCCTGCTCGACGCGGCCCGCCAGGTGGGTGGCCATCGGTCCGCCCACCATCCTCAGGCCGCGCCTGGTCACCGTGGCCTGATCCACGATCGGGGCGCCGGACGCGGCACCGATGGAAGCGATGGTGCCGCCGTCCCTGACCGCCGCCAACGTCGCATCGAACGTCGCCTTGCCCACGAACTCGTAGACCACATCCACCCCGGCCGGCACCCGCCTGCGCACCTGCGCGCCCAGGTCCGCGGCGTCCGATGCCAGGACATGGTCGATGACACCGGCGAGCGCCGCGCGCTTCGATTCGCTGCCTGCGGTGCCGATGACCGTCGCGCCCCTTGCCTTGGCCCAGCGGGCCAGCAGGCTGCCCACGCCGCTGGAAGCGCCCTGCACCAGCACCGTTTCACCGGCCTGCAGCGGGTGATAGCCGTTGAGGCCCGCCCAGGCCGTGAGGCCCTTGGTGAGCACCGCGGCGATCTGCTCCGCGCCCAGTTCATCCGGCACGGCCACCAGCGCGCCGGCCTCCACATGCCGCGTGTGCGTGTAGCTGCCCGGCGCCAGGTAGTACGCCACCCGCTGGCCGGGCCGATGGTGAGTGACGCCTGCACCCACCGCCTCGATGAGGCCGACGCCTTCCACGCCGGGGATCGAGGGCACGGGCACGGGAAACACGCCCTGGCGGAACAGGGTGTCGATGAAGTTCACGCCGATGGCCAGGTGGCGCAGGCGGACCTGGCCGGGGCCGGGCAAGCCGATGTCAGGCTGGTCTTCGACTTCCAGGACTTCAGGGCCGCCGTAGGAATGGAAACGGATGGTGGTGTTCACAATGGAATGCCTTGGTACTGCCGGGATGTGTTGCCGGCTTCAGATGACGGCCAGCAGGCCGCCGTCGACCAGCAGCGCGGTGCCGGTCACATAGCTCGACAGGTCCGAGCCCAGGAAGGCGACGGCGTCGCCGATCTCCGAAGGCTGGCCCAGTCGGCGCAGCGGCGTGCGTTGACGGAAGCCTTCGGCGGCTTCCGCGATGCCGGGCGCAGTGCGCAGCAGGTGGGTATCGATGGTGCCTGGTGCCACCGCGTTCACGCGGATGCCGTCCGGCCCCAAGGCATCGGCCAGGGACTTGGCCATCAGGACCACGCCGCCCTTGCTGGTTGAATAAGCCACGGTGATGCCCGCGCCGGACAGGCCGCCCATGCTGGCCATGAGCACGATGCTGCCCTGCTTGCCGTTGGCCTTCATCTGACGCGCCGCAGCCTGCGCGCTGAAGAGCGTGCCGTCCAGGTTCACCGACAGCAGCTTGCGGAAGTCGTCAGCGGACACCTCAGGACCGTCGGCCTTCAGGCTGATGCCGGCGTTGGCCACCATCACGTCCACGCCGCCGTATTGAGCAGCCGCCTCGACGAGCGCGTCGACCTCCTCCTTCTTGCTCACGTCGGCCTTGACGAAGGTCGTCGCGACACCGAGTGCCTTGATCTCGTCCGTCGTGGGCCCGCCACCCTCGCGCGGGTCCGGGCTGATGTCGGACACCACGACGGCGCGGGCGCCGTGCCTGGCCGCGTTGATGGCGATGGCGCGACCGATGCCACTGGACGCACCGGTGACGACGACCACCTTGTTCTGCAGGATGTTGGTGTTCATGTTGTTCCCTGATTCGCTCATTGCGGCAGCGCATCGAGCTGCTTCAGGACCGAGTACAGGTTGGCAACGCCCCAGTGCTCGGTGATCTTTCCGCCCTGCACGCGCATGGCGTCCACGGTCTCGAACTGGATCGGCTTGCCGGTGGCCGGAATGCCCAGGAAGTCGCCCTGGTGGGTGCCGTGATAGGTCTTGTAGGTCGTCACCACATCGCCTTCGGCGCGCTGCCAGTGGATGACGGCATGGAAATCCGGGAACGCTTCGCGCAGCTTCTTGTACAAGCCCAGGGCGCCAGCCTTGTCGGGCGTGCAATGGGGCTGCGGCGTGTGGTCCAGGAAGTCGTCGGAGAACAGCTCGTCGAACAGGTCCCAATTGCCGCCGCCCTGCACTTCGGCCGTGTTGCGACGAATGATGGCCTTGGCGGCCTCGCTGATGTTGGTGATGTCGCTCATGATGGTTCTTTCGATGGAAGGGGGTTCAGATCTCGAAGCCGCCGATGGTCATGCCGCCGTCGACGACCAGCATCTGGCCCATGACGTAGGAGGAAGCCTCCGAGGCCAACCACACGGCTGCGGCCGCGATCTCCGCGGGACGGGCGCCGCGCCTGGCCGGAATGGCCGAGGTGGCGAGTTCGGCAAAGCCGGGGTTCTGCGCGCTGGCTTGCTTGACCATGGGTGTTTCGGTCCAGCCGGGCGCCAGTGCGTTGATGCGCAGGCCGTGGGCGGCGTTCTCCATGGCGGCAACGCGCGTCAGGCCATGGACGCCATGCTTGGACGCGGCATAGGCGCTCATGCCACCCGGGCCGGTCAGCGCCGCCACCGACGCGGTGTTGACGATGGCACCACCGCCGGTGCGCCGCAGCAGCGGAATCTGGTGCTTCATGCCCAGGAAGACGCTCTTGAGGTTGACCGCGATGACCCGGTCGAAGTCTTCCGTGGGGTAGTCCTCGATGCGGTGCGCCTGGCCGGTGATGCCGGCGTTGTTGAACGCCACATCCAGCCGGCCCAACTCCTTGTCGATGCGGGCGATGAGCTCACGCACCTGCACCTCGTGCGAGACATCGACCGTCGCCGTCAGCACGCGGCCGCCCAGCTCGGCGATGAGATCGCGGGTGGCGGCCAGGCCGCCTTCATCCCGGTCGGCCGCAACGACGAACGCGCCGCGGCTTGCGAAGGCCCGCGCAGCCTCGCGACCGATTCCGGAACCAGCGCCGGTGACCAGGGCCACCTTGTTCTCGAAGTCCTTGAATGCCATTGACTACTCCTTGAAGTGGTGCAGCTCGTTGCTGCATGGTTCGCAGAGTAGGGACGGCCATGGAGTACCGGTAGCCTCTTTGCTTCGATGGAAAGCATCGTTCCTTCCGATGGCCGCATCCAGGCGCCCCGCCTCTATCGCATCTGAAGATGGATCCCATCGACACATCCTGGCTTCCCGGCTGTCGATCCGGTTTCTAAGCTTCGTTCCATCGCATTAGACGGAGCGCACACATGACAGTCATCTACCAAACGCCGTATGGAATCCGTACCCCGGAACGGGCAACCCGTCGCGGCATCGCCACCCGCACCAGCGGTCGCATTCACGGGCCCGTGACGCGCCTGGTCAGCCCCCGCATGGCGGGCAGCGCCCTGAAGCCTTTCGTCTTCCTGGACTACTTCGACTTCCAGTCGGCCGGCAGGACGATGTTCCCGATGCATCCGCATTCAGGCATCGCCACCACGACGGTCCTGCTGGAGGGCGGCATGCGCTATGAGGACACCACGGGCGCCAGCGGGGGTGCTGGAGGCCGGCTCGGTCGAATGGATGCGTGCCGGCAAGGGCGTGTGGCATGACGGCGTGCCGCTGGCCGGCCAACGCCTGCGCGGCTACCAACTCTGGGTCGCCCTGCCCGAATCGCTCGAACTGGCGCCCGCCCAGAGCCAGTACCTCCAGCCGGCCGACGTGCCGCAGGTGGGCAACGTGCGCGTGATCCTGGGCCAGTACCAGGGCGTGCGCAGCAAGGTCAACGCACCCGAAGGCATCCAGTACCTGCATGTCTCCCTGAAGGCCGGCGAACGCATCGAACTGAACCCGCCTGCCGGCCACGAGGTGGCCTGGCTGCATGTCGGCCAGGGCGCCCTGTCCAGTGGCGATGACCGCATGGCCGACGAACTGGTGGTCTTCGAAGAAGGCGACCTGCCGATTCGGCTGACGGCCGGGCAGGCCGCCGACTTCGTCTTCGGCAGCGCGCGCAAGCATCCGCACGACCTGGTGCTGGGCGCCTACTCGGTGCACACGTCCCATGCCGCGCTTCGGCATGGCGAACATGAGATTGCCCGGCTTGGCGAGCAACTCCGCGCAAGCGGCCGGGCCGTCTGAGTCACCTCACCGCCTCGTCCAGGAGCCCCATCATGCCGGGCGGCGTGCTGCAGTCCATCGCGTTCGGCGGCGTTCACTGCCGCGCCTGGTCAGGCGGCGGCAGTGGCTTCCTGGACCAGCAGCTTGTGCAGCCCGTAGAAGTCGAAGTAGCTGTCGGCGCGAACGATCTTGCCATCCTTGAGCTGGTAGACGTCGCAGAAGTTGACCTGCATCTTGCGGCCCGTCGGCTCGATGGTGCCGGCCGGCGAATGGAAGACGCCCTTGTGCGTGCCCCGGCCGATGCCTTGGGCCACCACATGGTCACCCAGGGCGGTCAGGCTGCGCACCTCGCAGGTCGCGTCCGGGAAGATGTTGAACCAGCTCTTCCACGGGTCGATGATGGCGTTGACGCCGGTGGCCAGGTAGTTGAACGGCACGTCCAGCCATTCACTTTCGGCGGCACCGAAACCGGCAATGGTCTCCAGGTCCTTGGTGTTCACGGCCTCGTACAGGGCGCGGATGCGGTCTACGTTCTGTCGCGTGTTCATGGTGGTTCCTTTCGGTTGGGCCTCGTTGGTGAGGTGAAGAAAGTCTAGGAACCGGACCCGCTTCGCGCCTGCCCAAAACGCCGTATCGACTTGCCGGATTCTGCAAACCAGTGGTCCGTGCGGGCCGCATTCGGCGAGGGCCTCGGACGTCGGTCGTCCACGCGGCATCCCGCCGAACAAGCGTCCAAGAACGACGTCGGGCGCTCCAGCAAGCTGGAAGCGCCCCGACGTTGCACGGCAATTGCGCGGCAATTGCGCGGCAATTGCGAGTATTACGGCTGCCTGGCCTCGCGATACAGCACCATGCCCGCGTGGTACAGGATGCCGTCGCGGAACTCGCCGTCGGCCGTGAAGCCGGTGTCGTCCACGTAGTCGATGTGGTTGCCGGTGATGCGGTAGCGGCCTTGATAGGCGCTCTGCTTCTTGCCGCGGGCCTCGTCGTAACGACCGTTCGGCAGCAGCTCATGGCGGATGTAGCCGTCGGCGGTCACCCACATGCCCACGTAGGGGTGGCTGGCGGTGCTTGCGGTCTTGGCGGAAGAACGTTGCGTGGCTGTCGTGCTCATGGTTGCTCCTTTGGACAGGGGTTCAGGACTGTTGGCCCAGGCGGCCACCGGCACAACCCACATCGCCGCCGAAGCAACGGCGAGCAGGACCGTGATCCCATAGACGGAGGTGTGTCGCTTCATCTCATCTCTCCAGGGCGGGTCGGTTGCGATGGAAGAGACTCTAGGAAGCGACTGCCTCCGGCATTGGCTCGATCCGCCGGCTGACTTGCCTGTTCCTGCAAAGCCTGCCACCCGGGGTCACCCACCCGACGCTCACTTGCCCATTCGTCGCGGATGCTTGCCCATACCGGCCCCGATCGCTCCGCACGCTCGCCAGGCGGCGGACCGCGGCCTAAGCTCGGCGCATGTCCAGCAACAACGTCACACGGCCTTGCCTGCAGCGCCGGGACACGGCCGTGGAAGCCGTGCTGCGGCGTGCCGAACTTGCCGCCTGCATCGAACGCCATGCGCCTCGCGAGGGCGTGTTCTCCACGCCCATTCCGCGTCTCTCGCTGATACGGGTCCACCGGATGGATCGTCCGGTTCACGCCGTCCATGAACCCGCCCTGTGCCTGCTGGCCCAGGGCAGCAAGCGGGTGCTGCTGGGCGGGGAGGCCTACGTCTACGACCCGGCCACCTACCTCGTCGTCTCGCAGCCCCTGCCGGTCTCCGGTCAGGTGATGGACGCGACGCCCGAGCTGCCGTATCTCGCCATCCGGCTGCAATACGACACCCAGGAACTGGCTTCGCTGCTGTCCGGCATGGGAAGGCAGGGACCGTCCATCGTGCAAGGCGCCTCCCGCGGGATGATGACCGCCGACGTCACTGCGCCGCTGCTCGATGCGGTGCTGCGCCTGGTCAGGCTGCTGGATTCGCCGCAGGACATCGAGCCGTTGGCGCCGCCGACCATCCGCGAGATCCTCTACCGGCTGCTCACCGGCCCCTGTGGCCACCGACTCGCGCAAGGAGCGCTGGCGGACAGCACGAGCCATCGCGTCTCCAGAGCCATCGACTGGCTTCGCGACCACTACAGGGAGCCGCTGGCACTGGACCGGATGGCGGAGGCGGCCCACCTGGGCCTGTCCGCGCTTCGCACCCACTTCAAGTCCGCCACGGCGATGAGCCCGCTCCAGTACCAGCAGCACCTGCGACTGCAAGCAGCGCGCCGCCTCCTGGTCACCGGGCGACTCGACCCGGCCAGCGCCGGCCGCCAGGTTGGCTATGCCAGCGCGTCCCGGTTCAGCCGCGACTACGCCCGGATATTCGGTGCCGCGCCGGCGAAGGACGCAGCGCGCTGTCGCCAGGGCTTGCACGGCGCCCTACCCCATTTGGGAGAGTGAGATCGCTGGCCGTCATGTCAACGTGGGGCTTGCCGAGCCGGGCAAGCCTTCTGGCTCACCCCGTCATTGCCGCTGAAGGCCTTTCCCTGAGGTAACGTTCAAGCCATGGCCACCCAAGACATCGCTTCACCTGTTGCGGCGCCTCGCCTTTCCGCAGTACCCCACCCTGCTCCGCCCGACGGCGGCCGCATCCATGAGCTGGCCGGGTTGGTGGCGCGGCATGCGCCAGGGATGGCATCTGCCCGACGTCCATTCCACGGCTGTCCGCCATCAAGCTGTCCGCACCCGGCGAAGAGCTCGTGCACGCGCTGCACCAGCCCGCCGTCTGCATCATCGCGCAAGGTGCCAAGCGCGTGATGCTGCGCGATGAGATCTACAGCTACGACGCGTCGAGGTTCCTCGTCTTCTCCACCGATCTGCCAGTCAGCGCGCAGGTCACGCACGCCAGCTTCCATGAGCCGTATCTGTGCTTCCGGCTGGACCTGGATCCCGCGGAGGTGTCGGAACTCGTGCTGCAGCTGGGCCCGCCGGCAGCACCCAGGGCGCGGACATCGCGCGGCTTGTTCCTCAGCAACGTCACCGACGGGATGCTCGACGCGGCCATCCGCATCATGCGGCTGCTCGATTCGCCGGAGGACGCCGCCATGCTGGCGCCACTGGCGGCCCGCGAGCTGGTGTACCGGCTGCTGCGCAGCGAGCAGGGCGAGCGGCTGGCCCAGATCGCGAGGGCCGACAGTCACGCCAGCCGCGTGATGCGTGCGGTGACCTGGCTGAAGACCCACTTTGCAGAGCCGCTGAAGGTGGATGACCTGGCGCGCGAGTGCTGCATGAGCACGTCGTCGCTGCACCACCATTTCCGCGCGGTGACATCGATGAGTCCGCTGCAGTACCAGAAGCAGCTGCGCCTGCAGGAAGCACGGCGCCTGCTGCTGAGCGATGGCATCGAGGTCTCGCGCGCTGGCTACACGGTCGGCTACGAGAGCGCATCGCAGTTCAGCCGCGAGTACAGCCGGCTGTTCGGCCTTCCTCCGTCGAAGGACGTGGCGCTGCGGCGGCCATGAGCATGCCCGGCCGGCACCCCGTGGGTGTCGGTGGCTACCACCTTTGCCGTAGTCCGGATGGGTGGCCAAGCCGAGGTCCCCGCTGACGCCGCGCCGGGCGCGCCGCGTGCACCATGGATGCAAACTTGGGTACAAGAAGCCATGGACTTCGCAACCAGCACCGCCGAGGCGCTCGATGAGCATGTACCGGGCGAACTGATAGCCACCAGCAAGGGCACGCCATGGCGCGACCTGTTCGTCCAGATGTTCACCCGCCGGCCCGTGCAGGACAGCCTGCTCATTCCCGCAGTGCCGGAACCGCTCATCGTGTGGGTGGTGTCAGGGGCGGCCCTGGTGGAGGAACGACCGCTGGAAGGCGAATGGATGGGCAATGAGGTCAGGGAGGGCGACTTCTTCCTCCAGACATCGCCCCTGCCCTGTGAGCTCCGCTGGCGCACGCTGACGCATGAGCCGTTCCGGGTGATGCATGTCTACCTGGGCCTGCCGCTGATCCGTCGGGCCGTCATCGACGTCTACGGACCGGAAGCAGCGAACGTCCAGCTGCGTGAGATTTCCGGGGGCACGGACACCGTCATCACCCACCAGCTGGGCATTCTTCGCGACGAGCTGGTGGACCGGAGGACCCCGAGCACCATGCTGGTCCAGGGCCTGGCGAGCAGCCTGGCGGTTCACCTGGTCCGCTCCTATGCGAGCGAAGCGCCGGCATCGGCCGCACCCCACGGCGGGCTGCCTGCATTCAAGATGCACCGGGTCCTGCAGGCGATGCAGGAGCGCCTGGACCAGGAGCTCGACCTCAGCCGGCTTGCGCGTGAAGTCCAGCTCAGTGATTCGCACTTCTCCCGCTGCTTCAAGAAGAGCACGGGCTTCTCACCGTCGCAGTACCTCACCAGGCTGCGCATGGAACGGGCACGCCGCCTGTTGCGGGAGACGGAGATGCCGATCGTCGAAGTGGGCCTGGAGGTGGGATACGCCAGCCCGAGCCACTTCGCACAGGTGTTCCGCAAGGAGGTAGGCGTGCTTCCGAGCGACTATCGAAGCGTGCGCTGAGCCTGCTGGACAGCGGCAGCAAAACCTCGATATCGAGAGCAAATCCACGAGCGACCGAGCAGACGTCCGTCGGCACCATGGGAACCGTGCCAGCTGCGATACAGCAACCCGTTCGCAGTTGGCACGACCTCCAACCCAATTGCCGAAAGGAACTGTCATGTCGCTCAATGGAAAGATTGCCCTGGTCACTGGTGCTTCGAGTGGCATCGGCGCCGCCACCGCCCTGAAGCTGGCAGCTGCCGGCGCCAAGGTCGGCCTGGCCGCCCGCCGCATCGACCGGCTGAACAAGCTGGTCGACCAGATCAAGACCGCTGGTGGCGAAGCCATCGCCATCCCGATGGACGTGGTGGACCGCGCGTCCGTGGAAGCAGGCGTCGAGAAGCTGGTGCAGGCCTACGGCGGCCTGGACATCGTCTTCAACAACGCCGGCCTGATGCCCATCTCCGACGTGGCCTCGCTGAAGGTCGACGAATGGCATCGCATGGTCGACGTCAACGTCAAGGGCCTGATGAACAGCACGGCCGCGACGCTGCCGCATCTCATCAAGCGCGGCTCGGGCCACTTCGTCAACACCTCGTCCATCGCCGGCCGCAAGGTGTTCCCGGGACTGGCCGTGTACTGCGCGACCAAGCACGCCGTCTCCGCCTTCACCGAAGCGCTGCGGCTGGAAGTGGGCAAGAAGCACAACATCCGCGTCACCAGCATCCAGCCGGGCGCCGTGGACACCGAGCTGTTCACCCACATCACCGACCAGGGCTACCGCGACCAGATGGAAGGCCTGCGCGAGCAGATGTCCTTCCTCAGCAGCGACAACATCGCCGACACGGTGCTGTTCGCTCTGCAGGCGCCGGCCCACGTCGACGTGGCCGAGCTGTTCGTGCTGCCGACCGACCAACCCTGGTGATCGGTCACCGTCTGCAATCGAAAGGACCGTCCGTATGAATCCCGTATCCAAGATTGCGTTCTTCGAGTCCGTTGCAGGCAAGGAGGGCGAGCTGGGCGACTGCCTGCTGGCCCTCGTCGAGCCGAGTCGCAGGGAATCCGGCAGCCGTCGCTACGAGATTCTCCAGAACGCAGACGACCCGAAGCAGTGGGTGGTGGTCGAGGACTGGGCCTCTTCGGACGCCTTCGACTTCCACATGGACACGCCCTACGTCAGGGCCTTCATGGACCGGGTGCCCCTGCTTTGCGGCGGGACACCCGAGATCCGCACCTTCATCAAGCGATCGAGCACTGACGTGCGTGGAAAGGAGCATGCATGAATGACGACAAGAAGGTCTGGTTGATCACGGGCTGCTCGAGTGGCTTCGGCCGTCACATCGCCGAGCACCTGCTCGAGCGAGGTCGTCAGGTCGTGGTCACGGCCAGGAACCTCAAGGCAGTCGCCGACCTGGGTGAACATCCTGGAGCCCTGCTGGTCCAGCTGGACGTCACTTCGGCCGGGCAGTGCGACGCTGCCATCAGGCAGGTGAAGGAGCGGTTCGGTCGACTCGACGTGCTGGTGAACAACGCCGGCATCGGCTACTTCGCCGCCGTGGAGGAAACGCCTGCCGAACAGGCGCACCGCCTGTTCGACGTGAACTACTTCGGCACGTCGAACATGATCCGTGCGACCTTGCCCCTGATGCGCGAGCAGCGCTCCGGCGTCATCGCGAACCTCACCTCCATCGGCGGCCTCTGCGGCTTTCCAGCGGTGGGGCACTACTGCGCCTCGAAGTTCGCGGTCGAAGGTCTCTCGGACACGCTGCGTGCGGAACTGTCGCCGCTGGGCATCCATGTGATGACCATCGAGCCCAGCGCATTCCGCACCGAGTGGGCGGGCGCCTCGAACGAGACCCCGTCGCCGATCGCGGACTACGACCCGACGGCCGGCGCCGCCAGGCGTGCATACCACGAGTCCGTGGGCAAGCAGGCCGGCGACCCTGCACGCGCGGCGAAGGTGATCGCCGACGCGGTGGAGTCGGCCTCGCCGCCCCGGTTCCTCCTGTTGGGCAAGGACGCGCACGACGCCGCCATGAAGAAGGTGGAGGACATGCGGTCTGAATTCCTCCGGTGGAAACAGTCCGCGATCGACGCCGATTTCCCCGCATGAACATGCGCACACAAAGGCACAAGGGAGCTTCAAGATGAATCGATTCGAAGGCAAGGTGGTGCTCGTCACCGGCGGCGGCTCCGGCATCGGGCTGGCGACCGTCAAGAGATTCCTGAGCGAAGGCGCCAGCGTCGTGGTGGCCGGCCGCAGCGAAAAGCGGCTCAAGGACGCCGTGGCGGGCATGCCCGAGGACAAGGTCCTGGCGGTGGCCACCGACGTCTCGTCGCGGGAGCAATGCGACCGACTGGTTGCAGAGGCCGTTGCCCGCTTCGGCCGCCTGGACACGGTGGTGAATGCAGCCGGGATGAACCTGGTCGGCTCCGTCAGTGACACGAGCGACGAGAGCTGGCGTCAATGCATGGGCTCGGACCTGGACAGCATCTTCTACATCGCCCGAGCGGCGCTGGTGCACCTGCGCAAGACGCGGGGCTCCATCGTGAACGTGGGTTCGGTGTCCTCGCTCGGCGGAGGCTGGAGCCATGCCGCGTACTGCGCCGCCAAGGCCGGCGTCGCCAACCTGACCCGCTCCATCGCCTGCGACAACGGTCGTTTCGGCGTTCGCGCCAACACCGTCTGCCCTGGCTTGACCATCACGGGGATGGTGGACGGGATCATGGACGACCAGGCCCTCCTGGAGAAGGCCTGGGAGCGCATTCCGCTGCGACGCGCAGGCCAGCCCGAGGAGATCGCCTCTGCCGTGGCCTACCTGGCCAGCGACGAGGCCGCCTTCATCACCGGCATCACCCTGGCCGTCGACGGCGGCCAGACGTGCACCGACGGTGGGCCCGAGTGGGGCAAGTGACCCTCGCCAAGACGCCATCATGAAACCCATGACAAAGACCGACTTCGACCTCGGTGAGGTGCGGCGCATTCTCGAACCGGGGCCGGTCGTCCTCGTCACCTCGCAGCACAAGGGTGAGCGCAACATCATGACGATGGGCTGGCACATGATGCTGGGCTTCACGCCGGCGCTCTTCGGGTGCTACATCTGGCCAGGCAACCACAGCCACGAGCTGATCCGCAAGAGCAAGCAATGCGTCATCAACGTGCCGACCCGTGCCTTGCTGGACCAGGTGGTGGGCATCGGCAACACCACCGGCAAGGACTTCGACAAGTTCGAGCACTTCGGCCTCACGGCAGAGGATGCCGAACACGTCGATGTGCCGCTCATCGGTGAGGCCTACGCCAACTTCGAGTGCAGGTTGCATGACGGCAGCAAGGTGGGAAGCTACAACCTCTTCATCTGGGAGATCGTGAGGGCGCGCGTTGCGGCCGAGCCGGCGCATCCGGAAACGCTGCACTACCTCGGCCGCGGCGAGTTCATGGTGGCCGGCAAGATCGTGAACTGCCGGCATCGCTTCAAGCCGCAGAACCTGTGAGGCCGAAGCCGGCCTGCCAGGGCGATCAGCCGAACAGCTTGACCGCGGTCTTGCCGACCAGCTCACCCTGGTGGCGGGCGCCGGCCAGGTCGATCTGCGTCGGCTGCCGCGAACCGTCGCCCGCCGCCACCGTCGAAGCCCCATAAGGAGAGCCGCCCACGATCTCGGTGACGCTCATCTGGCCTGCGTGGCTGTAGGGCAGACCCACGATGACCATGCCGAAGTGCAGCAGGTTGGTGATGACGGAGAACAGTGTCTGCTCCTGGCCGCCATGCTGGGTGGCGGTGGACGTGAAGGCAGCGCCGACCTTGCCGTTCAGCGCCCCGCGCGCCCACAGGCCGCCCGTCTGATCGAGGAATGCCGCCATCTGCGACGCCATGCGGCCATAGCGTGTCGGCGTGCCCACGATGATGGCGTCGTACTGCTCCAGCTCGGCCACCGTGGCCACCGGGGCGGCCTGGTCCAGCTTGAAATGTGCACCCTTGGCCACCTGCTCCGGCACGGTCTCCGGGACACGCTTGACGTCCACGACGGAAGCACCGCCAGCCAGCGCACCTTCGGCGACCGCCTGGGCCAGCTGTTCGACGTGACCGTAAGACGAATAGTAGAGAACTAGAACCTTGGCCATGCGGCACTCCTTGGATGGTGGCTGGTCAGCCACGTTGAAAAAGACGGATGGGATCGCGCGCCCGACTAAGCGGGCACGGACATGGAGCGGGCGAGCTGCAAGCCCAAGGTCGTGCTGCCTGCGGATCGGCTGGCTGCAGGCCGTCCGGCCGGGGCTTCTTCCAGGCAGCCGGCGGGAAGGTCCGCGCCGTGCCTCAGGATGCCACGCCTCCTGGCCACGGCCACGGCCTGGGTCCGGTTGTTGGCGCCTAGCTTGGAGAAGATGGAGCGTGCGTGGGTCTTCACGGTCCCGTCCGAGATCTGCAGCGTCCTGGCGATGGCCTTGTTCGTCATGCCGCATGACAGCAGCTCGAGCAAGGCCACCTCGCGGCAGGTGAGCCCGGGAGCACCAAGATGCTCTGCCATCACCGCGGCCACCGACGGCGTGATGTGCCGCAGCCCTGCGCCCACGCGCAGGACCGCCTGCTCGAGCTCGTCCGCCGTCATGGACAGAAGCAACAGACCGCGGGCGCCTCGGCGGATCAAGGCGCGCGCGGCTTCATCACCGAAGTGCGGCGCGACCGCGATCACGGCGGCATGCCGGGGTCCTTCCGGGCCGTCGAGCAGCTCGAGCGCAAAGCCGTGGCTTGCGAGCAGCACATGCGCTGACAGCAGTTCCGCCGCCACGGTCGGGCTGCCGATGCCGGCCGTGGCGACAAGCTGAAGGTTGCCGCTGTGGCCGACGAGTGCGGCCAGGCCTTGCTGGATGACGACGGACTCATGAAGCACACCTACGCTGAGTCGCCTTGCAGTGGTTGACATGTCCGACTCCTGGTAATGCGCATTGAACCGCCGGCCCTCGCACCAGCGCAGTGGGTGTATCGGAATGCTAGATGGCGACCGCGCAAGAACCTTGCTTCTGCGTGCCAGCGACTGGCCGCTGCGCGCCACCTGTGCAGGCCGGGACGCTCGCTGGGTAAAGTCAGGGAAAACGCGGATAGCCGCATGCGATGGGCAGGGGGTCGGGGATGGAAGCGCAGAAGGAACAAGGCACCGAACCGGTCTTCAGGTGGTCGACGGACCAGCTGCCACCGTCCCAGCGGCTGGACGCCTACGTGGGCAACATCTGTGAGCGGTTCATCCACGTCACCACGTCGTCCCGGGAGGTGGTGGACTTCCACTCCGAGCTGGCGGTGCGCCAGCTGGGGCCCCTGTCCGTCGCCTACATGGGCGGCTCAAGCCAGGACGCCTTCCGCACCGTGCGTGACATCGCACGCAGCACCGACCAGAGTTACCACCTCGTCATCGGCCACGGCCCATGGCGGCTGCGCCGGCCCAGCGAGGAACTGCTGCTGACCGCCGGCGACCTGGTGCTGATCGATTCGCGGTTCGAGCAGTCGGCCCACTGGCCCAGCGGCTGCACGGCGCACAACGTCAAGATCCCGTTCGAGTGGCTGGCAGCCTGGGTGCCCGAGCCGCGCAAGCTCGTGTGCCAGCGCATGGACGGCAGCGCCCCGTGGGGCCGATTGCTGGCCCAGTACGTGGCGCAGCTGGCGCCGCAGCTCGCGGACAAGCCGCTGCCGCTGTCCAACCAGATGCTGGCAGACCAGGTCGGCGCCCTGCTGTCGCTGGCGGCCACCGAAGTCGCACCGGCGGCTTCGGCGCCTGCGCGCACCTATCCCGAGCTCCAGGCACGCATCGTCGATGCGATCCGCGAACGCTGCAGCGAGCCTGCCCTGGAGGCACTGGACATCGCACGGCAGGTCGGCGTGTCCGTGCGGACGCTGCACCGTGTGCTGAGCGCCGGCGCCCTGACCTTCGGCCGCCTGCTCATCGACGCACGTGCCGACGTCGCCCGCCGCATGCTGGAGGCGCCGGGCTTCGACCGGCTCTCGCTGGAGGAGATCGGCCAGCGCGCCGGGTTTTCCGACGCCTCGCACTTTTCCCGCGTCTGCAGCGCCCGTTTCGGCCACACGCCCAGTGCACTGCGCAAGCTGCGCCCGGGCACCTGAGCGCTGCATTGGCCGATGCCGTCGCCTTCCATGCTGCAAGCCATCGTCTACACCAGCGTCAGCGTCCAACCGATGACGGACTTCATGCTGGAGACTCTCCTGCTGGAAGCTCGGCGCCTCAACCTGGAAAGCGGCGTGACCGGTGCGCTGATCTACAGCGCGGGAACGTTCATGCAGTACTTCGAAGGCGAGCCCCTTGCCATGGCCGAGACCTATGCGCGCATCCGGGGCAGCCGCCAGCACACCCGGGTCACGGAGATGCTGAACGAGCCGATCGCCGCCCGGGCCTTCCCGGACTGGCAGATGGCGCTGGCGCAGCCCGCCCGCTCGGAACCGCTGGCCCTGGCCACCGCGGACTGGGTGCTGCGCAACAGCCTCAGCGTCGCGCATGCGCCGGTGGGCCTGGCGATGCTGCGCAGCTTCTGGAGACGCCGGCCACCGCCCGACTGAGCTGTCGCGGCCGGGTCATTCCGGCGCTTCGGCGCCGTCCGTTGGCGAGGTGAGCGCCGGCGACCCGTCGGCGTGGTGCGCGGCGTCGTCCTCCATCCGGTAGCCGGCCGGCACGAGCGGCAGTTCCATCGACAAGACGCTGCCCTGCCCCGGCGCGCCGTGCACGCTCACCGAGCCGCCCTGCGCCTGCACCAGCCGCCGCGCCAGCGCCAGGCCCAGGCCGGTGCCTTCGAGCCGGCGGCCCGCGCTGTCCTCGGCAAACGCCTCGAACACGCCGGGCCATCGTTCGGGCGCGATGGCGGGCCCGCTGTCCTGCACCGCCAGCTGGAAGCGCTCGCCGCTCTGCAGGCGCACGCGGACCTTGACATGGCCTGCAACGGGCGACGCCTGCAGCGCATGGTCCAACAAGCCGGCCAGCGCCTGCTTCAGCCGCGGTGCATCGAGCACCACCGGCGGCAGCCCGGGCGGCACGTCCACCAAGACCACCAGGCGCTTGCGTGCGATGCGGGTGTGCAGCACGTCCACCACGCCGGCAATCAGCGCCCGCAGGTCCACCCGCTCGGACGCCAGCACGCAGGCGCCCGCCTCCACGCGCGACAGGTCGAGCACGTCGTTGATCAGATGCAGCAACTGCAGCCCGCGGTCGCGGATGTGTCCCAGGTAATGGGTGCGCCGAGGCGAGTCCGCCGGCACCACGCCGGCCGCCAGCAGGTCGGCAAAGCCGATCACCGCGTTCAGCGGCGCGCGCAGCTCATGCGACAGCGTGGCCAGGAAGACGTTGCGCGCCTGGACCTCCTGCCGGATGCGCTGGTTCTCGACCTGCAGGGCCCTGGCCGTCTCGCGCGCCTGCGCCAGCGCGGCAGCGAGGCCGGCCGCCTGATGAACGGTCACTGGCCGTGGCGGCGCGCGCCGCAGCCTTGCTGCGATCTTCCGCCGGCGGCGCTTGCGGGGAGGAGCACTCTCACTGGCAGACATGCCGGCTCGCGGCAATCGAGGTGCCCGAAGTTGGTGCGCAGATCAGCGCTGCCGCAGCGCGGCGACGAACGCCTCTCGCTCGAAAGGCTTGTGGATGAGCGTGACCTCCGTCGGCAACTGCCCATACTCCGCCAGTTCCTTCGGCGACTTGGCCGACACCGCGACCAGCAGCCGGGGCCGTGTGGCCGCATCGGCCAGCACGTTGCGGATCAGCTCGAAGCCGTCCATGTGCGGCATGTGCACGTCGGTGATGACGATGTCGGGCGCATGGCGGGCGATCATGACCAGGCCCTGGAAGCCGTTGCCGGCCACCTGCAGCTGCGCGCCGGGCAGCGCCACCTGCACCAGCATCGCGATCAGCTCCCGGTCCAGCGGATCGTCGTCCACGATCACCACCCGCAGCGGCCGGGGCGCGGCAGCGCGGGCCGGCATGCCGACCGCGGCATCCACCGCCGCCGCCGAAGCGCCCATCGTCTGCTCATGCTGCTCGAACAGCAGCTCGGCGCTGCGGCCGTCGATGCGGCGATGGCCGCCGGGTGTCTTCCAGGCCTTCAGCCGGCCCGAATCGACCCAGCGCTGCACCGTCTGCAACGAGACGCCCAGCCGCCTGGCGACGTCGACCGTCGAGTAGGAGCGCGCTGCTTCGTTCATGGCGGGATCTTAGGGGCCCCTGCTGCAGTGCAGCGTGGCTGCGCCCCGGCAGCGCTTCAGCCGGCAGCGTGCGTGGCTTCGCCGGGCTGCAGCGTGAACACGCCCACCGCCTCCACCAGGCGCGCCGCCTGCTGGCTCAGGCTGTCGGCCGCGGCCGCGCTTTCCTCCACCAGCGCGGCGTTCTGCTGCGTTACCTGGTCGAGCTGGCTGACCGCATCACCGATCTGGCCGATGCCTTGCGTCTGTTCCTGCGTGGCGCTGCCGATGTCGGCGATCAGGTCGCTCACACGGCGTACCTGCGACACGATGTCATCCATCGTGCGGCCGGCCTCGTCCACCTGCTGGCTGCCCGCCTCCACCTTCTCCACGCTCTCGGTGATCAGCGACTTGATCTCCTTGGCCGCGCCGGCCGAACGCTGGGCCAGGGTGCGCACCTCGGAAGCCACCACCGCGAAGCCGCGGCCCTGCTCGCCGGCCCGCGCCGCTTCCACCGCGGCATTCAAGGCCAGGATGTTGGTCTGGAAAGCGATGCCGTCGATCACGCTGATGATGTCCGCGATCTTGCGGCTGGAGGCGGTGATGCCCTCCATCGTGCGCACGACCGCGCTCACCGCCTCGCCACCCTGGCCTGCCGCCACGGTGGCCGCGGTGGCCAGTTGCGTGGCCTGCTGGGCGGTGTCGGCATTGGTCTTCACGGTGGCGGTCAACTGCTCCATCGAGGCCGCGGTCTGCTGCAGGTTGCTGGCCTGTTCCTCGGTGCGCTGGCTGAGGTCGGCATTGCCGGTGGCGATCTGCGAAGAGCCGGTCGCGATGCTGTCGCTGCTGGCGCGCACCTGGCTCACCACGCGGATCAGCGATTGCTGCATGTGGGCCATCGCCGTGACCACGCTGCCGTCGGTGGCACGCGAGGTGTCGATGCGGGTGGTGAGGTCGCCGGAGGCCACCGCATTCGCCACGCGGGCCACGTCCGCCGGCTCGCCGCCCAGTGCACGCGTGATGCCGCGGGTGATGAGCGCGCCCACCACCGCGCCGCACAGTGCGCTGGCCACCGTCAGCAGGCCCATCACCAGGCTGACCGTCTCGTACAGCTGCGTTGCGTCCTGCGCGGTGCGGGCGCCGTTCGCCTCCTTCAGCTTGGTCAGGGCGGTGAGCTGGTCGTCCACCTGCTTGTTGGCCTGCTTGGTGGCCAGGTCCAGCTTGGCCAGCTCGGCGTCGGGCGCCAGCAGCGCCTTGCCGGTGCTGGCCGCCATGAAGGCCTCGGCCGCCGGCACGTAGAGCTTGATCATGCCGTCCAGCCGGTCGAATTCCTGCTGGCCCTGGGCCGTGGTGAACAGCGGGCGCGCCTTCTCCAGCCACGCCTGCATGGTGTCCACCGACGCCTTGAAGGTGGCGCGGGCGCCGGCCCGGTCCGCATCGGTGGTGGCCAGCGAGAACTGGCCGCGCGCCCGCGCGGCATAGATCAGGTTGATGTTGGCTTCCTTCACGTGCGAGATGCCGAGCAGCTCCTGGTCGTACAGCGTGCCGTTGACGCCATTGAGCCGCTGCAGGCCATAGATGCCGAAGGCCGCCACCAGGGCACCCATGAGCACCAGGACCGTGAAGGCCAGCATCAGGCGGGCGCCGAGACGAAGATTCTTGAACACGAGTACTTCTCCATTGGGGCCGCAGGGCACGGCCGCTGGCAGGACTTCGGCATCCAAAACATCCAACTGAAGATAAATAATCGATTTGGGTGTTTTGGAAGCCGGGCGCGATGTCGCGCCAGGCAGGTGGCGATCGGGTGACGCGCCTGAATCAGGCGGAGCGGCGCAGCTTGACGGCCGGGAAATCGACCGGCACGGCGAAGGCGACGTTCACGTAGTTGGTGAACAGGTTGAGCGCGACGTGGGCCAGGATTTCGACGATCTCCTCGTCGCTGAAGCCCTGCGCACGCAAGGCCTGCACGTCGGCATCCGCGACCTGGCCGCGGTCGTTGACGAGCTTGAGCGCGAAGCGCAGCGCGGCCTGCGTCCGCGCATCGGCGGACTCGCCGGCCTGCGCCTGCTGCATCTCCTCCGCGCTGGCGCCGGCCTTGCGCCCGAGGGCGGTGTGGGCGGCCAGGCAGTACTCGCAGGCATTGCGGTCGGCCACGGCCACGGCGATCTGCTCGCCGAGCTTGGCCGGCAGCACGCCGCCGCCCAGGGCACCGAAGGCCGACCACATGCTCTGGAGCGCTGCCGGTGAATTGGCCACCGCACGGAACATGTTGGGCGTGGCGCCGAAGGTGCCGTGGATGGCGTCGAGCAAGGCCTTGCGGTCGGCGGTGGTGGCCTGGCGGTCGACGAGGGAAATGCGGTTCATGACGGTTCCTTGAAGTTGAGGTGGCTGGGCGCGGCGCCGATGTGGTGCTGCGCTGGACCACAGTGTCTTGCCGGCACCTGTATGATTCGATGCATTCCGTCCAGTAAAGCATCCATTCCGTCCAGTCCGCACGCCATGGCATCCATATCAACGCAGCCGGTGGACCGGTTGTCCGGCCTGCTGGAACGCTTCCGGGTGCATGCGCACCTGTTCCACGCAGGCCCCCTGTGCGGCGTGACCCACTTCGACGCCCAGGAGGGGCGTGGCTTCCTGCATGTGCTGCGCCGGGGCGAGATGGTGGTGACGCACCGGCCGCGCAGCGGCGCGCCCCGCCGCATCCAGGTCACGGAGCCGACCCTGCTGCTCTACCCGCGCCCGCTGGAGCACCAGTTCCACAACGCGCCCACGGAAGGCTCCGATTTCGTGTGCGCCACCGTGGATTTCGAAGGCGGTGTGCGGCATCCGGTGGTGGCGGCCCTGCCGCCGGTGGTCGTGCTGCCCCTGCATGCCGTGGACGGGTTGGAACAGACGCTGGCCCTGCTGTTCGCCGAGACCGAGCAGGTGCGCTGCGGTCACCGGCTGCTGGCCGATCGCCTGTTCGAGGTGCTGCTGCTGCAGTTGCTGCGATGGCTGCTGGATCATCCGGCCGAAGCCGGCATCACCGAGGGCATCCTCCACGGCCTGGGCCATCCCAAGCTGGCCCGCGCGCTGACGGCCCTGCACGACAAGCCCGGCGCGGACTGGGCGCTGGAGTCCATGGCGCAGGCGGCAGGCATGTCGCGCAGCGCCTTCGCCGCGGCGTTCAGGCAGCAGGTCGGCATCACGCCGGCCGACTACCTGCTCCGGTGGCGGGTGTCGCTGGCGCAGTCGATGCTGCTGGCGGGAAGCTCGATCAAGCGGGCCAGCGACGAGCTGGGCTATGCCAGCCCGGCATCGTTCTCCCGTGCCTTCATGCAGGCGGTGGGTGTGTCGCCCCGGGCATGGCTGCAGGGCCGGCAGGCTTGAGCGGCGGCGGGCCAGCTCTCTCGGGACGGGGCCGAAATGCCCTAACCTGTCCTTCCCGGCGCCGACGCGCAGCGTGATGGATCAGCAGGAGCCCGACATGTCGAAACTGGACAAGGACGCCGACCTTCAGGAGCCGGCGGCCCAGACCCCGGAGGAAGGCGCCGCGCCGAAGGGCGCCGCACGCCCCAAGGCCGAGACGCGTGCCTGGGCCGCCGTCAACAAGCTTGCCGGCGGCAACAAGAAGTTCGACGCGCGGCGCAAGGTGCCTTCCGGCCCGCTCGGCGGCTCAGGCCGCAAGACCAACCTGTCGCGCTCCTCCTGAGCCGGGCCGGCTGCCGGCCTGGCCCGTCAACGGGAGGGCACGAAGCCTGCCTCGGTCAGCCGCATCGCCGCCAGGTCCAGGCCCATGCGGCCGGCGCCTTGCTGCACCGCCCGGGCCAGTGCACGAAGCTGGCTGGCGGACCCCTGGTGATGGTCGACCGCGGCGTCGATGAACATCACCTGGACCAGCAGCGCCTCGGCGAACTCCTGCTTGGCCGCGTCGCTCGCCCCCGCGATGCCCGGCGTGGCCATCAATGCCCGCGCCGCCTGCTGGCGCACGGCGCTGGCCGTGGCGCGGCTGGGTGTCGGATTGATGCCCTGGGTGGCATTCCAGGCGGAGATCCACCACAGCGCATAGGTGTCGGCCAGGTCATCGATGCGCAGCCCGATGGGCCGGATCATCGGCGCCACCTTCTCGATGACGTCCTCGGACGCGAACAGCCGTTCCAGCCCGCTGGCGTTCTCCGGGTCCACGCGCCGGGTCTTCTCCACGAAGGCCGCCAGGTTCTGCTGCCGCCGTGCCTTGGACGGTGCAAAGCGCAATGCGGCAGACGCTTGCTCGCCCGCGCCGGAAGGGCCGGCCGCCCCGCCCTGCGCGGCCACCGGCGCGCGTTGTTGCATCTGTTCACGCAGCACCAGGCCCAGGGTGTCGGTGCCGGTGATGGAGGGCGTGATGGTGCTCCAGCCCATGTTCTGGGCCGCAGCCGGCAGCGCCAGGGTGGCGGCCAGCCACAGCGCAGCCCAGGCATGGTGTCGGCGAGAGGACTTCAACAACATCTCCTGACGGGGTACACGTGCCAAGCCGCCAAGTGTGCCCCGCTTCCAGGGGTTGTCCGCGCCGAAGCGGCCCGCTACAAGGGTCCACCACTGCTCAGGCATCCATGCCGAAGACGATGACAAAACAGGTGGAACAGACGGAACGCCAGCAGGCGCTGGCGCGGTACGCCATCCTCGACACCGACCGCGAGGATGTGTTCGACCAGGTGGTCCGCATCGCCGCACGCGAACTGGATGCGCCGATGGCGCTGGTGAGCTTCGTCGACGACAAGCGCCAGTGGTTCAAGGCCGAGTACGGCTTCGGCACGCGCGAGACCGGGCTGGACAAGAGCATCTGCGTCAAGGCCATCGAGCACGAGGGCGTGTTCGTGGTGCCCAATGCCGAGCACGACCCTCGCGTCTGCGGCAATCCGCTGGTGATCGGCGAGCCGGGCATCCGCTTCTATGCGGGCGCGCCGCTGATGTCGCGCTGCGGCGTGGCGGTCGGCATGATCTGCGTGCTCGACACCCAGGTGCGGCCCGGCATCACGCCGGCCCAGCAGGCGTGCCTCGAACGGCTGGCCCAGGCAGTGGTCACCCTGCTGGAAAGCCGGTGCCCGCCGGCCGCCGCCGCGGCCGAAGTGATCGGCTGAGGCCGCCGCGGCAGCGCCCTGGGTGCCGACAACGCACCGATACTGGCTCGATGCACGAGATCGAGCAGATCCTGGTCCTCTTCCTCGCAGCGGTGGTGCTGGCAGCGGCCGCGCGGCGCGCCGGGGCGCCGTACCCGGTGTTCCTGGCCATCGGCGGCGCGCTGCTGGCCTTCGTGCCCGGTGCGCCCAGCCTGCACCTGCCGCCCGAGCTGGTGCTGGCGCTGTTCGTCGCGCCCATCCTGGTGGACGCCGGCTACGACGCCTCGCTGCGCGACCTGCGCGACAACTGGGCGCCGCTGGTGGGCCTGGTGCTGGTGGCGGTGGTGCTGACCACGGCGGCGGTGGCGGTGGTGGCGCACACGCTGATGCCCACGCTGCCCTGGGCGGCCGCCGTCGCGCTGGGGGCCATCGTGGCGCCACCCGACGCGGTGGCGGCCACCGCGGTGCTCAGACCGCTGCGGCCGCCGCACCGCATCCTGGCCATCCTGGAAGGCGAGAGCCTGCTCAACGATGCCAGTGCGCTGCTGATCTACCGGCTGGCCGTCGGCGCGGTGGCCGCCGGCGGCTTCTCGATCCAGGCGGTGGCGCCCACCTTCCTGCTGGCGGTGGTGGGCAGCCTGATCGCCGGGCCGGCACTGGGCTGGCTGGCCCAGCAGGTGCTGGTGCGGGTGCGGCACATCCCCACGGCCATCATCCTGCAGTTCGTCTGGACCGTGGGCGTGTGGCAGCTGGCCGAGCATGCGGGGCTGTCGGGCGTGCTCACCACCGTGTGCTTCGCGATGACGATGGCGCAGCTCGCGCCGGCCACCATTCCCGCGCGCATCCGCATCCCGACCAATGCGGTCTGGGCCACGGTGGTGTTCGCGCTCAACATCTTCGCCTTCATCTTCATCGGCCTGCAGATGCGGCCGATCTGGATGGACATGGCCCGTGCCCCGCTGCAGCAGTACCTCACGGTGGCCGCCGCGGTGCTGGCAACGGTGATCGGCGTGCGCATCGCCTGGCACATGACCTTCAATGCGGCGGTGCGCTGGCACAACCGGCGCCGGGGCTTCAGCCCGCCGCGGCCGATGCTGCGCCCGACGGTGGGCAGCGGGCTCGTCATCTCCTGGGCCGGCATGCGCGGCGTGGTCACGCTGGCGGCGGCGCTGGCGCTGCCAGCCGACTTTCCGTCGCGCGACCTCATCGTGCTGACCGCGTTCCTGGTCGTCTTCGGCACCCTGATGATCCAGGGCTTCACGCTCAAGCCGCTGCTGCGCGCACTGAAGCTGCGCGACACCGACCCGGTGGCCGTCGAGGAAGCCCGCGGCCGCGAGCGCATGCTGCAGGCGGCCTTCGCCACGCTGCCCGCGGCCCCGTCACCGGCCATCGAGCTGGTGCGCAAGAACCTGAAGATGCAGCTCGGCCGGCCGCTGCATGACGGCAGCAGCCCGTTCACCGCCTTCGGCGTCGACTATGACCGCCACTACTTCGCCGCCGTGGCCGCCGCCCGCCAGACGCTGCTGGCCATGCGCAAGTCCGGCGACATCGGCGACGACGCCTTCCACACGCTGGAGAACGACCTGGACTGGATGGAGGTATCGGATCCGCTGCGGGCGGCCAATGCCGACGCCACCGGCTAGCAATCGCTCCCTGGCAAGCCCTCTTGCCTGCGGCCGCCGGGCCGCCTTCAATCGCCGGGGTGACAACACCGGTCGTGACCATGCGCTCCTTTGCTGGCGAGCTGGCGGATCTGCACCGCCTGGCCGCCACCACCGCCGCCCAGGACTTTCCGGCAGAGCTGATCGGGCACCTGCGCCGCTGGATCGGCTTCGACGGCGCGGTGCTGGGCACCGGCATGCCGGCGGACGACACGCTGCGCATCGCCACCGCCACGGTGCACGGGCGCGACGAGGCCATCCTGCAGGAGTACGCGGCCGTCTCCCACGAAGACCCGGTGACGGCCGCCTTCCTCGGCCGCCCGGGCCACCCCATCGCCGTGGATGCGGGCACGACCTACGCCGGCCCGCAGCACGGCGTGATGGCACGCTTTGCGCGGCGCCATGACCTGCGCCACCTGCTGCTGTGCGGCGATGCACCGCAAGGCGACGCGCCGATGCGGTGGATCGTGCTGTACCGCGGCACGCGCGAGGGTTTCGACCGGCAGGCCATGGCCCGCATCGGCGCCGCCTGGGCGCATGTGAGCTGCGCGCTCGACCTCCAGCGGGCGCAATGGAACCAGCGCCCCGCGCTGCCGGAACCGGTGCGCGCACTGGCGCTGGTGGATGCGGGCGGCAGCTACCACGCCGCCGATCCGCTGTTCCATGAGCTGATGGCCCGCGAATGGCCGCAGGCCGGCCACCTGCACCTGCCTGCGGTGGCCAAGGCGGCCATGGCGGGCGGCATGCCGTTTCACGGCCAGGCGATCACGCTGTCGTCTCGCCGGCTCGGCGTGCAATGGCTGTGCGAGGCGCAGGCGCGCCGCAGCGGCGCAGCGCTGTCGCCGCGGGAGCAGGCCGTGGCGGGCCTGTTCGCCAGCGGGCGCACGCACAAGGAAGTGGCCAAGGCGCTGCACACCTCGCCGCATACCGTGCGTGCGCAGCTCGCCCAGGTCTATCGCAAGCTGGGCATCCAGGACAAGACGGCGCTGGTGCGCTGCCTGGCCGCACAGGGCGAGGACGCCAGCTTGTCTAGTCAGGTACCGCGATCGTCCCCGGCCCCACGCTGATGGTGTCGGCGGCCGCCGGCGTGGCCGCGATGGGCGGCAGCTGGGCGTCCGACAGGGTGGCGGCGGCCGAGGCGCGAGCCGTCGCGCGCACCACCTGCGAGGGCGGCAGCGCAGCGCCGGTGGTGAGCCGGCTGTGCATCAGCTCCAGCGACCGCCGGCCATAGACCAGCAGCGGCACCATCACGCGGGGATAGAAGGTGACCAGCGCATCGAAATGGTTGGCATCGGTCACCTCGTAGTAGCGCAGGTCGGACGCCGCATCGGCGCGGCGGTTCAGCGCCGCATAGGGGCGTGCCGCATGGTTCACCGGCAGCAGCGTGTCGGCACGGCCCTGCACGATGATGGCCGGCTTGCCGCGCAGGTTGCCGGTGACCCGCACCTCCGCCAGGCCGGTGCGCACGCGGGCCGCCACCGCCTGCTCGGCCGCGGAGATCGGCGTGCGGCCCACGGCCGCGCCGGTCATCAGCCGGCGCAGGCACAGCGCACCGTCGACGTTGTAGTCGGCGCGGCCGGTGCTGGCGCTGACCGACACCGTGTCCTTGGCCGGGCCGCCCACCGCCTGGTCGTTGACGATGGTGATCGGGCCGGCCGGCAGCCCCGAGCCGGTGCCCCAGAAGGACTTCAGGGCCGCTTCGGCCGGTGTGCCGGGCGTGGTGGCGCCCACGCCGCCCACGCTGTAGCCGCACAGCGGCTCCGTGACCGCGGCCCGCGCATAGGCGCTGGCATAGGACATCGCCACCAGGTTGGTGAACTCGAAACCGTAGTGGCTGTCGTGCAGCCGGTCGGATTCCGGCTCCCAGCCGTAAGCCCGCAGCCGCGCCAGCGCATCGGTGGCCTGCGCATCCAGCGTGGCGCCGGCCACCAGCCCATGCTGCGCCAGCGCCGCACAGCGGGCCGCCGCCAGCGGCGCGGCGACGAAGGCGGTGCCGTCGCGGATGGCCGGCGCCTGCGTGGCGCAGGGCTGGTAGAGGTTGGCGAAGGTGAAGTAGTCGAACAGCGGCCGGCCCGCCACCGGCACCACCACGTCGCCGCGGCGGACGGTCAGGCCGGCGTCGTCCGGCAGGTTCACCTGCGGCTCGGACACCGCCACGCCGCCGATCAGGCCTTCGGTGTCCTGCTCGGCCGCACGCAGCGCGGCGCCACCGCCGTTGGAGATGCTGGAGGCGATGACCACCGTGTTCTTCGGCGTGAAGCCGGCCTGCGGGAAGCGCTGGTTGAGCACGTAGAGCGCCACCTTGATCGACTGCAGCGTGTAGGCGCCCCAGTCCTTCTCGGGGTTCTGCCGCGAGTGCAGCTGCTTGACCGCAAACCGGTTCGGGAAGGCGGCGCGGTAGGCGGCGAGGTCGTCGCCGAGCAGGTTGGCGTTAAACACCAGGTCCTGGCGCTGGCCGGCGGCCACCAGGCTGCCATCCGTCGCGTAGGCACGGTCGCGGTTCAGGTCGTGCACGCCCACGCCGGTGCCCTTGTCGGTGTAGGCCACCGCGCAGCCCTTGCCGAGCGCCCATTCGCCCACCGTCGGCACCTCGGCATAGATGCCGCGCGAGCCGCTCGAGGTGGCGGTGACGATGCACGGCCGGGCCGGATCGAAGTGGCTGGGCACCTGCACCGCCATGGTCACGTTCTGGCGGCCGCTGCCGTCGTCGGACACCGCGATGTACTCGCTGCCCTGGTTGGCCCGCGGGTCCAGTACGCCGAAGTACACGCCGAAGCCGCCGCCGGCGCTGAGGTCGTCGAGGCCGGCGTACGAGGCGTGGATCTGCAGCGTGCGCAGCGTGGCGGCGGTGGGCTCGCCGGCCGGGGCGGCATAGGCCAGCAGCGCCGGCAGGTCGGCCGCATTGCCGGTGACCAGGCCCGCCGTGCGGCCGTCGAAGTCGATGCGCCGCGGCTCGGCGGCGAGGAAGGCCGGCCGCTGCGCGTAGGCGTTGGACGGCGCATCGTCGCTGCCGCCGCAAGCCGGCAGCAGCACCACCGGCACCAGGCCGGCGAGCAATGTCTTTCTCAAGGGAACCTCCGTGGCACCGGGGCCGGGCGGCCCTGCTGCTGCACAGGCTAGGTGCCGTGCCCGCGCGGCGCCATAGCGCAAATGCACTAGGCAGCCGGTTGCCGCCACCCGCGGACCGGCCCGGCTTCAGCGCGGCGCGGCGGAGGCGGCGGCCGCAGCCGGCATCGGGCTGGGATCGACCGCCCAGGGCGCCCGCGCGAAGTGCGCGGCCAGGTAGTCGATCAGCACCTGCACCCGCGCCGGCCGGCCGCGGCCGGGCGGGGTGACGATGTGCAGCGCGATCGGCGGCACCTGCCACTCCGGCATCGCCTCCTCCAGCAGGCCCGAGCGCAGGTCTTCCCAGGCCAGGAACTCCGGCTGCAGCGCCAGGCCCAGGCCGGCCCGCAGCGCGGGCGCCAGCGCCTCCGCGTTGTTGACGCGCAGCGCCGTGGGCACCACCTGCGAGAACTCGCCGCGCCGGGCATGCCGGAAGCGCCAGGCCTCGCCCAGGCGCGTGTGCACGTAGCGCAGCGCGCGGTGCGTGGCCAGCTCGCGCGGATGACCCGGCCTTCCGTGCTGCTCGAAGTAGGCGGGCGCGCCCACCAGCAGGATGCGCACCGCGCACAGCCGCCGCGCCAGCAGGCTGGAATCCGGCAGCGCCGAGATCCGCAGGGCCACGTCGAAGCCCTGCGCCACCACGTCGATGAGCTCGTCGCTGAAGTGCAGGTCCAGCATCACCTCCGGGTGCTGCGCCATGAAGGCCGGCAGCGCCGGCCCCAGGTGGCTGATGCCGAAGGACATCGGCGCGGCGATGCGGATGGTGCCGCGCAGGTGCTCGGACTGCTCGGTCACCTCCGCCTCCACCGCCTCGCCCTCGGCCAGGATGCGCGAGGCGCGATCGAGCGACGCCTCGCCGCTGGCGGTGAGCGACATGCGCCGCGAGGTGCGGTGGAACAGCGTGGTCTTCAGCCGCGCCTCCAGCCGCGTGATGGCCTTGGAGACGGTGGGCTGCGAGATCGCGAGGTCGGCCGCCGCCTTGGCGAAGGAGCCCGTCTCCGCCACCTTGGCAAAGATGGCCCAGGCTTCCAGATCAGGCAGCTTGCTCATGCAACTTTCGGAATCGATGGTTTTCCATCTTTTCTATTCTCTTATCGATCACCGACTCCTAAAGTCTCTCCATCGCAACACGAACCGCCCGGAGAAACACCATGATCGACCGCAGACCCTTCGATGCCCTTGGCGGCGCCAACCATGGCTGGCTCGATGCCAAGCACCATTTCTCGTTCGCCGACTACCACGACCCTGCCCGCATGGGCTGGGGCGCGCTGCGGGTGTGGAACGACGACACCATCGCCCCGGGCACCGGCTTCCCGCCGCATGCCCACGCCAACATGGAGATCATCACCTACGTCCGCGAAGGCGCCATCACGCACCAGGACAACCTGGGCAACAAGGGCCGCACCGAGGCGGGCGACGTGCAGGTGATGAGCGCCGGCACCGGCATCCGCCACGCCGAATACAACATGGAGCCGGGCGTGACCAAGATCTTCCAGATCTGGATCCTGCCCGACGGCCGGGGCGAGCCGCCGTCCTGGGGCGCCAAGCCCTTCCCGAAGGGCGAGCGCTCGGGCAGCTTCGTGGCGCTGGCCAGCGGCCTGCCGGGCGACGCCGACGCGCTGCCGATCCGCACCAACGCCCGGGTGCTGGGCGCCACGCTGAAGGCCGGCGAGAGCACCGAGTACCGCCTGGGCAAGGACCGCCGCGGCTACCTGGTGCCCGCCAGCGGCGAGGTGGAGGTGGACGGCGTGACGCTGAAGGCCCGCGACGGCGCGGCCATCAGCGACGTCGACACCATCCGCGTCACCGCGCTGGCCGATGCCGAACTGGTGCTGGTCGATTCCGCACCCTGATCCCGCCGGGCCCGGCCGGGCCCGGTCCCTGCATTCCCGTTCCCGCCACCACTGACCCAAGGAGTACCCCGATGAGCCTCACCGCCACCCCCACCCCCGGCGCCAAGCTGCTGACCCCGCACGACCACACGCTGGTGATGATCGACTTCCAGTCGCAGATGGCCTTCGCCACGCATTCGATCGACCCGGTTCAGCTGCGCTCCAACGCCGGCCTGGTGGCCAGCGCCGCCGCGGGCTTCGGCGCCTCCACCATCCTCACCACGGTGGCCGAGAAGAGCTTCTCCGGCCCGATGTTCGAGGAGGTCACCGCGCCCTTCCCCGGCCAGCCGCTGCTGGACCGCACCTCGATGAACACCTGGGAGGACGCCGCCGTCATCGCCCGCATCAACGAGATCGGCAAGTCGCGCATCGTGCTGGCGGGCCTGTGGACCAGCGTGTGCATCGTGGGCCCGGCGCTGTCGGCGCTGGACCAGGGCTTCGAGGTCTACGTGATCGCCGATGCCTGCGGCGACATCTCCACCGAGGCGCACAACCGCGCGATGGACCGCATGGTCCAGGCCGGTGCGCAGCCGATCACCGCGCTGCAGTACCTGCTGGAGATGCAGCGCGACTGGGCCCGCACCGACACCTACGACATGACCACCGGCATCGCGAAGAAGTTCGGCGGCGGCTACGGCATCGGCATCACCTACGCCAAGACGATGTTCGGCGCACACGAAGGCTGAGCCCGACGACCCCGACCACCACCGCACCCAGGAGACGCCGCGATGGCCGACAGCAAGCACCCCGACCTCATCCTCCACCGCGGCCTCTTCACGACGCTGGACCGCGCCAGGCCCACGGCCAGCGCCGTCGCCATCCAGGACGGCCTGTTCGTGCGCGTGGGCAGCGACGCTGAGGTGATGGCCCTGGCCGGCCCGAACACCCGGGTGATCGACCTGCGCGGCAGGCGGGTGCTGCCCGGGCTGATCGACAACCACCTGCACATCATCCGCGGCGGGCTCAACTACAACCTGGAGCTGCGCTGGGACGGCGTGAAGAACCTGGCCGACGCGATGCGCATGCTGCGGCAACAGGTGGCCGTCACGCCGGCGCCGCAGTGGGTGCGGGTGGTGGGCGGCTTCACCGAGCACCAGTTCGAGGAGAAGCGCCTGCCCACCCTCGACGAGCTGAATGCGGTGGCGCCCGACACGCCCGTCTTCATCCTGCACCTGTACGACCGCGCGCTGCTCAACGGCGCCGCGCTGCGCGCCGTGGGCTACGACCGCGACACGCCGGCCCCGCCCGGCGGCGAGATCATGCGCGACGGCGCGGGCAACCCCACCGGGCTGCTGCTGGCCAAGCCCAATGCGTCCATCCTCTACGCCACACTGGCCAAGGGCCCGAAGCTGCCGCCGGCGTACCAGCTGAACTCCACGCGCCACTTCATGCGCGAGCTGAACCGCCTGGGCGTCACCGGCGCCATCGACGCGGGCGGCGGCTTCCAGAACTATCCCGAGGACTACCAGGTGATCCAGCAGCTGGCCGATGCCGGGCAGCTCACCATCCGCCTGGCCTACAACCTGTTCACCCAGAAGCCGAAGCAGGAGAAGGAAGACTTCCTGAACTGGACGGCCACCTCGCGCTACAAGCAGGGCACCGACTACTTCCGCCACAACGGCGCGGGTGAGATGCTGGTGTTCTCGGCCGCCGACTTCGAGGACTTCCGCCAGCCGCGGCCCGACATGGCGCCCGGGATGGAAGGCGACCTGGAAGAGGTGGTGCGCATCCTGGCGCAGAACCGCTGGCCCTGGCGCATGCATGCCACCTACGACGAGACCATCAGCCGCGCGCTGGACGTGTTCGAGCGCGTGGACCAGGACGTGCCGCTGCAGGGCCTGAACTGGTTCTTCGACCACTGCGAGACCATTTCCGAACGGTCGATCGACCGCATCGCCGCGCTGGGCGGCGGCGTGGCGGTGCAGCACCGCATGGCCTACCAGGGCGAGTACTTCGTCGAGCGCTACGGCCCCGGTGCGGCCGAGGCCACGCCGCCGGTGAAAAGGATGCTGGAGATGGGCGCCAAGGTGTCGGCCGGCACCGATGCCACCCGCGTGGCCTCGTACAACCCGTGGGTGTCGCTGTCGTGGCTCATCACCGGCAGGACGGTGGGCGGGATGCAGCTCTATCCGCAGCGCAACTGCCTGGACCGCGAGACCGCGCTGCGCATGTGGACCGAGCACGTGACCTGGTTCAGCAACGAGGTGGGCAAGAAGGGCCGCATCGAGGTGGGCCAGTTCGCCGACCTGATGGTGCCCGACCGCGACTTCTTCGCCTGCGCCGAATCGGAGATCGCCGACACCAGCGCGCTGCTGACCGTGGTCGGCGGCAAGGTGGTGTACGGCGCGGGCGAGTTCGCCGCCCACGACGACAGCGCGCCGCCGCCGGCGATGCCCGACTGGTCGCCGGTGCGGCGCTTCGGCGGCTATGGCCACTGGGGCGAGCAGGACGGCGCACCGCTGCAGGCGGGCCTGCAGCGGTCGGTGCTGCGCCATGCCGCGGCGGCCTGCGCCTGCGCCAACGACTGCAAGCTGCACGGCCACGCACACGCCACCGCCTGGAGCAGCCGGCTGCCCATCGCGGACCTCAAGGGCTTCTGGGGCGCGCTCGGCTGCGCCTGCTGGGCGGTGTGATGGGCCCGGCGCTGGAAGCCTTGCGCCACGGCTTCGTGTCGCCGGCAGTGCACTGGCTGGCACTGCTGCTGCTGTGCGGCGCCTACCTGCAGGGTGCCGTGCACAAGCTGCGCCACTTCGAAGGGGCCATCGCCGAGATGCGCCACTTCGGGCTGGCACCGGCGGCGCCATGGGCGGTGGCCACCATCGGGCTGGAGATCGGCGCCTCGGCACTGGTGCTCACCGGCTGGCACCGCTGGCTGGGCGCGCTGCTGCTCGGCGGCTTCACGGTGGTGGCCAGCTTCCTGGCCGACCGCTTCTGGGTGGCCACGGCGGCGCAGCGCCTGCCGATGGCCAACGCATTCTTCGAACACTGGGGCCTGGCGGGCGGGTTCATGCTCGTCGCCTGGCTCGACCTGGGAGGCCATCTTGGCGTCTGAGCACGAACATCATCACGCGGCAGCGCCCGCGCCTGCACCGACGGCAGCGCCCGGCGGCAGCTTCGCGCCGCTGCGCCAGCCGGTCTTCGCCGTGCTGTGGACGGCCACCGTGCTGGGCAACATCGGCAGCTTCATGCGCGACGTGGCCAGCTCCTGGATGGTCACCGAGCTGTCGGCCAGCCCGGCCGCCGTGGCGCTGATCCAGACTGCGGCGACGCTGCCCATCTTCCTGCTGGCCATTCCGGCCGGCGTGCTGTCGGACATCCTCGACCGCCGCCGCTTCCTGATCGGCGTGCAGGTCCTGCTGGCGCTGGTCAGCGGCTGCCTGCTGCTGCTGGCGCGGACGGACACGCTCACCGTGGAGTACCTGGTCGCGCTCACCTTCGTCGGCGGCATCGGCGCGGCGCTGATGGGCCCGACCTGGCAATCGATCGTGCCCGAGCTGGTGCCGCGGAGCGACCTGAAGAACGCCGTCGCCCTCAACTCCCTGGGCATCAACGTGGCGCGGGCGCTGGGCCCGGCGGCCGGCGGCCTGCTGCTGGCCAGCTTCGGTGCCGCGGCGGCCTATGGCGCCGACGTCGTGAGCTACCTGGTCGTCATCGCCGCGCTGCTGTGGTGGAAGCGCCCGGCGCCGGTGGACAGCGGGCTGTCGGAGCAGTTCCTCGGCGCCTTCCGGGCCGGCCTGCGCTATGCGCGCGCCAGCCGCGAGTTGCATGTGGTGCTGCTGCGCGCCGCCGTGTTCTTCCTGTTCGCCAGCTCGGTGTGGGCGCTGCTGCCCCTGGTGGCGCGCAAGATGCTGGGCGGCACCGCGGGCTTCTACGGCGTGATGCTGGGCGCGGTGGGCGCGGGCGCCATCGTGGGTGCGCTGCTGCTGCCCCGGCTGCGCCAGCGCCTGGATGCCGACGGCCTGGTGCTGGCGGCCTCGCTGCTGAGCGCGGGCGTGATGGCGGCGCTGTCCTTCGCGCCGCCGCAGGCGGTGGCCATCGGGCTGATGCTGCTGCTGGGCATGGGCTGGATCACCGCCCTCACCACCTTGAATGGCGTGGCCCAGTCGGTGCTGCCGAACTGGGTGCGCGGCCGCGGGCTGGCCATCTACCTGATGGTGTTCAACGGCGCGATGGCCGGCGGCAGCCTGGCCTGGGGCCTGGTGGCGCAGGAAGCCGGCCTGGCGGCCACGCTGCTGGGCGCCGGTGCGGCGCTGGTCGTCATCGCGCTGGTGTTCCATCGCGTGAAGCTGCCCACCGGCGAAGCCGACCTGCAGGCCTCCAACCACTGGCCCGAGCCGATGCTGGCCGAGCCGGTGGCCCACGACCGCGGGCCGGTGGTGGTACAGGTCGAATACCGCATCCGCAAGCACGACCTGCCCGCCTTCCTGCAGGCGATGAAGCAGGTGGCGCAGGAGCGGCGGCGCGACGGCGCCTATGCCTGGGGCGTGGCCGAGCACACCGGCGAGCCGGAGCGGGTGATCGAATGGTTCATGGTGGAGTCCTGGGCCGAGCACCTGCGCCAGCACCAGCGGGTGTCCAAGGCCGATGCCGACATGCAGGCCCAGGCGCTGCGCTTCCACATCGGGCCGGAGAAGCCCGCGGTGCATCACTTCCTGGCGCTCGACCTGAAGGACGGCCGGGCCTGAGGCAGCGCCGCCCGTCTCAGGGCGCCAGGGCCTGCGCCAGCGCGGCGTTGAAGGCCTCGGCGCGTTCGTACTGCACCCAGTGCCCGGCGCCGGGAATGAACACCAGCGAGCCGGCCCGCGGCGCCTGCGCCATCGCATGGCCGATGACCGCGGTGCGGCCGCGGTAGAGCACGTCGTGCTCGCCCCAGATGCCGTTCACCGGGCAAGCCACCGCCGGCAGGGTGCGCAGCAGCAGGTCGCCGCGCATCAGGCGGCGGCGGCGCAGGCGGTCGCGCTCGATGTTGGCCGCATGCAGCCGAACCGCCGTGTCGTCGATGGCGGCGGCGTCGTGCAGCATCAGCGTGGCCAGGTTGTGGCGGTGCACCGCATCGCGCCGGGGGCCGGGCGGCTGGGCATCCCAGGCCCGCAGCGGCAGCGGCGCCATCGGCTGCGGGCTCAATGCGGGCGCGCCCACCAGCACCAGCCGCTGCAGCCCCGGCAGGCCGGCGGCGGCCATCAGCCCGGCGACCAGGCCGCCGAACGAGAAGCCCACCAGCCACAGCGGCTCGTCCGGCAGCAGGCGCTGCAGGCCTTCGGCCAGCCAGTGCGGCAGCACGTCGGCATCGTGGCCGTCGGGCGGCGCGGCGGAATCGCCGAAGCCGGGCATGTCCGGCGCCACCACGCGCCAGCCGGCCGCACGCAGCGCACCGATGTTGCGCAGCCAGTGGGTCCAGCTGCCCGCGCCGCCATGCAGCAGCACCACCACCGGCCCGGTGTCGCCCCACAGGTGCCACACCACGTGGCCCTCGCCGCAGGGCGTGTGCGCCACGCGGGCCGCGGCCTCGAGCGCATGCAGCGCCTGAAGCCCGTGCACGGGCGGGGGCGTCGGCGTCACTCCACCATGCCCTTCTCGACGTTCGGATCGAGCAGGTCGCGGTCGTGGTGCGAGGGCAGCTCCATCAGGCGGCGGCGTCCGCGGCTCCACAGCGCCATGTCCTCGTCGGTATGGAACACCTGCTCGGCCGGCATCTTCGGCCACGCGTCGATGCGCAGCCACATGCGCAGCAGGTGTCGGCGCTTGGGCAGCTCCTTGTGGTCCTCGTAGTCGGTGCGGCCGTGGACCATGATGCGGTTGTTCAGGAACTGGATGTCGCCGTCCTTGAAGCCCATGTCGAGGTAATGCTCGGGCGAGGCCGAGGCCTTGCGCACCACGTACAGCGCTTCCGATTCCTCGGGCGTGAACGGGCGCTGGCCACTTTTTTCGGCCAGGCGTGCATAACCGGTAGGCAGGTAGCAGGTCACCTCGCCATTGTCGCCGTGGAAGAAGGGCACCTTGCGTTCGCTGTAGGTGCGCGTGGCGCGGCGGCCGTCCTCGTCGGTGCGCTTGAGGTACAGGCCCTCGGCCAGCACCTTCAGCAGGTCGGGCCGGTGCTCGAGCATCCAGTTGTGCACCGTCAGCGCGCTGGAGATGCGGCTCTCGCCGCCCGAGATGGCGGTGCGCAGGCACATCAGGCCGATGATGTCGCACGAGTCGGTGTGCATGAGCTGGCCGCCGCCCTTGCGGTAGCCGCGGGACTTGGGCTCCAGGTCGCTCACGTCCACCACGTGGCCGATCAGGTCGCCGAGGTACGACTGGGTCATCGGCCGGCCGACGTAGCAGCTCAGGCCGAAGTACACCCGCGCCATGTCGTCGTCGGAGTAGCGCTCGCGCGGCAGGCCGCGCAGCATCAGGAAGCCGCAGCCGTTGCGCAGCCGCTCGGGCAGCGAGCGCATCAGCGTGGCCACCTTGTCCAGCGGGAAGTTCTCGGGCGTGATGTCGGGGAAGTCCACGTCGCCGAGGGACAGCAGGTGTGCCAGCGCGGCGTCGATCTCCTGCACTTCCTCGGGGCTCAGCACATGCAGGCCCTGCTGCGTCCAGTCGATCTCCGGGCCCTTCCAGGCGCCGGGGGCGACGATGGGATGTCCGATGCGGTTCATGTCAGTCCTCAGGTTGCGCGGCCGCTTCAGGCCGTGGGGGATGTCGCCTGCGCCGCGGGCTGCGGCCGGGCCGGCTTCTCGACGATGGCGCCGGCATTCAGCAGCCGCTCGTACTCGGCCGTGCCCAGCAGCGGCAGCAGCAGCTCGCGGTTGTGCTCGCCGATGTGCGGCGCCGGGCGACGGAAGCCGCCGGGCGTGGCGCTCATGCGCGGCGTCACGTTGTGCATGGGCACGAAGCCCAGGTCCGCGTCCTCCACGTCGACCAGGCTTTCGCGCTCGATCACGAAGCGGTCCTGCGCCAGCTGGGCGGCATCGAAGATCGGGCCGATGGTCACCTGGGCCTGCTCGAAGAAGGCCAGGTTCTCCTGCAGCGTCCTGCCGCGGATGAAGCCGCCGACGATGGCGTCGATCTCCTCCACGTGCGCCAGCCGGCCGCGGGCGGTGGCGGTGCGCGGGTCCTGCGTGATGTCGGGCCGGCCGATGGCCTGGAACAGGCGCGCGGCCATGGTCTCGGTGGAGGTGGACAGGCACACCCACTGGCCGTCTCGGGTGGGGTAGGCATTGCGTGGCGCCGTGGTGCTGGAGCGGCTGCCGGTGCGCGGCTTCACCTGCCCGGTGAAGCGGTGGTTGGCTGCCTGCGGGCCGAGGATGGACAGCATCGGCTCGAACAGCGAGAGGTCGATCACCTGGCCCTGGCCGCCATTGGCCCGCACCTCCCACAGCGCCATCATCGTGGCGCTGGCGCCGTACAGGCCGGTGGTCATGTCGCCGAGGAACATCGGCGGCAGCACCGGCTCGCGGTCGGCGAAGCCGTTCATCGCCGCGAAGCCCGAATAGCCTTCCACCAGGGTGCCGAAGCCGGGGCGCTCGCGGTAGGGCCCGGTCTGGCCCCAGCCCGACAGCCGCGTGATCACCAGCCTGGGGTTGAGCGCCAGCAGCACGTCGGGCGCCAGGCCCATCTGCTCCAGCACGCCGGGGCGGAAGCTCTCCACCAGCACGTCGGCGGTGGCGGCCAGCGCCTTCACCAGCGCGATGCCCTCGGGACGGCGCAGGTCCAGCCCCACGCTCTGCTTGTTGCGGCCGTAGGTCTTCCACCAGGTGTCGAAGCCTTCGGCGCGGAAGTTGCGCAGCGTGTCGCCGGCGGGCGGCTCGATCTTGACCACCTGCGCGCCGAAGTCGGCCAGCTGCAGCGTCATCATGTTGCCGGCCACCAGGCGCGACAGGTCGATCACCCGCAGGCCGTGCAGCGGGCCGCGCCGGGCGGGATCGAAACATTGCTTGTGCAGGCCGGTCATCGGTGGTTTCTCTTGAAATAGACAGCGTGTCTATTTCAGAAGTCTAACGACGGTGCCCGGCTTGTCAACGGCCGGCCGTGAAGGCGCAATGGGCTTAGCATCACGGCCCACACGAGGAGCCCATGCCTGCCGAACCCCTGACCGAGAAGGAAGCCGCCGAACCCGGCGTGGCCGCCGTCAACCGTGCGCTGACCATCCTGCAGGCCTTCGAGCACAGCGTGGACGGCATGACGCTGACCGACCTGATGAAGGCCACCGGCCTGTACCACAGCACCATCCTGCGGCTGTGCGAATCGCTGGAGCACTACCGCTACCTCAAGCGGCTGGACGACGGCCGCTACATGCTGGGCTCCACGCCGTTCTACCTGGGCATGATCTACCAGGCGCAGTTCCGGCTGCAGGACTACGTGCTGCCGGTGCTGCGCGAGCTGACCAAGGCCACGCACGAGACCTCGGCGCTGTACGTGCGCGACGGCGATGCACGGGTGTGCCTGCACCGCGTGGAGCTGCCGCGCCGGGTGCGCATGAACGTGCCGGAAGGCGACCGGGTGGAGCTGCAGCGCGGCGCGGCCGGCAAGGTGCTGCTGGCCTTTGCCGACGAGCCCGGCAAGGCCTACGACGACATCCGGGCGGCACGCCATGCGGTCTCGCAGGCCGAGCGCGATTCGGAAAGCGCGGCCATCGCCTGCCCGGTGTTCGCCGGCCGGCAGCAGCTGGTGGGTGCGCTCTCGCTGGGCATTCCGCTGTACCGCTTCAACAGGTCGAAGTACGCCGAATGCCTGCCGCTGGTGATGGCCGCGGGCCGCCGGCTCACCTCCGACCTGGGTGGCGACCCGGCCTTCTTCGATGCACCCGCCGTGCCGCTCAAGGGGCTGAAGGTGCCGGCCGGCTGAGCCACTGCGCCTGGCGCGCCAGCAGCCGCTGCGCGCGCTCCACGATGGGCTTGTCGACCATGCGCCCATCCAGCCGGAAGGCGCCCTGGCCCTGGGCCGCCTGCCGCTCGTTCTCGGCAACCACGCGACGCGCCCAGTCCAGCGCCTCGGGCTGCGCGCCGTACTCCTCGTTGACGATGGCCACCTGCCGCGGATGGATGCAGGTGGCGACCTCGAAGCCGAAGCGCCGCGAACGCCGCACCATCGCGCGGAAGCCCTCCTCGTCGTCGAGCGAGGCCACGCTGCCGATGAAGCCCATGGGCAGCACGCCGGCCGCGCGCGCGGCCAGCACCATCTGCTGCTTCGGCGCCAGCAGGGTGTCGTCGCCGGCCTCCATGCCGGCGTCCAGCGCGAAGTCCTCGCTGCCCAGGGCCAGGGCCACCACCCGTGGCGAGGCCTCGGCCAGCTCGCGCATCGCGAGGAAGGCCGACACCGTCTCCACCAGCAGCACGAAGCCCACCTGCCCGGCGGGCAGGCCTTCACGCGCCTCGCATTCGGTCACCAGTTCGTCGAACAGCCGCACATGCGAAGCGCCGTCCACCTTGGTGATGGTCAGCGCCTTGAGCTGCGGGCACACCGCGGCCTCGATGTCGCGCACGGCCAGCGACAGCGGCCGGTTGATGCGCACCAGCACGTCGGCTCCGGCCTGCGCCACGATGGCGGCCGCCTGGCGCAGGCCGTCGCGCGCGGCGGCCTTCTCGGCCGCTGGCACGCTGTCCTCCAGGTCCAGCTGCACCGCGTCGGCCCCGCGGCGGTGGGCGCTGGCGATGAAGCGCGGCGCATGCGCCGGCACGTACAGCACCGAACGCCAGGCAGGCAGGACGCGGCTCATTCGGCGGTGATGTTGCGGTCCTTGGCCAGCTTGCTCCACTTGCCCACCTCGGTGGCCACGAAGCTGGCGAACTGGTCGGCGGTCATGGTGCCGGCCTCGGTGCTCTCGCGGGCATACAGCTCGCGCAGCTCGTCGGTCTGGCCGGCGGCGCGGATCTCCGCATTGAGCTTGTCCACCAGGGCCTTGGGCGTCTTGGCGGGCGCGAAAACGCCCCACCAGGCTTCCACCGCAAACCCCGGCAGCGATTCGGCCACGGTAGGCAGGTCGGGCGCGAACTTCGAGCGCTGGGCCGAGGTCACCGCGATCGGCCGGATGGACCCGGCCCTCAGCGGACCGTTCACCGAAGCGGCGGTGGTGACCATCATCTCGACGTTGCCGCCGATCATGTCGGACACCGCATTGGAGATGCCCTTGTACGGCACATGCTGCACCTGGGTGCCGGCCATCGCGTTCAGCAGCTCCGAGCCCATCTGACCCACCGAGCCAATGCCCGCGGAGCCATAGTTCATGCGGCCCTTGCTGTCCTTGGCGGCGGCCAGCAGCTGCGCCGTGGTCTTGAACGGCGTCTGGCTGCTGACCACCAGCAGCATGGGCCCGCGCGAGACCAGCGCCACCGGCGCGAAGGACTTCAGCGGGTCGTACGGCAGCTTGGGCTGCACCGCGGCATTGGTGCTGAAGCTCACCGACGTGAGCAGCAGCGTGCCGCCGTCGGGCTCGGCCCGCGCCACCATGTCGCTGCCAATGGAGCCGCCCGCGCCGGGCTTGTTGTCCACCACCACGGTGACGTTGAACTTGCTGGCGATGCGCTGGCCGATGGCCCGGGCGAACAAGTCGTTGCTGCCGCCGGCGCTGAAGGGCACGACGATCCTGACCGTCTTCGGCAGCTCGCCCTGCGCGGCCGCCGGCCCCGCCGCGAGCCACGCCAGGCCTGCGGCCACCAGGGCGCCACGCGCCATCACGTTCCAGGACCACCGCTGCATGACGTCTCCTTGACTGACCGGCCTACAGAAATAGACATGATGTCTGTTCCTGGTCAAAGTATAGGTGCCGGTGCCCTGGCAGGGCTACCAAGGGCAAACGCCTACCCGCCGGGCGGCAGGGTGAACCTGGCGTGGTCAGGTCACAGCCAGGCCCAGATGCGGCGCAGCCAGGCGGGCGGATGGAAGCGGTGCGGGCGGGGGCTGTAGAGCTGGCGGTAGGCGGCAGTGGTCATGCGTATCTCCTTGCGGACCACTGTATAGGCATACAGCACTCGCTGCAAGAGCGCTTTTGCGCGGCCCCGCCAGCCCCCGGATTGGTGGCCCCCGTGAACAAGTTGGCGGGGGCCCGGCGGCGTGAATCCTTCCTAGCATCGATGCATTGCCCGGATGCTCGCCCGGGCTCCCGGAAAGGCCGCCATGCAACACCCCGAACCCGCCCTGCCCGCCCCGCCCTCGCCCAGCCCCGCCGCACTGCGGGCGGCACTGGCCACGTCGGAGGCGCTGCTGCAGATGAGCTCCCAGCTCGAGCTGCTGGCCATGGCGCTGGACGAGCTGGCGCACGAAAGCCAGCCAGCGCTGCGCCAGCAGGTGGCCGCCGTCACCGCGGCCGCCATCGACAAGGCGCGCGGGCGCTAGGCGGCCGGGCGCTGGCGCGCGACCTGCTGCACGAAGTGCTCCAGCGCGTCCGGGTCGAAGGGCTTGGTGAAGTGCGCATCGAAGCCCGCCGCCGCGGTGCGTTCGCGGTCCTGCGGCGCGCCCCAGCCGGTCACCGCCACGATGGTGGTGTGCGCCAGGCCCGCCTCCTGGCGCAGGCGGCGCGCCACCTCGTAGCCGTCCATGCCGGGCAGCCCGATGTCCAGCAGCACCAGCCAGGGGGCGGCCTGGCGCGCCAGGGCCAGGGCCTGCGGCCCGTCGGCGGCCGCACGCACCGCATGGCCGAACTCCTCCAGCAGCGCCACCAGCAGCTCGCGGCCGTCCTCGTTGTCCTCCACCACCAGGATGTGGCCGGCATCGCCGGCCTGCGTGGCGGCGGCACCGGCCTCGGGGCCAGGCGACGCCCTCTGCACACCCGGCGCCAGCGGCAGGTGCACGATGAAGCGGCTGCCATGGCCCAGGCCCTTGCTGTGCACCCGCACCTGGCCGCCATGCAGGTCCACCAGGCTCTTGACCAGCGACAGCCCGATGCCCAGCCCGCCCTGTGCCCGGCCGGCGGTGTGCGGCAGCTGGGTGAAGAGGTCGAACAGGCGTTCCTGGTCTTCCGGCGGAATGCCCACGCCGCTGTCGGCCACCTCGATGACGGCCTGGTCCTGCGAAACCGCGCCGGCGAGCTGGATCTGGCCGGCGTCGGGCGTGTACTTGATGGCGTTGTGCAGCAGGTTGGCCACCACCTGCACCATGCGCGTGGCATCGGCCTCCACCAGCACGTCCGGCGCGGGCAGTGACACCGTCAGCCGGTGGCCGGCGGCCTGCAGCTGCGGCGCCACGGTCTCGGCGGCCTGCTCCAGCACCGCGGCCAGCGCGATGCGGGTGCGCTGCAGATGGATCAGGCCGCGGTTGATGCGCGAGACCTCCAGCAGGTCGTCCACCAGCCGCGTGAGATGGGCCGACTGCCGGTCCACCACGTCCAGCGCCTGTTGCTGGCGCAGGGCATCGCCGCCGCGGCGCAGCAGCGCCAGCGCATAGCGGATGGGCGCCAGCGGATTGCGCAGCTCATGGGCCAGCGCGGCCAGGAACTCGTCCTTGCGGCGGTCCTGCTCGCGCAGCTTGCGCTGTCGCGCACCCGCTCGATGTGGGTCCAGCAGCGCTCCACCACCTCGGCCACCAGCGCGATGTCGTCGTCCGTCCAGTGGCGCGGCGTGGACTGGTGCACCGCCATCATCGCCACCAGCCGCTGGCCCTTGACCAGGCCGGCGCAGATGATGGCCTGGATGCCGATGGCATTGAACATGCGGCCGCCGGCCTCGTCGCCCAGCTCCGCATCCACGTCGTGCACCACCAGGTGCTGGCCGCGGCGGAGGTTGAAGGTGGCCTGCGGGCCGAAGCGCTCCAGCTCGTACACGCCGGCGCTGCTGTCCACGCCGGCGGCCGACCAGTCGTTGCGGATGGTGAAGCGGTTGCCGTCGGGTTCCACGTCGGCATAGGCGCAGCGGGTGGCGCGCAGGTGCTCGCCCAGCAGCCGGGCCACGGTGGACATCACGGTCTCGGGGTCGCTGAGGTGGCGGGTGGCCTCGCCCAGCTCGTCCAGGAAGGACAACCGCTCCTCGATGGCATGGCGCTTGGCGTCGGCCTGCAGGCTGTGGGTGATGTCGTTGCACACGCCGGCCCAGGCGGTGATGCGGCCGCCCTCGAACAGCGGACCGGCCAGGCAGGCCACATGGCGGTAGCTGCCGTCATGGCGGCGCAGGCGGTAACGGCCCTCGTACGGCGCGCCGGCCTGGACCGCCGCGCGCCAGCGCTCCGCGGCCTCGGCACGGTCGTCGGGGTGCAACGCCTGCAGCCAGCCGTCGCCGGCGTACTGCTCGCGGGTCTGGCCGGTGAAGCGGGCCCAGCCCGGGTTGTCACCCTCCAGCAGGCCTTGCGCCGAGGTCTTCCAGACGATGAAGCTGTCCGCCAGTGTCACCGGCGGAGGAATTGGAATTGCGGTCATGAACGGAACCCTGCGAAGGGAGACGCGGCCCTGGCCGCGGGGCATTGTGGTCCAGCGCCGCGGCCCTTGCAGGCCGCGCAGCCGCTGCGGCCTGGCCTGCTGACAAGCCTGGTTACGCACCATTTCAGGGATTACTAGCAGGCCCTGGCGGTGACCCGCTCCTAAGCTCAGGGCACCAACAGGAGGCGCTATGGCGGCACGGACGAACCTGAGGTGGGGCATCTGGCCGCTGGCCGCGGCCCTGTGGCTGGGCGCCTGCGGCGGTAGCGACGACGACGACGATGACGGCGGCCCTGGCATCGAGGTGCCCGGCGTGCAGCAGCCGGTGGAGATCGTGCGCGACAGGAACGGCGTTTCCCACATCTATGCCGCCAACGAGCGCGACCTGTTCTTCGCCCAGGGCTACAACGCCGCGCGCGACCGGCTGTGGCAGCTGGACCAGTGGCGCCGCCGCGGCGAAGGCAAGATGGCCGAGCAGTTCGGCCCCCGCTTCCTGGAGCATGACCGCGCGGCGCGGCTGTTCCTGTTCCGCGGCAACCTGGACGAGGAATTCGCCAGTTACCACCCGCGGGCGCGGCAGATCCTCACCGCCTTCTCCGAAGGCATCAATGCCTACATCGACGAGGCCAAGGCCAGCGCCGACAAGCTGCCCATCGAGTTCCGGCTGACGGGCACCGAGCCGGGCTACTGGTCGCCCACCTCGTCGCTGATCCGCATCTACGGCATCACCCGCAACGTGGGCAGCGAGATCTCGCTGGCCCGGCGCATCTCGGCCGTGGGCCTGGCCACCACCCAGGCGCTGACGGTGACCGAGCCGCCCACCGCCATCCAGGTGCCGGAAGACATCGATGTGGCCAGCTTCAACAACAGCATGCTGGCGCCCTACAGCCTGGCCCGCAACGGCCTGGCCTTCGAGGCCGGCGACTTTCCCAAGAGCCCGCTGGCGCTGAGCCAGCGCGAGGCCCTGGCCAAGGCGCTGTCCGGCGCGCGGGCGGGCGCCGCGGCACCCACGGAGGAACAGCTGGCCGTGCTGCGCACCGAGAGCAACAACTGGACGGTGCACGGGTCGCGCACCGCCAGCGGCAAGCCCATCCTCGCGGGCGATCCGCACCGGGCGATCGAGATGCCCTCGCTGCGCTACATGGTGCACCTGCATGCGCCGGGCTGGAACGTGATCGGTGCCGGCGAGCCGGCGCTGCCGGGCGTGTCGATGGGCCACAACGAACGCATCGCCTTCGGCCTGACCATCTTCGCCTTCGGCGACGAGGAAGACCTGTACGTCTACGACATCAACCCCGCCAACCCGCTGCAGTACCGCTACAACGGCGCCTGGGAAACCATGCGGGTGGTGAAGGAGCCGGTGACGGTGCGCGGCCAGCCCGGCACCACCGAGACCGAGTTGCGCTTCACCCGCCACGGCCCGGTGGTGCATGAGGACACCGCCCGCGGCAAGGCCTATGCGGTGCGCGCGGCCTACCTGGAATTTCCCGGCACCGCCGCCTACCTGGCCAGCCTGCGGCTGAACCAGGCCACCAACTGGACCGAGTTCACCGAAGGCATGGCCCGCCACTTCACGCCGGGCGAGAACATGGTGTACGCCGACGTGGACGGCAACATCGGCTGGTTCGGCGGTGCGCTGGCGCCGATACGCCCGCGGCAGGACTGGTCCGGCATGCTGCCGGTGCCCGGCGACGGCCGCTATGAATGGGCGGGCTACCTGCCCGGCTCCTTGCTGCCCCGGGTGCTGAATCCGCCGCAGGGCTTCTATGCCACCGCCAACGAGTTCAACGTGCCGGCCGACTATGCCTACCGCAGCATGTCGGCCACCGCCTGGGCCGAGCCCTACCGCTTCCAGCGCGCCAGCGAGGTGCTGGCCGCCAGCAGCGGTCACACGGTGGCCGACTCGGCGCGGCTGCAGATCGACGAGCTGTCCATCCCCGCGCGCACGCTGGGGCCGCTGCTCACCGGCCTGGGTACCACCGACCCGGAGCTGAACGAGGCGCTGCTGCTGCTGCGCGGCTGGAACCATGTGGTCAGCACCGATTCGGTGGCCGCCACCATCCATGAGCTGTGGATGCCGCGGCTGGTGGCGCAGGTGTCGCAGCGCATGGTGCCGGCGGCCGGGCGCGCGCTCTTCGGCAGCCTGTCGCGCCCGGTGGTGCTGGCCAGCTGGCGGCGCCCGATGCGGTGTTCGGTGCCGATCCGGTGGCCGGCCGTGATGCCCTGCTGCTGGACACGCTGAAGGCCACGCTGGAAGAGCTGAAGACGCTGCGCGGCTGGGACAAGTCCGCCTGGCAGTGGGGCCAGCTGCACCACATCCAGTTCGAGCATGAGCTGACGCCCTTCCTCACCGAGGCGCAGGCCGCTCCGCTGCAGACGCCGCGCTTCCCGGTGGGCGGCGACAACGACACGCTGCACCGCGCCTCCTACCGCACGTCGGATTTCCGCGTGACCAGCGGCGCGTCGTACCGGCAGGTGATCGACCTGGCCGACTGGGACAACTCGCTCGCCATCAACGTGCCAGGGCAGTCGGCCGACCCTGCCAGCCCGTACTACAAGAACCTGATCGAGGCGTGGGCCAAGGGCGAGTACTTCCCGATGGCCTTCAGCCGCGCCAAGGTGGACAGCCTGCGGGCCGACAGCCTGACGCTGCGGCCGGCGCGCTGAGCCGCCAGGGCTGCGCTCACACCACCGACAGCCCGCCGTCCGGCGGGGCGGCGGGACGGCTGCCGGGTGCGTCGGGCGGCGCGGTGACGATGGACGTGAGGCTGGGCGACACCGGGCCAAGCCGGCCGGCATCCGGGCGCGGGCGGCGCAGCACGGGGCTGCCGGCGAAGGCCTGCTCCATGGCCAGCGCAGCGCCCAGCAGCGCGCGGTCGCCGCGGAAGCGGCCCACCACCTGCAGGCCGAAGGGCATGCCACGCTCGTCCACGCCACAGGGCAGGCTCAGCGCGGGGTGGGTGGCCAGCGTGACCACATAGGTCAGTGCCAGCCAGCGGTAGTAGGTGTCCTGCGGTCGGCCGTCGATCTCGGCCGCATGCGGCTGCGTCCAGGGGAAGGGCGACACCGGCGTGGTGGGCGCCAGCAGCAGGTCGTGGTCCTCGAACACCTGCTGGAAGCGCTGGATGATGCGGGTGTGCTCGGCCTGCGCCCAGGCCGCGTCCAGCAGGCTCATGCGCGCGCCCATCTCGTAGTTGGCGCGCGGCGCGGGGCCCAGGCTGTCGGGGTCGCGCTCGTACAGCGCATGCATGCCGGCCACGAAGGCCTCGGCGCGCAGCACGTCGAAGCAGCGGTGCACCTCGCCCAGCTCGAAGCCCACCTCGTTGCAGGCCGCGAAGTGGTGGCGCATGGCGTCCACCTTGGCGCGCATCGCGCGGCGCACCAGCGGATCGACGTCGCAAGTGCCGAAGTCCTCCGTCCAGGCCACGCGCAGGCGCGAGAGGTCGGGCATCGGCGGCTGCAGGAAGTCCATCGGCTGCAGCGGATGGCTCAGCGGGTCGCCGGCATGCGGGCCGGCGCTGGCGGCCAGTTGCAGGCAGGCATCGGCCACGGTGCGGCCCATGGGGCCCACCACCGAGATGGGCGACCAGCCCAGGCTCTTGCGCACGCTGGGCACCACGCCGGGGGAAGGCCGCAGGCCCACCACGCCGCACTTGGCCGCCGGGATGCGCAAAGAACCGCCGGTGTCGGAGCCGGTGCACAGCGGCAGCAGGTCCAGCGCCAGCGCCGCGGCCGAGCCACCGGAGGAGCCGCCCGCGTTCAGCCGCGGATCGAACGGATTGCCGGTGGCGCCCCACACCGGGTTGCGCGAGTTGGCACCGGCGCCCAGCTCCGGCACGTTGGTCTTGCCCGCCACCAGCGCCCCGGCGCGGCGCAGCCGGGCCACCAGCTCCACGTCGGCGGTGGGCACGTGGTTGCGCAGGCTGGGCGTGCCTTGCGTGGTGAGCAGGCCTTCGGTGGCCTCCAGGTCCTTCACCCCCAGCGGCAGGCCGTGCAGCAGGCCCAGCGCCTGGCCGCGCATCACCGCCTGCTCGGCCTCGCGGGCCTCGCGCCGCGCGCGCTCGAAGCAGGTGGCGGTGATGGCATTGACGAAGGGATTCAGCCGCTCGATGCGCTGGATGCAGGCTTCCAGCAGCTCCACCGGCGACAACGCGCGGCTGCCGATCAGGCGCCGCAGTTCCACCGCGGACAGGGCGACCAGCGCATCGGCATCGCGCGGGGTGGAAGGAGACGGGTTCATGCTCACGGGCCGGGCTCAGTCGGGCTGGATGTTGGCGCGGCGGGCCACGGCGCGCATCAGCGGCAGTTCCTTGTCGATCTGCGCCACCGATTCGGCTGCACCGGCAAAGCGCGGCTCCGCGCCCTGGGCCAGCAGCGCCTCGCGGGCCTGCGGCGTGGCCAGGATCTCGGCCAGCGTGCGTTCCAGCGTGGCCCGCACCGGTGCCGGCGTGCCCTTGGGCGCCACCAGCATGATCCAGGTGTCGGCGTCCACCTCGGGGTAGCCGGCCTCGGCGAAGGTGGGCACGTCCGGCAGCTGCGAGGCGCGGCGGGCGGTGGTCACCGCGATCGCCTTCACCTTGCCCGCCTTGAGCTGCGGCAACGCCGCGGTCACCGTGTCCACCGAGAACGGCACCTGGCCGCCGATCAGGTCGGTCATGGCCGGTGCACTGCCCTTGTAGGGCACATGCAGCAGCTTGGCGCCCACCGCATGCAGCACGATCTCCGCGGTGAACTGGGAGGTGGTGCCGCTGCCGAAGGAGGCATAGGCGTACTGCTCGGGCCGCGCCTTGATGGCCTGCACGAAGCCCTTCACGTCGTTCACCGGCACCGACTTGTTGGCCAGCAGGATGAGCGGGATGCGCGCCACGATGCCCAGCGGGTCGAAGCTCTTGACCGGGTCGTACGGCAGGTTGGGCCGCAGCGCCGGGTTCACGGTGAAGGTGGAGCCGGAGCTGATGAGCAGGGTGTAGCCATCGGCCGGTGCCTTGGCCACCAGGCTCGCGCCCAGGATGGTGCCGGCTCCGGCGCGGTTGTCGATCACCACCGGCTGGCCCAGCCGCTCGCCCAGGTGCTTGCCGATCAGCCGGCCCACCACGTCGGCACTGCCGCCCGGCGGAAACGGCACCACCAGCGTGATGGGCCGCTGCGGCCAGGCGCCGGCGGCCTGGGCCCGCGCCGGCAGCACGGCCAGGGCCAGCAGGCCGGCCAGCGCGCCGCACATCACCCGCGCGATGAGGCGGCGCGGGCCGGCGGCAAGGGAGGGGTGGGTCATGGGGTGGCTCCGGCAGTGGGGTGTGTGGGTCCATCGTAGGAAGCGAAGGGGGCTGCAGCAATCGCGATGGTGCGAATCGAGCGTTGCCGCAAACGCAACGCTGGGCTAGGCTCTCCGCCATGCCCCGCATCCCGCCGCCGCCTGCCGCTGCCACGCCGCCGCGCCCCCGGCGCGCCGCGGCACGGCAGCGGTCGCTCAATCCGCGGGTGCTGCAGGAAGTGGCGCTGCAGCACTTCCTCGAGGTGGCGCACGCCGGCTCCATCACGCAGGCCGCGGCGCGGCTGGGCGTGGCGCCTTCGGCCGTCAGCCGCCAGGTGGCGCGGCTGGAGCGGGAGCTGGACACGCTGCTGTTCGAGCGCCGCGCCCGCGGCGTGGTGCTCAATTCGGCCGGCGAGATGCTCGCCGCGCATGCCCGCCGCGCCTGGCTGGACATCGAGCGCGTGGCCGAGGACATCCTGGCCCTGCGCGGCCTGCGCAAGGACCAGGTGCGCGTGGCCGCCACCGAGGGCTTCGCCTACGAGTTCCTGCCCAGCCTGGTGGCGCAGTACCAGTCGCGCAATCCGCATGTGAGCTTCCTGCTGCAGATGTGCGTGCAGGCCGAGGTGGTGCGCCGCGTGCGCGAGGGCGAGGCGGACATCGGCGTCACCGTCAACCTCACGTCGGAGCGCGACCTGAACGTGGAGCTGCGGCATCCCTCGCCGGTGCTGGCGGTGGTGGCCGCGGGCCATCCGCTGGCGGGGCGGCGGCAGGTGTCGCTGGCGCAGGTGGTGGCCTATCCGCTGGCCATGCCCTCGGCCTCCTCCACGCTGCGGCGGCTGCTGGACGTGGGCTTCAGCCGCCAGGGCCTGGCCTACGACACCCGTTTCAGCAGCGACCACCTGTTTCCGCTGGTGGCCTACGTGGCCGAGACGCAGGCCGTCACCTTCTGCGGCGAGCTGGCATTGCGCCAGCACCTGCGGCACGGCTCGGTGGTGGCGGTGCCATTGCGCGACCGCGAGATGACCGAGCGCCACTTCGAGGTGCAGACGCTGGCCGGCCGCCACCTGCCCGACAGTGCACGCGCCTTCATCGACCACCTGCGCCAGCAGCTGGAGCAGGCCCGCGGCTGAAGCCACCAGCCTTGCGGCCAGCGCAACGCAGCTTTCAAGCCCGGCGGGGCGCGAACCGGTGCCGCTGCGCGGAATAATCCGCCGCATGACCTGCCCGACGTACCGCATGCCGGCGCGCCTGCGCCGCCCTCCCCTGGCGCCGCACGCCATGCCGCAGCCATGACAAGCCACATCCTGGTGCTGGGCGCCGGCATGGTGGGCAGCTGCACCGCGCTGCACCTGGCGCTGCGCGGCCATGCGGTCACGCTGGTGGACCGCCGCGAGCCCGGCCGCGAAACGTCCTACGGAAATGCCGGCATCATCCAGCGCGAAGCGGTGGAGCCCTATGCCTTCCCGCGGCAGGTTGGCAAGCTGCTGCGCGTGGCGCTGAAGCAGGGCGCCGACGTGAACTACCACCTGGCCGCCCTGCCCCGCCTGGCCGCGCCGCTGACGCGCTACTGGGCGGCCTCGCAGCCGCAGCGGCATGCCCGCATCGCGCGCGACCATGCGGCGCTCATCGCCCACGCCACCACCGAGCACCAGCAGCTCATCACGCTGGCGGATGCCGGGGCGCTGGTGCGCCGGCAGGGCTACCGCTGGGTGTTCCGCAGCCCGGCGGCGCTGGACGCGGCCAGCGCACAGGCCCGCCGGCTGGCCGAGGCGCATGGCCTGCGCATCGAGCTGCTGGATGCCGCCGGCATGGCCCGCGCCGAGCCGGCGCTGCGCCGGCCGGTGGCTGGCGGCGTGCACTGGCTCGACCCATGGACCGTGGCCGATCCCGGCGAGCTGGTGGCGCGCTATGCGCAGGCGCTGGTGCAGCACGGCGGCCGGTTGCTGCGCGGCGATGCCACCAGCCTGGCTGCCGCCGGCAGCGGCTGGAAGGTGCGCACCGACGAAGGCGAGGTGCAGGCCGGGCAGGCCGTCATCGCCCTGGGCCCCTGGTCGGATGCGTTGCTGCAGCGGCTGGGCTACCGCTACCCGCTGTTCGTCAAGCGCGGCTACCACCGGCACTACCGCAGCGCCACGCCGCCGCAGGTGTCGCTGTACGACCTGGAGGCCGGCCTGGTGATGGGGCCGATGCGCCAGGGCGTGCGGGTGACCACCGGCGCCGAGTTCGCGGCCCTGGAAGCCGCGCCCACGCCGGTGCAGATGCAGCGCGCCGAAGCGCTGGCGCGAGAGCTGGTGGACCTGGGCCCGCCGGCCGAACCCGAGCCCTGGATGGGTGCCCGCCCCTGCACCGCTGACATGCTGCCGCTGATCGGCGCGGCGCCGCGCCACCGCGGCCTGTGGCTCAACCTGGGCCATGCACACCAGGGCTTCACGCTCGGGCCGGTGAGCGGCCGGCTGCTGGCCGAGCTGGTGGACGGCCGCACGCCGGTGGTCGATCCCGCGCCCTACGCGCCCACGCGCTTCGGCTGACAGCGCGGCTTCAGATGGACGGCTGGTTCACCCGGCGCGACAGCTGCTCGGCCGACTCTTTTCGCTCGCTGTAGCGGTCCACCAGGTAAGGCGCCACGTCGCGTGTGAGCAGCGTGAACTTCACCAGTTCTTCGATCACGTCGACCACGCGGTCGTAGTAGGCCGAAGGCTTCATGCGGCCTTCTTCGGTGAACTCGTTGAAGGCCTTGGCCACCGACGACTGGTTGGGGATGGTGATCATGCGCATCCAGCGGCCCAGCACCCGCATCTGGTTCACCGCATTGAAGGACTGCGAGCCGCCCGACACCTCCATCACCGCCAGCGTCTTGCCCTGGGTGGGCCGCACCGCGCCCACGGCCAGCGGGATCCAGTCGATCTGCGACTTCATGATGCCGGTCATCGCGCCATGGCGTTCGGGCGAGGTCCACACCATGCCTTCGCTCCACGCGGCCAGCGTGCGCAGCTCCACCACCTTGGGATGGCTGTCGGGCGCGCCGTCGGGCAGCGGCAGGCCGGCCGGGTCGAAGATGCGCACCTCCGCCCCCAGGGCCTGCAGCAGCCGCGCCGCCTCGAAGGTGAGCAGCCGGCTGTAGGAGCGCTCGCGCAGCGAGCCGTACAGCATCAGGATGCGCGGCGCATGGGTGGAAGGTGCGGGCCGCAGCGCCTCGGCGCTGGGCGGGTGGAAGAGCGTGGCGTCCAGCGCGGGCAGGTCGGTGCTGAGGTTCATGCGGCCCGATTCTCGTACCAGCCCTGGCTGCGGTTGACCACCGCCACCACCGCCAGCATCACCGGCACCTCGATCAGCACGCCGACCACGGTGGCCAGCGCGGCCCCGGACTGGAAGCCGAACAGGCTGATCGCCGTGGCCACCGCCAGCTCGAAGAAATTGCTGGCGCCGATGAGGGCCGAAGGTCCGGCCACGCAATGCGCCACGCCCAGCCGGCGGTTCAGCCAGTAGGCCAGGCCGGAATTGAGCACCACCTGGATCAGGATGGGCACCGCCAGCAGCGCGATGACCAGCGGCTGCCGCAGGATGGCCTCGCCCTGGAAGGCGAACAGCAGCACCAGCGTGAGCAGCAGCGCCGCGATGGACCACGGCCCCAGCCGCGAGGCCACCGCCGAGAAGTGCGCCGTGCCCCGGCGCAGCAGCGCACGCCGCCACACCTGCGCGATGACCACCGGCACCACGATGTACAGGCCCACGGAGGTGAGCAGCGTGTCCCACGGCACGGTGATGGACGACAGCCCCAGCAGCAGCGCCACGATGGGCGCGAAGGCCACCACCATGATGGCGTCGTTGAGCGCCACCTGCGACAAGGTGAAGTACGGATCGCCCTTGCACAGCTGGCTCCACACGAACACCATCGCCGTGCACGGCGCGGCCGCCAGCAGGATGAGGCCGGCCACGTAGCTGTCCAGCTGGTCGGCCGGCAGCCAGGGCGCGAACACCTGGCGGATGAAGATCCAGCCCAGCAGCGCCATCGAGAACGGCTTGACCGCCCAGTTGATGAACAGCGTGACGCCGATGCCGCGCACATGCGACTTCACCTGGCCCAATGCGCCGAAGTCGATCTTCAGCAGCATCGGGATGATCATCACCCAGATGAGCACGCCCACCGGCAGGTTGACCTGCGACACCTCCATCGCGGCCACGGCGCGGAAGAAGCCGGGCAGCCACTGGCCCAGCGCGATGCCGGCCACGATGCACAGGGCCACCCACACCGTGAGGTAGCGCTCGAAGAAGCCGATGGCCGGCTGCGTGGCTGGCGTGCCCAGCGTGCGTTGGAGCGGGGAAGTGCTCATGTCAGGCCACCGCGATGCGGTCCAGCGCCTGCTGCAGCTCGGCGTCGCCCATCGTCTCCAGCGGCAGCGCCAGCAGCTGCAGCATGCGGTAGCCGATGGCCTGGCGCGTCAGCTCGAAGGCCTGCGGCCTGTCGGCCTCGGGCGCGTTGGACGGATCGGGGTAGCCCCAGTGCGCCTTCACCGGGCTGCCCGGCCACCAGGGGCAGGTCTCGGCGGCGGCGCTGTCGCACACGGTGATGACGATGCGCATGTTCGGCGCCTCGGGCCCGGTGAACTCGTCCCAGCTCTTGGAGCGGTGGCCGCGGGTGTCCACGCCCGCGGCGGCCAGGGCCTGCGTGGCATGCGGGTTGATGCGGCCGCTGGGGGCGCTGCCGGCGCTGTAGGCCCGCACGTCGCGGCCCAGACGTTGTGCCCAGTGGTTGAGCATGCCTTCGCTCAGCACGCTGCGTGCGGAGTTGTGGGTGCAGAGGATGAGGACGTTGGTGGTCATGGGGTGGGGCGCCGCGCGGAGATTCAGGCCTTGCCGATGGCGTCGATGTCCTGCTGGATGGCCAGCCGCTGCAGGCTTTCCAGCGGCAGGGCCATCATCAGCTCGATGCGGCGCTTCAGGGTGACGGCGGCGTCCATGAACACCCGGGCCGTCTCCTCCTCGCTGCCCTGGAACTGCGCCGGATCGGGCATGCCCCAGTGCGCCGTCATCGGCTGGCCGGGCCACACCGGGCAGGCTTCGCCGGCCGCGCTGTCGCACACGGTGAACACGAAGTCCAGCCGCGGCGCATCGGCCGACGCGAACTCGCCCCAGCTCTTGCTGCGGTAGCCGGTGTCGGCAATGCCCAGTGCGCGCAGCGTGGCCAGCGCCTGCGGATGCACCGTGCCGCGCGGGCTGCTGCCCGCCGAATGCGCCACGAAGCGGCCGCCGCCCAGGTGGTTCATCAGGCCTTCGGCCAGGATGGAGCGGGCGGAATTGCCGGTGCACACGAACAGCACCTGCCAGGTCTTGGGATTCATGATGATCTCCACACTTCCAGTTTTCTCGAAATGTGGACGGATCATAGCGCAAGGAAGCCGTCCACTTCCTGCGCGGTGCTGCGGGCGGTGCGCATCACGCCGATCAGCGTGGCCGAGGCCATGCCGGTCCATTCGCCATAGCCCACCAGCCACAGCCGCGGCTGCAGGCTGCTGCGGGTGCCCTGCACCGCCACGCGGCCCTGTGCATCCACCACGCCCAGCGGCTGCAGGTGGCGCAGCGCCGGCCGGAAGCCGGTGCACCAGACCACCGCGTCGAAGTCCTGCTGCACGCCATCCAGCCAGCGCACGCCGGTGGCGGTGAAGCGCTCGAACATCGGCCGCGCCACCAGCACGCCGCGTGCGCGCGCTTCCCGCACCGAGGCCACCATCACGATGTCGCCCAGCCCGCCGGGCGGGTCGTCCGGCACCAGCCCCTGCTGCAGCGCGCGCCAGCGTTGCGTGGCCCGCTCGAACAGCACCCGGCCGTCCACCTCGTCGGGCAGGAAGCGCGGCGGCGCCGCGGTGCACCACACGGCCTGCGCGGCCTGCGACAGCTCGGCCAGGATCTGCGCGCCGGAGTTGCCGCCGCCCACCACCAGCACCCGCTGGCCGGCCAGGCCGTCGGGGCCGGCATAGTCGGCCGAATGCAGCTGCCGCCCCCGGTACAGCGCCTGGCCCGGGTACTGCGGCCGGTATGGCTCGCGCCAGGTGCCGGTGGCGCTCACCACCGCGCGGGCGCGCCAGCCGTGCCGGCTGCCGTCGGCAGCCTCGGCCTGCAGCTGCAGGTGGCTACCCTCGTCGGTCACGGCCCGCACCTGCCAGGGCCGCCGCACCGGCAGGGCGTAACGTGCCTCGTAGCGGGCCAGGTAGTCGATCACCTCGTCGCGCTGCGGCTCGGCCTGTGCAGTGGCCGGCATCATCCAGCCGGCCAGCGAGCTGGACGAGGCCGGCGAGAACAGCCGCAGCGAAGGCCAGGCATGCCGCCAGGCGCCGCCGGGAGCGGGCTCCGCATCCAGGATGCAGAAGGAACGCCGGGTGCGCCGCAGGAAGTAACCCACCGACAGGCCGGCCTGTCCGCCGCCGATCAAGGCGACGTCCACCTCCGTCGATGCTGCTGTGCTGTCCACCGGCCACCTCCTTCGCGAGGAGGCCGATGGTAGTCAGCCGCGCTGGCGCAGCCGTTCGCGGATGGGGCCCAGCACCTCCTCGTCGTGCTGGCCCAGCAGCGGCGGCGCGGTGACCTCCAGCGACCGCTGGCCGTCGAAGCTGACCGGCGAGCGCACGGTGCGCCAGGTGCCGGTGACCGGGTGCGGCGTGTCGATGGCCAGCTGCAGGTGGCGCGCCTGCGGGTCTTCCAGCGCCTCGCTGGTGTCGTACATCGGCGCATGCGGCACGTCGCGCGCCTGCAGCCGGTCGCACCAGTCGGCGCGGGTGCGCGTCTTGAAGCGTTCGCCCAGCAGCTCGATCAGCTGCTCCTGGTGGGCGATGCGGCCTTCACGCGTGGCAAAGCGCTCGTCCTTGAAGATGTCCGGCCGCTCGATGGCATCGGCCAGGCCCTGCCAGAACTTCTCGGGCGACGACATGTGCAGCGCCAGCCACTTGCCGTCGGCACAGGCCAGCACGTAGGACTGCGACACGCTGGGCCGGCTGAAGGGGCCCATCACCTCGCCCTCGGCGAAGTAGTGGGTGAAGGCATCGAGGTTGAAGTGGCACATCGCCTCCAGCATCGACACCTCCACCCGCCGGCCGACGCCGGTGCGGCCGCGTTCGATCAGCGCGCCCATCACGCCATAGGCGGCGTAGAAGCCGGTCATCGCGTCGGCCAATGCCGGACCCACCACCCGCGGATTGGCCGGGTTGATCAGCAGGTTGAGGTAGCCGCTGGCGGCCTGGGCCACGGTGTCATAGGCCGGGCGGCCGGCGGCCGGGCCGTCCTGCCCGAAGCCGCTGATGGCGCAGTAAACCAGCCGTGGATTGAGCTGGTGCAGCCGCTGCCAGCCCGCGCCCAGGCGCTCGGCCGCACCGGGGCGGAAGTTCTGGATGTAGACGTCGGCCTCGCGCACCAGCTCGTCGAAGGCGGCGGCGTCCTCCGGCAGCTTGGTGTTGAGCGTGATGCTCTGCTTGTTGCGGTTGTAGGTCTGGAAGTGCGGGCTGTACAGGCCGCCGCGGAAGGCCCGGAACGGGTCGCCGCTGCCGGGCTGCTCGATCTTGATCACCCGCGCGCCCAGGTCGGCCAGCAGCATGCCGGCGGCCGGGCCGGTGATGAAGGTGCCTTGCTCCAGCACGGTGATGCCTTCGAGAACCTTGAACATTGCTTGTCGCCCTTCCTTCAGTCCACCTGCGCGCCGGAGCGCTTGACCAGCTCGGCCCATTTCGTGATCTCGCTGCCGGTGAAGCGCGCCAGCGCCTCGCCTTGCATCGGCTTCAGTTCCACGCCCTGCGCGGCCAGCTTGGTGCGCACCTCGGGCTGGGCCAGCGCCGCATCCGCCGCGGTGCGCAGCCGCTCCAACGTGGCCGGCGGCAGGCCGGCGGGTGCATACACCATGAACCAGGCGACCAGGTCCACGCCCGGCAGGCCCTGCTCGGCCAGCGTGGGCACGTCGGGCGCCTGGGCGCTGCGGGCCGCGCTGGTCAGACCCAGCACCCGCAGCTTGCCGCTGCGCACATGCTGCATCACCGCGGTGGGGTGGTAGAACATGAAGTCCACGTTGCCGGCCATCAGGTCGGTGAGCGCCTGCGAGCCGTCCTTGTAGGGCACGTGGATCATGCGGCCGCCCAGCTCGTTCATCAGCTCGCCGGCCAGGTGGCCGGAGGTGCCGTTGCCGGCCGAGGCGAAGGTGGCGCCCTCGGCCCGGCGCGACAGCGCGGCCAGGTCGCGCGGCACCTTGGCCGGCGAGGCGGCCGGCACCACCAGCATCAGCGGCGTGTAGCCGGCAAAGGCCACCGGCACGAACTGCTGGCGCGGGTCGTAGCGCAGGTTGCGGAACAGCGTCGCGTTGATGGCATGGGTGCCCACCGTGCCCATCACCAGCGTGCTGCCATCGGGCTGGGCGCGGGCCACCTGCTCGGTGGCGGTGGTGCCGCCGGCGCCGGGCCGGTTGTCGACCAGCACCTGCTGGCGCAGCGTGCCGGCCAGTGCGTTGCCGAACACGCGGGCCACGATGTCGGTGCTGGTGCCGGCGGCGAACGGCACCACCAGCTTGACGGGCGCGGCGCCGTCCTGGGCGGCGGCCGGCAGGCCGGCGCCCAGCGTGGCGGCCAGCACCGCCGCCTGCAGCAGGAGGTTGCGGCGGTCCATCAATCCACCCGGATGTTCTTGGCCTTGACGATGCGGCTGTAGATGCCCGCATCGCGCTTGACCCACTGCGCCATCTCGGCCCGGTCCAGCGACAACGGCTCGCAGTTCAGCTCCTTGATGCGGCGCTGCACGTCGGCATCCAGGCTGGCGGCATGCAGCACGCCGTAGAGTTTGTCCATCACCGGCGCCGGCGTGGCCGCGGGCGCCCAGATGCCGTGCCACGACATCATCGACAGGCCCGGCGCCGTCTCGGCGAAGGTGGGCACCTGCGGCATGGCCGGATGGCGCTGCGTGTCGGAGTACGCCAGCGCCTTCACCTTGCCGCTGCTGATGAGCGGATAGGCCGTGGCCATCGGCTCCAGCACCATGTCGATCTGGCCGCCGATCAGCTCGTTGATCGGCGTGGCGCGGTAGGGCACGTGCAGCATCTGCACCTTGGTCTCGTCCTTCAACCACTCCATGATCAGGTGCGACGGGCTGCCCGCGCCGTAGGAAGCGTGCGAGAGCTGGTCGGGCCTGGCCTTGGCCTGGGCCAGCACCTCCTTCAGCGTGCCGGCCTCCATCTTGGGGCTGGCGATCAGCACCAGGCCCTGGCGCATGGTGGGCGCCACCGGCACCAGGTCCTTCTCGGCATCGAAGGGCAGCTTGCCGTAGATGAACGGGTTGATGGTGAAGGCGGTGGAGACGTTGTAGAGCACCGTGTAGCCATCGGCCGGCGACTTGGCCACCGCATCGGTGGCGAGGTTGCCGGCCGAGCCGGGCTTGTTGTCCACGATCACCGGCACGCCCAGCTTGCGCGAGGCGTATTCGCCGTAGATGCGGGCGAACACGTCGGGCGGCGTGCCGGCGGCAAAGCCGACCACGATCTTCAGCGGGCGGTTGGGAAAGTCGGCGCCTGTCTGCGCAACGGCCTGCGGGGCCAGGCCGGCCAGGCCCGAGGCGGCCAGGCCGAGGGCGGACGCGATGACGCGCCGGCGGGTACTGCTCATGGTGTTGTCTCCGGTCGTTATGGGTGTGGTCGATCTATGCCGCGGCGCGCGCGGGGGCGGCGGGCCGTCGTACTGCAGCTCGCGCGTGGCCTGGTACGAGAGGGCGAACCCGATGGAGCGCTCCAGCTCCTCGTTCAGGTGGGCGATCAGGCCCGCGGTGCGCGCCAGGATGGGCACGCCCTTGAGCGCCGGCAGCGGGAAGCCGATGCCCAGCAGCACCGCCGGGATGGCCGCCGACACGTTGAGCTTGAGCGCCTTGCCCACCGCCTGCGGCAGCACCCGTTCCACGCTCTCGGCGATGTGCACGAAGCGCAGGCCGGCGCCGGCCTCCTTCGCCACGCGGAACAGCGCATCCACCCGCGGGTCACGCGCCTTGTGCAGCGGATGGCCATAGCCGGGAATCTGCCTGCCGGCCTGGCGGTACTCCGTCACCACCGCCAGCGCCACTTCGTCCAGCGCCGCATCCTCCGCACCCGCGGCGCGCTGGTCGATCTCGTGGAACAGCCGGCCGGCGGTTTCCGATGCGCCCAGGATCACCGAGCCGCAGCCCAGGATGCCCGCGGCCACCGCGCCCTGCAGCGCATCGGGCGCGGCCGCCAGCGTCATGCGGCTGGCCTGCACGCTGGGCACCAGGCCATGCTCGGCAATGGCCACCAGCGTGGCGTCCAGCACCGCGGTGGCGGCCGGCGTGGGGCGCCGGCCGGTGACCAGCAGGTGGAAGTAGTCGGTGAAGCCCACCTTGCCGATCAGCTCGCTGCACAGGTCCATGCCGCGCACGGTGATGCTGTGTTCGTCGGAGGTGCAGATGGCGGTGCGCGGCAGTGTCTCCTTGCCGATCTTCATGTCGTTCCTTTCACGTCGTTTGGAGGCGGACGTTAAGGATTGACTGCGCAGGCAGGAAGTGAAGAATTTCGATGCGGTTGATCTACGGCATCGATGGCTGCAGGCTGCGGCCCAAGGCCGCCTTGCGGATCTCGCGCGCGAAGCTCTTCACCGCCGCGCTCTGGCGCACCTCCCGCTTCCACAGCAGGCCGGGCGTGCGCATCGGCGTGGGGCTTTCCAGCGGCACGGTGCGGATGTCGGCCCGCGCCGGCACGGCGTGGCGCGAGACGATGGCCGCCAGCCCGGTGCGTGCCACCAGGTCGATCATCGGCGCGATGGTGTTCATCTCGGCGGCCACCAGCGGCTCGGCGCCGCAGCTGGCCAGGCAGGCATCCAGCATCACGCGGGTGGTGAACACCCGCGGTAGCATCACCAGCGGCTGCTTGTGCAGCTCCACCATGCGCACGCGGCGGCGGCCGGCCAGCGCATGGGCGGCGCCCACCACCAGCACCATCTCCTCGTTGTAGAGCGGCTCGAACCACAGCAGGCCGGCGTCGGTGGGCTGGTAGGCGATGCCGACGTCCAGCGTGCCTTCCAGCAGCCGCTGCGCGATGGCATCGGCCGACAGCTCGTCCACGCTGATCTTCACCGTGGGATGGCGGGCCAGGAAGGCGGCCAGGCATTCCGGCACGAAGCCCAGGTTGAAGGTGTGCGTGGCGCCGATGCGCACCTCGCCCGACAGCGCGCCGGCCGAGCGCTTGAGCTCGCCCAGGCCCTGGTCCACCTCGCGCAGCGCCTTGGAGGCATAGCCGAGGAAGGTCTCGCCCGCCTCGGTCAGCAGCACGCGGCGTCCGATGCGGTCGAACAGCTCGTGGCCCAGCTCGTCCTCCAGCTGCTTGATCTGGTGCGACAGCGTGGACTGGGTGACGTGCACCCGCTCGGCGGCACGGGTGAAGTTCAGGCACTCTGCCAGCGCGGTGAAGTAGCGCAGGTGTCGCAGTTCCATGGGTGGCGCCCGTCAGGCAATCGATGCGGTGAATGCAATTTATCGAAAAACTTCACTTCTGCGCGGGGAGGTCAATGGATATGGTGCGTCCCACAACTCCAGGAGACATGCCATGGCCGACGCATCCGATGCCGTCCACAGCCTGACCGACGAGGTGCTGGGCCGCCTGGCCGGCTGCACCGATGCCCGCTTCAAGCAGTTGATGACCGCACTGGTGACCCATCTGCACGACTTCGCGCGCGAGGTGGACCTGACGGGCGAGGAATGGATGCAGGCCATCCAGTTCCTCACCGCCGCCGGCCAGCAGTGCACCGACAAGCGGCAGGAATTCATCCTGCTGTCGGACACGCTGGGCCTGTCGATGCTGGTGGTGGCGCTGGCGCAGGCCCGCGCCAGCGGCGGCGCCCAGGGCGCCACGCCGGCCACGGAGGCCACGGTGCAGGGCCCCTACTACTGGGAGGGTGCGCCCGACCGGCCGCTGGGCTTCGACATCGGCGAAGGCGTGCCCGGCGAGCCCGCGCTGTACACCGGCCGCGTGACCGACACCGACGGCCGGCCGCTGGCCGGCGCGCTGCTGGACGTATGGTCCGGCGACGGCGAAGGCAACTACGACATGCAGATGGCCGACAACACCGAGATGCGCGCACGCGGCCGCTTCCGCACCGACGACCAGGGCCGCTTCTGGTTCTGGTCGATCCGGCCGAGCTACTACCCGATCCCGATGGACGGCCCGGTGGGCCGCATGATCGAGCGCATGGGCCGCGACCCCAACCGGCCGGGCCACATCCACATGATGGTGTCGGCCGAAGGCCATGTGCCGGTGACCACCCACCTCTTCGTGGCCGACAGCCCCTACATCGACACCGACGTGGTGTTTGGCGTGCGCGACAGCCTGATCGTGCCCTTCGAGCAGCATGAGCCCGGCACCGCGGTGGACGGCCGGCCGATGCGCAAACCGTACTGGTCGGCGCACTACGACTTCCGGCTGGCACCGGGGCCGTCCGCATGAAGCCGGTGCTGCAGACCATCGTGTGCAGCACCCGGCCGGGCCGCGTGGGCAGCGCGGTGGGCCGCTGGGCGCACGGCGTGGCCCAGGCGCACGGCGGCTTCGATGCGCAGCTGCTGGAGCTGGCCGACTTCGGCCTGCCGGTGTTCGACGAGCCGGAGCATCCGCGCACCGGCCGCTACCAGCATGAGCACACCCGGCGCTGGAGCCGCAGCGTGGCCGCGGCCGATGCCTTCGTGTTCGTGATGCCCGAGTACAACTACGCGCCGCCCTCGGCCTGGCTGAATGCGATGACCTTCCTGGTCAACGAGTGGCAGTACAAGCCGGCCGGCTTCGTCAGCTACGGCGGCGCCGGTGGCGGCGTGCGCGCGGTGCAGCTGGCGCGGCAGGTGCTCACCACCTTCAAGATGGTGCCGATGCTGGAGGCGGTCGCCTTTCCCGGCATCGCGCAGCAGCTGAAGGACGGCGAGCTGGCCGCCAGTGCCGATGCGGCCACCGCATGCCACGGCATGCTGGCCGAGCTGGAGCGCTGGGCGCGGGTGCTGCCGGAGCTCAGGCTGGCTGCCTAGGAGGCTGCGCCTTCACCCAGCTCCCGGCGCTTGAGCGCCAGGTACTCCTGCAGCGTCAGCTCATGCAACTGCTGCGGATGGCGTTCCAGCGCCGCATGGAAGCCCTGCAGCCGGCGTTCCAGCCGCTGGTCGGCCGGCAGGTCGGCGGTGCGCAGCACGGCTTCCATCGCCAGGAAGTAGCGCATGGTGTTGCGCTCGGCGATGCCCTGGATGCCGCCCACCCGCTGCGGCCGGCCCTGCTCGTCCTGGCCGGTGACGGTGAAGCCCACCTTGTTGCGACCGGCGGTCGACAGGTAGGCGGAGGTGGCCATGCGGGCCATCAGGCCCGGGCGGTAGGCATAGGTGAGCTGCACCACGGTGCGGTCGTCGGGCAGCGGCACGGCCTCGAAGCGCAGCGCATAGTCGGTGGTGCCCACCGGCCCCTGGTCGGCCACCAGCGCCATGGCCAGGCGCTGGCCGTCGGCGGCCTCGGTGCGGTGCTCGAAGGTGATGCGCTCGGCCTGGTCCACGCTGTCGGTATGGCGGCGCGCCACCGCCACCACCAGCTGCCGGCGCGGCGCCTCGCCCTGCACGCTGCAGGCCTTCACGTTGGTCTGCAGCAGCATGAGGGCGCACCAGCCTTCGGGCTGGCCCAGCGTGCGCGCCACGCGCGCGAAGGGCTGCTGCAGCACCGCCAGCACCTCGCCGCTGGGTGCGTCATCGCGGGCGCTGGCCTGCAGCAGCAGCGGCCGGCCGAAGGGGCTGCGTTCCAGCTCGGCGCGCAGCGCCTCGTGGCGCTGTGCCAGCGGCGCTGGCGTGGCCGCGCCGGCCGCGGCCGCCAGGGCCAGCAGGGCGGCGGCTGCAAGACTGCTCGTTCTCATGACGCCAGTCTGCCCAGGCGGTGGGCGCGGGCCATCGGCGGCGGCCGTGGTGGGCTGTCGGCAGCGTCCTGCATGCCGCCACATGCCGGAACGGCGATTGCCAACAGAAGGCATGTCGCAAGGACCACCATGATCTCGATGCACGGCGTGCCGTCCTCCCTGATCGCCCGCAACACCTCGTGGGTGCGCCAGGAAGCGGCCACGCTGGCGCGCAAGCTGCCCTCGAACGTGGAACGGGCCGACCTGATCCAGGCCGGCTTGATTGCGGTGGCGCAGGCCGCACTGTCCTTCGAGTTCGGCGGCAGCCACGAGACGGAGGAAGCGCGGGAGGCCTTCGTGCGCTATGCCCGCTCCCGCGTGCGCGGCGCGATGATCGACGAGCTGCGTGCGATGGACGTGCTGCCGCGGGCCGAGCGGCGCAAGATCAAGGCGGTGGACATCGCGCGTGAACGCTGGCTGGCGCTGCATGGCCGCCCGGCCACGATGGCCGAGGTGGGCGAGACCTGCGGGCTGACGGTGGAAGAGGTGGCGCAGCTCGACCAGTCGGCCGCCATGGCCCGCACCGAGAGCCTGACGCCCACCGACCCCGGCGACGACGCCCCCATGCGCACCCACCGCGAACCGGCCACGCCCCAGGAGGAAGTGGAGGCGCGGGTGGACACCGGGCTGCTGATGCAGCGGCTGGAGGCGATCTTCGCGGCGCTGCCGGAGGCCGACCGCCAGGTGATCGACGCCTACCTGGGCGTGGGCATGACGCCAGGCCAGCTGGCCGCCTCGCGGCAGCTCACGCCGTCACGCATCGCCCAGATGTACGGCGCCATCTGCCGGCGCATCGCGGTGCACATGGGCACCGCGCCGGCCCGTGCCACCGACCGCGTGGGCGGCGACGATTCGCGCGGGTTCCAGCAGCTGGTGCAGGCCCGCGAAGCCGCGCTGGAGCGTCAGCAGGCCCATGGCAACTGGGGCGCGCTGCTGCAGAACGCGCTGGGCGGCGAGGCGGTGTCCAGCAGCCGCAGCGACGACCCCGGCCGCATCGTGGTGGGACCGGGCACGCGCTGGTAGCCGGCCCGCCGCCGGCTCAGGCGGCCTGCATCGGCTGCATCGGCTGCATGGCCTGCATGGCCTGCATGGCCAGCGTGTACGAATGCAGGCGCGCGGCCGGGTCGAACATCTGGCAGGTGACCATCAGCTCGTCGGCCTGGGTGCGCTGGATGAAGGCCTGCAGCTGGCGCTGCACCGTCTGCGGCGAGCCGATGGCGCTGCACGACAGCACGTCGTCCAGCATGGCGCGCAGCGGCGGCGGCAGCGATTCCAGGTAGCCCGGCACCGGCGGCTGCAGCCGGCCCGCACGGCCGGTGCGCAGGTTGACGAAGGCCTGCTGCATGGAGGTGGCCAGCAGCTGGGCCTGCTCGTCGGTGTCGGCGGCGAACACATTGAAGCCGAGCATCACGTGCGGCTTGTCCAGGTGCTCCGACGGCCGGAAGCCGCTGCGGTACACCTCGATGGCCTGCATCATCTGCGCCGGCGCGAAGTGCGAGGCGAACGCATACGGCAGCCCCAGCATCGCGGCCAGCCGCGCGCCGAACAGGCTGGAACCGAGGATCCACACCGGCACCTTGCTGCCCCGCCCGGGCACGGCGCGCACGGTCTGCTGCGGCTCGTCGGACATCAGGTCGATCAGTTCCAGCACATCCTGCGGGAACGCATCGGGATCGGTCGCCAGGTCGCGGCGCAGCGCCCGCGAGGTGGCCTGGTCCGATCCCGGCGCGCGGCCCAGGCCCAGGTCGATGCGGCCCGGATACAGCGCCTCCAGCGTGCCGAACTGTTCGGCGATGACCAGCGGCGAATGGTTGGGCAACATGATGCCGCCCGCCCCCACCCGGATGCGCTGGGTGCCCCCGGCGATGTGCCCGATGAGCACGGCCGTGGCCGCGCTGGCGATGCCGGGCATGCCGTGGTGCTCGGCCAGCCAGTAGCGCCGATAGCCCAGCCCTTCGGCATGCTGGGCCAGCGCGAGCGAGTGGCGGAAGGAGGCAGCGGCGTCGCTGCCTTCGGTGATGGGGGGCGAGGTCGAGAACGGACAGGACGGTAGACATCTGGTGCACTTGGGGTCTCGGGTGGGAATGGCAAGTGTTGACCTTCCTGCCGGGTAAGCCGTCGGAAGTGTCTTGTTCGGCTGCCTTGTGCTGGACGGTGCGCTCCAGGTCAGGCGGATGCTTGTGCCGCGGCTGTCGGTGCTGTTCTTGTTCGGCCGCCGCGCGGGGCAGTCCGTGCGCAGCACGGACCGCGGAAGCTAAGCCGCCGGGCCTGCCCGCACCGCCCTGCGCAAACCGCACACACCCAGCAAGCCACCACGTGGCGAACCAGGCCAGAACCTGTCTAGACAAGCAGGCACCACCCTCTTGATGCGATCTTGACACCCGGCCCCCGCTTCTTGCCACCGTCTTGACACCCTGCTGCCTAGCATCGTCTTCCTCTAAGGAGGACCTCATGGACCTTGTCTATCTCGCACTGGCCGCCGCCCTCTGGCTGGCCATGCTGGCCCTGGCGCATGGCTGCCAGGCGCTGCAACCGCCGCAGGTGCAGCGGCCATGAACATGCTGTGGTACTGGGTCGCCGCCGCGCTGGCGGCCGGCCTGCTGGTCGTGCTGGTGGCCGCCCTGCTGCGGCCGGAGAAATTCTCATGAGCGGCGCCGCCTGGTTGCAACTGGCCGCCTTCCTCGCCGCCCTGCTGGCCGTGGCCTGGCCGCTGGGCCGCATGATCGATGCGGTGATGGCCGGCCGCTTTGCCATGGGCCGGCGGCTGGAGGCCCCGCTGTTCCGCCTGGCCGGCGTGCAGCCCGGGCAGGAAACCGGCTGGCTGCCCTACGCCACCGGCCTGCTGGTGTTCAACGGCCTGGGCGTGCTGGCGGTGTATGCGCTGCAGCGCCTGCAAGGCGGGCTGCCGTTCAATCCGCAAGGCCTGTCGGCGGTGTCGCCCGACTCGGCCTTCAACACCGCCATCAGCTTCGTCACCAACACCAACTGGCAGGGCTACGGTGGCGAGACCACGATGAGCCACCTCACCCAGATGGCCGGCCTGGCGGTGCAGAACTTCCTGTCCGCGGCCACCGGCATCGTGGTGGTGGTGGCGCTGGTGCGCGGCTTTGCGCGCCATGGTGCCGGCGGCATCGGCAACGTGTGGGTGGACCTCACCCGCGCCACGCTGTGGGTGCTGCTGCCCCTGTCATTCGTGCTGGCGCTGTTCATGGCCGGCCAGGGCGTGGTGCAGCACCTGGCGGCCGATGCCGTGGTGCAGCAGCCGCTGGCCGGCGGGCCGCCGCAGGTGCTGGCGGGCGGGCCGGTGGCCTCCCAGCTCGCCATCAAGATGCTGGGCACCAATGGCGGCGGCTTCTTCAATGCCAACTCGGCCCATCCCTACGAGAACCCGGACGCGCTGACCAACTTCGTGCAGATGCTGGCCATCCTGGCCATCCCGGCGGCGTTGTGCTTCGTGTTCGGCCGCATGGTGGGCGACCTGCGCCAGGGCTGGGCGGTGCTGGCCGCGATGACCCTGCTGCTGGTGCTGGCGGTGGTGGCCACCACCGCCTTCGAGCAGCAGGGCAACCCGGTGCTGGCCGGCCTGGGCGTGGACGATGCCGCCAGCACCACCCAGGCCGGCGGCAACATGGAAGGCAAGGAGCTGCGCTTCGGCATCCAGGCCTCCACGCTGTTCGCAGCCATCACCACCGCGGCCAGCTGCGGTGCGGTCAATGCCATGCACGACAGCTTCACGCCGCTGGGCGGCGCGGTGCCGCTGCTGCTGATGCAGCTGGGCGAGGTGGTGTTCGGCGGCGTGGGCTCGGGCCTGTACGGCATGCTGCTGTTCGCGGTGATGGCGGTGTTCATTGCCGGCCTGATGATCGGCCGCACGCCGGAATACCTGGGCAAGAAGATCGAGGCGCACGAGATGAAGATGGTGTCCATCGCCATCCTGGTGCCGCCGCTGCTGGTGCTGGCCGGCACCGCGCTGGCCGTGCTCACCGACGCCGGCCGCGCCGGCGTGCTCAATCCCGGCCCGCACGGCTTCACCGAGGTGCTGTACGCGCTGAGCTCGGCCGCCAACAACAACGGCAGCGCCTTCGCCGGCCTGTCGGCCAACACGCCCTTCTACAACGTGCTGCTGGCCGTGGCCATGTGGCTGGGCCGCTTCGGCGTGCTGCTGCCAGTGCTGGCCATGGCCGGCGCGCTGGCGGCCAAGAAGCGCATCGCTGCCGGCGAGGGCACGCTGCCCACGCATGGCCCGCTGTTCGTCGTGCTGCTGATCGGCACGGTGCTGCTGGTCGGGCTGCTCAACTACGTGCCGGCACTGGCACTCGGCCCGGTGGCCGAGCAGCTGCTGCTGCCGGCACGGTGAAGGACCTGTCGATGAGTCGCAAGACCCAACCCACCCTGTTCGATCCGGTGCTGCTGCGGCCGGCCCTGCTGGAGGCGCTGCGCAAGCTGGACCCGCGCGTGCAGTGGCGCAACCCCGTCATGTTCGTGGTGTACGTGGGCAGCGCCTTCACCACCGCGCTGGCCATCGCCGAGCCCGCGGCCTTCACCGCCGCGGTGGCGCTGTGGCTGTGGTTTACCGTGCTGTTCGCCAACTTCGCGGAGGCGCTGGCCGAAGGCCGCAGCAAGGCCCAGGCCGCCAGCCTGCGCGGGCTGAAGAAGACCACCTGGGCCAAGCGCCTGCAGGGCGACTGGCAGCGCAGCACCATGCCGCGCGACGCGATGCAGTGGCATCCGCTGGAGGCCGACCAGCTGCGCCAGGGCGACGTGGTGCTGGTGGAAGCCGGCGAGACGGTGCCCGCCGACGGCGAGGTGATCGACGGCGTGGCCTCGGTGGACGAGAGCGCCATCACCGGCGAATCGGCCCCGGTGATCCGCGAGTCGGGCGGCGACTTCAGCGCCGTCACCGGCGGCACGCGGGTGCTGTCCGACTGGGTGGTGGTGCGTGTCACGGTCAACCCGGGCGAGACCTTCGTCGACCGCATGATCGCGATGGTGGAGAACGCCAGCCGGCAGAAGACGCCCAACGAGATCGCGCTCACCATCCTGCTGGTGGCGCTGACGCTGGTGTTCCTGGGCGTGGTGGCCACGCTGCTGCCATTCTCGCTCTTTGGCGTGGCGGTGTCGGGCGGCGGCGGCCAGCCGGTGGGCCTGGTGGTGCTGGTGGCGCTGCTGGTGTGCCTGATCCCCACCACCATCGCGGGCCTGCTCGGCGCCATCGGCGTGGCCGGCATGAGCCGCATGCTGCAGGCCAACGTCATCGCCACTTCCGGCCGCGCGGTGGAGGCCGCCGGCGACGTGGACGTGCTGCTGCTGGACAAGACCGGCACGATCACGCTGGGCAACCGCCAGGCGCACCAGTTCATTCCCTCAACGGGCGTCACGGTGGCTGCGCTGGCCGAGGCGGCGCAGCTGGCCTCGCTGGCCGACGAGACGCCCGAGGGCCGCAGCATCGTGGTGCTGGCCCGGCAGCAGCACGGCCTGCGCGAGCACGACGGCGCGGCGCAGGGCGCCAGCTTCGTGCACTTCACCGCGCAGACCCGCATGAGCGGCGTGGACCTGCCCGCGGGCGCCGGCCTGGCGCCACGCAGCCTGCGCAAGGGCGCGGCCGACGCGCTGCGCCGCCATGTCGAATCGCTGGGCGGCAGCTTTCCGCCGGCGCTGCAGGCTGCGGTGGACGAGGTCTCGCGCCGCGGCAGCACGCCGCTGGTGGTGGCCGAGGGCGCCCGCGTGCTGGGCCTGGTGGAGCTGAAGGACGTGGTCAAGGGCGGCATCAAGGAGCGCTTTGCCGAGCTGCGCCGCATGGGCATCCAGACCGTGATGGTGACCGGCGACAACCGCCTGACCGCCGCCGCCATCGCGGCCGAGGCCGGCGTGGACGACTTCCTGGCCGAGGCCACGCCCGAGGCCAAGCTGGCGCTGATCCGCGAGCACCAGGCCGCCGGTCGGCTGGTGGCCATGACCGGCGACGGCACCAACGATGCGCCGGCCCTGGCCCAGGCCGACGTGGCGGTGGCGATGAACACCGGCACCCAGGCCGCCAAGGAGGCCGGCAACATGGTGGACCTGGACAGCAATCCCACCAAGCTGATCGAGATCGTGGAGACGGGCAAGCAGATGCTGATGACCCGCGGCGCCCTCACCACCTTCAGCATCGCCAACGACCTGGCCAAGTACTTCGCCATCGTGCCGGCCGCCTTTGTGGGCACCTGGCCGCAGCTGTCGGCACTCAACGTGATGCAGCTGGCCAGCCCGTCGTCGGCCATCCTGTCGGCGGTGGTGTTCAACGCGCTGGTGATCGTGGTGCTGATTCCGCTGGCGCTGCGCGGCGTGGCCTACCGGGCGGTGGGCGCGGCCGCGCTGCTGCGGCGCAACCTGGCCATCTACGGCCTGGGCGGCGTCGTCGTGCCCTTCATCGGCATCAAGGCCATCGACCTGCTGATCGCAGCCGCCGGCCTGGCCTGAACCCCTCACCTCCTCTTGCCATGAACCAGACTTCCCTCTCCACCCCCGGCCTGCTGCGGCCTGCGCTGGTGCTGTTCCTCGTGCTGTCGCTCGTCACCGGCATCGTCTATCCGCTGGCCGTCACCGGCGTGGCACAGGCGGCCTTTCCGGCGCAGGCCGCAGGCAGCCTGGTGCAGCGCGATGGCCGCGTCGTCGGCGCGGCGCTGGTCGGGCAGCACTTCACCGATCCGGCGCAGTTCTGGGGCCGGCCATCGGCCACCGCGCCGCAGCCCTACAACGGCGGCGCATCCGGCGGCTCCAACCTGGGCCCGCTGAACCCGGCGCTGCGCGAGGCGGTGCAGGCTCGCATTGCAGCGCTGCGCGCGGCCGATCCCGGCAACACGCAGCCGGTGCCGGTGGACCTGGTGACCGCCTCCGCCAGCGGGCTGGACCCGCACATCAGCCCCGCCGCGGCCGGTTACCAGGCGCCGCGCGTGGCGCGGCTGCGCGGCGTGCCGCTGGCGCAGGTGCAGGCCCTGGTGCAGGCCCACACCCAAGGCCGGGTGCTCGGCTTCCTGGGCGAGCCGCGGGTGAACGTGCTGGCGCTGAACCTGGCGCTGGACGAACTGGCGCGCCGCTGAGGCAGGCGGCCCGTGCGTGGGAACATGGCGCCATGAGCATGCGCAACACCACCGCCCGATGAGCCGTGCCGGTGACCCGCAGCGCCCCGATCCCGATGCCCTGCTGGCCCGGGTGCAGCGCGAGGAGGCCGGCGCCCGCCGCGGCCGGCTGAAGATCTTCTTCGGCGCCTCGGCGGGCGTCGGCAAGACCTGCGCCATGCTGCAGGCCGCCCACGCCGCGCTGGCGCAAGGCATGCCGCTGCAGGTGGGCCTGGCCGAGACCCATGGCCGCGCCGAGACCGAGGCGCTGCTGCAGGGCCTGCCGCGCCTGCCGCTGCAGGCCGTGGCCCACCGCGGCCGCACGCTGGCCGAGTTCGACCTCGATGCGGCATTGGCCTTCGCCGCCCGGCATCCGGGCGCGCTGCTGCTGCTGGACGAGCTGGCCCACAGCAATGCGCCCGGTGCCCGCCATCCCAAGCGCTGGCAGGACGTGGAGGAGCTGCTGGCCGCCGGCGTGCACGTGTGGACCACGATGAACGTGCAGCACCTGGAAAGCCTGAACGACATCGTCGGCGGCATCACCGGCGTGCGGGTGCGCGAGACGGTGCCCGACCGCCTGTTCGACCAGGCGGACGAAGTGGTGGTGGTCGACCTGCCGCCCGACGAGCTGCTGGCGCGCCTGAAGGCCGGCAAGGTGTACCTGCCGCCCCAGGCCGAGCGCGCGGCCGCCCACTTCTTCCGCAAGGGCAACCTGCTGGCGCTGCGCGAGCTGACGCTGCGCCGCGCCGCCGACCGCGTGGACGGCCAGATGCAGGCCTGGCGCCGCAGCGAGGCCGGCCCCGCCGTGTGGCCCAACCGCCCGGCGCTGCTGGCCTGCGTGGGCACCGGCCCGCAGGCCGAGGCCGTGGTGCGCAGCTGTGCCCGCCAGGCCGCGCAGATGGATGTGCCCTGGCATGCGGTGCACGTGGAAACGCCCGCGGTGCAGGCGCTGCCGGAAGCCCGCCGCCAGCAGGTGCTGCGCGTGCTGCGGCTGGCCGACGAGTTGGGCGCGGCCAGCACCACGACCCTCACCGCACCCGAGGCCGCGCCCGCGCTGGTGCGGCATGCCCGGGAGCACAACCTGGTGCGCCTGGTGCTGGGCCGGCCGGCGCGGCGGCACTGGCCCTGGCAGCCGCCGCTGGCCGCCCGCCTGGCCGCGCTGGGCCAGGAACTGGAGCTGCTGCAGGTGGCCGGGCCCGCACTGCCCGCCCCGGCCGCGATGCCGTCCAGCCCCTGGGGCGCCGCACCGGCGGCACCGCTGCGCTGGCGCGGCCATGCGGCCGCGGTGGCGGCCTGCGCCCTCACCGCGCTGCTGTCCACGCCGCTGCTGGGCCGGCTGGAGCTGAGCAACATCGTGATGCTGTTCCTGCTGGTGGTGGTGGGCGTGGCGCTGCGCTGGGGCCGCGGGCCGGCGGTGGTGGCCGCGGTGGTGGGCGTGGGCCTGTTCGACCTGCTGTTCGTCTCGCCGCGCTTCTCCTTCGCGGTGAGCGACGTGCAGTACCTGGTCACCTTCGGGGTGATGTTGGTGGTGGCGCTGGTGATCGGGCAGCTCACCGCCGGGCTGAAGGCGCAGGCCGAGGCGGCCCGCCAGCGCGAGCACCGGGTGCGCGGCCTGTACGAGATGGCGCGCGACCTCTCCGCCGCGCTGCTGCCGGAGCAGGTGGCCGAGATCGGGGCGCGCTTCCTGAAGGCCGAGTTCGATGCCGGCTCGGCGGTGCTGGCCGCCGATGCCGACGACCGCCTGGTGGTGCTGCCCGGCGCCACCGCGCAGGTGGATGCGGGCGTGGCGCAATGGGCCTTCGACCGCGCCAGCCCGGCCGGCCGCGGCACCGACACCCTGCCCGCCAGCGCCTGCCTAGTGCTGCCGCTGAAGGCGCCGATGCGCGTGCGCGGCGTGCTGGCGGTGCACACGCCCAGCCCGCATCCGCCGGGGCCGGAGCAGCGCCGGCTGCTGGAGACCTGCGCCTCGCTGCTGGCCATCTCGCTGGAGCGCATCCACTACATCGACGTGGCGCAGGCCAGCACGGTGCAGATCGAATCGGAGCGGCTGCGCAACTCGTTGCTGTCGGCCATCTCGCACGACCTGCGCACGCCGCTGTCGGCCCTGGTGGGCCTGGCCGATGCGCTGGCGCTGCAGCCGCCGCAGCCGCCCTCGGTGCAGGCGGAGATCACCCAGGCCATCCGCCAGTCGGCGCTGCGCATGGGCGCGCTGGTCAACAACCTGCTGGACATGGCCCGGCTGCAGGCCGGCGCGGTGCAGCTCAATCGCGCCTGGCAGCCGCTGGAGGAAGTGGTGGGCGCGGCGCTGGCCGGCTGCGCGCCGCTGCTGGCCGGCCGGCCCCTGGCCGTGAAGCTGGCCGAGGGGCTGCCGCTGGTGCTGCTGGATGCGGTGCTGTTCGAGCGCGTGCTGGCCAACCTGCTGGAGAACGCGGCCAAGTACACGCCCGCCGGCAGCGCCATCGAGATCGGCGCCCGGCTGGCCGACGGCCGGCTGGAGATCACCGTGGACGACCACGGCCCCGGCCTGCCCGCCGGCCGCGAGGAACAGCTGTTCGAGAAGTTCGAGCGCGGCAGCAAGGAAAGCGCTACCCCGGGCGTGGGCCTGGGCCTGGCGCTGTGCCGTGCCATCGTGCAGGCGCATGGCGGCAGCATCCACGCCGGTGCCCGGCCGGGCACCGGGCCGGACGCCCGGGGCGCCCGCTTCACCATCCGCCTGCCGCTGGGCCAGCCGCCGCAGGACGACGGCCGCGATGCCGCGCTGGCCTCCCCCCTCCGACACCACCACGCCATGACCACCGCCGAACAAGCGCCCCGCCCCCGCATCCTGGTCGTGGAGGACGAGGCCGAGATCCGCCGCGTGGTGCGCCTGGTGCTGGAAGGCGAAGGCCACGAGGTGTTCGAGGCCGACACCATCGAGCGCGGCCGCATCGAGGCCGCCACCCGGCGGCCCGACCTGCTGGTGCTGGACCTGGGCCTGCCCGATGGCGACGGCGTGGCGCTGATCCAGGCGCTGCGCGGCTGGTCGGCGCTGCCCATCATCGTGCTGTCGGCCCGCAGCGCCGAGGCCGACAAGATCGCCGCGCTGGATGCCGGCGCCGACGACTACCTGGCCAAGCCCTTCGGCGCGGGCGAACTGCTGGCGCGCGTGCGGGCCCAGCTGCGCCGCCACTACCGGCAGACGGCCGAGGGCGCCACCACCATCGCCTTCGGCGCGGTGAGCATCGACCTGGCGCGCCGCACGGTGCAGCGCGAGGGCCAGGCGCTGCACCTCACGCCCATCGAATACAAGCTGCTGACGCTGCTGGCCACCCAGCCCGACCGCGTGCTGACGCACCAGCAGCTGCTCAAGGCCGTGTGGGGCCCCGGCCATGCGCAGGACACCCACTATGTCCGGGTGCACATGGCCAACCTGCGCAAGAAGGTGGAGGCCGATCCGTCGATGCCGGCCCACCTCGTCACCGAGGCCGGCATCGGCTACCGCTTCCTGCCCTGAGGCCGCTGCCTCAGCTGGCGCCGGCCATCAGGCCGTCCACCTGCGCGGCCAGCGCCGCCAGCTCGAAGGGCTTGGTCAGCACCTGCAGGCCCGGCTGCGGCTGCAGGCCGCCGAACACCGCGTTTTCCGCATAGCCGGTGATGAACAGCACCTTCAACGCCGGCCGCAGCGCCTGCGCGGCATCGGCCAGCTCGCGGCCGTTCATGCCGCCGGGCAGGCCCACGTCGGTCACCATCAGGTGGATGGCGGCGTCGGAACGCAGCAGCTGCAGGGCGGCGGCGGCCTCGGGCGCCTGCAGCACGTGGTAGCCCATCTCCTCCACCACCTCGGCCACCAGGCCGCGCACCGGGGCGTCGTCGTCCACCACCAGCACCGTGCGGCCGCCGCGGGCGCGCGGCATCGGCTGCGCCTCGGCGGGCGCCGGATCGTCGGCGGCCAGGCCCTCGTGCCGCGGCAGGTACAGGCACACGCGGGTGCCCTGGCCCACGCTGGAGCGGATCTCCACGCCGCCGCCCGACTGCTTGGCGAAGCCGTAGATCATCGACAGGCCCAGGCCGGTGCCCATGCCCATCGGCTTGGTGGTGAAGAAGGGCTCGAAGGCACGGGCCACCACGTCCGGCGGCATGCCCATGCCGTCGTCCGCCACGCTCAGGCACACATAGGCGCCCGGTGCCACGTCGGCGCCCGACGGCTCGCCCGGCAGCACGTGGCGGTTGGCCGTGGTGATGGTCAGCGTGCCGCCGCCGGGCATCGCGTCGCGCGCGTTGATGCACAGGTTGAGCAGCGCGTTCTCCACCTGGTGCGGGTCGGCCAGCGTGGTCCACAGCTCGGGGCCCAGCACCACCCGCAGCGTGATGCCGGGGCCCAGCGCGCGGCGCACCAGCTCCTCCATGCCCACCACCAGCCGGTTCACCGACAGCGCCTTGGGCGCCAGCGTCTGCCGCCGTGCGAAGGCCAGCAGGCGGTGGGTGAGCGCGGCGGCGCGGCGGGCCGCGCCCAGGCCCATGGTCACCAGCCGGTCGATGTCCTGCAGCCGGCCCTCGGCCACGCGGCGGCGCAGCAGCTCCAGGCTGCCGGTGATGCCGGCCAGCAGGTTGTTGAAGTCGTGCGCCACGCCGCCGGTGAGCTGGCCGATGGCCTCCAGCTTCTGCGACTGGCGCAGCTGCTCCTGCGAAGCCGCCAGCGCGGCCGCCTGGGCCTCCACCTCGGTCACGTTGCGGCCCACGGCATTGATCAGCCCGTCGGCGGAGCGGGTGTTCCATTCGATGTGGCGGTAGCTGCCGTCGCGGTGGCGGTAGCGGTTGCGCAGCGCCACCAGCGGCCGCCCCTGCGAGGCGGCCTGCGCCCCTTCGCGCGTCGGGGCCACGTCGTCGGGGTGGATCAGCTCGAACACCGAGTGGCCGACGAGCTGCTCCGGCGTCCAGCCCAGCAGGTCGGTCCAGGCCGGGTTCACCGCCACCATCTCGCCGTCGAAGCGGCAGCGCAGCATCAGGTCGGAGGACAGCGTCCACAACGCATTGCGGTCGCGGGTGCGCTCCTCCACCCGCGCCGCCAGCTCGCGCGTGAGGGCCCGCAGGTCGGCCTCGGCCGCGTCGCGCCGCTGCTCGGCCAGCACGCGGTCGGTGATCTCGCTGCCCTGGTTCAGCAGACCGACGATGGCGCCGCTCTCGTCGCGGATGGGCGTGGCGGTGAAATCCCACCAGGTGTCCACCCGGCGGCCATGGCGCTCGATGGGCAGCGGCACCCGCTGCTGCTGCATGCCGCGGCCGGTGCGCAGCACCTCGAAGAAGGCGGGCGACACCGCCTCCCAGGCGCTGCCCCACACCTGCGCCACCGGACGGCCCAGGGCCCAGGGATGGCGCTCGCCCATCGACGGGATGTAGGCGTCGTTGTAGAGCATGCGCAGCTCCGGCCCCCACAGCACCGTGCCCAGCATCGGCGAGTTGAGGCAGGCGGCCACCATGCTGCGCAGCGCCGGCGGCCAGCCGGCCACCGGGCCCAGCGGATGGGCGACCCAGTCCATGCCGCGCATCAGCCTGCCCACTTCGCCGCCGTCGCTCAGGAAGATCGAGGGGTCGGGGCGGGACGGCGGGCTCATGCGGGCCGATTCTGCCCGGCCCGGCCCGGCGCGCGGCTCACAGCAGCTCGTTGAGCAGGTAGAAGGTGTTGTCCTTCAGCTTGTGCCAGGTGCCGCGGCGGGTCCAGGTCTCGAGGTCGATCTCGACGGCGCGCTGCGCATAGCGCTCGAAGATGGCGTCCAGCCGCTCGGCCAGCGCGCGGTCGGCGATGGACAGGCTGATCTCGTCGTTGATCTCGAAGCTGCGGTCGTCGAAGTTGCTGGAGCCGATGGCGCACCATGCGCCGTCCACCGTCATGATCTTCTGGTGCAGCAGCGTGTGCGGGTACTCGAACAGCCGCACGCCGCAGCGCAGCAGCTTCTCGAAGTTGCGGTGGCCGGCATGCTGCACCATGGGGTTGTCGGAGCCGCTGGTCGAAGGCATCAGCACCCGCACGTCCACGCCGCGCTTGACGGCCGAGCCGAAGGCGTCGATGGCTTCCGGCTCCGGGATGAAGTAGGGGTTCTGGATCCACAGCCGCTTGCGCGCCAGGCAGATGGCGGTGTGATGCAGGATCTTCACCGCGGGCGACGAGTTCTCCGGCTTGGCGTACACCGCATGGATGGTGAGGTCGCCGGCCGGCTGCAGGGGCGGGAACACCGCCTCGCCCACGAAGAGCTCACCGGTCTCGCCGGCCCAGTTCTCGCTGAAGGCGCCCTGCAGGCTGTGCACGATGGGGCCGTGCAGGTGCAGGCTCACGTCGGCGAAGTGCTGGCCGTCCTCCGCGTCGCCCAGCCAGTCGTCCACGATGCAGTGGCCGCCCACGAAGGCCTCGCGGCCGTCGAGGATGACGATCTTGCGGTGGTCGCGGTCGTTGAACACGCCGATGTTGCGCAGCGCCCGCTTGTGGAAGAAGGTGACGCGGCAGCCCGCCTCGCGCATGGCGTCCACCACCTCCTTGCCGGCGTTCTTGGAGCCCTGCGCATCCAGCAGCACCCGCACCTTCAGGCCGGCGCGGGCCCGCTCGGCCAGCGCGGCGGCCAGGCGCCGGCCGAGCACGCCGTCCTTCCACAGGAAGGTCTCGAAGTGCACCGACTTCTGCGCCGCGGCGATGCGCGCGAGCAGCACGTCGAAGAAGGCGCCGTTCTCATGCACCTCCACGCGGTTGCCGGGCAGCGCGGTGCCCAGCGTCAGGCCGGCCAGCGTGGGCATCAACTCGTCGATGGGGCTGTCGCATTCGATCTTCAGCGAAGGATCGCGGTGGCGGCGTATCGACCAGATCACCAGCAGCTGCACCACCACCATGGCGGCCAGCAGACCACCCCAGAACGCACCACCCATGCCCGCCTCCGCCGGTTGTTTGCCACCCGGCTTGCAACTGGCGAGCCCGCGCCGCGGAGGGGCCCCTTGTTACGGGGCGCGGCCGGCGCGTCCGCCGCCAGGGAACGGCAGCACCCTGGCACCCGCGGGCCCGGGCGCGGCATTGCGCAGCACCACCAGGCGCGACAGGCCGAACAGGTTCACCGGCTTGACGGACAGCACCTGCCAGTCATGCGCCAGGATGTGCTCGTCGTAGCGGAAATCGGAGCGGAAGCCCACGTGGTCGGCCAGCGACCGCACGGCCCGCTCCATCAGCCACCAGAAGCGGCTGCCGCTGAAATGGTTGACCACCAGCACCGTGCCGTCGGGCTTGCACACGCGGCGGATCTCGCGCACCAGCCGCGCCGGATCGGGTGTGACCGACAGCACGTAGGGCACGGTGACGCAGTCGAAGCTGGCATCGTCGAACGGCATGTGCTCGGCGTCGATGCGGTGCAGCTCCACCCGGCGGCCGGGCAGCGCGGCGGCGCGCTGGCGGGCGCGGGCCAGCATGTCGGCCGACACGTCGATGCCCACCACCTGCGTCGCCGCGGGATAGTGGGCCAGCGTCAGGCCGGTGCCCACGCCCACCTCCAGCAGCCGCGCGGGCTGCAGCGCCGCGGCGGCGCTGCACATCGCGCGGCGGCCGGGCGCCAGCACCTGGCCGAACATCAGGTCGTACAGGCCGGCCATGCGGTCGTAGGTGCGCTCCACCCCGGTCGCCGCGGGCGGGTCGAGCCGCGCGGCGGCAGGCGCAGGCGGGGCAGCGGGCTCGTGCAGGCGGTTGTCGCCGGGTGATGTCATCGGCACGGCTCCCAGAGGTGTGGGCAGCGCGGTTGCAAGCCGCATTCCCGGGAAATTTTCCCTGTTGCAGGCTGCAGCGCTTGGTTAGTTTGGCCTCCCACAGCACCACGACGGAGACTGACCGATGCCGCAAGCTCTTCCCACCGCGCGCCTGGCGGCCTGCCTGCTGGCCGGCGCCCTGGCCTGCGCCGGCGCTGCCGCGCAGGGCACGGCCTACGTGTCCAGCGAGAAGGACGATGCGCTGACGCTGATCGACCTGGGCACGCTCACCGTCAAGGGCACGGTGCCCACCTGCAAGCGCGGGCGCCACATGATGCTCACGCCGCAGCGCCAGCTGCTGGTGGCCTGCACCGACAGCAATGCGGCCGACCTGATCGACCCGGCCAGCAACAAGTCGGTGCGGCGCATTCCGCTGGGCGACGAGCCGGAGGCCTTCGACCTCTCGCCCGACGGCAGGACGATCTACGTGTCGAACGAGGACGACGGCGAGGCCAGCTTCATCGACTTCGCCAGCGGCAAGAAGCTCAAGTCGGTGAAGGTGGGCGGCGAGCCCGAGGGTGTGAAGGTGAGTGCCGACGGCAAGCTGGTGTACGTCACCTCCGAGGTGGCCAACCTCGTGCATGCGATCGACGTGGCCAGCGGCAAGATCGTCAAGAACATCAAGGCGGGCAAGCGGCCGCGGCGCATGGCCTTCACGCCCGACGGCCAGCAGCTGTGGATCACCAACGAGCTGGATGCGACGGTGAGCATCGTGTCCACCGCCACGCACGAGGTGACGCACACGCTGAAGTTCGAGGTCAAAGGCGCGCGGGCCGAGGACATCACGCCGGTGGGCATCCAGATGAGCGCGGACGGCAAGCGGGCCTTCGTGGCGCTGGGCCGGGCCAACCACGTGGCCTTCGTGGACGTGGCGGCGCGCAAGGTGACCGACCTGGTGCTGGTGGGCAAGCGGGCGTGGAACGTCACGCTGGACAAGGCCGGGCAGCGGCTCTACGTCGTCAATGGCCTGAGCGACGACGTGACGGTGGTGGACGTGGCCGCGGCCAAGGCCGTCAGGAGCATTCCGGTGGGGCGGGTGCCCTATGGCCTGGTGATCGTGGAGTGAATCCGGCGCAGCCATAAGAAAAGCCCGCGGCCATCTCTGGCGGCGGGCTCGGCTTCCGGACATCGCCGGCCCCTCGGGGTGGCGGATGACGGCTTCTTTGCGCAGGGGTACGAGTTCCCTGGATTCGCCTCAATCTTGGCGGCGGTTTTGCGCTTCGGACGAGCGGAGTATAGGCCGTATCCCGACAAAATGCTGCGCCGCACAAGCCGGAATTGTTTGCAGATGCAACCATCGTCGTCCCCAGGCCCGCGCGGTCAACAGTAACCGCCTGACGGGCTCGCCAGCCGCCGGACCTGCCGCTACCCTGCCGGCCATGTTCACATGGCGCGTCCTTGAAGAGTCCGACTCCATGCAGCCGCAGGTGCTGCGGGCCTGGCAGGCGCGCCTGGAGGCCCGCGCCGACTGGCTGGCCCGCAAGTACGAGCAGAACCCCACGGTGCGCCAGGGCGTGGCGCTGGCCGCGCAGCGCCGCCTGCTGGCCGAGATGGGCGAGGCCGCCCGCGCCGGCGAACAGCGCGAAGCCGACCTGCAGCACCGGCTGTCCTCGCTGCGCATCGGCCTGGCCGCCGCCGGGCTGCTGGACGACCACTGACGACTAGTAGTGCGGCGGCAGCTCGTCGCGCAGGCTGCGCAACGGCATCGCATCGGGCGCCGGCTGCTCCCGCCGCAGCTGGGCCACCTCGCGCAGCAGCAGGTCGATCTGGGCCTGCTGGCGCACCACGATGTCGTTCAGGCGGTCCAGCAGGTCCTCGGTGAAGCTGGCCTTGATCTCCAGCTCGGTCAGTCGGTCGTCGTCGGTGGACATGGTGTTCAGGCGCCGCCGCGGGGGCCGCGCCGCTGCTCGCGCAGCATGAAGAGGTAGAGGCCTTCTACCTTCTCGCGCGCCCAGGGCGTCTTGCGCAGCAGCTTCAGGCTGGAGGCCACGCTGGGGTCGGTGCTGAAGCAGCGCAGCGGCACCCGCTCGGCCAGGCCGGGCCAGCCGTAGTGCGCTACCAGCGCCGTGACGATGGCCTCCAGCGTCATGCCGTGCAACGGGTTGCGGGGCTGGCTGGCGGGGGCGGGTGCGTCGGTCATGGGGGCGGCAGTATTCCATGCCGGCCGCGCGCGGCGTCAGGCGGCGGCACGCACCCGCACCGGCACCGACTTGACCGCCGGCACCTTGCTCTCGCGCGCATGGTGGTTCAGCGGCACCACCGGGTTGCATTCGGGGTAGTAGCCTGCGCAGCAGCCCGGCGGCAGGTCGTAGGCCACCACCCGCAGGCCGGACACCTCGCGCAGCACGCCGTCGGCCGGGCCGGCATCGGCGGCGGCGCAGGCCAGCGTCACCTGGCTGCCGTCGGCCACGCCCAGGCGCCGCATGTCGTCCCGGTTCATCAGCAGCACGTCGCGGGTGCCCTGGATGCCGCGCAGCCGGTCGTCGTAGCCGTACACCGTGGTGTTGAACTGGTCGTTGCTGCGCAGCGTGACCAGGCGCAGCACGTCGGGGCCGCCATCGCCGGCGAAGGCGGCGTCCAGCCGCGGCGGCACCTTGAACTCGGCCTTGCCGCTCTCGGTGTTCCATTGCCGCTGCGCCGCCGGCAGCGGCCGCGCGAAGCCGCCGGGCTGGTGCATGCGCTGGTTGAACTGCGCGAACTGGTCGGGCCAGGTGGCCTCGATGGCATCGCGCACGCGGCCGTAGTCCGCCACCCATGCGGTCCAGTCCACCTGCGGATTGGGTGCCAGCGTGGCCCGCGCCAGGCCGGCGACGATGGCGGGCTCGGACAGCAGGTGCTCGCTGGCCGGCGCATGCTGGCCGCGGGAGGCATGGATGCAGGCGGTGCTGTCCTCCACGCTCACCGTCTGCACGCCACCGGCCTGCAGGTCGCGCTCGATGCGGCCCAGGCAGGGCAGCAGGTAGCTGGTGGCGCCGGGCAGCAGGTGGCTGCGGTTGAGCTTGGTGGCCACATGCACCGTGAGCTGCAGCCGGCGCCAAGCCGGCTCGATGGCATGGTGGTCGGGCACCGCCCGCACGAAGTTGCCGCCCAGGCCGATGAAGGCCTGCACCCGGCCGTCCAGCACGCCTTCGCAGGCTTCCACCGTGTTCATGCCCTTGTGGCGCGGCGGCTCGAAGCCGTACTGCGCGGCCAGCCGGTCCAGCGGCACCAGCTCGGGCTTCTCGGCGATGCCCACGGTGCGCTGGCCCTGCACGTTGGAGTGGCCACGCACCGGGCAGGCGCCGGCGCCGGGCTTGCCGATGTTGCCGCGCATCAGCAGCAGGTTGACCAGCATGCGCACGTTGTCCACGCCCAGCTCGTGCTGGGTCAGGCCCATGCCGTAGACGCCGATGGTGGCACTGGCCTTGGCATACACCTGCGCGCTCTCGGTGAGCGCCGAGCGCCGCAGGCCGCTGGCGGCCTCGATGTCGGGCCAGGCCTGCGCCCGCACGAAGGCGGCGAAGTCGTCGAAGCCGTGGGTGTGCTGCGCGATGAAGGCGGTGTCGAGCAGCCGTGGCCGGCCATCGGCCTGGGCGGCATCGTCCAGCTCCAGCAGCGCCTTGCACAGGCCGGTGATGGCCGCGATGTCGCCGCCCGGCTTCACCGCGTGGTAGCGCGAGGCGATGCGCGTGGTGCTGCGGGTGGCCATCTGCAGCGGCCGCTGCGGATTGGTGAACTCCTCCAGCCCGCGCTCATGCAGCGGGTTGAACACGATGATGGGCACGCCGCGTTCGCTGGCGGCCTGCAGCGGATGCAGCATGCGCGGGCTGTTGCTGCCCACGTTCTGGCCGAAGAAGAACAGGCAGTCGGTGTGCTCGAAGTCCTCCAGCTTCACGGTGCCTACCGGCACGCCCAGCGCGGCCTTCAGGGCCACGGAGGTGCTCTCGTGGCACATGTTGGAGCTGTCGGGCAGGTTGTTGGTGCCGTACAGCCGCGCGAACAGCTGGTACAGGTAGGCCGTCTCCAGCGAGGCGCGGCCGGAGGTGTAGAACACCGTGGCATCGGGCGTGGCCTGCAGCGCCTTCAGCTGCGCGCCGATGTCGGCGAAAGCCTCCTGCCAGCCCACCGGCACGTAGCGGTCGGTGGCCGCGTCGTAGCGCAGCGGCTCGGTGAGGCGGCCTTCGTGCTCCAGCGCCTGGTCGGGCCAGCCCAGCAGTTCGGACACCGCATGGCGGGCAAAGAACTCGGCGCCCACGCGGCGGCGGGTCAGCTCGGCGAAGGTGGCCTTGGCGCCGTTCTCGCAGAACTCGGCCAGGTGCGCATTGGCCGGCTTGGCCCAGGCGCAGGAGACGCAGGCGAAGCCGTCGGGCTTGTTCTGCCGCGCCAGCTCCGGCAGCGCGGTGGGCGCGTCGTCGTCCCGCACGCGGCGCGCGATGGAGCTCACGGAGCCCCAGCCACCCACCGGGCCGTCATAGGGCTGGATCTCGACGTCGTTGCTCATGGCGGGCCTTCGGATGCGGTACTGCGGAACGGTGGCTGCGGCAATCAATGCACCTGCACCGCCCGAGGGTGCGGAACAGCCCTTGCCAAGCCAGCGGGCGGCGCCCCTGCCGCGCCACCTGGGCACGGAAGACACATGACGGGATCCGACGACACCCTTGCCGCAAGACTCGGCGGCGCCCTCGCCCTGGCCGTGGTGGCCGGGGCCACGCTGCTGCAGGCGGGCCGGCTGCGCCGCGCACTGCAGGCTGCCCGCGGGCTGGTGGCCGACACCACCGCATTCACCCAGCGGCCGCACGGCCCGCGGCAGCGCGTGCTGCTGCTGGGCGACAGCACCGGCGTGGGCGTGGGCGGCGGGCCGGCGCATTCGGTGGCGGCGCTGCTGGCGCGCGACCATCCGCAGTTGCAGCTCATCAACGCCTGCCGCAGCGGCGCGCGCCTGCCCGACGTGGCGCAGCAGGTGGCCGCGCATGCGCATGAGCTGCCGCACATGGATGCGGTGCTGGTGCTGGCCGGGGGCAACGATGTGCTCTACACCCGCCGGCTGCCGCAGCTGGAACGGGCCGCCGATGCGCTGATGCGGGTGCTGGCGCCGGTGGCGCCGCGGGTGGTGTGGCTGGGGCCGGCCAACATCGGCCATGCGCCGGTGTTCGTGCCGCCGTTCTCGTGGTGGATGTCGCTGCGCACGCGGCAGGCCGCCCGCATCTATGCGCGCTGCGCACGCCGGGCGGGGGCCACCTACCTGGACTTCTTCCGCGTGGGGGCGGCCGACCCTTTCGTGGCGGACCGCCAGCGCTGGTTCGCGCGGGATGGCATCCACCCCAGCGCGGCCAGCTACCGCTATTGCTACGACCGGCTGCGGCGCAGCGCGCCCTTCAGCCGGCTGCTGCCTGCCTCAGGCGCCCTCAAGGCGCGCGTGACAGCCGCGGGGTGAGGAAGATGGCGTACAGCGCCGACAGGCCCACCAGGATGTAGACGGCGCGGGCCAGCACGGTGCCGGCGCCGAAGAGCGCGGCCACCAGGTCGAAGTTGAACAGGCCGACCAGGCCCCAGTTCAGGCCGCCGACGATGAGCAGGATCATCGCGATGGTGCCCACGATGGAAGTGGAATGCGTGCGCACCCCGGGTGCTGCGGTGGTTCGGTCCATGTCGGTACGTCCTTCGAAAGCGGTTGTCGGCGCGGTATTGCGCACAGCGCTGCATGGGCACATGGCGTGCCGTGTGCCGACGCGGATGCCGGGCCGGCTGGCAAGCCGATTGCCGCCTGCACCGGGCCTGGACTGCGAAAGGGCAGCATGCAGATGCCGGTGTCGCGGCTGTTTGCCGTCAGCGTGAGGGAGGTGGTGCCGCTGCTGGCGGCACGCAGCCTGAGCTACACCTTCGGTGAGCAGGGCAGCGACTGGTGCACCGCGCAGGCGCCGGCGCTGGCCTGCAGCCTGCACCGGCTGTACCTGTGTGCACTGGGCCTGCTGTCGCAGGGCTTCCTGGCCTTCCATGCGGTGGCGCGCAGCCAGAAGCTGGGCGGCTGCATGCTGCGGCTGCGGGTGGGCGGCACCGGCCGGCTGGGCGCGGATGCACAGATGCTGCATGCGCTGGACCGCATGGGCTTCGTGGTGGACCTGGATGCCTCCGGCCGCGCCGGCCAGCCGCGTTTGCAGCGTGCCCATGGCCTGTGTCCCGCGTCGCAGGCGCGCATCGAGTTCGCCTGCCTGCCGCTGGCGGGTTTCCTTTTCAGCGCGGCCTATCCGCTGCGCGATGCCCAGCGCGAGCCGGAGCCGCCGCCGGCCAGTGGCCATCCGCGGCTGTGGCTGCTGCAGGGCGATCCGGTGAATGCCGCGTCGGTGGCCAGCCAGGCCCAGGCATGCGGCTGGGCCGTCACCACCCTGCCCACGCTGGACGATGCACTGCGGCGCGTGCGTGCGCAGCGTCCGGGCCAGGCCTGGCCGGCGCTGGTTATCGCCTTTGAAGGCCCGGGCCTGTCGGTGCTGGCGCTGCAGCGGCTGCGTCTTCTGCTGCCCGAGCGGGTGCACTGCGTGCTGGCGGTGGAGGCGGGATCGCCGTGGCTGCTGCATCCGCAGACGCTGCCCGGCTTCGTGCTGGGCTGCCATCCGTTCAGCCGCGGCGACTGGAACCGCTGGACGCAGGCGCTGGCCGGCAGCGCCGACGCACCCAGCGGCAGCACCCGACCGGCCCCGCTGACCACGGCCGACCGCCTGCCGGTGCTGGTGGCGACGCCGCAGCCCGCGCTGCGCATGCTGGCCCGCACGATGCTGGATGCGCTGGGCTATGAAGTGCACCTGGCCGCCGACGGCCCCCAGGCCCTGCAGGCCTGCCAGCAGCGGGCGCCGGTGCTCGCCCTGCTGGACTTCCAGCTGCCGGTGCTGGATGGTTGTGAAGCCACCCGCCGCCTGCGCGAGCTGCAGCGCCATGGCCATGCACCGCCGTGCCGCGTGCTGCTGCTGGCCCATGCCGAAGGCGCGTCCGCCGAGGCCGACACCCTGTCCACCGACGCCCTGTGGCGCGCCCAACAGGCCGGCGCCGACGGTTGCCTGCCGGGCCCGTTGCAACCGGACACCCTGCAGGCCGAGCTGGCACGCTGGTGCGCCACCCGGCGGGAGCCTGATTTGCTGCAGGCATGCGCATGACGACCCACACCACGCCACCCACCGCCAGCCGGCCCATCCCGCGCGACCCGCAGATGGACAGCAGCCTCGCGCTGATGGCCGACCCCTACCGCTTCATCGGCAGCCGCTGCCGCGAACACGGCACCGACGTGTTCGAGGCCCGGCTGCTGCTGCGCCCCACGTTGTGCCTCACCGGCCCGGAGGCCGCGCGCCTGTTCTACGACGAGGAACGCTTCGCCCGCCGCGGCGCCGCGCCGGAGGCGCTGGAGGCCACGCTGTTCGGCCAGGGCGGCGTGCAGGGCCTGGACGGCGAGCGGCACCGCCATCGCAAGGCCTTGTTCGTCTCGCTGTGCGGGCCGCAGCCGGTGCAGGCCCTGGCGCAGCAGGTGCGCGAGACCTGGCGGCGCACCGCCGCCGGCTGGCGGGCCGGCGAGCCGGTGGTGCTGTATCCCGCGGCGCAGGAGGTGTTCACGCGTGCGGTGTGTGCCTGGGCCGGCGTGCCGCTGCCCGAGGCCGAGGTGAAGCAGCGCACCCAGCAGCTGAGCCTGCTGTTCGATGGCGCAGGCGCGATGAACCTGCAGCACCTGCGTTCGCGGCGTGCCCGCCAGGCCGCCGATGCCTGGGCCACCGGCCTCGTCGAGGCGGTGCGCAGCGCCGGCGTCAGTGCGTCCACCGCGGCCACGGCGCTGGAGCGCATCGCCAGCCACCGGGAGGCCGACGGCGAGTTGCTGCCCGCTGCCGTTGCCGGCGTGGAGCTGCTGAACCTGCTGCGGCCCACGGTGGCGGTGGCGGTCTATGCGGTGCTGGCCGCGCATGCGCTGCACCAGCAGCCCGGCCAGCGCGAGGCGTTGCTGGGCGCGCCGCCGGCCGACCAGCGCATGGCCATGGCCTGCTTCGTGCACGAGGTGCGGCGCTACTACCCCTTCTTTCCCGCGGTGGCGGCCCGCACCCGCCGCGCCTTCACCTGGAACGGCTACGCCTTTCCAGCCGGGCGCCGGGTGCTGCTGGACCTGTACGGCACCAACCACGACCGCGCGCCTGGCAGACGCCCGGGGCCTTCCGCCCCGAGCGCTTCCGGCCCGAGCGGCGACAGCAGCCGCGGCCCGGCAGCGAGCACATCGGCCCGCCGGAGCAGCGGCCCTTCGGCTTCGTGCCGCAAGGCGGCGGCCAGGCCGAGGTGCACCACCGCTGCCCGGGCGAAGGCATCGCGGAGAGCCTGATGACGCAGACGCTGCAGTTCCTGCTGCATGAGCTGCACTACAGCGTGCCGGTGCAGGACCTCTCCATCGACATGAGCCGCCTGCCTGCGCTGCCGCGCGACCGCATGCTGCTCTTGCCGCAATCGCCGGTGCTGCGGTGAAGGCTGCGGCCCCGTCTCCCGCCCCCGCCGCGCCGCCGCAGGACAACGACGCCTTGCGCGCGGCCGCGGCCGGCTGCCGAGAATGCCCGCTGGGCGAGCCTGCGACACAGACGGTCTGGGGCGAGGGTGCGCTGGCGTCGGCGCTGATGCTGGTGGGGGGAGCAACCAGGCGATGCCGAGGATCTTCAGGGCCGGCCTTTCGTGGGGCCCGCGGGGCGTCTGCTGGACCAGGCGCTGCAGCAAGCCGGGCTGCCGCGGGAAGCGCTGTACGTGACCAATGCGGTCAAGCACTTCAAGTTCGAGCTGCGCGGCAGACGCCGCATGCACAAGACCCCGGCCCAGCGAGAGGTGCAGGCCTGCCACCACTGGCTGGCCAGCGAGATCGCAGCGGTGCAGCCCCGGCGCATCGTGGCCCTGGGCGCCACCGCCGCCCGCTCATTGATGGGCCGCACCGTGACCATCACCCGCGAACATGGCCAATGGCTGCAACGCCCCGAAGGCCCGCCGGTGCTGGTCACCTGGCATCCCTCGGCCCTGCTGCGCATGCCGCGGGAGGACTTCGATGCGGCCTACGCGGCGTGGGTGGAAGACTTGCGGGTGGCGGCGTCGGCAGATGCTGCGCGGTGACTGGCAGCGCGGCCACGTCGACTCAGGGTGGGCGGCATTGCCCTGGCATTGACCGGCCACTGCACCGCCTCGGCAGTCTGCATGACCAGCTGCTTTGGCAAAGCGCCATGGCACGCGGGAAGCAACGGGAAGGTGCACGCCCGCCGGGCGTGCATCCCGGGTTCAGGCTGCCCGCTTCTGCGGCATCGCCGTCCGATCCGGCTCGGCCGGCTCGGAGACGGCGCTCAGCACGTCCGCCGCGGCCTGGGGGGCTGGCCTTGGTGGCCAGGTCGGCCAGGCTCAGCATGCCCACCAGGCGGTGCTGGCGGTTGAGCACCGGCAGGCGCCGGATCTGCGCCTGCCGCATCTCGGGCAGCACCTCGTTGAGGGGCTGGTCCTCGAAGCAGAAGCGCACGTGCTCGCTCATCACGTCGGAAACCGGCGTGCTGTCCACCGGGCGGTTGCGCGCAATGCCGCGCACCACGATGTCACGGTCGGTGACGATCCCCAGCAAGGTGTCGGCACGGCACACCGGCATGGCGCCGACGTTCAGGTCGTCCATCAGCCGGGCGGCCAGGTCGAGGCTGTCGTCGGGTGCCATCACATGCGCGCCGCGGGTCATCAGGTCGGCCACGGTGGTTTTCATGCGATGCCGCTCCGGCTTACTTGGTGCCGGGCTGCAGCAGGGCCTGGCCGCTGCCCAGGTCCGCGCCGGTGGTCGGATCGGACTGCGGATCGGACATCGTGCGCGTGGCCATCTGCTGCACCACCTGGTCTTCGTCGGTGGTGAGCTTCACGCTGAACTGGCCGTCGCTGCCGTCCACCGCCGCCTGCTCCTCGCGGTCGCTGACGTAGGTGAAGTTCTCGTCGCTGTTCCACGGTCCGCGCAGGTCGCCCACGCCTTGCGACATGTTGTAGTAGATGCCGTCGAAAGGCTTGACCGGCGGCTGCTTGCCCGGCGGGAAGTTGGGCTGGATGGAGTACAGCGCCTTCTCGAAGCTCTTCTGGTGCGCCACTTCGCGCGTCATCAGGAAGCCCAGCGCCTCCTTCACGCCCGGGTCGTCGGTCAGCGCGATCAGGCGCTCATAGACGATCTTGGCGCGCGATTCGGCCGCGATGTTGGACCGCAGGTCGGCCGTGGGCTCGCCGATGGTGTCGATGTAGGCCGAGGTCCAGGGCACGCCGGCCGAGTTGGTCAGCGGGGGCCGCCGCCGTACAGCACCTGCGTGATGTGCGAGTCGTTGCCGGCGCCGGTGATGGCGCGGTAGATCTCGCCCTCTTCCTCCACCGCCTCGGCCAGCCGGCCCTTGGCGCCCTTGTTGAGCATGCCGACGATGGTGCCGATGACCTCGAGGTGGCTCAGCTCCTCGGTGGCGATGTCGATCAGCATGTCCTTGCGGCCCGGGTCGTCCTCTCCCAGGTACTGCGTGAAGTAGCGGCAGGCCGCGGCCAGCTCGCCCTGCGGGCCGCCGAACTGTTCCAGCATCAGGTTGGCCAGGCCCGGGTTGCTTTCGCTGACGCGGACGGTGTATTGGAGTCGCTTGTTGTGAACGAACATGAATCTTCCTTTGAGGGTGGTGTCGTCGATCGATTGCGCGGAGCCTGCGAGCAGGCCTGCCCCCTCACGGCAATGCGCGTTCCGCAGGCGCAGCTGCCTGCCCCGCTGGGCGGCAGGCCGTTTGCCTTGACCGCCCCGATACCCCCACCACAGACGAAGGAAGCACGATGACCATCCCCACCAGCCAAGGCGGCGCCGACAACCTGGGCGACAAGGACAAGAAGCGCGAGGACGACACCGCCAAGCGCAACAGTGAACAGAGCAAGGCCGCCCTCGAAAACATGAGCGAGGGCTTCGATGGCGGCAGCGGCATCGGCGGGCTGAAGCCCGAGGCCGGCGAGACGAGGGTGATCGGCCAGTCCGACGAGACCGGCACCAAGCGTTGAGCCATGGACCGGGCGCGGCGGCAATCTTTGCCGCACCCGGCCCGGGCGCCCAAGTGTTTCGCCCTGCAAAGAACGTCGGCACTTGAATTGCCAACAGGTGTATCAAGCACGACCATCAGGTGCGTGCGTCCACGATTCCACGACGAAAGGCCAGCATGAACCGTTCCCCCGGCTCCCCACCCCCTGACGGCGGCACGCGCCAGGGCCTGGCAGGCTTGCCTGCCGGCATCCAGGGCCTGTTGCAGGAAGCCGCGGCGGCGCTCAGCGCCCGTGTGCACCTGCTGGCCCTGGAGCTGCGCCGCGCCCGTGACGTGCTGCCCAAGATCATCGCGCTGCTGGTGCTGGCCGCGGTGGTGGCCCTGACGGGCTGGATCGCGCTGTGGGCCGCGGTGGTGCTGATGCTGGTGCAGGTGGCCGGCTGGTCGCCGATCTGGACCATGGTGCTGGTGCTGGTGGTGAACCTGGCCGCGGCCGGGCTGCTGGCCTGGCGCGCGGTGGCGATGGTGCCGCTGCTGGCCTTGCCGGCCACGCTGCACCACTTCACCGTGAAGAACGCCAACAGTCCGAACGAGGTGTCGCCATGACCACGCAGCACACCCCCAGCGACCTGCCGCTGGACGAACGCATCCGCCGCGCCGAGCGCGACGTGATGCTGCACGACCGCCGGCTGCTGCAACGCATCGACGACGTCTCTCGCCAGACCCGCGTGGCCGCCCGCTCCGGCGGCCGCGTGGCCCTGATCGGCGTGGGCGCGCTGGCCACGGCCTGGATCGCCTGGCGGGTGGTGAAGGCGGTGCGCCACGACCCGCGGGCCGAGGCCCGCGCGCGCGCCCGCCAGGAGGCCTACCGCTATGGCCATGCGCTGCCGCCGGGCGCGCTGCCCCCGGGCGAGAAGCCGGGCCTGTTCGGTGCCATGGCGCGGCTGGGCCTGATCCTGGCGCCCTTCGTGCTGCCGGCCCGTTCCCCGGCCGCGGCGGCCGCATCGGCCTTTGCGCCGGGCGGCTGGTGGCCGATGCGCATCTTCCGCATCGCGCGCACGGCGATGGACTGGAAGGCCGCGCGCGAGGCCAAGCGGGCCACCCGGGCCCACAACGCCCGTGCTGCCCGCGCAGAGACGGCACCGCCCACGGTGCCGGTGGCGCCGCCGCCCGACAAGGGCTACTGACGCCCGGGCCGGGCAGCGCCCGGCCCTGTCCGGCGCCTCAGCGCCGACCGCGCAGCTGCAGCAGGCCGCCCACGGCCAGGCCCACGCCGAAGGCCGCATACGTCAACACCAGGCTGGTGTTCGACAGCCGGTGCTGAAAGCCTGGCGTGAGCCGCTCGGGCACCAGCTTCAGGTCCACGGCCGCGGCCACCGTGGCCACTGCCGCGGCGCCCACCAGCAGCGGCGCCGCGGCAGCCATCGGCTCGCTGGCCACCGGCTGGCGGCGCAACAGCGGCTTGACCACCACGAAGTCGTACAGCGCCGCCCAGAACAGGCTGCTGCCGGCATGGATGGCGGCACCGGTGGCGGTGTGGCGCAAGGTGGCATCGTCCTGCTGCAGCGCTTCCTTGCCGAAGGCCCAGTGGCTCACCGCGTTGATGGGCCCCAGCGTGGTGGATTCCTGCCGGCCCCGCAGCATCAGCACCGCGGCCGACAGCAGGTTGGCCGCCATGCCGCCCCACCACAGCGCCGAGGTGGGCCGCACGCCGGCCAAGGGTGCCTGGCGAACCTGGCTGAGGCCGCCTTCGATGATCCGCAGCGCGCTTCGGGCCGCGCCGGTGCTTGCGTAGCGCATGAACGTCCTTTCATGCCGGCGGAATGCCGGTTGCCGCAACCGAGGCAAACCAGATGCCCTGGCACCCACACGCCAACCCACCCGCCCATGAGCTACCTCCTCCTCAAATGGCTGCACGTGCTGTCGTCCACCATCCTGTTCGGCACGGGCATCGGCTCGGCCTACTACATGCTGCTGGCCAGCCTGACGCGCGATCCGCGGGTGGCCGCCACGGTGGTGGGCCATGTGGTGGTGGCCGATGCCATCTTCACCACCACCACCATCATCGTGCAGCCCGCCACCGGCCTGGCGATGGCCCACATCGCGCAGCTGCCGCTCACCACCACCTGGATCTTCTGGTCCTTCGTGCTGTACTTCGTGGCCGGCGCCTGCTGGCTGCCGGTGGTGTGGATCCAGCTGCGCATGCGCGACATGGCCCGCCATGCGGTGGCCACCGGCACCGAGCTGCCCGAGCGCTACTGGCGCTACCTGCGCTGGTGGGTGCTGCTGGGCATACCGGCCTTCGTGGGCCTGGTGATCGTTTTCTGGCTGATGGTGGCCAAGCCGCAATGAGGCGGCGCACGCCATGCTGATCCTGCTGGCCGGGGCCAGCGGCTTCATCGGCAGCCGCATCGCGCAGGCCATCGAGGACGCCGGCCACACCCTGGTGTGCGGCGTGCGCGATCCCGATGCCTACCAGCGCCAGCATCCCCAGCGCCGCTGCGTGGCGCTGGACTTCGCGGCCGACGATCCGCTGGCCGGCTGCCGCACAACGCTCGAACGTGCCGATGCGGTGGTCAATGCCGTGGGCATCGCCGCCGAGCACGGCCGCAACACCTTCCACGCACTGCATGCGCGCGGACCGATCGCGCTGTTCGAGGCCTGCGCCGATGCCCGTGTGAAACGGGTGCTGCAGCTTTCGGCCCTGGGTGCGGATGCGCAGGCCAGCACCACCTTCCACCTGAGCAAGCGCACGGCGGACGAAGCCTTGCTGGCGCTGCCGGTGCAGGGCTTCGTGCTGCAGCCTTCGCTGGTGTTCGGCATCGACGGCGCCAGCACGCAGCAGCTGCTGCAGCTGGCGGCCGCACCGCTGGCCGTGCCGCTGCCGCAAGGCGCGGGCGCCATCCAGCCGGTGCATGTGGACGACGTGGTGGCCACCGTCATGCGGCTGTTGCTGCACGACGAGGTGGCCGCCGACACGCCGCGGCGGCTGGCCATCGTCGGCCCGGAACCGCTGCCGCTGCGCGGCTACCTGGCGGCCCTGCGCGCCGGCATGGGCCTGCGCCCGGCGCGCTTCCTGCCGCTGCCGCGCGGGCTGATGGACCGGTTGGCCGCGGCAGGCGACCACCTGCCGGGCTCGGTGCTCAACCGGCAGACCTGGCAGATGCTGCAGCGGGGCAACGTGGCCGATGCACATGACGTCACCCGCCTGCTGGGCCGCGCGCCGCGGGCGGCCACCGGCTTCGTCGGGCCGCTGCGGCAGGCGGCCCTGTCCGCGGCGCGGCTGCCGCTGGCGCTGGCGCTGCTGCGGCTGAGCCTGGCGCTGGTGTGGCTGGTCACGGCCGTGGTGTCCTACGGCCTCTACCCGGTGGCCGACAGCCTGGCGCTGCTGGCGCGCACCGGCATCACCGGCCCGCTGGCGGTGCTGATGCTGTACGGCGCGGCCACCTTCGACCTGGCGCTGGGCCTGGCCACGCTGCTGCATCCACGGCGCTGGCTGTGGTGGGCGCAGCTGGGGCTGATGGGTTTCTACACCGTGGTCATCACGCTGAAGCTGCCCGACTACTGGCTGCATCCGTATGGCCCGGTGCTGAAGAACCTGCCCATCGCCGCGGCGCTGTGCGTGCTGCTGGCCTTCGAAAAGCCGCGCCAAAGGCGCCGTGGGGCGCCCGGTTGATCCGCTGTCCGACCGGCGTGTCGGACAGCCGGCCACGCAGCCGTGCGGCTTGGCCGCGACAAGCCCCTGCGGGGCCCACAAGCGCTGCAAGCTTCGATAGCCTGAAGGCCTTGTACCCATACATGAGGATGTACCCAATGCCTACCGCCAACACCGCCACCACCCGAACCACCCGCGCCGCGCCTGCCCGCAAGGACAAGGAAGCGCCCGACGCCCTGACCCTGCTGACGCAGGACCATGACGAGGTGAAGAAGCTCTTCAAGAAGTACGAGAAGCTGGTGAAGGCCGAGGCCGGCGCGCAGGAGCGCGAGGCGCTGGCCAACCAGATCTGCCTGCTGCTGACGGTGCATGCGCAGATCGAGGAAGAGATCTTCTACCCGGCCGCCCGCGAAGTGCTGCCCGAGGCCGACCTGGTGGACGAAGCCACCGTGGAGCACGCCAGCGCCAAGGACCTGATCGCGCAGATCGAGTCGATGACCGCCGACGATGACCTGTACGACGCCAAGGTCACGGTGCTGGGCGAGTACATCGAGCACCACGTGAAGGAGGAACAGGAAGAGATGTTCCCCAAGCTGCGCCGCCGCATCGACATCAAGGCCGTGGGCGCCGAGCTGTTGGCCCGCAAGCAGGAGCTGATGGAAGGCAAGGCCGTGCTCGCGCACTGAGCCTGCCGGGCTCCGGCGGCAACGAACAAGGCGGCCTCGGCCGCCTTTTTCACGCCTGCCGCCGCCTCAGCTCTTGGGCGGCAGGGCCAGCGTCTGCGCGCTCTTCAGGTGCTGGTGCAGCGTGGGCAGCGTGCGCTGGATGAAGGCCTTCAGCTCGGGGTCGCGGGCGTCCTGCTGGGCGCGCTCGAAGCGGGCGATGTCGTCCTGGTGCGCCGGGATCACCACGGCCTGCACCATGGTCTCGTCGAACTGCGCGGCCGGCGCCTTCTTCAGCTTGTCAATGTCGGCCTGGCGATCGGGCGGCAGGCTGGTGGGCAGCTCCACGTTGCGCAGTGCGGCCAGGCCACGCAGGGCATCGTTGGCCACGCTGTGCTCGGACACGAGATGGCCTGCCAGCGCCTTCACCTTGGTGTCCTGCGCACGCTCGGCACCGATGCGGCCCACCTCGATCTCGTAGAGGCCGGCCACATGGGCCGCGGCCATGAAGGCCTTCTCGCTGGCACTCAACGGCACGGCGGGGCCCGGCGCGGTGGAGCTGGTTCCGCTGGCCGGCGGCGCGGCCGAGGCGGCGGCCCCGGGCGAGGGCGCCACCGCGCCGACGCCGCCGGTGGTGGGCGTGTTCTCCGGCGTCGCCATGCCGGCTTCTGGGCTGCCCTGCGGGATGCCCACGCGGCTGCCGGTGCGGCTGTTCTCCGGTGAATCCGGCGGCGGCGCGCCGGCGTTGGTGGGGCTGTTGCCCACGCCCGGCCCCACGCCGGATGCGGCCGGCGTGTTGGGCGCCATGCCGTTGGCATCGGTGTTGGGGGCGCCGCGGTCGCAGCCGGCGGCCAGCAGGCCCGCCGCGACGATCAGCAGGCCGGCCAGCGGGCGTTGCGAGGTGGGCAGGAAGGGCTTGTTCTTGATGGATGTCATGGTCTCGTCGCTCCGTCGCGGCAAACGGCCGCAGCACCCGTGCAACGGCAAGTGACGATGCCCCCGTGTGCGGTCGCTTCGGCATGGCGCTTGCCGAAAAGCCGGCACCTGAACCCCACGGAGAACACCGATGACCAATCCCACGCAGGTTTCCGGCCCCGGCCGGCCGATGAACGAACGCCGTGATGCGGTGAAGGAACAGGAAGGCCTGGCCGAAGTGCTGGACGGCGGCACCGAGCTGGAGCAAGCCAACGACACGCCCGAGCAGCAGGCGATGGACAACGCCGAGAGTTCGCTGGCCCGCAATGCCGACCGCGCTGCCACCGGCAGCGACAACGGCGATGCCGGCGGCCAGGCCACCGGGAGGAAGGCGGGATGAGCAACGCATCGAACGACAAGCTCTGGGTGCTGGTGGCCGACGAGGCGGTGGCCCATGTGTACGAGCTGCCCAAGCCCGGCGCCACGCTGCAGGAAGTGCACACCCTCACCGACCCCGATGCCCACGCCAAGGACGCCGACATGCGCCACGACGGCCACGGCCGGCGCGGCGGCACCGAGCATGCGAGCAATGCCACCACCTCCGCCGGGCTGGACGAGACGCACCAGCATGCCGAGGTGTTCGCCCGCACCGTGGCGCAGTGGCTGGCCGAGTCCCTGCAGGCCGGCCGCTACCAGACGCTGCGCGTGGTGGCCGCGCCGCGTTTCCTGGGCCTGCTGCGCAAGGCCTGCAGCAAGCAGGTGGCCGCGGTCATCACCGACGACGACAACCATGACCTGACGCACATGCGCGCCGAGGAACTCACCGCACGGCTGTTCCCTGCCGGCGGATGAGGGCGCTGCTCGTCTCGCCGCATCTGGACGATGCGGTGTTCGGCTGCGGCGAGTGGCTGGCCGCCCACCCCGGCACCTGCGTGGTGACGGTGCTGGCCGGCACGCCACCCGATGCCGGCCGGCTGACCGATTGGGACCGCCAATGCGGCTTCGACGGCGCTGGCCAGGCCATGGCGGCCCGGCTGGCCGAGGACCGCGAGGCCTTGCAGGCCGTGGGCGCACATCCTCGCTGGCTGCCCTTCCTGGACAGCCAGTACGAGGCCTCGCCCCGCATCGACGAAGTGGCCCAGGCGCTGGCCGGGCTGCTGCATGAACTGCCGGCCGAAGCGCCGGTGCTGGTGCCGCTGGGCCTGTTCCATTCCGACCATGACCTGGTGCACCAGGCCTGCCTGCAGGCCTTGCGCGCGGTGGGCCGGGCCGAGGCCCTCGGCTACGAGGAGGCGCTGTACCGCGCCATGCCCGGCCTGGTGCAGGCGCGCCTGGCCACCTTGCAGCAGGCCGGCATCCAGGCCACGCCGCTGCTGCAGCCGCCGGCCGGCGAGGCCGCCGCCAAGGCGCGTGCCATCGCGGCCTATCCCAGCCAGGCCCGGGCCTTCGGACCCGACGGCCTGGCCGACACCCGACACCCCGAGCGCTTCTGGCGCCTGCAACTCGGATGAATGCCAACCCTCGCATCAGCATCGTGGTGCTGACCTACAACCGGGCCGACGAACTGATGGGCGTGCTGCACAGCTTGCAGGCCCTGCCCGAGCGGCCCAAGATCATCGTGGTGGACAACGCCAGCACCGACGGCACCGCCGAGCGGGTGCGGGCCGAGCATCCGCAGGTGCGGCTGGTGCGAGAGCCCACCAACCGCGGCGCCGCCGGCCGCAACAGCGGCGTGGCCCAGGTGCACACGCCTTACGTGGCCTTTTGCGACGACGACACCTGGTGGGCGCCCGGCGCGCTGGCGCGGGCGGCCGACCTGCTGGATGCCCATCCGCGCGTGGCCGCCCTCAATGCCCGCGTGATCGTGGAGCCGGAGGGCCGCACCGACCCCACCTGCGACGTGATGGCCCACAGCCCGCTGGATGCACGCGGCCTGCCCGGCCCGGCCCTGGTGGGCTTCATGGCCGGCGCGGTGGTGATGCGCACCACCGCCTTCCTCGAGGCCGGTGGCTACGAGCCGCGCTTCTTCCTGGGCGCCGAGGAAGCCCTGCTGGCCTTCGACCTGCAGGCCCGCGGCTGGGCCCTGTGCTACCGGCACGACGTGGTGACGCACCACCATCCTTCCCCCGCGCGCGACCTGCACCGCCGCCGCGCCAGCCTGATCCGCAACCGGCTGTGGCTGGCCTGGCTGCGCCTGCCGCTGGCGGTGGCCTGGGACGAGACCCGCAGCGTGCTGCGCGACGCCCGCCAGCAGGGCCTGCGGCGCGAAGGCCTGCGTGCCGCGATGGCGAGCCTGCCCTGGGTGCTGCGGCAGCGCCGCGTGCTGCCGCCGCAGGTGGTGCGCGACTGGTGGCTGGTGCACCGCGGCGGCGCCCTGGCGGCCGATGCGCCGAGCACGCCGGTGGTGGCGCAGCGGCAATAGGCGCCGCCGTCTTCAGACGTGGCCGTGCCCGCCGTTCACGGCAGCGAGGCAGGCTTCCCAGGTCGTCGGCATCCGGCAAGCAGGTTCAAGCCACCGGCCGACGCGCCGCCTCACATCCTGCGATCCTCCGGCCCGCCCGCCAGGCACTTGTCGAACCAGGCGATGGTGTCCAGCAGCCCGTTGCGCAACTCCACCGTGGGCTGCCAGCCCAGCTCCTCGCGGGCCAGGGTGATGTCCGGGCAGCGCTGGCGCGGGTCGTCCTGCGGCAGCGGCTCGAAGACCAGCTCGGACTTGGAACCCGTGAGCTCCAGCACCAGCCGGGCGATGTCCAGCATGCTGCGCTCCACCGGATTGCCGATGTTCACCGGGCCGGCGAAGTCGTCGCGGGTGCCCATCAGCTTCATCAGCGCATCCACCGTGTCGCTCACATGGCAGAAGCTGCGCGTCTGCTGGCCATCGCCGTAGAGCGTGATCGGCTGGCCGGTGAGGGCCTGCACGATGAAGTTGCTGACCACGCGGCCGTCGCCCGGGTGCATGTGCGGACCGTAGGTGTTGAAGATGCGCGCCACCTTCACCCGCAGCTTGTGCTGGCGCCGGTAGTCCATGAACAGCGTCTCCGCGCAGCGCTTGCCTTCGTCATAACAGCTGCGCGGGCCGATGGGGTTCACATGGCCCCAGTAGTCTTCCTTCTGCGGATGCACCAACGGGTCGCCGTACACCTCGCTGGTGCTGGCCTGCAGGATGCGCGCCTTCACCCGCTTGGCCAGGCCCAGCATGTTGATGGCGCCGTGCACGCTGGTCTTGGTGGTCTGCACCGGGTCCAGCTGGTAGTGCACCGGCGAGGCGGGGCAGGCCAGGTTGTAGATCTCGTCGCACTCCACGTACAGCGGGAAGGTCACGTCATGGCGCAGCAGCTCGAAGCGCGCATGGCCCAGCAGCGGCGCGATCAGCGCCCGCGAGCCGGTGTAGAAGTTGTCCACGCACAGCACCTCGGCGCCGGCGTCCAGCAGCCTGCGGCACAGGTGCGATCCGATGAAGCCGGCACCGCCGGTGACGACGACACGCCTGGCATGCAGGGGGCGGGGCGGGCTGCTCATTTCGCACCCCCGGCCACGTCGGTCAGCACGCGGTCCCAGTCGGCCGCGAAGCGCTGGATGTTGAAGCGCTCCAGCGCCGTCTGGCGAGCGGCCTCGCCCCACCGGCGGGCGGTGTCGGGTTCGTTGATCAGCATGCGCATCACCTCCACCAGGCGGTCGATCCGGGTGTCCACATAACCATTGACCCCGTTGCGGATCACCGTCGTGAGTTCGGTGGTGGCCAGGCCGATGATGGGCAGCCCCACCATCATGGCCTCGATCACCGCCAGCCCCAGGCTGGTGTAGCGGATCGGGTTGAAGAAGAAGCGGTACTGCGCCATGGCCGCGGCCAGGTCCAGGTTGCCCACCTCGCCCAGCCCGCCCATGCGCAGGCTGTCCATGCCCACCAGCTGCAGCGGCACCTGCTGGCGCACCTGCTCGAACACGTCGGCGCCCAGCCGGCGGCCGCGCTGCTGCAGGTGGTTGACGACGACGATGCCCTCGTTGCGCTCGCCGCTGTAGCGCACGCCTTCGGGTATGAGCACGCCGTGGTCGATGATGCTCACCGGCGCATCGCCGTTGTCCCACATCAGCGCATTGAAGGGCGTGACGTGCACGATGTGCGCGCCGCTGCCGGCCGCCGGATGGCGGGTGTCGGTGGGATGGCCCTGCGGCGGATCGTGCTCCACGAACAGCGTGGGCAGGTCGCGCAGCGCCGGCGTCAGGCGGCTCATGCGGTCGTCGTGCCAGTGCCGTTCATGCTGGTAGAGCACGCAGTCGAACTCATGCCCGCCCAGCGCGTCGGCCGGCACCTCGTGCACGTTGTCGCCCCAGGGCAGCACGCCCACCTTGCCCACGTGGCCCGACGGATGGCCAGGCAGCGTGGCCAGGTAGAAGTCGTGCGGCGCCTGCGTCAGGTAGTACAGGTAGTTGCCGTGCACATGCCAGGTGAGCACGCGCAGGCGCTTGGAGGTGGGGGTGTTCATGCAGTTGCTTCCTCGGCCACGCGGGCCGACAGGGAGGTGTCCACCGCGCGGCGCAGGGCCACCGCGGCCACCTCGTCCACGCTGACGGCCAGCGCACATTCATGCTGGTAGGGGCAGTGCTCATGCCCGCAGGGCCGGCAAGGCGCGGGCGACCACAGCACCGTGTGGCGCTGCACGTCCAGCGGTGCCCAGCGGTCCACGTCGCTGCCGGAGCTGACCACCACGCTGGGCGCGCCCACCGCCGCCGCCACATGCGACAGGCCGGTGTCGTTGCTCAGCAGCAGCCGGGCGCCTTCCACCAGTGCGGCCAGCGACCAGAAGTCGGTACGGGCGGTGAGGTCCAGCGCCTCATGCCGCATGGCCTGCTTCACCCGCTGCACCACCTCGCGCTCGCCTTCGCTGCCGGTGAGCACGATGCGCAGGCCCTGCCCGGCCAGCCGGTCGGCCACCGCCGCGAAGCGCTCGGCCGGCCAGCGGCGGGAGGTGAAGCGCGCGCCCGCATGCACGCAGGCGTAAGGCGGCCCGTCGCCCACCAGCGCGGCCGCGCGTGCGCGGTCGTCGTCAGTCAGCGGCAGCAGCATGCCGGTGCCCTGGCGTGGCAGGCCCAGGTGGTCGGTGAGATGCAGCAGCCGTTCGATCTCATGGCCCTGCCGCGGCCAGCGGGTGAACAGCCCGGGCTCGGTGGCCAGGTCGTCGGGCTCGGCAAAGCCGGCCAGCCGCTGCGGCGCGCACGCCGCCAGCAGGTTGTTGACGATGCTGCCGCTGCCGTGCAGCTGGATCATCAGGTCGAAGCGCTCGGCCTGCATCGCCTGGAAGAAGCCGGGCAAGGCGGCCAGGTCGGTCTCGCGTTCGGGCAGGCCCGGCCAGCCCGGAAACTCCACGAAGCGCGAGACCATCGGCAGCCGGTTCGCCCATTCACGGGCCCAGGGCAGGCCGATCAGCACCAGCTCGGCTTCCGGCCAGCGCGCCGCGATGGCACGCAGCGCCGGCACCGCGCACAGCATGTCGCCCAGCATCAGCGCGCGGAACACGCCGATGCGGCGGGGCCCGTCCGGCAGCAGCGGCGGCAGTGGCTGCGGCGTCATGGGTAGATCACCTTGAAGCGCCAGGCGCCCACCACCCGCCACCACAGCGCCAGGAACGGGATGGCGGCCGAGGTGCACAGCATCTCCCACACATGGGCCGGATCGTGCGAGGCGCCGCGCAGCCGCAGCCAGGCGAAGCGGCCGATGCCCAGCAGCGCACCCAATCCGCACCAGCCCGCGGCCTGCGGCGCACCGTTGGCCAGGGCGACGAGCGCGGCACCGGTGAGGCCCACGATGCCCAGGTACAGCCACGGCGGCTGCGTGCGCACCTTCTGCCGGAACAGCGCGCGGTGCTTCTTGTAGAGCAGGCCGTCGAACACCACGTTCTTCTGCTGGCCCAGCGAGATGCCCCAGGGCGCCGGCCGCACCGGATGCAGCACCACCGCCCTGTCGGCGCGGATCACCTCGGCGCCCAGGGAGAGGATGGCGAAATGCAGGTCCGAGTCCTCGCGCCAGGCACGCTTGAAGCGCTCGTCGAAGCCGCCCACGCGCAGCAGGATGTCGCGCCGCACGAAGGCATTGGCGGTGACGAACTCGGCCGTCTCCAGGCCCTGCGTCATGCGGGCATGGTCGGTGGGTGCGCCCTCCACCGGCACGCGCACGCGGCCGCTGGCCGCGGCATGGCCCGACGACATCGCGGCCAGGCCTTCGCGCAGCCAGTCGGCATCGGGCACGGTGTCGTCGTCGGTGAAGGCGATGAGCGGCGCGGCACTGGCGCGCCAGCCCACGTTGCGCGCGGTGGCCGGGCCCTTGCCCACGTTGCGCAGGTAGCGCACCGCGGGCGCGCCGCCGGTGGCGGCATCCATCGCCTCCACCACGCGGCGGGTGTCGTCGTCGGGGCCATCGTCCACCACCACCACCTCGTAGCGGTCGCCCGCCAGGCTCTGACCCACCACCGCCTCCAGGCAGCGGCGCAGCATGTCGGGCCGGCGGTAGGTGGCCATCACCACCGCCACCTCGGGCCGCGGGCCGCGCGTGGGCAGGCTGCCCGGCGGGGCCTGGCCATCGGCGGCGGTGGGCAGCTGGCCGGCCGGGGCGGCGCCGAAGGCCGGCAGGCCGCCACCGGTGAGGGATGCACTCATGGAACGGGCTCCTTCTTGTTCTGTGGGATCAGGCGGGCGCGGTGGCCAGCGGCGTGGCATGCATCAGCCGCACCGCGGCATCGGCCACCACGTCGGCCGGCACGCCCAGCAGGCAGGCGTGGTGGCCCATGGGGCAGACGCTGCGCAGGCAGTTGCGGCAGGGCACGTCGTGGCTGAGCACGCGCGCTGGCGTCTGCCACGGCGTGTGCTGCGGATTGGTCAGTGCATACAGCACCACCACCGGCGCGCCCAGCGCGGCGGCGATGTGGGCCGGCCCGCTGTTGTTGCACAGCGTGATGCGGGCGCCGGCGATGAGCGCGGCCAGCTCGCCCAGCGACAGGCCACCGACCAGCGCGGTGCTGGGCGCCTGCGCCGGCCGCGCGGCCTGCACGAGCGCGGCCTCGGCCGGCCCGCCCACGATCACCGCATGGCCGCCGCCGGCCTCGGCCACTGCCTGGGCCGCCTTGGCGAAGCGCTCGGCCGGATAGCGCCGCGATTCCGCACTGGCCCCGGGATGCACCACGAACCACGGCGCGGCCGGGTCCATGCCGGCCTGCGCCAGCTTGGCTGCCAGCGAAGCCGCATCGGCCGGCGCCGGCATGAAGCGCAGGCCGGTGGCGGGGCGGCCCGGCAGGCCCTGCGCCGGCGGCGCGATGCCCACCGCGGCCAGCAGGTCGAGCTGGCGCTGCACCTCGTGGCGCATGCCGTCGCCCGGCACCTCGGCGTCGCGCACCCAGTGGCTCAGCAGGTGATAGGGGTTCTCGCGGCAATGCGCCAGCCGCAGCGGGATGCCAGCCTGCATCGCCACCATCGCCATCGGCAGCGCGCTCTGCGTGCACACGGTGAAGACCACCACCGCGTCGAAGCGGCCGGCGGCCAGGCGCTGCACCAGGTCCTGCACCGCCGGGCCGGCCTGGGCGGCAGTGCAGCGGGACTGCACCCAGGGCGCCTCGAAGGTGATGACCTCGTCGACGTCGGGCAGGTGCGGCTGCAGCGCCGCGCCGGCCGGCGAGGCCAGCAGCGTGGTGTGCACGCCCGGCAGGGCCTGCTTGATGGCGGCCAGCGCGGGCGTGGTCATCAGCACGTCGCCCAGGTTGTCCAGCCGCACCGCCAGCAGGCGGCGCACGCCGCGCCAGGGCGCGGCCGGGTCGGTCGGCATGGCCGCCATCACCGGCGCAGCTCCGTGCCGGGCGACGCGGCGGCCCGCCGCGCGGAGGCGGCCACCACGGCATCGCTGTCCAGGATGGCGTCGGCCGCGCTGGCCAGGTCCTCGCACACATGGTGGGGCGTGCGAATCGGCGTCAGCAGCCATTCCGTCTCGCCGCCGCGGTCCAGCAGCACCGTGCGGCAGCCGGCGCGGCGGCCGGCTTCCACGTCGTTCAGGATGTCGCCCACCATCCAGCTGTTCGCCAGGTCGATGTCATGCGCCTGCGCTGCCTGCAGCAGCATGCCGGGCTGCGGCTTGCGGCAGTCGCACAGCGTGCTGCCATCGGGCGCCGGCGCATGCGGGCACAGGTACAGGCCGGCGATCTCGATGCCGGCTTCCTCGCGCAGGCGCTGCAGCAGCGCCTGCTGCAGCACGCCGAACTCGGCCTCGGTGAAGCGCCCGGTGGCCAGGCCCGACTGGTTGGTGACGATGACCAGCAGGTAGCCGGCCGCGGCCAACCGCTGCAGCGCCGGCAGGGCCTGCGGCGTGAAGCGCAGCAGCGCCGGATCCACGTTCCAGGGCACGTCCTCGACCAGCGTGCCGTCCTTGTCCAGGAAGACGGCGCGTTTCATGCGCCCAGGCCGCGCGGCGCGGCGGCCAGCACCAGCGCCTGGGCCGCCGGCTTGGGCAGCGTGGCGGCAGCAGGCAGCCCGGCGCCGCGGTGCAAGGCCTGGTGCGGCCGCTGCAGCACCGCGGCATCTGCCTCGCACACCTCCTGGTACACCTCGGCCAGCTGGCTGGCCACGCGGTCCCAGGTGAACTGCGAGCGCACCCGCGCCATGCCGGCGCGGCCGAGTGCGCCGCGCAGCGCCGGATTGGCGCACAGCCAGGACAGGCGCTCGGCCAGTGCGGCCGGATGCTTGGGCGGCACCAGGTAGCCGGTGACGCCATCCACCACGCTGTACTGGATGCCGCCCACCGCGCTGCCCACCACCGGCGTGCCGCAGGCCATGGCCTCCAGCGGCGTGATGCCGAAGGGCTCGTAGGCCGGCGTGGTGACGAACACGTCGGCCGCGGCGTAGTAGTCGGGCAGCTCGGCCACGTCGCGCCGGCCGGTGAAGGTGACCAGGTCTTCCACGCCGGCGTCGCGGGCCACGGCGCGCAGCCGCGCGATCTCGGGCGTGCGCCGCTCGTCGGGTTCCACCGATTCGCCGCCCACCACCAGCAGGCGCGGCTTCAGCGCACGGTCCATCAGGCCCACGGCGCGGATCACGTTGTCGATGCCCTTGCGCGGCACCAGGCGGCCCAGCTGCAGCACCACGAACTCGTCCTCGCGCAGGCCGAGTCGGCGCCGCGCCTGCGCGCGGTCGCGCGGGCCGAACATCGACAGGTCCACGCCGCAGGGCACGGTGGAGATGGTCTCGGGTTGCGCGCCGTACAGCCGCACCAGGTCGTCGCGGTCCTGCGGGCATTCGGCGATCAGCCGGTCGGCGCCCTGCACGATGCGGCGCTCGATGTCGATGCGCGCGGCCGGGAAGGTGTCGGCGCTGCCCTGGTGCTCTCGCCGCACCAGGCCCAGCGCATGGAAGGTCATCACCAGCGGCACCTCGAAGATGTGGCGCAGCGCCAGCCCCACCCAGCCCGACATGAAGAAGTTGGCATGCAGCAGGTCGTAGCCCACGCTGCGCTGCATCAGGTGGCGCGAGGCCCGCGTGAACGCCGGCATGTGCTGGAGCAGGTCTTCCTTGGGAACAAACTCGGGTGGGCCGGCATCTATATGCACCACGCGCATGCCGGGGCGCACGTCCACCACGGCGGGCAGCGCGGCGTCGTCGCGGCGGGTGAGGACATCCACGTGGTGGCCCATTGCAGCCAGCGCACGCGCCACCTGCGAGACGTAGACGTTCTGCCCTCCAGCATCGACGCTGCCGGCATGGGCCAGCGGTGAGGCGTGTTCGCTGATCAGGCCTATGCGCAGGCGGCGGTGTTGCACCATGGTGTTGGCTTTCTTGCGGCGTTCTCCGATGCCGCCACATGGCAAGCGGTGTTCCACCGGCCCCGTTCTTCATTGCCGCCGGTTATGGCTGGGCGCGCCATCTGTAACCGCGCGCCGGTGCCGCACCAAATTGCCGCAAGCAGCGCCGGCAGGAACGTGGGTTGCCTGATGTGCCTACACACCGCCCACCGAGGAGCCGAGATGACCGACCCGAACCCGCTGCACAGCCACACGAACGAAGCCCGCGTGACCACCACCGACGAAGGCGACCGCAGCCGCGCCGGCAGCAACTACGGCGACTACGTGCCGCCGCCGCAGCGCGCGCACATCCAGTCCGCGCTGCCCGACGCCGACCTGCCGCCCGACGTGGCGCCGGAGGATCCGGACGCGGAGCTGATCAAGGCCCGCAAGGCGCAACAGGCCACCCGCCAGCAGCACGGCGGCCAGATGCCGGTGCAGCCGGAGAGCAGCATCGAGGGCGAGTCCGAGGCCGGCGAGGAAGACCCTGGAGCGGCCGACGAGGTGCTGCGCGGGCCGAGCTCGGGGCCCGAGGGCGTGGTGCCGCGCCGCTGAGCGGCGCGGCCGCCGGTCAGGCCGGTGCCTGCGGCGGGTTCTTCTCCAGCAGGAACGGGCCCAGCACCAGCGCATCCACCGGCGTGCTGGCCCAGGCATGGATGGCATCGCGCGGCGTGCACACCACCGGCTCGCCGCGCACATTGAACGAGGTGTTGATCAGCACCGGCACGCCGGTGAGCTCGCCGAAGGCGGTGAGCAGGCTGTGGAAGGCCGGCTGCGTCTCGGCGCTGACCGTCTGCACGCGGGCCGTGCGGTCGCTGTGGCAGGCCGCGGGAATGCGACCGGCCTGCGACTCCAGCACGTCGTAGATGAAGAGCATGAAGGGCGACTTGCCGCGGTTGGCGTGGCCGGGGGTGAACCACTCGCCGATGTGCTCCTCCGGCACCGCCGGCGCCACCGGGCGGAAGTCCTCGCGGTCCTTCAGCTCGTTGATGCGGGCCTGCATCTCGGCGTGGATGGGCGAGGCGATGATGGAACGCGCGCCCAGCGCCCGCGGGCCGAATTCCATGCGGCCCTGGAACCAGCCGATCACCTGGTCGCGCGCCAGCACCTGGGCCACCTCCCTGGCCGGCTCGGCCATGCGGCGGTAGGGCAGCTTGGCCCACTTCAGCTCGGCCTCGATGGCCTCGTCGCTCCAGTCCGGGCCCCAGTAGGCATGGGTCATGGTCCAGGTGCGCGGCGCCAGCTTCACCGGCTCGCCTTCGCGGATCACCGGCAGCTGCGGGTCCTTGGCGCTGCCCTCGGCGCGGGCGCGGCTGTCGATCCACAAGGCCGCGCCCAGCGCGGTGCCGGCATCGCCTGCCGCGGGTTGAACCCACACCTCGTCGAACAGGCCGGCATCCCGCAGCTTGGCATTGGCCACGCAGTTCAGCGCCACGCCGCCGGCCATGGCCAGCTGCCGCTCGCCGGTGGTCTCGCGCAGCCAGGTGGCCAGCTTCAGCGTGGTCTGCTCCAGCAGCGCCTGCAGGCTGGCGGTGAGGTCGAAGTGCCACTGCTCCATCGGGCCGCCGCGCTCACGCGCCGGGCCGACCAGCTTGGCCAGGTCGATGGGATCGATGCGGTACTGGCCGTTGTCCAGCAGGTGCACATGCTCCTGCAGCAGGCCCAGCCAGCGCGGCCGGCCTTGCGCCGCCAGGGCCATCACCTTGTATTCGTCCGACGAGGCAAGGAAGCCCAGGTGCGTGGTCACCTGCTCGTACAGCAGGCCCAGCGAGTGGGGCACCTGCACCTCGCCGATGGCCCGGTAGCTGTCGTCGCGGTAGACGCCGTAGGTGCTGGTGGCCCGCTCGCCGCGGCCGTCCAGGGTCATCACCGCGCAGTGCTCGAAGGGCGCGGCCAGGAAGGCGCTGGCCTGGTGGCACAGGTGGTGGGCCACATGGTGGAATGTGAACGGACCGTCGAACTTCGCGCCCTTGAAGCGCTTGCCCAGGTGGTGCGGCGCACCGTCGACCAGCTGGCGCGAGGCATTCAACACATAGGCCGCGAACAGCGGATCCCAGGGGTTCTCCCAACGGGGATCGGGCTGCGCCGAGGGGATGAGCGGCAGCGTGATGGTGTCGCCCTGCAGCCGGCCGTCCAGGAACAGCCCGGCATCGAAGCTGTAGGCCACCGCATCCACGTCGGTGAGCGCGATGCCGGCGCGCGCCAGGCAGAAGTCGATGGCATTGAAGGGCAGCTCCCACGCACTGAAGGGCACCGGCCGCTTGGCATGCTTGATGCGCGAGAAGCGCTCCTCTTCAGCGGCGGCGCAGAGCTGCCCGTCGATGACGAGCGCTGCCGCCGAATCATGGAAAGCCGCGTTGATGCCCAACGTGATCATGGATGAGGCTCCTTGGTGTGATGGGCGGCCAAGGGCAAGGCACATGCCGAGCGGGTGCCTGCGCACATGACCAGCGGCACCGAGTAGCAATCCGCCACCGGGCAGCGGAGCAGGCAAGAACGGCGGCTTGGCCGCCGCACGACCCTCACTTGCCCGGCTTCTTGCTCTCCGTCTCGCCATCGTCGGCGGGCGGGTTGTCCTTGCCGGCCTGGCTGGGCTTGAGCTCCCAGTCCACCTCGTCCTTGTCGGTGCTGGTGCGGCGCTCGGCATTGATGGCGGCGCCGGGCGAAATGGGGTCGCTGGCGGGGAAGGTCTGGTCCAGCGACTCGTCCAGCAGTTCCTGGTAGGTGGGCACGCGGTCCTTGTCCTTGCTCTTGCCTTCCAGGCGCTGGTCTTCCTTGTGGCTGCGCGCCTTGTCTTCCATGTCCTGCTTGTCGGTCGGGTTCATCGTGTTCTCCTTGGCCGCGGGGCGGCCTGGCCTTGCGGCAAGGGCCATACCCGCATGCCCGCCAGCGCCGTTGCCGGCGCCAGGTCGTCAGCGCTCGGCGCGCTCCAGGGCCGCGCGCACCGCAGGACTGGCGCTGGCCCAGTCCAGGCCCGAGTCCCCAGCCGCGGCAGGCCAGCCGGCTGCCAGCTCGGCCTCCACCTCGGACCAGGGCCGGCCCGCATGTTGCTGGCGTGCCTGCTCGCCGTAGCGGTAGGCCGCGGCATGGTCGTCGGGCGCGTCGGCCAGCGCCTCCTTGGGCGCACCGGCGGCCATCATGCCGGTGGTGCCGCCGGAGGCGCCGCTGCCCAGCGCGGCACCGATGACCGCCCCGGCCACGCTGCCCACCGGGCCGGCGGCCAGGCCGGCCACCGCGCCCGCTGCGGCACCGCCCACCGCGCCGGCGGTGGCACCGATGGGATGCGAGGCGATGGTGTCGTCGCCCCGGCCCGAGCTGGCGAATGCCGGCCGGGCGTCGGGCTTGATGGAGGCGGGCGGCACGGGCTTGTTGTCTTCGCTGGTCATGATGACGATTCCTTCAGGTTCAGATGGCGCCCACGCTGCCGGTCACCGGCAGCACGATGCCGGTGACGTAGCCGGACATCACCGGCGAGGCCAGGTACACGTAGGCCGGGGACAGTTCCTCCGGCTGCGCGGCGCGCTTCATGTCGGTCTGCTTGCCGAACTCGGCCACCTGCTCGGCCGGGGAATCGGCCGGGTTCAGCGGCGTCCACACCGGGCCGGGCGCCACCGCATTGACGCGGATGCCCTGGCTCACCAGGTTCTGCGCCAGCGACTTGGTGAAGGCATGGATGGCGCCCTTGGTGGTGGAGTAGTCCAGCAGCTTGGCGCTGCCCTTCAGGCCCACCACCGAGCCGGTGTTGATGATGGAAGCGCCCTGCTTCAGGTGCGGCACCGCAGCGCGGGCCATGTGGAAATAGCCGGCGATGTTGGTCTGCAGCGTCTCCTGCAGCCGCTCGTCGGTGATGTCGACGATGGACTCGGCATGCTCCTGGAAGGCGGCGTTGTTCACCAGCACGTCCAGCTTGCCGAAGGCCTTCACTGTCTGGTCCACCGCCTGCTGGCAGAAGCCGCTGTCCTTCACGTCGCCCGCGATCAGCAGGCAGCGCGTGCCTTCCTTCTCCACGCAGCGCCGGGTCTCCTGCGCATCCTCGTGCGAGTTGAGGTAGACGATGGCCACGTCGGCGCCCTCGCGAGCGAACAGCACCGCCACCGCGCGGCCGATGCCCGAGTCACCGCCGGTGATCAGCGTGGCCATGCCCTGCAGCTTTTCGCTGCCCTTGTAGTCGGGCGCCATGAAGCGCGGGGCCAGCTGCAGGTCGGCCTCGGTGCCGGGCTTGTCCTGGTGCTGGGCTGGCAGGTCGGTGGGCTGCTCGCGCGCGCCCGCCTGCACGCCCTGGGGCTTCTCGTCCTGCTGCTCCTTCTGCTTCTTCGCGTCCTTCGCGTCCTGTTCCTGCTGGATCTTCAGGTGGCGCGCGGTGGTGTCTTCCGTCTGGCTCATGGGGGCTCCTGTTCAGGTGCCGGCAGCTGCCGGCCAATGCGGAAAACGGCGGCAAGGGGCGTTCCCGCAAGGCGCTCAAGGCAGCAGGGCATCCGGCTTGCCAAGCAGGGGATTCAGGCCACACCGCCCGGCCAACACGGACCGACCACGCCAAGGAGACCGCATGAACACCGATCGCGCCCTCAGCTCGCTGTCGCCCGGCATCACCACGATGATCCGGATGGACCACTCGCATGTGCTGACCATGTCGCACCGCTACCGGGTGGAGTCCGACCCCCGCGCGCAAGAAGACCATCGTCGACGCCATCTGCCTGGCGCTGGAGATCCATGCGCAGCTGGAGGAGGAGATCTTCTATCCCGCGCTGGAGACGGTGGCCACCGGCAATGCCGTGCTCACCAAGTCGCGCCCCGAGCATGACGAGATGAAGCGCCTGATCGCGCAGCTGCGCAGCATGGCGCCCGAGGACCGCGGCTACGACCGCGCCTTCCTGGAGCTGATGCGCGACGTGATCCACCACGTGGCCGACGAGGAGACGGTGCTGCTGCCGGCCGCCGAATCGCTGCTGGCCGAGCAGCTGCCGGTGCTGGGCGCGCGCATGACGCGCCGGCGCATGCAGCTGGCCGCGCCGCATGCCGGGCAGCTGCTGGTGGGCTCGGTGCGCACGCTGCCGCCGGCCATGGTGGCGATGACGGCCACGCTCTTCGTCGGTGGCCTGCTGCTGGGCCTGGCGCTGCGCCGCCCCAGCCGCTGGTAAGGCCGGCAGGGAACGTCGATTGCCGACAGGCAGGCGCCCGGCGGCGGGTGCAACCCGCCGCCTGCCCTTCCATCCATGAACAGGAGCACCTGATGATGAACCACAAGACCTCGCACCGCACCCTCGCCATTGCCGCCGCCGTGCTGGCGCTGGCCGCCACGCCGCTGGCCTGGGGCCAGCAGAACACCGAGGGCAAGACCGGCGCGACCAACGCCGACAACAAGGTGCCGGCCATCCCGCGCACCGATGCCAACTTCATGAAGCAGGCCGCCGAGAACGGCCATGCCGAAGTGGAGACCAGCAAGATGGCGCTGACCAAGGCCAGCAGCCCCGAGGTCAAGAAGTTTGCGCAGCAGATGATCGACGACCACACCAAGACCAACGAGGAGCTGATGGCCCTGGCCAAGACCAAGGGCGTGGAGCTGCCAAGCGGGCCGTCGCTGGTGCAGAAGGGCAAGGCCAAGGCGGTGCTGGACACCGCCGAGGGCGAGAAGTTCGACCAGCGCTACGTGGCCAGCATGGGCGTGGATGCCCATGAGGACACGCTGAAGCTCTTCCGCAAGGCCGCCAAGGACGCCAAGGACCCCGAGCTGAAGGCCTGGGCCGCCAAGACCGTGCCGGCGCTGGAGCACCATCTGCAGATGGCCAAGGCGCTGGATGCCACGGTCAACAAGAAGGGGAACAAGTAAGGCTGCGGCCGATGGCGGTGTCGGTGCCGCCGGCCCATGCATGGCCTGTGCAGGGCACCGGGTGGCTGTAACTTGATGCGGCCGGCAAACCTCAACGTTCCGCGGTTTGCTGGCGTTTTGTCTCGCAGCCCGCCTTCTTTGAGAGCTGCTCCATGTGCTGAAGCGTGTCAGGGTGGAAGCTGCTGATGGCCGCTGCGCGGTACAGCTGCGCCAGTAGCTGGACGAGCACTTCGCCGCTGATGTCGCCATGGCCTTCCATGACATCCGGATCCCGCACCATCACGTTCCACACCGGCGTTCTGGCTGAGTGGAATTCGGGCAGCATGCCGGCTTCCAGGAGCGCGTCGTGATCCACCTCGTTGTAGGACGGCATGTAATGCGGCAGGTGACTCAAGACCGTCCCGCCCAGGAAGGGCACGCTCCACCCCGGTTCTTTCTGGTCCGACTCCTGGTCGTACCGTCGAGGCAGCCGGGACCCGAGATTGGCGTCCACGAGGGACGCCTTGGTGCATGCATCCAGTGGCGGTGGCGGCGCTTCGGCTGATGGGCAGAACATCTTCCATTCGACCGGTGACGATTTGTTGGCGGGACAGTGCTTCCGGATATTAAGAGCAAGATCGTGCCGTACCTGCCTCGCCTGCTCGGTTCGCTGCACCATACGCAGGTACTGCTCCTGCGCCCTGGCTGATCGGACGGGTTGATGCAATAAGGCAGCGTACCTCCTTCTGTCTTCCTCCGCCTTCTCCTCAGCGGTCCTGGCGGCGGCATCACCGGTCTGCAACTCCAGGTATCTGCGCCACCCGACCAGTTCGTGGGTGTTGTACCGTTCGTTGTGCCCCAGGGTGCGAAGACTGCTGCGGCGCTCCTCGCTGGCGATGTAGTCCAACGCCTGTTGGGACCTGTCTTTGACGTATGGGTTGTGACTTTCGAAGAACGTATTGGCATAGCGGACCGCCCGGAACGCCTGCCTGGTCGCAAAGTCGTGCTCAGACGTCAACACCACCATCACCGGTTTCTGGTTTGCACAGAAGCCTCCGATGTCACCTCGTTGTCGGGTCCGCTGCGCGATGGCTTCGTACAACGGTTCGTATCGGGCGCCTTCTATGGCGGGGTTGAGGAGAACAATCAGGTCTGCATACCCGCGCACCAGCGCCCGTCCGTTCGCGGGTCCTCCGCGCAGTTCACCGCCAGCGACTTCGGGTTTGCAGCCAGGCCCAGACGGGTCATCGAAGCGGCCGCGTGTGACGCTTTCGACCAACTGCTGAGCGACCGCGTTATGGACAATCAGCGCCCCGTAGGAATGGCCGACGATCAAGTGACGCACCGCAAGGCATTGATAGACGTTCCCGAGCTCGCCGGCTTCCTCATAGCGCTTCCCCGCCTCGCGTCTGTCCTGCAGTGTCCCGGAGCTGGATGCCGCGCGGTCAAGGGCCATGGCCTTGTCGCAGAGCCCTGCCTCATCGGCGTTCCGCAATTCCTGGTACGCGCGCAAGGTCCCGAAAAGCTCCCGGACTGAACCGACGGCCACGTTCTGGGCGGTATTCTTCCTATCCCAGACCGAAAGCCACTCCCATGGCGCCAGCACGTTGCGCAGGCCACCTGCAGCAGCATCCGTGACGGTAGTCGACAAACCCCGCCAACCCACGTAGACGCCCACCACCTCCCGGGGGCACCCCGCGGGGTTGTGGTGCGGACGCGCCAGTTCGCCAGTGGCGGTGAACCTGAGCACCTTTCGCGCAAGCTCCACATTGCTGTCGTCGTACCGCGCGTTGTGTCTCCAGCCATGCACGAATGTGACGATGCTCAGGCCACCGCTGGCCTCGCCACAGTGGCCGTGCATTTCCGGTGTGCGTTGTTTGCCGACTCGGCGCAACTTATCCAGGTACGCGAACAGCTGCTCCATTTGCGCGCGATCGTAGAAACGACCTTGTTCATCGAACTCCACAAAGAACAGTCGGTACTGGTCTGTGGCTTCCACCGAATGGGCATAACAGTCCGGGCGCTCGGTACGGAGTTCCGCCCGGAGCTCGACCTGCTCCACGCGCCCCGTCGGCCCTTGGGCATAACGCGCACATTCCACCATCAGCGGTGCATCGTCCGCGCTGCGGATGGACGGCCGGTAGGACGCCACCGACGTGCAACCGGTCAACATGACCACGGATAGCAGCGCAGAAACTGCTTGGCAGAACACGAGAACGTTCATGGCGTCGGCTCCGCGATACTGGAAAGAAATGAGCGAATCGCTTCAACCATCTCGGCGAACCACGGGTTGAAGGTCAAGCGTCGCTGCACCGGTGCAGTGACATCCTGGCGCCGCGGCGGTGGCTCTCCATAAACAATGACTCGATCCGCGTCAGGCTTTGGACATGCCGGCGGCGCGGGTCGATGCCCGAGGTCCTCACCCCAGCAGGCGCACCACAGCCCGGTGTCGATCGCCGCGTAGGAGAGGCAGTTCACGTAATCGCCACGGCGGCCATAGTGCACATTGGCAGGCGCAACCGGCAAGGCGACATGGGAAAAGTCGTCTATCCGTTCCGTTTCGATCCTGGAGTCGACGACGGACACCTGGTGACCAGTCGCCCGCAGGACATCTTGAACGATCGGATCGGCGTTCGAGGCGCCGCGCGGAGCCGCGAGCCACAGCGCATTGCCTGTTTCTGCCAGTCGTACAAAGCGTTGAATCGCCGCCCTTGAATCAATCGTTTGGTCGTTCAGGCTCAGCGCCATGAATACGGGCAACGACAGAGGTTCCGATTCGTGGCGCGCAAGCTGCTGGCTGAGCCGAGACACTTGGTATACCCCGTTCAACGCGAACGATTCATACTTCGCGTAGTCTCGATCCTCATACCGTTCGAGCCATGGCTTGACCCCGGAGAACGCCAGCATGCCGAGCGCCTCTGGGGACTGTGCACGTTCATCCAGCAGCCGAATGGCCGGTGAAATCAACACCAGGCTTTTGAGACGCGGCCTCAAGGTGGATGCCGCGGTGCGGTGCGCGAGCAGGAGCCCCAAGGCGCCGCCGGTGGAGAATCCCACAAGGTGAACGTCCTGCGCTTGACCCACGAAGCTGCGGATTCCCCAGCTGACGGTATGGACCCAATTCTGGTAGTCCACCTGCAACAGGTCACCCGGCACCGTGCCGTGGCCGTCCAGCAGTAGGCTGCGGGCAATCAGGCAGCGGTTCGGAAGCAACGGCTTGGCAGCCAACGCCTCGGCAAGGTCCCTCATCAAAAACGGCGAGTCGGTAAGGCCATGCACCAACAGCACACCGTCGGTGTTCAGCGACGAGCAGTGTTTGCCCTTCGCAAACCATTCAGCCGGAGCGATGGACTCGACAACCGTCTTTCGCCTGTCGGGTGACAGCTCCTTCGATGAGCCGTGGAAGTCGTGGATGTGCTGCGCCGCCCGGGCCTTGTATTGCGGGAATGTGATCTCCTGCCCCGCGTTGTCGAGCCACAGCACGGGCGGAAAAGCGAGGCTGGCCTGGTGGCGCGCCGAAGGCACAGCGCACGCTTGAAGCAGGGCGACCGCGACCAGCAACGCGGTGGAGGTCCACGACATGGTTGATTCCTTCGACGAAGCCACTTGGCTCCGTAAAAGGCTAGGTCAAAGCATGCGTGATCACCTCCCCAAAGAAGACGAGGCAGTGTTGGCTGCAGCCGGATCTCTCAGCGCGAGGCCTTTCCACCGTGCCCCCACGGCCGCAACAGCTCCGGCGTGCGGAAGTCCGCCGGCACCTCGAAGTCCGACGCGGCACCGCTGGCGGCCTGGGCGCCTTCGGGGAAGCCGCTGCGACGGCTCCAGTCGTGCGGCCGCGCCTGGCGCGCCATGCGCTCGCGGCGCAGGCCTTCGGCGCAGTACACGTCCAGCGCGGTGATGGCCACCATCGCCACCAAGGTGCCGGCGCGCGAGCCGCCGCCGTGGCCGAACAGCGTGCGCCGGCGGGGTGCGAGGGCCACGGTCGCGATGTCCAGCAGGTCGCCGGCCACGCGCCCCCACACCCAGGGCTCCGGGTCGGCGGTGGTGAGCAGGCCGGCGCCCACGCCCACCTCGCGCAGGCCGTACGCCCGCACCAGGGTCTGGCTGCTGGGCAGCTCCGGGCGGTCGGGCATCTCGCCCATCTCCGCCATGCGGGCCATGCGGCGCGGCATGGCCAGCTCGGCCAGGCCCAGGGCCAGGCTGAAGAAGCCCAGGCCGCGCGCCAGCGCATGCACGCCTGCGTTGCGCGGCGGCGCGCTGCGCAGGGTGTTCTCGGTGTTGTGGGTCATCATGTTCATGGCTTCATCACCACCTTGATGCAACCGTCGTGCTTGTCGCGGAAGGTCTTGTACATCTCCGGCCCGTCGGCCAGCGACACCTGGTGCGTGATGACGAAGGACGGGTCGATCTGCCCTTCCTGGATGCGGCGCAGCAGGTCGTCGGTCCAGCGGTTGACGTGGGTCTGGCCGGTGCGCACCGTCAGGCCCTTGTTCATCAGCGCACCGATGGGCAGCTTGTCCACGATGCCGCCGTACACGCCCGGGATGCTGAGCACGCCGCCCGGACGGCACACGTAGATCATCTCGCGCAGCACATGCGGCCGGTCGGTCTCCAGCATCACCGCCTGCTTGGCGCGGTCGACCATCGAATCGATGGAGCGCGTGGCATGCGCCTCCATGCCCACCGCGTCGATGCACTTCTCGGGGCCCTTGCCCTGCGTGAGTTCCTTCAGCCGCTCCAGCACGCTCTCGTCGTCGAAGTTGATGGTGATGGCGCCGCCGGCGGTGGCCATGGCCAGCCGCTCCGGCACGTTGTCGATGCACACCACCTGCTTGGCGCCCAGCAGCACCGCACTGCGGATGCAGAACTGGCCCACCGGGCCGGCACCCCACACGGCCACCGTGTCGGTGGGCTGGATGTCGCAGGCCACCGCGGCCTGCCAGCCGGTGGGGAAGATGTCGCCGAGGAACAGCACCTGCTCGTCCGTCAGGCCGTTGGGGATCTTCACCGGCGTGACGTCGGCATAGGGCACGCGCACGTACTCGGCCTGGCCGCCGGGGTAGCCGCCGGTGAGGTGCGAGTAGCCGAAGAGGCCCGCCGTGGTGTGGCCGAACATCTTCTCGGCCATGTCCTTGTTGCGGTTGCTGCGCTCGCACACCGAGAAGTTGCCGCGCCGGCACTGGTCGCACTCGCCGCAGCAGATGGTGAAGGGCACCACCACCCGGTCGCCCACCTTCAGCTTGCTGTTGCCCTTGCCCACCTCCACCACCTCGCCCATGAACTCATGGCCCAGGATGTCGCCCGACTTCATGGTGGGCATGAAGCCGTCGAACAGGTGCAGGTCGCTGCCGCAGATCGCACAGCAGGTCATCTTGATGATGGCGTCGCGCGGCTCCTCGATCACCGGATCGGGAACGGTTTCATAGCGGACGTCATGCTTGCCGCGCCAACAGAGTGCTTTCATCGGGTGTCCTTTCGGTGTGAACTGATTTGCCGCAAGGAATGCGGAGGCATGCGCCGGGGGCCGGGCATCAGGTACCGCTGCCGGGCTCGGCCAGGCGTCGGTGCTGTTCGGCCAGCGTGTCCGATGGCATCACGTTCGCCATCGCCACCTGCACCTTGTTCTTCAGGCCGCTGACGACATCGCCCTCGCCCTTCATCATCGCGTCGAAGCCGGCGCGGGCGACATCGGCCGGATCGTCCTTCTTCTGCGTGCCCACCTTCGTGTCCAGCATGTCGGCCCGCTCGAAGAACTGCGTGTCGGTGGGGCCGGGCATCAGGCAGCTCACCGTCACGCCCGAGTCCTTCAGCTCGTTGCGCAGCGCGAACGAGAAGGAGTCGATGAATGCCTTGGTGCCGTTGTACACGGCCTGGAAGCTGCCGGGCATGAAGCCCGCGATGGAGCCGGTGATCAGGATGCGGCCCTGCCCGCGCTGGCGCATGCCGCGCGCCACCTGCTGCAGCAGGTCCAGCGTGCCGGTGATGTTGGTGTCGATCACGTGGCGCACCGCAGTGAAGTCCTGGTCGAGGAACGCATGGCCCAGGCCATGGCCGGCATTGGCCAGCAAGGCCTCTACCGGACGGCCGCCGATGGCCGCGCACAGCTGCGCCACGCCGTCGGCGGTGGCCAGGTCGGCCTGCACCGCCTCCACCTGCGCGCCTTCGGCTCGCAGCTGCCCGGCCGCGGCCTGCAGCGGCTGGTCGGCGGCGATGAGCAGGTCGAAACCCTCGCGTGCGCAGCAGCGCGCCAGTTTCAGGCCGATGCCCGAGGATGCGCCGGTGACGACGGCCAGCGGCCGGTTGTTCGGGGTGTTCACGGGCTTCGGTCTCCTGTGGAATGGCTGAGGGGCGGGCAGCCTTGCGGGGCAAGCCCTGTACCGCGTTGGCGGAACGGGGATTGCCGGACAGCCGCCAGGCGCCGTCGCATCCGCGGCGGTGAGAATGACCCGCCGGCCTGCAGTGGACGGTGGCACCCAGTGGAGAGAAGTTGACCGACCCTGCAGCACTGAACGGCACCGACCACGAGGCGGCTTCTCCCCTGACGCAGCGCGCCGCCCTGCCGTTTCCCGTGGTGGGCGTCGGTGCCTCGGCGGGCGGGCTGGCCGCCGTGACCAGCCTGCTGCATCACCTGCCCGCCGACACCGGCATGGCCTTCGTGGTGGTGCTGCACCTGTCGCCCCAGCACGAAAGCGCCGCCGCCAGCCTGCTGCAGAAGGCCACCCGCATGCCGGTGCAACAGGTCGTCGAATCCACGCCGGTGGCGCCCGACCATGTCTACGTCATCGCTCCCGGCCAGCAGTTGCTGATGGAAGACGCTGCGCTGGCCACGCGCCCGCTGGACCGTCCGCTGGGGCGCAACGTGGCGGTGGACCTGTTCTTCCGCTCCCTGGCCCGCACCCAGCGGGAGCGTGCGATGGCGGTGGTGCTCTCGGGCACCGGCAGCGACGGCGCAGTGGGCGTGGCCGACATGAAGGAACAGGGTGGCCTGACGCTGGTGCAGGCCCCGGACGATGCCGAGTACGAGGCGATGCCGCAGGCCGCCATTGCCACTGGCCAGGCGGACTTCGTGCTGCCGGTGGCCGACCTGGCCGACAAGCTGGTGACGCTGTGGCACAACGCCAGCCGCATCGAGCTGCCAGCCGACATGGCCCAGCAGTCCGAGGCGCGGCCGCCGCGCGATGCGTCCGCGGCGGTGCGCGGCGAACAGGCGCTGCAGGCGGTGATGCAGCTGCTGCACGCACGCACCGGCAACGACTTCCAGCACTACAAGCGCGCCACCGTGCTGCGGCGGCTGGAACGCCGGCTGCAGGTCAACGGCCTGCCCGACCTGGCTGCCTATCGCACCCACCTCGAGCAGAACCAGGCCGAGACCCTGCCGTTGCTGCGCGACATGCTGATCAGCGTGACCAGCTTCTTCCGCGACCGCGACGCATTCGAGGCGCTGGAGCGCGAGCTGATGCCGCGGCTGGCCCGGGAAGAGGAGACGCCCGCCTTCCGGGCCTGGTCGGTGGGCTGTGCCACCGGCGAGGAGGCCTATTCGCTGGCGATGCTGCTGAACGACCATGTGCGGGTCCCGGGCGAGCCGGGCGTGGCGCTGCAGGTGTTCGGCTCGGACATCGACGAGCAGGCGCTGGCCGTGGCGCGCACCGGGCGCTACCCGGGCGCCATCGTCACCGACGTGCCGCCCACCCGGCTGCGCCAGTACTTCAGCGCCGATGGCGATGCCTACCGCGTGCGCAAGCCGCTGCGCGAGCAGATCATGTTCTGCCGCCACAACGTGCTGCACGACCCGCCCTTCTCGCGGCTGGACCTGATCGCCTGCCGCAACGTGCTGATCTACCTGGAACGCGAGGTGCAGGCCCAGGTGCTGGAGGTGTTCCATTTCGCGCTGCGGCCCGGCGGGCTGCTCTTCCTGGGCAGCGCGGAGACGGCCGAATCCGCGCCGGGTCTGTTCCAGCTGGTGGACAAGAAGCACCGCATCTACCGTGCAGCGCCGGTGCAGCGCCGCAAGTTCGACCTGCCGGCGCTGCGCAGCAACAGCGCTGCCGGCGCCATGCCGGCGCAGGCCAACCAGCCGCCGCCAATGGCGCCGCTGGAGCGCCTGCACCTGCGCCTGCTGGAACAGCATGCGCGCCACAGCGTGGTGATCGACAACCACCACATGGTGCTGCACCTGTCGGGCGGCGTGGGCCGCTACCTGCGGCTGACCTCGGGCGCCTTGACCAGCAACCTGCTGGCGCTGGTGCTGCCGGAGCTGGCGCCGCCGTTGCGCACGGCGCTGCTGCATGCCGGGCAGACGGGCCGCCGCGTGGCCGCGCGGCCGGTGCCCCTGCCGCGGCGCGAAGGCCCCGCCGTGGCCCTGCAGATGACGGTGGTGCCCGACGTCACCCGGCCGGCGTCCGTCACCGCCGCAGCCGCGGGCGCCGCCAGCCCGGCCCGCACGATGCTGGTGGTGTTCGAGGAAGTGGACCTGGCGCTGGCGCTGCCGGAAAGCGTGGGCGAGGCACCCGACCCCGAGCTCCAGATCCTGCAGGCCGAGGTGGCGCGGCTGCAGGCCGAACTCACCGGCAGCATCGGCGAATCGGTGATCTCCACCGAGGAGCTGCGCGCCTCGAACGAGGAGCTGCAGTCGATGAACGAGGAGATGCGCTCTGCCGCCGAGGAGCTGGAGTCGAGCAAGGAGGAACTGCAGTCCGTGAACGAGGAACTGGTCACCGTCAACTACGAGCTCAAGGCCAAGGTGGACGAGATGGCCAAGATCAACGACGACCTGAGCAACCTCATCGCGTCGATGAACATCGCCACCGTGTTCGTGGACCGGGCGCTGCGCATCAAGCGCTTCACGCCGCCGGCGCGCGAGGTGTTCAACATCCTCGGCAGCGACGTCGGCCGGCCGCTGCTGGACCTGAGCAACCGCCTGTCGCACGACGGACTGGCCGACGACATCGAGGAGGTGCTGCGCACGCTGCAGCCGCTGGAGCGCGAACTGCGCAGCGACGCGGGCCGCTGGTACCTGATGCGCATCTCGGCCTACCGCACGAACGAGGACCGCATCGATGGCGCCGTGCTCAACTTCATCGACATCAGCGAGCGCCGCCGCGCGCAGGACCTTCTGCGCGCGCGCGACGAACGGCTGCGCCTGGTGGCGGAGAACACGCGGGACTACGCCATCGTGACGCTGGACGAGAACGGCCTCATCACCACCTGGAACAAGGGCGCCGAACTGATGTTCGGCTTCACCGACCAGGAGGTGCTGGGCCAGAGCTTCCGGCTGCTGTTCGTGCCCGAGGACCGCAGCGACGGCACGCCCGAGCGGGAGCTGGCCACCGCGCTGCGGGAAGGCCGCGCGCTGGACGAACGCTGGCACCAGCGCAAGGACGGCACGCGGCTGTACTGCAGCGGCACCACCACCCCGTTCACCGATGGCGAGATGCGCGGCTTCGCCAAGATCGCCCGCGACCTCACCGAACGCCAGCTGCTGGAGAAGCAGCGCGACGAGCTGCTTCAGGCCGAGCAGCAGGTGCGCGCGCAGCTGCAGGCGGCCAACTCGCTGCGCAGCGAATTCCTGGCGGTGATGTCGCACGAGCTGAAGAACCCGCTGAACGTGGTGCTCATCAACACGGAGCTGATCCGCCGTTCACCGCAGGCGCTGGGCAGCGAGCCGCTGGCACGCGCGGCCGAGACCATCCGCAAGACGGTCAAGGGCCAGGCGCAGATCATCGACGACCTGCTGGACCTCTCTCGGCTGGAGACGGGCAAGCTTTCGCTGGAACGCGCGGCGGTGGACTACCGGCCGGTGGTCGAGCGCATCGTGGATGCGCTGAGCCCGCAGGCCGCCGAGAAGGACATCGCGGTGGCGCTGCAGGTGCAGGACATGGTGGTGCATGCGGACATCGTGCGGCTGGAGCAGATCGTCTGGAACCTGGCCAGCAATGCGGTGAAGTACACCCAGCCCGGCGGCGCGGTGAGGCTGACGCTGGTGCGCGAAGGCGCACTGGCGCGGCTGGACGTGACGGACAACGGCCCCGGCATCGAGCCCGGCTTCATGGACTCCATGTTCAACATGTTCGAGCAGGGCGACAACCGCGCCTCCACCCGGCGCGAAGGCGGGCTGGGCATCGGGCTGGCGCTGGTCAAGCAGCTCACCGAACTGCACGGCGGCCATGTGGAAGGCCATTCGGAGGGCCGTGGCCGCGGCTCCCGCTTCACCGTCTGGCTGCCGCTGTGCGAGGACAGCGGCAGCGGTGCCGCCGACGAGGGCGCCGGCCCGCACGAGCTGGCCGGCCGCCGCATCCTGCTGGTGGAGGACAACGCGGACACGCTGGACGTGCTGGCCGAGCTGCTGCGCATGGAAGGCGCCGAGGTGGCCGCCGCGATGAGCGCGCCGCAGGCGCTGGCGCTGGCGGAATCGCAGGACTTCGACCTGGTGGTGTCCGACATCGCGATGCCCGGCATGGACGGCCACCAGCTGGTGCGCGAGCTGCGCCGGCGCGAGCGCAGCCGGTCGTGGCCGGCCATCGCAGTGACCGGCTTCGGCCGGCCCGCCGATGCGCAGCGGGCGGCGGAGGCCGGATTCGACGCGCACATCGCCAAGCCGCTGTCGCTGGAAGCGCTGGTGGCCGCGGCACGTCCCCTGCTCCGGCAGGGCCCATGAACACAGCCCGATTTCCTTCCTGGTGCCTGTGCCTGCTGCTGGCCGGCTGCGGCGCGGAGAACACCGGCTCGCCGGTGCAGGCGCCCGGTGCGCCGGCCGCCGCCAGCACCCGGCTGCTGGAGGCCGGTGCCGCCGCGCTGCAGGACATGCCGCCGGTGGATGCGCTGAATGCCTACCTCGATGGCTTCCACTTCTACAGCGGCCACATGGCCGGCCAGATGGAAGCCCACCACTACTGCAGCATCGTCAACGAGGACGTGATCCAGTGCGTGATCTACGACGGCAACGTGCGCGACGCCAAGCTGATGGGCGTGGAGTACATCGTCTCGCGCCGGCTGTATGAAGGCCTGCCGCCCACCGAGCAGCGGCTGTGGCACAGCCATGTGCACGAGGTGAAGTCGGGCCAGCTGATCCTGCCGGGCGTGCCCGAGCTGGCCGAGCGGGCCCTCATGCGCAAGCTGGTCGATACCTACGGCAAGACCTGGCACACCTGGCACACCGACCGCGACAAGGCGCTGCCGCTGGGCGTGCCGCAGCTGATGATGGGCGCCACGGCCGATGGCCAGATCGACCCGGCGAGGGTGGCGGAGCGCGACCGTCGCTTCGGCATCGACAGCGCGGCCAAGCGGGCCGAGCGGGCCGACATTCCAGCGCCGCCCGTGCATCCCGCCGCCGATGCCTGGCAGCGGGGCCCGGCCTACCAGATCGACGACCCGGCCGGCGCGCACCACGAGGCCGCGCCCGCGCGCTGACCCCGAGGCGGCCGCCGCGGCAGGCCGGCCTGCCCGGCGGCCGGGGTGGCCGCGTCGATCAGGCGGCGCAGCTCGGCCAGCGCCTGCTGCACCGGCACCTGGCGGCAGGCCTGCACGCCGCGGGCCCGGCGCTGCTCGGCCACCGCATGCCACAGCGCGCCGAAGGTGGTGGCCTCCAGCGCATCGCGCCACAGGCCGTCGGCCGGCAGCCGCAGCACGCGCGCCAGGGGCTCCCATTGCGCATCGCCGCGCGGCGCCACGAAGCCGCGCCGCCACAGGCCGCGCAGCTGGTGTCGCGCCAGGATCAGGCAATGCAGGTCGGCCGGATCGTCCACCTGCAGCTCGCCCTGCTCGCGGGACTGGCGGTCCCATTCGCGCAGCTGCCAGGACAGGCCCACGTCCACCCGGCCTTCACGCCGGCTGGAGGTGATGACCCGCACGGCGCAGCTGTGGCGGATGCGGCGGTCGGCACGGCGCAGCGCGGTGACCAGCGCCTCGTCCTCCAGCCAGGGCACGCCGTCGGGCATGCCGCCCACCGCGCGATAGGCATCGGCCCGCACCGCCAGGCTGGCACCGAAGTGCTGGTGGTGGCGCGGCCACGGATCGGCATCGTCGGGGTCCAGCAGGCTGTCCAGCTTCTGGCAGGCCAGGCGGTAGGCGGTGTCCCAGCGCTGCCATCGCTTGCGCAGCCGGGCCACCTCGGACGGCTCGTCGGCATCGGCCTCGGCATCGCCTTCGGCCAGCAGGCGACCGCCCACGGCATCGGCGCCGGCGTCGATCTCGCGCGCGGTATGGCGCAGCCAGTCGGGCGCGGCGCGGGTGTCGCCGTCGGTGCTGGCGATGAAGGCGCCGCGCTGGCCGCTCCAGGTGAGGCGGCGGCAGGCTTCCTCCATCAGCAGCCGGCGGGCATGGCCCACGTTGGCCTGGGGGGGCGGCAGCGTGACCTCGCACACCTGGAGGTTGACATGCGGATGAAGCCGCGCGAACGCACGCACGATCGAAGCACTGTCGTCGCTGCAATTGTTGGCCAGCACCAGCACCTCGTAAGGGGGTGCATCGGTCTGCCCGGCCAGGGCCTGCAGCGTGGCAGGCAACCGCTGCGCCTCGTTGCGCACCGGCACGATCACGCACGCCCGCAATTTCTCGCGCGGCGGCGTGAAGTCGATCAACGCCGGCCGAGCACCATGCCCACCAGCACGCCGGCCGCCACCGCGGCCAGCGGATGCTCACGCACCAGCTGGCGCGTCATCTCCAGCATCTCGTGCATGGCCTCGCCGATGGGCAGGCTCTCCAGCGAGGCGGCCGTGCCGTCGAAGGAGGGCTCGTCGCCGGCGGAGGAGGAATAGTCGTTGCGCGACGGGCTGCTGCCGCCGTAGCCGCTGCCGGTGTCCGATCCGCTGCTGGAGCCCATCTTGGCGCCCAGGCTGGTGGCGCTGGCGGAGCCGCTGCTGGAACCGGCGCCGGTGCTGGAACTGCCCGTGCTGGAACTGCCTGCACTGGAGCTGCCGCTCGTGCCGCTGCTGGAGCCGCCGGTGCCGGCGCTGCCGGCGCTGGTGCCCGTACCCGTGCCCGTGCCGGAAACCGACTCGCTGCCGGTGCTTGCGCCCGCGCTCAGGCTGCCGGGGCTGGCGGAGCTGCCGGGGCCCGTGGGTGTGGACTTCTGCGTGGGATCGGTCTGGTCGTTCACGGGAGGCTCCTGTTGTTGTGGCCTGGGCCAAGGAGCAAACGCCGTTCCCGTGCAAGGCCGCGCGCCTAGCACTCAGCGCTGCAGCCCCACGGCCTGCAGCACCCAGCCCAGCAACCACGCCAGCAGGCCCAGGCTGGCCACGCTGGCCAGCCACAACCCGGCCAGCCAGGCCAGCCGCCGGCCCCAGCGCGGCGGTGCTTCATGCGGGTCAGTGGTAGCCATCGCCAGCCCTCACCTTGCCGCGGAACACCCAGTAGGCAAAGCCCGTGTAGGCCAGCACCAGCGGCAGGATGACCACCGCGCCCACCAGCGCGAAGCCCAGGCTCTCGTCGGGCCCGGCGGCCTGCCACAGGGTGATGTCCGGCGGCACCACATGCGGCCACAGGCTGATGGCCAGGCCGCTGTAGCCCAGGAACAGCAGCGCCAGCGTCAGCAGGAAGGGCCGTGCATGGCCCTCGCCGCGCAGGCTGTGCAGCAGTGCCCAGGTGCACAGGGCCACCAGCACCGGCACCGGCGAGAACCACAGCAGCTGCGGCCACTGGAACCAGCGCTGGGCGATGGCGTCATGCGCCAGCGGCGTCCAGATGCTGATGGCCACGATCACCGCCAGCAGTGCCCAGGTGAGCCACTGGCCCAGCTGCCGCATGCGCTGCTGCAACGGGCCCTCGGTCTTCATCACCAGCCAGGTGGCGCCCAGCAGCGCATAGGCCACCATCAGCGCCACGCCGGTGAACAGCGCGAAGGGCGACACCCAGTCCAGCGGGCCGCCGGCGAATTCGCCCTCCACCACCGGCACGCCGTCGAGGAAGGCGCCCAGCGTCACGCCTTGGAAGAAGGTGGCGGCCACCGAGCCGCCGATGAAGGCCTGGTCCCACATGCGGCGCTTGCCGGCACGCGCCTTCATGCGGAATTCGAAGGCGACGCCCCGGAACACCAGGCCGATGAGCATCAGCATCAGCGGCAGGTAGAAGGCGCTGAGGATCACGCCGTAGGCCAGCGGAAACGCCGCCAGCAGCCCGGCACCGCCCAGCACCAGCCAGGTCTCGTTGCCGTCCCACACCGGGGCGACGGTGTTCATCATCACGTCGCGGTCCTCCTTCTCGTCGAAGAAGGGAAAGAGGATGCCGATGCCCAGGTCGAAGCCGTCCATCACCACGTACATCATCACCCCGAAGAGGATGATGCCGGCCCACACCAGCGGCAGGTCCAGGCCGTCCATCATCCGCGCCCCCCTCCGGCCGGTGGCCCGGCCTCGGGCGCGGCGCGGTCGCCCGCTTCGTCCACGCCTTCGGGCGCGGCCGACAGCGGCCGCATCGGATGCCGGTCCTGCCCCGGCCCGCCCTCGGCCACGCCGGGCTCGCCGGCTTCCGGGCCCTTGCCGATGATGCGCAGCCCGTAGGCCGTGCCGGCGCCGAACACCGCCAGGTACACCACGACGAACAGCGCCAGCGTGAAGCCCACCTCGGCCACGCCGTGCTGGGGCGAGACGGCATCTGCCGTGCGCATGACGCCGTAGATCACCCAGGGCTGGCGGCCGATCTCGGTGGTGAACCAGCCGGCCAGGATGGCCACCAGCCCCATGGGCGACATCAGCAGCGCGAAGCGCAGGAACCAGGCCGCGTTATAGATGCGGCCGCGCCGGCGCAGCAGCAGGCCGCAGGCGGCCAGGAGGATCATCAGCAGGCCCAGGCCCACCATCAGCCGGAAGGTCCAGAACACCACGGTGGCGTTCGGCCGGTCCTCGGGCTTGAAGTCCTTCAGCGCGGGGATCTGGCCATCCCAGCTGTGGGTGAGCAGCAGGCTGCCCAGGCGCGGTATCTCCAGCTTCCAGCGCGTGGCCTCGGCCTGCATGTCGGGCCAGCCGAACAGCACCAGCGGCACGCCCTCGCCCGGCGGCGTGCGCTCCCAGTGGCCTTCGATGGCGGCCAGCTTGGCCGGCTGGTGCTCCAGCGTGTTCAGGCCATGCTGGTCGCCGATCACCGCCTGGATGGGCGCGGCCAGCAGCAGCATCCACAAGGCCATGGAGAACATGGTGCGCACGCGCAGGTCGTCGCGACCGCGCAGCAGGTGCCAGGCGGCAGCGCCGCCCACCATCAATGCGGTGGCGATGTAGGCCGCCACCACCATGTGCAGCAAACGGTACGGAAAGCTGGGATTGAAGATGACCTTCAGCCAGTCTGTGGGCACCACGCGGCCGTCGATGATCTCGTAGCCCTGCGGCGTGTGCATCCAGCTGTTGGAAGCCAGGATCCAGGTGGCCGACAGCAGCGTGCCCAGCGCCACCGCCACGGTGGAGGTGAAGTGCAGGCCGGGCCCCACGCGCTTCAGGCCGAACAGCATCACGCCCAGGAAACCCGCCTCCAGGAAGAAGGCGGTAAGCACCTCGTAGGCCAGCAGCGGCCCGGTGACGCTGCCGGCAAAGCGCGAGAAGGCGCTCCAGTTGGTGCCGAACTGGTAGGCCATCACCAGGCCCGAGACCACGCCCATGCCGAAGGCCACCGCGAACACCTTCAGCCAGAACTGGTACAGGTCCAGATACACCCGGCGGCCGGTGCGCAGCCACAGGCCTTCCAGCACCGCCAGGTAGCTGGCCAGGCCGATGGTCAGCGCCGGAAAGATGATGTGGAACGAGATGGTGAAGCCGAACTGGATGCGGGCCAGCAGCAGCGCGGTCATGCGTCGGCCCCGGGCGGCAGGTCCATCAGGCGGCGGCGCTGCGCAGCCGGCGCGCGATGCCCTGCGTGGCGTCGCCCGGCAGCACGCGCTGCGGCACCTGCGTGAAATTCCAGCCGCCAGGCGTGCGGTGCACCACCCACACCAGGTCGAAGCGGTGGTCGGGCCAGCGGGTGGGCGCTTCCTCGCGGCCCAGCAGCGCATTGGCCAGCGCGGGCAGTTCGTCGTGCCGCCAGCTCACCACCACCGGGCCCGACAGCAGGCGCAGCACCTGGGCCACGTGCGACACCGGCTCGCTGGCGCTGAAGCGCTCGTCCACCTGCAGGCCCAGTTCCTCGGCCAGCGGCTCCACCGTCAGCCGCGGGCGCGGCGAGGGATGCTCGTCGGTGGCGCGGGCGGCGAACACATGGCCTGGCTGCTCGATGTGGCGGCGCACCGCGGCCGCATCCACCGGCGCGAAGAAGCGCACCAGCGCGCCGGCCCGCTGCCAGCCGCGCGGGCTCAGCGACAGGTCCGCCTCGTCCTCCGGCTTTTCGGCATGCCGGATCAGCATGATGTGGGTCATGGAGTGGCCAGCACCGCGATGGATTCGGCCGCGGGCTGCGGCTGGGCCTGCACCGCCTCATGGCGCGTGCGCAGGCGCTTGAAGGCGGCCAGGGACTGGCCGACCACCTGGTCCATGTTGTAGTAGCGGTAGGTGGCCAGGCGGCCGACGAAGGTCACGTTGTCCAGCGCCTCGGCTTCCGCCTGGTACTTGCGGTAGAGCGCGGCGTTCTCCTCGCGCGGCACCGGGTAGTAGGGGTCGCCCTCGGCGCAGGGGTATTCGTACACCAGCGAGCTGCAGTGGTGCTTCTGGCCGGTGATGTGCTTGAACTCGCTGACGCGGGTGTAGCCATAGTCGTTGGGGAAGTTGACGGTGCCCACCGGCTGGAACTGCTCCTGCTGCACCGTGACATGCTCGAAACGCAGGCTGCGGTACGGCAGCTTGCCGTGGCGGTGGTCGAAGAAGGCGTCGATGGGGCCGGTGTACACCATGTGCTTCCACGGCAGCATGCCCACCACCTCGCGGTAGTCGGTGTTGAGCATCACCTTGATGTTGGGATGGCTCAGCATGTTCTGGAACATGCGGGTGTAGCCCAGCCGGGGCATGGCCTGGAAGGTGTCGGCGAAATAGCGGTCGTCGCGGTTGGTGCGCAGCGGCACGCGGGCCGTCACGCTGGCATCCAGCTCCGAGGGATCCAGGCCCCATTGCTTGCGGGTGTAGCCGCGGAAGAACTTGTTGTACAGGTCGCGCCCCAGGGTGCTCACCACCACGTCCTCCGAGGTGCGCACCTCGTCGCACGGCTCCACCACGGTTTGCAGCCATTCCTTCATCTCGAAGGAGGTGAGGTTGAGGCCGTACAGCCGGTTGACCGTGTCCAGGTTGATCGGGATGGGCAGCTGCTGGCCGTCCACGCTGGCCAGCACGCGGTGCTGGTAGGGCCGCCACTCGGTGAAGCGCGACAGGTAGTCGAAGATGTCCGCCGAGTTGGTGTGGAAGATGTGCGGGCCGTAGGGGTGGATGAGCACGCCCGCCTCGTCGTAGCAGTCGTAGGCGTTGCCGCCGATGTGGGGCCGCTTGTCCACGATGAGCACGCGCGCATCCAGCTCGTTGGCCAGGCGCTCGGCCAGCACGCTGCCGGCGAAGCCTGCACCAACGATGAGGTAGTCGAAACCCTGGCCCTCCTGCACGGCTTGTGCGGCGGTGAGTTCGATCTGTCTGGTGGCTTTGTCCATCCCTGGCTCCCTTGCATTGGCTACCGCGGACAGGGGCAAGGGGTATTCCCGGCATGCCGATGTGCGGCATGCGCCTTGCCCGGCGCAGCGCATGAACACCCCCTGCCACCCGATCCGGCGGCCGCGCCGGCGCCTGCCGATCCGCGCACCCCGCCTCCCCCGCCGCCGCCCGAGGACGACAGCAAGGGCCCGCACGACGATGCGGGCAACCCGATCCAGAAGCTCTAGCTACTTCAGCGGCTGTTGCTGCTGGGCATAGCGCCCCACCAGCTCGCCGCGGGCCAGCACATGGCCCTGGGCTGCGGCCAGCACGGCGTCGCGGTCGCTGCCGGGCGGCAGGTCCAGCACGGTGTCCAGCGCCAGCACCTGGAAGTGGTAGGCATGCGGCGGATCCCCCACCGGCGGCCGCGGGCCGTACCAGCCGGTGCTGCCACGGGTGGTCTTGCCCTGCAGCAGGCCCTCGGGGTCCTTCAGCCGCGGCTGTTCCTGCAGGCCTTCCGGCAGGTGGGTCACGCTCGCCGGGATGTTCCAGGCCACCCAGTGGACGAAGGGCTTGATCGGCGAGGCGTCGGGATCCTCCACGATCACCGCATACGAGCGGGCGCCCGGCACGGCCGTCCAGGCCAGCGAGGGCGAGACGCCATCGGCATATTCGCTGTGCCGCAGCGGGATGTCGCCGCCGGCCGGAATGCTGCCGGAGCGCACCTCGATGCGACCGGAGGCCTGCGCCTGCGGCCGGGCCAGCGCGAGCGGCACGTTGTTGCCCTGCGCCACCTGGGCCTGCATGGCCTGCGCCGGCGCCTGCACCGGCTGCGCGGGCGTGGCCGCCGCCGCAGGTGCGGGCCGGCCGGCGATGCCGGTGTAGGCGATGCGGTAGATCACGCCATTGGCATCGTCGGCCATCAGCAGCGCGCCGTCACGGGCCATGGCCAGGCCCACCGGGCGGGCGAAGTGGGTGGCATCGTCCTCGTTGACGAAACCGCTGACGAAGGGCTCGATGCGCTGCGGCTGGCCGCCCTGGGCGAAGCGGATGCGCACGATCTCGTAGCCCGAGGCCGGCTTGCGGTTCCAGGAGCCGCGCAGGGCCACGAAAGCGTCGTTGCGGTATTCGGCCGGGAAGGCGCTGCCGGTATAGAACAGCATCTGCATCGGCGCCGCATGCGCGGTGTAGCCCAGCGTCATGGGCCGGCTCATCGCCTTCCACTGCGGCTTGCTGATGCCGCCCACCGGCGTGCTCTGCGGATTCAGCCCGCCCTCGCCCCACACGTGCGGCCAGCCGTACTGCTGGCCGCGCTCGATGCGGTTGAGCTCTTCCTGCTGCACGTCGTCGCCCAGGTAGTCGATGCCATGGTCCATGCCCCACAGCTCGCCGGTGGCGGGGTGCCAGTCGAAGCCGATGGTGTTGCGCAGGCCGCTGGCGAAGATGGTGCGGCTCTTGCCGTCCGGGCTCACGCGCAGCAGCGTGGCGTTCTCGGGGTTGCTCTCGTTGCAGGCATTGCAGGTGGAGCCCACGCTGAGGTAGAGCATGCCGTCCGGGCCGAAGGCCATGGTGCGGTTGGGATGCTGGCCTGAATCCGGCAGGTCGCCCAGCAACATCTTCAGCGGGCCGGGGCGGCCGTCGGGCTGCAGGTCGGCCACGAACAGCTCCTTCACCGTCACCAGCCACAGCTTGCCGTCGCGTATCGCCAGGCCGAGGGCGCCGGCACGGTTGAGCACGACCTGCGGCGTGCCGTCGGCGCGGCCGTCGCCATCGGTGTCCTTCATCATCACCACGTCGCCTTCCTCGCGGCGGCTGGCGTACACCGTGCCGTCGGGCGCCACCGCCAGGATGCGCGGATTGCCCAGCCCCTGGGCGAACGGCGTCACGCTGAAGCCCGGCGGCACCTTCAGCGATGCGATGCGCTGCGGCGTGGCCGGGGCCTTGTCGGGCTTGTACACATGCCCGGTGACTGGCACGTTGGTGCCATCGCCCTGCTGGGCGCCGGCTGCCAGCGGCAGCAGGCAGGCCGCGGCGGCGATTGCGGCAAGGCGGCACGCGCCGGGCGCGGGGCGGGAACTCTTGACCATCGGCAAACTCCTGTTCAAAGCGGATGCAGGGGGCCCGCATGGGCCATCGCGGCGCTTGGGCAACCGCCATGCCCCCGGCCTGATTGGCGCCGTCCGCACGCCGTGGCACACGCGTTGCCCCGGATGTGCCATGACACGCCAGACTCCGCCCACCCCGCACCGGCCTGCCGGCCGATGCGGCGGCCGCGCACGATGACCGCCGCCGACGGCTGCATGCAGCCCGCTTCGCCCTTCCGCTCGTTCTGGATGGGCGGCTTCGAAGGCGCCGACCACATCAACGGCCTGCAGCAGCCGCTGGACATGGCGCAGTCGAACGGCCACATCGAGCACCTGGACGAGGACTACGCCACCGCCGCCGCGCTGGGCATCCGCTGCGTGCGCGAGAGCATCGGCTGGCGCCTGGCCGAGCCCGAGACCGGCCGCTTCGCCCTGGAGCGTGCGGTGCAGGTGGCCGAGACGGCGCGCCGCCATGGCGTGCAGGTGCTGTGGACGGTGATGCACTACGGCACGCCGGCCGACGTGAGCCTGTTCGACGACAGCATCGTGCAGCGGCTGCCGCTGTTCGCCGCCGAGGTGGCGCGGGTGCTGGCGCCGCTGTGCGACGAGCCGCCGGTGTACACGCCCATCAACGAGATCGGCTTCCTGGCGTGGGCCGTGTCCGAGACCAACCTCATGTGGCCCTACCACAGCCACCCCGGCGGCGAGGCCGACGGCCACGGCGGCGGCAGCCTGCGCAGCGGCTACGAGGTCAAGCGCCGGCTGGTGCGCGCGGCCATCGCCGCCATGCGGGCGATGCGTGCGGTGGACCCGCGCGCGCGCTTCCTGCATGTGGAGCCGCTGGTGCATGTGGTGGCCCCGGCCGACCGGCCCGAGCTGGAGCCGCAGGCGCGCCAGGTGGCCAGCTACCAATGGCAGGTCTGGGACCTGCTGAGCGGCCGGCTGGAGCCGGAGCTGGGCGGCGAGCCCGAGCTGCTGGACCTGCTGGGCGCCAACCATTACCACAGCGGCCAGTGGGAGACCGGCACCGAGGCCCGGCTGGCCTGGCACCTGCGCGACCCGCGCCGCCGCGAGCCCGCCCTGCTGCTGCAGGACGCCTGGGAGCGCTATCGCCGCCCGCTGATGATCGCCGAGACCAGCCATGTGGGCGAAGGCCGCGCCGAATGGCTGCAGGACATGACCGGCCAGGCCGAGGCCGCGCTGGCGGCCGGCGTGCCGCTGCTGGGCATGTGCCTGTACCCGCTGATCGACCGGCCGGACTGGACCCACACCACGCACTGGCACCGCAGCGGCGTGTTCGACGTGCTGCCGCCCTCGGCCGCCGCCGCCCGCGCGCAGCCCCGGCGCGCGCATCGCTGGCATCGCCTCGGCGATCCCGCCACCCTGGCCACGCTGGTGCGCAGCCAGCACCGAATCCCCCAACCCAAGAAAGCCACCATGCCGACTCTTCTCGTCTTTTCCCATCTGCGCTGGGGTTTCGTGTTCCAACGTCCGCAGCAGCTGCTTTCACGCCTGGCGCGCGACTACCGGGTGGTGTTCGTGGAGGAGCCGGCACCGGGTGAAGGCCCGCCTGCCATGCATGTGCGCGAAGCCCTGCCGGGCGTGCAGGTGCTGACGCCCTGCACCGGCATCGACGCACCGGGCTTCCATGATGCGCAGCTGCCCGTGCTGCGCCCGCTGCTGGAGGACTGGCTGGCCGAGGAAGGCATCGAGCGCCCCGTCGTCTGGTTCTACACGCCGATGGCGCTGCCGCTAATGGCCGACCTGGACCCGCTGGCCGTGGTGTACGACTGCATGGACGAGCTGTCCGCCTTCAAGGGCGCTCCCGTCCAGCTGCGCCAACGCGAGACGGCCCTGATGAAGACCGCCGACCTGGTGCTCACCGGCGGCCCCTCGCTGTACGACGCCCGCCGCGGCCAGCATCCCAGCGTGCACTGCCTGCCCAGCGCGGTGGACCCGGCGCACTTCGCGCCGGCGCGGCTGCTGCCAGGCAGCGTGGAAGCCGAGGCCGTGCGCGGCCTGCATGCGGACGTGGGGCATCCGCGCCTGGGCTTCTATGGCGTGATCGACGAGCGGCTGGACATCGGCCTGGTGGCGGCGCTGGCCGACGCCCGCCCCGACTGGCACCTGGTGATGGCCGGCCCGGTCGTCAAGATCGACCCCGCCAGCCTGCCGCAGCGGCCCAACATCCACTGGCCGGGCATGCAGCCCTATGCCGTGCTGCCGTACCTGGTGGCGGAGTGGGACGTGTGCCTGCTGCCCTTCGCGCTGAATGAATCCACCCGGTTCATCAGCCCCACCAAGACCCTGGAATACATGGCCGGCGAGAAGCCGGTGGTGAGCACCGCGGTGCACGACGTGCAGGTGCTGTACGGCGAGGTGGTGCGGGTGACGCACGGCGTGGCCGAATTCATCCAGGCCTGCGACGCCGCGCTGGCCGAGCAGCCCGCCGAGCGCGAGCAGCGCATCGCCGCGCAGCTGGACATGGTCTGGCGCATGTCGTGGGACGACACGGTGCAGGAGATCCGTTCGCTGCTGGCGCCCTACGCGGCCCAGGCCGCCAAGGCGGCCGGCAGCGAAGCCGCCGCGCTGCCTGCCGGCCGCCTGGCCGCCGCCACGCCGCGCGCCGTGGCCTGACCCTGGCCGCAGGATGGAGCCGCCCGACACCGCCACGCCCAATGCCGAGGTGGCGCCCCGCGGCACCGGCACCGTGCTGGCGTGGACGGTGGCGGTGCTGCTGGTGGCCGGCGGGCTGAACTGGGGCCTCGCGGGCCTGTTCGGCATCGACCTGGTGGCCCGCCTGTTTGGCGATGGCACGCCGGCTGCCCGCGTCGTCTATGCAGCCATCGGCCTGGCCGGCGTGCTGGGTGCGGTGTTGTTGCTGCAGTGGAAGCACTTTGTGGCGCGGCCCGGGCTGCGCTGATGAGGAGAGCCAGATGGACACGACACGAGCCCCCTGGGACAGCGGCGACGTCATATCGTCCGACCGCGTGGAAGGCACCGCCGTCTACAACACCGCCGGCGAGAAGCTGGGCAGCATCGACCACCTGATGATCGACAAGCGCAGCGGCCAGGTCCGGTTCGCGGTGATGGAGTTCGGCGGCTTCCTGGGCATGGGCAGCGACCGCTACCCGCTGCCGTGGGAAGTGCTGAAGTACGACACCACCCGATCCGGCTACGTGGTGCCGCTGGACAAGGACCAGTTGCAGGGCGCCCCGCGCTACACCTCCACCGACGTGCCGGCCTACGACATCGACTACGGCCGGCGGGTGCACAGCTACTACGGCGTGGACATTCCCTGAGGCCGGCGCAGCGCCAGGGACAGCACGGCCAGCAGGAAGGCGGCACCGCTGATCACGGTGCGCAGGTGGTTGGCCGCGTTCCAGCGCTCGCGGGTCAGGGCCCAGTCGGCCGGCAGGGCCGCCGGTGGCCATGACTCGGTGTAGGCGTTCAGCGGCAGGTTCACCTGCCGGGTGAACACCACCACGCCGGCCGCATACAGCAGGCCGGCGGCCAGCAGGCCCCAGCCCCAGGCGCCGCGCCCGCGCCACGCGGGCAGCAGCGCCAGCCCGCACCACAGCGGCGGCAGGCAGAAGAAGACGAAGAAGGCCGCATGCCGCACATGCCGGTTCAGCGCCGACTGCACCACGGCATACAGCGGCCCTTCCAGCCCCTGCAAGGCGGGCGACACGTTGCCGCTGTAGGTGGCGAAGAAGCCGGCCATCAGGCCGAGCCAGAAGACGGCGGCCACATGGCAGCCGTGAGACAGGGCGGCGGAAACAGGAGGCTTGAGCTGCATGAGGCCACTGTGGCCGGCCGCCCGGCCACCTGCCTTAACACCGGATAAGCCATGGCATGCGGGTCAAGGCGACGCCGGCGGCCACGCGGCGCGCAGGCGCGACAGCGACACGTCGGTGATGCCCAGCCACGAAGCCTGGTGGCGCAGCGGGATGCGCTCGCACCACGCGGGGCGTGCCGCCCGCAGCGCCCGGTAGCGTGAAGCCGCGTCGCACTGCAGGAACAGGTGCTCGCGCCACAGCTTCTCGTCCAGCAATTGCTGCAGCGCCTGCTGCTGCAGCAATTGCCAATCCGGCTGGCCGGCCAGCAGCGGCTGGATGTTGTCCATGGCCAGCGCATGCAGCCGGGCCGGCTCCAGTGCCGCGATGAAGAAGTCCGCCGGACCATCGCGCAGCGTGGGCGTCAGCGGCCACAGCGCCTGGCCTTCGAAGGCGAAGTTCTTGTTCCACTCGGCGCCGTGGCGGTCCAGGTAGTACAGCCGCAGCGCCCCGCTTTCCAGCAGCCACAGGTGCCGCCAGCGGGTGCCGGCGCGCAGCAGCGGCTGGCCCTTGTCCAGCTGCACCGGCCGCGCGCAGGCCGCCAGCTGGCCGCGCAGCGCGGCCGGGGTCTGGGGCAGCAGGGTAGCGAGGCGGGTGGCAAGCCAGGACATGGCCGCGAATGTAGCGGCCGCGGCCGGCCCGGTGCGGGCGCTCGGGTTCTCAGGCCAGGCCGGCCTTGTCCAGCCCGTAGGGCTTGTCCAGCGATCCCGGCGGGGTGAGGAAGGCCACGCCGGCGCGGTTCCAGGCGTTGATGAGCATCACCTGGTAGGTGAGGTCGGACAGCTCCGTCTCGCTGAACTGCTCGCGCAGCTCGGCATACAGCGCATCGGGAATGCCGCCGGGCGCCAGGCGGGTCAGCGCCTCGGTCCAGGCCAGGGCGGCCCGCTCCCTGGGGCTGAACAGCGGCGATTCGCGCCACACCGGCAGGTGGTACAGGCGCAGCTCGCGCTCGCCGTGCAGCTTCGCCTGCTTGCTGTGCATGTCCAGGCAGAAGGCACAGCCGTTGAGCTGCGAGGCGCGGATGTCCACCAGGTGCAGCAGGCCGACATCGACATGACCGCGGCGGACCACGGCCATGTTCAGGTCGGCCAGCTTCTTGAACAGCTCGCTGGACAGTTGCGCATGCTGGAGGCGGGGCAGGGTGTTCATGGATGACTCCTTGGGTGGGTTGACCTCCACAAGACGAGTCAGCCCCGGCGGTTGTGACAGCCGGGCGGCAGGCGCATGGGCTGGAAGCGGATGCCGTGCGCGGCGTGCACGTCGCCAGCGGCCTGGAAGCCCAGCCGGCGATAGAACCCGACGGCTGGCAGCGAGGCGTTGACGGTGAAGGCGGCGTGGTCGCCGACTGCCGACTCGGCCTGCGCCCGCGCCTGGCGCCACAGCCGCGTGGCCAGGCCCTGGCCCTGGTGGGCCGGTGCCACGAAGAGGTGGAACACATGCCAGGTATCGCGCAGGGCGATGAAACCGGCCAGCGCGCCATGCTGCTCGGCCACCGTGAAGCGGTAGCGCGGGGACTCGATGTAGCCGCGCTCGGCCGCCTCGCTCACCGACTGCCAGAAAGGCGCCGCCGCCGGGTCGTCCGGCGTGACGAGGAAGGACTGCGCCAGCGGCTGGATGAGCGCGGCGATGGCCGGGGCGTCGGCGGGGATGGCGGGGCGCAGGGGCATGGTGGCGGACGCGATGGGCAGGACCAGCAGGTTGCTCGAACCGTCGTGCGGGTCAAGGCGTCTGCCTGTCGTCGGCGCTGATCGTAAGGCGCCGCCTCTGGCGGCGACGTCGACCAGGACGGCCGAATCGGCGCATGATCGAGCCCACCTTCGCACAGCACGGCCCGCTTGCCTAGACAAGTCATCCCATGCCCTCGACACCCTCCTCCACGATCCCTCCCTGGCTCGCCGCCGCCCGCGCCCACTGGACCTGGCGCGGCGGGCAGCGCCCGGCATTCGCGGTCACGCCCGGCCCGCACCAGGAGTCGGTTTGGGACTACCCGCGCCCGCCGGCCCTGGTGCCGGACACCCGCGAGGTGACCATCCACTGGCGGGGCCGTCAGGTGGCGCGCACGCAGCGGGCCATCCGGCTACTGGAGACCTCGCATCCGCCCAGCTTCTACCTGCCCTGGGCCGACGTGGACCGCACGCTGCTGCAGCCCGCGGCCGGCAGCTCGTTCTGCGAATGGAAAGGCCCGGCGCAGTACTGGAGCCTGGTGTCCGCCGACGGTGGCGAGCGGCTGGAAGGCGTGGCCTGGAGCTACCCGCAGCCGCTGGCCGGGGCGGGGGCCATCGCCGACTGCGTGGCCTTCTACGCCACCGGGCTGGACTGCCGCGTGGGTGGCCAGCCGGTCACGCCGCAGCCGGGGGCTTCTATGGCGGGTGGGTGACGCCGGAGCTGGTGGGGCCGTTCAAGGGCGGGCCGGGGTCGTCGGGCTGGTGACCCGCCGCGCGGGCGCGGGCCTCACGCCTGGCTGAAGAAGCGGTCGGCGCTCAACGCCGGCTCGCCGTCCCAGCGGTAGGCCACCAGCGGGCCGTCGCGGCCGGCGGAATAGTCCACGCAGGCCACGGTGGGCGTGAGCACCGCAGGCGTGCCGGTCATCCAGTAGTGGCCGATGAAGGTGGGCACGCTGCCATGGTCTGACACCACCGGCGCGGCCAGCGGCAGGTCGGGGATGGCGTGGCGCTGGTCTTCCTGCACCAGCGCCATGTCGCGGTACGAGCGGCCCTCGGGCTGCCACCAGCGCACCCGCACCGCATCGCGTGCATGGCCGCCATGGTCGAGGAAGCGGGCGCCGGCCGGCAGCGGCATCTCCAGGCCCTTGGTCAGGCCGCCGATGGCCTGGAACTGCGGCGTGCCGGGCGTGAAGGCCGCATGCAGCAGCTCACCCTGCAGCAGCGGGTCCTCCTGGCGCCAGGCCAGCGCCTGGTCCACATGCGGCTGGTGCCACCAGGCATGCACCACGCGGATGGCCCCCAGGTCCAGCGTGAGCGGCAGCGTGCGCAGCCAGCCCAGCACCTCCTGGTGCAGGGCCGAGCCCTCGCCCACCTGGCGCAGGAACTCGGCATGCTGGGCGCAGTTGGTCGCGCTGTGGGCGCGCAGGAACTGCTGGGGCGCTTCCGGCCGCCGCACCACGTAGCCCAGCGCATTCAGCTCATGGTTGCCCATCACCACGCGGGCATGGCCGGCGTCCACCATCGCACGCACCAGGTTCACCACCGCCACCTGTTCCGGCCCGCGGTCGATCAGGTCGCCGACGAACACCGCCTGCCGGCCGGGCGGCGGCCGCCAGCTGCCGTGCAGCGGCGTGTACCCCAGGCCGCGCAGCAGCGCCTGCAGCTTGCCGGCCTGCCCGTGCACATCGCCAATCACGTCGTATCCCATCGGCCAACTGCCCCCGCATGTCTGCAACCGGGCTATTGTGCGACACTTCGTGGCAACTTGCCACTAACCCTCGCACCATGCCGGACCATCGCCCCGCCGCGCCCTACCCCATGCCGTTTACGCGGGTGGAACTGGCCGTGCTGGCCGTGCGGGAAGGGCGGTTGCAGGCGCTGCTGGCGCTGCGCAAGGCCCGGCCCCACGCAGGCCAGTGGGCGCTGCCTGGCGGCGTGGTGCGCATCGACCTGGACGACACGCTGGAGCAGGCGGTACAGCGCATTGCGCTGGAGCGGCTGCAGGTGACGCCGCCGCACATGCGGCAGGTGTGCACCGTCGGCGGCGCCGCGCGGGACGCCCGCGCGCCCTGGGCCTTGAGCGTGGTGTACCGCGCCCTGCTGCCGCAGGCCGATGGCCCGGCGCCGACGCCGGGCAAGCGCATCGAGGCCCTGGCCTGGCGCCCGGTGGACGATGCCATGGACGACCGCACCCTTGCCTTCGACCACGCAGCGCTGCTGGCGCGCGCGGTGGCCGCCACGCGCGACGAGGTGGCTCGCCTGGACCTGCCGCCCGGCTTCATGCCGCCGGCCTTCACCCTGGGCGACTTGCAGGCGCGCTGCGAACAGGTGCTGGGCCGGCCGCTGGACAAGTCCAGCTTCCGCCGCCGCCTGGCCGCGCGCGAGCTGGTGCAGCCGCTCGCCGGCGAGCTGCGCACCGGGGCCTTTCGGCCGGCGCAGCTCTACGGCCTGCTGCCGGGCGTACCCACCGCCGGCTGACCTGCTGCGGCGCTGGCGGCCTGCGCCGGCTCGAGCAGCGCCGGCGACAGCGGGCCGCGCGGGCCGCCGCGGTGCATGCCGTGCGCGGCATAACGGGCATCGCCTACGAACAGGCCGCCGGTGCGCTGCACGATGGCCGCGGGGTCGGGCACGCAATGCTGCTCGCCGGCGGTGATGCCTTGCAGGTCGGGGAACACCAGGTCGCCAGCCTGGATGGGCGCGATCTTGCGGAAGATCGACATGCCCGGGCAACGCGCCGGCTCCGCATGCCGGCGGTGGGTGGGCAGGCTCAGCATCTCGGCGCGGCCGGTGCCCAGCATGGCCAGCACCACCAGGCCCAGGTCGTCGAAGACGAAGGTGTCGTGCAGCGCGAACAGGCCGCCCAGCTCCAGCCGCGGCAGGTAGTGCGCCAGCTCGGCCGACAGGTGCGCATAGGTGTGCAGCGAATCGAAGAACATGAAATCGCACTGGCCCGTGCCCAACGCCTGCGTGAGGTCGAAGCGCAGCGAGTCGGCCCGCACCGGCACGATGCTCTCGGCGAGCGTCGATCCCTCGAAGAACAGGTTGGCCGCGGGCGCCGGGTCGATGGTGATGACCTGCGCGGCCCGCTCGTCCACGAAGCGGGCGCCGGCGGCCAGGTGGCAGGTGGAAAAGCCGCGCGAGGTGCCGGTTTCCAGGATGCGGGCGCTGCGGGTGTTGACCACCAGCGAGTACAGCAGGTCGGCCACCGGCACCTCGATGCAGTCGTAGTGCACCTGCGGGTACAGCGCCCGGTACTGCGGCACCTCGGCGCGGGTCAGGCGCCGGTTGTGCTCGCGCAGCGGCAGGTGGTAGCCGCCGTTGGCCACGTCGTACAGCGCGCGGCAGGCGAGTGCGGACTCGGGCAGCGACGCCAGCAGGGCTTCAAACATCGGGCTCTCCTCGTGCGGCCGGCGCCTCGGGCAGCTGGTGCACCGCGCGCCAGTAGGCTTCCTGCGCATAGCCGGCCGCGCCTTCGGCATAGGCCGCCTGCAGCGCGGGCAGCCGTCGCAGCAGCTCGCGCCACAGCCGGATGAAGCCGCGCAGCTCGGCGAAGAAGCGCGGCCGGTCGTACACCGCCACGTAGCCGGTGCCGCTGGGCTGGTGCTCGTACAGCACGCTGCGGTAGCGGAACACCGCGCCCGCACGGCCGTGGAAGGCCTTGTCCTGCAGCGTCATGCGGTTCTTCAGCAGTGCATCGGGCAGCAGGAAGCCCTGCAGCGTGAGCAACCGCAGCAGCCGGCGCCCCCGCCCTTCGCGGCCCTGGCGCGGCGGCCGCGCCTGGTAGGCGGAGCGGTCGATGGGGCGCAGCTTCTCGTCGGGCTGCCAGCTGGCGATCTCGGCGCGCACCCCGGCCAGGTCGATGTGCTCGTTGAAGAACGAAGGGCCCTGCAGCACATGCCGCACTGCCAGCGCCACCGCACGGGCGCTGCTGTAGTGGTAGGCGCTGAGCTGCTTGACGAACAGCCGGCTGGCCACCCAGCTCACGCCCGAGCGGGCCTTGCCGCCGGCCAGCAGCGCCAGCACCAGGTGGTAGCGCGCATCCAGGTAGGCGGTCATGGGGCTGTGCTTGACGCTGAAGTCCTCGCCCAGGCAGGCCACGCCGTTGAGCGTGGCGATGCGGAAGCGGTTGGCCAGGCCGAAGTGGATGTCGTCGCCGCGCACGAAGAACGGGAAGGGATAGGCCTTCACCTCGCCGATGGGAAAGGCGAAGAACCACCAGGCGCCGTAGTCGGGCCGCACGGTCACGCGCTCGGCCTCCAGCAGGTGGTCCACGCGGCGCATGTCCAGCCCCGGCGACAGCGGCCGCACCTGGCCGTCGAAGCGGGCGCCCTTCTCCAGCAGCTGCCAGGGCGCGGCCTCGCGCAGCAGCGCGCCGCACACGGCCAGGCCGGGATCGGTGGCATGGCGCAGCAGCGCGAAGGTGCGGGCGATGGCATCGGCCTCGCAGGAGGCGTCGTCGTCCATGAAGAGGGCATGGGTGTGCCCGCCGCCGTCCTTCAGCGCCAGCAGCCCGCGCATGAAGCCGCCGGTGCCGCCCAGGTTGCGGCTGGGAATCACCTCCACGCCGGGGGCGGGCTCCAGCCCCAGGTTGCCGGAGTTGTCCACCACGGTGAGCGTGATGTGGGGCTGCAGGTCGGGCCGCTGCAGCAGCGTGCGCCGCAGGCGCTCGATGGCCGGCAGCACCTGCTGCTGGCGGTTGAAGTGGGTGATGACGATGCCCAGCCGCACCGCCTGCCGCGGCGCGTCGGCGGTGACCCAGGCCGCGCCGTCCAGCCGGCCGGGGCGGCGCGCGCGCAGCGTCCAGAACAGCATGCCGTCGGCCAGCGTGGGCCAGGCGGGCAGCGGCAGTTCCACCGGTGCGCCTTCGGCCAGGCTGAGCGCATGCTCGGCCAGCCACAGCGACGCCTGGCCGCTGCGGTGCAGGCCGATGCGCAGCACGAAGTCGCCCACGCCGGCCACCACCAGCGACAGGGTGGCGAGCGCGCAGCGGCGCTGCCAGGCACCCACCGACAGGCCGTTGTAGAAGGTGTCGGTGGAGGCCACGCCCCCGGTGTCGAACTCCACGCAGCCGGCATCCAGCCGCGCCCAGGCGCGGTCGTTCAGCCGCAGGCTCATGTCCTCGCTGGCGGGCACGTGCAGGTTGGGCAGCACCAGGCTTTGCAGGGTGTTCATCAGTGCATGCTCTGGGTGCGCACCATGCGGGCATACAGGCCGTCGGCCTGCATCAGCTCCGCATGCGGGCCGCTTTCCACAATGCGGCCCTCGTCCATCACGACAATGCGGTCGGCCCGGCGCACCGTGCTCAGCCGGTGGGCGATGAGGATGAGCGTGCGCTGCCCGCGCAGCCGGTCGATGGACTCATGCACCGCGCGTTCCGATTCGCTGTCCAGCGCGGAGGTGGCCTCGTCGAAGATCCACACGCTGGCGTCCTTGTACAACGCGCGGGCGATGGCCAGGCGCTGGCGCTGGCCGCCCGACAGCCGGCTGCCGTTGATGCCCACCGGCGTGTGCACGCCCTGCGGCAGGCCTTCGACGAAGGTCCACAGGTCGGCCGCCCGCAGGCACTCGCGGGCGCGGTCGGCATCGCGCGGCAGGGCATACACCACGTTGTCCTCGATGCTGCCGTCGAACAGCACGATGTCCTGCGACACCACCGCGAACTGCCGGCGCAGCGACGCCTTGCGCACCGTGGCCAGGTCCACGCCGTCGATGCGCACCTGCCCGCTGGCCGCGCGCACGAAGCCCAGCAGCGCGGCCACCACCGTGCTCTTGCCCGCGCCCGAGGGGCCCACCAGCGCCACCGTGGCACCGGCGGGGATGTCCAGCGACACCTCGCGCAGCGCCGGCCGCTCGCTGCCGGGGTAGCTCACGCTCACCTGCTCGAAGCGCAAGTGGCCCTGGGTGCGGCCCAGCTCGGCCTCGCCGGTATCGGGCTCGGGCGGGGTGTCGATCAGCGCAAAGCAGGCCCGCGCCGTCACCAGCCCGCCGACGATGGGCTGCGACAGGTCGGCCAGGTGCCGCAGCGGCGAGATGGTCATCAGCAGCGCGGTGACGAAGGCCACGAAGCTGCCCACGGTGGCGCCGCCGTTGGCCGCGTCCACCAGCGCCAGCGTGACGATGAGGGCCACGCCCAGGCTGGTGACCACCTGCGTCAGCGGCGTCATCGACGCGCCGGACGCCGCCACCTTCAGCGTGGCCCGGCGCAGCCGCTCGGCCTCGGCGCCGAAGCGCTGCTGCTCGAACTCCGCCGCGTCGAAGGTGCGCACCACCCGCCAGGCCCGCACGATGTCGTCCACGATGCCGGTGAGCCGCACCTGCGATTCGTACGAGCGGCCGCTGACCGCCAGGATGCGCTTCTGCACCTTGCGCACCACCACCGCCAGCAGCGGCACGATGACCAGCGAGATGAGCGTCAACCGCCAGTCCAGGTACATCAGGTAGGCCAGCAGCGCGATGAGCGTGGTGCCGTCGCGCAGCAGCGTGGTGATGGCGCCGGCGATCGAGCTGGTGGCGTTCACCGGATCGTTGATCACGCGCGAGGCGGCAACGCCGGGGCTGATCTGCGCATACAGCCCGGCATCGGCCCGCATCACCGAGGCGATGACGTCGCGCCGCAGCGCCAGCACCGCCTGCGAGGTGGCCCGTGCGAACAGGTAGCTGGCGCAGAAGTTGAGCCCGCCGCGCACCGTGAACAGGCCGATGATGGCCACCGGCGCCAGCCAGATCGGGAAGCCCGCCGCGCCCTTGGTGCCGAAGCCGCTGTCCAGCATGCGGTGGAACAGCGCGGGCAGCAGCGGGTCGATGGCGCCGGAGCCGAAGAACAGCAGCACCGCCAGCACCAGCGGCGCACGCTGCGGCCGCGCATAACGCGCCAGCCGCCAGGCCGCGGCCTTCAGCGGCATGTCCGCGCCGCCGGCCACCACGCCGCCATGGGCGGCCCGCGGATCACGCGCGGCGGAGATGCTTGCGGCGCCCATTCAACCTCTTCAACCAAAACACGAAACGGGTGGTCCAGGGCAGCTGCGCATCCCGCACGCAGCGCTCGAACGAATACTTGGCGATGGCGCGAATCTCCTTCAGGCCGTGGCGCTGCACCACGGCGGCCGCATCACGGCGGGGGTCCATCTCGGGATGGTTGCGGTACAGCTCGCCACCCACCGGCCGCGTGTGGCGCACCGGCGTGGCGTCGATCACCGCGATGCCCTGAAGACCGGCCTTGGCGCACAGCTGCGGCCACACCCAGTCCAGGCCCCACCCGCTGCGGCTTTCATCGAAGGTGCCGGCGCACAGCTGCAGCGCCTGGCGGCTGAACAGCGGCGCCATCACCTCCACGAAGCCGGTGTAGCGCAGGTGGTAGCGGCGGTCCTGCAGCAGCGTGTTCCAGGTGCGGTAGGAGTCCAGCGTCAGCGCCGGCTGCGCCAGGCAGAGCTGGTAGGCGCGGAAGAAGGCGAACATGCGGTCGATCACCTCGGTGCGCACCGCCAGGTCGTCGTCCGGGAACCAGAACACCTCGTACTGCTCCAGCAGCTCCGGCCGCTCGCGCAGCAGGTCGGCCAGGGCCGGCCACTTGGGGCCGCGGCGCAGCTCGTAGTGGTCGGCGCTGTCGCTGTAGCGGCCGGGGCTGCGGCCGTAGTAGCTGACGAAGAGATCGAAGTCGCGCGGTCCGTCGGCGATCCATTCCTCGTGCAGCGAGCTGTCGCCCGCACGCAGCACCACCAGGTTGCGGCGGTGCGATGCGGGCGGCGTGCCGTGCGCCTCAGGCGACATCACGCCGTGCCGCCGCATCCGCGGCGCCTGCCAGCGCGGGCCCGGGCGCCGCGGCCGGTGGCCGGCCCAGCCGCCGCAGCGCCTGCCAGTTGTGCAGCGTGTAGCCCGCCTGCAGCGCCAGCTTGTGCAGCCGCATGCCCAGGCCGGCGCAGCCGCGGCGTGAATCGATGCTGGACTGCCGGCTCATCTCGGCCAGCCGCACCGGATAGGGCAGCAGACCGTACAGCGCCAGGTCGTTCTCCCACCAGTGGCGCAGGTCGATGTCCACCGGCCGGCCGAAGGGCCTGCGCGTGGCCAGCAGCTTGTGCGCGCCACGGCGGCTGATCACGTAGGCGCAGGTGTGGCTGGGCACGCGCCGGTAGCGCACCAGCTCCAGCCCGGGCCCGCAGGGCAGGCGGTGGTGCACCTGCTCCTGCGCGCGGCCGTAGAGCTTGATCACGTCCCAGGGCAGGTCCATCGCCTCGACCTGCGCCAGGGCCGCCGGCAACGTGGGGTCCAGCGCCACGTCGTCCTCGAAGATGGCCAGCGAGCGCTCGCCGGAGGCCACCAGCCGGCGCCACAGCGCCAGGTGGCTGGCATAGCAGCCGATCTCGCCGGCACGCAAGGGCTTGTGGTACTGGCGGCGGTTCAGCTCGGCGCTGTAGAGGCCGGCACGCTCCTGCACCGGCAGCAGGTGGCCCGGCACGGCCTCATGCCGCAAGGCTTGCAGGCCCAGGGCCTGGAACTGGCGGCGCGTGTGCGCCCAGCGGTCCGGCTCGGTGGCCAGGTTGATGACGGCAATGTCCATGGGAAACAGTGAGGCGGGGCGGCACGGGGACGGTGGAATGCAGCCCCGTGATGGCAATGCGCGTACCAGCGCGGCGGGCTTTACATGCCGGCGCCCGGACGGCGCGCCCCGGCACGGGCGGTGCGCAAGGTGAGGGACCAGCGCAGCGCCGCCACCGGCGCCACGCTGTGCTGCCACTGCCAGCGCGCCGGCCCGCGCAGCAGGTAGATGGAGCGCGGCGCCGCCGTCACCGCCAGGATGTCGGCCCGGCTGCGGCGCGCGGCGCCGGGCTCGTAGGGGCGGAAGCGCAGCACCGCCGGTGCGCCCAGCGACAGGCCGATCACGTCCTCGAAGTCGGGCACGTCGCGGTGCCAGCCCAGCGGCGTGCCGGGCGCGTATTCGGCCACCAGCGCATGCACCAGGGCCGCGGGCGCAATGCCGGCCCAGGCCGCCATGCGGTCGCGCCAGGGTTGCAGCGCCGCCGGCAACGGCTCGGCCGGCAGCAGGCGGTTGCTGTCGTAGTCGAAGCTGCCGCCATAGCTCACCACGCGGCGGCGGGCGGTGTAGTCCTTGTAGCGGGCGGCAGCCAGAGGCAGCTGCCGCAGCAGGGTGATCAGATCGGCCTCTTCCGCCGTGCTGAGAAACTCGGGGCCGTAGACCATGCCGGGCGGCAAGGCGGGCGGCGGTTCGGGCAGATCGAACAGCGAGCCTTGCTGCATGCCCTAGCCCCGGTCCGGCCGCGCGCCCACCCCCCGCTTCACGCGGGGCGCATCCACACAGGCACCCGGGTTGCTCCGCTGCGGCGGAACACCTGCCAGCAGCAACACCCCTGTTTCATGTCCCTGCACGACGACGACACCAAGAACAACCCCCGCGCCCGCATCCTCATCGTGGAGGACGACGACGACGGCGCGCAGGCGCTGCAGGCTTTGCTGGAACTGGAAGGCTACGAGGTGTGCACCGCCCCCAACGGCGCCGAAGGCCTGGCCGTGGCGGCGCACTTCGACCCCCACATCGTGCTGCTGGACTTGAACCTGCCGGTGGTGCATGGGGTGGAAGTGGCCCAGCACCTGCGCGTGAACGAACACGCCATGCGCCGCGTCATCATCGGCATCACCGGCCTCAGCTCGGCCTACCCGGCCAATGCCCTGGCCTTCGACCACAAGCTCAGCAAGCCGGTGGATGCGGATGCGCTGTTCGCCTTGCTGCGCCATGAGTGGCAGGAACGCTTCGCCGATTCGCCCTACGCCTTCTGACGTCGGGCCGCCGTCGCCGGCACCGGGCCCTTGAGCGAGCTGGGCGCATCCAGCCCCGCCCCGTCGGACACGCCCACGCCCAGCCGGCTCACCAGCTCGCCGCCCAGCCAGGCCGTGGCCAGCGACAGCGCCGCACCGCCGAAGGACAGCGCCAGCGCCCCCGCGCCCGGCTCCAGCGTGCCGCGACCGCGCAGCCAGGCGCTGAGCGCGAACATCACCACCACCAGCGCATTGCCCGCGCCGTGCAGCGCGCCCACGCGCCGCGCCCGCGTGCCGTGCGGAATGGCAAGCCAGTCGACGGTGCCGAACGGGGCGGCCACCAGGCCACCCACCACGCCGGCCACCATCAGCCACCAGCTCACCACCGTCAGGTCGGAGCGGTCCAGCATCAGCCAGCCGATGTCGAACAGCACCGCCGTGGCCAGCAGGCCCAGCGGAAACACGATCAGCATCTGGTGAACGGGGTGGCCCAGCACCTTGGCGCGGCTTTCCATCTCAGCTCCTTCATGGCTTGTGCCCGTTCGGCAAGCTGCATGCCGCGGGCAAGCTGCGATCATGCGGCCATGCACACGCCCATACCGCCCACGCTCACCGTCCAGGACATCCTGGCCGCGGCCGACCGGCTGCGCGGCCCCACTGCTGGAAACGCCCTGCGTGCCCTCGCGCACGCTGTCGGCCATCACCGGCTGCGACGTGTTCCTGAAGTTCGAGAACCTGCAGTTCACCGCGTCCTTCAAGGAACGCGGCGCGCTCAACAAGCTGGCCCAGCTGACCGACGAGGAGAAGGCCCGCGGTGTGCTGGCCGTCTCGGCCGGCAACCATGCGCAGGGCGTGGCCTACCACGCGCAGCGGCTAGGCCTGCCGGCCACCATCGTGATGCCGCGCTTCGCGCCGGCGGTGAAGGTGGACAACACCCGCCGCTTCGGCGCCGAGGTGGTGCTGGAGGGCGACACCTTCGACCAGGCCCGGGCCCACGGCCTGCAGCTGGCGCAGGAGCGCGGCCTGACGGTGGTGCACCCCTATGACGACCTGGCCATCGCCGCCGGCCAGGGCACGCTGGGGCTGGAGATGCTGCAGCAGCAGCCCGAGATCGACACGCTGGTGGTGTCCATCGGCGGCGGCGGGCTCATCGGCGGCATGGCGGTGGCCGCGCGCGCGGTGCGCCCGGGCATCGAGATCGTGGGCGTGCAGACCGAGCGCTTCCCGGCCGTGTTCAATGCCAAGAAGGGCGAGAGCCGCGCCTTCGCGCAGACCACCATCGCCGACGGCATCGGCGTCAGCTCACCGGGGCTGCTGACGGTGCCCTTGATCCACCAGCTGGTGGACGACGTGGTGCTGGTGGGCGAGGACACCATCGAGCAGGCGATCCTGATGCTGCTGGAGATCGAGAAGACGGTGGTGGAAGGCGCGGGCGCGGTGGGCCTGGCGGCGCTGCTGGCGCACCGCGAGCGCTTCGTCGGCCGCAAGGTGGGCCTGGTGCTGTCGGGCGGCAACATCGAGCCGCTGCTGCTGGCCGAGATCATCCACCGCGGCATGGTCAAGTCGGGCCGGCTGGTGCGGCTGCGCATCAACGTGCGCGACGTGCCGGGCACGCTGGCGGTGGTGGCGCAGATGCTCAGCGAACTGGGCGCCAACATCGAGGAAGTGCAGCACCACCGGGCCTTCAGCTCCTTGCCGGTGGAGCGGGCGCAGATCGAGGTGGTGGTTCAGACACGCGGCCATGCGCATGTGGAGACGATCCTGGCGACCGTGGCGCAGCGGGGGTTCGAGGTCCAGCTGGTGAAGTGACGCGGCACCCGGCCGGGAGAAGCACGGGGGAAGCACCCGGCTCCACGGGTGCCTGAAGCCACCGCCAGGCGGGTTGCCCATGCTGCCTGGCAGCGGCCCGGCGCTCGCCTGGGCGGCGTCAGGCCTGAGCGGGGACAGCGTGCGCCATGTCCTGCAGGCTGAAGTCCACCGCCGCCAGCGCATGCAGCCGGGTGGTGTCGAACAGCGGCACCGGGCTGTCCTCGGGGCGCACGATCATCGGCAGCTCGGTGCAGCCCAGCACCATGCCCTGCGCGCCGCGCTGCACCAGGCTGTCGACGATGGCGGCCAGCCGCTCGCGCGATGCGGGCCGCACCTGGCCAAGGAACAGCTCGCCGAAGATGATGCGGTGGATGGCTTCGCGCTGCGCCTCGTCGGGCGTGATGCAGCGGATGCCGTGCCGCGCCAGGTGCTCCACGTAGAAGGGCAGCTCCATCGTCATGCGCGTGCCCAGCAGGCCTACCGTGCGCACCGGCGTGGCGAGAATGGCCGCGGCCAGCGCATCGGCGATGTGCAGCAGCGGAATGCCCGCCTCGGCCTGCACCGCGTCGGCCACCCGGTGCATGGTGTTGCTGCCGATCAGCACGCATTGCGCGCCGCCCTCGGCCAGCCGGCGGCCCGCGCGGCCCATCAGGCCGGCCATCGCGGCCCAATCGCCGGCCTTCTGCAGCGCCGAGATGGGCTCGAAGTCCAGGCTGTGGATGGTGATGGAGGCCGAGCGCAGCCCGCCCAACCGGCGGCCCACCTCGCGGTTGATGGTCTGGTAGTACAGCGCCGTCGATTCCCAGCTGAGGCCGCCGATCAGGCCGATGGAACGCATGTTCATGAAGGGCTCCGGTGCGAGTTGCGTGCTGCGGAAATTGTCTGGCGCGGGCCGGGGAAGCCGCGTGCATTGCATGCCCCGTATCGCGCTGCCGATAGCATGGCGTTCCATTCAAGCGACCCACCATGAAACTGGATGCCATCGACAGGAAGCTGCTGGAGCTGCTGCAGCAGGACGCCACGCTGCAGGTGGCCGAGCTGGCCGCGCAGGTGCACCTGTCCACCACGCCCTGCTGGCGGCGCATCCAGCGGCTGAAGGAGGCCGGCGTCATCACGCGGCAGGTGGCGCTGGTCGATCCGCGCAAGGTGAACGTGGGCGTGACGGTGTTCGTCACCGTGCGCACCAGCCAGCACACGCCGGCGTGGTTCGAGCACTTCCGCGCCACGGTGCAGGCCATTCCGGAGGTGGTGGAGTTCTACCGGATGAGCGGCGACATCGACTACCTGCTGCGCATCGTGGTGCCCGACATCCAGGCCTACGACGGCGTGTACAAGCGGCTGACCGACGGCACCCAGCTGCATGACGTGAGCTCCAGCTTCGCGATGGAGGAGATCAAGTTCACCACCGCGCTGCCGCTGGGCTACGCATCCTGACACCACGGGGCCACAGGCTGTCCGTGCGCGGCAGGCACAATCCGCCCTTCGCGCCGACCTGACCGACGCCCTTGCCGATGACCTCCGAAGCCTCCGAACACACCCCCGTGCCGCCGCTCGACCCCGAAGGCGCCGCCAGCCCGGCCGCCCCTGCACAAGAGCCCGTGCCCGCGGCCACCGAGCCCGTTGCCGATGCGCCCGAGGCGCCTGCCGCGGCCGAAGCCGGCGCTGCCGAGCCGACCCCCGCTTCGCAGGCGGGCGAGGCGGCCTTGGCCGAAGCGCCGGTGGGCGATGGCGATGGCGATGGCGATGGCGGTGGCGGTGGCGAGCCTGCGGGTGCCGAGCCTGCCGAGCCTGCCGCCGGCAAGCCCGCTGGCGGCCGTGCGGCCGACCTGTCGCCGGCGCAGTGTGCGGCGCAACTGGCCGAGCGCTTCCCGGCGCTGTTCGGGCGCCATCCCAAGCCGCTGAAGCTGCGCATCCAGGCCGACATCCAGCAGCGCGCGCCCGGCGTGTTCAGCAAGCGGGCGCTGTCGATCTTCCTGCACCGGCACACCGGCAGCACCTCCTACCTGATCGCGCTGAGCAAGGCCAAGGAGCGCTTCGACCTGGACGGACAGCCCGCCGGCGAGCTGAGCGAGGAACATCGCCAGGCCGCCATCGAGGAACTGGCCCGCCGCCGCACCAACCACCAGGCGCGGCGCGAGCAGGAGGAGCAGGGCCGTCGCGAGCGTGCCGACCTGCTCTACGCCTTCGAGCGCACCACGCTGACGCCGGCCAACTTCTGCGCCCTCAAGGGCATCGCGCCCGAGTCGCTGGACAAGCTGCTGGAAGTGGCCCGCAAGGAGGCCGCCGAGCGTGCACTGCAACCCCCGCCGCGCCGCGAAGGCTTCGGCGGCGGCCCGGGCGGCCGCGGTGGCCCGGGTGGCCGCGGGCCGCGTGAAGGCGGTGGCGGCGGCCGCCCGGAGTTCGGCTCCGGCCGGGGCGAGCGTGGCGGTGAACGCGGCGGGCCCCGCGGCAACGACCGCCCGCGCGGCGAAGCCGGTGGCGGCCCCGGCCGCGGCGGCGACCGTCCGCGCGGCGGCCCGGGCGGCAAGCCCGGCCCGCGCCGCTAGGCGCCTGCGCCCGGCGCTGCGCCGGGCCGCATCCACCGCCCGATGGTGCGGTACAGCGCGTCCACGTCGATGGGCTTGGCCACGTGGTCGTTCATGCCGGCGGCCAGGGCGTCGGCGCGGTCGATGGCGCGGGCGCTGGCGGTCATCGCGATCACCGGCAGGTCGCGCCATTGCGGTTGCGCGCGCAGCGCGCGGGTGGCCTCGAAGCCGTCCATCACCGGCATCTGGCAATCCATCAGCACGCCGTCGAAGCGGCCCTCTTCCAGGCAGCGCAGCGCATCGCGGCCGTTGACGGCCACGGTGGTCTGGATGCCGGCCACGCGCAGCAGCTCCTGCGCCAGTTCCTGGTTGATGTCGTTGTCCTCCACCAGCAGCACCCGCAGGCCGCTGAGGTCGGGCGGATGCGCTGGCGCGGCCGGCGCGGCGGCAGGAGCCGGCAGCAGCCCGGCGCTGGCGAAGGGCAGCACGAACGCGAAGCGGCTGCCCTCGCCGGGCTGGCTGCTCACCTCGATCTGGCCGCCCATCAGCTGCACCAGCCGCTGAGAGATGGCCAGGCCCAGCCCGGTGCCGCCATAGCGCCGCGAGGTGGAGCCATCGGCCTGGCTGAAGGGCTTGAACAGCTGGGCCATCTGCTCCGCCGTCATGCCGATGCCGGTGTCCTGCACCACGAAGCGCAGCCGCGCGCCCTGGGCATCGGGCGGGGCAGCGCTGTCGATGCGGCACAGCACCTCGCCCTGCTCGGTGAACTTCACCGCGTTGTTGCACAGGTTGATGAGCACCTGCCCCAGCCGCAGCGGGTCGCCCACCAGGTGGGCCGGCACGCCGGGCGCCTGCTGGAAGCGCAGCGCCAGGCCTTTCTGCGCAGCGCGCACGGCGACGATGTCCTGCACGTGGCTCACCACGTCGGCCAGCGAGAAGACGATGCGCTCGATCTCCACCCGCCCCGCTTCCACCTTGGAGAAGTCGAGGATGTCGTCCACGAGCGCCAGCAGCAGCGTGGCCGAGGTCTCGATCTTCTGCACGTAGTTGCGCTGGCGCGGGTCCAGCCCGCTGTGCAGCGCCAGGTAGGCCATGCCCAGCACCGCATTCATCGGCGTGCGGATCTCATGGCTCATGTTGGCCAGGAATGCGGTCTTGGCGCGGTTGGCGGCGTCGGCGGCTTCCATCGCCGTCTGCAGCGCGGCGGTGCGCTGGGCCACGCGCTGCTCCAGTTCCGCATTCAGCGCGCGCAGCTGCTCGTAGACCCAGGCGTTCTCCAGCGAGATGGCGGCCTGCACCGCCAGCTGGTGCAGCACGCCCAGCCGCTCGCGGGTGAACAGCCGGGGCACGCTGCGGTGCTCCAAATACAGCACGCCCACCAGCGTGGCCTGGCGCTGCACCGGCAGGCACAGCGCCGAGGCGGGCCGCTGCGCCAGCAGGTAGGGATCGCGCTCGAAGGCATGCGGGGCCTGGCTCTCGCCGAGCAGCACCGTCTCGCGGCTGCGCTGCACGAAGGCCAGCAGCGATTGCGGCAGCCGCTGCCCGCCGCCGTGGTCGGGATGCAGCTGCACCTCCACGTCATGCAGCCGCACCTGCGCGGTGGCGGCCAGCACCAGCGGCGCCTGCGCATCGCGGCCTTCCACCAGCAGCAGCGCGCCCGACTGCGCACCGGCCTGCTCGATGACCAGCCGCATCAGCGTGCCCATCAGTTCGTCGCGCGTGATGCGGCTGGACAGCGCCTGCGTGGCCTTGACCAGGGCCAGCGTGTCCAACGCCAGCGGCCGGGCCGCGCCGTCGTCAGCCGGCTGGCCGCGGGGCCGCAGCGGCGTGCCGGCCGCGGCGCGCAGCGCGGGCGCATCCAGCCGCCGTACCTTGGCCCAGGCCTGCCACCGCTCGCAGGCGTCAGCGGCCGCCTGGCGATGGGCGGGGGCGGCGGTGGCCAGGCCCAGGCTGTCGCACAGCCGCGCCGCACGTTCATGGGCCATCGCCTCCAGGTGCAGGAAGCCCTGGCCGCGCGCCTGGGCGGCCGCGGCCTCGAAGCCGGCCAGCGCCGGCAGGGGCCGGCCGGCCAGGCGGTCGGTCTCGGCCTGCAGCAGCCGGTGCCAGCCGGCATGGCTGTCGGGGTTGTCGCGTGCCCAGCCGGCCAGCCGGTTGGTGGCGGCCTGCAGCTGGTCCAGTTCGGCCGCGGTGGCGGTGCTGCGGTCGCCGGCCAGGGCCAGCGCGCCGTAGACCAGGTGCAGGTGCTCCAGCAGCGTGCCTTGCACCGCCGGCAGCAGCAGCCGCGCACGTTCGGCCTCCTGCCGGGCGGCCGACAGGTCGCCCAGCACGGTGTGCACCATCAACTGCCGCAGCGCGCGGAAGGCGATGCCCAGCGTGGAGCCGCCGGCGCAGGCCTGGGCCGGCGCGGCGGGCGCCAGCGCCAGCGTCGCCGCGGCCCCGGCGCCGGGACCCGGGGCGGTCGGCACCGTGGCAGGGTCGGCGGTGGGGCCGGGCGGCAGCTCGCCGCGCAGGCGCAGCGCGGCATCGCGGCAGCTGGCCAGGTCGTCGGCCAGGTCCGGGAACTGCGCCCGCTGCACCAGCGGCAGGTATTCCTGCGCCTGGGCCAGCACCTCCTCCAGCGGCCGGCCGGCGAACATCAGCGCGGTGACCAGGTGACCGCAGGCGAAGCAGGTGGTGGCCAGGTCGCCTTCGGCCCGCGCGGCGGACAGCGCCAGCCGCAGCCGGCGCACCACCTCGGGCCATGGCCGGCTCCACATGGCGGTGAGGCTGCGCCAGAAGCCGATGCGGCCGTGGTCGCCGCCGCCCACCGCCGCATCCGCCATGGCCTGGGCCAACTCGCCGAAGGCATCGCCGGCGGCCGTCTCGCCCAGGTGGCCGGCCAGCATCCAGCCGAAGTAGGCCAGGCAGGGCGCGGCGGCGCGCGCCTGGCCGTGGGTGATCAGCAGGCCCACCAGGCGGATCTGCAGCAGCGCCAGCAGGTTCTTGTCCATGAACACCATCAGGCGCAGCGCGCCGTCGATGCCGCGCAGGATGACCAGCGCATCCGGGTCCATCATCTGCGGCAGGGCCTGCAGGCCGGCGATGCCGGTGGCCTTGAGCCGCTGCTGCAGCGCGTCCCATTCCTCGTGCACCTGCGCCAGCCCGGGCCGGCGCGGCAGCGGCATGCCCAGCTCGCCCAGGCTGGTGCAGGCCAGCTCCTGCGCCTCCTCATAGCGGCCACGGGCCAGGCAGACCTCGATCAGCACCTGGTGGGCGTCCAACCGCTCGATGGCCGGCCGCGGCCGGGCCAGCACCAGGCGCGCCAGGCGCTCGGCCTCGTTCAGGCCCTGGCGCTGGGCCTCGCAGCGGGCCAGCAGCCGCAGCAGCGCGCTGGCCAGCGCCGGTTGCTGCTGCCAGGCCTGCTCGGGCAGCAGGCCGATGCCGGCGCGCAGGTAGGCGGTGGCAGCCACGTAGGCGGTGGCGGCATAGGCGCGGGCGCCGGCCTGCAGGTTCAGCCGCGCCACCGACAGCCGCTCGGCCTCGTCGGCCAGCGCCGGCAGCGCATGGTTGAAGTGGGTGACGATGGCGTACAGCCGGTCGTCGCCTTCCACCAGGCCCTGGGCGGCGGCGTCGGCCATCAGGCAGCGGGCGATGTGCAGGTGGGCGGCGGGGCGGTCGGCGGCGGGCGTGAGTTCGTGCGCGGCCTCCTGCGCCCGGTCGTGCAGGAAGCGCCAGTGCGGCTGGCCGCGCGCCACCAGGCCGGCCTGCAGCGCCGGCCACAGCGCGGCCTCGGCGGCCGCCTCCGGCTGGCCGGCCACCCGCGCCAGCATGCCGATGGGGAAGGGGCTGCCCAGCATCGCGGCCAGGGCCAGCAACGCGCGGGTGTCGCCGGGCAGGCGGCGCAGCCGCGCCAGCATGAGGCCCACCACGTTCTCGGTGAAGCCGCGCTGGGCGATGCGCTCCATGTCGCCATGCCAGTGGCCGGCGGCGGTGTCGAAGGCGAGCAGCCCGTCCTGGTGCAGCGAGGTGAGGAACTGGCCGACGAAATGCGGATTGCCGGCGGTGCGCTCGTACACCAGCGTGCCCAGCGCCTGGCCCTCGGCGTCCTGCCGGTGCAGCGCGGCGCAGACGATGCGGGTGACCTCGCCGCGGTTGAGCGATTGCAGCGGAAGCACCGTGACCGGCACGTTGCGGCGGGCGAAGGCGGCCTGGGCAGCGGCGGCGCTGGCGGCGCCCTGCGGTCCGATCTGCCGGCTTGCGCCCACCACCAGCAGGTGGCGCGCATCGGGTGCGTCGCACAGCGCGGCCAGCAGTTGCAGGCTGCCCAGGTCCAGCCAGTGCAGGTCGTCGAAGAACAGCACCAGCGGCCGCTCGGCCGAAGCCAGCATGGCGACGAAGCGCTGCAGCGCGTTCTGCAGCCGGCGGGCGGCCTGCTCGGCCGGCCGCTCGGGCGCCGAAGGCAGCGGCGCGAGCACCCAGCGCAGCGCCGGCACCAGCTCGGCCACGGCGGCGGCGTCGCTGCCCAGCGCGTCGGACAGGCGCTGGCGCCACTGCGCCAGCTGCTCCGCCGGGCCGGCCAGCATCTGCTGCACGATGGGCCCCAGCGCCATGCCGAAGGCCGCGTGCGGGATGCCGCGCAGGTAGGGGTCGAGCTTGGCCACGCAGAAGGCGCCGCCTTCCAGTGCCACGGCCGACCGCAGCTCGGCCACCAGGCTGCTCTTGCCCACGCCCGCTTCGCCGGTGACCAGCACCACCTCCCGCGTGGCGCCGGTGGCCACGCGGTGGAAGGCGGCCAGCAGCGCATTGCGCTCGGCCTCGCGGCCGACCAGCGCCTCGGGCAGCTCGAAGCGGTCGGACACGTCGGCGCGGCCCAGCGGCAGCGGGTCGTCGGCGCGGCCCTCCAGCCAGGCGGCCTGGCACAGCTGCAGGTCGGCGCGCAGGCCGGCCGCGGTCTGGTAGCGGCACTCGGGCAGCTTGGCCAGCAACTTCATCACCAGCAGCGCCAGCGGATGCGGCAGACCGGGCACCACGGCGTCGGGCGAGCGCGGCTCGCGCGCCAGGTGGCAGTGCACCCACTCCAGCGCATCGCCTGCCTGGAAGGGCAGCCGGCCAGTCAGCAGCTGGTACAGCATCACGCCCAGCGAATAGAGGTCGCTGCGGCTGTCCACCGTGCGGTTCATGCGGCCGGTCTGCTCGGGCGACACATAGGGCAGCAGCGAAGCCGGCAGCGTGGTGACGGCGCTGTCCGGATAGTCGCGCGACAGCCGCACCGCGCGCGAGAAGTCCAGCAGCCACACCTGGCCGCCCTCGCCCACCAGCACCCGCCCGGGATGCAGGCCGCCGTGGATCACGCGCTGGCGGTGCAGGTCGGCCAGCGCGCCGGCCAGGCCCAGCGCCACCGGGAAGAACTGCGCCAGGGCGCAGGGCTGCTGGTCGGCGATGAGATCGGCCAGCGGGCGGCCGCCGGCGTCCTGCAGCACCAGCACCGGCGCCGCATCGTCGCCCAGGCAGGCCAGCGGCCGCGGCACATGCGGGCCCTGCAGGCCCATCATCAGCGCATGTTCGTCGCGCAGCCGGGCAGCGGCCTCGGCACTGGCGGCGTCGGGGCGCAGCACCTTTAGCAGCACCGTCTGCGCCGCCACGCCCGGCGCCCGGCCGCGAAACACGCGCGTGGCATCACTTTCGTTCAGCTTCTCGGCGGTGGTGTATTGAGAGGTCATCGCGGTGCGTCTGTGCGTGATGCGGCGGGGCCAGGAATCCGGCACAAGCACGAGGTGTACCCCAGTTGTGGGGATAGAAAGAATAAAAGTGGTACAAGTCCGCTCCTGCATGGTGAGTATTTGCCATTTACTGGAGCGAGCGATGCCCGTGTTTCCCCGCCTCCGCCACCTGCCCGCTGCCTGGGCGCTGTGCCTGGCCGTTGCGCTGCCGGCCGCCGCCGCAGCAGCCGATGCGCCGCCGCCGTGCCATGCCAGCGGCGGCCCGCCGCCGCGCGGCGCACCGCTGCTGGTGGGCGCCATCGCCGGCAAGACGGGTCCCGACGACTTCAGCTCCGCCGCCGCGGCCGCGCGGGCCTACTTCCAGTGCGTGAACGAGCACGGCGGCATCCACGGCCGGCCGGTGCACTACCTGGTGGAAGACGACAAGTGGAACCCCGAGGTGGCCGCCCAGGCCGGCGCCCGGCTGGTGAAGGACCGCGGCGTGCTGGCGCTGGTGGGCAACGGCAGCGTGGTGGAGATGCGTGTCAACGCCCGGCTGTACGAGCAGGAAGGCGCGGTGGTCATCGCTTCCGCCTGCGCGGTGCAGGAGTGCTTCGAGTCGCGCAACATCGTGTCGACCAATGCCGGGCCGCTGCCCAGCAACCTGGGCGCGGTGCAGTGGGCGGTGCGCACGCTGGGCAGCAAGTCGGTGGCCTGCATCAGCATCAACACGCCGGGCGGCGGCAGCTGGACCTGCGATGCCGTCAACCGGTGGCTGGCCGGCCAGGGGGCTCAAGGGCACGTCGGTGCTGTTCGATGCCGGCAGCGCCGACTTCACCTCGGTGCTGCTGCAGGCGATGGCCACCGGCGCCGACACCCTGCTGGTGAACCTGCCCGCCGGCCTGGCGGTGCCCATCCTGAAGGCCGCCGAGGAGCAGGACCTGCGCGACCAGCGCCGATGGATCGCGCCCACGCCGCTGTACGACCTGAAGATTCCTGCCGCGCTGGGCCCCTATTGGGCCGGCAAGCTGCATGTGCATGCCGAGCTGACGCGGCTGGACAGCGACGGCCCCGATGCCCGCCGCTGGCGGGCCGTGACCGACCGCTGGGGCCGCAGCGATGCGGTGGCCACCCACCGGCGCGACACCTTCTCGCAGGCCGGCTTCGTCTCGGCCGACATCTTCACCCACACCTTGCTGCGCATGGATCCGCGCGACCTGCACCGTGCCGGCGTCACCCGCGCGCTGCGCGCGGTGCGCGACTGGCGCACCGACCTGCTGTGCCGGCCCTGGTACTTCGGCGAAGGCGACCGCCACCTGCCCAACCATGCCGGGCTGATGCTGCAGTACACCGGCAGCGGTTTCCGCACGGTGCAGGACTGCTTCGATGCCGAGTCCGACTACCTGGCGCCGATCAAGGCGCTGGAGCGGCAACAGGGCATCGGGCGCCGCTAGCCGGGCGCCGCGCAGCGTCATGGCCGGCCTGCTGCTGATGTCCGGCCTGGCGGTGGGCGCGGTGTATGCCATGGCCGCCGTGGGCCTGGTGCTGCTGTACCGCACCACCGGCGTGCTCAACCTGGCGCAGGGCGCCATCGGCGCCATGGCCGCGATGCTGGCCTGGCAGCTCTCCACCCCCGGCGCGGTGGGTGCCGGTGCCGCGTTGCTGGCACTGCTCGTGGCCACCGGGCTGAGCCTGCTGTATGGCCAGGCCGTGGCACCGCACCTGGCCCGGCATGAGCCGGCACTGCAGGCGGTGGGCACGCTGGGCCTGGCGCTGGTGCTGCTGGGCGCGGCCGGCTGGGCCTGGCCGCAGGCGCCGCGGCGGCTGCTGCTGCCCACCGATGCACTGGCGGTGCAGGTGCTGGGCCTGCGCCTGACCGGCACCCGGCTGCTGGCGCTGGCGGTGGCGCTGCTGGCCGCCGCCGGCGTGGGGCTGCTGCTGCGCACCAGCCGCATCGGCCTGGCGATGCGCGCGCTGGCCGACCACCGCGCCCATGCACTGCTGCTGGGCCTGCCGGTGCGCCGCGCCGAGGCCTGGGCCTGGGGCCTGAGCGGCCTGCTCTGCGGCCTGGCCGGGCTGGGCCTGGGCAGCCTGGTGCGGCTGGATGCGGCCGTGCTCACCTTCCTGGTGATCCCGGCGCTGGCGGCGGCGCTGATCGGCCGGCTGCGCTCGCTGCGGCTGACGGTGGCGGCCGGCCTGCTCATCGGCGTGGTGGAGGCGCTGCTGACGCTGTGGCCGGCGGCGGTGCCCTTCCGCGCGGCCACGCCCTTCGTGCTGGCGCTGGCCGCGGTGGCCTGGCAGCTGCGGCCGCACGGCGCGGGGCGGCGGCGGATGGCCCATGGCTGACGCCCGCCGCCTGGCCTGGCTGCCGCGGCTGCTGCTGCCGGCCGCGGCCATCGTGCTGCTGCCGGCGCTGCTGGGCGGCTACTGGCTCAAGGCATGGCTGGCCGCGGTGATCTACGCGCTGGCGGCCAGCGGCGTGGCGCTGCTGCAGGCCCGGCTGGGCCTGGTGCACCTCGGGCAGGTGGCCTTGATGGGCGTGGGCGGCTGGGTATGCCTGCGGCTGTGGCATGCCACCGGCTGGCCCTTCGAGGCCTGCCTGCTGGCGGCCACGCTGGCCGCCGCCGCCGCCGGCCTGCTCGTCGGCCTGCCGGCGCTGTGGCTGCGCGGGCTGGCGTTCTCGCTCACCACGCTGATGGCGGCCGGCGCCTTCGCGGTGGCCGTCACCGCGCTGCAGTTTCCCAATGGCGGGGCGGGCGGCCTGGCGGGCTACGGCTTCGGCACCGTGCCGATGGCGCGGCCTGCGCTGGCGCCGGACGATGCGGCGCTGCTGCGCTATGCAGCGCTGGGGCTGTGGGCCTGCCTGGCGCTGCAGCAGGCCCTGCTGCGCAGTGCCAGCGGCCGCGCCTGGGCGTTGATGCGGCAGAGCGAAGCCGCCGCCCGCATGGCCGGCGTGGCGGTGGGCCCGCGCAAGCTGCAGGCCCTGGCGCTGGCCGGTGCGGTGGCCGGCATGGCGGGCAGCCTGCTGGCAGCGATGCTGGGCACGCTGGATCCGCGCAGCTTCGCCGCCAGCGAAAGCATCGTGCTGCTGGCGGTGGCGCTGATCGGCGGCACCCAGTCGCCGCTGGGCATCCTGCTGGCCGGCCTGCTACACCGGGTGCTGCCGGCGCTGCTGGACACCGCCGGCCTGGATGCGCAGCTGGCCACGCTGCTCTTCGGCCTGGGCCTCATGCACGCACTGGCCACCGCACCGGGCGGCCTGGCCGGCCAGTGGGCACACGCCTGGCAAAGCCTCCGGGCACGGCGGGCGCCTCCGCCATGATCACGCTGCAGCAGGTGGGCGTGCGTTTCGGCGGCCTGGTGGCGCTGGACGGCTTGTGCCTCAGCCTCAGCGCCCCGGCGGTGGGCGTGATCGGGCCCAACGGCGCCGGCAAGAGCACGCTGCTGGATGCGCTGTGCGGCCTGGTGCCGCTGCAGCCCGGTGGCCGGCTGAGCCTGCACGGCGAGCGCTTCGAGGCCTGGCCGCCCCACCGGCGGGCGCGGGCGGGGCTGCGCCGCTGCTTCCAGGCGGTGCAGCTGGCGCCCGAGCGCAGCGTGGCCGACAACGTGGCGGTGATGCTGGACGCGCTGCCCATGTCAGCTGCTGGCCGAGCCACGGCGCTGCAGGCGGCCCTGGCGTTCACCGGACTCTCGCGCCTGCAGCACCAGGCCTGTGGCACGCTGGGCCCCTTCCCGCGCCGCTGCGTGGAGCTGGCGCGGGCGCTGGCCGGAACGCCGCGGCTGCTGCTGCTGGACGAACCCGCCGCCGGGCTGGACGCCGCGGAACGCGAGGCGCTGTGCGGGCTGCTCGCCCGCATTCCCGGCGAGACGGGCGCGCAGCTGCTGCTGGTGGACCACGACATCGACCTCGTCGCCCGCTGCTGCCGGCAGCTGCTGGTGCTGGAAGCTGGCCGTGTGCTGGCCCTGGGCGACAAGGCGCAGGTGCTGGCCTCGCCCACCGTGCGCGCAGCCTGCCTGGGCGAGGTGCCTCCGCCATGATGGAAGCCCGTGGCGTGGTGGCCGGCCGCGGCCCCGGCACTGCCGCCCGCGCGCCGCTGCATTTCCAGCTGGCGCCGGGGCGCATCAGCCTGCTGCTGGGCCCCAACGGCAGTGGCAAGAGCAGCCTGCTGCTGGCGCTGGCCGGGCTGCTGCCGCTGCAGCAGGGCACGCTGTGGCTGGACGGCCGCCGCATCGACGGCCTGCCACCCGAGCGGCGGCGCGCGCTGGGCCTGGCGCTGGTGCCGGAAGGCCCTGCGGTGCTGCCCGGCCTGACGGTGCAGGACAACCTGCGCGCGGGCGGCAGCGGGCTGCGCCGTGCCGCGCTGCAGGCTGCCGTGGAACGCATGCTGCAGCGCTTTCCGGAGCTGCGGCCCTGCCTGGGCCAGGCTGCGGGCACGTTGTCCGGCGGCCAGTGCAAGCTGCTGGCACTGGCCCAGGCCCTGGTGGGCGGGCCGCGCTACCTGCTGCTGGATGAACCGATGCTGGCGCTGGCGCCGCCCGTGGTGCAGCGGCTGCGCGGGCTGCTGCCGCTGCTGCGCGAGGAAGGCATCGGCCTGCTGCTGGCCGAGCCGCCGCCCGCGCCGGCGCTGCGGGCGCTGGCGGACGACCTGCTGCCGCTGCCGCCGGCGGGCGGGCGCTGAGGCGGGGGCGACGCTTCAGGCGCCGATGCGGAAGCCGCCGATCACCTGCGCCAGGTGGCGCGCCTGGTCCTTCAGGCTCTCGGCAGCGGCGGCCGACTCTTCCACCAGCGCCGCGTTCTGCTGCGTCATCTGGTCGACTTCCGCCACCGCGGCATTGATCTCGCCAATGCCCTCGCCCTGCTGCGACGTGCCGGCGGTGATCTGCTGCACGATCTGGCTCACCTGCTGCACGCTGGCCAGGATGCGGGTCATCGACTCGCCGGCCTCGCCCACCAGCCGGCCGCCCTGCTCCACGCGCTGCGTGCTGTCCTGGATCAGGCCCTTGATCTCGCGCGCCGCCTCGGCGCAGCGGCGGGCCAGCAGCCGCACCTCGGCCGCCACCACCGCGAAGCCCTTGCCCTGCTCGCCGGCGCGGGCGGCTTCCACCGCGGCATTCAGCGCCAGGATGTTGGTCTGGAAGGCGATGGCATCGATGACGGCGGTGATGTCGGCGATCTTGCCGGAGCTGGCACGGATCTCGTCCATCGTGGCGATCACCTGGCCCACCACCTCGCCACCGCGGCCGGCCAGTTCGGCCGAGCCGTTGGCCACCTGGGTGCCGCTGGCGGCATGGCCCTCGCTGCGCCGCACCAGTTGCGTCATCTGCTCCATCGACGAGGCGGTCTGCTGCAGGTTGCTGGCGGTCAGCTCGGTGCGGCTGCTCAGGTCCTGCGCGCCCATGGCGATCTCGCGCGAGGCATGGGCGATGGACTCGGCGCTGTTGCGCACCTCGCGCATCACCTGCTCGATGCGGCCGACGAAGCTGTTGAATGCGGTGGCGATGGCCGCGATCTCGTCGCGGCCCCGGGCCGGCAGCCGCTGGGTGAGGTCGCCGGTGCCGGAGCCGATCTGCAGCATGGCCGCATGCACCGTGCGCAGGCCGCCCAGCAGCGCATTGATCGACACGGTGGCCGTGGCCGCGGCCGCACCGCCCACCAGCAGCAGCGCCGCGCCCAGGCTGAGCAGCAGCGCGTCCAGCCGGGCCAGTGCCTCGCCGCGCTGGGCGGCGGTGACCATCAGCCAGTCGGTGCCCGGCACCGGCGCGGCCTTCAGCAGATAGCTGCCCTGGCCCATGCGCACCGCCGCCGGCGGCAGCGCCGTGTCGTGCAGCGTGCGCAGCAGCTCGGGCGTGAGTTCGGGCGACAGCTCCAGCGCCGGCTTCAGGATGGCACCCGGCTGCGGATGCGCCAGCACCCGGCCCTGGCTGTCCAGCAGGAACACATGGCCGCTGGGCGTGGGATGGATGTTGGCCAGGCCGGCCACCACGTTGTCGATGGTGACGTCGGTGCCCACCACCGCCGTCACCTGCGCGCCGCTGCGCACGGCCTGGGCGAAGGTGACGACCAGCTTCTTAGACGAGGCCGCCAGGTACGGCGCGGTCAGCACCGGCCCGGGGCTGTCCTGGGCCAGCCGGTACCACGGGCGGGCGGTGGGGTCGTAGTCGGCCGCGCGCTGGCGGCGCGGCACCGACAGCATGCGCTTGTCGGCATGGCCGACGTAGGCCAGCTCCAGCTCGCCGGCGGTGAGCGCCTGCTGCAGCGCGGCGTCGGGCTCGGCCAGCAGGGCGGCGGGCTGCAGCGCGGCCACCAGCCGCTTGTTGGCGGCCACCCAGTCGCCCAGCTTGGCCGCCTCGGACTGCGCGATGCGGCCCAGCTGCAGCTGCATGTCCTCCAGCATGGAGGCGCGGGTGAAGCGGTAGCTGATGAAGCCGACGATGGCGATCGCGGCGACCACGATCAGCAGGCTGGTGGCGATCAGGCGGAAGCGGACGGTGGAGAACATGGGGACATCGCGCCGGCGTTCGCCGCGCTGGTTACTTTTCACTTTTTGCATATCGGTCGAATGCAGCAGACGTTGAGCGCCACCGCCATATCCACCGCATATGGCTGACCGCTGCCCCGGATATTTGACGTATGTGCACCGCCCTCTGAACATGCCCGTCAGAACAACCTGACGGAGACAAGCATGGGTGCACGACATTGGAAGGGCCTGCTGGCGGCGGCTGCGCTGGCCGCGGCGGGATGCAACAGCGACGGCCATGGCGACGATGCCTTTGGCCGCGAGGCGGCCCCGGTGGCGGCCAGCTGCCCGGAGGCGGTGCCCACCACCGCCCGCTGCCTGTCCGGCCGCGACTCGGCCGGCGCCTACTACCTTATCGCGTTGCCGGCGCAGTGGAACGGCCACCTGGTGCTGCATGCTCACGGCGGCCCCAGCCTGGAGGCCCCCACGCCCGAACGCGCGGTGGAAGACCTGACCCGCTGGGCGGTGATGGTGAAGGCCGGCTATGCCTGGGCCGGCTCCACCTTCCGCCAGGGCGGCGTGGAGGTGCGCGACGCGGCCGAGGACACCGAGCGCCTGCGCCGCATCTTCCGCGAGCATGTGGCCCAGCCCCAGCGCACCGTGCTGCACGGCCAGTCCTGGGGCGCAGGCGTGGCCGCCAAGGCCGCCGAGACCTACACCGCCGCCAGCGTGGGCAGCACGCCGTACGACGCGGTGCTGCTGACCAGCGGCGTGCTGGCCGGCGGCACCCGCTCCTACGACTTCCGGCTCGACCTGCGGGTGGTGTACCAGTACCTGTGCAACAACCACCCGCGGCCCACCGAGCCGGCCTACCCGCTGAACATCGGCCTGCCGGCCGATTCGACGATGACGCAGGCCGACCTGAATGCCCGCACCGCCGAATGCCTGGGCCTGGACAAGCCCGCCGCGCAGCGCACGCCGGAGCAGCAGCGCAAGGTGCAGACCATCGCCAGCGTCATCCGCATTCCGGCCAGCGCCATCCAGTCGCACCTGAACTGGGGCACCTTCCACTTCCGCGACGTGGTGAGCCTGCGCACCGGCGGCGCCAGCCCCTTCGGCAACACCGGCGTGCAGTACACCGGCTCCGAGGACGATGCGGCGTTGAACGCGGGCGTGCTGCGCTACCGCGCCGATCCGCAGGCCGTGACCCGCTTCGCCGAGGACACCGATCCCACCGGCCGCATCCCGGTGCCGGTGCTCAGCACCAAGTGGATCGACGATCCCACCGCCTTCGTGGAGCTGGACGCCTACTTCGCGCAGGTGATGGCGCAGGGCGGCAGCGCCGACCGGCTGGTGCAGACCTTCACCACCCGCGGCACCCACAGCTACATCAGCGACCCCACCTATCCCACGCTGATGAATGCGCTGCTGGCCTGGGTGGAACAAGGCAGCAAGCCCACGCCGGCCAGCGTGGCGCAGCAATGTCCCGCGCTGGAGGCCACCTTCGGCGCCGGCTGCAGCTTTGCGCCCGACTACCGGCCCGCCGCGCTGGACACGCGCGTGCCGCCCCGCACGCGGCCCTGAACCGGCTCAGCGCGCCGGCCGCTGCACCGGCGCATGCCGGTCCAGCAGCGCGGCCACCCAGTCGATGAACACCCGCAGCTTGGCGCTCACATGCCGGTTGGGCGCGAAGGCCAGGTACAGCGGCATCGGCTCGAAGCGCCAGTCGGTGAACAGCGGCCGCAGTTCGCCGCCGGCCAGGTGGGCGCGCGCCATGTACTCGGGCAGCCACAGCACGCCCAGCCCGGCCAGGCCGGCGGCCAGGTAGGCATTGCCGTCGTCCACCGCCAGCAGGTGGCGGCCCTGCACCTCCACCTGCTCCGCGCCGCGCCGCATGCGCAGCGGCAGCACCCGGCCGCTGCGCTTCCACAGGAAGCCCACCACCTGGTGCGGTGCCGATGCCAGCGCCTGCGGATGGCCGGGCGTGCCATGCCGCTCCAGGTAGGCCGGCGCGGCATAGCAGCCCAGCGGCAGGTCGGCCACGTGCCGGGCGATCAGGCCGCTGTCGGGGAGGGTGCCGCCGCGCAGCACGCAGTCCACATGCTCGCCGATCACGTCCACCACGCGGTCGCTCACGCCCAGGTGCAGCTGGATGTCGGGATGGCGGGCATGGAAGTCCGGCAGTGCCGGCACCAGCAGCAGGCGCGCCAGCGGGCTGGGCACGTCCACCCGCAGCAGGCCGCGTGGCGAGGCCGCGCCGGCCGACAGGCTGGTCTCGGCATCGTCCATGTCGGCCAGCAGCCGCAGCACCCGCTCGTAGTACGCGGCGCCCTCGGCCGTCACCTGCACCTGGCGGGTGGTGCGGTGGAGCAGCTTGACCCGCAGCCGCGCCTCCAGCTGCTGCACCAGCTGCGTGACGGTGGCGCGGCTGAGCTGCAGCGAGTGGGCCGCCTGGGTGAAGCTGCCGGACTCCACCACCCGGGCAAAGGCCTGCATCGCATCGAATCTGTCCATCTCGGGGGGCACTCCAGCCGGCCGCCGCGGGGCCGGCACGGGCGGCATTGTGGGTGCGCGCGCGACGGCCGGGTTTCAGTGCGCCGGGCGGCGGCCGATATGGTGTGCTGCGCACCTCCCGGGGGGCCGTGCCAGACCACCACCATGAGGACGCCGCCGATGAACGAGCCCACGTTTCTTGCCGCCAAGGTACTGCTGCTGGAGCACGATCCGGCGCATTACGCCAGCCTGCTGGAGTGCTGCGAGTCGCTGGGGCTGATCACCGTGCCGCGCGCGGCCGCCGACGCGCTGGAGGCGCTGTCGCAGCACAAGGACCTGGGCGGCGTGCTGCTGGCCGAGGACCTGCCCTGCGACCACCCCGACAGCCTGCGCCTGGCCATCGCGCTGCACCGCCAGCGGCCGGAGCTGCCCATCTTCCTGCGCCGCACCAGCACGCGGGTGCTCAACGAGGACGAGGCGCGGGCGGTGACCCACCCCTGGCCCAGCGGCGACGTGGCCACGCTGCGCGATCACATCAACCACAGCCTGTTCGGCATGCGCTACCCCACCCCGCTGGTGGACGGCGTGATCGAGCTGAGCTGCAACGCCATCCGCTCGATGTTCCCGAATGCCGAGGTGGTGGCCGAGCCGCCCTACGTGGTGCACGACCGCATCATCTACGGCCAGGTATCCACCCTCATCGCGCTGGAAAGCACATGGTGCCGCGGCTACATGATGCTGCAGACCGAGGAAGGCGCGCTGCGCCAGGGCATGGCCCAGGGCATGGGGTTCGAGGGCGTGGGCGGCGACCTGGGTTTCCGCGAGCTGAACAACCTGCTGGGCGAGACCACCAACCTGGTGTGGGGCGCGTTCAAGAACCGCTACATACCGCCCGAGGCCTTCGCCAACCAGCAGACGCAGGTGCCCATCGTCATCAACCACGAGCAGAAGTACATCTCGTTCGGCTCGCAGGACCCGCAGCTGTGCATCCGCTACCTGCTGACCGACCCGCGCCGGCCGCGCCAGCCGCCGGTGACCATCGTGCAGCGCTTCATCTTCAACCTGCTGTTCGTGCCCGAGGCCTTCATCGAGTTCTCGGCCAGCGCCGGCTCGGCCAGCACGGGCGAGCTCGAGTTCTTCTGATCCGGAGTTTGTTCGCATGGCCCAGATCCTGGTGGTCGACGACTCGAGCACGATGCGCGAGATCGTGTCCGGCTATCTCACCCACAACGGCTTCGAGGTGGCGGTGGCCAACGACGGCCGCGACGGCCTGAAGCTGCTGCAGGAGGATGCCGGCATCAAGCTGGTGGTCAGCGACATCAACATGCCCAACATGGACGGCCTGACCATGGCCGAGAAGATCCGCACCGAGCTGGGCAACACCGCGGTGCGCATCGTGATGCTGACCACCGAGGACAACGCCGGCATGCGCGCCCGCGGCAAGGAGATCGGCATCACCGGCTGGATCGTCAAGCCCTTCCGCGGCGAGGCGGTGCTGGGGCCGTTCAGGAAGCTCTGCGGGATGTGAGCAAGGCGGCAGCGCCGGCCCTCAAGGCGCATCCGCCCCGGCCGCGCGCACGAAGTCCACGAAGGCCCTCAGGGCGGCGGACAGGAAGCGCTGCCGCGGGTAGTAGAGGTACGGCGGGCCGATGCCCGGCGACCAGCCTTCCAGCACCCGCACCAGCTGCCCCGCAGCCAGTTCGCGCTCCACGTACTTCTCGTGCACGTAGGCCAGGCCCGCGCCGGCCACCGCCGCATTGACCGCCACCTGCGCGTCATTGACCACCAGGCGGGGCTCGGCGATCTCGGGCGCGAGGTGGCGTCGCTGGAAGTCCCATGGCTGCAGGCCGCCCGCCGGAAACCGACGCCGGATGCAATCGTGTCCCGCCAGGTCGCGCGGCGACTTCGGCATCGGCCGGCGCGAGAAGTACGCCGGCGATCCCACCACGGCGTAGCGCTGCGGCGCACCGATGCGCACCGCCACCATGTCCTGCTGCAGGTCCTTGTCGATGCGCACGCCGGCATCGAAGCCGTCGCGCACGATGTCGGCCTTGGCCGCGTCGGCGGTGATCTCGATGGACACGCCCGGATGCTGCGCCAGGAAGCGGGCCGCCAGGCCCGCCAGCAGGAACTGCGCGACCGGCGCGGGCGCATTGATGCGCAGCGAGCCCAGGGGCGAGCCGCGGTGCGCGTTGAGCTCCTCCACCGCCTTCTGGATCATGGCGAGGCCCGGCTCCAGCTGCGCGAGCAGGGCCAGCCCGGCGGCAGTGGGCGTCACGCTGCGCGTGGTGCGGGTGAGCAGGGCGACGCCCAACTGGTCTTCCAGCCGGCGGATGGTCTGGCTGATCAGCGAGACCGACACGTCGCGCTGCGTGGCCACGGCACGGAAGCTCCGATGCCTGGCGACGGCCGCGAACACGTCCAGGTCGGGCAGCACGGATCGGGTCATTGTTAAGCCTGGTTGAACGCCCCGTGCACGATTATCCATCTGGTGCCGACGGCCACCGCTGCCTACGATCCGCTGGAACAACCGGGGCCCGACACCATGAGCAACCACCACCGCCAACTCCGCAGCCTCACCCTGGCCGCAGCCGCCCTCCTGGGCTTGGCCGCCCATGCGCAGCCCGTGCCCCGCTGGGAGGCGGCCGCGCCGGCCGGCGTGGCCCGGCAGGAGCTGTATCCGGAGGTGCTGGACGGCAAGCTGTACGTGGCCGGCGGCCTGCTCAGCCCCAACACGGGCTATTCGGCGCACTTCGAGGCCTGGGACCCGGCCCGGCGCCGCTGGACGCGGCTGGCCACCCTGCCCGAGGCCCGGCACCACATCGCGCTGGCCGCGACCGACGGGCGGCTGTGGGGCATCGGCGGATTCAGCGGCGGCTTTCCCAACTGGCGTGCACAGGCCACCGTCCACTGGTACGCACCCGATGCGGACCGCTGGCACCCAGGGCCCGGCTTGACGCAGCCGCGTGCGGAAGGCATTGCGGCGGCCGTGCAGGGCAAGATCTATCTCGTCGGCGGGCGGGTGCCGGCATTCGCCGGTGCCAGCCACTTCAATGACCATGAGGACACCGTGCTGGCCGAGGTGCTCGACCCCGCCACCGGACGCTGGAGCCGGCTGCCCGATGCGCCGACGGCACGCAACAGCGCCGCCTCCGCGGTGATCGACGGCCGCATCTATGTCGTCGGCGGCCGCAGCGCGCAGAAGCAGGCCGATGGCACGCTGCGCCAGGTCAACGTCGCCGCGCTGGAAGTGTTCGATCCCGCCAGCAACACCTGGACCACCCGCAGGCCGATGCCGCAGGCACGCGGCGGACTGGCTGCGGCCGCCTACCGGGGCAAGCTCTACGTGTTCGGCGGCGAGCAATGGGTGCCCGAGCAGCAGGTGTTTGCCGACGCCTGGGTCTACGACCCTGCGGCGGACCGCTGGGATGCACTGCCGCCCATGCCCACGGCCCGCCACGGCCTGGGCGCCGCCACGCTCGGCAACCGCATCCACCTGGTAGGCGGCGGCCTGCGCGTGGGTGGCAACGCCGCCAGCGACGTGCACGAGGTGCTGGTGCTCGACGACAGGCCGTGAGCCCGCGCGGCCGATGTCATGCCGTCAGGCCGAAGTCCGCGGCCAGGCCCGGCGCGGGATGGTGGAAGCGCAGCGGACCGTCCGGCTCGCCGCGCAGGAACTGCCGCGTCTCGGGATCGGTGCCGGCCATCAGCTGTGCCGGCGTGCCCTGTGCCACGATGCGGCCCTGCCGGGCCAGCAGCACCACCCGGTCGCTGATCGCCATGCACTGGGCCACGTCGTGGCTCACCACCAGGGAGGTGGCCCCGGTGGCATCGTTCAGCCGGCGGATCAGCTGGGCCGTCACGCCGATGCTGATGGGGTCCAGGCCGGCGAACGGTTCGTCGTACAGGATCAGCTCCGGGTCCAGCGCGATGGCGCGGGCCAGGGCCACGCGGCGGGCCATGCCGCCGGACAGCTGGCCGATGCGCAGCCCCACGGCGCCGCGCAGGCCCACCGCCTGCAGCTTCATCAGCACCAGGTCGCGCACCGCGGCCTCGGGCAGCGAGGTGTGCTCCCGCAACGGGAAGGCGACGTTCTCGTAGACCGTCAGGTCGGTGAACAGGGCGCCGAACTGGAACAGCATGCCCATGCGGCGGCGCAGCGCGTAGAGCCGGCGCCGATGCCGGGGATCGAGCACCTCGCCGTCGATCAGCACGCGGCCGGCGTCTGCCGCCTGCAGGCCGCCGACCAGCCGCATCAGCGTGGTCTTGCCGCAGCCGGAGCCACCCAGGATGGTGGTGACCTGCCCGCGGGGAAACCGCAGCGACAGGTCCGACAGCACGCGCGCGGTGGTGTCGTAGCCGAAGCTCACACGGTCGAGCTCCACGAAGGCCTCGGGCTTCGGGCCCGTGGCGCGGCGGCTCAACTCGCGCACGGGCGCTGCGCGGCCTGGGCGGACAGCAGCCCGATGCGGCGTTGCGCCTCGCTCGAGGCGGCGCCCGCATCGGCATAGCGCGCGGCCACCACGAAGGGCAGCACCGCATGCCACGACTCGCTCTTGGCCTGTTCGGCGGCCGCCCGGGTGGCCTGCGCGGCGGCCACCTCGCGGGCCAGCTCCTCGCAGGACAAGGCGGGGAACTGCGCTTCGGCCACGCTGCTCCTGGGTATCTGCGCGCAGGCCATCACCAGCGTGGGGCCGGTCAGCAGGGTGGCGATGCGCAGGGCGAGGGTCTTGGAGGGGAACTGCATGGGAGGCTCTCGTCGGGGGTGGAAGAAGCTGTGCATGGCGGGCTGGCGCGGCGCTCAGCGCGCGGGCTGCGGCAGCGGGATGCCGGTGCGGGTGGGCGTGAAGCTGGCGGTCCGAGATCCGTCCGGCCTTCCGGCCGCGGGGAACGTGCATGCGGTCAGCCGTTCGGAGTCCGCCCACAGCCTGGCCGCGACGTCCCGGTCCAGCGCCTGCGGCGGAATCTCCACCTGCGTGGCTGCGCCGCGCAGTTCGCGCCAGCCGTCGGGGCCGATGTAGGTCCCGCCTTCCATGCCCGGCGAGGTGGCGGCCATCAGGCTGGGCCATGCGCCGTGTGCCGCCGGCTGGAACAGGAACCACAGGCCGCGGCGCGCCAGGCCGGGCAGGCTCCAGCGGCCGGCCCCGTTGGGGAGCAGCTCGGTGCGGGCCACGCCCGGGTGCGCGGCCAGGCTGCGCAGGCCCCAGCCGGCGGCGTCGCTGCGGCGCTGCAGCTCCAGCGCAAACATCAGGCAGGCCAGCTTCGACTGGCTGTACACCGCCATCGGCTGGTAGTGCCGCTGCGCATGCAGGTTGTCGAAGTCGATGCGCCCGCGCTGCGCGGCGATGCTGGACAGCGTGACCACGCGGGCGGCTGCGGCCTGGCGCAGCAGGGGCAGCAGCCGGGCCGTCAAGGCGAAGTGGCCGAGGTGGTTGGTGCCCAGTTGAAGCTCGAAGCCGTCGGCGGTCAGCTGCCGGGTCGGCGGTGCCATCACGCCAGCGTTGTTGATCAACAGCTCCAGCGTGGTCCCGCTGCCGGCCAGCGCCTCGCTGAACCGCCGGATGGAGGCCAGGCTGGCCAGGTCCAGCTCACGGAATGCCACCCGGGCGTCGGGCACTTCGCGCTGGATGCGCCGCACCGACGCCGCGCCCTTGGCCGCATCGCGCCCGGCCAGCACGACCTGCGCACCGGCCCGGGCCAGCGCCAGCGCCGCTTCCAGGCCGAGGCCTCCGGTGCCGGTGATGACCGCGGTGCGGCCGTGTTGAGGTGGAATGTGGGGGGCGGTCGGTTGCGGCATGGTGCGGGCGCTTCGTCCAAGCGGTGTGTTGCGGTCGAAGGCCATGTTCCAGCCGCCTTCATTACCGCCGACTTACCCGCCGACAGACCCGCCCACCGCCGTGGACGCAGCGCTGGAAAGAAGCCCGTAATTCATGCAGGCCCAGACTGGCCGGCCGCCATCCGCAGGAGTCATTGCCTTGCATCACCCAGCACCGTTCGACCAGGCCAGGCCCCGTGCCGCGCCTGCCCACCGCGCATGAGCCGCATCGCCATGGTGGAGGACCACGCGCGCCTGGCCACGCTGGTACGCCAGGCGCTGCAGGCCGCGGGCATCGCCTCCGACGTGTTCGCTTCCCTGGCCGAGGCCTGGGGCGCGGCGCAGCGCCTGGACTACGTGGCCTGGGTGATCGACCGCGGCCTGCCGGATGGCGACGGGCTGGAACTGGTGCGGCGCATGCGCGGCGCCGGCATGCGGGCGCCCTGCCTGATGCTGACCGCGCGCGACGCGCTGCACGACCGGGTCGACGGGCTGGACTCCGGTGCCGACGACTACCTGACCAAGCCCTTCCCGATGGAGGAGCTGGTGGCGCGCGTTCGGGCGCTGATGCGCCGGCCGGCGGCCATGCTGGAGAACGCGCCAGCCCATGGCGACCTGCGCATCGACGTCGACAGCGGCCGCCTGTGCCGCGACCATGAATCGGTATCGCTCGCACCGGCCGAGCTGCAGATCATGACGGCCTTGCTGCGCCATGCCGGCCGCCCGCTGCGGCGCAGCGCGCTGGAGCTGGCGGCATGGGGCCTGGCCGAGGCGGTCACGCCCAACGCACTGGATGTGGCGCTGCATCGCCTGCGTCGCAAGCTGCTGGCCATCGGCTCCGCGCAGCACATCGAGAACATCCGCAACTATGGCTATGCCCTCCGCGATGAACCACCGATGCCTTAGCCTGCTGGGCCGCCTGCGGCTGTTCTTCCTGCTCGGCATGGCCGGCAGTGCGCTGCTGGTGGTGCTGCTGGTCACGCTGCTGGGCGATGCCTGGTCGCGCACGCTGCTGGCGCAGAAGGCGGAGCTGTTCGCCGAACGGCTGTCCGAGCACCTGCGCTTCGATGCCGAGGGCCAGGCCGTGGGCTTCGATGCCCAGGTGATCGAGCCCTGGATCCTCACCAGCCTGGCCACCGAGATGCAGGTGCGCATCGTCGACGAGGACGGCCGCGTGCTGTACACGAATGGCGAAGCCCGGCCGCTGGGCAGCGCGCCGCAGTTCCGGCTGCCGCCGCAGGAGTCGGTGGGCATCGAACACGCCGGCGTGGCCATGCACCTGGCCACGCGGAGCCTCGACGCCCGGGGCAGGCGGCTGGCGGTGCAGGTCGCGGCGAGCGAGCGGTTCGTCGGCCTGCTGCGCGAGTCCTTCGGGGCGCCGGGCATGCGCCGCGGCGTGCTGGCGATGTCCGCCACCTTCCTAGTGGTCTTCCTCGTCTCGTTCCAATGGCTGCTGCGCCGCAGCCTGCGGCCGCTGCATGCGGCCTCGGCAGCGGCGCAGCGCATCTCGCCCAGCGCGCTGGCCGAGCGGCTGGACGCCACGGCGCAGCCGGCCGAGATCCGGCCGCTGGTGGAGGCCTTCAACCAGGCGCTGGACCGCCTGCAGCAGGGCTTCGAGGCGCAGCAGCACTTCCTGGCCAGCGCGGCGCACGAGCTGAAGACGCCGCTGGCGCTGATCCGCGCGCAGGTGGAACTGGGCCGCCGGGACGAGGCGCAGGCCCCGCTGCTGGCCGACATCGACCGCATGGGGCGCCAGGTGCAGCAGCTGCTGTTGCTGGCCGAGACCAGCGAACCGCTGAACTACCAGGTGGCGGCCATCGATCCGCGCCCCATCCTGGCCGAGGTGTGCGACGTGATGAACCGCGTCGCCGGCCGTCGTGCGGTGCAGGTGGAGCTGCATGCCGACCCGGGCCTGCACAGCTGGACGGCGGACCGCGGTGCGCTGTTCACGCTGCTGAAGAACCTGCTGGAGAACGCCATCCAGCACAGCCGGGAAGGCAGCGCGGTGAAGTTGCTGGCCGGCAAGGGCGGCTTCCGCGTTACCGACCAGGGGCCGGGCATTGCCGCCCACGACCTGCCCCGCATCTTCGACCGCTTCTGGCGCGGGGCCGACCGGCGCGACGAAGGCGCGGGCCTCGGCCTGTCGATCTGCGCCGCCATCGCCGAGGCGCACGGATGGCGCATCGTTCCCCGGCCGCTGGAGGTCGGGCTGTGCATGGATGTGCGCATGGCGGCCGATGAGGCATCGCCGGCCGCCCTGGCCGTGACCGGCGCCGGCGGGAGGCAGCCATGAACGGGCGGCCATGGCGCGGCCTCGCCGGGCTGCTGGTCCTGGGCCTGCTGGGCGGCTGCGCCAGCGACGCGGGCCCTGGCCTGCAGACCGTGCACGACAGTTTTGCGGCCTACGAGGCCGACACCCTGCGCCGGGTGGCGGCGCGGCGGGGCGCCCAGGCACCGGACGCCTTGCAGGAGGCGCGGCTCAACGCGCCCCGCGAGTGGCGGCCGGTCGGTCGCCCGACGAGAGGCGGCGTGCTGCTGGTGCATGGCCTGGGCGACTCGCCCTGGTCCTTCCACGACCTGGGGCCGGAGCTGGCACGGCAGGGCTTCCTGGCGCGCAGCGTGCTGCTGCCGGGGCATGGCACCGTGCCCGAGGACATGCTGGAGGTGACGCTGGAAGACTGGCGCCGCACGGTGGCCGAGCAGGCCGAGCTGCTGCGGCGGGACGCCGGCGCGGTCTACCTGGGCGGCTTTTCCACCGGGGCCAACCTGGTGCTGGACCATGCCTACGCCGATCCCCGCGTGGCCGGCCTGCTGCTGTTCTCACCGGCTTTCCGCGCTTCCGTGCCCTTCGGCTGGGTGACCCCGCTGCTGCGTCATGTGCGGCCGTGGCTGGTGGCGCCAACGGCTGCAGCCGAGTCCATTCCCGTGCGCTACTCGGTGGTGCCCACCAACGGCTTCGCCCAGTTCCACCGCAGCAGCCAGCGGGCCCAGCGGCACCTGGGCTCGGGGAGCTTCGACAAGCCGGTGCTGATGGTGCTGGCCGCCAGCGACTCGGTCGTGGACACCGCGCACGCCGTGGAGGCCTTCCGCACGCGCTTCCCGCACCCGGACGCCCGGCTGGTCTGGTACGGCACGCCACCACCCTCGCAGGGCGACACGCGGATGCTCGTGCAGCCGGATGCATTGCCGGCATGGCGCATCAGCCAGTTCTCGCACATGGGCGTGCTGTTCGCGCCGGACAACCCGCTGTATGGCCGCGAAGGGCGCCTGCGGCTGTGCCGCAACGGACATGATGCGCAGGCCACGCAGGCCTGCCTGCGCGGCGGCGAGCTGTGGTTCTCGGAATGGGGTTACCGCGAACCGGGCAAGGTGCACGCCCGGCTCACCTTCAACCCGTACTTCGACTGGCAGGCAGGCGTGATGGCGGGCGTGCTGGATGCCGGGCTGCCGCCCTGAGGCACCTCAACCGCGCCGGCGCAGCTTCCAGCCCAGCAGGCCCATGCCCAGCAGCGCCATGGCCCAGGTCGACGGCTCGGGCACCGGCGACAGGTTGAAGTTGGCGATGCCGTCGATCTGCTGGCGGCTCAGGCCCTGCAGCCAGGGCGACGCCTGCAGCTGCTGGCCGGTGGCCAGCGCCAGGCCCAGGTCGGCGGCGGTGGGGCCGTTCACCTCGCTGGCCAGGAAGGCGTAGTTCAGCAGGCTCAGGCTCTGGCCCGGCGCCAGGCTCACCTCGAAGCGCACGTTGTAGCGGTCGGGCGTGATGGCGGCCTGGCCCAGGCCGTTGTTGCCCGACACCAGCGCCAGCACCGGGTCGCTGCCGCAGGCGCCGAAGCCATCGTCCTCGCAGCTGACGACCAGGCCGGCCGACACATGGCTGACCAGCTCGTCGCCATCGGAACCCAGGTTGCCGAAGAAGTTGAGCGTGGTGCTGACGGTGCTGCTGCCGGTGTTGGTGAAGGTGTCGAAGAAGCGGAACACATTGCCGGCCAGCAGCTCCACCTGGCGCTGCTGGCCCAGGCTGCCGACGCCGGCGTTGTAGAAGCCGAAGGCATCGAAGGCGCCGTTGCCGCCGTCCACCACCTGGCCCAGCGCCTGGTTGAACAGCGGCGTGAAGCCGCCCGCACCGCTGTAGCTGCTGCCGTAGCCGTTGCCGTCAAACACGCCGGCGCCGGCCTGGAACTGCTGCGCCTGCGCGGCCAGCGGAAGCAGCGCGCCGACCACGGCTGCGCTCAGGAAATTATTGAAGGACATGAACAAAAGCTCCACGAAACGTTGATCAACCGCGGCGGGCCGTGAGCCACTGCGCCGCCGGGATGGGGCGCGGCACGATGCGCAGCTCGCCGATCCAGCCATAGAAGCCGTCGTCCAGCACGCCGTCCCACCAGCCCGCGCCCAGGATCCAGGGCTGCGGCGGGTTCTGCGAGCGGGTGCCGGTGGCGGCATTGGCCACGTTGCGCAGCACGGGCGCGCCTTCGATGTACATGGTGGTGGTGGCGGTGGCCGGGTCGTTGACGATGGCCACGTGGTACCAGGTGTCGCGGATCAGCTCGCCCGACCAGTTGGTCTGCGCCTGCTGCGAATTGCTGGCCGGCACCACTTCCCACTGCACCTCGCGCAGGCTGGAGATGGCGAACAGCACGCTGGAGGCTTCGGGATCGCCGCCGCGGAAGCCGCCCGGCACGTTGCCCCGGTTGCCCTGGCGGCCCAGCAGGTTGCCCCAGCGGTGCTTGTTGGCATCCCAGTCGGCCGGGATCTTCACGAAGGCCTCGAAGGTGTAGCCGGTCCAGAAGCTGCGGCCATTGAGCGACGAGCCCGCCGCGGTGAGGAAGGCATTGAGCCGGCCCACCGTCTTGTCGGTGTTGAGGAAGCGCACGCTGCCCGGTGCGGACGACAGGTAGTGCCGGTCGGTGGACCAGACCACGTCGCCCAGGCTGGCCTGCGGCCGCAGCGCCACGCGGGTCATGTCGTGGCCACCGGCCACGTCGGGCAGCGCCTCGCCCACCTGCACCACCTTGCCTTCATGGATGCCGGCCGGCACGCGCCAGTGGGCATAGGCATCGGCCACCAGCGGGAAGTCGTTGGCATCGGCCGGCGGGCGCACGGCCGGCGGCACCGGCTCCACATAACCGGCCAGCAGCTCGCTGCGCACACGCGGCAGGATGGAGGCGCCGGTGGTCGACGGCACCGGCCGCCAGCGCAGGAAGCCGGCGAAGCGCTTCTTGAAGTTGACCGGGATGCTGAAGCGCTGGTTGGGCTGCGTGAGCTCGGCGAAGTCGAACTGGTTGAGCTTGTTCTTCGGCTTGGCCACCACCCAGGGCGAGAACGACATCACGTCGATGCGGTTGCCGGTGAAGTCCACCTCGTACAGCCGCATCATCGCGTTGCCGCCCTGGTAGTCCATCTGGTAGTCCACCACCATCTGGTGCACTTCGTTGCCGAAGTCATTGAACTTGCGCAGGTGGGCGGCCCCATGGTGGTGGCCGTTGAGCGTCATGAAGATCTGGTCGTTGTCGCGGATCAGCTTGTCCCACAGCATGCGGCCGTACTCGGTCTCCTGCGGGCTGCTGCCGTCGGCGGCGATGTTCAGCAGCTGGTGGTTCGACAGGATCACCGGCAGCGTGGGGTGGCGCGCGATGACGCTGCGCGCCCACGCGATGCCGGCATCCGAGATGCGCCAGGACAGCGACAGCACCATGAAGCTGATGCCATGGGCCTGGAACACGTGGCACTCGTGGAAGCCCGACGGATCGCGCTCGCGGAAGGTGGCCTGCCGCGCCGCGCGCTGGCGGGGGAACCACTGCAGGTAGGGTTCGGACGACAGGTTGCGCTGGGCATCGGTGCCGAAGCCCTGGTCGGCCGGCACGCGGTAGTCGAAGTCGTTGATGACGTCGTGGTTGCCCGCGAGGATCGAGTACGGGACGCCGGCGTTCTCCAGCACCTGCATCGCCGCATCGGCCACGCGCCACTGGTTGGGCTTGTTCTGCTGGTCCACCACATCGCCCAGGTGGATGACGAACGGAATGTTGTACGCCGCGGCATGGCGGGCAATCCATTCCGTCTGCGCGGCAAACGGCGTGGAGCCGTAGTAGGTCTGGAACTGCTGGCCTTCCTCGGGGGTGGCGTAGCGAGCGTAGAACTGGGTGTCGGGCAGCACCGCGATGGCAAAGCTGGTGACGGCTGCCGGCGCTGCCGCCTGCGCATTGCCCATCAGGCCGTTGCCAGCGGCCCATGCGGAAAGCCCGGCGGCCCCGCGCAGCATGGAGCGGCGGTCGGCCACCAGGCGCGATTCATCCTCGGCCGGGCCCTCGTCGGCCCAGCCTTCGTTCACTTCGGTCATGCGTGTCCTCACTGCAATAGGAGGCCGGCAGACCTGCATGCGGCGGGTCCGTCGGCATGGAGGACAGTCTCTATTGCAACCGAGTCGCGTTCATGACAGCGGACCACGTCTACAGCGTCCGCAAACCAGCGGATGCACGCGCTCGGGCCGCAAAGCAAAGTCGAGATGCCAAGCCCCTCCCGGTGCACATGCTTGGACTACCTCGAATGCGAGGAAGACGGAGCGGCCTACGTTGGCTGGTCGCAGGAGCAAGCGCAGAGCTGCGGGCCCGCCTGCCTATACATGCTGCAGTCCATCATCCGGAAATCCTGCCTTGTGGGCGGCGAAGCCCGTATTCGGCAGCTGCTGAGGCCGAAGGGATGCACCGTGCAAGCAGGCACATCGACCTTCAGCGTTGCCGCCTGCCTGGACCCGTGGTACGGATTCCAGCAGCCGCTGATGGCAGCACTACCAAGGTACGTTGCGATCTGTTCTCCGACCGCCCGTTGCCAGGTGGGGTCGGGCGCAGGTTCTCCGGCTGGACGATCACGCTGGATTGAAGCGTGACGCCCATCCCCCTCACCCCACCCGCCACACCACATCGCCCACGTCATCGGCCACCAGCAGCGAGTGGCCGTCGGGCCCGATGGCCACGCCCACCGGGCGGCCGTAGGACACCGATTCGTCGGGTGCCAGGAAGCCCCACAGGATGTCGCGCGGCGGGCCTGCGGGCCGGCCATTGGCGAAGGGCACGAACACCACCTTGTAGCCGCTCAGGATGCTGCGGTTCCAGGAACCGTGCTGGCCGATCACCATGCCGTCCACGTCGAAGCCCGGCAGCGTGCCGGCCGGCATCCAGCACAGGCCGAGCGAGGCGGTGTGGCCGCCCAGCGCATAGTCGGGCTGCAGCGCGCTGGCCACCTTGGCGGCGTCCTGCGGCACGCGGTCGTCCACCGTCTTGCCCCAGTAGCAGTACGGCCAGCCGTAGAAGCCGCCGTCGCTCACTGACGTGAGGTAGTCCGGCGGCGTCTCGTCGCCCAGGCCGTCGCGCTCGTTCACCACCGTCCACAGCCGGCCGGTGACCGGCTCCCAGGCCAGGCCCACCGGGTTGCGCAGCCCGCCGGCGAAGATGCGGCTGCGGCCGGTCGCCAGGTCCAGCTCGTAGATGCAGGCGCGGCCTTCCTCGGCATCCATGCCGCGCTCGGCGATGTTGCTGAGCGAGCCCACGCCGATGAACAGGCGGCGACCGTCTCGGCTGGGCAGCAGGCTGCGGGTCCAGTGGCCGCCCGGCTTGAAGGTGGTCAGCCGCCGGCCCGCGGCCGTGATCTGGGTGGCGCCGGGCGTGTAGGGGAAGGCCATCACGCCGTCGGTATTGCCGACGTAGAAGGTGTCGCCCACCAGCGCCATGCCGAAGGGCTGGTTCAGGCCCTGCAGCAGCGTGTGGCGCTGCTCGGCCACGCCGTCGCCATCGGCATCGCGCAGCAGGGTGATGCGGTTGGGGCTGTCGCCGATGGCGGCGGCCCGCTTCATCGTGGCCACCATCGCATGGTCGAACAGCGTGCGCGGCTTGCCGGCCGACTGCAGCGCCTCGGCCACCGTCACGTCGCCATTGGGCAGCACCTGCAGCCAGCGCGGGTGCTTCAGGCCGGCCGCATAGGCGTTGACCTTCAAGCCCGCCGCGGCCGAGGGCACCTGGCCGGCCGCCCAGCCGCGGGCGGTGGGCATCTTCAGCGTCGGCACGCTGCCCTGCGGCTGCGCGGTGGGGATCTGCGGCGCAGGACCCACGGCGGCGGTGCCCACCGTGCCCTGCTGCCGCCGACGCCATTGATGGCGCCGGCACCCACCAGGGCCACCACGCGCGCCAGCGCTTCATGTACTGCCATCGAAACATCCTCCCGTGTTGTTCTTCAATGCGCCGACAGCGCCTGCCGCAGCGCGTGCAGGCAGCCCTCATCCAGCGCGGCGCCGCGGTCGCCCACGCACACCGCCGACCGAAAGCCGGCAAAGTCCGGCGCCAGCGCGGCCAGCGCCGGCAGGTGCCGCAGCCGCAACGCACCGGCCAGGCCCACCGGCCGCCCTGCAGCGCGCAGCCCGCCGACGAGTTGCCGCAGCGCATCATCGGTCATCACGTCGAACAGGCTGCCGGCGCGCTTGTCCTGGGTGTCCACCATCACGCCGGCCAGCGCCGGGCCCAGCGCCGCGGCATGGGCCAGCACCTGCGGCTCCACGCCCTGGTCGGCAATGAACACCGGCACGACGGCATGGCCGCTGGCGGCCAGCGCATCCAGCGCGCGGCAGGCGGTGGCCGGCTCGACGGTGCGGGTGATGCCCACCTTGACGATGTCCACGCCGCAGGCGGCCACCGCATGCACCTGCGCCATCACGGCGGGCAGGTGCTCGATGGGCAGGTCGCCGATGGTCGCGCTGATGGGCAACGTGCTGCCCCCCGCACGCAGCGACTGCACGATGTCGCGCAGCAGGCCGGTCGGCAGGCCGCCGAGCGCGCCGGCGCGCGGCTCCTTCAGGTCGATGAAGTCGGCGCCGCCCTCGGCCGCAAGCAGCGCTTCCTCCACCGTGCGCACGCTGACCAGCATGCGCATCCGCCCTTGTCCAGACAGGTTCATGCGGCCGCCCTGCCTTCCCGTTGCTGCGCGATGGCCTCCACCAGCCAGCCCCAGGCCTCGTGCTCGGCCGGGCCGGCGGTCTTGTCGATGGCGATCTGCAGGTAGCGCATCTCGGCGTCCACCTTGTCGGCCGGCAGCATGTGCAGCCGGCTCACCAGCACCGCGGCTTCCAGCACCGCGGCCTGCGCGCGGTTGAAGCCGATGAAGGGTGCATGGGCGGCCTCATGCACCGGCCGCAGCCGCAGCACCGGGCGCTCCGCATCCTCGGCCTGCGCGACCAGCTGCAGCTCCACATGCCGCAGCGCGCATTGCAGCCGCACGCCCGGCACCTGCACGGCCGGCAGCACCGGCCACGCCTTGCGCCCGGTGACGCAGCCGGCAAACACCCGCACGTCGGTGACGAGGTTGAGCACCGCATGGCCGGTGGCCAGGATGTTGTCCAGCGTGGTGGAGGGCCGGAAGGGCATCAGCACCACCTCGCCTTCGCGGTACCGCACGCCCATCGGCGCCACGTGCGGCACGCCGGCGGGGGAAGCGGTGGTCACCACGGTCTCGTAGATCAGGTCATTCATCTCGGGCCTTGTTCACATCGCCGCGGGCGCGGCCGGTGGGCGCAGGCTGCAGCGTGGTGCCGGGTGCGCACCAGGCGGCGTTGTCCACCGGCGCACGCTCCACCGCGCAGCCCCAGTCCAGCGGCTGGTCCTGCACGTAGCGCTTGCCCAGCCGCCAGGCGATCTCGGCATGGGCCAGCTCCACGCCCATGTAGAAGGCATGCGGCGCGTCATGCTGCAGGCCCAGCTGCGGCCACAGCTCGAAGGCACCGCGGCCCTGCCGCAGGCCGTCGCGGTTGTACACGTGCAGCCCCTGGGCCGACACCTGCACGCGGAAGTTGGGGTCGCGCACCTGGGCGGCGGTGGCGGCGATCTCCTGCGGCGTGTCGGGGAACGGGTGCTTGTCGTGCACCGTCATCAGCGCATCGTTCAAGCCCTTGGGCAGCATCTGCCGGCTGCGCGCCGCATGCATGATGCGGCGCGCCCAGTCGGCCTCGCGCACCGCGCGGCGGGCATGGCGGCTCACCTGCGTGGTGAGCACGGCCGCCACGTCCAGCTCGGCGCACAGGCCGAACAGCACCGCGTTGATGCCGCTGGTGTCGGCCTCGGTCAGCTCGGTGACGTTGCCCACGCCCATCATGATGGCGATGTCGGGGAAGGCCTCGCGCAGCCGGTGGTAGCGCACGATGGAAGCGGCCAGCCCAAACGGGATGGGGTCGAGGATGGCATCGGCGATGAAGGGCTTGCCGCGCTGCTGCATCAGCCGCACCGCCTCGTGCAGCGAGGCTTCGTCGGTGGGCGCGCGCGGGATCAGCACCGGCGTGGCGGCCACCTCGTCGGCCACCCACAGGGTGTCCAGCGACAGGCTCAGCAGGTAGTCCGCCCCCGCGCGGCCGCCGCGCAGCAGGTCCTGCGGATCGACCGCGTCCACGCTGACCTGGAAGCCCAGCGACTTCAGCGCCTGCACGCTGTCGGCCAGGTGCGGGAAGGGCGTGTCGGGCAGGCTGCCCAGGTCGATCACGTCGGCGCCATCGGCCTTGTAGGCCTGCGCGCGCTCCACGATCTGCTGCACCGTCAAGCGCGGCGCATCGACGATCTCCGCGAAGATCGCCACCTCGTATTCGCTCAGGTCCACCGCCTTGGCCGCGCGGTTGAAGAAGCGCGGCAGGTCCTTCAGCTCCTCGGGCCCGCGCTGCACCGGCATGCCGTAGTGGTCGGCCAGCGCCTGCACGTCGCCGCGGCAGCGGCCGGGCACGATGATGCGGTCGGCCTGCACCGGCGCGGCCACGCGGCGGCGCACCATGTCGGCGGTCATCAGCCCGGCCACCTGCAGGCCGATGTCGCGCGTCTCCCAGGTGAACGGGGCGTCGTCGATCGAGCTCAGCACACGTTCCAGGCTCGGCTGCGCCAGGCGGCCGGTCAGGAAGACGATGTGTTCCATGCGAGGTGCAGTTCCTTCAGGCGGGCATCGAGCACCGCCTCCAGCTCGGCCGGCGATGCCACCACGTGGCAGTAGTCGATCTGGCGCAGGCGCTCGACGTTGTCCAGCTCGATGCGCCGCGGCCGCAGCGTCACCCAGTCGTGCGGCGACTTGGTGACGACCACCGGCTCGGTGTCGCATGCAAACACGATGCCGGGGATGCCCAGCTTGCCCGCCTGGGCGAACATGTTGGTGGGCAGGCTGTCGCTGATGCCGAAGGCGCACTTGGCCACGGTGTTGCTGGTGGCCGGCGCCACCACCACGGTGTGATAGACGTCGTCGTACAGCATGCCCACCGGCACGCCGCTGCGGGTCTTGTCGCGCAGCACGCGGAAGTGCTGGCGCAGCTCGGCCAGCGGCAGCTTGTAGATCTCCAGCACCTCCTCGCCCGCGGCGGAGAGGAACAGGTCGACCTGCGGCAGCCGGCGGGCCAGCGCCAGCGATTCGTCCAGGTAGTGGCCCGATCCGGTGATGCACCACGCGAAGCGCGAACGCGGCATGGCCGGCACCGCCGGCAGCTCGTCGTCAGCGCTCGGGGTGGGATATCTCGATGTGGAGCTTGTGGAGCTTGCGGTAGAGGGTGTTGCGGCTGACATCGAGCGCCTTGGCGACATTGCTGACGTTCCAACGGTGCTGCTCGAGCATCTGCAGCAGCACCTGCCGCTCGTTGGCCTGGATCGGGTTGAGCTTGGGCAGCGCGGGCTCGGGCGCGGCTTCGGCCTCGTGGGCTTCGGCGGCCGGCCCGCCGCTGAAGGAGATGGCCGATGCCGCACCGGCGGCCGGCATCGGCGGCGCGACGACCGCCGGCTTGTGGGCCACCGTGGGCGCGCCCTCGATGAACAGCGAAGGCAGGTGCTCGCGCACGATGGGCTTGCCGTCGGCCAGCGCCGCGGCGCTGCGCAGCACATGGCGCAGCTGGCGGATGTTGCCGGGCCAGGCGTAGTCCAGCAGCAGGCGTTCGGCCTCGGTGCTCAGCACGCCGTCGCCGCCGCTTTCGGTGGCCAGCAGGCCGTGGATCAGCTCTCGCTTGTCGGCCCGGTCGCGCAGCGGCGGCAGCGTCAGCTCGATGCCGGCCAGGCGGTAGTACAGGTCCTCGCGGAAGCGGCCCTCGCGCACCAGGTCCGGCAGGTGGCCGTGGCTGGCGCTGATGAGCTGGAAGTCCACCGGATGCGTTTCCTCGGTGCCCAGCGGCGTGACCTGCCGCTCGTCCAGCACGCGCAGCAGCCGCGCCTGCAGCTCCAGCGGCATGTCGGCGATCTCGTCGAGGAACAGCGTGCCGCCATCGGCCTGCAGGATCTTGCCGCGGCGGCCGGTGCGCTGCGCGCCGGTGAAGGCGCCGGCGCGGTAGCCGAACAGCTCGCTCTCGATCAAGGTCTCGGGCAGGCTGGCGCAATTGACGGCCACGAAGTTGCCGTGTGCATGCGGGCTGCCTTCGTGCACGGCCTTGGCGAACACCTCCTTGCCCGCGCCGGTCTCGCCGCGCAGCAGGATGGGCGTCTGCCGGGCGATCACGCGGCGGGCCGTCTCCAGGTGGTTGGCCAGCCGGCTGTCCTTGAACGTGATGCCGCCCGGGCAGCTGCCGCCGCGGGGCGGGCGCGGCGCGGCCGGGCGCGTGGCCACCGTGCCGTTCGGCAGGCCGGCCGGCGGCGCCACCGTCATCGAGCTGCCGATGCTGCGCGCGCTGCGCGAAGGTGCCGGCGCGGCCTCGGAGGCCGGCTGCCGCGCCACCGCGAAGAAGCGCAGCGCCGCATTGGCGCGATACGTCACCACCGGATGGAAGGACGACGAGCTGCTCCGCTGCAGCATGTCTTCCAGCGAGGTCTGGAACAGGTCCTCGATGCGGCGCGAGCGCACCTCGTCCACCGACTGCAGGCCCAGCTGGAACAGCGCGCTGCGGTTGGCCGCCAGGATGCGGCCGTCGCCGTCCACCGCCAGCTTGCCTTCATGCAGCGTGTAGACGAACTCCGGCCGGCTGTGGAAGTGCAGCGGATGGGCGTTGCTGAAGCGGCGGTCGATCAGCCGGTTCTCGATCATGCGGGCCGTCATGCCCAGCAGCACCAGCAGGTGCTGCTGCATCAGGCTGCTGCGGCTGGTCACGTCCAGCACCGCGGCGATCTCGCCGGAGGGGTCGAACACCGGCACCGCCGAACAGGTGAGGCTGGTGAACTGGCTGAAGAAGTGGTCGTCGCGGCGGATGGACACCGGCGCGCCGGAGGCCAGGCAGGTGCCCATGCCGTTGGTGCCGGCCTCGCGCTCGCTCCACACCGCGCCCACGCGCAGGCCCAGCGGCGCTGCCTCGGCCGCGAACTCCGGCGACGAGACCATGTGCACGATGGCGCCGTCGGTGTCGGTCAGCACCACGGCCGAATCCGCATCGCCCAGCTGCTGGTACAGCGTGGTCATCTCGTAGCGCGCGCATTCGATGACGTCGGCCTGCCGCTCGAAGCGGCTTTGCATCGCCGCATTGGAGATGATGGCCGGCTCGCGCGGGCGCTCGGGGTGGAGCTGGTATTCGTTCAGGCAACGGATCCATGATCGGGTGACCACTTCGTTGCCGGGGTCGGTCATGCCGTTGCGTACGACATCCAGGATGCGGTCGGCGTGGCGGTCATGGCCTTGCAGCACCAATGTCATCGGGACTTCCTCAACTGCTGCCCTGCGCCCGGGCTGGAGGGCCATTCTGTTCGCATCGCAACGGCGCGGCACCGGGCGAAACCCCGGGGTTTCCGCCACTGGCTCGCTATTTGCAGCCAGGGGTGTCTGCGCCACCAGGCGCGGATACGAACGGAGACAACCGCCTTGATCCCACAACCCAGCCCTGCAACGCCATCGGCCGCGCCGCTGCGCGCACCCGCCCGCATGGACATCATCTTCATCGAGGGCTTCACCGGCCACACCGTCATCGGCATCCACGAGACCGAGCTGCACCATGCGCAGCCGCTGGTGATCGACCTGCAGGCCGGCGTGCCGCGGGCCCGCGCCTGCGACACCGACCGCATCGGCGACACCATCGACTACAGCGTGGTGCGCGAGCGGCTGCAGCAGCTGATGGCCCACCACAAGCTGCAGCTGCTGGAGGCGTTCGCCGAGGCCATCGCCGACATGCTGCTGGTGGACTTCGGCGCGCGCTGGGTGCGGGTGAAGGTGGCCAAGCCGCGCAAGTTCGACGACGTGCAGGCCGTGGGCGTGCAGATCGAGCGCGATGCCACCGACGTGGCGCCGGCCACGCGGGAGGCCGGCCGCCAGGCGGCGGTGGTGCAGCTGCTGGGCAGCGGCCTGGTGCCCGGCCGCCGCGACTGACCCCCGGCGGCCGCACCGGCCGCCCAAGAACGACGCCCTGCCTGTGGCCAGGCAGGGCGTTCGTCTTCGCGCCCGCAGGCGTTACTGCGCGGCGAAGGGATGCGAGGCGCTGCCCTTCTTGGAGACCACCTCGGCCGCCGTGGGCGTGCCGGCCACCGCACGCGCGATGGATTCCTTGGTGGCCTGGTAGTTGTAGTCCTGGATCTTCTTGTCGTCCTCGGCCAGCCAGTGGATGAAGACGCCCACGCAGATGAACAGGTTGTCGGCCTCGTCGGCCGGGATGGTGCCGTTCTCGACCGAATCGGCCACGGCCATCGCCACGCCGCGCTGCGCCGGGCCGAACATCTGCACGGCCTGCTTGGCGCCCTTGATGGTGACCTTGTTGAACATCACCGTCGCGGGCTTGGTCAGCAGGTTGGGCGCCACCACGGCCAGCAAGGAGGTGAAGCCGTCCTTGTTGTTGGTGAGCGCGTTGGCGAATGCGGCTTCGGCCGGAGAGCCACGCGGCCCGATCAGCAGGTCGATGTGGGCGACCTCATTGCCTTCACCGACGAGCGATTCGCCGACCATCATGCGATCAATCTTTGCCATGGCTTGGGTATCTCCAATGTAGGTATTGCGTGAACCACAACACCGGCCCGGGCGGCCGGCGTGATACTGGAGGTATCACGTTCCGTGCCATGCGGACAGCAGCAGCGTGGCCACCGTCAGGTCGGCCGTGGTGCCGGGGTTGATGCGCCGGGCCTTCAGGCTGTCGTCCCATGCGATGAAGGCCGGGTCCGCGTCCAGCGTGCCGCCAGGGGTCGCCGCGCGGGCCTGCCAGCCCTGCGCCGCGCTCATGACACTGTGTGCCACGGCCTCGCCATGCTTGCGAACAATGTGTGAATCGGGATGCGCGGCCAACCAGGCCAGGTACAGCGCCTGCACCGCCGCGGCCAGATCAGGTGCTTTGGCCACGGCCATGAGTGAAAACGCGGGTGGCAATGCACGCAGGCCGATGTCGAACAATTCGGCAAAGCCATCGCGGTATTGGCGCGCAATGCTGTCGCGGCCGGCGGCCAATGCCATGGCCTCCCGCAGGCCGATGGAGGGCGGTGCATGCACGTCCTGCTGCGGCGCATCGCCCAGGCCGCCCGGGTTGGCCTGCGTGATGGCGCGGAAGGCGGCCGCGGCATCGTCGATGTCCAGCGACTGCAGCACCTGCTCGATGGCCGCGCGCAGGCTGGCGGCCTGGCCGGCCTGCAGCAGTTCGGCGGCCGAGGCCAGCGGCGCGCACAGCAGCACGATGCCCAGGTTGGTGTTGCAGCCGGCCGCGGCCCAGCTCGCCTGCACCGCGCCTTCGATGCGCCGGCCCACCCGTGCGCCTGGCTCGAACAGCGGCCCGGCCGCGGCCTGCGCGCTGGCGATGAACTGCGCGGCCTGCATGCCATGGCCGGGCGAGGCCTCGCTGACGTTGCCGGGCTTGCGCACCGCCACGTCCAGCGCGCAGGCCCGCAGGAAGGCGCTGCGCCCGGTCATGCGCTGCGCTGCAGGCCTTGCGCCATCTTGCGGTCGAGCAGGTCGGCCACCAGCGCCTGCGCGATGTTGAAGCCGGTAACCCGCTGCAGCCCACGCCAGGCCGCCACGCCGTTGACCTCCAGCACCTGGATGCCGTCGGCCGACGGGATGAGGTCGACGCCGGCGTAGTCCATGTCCAGCGCGCGGGCCGCGGCCTCGGCGGCCTGCACCAGCGGCGCCTCCAGCGCGGCCGGCTGCAGCGCGCGCCCTGGGCCACGTTGTGCACCCAGTGCGCGCTCACGCGGCGCATCGCGGTCACGGCGCGGCCGCCGACCACCAGCACCCGCCAGTCGAAGCCCGGCCGGGCCGCATCGGCCTGCGGCACGAAGCGCTGCAGGTAGGCCAGGCGACCGGGCACCTGCTGCATTGGCGGCAACGGCACATGCACGCCATCCACCCGCCCGATGCGCAGCAGGCCCTTGCCCTGCGAACCGAACAGCGGCTTCAGCACCACGGCATGGCCGGCCGCACTCTCGCGAATGACGATGCGCTGCGCCTGCGCCGCCGATTCGGTGGCCCAGGTGGGCGGCGAGGCCACGCCCGCCGCATGCAGCAGCAGGCTGGTCATCGACTTGTCCACGCTGCGCTCGATGGCCCGCGCCTCGTTGTAGACCGGCACGCCCAGCGCCTGCAGCGCATGCAGCACGCCCAGCCGCTTGGTCACCGCCTCGAAGCTGCCGGCCGCGATGCCGCGCACCAGCGCCGCGTCGGGCAGCGCGCGGCCGAAGCCCGGGATCACCAGGCCATGCCAGGCCGCGGTGGTGTCCACGTGGCAATCGGCGAGGTCGATGCAGCGGCCCACCGCGCCCCGCAGGCGCAGCGCGGCCTGCAGCTGCCGGGTGTGCCAGCCCACCTCGTCGGTGAAGATCGCCACCCTCACTCGGCGGCCTCCTTCAGCCACAGGCCGCGCAGCAGCGGCAGGTGCGTGGCGCCGCCATGCCAGGTGTGGCCGCTGTCGATGTTGCTCACCCACACCTCGGCCGGCGCGAACAGCGCGGGGTCGATCTTGTAGAAGTCGAACTCCACCTCCTGGAAGATCTCGGCGAAGCTGCGGCCGTGGTCGCGCGAATTGCCCGAAGGCAGCTTGCGCGCCAGCGCGCAGGCGGCGGCATCGTCGCCCTTGACCGTGAGGTGCACCTGCCCGCCGTAGAGGATGGCATCGTTGGTGCGGCCCATGGCCTGCACGCCGTCGGGGCTGGGCGCGGGCAGCGGCGCGGTGCCGCTGCCGTCCACGATGTCGGCCAGCGGGAAGCCCAGCTCATGCGCCTGGTGCAGCGCCACCTCCAGCACCCGCGCCACCACCTGCGTGGTGCCGGCCGGGCTGCGCGTGGGCGTGAGGATGAGGGTCAGCCCCTCGGGCTGCAGGCCGCAGTCGCGCAGCACCTTGTCGATGACCACCGCCGGCGGCGCCCGGTCCACCTCCAGCACCAGCACGCCTTGCTGGGCCGCGTCCTGGTAGGCCAGCTCGGCGAACAGCTTCTCCTTGGCCGCCAGCGCCCGCGCCGGGCCGGAGCCCAGCGCGAAGAACTTCTTGCCGCCGGTTTCCTCCTTGCTGGCCGCCAGGCTCCAGCCGGCGTACTGGCTGCCCAGGCAGGCCAGCACCGGCTGCGAGCTGCGCACGTCCAGCCAGGTGGGCCAGCCGCCGCCGCCGGACCGCAGGCCCACCCGGCCCAGGCCGCCCATGCAGATCTCGCCGACCAGCAGGCCGGCGGCCACGCTGCCCGGCGCCTCGATGCCGGCATCGACGATGCACACGCCGCGCTCGTCGCGCCTTGCGGCCACGCCCAGGCTGGGCGCTTCGCGCAGCAGTCGTTCCACCAGCGGCCTTGCGCCGGCATTCACGCTCACAGGCGTCATCAGGCTGTCTCCAACAGGTTGCTCACGTCGGCATGCGCGGCCTGCAGCAGCGCATGCACCTCGGCCGCGTCGGCCCCGGCGGCGCTCACGCTGCACACCGGGTCGCCGGCATGGAAACGCGCGCCCGCCGAAGGCAGGTCATGGGTGTCGGCCCGCGCCGCCAGTGCCGCGGCCGCGGCATCGGCCAGCCGCAGCGCCCGCGTGGCGAAGACGATGCGATGGCCCTCGGCACGGCGCGGCGGCCCGGGCGGGCCATCGGGCGGCAACACGCCTTCCAGGCAGGCGCGCACATGGGCGGCCATGGGTGCCGCATCCAGGTAGCACGACAGGCTGGCCGGCGGCCGCGGATTGACCTCCAGTGCCTGCCAGCGGCCATCGGCCTGCAGCATGAAGTCCAGGCTGCCCAGCCCGCGCAGGCCGAAGGCGCCGGCCAGCACGCTGGCCGCGGCGCATACCTCGTGCACCACCTGCGCCGCCACTGCCACCGGCCCCACCAGGCCGGCGAACACCCACGGCCGGTCGCCCACCGGCTGCACGATCTGCTCGTTGAAGCCCAGCACCCGTGCGCGGTAGCCATCGGCCACGAAGGTGGCCGACATCGGCACGCCGGCCGCCCGCCGCTGGTACACATAGTGCGGCGGGGCGGGCGTGCCGGCGTCCACCGGCGGCGCCGGCGCCACCTGCCAGCCGCCGCAGCCACGCATGTCCTTCAGCAGCCAGCCATCCAGCTCGGCCGGCGCGGTGCGGGCCACCGGCGGATGCGGCACGCCCAGCGCGGCCAGCACGCGGAAGAAGGCCCGCGGGTCGCGCACGCGGCGCATGGTCTCGGGCCGGTTGCCGATCAGCGGCAGCCAGGCGCCACCCTCGGCGATGACCTCGTGCAGGCCCTCGAAGCCGCTGCCCGGCACCCAGCCGGCCACGTCGCCACGCTGGGCCAGCAGCCGCAGGGCCGACAGCGTGCAATCGACGTCGATCTGCAGCGCGCCGGGCTCGCCCAGCGGCAGCCAGCGCGAGGCGGTGCGGCAGGTGTCCACGTCGCCGAACAGGTCGAGCGCGATGGCCTCGAAGCCGTCGCGCACCGCGGCCTCGGCCATGGCGCGGGCCGACACGCCCGCGACCGCCAGGATGGTCATGGCCGGCGCTCAGCCACGTGTCTCGCCGACGATCTCGCGCGCCTTGGCGAAGGCCTCGGCAAAGCTGAGCACCGAGGCCTTCTCGCCCTGGCACATGTCCACCAGCAGCCGGTGCTGGGTCTGGTACTTCACGTTGCCGATGGCCAGCGCGCCGATGCCCACCGCACCCGGGGCCGCGCCGGCGATGGGCTGGCCGTCGTCCATCACGCCCACGCCGGCGATGCCTTCGGGCGGCACCGCATTCACGTCGGCGGCCACGCGCAGGGCCTTGGCGTGGCCCAGGTCCTCCTGCGACAGCACCTGCACGCCGGCGGCAGCGCAGGCCAGCACCACGTCGGCATCGGCCACCGAGGTGCGGATGGCCGCGCGGTCGCCGCCCGAGATGCCGTGCAGCGTGACGCCGAAGCGCTGCGCCGTCTCCTGCGCGGCCTCTTCCGCCACGTCGATGCCGTTGCGGCTGCTGAGCTGCACCTGCGCGCCCGCCTGCGCCGCCAGCACGCCGGCGATGCGGCCCACCGGCCCGCTGCCGCCCAGCACCACCACGCGCAGGCCGTCCAGCTTGCAGCCGTGCTGCCGCAGCAGCTGGCCTTCCACGCAGGCCACCATCGCCGCGGCGGTGGTGTAGGCGCCGCTGGGGTCGGCCATCAGCGAGACGATGAAGGGCTTGACCATGCTCTCCTTGGCGCGCTGCAGCATGTCGGCCGCCAGCAGCGCATCGCGCCCGCCGATGAAGATGCCGGTGCGCGCCACGCCCTTGGGGCCGCGGGAGAAGATGGTGTCCTGCGTCAGGTTGCGGATGGCGTCCAGGCCCACCTCGGCATACGGCACCACCAGCTGGTAGCCGGCGTCGGCGGCCATGTTGATGTCGAACGGGCTCATCTGCTTGCCCGGGGTGAACATGTGGAGGATGTAGGGGCGTTCCATCGCGGCTCTTCGGGTGTCGGGGTGGTGGGGTGGCGCGCTCAGCGGGCGCGGGTGTCGGCCAGCGTGGCGCCGTGGTCGCGCGCGGCCACGCTGCGCAGCCGCAGCCCGGCAGGCAGCAGGCCGGCCTGGCGGGCTGCAGCCATCAGCGCATCGGCCTGTGCGGCGCCGGGCACGATGGCAAAGCCGGTGGGGCCCCAGGAGCTCTGGCCGATGGCCGCGCCGGACGGCGCCTGCGCCGCCAGCCAGGCCATCAGGCGGCCCACCGCGGCGCTGGTGTAGCAGCCGCCCTGCGCCGGCGCGAAATGCTCGCCCAGCACCTGCTGGATGCGGTTGATGCCGGCCGCGAAGCCGGCGAAGTCGTCGGCTGCGGCGCCGGGCAGCACCCGCATCAGCACCTGGTGGCAGATGTCGGCGGCCAGGGCCCGCGGCAGCGGCGGCAGCGTGGCGATGGCCTGCTTCTCCCGCTGGCCGGACAGGCCCGCCAGCGTGTCGTCCTGCGCCACCAGCACGCGCCAGGCAGCGGGCAGCGACAGCCGGGCCAGCAGCGGCGCCGGCCGGCCGTCGGCACCGGGGCCGCCATCCACCAGCAGGCCGCCCTGGTCGAAGCCGGCGATGCCCACGCCGGAGCGCAGGCCGCGGCCCAGCCAGCGGGCCAGCGTGGGCGTGTCCACCGCAAGGCCATGCCAGTGGGCAAAGGCGCGGCCGATGGCCAGCGCCAGCTGCGTGCCCGAGCCAAAGCCCGCATGCGCCGGCAGTACCTCCAGCAGCTGCAGCCGCAGCGCACCGCTGCAGCCGCTGTGGCGGCGCAGCGCGGCCAGGTGGCGGGCCGCCCGCTCCACCTCCGCCTGCGCAGCCGGCGTGGCGGCCACGATCTCGTCGGCACGCGCGGCGGCGGTCACCGACACGGCCGTCTCGAAGCCGTCGATCACCAGGCCGATGCTGCCGAAGGCCCGGCCCAGCGTGGCCGCCGGGTCGAGGAAGCCCAGGTGCAGCCGCCCGGGCGCCCGCAGCGTGACGGCAGGCGCGCGTGGCGCCGCCGCGGCGGGCGGCAGCCCGGCGCCGGTGAGGGCGTCGGCCTCGGCGGGGGCGTCGCCGCCCAGGGTGTTGGCACAGGTGTACATCTGCACCGCACCAAGCAAACCTCGTTCCCCTGCGGGCTAACCCGCGGTCGCCCCGCGCCCGGCCGGCCGCGCGTGGCGGCGGGTGTGCCGGGTCAAGGACAGACTGTCATCCCGGGGCGTGCGTCAGTCGTATCTCAGGTACCGGAACCGCGGATCGTCCGGCGTGCCTTCCAGCGCGGTGCCGGGCTCGGTGCCGGGTTGCCACATCAGCACTTCCTCGATCTTCCTGGCCAGCGCGAAGTCCTTGTCGGTGATGCCCTTGGCCGAGTGCGTCACCAGCTTCACGGTGACGAAGGCATAGCTCACGGTCAGGTCGGGGTGGTGCCACGCTGCCTCGGCCAGGTGGCCGATGGTGTTCACCGCCATCAGCGTGGCCTTCCAGCCGCCGGTCTTGTAGGTGCGGCGCATCCAGCCGCCCTCCAGCGTCCAGCGCGGCAGTTCGGACGCCAGCCGGCTGGTGACCTGGTCGTCGGTGTAGACGGTGTCCATCGCTTGCCCCTCGTGGTTGTAACCGGGGCCGATGGTGCACCGGAGTGCATCACCCCGCTGGCGCGGTGGCGGATTCCAGCACCTGCGGATGGGCCTGCAGCGCCTGCATCACGATGGGGTCCAGCGGATGCTCGGCCAGCGCCGCCGCATCCGCCAGGTGCGCGCGCAGCGCCCGGCGCATGCGCGGCTCCCAGTAGCGCTGGATGTGCAGCGCGATGCCTTCCAGTGCCTCGGCCCGGTCGGGCATGGCCTCGAAGAACTGGCCGATGCGGTTGGCCATGCGCACCAGGTTGTCTGCATGCATCGCCGGCCCCTACTTGCCCACCACCGCCGCGTCGGCCGGCTGGCGCTGCTGCAGCAGGTCGTTCTGCACCTGGTTGAAGCGCGAATAGGACTGCTGCCACTCCGACGGTTGCGCCACCGGCATCACCTGCACCGCCGTCACCTTGTACTCGGGGCAGTTGGTGGCCCAGTCGGAGCTGTCGGTGGTGATGACGTTGGCACCCGACTCGGGGAAGTGGAAGGTCGTATAGACAACCCCCGGCTGCATGCGCTCGCTGATCACCGCGCGCAGCACCGTCTCGCCGGCGCGGCTCTGGATGCCCACCCAGTCGCCGTTGCGGATGCCGCGGTCTTCCGCGTCCACCGGATGGATCTCCAGCCGGTCTTCGCTGTGCCAGCGGTTGTTGTCGGTGCGGCGCGTCTGCGCGCCCACGTTGTATTGGGAGAGGATGCGGCCGGTGGTCAGCAGCAGCGGGAAGCGGCGCGTCACCTTCTCGTCGGTGGCCACGTACTGCGTGATGATGAAGCGGCCCTTACCCCGCACGAAGTGGTCGATGTGCATGATGGGCGTGCCCTCGGGCGCCTCCTCGTTGCACGGCCACTGCACGCTGCCCAGCTCGTCCAGCTTCCTGTAGCTCACGCCGCGGAAGGTGGGCGTCAGCGCCGCGATCTCGGCCATGATCTCCTCGGGGTGCTTGTAGTGCATCGGATACCCGAGGGCATTCGACAGCAGCATCGTCACTTCCCAGTCGGAGTACACGGCCTTCGGCGGCATCACCTTGCGCACGCGGCTGATGCGGCGCTCGGCATTGGTGAAGGTGCCGTCCTTCTCCAGGAAGGAGGAACCCGGCAGGAACACATGCGCGTACTTGGCCGTCTCGTTGAGGAACAGGTCCTGCACGACGATGCATTCCATCGCCATCATCGCGGCCGCGACGTGCTGGGTGTTGGGGTCGGACTGCACGATGTCCTCGCCCTCGCAGTACAGGCCCTTGAAGCTGCCGCCCAGCGCAGCCTCGAACATGTTGGGGATGCGCAGGCCCGGCTCGGGCTGGATGGCCACGCCCCAGGCGGCTTCGAACTGCGCGCGCGTGGTGCTGTCGCTCACGTGGCGGTAGCCCGGCAGCTCGTGCGGGAAGGAGCCCATGTCGCAGCTGCCCTGGACGTTGTTCTGGCCGCGCAGCGGGTTCACGCCCACGCCTTCCCGGCCCACGTTGCCGGTGGCCATTGCCAGGTTGGCGATCGCCATCACGGTGGTGGAGCCCTGGCTGTGCTCGGTGACGCCCAGGCCGTAGTAGATGGCGCCGTTGCGCGCGCCGGCATACAGCCGCGCCGCATCGCGCAGCTCGGCCGCCGGCACGCCGGTGACGGCCTCGGTGGCCTCGGGCGAATGCTCGGGCCGGGCCACGAAGGCCATCCATTCGCCGAACGACTTGGTGTCGCAGCGCTCGGCGATGTAGTCGTTGGCCAGCAGGCCTTCGGTGACGATCACATGCGCCAGCGCCGTCATCACCGCCACGTTGGTGCCGGGCCGCAGCGCCAGGTGGTGGGCCGCCTTCACATGCGGCGACTTCACCAGGTCGATGCGCCGCGGATCGACGACGATGAGCTGCGCGCCTTCGCGCAGCCGCTTCTTCAGCCGCGACGCAAACACCGGATGGCCGTCGGTGGGGTTGGCGCCGATGACCATGATGACGTCGGCCTGCTCCACCGACTTGAAGGTCTGCGTGCCGGCGGATTCGCCCAGCGTCTGCTTCAGGCCGTAGCCGGTGGGCGAGTGGCACACGCGGGCGCAGGTGTCGACGTTGTTGTTGCCGAAGGCCGCGCGCACCAGCTTCTGCACCAGGTAGGTTTCCTCGTTCGTGCAGCGGGAGGAGGTGATGCCGCCGATGGCGTCACGCCCATGCTCGGCCTGGATGCGCTTGAACTCGCTGGCCGCGTAGGTGATGGCTTCCTCCCAGCTCACCACCTGCCACGGATCGGTGATCTTCCTGCGGATCATCGGCGTGGTGATGCGGTCGGCATGCGTGGCATAGCCCCAGGCGAAGCGGCCCTTCACGCACGAATGGCCTTCGTTGGCCGCGCCGTCCTTCCACGGCACCATGCGCACCACCTCGTTGCCCTTCATCTCGGCCTTGAAGCCGCAGCCCACGCCGCAGTAGGCGCAGGTGGTGGTCACGCTGTGCTCGCCCTGGCCCATCCAGATGACCGACTTCTCCTGCAGCGTGGCGGTGGGGCAGGCTTCCACGCAGGCGCCGCAGCTCACGCATTCGCTCTCCATGAACGGCTCGTCCATGCCGGCCGACACCCGCGACTCGAAGCCGCGGCCGCTGATGGTGAGCGCGAAGGTGCCCTGCGTCTCCTCGCAGGCCCGCACGCAGCGGTTGCACACGATGCACTTGGCCGGGTCGTAGGTGAAGTACGGGTTCGACTCGTCCTTCTTCGCATTGAGGTGGTGCGCACCGCCGTACTGGTCGCCCACGCCATAGCGCACGTTGCGCAGGCCGGTCACGCCGGCCATGTCCTGCAGCTCGCAGTTGCCGTTGGCCGCGCAGGTCAGGCAGTCCAGCGGATGGTCGGAGATGTACAGCTCCATCACGCCCTTGCGCAGGTCCTGCAGCTTGGGGCTTTGCGTGCGCACCTTCATGCCGGCTTCGGCCGGCGTGGTGCAGCTGGCGGGGTAGCCCTTGCGGCCCTCGATCTCCACCAGGCACAGCCGGCAGCTGCCGAAGGGCTCCAGGCTGTCGGTGGCGCACAGCTTGGGCACCTGCACCCCGGCGTCCATCGCCGCACGCATCAGCGAGGTGCCCTTGGGCACGGTGACCTGCGCGCCGTCGATCTCCAGCGTCACCTCCTCGGTGGAGGTGCGCAGCGGCGTGCCGTAGTCGATGTCCTTGAATGCGTCGAGCATGGGTGTCTCCTGCCGGCCGGCGCTCAGGCCGCCTCGCGTTGCGGGGTGGTGAGGCCGAAGTCCTCGGGGAAATGGTTCAGCGCCGACATCACCGGGTACGGCGTCATGCCGCCCATCGCGCACAGCGAGCCATACAGCATGGTGTCGCACAGGTCCTTCAGCAGCGCCACCTGCTGCGCATGCGCGGCCGGCTGCTGGCGGTGCAGCGTGATGCGGTCGATCACCTCCACGCCGCGGGTGGAGCCGATGCGGCAGGGCGTGCACTTGCCGCAGCTCTCGATGGCGCAGAACTCCATCGCATAGCGCGCCAGCCGGGACATGTCGGCCGAGTCGTCGTGCGCCACGATGCCGCCATGGCCCACCACCGCGCCCACGGCGGCATAGGCCTCGTAGTCCAGCGGCAGGTCCCATTGCGATTCGGGCAGGTAGGCGCCCAGCGGCCCGCCCACCTGCACCGCCTTGATCGGCCGGCCGCTGGCGCTGCCGCCTCCAAAGCTGAACAGCAGCTCGCGCAACGTCAGGCCGAAGGCCTTTTCCACCAGGCCGCCCTGCTTGATGTTGCCGGCCAGCTGGAATGGCAACGTGCCGCGCGAGCGGCCCATGCCGTAGTGCTTGTAGAAATCGGCTCCCCTCGCCAGGATGATGGGCACCGTGGCGAGCGTGATCACGTTGTTGATCACCGTGGGTTGGCCGAACAAACCTTCGATGGCGGGCAGCGGCGGCTTGGCGCGCACGATGCCGCGCTTGCCTTCCAGGCTCTCCAGCAGCGCCGTCTCCTCGCCGCACACGTAAGCCCCGGCGGCCTTGCGCACCACCAGGTCGAAGGCGCGGCCGGAGCCCATCACGTCGCGGCCCAGGTAGCCGGCATTGCGGGCGGTGGCGACGGCGGCTTCCAGCGTGGCGATGGCATGCGGGTACTCGGAGCGCACGTAGATCCAGCCCTGCGTGGCGCCCACCGCCAGGCCGGCGATGGTCATGCCCTCGATCAGCACGAAGGGGTCGCCCTCCATCGTCATGCGGTCGGAGAAGGTGCCCGAATCGCCCTCGTCGGCATTGCAGACGATGTGCTTCTGCAGCGCGGTGGTGCCCGCCACCGTCTTCCACTTGATGCCCGCCGGAAAGGCCGCACCGCCGCGGCCGCGCAGGCCCGAGTCCAGCACCTGCTGGACGACCTCGGCCGGTGGCAGCGCCAGCGCGCGGCGCAGGCCGGCATAGCCTTCATGCGCCTCGTAGTCGGCCAGCGACAGCGGATCGACGATGCCCATGCGGGCGAAGGTCAGGCGCTCCTGGTTCTTCAGGAACGGGATCTCGTCGGTCAGGCCCAGGCCCAGCGCATGCGCGCCGCCCTGCAGGAAGCCGGCTTCGAACAGGCCCGGCACGTCGGCCGCATCCACCGGGCCGTAGGCGATGCGGCCCTGCGGCGTGGCCACCTCCACCAGCGGCTCCAGCCAGAACAGGCCCCGCGAGCCGTTGCGCACGATGTTCACCTCCAGGCCGCGCTCGGCGGCCTGTGCGGCGATGGTGCGGGCCACCCGCTCGGCGCCCACGGCCAGGGCCGCCGAATCGCGCGGCACGTAGACGGTGATGGCTTGGCCCGTGCTCATTGCTGCCCCACCTTCTCGGCGATCAGCGCATCGAAGCGCGATGAGCTCATGCGGGCATGCACCTCACCGTCGATGGTGAGTGCGGGCGACGAGGCGCACAGTCCCAGGCAGTACACCGGCTCCACCTGGAAGCGGCCGTCGGCCGAGCGGCTGGCATGCGCCTGGCCGTGGCCGCCGCAGCCCAGCGTGAGCTGCACATGCGCCATCAGCGCATCGGCACCCATGGCCTGGCAGGATTCGGCCCGGCACACCTGCACCACGCAGCCGGCCGGCGGCTCGGTACGGAAGTGGTGGTAGTAGGTGAGCACGCCATGCACTTCGGCGCGCGAGAGGTTGAACACCTCGGCGATCACCGGCACGCCGTCGCGCGGCACATGGCCCAGCGCATCCTGCACCGCATGCAGGGCCGGCAGCAGGCCGCCAGGCAGGTGTTCGAAATCGAGCGCGATGCGTCGCACGGCCGCCGCGTCCACCGAGGGCGCCGGAATCGGCTGGGGCACGGCATCGTTGGCCGGGATCACTGGGGCACCGGGGGCATAAACAGGGCTGGGCATCGTCACCTCGCAACGCGGCCACTCTAGGAGCCGCCGCCCTGCGGGGCAATAGGGCCATGCCGGCCCGTGCCTTAGGCTCTGGATGCCCTACGTGACAACCCGAGCCCGCGCCCGGCGCCCCAGCGCCGGGCGGTGCCTTCAGTCAGTCCGCGTTGAGGATCGCGACCGACTTGGTCACCAGGTAGGGCTCCAGTGCCTCCGGGCCGCCTTCGCTGCCGTAGCCCGAGTCCTTCACGCCGCCGAACGGCATCTCGGGCCAAGGGGCGGCGGGTTGGTTGACCCACAGCATGCCCACTTCCAGGTCTTGCGACAGCTTGTGCGCATTGCTCAGCGAGCGGGTGAAGGCGTAGCTCGCCAGGCCGAAGGGCAGGCGGTTGGCTTCGGCGATGGCTTCGTCCAGCGTGTCGAAACCGCGCACCGCGGCCACCGGGCCGAACGGCTCGTTGTTGAACACGTCGGCGTCCAGCGGCACGTCGGCCAGCACGGTGGGGGCGAAGAAGTTGCCTTCGCTGCCCACGCGCTCACCGCCGGTGACGATGCGCGCGCCCTTCTGGCGGGCATCGTCCATCACCTTGTTCATCGCGCTGATGCGGCGGGCATTGGCCAGCGGGCCCAGCGTGGTGCCATCGGCCAGGCCGTCACCCACCTTCAGGCCCTGCACCCGCGAGGCGAAGCCGTCGACGAAACGCTCCTTGATGCGGTTGTGCACCAGGAAGCGGGTGGGCGAGATGCACACCTGGCCCGCATTGCGGAACTTGGCGCCGGCCAGGGCCTTGATGGCCAGTTCCACGTCGGCATCCTCGGCCACGATCACCGGGGCATGGCCGCCCAGCTCCATCGTCACCCGCTTCATGTGCTGGCCCGCCAGCGCCGCCAGCTGCTTGCCCACCGGCGTGCTGCCGGTGAAGGTGACCTTGCGGATGGTGGGATGCGCGATCAGGTAGCTGGAGATCTCGGCCGGGTCGCCGAACACCAGGCCCACCACGCCGGCAGGCAGGCCGGCATCGACGAAGGCCTGCAGCAGCGCGGCCGGCGAGGCCGGGGTTTCCTCCGGTGCCTTGACGAGGAAAGAGCAGCCGGTGGCCAGCGCGGCCGACAGCTTGCGCACCACCTGGTTGATCGGGAAGTTCCAGGGCGTGAAGGCGGCCACCGGGCCCACGGCTTCCTTCAGCACCATCTGGCGCACGGCCAGGTTGCGGGCCGGCACGATGCGGCCGTAGGTGCGGCGGCCTTCGTCGGCGAACCACTCGATGATGTCGGCGGCCGACATCACTTCCACCTTGGCTTCGGCCAGCGGCTTGCCCTGCTCCAGCGTCATCAGCGGTGCGATGGCATCGGCGCGCTCGCGCACCAGCGCAGCGGCCTTGCGCATGATGTTGGCGCGCTCATGCGCCGGCGTGTTGCGCCAGGCCTGGAAGCCGCGCTGGGTGGCGGCCAGCGCGCGGTCGAGGTCGGCGCGGCTGGCATGGGCCACGCGGCCGATGGGCTGGCCGGTGGCGGGGTTCAGCACGTCCTGCGTGCGTCCGTCGGCGGCATCCACCCATTCGTTGTCGATCAGCAGCCGGGTGTCACGGTAAGCGTTGCTCATGCACGGTCCTCAAGGAAGGTAGGTCGGTCGAGACGCCGAGTCTCGCACCGTGGGAACAACGCTTGCCGCCATACGGTTTCAAACTGCCTTCAGGAGACGGTCATGACCCAACGCAACCAACCCGTGGCCCCGCCCACCGACGAGACCACGGCCAACGACTGGATGGCCGAGCGCATCAACAACACCGGCACCGGCAACGACCCCGCGCCCACCGGCACACCGCTGCCAACCCATCAGAAGGGCTCGGCGCAGAAGGGGCAGGCGGAGGAATCGAAGCGGGGCTCGCACAACTGAGGCCGCTCACGCCGCGCCGCCGGGGCCGGTGGACGTGCGCGTGATCACCAGTTCCTTGAAGCCGGTGGTCGGGTCCGGTTGGCGGCCGAGCCGCCAGTCGGCCAGCTGCACGACCAGCAGCTCCACCGTCGTGCGGACGAGGTTGCCGTAGCCGACGTGTCCACCCAGCACGCGGCCGGCGGCATCGGCGATGGCCATGTGCAGGTGGGCGCCATCGGGCGACAGCGTGCCGGCCAGGGACAGGATCTCGACGTCGCCGGCGACCTCGGTCTCGACCTGCGCACCGGCCAGCCGGAGGCGGGCGCCGGCCAGGCTGCCGATGCCGCTGACCACGAAGGCGGACAGCCCCGCGGGCGCGGCGGAGAGCGCCTCCAGCGCGGCGCGGAGATCCGCGCCGGGGCCGAGGCGCAGTGGCAGGAACTCAGGCGCCAGGGCCACCGGCCACTCACCCCTTGGTCGCGTCCCCACCCTGCCCCGGCGTCAGCGCGCCGCCGCAGCCCATGGCCCATTCGCGCAGCTCCTCGGCCAGCACGGTGTGCTTGTCGCGTTCGGCCAGCTCGATGAGCTGGGCCGCATTGGCCTCGGTCACCTTCTCGCGGCCCACGCCCTTGACCAGTTCACGGTAGACGGACTGGACCTCGGTGGCTTGTGCTTCGCTCATGGCGTCGTTCCTTGTCGTGTTGAGATGCCTGCCAGGCGGCAACCGCCGTGCCTTCAGCCGCGGTCGCCGTCTTCCGCCGCATCCGCCGGTCCGTCGCCCTTGTGGCCCGGCGCCACGCCGGCCCACCACTGGCGGAAGGTGGCCACCATCACCTGGCGGGCATTGCTGTCGCCGTGCAGCAGCGCGCTCATGTACGAGGCCACCTGCTTCACCGGCACATGCGGCGGCAGCGGCGGCACGTTGGGGTCGACCACCATCTGCAGCACGGTGGGTCGGTCGGCGGCCAGCGCTTCCTCCCAGGCGAAGCCGATGTCCTCCGGGTTGGTCACGCGCAGGCCGTTCAGGCCCAGCAGCTTGGCGTACTCGGCATAGGCGAAGCCGGGCAGCGTCTGCGACGGGTCGAACTTGGGATCGCCCGCAGTGGCGCGCTGCTCCCAGGTCACCATGTTCAGGTCCTGGTTGTCCAGCACCATCACCAGCACCCGCGGGTCGGCCCAGCGGCGCCAGTGGTGGGCCAGCGTGATGAGCGCGTTCAGGCCGATCATCTGCATCGCGCCATCGCCCAGCAGCGCCACCACCGGGCGCGACGGATGCGCGAACTTGGCGGCGATGGCATAGGGCAGCGCCGCGCCCATGCTGGCCAGCCCGCCCGAGAGCGAGCCCATCATGCCGTGGCGCACCTTGATGTCGCGTGCATACCAGGCCGCGCTGGTGCCGGAATCGCAGGTGAGGATCACGTCCGAAGGCAGCCGGGGCGACAGCTCCCAGAACACCCGCTGCGGATTCATCGGCTTGGCCGGCGCCATCGCACGCGCGCGCATCACGTCCCACCACTTGAGCACGCTCTTGTTGACCTGCTCGCGCCACTGGTGGTCGGCGCGCGGCTTGAGCAGCGGCAGCAGCGCCCGCAGCGTGAGCGCGCTGTCGCCGGCCAGGTTCACCTCCATCGGGTAGCGCAGCCCCAGCTTGCGCGGGTCGACGTCGATCTGCACGCCGCGGGCCTGGCCTTCCTTGGGCAGGTATTCGCTGTACGGGAAGCTGGAGCCGATCATCAGCAGCGTGTCGCAGCCCTCCATCAGCTCCCAGCTGGGCCCGGTGCCCAGCAGGCCGATGGCGCCGGTGACGTAGGGCAGGTCGTCGGGCAGGGCGCACTTGCCCAGCAGCGCCTTGGCCACGCCGGCGCCCAGCCGGTCGGCCACCATCTGCAGCTCGTCGGCTGCATGCAGCGCGCCGGCGCCCACCAGGATGGCCACCTTGCGCCCGGCGTTCAGCACCGCCGCAGCCCGCGCCAGCTCGCCGGCCGGCGGCACCGCCGCCACGCCGGTGTGGCCGATGCCGCTGTGCACCGTGCCGTGCTCGCGCGGCGGCTCCTGCACCTGCGGCAGTTCCTGCACGTCGTTGGGCACGATGACGCAAGTGACGGTGCGCTGGTCGCGGGCGATGCGGATGGCACGGTCGATCACGTGGCGCACCTGCTCCGGCACCATCACCGTGTGCACGTACGCGCCGGCCACGTCCTTGAACAGCGCCGGCAGGTCCACCTCCTGCTGGTAGTCGCCGCCGATGGCGCTGCGGGCCTGCTGGCCGACGATGGCCACCACGGGCTGGTGGTCGGCCTTGGCGTCGTACAGGCCGTTGAGCAGGTGGATGGCGCCGGGGCCGGAGGTGGCCATGCACACGCCCACCTCGCCGGTGAACTTGGCGTGCGCGGTGGCCATGAAGGCGGCCAGCTCCTCATGCCGCGCCTGCACGAACTCGATGTCGCCGTCGCGCCGGCCGAAGGCGCCCATCAGGCCGTTGATGCCGTCGCCGGGATAGCCGAAGACACGGCGCACGCCCCAGGCATGCAGGCGCTGCAGAAGGTGGTCGCTGACGGTGGGTTTCATCGGTGGGTCTTTCTGCGGGGGTCGGTGTCAGGCGGCGGCCACGGCACGGCGTTGCCGTGCCGGGCGCACGAAGTCGGGATGGAAGCTGCGCTCGGCGCCGCCTGGGAAACGGATCGTCAGGCTGCTGGCGTCGCCGCTGACCACCTCGCCGAGGCCGTAGCGCTTGACGCGCACCGCGGTGCCGGCGGCCAGCACCTGGATGGGCTGGGCACCGGCGTCGGCGGCCGCCTGTTGGGCGGCCTCGGCCTCGCGCAGCGCCTCGAAGGCCTGCAGCCGGCGGCAGCTGTCGCAGTGGCCGCAGGCGGGATGCCCGGCCTCGGGCTCGAAGTGGCGCAGCAGCACCTGCCAGCGGCAGGTGCCCGTCTGGGCATAGAAGACCATGGCCTCCAGCTCGGCCTTGTCCTGCTCGCGGCGCTGCTCGCAGGCCTGCAGCACGCGGGCCAGGGCGGCGTCGTCCAGCCGGCGACCGGGGGCGGCGCGCCAGCGGCCTTGTCCGTCGCGGCGCACCAGCCGCTCGCCGGCCAGCAGGTTGAGGATGCCGCGCACCCGTGCGGCGGGCAGGTCGGCGGCTTCGGCCACCGCTTCGAGCTCGGCCGGCTCACCCGCCTGGCTCACCTGGCGCAGCACGGCGGAGACGGCCTCGCGGTCGGGGTAGCGGCCGGCCATGAAGAACTGCTGCACGCCTCGGTCGCCGCGCAGGTACAGCAGCGTGCAGTCCGCATCCTCGCCGTCGCGGCCGGCGCGGCCGGTCTCCTGGTAGTAGGCATCCAGGCCGGGCGGCAGCTGCAGGTGCACGATGAAGCGGATGTCGGGCTTGTCGATGCCCAGGCCGAAGGCGGGCGTGGCCACCATCACCCTCACCTCGCCGGCGATGAAGGCGTCCTGCACGCGGTTGCGGTCGGCAGCGTTCATCCGGCCGTGGTAGAGGCCGATGGACTGCGGCGGCTGGCCGGCGGCGTTGGCCGCTTCCTGCAGCAACGCATGCACGGCCTCGGCCTCGCGCACGGTGGCGGCATAGACGATGCCGGTGCCTTCGGTGGCCTGCACCAGGGCCACGGCGCGCTCGCGCTTGTCCTCCTCGTCCGCCTGCGGCTCCACGCGGTAGTGCAGGTTGGGCCGGTATACGCCGGCGCGCAGCAGGCCGCCGGCCGGGATGCCCAGCTGCGCCATCACCTCCTCGGCCACCTGCTCGGTGGCGGTGGCGGTCAGCGCCAGCACCGGCGGCTTGCCCAGCGCGCCGCGCAGCGGCGCCAGCTCCAGGTAGGCCGGCCGGAAGGCATGGCCCCACTGGCTGATGCAATGCGCCTCGTCGATGACCAGCAGGCCCACCGCGCGCCCGGTGTTCACCACGTCGGCGAAGCCGGGCTCGGCCGCCCGCTCCGGCGTGGTGAAGACGATGCGGGCGCTGCCGTCGGCCACCGCGGCCTCGGTCGCGGCCAGGGCTTCGGCATTCAGGCCGCTGTGCCAGGCCACCGCGTCGATGCCCAGGTCGCGCAGGCCGTCGCACTGGTCCTTCATCAAGGCGATGAGCGGCGACACCACCAGCGTGCGCTGCTCGCTCAGCAAGGCTGGGAGCTGGTAGCACAGCGACTTGCCGGCCCCGGTGGGCATCACGGCCAGCGTGGAATCGCCGCGCATCACACGGGCCACCACCTCGCCCTGGCCGGGCCGCAAGGCCCGCAGGCCGAACACCTGCCGCAGCGCCTGCAGCGCACGCGGCGGCAGGCCTTCGCGCGCCGGCGTGCGGCGGCGGATCTGGCGGGCCGCTGCGCTCAATGGGCGATGCCCGACTGCGGCCCGCCCAGGCTGCGTTGCAGGCTGATGCGGTAGACCGACGGCCGCTCGTACCGTGGCGCCCGGCCCCGGGCCGGCTGCGCGATCATCGGGTGATGCACCGTCGAAGCCACCTGCCGCTGCCCGCCCTGCCCCGCCTGCGCCTGCATCGGCGGCGGCATGTCGGGCGTGGTGCCCGGCACGGTGCCCGGCACCGGATCGGGCGCTGGCGAGGGCGAGGGCGAGGGCAAGGGGTCGCCGATCGGCGGCACGCCGGTGGGCAGGTCGGGCGGCGGCGGGGGCGGCATCACCGGCTCGGGCGGCACGCTCTGCGCGCGCCAGGCCGGCCGCGGTGCCAGCACGGCGCCGGTGCGGTGGCCGGCAGCCGGTACGGGCAGCGTCGGGAAGTAGTGGTGGGCGCGCATGGGCAGGGGCTCCAGGTTCGGCGCAGCCAGGCCGGCTGCAATACCGTTCTGGCAATGCCTGTACCTCCACCTTTCGCGCACCCCTTGCTACCGGGCCATGCCACCGCATGCCGCAAGATTTGCAGAACGGGGCCGGGACGCTGATGCCGATGGACACCCTGCTGTCGCGCCTGGCCGCGATCAGCGTGCGCGAATTGGTGCCGAGGCTGCTGCACGAGGGCATCAGCTACGGCTTCGACGACCGCACCGGCGGCTGGCATGTGGCCGGGCCGGCAGGCGGACTGGAAGGCAGCTTCTCCGAGGTGCGCGCGCTGAACTGCAGCCTGCACCGGCTGGGGCTAGCGGCCATCGACAACCTGGCCGGCGGCGGCGTGCTGGGCTTCGAGGCGCAGGCCGAGGCCGAACCCGGCGGCGGCTGCCGCCTGCACTGGCGGCTGAGTGGCCAGCCCGAGCGCCGCGGCGGCCTGGGCTTCCTGCAGGCGGCGGAGCGGCTGCAGCTGCGGCCACAGGCCGAGGGCAGCGCCCAGGGCCTGTGCCCCGCCAGCCAGGCGGCGGTGACGCTGGCCTGGCGGCGCACCGGCTTCGAGCTGCACGGCCACTACCTGCTGCGGCGGGCGTGGCGGCGTCCCGCACCACCCCGCCCCGCCTTCGGCAGCCGCCACCTGTGGCTGGTGCAGCCGGATGCGGTGCTGGCCGCCTCGGTGGCGCGCCAGGCGTCGCAGGAGGGCTGGACGGTGGCCATCCTGCATGGCTGCGAGGCCGCGCTGCAGCGGCTGCGCCAGCCGGCACCGGGTGAGGTGCTGCCCGCGCTGCTGGTGGTGTTCGCCCATGCGGCCATGGCGCCGGCCACCCTGCAGCGGCTGCGCCGCGGCCTGCCGCGCGGGGTGCATGCGGTGCTGGCAGTGGAAACCGGCTCGCTGTGGCTGGGGCATGCCGACACGGTGCCGGGCTACGAGCTGTGCTGCCATCCCTTCAGCCAGCGCGACTGGCAGGCCTGGGAACGCCTGCTGCGCCAGCCGCCGCCCGAGGCGCCGCAGCCGGGGAGCGACGCCGCCAGCCCGCTGAAGGTGCTGGTCGCCCAGCACGACGACGTGGCCCGCTGCCTGACCCAGTCGGTGCTGCAGGCTGCCGGCTACGAGGTGCATGCCGCGCGCGACACGCTGCAGGCGCTGGATGCCTGCCTGCGGCTGGCGCCCACGGTGATGCTGCTGGACCCCGCGCTTGCCGGCCCGCCCGGCGAGCAGCTGCCCCGGCGGCTGCACAGGCTGCAGAGGGCCGGGCTGGCCCCGCCGTGCCGCATCGTGCTGCACGGCCCGGGCGTGGATGCGGCCCATGCATGGCAGGCCCTGGCCGACGGCGTGGACGGCTTCGTGCCGCAGCCGGTGGACCTGCATGCGCTGCGCAGCGAGATGCGCCGATGGTGCGTCGCCCACGGCGCTTGAAAGGTCTGGTTGCAACCCCAGGGGCAGGCGCTGCCTCGAGCGGCACCGTTATTGCTGCAAGCCTGACAAACTTTTCCCCAGATGGTTGTCCGCATGCGGACCGAAGGAGTGTCCATGCCGGCCGATGCAGTAGGCGATGGTGGTTTGTCGTCCTGGTTGTCGGATGCGCTGCGCTTGCGGCAAAACGCGCTCGACGAAGCGCTGCGGCGCCGTGCCGGCCCCGCGATGGTGGGCTGGCTGGTCAATGACATCCACCGCCTGACGGCCGAGTACGAATCGGCCCTTTACGTCGAGCAATCGCTGCGCGCGCTGGCCGCCCGCGGCCCGGTGAGTGACAACCGGTAAGCGAAAACCCTTGCTAGGCATCACCCTTGCATGAGTTTTGTCATGGACACACTGCAAACCCTCACGCCCGCCATCCACCCCGTTGTCGTGCAGAACGTGCCGGAAGCTGCTTCCGGTGCTGCGGACGAGTGGATGACCGATGCACTGCGCCGCGCCATCGAGCGTGTCAACGCCTGGCACTGGCAGCATGAACAGTCGCGCCTGCAGGCGATGCAGCAGCCCGCCTCCGACCTGAACTGACCCGTCCCGCGGGGCCGCTTCAGCGGTCCTCGAACAGCTCGCGCAGCCGGTCGAAGTCCACCGGCTTGGTCAGGTGCGCATCGAAGCCGGACTGCAGCGCCTGACGGGTGCTGGTTTCCAGCCCATAGCCCGATAGCGCGATGAGCCGGCCGGCGTAGCCAGCCGCTCGGCTGCGCTTGGCCACCTCGAAGCCGGTGAGCGTGGGCAGGCCGATGTCCACCACCGCCACCTCGGGCAGCTCCTGCAGCAGCAGGGCCAGGCCCTGCTCACCGTCGTTGGCGGTGCTCACGCGGTGGCCGTCCAGCTCCAGCACCGACTTCAGCGCATGCAGCGCGTCGTCGTTGTCCTCCACCAGCAGCACGCTGCGCCCGCGCTGCCGTCCCGGCGCGCCGCGCGCATCGGCCGGCGGCGGCGAGGCCACCAGCGGCAGCCGCACGCGGAACACGCTGCCGTCGCCATCGCTCTCGGCGGCCACGCTGCCCCCATGCAGCTGCACCAGCCGCTTGACCAGCGTGAGGCCCACGCCCAGGCCACCGGCGCGGCGGTCCAGCGAGCGCTCGCCCTGCACGAAGAGGTCGAACGCCCGTTCCAGCAGCTGCGGCGGAATGCCCACGCCGTTGTCGCGCACCTCCAGCACCGCTTCCTGGCCCTGCGGCATCACCTTCACCAGCACGCGCCCGCCGGGCGGCGTGTACTTCAGCGCGTTGGTGAGCAGGTTGCCGGCCACCTGCTCGATGCGGGTGCTGTCGGCGTCGATCCAGGCTTCCTGCACGTCCATCGTCAGGGTGTGCTCGCGCACGTCGCCCGACAGCCGCATGGTGGCCACCAGCGACGACACCAGCTTGGCCAGGTCCAGCGGCCGGCGCTCCAGCACCACCTTGCCCGAGGCCACCCGGGCCATGTCCAGCAGGTCGTCCATCAGGTGGGCCAGGTGGCGGGTCTGGCGGCCGATGATGCCGCGTGCATCGTCGGCCTGCGGTCCGCCGCCGCCCAGCAGCTTCAGCACCTCGATGGCCGAGGCCACCGCATTGAGCGGATTGCGCAGCTCATGGCCCAGCATGGCCAGGAACTCGTCCTTGGCCTGGTTGGCCATCTCGGCCTCTCGCCGTGCGGCCTGCTCGCGTGCGATCAGGGCCACGCGCTCGCGGTCGGTCTCCAGCAGCTGCGCCTCGGCGCGCTTGCGGTCGGTGATGTCCAGCAGTGCCGCGATGGCCCCGCGCGAGGCGCCGTCGGTGTCCAGCAGGGGCACCGTCTGCATGATGACGAAGCGCGAATCGGCACCACCGCCAAAGCGCAGCTCCAGCTCGCACACCGGCACCGGCTCGCCGGTGCGCGCGGCCACGGCCAGCGGCAGCTCCTCGCGGGACAGCAGCCGGCCCTCGTGCCAGATCTGCATCGGCACGTCCGCGGTGCCGGCAGGCGGGCGCATCAGGTCGGTGAGTGCGCGGTTGCGCAGCACCTTGCGGCACTGTGGGTCCTGCGCGAAGGCCAGGCCGATGGGGCTGCCGCGGAACAGCGCCTCGAACTCGTCGGCCTTGCGCTGCAGGCGCAGACGCGCGGCGGCTTCCTCGTGCCGCGCGGAAACCACCGCGTCGCGCAGCGCGGCGATCTCGCGCACCGGGCTGTCCGGCTCATGGCGGCCCGGCGCCAGGCCGCCACCGCCCGCGCCCAGGGCCTGCAGCGGCCCGGTCACGCGCCGCGCCATCCATAGCGCCAGCGTGACCCCCAGCAGCAGGCACAGCGCGGCCGTGCTCACCGCGGTGACCAGCGCATGCCGGTGCAGCTGCTCGATGGGCTCGGCCAGCACGCCCACCGCCACGCCCCAGGGCGTGTCGCCCACCTTGTGCCAGGCCACGAAGGTGGGTGCACCGTCCAGCAGGTTGGTGCGGTGGACGCCCTGCGGCCGACCGCCCATCGCCTGCACCGCCCCCAGGGGCAGGCGCCGGCCCACGTAGCGCTCGGGCGACTCGGTGCGGGCGATCATGCGGTACTGGCCGTCGAACAGCGACGCATACCCGCCCTGCGCGCGGCCCAGCCGCAACAGCAGCTGCTGCCAATGCGCCACGTCGATCCAGGTTCCCATGCGCACGCCGCCGCCCAGCGGCACGCTCAGCGCCACCAGGCGCCGGCCGCCGATCTCCACCAGGTCCGACACCGTGGCGGTGGGCACGGCCACACGGTCGGGCAGCACGGTGCCGTTGCCCGCCACCACCTCGACCACGCGGCCTTGCGCGTCGGCAATGAACACCGCCTGCCAGCTGGGCCGCAGGCGCGGGCGCTCGCGCAGCCGGCCCACCAGCGCCTGCACGTCCACGCCGCCCGGCGCCGCCGCATCGGACAGCAGCACCAGCGCTTCCAGCGAGGCCACCAGTTCGCGGTCGATGCCTTCGGCCAGCACGTTGGCCGAGCGCTGCAGGCTGTCGGTCAGGCGCTCATGCTGGGACCGTACGTCGCGCAGGATCTGCAGCGACATGAACAAGGCCATCGGCACGCTGGCCAACAGGATCATGGCGACCAGGTAGGTGCGCAGCGAGGCAACGGGCCAACGGCGTGTGGTGGGCAATGGAGGGTGCGACGGAAGTGGCGAACCAAGGGTTCCAAGGGGCAATCGGCATGCCCGTTTCTGCAATGTGAGACGAGTTGTTTCCTGCTGCCCACGCCGCCCGTGCGGCGACGTCGGAACGCTTATGCTCCATGCCCCGAAGGGGCCTCCAGCGCCCCGAACCGGACCTTGTCAGTAGCAGTACCGGAGGAGTTCACCGATGAGCCACGCCCTGATCGTTGAGGACGATGCGGACGCGGCGCGCATGATGGCAGCGCTGATTGCGGAACAGCAATTCAGCGTGGCAACCGCGGGATCGTTACGCGATGCCCGCCGACAGCTCGCGCTGCAAAGACCCGATGTCGTGCTGCTCGATCTGCAGCTGCCGGACGGCAGCGGAATGGATCTTTTCGAAACACCGGACCTGATCAAGCATTCCGAGGTGGTGCTGATCACCGGCCATGCCAGCCTGGAGACCTCGATCCAGGCGCTGCGCTTCGGCGCGGCCGACTACATCACCAAGCCGGTGAGCAAGCGGCAGCTGCAGGGCATCCTGTCGCGCGTGATGCGGCCCGATGCGCTGCAGGCCGAGATCGGCCAGATGGAGGCCGAATGGGCCCGCAGCGGGCACTTCGGCCATCTGTGGGGCCGCAGCGCGGCCATGCAGCGGGTGTACCGGCAGATCACGCGGGTGGCCATCACATCCATCAGCGTGTTCGTCACCGGCGAGAGCGGCACCGGCAAGGAGGTGGTGGCCCGTTCGGTGCACGACCTCAGCCGCCGGCGTGCGCGGCCCTTCCTGGCCGTGAACTGCGGCGCCATCTCGCCCAACCTGATCGAGAGCGAGATCTTCGGCCACGAGAAGGGCAGCTTCACCGGCGCCGACACGCAGCACCAGGGCTTCTTCGAACGGGCGCACGGCGGCACGCTGTTCCTCGACGAGATCACCGAGATGCCGATCGAGCTGCAGGTCAAGCTGCTGCGGGTGCTGGAGACCGGCACCTTCATGCGCGTGGGCTCCACCCAGCTGCGCGAGGCCGACGTGCGGGTGATCGCCGCCACCAACCGGGCGCCCGAGCTGGCCGTGGCCGACCACAAGCTGCGCGAGGACCTGTTCTATCGCCTGAACGTCTTCCCGATCGAGCTGCCGCCGCTGCGCGAGCGGCGCGAGGACGTGCCGCTGCTGGCCGAGCATTTCCTGGCCGGCGTGTGCCAGCGGGAGGGCCACAGCCGCCGCTTCACGCCCAGGGCGCTGCAGGCGCTGCAGGCCTACCGCTGGCCGGGCAACGTGCGGGAGCTGCGCAACGTGGTGCAGCGGGTGTACGTGATGGCCGACGGCGACGACATTGGCGACGAATGGCTGCCGCGCGACAGCGGCGTGCCGCTGAGCATGTCGATGGCCGGCGAAGGCGGCGTGGCCGCGCCACCGGCCGTGCCCTCGCTCACGCTGCCGCTGGGCACCTCGATGGCCGAGGCCGAACGCCAGCTGATCCTGGCCACCTTCCAGCACTTCAACCGCCACAAGGAGCGCACCGCCGCCGCCCTGGGCGTGAGCATGAAGACGCTCTACAACCGCCTGAAGGAATATTCCCGCGGCGGCGACGACGCCATGGAGGCCACCGCGGCCGACCTGGCCGAGCCGCCTGCGGGCAGCTGAGGCGCGGCCCCGCCGAAGCGCGGGCCCGTCAGCCCGCCATCGCCTTGCGGCGTGCCGCGGGCTCGATGCGCAGCGCCTGCCGGTACTTGGTGACCGTGCGGCGCGCCACGCGCAGGCCCTGCTGCCACAGCAGCTGGGTGATCTCGGTGTCCGACAGCGGATGGCTGGCCTTCTCGTCCGCGATGATGTCGCGCACCAGGCCGCGGATGGCGGTGGGCGACAGCGAGGCGCCGCTGGGCATCACCATCGCCCGCGAGAAGAAGTGCTTGAGCTCGAACACGCCGGCCGGCGTGGCGATGTACTTGTTGCTGGTCACGCGCGAGACGGTGGACTCGTGCACGCCCACGGCCTCGGCGATCTCCTTCAGCCCCAGCGGCTTCATCGCCATCTCGCCGTAGTCCAGGAAGTGGTGCTGGCGGTCGATGACCGCCTGCGCCACCGCCACGATGGTGGAAAAGCGCTGCTCCACGTTGCGCACCGTCCAGCGCGCCTCCTGCAGGTGGCTGGCCAGGTCGGGGCAGGGCGCGCCGCGGTGGCGCTGGAACAGGTCCACCACCGTGCTGTTGAGCCGCAGCCGCGGCACCACCGCCGGATTCAGCACCGCCACCCAGCGGCCGCGGTAGCGGCGGGCGATGACGTCGGGCGTCACGTAGTGCACCGGCGGCGCGCCGAAGCGCCAGCCCGGCCGCGGGTCGAAGCGGCGGATACGCGCACAGGCCGCTTCCACGTCGGCCAGCGGATGGCCCACGCGGTGCGCCAGGGTCTCGCAATCGCGGGTGCCCAGCAGGCGCAGCTGCTCGCCGATGATGCGGCGCGCCAGCGCCCGCTGGTGGGGGCATTCGATCTCGCCGGTCTGCAGCAGCAGGCACTCCTGCACCGTGCGGGCGCCCACGCCAGCCGGGTCCAGCGACTGCACGCGGCGCACCGCGATGCGCACTTCCTCGTCGGTGGGCGGCGGATCCATGGAATCGTCGGCGGTGAGCTCGAACGGATCGCCGCGCAGGTAGCCGTCGTCGTCCAGCAGCTCCACCACCGCCTTGGCCAGCGCCATGTCGCGCGGACCCAGCGGCAGCAGGTTGAGCTGGCCGTGCAGGTGGGTGTTGAGGCCGGTGCTGCTGGCCACCAGCTCGGTGGCCGACACCTCGGGCCCATCGCCCTTGTTGCCACCGGGCAGGGCTTCGTTCCAGGTGCCGGCATCGGGCGGCGGCTCGCTGTGGCCGTCGTCGGCGGCATTGTCGTAGTCGCTGGCCGCCTGGTCGGCGGGCGTCAGGTCTTCCCGCGGCGCGGTGGCGCTGCCGGGTTCGGCCAGCGGATTGACAAGGGCGGTGAGGCCGGGCGGCAACGGGGCGTCGTCGCCCTCGTCACCTTCAAGAAACGGGTTGCGGCCCAGGGTGTCGGCGATGGTCTGCGCAAAGTCGAGAGACGACATCTGCAACAGCCGGACAGCATGTTGCAGGCGGGGCGACAAGGCCTGGTTTTGCTGGTGTATGACGCGAAGGCTGCTGGCGGGCATGGGGTCGTTATCTCCTCTGGGAGGCTCTTTCCGCACCTTTCGTGCCGGCCCCGCAACAACCCTGCCTTCCCTCGGTGGAACGCCTTCAGCCCGTGCCGGCGGGCACCGGTTTTGCCGGTAACGCCGCGTGAATTGCGGCAAGCCGGTTCAAGGGCGGCCGCCCGCCCGCAGCGCGACGATGACCTGCTGCAGCTTGTCGATGCCCAGCGGCTTGGTGAGCACGGCGTCGAAGCCGGCGTCCACCACCTCCCGCGTGGCCAGCGTGCTATAGCCGCTGTAGGCGATGGCCACCGGCTGCGGCAATGCCGCATCGGCCCGCACCGCGCGGATGAGTTCCACGCCCGACATCACCGGCATGCGCAGGTCGGACACCAGCACGTCGCATGGCGCGCTGCGCAGGCACTCCAGCGCCTGCTGCCCGTTCTCCGCCGTGGCCACCTCCGCCCCGCTCATCTCCAGCAAGGCCGCCAGTGGCACCAGCGCATCCACGCAGTCATCCACCAACAGCACATGCATGCCCTGAAGCCCGCCCCGCCCTGCGGCTGGCGCTGCCCCTGCCTGATTCATCCTGCTCTCCCTGCAGCCCACGTCGTGCCGCGCACGGCATGGCTGTATAGCGTCTCGCGGCAACAGGCATGCCGCCTGAAGCTGCGGGCAGCCGCAGTTCCAGGCGCTGCGGCGCTGGCATCGGGCAGTCGTCGTCGAGCATGCGTTCGAAGAACGCGGTGGCATCGCCGAGCAGCAGATCCTCGGTCAGCCGGCACCGCGTCGCTTCACCTGCGTTCATGGTGGTTCTCCAGTTGCATCCGGGCACATTCGGGCAAACCATGTGCCGGCTGGTGACATCCGGCTACAGATTTACACGATGCATACCTTGCAGCCACTTTTTGCCTTTGCTACACGCGGGCACGCCGTTTGATCCATGGCGGCATGAACGCACTGTCGCGCCACCGCACCCGCTGGGCCCGCTGGACCCTGCTTTCCGCCATTGCGTTGCCGCTGGTGGTGATGGCGTCGCTGCTGGTGTACAGCGCGCTGGAACGCTATGTATTCGGGCCGCTGCCGGCGGAAGCGCCGCTGGAAGTCTCGGTCACGGCCAACATGTGGTGGTGGGAAGTGCGCTACCGCCACCCCCGCACCGGCGCCGAAGTGGTGAGCGCGAATGAGCTGCGCATCCCGGTCGGCCGCAAGGTGCGGCTGTCGCTGCGCTCCAGCGACGTGGTGCACAGCTTCCGCGTGCCGCCGCTCAGCGGCCGAACCGACATCATGCCGGGCCAGGTGCAGCACCTGGACATCACCGCCTGGCGGCCCGCGGTGTACCGCGGCGAATGCGCCGAATTCACCGCCAACGGCATCAGCCGCATGAGCCTGCAGGTGGTGGCGGTGGCGCCGGAGGGCTTCGCACGCTGGCTGGAGCGCGAGGCCGAGCCGGCGCATGCGGACGAAGGCGTGGTGCCGGCGCTGGGCCGGCAGGCCTTCATCGACCACGGCTGCACCGCCTGCCACACGGTGCGCGGCGTGTCCGAGGCCACCGGCGGTGGCCCGGACCTCACCCATGTGGGCCGGCGCCTGACCCTGGCGGCCGGCCTGCTGGACAACGACAGTGCGCAGATGGCCCACTGGATACGCCACGCCGAGGCCTTGAAGCCCGGCGCCGGCATGCCTTCGTACGGCGCGATGCCGGCGGCCACGGTGCAGGCGGTGGCGGTCTACCTCACCGGGCTGCGCTGAGTCACCGGGTCGCGCCGAGGCGCGCGGCCTTCAGCGCCCGGGCTGGCCGGGTTCGTCGTCGGCTGCGCTGCGAAGCGGGTCGGTGATGGCCTTGCCCAGCGACTCCAGCACGTTGTCGTCGTCGTTCACCCGCACGCCGGAGCGCTTGACGCCGGTGCTGTCGGGCAGCTCGGTCTCGGTGCCGTCCTCGCGGGCCGCGGCCTCGCGGTCGGCCCAGTCGCCGTCCACCGGCTGCGGCTTGCCCGCCGGGCTGATGCCGGGCTGGTCGTCGGGCGAGGTGCTGGCCCGGGCCAGGCCGGCGTCGATGGTGGTGGCCTGCCCGCCCACATCGCCTGCATCCTGCGGACGATGGCGCTGGTCCGGGGTGGCCAGCGGTCGGTCGGTGGAATCGGTGATGCTCATGGCTGCTCCTTGGTCTGAAGCTGCATGCTGCCCCGCGGGCTGACACCAGGCTGCGGGGCGATGGCGCGATGGGGCGTGCGGGGTGTCCTACAGAAACCAGACAGCGGCCGGCACCTGGATTGCTGCGCGGAAGGCATGGACATGCAACGCATCGAGCTCTCGGAACCCGGCGCGCTGGAACGCTGGGCAGCGCAGCTGGCCGTGCCAGTGCCGGTGCTGGAGGAAGCGCTGCGCCGCGTGGGCACCGACCTCGACAAGGTCAAGGGCTACCTGGCCGCCCATCCGCAGCCGGCCGCACCCGGCAACGACGGCTGAGCGAAGGCCCCTAGCCGACGGTGGCGCGGGGCCGCTCGCCGGCCAGGGCCTGCAGCAGGTTGCTGGTGGCCAGTTCGGCCATCGCCTGCCGCGTCTCGTGCGTGGCCGAGCCGATGTGCGGCAGCGGCGTGACCTTCGGATGCGTGCGCAGCGGCGAATCCAGCGGCAGTGGCTCGGTGGCGAACACGTCCAGCCCGGCGGCGCGCAGGTGTCCGCCGTCCAGCGCCTGCAGCAGCGCCGCCTCGTCCACCACGCCGCCGCGCGAGCCATTGACGAAGATGGCACCCGGCTTCATCACCGCAAAGCGCGCGGCATCCATCAGGCCGCGGGTTTCGTCGGTCAGCGGCACCGTCAGCGCCACGATGTCGGACTGCGCCAGCACGTCATGCAGCGGCAGCTGGCGCGCATGCGCCGCCAGCGCCGGCAGCTCGGCCGGCACATCCACCGCCGAACGGTTGTGGAACAGCACCGGCATGCCGAAGCCCAGCGCCGCCCGCCGCGCCAGCGCCTGGCCGATGCGGCCAAAGCCGACGATGCCCAGCGTCTTGCCGTGCACGTCCCAGCCGAACAGCCGCTCGTCGATGTTGCGCTGCCAGCGGCCTTCGCGCACATGGTTGGCCAGCTCCACCAGGCGGCGGCTGGTGGCCATCACCAGCGCGAACAGCGTGTCGGCCGTGGTCTCGGTCAGCACGCCGGGCGTGTGGCACAGCATCACGCCGCGTGCACGCAGCGCGGGCAGGTCGTAGTTGTCGATGCCCACCGAGATGCTGGAGACCACGCGCAGCGCCGGCGCCCGGGCCAGCACCTCTGCATCGATGGGATAGCTGGAGCCGATGAGTCCCTGGGCGCGCTGCAGCGCCGCGAAGAAGGCATCGCGCTGCGCCTCGATGCGCGGGTTGGCGACGGTGACCTCATGCACCGCCTGCAGCCGCGCCAACTGGTCGGGCGGCAGCTCGCGGAACACGAGCACCTGCTGACGCGGCACGGCCGTCACAGCGCGGCGGCCTGCAGTTCGGCCTGCGTGGGCAGCCCTTCGGTGTCACCCAGCACCTGCACGGCGCGGGCGCCGATCCAGGCACCGCGGCGCACCGCGTGCAGCAGCGGCCGGCCCTCCAGCAGCGCGCTGATCACGCCCACCGCAAAGCCGTCGCCGGCGCCCACGGTGTCCACCACCTGCGCCACCGGAAAGCCCGGCACATGCCCGCTGGCCTCGGCGCTGCTGAAGTACGCGCCGGCCGGGCCGAGCTTGACCACCACCACCTGGGCGCCGCGGTCGCGGTAGAAGGCGGCGATGCCTTCGGGCGTGTCGGCGCCGGTCAGCAGCCGGCCTTCCTCCAGGCCCGGCAGCACCCAGTCCGCCTTCGCGGCCAATGCGTTGATGGCCTCGCGCATCACCTCGGTCGAGGCCCACAGCGTGGGCCGCAGGTTGGGGTCGAACGAGATGCTGCGGCCGGCCTCGCGCATCAGCCGCATCGCCTCGTGCGCGGTGGCCAGGCAGTTGGCCGACAGTGCCGCGAACACGCCGGTGGCATGCAGGTGGCGCGCGCCGGTCACCCACGGCACGTCGATGTCGCCAGGCACGATCTGGCTGGCCGCCGAGCCCTTGCGGTGGTATTCCACCGGCGGGTCGCTGCCGTCGGTCACCCGACCCTTGAACAGGAAGCCGGTGCGCTGCGCGGCGTCGCACACCACGTGCGAGCAGTCGATGCCCTCGGCCTGCATGGCCTTGAGCAGGTAGCGGCCCATGGATTCGGCGCCCAGCCGGCTCACCCAGCCCACGCCCAGGCCCAGCCGCGCCAGGCCGATGGCCACGTTGGTCTCGGCGCCGGCGGTGCGCTTGTGGAAGCTGGTCACGTCTTCCAGCGGGCCGGGCTCGGCGGCGACGAACATCTGCATCGCCTCGCCGAAGGTCACCACGTCCAGGGGCTTCATCACAGGCTCCGGCTCAGTGCGCGCAGCAGGTCGACCTGCGTGCGGGTGACGGCCAGCAGGTCGTCACCGATCAGGGGATATTCGATGGCCCAGGGCACACCGCGCGGCATCGCGTCGATCAGGGTGCGCCAGGGCGCGGCCGAGTCGGCCAGCGGCACCGCCACCCACTTGGCGGGCAGCCGCTGCACGCCCTTGCAGTGCACGTAACCCACGCGGCTGGCCAGCGCCTGCGCCGCCTGGAGCGGGCATTCGCCCAGCCAGTGCCAGTTGCCCATGTCGAACACCATGGGCAGCGGCAGCGCCGCATCGGCCGCGGCCTCGAAGAAGGGCACCAGCGCGCGTACCGTGCCCGCGGTGGGCGTCTGGTCGTTCTCGATCACCAGCTCGATGCCCTCGGCCTGCTGCAGCCGCAGGCGCAGCGCGGGAAGGGCCTCGGCCGAGGCGCTGCGCGAGGCCGCGCCATAGCCGCCGATGGACATCTTCAGCCGCGGTGCCTGCAGCCGGGCGGCCGCCGCCAGCGCGCGATCCAGCGCGGCGTCGTCCAGCGTGCCATCGGCCGCGAACAGGCCTTCGGGGCTGGAGTACACCGTGGTCAGGCCCAGCTGCAGCGTGGCGTCGGCCAGCGCATCCAGCTCGGCCGCGGCATTCGTCAGCAGCTCGCCGCGCACCTCCACGCCATCGGCACCGGCCTCCGCCGCCAGCCGCGTGAACCAGAGCTGGCCGTGCCGGCGCACCTCGGCCGCGCCGAAGGACGACAACGAGATCAACAGCGGTGCCTCGTTCATGCGTGCTGCGCGCTGCTGAGGATCTGCCCCAGGAACGCCTGCGTCTTGGGGTGCTGCGGCTGGCCGAAGAACTGCTGCGGCGGCGCCTGCTCCAGGATGCGGCCTTCGGCCATGAAGATCACGCGGTCGGCCACGCTGCGGGCAAAGCCCATCTCGTGCGTCACGCACAGCATGGTCATGCCGTCCTCGGCCAGGCCGATCATGGTGTCCAGCACTTCCTTGACCATCTCGGGGTCCAGCGCCGAGGTGGGCTCGTCGAACAGCATGATCTTGGGTGTCATGCACAGCGCGCGGGCGATGGCCACCCGCTGCTGCTGGCCGCCCGACAGCTGCGCCGGGTACTTGCGCGCCTGCTCCGGGATGCGCACCCGCTCCAGGTACTTCATGGCGGTGGCCTCGGCCTCCGCCTGCGACACGCCGCGGGTGCTCATCGGCGCCAGGGTGCAGTTCTGCAGCACCGTCAGGTGCGGGAACAGGTTGAACTGCTGGAACACCATGCCGACTTCCTTGCGCACCGCATCCACGTTGCGCGGGTTGGCGGTGAGGTCGATGCCATCGACCACGATGCGGCCCTGCTGCACCGTCTCCAGCCGGTTGATGCAGCGGATCAGCGTCGACTTGCCCGAGCCCGAAGGCCCGCAGATGACGATGCGCTCACCGGCCCGCACCTGCAGGTCGATGCCGGTCAGCACCTGGAACTGCCCGTACCACTTGTTGACGTTCTCGATGCGGATGATGGGCTCGGCGGCGGTGTTCATGGCAGCAGCTTCAGCAGGCTCAGTTGGCGGCGGGCAGCTGCGGCAGCGCGGTACCCAGCCACTTGGTGTAGAGCTTGTTCAGCTCGCCGTTGGCGGTGTTCTTCTCGATCAGGCCGTCCATCGTCTTCTGCAGGTCGGCCTGGCCCGGGCGCATGGCCACGGCCATCAGCTGCTGGCGCAGCACCAGCTTCTGCTCGAAGGTGTCGGCACCGGCGCGCTTGGCGATCTGCGCCGCCACGGTGGTGGAGCAGCCGATGGCATCCACCTGGCCCGACAGCAGCGCCTGCATGGCCGAGGCGTCGTCGTCGAAGCGGCGGATCTCGGTGCCCTCGGGCGCGATGGCGGTCAGCGCGGTGTCCTGCGTGCTGGCGCGGGCCACGGCCACGCGCACGCCCTTCAGGTCGGCCGGCGCCTTGATGTTGGCCTTCTTCGGAGCGAACAGCACGATGGTGGCCGCCGAGTAGGGGCGCGAGAACTGCACCTGCTTGGCCCGCTCCGGCGTAACGGCCAGCGAGGCGATCAGCACGTCGACCTTGTTGGTCAGCAGGTAGGGAATGCGGTTGGGGCCGGTGACGGGCACCAGGTTGAGCTTGACGCCCAGGTCCTTGGCCAGCAGCCTGGCCACGTCGGCGTCGTAGCCGTCGGGGTTGTTGCTGCTGTCCACCGTGCCGTAGGGCGGAAAGTCCACCAGCATGCCGACCGTCAGCGTGCCCTTCTTCTTGATCTCTTCGGCGGTCTGCGCCTGGGCCAGCGGCGCCCAGGCGGCCAGCAGGGTGCTGCAGGCCAGGGCGGCGGCAGCGGCGACGAAGGGGCGGCGGGACGTGGTGGACATCGGTGTCTCCGGTGATGAAGGGGAAGAAGCGCGAATCAGCGCTGCAGGGCCAGGGCCTGGCGGCGCTCGATGCGGCCGGCCCAGATCGACAGCGGCCAGCACAGCAGGAAGTAGATGGCCCCCACCACGCTGAACACGATCAGCGGCTGGAAGGTGGCGTTGTTGATGATCTGCCCGGCGCGGGTGATCTCGGTGAAGCCGATGATGGCCGCCAGCGAGGTGCCCTTGATCACCTGCACCATGTAGCCGACGGTGGGCGGCAGCGCGATCTTGAAGGCCTGCGGCAGCACCACGCGGCGCATGCGGGCCACGTAGTGCAGGCCCAGCGCCTCGGCCGCCTCCCACTGGCCACGCGGCACCGCCTGGATGCAGCCGCGCCAGATCTCGCCCAGGAAGGCGCCGGTGTTGAGCACCAGCGCCGTGCCGGCCGCGATCCACGGGCTGACTTCCAGCCCCAGCACCGGAAGGCCGAAGAAGATGAGGAACAGCTGCAGCAGCAGCGGCGTGCCCTGGAACACCTGGATGAAGGCACCGGCGGCGCGCACCAGTGCGGGCCGCTCCGAGGTACGGGCCAGCGCCAGCGCGAGGCCCACCACCGCCCCGCCGACGAAGGCGATGAGCGACAGCGCGATGGTCCACTGCGCCGCGGCGGCGATGAACCAGAGGTCGTTGAGGCCGAAGGTACGCATCAGCGGCGGTCCGGATAGGAGAGCACCCGGCGCTGCACCAGGCGGAACAGCGCCGAGAAGGCCATGGCCAGCGCCAGGTAGATCAGCGCCACCACGATGTAGATCTCGAAGCTGCGGAAGGTCTGCGACTGCAGGTTGGCCGCCACCGAGGTGAGGTCGTCGGCCGAGATCACCGACACCACGCTGCTGCTGAGCATCAGCAGGATGAACTGGCTGGTGAGCGCCGGGAAGATGGCGCGCAGCGCGGGCTTGAGCACGATGAGCCGGAAGATCTGGTGGCGCTTCATGTTCAGCGCCAGGCCGGCCTCGATCTGGCCCTTCGGGATGGACTCGATGCCGGCGCGGATGATCTCGGTGGCATAGGCGCCCAGGTTCACCACCATCGCCGTGAGCGCCGCGGTGTACGGCGACCAGCGCAGGCCGATGGCCGGCAACGCGAAGAAGAAGAAGAACAGCTGCACCAGGAACGGCGTGTTGCGGATCAGCTCGATGTAGGCCTGGATGACGAAGCGCACCGGCTTCGGCCCCGAGGTCTTGCCCCAGGCGCACACGATGGCCACCAGCAGCCCGAGCACCGTGGCCGTCAGCGACAGCTGGATGGTGATCCACGTGCCCTTGAGCAACAGCGGCCAGGCGGCCAGCACGTCGGCGAATTGGAGGGTGTAGTTCAAGGGGTACTGCTTTCGGCGCGGTGTCCGGCGGGACGCTGTGAAACCGGTTTCTTAACGGGTTCAGTGTAGGAAACCGGTTTCAGGATGGGATTGGGGGTTTCCCGGGGGGCATGACAATCGACCATGGACAAACACGTGCTGCAACAGCAGGTGCTGGCGCGGCTGGCCGAAGACCTTCTGCAAGCCGAACAGGCCGTACGGGTGGCCCACGAGGCGGCGACGCACGAAGAGAACATCGCCGAAAACAAGTACGACACCCTGGGGCTTGAAGCCGCCTACCTGGCCACCGGCCAGGCGCGTCGCGCCGAAGCCATCCGCCAGGCGATGGCTGTGTGGCGCCAGTTCCGCCCCGGCCCCTACGACAGCAGCAAAGGCATACAGCTCGGCGCGCTGGTCTGCCTCGTCGATGCCGACGACAGGCAGCAGCAGCTCTTCATCGGCCCGGCGGGGGCAGCATGAAGCTGGGCATCGGCGCGCAACTCGTCCAGGTCATCAGCAGCGAAGCGCCGTTGGGCCAGGCGATGCTGGGCAAGTGCGAGGGCGACGAGGTGTCGATCCACGTCGCGACAGGGCGGCAGCAGTTCGAGGTGCTGCGGGTTGACTGAGGCTGCGGCGCAGCGCTTGCGGTCGGTCATGGGCCGAATCCGCGGCCTTGGCACTCGGCCAGGAGCGGTCTCCGTCCTATCGGCCCGGCGGCAGTGGTTCTCGAAAGGTCAGGTTGGCAAGTTCGCGCCCGCCTCGCGACACATCTTGCTGAGCGCCGAGCTGCGCTTGACCAGGAAAGCCAGGAGCAATTCCGCATACCGCGGACTGACGGCTTGCTGGATGGAGGGGCGCCTGGCCAGCGCTTTGCGCCACCGCCGTACCTTGGGCAGGTCGTCCCAGAACCCGAAGTCGGCGATGCTGTCGAACACGTCGAAGTACCGGAACACCGGCCCATAGACCGCATCGACGATGCTGAAGGATGCGCCCGCAAAGAACGGCCCCGATCCCAGTGCGGCCTCCAGTTGCTGGAACTTCTCCCGGATGTCCGCTGCCCGGGCCTTCAGCGTTTGCTCGTCGGGGGCGTTGTAGAACGCTCCGATGAGGTTCAGCACGCTGGAGCCGAATTCCATCCACGAGCGGTGTCGGGCGCGCTCCAGCGCGTTGGCAGGGTGCAAGCGCGGCAGCGTCGTGTCGTCCAGGTACTCGCAGATCACAGCCGACTCGAAGATGGCCTCTTTGCCGATGAGCAGCACGGGCGTCTTGCCCAGCGGCGACACGCGCACGAACCAATCGGGCTTGCGCGCCAGGTCAACGTCCCGCCGCTCGAACGGCACCTCCTTCTCGGCCAGCACGATGGCCGCGCGCTGCACGTAGGGACACAGCGCGTGAGACACCAGGACGAGCGGCGCACTCACTTCAGGAGCCCCTCGGCGCGCAGGGCGTCCTGGGCCGCCGGTCGTGACGACACGCGGCCCATGTAGGCCAGGAGGTTCGGGTACTTCGTGAGGGGCAGTCCCAGGAAGTTCGACCAGTTGACGATGGTGAAGGCATAGGCGTCGGCCACGCTGTACTCGCCCGCCAGGTACGGCTGCGTGCCCAGCAGTGCATCGAGCTCGGCGAAGCGGGTGGCAAGCTTGTCCTTGACCGCCTGGCGTGTCGACTCCGCAGTCTCCTTGTGCCAGAGCCACGGGCTGAAGACCTTGTGCAGTTCCGTGCTGGCGAAGGTCAGCCACTCCACCACCGCGAGCCGGCGCGCCGAGCCCGCCGCGCCGATCAGGCGCTGCTGCAGATCCAGGTCTGCGACGTACTGCAGCAGTGCGGATGCCTCGGTATGGCGCGAGCCGTCGTCGAGCTGCAGCAGCGGCACATAGCCGCGCGGAGCGATGGTGCGGTAGTCGGTGCCGTCAGCGGTGACCGACTTGGCGAGGTCGACGGAGACGGCGTCGAACGTCGCGCCGACTTCACGGAGTGCGATGTGGACGGCGAGGGAGCAGGCGCCAGGGGCGAAGTAGAGCTTCATGGGAGTGACCTTTCGGTGAGGGATGAGCGATGGGGCCCGCAGCACCATCGCCAAGGGAGGGAAGTTGACGACGAGTCCACTGTAGGATTGCCACCGAGCAACGACCATAGGCCGAACGGCAAGCGATGATTGCGAGAACGCAATACAAGATGGGCCCAGCCGACCTGGAAATGACCCTGGCCATGACGCGCACCGGGACCTTGGCCGCCGCGGGAGAGCGGCTGGGCGTCGACGCCTCGACGGTGTTCCGGGCCTTGCAGCGGATCGAGCGTGGCCTGGGTCGACCGTTGTTCGAGCGAACCCGTTCGGGCTATGTCCCGACGGAACTCGCCCAGGAGCTTGCCGTTCAGGCGGAATCCATTGAAAGTGCGCTCGAGGCGGCGCGCTCCATGGTGGAGTCGGCACCGTCCCAGATCTCGGGCGTGGTTCGCGTTACAACGACCGACACAGTCCTGCATGGTCTGGTCGCGCCAGCGCTGGCTGCCATGCGGGAGGAGCACCCCCTCCTGGCGTTTGAGCTGCACACAGGCAATGAGCTGGCGAGCTTGACGCGGCGCGATGCCGACATCGCGGTTCGCGCGACGAAGCGCCCGCCCGCTCACCTCGTCGGCAAGCAGATCGGGCCGATCCGCGTGGCCCTGTACGCGGCGCGCCGGGCTCGGCTGCGCAGCTTCGAGCTGGCCCGGGCGGCGAGCCTGGATTGGGTGGCGCCCGACGAAGCGCTACCCGAGCATCCTTCGGTCGTCTGGCGCAAGCGCCATTTTCCGAAGCTGGTTCCGCGGTACCAGGTGGGCAGCATCCTGTCGGTGCTGGAACTGGTCGCCTTGGGCCTGGGCATCGGCGTCGTGCCCCTGTTCCTGGCGGAAGGGCGCAAGGATCTCGTGCGTTTGACCGACCCGCTGCCGGAGTGCGAGACAGAACTGTGGCTGCTGACGCACCCGGACGTACGACATCTGCGTCGGGTGGGTGCGGTTTACGCCCACCTCTCCAAGGTCATACAACTTCCCTGAGGGTTTTTGGGCATGACCGTCTACTGACCCACCCCCCGCGACGACCCCCCGCACCACCAACCGCCCCGGCAGCAAGATCTGCCGCGCCGGCAGCTGCCGGCCCTGCAGCCGCTCCAGCAGGCAGCTCGCCGCCACATGCCCCAGGTCGTCGGTCGGCTGCGCTATGGTGCTCAAGCCGGGCCCCACCAGCGGCGCCCACTCCGTGTCGTCGAACCCGACGAAGCCCAGGTCCACCCCGAACTGCCAGCCCAGCTGCGCCACGGCGCTGGCCACGCGCAGCGTGACCACCGCATTGCTGGCGATCACGGCGATGGGCTTGCGGCCGGCACGCTTGCGCCAGTCCTTCAAGGCCTGCGCCAACGCAGCCTCGTCGCCGTCGCCGGCTTCCAGCGTCTGGCCGTTGGCCGCCCTGCCCTGCTCGGCGATGAAGGCACGGAAGGCGGCCTCGCGCTCCACGCGAGAGCTCACGCCCTTGATCGGCTCGGTGACGTACAGCATCTCGCGCCAGCCGTTGCCCAGCAGGTGGCTGGCGGCCTGGCGCACCGCGTCGGCGTTGTCCAGCGAGACGAAGTCGGCCTTCATGCCCGGCGGCCGGCGGTCCACCAGCACGGCGGGCTTGCCGTGGCGCGCCACCTCGCTGGCAGCCGACGGGTCGGCGCCCAGCGTGTTGAGGATGAAGCCCTCGACCTGGTAGGAGGCCAGCGCCTCGATGCCTTCACGCTCTCTCTGGCTCTGGTTGCCCAGGTTGAACAGCATCACCAGGTAGCCGGCTTCCTGGCAGGCCTTTTCGGCCCCGCGCAGCACCGCCACCGAGAACGGATTGGTGATGTCGGCCACCACCAGCCCGATGAGCCGCGAGCGCCCGCGCTTGAGCGCCTGCGCCATCGGGCTGGGGCTGTAGCCCAGCGCGGCGATGGCGGCTTCCACCTTGGCGGCGATCTCGGGCGACAGCAGCTTCTCGCGGTGGTTGAGGAAGCGCGAGACGGTGGCCTTGGACACGCCGGCCACACGCGCGACGTCGGCAATCGTGCTGCGGCCTTCGGCTTCGGCGGGGCCGGCTTCCAGGACCTCGGGTGGGTTCATCCGGCGGATTGTATGAAACCAGTTTCATGGTTTCCACCGGAATTTTCAGGCGTCATTCATCCGGCGGGACTGCCGGCTGCGAGGCCTCGGACACATCGGCCAGCACTTCCTGCGCCCAGCCATGCTCGCCGCGGCTGGCCAGGTCGCCCAGGGTGACGATGCCCACCAGCTGCTGCGCGCGGTCCACCACCGGCAGCCGGCGGATGCGGGCCTGCTGCATGCGGGCGGCCACGGCGGCCACCTCGTCGTACTCGAAGCACCAGACCACTTCGGGGCTCATCACCTGGTCGATGGCCGTGTCCTCGGGCGCCAGGCCCGGCGACACCACGCGCAGCACGATGTCGCGGTCGGTCAGCATGCCCTGCAGCCGGCGGCCGTCGCACACCAGCACCGCGCCCACGTCCAGCTCGTGCATCAGCCGCGCGGCATCGCGCACGCTGTCGGCCGGGGCCAGCGTGCGTGCGCCCCGGGTCATCACCTCACGGATCAGCGTCGCCATCGTGCTGCCGGCCGGGCAAGGGCCATGCCCGCGGCATGCTGCCGACGCGGGCCACATCGGGCACAGTGGGCACTGCATGACCGCCCCTTCCCACCCCCATCCCACTGCCGCGCCGCCGGCGCCCCGCATCGACACCGCGCTGGCCTGGTTCTTCGTGCTGGTATGGGGCTCGGGCTACCTGGCCAGCAAGACGGGGCTGCAGTACGCGTCGCCCTTCACCTTCCTCACGCTGCGCTTCTGCCTGGCGGCGCTGTGCCTGCTGCCCTGGGTGCTGATGACGCGCCCGCGCTGGCCGGCCACGCGGGCCGAATGGCTGCACATCGGCGTGGCCGGGCTGCTGATGCATGCGGTGAACCTGGGCGGCAGCCACCATGCGCAGGTGCTGGGCCTGTCGGCCGGCATCACCGCACTGCTGCTGGCCACGCAGCCGCTGGCCACCGCGCTGGTGGCGCACCGCTTCCTCGGCCAGCGGCTGCAACCGCGGCAATGGGCGGGCGTGGCGGCGGGGCTGCTGGGCGTGGCGCTGGTGGTGTGGCACAAGGTGGATGTGCAGGCGGTCAACGGCGCGGCGCTGGCCGCGGTGGCCATCTCGCTGGTGGCCATCACCGCGGGCACGCTGTACCAGCGCCGCTACTGCCCCACGGCCGACCTGCGCAGCGCGGCGGCTCATCCAGCTGCTGCTGTCGGCGCTGGTGCTGGCGCCGCTGGCCTGGGGCGTGGAAGGGCTGCGCATCCGGTGGAGCTGGCCGCTGGCGGGCTCGCTGGCCTTCCTGGTGCTGTTCGCCTCCATCCTGGCCACCAACACCCTGCACTGGCTGATGCGCCGCGGCCATGCCACCCGCGTGACCAGCCTGCTGTTCCTCACGCCCATCGTGGCGGTGGTGCTGGAGTGGGCGATGTACGGCGTGGTGCCCACCGCGCTGAGCGCGCTGGGCATCGTGGTGACGACGGCCGGCGTGGCGCTGGTATCGGCACCCTCGCGCGGCTAGGCCCGCGGTGGCTGCTTCTTCATCACGCTGATGCCGCCGTTGGACTCGAGGAAGGCGCAGGCCATGTCCTGCTTGTCGCAATCGGCCTCGCGCAAGGCGCGCTCCATGTCGGAATCGGCCACGCGGTGGCGCCGCATCACGGCTTCGAAGAACTGGCCGTCGCGCCCGATGAGCACGGGCTCGCCTTCCACCAGCCGCTCCACGCGCCGGCTGCGCGTGGTGGCCAGCGCCACCAGGCCGTTGAGCAGGATGAGCGTGCCGGCCGACAGCAGGCCGCCGGGCAGCGACTCGTCGCCGCCGGTCAGGGCATTGCTCACCGATTCACTCAGCAGCAGCATCACCAGCAGGTCGAACGGCGTGAACTGGCCCACCGTGCGCTTGCCCGACAGGCGCACCATCACCAGCAGCGCCGCATACACCAGCACCGCACGCAGCACCAGTTCCCACCCGTTTTGCTCCAAGCTGAACATTCGGCAGGCCGCAAGTTGATACAGGCCCGGCTCGGCAACCTGCATACCCGGACGCAAGTGCTCAATAGGCCAGGCGGGCGAAGTAGGTGCGCTGGGCCGCCTCGCGCGCCTGGTGCAGGGTGTGGATGCCCATGGCCTGCAGCAGCGGCAGCAGCCGCAGGAACACCTCGGCGGTGAGCAGCGCATCGCCCAGCGCGCTGTGGCGGCCGGCCACCGGCAGGCCGAAGCGGGCGGCGATCGCCTCCAGCGCATGCGAGGGCTGGTGCGGATGCACCACCGCCGACAGCAGCAGCGTGTCCAGCACCGGCTGGTCGAACACGCAGCCGGTGGCGGCCTGCTGCAGCTGCAGGAATCGCATGTCGAAGGCGGCGTTGTGGGCCACCAGCACCGTGTCCTGCGCGAAGCGGTGGAAGGCCGGCAGCACCTGCCCGATGGCGGGCTGGCCGCGCACCCGCTCGGGCGTGATGCCGTGGATGGCAATGCCGGCCTCGGGGATGGGCCGCTGCGGATCGACCAGCTGCTCGAAGCTCTCCGCCCGGCGCAGCTTGGCGCCGGTGATGCGGGTCGCTCCGATCTGCAGGATGGCATCGCCCTGCGAGGGCTGGAGGCCGGTGGTCTCGGTATCGAACACGGTGTAGGCAAGCTCGGCCAGCGGCCGGTGTTCCAGCGCCTGGTGCTGCGGGCTGTGCTGGAAGAGGTCGAAGTCGTAGAACTCGGGCCGGCCGCCGACCACCAGCGGCAGCGCCTCGGCCAGCGGCGTGGGCGGCGGCGCCGACAGCGGCAGCAGCAGCCGGAAGAAGGCCTGGTGGCGCACCCGCTCGCGCTCGAACCAGAACTCGGCGCCGTGGCGGTCCAGCACCTCGCGCAGGCTCAGCGGGCTGGTGTCGCCGCCGATGCGCATGGGGTCCAGCTCCCAGCTCATGACCGTCTCGGCGCTCAGGGCCTGGCCGCCCCACAGCAGGTCCAGCTGGGCATGGCCGGTGTCGGCGCGCTGCAGGCGCAGCTGCACCATGCGCACCTGGAATTCGTCGGCCAGGCGGCCGGCCAGGTAGTGCAGGGCGGTGAGCAGGGCATAGCTGTCCACCTGCAGCCACAGCATCTCGTCCACGGCCTGCAAGCCCACGTGCAGGCCCAGACGGTCCGCCAGCCGGCGCTGGGCGGCAGCCACCAGGTCGGCGCCGCGCATCTCCTCCATCGGCCAGCGGGTCCGCACGCCTTCCTGCGCGCGGGCGGCCAGCTCGGTGATGCGGCGGCCCAGCGTGCCCACCTCCTCGTGGATCACCGCCACGAAGCGCTGCCGCAGGCCCGCGTCCAGGCCGCCGTCGTCCAGCATCTCGGCGGCCGCGCGCAGGTTGGCCAATGGGCCGCGCTGGCCCTCGGTCAGCTGGTGCAGCAGGCGGTCGCGCAGCGCGCCCTGCTCGAACTCGTCGGTCACGTCGTCCACCATCAGCACGAAGCCGGCGATGGTCTGCAGCCCCTCGCCGCCCTGCGGCCCGGCATCCCGCACCGGCGCCACCTGCACGCGCAGCAGGCGGCCGGTGGCGGCCACGGTGACGAACTGCGCGGAGGCGGCGGCATCGCCCCGCAGCAGCCGGGCGCGGATGGTGTCCAGCGCATGGGCCAGCAGCGGCTGCTCCAGCACCGCGTGGATGGACCGGCCCAGCCCCAGCAGCTCGGCGCCGCCGGCCAGCGCCGGCGTGCCGGACAGGTCGCGGAACAGCAGCCGCGCGCGCTGGTTGTACAGCAGCACCCGGCCGTCCAGGTTGCACACCACCACGCTTTGGGTCAGCTCGGACATCAGCGCGGCCAGGCGGTTGCGTTCCAGCTCCATCTCCAGGCTGGCCAGGCGCACCTGCTCGGCCACGTCCTGCCGCAGCGCCTCGCGCTGGCGCACCAGCTCGTCGATGGCCGTGGCCAGCGCGCGCAGCGCCGACCCGCCCTCGCCGTCGATGGTCTGCAGCGACGCACTCGCCTGGGCCGGCGCCTGCACGCGGATGCGGGCCTGCTCGGCCAGGCGCTGCAGCGCGTCGGCCCGCGGCAGCAGCCAGCGCTGCACGCCGGCCGCCACTGCCGCCGCGGCCAGCAGCACGGCGCCGCCCAGCAAGGGCAGCCGCGGGCCCAGCACCGGCGCCACCGCGGCGCGCTCGGCGGCCGACAGCGTGGCCCAGAGCAGGCCGCCTGTCGACAGCAGCCAGGCCAGCAGCGCCAGCCCGGCGCCGGCCACACCGGCCCACAGCGCCTGGCGCGGCTTCATGGCGCAGGGCCGAGCAGCGCCCTCACCCGCTGCACCAGCTCGCGGGTGGAAAAAGGCTTGGTCATGTAGCCGTCGGCGCCCAGGGCCAGGCCCTTGGCCACGTCGGTGTCGCGGCCCTTGGCGGTGAGCAGCAGGATGCGCGGCCGGCCGCCGTGGCCTTCGGCGCGCAGCGCCTGGCAGACCTCGAAACCGCTCCTGCGCGGCATCATCACGTCCAGCAGCAGCAGGTCGGGGCAATCGGCGGCCACCGCGTCCAGCGCCTCCTGGCCGTCGCGCGCCAGGCGCACGTCGAAGCCTTCGCGCTTCATCAGGTAGTCCAGGGTGATGAGGATGTTGGGCTCGTCATCGGCGATCAGGATCTTGTGGCGCATGGCGTGTCTCCGGCGGCGGCGGGGCTTGCGCCCCGCGCTGCCAAGGTAGCGTGAAGCGGAAGCACGCGCCTTGACCTGTGTCGGGCTCCAGCCAGATGCGCCCGCCGTGATGCGCCACGATCTCGCGGCAGATGGGCAGGCCCAGGCCGGTGCCCTGCACACGCGGGTCCCCGCCGCCGGCGCTGCCCTGGCGGAACTTCTCGAACACCAGCTCCCGCTCCGCGGCGGGCACGCCGGGGCCGTCGTCGGCCACGCTGAAGGTGGCGCCCCGGGCATCGGCCTGCAGCGCCAGCCGCACCTGGCCGCGGCCGGCGGGCGCGAACTTGGCGGCATTCGACAGCAGGTTCACCAGCACCTGCATCAGCCGGTCGGGGTCGGCGACGAGCGGCGGCAGCGGGTCGGGCGGCAGCGCCAGCGACAGCCGCACGCCGCGTTCGCGCAGCAGCTCGGCCACCGCGTCGGCCGAGCGCTGCGCCAGCGCCCTGAGGTCCACGTCTTCCTCCAGCCACCGGGCATGGCCGCTCTCGATCTTGGCCAGGTCCAGCACCTGGTTGACCAGCCGCGACAGCCGCTGCGCCTCGTCCACCACGATGCCCAGGAACTGCTGGCGCTGCGCCTCGGGCATGCCAGGTTCGTCGCGCATCAGCTCGGCCAGGCCGCGGATGGCGGTCAGCGGGGTGCGCAGCTCATGCGTCACCGACGACATGAAATCGTCCTTCAGTCGGTCCAGGCTCTGCAGCTGCTGGTTGGCCGCGCGCAGCCGCGTGGCCTCCTCCACGATGCGCAGGACGTCGTCGGCGGCCAGTGCCTCCTCCTGCACCGCGCGCGCCACCACCACCCGCGCCGATGCACTGCCGATGGCGCCGGCCAGCTCGGTCTGCACCAGGTGCACCAGGCCGGCATCGGGCACCAGCGCGGCCAGGTCGGCCACGCCCTGCCCGGCCGCATGCCGCATGAACAGCGCACGCGCCCGGGCCTCGCCAAGGAAGCGGCCGGCCAGCGCCAGCAGGTCGTGCACCCGGGCCTGGCCGCGCCAGAACAGCGGCGCCTGCGGACCGGCCGGCGCGCCGGTGCGGCTGAACACGTCGACGAACAGCACCGCCTGCGCCAGCTCCTGCGCCCCGGGCCGCCGCGCCAGCGACACGCCGACGAACAGCGCCGCATTGGCCAGCAGGCTCCAGAACAGCGAATGCGTGAGGTTGTCCAGCCCGGCCAGGCCGAACAGCTGCTCCGGCCGCAGCAGCGCCAGGCCGGCCGGGCCGTGCTGCAGGAAGCCATCGGCCAGCCAGCCCGAGCGCGCCAGCGAAGGCAGCATCAGCGTGTACAGCCACAGGCCGAAGCCCGCCGCCAGCCCGGCCAGCGCGCCGCCGCGGGTGGCGCCGCGCCAGTACATGCCGCCCAGCAGCGCCGGCGCGCACTGCGCCACTGCGGCAAAGCTGATGAGACCGATGCTCACCAGCGCCTGGGCCTCGCCGGCCAGCCGCATGTACAGCCAGCCCAGCAGCAGCAGGGCCACGATGGCCGCGCGGCGGATGGCCAGCAGCCACCCGCTCAGGTCGGCCGCATGCGCCCAGCGGCGGCTGCGCAGCAGCAGCGGCAGCACCAGGTCGTTGCACACCATGGTGCTGACGGCGGTGGCCTCCACGATCACCATGCCGGTGGCGGCCGACAGACCGCCCACGAAGGCCAGCAGCGCCAGCGCCGGCTGCCCGGCGGCCAGCGGCAGGCTCAGCACGAAGCCGTCGGGCGAGGCCTGCGGCTGTCCCGCCCCGGCGAAGTGCATCAGCCCGCCCAGCGCGATGGGCAGCACGAACAGGTTGATGAGCAGCAGGTAGGCCGGAAAGGCCCAGGCCGCGCGGCGCAGGTGCCGCTCGTCCACGTTCTCCAGCACCATCACCTGGAACTGCCGCGGCAGGAACAGCACCGACAGCGCCGACAGCACCGTGAGCGCCAGCCACTGCCCGTAGGCCAGCGGCTGGCTCGGCCCCAGCGTGAGCAGCCGCGCCAGCGCGGGCTGCTGCAGCGCCCGCGCGAACAGGTCGGCCGGCCCGCCGAACAGGCCCCAGGTGACGAACACGCCCACCGCCACGAAGGCCAGCAGCTTGACCAGCGACTCCACCGCGATGGCCAGCACCATGCCCTCGTGGCGCTCGGCGCTGCCCGGCTGGCGGGTGCCGAACACCATGGTGAAGCCGGCCAGCGCCAGCGCCACCGCCAGCGTGCCGTCGCGCCACCAGGGCGACAGCGGCGCAGCCGCCGTGCCGCCCGGCTGCGTGAGCAGCGCATGGCCGGTGGCCACCGCCTTCAGCTGCAGCGCGATGTAGGGCACGATGCCCACCAGGGTGACCAGCGTCACCAGCCCGGCCAGCAGCGGGCTGTGGCCATAGCGGCTGGCGATGAAGTCGGCGATGGAGCTGATGCGGTAGCTGCGCGCGATGCGGATCATCTTGCGCACCACCAGCCAGGCCAGCACCATGGCCAGCATGGGGCCGAGGTACACCGGCAGGAAGGCCATGCCGGCCGAGGCCGCCCGGCCCACGCTGCCGTAGTAGGTCCATGCGGTGCAGTACACCGCCAGCGACAGCGTGTACACGCCGGCATGGCCCACCACCGAGCGGCCCTGCCGCGCCCGCGCGTCGCCCCAGGCCGCCACCAGGCACAGCAGCAACAGGTAGGCGGCCGAGGCCGCCAGCACCAGTGCCGGCGCCAGCATGGTGGTTCAGTCCCGTTCCATCAGCCAGGCCAGCAGCGCGATGAGCAGCGCCCACAGGCCGAACAGCATGGCCGGGAACAGCGGCAGACCCAGCACCAGCACCGGGTGGTCCCACAGCGCCAGCAGCGGATAGTTGAACAGCAGCAGCGCCGCCACGGCCAGGGCCGGCAGGCGCTGGCTGCGCAGGTCGGCCGGCGGGCGGGGCGGGCTGTCGAGGGGATCGGCGGACATGGGGCGGGCGGCGCGCTTTGCACCGTGCAGGCCACTGTGGTGCGCACCGCTTACACCAGCCTGAAGCAGGCGGCCTTGTTATCGTGGGGCATGCCCACGCCCACCTATCCATCCGCCGACGATCCGGCCGCCGCCGAGCTGCAGGCCGACGGCCTGCGCCTGCGGCCGCTGCGGCCCGAGCATGCGGAGGCGATGTACCCGGTGCTGGCCGACCCGGCGATCTACACCCACCTGGACTACGGCCCGCCGCCCTCGCTGGGCTACCTGCGCGAGGTGTTCACGCAGCTGGCGCAAGGCGGGTCCGCCGATGGCACCGAGGTGTGGCTGAACTGGGTGGTGTGGGTAACCGGCCCACAAGGCGGGGAGGAAGCGGCCGGCTACGTGCAGGCCACGGTGATCGCGCCGGGCACCTGCTGGGTGGCCTATGTGTTCGGCAGCCGCTTCCACGGCCGCGGCATCGCGCGGCGCGCCACGGCGGCCATGGTGGAGCACCTGCATGCGCACTGCGGCATCACGCTGCTGCTGGCATCGGCCGAGGCGGCGCATGGCCGCTCAATCCACCTGATGCAGCAGCTGGGCATGCGCCCGGCCACGCCGGAGGAGGCCGCGCCGCTGGGGCTGCGGCCTTCGGAGGTCTTGTACCTGCGGGTGCTGCCGCCGGTGTGAGCCGCCGGATGACCGGCCGCACAAAGCAAAGGGCCACCGTGGGGTGGCCCTTCTCGCTACCGGGCGTGCCAGCGTCATGCTGGAACGACGGGGTCTTGGCGCCGGTCACGGGTTCCGGGATTCCGCCCAATGGTGCGGTCGGTTGTTCGCCTCGTTCAGCTGTGCATTGTGCTGACCTGGCGCCGGCCTGATCGCAGGAACAGGCCGGTTGCCGACGTGCTGTTTGATGCCGCCGCCGCGTAGGACGGCACCTACAGGCCTTCGCGCGCACGTCCGGTGGCGGAACGAAAAACCGCGCGCGAGCATCTCACCCATCGATCTTTGGTCGGAATCAGGAGTCACCCATGACACAGCACGCAGAGATCGTCGGCGAAGTCTTCTACCGTGAAGGCGACGGCGCGCAGATCGCCATCCGCCCCGGCCCCATCGAGGTGGAATTCACCGAGCGGGACGCCACCCTCAGCTGGGAAGAAGGCGAGGCCCGCGGCCTCACCGCCATGCCGTTGACCGACTACAAGCGCTACGTCGCCGAAGGCGCGATACGCACCCAGGAAGCGCCGGCCGCATGACGCACGGCGGGTAAGCTCCGGCCCGTCCCGGCCGGCGCCTGCCCGCAGGCATGGCAGGCCGCAGCGTGCGGCCGCCTGGCCGGTGGCCATCCCACCTTCCAGGAGTGTTTGCCATGCGTCTCGCCCTTGCCGCCCTCCCCTTGCTGGCGGCCGCCCTCGCGGCACCGGCCGCCGCCCTTGCCGCCGATGCGGTGAAGGTGGGCTTCATCAGCACGCTGTCGGGGCCCGGCGCCGCGCTGGGCATCGACATCCGCGACGGCTTCAACCTGGCGCTCAAGCACACCGGCAACCAGCTCGGCGGCCGGCCCGCCGAAGTGATCGTCGCCGACGACCAGCAAAGCCCCGACGTCGCGCGCCAGCTGGCCGACCGCATGCTCAAGCGCGACAAGGTCGACTTCATGACCGGCATCGTGTTCTCCAATGTGATGCTGGCGGTGGGCCCGCCCACCTTCGCGGCCAGGACCTTCTACCTCAGCGCCAATGCCGGCCTGTCGCAGTACGCGGGGGACCAGTGCAACCCGTACTTCTTCAGCGTCAGCTACCAGAACGACAACCAGCACGAGGCGGTGGGCAAGACGGTGCAGGACAAGGGCTTCAAGAAAGTGGCCCTGCTGGCGCCCAACTACCCGGCGGGCAAGGATGCGCTCACCGGCTTCAAGCGCTTCTACAAGGGCGAGGTGGTGCAGGAGATCTACACCCGGCTGGGCCAGCTGGACTATGCGGCCGAGCTGGCCCAGGTGCGTGCGGCCAAGCCCGAGGCGATGTACATCTTCCTGCCGGGCGGCATGGGCATCAACTTCGTCAAGCAGTACGTGGCCTCGGGCATGTCCAAGGACGCCACCCTGTTCGGCCCCGGCTTCTCGGCCGACGAGGACGTGATCGGCGCCGTGGGCGAACCGATGCTGGGCATGTTCAACACCTCGCAGTGGGCGCACGACCTGGACAACGCGGCCAACAAGCGCTTCGTGGCCGACTTCCAGAAGGCCTACGGCCGGCTGCCCACGCTGTACGCGTCGCAAGGCTATGACGCCGCGATGCTGATGGACGCGGCGGTGCGCGACGCCAAGGGCAAGCTCGACGACAAGCAGGCACTGCGGCAGGCACTGAAGGCGGCCCGGTTCAGCTCGGTGCGCGGCGGCTTCCGCTTCGGCGCCAACCAGTACCCGGTGCAGGACTACCACCTGCGGGTGGTCACCAGGGACGGCCAGGGCCGCATCACCAACCGCACGCTGGGCACCGTGTTCAAGAACCACGTGGACGCCTACGCCAGCGCCTGCAGGATGTCGTGAGCGCGACGCTGCTGGCGGAGCAGGCCCTCAACGGCCTGCAGTTCGGGTTGATGCTGTTCCTGCTGGCCGCCGGGCTGACGCTGGTGTTCGGCATCATGGACATGATCAACCTGGCCCATGGCTCGCTGTACATGGTGGGCGCGTACCTCACCGCCGCGGCCACGCAGGCCAGCGGCTCCTTCCTGCTGGGGCTGGGTGCCGGCATCGCGGGCACGGCCCTGTTCGGCGTGGCGCTGGAGCTGGCGGTGCTGCGGCGCCTCTACCAACGCGACCACCTCTCCCAGGTGCTGGGCACCTTCGCCATCCTGCTGATGTGCAACGAAGCGGTGCGCATGCTGTGGGGGCCGCAGCCGCTGATGCTGAACCTGCCCGCGGCGGTGGCCGGGCCGGTCGAGCTGTGGCCGGGCTTCAGCTACCCGGCCTTCCGGCTGGTGATCATCGCCGCCGGCCTGCTGGTGGCGCTGGGGCTGTACCTGGTGATCACGCGCACGCGCATCGGCATGCAGGTGCGCGCCGGTGCCAGCCACCGCGAGATGGCGATGGCCATGGGTGCCGACGTCAAGCGGCTGTTCACGCTGGTGTTCGCGGCCGGTGCCGCGCTGTGCGCCCTGGCCGGCGGCCTGCTGGGCCCGCTGCTGGCGGTGCAGGTGGGCATGGGCGAAAGCATCCTGATCCTGGCCTTCGTGGTGGTGGTGATCGGCGGCATCGGCTCGGTGCGCGGCGCCCTGGTGGGCGCGCTGCTGGTGGGCATGGTGGACACCGTGGGCCGCAGCTTCGTGCCCTGGGCGCTGGCCGGACTGCTCGGCCCCGCGGCCGCGTCCGGCGCCGGGCCGGCGCTGGCATCCATCCTGATCTACCTGCTGATGGCGGCCGTGCTGTTCTGGAAGCCGCAGGGGCTGTTTCCGGCGCGGGGGTAGCGGGGGCTGGGGGGCGGCGGGTCGGGGTGCCAGATCATCTCGCGGCTGCCCAGCCTGGATACCGCCAACCCGGCCTCGTCGTCGGGCAGGCTGAACAGCAGCGTGCCATCGGGCGCCAGCACGTGGCTGCCGCCCAGGCCCCTGCCGTCCGGTGTGTTCAGCGCATGGGGCCAGTTGCATTGCACCAGGTGCGCCGCGCTGTGGCGGGCCAGTGCCTGGGGCAGCGGCAGGTAAGCCGTCTCGGGTGGCTGCGGCCGCTGGGTGACGATGCTGGGCCAGAGCAGCAGGTCCAGCATGCCCGGCGGGTACTGCTGCTGCGGCGCCATCAGCCGACCGCTTCACTTTTTGCGTCTGGACAGACCCGCCACCGGCGGTGCTGTGCATAGTGGGCCGATGCCAGCCGATGCCGACTCCCTCCCCGCCGCCACCGCCCGCGTGCTTGCGCTGCAGGCATGGCTGCAGGCCACCGAAGGCGGGCCGGTGCAGCTGGTGGAAACGCACATCTCCTGGGTGCTGCTCACCGCCACGCAGGCCTTCAAGCTGAAGAAGCCGCTGCAGCTGTCCTTCGTCGATTGCGCCACGCTGGCGCGGCGGCGCTTCTGCGCCGAAGAGGAGCTGCGCCTGAACGGCCGCCTGGCGCCGGAGATCTACCTCGGCCTGCTCGAGGTGCACGCCACCCCTGCCGGCCCGGTGCTGGGCGATGCCCCGGGGCCGGTGGTGGACGTGGCGGTGCAGATGCGCCGCTTCGACGACGCGGCGCTGTGGAGCACCCGCGTGGCCGCCGGCACCCTGCTTCCTGCGCATGTGGATGCGCTGGCGGCGCGGCTGGTGGCCTTTCATGCCGAGGCCGCAGCGGCACCGGCGGACGGACCCTGGGGCACGCCGCAGGCGCTGAACGAGGTGATGGGCCGGCTGGTTGCGGGCCTGGACGCCGCCGAGCAGGCCGCCACCGTGAGCCACTGGCCGCCGCTGCGCGCCTGGCTCCGGCAGCAGCTGGCTGCACTGGCACCGCAGTTCGAGGCTCGCCTGCAGGCCGGCCGCGTGCGCGAGGGCCATGGCGACCTGCACCTGGCCAACCTGCTGGCCTTCGATCGCCCCACGCCCGCCGCCACCGCCTTCGACGGCATCGACTTCGACCCCGCGCTGCGCTGGGTGGACGTGATGCACGACATCGCCTTCGTGGTGATGGACCTGCTGGCGCATGGCGCACCGGCGCTGGCCTGGCGCTTCCTCGATGCCTGGCTGCAGGCCGGCGGCGATCACGAGGGCCTGCCGCTGCTGCGCTTCTACCTGGTCAGCCGCGCGCTGGTGCGGGCCCAGGTGGCGGTGCTGCAGGCTGCGCAGGGCCGGGCCGGCCCCGCAGGCTGCGACATGGCCGGCTACCTGGGCCTGGCGCACCGCCTGGCCTTCGGTGAGGACGCCCGGCTGGCGCTGATGCACGGCCTGCCGGCCAGCGGCAAGAGCCAGCTGGCCGAAGCCCTGCTGCAGGCCGCCGGCGCGGTGCGCCTGCGCTCCGACGTCGAGCGCAAGCGGCTGCACGGCCTGGGTCCGCTGGCCGACTCTCGCCGCGCCGGCCTGGACCTCTACGGGCCCGACGCGCACCGCCGCACCTATGCGCGGCTGCACGCGCTGGCCGAAACCGCGCTGCGCGCCGGCTGGCCGGTCATCGTCGATGCGGCCTTCCTGCGCCGGGACGAACGCCTGCGCTTCATCGCGCTGGCCCGCTCGCTGGGCATGCCGGTGGCGCTGATCGACTGCCAGGCGCCGATGCCGGTGCTGCGCCGGCGCATCGCCCACCGCCTGGCCAGCGGCGGCGATCCTTCCGAGGCCGATGAAGCGGTGCTGGCAAAGCTGGCCACGCTGGCCGAGCCGCTGGCGCCCGACGAAGGCGCGCCCTGCCTGCCGGTGGACACCACGCAGCCGCCCTGCCCTGCCGACCTGGCCGCACGCTGGCAAGCCCTGCGCTGAGGCCGACGCGGCACGCCCCGCCGCTGCTTGCGCCAGATCAAGCAGCCGCCCGCAGCCGCGCCGAACAATGCCCGCAACACCGCCGCACCAGGAGCCTTCCATGACCTACCGCAGCATGCTCGTGTTGCTCGACCAGGACCCGCTGTGCGCGGCCCGCATCGACGTGGCCATCCGCCTGGCGCGCAGCTTCGAGGCCCACCTGGTGGGCCTGGCGCCCACCGGCCTGATCGACGTGCCGGTGATGCCCGAGATCGGCGGCAACTTCGCCGAACTCACCGAGCTGGCCTGGACCGAGATGCGCAGCCGCGCGCACGCCGCCGCCGCTGGCATGCGCGAGGCCTGCGCCGCCGCTGGCCTGCCTTCCTTCGAGACGGTGGTGGACGAGAACGACGCCGCCGCCTCGCTGGTGCGCCATGCGCATTGCAGCGACCTGGCCATCGTCAGCCAGGCCGACCCGCGGGTCCGCGGCCATGCGGCGGTGCAGGCCATCGTCGAGCAGGCGGTGCTCTACAGTGCGCGGCCCACGCTGGTGCTGCCCTATGCCGGGCACTTCGATCCGGTGGGCCAGCGGGTGCTGGTGGCCTGGGACGACAGCCGCGAAGCCACCCGCGCCCTCACCGACGCGCTGCCGCTGCTGCGCCGCGCGCGCACGGTGGAGGTGGTGTGGTGGAACGAAGGCGGCATGGCCGACGACACGCCCGCGGCGCAGCACCGGTTGAAGTCACTGCAGCAGTGGCTGGCCTGGCAGGGCGTGATGGCCGACGTGGCGGTGGAGACCACCGACATTCCCATCGGCGAGGCGATGCTCTCCCGCGCGGCCGACCGCGGCAGCGACCTCATCGTGATGGGCGCCTACGGCCATGCACGCTGGGCCGAGAGCATGCTGGGCGGCGCCACGCGCAGCCTGCTGCTGACGATGACGGTGCCGGTGCTGATGTCCCATTGACCCCGGAGGGGCCCGATGACCTCGGCCCTGCAGTACCGCCGCGGGAACGTCTTCTTCTTCAGGTAGGCAGCGCGCGCACCAGCAGCACCGGCACCGGTGCCAGCCGCAGCACCTGCTCGGCATCGCTGCCCAGCAGCAGCCGGCCCACGCCGCGCCGGCCATGGGTGCCCAGCACGATGAGATCAGCCGGCCACTGCCGGGCTTCGGTGACCACCGCGTCGCACACGCGGGTGGCGAAGCGGTCGCACAGCACCGTATCCACCGGCACGCCGGCGGCCTGCACCCGGGCCGCGGACTCGCGCAGCACCGCTTCGCCGGCCTCGCGCATCAGCGGCACCACGTCGGCCATGAAGGCGGTGCCGGTCTCGAAGCCGCTGGCGAAGGTGAGCTCGTCCACCACATGCAGCAGCCGCAGGCGCCCCCGGGTCAGGCGCGCCAGCGCCACCGCTTCGTCCAGGCCGCGCAAGCCTGTGGGGCTGCCGTCGACCGGCACCAGGATGTGTTGATAGGACATGGCTTTCACCTGCAGCAGCCGAGGGCGGGCGGCCAGTGTGGATTGCGCGCCGGCGCCAGCCCTTGATGCCGGTCAAGCGCGGCACGGCAGCCGGCGTGCAGCCGCGGCGGCACGGCCTACAGTGCAGGCACATCCATCCACCACCCGGAGCACACATGACCAACGTTTCCCAGGAACACGCGATGCAGGACCGCATCACCGAAGGGCTGCGCCATGCGGTGGACGAGGCGGATGCGCTGATCAAGGGCGGCCTGAAGCAGGGCGATGCCGAGGCACAGGCCTTGCGCGACCGCCTGGCCGCGCGCCTGGCCCGCAGCCGCGAGCAGCTGCAGGAGCTGGAGGAGGTGGCGATGTACCGCGCCCGCCGCGCCGCCCGGCTGGTGGACGAGCAGGTGCACAGCCATCCGTATGCGGCCGTGGGCGTGGCCGCCGCGGTGGGCGTGATCGCCGGGCTGCTGGTCGCGCTGTCCCGCCGCCGCTGAGTGCCTCACGGACCGGGCCGGCATGCGGGCGCGCCGGCTCAAGTCGGGCCCGGGCGGGCCGATGACAGGCCTTCCTGAGCTCGAACGCGGCGCTCGCGCACCGCGTCCCGAACCGTGCCCGCCGTACCTCCGCCCCTGCCCCTTTCCGCGCCGCTGCGTGCCCACCGCGCGGCGCCGGCCCGCATCATCGGCGGAGGCCGCGGTTGAAGCCGCTGGTGGAGGCGCTGGAGCGCCGCCTGGCACTGGAGCGCGCCGCCCGCAAGCAGGCGCAGGCCGAGCTGGCCGAGGCCCGTGCCCGGCTGGACCGGGTGGTGGCCGAGCAGGAGGAAACCATCCGCGCGCGCACCGGGGAGCTGCGCCAGGCGCGTGACGAGGCCCTGGCCGCCAGCAGCGCGAAGAGCGCCTTCCTGGCCAACATGAGCCATGAGATCCGCACGCCGCTGACCTCCATCATCGGCTTTGCCGAGCTGCTGATGCAGCCGGTGGCCAACCCGGTGGACCGCGAGGAGGCGCTGCGCACCATCATCCGCAATGGCCGGCACCTGCTGGACGTGATCAACGACATCCTCGACCTGGCCAAGATCGAGACGCAGCAGGTGGACCTGGAGCAGATCGACCTGCCGCTGCCGCTGCTGCTGCGCGACATCAATGCGCTGGTGTCGGGCCGGGCGGCCGAGCGCTCGCTGGCCTTCCAGGTGCAGCCCTTCCTGCCGCTGCCGCCGGTGCTGCGCACCGACCCCGTGCGGCTGAAGCAGATCCTGCTGAACTTCATCAGCAATGCCATCAAGTTCACGCCGCGTGGCAGCGTGACGCTGGAGCTGCACTACGACGCCGAGGAGCCCGCCATGCGCTTTGCGGTGGTGGACACCGGCATCGGCATGTCCGAGGCGCAGCAGGCGAGGCTGTTCCAGCCCTTCTCGCAGGCCGACCTGACCACCACCCGCAAGTTCGGCGGCACCGGCCTGGGCCTGTACATCTCGCACCAGCTGGCGGGCCTGCTGGGCGGGCGCATCAGCGTGCAGAGCCAGCCGCAGGCGGGCAGCCGCTTCGAGCTGGTGATGCCGCTGGCCGCGCCGGTGCCGCGCGCCGAGCTGCTGACGATGGAAGGCGACCTGCTGTACTGGGGCCGCGGTGATTTCGAGATCACCTCCATCGCCGTGCCCGAGCTGGCCGGCCGCGTGCTGCTGGCCGAGGACGGTGCGGACAACCAGCGCCTGCTCAGCGCCTTCCTGCGCCAGGCCGGCCTGGCGGTGACGGTGGCCGCCAACGGCAAGGACGCGGTGACGCTGGCGCTGCGCCAGGACTTCGACCTGATCCTGATGGACATGCAGATGCCGGTGATGGACGGCGAGACCGCCACCCGCCAGCTGCGCGCCAGCCGCTGCAAGACCCGCATAGTGGCACTGACGGCCAACGTGATGAAGGCCGACGTGCAGCGCTACCACGAGGCCGGCTGCAACGACGTGCTGGCCAAGCCCGTGGACCGCGAGCGCTTCTACCAGGTGATCGGCGAGCACCTGGGCGTGGCCTACGAGGACGATGCCCAGGAAGCCGCCTTCCAGGCCGAGATGGCCGAGCTGCACCAGGCCTTCCGCGCCGGCCTGCCGGCGCAGATCCAGGGCATGCGCGATGCGCTGCGTGCGAGCGACTGGCAGGCCCTGGGCCGGCTGGTGCACGTGCTGCGCGGCACCGCCGGCTCCTTCGGCCATGCGCACCTGACCGAGCGCGCCACCGAGGTGGAGCTGGCGCTGCGCGCCGGCCATCCGGTGCGTGCGGCGGTGCTGTGCGAAGGACTGCTGCTGGAAGCCGCGGCGGTGCTGCGGCGGGTGCCGGCCTGAAGCGCCGGCGGCTTCAGCCCGGCAGGGCGAAGCGCTGTTCGGGCAGGTCGCGCAGCCAGGCCAGCGCGTGGGGCGCAGGCATCGGGCGGGCCACGAACCAGCCCTGCACCTCGGTGCAGCCGGCCTCGCGCACCTGCGCCAGCTCCTCGGCGGTTTCCACGCCTTCGGCCACCACGTGCATGTCCAACGAGGCCCCCAGCATCGCGCAGGCCTTGACGATGCCCTGCTTGCTGCGGTCGGCCTCCAGGCCGTGGATGAAGGCGCGCTCGATTTTCAGCTCCGAGAACGGGATGCGCGAGAGCTGGAAGAAGCTGGAATAGGCGGTGCCGAAATCGTCGATGGCCAGGTTGAAGCCCAGCATGCGGATGCGGCCGGTGTTCTCGATGACCGAGGCCAGGTCGGCCATGGCGTCGGTCTCGGTGATCTCGATGGTGATCCAGCTGGGGTCCAGCTGCACATGGTCCACCGCCGCGGCCAGCTCCTGGCAGAAGGCCAGGTTGGACAGCGACTGCATCGACACGTTGATGGACGCGCTGACGGCCATGCCCTCGCCCAGGCAGGTGGCCACGAAGTCCACCGTGCGCCGGGCCATGTGCAGCGTGGCCTGGTCCAGCAGGTGGTGGCGCTGCAGCGCGGCCACCAGGCGGTCCGGCATCACCAGGCCGCCGTCGGCATCGTGGGCGCGCATCAGCGCCTCGAAGCCGATGATCTCGCCGGTGGCCAGGCGCAGCTTGGGCTGCATCCAGGGTTGCAGCACGTCGCGGTCCAGCACGGCCAGCAGCTCGTCGCGGCACAGCTCGGGCAGCGGCGCGGTGTCGGCCGCCATCGGCTCGGGCGCGGGCCGGCGGTAGGCCAGCACCTGCCGGGTGATCTCCTCGGCGGTGGTGGGCAGCTCGGCCATGCCGGCCAGCGCCAGGCCGCAGGCGGCGGCCAGGTTGATGGCGGCGCGGATCACCGCGCGCTGCTGCCGGCTGACGACGAACAGCGCCGGCGCATCCGTCCGGCGGGCCAGCAGCCGCATCAGCTGGAAGCCGTCGCCGTCGACGAAGCGCAGGCCGGTGACCAGCACCTGCGGCAGCGGCTGGCCGCCGGCCAGCAGCCGCTTGATGCCACGCAGGTCGTGCACCACGGCGGCCACCTCGGCGCCGCCCTCACGCAGGGCCTGGGCCAGGCCGGCGGCGATCTTCGGCTCGTTCACAGCCACCCACACGCGCACCGCGGCGCCGGCCACGCGGTCAGAGCACATGGCAGAGCTGCCGCACGTCCTGGAAGGAGATGGGCTTGATCAGCAGCTCGTTGAAGCCGGCGGACAGGATGCGCTGCTTGTCCTCCGGCATGCTGTGGGCGGTGTAGGCCACCACCGGCAGCGCGGTGAGCTTCAGTTCCTCGCGGATGCGGCGGCACACCTGCTCGCCGCTCATCTGCGGCATGCGCAGGTCCAGCAGCACCAGGTCGTAGTGGCGCTCGGCCAGCCGGGCCAGCGCGGTGCCGCCGGCGTCCACTACCTCGGCCTGCCAGCCCAGGCGCCGCAGGAACATCGCCACCAGCTGGCTGTTGAGCTGGTTGTCGTCGACCACCAGGGCCAGCGGAGCGGACTTCTCGGGCTCAGGCATGGAGCGCATCCTCGGGAACGGAAGGGGGTGCGGAAGGCAGGGCGGGCGGCAGCGCCAGGGGCAGCCGCACGGTGGCGGTGGTGCCCTGGCCGGGGCTGGAGGCCAGCGCAAGCTGCCCGCCCAGCAGCGCAGTGAGTTCATGCGCCAGCGGCAGGCCGAGGCCGGCGCCCTGGCCGGCATGGTCGAAGCTGGCCATGGCGGTCTCGAAGCGGTTGAACAGGCGCGGCAGCCGCTCGGCCGCGATGCCGATGCCGGTGTCGCCGATCTCGATCAGCAATGCCGGCTCACCCCGCAGGCCGGCATCGGCGCGGGCGATGAGCGACACCTCGCCTTCGGCGGTGAACTTCAGCGCATTGCCCATGAGTTGGTCCAGCACCTGGCGAAGCCGCGCCGCATCGGTGCGCAGCACCGCGGGCGTTCCGGGCTGCAGCGCCATCCACAGCCGCAGGCCGCGGGCCTGGGCGTCGGGCGCATGGCGGGCGTGCACGCCGCGCATCAGTTCCTCCACCGTGACCGCCGCGGGCTGCAGCGTCATGCGGCCGGTCTCGATCTTCACCAGGTCCAGGATGGTGTTGACCAGCCCGTGCAGCTGGCTGGCGCTGGCATGGATGACGCCGCCGTGCTGGCGCGACTCGGCGTCCTGGCTGGTGTCCCGGATGGTCTCGGCAAAGCCGAGGATGCCGTTGAGCGGCGTGCGCAGCTCATGCGAGACGGTGGCCAGGAAGCGCGTCTTCAGCTGGCTGCCGGCCTGGGCCTCCAGGCGGCTGGCTTCCAGCTGCGCCATCAGCAGGCCCTGCCGCCGGGCATGGCGCACCAGCGCCGCCACGAATCCGAGCACGATCAGCGTGGCCAGCGCCCCGGCGGCCATCGCATTGCGGCGCAGCTCGGCATAGGCGGCCATCACGTCGCTGCTGCCCATGCCGGTGAAGACGATGAGCCCGTGCGGATCCAGCCGGCGGAAGGCCCAGTGGCGCTCGATGCCGTCGATGGGGCTGCGGGCCACCAGCGTGCCTTCGCGCCGGGCCATGGCGGCGCGGAACAGCGGGCTGCCTTCGATGCTGCGCAGGTCAGGGGCTTCGTCCGGGCTGGCGCTGGCCCGCACCACGCCGTCCTGGCCCACCAGCGCGATGGCGCCGTGCAGGCCCAGGTCCACGTCGGCATAAAAGCGGGTGAGGTACTCGGGCGACAGCGACAGCACCACCACGCCGCCGAAGCGGCCGTCGGCCAGCGTGATGCGGCGCGTGAGCTGGATGGACCAGCGCTGCGACACGCGACCCAGCACCGGCTTGCTGACGAAGAGCTCGTCGCGCGTGCGCTGGGTGTGCACCCGGAAATGCTCGCGGTCGCGCAGGTCCACCCGCTGGAAGGGCTGGGTGGAATGGCTGACGTAGCCATCGGGGCCGATGACCGACACCAGGTGGTACTCGGGCCCGACGATGCCCTTGAGCCCCAGGTAGCTGCTGAGGTCGAGCGCGGCGCCCTTGTCCAGGTATTCGTGGCGGGTGAAGCGCACCGCCTGGTCGGCGCCGTCGAGCGTCTTGGCCGTGTGCTCGGCAAAGGCGCGGCTCAGGTTGGTGAGGTTGCGCTGGGTGTAGGCGCGCACCGTGGCCTGTTCCTCGTCCAGCTCGTAGGTGATGCCCAGCCACAGCGTGCTGAGCACGAACACGGCCAGGCCGATGGCCACCGCCGACTGGCGCAGGGCGGCCAGCCAGGGCCTGCAGCGCGCGGACAGGCGCCGCGGCGGGTGGAGAGGACGGGCCGGCCGGCGGCGCGGGCGACGCTGCGGTGGCTCCAGGGTGGTCGGGGGACGGCATCGGCGGCCTGGGGGCCGGAGGCCGGCCTGCATCCCGGCGGAAGGCGGGACGATGGCTGTTTATCGGCGCCCGGCGGCCGCCACTTGAGGCAGGGCGGGCGCCCCGGCCGCTTCAGCGCGCCGGGCTGCCGTCGCCCAGTTGGGCGGCAATGGCCAGCAGCTGCTGCGGCGTTGGCCGGTCCCAGTCGTCGCCGATGGCACCCACCGCGTAGAAGCGCACCATCTCGGCCACCACCAGCGCATGCTGCCAGCCGCTGGTCTGCAGCCGCTTGCGGATGGACGGGTGCACCTGGCGCGCCTCCATGTCCTCCAGCAGCGCCTGCGAGAGACGAGCCTGCTCCTCGGCCGACAGGCTGGCGATGTCGCGCACGATCTGCTCGCGGCGGTGGCGGATCCAGGCTTCGGTCCAGCGGGCCTCGCGGCGCGCCTGGGCGGCGCGGTCTTCCTCGGTGCGGGCCGGTGCGGCGCCATCGGCCGCGCCGGCGGCAGGGGCGTCGTGCCGCTCGGCAGCGGCCTTGGCGGCGCGGGTGGTGGCCTCGCCCGACAGCAGCGCCTTCAGGTAGCGGAAGGGATCGCGCAGCGGCTCGGGGAAGGCGGTTTCCAGCCGCTTGCGCAGCGCCTCCAGCCCGGTGGTGAAGGCCTGCATGCCGTAGGCCTCGATCAGCTCCTCGGCCCGGTTGTCGTCGATGCCCAGGGCGCGCGCCTGGCTCACCGCCGCCAGGTCCACCGGCTCGGGCGGCTGGCGCGGCGGCAGCGCCTCGCGCGCCTTGGGGCGGATCAGGAACTGCAGCTCCGAGACGAAGCGGCCGGCCTTGTGCTCCACCAGCTCCACGTCGATGTCGGTGATGGCGCACACCTCGGCGATGGCGGGCTTGAGCGTGTCGCGCTTGAAGATGCGGTATTCGAGCTTGGCGGTCTTCTCGTTCTCCGGACGGCCGCTGAGCACCGGGCGCCACCAGGCCCAGGCCTGGCGCGAGGTGCGGCCGATGTCCTTGTAGCGCGAGCAGATCTCGTACAGCGCGATGCCGGCATGCGAGCGCAGCTGCGAGATGATTTCCAGCGACAGCCGCGCGAACACGGTGGGCTGCAGCAGTTCCTGCTTCAGGTTGACCGCGTACGACCACTCCACCCACACCTGCCCGCGGATCTTGCTGAGCCGCGCATGCGCCAGCAGGCCGCTGACGTTCCAGGTGGTGCCCTCCCCCGTGGTGGGCGACTGCCACTCCACGGTGGTGGACACCATCGCGCGCAGGTGCTTCTTGATCAGCTCCTGGTCGTTGGAGTCGAAATCGACGCCACGGATGATGCGTTCCAGCGGTGCGCTGAACACGTCCTTGTCCAGGCCCTGGGACTGGGCCTCGAACAGCAGCACGTTGTAGCTCTTGCGGCCCAGCGAGGTGATGCGCTGGGACTTGGGCACGATGGCCAGCGTGTTGACCGGCTTGCGCAGCGGCACCGTGATTTCGGCCACCGCAGGCCGCGCACGCAACGATCGCCGAGGCGCGGGCGCCGCCGGATCGGCCGCCGCAGCCACCGGGGCCGGCGCCGGCGAGGTGAGGACAAGCTCGGACGTCATGGCCGCGACTGTAGCGGAGCCCGCGGCTGATGTGAGGCGGCTTCTCACATGAATGTTCGGCACTGCGAATCGAAGAGTTTCCCGAAAATCCTCACCTCAGCAGGGTTCCGTGGGCGCCTGCGCTTCCCGAAAATGCTCACCTCACGCCGGCTGGCGTACCTGCCGCGGAGGGTTTTCGGGGGCAACAACGGCTCTTGCAAGCCACCGAAATGCCGTGAAACGCCTGTGGAACGTGGTTGAGCCGGCCTCCCGAGCCCGCTCCGCGGCTTCCCGAAAATTCTCCGCCGCCCTCCTGTTGGCCCTCCATGAACTTCCTGCAAAGCCTCCGCCGGCTACCGAATCCACTCACCTGATGTCATGTAAGTCATTGATTTGATTGGGAAATCTGGCCCGTAAAGGTATTAAAGGGCTTGAAGGTGTTGAACTCAATAAACCCATGGCGTTGTGGAAGCCTAGCGGCCCTCATACAGTCTCCATCGAGCGCCCAGCCGTTTCTGCTTTGCAAGCGGTCCGGACGTTGACAGAATCGACTCCCAGAGCAGGCTAAACGTCAAGCCTGCAAGGTTTGTGAAACCAGGAGCGTTCTGTTGGACCACATGACAATCAAGCCTCCACGGCCCATTCCGTTGGAAGGCATCCGCGACCAGGCCGACCGCGCCGTCGCAATGATGGGAGAGATCCGCGCGGCCATGCTGGCGCCCACCGCCCGCAAGTCGCCGCCCGTCTTTAACCTGAGTCAGCTGGCCGCGATGCTGGGCATCGAGAAGGGCTCGCTCAGCCACCGCATTACCCGCGGCGACCTGCCTGCCGGTCGACTCAACGATGCCGGCAGCCGGCGTGAATTCAGCCTGGCCGAGGCCCGGACCTGGATCCGCGAGTACCGCAAGGAGTGGCTGCGGCCCGCGGGCGGCGAGGCGGTGACCATCGCCATCGGTAACTTCAAGGGCGGTGTCTCCAAGACCACCACGGCGGTGACGCTGGCCCAGGGCCTGACGCTGCTGGGCCACAAGGTGCTGGTGATCGACACCGACCCGCAGGGTTCGCTGACAACCTTGTTCGGCATCCTGCCGGACACCGAGGTGGAGGAGGACGACACCATCCTGCCGCTGACCATGGGCTCGGAAACCTCGATCCGCTATGCCATCCGCCCCACCTACTGGGACGGCATCGACCTGGTGGCGGCTGCACCGATGCTGTTCGGCGCCGAGTTCGCCCTGCCCGCGCGGCAGACACAGGAACCGGGCTTCGAGTTCTGGCGTGTGCTGGACCTGGGGATCGACGACGTGCGGGACGAATACGACGTGATCGTGATCGACACGCCGCCCTCGCTGTCCTACACCACCATCAATGCGTTCATGGCTTCGAACGGCATCATCATGCCGCTGCCACCCAACGCACTGGACTTCGCCTCGGCGTCGCAGTTCTGGAGCCTGTTCGCCGATCTCACGTCGGAGCTGCTGACCAAGCGCGGCTTGACCAAGGAATTCGACTTCATCCACGTGCTGCTGGCGCGGGTCGATTCATCGGACGCGGCCAGCAACATCGTGCGGCAATGGATCGGCCAGACGTACGCCGAGAAGGTGTTGCCGGTAGAGATTCCGAAGACCGCCGTGGCCGCGACCACCAGCGCGGAATTTGGCACCGTGTACGACATCGCACGCTATGACGGTAGTGCCAAGACCTTCAAGCGGGCCCGCGATGCCTACGACACCTTTGTTTCGCACATCGAGCGCTCGGTGTGGTCGGTGTGGCGTCGGCAGGTGCTGGAACAGGCGGCGGTGACTGCGCCGGTCGCCGCGACGGTGGCACGGGGAGCTAGGTGATGGCGAAGAAGTTGTTCGAGAAGGCGGGCTTGATCCAGATCCCGGGAGCCGCCCCGAAGGAGCCTGTTCCGAAGCCGGCGGAAGAGGTTCGGGCAAAGACGGCACCGGGTTCGATGCTGCATTTCATGTCCGCACAGTCCACCGCCATCAAGGAGGCGGAGAGTCTGCGGGAAGAGCTGGCGCGCTATGAAGGCGCGTTGCCGGTGCGGAAACTGGACCCGCGATTGGTGCGCTCGTCGGTGTGGGCGAACCGCCATGCGGCCTCGTTCGAAGGTCCGGACTTCGCTGCACTGAAGGAAGAGATTGCTGCGGCCAACGGCAACGTGCAGCCGATCAAGGTGCGGCCGGTGTCTGCCGGCGCAGCCGCCGCGAGCGGGGGAAGAGGGGGTTGGACGGTCCAACCCCCCGGGCAGCATCGAGCCGGTGTACGAGATCGTTTTCGGTCATCGCCGCCATCGTGCGTGCCTGGAGCTGGGCATTCCGGTGCTGGCCATGGTGGAGCAGGTGAATGAGCAGGACCTGTTCGTGGCGATGGAGCGGGAGAACCGCTCTCGCAAGGATCTGTCCGCCTGGGAGCAGGGAATGATGTATGCCCGCGCACTCGACGCAGGGCTGTACGCCTCCAACCGCCAGCTGGCTGCCGCGATCGGCCGGGACCTGGGCGACGTCGGCAAGGCGCTGTCGCTGGCCCGGCTGCCCAAGGCGGTGGTCGACGCCTTCTCGTCGCCCCTTGATCTGCAGTTTCGTTGGGCCAAGCTACTGAACGATGCTCAGCAGAAGGACCCGGATGGACTGATGGCGCGTGCGAAGGCGCTGGCCGCCAGGGCCGAACCGCTGTCGGCCAAGCAGGTGCTGGAGCGGCTGCTGGATCTGGACGAGCCTGCGCGTGCGGTGCGTGGCTCAGAGCATGTGATCCAGAACGAACGGGAGCGGGTGGCCGTCGTGACCAGCGATGAGCAGGGCCGGACGGTGGTCCGCTTTGATCGGCAGCTGACGGAGCCGCAGCGAGCTGCGCTCGCGGAGGCGATCCGGACATTCCTGGGGCTTCCGCCTGGAGGCTGAGGCAAGCACTGGCGTGGCAGACGAAGAGGGGTTGGACGGTCCAACCCCTTTTTCGTTTGGGGCACCGAAAAGCGTCAAGAGGACTCCCGAAAGTTCTCCGTGAGACGACGGTGCGCGACCTCGCGGACTCGTCCAGCAGTAGCGCAGCGTGGGCCAATTCGGGGACTCACCAGTTACGGCGGGTCGCAGGTGCGTTACGGCGGCTTGGTGCACAAAGAGGTGTCTCGCCCTGCAATCAACGCGTGGCGTCCGTGGAACGGTAAGTGCAAGCCGGCACCCACTCGTACGCTGTTTGGCAGCGTGTTGGCGCGTTAGGCATGCGGAGGACTGCCACAGGCGAGGGCCCATGGTCGGCAGATAGGGTCGACGCACCCGAGCGGACTATGGCGGACAGTGCGTTTAACCCTGATCGCACCAGCCTCGAAGCATTCCCGAAAACTCTCCGATGAAGTCTGGCGCCTCGTCGATGCAGTTCCGTGAGAAGTGGCTGGCGCGCACAGGCGTTCAGCCATGGACACGATGTCCGCCTCCGCACTGCACGCAGCAGACCGAGCGTCACGAGCAATGCACCGCAGCATCGCTTGCGGGCGCTCGTCCGAGCACCCGGTGCCGTATGCCGAGAGCTGTTGTTGGCACACCCGCGGAGATCGCTGACTTGGCCAAGAAGCTCAGCCCAGCTCTGCCGAATCAACCAAAAGCAGAGCTATGGCTAGAATCATCTGCACAAGTAATCAACCAGCAAAAAAACCAGCGTCATTTCCGCCTTCCCCCAAATGCCCACTCCCGAAAGTTCTCCGCTCCCCGAGAGAAAGCCCTCCGCGGCTTCCTCCACCGGCCTGCGGCTGAACGCCAGCCACTACGCCTTCATGCGCGCCCTGGTGCAGGGCGTCGGGCTGCGGGAGGCGTGGTCGCGCTACCTGCATCCAGGCGACGGCCGTGCCGCCGACCTGGGCCACATGCGGCAGGTGGTGCAGGGCATCCGCGATGCGTTTGCGGCCGCAGCCCGGCGGGAGCGCCGGCACGGCATCGCGCGGCTGGTGCTCGTCGATCTCAGCCGCATGCCGGACGACGCGGCGGTGCTGCCTTCGCTGGAAGCCTTCGCCGCCGAGCAGGGGCTGGAGGACTTCTCCGAGGCCGAGCAGATGGAGGCCTACGAGGCCGCCCACGGCCGCACGGCGCAGCGCCTGGGCCGGCGCGCCCGGCTGGTCGCGCGGCAGCTGGAGGCACTGCGCTGGCTGGAGTCGTTGTCGGCCCGGCCGCCCCAGCTGGACGATCCGGTGGATGCCTGGCTCGATCCGCAGCTTGCCGGGCGCCTTGCCAGTGCCGGCCTCGCCACGCTGCGGCAGCTGTGCCATCGCGTCCAGCATGCCCCCGGCCGCTGGTGGCGAACGGTACGCGCAGTGGGGGCGCTCAAGGCCCTGCGGGTGGAACGCTGGCTGGCGGCCCATCAACAGCCGCTGGCGCTGCCCGCCGACCTCTGCGCGCGGCTGGACGTGCCCGCCGGCCCGCGCGCCATGCCCACGCGCAGCGGTCACGCGTCCTCGGCAATCCGGCCACTCGAGCACTTCCAGGTGCCGCCCGCGCTCGACGGTCGCCACGGGCGGCTCCGGCGGCCGGTGGTCGACGCGGCGCTGGGCGTCTCGTCGGACCGCGATGCGCTGCTGGCGTGGCTGGCCAGCAAGGACCAGGCCTCGGCACACACCCGGCGCGCCTACCGCCGCGAGGCCGAACGCTTCCTGCTGTGGGCGGTGCTGGTGCGCGGCGTGGCCCTGTCGCAGGTGACGGCGGCCGATGTGCAGGCCTACCTGGCCTTCGTGGCCGATCCGCAGCCGCGGGCCGATTGGTGTGGTCCGCGCCACCAGCCGCGCTGGTCGGTGCTGTGGCGGCCGTTCGAAGGACCGTTGTCGGCCGGCGCCCGCCGGCAGACGGTGACCATCCTGCGCAACCTGTACGACTTCCTGGGCCGCGAAGGCCACCTCGGCGGCAACCCGTGGCTGGGCGCGGCCGCGGGTTGTGGCCGACGACCGGCACTGGACAGCGGCCGCAGCCTGTCGCCCGCGCAATGCGCCTGGGTGGAACGCCGGCTGCATCTGCTGCCGGACACCGCCGCCCACCAGCGCCTGCGGCTGGCCTGGCAGCTGATGCAAGGCGCCGGCCTGCGCCTGTCGGAAGCCGTCTCGGCCCGGCTTGGCGATCTGCAGGCCGACGACCCGGCCACGCTGGACGCCGCGGCGGCCGGCAGCCCGCCCATCCTCTGGCTGCGCATCCCCGGCCCGGGCCAGCGCGACCGCGAGCTGGGCCTGCCGCCCGCGGCGGTGCAGGCGCTGGTTGCCAGCCTGCCGGGCCGCGGCCTGCGGCCCGATCCGCTGCATCCGGCGCAGGCCGATGCATGGCTGCTGGGCCAGGCGGCGGACTTCAGCGAACGGGCGCCCGGCCTGGCCGCCGGCCGGCCGCTGGATCCGCGCCAGGGCATCGGCGCGGCCACGCTGGCAGACCAGTTCAAGCGCCTGTTCCGCCAATGCGCGGCCGATGCCCGTGGCGCCGGCGCGCTGGCCGATGCCGATGCGCTGCGCCGTGCCAGCACCCACTGGCTGCGCCATACCCACGGCCTGCAGTCGCTGGCCCGGGGGCTGCCCCTGGCCACCACGCAGCACCGGCTGGGCCATGCCTCGCCCGCCATCACCGCGCTGTACCGGCGTCCGCCGCCGCGGGCGGGCCAGAATGCCGGCAGCCCGCCAGGGCCAGCACGCTGAAGTCCATGCTTTTGTCCGTACCCGCCATGACCACACCCTCGCGCCGCATCCTCCCTCGCCACGCCATCGCCCGATGCCGGGAGGCCGCATGAAGATCGCCATCGTCGGCGCCGGGGCCATCGGCGGCTTCCTGGGCGCGCGGCTGGCCGCGGCCGGCCATGAGGTCAGTGCACTGGCCCGCGGTGCCACGCTGCAGGCGCTGCGCACCCATGGCTGGCGGCTGCGCGAGTCCGGCGTGCTGCACACCGCGCCCTGCGCCGCGGCCTCGGCCGATGCGGCCGAGCTGGGTCCGCAGGCGCTGGTCGTGGTCGCCGTCAAGGGGCCGGCGTTGGCCGATGTGGCACCCCAGCTCGCACCGCTGCTGGGCGCCGACACCACCGTGCTGCCGGCGATGAACGGCGTGCCCTGGTGGTTCGTGCAGGGCCTTCCCGGCGTGGGCGACACCCCGCTGGAAAGCGTCGACCCTGGCGGCCGCATCGCCGCGGCCATCGCGCTGCCGCGGGTGCTGGGCTGCGTGGTGCATGCGGCCACCGGCACCAGCGAGCCCGGCCTGGTGGAGCACCGCATGGGGCAGGGGCTGATCGTGGGCGAGCCCGCGGGCGGTGAATCGCCGCGGGCCACCGCGATTGCCTCGCTGCTGCGCGAAGCGGGCTTCGAGGCCACGGCCTCACCGCAGGTGCGCTACGACATCTGGTTCAAGCTCTGGGGCAACCTCACGATGAACCCGGTGTCGGCCGTCACCGGTGCCACGGTAGACCGGGTGCTGGACGATCCGCTGGTGCGCGCCTTCTGTTCCGCCGCCATGCAGGAGGCCGCCGAGATCGGCCGCCGCATCGGTTGCGACATCCGCCAGGCCCCGGACGACCGCCACGCCGTCACCCGCAAGCTGGGCGCCATCTCCACCTCCATGCTGCAGGACGTGCAGGCCGGCCGGCCGATGGAGCTGGACGCCATCGTGGGCGCGGTGCGTGAGCTGGGCCGGCGCGTGGGCGTGGCCACGCCCAACGTGGATGCGCTGTTCGGCCTGGCGCGCCTGTTCGGCCGGGTGCGGGGGCTGTACCCGGCGGCCTGAGAACCTGTGAACGAACCACTCACGCCCGCTCGACGCGCCCTGACGACCCGGCTCGTCGTTGCAAATGCTCGCCATAGCCCGAGCCATGGCTGCGCTTTGCGCCTGGATCCAGGCCGCCCTGTCGCGCCGCTCGGTCGCGACCGGTTCATTCACAGGTTCTGAGCCGGCTCAGTGCAGCTTGACCGGCGGCATGGTGCGCGCGGTAAGCCAGCCGCCCAGCGTGGCCAGCGCGGTGCGCGGCAGGCCGTGCAGCGTCACCATGTGCTGGCGCTGCAGGCCCCAGTAGGCCCAGCGCGCCAGCAGGCCTTCCAGTCGCCAGCCGCGGCCGGACTGGGGGCCCGGCGCGGGGGTGTGCACCTGGCCCACCGCATGGCGGCGGCCCAGTGACACCAGCGAGCCCCGGTCGTCATAGCGGAAGGCAGGCAGCGGTTCGCCGCGCACGAAGCCCGGCAGCGCCTCGGCCAGCAGCTGCGCCTGCTGGTGCGCCGCCTGGGCGCGCGGCGGCACGGTGGACTGGCCGGGCGGCTGCGGGCAGCTGGCGCAGTCCCCGATCGCCAGCACCCGCGGGTCCAGCGTGGTCTGCAGCGTGGGGCCCACCAGCAGCTGGCCGCTGCGCGACAGGGCCAGGCCGTCCAGCTGCTTGAGCAGCTCCGGGCCGCGGATGCCGGCGGCCCACACCGTCAGGTCCGCGGGCACCGCCTCGTCGCCCAGCATCACCTGGGTGTCGGTGACGGCCGTCACCTTCACGCCGGTGCGCACCACCACGCCGCGCCGCAGGAGGTCGGCGCGCGCCTGCTCGGCCACGTCGGCAGGCAGGGCGGACAACAGCCGCTCGCCCGCTTCCAGCAGGTGGATGCGCACCGGCAGCCGCGCGCCGCGGTCACCCTCGCCACCTTCGGCGCGCGACATGTGCGGCAGGAAGCCGGCCATCGCCGCGGTGCTTTCCATCAGCTCGGCGGCCAGCTCCACGCCGGTGGCACCGCCGCCGACGATGGCCACGTTCACCGGCGCGGTGGCGCCGGCGCCACCGTGCTGCAGCTCGTTGCGGGCCCAGGTGGCCAGCAGCCGGCGGTGGAAGCGGCGCGCGTCCTCGGCGGTGTCCAGCGCCACCGCATGCGCACGCACGCCAGGCGTGCCGAAGTCGTTGACCACGCTGCCCACCGCAATCACCACGGTGTCGTAGGCCACCGCGCGGCGTGGCGCCACGGTGTGGCCCTGGTCGTCCACCAGGGGGCCAGCCACAGCCGGCGGGCAGCGCGGTCCATCGACTCCACCCGCCCCAGGTGGAAGCGGAAGCCATGGCGGCGCGCCTGCTGCAGGTAGTCGGTCTCCTGGTCGGGGCCGCCCAGGGTGCCGGCGGCCAGCTCATGCAGCTGCGGCTTCCACACGTGGGTGAGGGCGGCGTCGATCAGCAGCAGCTCCACCGGCCCGCCGGGCGGCAGGCGGCGGCCCAGCCGGGCCGCCAGCTCGAGCCCGCCGGCACCGCCGCCGACGATCACGATGCGGTGGCGTTGCAGGTCGTCGGCGGGCAGGGGCGTGGCGGTAGGGGTGTCCATGGCTCGGATGCGGCAAACAGGGTGCCTCAAGGCACCCGCGCCACTCAGGCCGAGGGCTGGAAGGCGTAGCCGTTGCCGGCGGCCACCATGCGGCCGAAGCCCGGGAACGGATAGTGGAAGCCGCCCATCATCGCGTTGCCGGCGGTGATGCGCTGGAATACCGCGCGACGGGTGGCGCGGGCCTGCTCGGCGTCCATGTCGAAGGTGACGGCCCAGTCGGGGTTGCGGGCGAACAGGGCGGGCACGTTGGTCAGGTCGGCCACGTAGAAGAAGCGCTGGCTGCCCGAGCTGAGCTCGAACAAGGTGTGGCCCGGCGTGTGGCCGTAGGCCGCCACCGAGCGGATGCCGGGCAGGATCTCGGCGTCGGCCTCGAAGCGCTGCAGCCGGTCGGCCGGCATGCCGCCGAAGGTGCGGCGCACGTTGTCGAAGGCGCCCTTCATGCCCGCGGGCGCGGCGGCCATCCTGGCGTCGTCCATCCAGAAGGCGTACTCGGCCGCCGGCACCATCACCTTGGCATTGGCGAACACCAGCTCGCCGGCCTTGTTGCGGATGCCGTTGATGTGGTCGCCGTGGAAGTGGGAGATCAGCACCGTGTCGATGTCGGTCGGCTGGAAGCCGGCCGCGCGCAGCTGCTGCAGCAGCTTGCCGGTGGTGGGGCCGCCGAACTCGCCCAGGCCGGTGTCCACCAGGATGCGGCGGCCGCCGGCCACGATGAGGAAGGGCGTGTACGGCACGTCGATGTAGTCGGTGGGCAGCCCCTGCGAGGCCAGCAGCGCCTTCACCTGGTCCAGCGGCGCGTTCTTCACGAACTCCGCGCCCAGCGGCCGGCGGGTGATGCCGTCCAGCAGCGACAGCACCTCCACCTCGCCCACCTTCATGCGGGCGAAGCCGGTGGCCGGCAGGGCCGGCGTGCCCAGGTCGGGCGCGTTCTGCGCCCAGGCCGGCACGAACGATCCGGCGGCATACATCGCGGGGGTGGCCAGGCCGGCGGCCAGCAGTTGTCGGCGGGTCAGCATCGATCGAACTCCTTGAGAGATGCAGTGGAAGGAAAGGGAAGGGCAGGGCAGCCGGCCGGGGCCGCTGCTATGGTGCGGCGATGAGTCTCGCATCCACACCACGGCCGCCTGCACGGCGGGCCGCGCCCAGCGCTGCGACCCGCGCCAGCCGCAACTCGTTCACTGCCTGGCTGCAAAAAGCCCTGGGCCTGCTGCTCGCCTGGCTGGTGGTGCTGCCCGCGCTGGCGGCCGACGACGGCGCGCTGCGCATCGGCTCCAAGCGCTTCACCGAGGCCTACGTGCTGGCCCAGGTGCTGGCGCAGACGGCCGCGCCGCATGCCCGCACCGAGGTGCTGGCCGGCCTGGGCAACACCGCCATCGTGTACGAGGCGCTGCGCTCCGGCCGCATCGACCTCTACCCCGAATACCTGGGCACCATCGACCAGGAGATCCTGAAGAATCCCGCACCCACCTCGGTGGAGGCGATGAACCGGCAGCTGGCGCCGCTGGGCTTCGGCGTGGCCATCCCGCTGGGCTTCAACGACGGCTATGCGCTGGCGATGCGCGAGGCCGATGCGCAGCGGCTGGGCATCCGGCGGCTGTCGGACCTGGCGGCGCATCCGGCGTTGCGGCTGGGCCTGTCCAACGAGTTCATCGGCCGGCAGGACGGCTGGCCCGGCCTGCAGCAGCGCTACCGGCTGCCGCAGCGGCCCAGCGGCATCGACCACGGCCTGGCCTACGACGCCCTGGCCCGCGGCCAGATCGACGTGATGGACATCTACACCACCGACGCCAAGATCGGCCACCTGGGCCTGCGCGTGCTGGAGGACGACGGCGGCTACTTCCCGCGCTACGACGCGGTGGTGCTGTACCGGCTGGACGTGCCGCAGCGCTTTCCCGCCGCCTGGCAGGCGCTGCAGGGCCTGGCCGGCAGCATCGACGAGCGGGAGATGATCGCGATGAATGCCCGCGCCGAGCTGGACAGCGTGCCCTTCGAGCAGATCGCGCGCGACCACCTGGCCGGCCGCGCCGCCACCGCAGGCCAGGCGCCGCGCGGCCTGGCGGCCAAGCTGTTCGGCCCCGACCTGCCGCGCCTGGCGCTGCAGCACCTGGGGCTGGTGCTGGCCTCGGTGGCGGCGGCCATCGTCATCGGCGTGCCGCTGGCCGTGGCGGTGGCCGCCCGCCCGCTGGCGCGGTCCTGGGTGCTGGGCCTGACCGGCATCTTCCAGACCGTGCCCTCGCTGGCCATGCTGGCGGTGCTGATCTGGGCGCTGGGCCGCATCGGCACCGTGCCGGCGCTGGCCGCGCTCACGCTGTATGCGCTGCTGCCCATCGTGCGCAACACCTGCACCGGCCTGGCCGAGGTGCCGGCCGGCCTCAAGCAGGCCGGCATGGCGCTGGGCCTGGTGCGCGGCGACGTGCGCCGCCACGTGGAGCTGCCGCTGGCGCTGCCCACCATCGTGGCCGGCGTGCGCACCGCCACCGTCATCTGCGTGGGCACGGCCACGCTGGCCGCCTTCATCGGCGCGGGCGGCTTCGGCGAGCGCATCGTCACCGGCCTGGCGCTGAACGACAACCAGATGATGCTCGCCGGTGCGCTGCCCTCGGCCGCGCTGGCGCTGCTGTTCGAGGCGCTGTTCGAGCTGGGCGAGCGGCGCTGGCTGCGCAGGGACCTGCGGTGAATTGACGGGCGGGCGGCCGGCATTTCGGGCGATCAGCCGGGGAACCCGCCGATACGCTGGCCGTTTCGTATTGCCAGCAGTACCCCATGTCCACGAAGTTGCTACGACGCGGTTTGCCGTTCTCACCCGAAGTGGCCGGCCTGGTGGCCCGCATGGAGACGGTGGAGGAACACCGCGAGAACCTGCAGCGCCTGCAGGCCATGTGGGACACGCTGGCCCTGCTGGGGCAGATGAGCGGCACCGTGCCCGACATCGGCAATACCCGACGCGCCTTCGAGACGCTGGGCAACACGCTGCTGGACGCGCTGGCCACCCGCACGCTGGCCCACCTGCGCCACGGGCTGCAGGCGCGGGCCCAGGTGGCCATCGACATCCTGGTGCGCAACCTGTTCGAGCGCACCGCCGACGTCGGCTTCCTGGCCACCGACAGCGTGCTGCGCCACCATGTGCAGCAGTGCGCCGCACGCTCCTTCGACACCGGCCGGCGGCAGGCGCTGGAAGGGCGCTTCCGCGAGTACGTGGCCAAGTATTCGGTCTACGACGACATCGTCGTGTTGTCGCCGCAGGGCGACGTGCTGGCCCGGCTGGACCACCGCCTGGCCAGCACCGGCCCCGGTGAAGCACCCTGGCTGGCCGAGGCCCTGCGCGGCAGCGGCTACGTGGAGCATGCGGGCCTGCTGCCGCTGCTGGGCGGCCGACCGGGGCTGCTGTATGCCCATGCCATCCGCGGCGAGGCCGGCGCGCTGATCGGCGTGCTGTGCCTCTCCTTCCGCTTCGACGACGAGATGCGCCGCATCTTCGGTCAGCTGTGCGCGCCCGCGGAAGCCGGCGCCATCGTGCTGCTGGACGGCCAGGGCACGGTGGTGGCCAGCTCCGACCCCTGGCTGCTGCCGGTGGGCGCGCCGCTGCCCGGCCACCGCCAGCACCGGCTGCGCTTCGCCGGCCGCGACTTCATCGCCGCCTGGGCCGCGCCCAGCGGCTACGAGGGCTATGGCGGCCCCGGCTGGAGCGCGCTGGCGCTGGTGCCCAGCGATCTGGCCTTCGAGGCACCGGCCACCGACACCCACGCGCCCGCCACCGCCACCAGCACCGCGGCGCTGCAGCGGCTGGCCGGCCACATCGACACCCAGGGCCTGTTCGATGCCCAGCTGCAGGCCATCGGCCCGCAGGCGCAGCAGATCGAGCGCGGCCTGGCCCGGCTGCTGTGGAACGGCCGGCTGCGCCAGAGCGGCGAGGCCGGCATGGCCGGCGCCGCCTTCGCCGGCACGCTGCTGGGCGAGGTGGGCCTGACCGGCGAACGCCTGCGCCGCGTGTTCGACGAGGCCATCGGCAACCTGCACCGGGCCACCCTGGCCGCGGTGTTCGACCGCGTGCGCCACCATGCTCGGCTGGCCATCGACATCATGGACCGCAACCTCTACGAGCGTGCCAACGACGTGCGCTGGTGGGCGCTGGACGACACCTTGCGCGCAGGCCCTGGCCGGGCAGGCCGACGCCGCGCAGGCCGAAGCGGTGCTCGGCCACATCAACCGGCTGTACACGGTGTATGCGCTGATCGTGCTGTTCGATCCGCAGGGCCAGGTGGTGGCCGTCTCGCAGCCGGCCGCGGCCGACTGGCGCGGCCGCGTGCTGGCCGAACCCTGGGTGGCCGAGGCCCTGGCCTGCCGCGACAGCCAGGGCCATGCCGTGTCCCGCCATGCGGCCACGGCGCTGTACGGCGGCCGGGCCACCTACGTGTTCGCCACCGCGCTGCGGGATGCGCAGCAGCAGGTGGTGGGCGGCATCGGCATCGTGTTCGACGGCGCGCCGCAGTTCGCGGCCATGCTGGCCGATGCACTGCCGCGCGACCTGCCGGGCCAGGCACTCATCGTCACCCGCGGTGGCCTGGTGGTGGCCAGCACCGACGCATCGGTGGCACCCGGCAGCCCGGCCGTGCTGCCGCCAGGTTGGGCCGCGCTGGCAGCCGGCCAGGCGGGCGCCTGCGTCATCGACATCGACGGCGTGGCCCATGCGGTGGGCTATGCGATGGCCGGCGGCTACCGCGAGTACCCGGTGGCACGCCGGCGTGCGGAGGACGACGTGGGCACGCTGGTGCTCACGCCGCTGGGCCGCCGGCTGGCGGAGCCGGCGCAGCCGGTCGCGGCCTTCGAGCCTTCGCCGCTGGCCCCGGGCGCGCGGCCCGCGGTGCGCGTGGCCGCCTTCCGGCTGGCCGATGCCTGGTTCGGCCTGCCCATCGGCCAGGTGGTGCAGGCGCTGGAAGGCGTGCGCATCACCGCGCTGCCCAATGCCCGGCCGCAGCTGCCGGGCCTGGTGTCGCACGACGACGCGCTGCTGCCGGTGCTGGACCTGGCGGTGCTGCGCGGCATCGAGCGCCCGCGGCCGGAGGACGCGCCGCTGGTGGTGGCGCAGTACACGCTGGCCGGCGGTGCGCCCCAGCGGCTGGCGCTGCGGGTGGATGCGCTGGGCCCGGTGTTCGATGCCGGGGCCGACCAGCTGCAACCCAGCCCCGGGCCCGGCGAGCAGCTGGTGCAGGGCCAGGGCCGCCACATGCTCACGCTGCTGGATGCGCGTGTGCTGTGGGGCGCGACCTCAGATCGTCACGCCGCCGTCGACCACGATGCTCTGGCCGGTCATGTAGCTGCTGGCCGGTGAGGCCAGGAACACCGCGGCGCCGGCGATCTCGTCGGCCTCGCCGATGCGGCGCAGCGGCGTGGTGGACATGCGCTGCTTGAGCATGGCCTCGTCCTCCCACAGCGCGCGGGCGAAGTCGGTGCGGATCAGGCCCGGCGCGATGCAGTTCACCCGCACGTTGTGCGGTCCGTATTCCACCGCCAGGTTGCGCGCCAGCTGGAAGTCCGCCGCCTTGGAGATGTTGTAGGCCCCGATCACCGGCGAGCCGCGCAGCCCGCCGATGCTGGAGACGATGACGATGGAGCCCTGCTGGCGCTCGATCATCGACGGCGCCACGAAGTTGATCAGCCAGTGGTTGGCGATCACGTTGTTCTCGAGGATCTTGCGGAACTGGTCGTCCTCGATCCCGGCCAGCGGGCCGTAGTAGGGATTGCTGGCCGCGTTGCACACCAGCGTGGTGATCGGGCCCAGCTGGCGCACGGTTTCCTCCGCCAGGTGCTGCAGCTCCTGCTTGGAGGAGATGTTGGCCGGGATGGCGATGGCCCGGCCCGCGCCATGGCGCGCATTGATGGCCGCGGCCACCTCGTTGCAGGGCTCGGCCTTGCGGGAGGAGATCACCACCCGCGCGCCTTGCTCGGCCATGCGCTCGGCGATGGCCTTGCCGATGCCGCGCGACGATCCGGTGATGACGGCCACCTGGCCTTCGAGTGAGAACAGAGACATGGGCAGGCCCTCCCAGGGGCGGTTGGTGTCGATGCGGCTACCGTACCAGGGCTTCTGAAGCGCTGCATCCGCAACAACGCTAAGGGGAAATGCCGACGTACTTCTTCTTCGAAAAGCAGGATGCTGCGAGCCAGGCCGGCGCCATGGCCGGCCGTATCATCCGCGCACCCCGCACCTGCCCGCCGCCCCGCACCTGATGAGCTCCCCCTCGCTGTCGCAACGCGCCGCACCGGCCGCCACCGCCGCCCAGACGCTGCGTTTCCAGGAAAAGCGCGAAGCCCTGCTGCAGGCGGCGGTGGCGGTGTTCAACGAACGCGGCGTCAAGGGCGCCACGCTGGCCGACATCGCCGGCCGCGTGGGCCTGGTGACCAACAGCGTCACCTACTACTACCGCAAGAAGGAAGACCTGGCCATCGCCTGCGTGCTGCGCGCGCTGGACCTGCACGACGCCATCGTGGCCGATGCCGCTGCCCAGCCCGACGTGGCCAGCCGGGTGCGCTGCTACATGCGCGGCCATGCGGAGGCGCTGGCCGCGGTGGAACGCGGCGAGCAGCCGGCGGTGATGCAGTTCAACGACCTGCTGGCGCTGCCCAGCCCGCAGGCCGAGGAAGCCTGGCGGCGCTACACCGACATGTATAGACAGGTGCGGGCGCTGCTCAAGGGCCCCGAGACCGCCGGCATCGGCCGCCGCGAGCTGAACGCGCGCGGCCATGCGCTGCTGTCGGCCGCGCTGTGGCTGCGGGTGTGGCTGTGGCAGTACGAGCCGGCGCACTACGGCCGCATGGCCGCGCAGGCGGCCGAGGTGCTGCTGCATGGCGTGATGGCGCCCGGCGCCTGGCCTGCGCCGGCTGCGGCCGCCCCCGCGCCGGAGGAAGGCTGGCGGCTGGTGGACAGCTCCGACGATGCGGCCGATGCCTTCCTGCGCGCGGCCACCGCGCTGGTCAACGAGCAGGGCTACCGCGGTGCCTCGGTGGACAAGATCTCGGCCCGGCTCAACGTCACCAAGGGCTCGTTCTACCACCACCATGACAACAAGGAAGACCTGATCACCGAATGCTTCGAGCGCAGCTTCTCGGTGCTGCGCCGCGCGCTGCAGCAGGCCGAGCAGGCGCCCGGCAGCGGCGGTGTGCGGGCCGCGGCGGCGGGCCGGTCGCTGGTGCGCTTCCAGCTGTCGGCCGAAGGGCCGCTGCTGCGCGCTTCGGCCACCAGCGCGCTGCCCGACCAGGCGCATCGCGACACGGTGCGCACCACGCTGCACCGGCTGACGCAGCGCATGGCGGGTTTGCTGGTGGAAGGCGTGGTGGACGGATCGGTGCGGCCGCTGGACACCCAGATGGCCGCGCAGGTGCTCATCGGCGGCATCAATGCCACCGCCGAGCTGCGCCGCTGGGTGCACGACGCCCGCGAAGCCACGGTGGCCGAGCTGTACGCGCGGCCGCTGTTCCTCGGCCTGCTGGTGCCGGCGTCGCCGGCGGTGCAGCAGGAGGAAGACCGGCCGGAGGATCAGCCGGCGGGCCTGGCCACGTAGAGGTCGCGCAGCTCGCGCTTGAGCACCTTGCCGATGGCGCTGCGCGGCAGCTCGCCAACCAGGCGCAGGTCGCTCAGGCGCTGGGTCTTGCCCACGCGCTCGTTCACCCACTCGCGCAGCGCATCGGCGGCCAGGTCCTGGCCTTCGCGCAGCACCACGTAGGCCACCGGCGTCTCGCCCCACTGCTCGGAAGGCACGCCGATCACCGAGGCCTCGGCCACCGCCGGATGCTCGCGCAGCACCGCTTCCAGGTCGCTGGGGTAGAGGTTGAAGCCGCCGCTGATGATCATGTCCTTCTTGCGGTCCACCAGCGTGAGGAAGCCGTCCTCGTCGAAGCGGCCGACGTCGCCGGTGCGGATGAAGCGCTTGCCGGTCTCGTCGAACCACTCCACCGCGCGGGTCTGCTCGGGGCGGTTGTGGTAGCCGGTCATCATGCCGGGCGAGTGGCCCACCACCTCGCCGGCCTCACCCACCGGCAGCGTGCGGCCGGCCTCGTCGATCACGCGGATGTCGTGGCCTTCCGACGGCCGGCCCACGGTGTGCAGCTTGGTGGGGTGGGCATGCGCCTCCAGGATGCAGGTGCCGCCGCCTTCGGTCATGCCGTAGAACTCCACCAGGCCGCCGGGCCAGCGCTTCAGCACATCGGCCTTGAGCGCCGCGTTGAAGGGCGCGCTGGTGCTGAACTTCACCCGCGTGGCCGACAGGTTGTGGCGGTCGAAGTCGGGCCGCGCCATCAGCCGCTGGTACTGCACCGGCACCAGCATCGTGTGCGTCATGCGTTCGGTCTCGGCGATCTGCAGGTAGCGCGCCGCATCGAATTTCGGCATCAGGACCACCGTGCCGCCCCAGGCCAGCGACGGGAAGAACACCACCAGCGTGGTGTTGGAGTACAGCGGCGTGGACAGCAGCGCCACCGTGTCTTCACCATAGCCGTAGTTCCGGCCGCGCTTCACATGCGACCAGCGCATGCCGTGGCCCTGCACGATGCCCTTGGGCTCGCCGGTGGTGCCCGACGAATAGATGATGTTGAAGGGCCAGGCCGGCTCGGGTGACACCGGCTGCGGCCGGGCACCTTCGGGCGCCAGCCAGGACTGCAGGGCTTGCCCTGCCTCGCTGCCATCGAGCGCGATGCGCGGCACGCCGCCGTCGGCCAGCGGGCCCGTGGTGGCCGCGACGCTGGCGTCGACGAACAGCCGCTTCGCGCCTGCGTCCCGCAGCATGTTGGCGAAGGCCGCCGGCAGCACGCCCGGGGCCAGCGGCGCCACCACCACGCCGGCGCGCAGCGCGCCGAGGAACACCGCGGCATACAGGGTGGACGAGGCGGCGCAGATGCCGATGGCATCGCCCGGCCGCAGGCCGTCGCGCTGCAGGCTGGCGGCCACGCGGTCCATCAGCGCATCCAGCTCGCCATAGCCCAGCGTGTGCTGCGGGTCCACCAGCGCGCGGCGCTGCGGCGCGGCTTGCGCATGGCGGCGGATCTGCTCGGTGATGAGGTCGAAGTCGGCTTCGAAAGGAGAGGTGGCGGCGGTCATCGGCGGCTCCGTCGGGTTCATCAGTAGCCGGCGCTGCGGTCCACCAGCCACTGCGGCGGCTGGCCGGCACGCAGGCGGCGCAGGGTGTCCACGCATTGCGCGGCCACGGTGTCGAACGAGGCCTGCGCCGCGATGTGCGGCGTGGCCAGCACCTTCGGATGGGTCCAGGTCCAGTCGTCGGGGCGCGGCGGTTCGCGGTCGAACACGTCCATCACCGCGCCGGCCAGGTGGCCTTCGTCCAGCAATGCCTTCAGGTCGGGCTCCACCATCTGCTCGCCGCGGCCCACGTTCACCACGATGGCGCCGCGCGGCAGCAGCGACAGCCGCTCACGGTTCAGCAGCCCGCGGGTCCCGGCGGTGAGCGGCAGCGCGCACACCAGGATGTCGCTCCGCCCCAGCAGCTGCGGCAGTGCTGCATCACCCGCAAAGCACTGGATGCCCGGCAGCTCGCGCGGGCGGCGCGACCAGCCGGCCACCGGATAGGCCAGCGGCGCGAAGGCGCGGGCAATGGCCTGGCCCACCGCCCCCAGGCCCAGCAGGCCGACGCGGCATTGCTGCACCGGCCGCACCGGGTGGCGCTCCCATATGCCGCGCGCCTGCTGGTCGGCATAACGCCGCAGGTCGCGGGTGAAGGTGAGGGCGCCGGCCAGCACGTACTGCGCGATTTGCACGCCCTGCATCGGGTCCACCACGCGGGTGACCGGCAGCGTGGGCGGCAGGTCCGGCACGCCCACCAGCTTGTCCACGCCGGCGGCCAATGAACACAGCGCGCGCAGGTTGGGCAACCGCGGCAGCACGCCGGGCTGCAGCCGCCAGGCCATCACGATCTCCACGTCTTCGGGCGGGGCCTCGTCCAGGCTGGTCCACACCGGCACGTCGGGCGCCGCGGCACGCAGCGCATCGGCAAAAGGGGCCGCGGGCAGCGGCGAAGACAACAGCAGGATGCCCATGAAACTCCCATTCCCAAAATTCTAAACAGCGGCCGACTCAGGGCTGTACCCGAGTCGGCCTGCCACCTCGGCGACAGCAGCGTATCAGGGCTCTCCCGGGGGTCAGCCCCGTGCGGGTCGGTGTTTGCCCGAGTTATTGCATATGGCGAAACGCATACCGTGCTTTCGGTTGACGGTTGCGGAAGCGGCTTGCCACCATCGTGGCCCTGGCCTTCAACGCAAAGCAGTCCGCCCGTGGATCTCTTCCTTCAGCAAGTGCTCAACGGCCTCACGCTCGGTGGCATCTACAGCCTCGTGGCGCTCGGCCTCACGCTGGTGTACGGCATCCTGCACGTGCCCAATTTCGCGCACGGCGCGTTCTACATGGCGGGGGCGTTCATCAGCTTCCACCTGATGTCCAAGTACGGCGCCAACTACTGGATCGCGATGGCCGGCTCGGCGGTGGCCGTGGCGGCGCTGGCCACGGTGGCCGAGCGCCTGGTGTTCCATCCGCTGCGCCATGCCTCGGGCCTGCATCCGATGATCGCGGCCATCGGCATGCTGCTGTTCCTGGAGGCCGGTGCGCAGGCCATCTGGGGCGCGGACTTCCATCGCATGCAGACGCCCTACACCGGCATCATCGATTTCGCCGGCGTCACCGCGCCTGTGCAGCGGCTGCTCATCATCGCCTCGGCCTTTGCGCTGATGGTGCTGCTGCAGCTCTTCCTGCGCCGCACCGTCACCGGCTCCACCATCGTGGCGATGGCGCAGAACCGCGACGGCGCCTCGCTGGTGGGCATCGATGCCAACCGCGTGGCGATGATGACCTTCGCTATCAGCGGCGTGCTGGCGGCGGTGGCCGCCACGCTGTATGCGCCGATCAACCTGGTGTACCCGGCGATGGGCCACCTGGTGATCACCAAGGCCTTCGTCATCATCATCCTGGGCGGCATGGGCAGCGTGCCGGGCGCCATCCTCGGCGGGCTGATCATCGGCTTCGCCGAGAGCTTCGGGGCCTTCTACATCTCGACGGACTACAAGGACATCATCGCGTTCGCGCTGCTGGTGCTGATCCTGTCGTTCCGTCCCCAGGGCCTCTTTGCGAAGGGAGCCCATTGATGAACAAGGCAACGTTGGGCTGGCTCGCCCTCTTCCTGCTGGGCCTGGCCTTCCCGCTGATGGCGGGCAACGACTACCACCTCACGGTGATGTCCACGGCCTACATCTACGCCATCGCCACCATCGGCCTGAACCTCATCACCGGCTACACCGGCCAGTTCAACCTGGCGCACAGCGGCTTCATGGCCGTGGGTGCGTACACGGTGGGCATCCTCACCGTGGACCACCAGGTGCCGTTCTGGATCGCCTTCGCGCTGTCGGGCTTCGTCACCGCGGCGCTGGGCGTGGCGGTGGGCGCGGTGTCGCTGCGGCTGAAGGGCCACTACTTCTCGATCTTCACGCTGTGCGTGGGCTACATCATGTTCCTGGTGATCGAGAAGTGGGAGAGCCTGACCCACGGCACCGTGGGCATCATCGGCATCCCCGGCCCGTCGCCCATCGGCCCGCTGGTGTTTGACACGCCGCGCACGCTGTACTACCTGGTGTTCTTCTTCCTGGTGCTGGGCATCTGGGTGATGCGGCGCATCGTCAATTCGCTGCTGGGCCGCAGCTTCATGGCCATCCGCAACAGCGACGAGCTGGCCGAGGCGCTGGGCATCCGGCTGATGCGCACCAAGCTGCTGGCCTTCGTGCTGTCGGTGTTCTATGCCGGCGTGGCCGGTGGCCTGTATGCGGGCTTCGTGCGCTTCCTGGGCCCCGGCGTGGCCGCGGTGGAACACACCTTCGACATGACGATGTACATGCTGGTGGGCGGCCTTGGCACGCTGCTGGGGCCGCTGCTCGGCAGCATCTCGGTGCCGTGGATCACGCAGTACCTGCAGTTCCTGCAGGAGTACCGCTTCCTGGTGTTCGGGCCCATCCTGATCCTGCTGGTGATCTTCGTGCCGCACGGCATCGTGGGCAGCTGGCTGGGCTGGCGGGCACGCAAGGCATCGCAGGCAGCGGAGCCGGCCGCCGCCGCCGCGCGCAAGGCGGAAGGCCTGCGCGCCGTTCCCAACGTCAGCGCCGGAGGCCAGCGCCATGCCTGAGCAACGCACCATGCCTCACACCCCGGCCGCCGCCAGCGGTTGCCTCGAGATCCGCAACCTCACCAAGCGCTTCGGCGGCCTGGTGGCCGTGAACGACGTGAGCACGACGGTGGAGCGCGGCAAGATCAACGCCATCATCGGCCCCAACGGCGCCGGCAAGACGACCTTCTTCAACCTCATCAGCGGCGTGCACAAGCCGACCAGCGGGCAAATCCTGTTCGATGGCACCGACGTCACGCAGATGCGCACCGACCAGGTGGCGCAGCTGGGTGTCTCCCGCACCTTCCAGACCACCGCGCTGTTCGACATGGCCACGGTGCTGGACAACCTGATCGTGGGCCACCGGCTGCGCACCCGCGCCAACCTGTGGGACGTGATCGTGGGCAGCCAACGGTTGAAGCAGGAGGAGAGGCTGTGCCGCGAGAAGGCGCGTGACGCGCTGGATTTCGTGGGCCTGTCGCACATCGGCCACCGCATGGCCGGCGACATCACGCAGGAAGAACGCAAGCGCGTGGCCTTCGCGCTGGCGCTGGCCACCGACCCCAAGCTGGTGCTGCTGGACGAGCCCGCTGGCGGCGTGAACCCCGACGAGACGCTGGGCCTGGCCGAGCTGATCCGCAAGTTCGTGCGGCATGGCATCACCGTGTGCCTGATCGAACACAAGATGAACATGATCATGAGCCTGGCCGACAAGATCATGGTGCTGAACTACGGCGAGAAGATCGCCGAGGGCACCCCGGCCGAGATCCGCAACAACACCGCGGTGATCGACGCCTACCTGGGCGCGGAGCATGCCGATGTCTGAGGCCATCTACACCGCAGGCGCCGGCCTGGTCATCGAGAACCTGACGCTGGACTACGGCAGCTTCCGCGCGCTGGACGGCGTGAGCCTGCAGGCCAAGCCGGGCGAGCTGGTGGTGCTGCTGGGCGCCAACGGCGCGGGCAAGAGCAGCATCTTCCTCACCACCAGCGGCATCCACAAGGCCCGCGGCGGCAGCATCCGCTTCGGCAACCAGGAGCTGGTGGGCCGCAAGCCCTCGCAAATCGTGGCGGGCGGGCTGGTGCTGTGCCCCGAGGGCCGCAAGCTGTTTCCGCAGATGAGCGTGCTGCAGAACCTGAACCTGGGCGCCTACGTGCACCGCGGCGACAAGGCGGGCAACCAGAAGATGCTGGACGAGGTGATGGCGCTGTTCCCCATCCTGAAGGAGAAGCAGCACCATTCGGCCGGCTCCCTCAGCGGCGGGCAGCAGCAGATGGTGGCCATCGGCCGCGCGCTGATGGGCCGGCCGCAGGCGCTGCTGCTGGACGAGCCTTCGCTGGGTTTGGCGCCGCTGGTGGTCAAGCAGGTGTTCGAGGTGATCCAGCGCATCAACCGCAGCGGCACCACCGTGATCCTGGCCGAGCAGAACGCCTATGCCGCGCTGAAGATCGCCGACCGCGCCTATGTCATCGAGAACGGCCGCATCGTGATGGAAGGCGACCGCGACACGCTTTTGAAGAACGACGAAGTGCGCCGCGCCTACATCGGCGCGTAGATGAAGCCCCCAAGCTCGCTGCGCTCGCTACCCCCCAAGGGGGCCGTTCGCCGACGGACCGGCGGAGCCGGATCCGTGGCTCGTGCTTGGTCCTTTGGCCGTGCGGGGCGGGCGCTGTTTTTCCTGTTCTGATTTTTGGAGACAAGCATGCACAAGACCTCGACCTTCCGCTTCCTTGCCGTGGCCGCTGCGGCGCTGGCGGCCACCTCCGCCTTGGCGCAGGAGGTGGTGAAGATTGGCTTTTCGGGCCCGCTGAGCGGCGGCGCGGCGCTGTACGGCAAGAACGTGCTGGACGGCATGCAGATGGCCGCGGCCGAGATCAATGCCGCGGGGCTGGAGGTGGGCGGCAAGAAGGTGAAGCTGGAGATCGTCGCGCTGGACGACAAGTACAACCCCAGCGAGACCGCCATCAATGCCCAGCGCCTGGTGCAGGAAAGCAAGACACCCGCGATCCTGGTGCCGCATTCGGGCGGCATCTTCGCGCTGCAGACGCAGAACGAGGCGCAAAAGTACATGGTGCTGGCCTACAGCAGCGTGCCGCAGATCACCGCGCGCAACAACAAGCTCACCATCCGCATTCCGCCGGAATACACCGCCTATGTGCAGCCCTTCGTGAAGCACACCATGGGCAAGTACGGCAAGAACCTGGCCATCGCCAATGCCGACCACGACTACGCCAAAGGCCTGGACGGCGGCCTTCAAGCCGGCCTGGGAAGCCGCGGGCGGCAAGATCGTGGCCGAGAACCCGATGAGCTACAACCGCGCGGCCGACTTCTACAGCGGCGTGAGCCGCGTGCTGGCGGCCAAGCCCGACGTGATGTTCATCGGCGGCGCCAGCGAGCCCACCGGGCTGGTGGTCAAGCAGGCCCGCGAGCTGGGCTTCAAGGGCGGCTTCGCCATCATCGACCAGGCCAAGATGGACGAGATCTCGGCCGTGACCGGCGGCTACGGCATGCTGGAAGGCGCCATCGGCGTGCTGCCGCTGGCCGAGGATTCCAGCCCCGACGCCAAGAGCTTCGTCGAGCGCTTCCGCAAGACCTACCCCGGCCGCACGCCCAGCTCCGAGGTCTCGTACAACTACACCATCGTGCACGCCACCGCCATCGCGATGAAGCTGGCCGGCACCACCACCGACGCCACCGCCATCCGCGCGCAGATGGACAAGGCGGTCAAGGCCTTGCCCGCGCTGAACAACCCCAGCACGCTCGACGGCGTGGACGACAAGGGCGGCACCGTGAACGACACGCGCGTGGGCGTGGTGGAGAACGGCAAGATCAAGGAAGTGAAGCTCAGCACGCTCAACGCGGCGAAGTGAGCTCAGCGGGGCTGCTGCGGCACCCGCCGCAGCTTGCCCACGTCATAGCCCTGCGCCGCCACGAGGCGCGTCAGGCGCTCCAGGTCGGCGGCGGGCATGCTGGGCTGGCGGGACATGATCCACACGTAGTCCCGCTTCTCGCGGCCTACCACCACCTCCTGGTACCCGGGGTCGATGTGCATGATCCGGTAGTCGGCCTCGAAGGGCCACAGGAACTGCATCGTCCAGATGGCGTTGCCTGTGCCCGGCAGCACGGTGCCCACCGGGCGCATGGTCTTCAGCGGCTCGTCGTGGCCGCCGTCGCGGAAGGTGAAGGTGGTGGCGATCTTGCCGTCGGGCCGGCGCTCGTAGCGCTCCACCGCGTCGTAGGCGTTGCGCTCCGGCCAGGTGGGAATCACCGCGATCACGTACCAGTCGCCCATGTAGCGGTCGATGTCCAGCGACGGCGCAACGGCCAGCGGCGGGCGCGTGGGCGTGCTCTGGCAGGCGGCCAGCAGCACGCAGGCGCCCAGCACCAGGCCGGCGGCAGCGATGTGGCGCTTGCGCAGCGGTGGGCGCACGGGCAGGAAGGGGGAGGGGGAACGGGGCAGTTTCATCGTCGCGGCATCCCAGCGGCAGCGCGGCGTACGGACCATACCGACGCCTGCGCGCATGCTGGCGGCAGCCGGGCGTGGCTGCAACCGCCGCCGTCCGAAAACCGTGTAGGCGCCGGGCCCACAATCGCCGCATGCATGCCGCCACCCTGCCGATGAACCCGTCACCTTCCCTTGCCGCCCGTGCCGGCGCGCTGGCGGCCGCCTGGCTGCTGGCCGCGGGCGGTGCGCTCGCGCAACCCGCACCACCGGCCGCCGCGCCCGGCGACTGCAACCGGCCCGTCACGCAGGCTCAGCTCAATGCATGCGCGTACGAAGACTTCCTGCTGGCGCAGGCCGAGCTGGCCGCCACGCTGCAACGGGTGCAGCAGGGCTGGGCCGGTTCGCAGCGCGACGGAATGCGCAAGGTGCAAAAGGCCTGGCTGCAGTTCCGCACCGAGGCCTGTGCCTTCGAAAGCGGCGCCGCCGCCGGTGGCAGTGCGCAGCCCATGCTGCAGTGGCAATGTGCGGCCCGCATGACGCGCGAGCGTGCCGCGGCGCTGGCCGCCACCGTCAATTGCCCGGAAGGCGACCTGGCCTGCGTGCGGCCCGCGGTGGCGCGCTGATCGAACGCCTTCAGGCCTGCAGCCGCACCACGCCGCCTTCGCGCAGCGACTGCTCGATGGCGTCGATGATGCGCACGTCGGCCAGGCCCATCTCGCCATCGGTGCGCGGCGGCTGGTTGGCCAGCGCGCAGGCCGCGAAGTAGTCCATCTCGGCCGCGAAGTGGTTCACCGGCTTCAACAGCAGTTCCTCGGTGCTGGCCGGGCCGCTGGTGGGGCTGCCGCGGCGCAGCTGCAGTCGCTGGCCCTGGTAGGAGAAGGCGGCTTCCATGTCGATGAAGCCGTCGGCGCAATGCACCCGCAGGTGCCGGCTTTCGGCGGCGCCGAAGCTGGTCTCGCAATGCGCGATCACGCCCGAGGGATAGCGCAGCAGGAAGGCCACGCTTTCGGGCACCTCGGCGAAGTCGGGGTTGTCCTTCGGCTGGTGGGCCAGGGCCACCACGGATTCCGGCTCCTCGCCGGTGACCATGCGGCAGGCGTTGATGCAGTAGATGCCGGTATCGCTCACCGGGCCGCCGCCCTTGCCGGCCTGCAGCCGGATGTCCGGCGCCTTCGTCACCTGGCAGTTGCTGGCCATGATGGTCTTCACCGGCCCGAGCGCTTCTTCCTGGCACAGCGCGGCCATGCGCTGGTTGAAGGGCTCGTGGTGCAGCCGGTAGGCGATCATGAGCTGGCGGTCGGCCGCGCGGGCCGCGTCCATCATGCGCTGGCATTCCTCGGCCGTGACGGCCATCGGCTTTTCGCACAGCACATGCTTGCCCGCCTGGAAGGCCTTGAGCGTGTACTCGGCATGCAGGTGGTTGGGCAGCACGATGTAGACGACGTCCACGTCGGCCAGGCCGGCCAGGTCGCCGAAGTGCTCGTAGTCCAGCACATGGTCCTCGTCGATGCCGTGCTCACGCGCCACCGGCAGCGCCTTGCCCCGGTCCCCGCTCACCAGCGCCACCGGCCGCGCATGGGTGCACAGCGCAAAGGCCGGCAGGATCTCTTCCAGCGTGAGCTGGCCCAGGCCCACGACGGCATAGCCGGCCGGGCGCGCGGGCGGTGGGGAATGTGGGGCGGATGAGGCGGCGTCGGGGGTGGGCATGGCGGCTCCGGGGGATGGGAAGGAAGCCGCCGGCAATCGCCGGACCCGCACCGCTCAGCGCAGGCGTTCGCCGAGGTCGAAGTAATGCAGCACGGCGTAGCCCACCTGCAGGGTACCGATGTAGCGCGCATTGGCCGTGAGGGCCATGTCGTCGCCGGTGCCGAAGGCGGCGGTGCGGCGCAGCACCTTGGCGGCCCCGGGGTCGCAGGCCGTCCACATCTGGGGCAGTCCGTCCTGCAGTTGAATACTCAGCAGGCGGGCGCCCGAAGGCATCTGCACATGCTGTTCACCGGCGCCCGGCCAGCGCCATCAAGGGCATCGACAAGGGCCTGCCGCCGACGCGCGCTGCGACAGCGGATTCACGTCCTGCGCCAGCAATGCGGCCCGGTAGTCGGGATCGTGAACGTCATCGAAGCGCGAGGCTTCGATCCAGATGGGGGGCGGTACTGCCAAGGCCTTGCTCTTGCGCATGTGAGGGCGCCGGATTCTCTGCTGCCCGTCACCGGCGCGCCAGCAGCGCTTGCGCGCCACAATCGGCCGGCCGCCCTGTCGTGGACCACCTGCGAGCTCTGCCCATGAACCGCCTGACCCACTTCGCTGCCTCTGTCGTGCTGGGCGTCCAGGTGCCCCTGGTCACGCAGGCCGCCGACGGCGCCGGCCCCGCGGTGCATTTCGCAGCCGGCCAACCCACGACCCAGCTGCGCGGCAGCGTTCAAGGCGATGCCGATGCCACCTTCACGGTGGATGCGCGCGCGGGCCAGACGCTGTCGGCCACCTTGTCTGCCAAGAGCGCCTCGCTCAACTTCAACATCAGCGCCCCGGGCGCGATGGAGGCCCTGTTCATCGGCAGCGTGCAGGGTGCCGATGCCCGCGTGCTGATGCCGGCCGACGGGCTGTACCGGGTGCAGGTCTATCTGGTGCGCAGCGCGGCGCGGCGCAACGAGCGGGCGGCGTTCACGCTGCAGCTGGGTGTCAGCGGGCAGCCGCTGCCGCCGCTGGCCGGCGCGCAGGATGCGCTGGTGCCGGGCACCCGCTTCCATGCCACCGCCACCGTGCCCTGCCGGATGCCGGGGTCCGCCGCCGATGCGCAGTGCCAGGCGGGCGTGATCCGGCGCGGGCGCGACGGCACCGCCACCGTGGAGCTGCGTGGCGCCGCCAACGACATGGCGCGCACCCTGCTCTTCATGCAAGGCAAGCCGGTGGCCAGTGACTCGGCGCAGCCGCTGTCGGTCAGCCGGCAGGGCGACGTGACCAGCGTGCGCGTCGGCAGCGACGAGCGCTACGAGCTGCCCGACGCCTTGCTCACCGGCGGCTGAATGCGGCCCGTGCACCGAATGTGATGACCATGATCCGCCACGCCATCTGCCTGGCACTCGGGGCCGCTGCGCCCGCATGGGCAACCGGGCCGTCCGCGCTCATCGACCTGCCGGTGGTGGCCAGCGTGGTGGTGCCGGCATCGCAGTACCAGGCCCGGATGCCGCCTGCCGCTTCGATGGTGTCGGCGCTGGACGCGGCCTTGCATGTCGCCGGCACCTTCGAGGGCCTGCGGCAGGTGATCGTGCAGACGCATGACACGCCCGAATCGCCTTCGGTGTCGCGCGTGGTCATCCTCCGCGACGGCCTGCTCGACGATGCGGTGCACACGCAGCGGCTGGAGCTGGCCCTTGCCCGCACGTCGGCCGGCGGCTGGCAGGTCACCGAGATGAAGAAGTCCTGGCGCTGCCGGCGCGGCGAAGCGCCGCTTCAGTTCGACGTGCGGCCCTGCCCCTGAGCCGAGGTGGACGCCGGTGCGGCCGCGTCGGCCCGCTCCTGGTCCTGCAGCGCCCGCCACTGCACCTTGCCCGTGCCCGACTTGGGCAGCGCGTCGACGAACGCCACCACCTTCGGTGCCTTGTAGGCCGCCATGTGCTGGCGGCACCAGTCGGCCACCTGCTGCTCGCTCACCTGGCCGCGCGCCGCGGGCTTGAGCACCACCAGCGCCTTCACCGATTCGCCGCGCCGCTCGTCCACGGTGCCGATGACGCAGGCTTCCTGGATGTCGGGGTGCTGGTACATCAGCGCCTCCACCTCGGCCGGCCACACCTTGAAGCCGGCCGCATTGATCATGCGCTTGAGCCGGTCGACCATGAACCAGTAGCCCTCGTCGTCGATGCGGGCCAGGTCGCCGGTGCGCAGGAAGCGCTTGCCGTCGATCTCGATGAAGGTGGACTCGTTGGCCTGCGGCGCATTCCAGTAGCCCTGCATCACCTGCGGGCCGTGCACCACGATCTCCCCCACCTCGCCCGGCGCCACCGGGGCCAGCGTGGCGGGGTCGACCAGCCGCGCATCCACGTCGAACACCGGGATGCCCAGGCACTGCGGCTTCGGCCGGTGCGGCGGGTTGATGTGGGTGGCGGCGATCGTCTCCGACATGCCGTAGCCCTCCACGTAATCGAGGCCGGTCAAGGCCTTGAGCTTGGCCACGATGGCCGCCGGCATGGCCGCGCCGCCGCCCCGGACGCCCTGCAGGCTGCCGAGGTCGAAGCGCTCCACGTCGGGCTGCGACAGGAAGTCGATCATCATGGTGGAGATCACCTGCCAGACCGAGACGCGGTAGCGCTCGATGCAGCGGCCCGCGGCCTCGCGGTCCCAGCGCGGCAGCACCACCACGGTGGCGCCGCTGAACATCGGGCTGTTCAGCCCGCCGGCCATGCCGGTGACGTGGAAGTAGGGCAGCACGCCGAGGTACACCGTGTCCTGCGTGCGGCCGAACCACTGCACCCCACCCACCAGCGTGCTCATCACCGTGGCATGGGTGTGCATGCAGCCCTTCGGGTGGCCGGTGGTGCCCGAGGTGTAGGGCATCACGCACAGGTCGTCGGGGCCGTTGTGCAGCGTTCCGGGCCGGTGCGCCGCCTGCACCGCCGCCTGCCAGCCGTGCACGCCGGGCAGGGCCGGCACGCTGCGCGGGGCGCTGACGAAGGCCGGCACCGGCAGGTCGGTGGGCTGCTTCAGGTGGTCGCTGTAGGTGGCCACCACCACATGCTGCAGGCTGCCCTCGCCGCTGCGCAGGTGCGGCAGCAGCTCGGCCAGCAGGTCCTGCGCGACGAAGGCCACGCGGGCGCCGCTGTCGTGCACGTAGTGGCGCAGCTCCTCGCTGCGGTTCATCGGATTCACCGGCACCACCACCGCGTCGGCGCGCAGGATGGCGTAGAAGGCCAGCGCCCATTGCGGGCTGTTCTGCATGTCCAGCAGCACGCGGTCGCCGCGCTGCACGTTGCACACCTGCTGCAGGTGGCCGGCCAGGTCCTCGGCTTCCTGCTTGAAGTCCGCGAAGCTCAGCGGCGTGTCGTAGAACAGCAGGAAGGGCTTGTCGGGGTAGCGCGCGGCCGACACCTCCACGTTGAACCACAGGTTGGTGCGCGGCAGCGTCAGGTGACGCGGCAGCCCCGGCGGCCAGAAGCGATGAGCCGCTGCCTCGCTGCTCATGGGCGGCCCCGGGCTGCGTCCAGCTGCCGTGCCATCGCCCAGGCCTGTTCGGCCATCGGCCGGGCGCGGCGGCCGGCTTCCAGCGCGCGGGTGTTCGAAGCGTTGCCCTGCAGCGCCCGCGCCATCACGCCCTGCAGGATGCCCACCAGCCGGAACATGTTGAACACCAGGTAGTAGCCCCACACCGCCGGGCTCACCGCCTGCGGATGGCCGGTGCGCTGCAGGTAGCGCTGCAGGTAGTCGGCCTCGGTGGGAATGCCGAGCGCGGCCAGGTCCACGCCGGCCAGGCCGCGGGTGGCGCCGCCGGGCATGTGCCAGGTCATGCAGTGGTAGGCGAAGTCGGCCAGCGGGTCGCCCAGCGTGGACAGCTCCCAGTCCAGCACCGCCAGCACGCGCGGCTCGGTGGGATGGAAGATCACGTTGTCGATGCGGAAGTCGCCGTGCACGATGCGCGGCGTTTCGTCCGCTGTCGGCAGGTGGCGCGGCAGCCAGTCGATCAGCGCGTCGGCGGCCTCGATCTTCTCGGTCTCGGAAGCGCGGTACTGCCGGCTCCAGCGGTCGATCTGCCGTTCGAGGTAGCGGCCGGGCTTGCCGTGGTCGGCCAGGCCCACCGCCGCCGGATCGACCCGGTGCAGCGCCGCCATCACGCGGTTGAGTTCGTCGTACAGCGCGGCCCGCTCGGCCGGCGCCATGCCGGGCAGCTGCGGGTCCCAGAGGATGCGGCCGTCCACGCAGTCCATCACGTAGAACATCGAGCCGATGACCTCGGTGTCCTCGCACAGCAGGTGGGCCGGCGCCACCGGCACCTCGGTGCCGGCCAGCGCGCGGATCACGCGATATTCGCGGTCCACCGCATGGGCCGAGGGCAGCAGCACGCCGGGCGGCTTGCGCCGCAGCACGTACTGCCGGCCGTCGGCGGTGCCGAGCTTGAAGGTGGGGTTGCTCTGCCCGCCATTGAACTGCTCCACCTGGGTGCCGCCCGCATAGCCGGCGATGTGCTGGCGCAGGTAGGCGTCGAGCCGGTCGACATCGAAGGCATGGGCGGCGGACACGGGCCGCGTGCCGTTGAAGGTGGTGTCAGGGGCGCTCATCAGGGCAGGGTTGGGCAGCGGTCAAGGCTGGGAATTCTGCCAGCGTGCTGTGCTTTGGAATGGCTGGTATTCCCCAGGTGTACCTTCGCCGGCCAGAGGTTCAGAAACTGCGGTATGGTCTTTGCCATGAACGAAGAACACATGCCCGCCGATGCCGCCGTGCCCGCGGGCTTCGAGCGCATCGCCCATGGCGGCCCCTATTTCGCGGCCCTGGGCCCGGTGTACGGCAAGCCGGTGCCGGGCGCCGACGGCCTGGTGGTGCTGGGTCTGCGGGTGCAGGACAAGCACACCAACGTGCTGGGCGTCACCCATGGCGGCATGCTGGCCACGGTGGCGGATTGCGCGTTGGGCATGAACGTGTTCCTCACGCGGCGGCCGCAGCAATCGATGGTGACGGTGAGCCTGACCACCGACTACCTCTCGTCGGCCAAGCCGGGCGACTGGCTTGAGGCGCATGTCACCGTGCGCCGCCAGGGCGCGCGGCTGGCCTTCGCCGAATGCCTGCTGCAGGTGGACGAGCGCGTGATCCTGCGCGCCAGCGGCGTGTTCTCGGTTACCGGCCGCGAGCCGACCCGGCCGCGGGCCTGAGCCACCGCGCGCCAGCTCAGGCCCGCCGCGCCGCCTTCTGCCGCGCCTCGTGCAGCGTGGCCAGGGTGATCTTGCGCACTTCCGCCTTGCTCTGCTCCACATGGCTCTTCAGCAGCAGCTGCGCCTGGTCGGGCTTGCGCTGCATCACCGCGCGCAGGATCTTGGCGTGCTCGTTGTAGGTGGCTTCCACCCGGTCGGCGCGGGTGAAGTCCAGGTGCCGGATGATGCGGATGCGCTCGGTCACGTCCCAGTGCACCCTGGCGATCTCGTCGTTGCCGGCGGCGCGCACCAGCGTGGCGTGGAACTGCTCGTCCAGCAGGCCCACCTCGCGGGCATCGGCCAGCCGCTCGGCCGCGGGCACCAGCCAGATGGCCTTGAGCTGCTCCAGCGGCTCGGGCGGCGTGCCGGTGTGGGCGCACAGCCGCTGCACGCTGGCCAGCTCCAGGATCACGCGCAGGTCGTACAGCTGCTCCAGCTTGCCGAAGTCGATGGGCTTGACGTACCAGCCCGACTTCAGCTCCACGTCCAGGTAGCCTTCATTGCGCAGCCGGAACAGCGCTTCGCGCACCGGCGTGCGGCTGACGCCCAGGCGCTGGCCCAGCTCCGCTTCGGAGAAGCGGTCGCCGGGCACCAGCTGGAAGTCCACCATCTCGGCCTTCAGGCGGGCATACACCTGCTCGGCCAGGTTCGGCCGGCTGGCGGCGGCCGCGGCCAGGGCGGTGGCGGCAGGGGTGGTACGGGCGAGGGCGCGCATGCGGTCGATCTTAACGAGCGACCCCCTGCGGCGCGGGCGCGGCCAGCAGGCTCACATGCGCGGCCACCACGCGCCAGCGCCCATCGGCAAAGCGCACCCAGGTCTGGCTCTGGCGGCCGGTGGCGGTGCTGCCTTCGCGCTGGAATTCGGTCATGGCGGTGGCCATGTCGTGGCCGAAGGTGGTGATGACGGTGCGGCCCAGCGTACGGGCCAGCCCGGCCGGCGAGCGCCCGGCGCGGAACGCCTGGATCTGCGCATAACCCACCAGGTTCTCGGTGGCGCCGTAGCGCACGGTGTGCGGCGAGTTCCAGAACAGCGCGTCCAGCACCTCGACCCGATTGTTGACCAGGGCGTCTTCGTACTCCGCGAACACGGCCTGCACTTCGGCCAGCACGGCGGGAATGTTGATGTCGTCGTCCGTCAATGGAGCACCCTCCCGCTGCGCGGGATCCCGCCGAGCGGGAGGAGCGCCGCCTTCGGGCGGCCGGGCGGGGGCGCTCATGGGGCGGTCGGTGAGTGGAAGAGGCCCTGCCGTTCCAGCGCATGCGCCACGCGCAGCACGCGGTCTTCCCGCCAGGGCGCGGCGATGAGCTGGATGCCGATGGGCATCGTCGGGTGACAGCCCCACACCGGCGCGGTGCATACCGGCAGGCCGATGCAGGAGATGGGTTGCGCCAGCAGGCCCAGGCTGGGCCGCGCGGGCAGCCGCTGGCCGTGGATCTCGATCCATTCGGTGCCGATGGCCGGCGCCACCAGCGGCGTGGCCGGCGCGACCAGCACGTCCACCTCGCGCAGTAGCTCGGCCGCACGCAGCGCCACCCAGCGGCGCATGCGCTGGGCCTGCTGCACCCAGGCCGCCGGCAGCAGCGCACCGGCCAGGAAGCGGTCGCGCGACAGCGGCTCGAAGTCCTGCGCGCGGCTTCGCAGGTCGGGCAGGTGCAGCGCGGCGCCTTCGGCATTGCTGATGACGAAGGCGGCCGCGCGGGCCCGGGCCGCTTCGGGCAGCTGCACGGTGGGCAGGCCGTCCAGCACATCGGCCACGCGTGCCACGGCGGCCCGTGCCTCGGGCCCGGCCTGGTCGTGGAACCAGCCGCCCAGCATCGCGATGCGCAGTCCGCCCATGCCTTTGGCCAGCGTGGGCAGCGTGGGCTCCACCGCGCGGGCGACGCAACCGGGGTCATGCGGGTCATGGCCCTGCATCTGGTCATATGCCAGGGCCAGGTCCATCGCCGAGCGGGCGAACGGCCCCAGATGGTCGAGGCTGGCCACGAAGGGGTAGCTGCCATTGCGCGGCAGCCGGCCGTAGGTGGGCTTCAAGCCGAACACGCCGCACAGCGACGAGGGCACGCGGATGGAGCCATTGGTGTCCGAGCCCAGCGTGATCGGCACCTGGCCCGCCGCCACGGCCGCGGCCGATCCGCCCGATGAGCCGCCGGCCACCCGCGTCAGGTCGTGCGGATTGCGGGTCGGGCCTTCGTGGCTGTTCTCGGTGGTGAAGCCGTAGGCGTACTCGTCCATGTTGAGCGCGCCCACCAGCAGCGCGCCGGCCGCGTCCATGCGCCGCAGCAGCGGGCCGTCGGCTTGGGCGGCCGGCCGGCCGCGTTCGATCTTCGAGCCGGCCAGCGTGGTGAGGCCGGCCACGTCGAACAGGTTCTTCACCGCATAGGGCACGCCCAGCAGCGGCAGGGCGCGCGTGGCTTCGTCGCCGGCGGCCAGGCGCTCGTCCAGCGCGGCGGCACCGGCCAGTGCCCGCTCGGCCGTCAGGTCGGTGAAGGCATTGACCGCGCCGTCGCTGGCGGCGATGCGGGCCAGGCTGGCCTGCACCACGGCGGTGGCGGTGGCCTCGCCGTTGCGCACCGCCTGGGCGATGCGGGCGGCGGGCTGCAGCAGCAGGTCGGCCGCCGACGTCATCGCGGCAGCTCCGCGGGCGACACCGGCACGAAGGCGGGTGCCGGTTCGTCCTGCACAGCCAGCGGAAATTGGTTGACGAGATCAGCCATTTCGGTGGCCAGCGCGAAATAGCGCAGCACGCCGGGCCGGTGCTCGGGCTGCAGCGGCAGGCCCAGCGCGGCGGCCGCGGCGTCCACGTAGGCTTCCACCTGCTGCGGCGTCAATGTTGCGTTCATCGGCGCACCTCGCGCTGGAAGATCTCCAGGCTCAGCTTCTTGGTGCTGATGAATGAAGGCTCGGACAGCGTGGCCACGGTGCGCGGGCGGGCATCGCCATAGCGCAGGATCTCGGCCACGCGGGTGGGGCGCTTGGTCAGCAGCAGCACCTCGTCGGCCAGGTACACCGCTTCTTCCAGGTCGTGCGAGACCAGCAGCATCGTGGTGCCGGTCTGCATGAACACTTCCTGCAGCTTCTCGCGGATGAAGAGCGTCATCTCGAAGTCCAGCGCGCTGAACGGCTCGTCGAGGAACAGCACCTCCGGGTTCGGCGCCAGCGCCCGCATGATGGAAGCGGTCTGCTGCTGGCCGCCCGACAGCTCGTACGGGAAGCGGTTCAGGTCGAACTTGACGTCGAACGAGGCCACCAGCTCGGCCATGCGGCGGTCCACGTCGGCCTTGCTGCGGCCTTCGAGCTTCAGCGGATAGGCGATGTTGTCGATGGTGCGCATCCACGGGAACATCGCCTCGCGGTAGTTCTGGAACACGTAGCCGATCTTGGTGTCCTTCAGGCTCTTGCCGTCGAACAGGATCTGCCCCGCGTCGATGGGAATCAGCCCGGCGATCATGTTGATCAGCGTGCTCTTGCCGCAGCCGTTGGGCCCGAACACCGAGGTGATCTTGCCCTTGGGGATGTCGAGGTCGAAGTGCTCGTACAGCGGCCAGCCGGCGAAGTACTTGGTCAGGCCGCGGATGGTGATGTGGGTGCCGGCGGGGCCGGGCACGAAGGGCCGCGGCGGCACGTCGGGCACCACGGGTGCGTTCAACACGGCGGACATCGGCTTACCTCCCACTCCAGTGCACGATCTTGCGTTCCATCAGCAGGAACAGGATGTTGAGCACGTAGCCCAGGATGCCCGCGGCCAGGATGGCGGCGTACATCGTCTTCACGTTGAGCACCTGCTGCGCATCGATGATGCGGTGGCCCAGGCCGTTGTCGGAGCCGATGAACATCTCGGCCACCACCACGATCACCAGCGCCATCGACACCGCCGAGCGCAGGCCCACGAAGCTGGGCTGCAGGCTTTCCCACACCAGCACGTCCTTGAAGATCTGCCAGCGCGTGGCGCCCATCACCTTGGCGGCCATCACCCGCTGCTTGCGCGCGTTGATCACGCCATAGGCACTGTTGAACACGACGATCAACAGCGCGCCGAAGGCGGCGATGGCCACCTTGTTGATGTCGCTCACGCCGAAGATCAGCAGGAACAGCGGAATCAGCGCGGAAGAAGGCGTGGAGCGGAAGAAATCGATCAGGAACTCCACGCTGCGGTAGGCCTTCTCGTTGCTGCCCAGCAGCACGCCCAGCGGCATGCCGATCACCGCGGCGATGAGGAAGGCCTGCACCGTGCGCCACACCGTGACCGCGAAGTCCAGCAGCAGCGGGCCGCCGGCCAGGCCGACCACCAGCGTCTCGAGCGTGGCGGCCGGCGGCGGCAGCAGGATGGGCTTGATGAGCCCGGCACGCACCACCAGGTCCCACACGATGAAGAGCACCAGCGGCCCCAGGAAGGGCAGCAGGCGGGCGGCATTGAAGCGCGGCCTGGCGGCGGCTGCGGGCAGGCTGCCCGGGGCCTGCCACGGCGCGGCGGCGGAACGGCTGTCGGCCATGGTGTCAGCCCTTGTAGAGCAGAGAGGCCACGTCCAGCTTCTTCTCGAACACACCCTTCTCGGTGAACAGGTCGAAGAACTTCTGGAAGGCCGCCACGTCGGCCGGCTTGAACTCGTTGTAGAGCATGTAGGAGGCCAGCGGCACCTCGGCGGTGAGCGGGCCTTCGATGGCGGTGTAGCCCTTGAGGTACTGCCGCGCCTCGGCCGGCTGCGTGCGCACCAGCTCGATGCCGCGGGCATAGGCGGCGATGTACTTCTTGGTCTCGGCCGGGTACTTCTTGATGAACTCGGTGGTCAGCGCGGCCGAGCCGCCGTGCCACGGTGCCTGCGCGTCGCCCAGGATGTAGCGGGCGATCACGCCGGCCTCCAGCATGCGGGTGGTGCCGTTCATGCGGCCCACGGTGCCGGTGGGCTCCAGCGTGTACACCGCATCCACCTGGCCGGCCGCCAGCGCGGCCACATGCTGGCCGATGGGCAGCTCGGTCACCGTGGTGCCGGGCGCGCCGGCACGCTCCAGCACCGCCAGCGCCAGCGTCTTGTTCTGGATGCCGGGGCCGCTGGCCACGCGCTTGCCCTTCAGGTCGGCGATGGTCTTGGCCGGGCTGTCCTTGGGCACCAGGAACTGGTCCAGCACGTACTTGGCGTTGCTCGGGTTGGTGGCGATGATCTTGAACAGGCCCGGCGAGGCGATCTCGCCCACGCCCAGGTTGCCCGAGCCGGTGCCGTTGGAGCTGCCGTCGCAGCGGCCGGCCAGCATGGCTTCCATCACCTGCTGGGCGCCGGCGTATTTCTGCGCTTCCACGTCCAGGCCGGCTTCCTTGAAGTAGCCCTTTCCCACGGCGGCGAAGAAGGGCAGGCCGGCGGCCACCGGCCAGTAGCCGATGCGGATCCTGGGGCCGGACTGCGCGCGCGCGACGCTGGGCAACAGCGCGGGCAGGGCCAGCGCGGCCGCCGCGGCGGCTGTGCTGCCCAGCAGGCGGCGGCGGTTGGGGTGGCGGGCGTGGTCGTTCATCGGGTGCTCCTTCGGTTCAGGCAAGGGGTTCACGTCAGGCGCCGCGCGCCTTCAGGTCGGTGACGTAGGCACGCCAGCCGCCGAAGCGGGTGACGTCGGTGGCGCCGGCCAGCGCATGGCCTTCGCAGATGAAGCCGTGCACCACGCGGCCGTCGGCCAGCTGCAGGCTGCCCAGGCCCAGCGGCGGCGGGATCAGGGCCAGGAAGCTGCCCACCTGGTGCAGCGGCATGTCCCACACTTCCACCGCGATGGCGGCGCCGCCTTCGGCCACGCGCTGCAGGCCGGGCTTGGGCGGCGTGGTGCCGGGCAGCGCGAACAGCCGGTACAGCGGTGCGGTGCGCGTCGCCTCGCGCAGCGTGGCGCCGCGTTCGGTGAGCTGGCCGTTCAGCGGCATGCCCGACAGGTGCGCGCCCACCACGGCGATGGGCAGCACCGCTTCGGTGGCGGGCCGCCGCAGTGGCGTGCCGGGCGCCGGGCAGGGCGCATCGGTGGCGCCCAGGGGCAATGCGGTGGCCGCCTGCCAGGCGCTGCCCAGCCGGGCCAGCGCCGCATCGGTGCCGCCGGGCGCGATGAAGGTGACGCCGAAGGGCAGGCCCTGCGCGGTGAAGCCGGCCGGCAGCGCAATGGCGGCCCAGCCCAGCAGGTTCACGAAGTTGGTGTACGTGCCCAGCCTTGCATTGGCGCCGATGGGGTCGGCCTGCAATTGCTCGAAGGTGGGATGGCCGGGCGCCGTGGGCACCAGCAGCACGTCCACCTGCTGCCACAGGCGGGCCGCCTGCTGCTGTGCGGCGCGCAGTGCGTACTGGCCGCGGAAGGCGTCGGTGGCGCTCATGCGCAGGGCCTGCTCTATCACGGTGCGCACCGTGGGGTCGAAGGCCTCGGGGTGGCTGTCCAGCAGCGGCTGCACCGCGGCATGGCGCTCGGCCACCCAGGGCCCGCCATACAGCAGCGCAGCCACCTTGTGCAGCGGGCCGAAGTCCAGCGCCACCAGCTCGTGGCCCTGCTGGCGAGCCAGCGCCAGCGCGCGCGCCCAGGCATCGTCATAAGCCGCGTCCAGCACCACCGCCGCGGGCACGCCGATGCGCAGCCGCGCCGGCAGCTGCGCCGCACCGGGCTGGAAGCGGCTGTAGGCATCGGCCTCGTCGGGGCCTTCCATCACGGCCAGCACCTCGGCCGTGTCGTCGGCCGTGAGCGCGAACACCGAGATGCAGTCCAGGCTGCGGCAGGCCGGCACCACGCCGGCCGTGCTCACGCGGCCGGGGGTGGGCTTCAGTCCCACGATGTTGTTGAAGCCTGCCGGCACCCGACCGGAGCCGGCGGTGTCGGTGCCCAGCGAGAACACCACGTCGCCCCGCGACACCACCACGGCCGAGCCCGAGCTGCTGCCGCCGCTCACGCGGGTGGCGTCGAAGGTGCTGGCCGGCTGGCCGTAGGGCGAGCGCGTGCCCACCAGGCCGGTGGCGAACTGGTCCAGGTTGGTCTTGCCCACCCACACCGCGCCGGCCGCCAGCAGCTGCTGCACCGCCTGCGCGCTGCTGCCGGCGCGGTAGGCGAAGGCGGGGCAGGCGGCGGTGGTGTCGACGTCCTCGATGTCGATGTTGTCCTTCACCGCGAAGGGCACGCCGTACAGCGGCATCGCCTGCAGGTCGCCACCGGCGGCGGCGCGCCGGGCTTCCAGCGCATCGGCCTGCGCCTGCAGCTGTGCCGCACTCGCCCGGGTGATCCAGGCCGCCGCCGGGCTGGCCTGCAGCCGCTGGGCCAGTGTTGCCAGCAGGACCGACGGCGTGGCACCGGCGGCATAGGCACGGCGCCAGTCGTTCAGTGTGAGCGGGGGATGTTCGTTCATGGTGCACGCGTTGGTATACCAGTTGGTGCACGTGCAACGACCGTGCCAGTGGCAGCGCCGGCCCGGTTCCTTCCTGCGTGGACGGGGCATGTCCCTGCGGGCGCGGCCAGGCCGGACCCGGTGGCTTGCTTATTGCATCGACGCCGTCCACTAACTGGTATTCCAGTTCGTATGCATCAAGTTGGATCACCGGAGCCCGCCATGCCGACGACCCTGCCCGCCTTGCCCGCACCGCTGGACTTCCACCCCGCCGTCACCGCGGTGGTGATGATCGACATGCAGCGCGACTTCATCGAGCCCGGCGGCTTCGGCGAGAGCCTGGGCAACGACGTGTCGCTGCTGCGCGCGGCCATCGTGCCCTGCCAGCGGCTGCTGTCGGCGGCGCGCGCGGCCGGCCTGCTGGTGATCCACACCCGCGAGGGCCACCGGCCCGACCTGAGCGACGCGCCGCCGGCCAAGGTGCAGCGGGGCGCACCCAGCCTGCGCATCGGCGCGCCGGGTCCGATGGGCCGCATCCTGATCCGCGGCGAGCCTGGCCACGACATCATCCCGGAGCTGGCGCCGCAGCCGGGCGAGCCGGTGATCGACAAGCCCGGCAAGGGCGCGTTCCATGCCACCGAGCTGGGCGCCATTCTGCAGTACCGCGGCATCCGCGACCTGATCGTGTGCGGCGTGACCACCGAGGTCTGCGTGCATACCACCGTGCGCGAGGCCAACGACCGCGGCTTCCGCTGCATCGTGCCGTCGGACTGCTGCGCTTCGTACTTTCCGGAGTTTCATGAAGTCGCCCTGCGCATGATCCATGCGCAGGGCGGCATTTTCGGCTGGGTCACCGATTCGACCCGCCTCCTGGCCGCGCTCGACAGCGCCGGCTGACCCGTGTTGTTCACCACTTCCATTGCAGGAGTGAACCCATGACGACCACCCTTCGCACGCCGGCCCAGCCGGGCACCGGCCCCCGCCTGTGGGCGCCCGGCGACTGGAATGCCTTCTTCGGCTTCGGCACCAACATCCTGGTGAACCTGCTGGTGCTCACCGGCCTGCTGCGCTACGTGCTCAAGATGCCCGATGCCATCGTCTTTGGCCGCATCCTGCCGGCCGCGGGGTTGATGATGGCCCTGTCCACGCTGTACTACGCGTACCTCGCCTGGCAGCTGGCGAAGAAGACCGGCCGCAACGACGTGTGCGCGCTACCTTCGGGCATCAGCGTGCCGCACATGTTCGTGGTGGTGTTCGTCATCATGCTGCCCATCTCGTTGAGCACGGGCGACCCCATCAAGGGCTGGGAAGCCGGCCTCACCTGGGTCTTCGTGCAGAGCTTCGTGCTGATGATCGGCGGCTTCATCGCGCCGGTGATCCGCCGTATCACGCCGCGCGCGGCGCTGCTGGGCACGCTGGCCGGCGTGTCCATCGCATTCATCGCGCTGCGCCCGGCGCTGGAGATGTTCATGACGCCGCTGCTGGGCGTGGTGTGCTTCGCCATCATCCTGGTGAGCTGGTTCGGCGGCGTGCGCTGGTTCAAGGGCATCCCGGCGGGGCTGGTGGCCATCGCGGTGGGTTGCCTGATCGCGTGGGGCTCCACCGCGCTGGGCATGCCCATCGGCGGCATGAGCCTGGCCGGGCTGGGCGCCTCGTTCGCCAACTTCGGCTTCTCGGTGCCGCTGCCGGCCATCGGCCACGTCTTCTCGGGCTTCGACTTCGTGGGCGTCATCCTCGTCACCGCCATCCCCTTCGGCATCTACGACCTGGTGGAAGCGATGGACAACGTGGAAAGCGCGGCCGCCAGCGGCGACAGCTTTCCCACCACCCGCGTGCTCACGGCCGACGGCGTGGTGAGCCTGGTGGGCTGCATGATGGGCAATCCGTTCATCAACGCGGTGTACATCGGCCACCCGGGCTGGAAGGCCATGGGCGGGCGCATCGGCTACTCGGCGGCCACCGGCATCGTGGTGCTGCTGATGTGCTGGCTGGGCATCATCTCGGTGATGACCTCGCTGATCCCGGTGGTGGCCATCGCGCCCATCCTGCTCTACATCGGCATGCTGATCGGCGCGCAGGCCTTCCAGGAAACACCGCGCAGCCACGCACCGGCGGTGATCCTGGCCTTCATGCCGCACCTGGCGGCATGGGGCAAGCTGCAGATCGACAACGCGCTGGGCGCGGCCGGCACCAATGCGGCCGCCGTGGGCCTCGACAAGCTGGGCCAGACCGGCGTGCTGTACCACGGGCTGGAAGTGCTCGGCGGCGGTGCCATCCTGGGCGGGCTGATCCTGGGCGCCATCGCGGTCTTCATCATCGACCGCGAGCTGGTCAAGGCCGCGGCCTTCGCGGTGGCCGGCGCACTGCTCACCTTCTTCGGCTTCATGCACGGCGAGCGCATCGGCATCGGCCAGAGCCTGTCGGTGGCGGTGAGCTACCTGGGCTTCGCGGCGGTGCTGCTGGCCTGCGCCAAGCTGGCGGTGGTGGAACCGCAGGCCACGCCGCATGGCGAGCCGGCCGAGCCTGCGCACGGCGGCGCACCGCAGGCGCTGGCCTGACCCGACACGGCAGCGCGGCGGCCTGCGCCGCGCCAGCGACGCCGCACAGGCCGCGGCGGGCTCAGCGTTCGACAATCATCGAACGTTCGCCGAACCAGCCGCCGACCGCCCCGCCGTTCAGCCGGGCGCGCACCTGCACCCGGTAGTTGCCTGCGGGCAGCCCGGCGCCGCCAAAGGCCGTCACCGAGTTGGTCTCCCAGCCGTCGAAGCCGGCGGTGCCGTTGGAGGCGCAGAACGCATCGCCGGGGCCGGCGGTCGGTGCCAGGGTCTGCACCACCGCGCCGGCCGCATTCAGCACCACGATGTCGACGTCGGTCCAGGCGCCGGTGTTGCCGGCCGGCGCATTGACCGAGCACTCGGACGAGAACGTCACCACGATGCGCTGGCCCGCCGCATTGGCGAACAGCGGCGACGTCATGCCCGGCACCGCCACCTGCGCCGCGCCGACGAAGGTGAAGTTGACCGCGTTGGACACGGCGGCGATCGAATGCGCGGAAGCACCGGTGGCGGCGGTCAGTGCCAGGGCGCCCGCGGCGGCGGCAGCGCGCCAGTTGCGTTGCAGAGTCATGTCGTTCTCCTGTGGTCGGGGCAAAGGTGGGAGGCGGCGCCGCGCCCCGATGGCGCCGCCCTTGGGAAAAAGCGGTGGCAGCGGATGCGGCCCGTCAGGGGCCGGTCTGCGGCGATGCGGCGCCGATGCGTTCGGCCTCGGCCAGCTCGTCCAGCCGGCGTTGCGCCTCGCGCTGGATCGCGGCATGCGGCACGTACAGCGCGGCCTGCAGCGTGCTGCGCAGCGCCTGCATGTCGGCGCCCCGGGCCTCCAGGTAGGCCTCGAAGGCCAGCAGCCGCACCTGCTCGGAGGCATCGGTCTCGTAGAGCTGCTTCAGCACGTCGTCGGGCAGCGCGAGGGAGGCCTCGCGCGCCTGCAGCAAGCCGGCGCTGCGGTCGGCCTCGGTGCCGTGGCGCACGGCCTGCAGCAGCTTCTGGGCATCGATGCCGGTAGCGACCGCCGGCGTGGTGCAGGCTTCCGGCGCCACCGCGGCCGCTGCCACCGGCTGCGCCTTAGCGGCGGTCCCAGAGGCCGGCAACTCCGCGCGCCCTCCCTGGCGTTCGATCTCGGCCAGCACCCATTCCAGCGGCTCGCGCTCCACGCGCAGCGTCACGTTGCCGCCGTCCAGCACCGCCACCATCGGCTGCGGCGCAGCGGCGGGCGCCGGCCTGGCGGCAGCTCGGGCAACCGGTGCGGACGACGCGACCGGCGCAGCCGCCTGGCTGTGGCCAGGCACCTCGGCCGCGCTGCCAAGCCACCAGCCGGCGGTGCCCGACACCAGGGCCGCGGCCAGGGTCTGGAAGGTGGTGTGCAGCTTCATCGTCGTCTCCTCGTGCGCTGCCAGGCGGGCTGGCTTGCAACAAAGGTAGGCCGCCGTGCCGGGCGTCGCTTCCCTCCGAGGGGTGCGCCTTCAGCGGTCCCCGCTCCGAGGGTGGCGCAGCCGTACGCCATCCGGCGTATGGCCCGCAGCCCGGGTCGTCCCTAACCTGCGCAGCGTCCGATCCACCGTGGCTTCAACGCACGCTTCAACGCACAAAAGGGGTACTCATGACCACTCGCCGTTCCTTCTCGATCACGCTCACCGCCGTGGCCCTGGCGGCCCTCGGTGCCACCGCCGCCCATGCGCAGGAGACCATCAAGGTCGGCGTGCTGCATTCGCTGTCCGGCACCATGGCCATCTCGGAGACGGTGCTCAAGGACGTCGCCCTGATGACCATCGACGAGATCAATGCCAAGGGCGGCGTGCTGGGCAAGAAGCTCGAGCCGGTGGTGGTGGACCCGGCCTCCAACTGGCCGCTGTTCGCCGAGAAGGCCCGCCAGCTCATCACCAAGGACAAGGCCGCGGTGGTGTTCGGCTGCTGGACCTCGGTCAGCCGCAAGAGCGTGCTGCCGGTGTTCGAGGAGACCAACAGCCTGCTGTTCTACCCCGTGCAGTACGAGGGCGAGGAGCTGAGCAAGAACGTGTTCTACACCGGTGCCGCGCCCAACCAGCAGGCCATCCCGGCGGTGGAATACCTGATGAGCAAGGACGGCGGCAGCGCCAAGCGCTTCGTGCTGCTGGGCACCGACTACGTGTACCCGCGCACCACCAACAAGATCCTGCGTGCCTTCCTCAAGAGCAAGGGCGTGGCCGAGGCCGACATCATGGAGGAGTACACCCCCTTCGGCCATTCGGACTACCAGAGCATCATCGCCAAGATCAAGAAGTTCTCGTCCGAGGGCAAGAAGACCGCAGTGGTGTCCACCATCAACGGCGACTCCAACGTGCCCTTCTACAAGGAACTGGGCAACCAGGGCCTGAAGGCGACCGACGTGCCGGTGGTGGCCTTCTCGGTGGGTGAGGAAGAGCTGCGCGGCGTGGACACCAAGCCGCTGGTGGGCCACCTGGCCGCCTGGAACTACTTCATGTCGGTGAAGAGCCCGACCAACGACGCCTTCATCAAGGCTTGGAGCGACTACGCCAAGGCCAAGAACATCCCCGGCCACAAGGACAAGCCGCTGACCAACGACCCGATGGAAGCCACCTACATCGGCATCCACATGTGGGCGCAGGCGGTGAACAAGGCCAAGAGCACCGACACCGACAAGGTGATCGCGGCCATGGCCGGCCAGACCTTCAAGGCACCGGGCGGCTTCACCAGCACGATGGACAAGGAGAACCACCACCTGCACAAGCCGGTGTTCATCGGCGAGGTGAAGGCCGACGGCCAGTTCAACGTGGTGTGGAAGACCCCGGGCCCGGTGGTGGCCGATCCGTGGAGCGACTACATCGCCGAGAACAAGGGCAAGAAGAACGTGCCCGAGAAGAAGTGACCTGAGCCAACGCCGCGAAGAAGGGGAAACGATGCAGGTCCGATGGATCGTGCCGGGCTTGCTCGCGCTGCTGCTCAGCGCCGGTGCCCAGGCGCTCACACCGCAGCAGGCACGCGCCATCGCCACCGGCGACAGCGACGACCGCATCGCGGCGATGCAGGCGGCGCTGGCCGCCGCCGACCCGGGCCTGGGCCCCTTCGCGCAGGCCATGCTGGACGATGCCGTGAAGATCACGCCCGAGCAGGTGCTGATCGTGCGGGACGGCCAGGCCACCGACGCGGCCACCGGGCAACCGGTGGCCCGCGTGCCCGAGACCGCGGAAGACCCGGTCAACAACAACCGCATCCGCCGCGCGCTGCAGGCCGCGATCGCGTCGCTCAAGCTGTTCTCAACGGACCGGGCCGAGCGCGCCGCGGCCATCACGCAGCTGCGCGACCAGGCCGACGAAGGCCTGATGCCGCTGCTGGAAAAGGCCGAGGCCGCCGAGCCCGACGCCGCGCTGAAGAAGCAGCTCAACCTGCTGAAGGCCTCGGTGCTGGTGAGCTCGCCCGACACCGACAAGCGCCTGGCCGCAGCCAAGCTGCTGGAGGCCAGCGACGACCCCAACACCCGCAGCCTGCTGCTGGAACGCCTGGCCACCGGCGGCGAGAGCGATCCGGCCGTGCGCGCCGCGCTGCTGAAGGCGCTGTCGGCGGTGGAGCGGCAACTGGCCATCGGCGAATGGATGGGCGTGCTGTTCACCGGCGCCAGCCTGGGCAGCATCCTGCTGCTGGTGGCGCTGGGCCTGGCCATCACCTACGGGCTGATGGGCGTCATCAACATGGCCCACGGCGAGCTGATGATGATCGGCGCCTACGCCACCTTCGTGGTGCAGAACCTGTTCCGCCAGTACCTGCCGGGCGCCTTCGACTGGTATGTGCTGGCGGCCATACCGCTGAGCTTCCTGGCCAGCGCGCTGGTGGGCGCGCTGATGGAGCGCAGCGTGATCCGCTGGCTGTACGGCCGGCCGCTGGAAACGCTGCTGGCCACATGGGGCATCAGCCTGGTGCTGATGCAGTCGGTGCGCTCGCTCTTCGGTGCGCAGAACGTGCCGGTGGAAAACCCGGCCTGGATGAGCGGCGGCGTGCAGGTGATGAGCAACCTCACGCTGCCGTACAACCGGCTGGCCATCCTGGCCTTCGCCTTCCTGGTGCTGGGCGGCGTGGCGCTGCTGATCGCCCGCACCCGGCTGGGCCTGTTCGTGCGCGGCGTGACGCAGAACCGGCGCATGGCCTCCTGCGTGGGCGTCAACACCGCGCGGGTGGATACCTATGCCTTCTCGCTGGGCGCCGGCATTGCCGGGCTGGCGGGCTGCGCGCTCTCGCAGGTGGGCAACGTCGGTCCCGATCTGGGCCAGAGCTACATCGTCGATTCGTTCATGGTGGTGGTGCTGGGCGGCGTGGGCCAGCTGGCGGGCACCGTGGTGGCCGGACTGGGCCTGGGCGTGCTGAACAAGCTGCTAGAGGGCTGGTCCGGTGCGGTGCTGGCCAAGATCATGGTGCTGGTGTTCATCGTGGTGTTCATCCAGAAGCGGCCGCAGGGTCTCTTCGCGATGAAGGGCCGCAGCGCCGAGGCATGAGCCGCGCTGCCTGCATGAACGGAGAAATCGAATGAGTGCTGTGTTGCCTTCTGCCCTTTCGCTGCCCGTGCCCAAGCGCGGCACGCTGCTGGGGCCCAAGGGCTGGTCGGGCGTGTTCGTCGCGCTGCTGGTGGTGTGCGTGCTGGCGCCGGTGCTGAACATGGTGGTGCCCGAGGGCAGCGTGTTCCACCTCAGCGGCTACGCCATCGGCCTCATCGGCAAGATCATGTGCTACGCCATCTGCGCGCTGGCCATGGACCTGATCTGGGGCTACACCGGCATCCTGTCGCTGGGCCACGGCCTGTTCTTCGCCCTCGGCGGCTACGGCATGGGCATGTACCTCATGCGCCAGATCGGCCGCGACGGCAACTACAAGAGCGAGCTGCCCGACTTCATGGTGTTCCTCGACTGGAAGGAGCTGCCGTGGCACTGGGCGCTCAGTGATTCCTTCATCGCGCAGATGCTGCTGGTGCTGCTGGTGCCGGGCCTGCTGGCCTTCGTGTTCGGCTTCTTCGCCTTCCGCTCGCGCATCAAGGGCGTGTACTTCTCGATCATCACGCAGGCGATGACCTTCGCCGCGATGCTGCTGTTCTTCCGCAACGAGACGGGCTTCGGTGGCAACAACGGCTTCACCGACTTCAAGCGCATCCTGGGCCTGCCCATCGCCACGCCGTCGATGCGCATCACGCTGTTCGTGCTCACCGGCCTGGTGCTGATCGGCTTCTTCCTGATGGCGCGCTGGATCGTCAACAGCAAGTACGGCCGCGTGCTGCAGGCCATCCGCGATGCCGAGACGCGCGTGATGTTCACCGGCTACGACCCGCTGGCCTACAAGCTCAGCATCTGGACGCTGTCGGCCGTGATGTGCGGCGTGGCCGGCGCGCTCTACGTGCCGCAGGTGGGCATCATCAACCCCAGCGAGATGACGCCGGCGGCCAGCATCGAGATCGCGATCTGGGCGGCGGTGGGAGGGCGTGCCACGCTGATCGGCCCGATCATCGGCGCCTTCTTCGTCAACGGCGCCAAGAGCTGGTTCACCGTGGCCTTTCCCGAGGTGTGGCTGTACTTCCTCGGCGCCCTGTTCATCGCCGTCACGTTGTTCCTGCCGCAGGGCATCGTGGGCCTGTTTCGCAAGCTGAAGAAGGAAGCCAAGTGACGCCTGACCTGATGGAAGCGGGCGCGGCGCTGCGCGAGGCGCACGAACACCGCGTGTACGACGTCGGTGGCTCCGGCGGCGAGGCCAGCTACGGCCGCGTGGCCCGTGCCGGGGTGCCCGAGTTTGCCCAGGGCGTGGCGCTGTACGTGGACGACATCACCGTCAGCTTCGACGGCTTCCGCGCGCTCAATGCGCTGTCGCTGACGATCAACGTCGGCGAGCTGCGCTGCATCATCGGCCCCAACGGCGCCGGCAAGACGACGATGATGGATGTCATCACCGGCAAGACCCGGCCCGACAAGGGCAAGGTGTTCTTCGGCTCCAACATCGACCTGCTGCGCCTGCGCGAGAACGACATCGCGCAGATCGGCATCGGTCGCAAGTTCCAGAAGCCCACGGTGTACGAGGAACTGAGCGTCTTCGAGAACCTGGAGCTGGCGCTGAAGGCCGACCGCCGCGCGCGGGCCAGCGTGTTCTCGCGGCTGAACGGCGTGCAGCTCGACCGCATCGGCGAGATCCTGGCGCTGATCCACCTGAAGGATTCGGCCCAGCGCACCGCCGGCCTGCTGAGCCACGGCCAGAAGCAGTGGCTGGAGATCGGCATGCTGCTGATGCAGGACCCCAAGCTGCTGCTGCTGGACGAGCCGGTGGCCGGCATGACCGACGAGGAGACCGAGCGCACCGCCGAGCTGTTTCTCTCGCTGGAAGGCCAGCATTCGCTGGTGGTGGTGGAGCACGACATGAAGTTCGTCGACGAGCTGACGCAGGGCCGCAAGAAGGTCACGGTGCTGCATGAAGGCAGCGTGCTGGCCGAGGGCCTGCTGTCGGAGGTGCAGGCCAACGACAAGGTCGTCGAAGTCTATTTGGGCCGGTGAATCACATGCTGCAAGTCGAAGGTCTGAACCAGTACTACGGCGGCTCGCACATCCTGCGCAACCTGTCGTTCGAGGCCAAGGTGGGGGAGGTCACTGTGATCCTCGGCCGCAACGGCGTGGGCAAGACGACGCTGCTCAAGAGCCTGATGGGCGTGGTGCCGATCAAGACCGGCAGCATCAAGCTCGACGGCGAGGACATGGGCCGCGAGAAGCCGTACGAGCGCGTGAAGCGCGGCGTGGGCTACGTGCCGCAGGGCCGCGAGATCTTCGGCCGGCTGACGGTGGAGGACAACCTGCGCATGGGCCTGGCCTACAAACCCGGCAGCGTGCCGGTGCCGGCCGAGATCTTCGAGCTGTTTCCGGTGCTCAAGCAGATGATCCAGCGCCGCGGCGGCGACCTGTCGGGCGGGCAGCAGCAGCAGCTGGCCATCGGCCGCGCGCTGGCCGCCGGCCCCAAGCTGCTGATCCTGGACGAGCCCACCGAGGGCATCCAGCCGTCCATCATCAAGGACATCGGCCGCGTGATCCGCATGCTGGCCGACCGCGGCAACATGGCCATCGTGCTGGTGGAGCAGTACTACGACTTCGCCGAGGAACTGGCCGACCAGTACCTGGTGATGGAGCGCGGCGAGATCATCGCCCGCGGCCGTGGCAGCGAGATGCAGGCCAACAACGTGCGGGAGATGATGTCGATCTAGCCGGCTGCGGAGCCCGAGGCCCGCTCATGCTGGTACTGGCCCAGCCCCACCGCAAGGATCAGCGGCAGGCTGCATTCGCCCACCTCCTCCATCCCGGACAGCACCGCGTCCAGGCCGGCGGACATGACGATGCCGAAGTCCTCCGCCAGGATGGCGAAGGAGCGGTCGATCAGCTTGGTGAGCACCAGCGTGGCGAAGAACACCGCCATCGTCACCGCCAGCGGCCGGCCACGGCGCAGGTCGCGCCACAGCGGCCGGACGTAACGCAGTGCGAGCCAGGCCGCGGTGGCCAGGATCACCAGCAGTATGGGCAGCGCCACCAGCTTGTGCAGCAGCGGTGCATCGTGCAGGTAGAAGCTGACCTTGAGCACGCTGCCGCCAGTGAAGTGCTTGTGCAGGTCCAGCTCGCGCGCGGCCAGGGCCAGCACCAGCACGGTGATGGCCGCACGCGGGCGCGTGTCGTCGCCCGGGCGTGGCACGCACCACAGGGCCAGGGCCAGCAGCAGGTAGAGCAGCACGGTCAGGCTTTCCACCGGGCCGTCCTCATGGATGAGGGCGATCACCGCGTCATGCGGCAGGGTGGTGCCCCAGACCAGAGACACCAGCACGGCCAGGGCCGGTGGCACCAGGGCGGCCCAGCGCAGCCAACCGCCGGTCTGCACAGGCGATCGAGGCCGCGCCAGCGGAGCCAGGGCGGGAGCAGGGGTTCGGGTTGCTTTGTGGGTCATCGGGCTGTCGCCAAAACACCATCGTAAGGGCCGTAACCCAAACGTACCCGCCATAGGGCCTCGGCGGCCGCACGGCGGCGCGCGGTGACCGATACCATGGGCACAAGGAGCAAGAACACAGCCATGCAGAACAGAACCGCGTTTCCCCGCCTGGTGGGAGACATCGGCGGCACGAACGCCCGCTTCGCCATCTGCGAGGCCCCGGACGCCCAGCCCACCCGCGTCGCCGCGCTCAAGGGCGACGAGTTCCCGACGCTGCAGGCCGCCATGCGCAGTTACCTGGACAGCCTGGGCGGCCCGGTGCCCAAGGCCTGTGCCATCGGCATCGCCAACCCGGTGGACGGCGACCACCTGCAGATGACCAACCACACCTGGGGCTTCTCCATCGAGGCGGTGCGGCGCGAGTTCGGCTTCGACCGCTTCGTGGTGGTGAACGACTTCGTTGCGCTGGCGCTGGCGTTGCCGGCCCTGGGGCCGCAGGAACTCAAGCCGGTGGGTGGCGGCACGGCGGTGCCGGGCGGCACGCTGGGCCTGGTGGGCGCGGGCACCGGCCTGGGCGTGGCCTCGCTGGTGTTCACGCAGCGCGGCGAGGCCGTGGCGGTGGGCGGCGAGGGCGGCCATGTGTCCCTGGCGCCGGCCACGGCCGAGGAAGCCGCGGTGATCGACAGCCTGCAGCGGCGCTTCGGCCATGCGTCGGGCGAGCGGGCGTTGTCGGGCCCCGGGCTGGTCAATCTCTACGTGGCATTGGCCGAGGTGCGACGGCAGCCCGCGCCGCTGGAAGAGCCGGCCGCGGTGCTGGCCGCCGCGATGGACGGCGGCGATGCGCTGGCCGCGGCTGCGCTGGACATGTTCTGCGCGCTGCTCGGCAGCGTGGCCGGCAACCTGGCGCTGACCGTGGGCGCGCGCGGTGGCATGTACATCGGCGGTGGCATCGTTCCACGCATGGGTGAAGCCTTCGCCCGCTCGGCCTTCCGCCAGCGCTTCGAGGCCAAGGGCCGCTTCCAGGGCTACCTGAGCGAGATCCCGTGCTGGGTGATCGACGCCGAGCAATCGCCCGCGCTGCTGGGCGCTTCGCGCGCGCTGGACGCGGCCTGAACCGGAGCCTGGCCGGCCCGGCTCAGGTGCGCCAGATGCGCGGCAGCGGCGCCGCCATGTCCCAGGCAGTGGCCCGCCAGGCGGCCCACACCCGGTGCAGCAGCTGCTGCGCCGGCTCCACCCGCGGCGCCAGCACCCGCAGCACCACGGCTTCGGCATGCGGCGAGGTGGCGCCGGCGGTGGCCACCAGCGGGCTGGCCTCGCAGGCCTCGCGTGCGGCCTGCAGCAGGGCCTCGCGCCGGGCCGGCACCAGCGGCTGGCCTGCGGCGAACCACATCGTGGCCACCACGCGGTGCCCGGCCAGGCCCAGCGGCGAATCGAGCAGCGCGGTGTCCGCAGCGGCCAGCGTCGCCCGTTCCAGCCACACGCCCGGCAGCTCCAGGTGGGTGCGGAAGCGGCCGCGCTCGAAGGCCAGGCCGGTGGCCGGCAGGCCCAGGGCCAGCACGTCCCAGCCCATCATCTCGGCGCCGGGTGCCAGCTCGAAGCACATGCGGTTCTCGGCCTCGCAGCCGCTGTAGGCGATGGCTTCCAGCGGCAGCCATTCCAGCCGGGCGCCGTCGGCCACGGTGCAGTGGGTGGACTGCAGTGCGGCGGCCGCCTCGCTGCGGTAGAAGCGCGTGGCGCCGGGGGTGGTCAGCAGCGCATGGGTGCCGGCGTCCAGCCGGGCCTCCAGGCGCAGCACGTCGCCGCCCACCACGCCGCCGGGCGGATGCACCAGCACGTGGTGGCAGATGCCAGGGCCTTCGGGATACAGCCGCTGCAGCACCCGCAGCGGTCCTTCATGGCGGTCGAGCGCGATGGTGCGTTCGCCATCGCGGGTGTAGTGCAGATCGAGGTGACCGGTCCAGCCCATGCACGGTGATGCGGGAGTGCCGCGAGCGAAACCTTAGAGTTTAGGCGGCGGCAAGTGCTCGCTTCAGTCCACGCCGTTGGTGGACGTGCCGTAGGCCGCCATCATCGAGCGGCGCAGGGCATGGGCGTCGAAGCGCTGTCGAGCCTCCTGCCGCGCCGCTTCGCCGAGCTGGCGCCGCAAATCGGCGGAATCGATCAGCTCGGCCACATAGGCCAGCAGCTGCTCGCGCGACCGGCACAGCAGGCCGGTCACGCCGTGGCGGATCACGTCCCGGTGATAGGGGGTGTCCCAGGCCACGCAGGGCAGGCCTGCCGCCATGGCCTCGGCCAGGAAGACGGGGAAACCCAGCGCACCATCAAAGGCCACGTACACCCAGCCTGATGCCAGGCGTGTGGCCCGGTCCTGGGGCGTTGCTGCGTCATAGATGCCCACGCCGGCCGCACTGAGGCGGGCCGCCGATTCACTGTCGGTGGTGCCCAGCCAATTGCAGCCCAGCTGCAGTGATTCTTCACTCAACAGCACCGCCAGCTGGGCAAACAGCGCCGCCGCATTCCCGGCATGGCGGGTACGGCTGCTGGTGACGAGCAGCGGCTGCCGCGCCTCGTGGCGGGCCACATCGAAGAAGCGCTCGTCTACGGCGCTTTCGACGACCTTCACTTGACCACCCGAGAAGGAGCGCAGCAGCGCGGCATCCGTGGATGCCGATGCGATGCTGCGTTGCCGCCCTGCCGCCAAGGGTCGCAAGGCCCACAGCAGTGGCGTGCCCATCAGCTTCAACGGCCCCAGCCCGCGTGATCCATGGGGCGAGAAGTACAGCGGTGCTGCGATGCCACCGAGGCGGACGGCCATGACCCCGGCCATGCTCGGGATCAACCCATGCAGGTGCACGACCGCGGACGGCTGATCATCGACAGCGGTGCGCAAGGCCGACCAGGCCAGCATCATGCGGTTTACGGGTCCACGGCCGCCCGGCGTCAGCACCAGGCGTACCGCCGGATGGAACAGCGGCAGGAGGTGCCGATGGGCAGGCTCGTCCACCAGGATCACGGTCTGGTGCATGCCCTGCTCGGCCAGCGCCGCCGTGGTGGGACCCAGGAAGCTGAACACCACGTCAGTCACCGGGCCCACCAGGTGGATCACGCCATCGGCAGCGGCCGGCAGCGCCGCAGCATCGAAGGGGAGTACGGCGGACATGCTCAGCCCCCCGAATGCGTGGGCGCCGTCTTGCGCCATGCGGTACTGCACCATGTCAGCGTGCTCCTTCCCGCACCAGCACCACCTTCAAGGTCTTGAGCAGGATCTTCACGTCCAGCGCAATGGAGCGGTTGTCCACGTAGAAGCGGTCGAGTGCCACCCGCTCGTCATAGGTGACGTCGTTGCGACCGCTCACCTGCCAAAGGCCGGTCATGCCGGGCGGCACGCTGAGGTAGTCCCAGCGCGTACGGCCATAACGCGTGAGTTCACCAACGGTGATGGGCCGCGGGCCGACGAGGCTCATTTCCCCGCGCAGCACATTGAAGAGCTGCGGCAGCTCATCGAGGCTGGTGCGTCGAAGGAAGTGGCCGATCGGCGTGATGCGAGGATCGTTGCTCAGCTTCTGGTCGCGCTCCCACTCCGCCTTCGCGACCGGATCGTTCGCCAGGATGTCGGCCAGCATCTGCTGAGACTGCCGATACATCGTGCGGAACTTGTAGCAGCGGAACAGCTTGGCATCTCGGCCAACGCGGTAGTGACCGAAGAAGATGGGGGCGCCGTCACGACGCCAGATCATGAAAGCGACAGCGCCCATCAGCGGTGCGAACAACACCAGCAATATCAGCGCTGCAAGCTGGTTGGTGCGGAGATGCAGCGCGTTCTGCCATGCGCTAATGCGACTGGATTGCGCCAGCGCATGGGTGGCGCTGGACGATGCCCGACCTTGCAACATGAACCACCTCCACTGCAACTTCTATGTGGTGCGTGATGCAAGGACCAGACCAGCTTGATACACACGCTAACGTCTGTGAACGCCCGCTCACCTAGCGCATGCGCTTGGTGCAACGGCAACAGGCGCTTACATGGCCTGTGGCTTGCTTTGGCCTTTGCATGACGTTGAGACAAGTAGTCGCTGTGGTTGGTGCGCGTTGGCGAAGTGCCTTCACGGCATGGTTGCTGATCGTGGGAGTGGTCGTTGCTGTCAGCCTGCTGCGCACACCGCTGTACACGGCCACCGCTTCTGTCGTGCTGGATGTGAAGTCACCGGATCCCATCGCAGGAATGGTCCTGCCTGGCATGACCGCTGTCAGCTACATGGGCACGCAGCTCAACGTGGTACAGAGCGAGCGCGTGGCGTTGCGCGCTGTCCAGGCCCTCAAGCTGGACGAAGACCTGAATCTAAAGGCAGAGTGGCAGGCAGCCACGGACGGCCGCGGCGACTTCAAGTCCTGGATTTCGGACCTGCTGCTGCGCAAGCTGGATGCGACGCCTGCCCGTGACTCCAACGTCATCCAGGTCGCATACACGGCGTCTGATCCTGCCTTTGCCGCCGCCGTGGCAAATGCCTTCGTCACCGGCTACATCGAAACGACGCTCGACCTTCGGGTGGAGCCCGCACGACGCCACAACGCCTTCTTCGACGACCGGTCCCGCCATCTTCGCGAGGACCTGGAGCGTGCGCAGCAGCGCTTGTCTGCCTATCAGCAGCAGAACGGGATCGTCGCCACCGATGAACGCCTCGACGTGGAGACCATGCGGCTGTCGGAGTTGACGACGCAACTGGTCGCACTCGAAGGGCAGGCCAATGAATCCAGCAGTCGGCAGCGGCAACTCAAGAGCCAGTCGGGCCATATGCAGGAGGTACTGGCCAGTCCTCTGGTGATCGGGCTCACCACCGAGCTGGCGCGCCAGGAGAGCCGCTTGAACGAGCTGACGCAGCGGCTCGGCGACCGAAACCCGCAGGTGGATGAACTGAGGGCCAGCGTCGTCAACCTGCGCACGCGGATCGAGGCAGAGACGGCGCGCGTGGCCGCCAGCGTGACGGTGAACGACAGTGTCAACCGCACCCGCCTCGCCCAGTTGCGAGCGGATGTGGATGCCCAGCGATCCAAACTGCTGTTGCTCAAGGGGCAGCGCGACGAAGCCGCGGTGCTCCAGCGCGATGTGGAGAACGCGAAGGCTTCCTATGACTCGGTGATGGCGCGCGCCATGCAGACCAGCATCGAGAGCCAAGCCACCCAGACCAACGTCTCCGTGCTCAAGCGTGCCACTGCGCCAGCGTTCCCTTCGTCACCGAAGCTGCTGCTGAACCTGGCGGTGGGTGTGATGGTCGGCGTGCTCGTGGGTATCTCGGTGGCGCTGATGCGCGAGCTCAACGATGCCCGCTTGCGGAACGATCATGACGTCACCGACGCCCTGCGGCAGCCGGTTTTGGGGGCGCTGCCTCGCCGCTCCCGGCATGCCAGCCCTGGCCGACTCCGACTGCGTTTGACCAGCCCTCTGTCGGCCATGACTCCCGCGCGGCTTCGTTGAGCCCTGCTATTCCTCAAGGCCGTGATCTCGATGAAATCCCCCGATGTGAACGACTGGACCCAGGCTTTACCAGGGCTGGGCGAGAGGGCACGGCAGCGCGTTGTGGATCGCTCGATTGGCGACTTCATCCGCGAGCTGCGCTCGCTCGACGAAGAGCAGGTGCAGGGCATCCTGGCCTACCAGCGCCAGCACAAGGTGCGCTTCGGCGAGGCTGCCGTGGCGCTCAAGTACGCGACCCAGAACGACGTGCTGTGGGCGCTGTCGCAGCAGTTCCACTATCCCTACGCGCCGGAAGAGGGACGCGCCGGCCTCGACGCCGAACTGGTGGCGGCCATCGACCCCTTCAGCGACCAGGCCGAAGTGCTGCGCGACGTGCGAAGCCAGCTGGTGATGGGGGTGCTGTCCAGTGACGCGCCGCGGCGCGCACTGGCCATCGTCAGCCCCGACATTGGCGACGGCAAGACCTTCTTCGTCGCCAACCTAGGTGTCACCTTCAGCCAGCTCGAAGGCCGCACCCTGATCGTCGACGCCGACATGCGCACGCCGCGGTTGCATCAGCTGTTCGGTGTGGAGGGGCCCGGGGGCTTGAGCGGCATCCTTGCCGGGCGGACGGACGCAGGCGTCATCCGCCAGGTGCCGGCTCTGCCGAACCTCTACGTTCTGCCGGTGGGCACCGTGCCGCCGAACCCGTTGGAACTGGTGCAACGCCCCGCGTTCGCGCTGCTGATGCGCGAGCTTTGCGGCAAGTTCGATCATGTGCTGGTGGACACGCCTGCTGCCTGCCACGGCGCCGATGCTCGCGTGATCGCCGCGCACTGCGGTGCAGCGTTGACATTGGGTCGTCGCGGCCGAAGCCGGCTCGCCGCCATTCGCACGCTGCTCGCGCAGATGGCCAAGGCCCAGGTGCAATCCGCTGGAGTGATGATCAATGAGCAGTGAGCCAATCCGTTCCGCATTGGTCGTCATTCCCACGTTGAACGAGGCAGCGGTCATTGAGCACGTGGTCTCGTCCCTGCTCGAAGACCTCCCCCGCAGGTGTCGGTACGCCTGCTGGTGATGGACGGCGGCAGCACCGACGGCACGCCTGACATCGTGCGCCGTCTGTCCAACCAAGGCGTTCCGGTGCGCTGCGAGCACAACCCAAAGCGGCTGCAGAGCGCGGCGGTGAACCTGGCCGTGCGCCAGTGGGGGCAGGACGCCGATGTGCTGGTGCGTTGCGATGCTCATGCGGAGTACCCGCGGGGCTTCGTGCGCCTGCTGATCGACACTTTGGACCGCACGGGTGCCGATTCGGTGGTGGTGCCCATGGATTCCGAAGGTCAGAGCTGTTTCCAGAAGGCGGTGGCGTGGGTCTCTGACACGCGCGTGGGTTCCGGGGGCTCCGCGCACCGCGGCGGCCGTCGCAGCGGCTTTGTCGATCACGGCCATCACGCGGCTTTCCGGATGGCCAGCTATCGGCGCGCGGGCGGCTATGACGAGACTTTCACGCACAACGAAGATGCCGAGCTTGACTGCCGCCAGCGTGCGATGGGCAGCCGCATCTACCTTGACGCCGACATCCGCCTGCTCTACCGACCGAGGGACACGGTGAACCGGCTCTGGCGCCAGTACTTCAACTATGGTCGCGGCCGGTCACGCACCGTGCGTCGGCACCCGGGGTCGATGCGCCTGCGGCAGTTGGCGGTGCCGCTCCACATCGGCCTGTGCCTGCTGTGCATGGCGCTGTCGGTCTGGTTGCCATGGCTGATCCTCTGGCCTGCGACCTACCTGGCCGCACTGGCGGCGGCATCCGTCCAGCTGGCCATCCGCCACAGGTCCGCCTGCGGGCTTGCCGGCGGTCTGGCGGCTGGCGTCATGCACACGGCCTGGGCCCTGGGCTTTCTGGGCGGTCTCGTGTCGGTGCGTGAGCCACGCTGGAGTGTGCCCGTGCATGCCGGCAGCGAACTGGGCGCCAAGACCGGGTCCTGATGACCATGCCCAGCAGTACAGGGACTTTGTGGCGCGCGCCCCCCGGGCCGGCGGGCGTCACCTGGCAGCGCGAGCGCACGGTCGCCACGCTGCGGCACCTGCGGGCACTGCGTGGCCTTGACCGCCTGCTGATCCGCCTGCCCCTGCATGCGGCCACCACCATCTCCAAGTTCGGCATCCCCGGCCTGGGCGCGCTCGGGCTCACCTTCGCCATACCTTTGATCTATGTGGCCGTGCTTTGCGGCTCGCTGTCAGGGCGGCTGCGGGTGCATCCCCGCCGCTTCCAGCTGTTCGTGCTAATGGCCGCCGTGCTGTGGCTGATGCAGCTGTTCATGGCTGAGGGGTTTTCTGCGCCGTCCCTGTTGATGCTCTGCGCGCTGCACCTGCCCTATGTGTTCTCCATGCGTTCGGGCTGCGACCGCACGCTGCTGGCCTGGGTGGCCTTCCGGCGCATCTCGACGGTGCTCGCCTGCCTGGGGATCGCGCAGTACCTGCTTCAGTTTGCCATCGGCTCCACGCTGGCCTACCCGATCGACAACCTGCTGCCGAGTTCGATGAAGGTGGCCGGCTTTAACAGCCAGGGCTGGATCGAGTATGGCTCTGCCACCTTGCGCTCGAACGGCGTTTTCATGCTGGAGCCGTCGTTCTTCAGCCAGGTGCTGGCCATCGCGATCATCGGTGAGCTGGTGTATGGCGACACCGGCTGGTGGCGCATTGCGCTCCACCTCACCGGCATCGTGGTGTCCTATTCGGGCACGGGGCTGCTGTCGTTGGCCGCTTGCGTTCCCGTGTGGGTGGTGATGGAGCGCCGGTGGAAGTGGGCCGCCGCAGCAGGGGTTGGTGCGCTGCTGTTCGCAGCGCTGATCGCGAGCGGCGTGGCGGCGGACAACCCCTTCATGAAGATCTTTCTGCAGCGCAGCCTGGAGTTCACTTCGCCGGGGTCGAGCGGATTCGCCCGTTTTGTCGGCGGCTACTACATGTTCGACCAGTACCTTTGGCCGGACGCAGTGCGTGCGCTGTTCGGTGTCGGTGCCGGTACCTTTCTGCCTTATTCGCTCACGGCCCATTACCCGGCGCATGGCATGGCGCTGTTCAAGATGGTGTTCGAGTTCGGCATCGTCGGTGCCGCCTTCTACTTTGCCTTCATCGTCTATTGCTTTGCCAGTTCTGCCGCACCGCTGCTTCTTCGCGTCGCCATCTTCGTGCCTTTGATGATCCAGAACTACGTGCCGTTCGCCCATGGCCTGGCACTGTCGCTGCTCATCTGGAACGCACCGCGGCATCCTTTCGTGTTGAGGGGTGGCCGATGAGCCCGCGCCGTGCAGCTGCGCTGCTGGCGCTGACGGGGGCCGTGTGCACCGCCGCCGTCAGCGTGCAGGCGCATGCGCTCATCGGCACCTACCAGGGCTCGGGCTGCACGGGTCGCGATCGGCTGGTCCAGCATGAGTCGTGGCTGGGCCGGCCAGTGGATCTGGTGCTGGACGGCCCCGCTCAGGACAGCTGGAAGTCACTCGTGGCCACGACGGGCTGGCTGGCCCGCTGCTGGGCGCCTACGGGTCGGCAGCTGGTGATCAGTTTGCCGATGCTGCCGGCCGATGGTTCCACGTTGAGCGGGGGCGCGCAGGGCGACTACGACGACCACTTCCGGCAGGTGGCCCAGATCCTGCGCGACCAGGGCCAAAGCGGCGCCATCATCCGCATCGGTTTTGAGTTCAATGCACGCTGGTTCCGCTGGAACTCGCTGAAGGAGCCGCAGGTTTGGGTGGCCTATTGGCGCCGGATCGTGGCCACCATGCGCGAGGTGCCCGACACCCGGTTCCGCTTCGATTGGTCGCCCATCGTCGGGGCCGGTGCCGCGTCGCCGGAGCCGGCCTACCCAGGCGATGATGTGGTCGATCTAATCGGCGCCGACGTCTACAACGGGAACTGGAATCCCGAGCTGACGCCGCAGCAGCGCTGGGAACTGCTGCGCGATGCGCCGTTCGGGCTCAAGTGGCACGAACGATTCGCTGCCGCGCATGGCAAGCCGATGTCGTTCCCCGAATGGGGCACCGGCACCCGGCCGGATGGGCACGGAGGCGGGGACGACCCGCTGTTCATGAGCCGCATGGTGGAGTGGATCGCTGCGCATCCGGTGGCCTATCACATCTACTGGGATTACCGGGCGCGCGACTACGACGGCAAGCTGTCCGACGGCCGGCAACCACAGTCCGAAGCGGTGTTCCTCAAGGCATATGGAGGTGCTCGATGAGCTCATGGCCGCTTGGCCTGGATCCCGGACGGAAGATTGCGGGTACTGGCGGGCTGCAGACATCCACGCTGGTGCTGGGCTGTGCCCGGCTTGGCTCGGCACTCACACCGCTCAGCCCGCGGGATTCGGTGGCCCTGGTGGAGCAGGCGTTTGAACTCGGCGTGCGGCACTTCGACACCGCCAGCATCTACGGGCAGGGCGACAGCGAGCGCTACATCGGCCAGGCCCTTCACCGCCATCGCGGCAAGGTCTGCCTGTCCAGCAAGGCTGGCCAGCGCCTGACGGCGCGCCAGGCGGTGTTGTCCAGCTTGAAGACACCCATCCGCTGGATCGCGGCGCGCCAGACGCAGGTCAGGACCAGCGTGGCCGCGCAGCGCGCCCAGGGGGTTCCCCGGTGCTTCGAGCCGGACTTCATAGAGCGGTCGTTGAACCGCAGCCTCGAGCGGCTGCGCACCGACCACCTGGACATCTTCTACCTGCACAGCCCGGATGTTTCGGTGCTGGAGGACGAGGCACTGCTCGATCGCATCGAGCGCCTGCGCGCCCAGGGGCTGTTCCGGGCGTTTGGCGTTTCTTGCGACGAGGAGGACGTCGCCTGGGCGGCGGCCAGCATGGCGTCGGTGCAGGTCGTTCAGCTGGCTTACGACGAATCTGCCCGTGGCCTGGCGCTGCTCGCCTTGTTGGCGCGTAATGGCAAGCAGGCGATGTTGCGCGGTCTGATGCAGGGCGCTGGCGGCCAGGCCCACCGGCAAGACCTGCTCGTCGGCCGCATGGCGCAGCTGCTGCAGGAGCCTGCGCTCGGGGGGCTGATCGTCGGCACCACCCGCCTTCAACACCTTCGCGAGAACGTCGGGGCCTTGCAACGCGCGCTGGCGGCTGAGGTGACGGCATGAGTCAACAGCCCATCCAGCCGCTGCCGGCAGGCGCCGACCACAGCCGCAACAACTTCGATCTGGTACGGTTGTTCGCTGCGGTCCAGGTGGTGGTCGTCCACCTCGTGTCGATGATGCCGGGGCTGCGCGACGAACCCTTGCTGCGCGCGTTGAGCCTCTTCCCGGGCGTGCCGATCTTCTTCTTCATCAGCGGCTTCCTGATCAGCGGCTCGTGGCTTCGCAACCAGGATGCAGCCGCCTATGTCGCAGCCCGGGCGCTTCGCATCTTCCCGGCGCTCTGGGTCTCATGCCTGTTCACGCTGGGTCTGCTGCTGTGGCTGTACCAGGGGCCGATGCGCGACAACGCCACCGCCGCAGCGGCCTGGATGTTGATGCAGATGAGTTTCCTTCAATCGTGGAACCCTGAGTTCCTTCGCGGCTACGGCAGTGGCGTGGCCAACCCGGTGCTGTGGACGATCCCGGTGGAACTGAGCTTCTACGTGGTGTTGCCGCTGCTGATGATGCTGGGCCAGAAGCTGCGTCGCCCGCGGGGCGTGCTGCTTGGCGCGGCCGCGGCGTCCTTTGCGGTGTTCCATGTCGTCATCAACTGCATCGATCCGTCCGATCCGTCGCTGGGCCTGCTGCGCAAGGTGCTCTTCGTTTCTCCAGCTTCTTTTGTCACCTGGCTGTGGATGTTCCTGCTGGGTGCCTTGGCGCAATCCGTGTTCCGGCGGCTGCGCCCGCTCGTGGCGGATCAATTTCCGGCGTGGGGCGGGCTGGCACTGGCGGTGGGCGCGTTGTCGCTGGTTTTCGACCTGCCGCCCTGGCTGCACCTGCCCGGCAACCAGATCGGGCTGCTCAACGCACTGACATTGGGAGCCGCCTGCCTGTCGTTCGCCTACTCCTGGCCAGGCCTGGCGGCCCGCTGCCTGCGCGGCCACGACCTGTCGTACGGGATCTATCTGTTCCACATGCCGATCGCCAACGCCTTGATCGCCACCGGCATCGTGGGCCTGCTGGGCGCTGCCATCACGTGCGCTGGCACCCTGGTGATGGCCTTCCTGAGCTGGACGTGCGTCGAACGCCGCGCGTTGAAACACAAGAAGCGGGTGCAGGCCATGCTCGCACGCCGCCCGCCCGTGACAAGAGGAGTTGCTGCATGAGCAGAGGGCTTTGGATTTCCCGCGCGTTTCCCTTTCCGCTGGACACCGGGGACCGCATCTACACCGGGCAGCTCATGAAGGCGGTCGCGGAGGCTGGTGCGCAACTCACCGTGGTCGGTTTTCCGGCTCGCCCGCCCCACATGCCACCCTCCGACTGGCCCATCCGCTGGCTTGGGGTGCCGGGTGAGCCACACGGCACGGCGCGTTCGCTGCTGAGCACCATGCCGCTGGTGGCGGCGTCGCATGCCACGCTCGAGTATCGGCAGCAGATCGAGGCGCTTGCCAGCGAGGCCTGGGACTTCGTCGTGTTCGACCAGTACGGCATGGGTTGGGCCATGGCGCCCTTCTTGCGCCGGCAATCGCATGCCGGAGCGCCGGTGCTGGTCCACGTGGCACACGACCACGAGGCGTCCGTCTACGCATCGCTCGTGCGCGGCTTCAAAGGCTCCAAGCTGCGGCACCTCGGGCTGTGGCAGAACTGGCTGAAGACGGGGCGCATCGAGCGGCGCATCGTCCGCAACGTCGACCTCGTCACCGCCATCACCCCGGAAGACGCGGCACGCTTTGCGGTGGACGCCCCCGGCACCGCCAGCGTGGTGTTGACGCCTGGCTACGGCGGTGCAGTTTCCAACCGCCCTGCGCTGCATCGCGATCTACCCCGCCATGTCGTGATGGTGGGCAACTACAACTGGGTGGCGAAGTCGGAGAACCTGCGGCAGTTCGTCAGAGCAGCCGATGAAGCCTTCCACCAGCGCGGCATCACGCTGCACGTCATCGGCTCCATGTCGCAGGCACTGGCGGCCGAACTGCGCGGCTCCACCCGTGCCACGGTCCTTCACGGCTTTGTGGACGATGTGGCACCGCACTTTGCGCAGGCCCGTCTGGCGGTGGTGCCGGAAGAGATGGGCGGCGGATTCAAGCTCAAATACCTGGACTACATCTTCGGCAGGGTGCCGGTGGCCAGCCTCACCCACGCCACCGCCGGGCTGCCGGAGTCCATCCGCCAGGCGATGATCTGCCGCAAAGGGTTGCCGGCCCTGGTTCAGGCCATCGTCGAACAGATCGATGACGTGCAGGCTCTCGACACCATGCAGCGCAGCGCCTTCGATGCGGCACAGGCGCTGTACCGCTGGCGCGACCGTGGCGAAGCCCTACTGGCGGCCATCGCGGCGCAGCGCGCCCGGCGTTCAGGCCGGGCCATGCCGGCGCCCGGTCTGGAAGCGGCACTGCGATGAGCGGGGCCGCTGCGCAGCAGCCACCGTCGATGGCCGTGGCCGGTGGGAGCCTGGACCCGGACACCTCGGTCTTCCTCGATCTGCTGAGATTGGTCTCTGCCTTGTTCGTGGTGCTTTCGCACTTCACGTGGCCGCGTATCTCGGGTGGCGCATTGGTGTATTTTCCAGGGCACGCCGCAGTCATGGTCTTCTTCGTTCTCTCGGGCTATGTCATTGCGTACGCAGCGTCGCAAAGAGAGCGTGGTGCGCGTGATTACGCGCTCAACCGTCTCGCTCGCCTCTGGTCGGTCGTGATCCCGGCACTGCTGCTCACCTGGCTGTGCGACACGGTCGGCCGCCGGCTGGATCCCTCCCTCTACCCGTCGGCAGCGACTTGGCCAACGGCGTGGCAACTGTTGTCCGCCCTTGTGTTCGTAGGGCAGCTCTGGAAGCTGGATATCACCCCGATGTCGAATGAGCCGTTCTGGTCGCTGCCCTACGAGTTCTGGTACTACGTCCTGCTGGGTTGCCTGCTGCATCTGCGGGGCCGTGCACGTTGGTGCGCGGTGGCGGGTACTGCCATCGTGTGCGGCCCGAAGATCCTCCTGTACCTGCCCATCTGGTGGCTGGGAGTCTGGATGTACCGACGTGGACCGCTCCTCCTGTCTCCAGCCATGGCGCGCGCGGTCTTTGCCGGTTGCTTGGTATTGCTGCCGTTATTCTTCCTGCTGGGGTATCGCACGCGTTGGTCCAGTCCGTGGCTTCCCGTGGGCTTCTCCCCCTTCGACTACCCGCTGGCCTTGTGCGTGGCTGGATTGATCGGCAGCTTTCCCGGTTGCGCCGTGCGCTTGGGGCGGCTGCGGTCGGTCGTCGTGGCTGCCGCGTCCTGCACCTTTACGCTGTATCTCTGTCACCTTCCCATCATGCTTTTGCTGGCTGCGGCCCTGCCCCACGACTGGCCAGCGCCGATCCGCCTGGTCCTGCTGTTGTGCCTGACCCTGATGGCTTGCTGGGCCCTTGCGCAGATCACCGAGCGCAAGAAGTCCCGCGTGCGTGCTTGGCTTGATCGCCTGCTGAGCGGCGTGCAACGCGCACTGATGGTCTTTGTGCCGACGCCGGCGGGCGGCGGGAGGTCGCAGTCATGAAGGTGGCATTCATCTCCACCCTGTACGCACCCAATGAGATGGGCGGTGCCGAACGTACCGTCCGCGTGCTGGCCGAGGCGCTAGCGCACAACGGCGATGAGGCGGTGGTCATCAGCCTGGCCTGGGACGGTCAGGCCCGGCAGGCCATGGTCGGGCCGGTCAAGGCCTATTACGTTCCGCTGGCCAACCTGCACTGGCCCTTCCTGGAAGACAGGCCGTCGGCGCTGCGCAGGGCGCTGTGGCATGCCATCGACGCCTATAACCCCGTGATGGGGGCGCGCGTGGGCGCGATCCTGGACATCGAGCAGCCCGATGTGCTGCAGACCGGCAACCTGCTGGGCTTCTCGGTGGCGGCCTGGCGCGCGGCGGCGCGGCGACGCATTCCGGTGGTGCAGATGTTGCACGACTACTACCTGGCCTGCCCGAACTCCTCGATGTTCCGGCATGGCAGCAACTGCCGAACGCAATGTGGCGACTGTCGGGCCTTCTGCACTCCCCGTCGCCTGCTCTCCAACATCCCGGTCGCAGTGACCAGCCTGAGTGCCCGCACGCTCGAAAAGGTCGAAGGGGCCGGCAATTTCCGCAAGGTGCCGTTGCGCTACATCGCCCATGGCGCCAACAACGTGCATGCCCAGCCTGAGCCGAGGACGGACCGTGCCCCGGGCGGCAACCTCAAGGTGGGGTATCTGGGGCGCATCGAGCGCACGAAGGGCATCGAGGTGCTGCTTGACGCTGCCGCCGCCATGGCACCGGGCGCGGTGACGGTGATGCTGGCGGGCAAGGGCGAGGAGGCCTACACGCAATCGCTGCGGGCGCGTTATCCGAACGCCGACATCGTGTTCCTCGGCTTCACCAAGCCGGGCGACCTGTTTGCGCAGATCGACCTGCTGGTGGTGCCTTCGCTGTGGGAGGAGCCGCTGGGCCGCGTCATCTACGAGGCCTACGAGTACGGGGTACCGTCGGCGGTGTCGCGTGCTGGCGGCATGCCGGAAATCGTGGAGGAAGGGCGCACTGGCTTCGTGTTCGAGGCGGGCAACGCCAGCGCGCTGGCTGCCATCCTGGAGCGTGAGCGTGCTGCAGGGTGGGCAGCAGGCCGCTTCTTCAACGCCTGCCGGGCCAAGAGCCGCGAGTTCAACATGGACAGTCTCTTCGCGCGTTATGCGGAGATCTGGACGACGGCCAGCCGGACGGGCCCCCGGCCCGCGAGCGCTTGAGCAGCCTGCCGGACCCCACCGGTCCTGGCCGATGGCGCGTGGCCCTGAGGGACCGGCTGTCGCGCAACCCCGCCGGTGCGAACGTGCTGCGGATGCTGGCGGGCAATGCGTCGGCGCAAGTGCTCACCCTCGCTGCCTATCCGGTGCTCACCCGTCTCTATGCACCTGCGGAGATAGGTGTCCTGTCCGCGCTCAGTGCTGGCATGACGATCCTGGCGCCGATGGCTTCCCTCCGCCTGGAAATGGCGCTGCCGCTGTCGCGGACCGTGCGCGAGGCGGGCAGCTTGCTCGTGGCTTGCTTCATCGCCCTGCTGCTGACCACCGCAGCCGTCACAGCCGGACTGGCCGCGCTGCCTACACAGTGGCCTGGCGACATGGCCGCCGTGGCGCCTTATCGGTGGTTCCTGCCGCTGGCGCTGTTCGTGTTCGGTGGCTACGTGATCATGGTGAACGAGGCCTCGCGCCGCAACCGCTTCGCGGAGATTGCACGCACCCGTGTGCTCCAGGCGTTCAGTGGTCCTGCCAGCCAGATCGGGCTGGGGTGGCTGGGCTTCGGCACCGTGGGGCTCATGGTCGGCTTCGTCATCGGCCAGGGCAGCGGCACAGCCGGGCTCATCTGGCGCCTGCTGCGCGGCGAGAACTCGCCTCTGCGCTGCTGGCGATGGGCCTCGGTGCGGGCGGCGGCGCTGCGGCATCGCCACTTTGCGCTGTTCTCCAGTTGGACGGGCGTGGTCAGCGCTGCTTCCACGTACGTGATGACCATCGCGTTTGCGTTCATCTATGGCCCGGCCATCAGCGGCTTCATGTTCCTGGGCGAGAGGGTGCTGATGCGGCCGTTGTTCCTCATCAGCTCCTCGATCCTGCCGGTCTACACGCGTGAGGTGGCCCGTCTCGGGTTGTCGGAGATGGATCGCCTCCCGGCCCTGTTCCTCGGTGTGGTGAAGAAGCAGGCGCTGATCGCGCTGGCCTGGTTGCTGCCGATCGGCCTGCTCGCGCCGGTGGTCATCCCCTGGGCCTTCGGCAGCGGCTGGGCTGAGTCGGCACGCTATCTCCAGGTCCTGGCCATCGGTTACTTTCCCACCTCGGTGCTGCACCCGGTGTTGCACACCCTGCAGATCCTGCGTCAGCAGAAGTTGTCCGCCTTGCTCGACGTGATGCGCAGTGTGGCCGTGTTCAGCGCCATCGGCCTGGTTGCTTGGCTCGGCATGCCGCCCCTGCAGGCTGCGCTCGTTTGCTCGCTGGTGCAGGCCGCTTCGCAGGCGGTGGTGCTCTGGATCACCTGGCGCAAGGTGAGCAGCCTGACCACCGCTGCACGCCAGGGCTGAGGGCGTGCGGGGCGTTGCCGGTCAACGCTTGTGCAGTGCTTCCACCAGGCCTGCCATCACGCGTTCCATTGGCTGGGGACGGTAGCCGCTGCGGTAGTTGCGCGGGTTGCCGGCCACATCGGCCAGCGGCTGCAGCGGAGCGAAGGTGGTGGTGGGCTTGAGCGTGGCACCGCCTGGGCCGGCGCGTTGGATCATCAGCGTGATCTCGTTCATGTGGATCAGGAAGTCGGGCTGCATCGGCTGTGGCCGCCGTTCCTCGATCGCACGCGCCATCTCGGCGATGCCCAGCAGTTTGTCCTGCGCATACACCTCGCGTCGGCGAAGCCAGCTCACCAGCTTGTGCTTGAGCGAGCGCCCCACGCCGCGCTCGGCCTCGACGGCATGTGATTTCCATCGACGCACCAGAGGCTGTCGCCGGCCGCCGATGCCGAACAGGCGACCCAGCCACGGTTGCGTGCGCAGCGTGTACGCCTTGCGGGCGCTCAGACTGACGCGGGAGAAGCGCTCCAGGTGCACAGCCGCCTGGTCATGGAAGGCGTTGTCAGCGGTGATCTCGCCCTGCTCGCCGATGATGCGCATGCGGTGGTCGCGCGGCGATACCCAGGTGCAGGTGATGCGCGCCGCCACGCCGTTGGCGAATTGCAGGCAACCCACCGAGAAGTCGGGCGTGTCCGCCGGGTTCAGCGGCGTGTCGGTCTTGTGCGTGACCAGCGCATTGGAAAAAGCCGTCACCGACGTCACGGGGCCGAACATCGCGCAGATCCACACCAGGTGGTAGCCGATGTGTTCCACGGTGCAGCCCTCCTGGAACTCTTCTGCGTAGGGAAACGGCGCGCCGGTCGGGCTTTGCACCTTCTCCAGTTGCATCAGGTGGGCCGGGTTGTCGTCCAGCTCGGCGTAGACGAGCACAGGCTTGCCGATGGCGCCGTCGCGCACCGCTTTCCAGAGTGTGCTCACCGAGTCGGTGTACAGGTTGCACGGCGCACCGGTCAGCACCACGCCCTTCTCCTGTGCCATCGCGAAGAGCTCCTGCGTCTGGGCCAGTTCGGTGGTCGTTGGCTTCTCGGTGTAGACGTGCTTGCCCGCCAGCAGGGCGCGCCGGATCGTCTCGTAGTGGGACCCGATGCTGGTCAGGTTGACCACGATCTCAACTTCAGGGTCCGCCAACAGCGCTTCGAGGCTCGGGTACACATGGAAGCCGTAGTGACGCGAGACCGTGTCGGACCGGGTGGTGTTGATGTCGAAGACGCCACGGATGTCCAGCTCGGGGTGCGCCCAGCGTGTACGCATGTAGATGTCGAACACATACCCGCATCCCACGAACGCGATCTTCATACTGACAACTCCCTCGGTGTGGTTGGTGTGTGCCCGGCGATGGCGCCTGCGGCCGCTTTACCCGGATCGAGCACTTGTCATGCCAGCTTGGCGGCGTGCCACTCACCCCTGATTGCGGGGCAGCCGCCTTCCATTGGTATGGGCCTTGCACAGTCCGGTGCATGGGGCAACTGCCGATGTTGGTGTCATGCGCATCCGCCAGGACGGGCGGCCTGGCGCGCGTGCTGCCTTGCGCGGCGGTGCTGCTTGCCCTGGCGGCCATGTACGTCCCGGTGTTCTGGCAACTGCAGCAGGGCCTTTGGCAGGTCGACCAGCACGCGCACGGTCCGCTCGTGCTGGCCGTGTGGCTGTGGTTGGCCTACCGGGCGTTGAAGCAGGCGCTGCGCAATCGCCTGGCGCAGCAGCCGGCGCCGCTGCGCGGTGAGGCGGCACTGGCGCTTGGCATGCTCAGCTACGTGGCCGGTCGCGCACAAGGATTACCGCTGCTCCATGTGGCTTCTTTGCCACTGATCGTGCTTGGCACGGTCTTGGTGCTACTTGGTCCGGCAGTGGCGCGGCGGTTCGGCTTCACCTTGTTTTTCACGGTCTTCCTGTTGCCCTTGCCGGCATCATTCATTGATGCCCTGACCCAGCCTCTGAAGCTTGGCGTTTCGGCAGTGGTGGAGAACCTGCTGCATTGGGCCGGCTACCCGGTGGCGCGCAGCGGTGTGACCCTTCTCGTCGGCAGCTACCGGCTGCTGGTGGCCGACGCGTGTTCGGGGCTGCACTCGCTCTTCATGCTCGAGGCCTTCGCGCTGTGCTACATGAACCTCGTGCGGTACCAGTCGCCTTTGCGAAATGCGGGCCTCGCCCTGCTGATCGTTCCCATATCGTTCATGTCGAACGTGCTGCGCGTGGTCATCCTGGCATTGATCACCGTACATTGGGGTGACGAGGTCGGGCAGGGCTTCGTGCACACGCTGTCTGGCTCGTTGCTCTTCGCATCTGCCCTGGTGCTCGTGATATCCGCGGACACGGCGCTGCGAGCCGCGTTTCCGGCTCACGTGATGCGGGCCGGCACGAAAAGACGCATGGCACCCGACACCACCGCCTCGTCCGCGCGGCCTCCGCTGCGTCGTGCGCACGCGTTCATGGTGTCACTGACGCTGCTCGCAGGGCTTGGGGTGGCACCTTTGCTGGAACCGCAATGGCGCACCGTTGCCGAGCTGCCTGAGCTGGACGCGGCCGTTCCCGTCGCATTCGGAGACTGGCAGTGGATACAAGGCGCCGCGGAAGCCGTCCGACTGTCAACGGATGAGCGCGGCACCGTCCGGCAGCCTTACGATGAGACGGTGATTCGCTTCTACCGCAATGGCGCTGGCCGGGTGGTCACACTGGCACTGGCCTATGGGCGAGAGCAACGTCAGGAGATCAAGGTGCACCGACCCGAGATCTGCTACACGGCCGCAGGATTTCATGTGGCGGTGCGGCGCGAAGCCGTGTTCGAAGGGCTGGAGACTGTGCATGGACCGGTGCAGGGCCAGCATCTGTTTGCACAGGGCCAGGAGCGTGACCAGGCCGTCAGCTACTGGATCCGCATCGGCGAGGTGTATGCGGAGGGAGGCTGGGCCGTACGCCGCCACCTCCTCGCGCTTGGCATGCAGGGGCAGGTGCCCGATGGCATCCTGGTTCGCGCCTCCGTGCCCGTGCAGGGCAGGCAGGAGGCGGAGGCAGCTTGGCCGGAGCTGGCCGCATTCCTGGTGCAGCTTGCTCAGGCCATGCCGCCCGAAGCACGGCGGGTTCTCGCCCGGTAGTCGCTGCCCCGTCAGAGGAAGCCCAGGCGGCGGGCGGCGCCGAAGTTGCGCAGGTTCGGCAGGATCGCGTCCAATTGCGCTTCACCTGCGCCAAACCAGCCGAGCAGGGTGGCTGCGTACTGGTCCACGGAGGTGGTGGGAATCCACCGCCCGTGCTGCTCCCAGGATTCCGTGCCTACGTCGTCGGGCCCACCAAGCACCAGTTGCGGATGAACGCCATAGGTGGTGCCGCCTCTGACGGCACCGCCCATCACCAGATGGTGATTGCCCCAGGCGTGGTCGGTGCCGCCGGAGCCGCTCGGCTTGAAGGTGCGGCCGAAGTCGCTCTGGGTGAACGTCGTGACGGCTTGGGACATTCCTAGGTTGGCCATCGCGGCGTCGAACGATGCCAGTGCATCGGCCAGTTGCTTGAGCAGGTCGGCGTGCGTGCCCGCCGTCGGCTGGTTGCCCACCTGGGCACCGTGCGTATCGAACCCGCCCAGCTGGGCGAAGAAGATCTGACGGCTGTTGCCCACGACTGTGTTGTCGGCAATCAGCTTGGCGACCTGATACAGCTGGGCGGCCAGCGGCGTGGTGAGCTTGCCACCGGCGATCAGCGGCGCGAAGCCCGCGTCGATGGGAGCCGATGCCTGGGCGTCGCCTGGCTGGGTTTTCACGACCGACGCCAGCGGGCCGGAGACATCGAAGGCCTGGCTGCCCATCGCGGCATAGGCCTGCGCCAGGTCGGTGGGCTGCATCTGCCGGTACATCGAGCGCAGCGCCTGGGCACGGGCGGACGCCTGCGCCTGGCTGAGGCGCCAGGGTTCGGGTGCCAGTTCGTAGGCGCCGAAGTTCTGGCCCGGTCCTGGCACCACCAGCGGCACGGCTGACGATGACAGCCCGAAGCGCCCATTGCCGGCCACCGAGATCACAGGCCTGCCAGGCGACAGTGACTCGGCGGCACGCCCACCCCAGCCGCTGCGGGCCACCGTGCTCGCCGTGCCTGTTTCCCACAGCACCTGCTGGTCGGCGTGCGAAAAGAGGCCGGGCGGCACCCCTTGACCGCGCTGAAGTGCAGCGCCATAGGTCTGCTTGGTCAGCGGCATGCGCAGCGGCCCCACATTGAACAGAGGCGCAAGTCGCCCGCCCGCCCATGCCGGTTGCAGCGCCGCCATGGCCGGGTGCAGGCCATAGTTGGTGCCCGTCAGAGGCAGAAGGCTGGCGCGGGGCAGCGCGAGTGCTTGCCGCACGGCGCTGTATTCGGCATGGCGAGCTTCGTCGGTGGGCACCACCATGTTCATGCCGTCGTTGCCGCCGTAGAGGAACACGCACACAAGCGCCTTGTAGTCGGCCGCCTGGGCGTGACGGCCGGGCAGCAGCAGGCTGCCCAGGGTGCCGGTGGACAGCACGCCGCCCAATGCCAGGCCGGAGGCCTTGAGCCAGCTTCGGCGTGACGGATGACCGGGTTCAGGATGTCGGCTCATGGTGGATCTCAGCGTTGAACCTGCGCCACGGGCGACGCAAAGACGAGGAAGGCAGCCTGCGTCACGCGTTCGGCGCGCCAGGTCGCGGGATGGCTTTGCGGGGTGTAGGTGTTGACGGCAGCCACCACCGGATCACGCATGGCAGGTGGAAGCAAACCGCCTACGGCCAGGACCGACAGCCGCTCGACCAGGACCGCCGCGTCGCCCGCCGACTCCTCGAAGGGCTGCAGGTTGACGCGCGTGCCAAGCGCGCCCGGAACCCCCGTGTTGGGCGCGGAGCCTCGCCAGTACAGCAGGTAGGTCAGGAAATTCAGTCGCTCCATTGCCGTGTTGGCGTTGTGGATGCCAAAGGCGGGGCCTTGCAACGCCGTGCCGGGGACGGGGTAGTCCGGCGGGAAATGGTTGAAGACGGACGGCGGGCGGAACAGGTGCTGGCGCAGCGGCTCGCCCCATTGGTAGCCCAGCGCGTCCCCATCGGTGCGCCCGTTGAGCGCGCGCAGCGTGGCGACCATCATCAGTGCTGGCTCACGCAGCTTGCCGGCCGTGCGGGCGGAATTGGCGGTGCGGGCTTCCGCGTCCAGCAGCACGGCTGCCACGGTGGCGGCGAGATCGCCGCGCTGGCCGGTGCCGAATGCGGTGCTGCCCCAAGCATGGCGGCCGCTGCTGAAGGCGGCGGCAACCCGCTGCACATAGGCTGGCGACGGGTTGCTGCTCACCAGGTGCTGGATCAACTGCCGGCCTATGAAAGGCGCGATGTTGGGGTGTGCCATCAAGCTGTCCAGCACCAGTTCCAGTGCCTGTGCCGGGCTGCTGCCTGCCGGTACGGTGATGCCGGACAGCAGCCTGCGCTCGGCCATGTCGTGGCGCGCAGGCGCAGGCACCATGTCGCCCTCGAAGTAGGGGCAGTTGGTGCCTGCGGGCCAGCAGCCCCACGGCGTGGTGCCGCCGGCCGGGTAAGTCCAGCCGGTCAGTGCATAGGCGTAGTTGCGCACCAGCTCGTTGTCGTAGGTGGGCGTGCAGTTGGCTCCAACGCGGCTGCCATCGCCGTTGAGCAGGCATGTGCCCACGGAGAACAGTTGCATCAGCTCGCGGCCGAAGTTCTCGTTGGGTGCGGCTTTGTCGTTGTTCGCGTTGTCGAGGTACGCCCCCATCAAGGGAGACAGCGCCACCTTCTTGAGCAATTGCCGGTAGTTGCCCAATGCGTTGTCCAGCAGCGTGTTGTAGTAGTAGCGGAAGCCGTAGGTGCCCGTCACCTCGAGTTCGCTCACCACCACGATCTGCTGCAGCGCATAGGCCACGCGTTGGCGCACCTGGTCGGGCTGCTGCGTCGCGTTGCGGTAGAAGTCCCACAGCAGCGGCGTGGTGCTGTACCAATCGCGCCAGCACGTGGCGCTGCTGTAAGCCGGCTGCGAGCAGAAGCTGACGTTCTGCGTCTGCTTGTGGATGGCATCCCCTCGCCCCGAGGTGTAGCGAGAGACGGACAGCCCCATCTGCTGCTTCAGCCATTTGGCGGCGCCTTGATGCCGGATCTCGGCCATCAGCGCTTCGTTGGGTCCGAAGGTGGCCTGCTGGGCGGCGCGCGCAGCACCGGCTTGTGCGGTGATCTCGGCCGACGTTTGTGCAGTGGCGTGGCTGCCCACCAGCACCGCGGCAAGGGTGGCCCCTTGCCGCCACCAGCGCGTCATGCGCCGGTGGCTGCGCATGTCTTGCGCTTGCTTGTTCAATTGCCGCTCCATCGATGTGCCCTTCAGGCACGTCCCCTGGTGCGCAGCCGGCGGCTACGCTCAGGGGTCTATCGACGAGGCGGTGAGGTCGTTGAAGCGGCGTTGCAAACCGATGCACGCCATGCAAATGCGGCATGCGGCGCCGCATGCCGTTACGTCTTCGCTTCAGTATTCCCAGAAGATCCGCTGCAGCTCGGCGCTGCTGCGCGGCCGGGTGAGCGCCACCGCGGCCAGGATCTTGGCCTTCTGCGGGTTCAGGTCGTGGGCCACCACCCAGTCGTACTGGTCGTCGGGCTGCTCGGCATTGCGCAGCACGAAGCCGCCTTCGCCCACGCGGGTGGAGCGCACGATCATCACGCCCTTCTCGCGGATGGCCTTGAGCTTGTCCACCGCGTAGTTGGGCACCGACCCGTTGCCCGTGCCCGCATGCACGATGGCCTTGGCGCCGCCTTGCACCGCGGCGTCGTACAACGCCGGGTTCATGCTGCCCGAGCCGTAGACGATGGCCACTTCGGGCAGCGCATCGATGGCGTCGATGTCGAACTCCGAGTTGATCGTGTGCCGCTTGGCCAGGCTGCGGAACCAGTAGGTCTTGCCTTCCACCACCATGCCCAGCGAGCCCCAGGGGCTGCTGAAGGCGCTGGTCTTGATGTTCACGCGCTTGCTGGCGTCGCGGCCCGACAGGATGTCGTCGGCCATGGTCACCAGCACGCCCTTGCCCTTGGCGCTGGGCGACGCCGCCACCACCACCGCGTCGTACAGGTTGAGCATGCCGTCGGCCGACATCGCGCTGCCCGGCCGCATGGAGCCCACCACCACGATGGGCTTGTCGCTACGCACCACCAGGTTCAGGAAGAAGGAGGTTTCTTCCAGCGTGTCGGTGCCGTGGGTGACCACCACGCCGCTGACCTCCGGGTCCTTCAGCAGGGCCGACACCCGCTTGCCCAGCACCACCAGCTTGTCGTTGGTGAAGCTCTCGGAGGCGATCTGGAAGGCCTGCTCGCCACGCACGTTGGCCACGCTGGCCAGCTCCGGCACGCCGGCGATCAGCTTGTCCACCGGCACCTTGGCCGCCTGGTAGGTGGCGCTGTTGAGCGCCGAGGCACCGGCACCGGCGATGGTGCCGCCGGTGGCCACGATCACCACCGTGGGCTTGGCCGCAGGCGTGGCGGCCTGCTGCGCCCAGGCGGGCAGCGCGGCCAGGGTGGCGGACGCCACCAGGGCGGCGCAGGTGGCCCGCAGGCCGGAGGTCATGTTCTTCATCAAGGGCTCTCCTCTTGGCTGTGAAAAAACCAGCCGGAGTAGATGCGAGAAACGGGCCCGCAGCTGATACGGATCAGGCATGCCGGTGCACCAACAACGCATGGCGCGTGGCACGGGCGCCGCAGCCCCCTGGTCAGGCAGCCGCTGCGCCGGCCTCGCCCAGCAGGCCGGCATCCAGCGGCGCCACGCTGCCGCAGGCATCCGGCTGGTAGCCGGCCAGCTGCGACACCGCGGCGCGGTAGGCCGGGCTGCGCACCACACCCAGCATGGCCTGCACCAGCGGCTGCTGCAGCGCGCCCGGCCGGCAGGCCAGGAAGTAGCGCTCGGCCTGCACCGGGATGAACTCCAGCCCGAAGCGGCGCGCCGCCGCCTCCACGCCGAAGGCCACGTCGGCCATGCCGCTGGCCACGTAGGCGGCCACCGCCGCATGGGTGTGCTCGCCCTGCTCGTAGCCGGCGATGCGGCTGCCGTCCAGCCCGCGCTGGGCCAGCAGCAGGTCCAGCAGCAGCCGGGTGCCGGAGCCGCGCTCGCGGTTGATGAAGCGCACCTCGGGTCGCAGCAGGTCGTCCACCGCGTACACCCGCCTGGGGTTGCCGGCGGCCACCATCAGGCCCTGGCGCCGCAGCACCAGGTGGATGGCACGCAGGTCGCCGCTGAGCCAGCGCGCATGGTGGGCCAGCACCTGCCTGCCCAGCGGGCCCACCGGCAGGTGCAGCCCGGCCACGTCGCAGGCGCCGCCATGCACCGCGGCCGCGGCCTGCTCGCTGTTGCAGTACTTCAGCTCCAGCGGCAGCTGCGCCGCCTCCAGCTGGTGGGCCAGCGCCTCCACCGCGAAGCCGTGGCTGGCCCACAGCCGCAGCGCGGTGCCGCTGGGTGCCAGCTGGGTGTGCAGCTCGGCTTCCAGTTCGGAGGCCAGGCTCTCCAGCACCGGCGAGAGCCGCGCGCCGATGCGGCGGTCGGCCCACACCAGCGTGCGCGCCAGCGGCGTGAGGGCCGAGCCCTTGCCGCGCTGCATCTGCAGCAGCGGCGCGCCCAGCACGGCCTCGGCCTCGCGCAGCAACTTCCAGGCATGGCGGTAGGACCCGCCCTCGTGCTCGCTGGCCGCGGCCAGACTGCCGTGGTCCTCCACCAGCGACAGCAGCGCCAGCACCCGCGCAGGCAGCTCGCGGCCCTCGGCGTTGCGGATGTTCCAGTGCGGTCGGATCGATACGTGCAGCACGTTGGCGGTACCCGGGGCTATGCTTGGCCGGGCCAGTTTAGTCACATGCCTCCAACACCATGACCGACGACGTCGCCGATGCCTGCCTGCCCGCCTTCGAGGCCCTGCACGTCACCCGCTGCCGCGCCGACGGCACGGGCACCGATGCCGACGACGTGGTGGTGAGCGAGGTGCCGGTGGCCATCACCTTCAACGGCCTGTCGCATGCGGTGATGATGGCCACGCCCACCGACCTGGAGGCGATGGCCCTGGGCTTCGCGCTGTCCGAGGGGCTGATCGCCAGCCCGGCGCAGTGCTACGGCATCGACGTGACCGCCGGCCGGCTGGGCTGCGAGGTCGCGCTGGAGGTGGCGCAGCAGGCCTTCGTGCAGCTCAAGCACAAGCGCCGCTCGATGGAAGGCCGCAGCGGCTGCGGCCTGTGCGGCGTGGACAGCCTGGCCGCGCTGGACCTGCAGCCCGAGCCCCTGCCCGCCCGGCCGCCGGTGCCGGTGGCCGCGGTGCTGCAGGCCATGGCGCAGCTGGCGGACCACCAGCCGGTCAACCGCGCCACCGGCGGCTGCCATGCCGCCGGCTGGGCCACGCCCGACGGCGCGCTGCAGTTCGCGATGGAGGACGTGGGCCGCCACAACGCGCTGGACAAGCTGATCGGCCGGCTGGCGCAGCGCCGGCTGCTGGGCACGGCCGGCTTCGTGGTGATGTCCAGCCGTGCCAGCTACGAGCTGGTGCGCAAGTGCGCGCGGGTGGGCATCGGCACGCTGGCCACGGTGTCGGCGCCCAGCACGCTGGCGGTGGCCATCGCGCAGCAGGCCGGGCTGGTGCTGTATGGCTTCAGCCGCGGCCAGCAGGCGGTGCGTTATGCCGGGGTGGCCGGCGGTGCCGGCAGCGCGCCGGGCTGAGGCGGCGGCGCGGCCGGCTCGCGCAGCACCATCGAAGGCGGCTTCCACAGCGGCAGCCCGGCCGCCGGCAGCGCCTGCAGCACCTGGAACAGCAGCGCGCTCTTGACGCCATAGCTCTGCCGCGGCGAGGCAACGAACCCGGTGGCGTTGAACACCACGTTGCCGGCCTCGATGCCATCCAGCTGCACGTTGGGCGCGGGGTTGTCCAGCACGTCGGGATGGTCCACGAATGCCTGCAGCAGGATCTGGCGCGCCCGCTCGGTGTCGGTGTCCAGCGGCATGGGCAGCTTGATCTGCACCAGGCCCTGCGGGCTCTGGTGCGTCACGTTGCGGACCACCTTGGTGATGAACTCCGAGTTGGGCACGATCACCGTCGAACGGTCGCCCATCTGGATCTCGGTGGCGCGCACGTTGATGCGCCGGATGTCGCCCTCCACCCCGCCCAGCGCCACCCAGTCGCCCACCTTCACCGGCCGCTCCGCCAGCAGGATCAGGCCGGAGACGAAGTTGCTCACCACCGCCTGCAGGCCGAAGCCGATGCCCACCGACAGCGCGCTGGCGATCCAGGCCACCTTGTCCAGCGCCAGGCCGATGGCCGACAGCCCCAGGCCGATGGACACCACCGTGCCCAGGAAGCCCAGCAGCGTGGCCACCGAGGCGCGCATGCCCGCGTCCAGCGAGGTGGTGGGCAGGAAGCGGTCGGAGAACCAGCGCTTGACCGCCCGCAGCACCACCGTGGCCAGCAGGAACACCAGCACCGCCTGCAGCACCGCGGTGGGCCGCAGCTGCAGCTCGCCCACGGTGATGCCGTCGCGCAGCTGGTCGGTGCGGCGCAGCAGGTCGGACGGGCCTTCGCCGAAGGGCGCCAGCACCAGCACCAGCGCCACCAGCGCCACCGTCAGCCGCAGCGCGCCCGACACCAGCACCGCGGCCTGGCGCCGCAGCCGGCTGCCCGGCGTGTCGGCCTCGCCTTCGGGGCCCGCGCTGCCGGCGGCTTCGCTGCCGGGGGCGGAGCGCGAGGCGAGCCAGGCGGTGAACACGTCGTCGATCAGCGCGTCCAGCAGGAAGGTCGTCATGGCCAGCGTCGCGATCCAGGCCACCTGCCGCACCACGAAGGCGCCCAGCGCCACATAGCCGATCAGGATGGCCAGCACGCTGGCCGCCAGCAGCGTGCGCGCGAAGAACAGCGCCAGCGTCATCCAGCTGGGCCGGGGCAGGTGCTCGCGCTCGTCGCGCACCTCGTGGGAGCGGCGGCGCAGCCGCTCGCCGCGGCGCACCGTGTGGGCCAGCAGCACGCCCAGCGCCAGCGCATACATGCCGTTGACGGCCACCTCGGTGGCCAGGCTGGCCTGCACCAGCGAGGCCAGGCGCTGTACCAGCCAGCCCACGAAGATCAGCGCGCCGATCAGCGTGGGATGCCAGCGCAGGCCGGTGGCCACCTCGTCGGGCAGCGGCAGCAGCCGCCAGGAAGGCCGCGTGGCCGCCAGCAGCGCCGCGCCCAGGCCGGCCACGTAGGCCGAGAAGCACATGGCCCCCAGCATGCTGCCCAGCAGCACGCGAGCGGGCTCGGTCTCGGGCAGCGTCCAGCCGATGCCCCGCATCAGCGCATAGGCCACCGTGCCCGGCACCAGCACCGCCAGCAGCGCCTGCGCCACCGCATACACCGAGCGGCGCACGCGGCCCGAGGGCGTGCGCTCGGCCGCGATGGCCACCAGCCGCCGGCTCAGCCAGCGGCGCAGCGCGAACACGCCCACCACCAGCGCGCCCAGCCCGGCCCAGGCGCCACCCGGCGTGCGCGCGGCGGCCTCGGCCATGGTGCCGGCCAGCTGGCGCAGCCGCTGCAGGTCGCGAGGCGCATTGGTGCGCAGCTCGCTCCAGAAGCCGGGGGAAAGAATGGATTCGGTGCGCTCGAACAGCGCCGCGCGGAAGCGGTCGCGCCGCTGGCCGGCGGCCTGGTCGGCCAGCTGCTGGCTCTGCACCACCAGCAGCCGCGCGAGCTTGATGCGGGCGTCCAGCGTCTCGATGGTCTTCTGCAGGCCGCTGCGCTGCTCGGCCACGTCGGCGGCCTCGCCGCCCGTGGGCGGCGCCGGGCCCAGCTCGGCCAAGCGGGCGCGGGCGCTTTCCAGCTCGGGCGCCTGCTCCGCGGCGATGCGGTCCGCCTCCTCCTGCACCTGCAGCAGCAGGCGGCGCGATTCGGCCAGCTCGCTGCCCGGCACCGGCGCCTCGCCGGACAGGCGCTTCTCGATGCGCTCCACCTGCAGCCGCGCGGCATCCAGCGCGGTGTCCACCACATCGGCGGCGCGCGCGGGCGGCGCGGCGGCCAGCAGCAGGGCCAGCAGGAAGCCCAGCAGGAGGGCCAGCAGCACCTGGGGCAGCTGCGGCGCGGCCGGCGCGGCCCCGGGTCTCGTTCCCGCGCAAGCAGGCCTCGCGGTCTTGCGCAACGGCATCACATCCACTCCTGTCGATTCGCCCCGGCGGGGCGGGCGCAGGATGTTAGGCGAGGGTGGTGCGGGCCTGCGGCGGCAGGTGCCGCACGTAGCTGAGCAGCCGGCCCTTGTAGCCCGCAACTGCCGCGGTCTCGGCGCGGTCCAGCCGCTGCTCGGTGAGCGTGAAGCCCTGGCCGGCCATGTGGCGGTTGAAGGCGGCGCGGTTGCCGCGGTCGGGGTCGACGATCCACACCTCGGCGGCGGCGCCGGCATGCAGCTCGATGAAGCCGGCCAGGTCGTCGGCGGCGTCGCGGTCGTACAGCAGGTCGCTGCCAATCAGCAGGTCGTAGGGGCCGTCCACCGCCAGCTGCGCGGCTTCGCCTTCCCGCGGCAGTGGCGGCAGCGGCGTGCGCCAATGGCCGTAGCGGTACTTCATTGGCGCCAGGCCGTTGAGCAGCAGGTTGGCCTGCAGGAAGGCGCCGGTCAGCGGATGGCAGTCGCTGGCGGTGATGTCGGCGCCGCGGCGGTGGCCCACCAGGCTGGCCAGGCCGAGGCCGCAGCCCATCTCCAGGATGCGCTCCGCACCGCGCACCGGGCGCATCGCCAGCAGCGCGGCCAGTTCCGCGCCCGAGGGCCACAGCAGCCCGAAGAGGGGCCAGGTGGCCGACGAGATGCCGATGTCGGCGGCGTCCCCGTGGGGGTCGCTGAACTGCTGGCGGTCGAGCAGCGAGCGGATGAACAGGTCGTCCACGCCCGCCACGGCGATGCGCTCTTGCTTGGTTTCATAGCCGGGCATCGCGGGGCGTGCGAAGCCGGCAGCAAAGAGGCTTCGATCAAGGGAAAGGGCGCCGAGTATGCGCCCTGCCCGATGCCCCTACTTGTTGGCGATCACCGCTTCCACCACGTTGCGCGGCGCTTCGGCATAGTGCTTGAACTCCATCGTGTAGGTGGCGCGGCCCTGGCTGAGCGAACGCAGCGTGGTCGAGTAGCCGAACATCTCCGACAGCGGCACCTCGGCCTTCACCAGCTTGCCGCCGCCGCCGGCCATGTCTTCCATGCCCTGCACCATGCCGCGCCGCGAGGACAGGTCGCCCATCACGTTGCCCATGAAGTCCTCGGGCGTTTCCACCTCCACGGCCATTATCGGCTCCAGCAGCACCGGCTTGGCGCGGCGCATCGCTTCCTTGAAGGCCATGGAGCCGGCCATGCGGAAGGCGTTCTCGTTCGAGTCCACGTCGTGGTACGAGCCGAAGGTGAGCGTGACCTTCACGTCCACCACCGGGAAGCCCGCCAGCACGCCCGACTTCAGCGTTTCCTGGATGCCCTTGTCCACCGCCGGGATGTACTCGCGCGGGATCACGCCGCCCTTGATGGCGTCGACGAACTCGTAGCCCTTGCCCTGCGCCGACGGCTCCAGCGTGATGACCGCATGGCCGTACTGGCCGCGGCCGCCCGACTGCTTGACGAACTTGCCTTCCACGTCGGCGGCGGTGGTGCGGATGGTCTCGCGGTAGGCGACCTGCGGCTTGCCGACGTTGGCCTCCACGCCGAACTCGCGCTTCATGCGGTCGACCAGGATCTCCAGGTGCAGCTCGCCCATGCCGGCGATGATGGTCTGGCCGCTTTCCTCATCGGTGCGCACGCGGAAGCTGGGGTCTTCCTGTGCCAGGCGGTTCAGGGCGATGCCCATCTTCTCCTGGTCGGCCTTGGTCTTGGGCTCCACCGCCTGCGAGATCACCGGCTCCGGGAACACCATGCGTTCCAGGATGATGGTCTTGTCCGGGTCGCACAGCGTGTCGCCGGTGGTGGCGTCCTTCAGGCCCACCGCCGCGGCGATGTCGCCGGCGCGCACTTCCTTGATCTCGGCGCGCTCGTTGGCATGCATCTGCAGCAGCCGGCCCAGGCGTTCCTTCTTGCCCTTGACCGGGTTGTAGACCGAGTCGCCCGCCTTGATGACGCCCGAGTACACGCGGAAGAAGATCAGCTGGCCCACGTAGGGGTCGGTCATGATCTTGAAGGCCAGCGCCGAGAACGGCTCGTCGTCGGCCGGGTGGCGCTCGGCGGGGGTGTCGTCGTCCTCGTTGTGGCCGAGGATGGCGGGCACGTCCACCGGCGAGGGCAGGTAGTCGATCACCGCATCCAGCATCGCCTGCACGCCCTTGTTCTTGAAGGCGCTGCCGCACAGCATCGGCACGATCTCGCCGGCGATGGTGCGCTTGCGGATGGCGGCCTTGATCTCGTCCTCGGTCAGCGTGTCGCCGCCCAGGTACTTGTCGAGCAGCTCCTCGCTGGCTTCGGCCGCGGCCTCGACCATCTTGTCGTGCCACTCCTGCGCGGTGGCCTGCAGGTCGGCCGGGATGTCGATGTACTCGAAGCGCACGCCCTGGCCGGCCTCGTCCCAGACGATGCCCTTCATCTTCACCAGGTCGACCACGCCCTGGAAGTGATCTTCGGCACCGATGGGGATCTGCAGCGGCACGGCCACGCCCTTCAGCCGCTCGCCGATCTGGCGCTGCACGCGGAAGAAGTCGGCGCCCACGCGGTCCATCTTGTTGACGAACGCCATGCGCGGCACCTTGTACTTGTTGGCCTGGCGCCAGACGGTCTCGCTCTGCGGCTGCACGCCGCCCACCGAGTCGTAGACCATCACCGCGCCGTCCAGCACGCGCATCGAGCGTTCCACCTCGATGGTGAAGTCGACGTGGCCCGGGGTGTCGATGATGTTGATGCGGTGCTCGGGATAGTTGCCGGCCATGCCCTTCCAGAAGGCGGTGGTGGCGGCCGAGGTGATGGTGATGCCGCGTTCCTGCTCCTGCTCCATCCAGTCCATCGTGGCGGCGCCGTCGTGCACCTCGCCGATCTTGTGGTTCACACCCGTGTAGAACAGGATGCGCTCGGTGGTGGTGGTCTTGCCGGCGTCGATGTGGGCGCTGATACCGATGTTGCGGTAGCGCTCGATGGGAGTCTTGCGGGACATGGCGGTGATCCTCCTGGCGGTTCGGGCGGGGCGCCCGGGTTGCCGCGTTGGCTGGCGCAGCTTAGCGGGCCCACGGTAGGCTGGCGAGTTTCGGGGTCAACGCACCGGCCCGGCCGCGCCACTGGCACCGAAATCGCTTGACCTCCGTTGCAGTTCATCCTCCACAGAAGTCGAAAACCCTCCGGGAGAGGAGACCCCCTTGGCCAAGATCCAACAAGGCGTAGGACCGCAGTATCCGCAGGTGGTGGTGCTGGTTGGCGCCACTGGCGACCTGGCGCGGCGCAAGCTGCTGCCGGGCCTGTTCCACCTCGTCAACGCAGGCTTCATTCCGGGCTGCCGCATCATCGGCGTCTCGCTGGACGACCTGGATGCCGACGGCTTCCGCGACGTGGCCCGCAGCGCGCTCGACGAGTTCGCGGCCCGCAAGGTGTCGCCCGCAGCCTGGGAGGCCTTTGCCGCCATCCTCGACTACGTGCCGCTGGCCGCCGGTGCGCCCGCGCTGCGCGAGGCGGTGCAGCGGGCCGAGGCCTCGCTGGGCCGCGAGACGCGGCGCCTGCACTACCTGAGCGTGCCGCCCAGCGCGGCGCTGCCGGTGGTGCGCATGCTGGGCGAGGCGGGCCTGGTGGAAAACGCCCGCATCGTGATGGAGAAGCCCTTCGGCACCGACCTGCAGAGCGCGGTGTCGCTCAACGCGCACCTGCACGAGGTGTTCGCGGAGGAGCAGATCTTCCGCATCGACCACTTCCTGGGCAAGGAGCCGGCGCAGAACATCCTGGCCTTCCGCTTCGCCAACGGGCTGTTCGAGCCGATCTGGAACCGCAACTTCATCGACCACGTGCAGATCGACGTGCCCGAGACGCTGGGCCTGGGCAAGCGCGCCGGCTTCTACGAGCAGACCGGCGCCTACCGCGACATGGTGGTCACGCACCTGTTCCAGATCCTGGCCTTCATGGCGATGGAGCCACCCACCTCGCTGGAGCCGGTGCCCATCAGCGAGGAGAAGAACAAGGTCTTCCGCAGCATGCTGCCGATCGCGCCGCACGACGTGGTGCGCGGGCAATACAGCGGCTACCGCAAGGAGGAGGGCGTCGACCCCGAGAGCGACACCGAGACCTTCATCGCGCTGAAGTGCCACATCGACAACTGGCGCTGGGCCGGCGTGCCCTTCTACCTGCGCACCGGCAAGCGCATGGCGCAGGGCCAGCGCATCATCTCCATCGCCTTCCGCGAGCCGCCCAAGAGCATGTTCCCGCCCAACTCGGGCGTGGGCTCGCAGGGGCCCGACCACCTCACCTTCGACCTGGCCGATGCGTCGAAGATGTCGCTCTCGTTCTACGGCAAGCGCCCCGGCCCGGGCATGCGGCTGGACAAGCTGAGCCTGCAGTTCGCGATGCGCGACACCGGCCTCATCGGCGAGGTGCTGGAAGCCTATGAGCGGCTGATCCTCGACGCGATGCGCGGCGACCGCACGCTGTTCACCACCGCCGAGGGCATCGAGCGGCTGTGGCAGGTGTCCACCCCGCTGCTGGAGCAGCCGCCGCCGGTGCGGCTGTACGAGCAGGGTTCGTGGGGACCGAAGCCGGTGCACCAGCTCATCGCGCCGCATGCCTGGCGGCTGCCGTTCGAGCGGGTGTGGCGGGATCCGGACAACACCGGCAGTTGAGGCCGGCCCTGCTGGAACCGCTGCACCTGAGCCGCCGTGGCGCGGCGCCGGCGCATGCCAGTGGCGGGCGTGGATGGTGTCCAGCGTGCCGTGCGCGTTCTTCGAGCGCAGGGCCATCGCCAGGCCGGCGCGCTTGCGCGCGACTGGCTGGGTGCATCGCCTGGCACAGGTCCGCCCGCGGCAGCCGCGCGATCCAACGGCGACCGTCCATCCACTGGCGGTCGAAGCGTTCCACCACGAGCACCGTCTGGTCCCCGAAGCGGGCCACCTCGGTGCGGGCCACCGGCAGGCCGAGGCCGGCCAGGTCTGGCACCAGCGGCCGCGGTGGGGGCTACATGACCGAAGCCAGTAAAGCCGGGTTATCCGGGATCACCGATATCCCGTTTCACACGCCCAGGTAGCGCACGTCCCCCAGCAGCATGGCCCGCATCTCGGCCAGCTCGGCCTTGTGCAGCAGCTCGATGGGAAAGGCCGCGCCGTGGGCCCGGCGGGCGAGCGGGGCGTCGATCACGCCGCTGGCACTCATGTCGGCCAGCGACATGCGGTGGTCGATGGCGCAGGACTTGACGAACACCAGCCGCTCCGCATTCAGGCTGTGCGCCAGGTCGAAGGCGATGGTGTCGGAGCTGGCTTCCCAGTTGGTGCGGTCGTCCATCGTCTCGCGCTGCAGCTCCAGCGGCAGCCACAGCGCCGTGCGGCCGGTGTGCAGCACCCGATGGATGTCACTCTTGCGCGTGGCCAGCCGCAGCGCGGGATTGAGCGCATGCAGCTGGTAGGCCGTCTGCGCCATGGCCAGCACCGCCATGTTGTGCGCGGCCAGGTCGTCGAACTGCCATTCGGTCTGCGCCCGCCGCACTTCGTTGGCAAAGCGGCCGCCGCCCGGCACCACGGTCACGCGGCCGCCGCCCAGGTCGGCCAGCAGCTCCAGCCAGTGGGGCAGCAGCGGATCGGTGCACACGCTGCCGCCCAGCTTGACGATCCACATCTAGCGCCGCTCCTTGTCGTAGAGCGCGGCCACGGCCACGCAGGGTGCGCACACCTGGGCCCAGGGCGCCAGCTCGGGCGTGGCGCGGGCCACATGGCTGCCGTAGTGGATGCAGCGCGAAGGCATGCGCTGCGACTGCTGCAGCAAGTCGGGCGCCAGGAAGCTGCCGCAGCCGGCACTCACCGCCACCGCGGACTCGCCCAGGCCATGCAGCTCGACCACGCGGCGCAGCTGGCCGCCCAGCTCGGCCACCTGCGCAGCACGCCAGGCATGGGCCATCTGCAGCCACTCGGCGGGCGTGGCATCCCGGGCATCCAGCCCGATCATGCGGGCCAGGCGGCGGCGCGTGGCCTCCATGTCCTTGGCGCCGCCATCGGCGCCGGGCTGCTGGTCGTGCGCGGGGTCCAGCTCGCCGGTCAGGCGATAGACGTCGGCGGTGGTGGCGAACAGCTCGTTCATCACGTTGAGCATGCGGCCGCCGAAGGCGATGCGCGGCCCCAGCGCGCACAGCGGCGTGCGCACCACGCCGTGGTAGACCAGTTCGCCGGAGGCCAGGCGGTCCACGTCGCTGCGTGCGGTGGTGAGCACGCGCCCGCCACGCAACGCGATCAGGTCGGTGGTGGTGCTGCCGATGTCCACCAGCACGCCTTCGTCCACCGCCTGCGCCGCATGCCGGGCCGTGGCCAGCCAGTTGGCCGAGGCGATGTGCACCCACTGAGCGCCGGCCTGCGGCGCCTCCACCCAGCCGTGGTCGCCGGCATAGCAGTGCACTGCGCCCAGCCGCTGCGCGGCCAGCGTGGCGATGCGCTGCACGCCCTGCTCGCGGTGCTCGAACAGGTCCACCATCTCGCCGGTCATGGTCAGCGCATGGTGTGCGCCCGCCATCCGTGGCCAGCGGGCCAGCGCCTGGTCCAGCACCTGCTCCAGCCGGTCCAGGCCCTGCCACAGCGGGCAGGCCCACTGCGCCACGTCGACGAGCTGGCCGTGCTGCACCAGGCAGGCCTTGGCATGGGCGCCGCCGATGTCCCAGCCGACGGTGACGCCGCCGCCTTCAGGCATGGGCCGGCTCCCGCGCGTACAGGGTCAGCAGCTCGGCCGCCAGGTTGCGGTCCAGCGCGGCCGACAGGCCGGCATAGGCGCAGGTGATGCGGGGGTTGATCTCGATCACCACCGGCCCGTGCTGGTGATGCCACACCAGGTCGATGCCGACGAAGCCCTTCAGCCCCGGCAGCGCCTGCGCCACCGCAGTGGCGATGCGGCCCAGCGATTCGGCGCCCGGCAGTGCATTCACCCGCACGCCGTGGAAGTGCACGCGGCCGGCGTCGTCCACCGCCACGTCCTGGCAGTTGACGCTCAGCACCTCGGCCTCGCCACCGCCGCGGCACAGCAGCGACAGGCTCAGCGCCTCGCCTTCCACCCAGGGCTCCAGCGTGGCCACCTGGCCGGTGCGGGCCCGCGCCAGCTGGTCGTGCAGCGCGGCTTCATGGCTGCGGTGCACGCGGGTGTCCAGCGCGCCGGCGCCGTCGTCGGGCTTGACCACCCAGCGCCGCGCCTCGGCCATGCGCAGCGGCGTGCACACGCCGGCCTCGTCCAGCCGCTGCAGCGTGGCGCGCTTGCTGCCGGCCACGGCGATGGCCTGCGGCCGGCAGCCCATCCAGCGGCCGGGCGACACCTGGCGGCTGTAGTGCAGCAGCAGGCCGCCGGTCTCCGGCGCCACCACGCAGGCCAGGTCGTGCGAGGCGGCCTCGCGCGCCATGAAGTCCACAGTGCGCTCGCCCTTGCGCGGCCGCAGCGCGCGGGCGCGGGCGGGCAGCTCGTCGGCCTGCGGGCACACCGCCGCGGACACCTGCACGCCGGGCACGGCCAGCAGGTCGGCCACCAGGGCGTCGCGCATCGCGCGGCCCATGGGCATGAGCTCGTCCCGCTCGGCCGGGCCGCCGACATCGCCGCCCGCGGTGACATACTCGAACACGACCACCCGCTTCATCGTTGCTCCTGCATGGCTGCCGAGACCTCGCTCATTCCCGTGATGGACCTGCTCGGCGGGCAGGTGGTTCGTGGCGTGCGGGGCGACCGCCAGGCATACCGGCCCATCGTGTCGGCGCTGTGCGGCAGCAGCGACCCCGCCACGGTGGCGCGCATTCTCTGTGCCCATTGCGGCACCCAGCGGCTGTACGTGGCCGACCTGGATGCACTGATGGGCGGCCCGCCGCAGTACGCGGTGCTGCACACCCTGCTGGAAGCCCTGCCCGAGCTGGAACTGTGGCTGGACGCCGGCTTTGCCGATGCCGCCGCGGCGCAGGCGCTGATGACCCGTCTGGGCAGTTTCGCCGCCGCCCATGTGGTGCCGGTGTACGGCAGCGAGTCGCTCAAGTCGCGCGAGGCGCTGGCGCAGGCCTTCGACCGCCATGATCCTCTCGGCGCGCGGGCGGTGCTGTCGCTGGACCGTCGCGACGGCCAGCCGCTGGACCCGGCCGGCTGCTGGCAGGCGCCCGAGCTCTGGCCGCAGCGCGTCATCGTGATGACGCTGGAGCGCGTGGGCTCCCAGGCCGGCCCCGACCTGGACACGCTGCAGGCCGTGCGTGTGCGCAGTGCGCCCGGCACGCTGCTGATCGGCGCCGGCGGCGTGCGCCATCCGGACGACCTGCTGCATGCCCACGAGGCCGGCGCCGACGCCTGGCTGGTGGCCAGCGCGCTGCACGACGGCCATCTGCCGCCAGCAGGCAGCACGCCGCGCTGAGCGCCGGCCGGCCCGGCCCACCACCCACGGGCCGGCTGCCCGGCCGTCCCTTCCGACCCACCACCTGCATCGCCGTCGATCACCGGCCGTTCTCCTGCCTGCCCGCCTGCGGCAGCCGCATCACGATTCGTGCCACCGGCCGGGGGCCCCTGGCGGCCGGCCCGGGCGGCCAAAAGCGGAACACTCTGTGGCACATCTGGCCCCGCGGGCCGTGTCGGGCGTGCCGGCGCTGCCCGCAGTCCCCGGGGCTGGGCGGTGGCACATCGCTTGCGTCCCGCGGGCCGATGACTTCCTCCTGGACCACCGCGTGGACCTGCCCGTTCTGCCCGCTGCTGTGCACCACGGCCGGCGTGCAGCCCGGCCCGCGCCTGCGGCCGATCACCGGCGCCAGCGGCCCTTGCCGGCATGCCGGGCCCGGCCTGGCACGGTTCGCCGACGTGCCTGCCGACGCGCAGCCGCGCATCGCCGGCCGGCCAGCCACGCTGGACGAGGCGGTGGCCCATGCCGCCGCGCTGCTGGGGGCCAGCATGCAGCCGCTGTTCGGCGGCCTGGGCACCGACGTGGCCGGCGCCCGTGCGCTGTATCCGCTGGCCTGCGCCACCGGCGCCATCTGCGACGTGGCGGCCGGCACGCCGATGTTCGAAAGCCTGCGGGTGCAGCAGGACCGCGGCGGCTACACCACCACCCTGGCCGAGGTGGCCGAACGGGCGGACCTGCTGCTGCTGGCCACGCCGCACGATGACGCCGCGCCGTCCGACACCATGGCCGACCTGCTGGCACGCTGCACCGCGGGTTCACCCGAGGTGCTCCAGCTGCAGCAGGCTGCCGGCGCAGGCGCCGATGCCTTCGATGCGCTGGCCTGGCTGGCCGCGCTGGTGGAAGGGCGCGGCGCCGTGCGGGCCCGTGCGCCGCAGGCCCTGCGGGTGCTGGCCGAGCGCCTGAAGGCCGCGCGTTATGCGGTCATCGTCTATGAGACCAGCCGGCTGCCCGCGCATGGCGGGCTGCTGATCGAGGCTCTGCAGCGCGTGGTGGCCACGCTGAACCGCAGCACCCGTGCGGCCGCGCTGGGCCTGGGCGGCGGGGCCGGGTCCACCGCGGGCGCGTACACCGTCAACCAGGTGTTCACCTGGCTGTCCGGCCTGCCGCTGCGCAGCCGGGCTGCGCAGGGCGGGCTGGAGCATGAGCCGCTGCGCTTTGCCACCGAGCGCCTGCTGGCCGATGGCGCGGTGGATGCGCTGCTGTGGATCGCCACCTTCGGACCGCTGCCCGTGCCCACCGCGGCCGCCGGCCTGCCGCGCATCGTGCTGGGCCATCCCGATCAGGCCGCCGAGGGCGACACGGTGTTCATCCCGGTCTCCACCCCGGGCGTGGGCTCGGCCGGCCACCTCTTCCGCACCGACGGCTCGGTGCTGCTGCCGCTGCGGCCGCTGTACGCCGACAGCCTGCCTACCGTGGCCACGGTGCTTCAGCGACTGCATGCCGCCTTCCAGGAAAGCACCGCATGACCTCCACCACCGTGCTGCGCGGCGGCCGCGTGATCGATCCCGCCAACGGCGTCGACCAGGTGCGCGACCTGTATCTGCGCGACGGCCGCATCGTCGGCCCGGACCCTGCCGCGCAGGCCATCGACGCCAGCGGCTGCGTGGTGATGGCCGGCGGCATCGACCTGCACACCCACATCGGCGGCGGCAAGGTGAACCTGGCGCGGCTGCTGCTGCCCGAGGACCACCGGCGCGCCGATGGTTCGCCCATCGCGCTTCCCGACAACCCGCTGGAGCTGGCCAGCTGCGGCAGCTGCGCACCGGGCACGCTGGCCACCGGCTACCGCTATGTGGAGATGGGCTACACCGCCGCCTTCGAGCCGGCGATGATGGCCTGCAACGCGCGCCACACCCACATGGAGATGGGCGACATGCCCATCCTGGACCACGGCGCCTACGTGATGCTGGGCAACGACGAGCTGTTCCTGGAGATGCTGGCCCGGGGCGAGGATTTCCAGCGCATCCGCGACTACGCGGGCTGGACGATCAACGCCGCCAAGGCCATGGGCATCAAGGTGGTGAACCCCGGCGGCATCTCGGCCTTCAAGTTCAACCAGCGCAAGCTGGACGTGGACGAGCCGCATGTGCACTGGCAGGTGACGCCGCGCACCGTGGTGCACACGCTGGCCCGTGCGCTGCAGGAGCTGGGCGTGCCGCACCCGCTGCACATCCACGGCAGCAACCTGGGCGTGGCCGGCAACATCGAGAGCACGCTGGCCACCATCGACGCGCTGGAAGGCCTGCCCGCCCACCTGACGCACATCCAGTTCCATGCCTACGGCACCGAAGGGCCGCGCAAGTTCTCGTCGGCCGCGCAGCCGCTGATCGAGGCGGTGAACGCCAATGCCAACGTCAGCATCGACGTCGGCCAGATCATGTTCGGCCAGACCGTCACCGCTTCGGGCGACACCATGCGCCAGCATGCGCAGTCGGGCTTCGCCCATCCGCGCAAGTGGATGGGGGCCGACATCGAATGCGAGGCCGGATGCGGCGTGCTGCCCTTCCGCTACCGCGAGCAGAGCTACGTGAACGCGCTGCAGTGGGTCATCGGGCTGGAGATCTTCCTGCTGGTGAAGGACCCTTGGCGCGTGGTGCTCACCACCGACCACCCCAACGGCGGCCCGTTCACCAGCTACCCGCACCTCATCAAGCTGCTGATGGACCGCAGCTTCCGCGAGGAGCAGCTGGCCAGGCTGCACCCCGACGTGGCGGCGCAGGCGGCCCTCAAAGGCATCACGCGGGAGCTGACGCTCAGCGAGATCGCCATCATGACCCGCGCCGCGCCGGCCCGGCTGCTCGGGCTGAAGGACCGCGGCCACCTGGGCGTCGGCGCCGCGGCGGACATCGCCGTGTACCGCGAGGAGCCCGACCGCGAGAAGATGTTCGCGCAGCCCGAATGGGTGTTCAAGGACGGCGTGGCCGTGGCCAGCCGCGGGCGCGTGCTGGCGGTGCCCACGGGCGGCACCTGGTTCGTCGAGCCCGAGTACGACCGCGGCATCGAGAAGACCCTGCGCCGCCACTTCGACCGGCTGGGCTCGGTGCCCTTCGATGCCGCGGCGATCGGCCACGACGAGCTGTGCAGCTGCTGCAACGGCGGGCGGCTGCTGCCGGTGGAATGCCTGGCCGCGGAGGCGACCTGATGGCCGCCGAGCACAACGGCGTCGCCATCGACGACGGCTTTGCCGAGGCCTTTCCGATGAAGGCCACGCGCATCCTCATCACCGCGCACAACATGCAGTGGGCGATGAACGCCGCCACCAGCGCCACCGGCTTCGCCACCAGCGTGATCGCCTGCGGCTGCGAGGCCGGCATCGAGCGTGAACTCGGCGCCGACGAAACGCCCGACGGCCGGCCGGGCGTGGCGGTGCTGATCTTCTCGATGAGCGGCAAGGAGCTGGCCAAGCAGGTGGAACGCCGCGTGGGCCAATGCGTGCTCACCTGCCCGACCACCGCGGTGTACGCGGGCATTGCCGAAGGCGAGGCCATTGCGCTGGGCCGCAACCTGCGCTTCTTCGGCGATGGCTGGCAGATCAGCAAGGTGATCGACGGCGTGCGCTACTGGCGCGTGCCGGTGATGGACGGCGAGTTCGTGGCGCAGGAAAGCACGGCGGTGACCAAGGCGGTGGGCGGCGGCAACCTGCTGTTCATGGCGACGGACGTGGAGGCCGCGCTGACGGTGTCGGAAGCCGCGGTGGCCGCGATGAAGCGCCTGCCCAACGTCATCATGCCGTTCCCCGGTGGCGTCGTGCGCTCGGGCTCGAAGGTGGGCAGCAAGTACACGACGCTCAGCGCCTCCACCAACGACGCCTACTGCCCCACGCTGCACGGCCTGAGCGAGCAGAGCCAGATCACGCCCGAGACCCGCTGCGTGATGGAGGTGGTGATCGACGGCCTGACCGAAGCCGACGTGGCCGCGGCCATGCGTGCCGGCCTCCAGGCCGGCATCGACATCGGCCGCGAAGGCGGGCTGGTGCGCATCGCCGCGGGCAACTATGGCGGCAAGCTGGGGCCCTACCACTTTCACCTGCACAGGCTGCTGCCGGGGGTGGGTGCATGAGCGGCGTGCTGGTTGAACTCACGCTGCGCCAGCGGCCACCGCTGCGGGTGGACCTGCGCGGGCTGCTGCCGGCCGCGCTGGCCAGCCTGCCGGTGGCGGGGATCGAACAGCTGCGCTTCGGCCATGGCCGCCATGCCGTGCCGCTGGCCGAGTGGTTCGGCGTGCAGCGCCGGGAGGTGGCGGACCTGCCGGATGGCAGCGCCGAGCTGCGGCTGGTGGGCGACTGCAGCCGCTTCGACCGCATCGGCACCGGCCTGATGGCCGGCCGCATCGTGGTCGAAGGCGCGGTAGGCGACTACGCCGGCGCCGGCATGTCGGGCGGCGAAGTGCATGTGCAGGGCCATGCCGGCCTGCTGGCCGCCTGCGAGATGGCCGGCGGCCTGCTGCGGGTGGATGGCGACGTCGGCGACTTCGCCGCCTCGGCCCTGCCCGGCAGCATGGACGGCATGCGCGGCGGCAGCTTCATCGTCGGCGGCAACGCCGGCCAGCGCTTCGGCGACCGCATGCGCCGCGGCACGGCGATGATCCGCGGCGATGCCGGCGACCTGCTGGCCTCGCGCATGGTGGCCGGCACCATCGCCGTGGCCGGCAGCGTGGGCGCGCATCCGGGCTACGGCATGCGGCGCGGCAGCCTGGTGCTGGCCGGCCCGGCGCCGGCCATCGTGCCCACCTTCGTGCCGGCCATCGCCGAGGTGCCGGTGGCCTGGCAACTGCTGGCGCGCAGCCTGGCCCGCCACGGCGGTGCCTTCGAGACGCTGCCGCAGCGGCGCATCGTGCGCCACCTGGGCGACCTGTCGGCCCAGGGCAAGGGCGAGCTGATGCTCGTCGAACCATGAACCCCGTGAAGGAAAGCAGACCGCGATGACCCAGCCCTATCTCTTCCATGCCGGCGAGGCCACGGTGCTGGCCAAGGAAGGCCAGTACACCGACGCGATGCCGGAGATCCTCATCGGCCGCACCGACGGCCCGGTGGGCCAGGCCTTCGCCAACATGATGGCGCAGAGCAAGGGCCACACCGCGATGTTCGCCATCCGCGCCTGCAACCAGCTCGTGCGGCCGGCCACCATCGTGGTGCCCAAGGTCACGTTGAAGGACATGGCCAACATCGACCTGTTCGGCGGCGTGGTGCAGAGCGCCACGGCCGATGCGGTGGTCGATTGCCTGATCGAAGGCATCATCCCCAAGGCGGTGGCCAATGAGCTGTGCATCATCAGCCTGGTGTGGATCGACCCGCGCTGCGCCAACGATCCGCAGCTGGACAAGAAGGACATGTACCGCACCAACTACGAGGCCACCAAGCTGGCGTTGAAGCGGGCGCTGAACAACGAACCGTCGGTGGAAGAGCTGATCGCGAACAGGCACACCATCAAGCACGACATGGACGACTGGAGCTAGATGTCAGCCTTGGGAGCGGCCCGGCGGCGGACCGGGGTACGGTACCCGTCCGCCATCGCTTCATGCCGTCTGCTAACGTTTCTTCATGATCCTGCTGCCTGCCTTCGCCCTGCTCGACGACCGTGACGCGACGCGGGAACGGCCGACGAGCCGGCTGTACGAAGGGCTGGTGCAGACGCATCGCTGCAGCGATCCGGCCACGCTGGAGGCCACCTGGGCGCAGGTGGAGGCCGACCAGCGCGCGGGGCTGCATGCGGTGCTGCTGGCCGACTACGAATGGGGTGCGAAGCTGCTGCAGGCCGGCCACCAGGCCCTGCCGGCCGAGGACGGCTCGGCCCTGCGGGTGCTGATGTTCCGCAGCCTCGAAAAGCTCTCCCGCGACGAAGTGGACGCCTGGCTGGCCGGACAGGAAGGCCAGGCCGAGCCCGGTGCCGCCGGCGTGGCGGGGTTGCAGCCCAGCGTGGACCATGAGGCTTTCGTGGCCGCCATCGGCCGCATCCACGAGGCCATCCGCGCCGGCGAGACCTACCAGGTCAACTACACCTACCGCCTCACCGGCCAGGCCTATGGCAGCCCGCTGGCGCTGTTCCGCCGGCTGCGGCAGCGGCAGCCGGTGTCCTACGGCGCGCTGGTGGTGGCCGGTGATGGCGAGGTGGTGCTGAGCTGCTCGCCCGAACTCTTCCTGCGGCACGAGGCCGGCCTGTTCACCGCGCGGCCGATGAAGGGCACCGCCCCGCGCATCGCCGCGCCCACGCGCGGGCCCGAGGGTGACAGCGAGACGGCGCGGCTGCTGCAGCAGGACATCAAGAACCGCGCCGAGAACCTGATGATCGTGGACCTGCTGCGCAACGACCTGGGCCGCATCGCGCAGACGGGATCGGTGCAGGTGCCGGCGCTGTTCTCCATCGAGCCCTACACCACGCTGTTCCAGATGACCTCCACGGTGCAGGCCCGTCCGCGTGCCGGCCTGCGCCTGCCCGACGTGCTGCGCGCCACCTTTCCCTGCGGCAGCATCACCGGCGCGCCCAAGCACCACACGATGTCGCTGATCGCCGGCCTGGAAAGCACGCCGCGCGGCCTGTACTGCGGTGCCATCGGCTGGGTGGATGCGCCGGCGGCCGGTGCCACGCTCGGCGAGTTCTGCCTGTCGGTGGCCATCCGCACGCTCACGCTGGAGGCGCCACGGCGGGGCCTGCGGCCGGCCCGGCTTGGCGTGGGCGCCGGCATCGTGCTGGACAGCGTGGCGGACGACGAATACGAGGAATGCCGGCTCAAGGCTCGCTTTCTCACCGGCCTGCCGCCGGGCTTCGAGCTGTTCGAGACATTGCTGTTCGAGCCCGCCACCGGCCTGCGCCACCTGCCGCGCCACCTGGCCCGCCTGCGTGCCAGCGCACAGGCGCTGGGCTTCGTGTACGACGAAGCCGCGGTGCAGGCGGCGCTGGCACCGGCGCAGGCGCTGGCCGCGCCTTCGCGCGTGCGGCTGGCGCTGGCGCATGACGGCCGTCTCCAGCTCAGCCATGCACCGCTGGCCGCGCTGCCGGCGGGCACGCCGGTGGGCCTGCTGGTTAGCCCGCACCGGCTGCCCGACCACCAGCCGCTGGCCGCCTTCAAGACCACGCTGCGCGCGCACTACGACGCCGGCGTGCAGCAGGCCGAGGCTGCCGGCGGCTTCGACAGCCTCTTTCTCACGCAGGACGGCCGGCTGGTGGAAGGCGGGCGCAGCTCGGTCTTCCTGAAGCTGGCGGGCCAGTGGTGCACGCCGCCGCGGGCCGATGGCGCCCTGCCCGGCGTGATGCGCGGCGTGCTGCTGGACGATCCGGACTGGGCCGCCGTCGAGCGCACGCTCACCCTGGCCGACCTGCAGGTCGCCGAAGCCATCGTGGTGTGCAATGCGCTGCGCGGCGCATTGCCGGCGCAGCTGCTGCCCGAGGCCCTGCCCGCGCCGGCGGCCGAGCAGCGGCAGGCCGCCTGACCATGCCGCCGGGCCTGGCGCTGTTCGACCTGGACCACACGCTGATCCCGTTCGACAGCGGCATGGCCTGGATCAGCTTCCTGGCCGGGCAGGGCGCCCTGCCGCCGGAGGCGCCCGGCGACCACCTGGCCTGCTGCCAGCGCTTCGTCGCCGGCCAGGCCGACATCCATGACCTGCACCGGGCCACCGTCGCGCCGCTGGCCGGCTTTGCGCCGCGGCAGCTGCAGGCCTGGCTGCAGCGCTTCGAAGCGGACATGGCCACGCGGCTGCCGCCCGACATGAAGGCCCTGGTGGCCGGCCACCGTGCCGAAGGGCACCTGTGCCTGCTGGTCACCGCCACCAGCGCCATCGTCGCCGAGCCCTTCGGCCGGCTGTTCGGCCTGCACGAGGTGGTGGCCACCCGGCCTCGCCTGACTGCCACCGGCCTGCCCGATGGCGGCATCGACGGCCTGCCCTGCCACCGCGAGCACAAGCCCGCCCACGTGGCCGCCGCGCTGGCGCGGCGCGGCTTGTCGCTGGGCGCGTTCGAGCACAGCTGGTTCTATTCCGATTCGGCCAGCGACCTGCCGCTGCTGCAGGCCGTCAGCCACCCGGTGGCGGTGCGGCCCGATGCGGCGCTGCGGTCCGAGGCGCGGTCCCGGGGCTGGCCGGTGATCGGCCAGTGGGCCGCCGTGCCGCCGCCGGTTTGATGTAACGCAAGCCCGCAGCACTTCGCCCTCAAGCGTCGCTCAGACCTGCCGACAAAGCCGTCACAAATGATGTGAAGGCAGATGCATGACCAGCAGCAGTAATGCGGCGCCCGGCCTGGGCTCCGCGCCTGGCGATACCTCCCACTCGCGCCCTGTGCGCACCGGGTTCTTCCAACATCACGGCATCTGGGCGCCCGGCGTGCGGTTGTTCAGGCGCATCGGCTTCAGCGGGAAGGCGATGCTGGTGTCGGTGGCCTTCCTGATGCCGCTGGTGCTGCTGATGGTTTCCTACCTGCAAGGGGTGGACGAGTCGCTGACCTTCACCCGCAAGGAGCTGGCCGGCGTACAGCTGCTGCACAAGATCGAACCCTGGCTGGTGGAAGTGCAGAAGCAGCGACGGCTGGTGATCGCCGGCCAGCAGGCCGCGCCCGACCTGCCGGCCATCGAGGCGCTGCTGGCGCCGGTGCAGGCCCTGGTGGCCGCCCGGCCGCAGGGCGTGGACGCGTCCGCCGCCTTGTCCACCGCGCTGCAGGCCCACCGGGCGCTGCAGCAGCAAGGCGCCGGTGCGCAGGGCCAGCGCCTGCAGGCCTATGTGGATGCGGTGCGCTCCGCTCGCGCTTCGGTGCTGGACGTGTCCGGCCTCTCGCTGGACCCGGAGCAGGCCACCTATTACCTGATGAGCGTGGCCGCCCTGGGCGCGCCCGACCTGGTGGAGGCCGTGTCGCGCAGTCGCGCAATGGCCGGCTCACTGCAGCAGGCCGGCGCCACCGCGGCCGGCGTGCGCGAGCTATATGGCGTCTGGTACACCGGCCGCCAGGCGGTCGACGGGGTGCTGGACGGCCTCCACCGCGCCGCCGAGGCCGAGCCCCGCGTGAAGACCCGTGCCGACGGCACGGCCGCGGCCGACGCGGCCCGCCGTTTCCTGGACGAAGCCGCGCGGCCCTGGTTCGCCGATGCCTTCAGCCACGATGCCAAGGCGCTGGACGGCCACGGCCAGGCCGCGGTGGACCAGTTGCGCCGCCTGGGCACCGAGGGCACGCTGCTGCTGCAGGACCTGCTGCGCGAGCGCGAGGCGCGGGTGGTGCTCAACCGCAACCTCACGCTGGCCGTCACCGCGGGCTCGCTGGCCCTGGTGCTCTACCTGTTCTATTCGTTCTACCTGGTGATGGACGGCGGCCTGGGCGAGGTGGAACGCCACCTGAAGGCGATGACCGCCGGCGACCTGACCACCAGCCCGCGCCCCTGGGGCCGCGACGAGGCGGCGGCACTGATGACCACGCTGTCGGAGATGCAGGCCAGCTTGCGCGGCATCGTGGGCGAGGTGCGCCAGGCCTCCGACAGCATCGTGCATGCCAGCGGCGAGATCGCCACCGCCTCCAGCGACCTCAGCGCCCGCAGCGAGCAGGCAGCCGCCAACCTGGAGGAATCGGCCGCGGCCATGGACCAGATTTCGTCCACCGTGCAGCACACCGCCGACAGCGTCAAGCGCGCCACCGAGATGGCCGTGGGCAATGCCGACAGCGCCGGTGCCGGCGGACGCACCATCGACGAAGTGGTGCGCACCATGGGCGGCGTGCAGGCCTCGTCGCGCCGCATCGGCGACATCATCGGCACCATCGACGGCATTGCGTTCCAGACCAACATCCTGGCCTTGAACGCGGCCGTGGAGGCGGCGCGCGCCGGCGAGCAGGGCAAGGGCTTCGCCGTGGTGGCCAGCGAGGTGCGCAACCTGGCGCAGCGTGCGGCCGAGGCCGCCCGCGAGATCAAGCAGCTGATCGCCGACAGCCTGCAGCGGGTGGAGGAGGGCAGCAACGTGGTGGGCCACGCCGGCGAGCGCATGGGCGAGCTGGTGGACACTGCCGTGCGCATGCGCCAGCTGATGACGGAAGTGCTCACCGGCACCGAGCAGCAGAGCGCCGGCGTGGCGCAGGTGGGCGTGGCGCTGCAGACGCTGGACCAGCAGACGCAGCAGAACGCCGCGCTGGTGGAGCAGACCGCCGCCGCCGCCAGCACGCTGCGCGACCAGGCGATGGCCCTGGCCGCGCGCGTGGCGCGCTTCAGGCTGCCGGCCTGAAGCCCACCGGCGCGGGAGAAACGTTCAGCCCGCGCCGGCGCTGCTGCCTTGCTGCAGCAGGTGCTCCCGCACCGCGGCCGGATCGGTGCCGGCGGCCAGCACGGCTTCCTGCAGCTGCTCCAGCGTGATGCCGAACACACCGCACCAGTACTTCACGACGCTGGGGTTGTCGGTGTCCACCGTGGTGGGAATCGGATCCTCGGGCGGTCCGTCGATGTCGGTCATGGGTGCTCCTTGATGCAAGGAGCTTCGGCAATGGCCGTGCCGGCACCCGCGTCAAAGCGCCTGGCAGGAGAGGTCACTCCACCACCACCTCGCTCACCATCATCACCGGCTGCAGGTCGGTGTAGTTGGAGGATGTCGCCCAGGATCTCCTGGGCCTTGGGGGGCGAAGGCGGCTTGGAAGGCTTCCACGCTGTCGAAGAACAGCGAGCAGGTGCCCACGTAGGGCGGGGCGGAGCCCGGGGCGCCGCCGGACAGGCCCTTGTCCACCGTGTAGCGCAGGCAGGCCGGGCCCAGCCTGTCCTGCACCATCGGCATGTGGCGGTCGCGGTAGTAGTCGTGGTCGAAGCGCGCACCCGGCGTGTGCGGGTACATCACGGTCACCTTGATCATCGTTTGCTCCTGCAGGGCGGCCGGCATGGCCGCCACCCGCGCAAGGTAGGCCATGCGGCGGCGCGGCGCATCCGGCACTACCCGGCTGGCGCGGGCCGTGCGCGGTGGATGCCGACTCCTGCGTCGCCGGAAGACGACGCCCGCAATCTGCTGGCCGGCCCGGCCGTCCCTCTTGAGGCGATCTGAAGCGCGCCTGGATCGTTCGAAACCAGCGCGCGAGGCGCCTCCCGGCTAGGCCTCGATCAAGCCCCAGCGCAGTGCCACCAGCGTCAGCTCGCTCTGGTTGCTGGCGCCCAGCTTCTGCTTCACGTGGTACAGGTGGGTGCCCACGGTGCTGGGCGACAGCTTCAGGTTCTCGGCGATCTGGGCCACGCTCAGGCCTCGCGCCAGCTGCACGAAGACACTGAACTCGCGCTCGCTCAGGCCCTCGGCCGGGCTGGTCTCGCCAGTGACGGTGGCCAACGCCAGCGCCTGCGCGGTGGCCGCATCCACGTAGGGCCGGCCGCTGCCCACCGCGGTCACTGCGGCAATCAGCGCATCGGGCGCGCTGCGCTTGCCCAGGTAGCCCAGCGCGCCGGCCTTCAGCGCCCGCCGTGGATGGGCCGTGTCCTCATGGGCCGAGAGCACCAGCACCCGCGCCTTCGGATCCTGCGCCAGCAGCCGTCGCAGCGCCTCCAGCCCGCCCATGCCGGGCATGGAGAGGTCCAGCACCACCACGTCGGGCTGGGCCTGGGCATAGGCAGCGCAGGCCTCCTCGCCGGTGTCGGCCTCGGCCACCACCTCGATGCGGGCATCGGCCAGCAGCATGCGGAAGCCCATGCGCACCAGCGCATGGTCGTCCACCAGCATCACCCGCAGCAGCGGTTCCATCAACTCTCCACAGGCAATTGCACTTCCAGCCGCGCGCCGCGGCCGGGCTGGGGCAGCAGGGCAAACCGCCCGCCCAGGCCCTGCACCCGCTCGGCCAGCCAGCGCAGGCCATGGTGGCCGGCGGGCTGGGCGGCCGAGGGCAGCTGCGCCGGCAGGCCCACGCCGTCGTCGCTCACCTGCAGGCACAGCGCCCCGCCCTCGCGCCGCACGTCGATGGCGATGTGGCGTGCCTGGCCGTGGCGCAGTGCATTGGTCACGCCCTCCTGGGCGGCGCGGTACAGGGCCAGCGCGGCTTCGGGCTGCACCGGCGCATCGCCCAGGGCCACCTGCAGGTCCAGCTGCACGCCGCGCTGGGCGCGGCGGGTGCGCTCGGCCAGGTCGTCCAGCGCCTCGGCCAGGCCGAAGCGGTCCAGCACCAGCGGCGCCAGCCGCGGGATGATGCCGTGCATCGCGTCGTACAGCCGCGAGCATTCGTCCGCGATGATGCGGGCCGCCTGCTCGGTGGCGGCGTCCTTGTCCTTGCTGCGCTGGGCGATGGAAACGGCCATGCTGCGCATCGCGGTGACCGACTGGCCCAGCTCGTCGTGCAGCTCGCGGGCGATCATGCGGCGCTCCTGCTCCACATGCCGCTCCACCCAGCGGGCCAGCTCGCGGCTGTCGGACAGCTGCATCTCCGCCCGCACCGCGCGGCGCTCGGTCTCGATGTGGTCCTGCAATTGCAGCACCATGCGGTTGAAGGCGGCACCGATGGCCGCCGCCTCGATGCCCGGCAGGCGCGGCAGCTGCACGCCGAAGCGGCCGGCCTCCAGCTCGCCCAGCGCGCCCACGATGCGGCCGAAGGGCCGCACCGCGCGCCCCACCAGCCAGAACACCAGCGCATTCACCGCCACCAGCAGCGCCAGCGCGGCCAGCACCATCACGAAGGCGCTGTCCCAGGCGTCGATGACGGCGCGCGAGGCATTGGCCCGCACCACCAGCCGGCCATCGGGAAAGCCGATGAACTGCTCGTCGGGCGGTGGCGAGACCAGGCGCTCGAACCAGTCGGGCGCATCGCGGCCCGCCTTGTAGGGCGAGGGTGGCGAGCGGTAGAGCTCGTTGCCCTGCGCATCCAGCAGCGCGATGTCGTTGGAGCGCACCCGGCCCACGCCTTCCAGGAAGGAGCGCATCGCCGGGATGCCCTGCGCCGCGTACAGCCAGGCGGTGCGCTTGAGCAGCTGCGCCGCCACGCGGTTGGCGGCCACCACTTCCTCGCGCACCGATTCGCGCATGTTGCGCAGCTGCAGGCCCATCACCGCGGCCAGGAACAGCAGCGTGAGCGTGCTCACCAGCAGGTTGATCTTCAGGCGCAGGCTCATCGATGGGGCACCCTCCCGCTGCGCGGGATCCCTCCGAGAGGGATGGAACGCCGCCTTCGGAGCGGCCGGGCGGCGGCGGGAGATTGCTGCACCCTCCCGCTGCGCGGGATCCCTCCGGGAGGGATGGAACGCCGCCTTCGGAGCGGCCGGGCGGCGGCGGGAGATTGCTGCACCCTCCCGCTGCGCGGGATCCCTCCGAGAGGGATGGAACGCCGCCTTCGGAGCGGCCGGGCGGCGGCGTTCATGCGGGGCCGGCGTCCAGCGCCTGGACCATGGCCGCCAGCATGGCGGGATGCAGGGCGTCGTGGCCGGCGCCTTCGGCCCAGCGCAGCGTGGCCTGCGGCAGGCGGGCGGCCAGCAGGCGGGCGCCTTCCGGCGGGCAGATGCGGTCGGCGGTGCCGTGCACGATCTGCACCGGAAGCCGGCGCACCGGGGCCAGCCGGTCCAGCAGCGGCGGCGCCTGCAGCCAGCAGCCGGCGTGCAGGTAGTGGGCCTGCACCGTGTAGCGCTGCACCAGCGCCTGCAGCGCATCGCCCTCAGGCGGCGGTGCGCTGGCGCCGGTGGCGCGGCGCAGCTCCAGCTGCCACCAGGCGCGGGCGATGGCGCGGCGCTCGTCCGCATCGGCCGCGGCGGCCTGGAAGGTCTCGGCCAGCGGCATGAAGGGCTGCATGTCCTGCGGCCGCGCCAGGAACACGCTGCGCAGCACCAGGCCGCTCACCGCCTGCGGCTCGGCCGCGGCATGCAGCAGCGCCAGCGTGGCGCCCCAGGAGCCGCCCACCACGCGCCAGCGCTCGATGCCCAGCGTGCGGCGCAGCAGGGTCAGGTCGGCCAGCAGGTGCGCGGTGGTGTTGTGGTCGGTGCTGCCGGCCGGCAGGCTGCGGCCGGCGCCGCGCTGGTCCAGCCCGATGACGTGGAAGCGTGCCGGGTCGAAGCAGCGCCGCAGGCCCGGCCCCAGGCCGCTGCCCGGGCCGCCGTGCAGCAGCAGCACCGGCGGTGCGTCGGGCGTGCCCCACTGCTCCACATGCAGCCGGTGGCCATGGCTGGCGTCGAGCATGAACTGCCGGAACGGCGGGGGATCGGGGTACGGCAACGGCTGGGGCACGCCCGCATCGTATCGGCCTCAACCCGCACACGGGTTCATGGAAATCATGAAGCCCGATTCATGCTCACCCGGCTGGGCCTGCGCGGCCATCGGGCACACCATGCGTCACGGGGCGCGACAGCTCCCCCGCAGCCGCCACATGGCGCTGTGCCACCGGAGAAAGGAGCCTCACTATGAACATGCAATGGCAAACCCCAGCGGCCATCGACTGGCGCTTCGGCTTCGAAATCAGCCTGTACGTCGCGAACCGCTGACGGTGCGTGCCCGGTCGCCGCAGCCGATGGCTCCGGCGACCCCCCATTCCTGAAGACCGACGAGGGCCCTCATGCGCATCACGGTGCTCGGCTCCGCCGCCGGCGGCGGCTTTCCGCAGTGGAACTGCAACTGCCGCAACTGCGCCGGCCTGCGGGCCGGAACGCTCAAGGCCAAGGCCCGCACCCAGTCGTCGATCTTCATCCGGCCCGATGCCGGTGCGCACTCGGGCGCCGACGGCGTGCTGTTCAACGCCTCGCCCGACCTGCTGGCGCAGATTCGCGCCAACGCCCACCTGCAGCCCGGCCGCGGCCTGCGCGATTCGGCCATCGCCGGCGTGGTGCTGATGGACGGCCAGATCGACCACGTGACCGGCCTGTTCATGCTGCGCGAACGCTCGCGGCCCGCGCCCGAGCGGCCCGGCGGCCGCGCGCCCGACCCTCTGCCGCTGTGGTGCACCGACGCGGTGGCCGAAGACCTGACCCACGGCAACCCGGTGCTGCGCGTGCTGACGCACTACTGCGGCACCACGCACCACGCCATCTCGCTGGACGGCGCGCCCTTCAGCGTGCCGGGTGCCGAGGGCATCCAGTTCAAGGCGCTGCCGCTGGACAGCAAGGCCGCGCCCTATTCGCCGCACCGCGACAGCGGCGAGCCCGGCGACAACATCGGCATCACCGCCATCGACACGGCCAGCGGCCGGCGCCTGTTCTATGCGCCGGGGCTGGGCGCCGTCACGCCCGCGGTGTTCGACGCGATGGCCAGCGCCGACGTGGTGATGGTGGACGGCACCTTCTGGACCGACGACGAGATGATCACCACCGGCGTGGGCCCGCAGCGGGCGCGCGCCATCGGCCACCTGCCGCAGAGCGGGCCGGGCGGCATGCTGGAAGTGCTGGCGCGCCTGCCCGCCACCACCCGCAAGCTGCTCATCCACATCAACAACACCAACCCGATCCTGGACGAGGACTCGGCACCGCGGGCCGAGCTGGCGCGCGCGGGCGTCGAGGTCTGCGAGGACGGGATGCAGATCACGCTGTGAGCCCCACCATGACCGAAGCCGCCTGGGACCGCGTCGAATTCGAGGCGCAGCTGCGCGCCAAGGGCAAGGCGTACCACATCCACCATCCGTTCAACGTGATGCTCAACCGCGGCCGCGCCACGCCCGAGCAGATCCGCGGCTGGGTGGCCAACCGCTTCTACTACCAGATCGCCATTCCCATCAAGGACGCGGCGGTGATGAGCAACTGCCCCGACCGCGAGGTGCGCCGCGGCTGGGTGCAGCGCATCCTGGACCACGACGGCTTCGAGCTGAGCGGCCCCGAAGGCACGGTGCGGGATGCCGGCGGCATCGAGGCCTGGCTGCGCCTGGCCGAGGCCACCGGCCTGCAGCGCGAGGAGGTGCTGGACCTGCGCCATGTGGTGCCGGCGGTGCGCTTCGCGGTGGACGCCTACGTGAACTTCGCGCGGCGTGCGCCGTGGCAGGAGGCGGTGTGCTCCTCGCTCACCGAGCTCTTCGCGCCCGAGATCCACAAGCAGCGGCTGGCCACCTGGCCGGAGCACTACACATGGATCGAGCCCGGCGGCCTGAGCTACTTCCGCAACCGCGTGAGCCAGGCACGGCGCGACGTGGAGCAGGGCCTGGCCATCACGCTCGACCACTTCACCACGCGGCCGCTGCAGCAGCGCGCGCTCGAGGTGCTGCAGTTCAAGCTCGACATCCTGTGGGCGATGAACGACGCGATGGCCACGCGCTACGGGGTGAACGCATGACGGTGACCGCCTACACCGTGCCCCGCGTGGCGCCGGGCTTTCGCCTGCAGTGGGAGCCGGCGCAGGACTGCCATGTGCTGCTGTACCCCGAAGGCATGGTCAAGCTCAACCAGAGCGCGGGCGAGATCATGAAGCGCTGCGACGGCGAGAAGCCGGTCGCGGCCATCGTGGCCGAGCTGGAGCAGGCATTCAACGCACAGGGCCTGCAGCCCGACGTCATCGCCTTCGTGGAGATGGCGGGCAAGCAGCGGTGGCTGGCATGGACATGAGCGCATCATTCAACACCGGTGCCAGCCGGCCCGGGCCGCCCCTGTGGCTGCTGGCCGAGCTCACCTACCGCTGCCCGCTGCACTGCGTGTTCTGCTACAACCCGGTGGACTTCGCCACCCAGCCCGAGGAGCTGGGCACCGACGACTGGCTGCGCGTGCTGCGCGAAGGCCGTGCACTGGGCGCGGTGCAGTGCGGCTTCTCGGGCGGCGAGCCGCTGCTGCGCGACGACCTGGAAGTGCTGGTGGCCGAGGCCCGCCAACTGGGCTACTACACCAACCTGCTGACCAGCGGCGTGGGCCTGACGGCCGAGCGCGCCGCCGCGCTCAAGGCCGCGGGGCTGGACCATGTGCAGCTGTCGTTCCAGGACTCCACGCGGGAGATGAACGACTTCCTCTCGCACACCAAGACCTTCGAGCTCAAGCACAAGGTGGCCCGCATCATCAAGTCGCAGGGCTGGCCGATGGTGATGAACGTGGTGATCCACCGACTGAACATCGACCACATCGACCGCATCATCGGCATGGCCGACGAGCTGGGCGCCGAGTACCTGGAGCTGGCCAACACCCAGTACTACTCCTGGGCCTTCGAGAACCGGGAGCACCTGCTGCCCACCGCCGCGCAGCTGCGCGCGGCCGAGGCCGCCACCGCCGCCTGGCGCGAGAAGCTGGGCGAGCGCATGCGGCTGTTCTTCGTGGCGCCCGACTACCACGACGGCAAGCCGAAGAAGTGCGTCAACGGCTGGGGCAGCATGTTCCTCACCGTGGCGCCCGACGGTACCGCGCTGCCCTGCCACACCGCGCGCATGCTGCCGGGGCTGCAGTTCCCCAGCGTGCGCGAGCATTCGCTGGGCCACATCTGGTACGAGTCCGAGGGCTTCAACCGCTACCGCGGCACCGGCTGGATGAAGGAGCCCTGCGTGAGCTGCGACCAGCGCGAGGTGGACCTCGGCGGCTGCCGCTGCCAGGCCTACATGCTGGCCAACGACCCCGCCGCGGCCGATCCGGTGTGCCCCAAGAGCCCGCACCACGGCGCGGTGGCCCAGGCGGTGGCGCGGGCCGAGCAGCCCGGCGGCGGCGTGGTGGAGCGGCCGCTGGTGTTCCGCGATCCCGGCACCTCGCGCAAGCTTTCCACGCCCCTGGTCACCCGCTGATCCGGCTGCCAGGGCCTGGCGCGGCAAGGTATAACCCGCCGCAGGAGCCGCGGGAGCAGCAGTTGAAGCCGACCATCCTGATCGTGGACGACAACACCGAGAACCTGATGGTGCTCGGTGAATTGCTCAGCCAGCAGTACAGCGTGCGGGCGGCCACCTCCGGCCAGCGGGCGCTGGAGCTGGCGCGTCGGATGCCCCGGCCCGGCCTCATCCTGCTGGACGTGATGATGCCCGGCATGAGCGGCCACGAGGTGCTGCAGCGGCTGCAGGCGGACGAGGCCACGCGCGCCATCCCGGTGATCTTCGCCACCGCCATGAGCGAGACCGAGGACGAGCAGCACGGCCTGTCCCTGGGCGCGGTGGACTACATCACCAAGCCGCTGCGCCCGGCCATCGTGATGGCGCGGGTGAAGACCCACCTGGAGCTGGCCGCCGCGCGTGAGCAGCTGCAGCGCCGCAATGCGTCGCTGGAAGCCGAGGTGGACCGCCGCGAGCTCGAGAACCGCGTGATCCAGGACGTGAGCATGCGCGCGCTGGCGCGGCTGGCCGAAACCCGCGACCAGGAGACCGGCAACCACATCCTGCGCACGCAGGAATACGTGCGGCTGCTGGCCACGCTGGTGCAGCGGCATCCGCGCTTCCAGGCGGAGCTGCAGCCGCACACCATCGAGCTGATGGTCAAGTCGGCGCCGCTGCACGACATCGGCAAGGTGGGCATCCCCGACCGGGTGCTGCTCAAGCCCGGCAAGCTCACCGACGACGAATGGGCGCTGATGAAGACCCATGCCCGGCTGGGGGGCGAGGCCATCGCCCGCGCGGTGGCCGACATCGACGCGCCGGTGCCCTACCTGCGGCATGCAAGCGACATCGCCATGCACCACCACGAGCGCTGGGACGGCACCGGCTACCCGGACGGCCTGGCCGGCGAGGCCATTCCGCTGTCGGCGCGGCTGATGGCGCTGGCCGACGTGTTCGACGCGATGATCTCGCGCCGCGTGTACAAGGCGCCGATCGACTTCGAGCGCGTGGCGGCGGCCATGGCCGCGCAGCGGGGCAGGCAGTTCGACCCCGACCTGCTGGACGCCTTCATCGGCCACTTCGACCGGTTCTGCGACATCGCCCGCGCCCGGCCCGACGAGCCGGCCGACCACTGCGGCGCCACCCTGCCTGCCCCGTTGACGCCGTGAACGACCGGCCCCCGCGGCAGGCACCGCGCGCTCCGGTGGATGCCCTGCGCAGCCGCGCCTTCCGCATCGCCGGGCTGTACGGGCTGCTGGCGGGGCTGTGGATCTTCGTGTCGGACTGGCTGCTGGGCCTGCTGGCGGGCAACAGCCCCTGGCTGGTGCAGGTGGCCGCGCTCAAGGGCTGGCTGTTCATCGCCGCCACGGCGCTGGGGCTGTACCTGCTGCTGCGCCGCGCGCCGGCGCCGCCCGCGCAGCCCACCGCCGATGCGCCCGCCGATCCGGTGGCCGGGGCCGAAGCCGAGGCGTCGCGCGTGCCGGTGCCAGGCGGCGGCTGGCGCCGGCTGGCCCTGCCCGCGGCCCTGCTGTCGGTGGCCGCGCTCACCGCCATCACGGCGGCGCTGGACTACCGCGCCGGCATGCACCGCCAGACCCGCCAGCTGGAGCTGATGGCCGAATCCCGCGCGCGCCAGGCCGGCCGCTGGCTGCAGGCCCAGCTGCAGCAGGCGCAGCGGGGTGCCGAGGCCGGCCCCGGCGCCGAGCCCTACCGCGCCTGGCAGGCCGCGGACGATGCGGCCTCGCTGGCCCGGCTGCTGGCCGCGGCGGTGCAGCTGCGCCAGGCCCTGGGCCACCAGGAGGCGCTGCTGCTGGACGCCCGCGGCGAGCTGCTGGCGAGCGAGCGGCCGCAGCCGCCGCTGCCCGAGCAGCTGCGCCAATCCGCCCTGCAGGCGCTGCAGGGCGGCCGCGCCGGCCATACCGGCCTGTACCTGGCGCGCGGCGAGGGCGGCGGCACCTGGCTCGACCTGCTGGTGCCGCTGCCCGCGCAGCCGCCGCGGCCGCAGGCGCTGCTGGTGCTGCGGGCCGACCCCGGCGGCTTCCTGCTGCCGATGCTGGCGGTGGCGCCGCTGCCGGCCAGCCCCAGCGCCGCCACGGTGCTGGTGCGCCGGCTGGGCCACCAGCTCTACGGCCTGCCCGGCGAGCCGCCGGTGCCGCTGTCCCAGCCCGACCGGCTGGTTGCACGGGTGAGCCGCGGCGACCTGCCGGCCGGCCTCGTCGCCACCGGCACCGACGCCACCGGCCGCCGGGTGCTGGGCGTGGTGCAGCCGGTGGACGACGACGGCTGGTTCCTGGTGGCCCGCGTGGCGCAGGCCGAGGCGCGCGCCACCGCGCTGCGCAACACCTTGTGGATCGTCGCGGCCGGAGCGCTGGCGCTGCTGGCGCTGGTCACCGGCGCGCGGCTGCGGCGCGACCGGCGTGCGCTGCACAGCGCGCGGCGCCAGCAGGCGCAGCAGGCCGAACAGCTGCGCGGCCTGGCCCTGATGCAGGCCATCGCCGAGGGCTCCAGCGATGCCATCTTCGCCAAGGACCTGCAGGGCCGCTACGTGCTGTGCAACCGCGAGGCCTGCCGCGTCATCGGGCTGCCGCTGGAGGCGGTGCTGGGCCAGGACGACCGCGCGCTGTTCCCGCCCGCGCAGGCCGAGGCGGTGATGGCCAACGATGCGCAGGTGCTGGCCGAGGGCCGGCTCAACACCTACGAGGAGCGCATCGACATCGGCCAGGGCCGCCTGACCTTCCTGGCCACCAAGGGCCCGCTGCGCGACGAGGCCGGCAACGTGGTGGGCGTGTTCGGCATCTCGCGCGACATCACCGAGCGCAGCCGCGCCGTGGAGGCGCTGCGCGATGCCACCGACCTGCTGCAGTCGGTGAAGGACTCGGTGCTGGACCGCATGGCGGTGCTGGACCGCGAAGGCCGGGTGCTGGAGGTCAATGCCGCCTGGCGCGCCTTTGCCGAGCGGGCGGCCACCCAGCCCGGCCTGCACGTGGCCACCGCCGGCCCGGGCACCGACTACCTGGCCCGCTGCCGCGCCGCGGAAGGCGACGAGCAGCCGGTGGCGCAGGCCGCGGCGCAGGGCATCGAGGCGGTGCTGGCCGGCCGGCGCAGCCATTTCACGCTGGAATACCCGTGCAGCCTGTCCGGCACCCGCCAGTGGTTCCAGATGAGCGTCACCCCGCTGCGCAGCGCGGCCGGCGGCGCGGTGCTGCTGCATGCCGACACCACCCAGCGCCGGCTGGCCGAGGAGGCGCTGCGCGAGAGCGCGGCCCGCTACCGGTCGATGGTGTCGGTGCTGGACGAAGGCATCCTCGTGTTCGACCGCCGCATGCAGGTCACCGCCTGCAATGCGCCGGCCGAGCGCTTCATGGGCCTGACGCTGGCGCAGATGCAGCAGCCCGGCAACCTGCAGCGCTGGCAGCCGCTGCGCCCCGATGGCCAGCCGCTGCCCTTCGAGGAGCTGCCGCCCTCGCGCACGCTGCGCACCGGCCAGCCCTGCCGCAACATGCTGGTGGGCGCCGCCATGCCGCAGGGCATGCGCTGGCTGATGGTCAATGCCGAGCCGGTGCGCGACGGCGAGGGCGGCGAGCTCACCGGCGTGGTGGCCTCGTTCAGCGACATCACCGAGCGCCACGTGGCCGAGGGCGAGCTGCGCAAGCTGTCGATGGCGGTGGCGCAGAGCCCGGTGGGCATCGTGGTGAGCGACCTGCAGGGCCGCATCGAATACGTGAACGAGGCCTTCACCCGCATCAGCGGCTGGCCGCAGGAAGAGGCCCTGGGCCAGACCGGCCACCGGCTGCAGCCCGGCCGCGGGCCGGCCGAGCGCATGGCCGAACTGCGGCGGAAGCTGGCCGACGGCCAGGCCTGGGCGGGCGAGTTCGCCAACACCCGGCGCGATGGCGAGCCGTACGAGGAATTCGTGCATGCCGCGCCCATCCGCCAGCCCGACGGCCGCATCACCCACCACCTGCTGGTGGTGGAGGACATCACCCACCACAAGCGCATCGGCCTGGAGCTCGACCGCCACCGCCACCGGCTGCAGGAGCTGGTGGACGAACGCACCCGCCAGCTGCAGGACACGAATGCGCTGCTGGTGGCCTCGCGCGACAAGGCCGAGGCCGCCAACCGGGCCAAGAGCGCCTTCCTGGCCAACATGAGCCACGAGATCCGCACGCCGCTCAATGCCATCCTGGGGCTCACCCACCTGATGCGCCGCGATGCCCGCGCCCGCAGCGAGCGCGAGCGGCTGGCCCGCGTGTCCGAGGCGGCCGACCACCTGCTGCAGGTGCTCAACGACATCCTGGACCTGTCCAAGATCGAGGCCGGCCGGCTGGAGCTGGAGGCCACCGACTTCTCGCTGTCGGCCCTGCTGGGCAGCACCTGCGCGCTGGTGGCCCAGCGGGCGCAGTCGCGCGGGCTGCTGCTGACGGTGGACACCTCGGCCGCGCCCGACGCCTTGCGCGGCGACCCCACGCGGCTGTCGCAGGCCTTGCTGAACCTGCTGAGCAATGCGGTGAAGTTCACCGAGCGGGGCGGCATCGCGGTGGTGGTGAGCCCGCTGCCCGCCAGCACTGCCGCCCAGCCCTGGCTGCGCTTCGAGGTGCGTGACACCGGCATCGGCATCGCGCCCGAGCACCTGGGCGGCCTGTTCGGCGCCTTCGTGCAGGCCGATGCCTCCACCACCCGCCGCTTCGGTGGCACCGGGCTGGGCCTGGCCATCACCCGCCGGCTGGCCGAAATGATGGACGGCGAGGTGGGCGTGCACAGCACGCCGGGCCAGGGCAGCCGCTTCTGGTTCACCGCCCGGCTGCAGGCCGGCGACCCGGCCGCCACGGGCCCGCGCTGGCCGGCGCCGCGGCCGCAGGATGCCGAGCGGATGCTGCAGCGCCACTGCACCGGCGCCACCGTGCTGCTGGTGGAGGACAACCCCGTCAACCAGGACGTGATCCGCGAGCTGCTGCTGGCCGCCGGCCTGCAGGTGGAACTGGCCGGCGACGGTGCGCAGGCGGTGGCCCGCCTGGCCCGGCCGCCGGTGCCGGCGCTGGTGCTGATGGACGTGCAGATGCCGGTGCTGGACGGCCTGCAGGCCACGCGGCAGGTGCGTGCGCAGCCCGGTCCGGCGCAGCGCGTGCCCATCCTGGCGATGACCGCCAATGCCTTCGGCGAGGACCGCGCCGCCTGCCTGGCCGCCGGCATGGACGACCACGTGGGCAAGCCGGTGAACCCGGCCGAGCTGTATGCCACGCTGTGGCGCTGGCTGGGCAGCGGCACCGCGGTGCCGGCCCTGGCGCCGCCGCTGCCGCCGCCCGCCGCGCCGCGGGTGGCCGGCCTGGATGCGGAGCAGGCGCTGGGCTACATGGGCGGCAGCCTGGACGTGTACCAGCGGGTGCTGCGGCAGTTCGCCGAGCACTATGCGGTGGAGGCCGGCCGCCTGGCCGAGGCCGCCGCGCAGGGCGACCTGGCCGGCGTGCGGGCGGTGGCCCATGCGCTGCGCAGCGCGGCCGCGGCCATCGGCGCGACGACGCTGGCCGCGGATGCACAGGCGGCCGAGGCCGCGGCGGTGCAGGCCCTGGCGGAGGCCGCGGCGCCGGCACCGGCGGTGGAGGCCGGCCGCCAGCTGGCGGCCGACACCGCCGCGCTGGCCCAGCGCATCGCCCAGGCCCTGGGCGACGAGGCGGCGCAGGAAGCGGGCGCACCGATTGCCGCGGCCTCGCTGGACCGCCTCGAAGCCCTGCTGGAGGCGGCCGACTACGACGCCCAGGCGCTCTTCCGTTCCATGGCCGGCGGCCTGCGCCGCTGGTCGCCGGAGGGCGCCGCCCGTGCGGAGGCTGCCTTGGCCCGGTTCGATTACGACGAAGTGCTGAAGCTGGTGCGCGCCGCGCGGACGCAGGGCCTGCAGCCCGCTCCCGGGGGTGCGCCATGAGCGGCCCGGCCGGCGGCGGCTGGGTCCTGCTGCATGCGCTGGCGGTGGCGCTGGCGGCGGGCATCGCACTGTGGTTGCGGCCCTGGCGGTTGCTGGGGGCCGGCGGCCCGCCCTGGCCCTGGCTGGCGCTGTGGGCGGCGATGCCGCTGCTGTGGGGCCTGGACGGGCTGGCCAAGGCACCGCTGTTGCTGCCGCTGTCGGGCTCGGTGCTGCTGGTGCTGCTGGCGGGCTGGCCGATGGCGGTGCTGGCCATGCTGCCGGTGGCCGTGCTGGCAGCCTGGATGGGCGGCCTGCCGCCCGCCGAGGCACTGTCCCGCCTGGCCTGGCTGGGCCTGGTGCCGGCCACGCTGGCGCTGGGCATCGGCGCGGCGGTGCGGCGCTGGCTGCCGCACCACCTGTTCGTCTTCATCCTGGCGCGCGGCTTCTTCGGCACGCTGCTGGCCTGCGCGCTGGCGGGCTGGGCGGCGATGGCGGTGCAGGTGCTGCCGGTGGGCAGCGCCCGTGGCGACATGGCGCTGGCGCTGGGCCTCACCGCCTTCGCGGAGGCCTTCATCACCGGTGCCTTCACCGCGGTGCTGGTGGCCTTCCGGCCGCAGTGGCTGTGGAGCTATTCCGACCGGCTCTACCTGCCGGCCGCCGCGCCAGGCTGAGCGGGCTGCATCAGCTGCTGCTGCTCCAGCCGCAGGTACAGCAGCCCGGCATTGCGCCGGTGCAGCTGCGGATAGCCGTCCCAGCCTTCATAGGCCGGCAGCGCCGCCCGCTCGGGCAGCGCGCTCAGCGGCACGCCTTCGTCCACCAGGGCCGCCACCCGGGCCTGCAGCGCCTGCAGGTAGCCGGCGGTGCGGCCGATGGCGGCGGCCGCATCGGGCTGGAAAGGGCCATGGCCGGGCACCAGCGCACGCAGCCGGCCGCCGGCGGCCAGGCGCTGCAGCCCTTCCAGCGCCTGCAGCCAGCCCGGCAGGTCGGCATCGTGCAGGTTGGGAATGCGCCCGCCTTCCACCAGCCCGCCCGCGAACAGCACGCCGCTGGCCTCGTCCAGCAGCGCCACGTCGCCCGGGCCGCTGGCCGGGCCCGGATACAGCACGCGCAGGGGCCGGCCGATGTCGGGCAGGGGCGGCGCCTCGTCGAACAGCACGTCGGCCTCGAACAGCTCGGTGCCGGCCATGGCGGCGGCGCCCACGTCGCGCTGCAGGTTGCGCAGGCACACGCTGCAGCGCGCGGCCATCAGCACGGCGGCCTGGCGCTGCATCAGCACGCGGGCGCCGGCGGCCCGCAGGGCCGGCGCGCCGAACAGCACGTCGGGCTTGGTCTGGGTGATGAGCACCGCCTGCGGCGGCTGCCCGGCATGGCGCACGATGGCGCGCAGCAGTGCCTGGCCGTGCAGCAGCGAGGTGCCGGCATCCACCGCCAGCACGCCGCGCGGGCCCTGCACGAAGCCGGCATTGGCCACGCGGCCCAGGTTGCGCGCATCGGGCTCGCCGCCGGTGCCGGGCAGCATCCACACGCCGGCGGCCACTTCCGTGGCGCTGGCGTCGCGGTCGATGGCCGGCGGCGCCTGCGCCCACTGGCGCGCGGCGCCGCCGCTGCAGCCGGCCAGCGTCCCGCCGCACAGCAGGCCCAGCGCCAGCGCGCGGCGTGTCAGCAGGGCGGGCATGGCGGCGCGCCCCGGGCGCTCACTTCTTCTCGGCCAGCTGCTTCAGGTTCTGCAGGCCGGCCTTGTAGACGCCGGTGACCGCGGCCACCGCCGCCTCGTCGTTGCGGTCCGGCGGCGGGTCGTTGTTGGGGTGCCCGCGGTAGAAGGCGCCGCGCCACTCCACGGTGCTCTTGGCATCGCCGTCGGGTGTCACGGTGAGGGTGGAGGTGTAGTTGGTCACCGGCAGCGCGCCGCCGTCCTTCAACCGGTAGCTGTAGCGGCGCTGGGCGTCGTTGAAGGCCTCCAGCGTCTCCACCAGCTGGCCGCCGTCCTTGAGCTTGATGGTGCGCACGGAGCCCACGCTGCTGCCCTTGTCGGCCGGGCTCTCGGCCACGGCCGGATGCCAGTCCTTCAGCGCATCGAAGGCCTTGATGCGCGTCCAAACCGCATCGGCGGGTGCGTCGATGCTGATGGTCTCCACCACCTTCTGCCGCGTGGGGCCGTGGGCCGCGGCGGGCAGCACGGCGGCCGCGGCGCCCAGCCCGGCAAGGGCGGTGGCCAGCCAGCGGCGGCGGCTGGGGTGGTGATCGGGGCTTGGCGTGAGGAACGGCATGCGCGGTGTCTCCTTCCGGGGTGGGGGGTTGAATGCGGGTCTCAGGGCGGCGGCGCGTCGGCGATGAAGGCGCCGAAGCCCCGCGGATTGCGGCCGGTGGCGATGTGGTGCAGCGTGCGGCCGCTGCGCGCGTCCAGCACGCTCAGGCGGTCGTCCATCCAGTTCACCACCACCACCTTGTCGCCGAAGGCGGCGATGCCCTCGGGGTAACCGAAGCCTTCCAGCGTGCGCAGCGGCTGCAGCGTGGCCGCGTCGATCACGCTCACGCTGTCGGCATGCTGGTTGGTGACGTATAGCAGCGCGCCGCCATCGGCCAGCGCCGCGCCGTAGGGCGCCTTGCCGGTCTTCACCGTGGCCAGCGGGCGCGGCAGCGGCGTGGCGGCGGTGTCCAGCACGGTGAGGTCGTCGCTCTGCACGTTCAGCACGTACAGCCGCTGGCGCGCCGCGTCGTGCAGCAGCGCGAAGGGATGGCTGCCCACCGCCACATGGCCGCGCACCTGCCAGGTGGTGGTGTCCACCACGGCGATGCGGTCCTCGTCGCGCTCGGCCACGTACACCGTGCGGCCGTCGGCCTGCGCCGCCACGCCGGCCGGCGCGCGGCCCAGCGGCACGCTGGCCAGCGGCAGGCCGGTGGCGGTGTCCCAGGCCAGCAGGCGCTGCGCGAACCAGTCGGCCACGTACAGCCGGCGGCCGTCGGCCGAGGCATCGATGCCCACCGGCCCGCTGCCCGCCGGCAGCGTGGCCACCACCTGGCGGCGCGCCATGTCGATGACCGACACCGTGCGGCTGTCGGGGTTGCTCACGAACACCCGGCCCGCCGCGGCGGAGGCCACCACGCCGGCCGGCGAGCGGCCCACCGGCACCGTGGCCAGCAGCCGCTGCGTGGCCAGGTCGATCACCGACACGTCATGGCTGCCCTGGTTGGTCACCCAGGCCAGCGGCGCGGCCAGCGCGCCGCCGGTGCTGGCGGCCAGCAGCCACACCAGCCACGGCAGGGCGCGCGCCAGGCGCTTCACAGCGCCCGGGCCGGCTGCAGCTGCAGGCTGCTGCGGAACTGCAGGTCGCGGTTGTCCACCACCTCCGCCTTCAGCTCCCCGGTGCCCTGGGGCATGAAGGCGAAGCGCAGGTTGGGGTTCTCGCTGATGGAGATGTCCAGGTCGGCCGACAGCACCGGCCGGCCACCGTGGGTGATGTCGATGCGCCGCACGAAGTGGGCGGGGATGTAGTGGCGCGTGAGCTGGTCCATGGCCAGGCCGGAGCTGTTGGGATGGCTCACCATCAGCTGCGCCAGCAGCGGCTGGCCGGGGCGCGGCTCGCCTTCCACCTTCAGCCGCATGCGGCCCAGGCTCGCCTGTGCGGCGGCCGGGTCCTTGCCCGGCGGCGCGCTGCAGCCGCCGGAGGCCTTCACCCAGCGGGTGGCCATCAGCAGCCGGCCGTCGCTGAGGTGGGCGATGGCGCGCACATGGGTGTATTCGTCGATGCGCACGCGGGTCTCGATGTCGGGCCGGCCGCTGCCGGGCGCCAGCGTGAACACCGCGGCGATGGGCGAGGGGTTGTTGTCGATCACCAGCGTGAGCTTCTCCACCCGCGGGCCGGCGTCGGCCGGCAGCCGCGAGCGGATGGCGATGGGCACCACCGCCGCGTCCTCGGCGCGCACCGGCGTCTCCAGCTGCAGCTGCTCGGGGCTGGCGGCGGTGATCTCGCGCTGCGCAAACAGGCTGGCGCGGATCTTCTGCCACTGCGGGCTGGCATCGGGCTGGTCCTCGCGCGAGGAAGGCGCGGCGGCGGTGCGGCCGGCGGCCGCGGCGGCGGCCAGCGCCAGCAGCAGCCGGCGGCGGGTGGCATGCGTGTTCATTCTTCCCACTCCAGTTCGGCATAGGCCGCGGTGACGTTGCGGCGGTGGAAGGAATCGGACAGCCGCCACGGCGCGGCGGCCTGCGGCGCCACCTGCCCCACCGCCTGGGACAGGGGCACGCCGGCCTTGATGGCCGCGCGGGTGCCCGCGCGCACGGCCTCCAGGTACTGCTGCTGCGGCTGCAGCGCAGCCGGCCAGGCCGTCTGCACCGGGCCGTGGCCGGGCACCGCCTGCGCCACGTCGAAGGCCTGCAGCTGCTGCAGCACCTTCAGCCAGCCGTTGAGGCTTCCGTCGATCACCGGCAGGTGCTGCACGAACAGCAGGTCGCCCAGGAACAGCGTGCGGCTGCGGCGGTCGTACACCGTCAGGTCGGCATCGGTGTGGGCGGTGGGCCAGGCGTCCAGCTGCAGCACGCGCCCGCCCAGGTCCAGCTCCAGGCGGCCCTGCACCGGCAGGCCGGGCGGCACGATGTCGGCGGCCAGCATCACGGTACCGAACTCGCGGTGCAGCGCCTGGCGGTAGTAGGGCGCGCGGGCGGCCAGGCTGTCGGCCAGCCGCGCATGGCCGACGAACTGCGGGCCGCCGGCCGCGGTGCGGAAGGCCACGTTGCCCAGCACATGGTCAGGGTGCACATGGCTGTTGATCACATAGCACACCGGCAGCGGCGTGGCCGCGGCCACCGCGCGCTGCAGCGCCTGGCCCACGGCCGGCGTGCCGCCGGTGTCGATCACTGCCACGCAGCGGCTGCCGACGATGAAGCCCAGGTTGGCCACGTCGCCGCCGTTGCGCGGCGACCAGTCGTCCACCGCGCCGGTGTGCACCCACACGCCCGGCGCCACCTCGGCCATCGGGAGCACCGCCGGCGGCCCCGAGGGTGCCTGCGCCCGCACCGCCGCGCCGGCGGCCAGCAGCACGGCCGCCAGGCAGGCCCGCAGCGCGGCCGGCAGGAGCAGGCGCAGCTCAGCCATGTCGGTGTGCCGCGGTGGGCTCAGCGGGGCACCGCGGCGCTCAGGAAGCAGCTCTTCTCGGCCTTGGTCTGCAGCTCCTTGTAGCGCTTGATGTCCTTCTGCATGGCCGGTGCCTCGCGGATGTAGCTGCCACGCTCGCCGCCGATGCTGGTGGCCTTGGCGGCGGTGCTCAGGGTCACGTAGTCGTCGAACTTCAGGTCGCGTGCCAGCGCATCCACGGCGCAGGCGCACTTGTTGACCATCTCGTACTGCGGGCCGGGATGGGTGGCCACGCATTCCTGCACGTAGAGCACGCGCTCCACGGTCGGGAAGTCGTTGGCCGAGGCGGCGCCGGCGGCCGTGGCCAGCAGCAGGGCGGCCAGCGGCCGGGCGGAGGGGAGGATGGAGGTCATGGTGGGGCTCGTCTTGGAGGTGTCGTCAGGTGCGGGCGGGCGGTGGCGGCTCGGCGCCGTCCAGCGTCAGGATGTCCTCGATCAGCGGCTCGGCCGCGCCGCCTTCGCCGGCCACGGTGCTGCGCAGGGCCACCACGCCGCCCGGCACCGCCTCGCTCAGCACGAAGCTGTAGTGCTTGCCGGCGAAGCGTTCGAAGCGCATGCGGTTGGGATCGTCCAGGTAGGGCGACACGGTGATCTCGCTGCCCGCCACCGGCTGGCCGCGCCAGCGCAGCGTCACCTCGCGCATCTGGCCGCGCTCGGCCAGCGCCAGGCGGATGCGCTTGCGGAAGTGGTTCTGCTGGCCGCGGGTCAGGCGCTGCATCTCGCGCACGTCGCGCTCCAGGAAGTACAGGATCACCGGGTTGCTGGTGGCCGAGGGCAGGTCGGGCAGCACCATGCTGCGCGGGCCGCTGAGGAACTCGCCGCGTGCGCTGCAGCAGCCGCCCTCTGCGGCGGGGCCGAGGTGGATGGTCACGCTGTCGTCGAAGCCGGCTTCCAGCGTGCCGGCATGGCGGAAGCCGTACTGCAGCGTCTGGCCCGGCTTCATGCCCGCCAGGTGCGGCCGAACGAACAGCGCGCGCTCCGGTGCGGTGATGGCGCCGGCCGCACCGGCCGCGGCCGGCGGCTGGGGCAGCACCTGCGACAGCGCCGGCGCGGCCAGCCAGGGCAGGGCGGGCAGCGCCAGGCCGGCGGCCAGCAGGCGGCGCCGGCGCGCGCCGGTGGCATCGGGGAACGGGGTGGGTGGGGACTGCATGGTGTGGGAAACAGGGAGGAAGAAGTGGAAGTCAGCGCCGCTCGCCCATGCGTTCCATCGCACGCTCCAGCGCGCCGTCCAGCTCGGAAGCCAGGTCGGAACGCAGGCTCTGCAGGCGTAGCAGCACGGCCTTGGCAGGGTCGATCTGGCCCTGGGCCACATGCAGCAGGCCCAGGCGCAGCAGCGCAAGCCGCGAGGCCGGCTCGATGCTCAGCGCCCGCTCGGTGTAGCGCTGGGCGCTGGCCAGGCGGCCCATCTCCTGCTGCGCCAGGCCGCGCATCAGCCAGGGCTGGGCATCGCTGCCGTCCTCGCGGGCCCAGGTGGTGGCGAACTGGTCCAGCTCCTGCCAGCGGCGCTCGCGCGCATACACCGCGGCCTGCAGGAAGCGCGGCTGGGTGGTGGTGGGCTGCTCCCAGAACGGCGCCTCGGCCGCGCGCAGCGAACCGATGGGCTGCAGCGCGCCATCGGCCAGCAGCGGCCGCAGCCAGGCCACCGGCGCGGAGAAGTAATGCGCATGGCCGCCACGCAGCCGGAAGGTGAGCACCGCCACCAGCCGCTGGGCATCGTCGAACAGGCCGCCGCCGCTGGCACCGGAGCTGAACCAGTTGGTGCTCTGCACCACCTGCGCGGCGTCGAAGCGGTGCAGCGCCACCACCTGGCCGCGGCTGTGCTGCAGGCCCTGGCCGCCGGTGAAGCCGATGGCGCTCACCGTCTGGCCCGGCTGCAGCGGCTCGTCGCCCAGCGCGGCCGGCGGTGCGCCCAGGCGCGGCACCGACAGCACGCACAGGTCGTGGCGGGTGTCGGCGGCCTGGGCCTCGGCGGTGTAGCGCAGGCCGCCGCGCAGCACATGCACCTGGCCCGCATCGCGGGTCACGTGGCAGTTGGTGACCACCTTGTCCTCGGCCACCACCACGCCGCTGCCCAGCGCGAAGCCGCCCTGCGACCGCAGCACCTCCACCTTGACGATGCTCTGCCCCACCTGCACCAGGGCCGCGCCTTCCAGCGCCGCGGCGGGCAGGCCGGCCGTGGCCAGCAGCCACGCCAGCAGCAGCGGCCGCAGGAGGGCACCGCGCTCAGTTGCGCCGGTCGCCCGCGGTATCGAGCAGCGGAACACCGAACTCCTTCAGGATGGCCTGGATGTCGGCCTGCTTGGCGGTGATCAGGCCTTCGATCTGCTGCTTCCATTCGCGCTCGCCGTAGCGCACGCCCATGGCCATCTCGTAGTCGAACTGCACGCCCGGCTCGGAGGCCAGCGGCAGCACCGCCAGCGGCGGCTGCTTGACGCGTTGGGCGAAGTAGCCGGCGATGGGACCCCAGACGATGGCGGCGTCGATGTTGCCGGCGGCCAGTTCCTTCTCGATGATCTCGCCGGGGTACTGCGCGGGGTCGGCGCTCATCATCTTGTAGGGCACGCCCTGGTCCACCAGGTCGTGCTTCCTCAGCCAGTCGCTGGCCGGCGAACGGTCGTAGATGCCGATGCGCAACCGCTTCAACCGCTCGGGCGGCAGCTTGAGGAAGTCGTCCACCGAGGCCACGTCGTCCAGGCCGCGGCCGCGGTTGACCACCAGCGCATAGGTGCTGCGGTAGTAGGGCTTGGTGACCGACACCCCCTGATCGAAGCCCACCGGCACGCCCATCACGATGTCGCAGGGGTAGTCCTGACCCGGCAGCTTGTAGCGCAGCGTGTTGCGGATGAAGGCCATGCGCTGCGGGAACGAGTAATAGGTGACCGGCAGCCCGAGCGACCGCCCGAACAGCTCGGCGATGCGGTTCTCGATGCCCTCGCCCTTGACGTTGGAGAAGGGCAGGTTGTTCGGGTCCTGGCACACCCGCAGCGCCTGACGCGGCGCGGGGGCGTCGGGGGCCGAGGTCTGCGGCGGCTGCTGCTGCGCGGGCTGGGCCTGCGCAGCCCCACCCACCGCCGCGGCGATCGACGCGGCCGCCAGCGCGGCCAGCAGCGGGAGGTTGCGTGCAGTCATGTCGGCGTCCTCAGGGAATCGGGCTGACCTTGGCCTGGGTGATGGCCCCGTCGGAGCGGCCCTTGAGATAGGCATACAGGTTGTCGATGTTGTTCATCACCATCTGGTTGGTGCCGAAACTCTGCATGCCTTTTTCAAGGCGCCCGTCGCGCACGGTCTTGATGAACTCCTCCTTGCTCAGGGTCTTCATGCTGGTGATGAGCGAGGGGCCCACCATGCCTTCCTGGTTGGCGCCGTGGCAGCGGTCGCAGGCCGCGGCCCGCCAGGCCCGGAAGCCGTCCATCGTCTTGGCGTCGACCTTGGTGCCGTCGACCACCGTGTAGAGCTTGTCCTGCGCTGCGCTGGCCATCGTGACACCTGCGCAGGCCAGCAGTACCAGCATCTGCTTCAACTTCATGTCTCGTCCGTCCTTCTCGCTTGAAAAAAGGGGGCCGGCCCGCCGATGTCCCGGCGGGAACCTGCCCCCCACCCATCCAACTTGTCAGTGCCTTGCGCGCGGATCAGTTAGGCAAGGCAAACACTGTGAGCGAACCGCCCAGCTCGGTGTATTGGGACAGTTCCCTGTACCCGCCCACCGCGCCCAGGCCGTCCTGGTCCTTCTCCAGGCCCGCGGCCATGCCGATGCCGGCCCAGCCGCCGATGCCCGAGAACACGCCGATGTACTGCTTGCCCTTGTGCTCGTACGAGAACACGTTGCCGATGATCCCGGAGGGCGTCTTGAACTTGAACAACTCCTTGTTGATGTCGTTCTTGTCCACGCACTTCATGTAGCCCTCGAGCGTGCCGAAGCAGGACAGGCCGCCCGCGGTGTTGAGCGAGCCGCTCCACACCGAGAACTTCTCCGGCTTGCTCTGCACGATCTTGCCGGTGCCGGCGTTCCAGGTGATGAAGTTGCCCATGCCGCCATGGCTGCCCGGGGCCGGGTACATCGACAGCGTGGCACCCACGTACGGCTGGCCGGCCGTGTACTCCACCTTGAACGGCTCGTAGTCCATGCACACGTGGTTGGTCGGCACGTAGAACAGCTTGGTCTCCGGGTCGAACGAGGCGGGCTGCTGGTCCTTGGAGCCCAGCGCCGCCGGGCAGATGCCCTTGGTGTTGACGTCAGGACCGTTCTGCGCCGTGGAGTACTTGGACACCACCTGCGGCCGCCCGGTCTTCATGTCCACGTGCGTGGCCCAGTTCACCTGCGGGTCGTACTTCTCGGCCACCAGCAGCGCACCGGTCACCCGGTCCATGGTGTAGGCGAAGCCGTTGCGGTCGAAGTGCACCAGCGCCTTCGTCGGCTTGCCCTTGACGTCGATGTCCGCCAGGATCATCTCATTGACGCCGTCGAAGTCCCACTCGTCGAACGGGGTCATCTGGTAGACCCACTTGGCCATGCCGGTGTCCAGGTCACGCGAGAAGATGGTCATGGACCACTTGTTGTCGCCCGGGCGCTGCGAGGGGTTCCAGGTGGAAGGATTGCCGGTGCCGTAGTACAGCGAGTTGGTGGCCTTGTCGTAGCTGAACCAGCCCCAGGTGGTGCCGCCGCCGATCTTCCACTGGTCGCCCTGCCAGGTCTTGAGCGACGAGTCCTTGCCCACCGGCTTCATCGCGCCGTCGGTCCAGGTCATCGTCTTCTCGGGGTCCATCAGCATCTCGGCGTCGGGGCCCACGCTGTAGCCCTTCCAGGCCAGCTTGCCGTCGCTCAGGTTGTATGCCGCGATGAAGCCGCGCACGCCCCACTCACCGCCGGAGATCCCGGTGATCACCTTGTCCTTGAAGATGTGCGGCGCATTGGTGTTCACCGCGCCCAGCTTGGGGTCGCCGTTCTTGGTCTGCCACACCGGCTTGCCGGTCTTGGCGTCCAGCGCCACCAGCATCGAGTCGGCCTGCTGCAGGATGACCTTGCCCTCGGCATAGGCCAGCCCGCGGTTGACGGTGTCGCAGCACATCTGCGGGATCACCGCCGGGTCCTGCTTGGGCTCGTACTTCCACTTGATCTTCTGCGTGTCGAGGTCCAGCGCGAACACCTTGTTGGGGAACGGCGTGTGCAGGTACATCGTGCCGTCGATCACCAGCGGCGAGCCTTCGTGGCCGCGCAGCACGCCGGTGGAGAAGGTCCAGGCGACCTGCATCTTGCCGACGTTGCTCTTGTTGATCTGGTTCAGCTTGCTGTAGCGCTGGTTGAACATGTCGCCCGCTTGCATCGCCCAGTTCTTGGAATTGGCGATGTTCTTCTCCACGTCGGCATTGGCATACGCCAAGGCCGGGAGAGCCAACAACGCAAGCCCCAAGCGCTGCGCATAGCGAACGCTCGATTGCCGGGAAAGCTTCATCGATGTCTCCTTCTCTGGGTGGTCTGGGGTTGTGCGAAGGTCCGCCACCGAAGCCCTTCGATGCTGGTACGCAGGCAGGCTGGTCCGCAACAACCATGCCCATCGCCGGCAACCGGTGCGCCGGCTCCGGGCCCTGCAACGGGCCGCACGGGGCCGGTGGCGGCCCAGGTGCCGGATGCGCTAGGTGAAACCCTGAAATTGCAGGCTTGCAATTGGCCGCAGGGCGGCTAATCCACCTGTCTAGGCAAGTGCCGACTGGGGAAAGCCCTGAGTGCATCGGGGACCGGTGCGGCCGATGCCGCAGCGCAGCACGGCTGCCGCTTCGTCGCAGGCCGCGACAGTGCAGGCCGCATTTTTGGCGCAGAGTGTTGCAACAAGAGTGCAGGGCTGTGGCTTGCCGCAGAATGGCCTGCCCGTGGCCCCCGCCGGACGCGCAAAGGCGCGGAAGTTGCTGGCTGCAGGCCAGAACCAGATGTCCCCTCCATGCTCCGTACCCAAGGCCTCACCAAGCGTTATGGAAAGCACGCCGCGCTGCAATCGCTGACGATGCAATTGGGCGCCGGCCAGTTCACCGCCCTGCTGGGGCCCAACGGCGCGGGCAAGTCCACGTTGTTCCAGGTGCTCACCGGCCTGTTCGCGGCCGACGAGGGCGAGGTGGAGGTGGCAGGCCATTCGCTGCGCCATGCGGCCACCGCAGCGCTGCGCCACATCGGCGTGGTGTTCCAGCAGATGTCGCTGGACCTGGACCTGAGCATCCGCCGCAACCTGCTGTTCCAGGCCGACCTGCATGGCCTGCCGCGCAGGCTGGCGCTGCAGCGCATCGAGGCCGGCTGTGCGCGGCTGAACCTGGAGCCCGACCTGCAGCGCAAGGTGCGCGAGCTGTCCGGCGGCAACCGCCGCAAGGTGGAGCTGGTGCGGGCCTGGCTGCACGAACCCGCGGTGATGCTGATGGACGAGGCCACCGTGGGCCTGGACCCCAGGTCGCGCCGCGACCTGCTGGCCGCCATCCGCGCGGACGTGCGCGAGCGCGGCACCTGCGTGCTGTGGGCCACCCACTGGGTGGAGGAAGCGCAGGCCGCCGACCGCGTGCTGGTGCTGCACAAGGGCAGCCTGCTGGCCGATGGCACGCCCGCCGCGGTGACGCAGGCGCTGGGCGGGCCCACGCTGGAAGCCGGCTTCATCCAGCGCACGACGGGCTGACGCACCACCCCATTCCAAGGAGACACGCACCCATGCCATTCCCTCTCCGTCATGCCGCCGGCTGCCTGCTGGCCCTGGCCTGCGCCGGCGCTGCCGCGCAGGGCACGGCCTACGTGTCCAGCGAGAAGGACGACGCGCTGACGCTGATCGACCTGGGCACGCTCACCGTCAAGGGCACGGTGGCCACCTGCAAGCGAGGGCGCCACATGATGCTCACGCCGCAGCGCCAGCTGCTGGTGGCCTGCACCGACAGCAATGCGGCCGACCTGATCGACCCGGCCAGCAACAAGTCGGTGCGGCGCATTCCGCTGGGCGACGAGCCGGAGGCCTTCGACCTCTCGCCCGACGGCAAGACGATCTACGTGTCGAACGAGGACGACGGCGAGGCCAGCTTCATCGACTTCGCCAGCGGCAAGAAGCTCAAGTCGGTGAAGGTGGGCGGCGAGCCCGAGGGTGTGAAGGTGAGTGCCGACGGCAAGCTGGTGTACGTCACCTCCGAGGTGGCCAACCTCGTGCATGCGATCGACGTGGCCAGCGGCAAGATCGTCAAGAACATCAAGGCCGGCAAGCGGCCGCGGCGCATGGCCTTCACGCCCGACGGCCAGCAGCTGTGGATCACCAACGAGCTGGATGCGACGGTGAGCATCGTGTCCACCGCCACGCACGAGGTGACGCACACGCTGAAGTTCGAGGTCAAGGGCGCGCGGGCCGAGGACATCACGCCGGTGGGCATCCAGATGAGCGCGGACGGCAAGCGGGCCTTCGTGGCGCTGGGCCGGGCCAACCACGTGGCCTTCGTGGACGTGGCCGCGCGCAAGGTGACCGACCTGGTGCTGGTGGGCAAGCGGGCGTGGAACGTCACGCTGGACAAGGCCGGGCAGCGGCTCTACGTCGTCAACGGCCTGAGCGACGACGTGACGGTGGTGGACGTGGCCGCGGCCAAGGCCGTCAAGAGCATTCCAGTGGGGCGGGTGCCCTATGGCCTGGTGATCGTCGAATGAAGCGTCTGGCCCTTGCCGCCTGCCTGGCCTGTGGGATGGCCACCGGCGTCGCCGCGGCCACGCTCAAGGCCACGCTGATCGTGCCGCAGGACGACGCCCGGCTGGAGCGAACGCGCGCCGAGCGGGCCTACCTGGGCCACCCCACCGGCCCGGCCGGCCAGGGGCTGGAAGTGGCGCTGGAGGAAGGCCGCTTCGAGCTGGATGCGGCCGGCCACGACATCGCGCTGGCCACCACCGAGGCCGGCACGCTGGAAGCCGCGCGCGCCGCCGCGCAGGCCGCGGAGAAGGCCGGCGCCGCGGTGCTGGTGACCGACCTGCCCGCCGACTGGACGCTGGCCGTGGCCGACGCGGTGAAGCTGCCGGTGCTGAACGTGGGCGCCACCGACGACCGGCTGCGCCAGCAGGACTGCCGCGCGCGGCTGCACCACCTGCTGCCCAGCGAGCGCATGCGCAGCGACGCTTTGGCGCAGCTGCTGGTGTCACGCAAGTGGAGCAAGCTGTTGCTGCTCACCGGCCCCACGCCGGCCGACCAGCAGCGTGCGGCCACCGCGCAGGCCTCCATCAAGCGCTACGGGTTGCAGGTGGTGGCGGCCAAGCCCTTCAAGCTCTCGGCCGACCCGCGTGAGCGCGACCTGGCCAATCCGCTGCTGCTCACCGGCGGCGCCACCTACGATGCGGTGTGGGTGGTGGACAGCGACGGCGAGTTTGCCCGCGGCCTGCCCTACCGCACCGTGCTGCCGCGCCCGGTGGTGGGCGACGCCGGCCTGGTGGCGCTGGCCTGGCATGCGCAGTTCGAGCGCTATGGCGCACCGCAGGTGGCACGCCGGTTCGCCAAGGCCCACCAGCGGCCGATGACGGCGCACGACTGGGCCGCCTGGATGGCCGGCAAGGCCCTGGTGGCCCTGGCCACCGCGCAGCCCGCCAATGCCAAGGCGCCCACGGCCGCGGCCTGGACGCAGGGCCTGGGCAAGCTGGCGCTGGACGGTTCCAAGGGCACACAGCTCAGCTTCCGCCCCTGGGACGGGCAGCTGCGCCAGCCCCTGCTGCTGACCGATGGCCAGGGCGTGGTGGCGCAAGCGCCCATCGAAGGCCTGCTGCACCCCAGCAATGTGCTGGACACGCTGGGCGCCGATGCGCCCGAGAAGCTGTGCAAGGTGGCGCGATGACGCATCCAGCCCCTTCGGACGAAGCTCCGGGTCCCCTCGGGGGACCGGCCGACGTACCCGTCGGACGAGGGGTCGTCATCCATTCGCTGCAGGCCTTGCAGGCCATCGTGATGCGGGAGCTGTTCAAGTTCAGCCAGCAGACCGGCCGCCTGGTCAGCGCACTGGTGCGGCCGCTGCTGTGGCTGGCGGTGTTCGCCGCGGGCTTCCGCAACGTGTTCGGCGTGGCCATCGTCGAGCCCTACGACACCTACATCCCCTACGACGTCTACATCGCGCCCGGCCTGGTGGGCATGGTGCTGCTGTTCAACGGCATGCAGTCGTCGCTGGCCATGGTGTACGACCGCGAGATGGGCTTGATGCGGCTGCTGCTCACCGCGCCGCTGCCGCGGCCCTGGCTGCTGTTCTCCAAGCTGTGCGCCACGGCGCTGCTGTCGGTGCTGCAGGCGCTGGCCTTCGTGGTGGTGGCCATGCTCATCGGCACCGACCTGCCGGTGCTGTCGTGGGCCGGGCTGCATGCGCTGGTGGCGCTGCTGGCCGGGGCGCTGATGCTGGGCGCGCTCGGCCTGCTGCTGTCGGTGCACATCAAGCAGCTGGAGAACTTCGCGGGCACGATGAACTTCGTGATCTTCCCGATGTACTTCATGTCCACCGCGCTCTACCCGCTGTGGAAGCTGCAGGAATCGGGCGCCGAGTGGGTGTACCAGCTGGCGCGCTTCAATCCGTTCACCCATGCCATCGAGTGGATCCGCTTCGCGCTCTACGGCAAGGACCCGGGCACCGCGCCCTACGTGGTGCTGGGCTGCCTGGCGGTGTTCTTCATCGTGGCCTGCTGGGGCTACGACCCGCAGCGCGGCTTCGGCGGCCTGGCCAAGCGTGGTGGGGGCCCGGCATGAAAGGCTGGAATCGACGCCGCTGGCTGGCCGGTGCGGGCGGTTGGGCCTTGGGCGGCGGCGCCTGGTCCGCGGTGCGGGCGGCCATGCCCACCTTCCCGTCACGGCCCATCACGCTGTGGGTGCCCTGGGCCGCGGGCGGCGCGACGGACATCTCGATGCGGGTGCTGGCCGAGCTGGCCGGCCACCACCTGGGGCAGACGGTCATCACCGACAACCGCGGCGGCGCCGGCGGCACGCTGGCCATGCCCATCCTGCAGAGCGCCGCGCCCGACGGCTACACCATCGCGCAGCTGCCGTACCCGGTGTTCCGCATGGCGCACACGCACAAGGTCCTGTGGGACCCGGTGCGCGACACCACGCCCATCATCCAGGTCTCGGGCGTGACCTTCGGCGTGCTGGTACAGGCCGGGAGCCTGCTGCAGTCGCTGGAGGACATGTTCGCCTTTGCCCGCGCCCGGCCGGGGGAGCTGAGCATCGCCACCAACGGCGTGGGCACCACGCCGCACGTGGTGCTGGAAAGCCTGTTCACCGCCCGCGGGCTGCGCTACATCCACGTGCCCTACAAGGGCACGGCCGAGCAGATCAACGCCATCTCGTCCGGCCAGGTGATGGCGGGCGTGAACTCCACCGGCTTCGGCCCAGCGGTGGACTCGGGCCGCCTGCGCCTGCTGGCCACCTTCGCCGCGCAGCGCTCCAAGCGCTGGCCCACGGTGCCCACGCTGCGCGAGCTGGGCTTCGACATCGTGGCCCAGTCGCCCTACGGGCTGGCGGGCCCGCGCGGCCTGCCCAGCCATGTGGTGGCCACGCTGCACGATGCCTTCCGCAAGGCGATGTTCGACCCGATGTTCATCAACGAGATCGCCAAGTACGACCAGGAGCTGGACTACCTGGGCCCGGCCGACTACGCCCGCGCCTGCCGCGAGATGCTGGCGCAGGAGCGCATCAACGTCGAGCGCCTGGGCCTGGCGCGGGAGAGCACCGGTGGCTGAGCCGCGCCGCATGCCGCGCTGGCGCAGCGACCTGTATGCGGTGCTGGCGCTGGCGGCCGCGTGCTTCGGCCTGTCGGTGTGGCTGGAACTGCATGAGCGCGCGGTGGCCTGGCTGGGCCGCTTCGAGCGCTGGGAGCTGGACGAGCTGCCGCAGACGGTGCTGGTGCTGGCCCTGGGCCTGGCCTGGTATGCGCGCCGCCGCATGGTGGAGGTGCGCACCGAGCTGGCCCTGCGCCGACAGGCCGAGGACCGCGCCGCCGCGCTGCTGGCGCACAACCGCGAGCTGGCGCACCAGCTCATCGGCGTGCAGGAGCGGGAGCGGCTGGCGCTGGCGCGCGAGCTGCACGACGAGCTGGGCCAGGGCTGCAGCGCCATCCGCGTGGAAACCGCGCTGCTGCGCCGCTGCGCCCGCGCGGAAGACGTGGCGCTGCTGGCCGCCGCCGCCCGCGCCGACCTGGCCGCACAGACGCTGTACCAGCAGGTGCGCGACCTGCTGCGCCGGCTGCGCCCGGCCGAGCTGGATGCGCTGGGCCTGGTGGCCGCGCTGCAGGCGCTGTGCGGCGCCTGGTCGCGCCGCGTGGGCGTGGCCTGCGCCTTCGAGCATGAAGGGCTGGCCCGGCCATTGCCCGACCTGGTGAACATCACCGTCTACCGCATCGTGCAGGAATCGCTGACCAATGCGCAGCGCCATGCACAGGCCGCCAAGGTGAGCCTGCTGCTGCAGCTGGACGACCGGCATGGGCTGCGCCTGAGCCTGCGCGACGACGGCATCGGCATGGACACACGGGCCGGCACCCAGGGCCTGGGCCTGCTGGGCTGCAGTGAACGGGCGGCCATGGTGGGCGGCAGCCTGCGCATCGTGTCCGCGCTGGGGGCGGGCGTGCAGCTGCACCTGCACATCCCGGCCGACAAGCTGCAGCTGCCCGAGGCACCCACCGGCCTGATGAAGGACGCCGCATGATCCACGTGCTGCTGGCCGACGACCATCCGGTGGTGCGCAGCGGCTACCAGCGGCTGCTGGCGCTGGAGCCCGACATCCGCGTGGTGGCCGAGGCCGCGGATGCGGATGCGGCCTATGCCGGCTTCATCCAGCACCAGCCCGACGTGCTGGTGACCGACCTCACCATGCCCGGCGGCGGCGGGCTCGACCTGATCCGCCGCGTGCTGCGGCGCGCGCCGCAGGCGCGGGTGCTGGTGTTCAGCATGCACGACAGCGTGCCGCTGGTGCGCCAGGCGCTGGACAGCGGCGCCCGCGGCTTCCTCACCAAGGCCAGCGCGCCCGAGAGCCTGGTGCATGCGGTGCGCACGCTGGCCGCGGGCGACCGCTACCTGGCGCCCGAGCTGCCGGCCTGGCTGCTGGACGCCAGCCGCCGCGGCGACGCCGGCGAGGGCCTGTCGGCCCTGAGCGTGCGCGAGTTCGAGATCTTCCGCCTGCTGGCCCAGGGCGCCTCCGCCACCGAATGCGCGCAGGCCCTGAAGCTCAGCCCCAAGACGGTGGCCAATCACCAGACGGTGATCAAGGAGAAGCTGGGCGTGAGCACCAGCGCCGCGCTGGCGCACCTGGCGCTGCGGCATGGGGTGATCGGGGGGCCGGTGGGGGTGTGAGGGGCACCTAAGATGCCCGGCCCACGATCACTGGAGCCGCAGCGCCATGCCCCTCACCTGGACCACCGACCCGGGCCCTGTCGACTGGCAGGAGGCCGAGCACCTCTACCGCGTGGCGCCGCTGGGCAACAAGAGCGCCGAGCACCTGCGCACCGTCTTCAACAACAGCCGCTTCGCCTTCTTCGCCCACGACGAAGGCCGCCTCGTGGCTGCCGGGCGCGTGCTGTCCGACGGCGCCGATTGCGCCTACCTCTGCGACGTGGCGGTGATGCCCAGCCACCAGGGCACCGGCCTGGGCCGGGAGATGATGGAGCGGCTGCTGGAAGCCTGCCGCGGGCACAAGAAGATCATCCTGTACGCGGTGCCGGGCAAGGAAGACTTCTATCGCCGATTCGGCTTTCGCTCGCTGCTCACCGCGATGGCGATCTTCGAGGACGAGGCCGGGGCGGTGGCGCGGGGGCACCTGGGGCAGTGAGGCAGGGCATCCGATGATCGGCAGACGCCACCTTGTGATGTCCGGCGCCGCACTCGCGACCGCACACGCAGTGGGGGCGCTGGCGGTGGCCACGGCCGCCACTGCCCTTGACGGAGTTCAGCCAGCGACTTCCTTCATGCCGGTTCCGCGTTCAGTCGTTGCCGGAAGAAGTCAATGAACGCGCTCAGCTTGCGAGGTATGTGCGCCCTGCTCGGGTGATAAAGGTAGAACCCCGGAAACTTCGGCCACCAAGGTTTGAGCACGGGCACGAGGCGGCCTGCAACCAGGTCGTCTTGAACCTGGGACTCGAACGCCTGACCGATCCCGGCGCCCGAACGAATGGCGCTGAGCAGCGTGTCGCCATCGCGCGTGATGAGGGCGCCGCCCACCTGGATGTCGATCTTGTGTCCGTCGCGCGCGTACTCCCAGCGATACAGGCTTTCACCGAGCCGCACGTTGAGGCAGCGATGCCGCAGCAGGTCCTGCGGAACGCGCGGCCCGGCGCGTCCCTTCAGGTAGCGCGGTGCCGCGATGGTGGCCAGGCGCTGCGCACCTCCCAGCGGTGTCGCCACCACGTCCTGCGCCAGATTCTCGCCAAGCCGGATGCCGGCATCGAAACCGTTGGCGACGAGATCGACCAGTGTGTTGTCGCAATCGAGTTCCAGGACGATCGCCGGATAGGCTTCGAGGAAGGGCGTGAGGTGCGGCAGCACGACCAGGTCGGCCGCGGTCCGCGACAGCGTCAGCCGCAGCAGGCCCGAGGGCTGGTCGCGCAGTTCGTCCAGGCTTCCCACGGCCGTGGCCAGGGTGGCCAAGCCATCGCGCGCGCTCAGCAGGAAGCGCTGGCCGATCTCGGTGACACCGACGTGGCGGGTCGAACGATCGAGCAGGCGTACACCGAGCCGCTTCTCCAGCGTGCGCAGGTTTTGGGAGAGCGCCGACGGCGAAACGCCGAGTTCCGAGGCTGCGCGCGTGAAGCTCGCATGGTGTGCGACGCGCTCGAACGCGGCGATGAGCGGAAGCAGGTCCGGAGACATGGCTCATTATGAAGTCGGGCTTCAAGGATCATCCCGATTTGTGGGCTCAATCTTTGGATGGCGGCCCCATATGCTCAGTTCATCCAACCGCAGGAAGTGCCTATGTCGCTCACTCAATACCGCACGCTGGGTCGCTCAGGTCTGGTCGTCAGCCCTTGGCTCTGGGAACCATGACCTTCGGCACCGCTCGCTGGGGATCAGGCGACAGCGCATCGCGAGAAGTCTTTGATGCCTACCTCGACGCTGGCGGAAACTTCGTCGACACCGCGGATGTGTACTCGGGCGGGCGCAGTGAAGAGATGCTCGGGCAATTCATCTCGGCCCGCGCGGCGCGCGACTCCATCGTCATCGCTACCAAATCGGGATTTGCCACGGGCCCAGGTGTGCACATGGGCGGCAACGGAGCCAAGCACGTTCGCGCTGCCCTGGAGGGTTCGCTCAAGCGCCTGCGCACCGACTACGTGGACTTGCTGTGGGTCCACGTCTGGGACTCGGTCACGCCCGCCCATGAACTGCTCGAGACGATGAGCAACCTCATCAAGGCCGGCAAGGTGCGTCATTGGGGCCTGTCGAACACGCCGGCCTGGTACGTCGCCCAGGTTGCGACTCTGGCGGCAGCAAGCGGGAAGCCCGCCCCGATCGCATTGCAATACTTCTATTCGCTGGTCAATCGCGACATCGAAGAAGAGTTCGTGCCCCTCGCCGCTGAGTTCGGCATGGCCATCCAGCCCTGGAGTCCCCTCGCGTTCGGCCTGCTGACGGGGAAGTACGACCGCACGACGGTCGAAGCCGCCGCGCCGCGTGACGGCGGCTTGCCCCGGGAGGCCGCAAGGGCCGACGCGGAGCGACCTGCAGACGACAAGCGACTGGACGGCGCCAACCCGTTCGGCGATTCTCTGTTCACCGATCGAAACTGGGCCATCCTGGAGGCCGTCAAGCGTGTGGCCGCGGAGTGCGGCGAATCGGCGGCGCGCGTTGCGCTGGCCTGGGTCGTGCAACGCCCGGGCGTGACGTCGACTTTGATGGGGGTCAGCAAAATCGAGCAGCTCCAAGACAACATGACTGCACTCGAGATCCGGCTGTCGGATGCTCATGTGGCTCAGCTCGACCAGGCCAGTGCAACGGCCAGCCGGCTGCTCTACAGCCTGTTCACGCCGTCAGGTCGCCAGCACGCGGTGTTTGGTGGAAGCCCCGTGCGGCCCTGGTCTGCCTCGGCCCCTACGCTCTGACGAGACTGCGAATGCTTTGCGGCGCATGCCGCACGATGACGAGCGAGGCGCCCATGACGCTCGACCCCCTAAGCAGCCACCATGGCGTGGGGCCACCCGGGCGATGAAGCGTCGCGGGCGCCGCCGTTCGGCCCCCGCGCTGTCACGCTGCATTCATCCCCTCACCCCAGGATGCGGTCAGCCGCGGTGCCATGGCTGCACTCGGCAGCACCAAGCCTGCAACCCCAACCTGGGAACCTGCGATGAAACCTCTTGTCCGATGGGCCACGCTCACCGGCGGCCTGCTGCTGGCCGCAGCGGTGCAAGCCGCGCCCGTGACCTACCAAGGCACCTTGTCCAGCGGCAGTTTCGCCGGCACCGTGGCCGCCGAAAGCGGCCCCTTCGCCGATGGCGCGAACTGGTCCTTCTGGCAGTTCAGCGCGCCCTTCCTGGCCGACGTGAGCATCACCGTGACGCCCACCGATGCCAGCTTCGATCCGGTGATCTCCGTGTTCTACGGCACCGAGGCCGACACTGCCGCCTACCTCGATCTGCGCACCGGCACGTCCAGCGTGCATGTGACGATGGCCGACGGCCCTGACGAGTTCCTGCCCGCCGGCCCGGGCCAGGCCGCCACCGTGCGCTTCGCCAACCTGTATGGCGCCGACACCTTCGTGCTGGCCATCGCCGACCACGCCGATGGCCTGGGCCAGGGCGCCCTGGGCTACACGATCACCGCCGCCGTGCCGGAGCCCGGCACCTACGCCCTGATGCTCGGCGGCCTGCTGCTGCTGGGCGCCGCGGCGCGCCGCCAGCGCCGCTGAAGCCACGCGACCCACCCAGCACCGATTGCCAGGAGAAAACGACATGAGCACCCAAGACGAACACATCGACGTGATGCGCCAGTTCGCGAAGGCCGACACCGGCCGCGACATGGACCCGCACTGGAGCTATGGCCGCCGCGGCTTCCTGCGCAGCGGCGTGGCCGCTGCGGCCGCCGTCGGCATGCCCTTCGGCATCCTCGGCTCCGGCGCCGCCCACGCCGTCAAGCTGCCCTACAGCCCCGACTACGGCCCGCTGGCTCCTGTGGCCGACCAGTCCACCGGCCTGCCGCTGCTGCAGCTGCCCGCCGGCTTCAGCTACTGGTCGTTCGGCTGGACCGGCGACGTGATGAGCGACGGCATCGCCACGCCAGGCGCGCACGACGGCATGGCCGTGGTGGCCTCCGACGCCGACAAGCTGGTGCTGGTGCGCAACCATGAGCAGGGCAGCCGCAGCGCCGGCTCCTATGCCGCGCCCAAGATCACCTACGACGCGAAGTGCAACGGCGGCACCACCAACCTGGTGTTCGCGCCCAAGCAGAAGAGGTTCCTGTCCTCGTGGGCCACGCTGTCCGGCACCATCCGCAACTGCGCCGGCGGCCCCACCCCTGGAACACCTGGATCACCTGCGAAGAGACCTCCGACGGCGTGCACAACGGCGCCAGCAAGCAGCACGGCTACTGCTTCGACGTGCCGGCCGCCGGCACGGCCAACCCGCAACCGCTGCTGGACATGGGCTGCTTCAGCCACGAGGCGGTGGCGGTCGATCCGGTCACCGGCATCATCTACGAGACCGAGGACTCCAACCCCAGCGGCTTCTACCGCTTCATTCCCAAGGTGCCGGGCCGCCCGTCGGCCGGCGGCAGGCTGCAGATGATGAAGCTGAAGGTGGCCAACAACGCCAGCATCAGCGCGCTGGGCCAGACCATCGCCTTCTTCAACACCGGCGCGGGCTTTGCCGATGGCACCACCTGGGACGTGCAGTGGGTCGACATCGCCGAGCCGAACAAGCCGTTCATCTCCGGCACCAGCTACGGCGGCGTGGTGGCGCAGGGCCTGCTGCAGGGCGGCGCCAGCCTGGTGCGCGGTGAAGGCTGCTGGTACGGCAACGGCGTGATCTATGTGTGCGCCACCAGCGGCGGCACCGTCAATGCGGGCCAGATCTTCGCCTACGACCCGCGCCGCGAGACTTTCACGCTGGTGTACGAGTCGCGCCGTGCGGCCGACGTGCACATGCCCGACAACATCGCCTGGAGCCCACGCGGCAGCCTCATCCTGTGCGAGGACGGCGACAACGAGCCGCAGTCGCTGCGCGGCCTGACGCTGGACGGCAAGATCTTCCCGTTCTGCCACAACAACGTGAACTTCGATGCCACCGGCAACTACACCCGGCCTTCCGGCCGCGTGTTCACCGGCGACCGGCGTGGCAGCGAATTCGCGGGTGCCACCTTCCACCATGAGTGGCTGTTCGTGAACGTGCAGACGCCGGGCATCACCTTCGCCATCACCGGCCCCTGGGACGACGGCGCGCTGTGAAGCGCTGACCCGCCCGGGCAGGGCGGGGGCGGGCCAGCGGGAAGATTTCCCTGGCCCGCCGCGACCGCGCGCCCTAAGTTCCTCCGGCACGACACCGGAGGAGTTTCTACATGCGCGGACACCGCACCTGCTGGCCCAAGCTCCTGGCGCTGGCCGCCTGCGCGACAGGCCTGCCGCAAGCGCAAGCCCAACCCACCACCCCCACCGCCGGCCAGGTCACCGTCATCGGCGTCACCCCGCTGCCCGGCCTGGGCGTGCCGCGCGACGAGGTGCCGGCCAATGTGCAGACCGGTCGCGCGGCCGACATCGAGCGGCGGCATGCGCCCGACCTCACCAACTACATGAACCGCACGCTGGGCGGGGTGCACATCAACGAGGTGCAGAACAACCCGTTCCAGGCCGACGTCAACTTCCGCGGCTTCACCGCTTCGCCGCTGCTGGGCACCGGGCAGGGGCTGTCGGTGTACGTCGACGGCGTGCGCATCAACCAGCCCTTCGGTGACGTGGTCAGCTGGGATCTGATCCCCAAGGCCGCCATCAACACCATCACGCTGATGCCGGGCAGCAATCCGCTGTTCGGCCTGAACACGCTGGGCGGCGCGCTCAGCGTGCAGACCAAGGACGGCACCACGCATCCGGGCACGTCGGTGGAGCTGGTGCTGGGCTCGCATGCGCGGCGGCAGCTCAGCTTCGAGACGGGCGGCCACCAGGGCGCCACCGGCTTCGACTGGTACGTGACGGGCAACCGCTTCAAGGAGGACGGCTGGCGCGATGCCTCGCCCAGCGACGTGCGGCAGCTGTTCGGCAAGTTCGGGCTGCGCACGGCCGACACCCGCATCAGCCTCGGCGCCGCGGTGGCCGACAACGACCTCACCGGCAACGGCCTGCAGGAGCAGCGCCTGCTGGCCGCCGACTACGGCAGCATCTACACCAAGCCCGACGAGACCCACAACCGCGCGCTGATGCTCAACCTCACCGCCACCCACCAGCTGGGCAACGGCTTCTCGCTCTCGGGCAATGCCTATTGGCGGCGCATCCGCACCGGCACGCTCAACGGCGACCTCAACGACGACGCGCTGGGCCAGCAGCTCTACCAACCCAATGCCGAAGAGCGGCAGGCGCTGGAGGAAGCGGGGTACACCGGCTACCCGCTCAGTGGCGAGAGCGCGGCCAACACGCCGTTTCCGCGCTGGCGCTGCATTGCGCAGGCGCTGCTGGCGGACGAGCCGGCCGAGAAGTGCAACGGCGTGCTCAACACCACCCGCACCACGCAGCGCAATTGGGGCTTGCAGGGCCAGCTCAACTGGGACGGCGAGCTCGGCGGCATGGCGCACCAGCTGGCCCTGGGCGGCGCGCTGGACTGGAGCCGCGTGCAGTTCAACCAGGGCTCCGAACTGGGCTACCTGACGCCCGACCGCGGCGTGGTGGGCGTGGGCGCCTTCGGCGACGGCATCAACGGCGGCGAGGAGGACGGCGAGCCCTACGACACCCGCGTAGACCTCGGTGCCAGGACCCGCACCTGGAGCCTGTTTGCCACCGACACCATCGGCCTGGCGCGCGACATGCACCTGACCCTGTCGGGCCGCTACAACCGCAGCACGGTCACCACGCGCGACGCGATCCATCCCGGCGGCGGCCCCGGCTCGCTGGATGGCCACCATGTGTTCAAGCGCTTCAACCCGGCCATCGGCCTGACCTTCTCGCCCAGCGCCACGGTCAATGCCTACCTGGGCTTCAACCAGGGCAGCCGCGCGCCCTCGGCCATCGAGCTGGGCTGCGCCGACCCGGCCAACCCCTGCAAGCTGCCCAACGCGATGGCGGGTGATCCACCTTTGGATCAGGTGGTCACCCGCACCGTGGAAGCCGGCCTGCGCGGCAGCCTGCCCGGCGGCGGCGCCTGGAATGTGAGCGTGTTCCGGGCCGACAACCGCGACGACATCCTGTTCGTGGCCGACGACCAGGCCGGCTTCGGCTACTTCCGCAACTTCGGCAAGACACGCCGCCAGGGCCTGGAGGCCGGCCTCAGCCTGCCGCTGGGCCGCGACCTGACCATCGGCGCCAACTACACCTGGCTGGACGCCACCTACCGCAGCACCGAGGTGGTGGACGGCAGCAGCAACAGCAGCAACAGCGAAGCCGAGGAAGGCAACCCCGGCACCGAAGGCACCATCACCATCCGCCCCGGCGACCGCATCCCGCTGATCCCGAAGCACCTGCTCAAGCTGTTTGCCGACTGGCGGGTGAACGGCGCCTGGAGCCTGGGCGCCGACCTTACCGCCGTGGGCGGCTCCATCGCACGCGGCAACGAGAACGGCCGGCACCGGCCCGATGGCGCCTACTACCTGGGCCGCGGCCGCAGCGGCGGTTACGCCGTGCTCAACCTCAGCGCCGACTACACGCCCCGCGCGGCCTGGCACTTCTTCGTGCAGTTGAACAACGTGTTCGACCGCCGGTACACCACCGCGGCGCAGCTGGGCGCCACCGGATTCGATGCCAACGGCAACTTCCAGGCGCGGCCCTTCCCGGCCAACGCCGAGGGCGACTACCCGCTGCAGCACGCCACCTTCCAGGCCCCCGGCGCGCCCCGCACCGTGTGGGCCGGCCTGCGCTGGCGGTTCGCGGAACGCTGAAACACGCCGCCTCAAGTGATACGGATGGCAACCGATACCCAGTGCGGGTAGCGGTTGCAGCGTTCGTGTCATCTGGGGTCTTGAATGCGTGAGAAGAAGTCGTCGTGGGGGATGGGTGCCCGCCTGCTGTCGGGTTATGGACTGGTCATCGGCGTGCTGGCCATCGTGGTGGTGGTCTCGTCGATCAGCACCGCGGCGGTCCGCGAGGGCCTGCATGCGCTGGTGGCCGAGCGCATGGTCATCGTGCAGAAGTTCACCCGCATCAAGGACGAGCTGCAGCGCGTGGGCCGCCTGGCCTACAGCGCCGCGATGGTGGCTGACCCATCGGTGTCGGCCCGGCAGCTGAGCCAGATGGACGAGGCCCGCCGCAGCGTGGACCTGCTGGTGGCCGAGCTGCAGCGCAATGCGCTCGATGAGGTGGACACCCAGTCTTTGAAGGCCATCACCGCCGCCCGCACGCCCTATGAGCAGACGCTGGCCCGTGCCATCGCCGTGGCCCGCGAGGGCCGGCCGGAGCAGGCGCTGCAGCTGCTGCTGGGCGACGCCGAGCAGCAGCAGGCGGCGCTGTTCAAGGAGGTGGACAAGGGCCTGGCCGATGTCTGGTGGGACGCCGACAACAGCGCGGCCGAGGTGGCCCAGCGCATCGGCAACATGCAGCGGCTGATCATCGGCCTGGGCCTGGTGGCCAGCGTGGGCGGTGCGCTGCTGGGCTGGCGGCTCACGCGCGGGGTGATGCACCAGCTGGGCGCCGAGCCCGGCACCGTGGCCGAGGCGGTGGCCCGCGTGGCCGATGGCGACCTGCGCCAGCCGGTGGCGCTGCGCCCCGGCGACCGCCACAGCGTGATGGCCGCGGTGCAGCGCATGCAGGCCCGGCTGGCCGAGGCCATGACCGACATCCAGCACGGCGCGGATGCGGTGCGCACCGCCAGCGGCGAGATCGCACAGGGCAACCTCGACCTGTCGCAGCGCACCGAGCAGCAGGCCGGCGACCTGCAGCAGACGGCGGCCTCGATGGCGCAGATCAATGCCACCCTCGGCCACAGCGCCGGCTCGGCCCGGCAGGCCACGGCGCTGGCGCAGTCGGCCAGCGAGGTGGCCGGGCAGGGCGGCGAGATGGTGGGCCGCGTGGTGCACACCATGGGCGACATCCAGGCCTCCAGCCGCAAGATCACCGACATCATCGGCGTCATCGACGGCATCGCCTTCCAGACCAACATCCTGGCCTTGAACGCGGCGGTGGAAGCCGCCCGTGCCGGCGAGCAGGGCCGCGGCTTCGCGGTGGTGGCCAGCGAGGTTCGCATGCTGGCCCAGCGCAGCGGCGAGGCGGCGCGCCAGATCAAGACGCTGATCACCGATTCCACCGAGAAGGTGGCGCACGGCGCCCGCCTGGTGGACGAGGCCGGCGTCACCATGCAGGCCATCGTGGGCCGGGTGGAGCAGGTCACGCGGCTGATCGCCGAGATCGACCTCGGCGCGCGCGAGCAGGCCAGCGGCGTGCAGCGGGTGGGCGAGGCCATCGGCAGCCTGGACCACTCCACGCAGCAGAACGCCGCGCTGGTGGAGCAGTCGGCCGCCGCGGCGGACGCGCTGCGCGAGCAGGCCGCGCGGCTGGCCCAGGTGGCTGGCCGCTTCCAGCTGCCGCAGGCGCAGCTCTTGCTCACGCCTGCCTCATCGGCCGCCGCCGCCGCGCCTGTGCCACGGGCGTGACAGTGTGTGCCGCGCATCGGGCGCGGTGCGGCCGGTGCACAGAAGCCGCCCGAGCGGCTCGAGGACCGTGCCGATGGAGCGAGACGACGCGCTGCTGAACGATTGGCGCCAGCGTGCGCTGGCGCTGGAAGCCGAGGTGGCACGGGCCGTCATCGGCCAGCAGCGGGTGATCCGCGCGGTGAACACCGCCGTGTTCGCCCGTGGCCATGTGCTGCTGCAGGGTGACGTGGGCGTGGGCAAGACCACGCTGCTGCGCGCCTTCGCCCGCGTGCTGGGCGGTGCCTTCGCACGCACCGAAGGCACCATCGACCTGATGCCCAACGACCTGGTGTACTACACGTACATCGGCGCCGATGGCCGCCCCGCGGTGGAGGCCGGGCCGCTGATCGAGCATGGCGAAGGCCTGGCCATCTTCTTCTTCAACGAGATCAACCCGCGCGCGGCCGCAGGTGCATTCGCTGCTGCTGCGGGTGATGGCCGAGCGCAGCGTGTCGGCCTTCAACCGCGAGGTGCGCTTTCCGCACCTGCTGGTGTTCGCCGACCGCAACCGGGTGGAGCGGGAGGAGACCTTCGAGATCTCGTCGGCCGCGCGCGACCGTTTCATGATGGAGATCACCATCGATGCGCCGGCCACCGACGACGACCGCCGCGCGCTGATGTTCGACCCGCGCTTCCACGACACCGACCGCCTGGTGTCCACGCTGCAGCCGGCCATGGTGCCGTACGACGAGCTGAACCACGTGGCCGAGGCCATCCAGCACCAGGTGCGCGCCTCGCCCGCGCTGCAGGACTATGCGCTGGGCCTGTGGCGGGCCACCGCCGTGCCGGCCGACTATGGCGTGAAGCTGTCCGACATGGACGTCTCGCGGCTGATGCTGGCCGGCGCCAGCCCGCGCGGCATGAGCATGCTGATGCGCGCCACCCGCGTGGCCGCCTGGCTGGCCGGCCGCGACTACGCCACGCCCGAGGACGTGCAGGCGGTGTTCTTCGACACGCTGGCCCACCGCCTGTGCTTCCAGCCGGTGTACGAGATGCGCCGGCCCGAGATCACCGGCCCGCTGATGGCCGGCATCCTGGGCGCGGTGGCGGCGCCATGATCGAGATCCAGTACCGCGTGGGCGGGCCGGTGCAGGGCCACTTCCCGGGCCACCACCGCAGCAGCCGGGGCGACAGCGGCTTCGAGTTCCGCGGCCATGCCTCGCTGCTGGACGCGCCCGATCCGCGCCGGCTCGACCTGCATGCCAGCCTGCGAGATCCCTTTGGCGGCTGGCGGGTGCGGGTGCATGCGCAGCGCATGTCGGTGCCGGTGACCATGGTGGTGGACCTGTCGGCCTCCATGGCCTTCGAGGGCACGCACCGCAAGCTGGACGTGGTGGCCGACTTCGTCGACAGCCTGAGCTGGTCGGCCTGGCGCAATGGCGACAGCTTCGGCTTCGTGGGCTGCGACACGGCGGTGCATCCCATGCTGCTGCAGCCGCAGACGCGCCAGCGCGGCGCCGGTGCGCTGCTGGCGCATGCCCTGCGCGCCCATGTGCCGGCCGGCCGCAGCGCGACGGGGCTGCTGCAAGTGGTGCAGCACCTGTCGCGCCAGCGCTCGCTGGTGTTCCTGGTGTCGGATTTCCATCTGCCGCCGCCGCTGGTGGAGGCGGTGCTCGACGGCCTGGCCGCGCACGAGGTGGTGCCGGTGCTGCTGTGGGATCCGCTGGAGTTCGGCCCCCGGACGCGCCATGGCCTGCTGAACGTGACCGACCCCGAGACCGGCCGCCAGCGGCTGGTGTGGTGGCGCCCGGCGCTGCGTGCACGCTGGCAGGCCGCGCGCAGTGCGCAGCGCACGCGGCTGCTGCAGCAGCTGCGCGCGCGCCGGCTGTCGCCGCTGGTGCTGGAAGGCGGGTTCGATGCCGATGCCGTGACCCGGCACTTCTTCGCATGAGGCCGCTGGCGGCCGCGGCGTTGTGCGCGGCCCTGGTGCCCGGCCACGCCGCCGCGCAGACGGCGCAGGTGGAGGAGCCGCGGACCTACGGCTACTTCGTGGGCGACACCGTGGCCCGCACCATCCGGCTGCAGCTGCCTGCGGGCATGGCGGTGGATGCGGCCTCGCTGCCGCGCCCGGGCAAGCGCGGTGGCGCGCTGGAGCTGCGCCGCGTGGCCTGGCGCCAGGCCGAGCAGGCGCTGTGGGTGGAATACCAGGTGCTGCTGTCGCCGCCCGCGCCGCGCGTGCTGGAGATGCCCGCCATCGAGCTGCGGCTGCAGCGCGGCGAAGGCCAGCCGCCGGCCAGCCTGCGCATCGATGCCTGGCCGGTGACCGTGGTGCCGCTGCTGCCGGCCGAGGCGCCCAGCCGCCGCGGCTTCGGCGACATGCAGCCCGACCGGCCGCCGCCCGCCTTGGACCTGGGCGGCCATGCCAGCCGCATGCTGGCGCTGGCGGTGGTGGCCGGCGTGCTGCTGCTGTACCTGCTGCAGGTGTACGTGGGCCTGCCCTGGTGGGCGCGCCGCCACCGGCCCTTCGGCCAGGCCTGGCGGGTGCTGCAGGCGTTGCCCCCGCAGCCCGACACCGCCCAGCGCCGCGCCGCCTGGGCCGCGGTGCATGCCGCGCTCAACCGCACCGCCGGCGCCACGCTGCTGGCCGATGGTGTGCCGGGCTTCATCGCCGCCCATCCCCGCTATGCGCCGCTGCAGCCGGCGCTGGCCGACTTCTTCGCCCGCTCGCGCAGCGGCTTCTTCGCCGAAGCGGCGGCCGACGACGACATGGCCTGGCTGCGCGGTCTGGCGCGGCGGCTGCGCGATGCCGAGCGGGGCGCCGCATGATCGCCTTCGACAGCCCCGGCTGGCTGCTGGCGCTGCCGCTGGCCGCGCTGCCGTGGCTGCTGCGCCAGCGCGATGCCCTGCCCAACACCTGGCTGGCCACATTGCCGCGTGATGTGGCTTCGGATGTGCTGGCGCTGGCGCTGCATGCGGCCGCCGCGCTGGCGCTGGCCGGCGTGGTGCTGGCCCAGGCCGGGCCGCACCGGCCCGAGTACACGGTGGAGCGGGTGGGCCGCGGTGCGGAGATCGTGCTGGTGCTGGACCGAAGCCGCAGCATGGACCAGGGCTTCGGCGGCAGCCGCAGCGCGGGCAACGCGGTGCGCGGCACCGGGCCCGAGGCGCTGGACTACTACTCGCGGCTGCGCGCCAGCCAGAACCGTGAATCCAAGGGCCAGGTGGCCCGCCAGATGCTGGCCGACTTCGCGAGCAAGCGGCCGGAAGACCGCTTTGGCCTGGTGCTGTTCAGCACGCTGCCGCTGCGGGTGCTGGAGTTCACCCAGAAGCCCGAGGCCATCCAGGCGGCCATCGCCGCCGGCAACATCGGACGCGGCCTGTCGGAGACCAACATCGGCCTGGCGCTGGAAAGCGCGCTCGGCTTCTTCGCCGGCCGGCCCTACACCGGCTCGCGCATCGTGATGCTGGTGTCCGACGGCGGCGACCGGCTGGACGCCGCCATCCGTGAGCGCATTGCCCACCTCGCCCAGCGCCACCGGGTGTCGGTGTACTGGATCTACATCCGCTCGGCCATGGGCGCCGGGCTCACGCCCGCGGCCGGTGCCGCGGCCTCGCCGGTGAGCGACGAGGCCGCGCCCGAGCTGTTCCTGCACCGCTTCTTCGAATCGATGGGCACGCCCTACCGCGCCTACGAGGCCGACAACCCCGAGGCCCTGCAGGAAGCCATCGCCGACGTGGGCCGGCTGGAGAACCTGCCCATCGTCTACGAGGACGTGGTGCCCCGCCGCAGCCTGGCCGAGCCCGCGCTGGCGGTGGCGCTGCTGGCGGTGCTGCTCCTGCTGGCCGCACGCTGGATGGAGATCCGCCGATGGGCCTGAACGATGCCTGGACCACGCGCGGCCGCACCCGCGCCGTGCTGGTGCTGCTGGCCGCGGTGGGCCTGGCCGCAGCGGTGCAGGCCGGGCTGTGGTGGCGCGATGCCGGCCTCAATGCCCGCATCGCCGAGCTGGCCGCCGACCCGCCGCAGGCCGGCCCGCAGCTGCGCCTGCCGGCCGACGACGAAGCCCGCGAGCTGCGCTTTGCCGCCGCCTGGCGCAGCGCCTTGCTGGCGCGCCAGCAGGCCTCGGCCCCCGAGCGCGAAGCCGCGCTGGCCCGCTACCGCCCGCTGCAGGACGACGGCCCGCTGGGCCAGGCCGCCCGCTACAACAGCGCCAACCTGCTGCTGCGCCAGGCCATCGAGGTGCGGGCCACGCTGCAGCCCGGCCAGGCCATCGCGCTGCTGGAGCTGGCCAAGGAGGGCTACCGCGACGTGCTGCGCCACGACCCCGGCTTCTGGGAAGCCCGCTACAACCTGGAGCGTGCGCAGCGCCTGCTGCCCGATGCCGAGGAAGAGGAGCCACCGGTCAACGAACCGGCGCCCGAGGCCGAGCGCGCGGTGACCACCATGCGCGGCCACAGCGCGGGGCTGCCGTGAGGCTGCTGGCGCTGGCCGCGCTGCTGCTGGCGGGCTGCCTGCTGCCGTGGCACCTCACGCTGCAGCGCGCGCGCTTCGACCACGTCATCGTGCTCGACATCACCCAGAGCATGAACGTGCCCGATGCGCTGGTGGAAGGCCGGCCCGCGCCGCGCATCGAGGCCGCACGGCATGCGCTGCGCGAGGCGCTGCTGCAGCTGCCCTGCGGCTCCAAGGTGGGCTGGGGCGTGTTCACCGAATACCGTACGCTGCTGGTGCTAGCGCCGGTGGAGGTGTGCGGCCACCTGGGCGAGCTGCGCGCCACGCTGGCCAACCTGGATGGCCGCATGGCCTGGATCAACGGCAGCGAGGTGGCCAAGGGCCTGCACAGCGGGCTGGCGGTGGCCCGGCAGCTGCCGGAACGGCCTTCGCTGGTGTTCGTCACCGATGGCCATGAATCGCCGCCGCTGCATCCGCGCCATCGGCCAAAGCTGCAGGGCGAGCCGGGCGAGGTGCCGGGCCTGATCGTGGGCGTGGGCCAGGCACAGCCCTCGCCCATCCCCAAACGCGACCCGCAGGGCCGGCCCATCGGCGTGTGGGGCGCCGACGAGGTGCTGCAGGCCGACCCGCGCAGCCGCGGCCGCGGTGGCAGCGTGGCCGGCGAAGGCATGGCCGACGAGGCCGGCGGTCCCACCGCATCGGTGGGTGCCACGCCGGGCACCGAGCACCTGTCCGGCCTGCGCGAGGCCTACCTGCGCCTGCTGGCCCAGGAAGACGGCCTGCAGTACCACCACCTCGACAGCCCTGCCGGCCTGGCCGCCGCCCTGCGCGACAGCCGCTTCGAGCGGCCGGTGCCGGTGCGCCTGCCGCTGCGGGAGGTGCTGGCGCCCATGGCGTTGGCGGTGCTGCTGCTGTCGTTGGCGGCGCCGGTGCTCGGGCCCGCCTGGCGCCGGGCGCAGGCGGCCTGGGCTGCGCGCTCAGCCCGCCACCGGCCCGGATGAACCCCGCACCACCAGCTGCGCCGGCAGCACCACCGGCGGCGGCCGGCGGCCGGCCACCTGGTCCAGCAGCTGCTGCACCAGCCGGCGCCCGCCTTCGTCCACCGGCTGATGCACCGTGGTGAGCGGCGGCTGCAGGTGGGCGGCGGTGACGATGTCGTCATAGCCCACCACCGCCACGTCCTGCGGCACGCGCAGGCCATGCCGGTGCAGCGCGCCGATCACGGTGATGGCCGCCAGGTCGCTGCTGGCGAACACCGCGTCCAGCGGCTGGCCGCTGGCCAGCAGTGCATCGATGTCCGCGGTGATGGCGCTGCGCATCAGCGGCACGCTGCGCAGCAGCGCCGGCTCGGGCTGCAGGCCGCGGGCCTCGTGGGCCAGGCGCCAGCCGTCGTGCCGGTGCGCCATCTCGTGCATCGTGGTGTCGCCCACGAAGGCGATGTGCCGCGCGCCGCGATCGAGCAGGTGTGCCGTGGCGATGCGTCCGCCTTCGACGTTGTCGCTGCCCACGGTGGCATAGGCCTGGCCCGGCATGCAGGTGCCCCACACCACGAAGGGCACGCCGCGCAGCGCCAGCGCGTTGAGCTGGTCGTGGTGGTTCCACTGCCCGATGACGATGACCCCCATCGCCCGCCCGGTGAGGTAGGGCTGCGCCGCGGCCTGCAGCTGTTGCGCGTCGATGCGCGACAGCAGCATGTCGCGGCCCTGGTCGGTGAGCGCATCCGCCACGCTGCCGATCAGGCTGAGGAAGAACGGGTCGGTCAGCGATTGTTCGGTGCTGGTGGCACGCGGCACGATCACCGCCACCGTGTCGTTCTGCTGGCGCCGCAGGTTGCGCGCGCCCACGTTCACCGTGTAGTCCAGGCTGCGCGCGATCTCCAGCACCCGCAGGCGCGTGGCCTCGTTCACCAGCGGGCTGCCGGCCAGCGCGCGGGACACGGTGGACACCGCCACGCCGGCCAGCCGCGCGATGTCGGCCATCTGCGGCAGCGGGCGTTGCGGGCGGCGGTACGGTGCGGTCATGGCCGGGATCCTCGGGGGCGGGCACTGCGCCGCTTGCGCGGCTGCAGCTGGGCCGTCAACTGCGCCTGGCCCTGCTCGATCAGGAAACGTTCGAACGCGCTGGCCACCTGCGACAGCTGGCGGGAAGCCAGCCGCATCACATACCAGTCGCGCTCCACCGGGTTGTCGGCCATCGGCAGCAGTTCCAGCAGGCCGGCCTGCAATTCCAGCACGCAGGTGTGCATCGACAGGAAGGCGACGCCGAAGCCGGCGGCGCACATCTGCTTGATGGCCTCGTTGCTGGACATCTCGCTGCCGATGCGCAGCGGCAGCCGTGCGTCCTTGAACAGCCGCTCCAGCGTGGCGCGGGTGCCGGAGCCGCGCTCGCGCACCAGCAGGTGCATGCCGGCCAGGTCGGCCAGGCCCATCTCGCCCTGCTTGACGGTGGGGTGGCCGGGCGCGGCCAGGAAGGCCATCGGATGGCGGGCGAAGGCGGTGGCCTCGGTCTTCAGCTCGGCCGGCGGGCGGCCCATGATGGCCAGGTCGATGTCCTGGCCGGCCAGCATGCGCACGATCTCGTCGCGGTTGCCCACCTGCAGCTTCACCTTCACCTTGGGATGCACGTTGGCGAAGGTGACCAGCAGCGGCGGCAGCAGGTATTCCGCGGTGGTGACGGCGCCCACCCGCAGCGTGCCGGAGAACACGCCCTGCAGCGTGGCCATCTCCTCGCCGGCCTCGCGCCACAGCTCGATGATGCGCGCCGCATAGCCGGCCAGCAGCTCGCCCGCCTCGGTCAGCCGCACGCCGCGGCCGGAACGCTGCAGCAGCGGCGTGCGGGCCGATTCCTCCAGCGCGCGCAGTTGCAGCGAGATGGCCGGCTGCGTGAGGTGGAGTTCATCCGCAGCCATGGACACGCTGCCCAGCCGGGCCACGGCATGGAAGGCCGCCAGCTGGCGGAAGGTGGCGTTGCGGGTCAGCGGCATGGCTACATATTAGCCAAGCCTTATGCCAAAGCCAGAAAGTTTAATTTTTCCATAAGGCATTCGCTCCCTACATTCCTCCCACGGCAGCACCTTCAGTCGTCATCCAAACAGGAGACCCCATGGGCAACATGAGCGACGCCAAGCAGATCACCGACACCAAGAAGCGGTATGCCGCGGGGGTGTTGAAGTACGCGCAGATGGGCTACTGGGACTCGGACTACGAGCCCAAGGCCACCGACATCCTGGCCCTGTTCCGCATCACGCCGCAAGACGGCGTGGACCCGATCGAGGCCGCCGCCGCGGTGGCCGGCGAATCGAGCACCGCCACCTGGACGGTGGTGTGGACCGACCGCCTGACCGCCTGCGACATGTACCGCGCCAAGGCCTACCGCGTCGATCCCGTTCCCGGCATCCCCGGCCAGTTCTTCTGCTACGTGGCCTACGACCTGAGCCTGTTCGAGGAAGGCTCCATCACCAACGTGGCGGCCTCGGTCATCGGCAACGTGTTCAGCTTCAAGCCGCTGAAGGCCGCCCGGCTGGAGGACATGAAGTTCCCGGTGGCCTACGTCAAGACCTTCAGCGGCCCGCCCACCGGCATCGTGGTGGAGCGTGAGCGGCTGGACAAGTTCGGCCGACCGCTGCTGGGCGCCACCACCAAGCCCAAGCTGGGCCTGTCGGGCCGCAACTACGGCCGCGTGGTGTACGAAGGCCTGCGCGGCGGGCTCGACTTCATGAAGGACGACGAGAACATCAACTCGCAGCCCTTCATGCACTGGCGCGACCGCTACCTGTTCGTGATGGACGCGGTGAACAAGGCCAGCGCGGCCACCGGCGAGGTCAAGGGCAGCTACCTCAACGTGACCGCCGGCACGATGGAGGAGATGTACCGCCGCGCCGAGTTCGCCAAGAGCCTGGGCTCGGTCATCGTGATGGTGGACCTGGTGGTGGGCTACACCGGCATCCAGAGCCTGAGCCACTGGTGCCGGCAGAACGACATGATCCTGCACCTGCACCGCGCCGGCCACGGCACCTACACCCGCCAGAAGAACCACGGCGTGAGTTTCCGCGTCATCGCCAAGTGGATGCGGCTGGCGGGCGTGGACCACATCCATGCCGGCACCGCGGTGGGCAAGCTGGAAGGCGACCCGATGACGGTGCAGGGCTACTACAACGTGTGCCGCGACACGCACACGAAAGTGGACCTGCCGCGCGGCATCTACTTCGACCAGGACTGGGGCGCGCTCAAGAAGGTGATGCCGGTGGCTTCCGGCGGCATCCACGCCGGCCAGATGCACCAGCTGATCGACCTTTTCGGCGACGACGTGGTGCTGCAGTTCGGCGGCGGCACCATCGGCCATCCGCAGGGCATCCAGGCCGGTGCCACCGCCAACCGCGTGGCGCTGGAAGCCATGGTGCTGGCTCGCAACGAAGGCCGCAACCTTCTGGAAGAAGGGCCGCAGATCCTGCGCGACGCGGCCAAGTGGTGCAGCCCGCTGGCCGCCGCGCTCGATACCTGGGGCGACATCACCTTCAACTACACCAGCACCGACACGTCCGACTACGTGGCCACGCCGTCGGTGGCCTGAAGCCCCGCCCGCACACAGGAGCACGCACCATGCGCATCACCCAAGGCACCTTCTCTTTCCTGCCCGAGCTCACCGACCCGCAGATCACCCGCCAGCTGGAGTACTGCCTGGAAAGGGCTGGGCCATCGGCGTGGAATACACCGACGACCCGCACCCGCGCAACACCTTCTGGGAGATGCACGGCAACCCGATGTTCGACCTGCGCGACGCCGCCGGCGTGCTGCAGGAGATCAACGATTGCCGCAAGACCTTTCCGGACCAGTACATCCGCGTGACGGCCTTCGACAGCACGCACGGCACCGAATCGGTGGTGCTGAGCTTCATCGTCAACCGGCCGAAGGAGGAGCCGGGCTTCCGCCTGATCCGCACCGAGGAGCCGGGCCGCACGCTGCGCTACAGCATCGAGAGCTATGCGGTGCAGGCCAAGCCGGAAGGCGACCGCTACACCGGGCCTTCGGCCACGCGCTGACCTCGCAGCCAGGAGAAGCACCGTGGACACGGCCACCGCCCCGCGCGTTCTGTTCGAAAGCTCCGGCGTCAAGGCGCTGCTGGACCAGCTGGATGAGGAGCTGATCGGCCTGGCGCCGGTCAAGGGCCGCATCCGCGACATCGCCGCGCTGCTGCTGATCGACAAGCTGCGCGAGGAGCAGGGCCTGCAGAGCACGCCGCCCAGCCTGCACATGTGCTTCACCGGCAACCCCGGCACCGGCAAGACGACGGTGGCCATGCGCATGGCGGGCGTGCTCAAGCAGCTGGGCTACGTGCGCAAGGGCCACCTGGTGGCGGTGACGCGCGACGACCTGGTGGGCCAGTTCATCGGCCACACCGCGCCCAAGACCAAGGAGGTGATCAAGAAGGCGATGGGCGGCGTGCTGTTCATCGACGAGGCGTATTACCTCTACCGGCCGGAGAACGAGCGCGACTACGGGCAGGAATCCATCGAGATCCTGCTGCAGGTGATGGAGAACCAGCGCGACGACCTGGTGGTGATCCTGGCCGGCTACAAGGACCGCATGGACACCTTCTTCGGCAGCAACCCGGGCATGGCCTCGCGCATCGCGCACCACATCGACTTCCCCGACTACAGCGAGGCCGAGCTGATGCAGATCGCCGAGCTGATGCTCAAGGGCCTGAACTACCGCTTCGACGGCCCGGCCGGCGCCGCCTTCGGCCGCTACCTGCACCTGCGCCGCCAGCAGCCGCACTTCGCCAATGCGCGCTCGGTGCGCAATGCGCTGGACCGCATGCGGCTGCGCCATGCCACGCGGCTGTTCGGTTCGCAGTCCGCGCTCAGCAAGGAGCAGCTGTGCACGCTGCAGGCCGAGGACGTGCTGGCCTCGCGCGTGTTCGGCACCGCGCCCGCCGCACCGGTGCGCGCCGTCTGATCCCGCCAGGAGATCCTCACCATGACCACCGAAGCCCTGATCCTGGACGTCGACGGCACGCTGGCCGATACCGAGGAAGTGCACCGCCAGGCCTTCAACCAGGCCTTCGAGCGGCTGCACCTCGGCTGGCAATGGACGGCCGCCACCTACCGCCGGCTGCTGGCCGTCACCGGCGGCAAGGAGCGCATCGCCGCCTTCATCGACGAGAGCAGCCTGCCCCCGGCGCAGCGCAGGGCGCTGATGGCCCGCGTGCCGGAGATCCATGCGCTGAAGACGGATGTCTATACAAGCATCGTGCGCGACGGCGGCCTGCCGTTGCGACCGGGCGTGGAGCGGCTGCTGGACGAGGCGCACGAGGCCGGCCTGCGGCTGGCCATCGCCAGCACCACCACCGCGGCCAACATCGATGCGCTGCTGCAGGCGGCGTGGGGCGCGCGCGGGCTGGAGCTGTTCGACGTGATCGCCTGCGGCGACCAGGTGCGCCACAAGAAGCCCGCGCCCGACATCTACCAGCTGGCGCTGGACACGCTGGGCCTGCCGCCCGAGCGCTGCATCGCCTTCGAGGACTCGGCCAATGGCCTGAGGAGCGCCCGCGCCGCGGGCCTGTGGACGGTGGTCACGCCCACCTTCTGGACCGAAGGCGGCGACTTCACCGCCGCCGGCCTGCTGCTGCCGCACCTGGGCGACCCGCAACAGCCGATTCCCGGCGAGCCGGGCGGCCGGCTGCGCCAGGCCGCCTGGCTGGGCGTGGACGAGCTGCAGCGGCTCGCCTGCGCGCGCGATGCCGACAGCGTGCACGCGCTGGTCCACTGAACCAGCAGGACACCCCATGACAAGACCTCTGCGCATCGCCCCCAGCCTGCTGTCGGCCAACTTCGCCCGCCTGGGCGACGAGGTGGAGGCGGTGATCGCCGCCGGCGCGGACCTGATCCATTTCGACGTGATGGACAACCACTACGTGCCCAACCTCACCGTGGGCCCGCTGGTGTGCGAGGCCATCAAGCCGCACAGCAGCGTGCCGATCGACGTGCACCTGATGGTCAGGCCGGTGGATGCGCTGGTGCCGATGTTCGCGCAGGCCGGTGCGGGCCTCATCAGCTTCCATCCCGAAGCCAGCGAGCATGTGCATCGCACCATCCAGCTGATCCGCGCGCAGGGCTGCAAGGCCGGGCTGGTGCTCAACCCGGCCACGCCGGTGCAGGTGCTGGACCATGTGCTGGACGAACTGGACCTGGTGCTGGTGATGTCGGTGAATCCCGGCTTCGGCGGCCAGGCCTTCATCGAGAGCATGCTGCCCAAGATCGAGGCGGTGCGGCGCCGCATCGAGGCCAGCGGCCGCGAGGTCTGGCTGGAGGTGGACGGCGGCGTGAAGGCCGGCAACGCCGGCCGCATCGTGGCCGCGGGCGCCGACACGCTGGTGGCCGGCTCGGCGGTGTTCGGCGCCGGGCCGTCGCAGTACCGCAGCGCCATCAACGCCCTGCGCGAAGCGGCGCTGCAAGGGGAGCCGGCATGACCCCGCCTGTGCTGCGGCAGCGCATCGACGGCATCGCCTTCGACCTGGACGGCACGCTGGTGGACAGCGCGCCCGACATCCGCCATGCACTGAACTCGGCGCTGCACAAGGCCGGCCTGCGCACCTTCGACCTGGACACGGTGCGCGGCTGGATCGGCGACGGCCCGGACGCCACCATCGCCCGCGCGCTGGTGGCGCAGGCCATCGACCCCACCAACGCGCCTGGCCGCGCGTTGTGCGACCACCTGCGCCGCGCCTTCGACATGACGGCGTTGGCCGCGCCGATGAGCCTGGGCCATGTGTTCGACGGCATCGCCGACATGGTGGCCGAGCTGTCGCGCGACTATGCCTGCGTGGTGGTGACGAACAAGCCGACGCCGCTGGCGCGGGCCTTGCTGAATGCGGCCCATCTGCTGCCGCACTTCAGCGCGGTGTTCGGTGCCGACGAGCCGGTGCAGCGCAAGCCCTCGCCGCTGCTGCTGCGCGCGGCGGCCGAACGCCTGGGGCTGGCCACCGGCGCGCTGCTGATGGTGGGCGACGGCCACGCCGACCTGCAGGCCGCCGCCGCCGCCGGCTGCCCCGCGGTGCTGGCGGGCTGGGGTTATGGAGCCAGCGGCTGGCAAGGCCCGCCGCCCTGGCGCATGGATCGACCGGCCGAGCTGCCCGTGCAGCTGGCCACCTGTCAGAACACTTTGCTTCATTTCTAGAACAGGAGAGACACCATGCCCACTGGCGGAAGGCCCACGCTGACGCAGTTCCTCATCGAGGAACGGCGCCGGCACCCCAACGCGACCGGCGAGCTGAATGCGCTGATCACCGACCTCTCGCTGGCCTGCAAGGCCATCGCCAAGCGCGTGGCCTTCGGCGCGCTGGCGCCCAACCCTTCGGTGCCCACCGCGCCGCCGACGGTGAACGTGCAGGGCGAGGAGCAGAAGCCGCTGGACGTGTTGTCCAACCAGATGTTCCTGCGGGCCAACGAGTGGGGCGGCCATGTGGCCGGCATGGTGTCGGAGGAGATGGAGCAGGCCTACACCCTGCCGGCGCAGTACCCGCGCGGCAAGTACCTGCTGCTGTTCGATCCGCTGGACGGCTCCTCCAACATCGACGTGAACGTGTCGGTGGGCAGCATCTTCTCCATCCTGCGCGCAGCCACGCCCGGCGTGGATGCCCAGCCCGAGGACTTCCTGCAGCCCGGCACGCGGCAGATCGGCGCGGGTTATGCCATCTACGGGCCTTCCACCATGCTGGTGCTGACGCTGGGCAACGGCACCCACGCCTTCACGCTGGAGCCGCAGCTGGGCGAATGGGTGCTGAGCCATCCGCACCTGAAGATCCCGCCGCGGACGCGCGAGTTCGCGATCAACGCCTCCAACAGCCGCTTCTGGGAGCCGGCGGTCAAGCGCTACGTCGATGAATGCCTGGCCGGCCAGACCGGGCCGCGCGGCGCCGACTTCAACATGCGCTGGATCGCCTCGCTGGTGGCCGAGACGCACCGCATCCTGATGCGCGGCGGCGTGTTCATGTACCCGCGCGACACCAAGGACCCCGACAAGCCGGGCCGGCTGCGCCTGCTGTACGAGGCCAACCCCATCAGCTTCCTGATCGAGCAGGCGGGTGGCTGGGCCAGCACCGGCCGCAAGCGGCTGATGACGGTGCAGCCCGAATCGCTGCACCAGCGCATCGGTTTCGTCTTCGGCTCGTCGGAGGAGGTGGAGCGGCTGGAGCGCTACCACCGCGACGAGCCGATCGACACCTACCAGTCGCCGCTGTTCGGCAAGCGTGGCCTGTTCGCGGCCACCACGACATGACAAGACACAGGTCAGAGGGAGACGCAGCATGTCCAACAAGCACCCCATCATCGCGATCACCGGATCGTCGGGCGCCGGCACCACATCGGTCACGCGCACCTTCGAGAACATCTTCCGCCGTGAGAGCGTCAACGCCGCCATCATCGAAGGCGACAGCTTCCACCGCTACGACCGCCAGGCGATGAAGCAGGCGGCAGCCGAGGCCGAGGCCGCCGGCAACCGGCGATTCAGCCACTTCGGCGAGGACGCCAACCTGTTCGACGAGCTGGAGCAGCTCTTCCGCGACTACGCCGAATCGGGCACCGGCGCCAGCCGCAAGTACCTGCACGATGCCGACGAGGCCGCCCCCTTCCAGCAGGAGCCCGGCACGTTCACGCCATGGCAACAGCTGCCGCCCAGCGACCTGCTGTTCTACGAGGGCCTGCACGGCGGCGTGAAGACGAGCCGCGTGGACGTGGCCCGCTTCGTCGACCTGCTGATCGGCGTGGTGCCGGTGGTGAACCTGGAGTGGATCCAGAAGATCCACCGCGACAAGGCCACCCGCGGCTACAGCACCGAGGCGGTGACAGACGTGATCCTGCGGCGCATGGACGAGTACGTGCACTACATCTGCCCGCAGTTCACACGCACCCACATCAACTTCCAGCGGGTGCCGGTGGTGGACACGTCCGACCCCTTCATCGCCCGCACGATCCCCACCGCCGACGAGAGCCTGGTGGTGATCCGCTTCGCCAACCCCGCGGGCATCGACTTCCCGTACCTGCTGAGCATGCTGCACGACTCGTGGATGTCGCGCGCCAACACGCTGGTGGTGCCGGGCGGCAAGATGGAGCTGGCGATGCAGCTGATCTTCACGCCGATGATCCTGCGGCTGGTGGAACGCCGCAGGAAGGCCCTCGCGAATTAGGCCCCCCCGGAGCGGCTTTCGCCGCACCCCCAGGGGGCGCCACTGGCGGACCGGCGGAGCCGGATCCGCGGTGGCCGCTGGATCAATTCATTCTTTCCTTGCGAGGTTGTATGGACAACTTGTCGTTGCGGCGTGCCTGTGCGAATGCCTTGCGCATGCTGGCGGTGGAGGCGGTGCAGGCCGCCAATTCGGGGCATCCGGGCATGCCGATGGGCATGGCCGACATCGCGGAGGCGCTGTGGCGCGGGCCGCTGAAGCACGATCCGGCGCATCCGCAGTGGATCGACCGCGACCGCTTCGTGCTGAGTAACGGCCACGGCTCGATGCTGCTGTACGGCCTGCTGCACCTGAGCGGCTATGCGCTACCGATGGAGGAGCTCAAGCGGTTCCGCCAGCTGCACAGCCGCACGCCCGGCCACCCCGAGGTGGACATGACGCCCGGCGTGGAAACCACCACCGGTCCGCTGGGCCAGGGGCTGGCCAATGCGGTGGGCATGGCGCTGGCGGAGAAGCTGCTGGCGGCCGAGTTCAACCGGCCGGGCCATACCGTGATCGACCACCGCACCTACGTCTTCGCCGGCGACGGCTGCCTGATGGAGGGCATCAGCCACGAGGCCTGCTCGCTGGCCGGCACCTGGGGCCTGAACAAGCTGGTGGTGTTCTACGACGACAACGGCATCTCGATCGATGGCGACGTGAGCGGCTGGTTCACCGACGACACGCCCGCCCGTTTCGAGGCCTACGGCTGGACGGTGCTGCGCGACGTGGATGGCCACGATCCGGCGCTGCTGGACGCCGCCATCACCGAGGCCCAGGCCAGCGACAGGCCGGTGCTGGTGTGCTGCCAGACCGAGATCGGCCACGGCTCGCCCAACCGGGCCAACAGCGCGGAGGCGCACGGTGCGCCGCTGGGCGCGGCCGAGATCGCGTTGACCCGCGAGCAGCTGGACTGGCAGGCCGCGCCGTTCGAGGTGCCGCAGGAGGTGGCGCAGGCCTGGTCGGCGCTGGCGGTGGGCGAGAGCCGCTACTGCGCCTGGAAGGCGCGCTTCGCGGCCTATGCCGAGGCCTACCCCGAGCTGGCGCACGAACTGCTGCGCCGCACCGCGGAGCGTGGCAGTGCTCAACTCGGTGCAGCCGCCGAAGGCGCGCTGGCGCAGGCCATCGAACAAGCCGAAGCCCGACGCGCCAGCGTCGCCACGCGCAAGGCCTCGCAGGACTGCCTGCAGGTGATCGGCCCGGCGATGCCGGAGTTGCTGGGCGGCTCCGCCGACCTCACCGGCTCCAACCTCACCGACTGGCGGGGCCACCGGCCGCTGACCGGCCGCGGCACCGGCAACCATGTGCACTATGGCGTGCGCGAATTCGGCATGGCCGCGGTGATGAACGGCGTGGCGCTGCACGGCGGCTTCCGGCCGTACGGCGGCACCTTCCTCACCTTCAGCGATTACGCCCGCAATGCGGTGCGCATGTCGGCGCTGATGAAGCTGCCGGTGGTGCATGTGTTCACCCACGATTCCATCGGCCTGGGCGAGGACGGCCCGACCCACCAGCCGGTGGAGCATGCCAGCAGCCTGCGGCTGATCCCGGGGCTGGACGTGTGGCGGCCCGCCGATGCCACCGAGACGGCCGTGGCCTGGCGGCAGGCGCTGCGCCGCACCGACGGGCCTTCGGCGCTGCTGCTCAGCCGACAGGCGCTGCCGCATGCGGGCGACGGCGGCGCGCGCGTGGAGGCCATCGCCCACGGCGCCTACCTGCTGCGGCAGCCGGCGGGTGAGCAGGTGGCGCTGCTGGCGAGCGGCTCCGAGGTGGGGTTGGCGCTGGCCGCGGCCGACCTCCTGTCGGCGCAGGGCATCGCGGCGCGCGTGGTGTCGGTGCCCTGCATGGACGTCTTCGACCGCCAGCCGGCTGACTACCGGGCCGCCACCATCCCGCGCCACCTGCCGCGGCTGGCCATCGAGGCCGGCAGCACCGGCCTGTGGTGGAAGTACGTGGGCGAGCAGGGCGACGTGATCGGCATCGACCGCTTTGGCGAATCGGCCCCTGCGACGCAGCTCTTCGCGCTGTTCGGCTTCACGCCGCAGGCGGTGGCGCAGCGTGCGCTGCAGCTGCTGCCGCCGCGCATGGCCGTGGCCGCCTGAACCCGTTGATCGACACCACCCAGGAGACCCCGATGGCGATGATTTCCCTGCGGCAGCTGCTCGACCACGCGGCCGAACACGGCTACGGCGTGCCGGCTTTCAACGTCAACAACCTGGAGCAGATCCAGGCCATCATGCAGGCCGCCCAGCGCACCGACAGCCCGGTGATCCTGCAGGCCAGCGCCGGCGCCCGCAAGTACGCGGGCGAGCCCTTCCTGCGCAAGATGGTCGAGGCCGCGGCCGAGATGTACCCCGACATCCCCATCGTGATGCACCAGGACCATGGCGCCAGCCCGGCGCAGTGCCTGCAGTCCATCCGCTCGGGCTTCACCAGCGTGATGATGGACGGCAGCCTGCAGGAGGACGCCAGGACGCCGGCCAGCTACGACTACAACGTCGACGTCACCCGCCGCGTGGTCGAGATGGCGCATGCGGTGGGTGTGTCGGTGGAAGGCGAGCTGGGCTGCCTGGGGTCGCTGGAATCGGGCCTGGCCGGCGAGGAGGACGGCGTGGGCGCCGAAGGCGCGCTCACCCACGACCAGATGCTGACCGACCCCGAGCAGGCGGCCGACTTCGTCGGCAAGACCGGCGTCGATGCGCTGGCCATCGCCATCGGCACCAGCCACGGCGCCTACAAGTTCAGCCGCCAGCCCACCGGCGACATCCTGGCCATCGACCGCATCAAGGCCATCCACCAGCGCATCCCGAACACCCACCTGGTGATGCACGGTTCGTCGTCGGTGCCGCAGGAATGGCTGGCCGTCATCCGCGAGCATGGCGGCGACATCAAGGAGACCTACGGCGTGCCGGTGAGCGAGATCCGCGAAGGCATCAAGCATGGCGTGCGCAAGGTCAACATCGACACCGACATCCGCCTGGCCATGACCGGTGCCATGCGCCGCGCCATGGCCCGCAGCCCCTCGGAGTTTGATCCGCGCAAGTTCCTGAAGGACGCGCTGGTCGCCGCCCGCGACCTCTGCGCCGAGCGCTTCGAGGCCTTCGGCAGCGCCGGGCAGGCTTCGCGCATCAGGCCGGTGCCGTTGCCTGTCTAGACAAGTGGCCGCCGGTGGGCGGCGGCCAGCGGATCGCCGTCTAGTTAGCACTTGCTAGCTCTGCCGGCAAGCCCTACCCGACGTCTCGTCGGCTGCCTACCACAAGGCAGGCGCGCGTAATCGATAGAAATGACACATCCCGCTAAAGTGAAGGGCTTCGGCGGAGTGTCCATCCGCGCAGCGCCAAGTCCTCATGTCAACCGCCTTCCTCTTTCCCGGCCAGGGCGCCCACTACGCCGGCGTGCTGGGTGGCCTCCAGGCCTCGCACCCGGTGGTGCGGCAGGTGACGGACGAAGTCGAGCAGGTGGCCCGCGCACGGTTGGGCAAGTCCTTGCAGCGGGTGCTGTGGCAGGAGCCGCGCAGCACCCAGCAACTGCTGGACGACGATCCCGACCTGCTGCAACTGGCCCTGTTCGCCGTGCCGGTGGCGGTGCATGCGCTGCTCGTCGCGGGCGGCGTCCAACCGCAGGTGCTGATGGGGCACAGCTTCGGCGAGATTGCCGCGCTCACCTGCGCCGGCGCCTTCACGCCCGGCGAGGGTGCGCAGGTGGTGTGCGAGCGCATCGGTGCGCTGGCGGCCAATTCCGGCCCGCGCAGCGGCATGCTGGCGGTGGCGGCATCACGGGCCCGGGTGCAGCAGTGCCTGCAGGCCTGGTCCGCACGGCGCCCGCCACGTACCGGGCCAGGCGCTTCGGTCGCGCCGGTCCGGGTGGCGGTGGTCAACCATGCGCAGCAGGTGGTGGTCTCGGGAGAAGCGACCGAGCTGGACCTGTTCGCCGCGCATTGCGCCATGCAGGGCCTGCAGGCATGCGCGCTGCAGTCGCCCCACGGCTTCCACCATCCGGCGCTGGCCCGCGCCGCGCATGACTTCGCCGAGCGCCTGTCGGCATTCCAGGCGCGGCCGCTAGGCCTGCCGGTGTACTCGCCCATCCTCGGCCGCGCCTACCGCAGCGGCGACGACCTGGGCGAATGCCTGGCCCATCACCTGACGATGCCGGTCGATTTCGAGGCTGGCGTGCAGGCCCTGCTGGCGCAGCAGGTCAGCACCTTCGTCGAATGCGGCGCGCTCGACGCGCTCGGCAATAGCGTCATCCGCGTGGCCGGGCCGGGCCGGGCCAAGGTATTCGCAGTCCTCAAGCAGCGTGACGACGAACCAGCCGGCGTCGACCGCGTGTTCCAACACTTCCAGCCTCAGCGCATGACCACTCACACCACTGCCCCCGAGTCCGACCTGCTCACCGCCTTCGAGGCGTTCTGGCGCGAACGGGGCCCTGCCGTGGCCGGGCAGATCAAGTCCGAGTTCCTCAGCTTCATCCAGCTGCAACGCCACGCGGCGGTGGTGTCAACGCCGGCCGCGCCCGCGCCCGCGCCGGCCGCGGCGCCCGTTGCACCGGCGGTCACGGTGCCCGCTGCCGCCTTGCCGCGTGCGGAGCTGTTCGCGCAGCTGGTGGCCATCTACGCGCAGGCGATGGAGTACCCGCCCGAGGTGTTCACGGAAGGCGTGGAGCTGGAGTCCGAGCTGGGCATCGATTCGGTCAAGCAGACCGAGATCATCCAGCGCATCAGCGCGCAGTACAGGCTGCCGCCACTGCCGGCCAGTTTCCGCGCCGGCGACATCAAGACCATGGGCCAGATCGTCGACTTCGTGCACGCGAACGTCGGCCGCCCCGCGCTCGCCGCCGCCTGACGCGCGGCCACTGCCGCCTGCCGACCCGCGCCGCGCGCATCGCGCAGGCGCTGGCGGCGCCTGGGCGAGACGACAAGACAAACAAGGGGAGGGTGGTATGGCAGAGCAGGACCTGGCCGGCAAGCTGGTGCTGGTGACCGGCGGCGCGAAGAACGTGGGCAAGGCAATCAGCCGGCGCTTTGCAGAACGCGGCGCCCACGTGATCGTCAACTTCTTCCATTCGCTGGATGCTTCGCGCCAGACGGTGGCCGAACTGCGGGCCGAGGGCTTCAGCGTGGAAGCGATGCGGGCCTCGGTGGCGCAGAAGGCGCAGGTCGACCGCATGTTCGACGAGATTGAGGCCCGCCATGGCCGGCTCGACATCCTGGTGAACAACGCCGCCTCCGGCGCGCTGCTGGGCCTGCACGAGATCGCGGAGGAGCACTTCGACCGCGCACTGGACACCAACCTCAAGGGCGCCTTCTGGTGCGCCCGCCGGGCCTCGGCCCTGATGGCGCGCAGCGGCGGCGGGGCCATCGTCAACGTGTCGTCGGTGGGCGCCACGCTGGTGCCGGCCCACTACCTGGTGGTGGGCACCTCCAAGGCCGCGCTGGAGTCGCTCACCCGCTACCTGGCGGTGGAGTTCGCGCCGCTGAACATCCGCGTGAACACTGCCTCGGCCACGTTGATCGACGGTGCGGTGGCCGACATGTTCCCCGACCCCGAGGCCACCCGACAGTCCAGCATCGCGGCCACGCCGCTCAAGCGGCTGGCCACTGCGCAGGACATGGCCGACCTGGTGCTGTTCCTGGCCAGCGATGCCGCGCGCTGGGTGACCGGCCAGGTGGTGGTGGCCGATGGCGGGCTGTCCCTGTGCAGCGAAGCGCTGTCGCCGCGACGCCTGCCGGCCGTGCCAGCCGCTGCGGCGCCCGAAGCCGCCGCGCAGGCGGGCGTGGAGCCGCCGGACAGCGACGACATCGCCATCGTCGGCATGGGCCTGGCATTGCCGGGCGCCAGCGAGCTGGACGAGTTCTGGAAGGTGCTGATGGAAGGCACCGAGCTGTTCGGCAACGTGCCGCCGGACCGCTGGGACTACCGCTCCTTCCACTCGCCCGACCCGTCGGCGCAGGACAAGAGCTACCAGTCGCGCTCGGTGTTCATCGAGGGCTTCCGACCCGCGCCGGCGTTGCAGGCCGAGATCGACGCCGGCACCGCGCCGGCCGAACTCACCACGCTGTGGCTGCGCCATGCGCTGATGCGCGCGATGGAGGGCGTGCACCGGCGTGCCGGCGACCGCGGCAGCTTCCTGGTGGGCTACACCGCCGACGGCAGCCAGCACCTGGAGGAAGCGATGGTGCTGGCCGCCACGCGCCAGCGGCTGTCCGCCATCCTGGACGAGGACGGCACCGCGCCCGACGAGCGCGCGCGCTGCCTGGCGCAGGTGGAGCAGGTGCTGCAGGCGCGCTACCACCGCGGCGCGGCCGGCCTGGCCGAGTACTTCCCGCACCGCGTGGGTCAGGCGGCGATGCGCGGCGTGCTGCCCGACGACACCGAATGCATGATGATCGACACGGCCTGTTCGTCGTCGCTGTATTCCATCGACATCGGCATCAAGGGCCTGCTGCTCGGCCAGCATGACGTGGCGGTGTGCGGCGGTGCCTTCGCGCTGGCGCCGCGGGGCTCGGTGCTGTTCAGCAAGCTGCACGGCCTGTCGCGCAGCGGCGAGGTGCGGCCGCTGGACAAGGCCTGCGACGGCGTGCTGTTCGCCGACGGTGCCGGCGTGGTGGTGCTGAAGAAGCTGCGCCGCGCCGTGGCCGACGGCGACCGCGTGCTGGCGGTGCTCAAGGCCTTCGGCTCCTCGTCGGACGGCAAGGGCAAGGCCATCTATGCGCCCAATTCGGCAGGACAGGGCATCGCCATCCGCCGTGCCTATGCCCAGGCCGCACAGCCCGTGCCGCAGGTCGATTGGGTGGTGGCGCATGCCACCGGCACGCCTGCGGGCGACCTGGCCGAGTTCCAGAGCCTGCGAGAGACCCTCGGTCGCCAGCGGCCGGTGCAGGTCACCTCCAACAAGAGCCTGGTGGGCCACACCGGCTGGGCCGCCGGCGTGGTGTCGCTGATCCAGGTGGTGCTGGCCTTGCGCCACCAGGTCATCCCGCCGCAGCACCGCTTCGCCGAGCCGCCGGCCGCCTTCGGCATCGAGGACTGCAGCCTGCGCATCCCCACCACGCCAGTGGCCTGGCCGCCGCGGCCCGGCAGTGCGCGCATGGCCGCCGTGTCCGGCTTCGGCTTCGGCGGCACCAATGGTCACCTCGTGGTGGCCGAGCACCGGCCCGAGCTGCCCGCCCTGCCGCCCCGTGCGCTGGCACCGGCGGAGCCGCTGGTCATCGTCGGCTGGTCGGCCCGGCTGCCCGGCCTGGCCGACGACGAAGCCGTGGCCGCCTGGCTGCGCGGCGACGGGCCGGCACCGGCCCCGAGCTTTGGCGACAGCTACCCGCTTCCGCCTTTCGAGCGCGTGCGCATGCCCGGAGCCGTGCTGCGGGCGCTGGACCGCTGCCAGCTGATGTCGCTGGACGCCGCCCATGTGCTGCGCGATCGCCTCAGCGGCTTCTGGCAATCGCATGCCGACACCATCGGCGTGGTGATGGGCCACATGGGCCCCACCCGCAATGCCGCGCTTTACGCCAGCCGCTGCTACCTGGACGACATCGACACCGCGCTGCAGGCCGCGGACCCGGCGGTGCGGCGGCTGCTGGGCCCGCTGCGCCAGCGCACGCAGGCGCTGGTGCCGCCCACCACCGAGAACAGCTTCCCCGGGATGATGCCCAACGTGATCCCGGCACGGGTGGCCAACTACCACGACCTGCATGGCGCCAACATGACGGTGGACGCCGGCAATGCGTCCACGCTGGCCGCCTTCCAGGTGGCGGCGCGCTACCTGCGCTGCCATGAGTTCGACATGGTGCTGGTGGGCGGCATCCACGGCAACACGGCCGAGGAGGTGCTGCCGGCCTTCGGCGCCGCGCCGGCCGAGGCGGTGGTGCTGTTCGCGGTGATGACGGCGTCGCGCGCGCGGTCCGCCGGCCTGGCGCCGCTGGCCCGGGTGGAGGTGGATGCGTCGCTGGCCGGCGGTGCGGCGCCGACGCCCTTCACCGATGCAGCCGGCCGCCCGCTCACCTTCGCCGGTGCCGAAGGCGCTCTGGCCGTGTTGAGAGCCCTGGTGCGTGGCGAGCCGTCGGCCGTGGTCTCGGTGCCCAACCCGGGCGACCGCGGCCGCTTCGCCCTGCGGGTGAGCGCGGCGCAGCCGGCGGCGGCCCCCGCCCAGCCCGACCCGGCGCGGCTGCCGCAGGCGCTGCACCGCACCGACCAGGCGGCCGATGGCCAGCCGCTGGGCGTGCAGCGTCATCGCATCGAATGGCAGGCCACCGCCTGGCAGCCCGGGCCGCGTCCGCTGCAGTTCCTGCCGCCCGGCGCGGTCGTCATCACCGACGACGCCGCGCTGGCCGCGCAGCTGGTGGCGCCCTCGGCCGAGTTCGCCGTGCTGTGCACTGCGCCGCTGCCGGCGCCCCGGCCCGGCTGGCATCAGCTGCCGGCCGCCGAGGCCGACCGCTGGCCGACCCTGCTGCCCACGTTGCTGCCGGCCGGCGCGCGGCACCTGCGGCTGCTGACTTCGCTGCAGGCCTCGTCCCTGCCCGACAGCCCGGACGCAGGTGCCGAGGCCGTGCTGCAGCGGCTGCCGCTGCACGACCTGGCCTTCCTGGCCGTGAAGTGCTGCGCCGATGCGCTGGGCGAGGACGGATCCTTCATCACCCTGCTGCTGGACGCGGTCGCCGGGCAAGCGGCACATCCCGATGCGGGCGTGTTCACCGGACTGACCAAGTCGCTGGCCATCGAGATGCCCAAGGCCCGCGTGCTGGCGCTGCTGAGCGCGCAGCGCAGCGTGGCGCCCGCGGTGGCCGAGGCCGAGCGGGAGAGCGCAGCGCGCCAGCTGCTGCCGGTGGTGCTGCGCGACGGCGACCGCCGGCTCACCCCGCGCGTGGTGGCCGATCCCGGCGTGCTGCCGGCGCCGCCCGAGCAGGCGCCGCTGCAGCTGCATGCCGGCTCGGTGGTGGTGGCCGTGGGCGGCGCCCGCGGCATCACGGCCGAGCTGATGAAGGCCGTGGCCGCCACCTTCCGGCCCACGCTGTACCTGATCGGCAGCAGCCGCCTGGACGACCTGCCGCCGCAGGCACTGGCCGACGGCGACGAGGCCTTCGCCGCCAGCCGCGCCGAGTACATCCGTGCGCAGAGGGCGGCCCAGCCCGGCCTGACGGTGCCGCAGATCATCAAGGCCTTCGACCGGCTGCTGGAGCTGCGCGCCGCCCACCGCAACCTGCAGGTCATGCGCCAGCATTGCGGCGAAGGCCGGGTGCACTACCTGCGCGCGGACGTGCTGGATGCCGGGGCGCTGCAGGCCGCGGTGCTGCAGATCCTGTCGTGCCACGGCCAGGTGGACCTGCTGGTGAATGCGGCCGGGCTCAACCGTTCCGCCTCGGTCAAGGTGAAGAGCCTGGAAGACTTCCGGGCCGTGCGCGACATCAAGCTGCGCGGCCTGGTGAACCTGCGGGCCGCTTTCGCCGGCCACCTGCCGCGGGCCTGGTGCAACTTCGGATCGTTCATCGGCCTCACCGGCCAGTCGGGCGAGACCGACTATGCCGCCGGCAACGACTTCCTCAACACGCAGGCCCAGTACCGCCGCGCCCGCTTCGGGCTGGACGAGTTCACCATCGGCTGGACGCTGTGGCGCTCGGTGGGCCTGGGCGCCAATCCGGTCACCCGCGCCTTCCTGGAAAAGAGCGGGCTCTTCACCAGCATGCGCACCGAGGAGGGCGTGCACCACTTCCTGCGCGAGCTGTGCCTGCAGTCGCGTTGCGCCGCCTCGGTGCACCTGGGCGAGCCCGAGCGGCAGGCCATCGTTGCGCACCTGCCCGGCTTCTTCGATGCACCGCAGCCGGCGCAGGAGGCGCCTGCCTGCGTTGCGGTGCCAGGCCGCTTCTACATCGGCCGCGAGCTGCAGCGCAGTGCCGAGCACCTGCAGGTCGAACGGGTGTTCAGCCTCGAGACCGACGGCTACCTGCGGCACCACCTGGTCAACGGCTTCGCCACGCTGCCCGGCACCTTCGTCACCGAACTGGCGGCCGAGGTGGCGCTGCAGCTGATGCCTGGGCTGCAGGTGGTGGGCTTCGAGGATGCGGTGTTCCACCACTTCCTGCGGGTGTACGACGCCGCGCGGCCCAGCACCAAGCGCATTGGCGCCAGGGTGCTGCAGCGCGATGGCGACCTGGTGGTGCTGCAGGTGCATGTCACCGGGGACGTGCATTCGCCCGCGGGCGTGCTGCTGCGCAAGGACAAGCTGCACTTCGAGATCAAGGTGCTGCTGGCGCCGCGCCACGAGAAGGCGCCCACCTGGCCGCATTGGCCGCTGCAGGAGGAGCAGCCGGTGCCGGACCCCTACCACCTGGAGGGCGCGCCGGTGCGGCTGACGAGCATGTTCGTCTCCACCACCGACACCCGCAACACGCCGCTCGGCAAGCGCGCCCGCTACGCGCTGGCGCTGCCGTCGGACGACGCGGTGTTCTCGCAGTTCCTGGTGCCCACCATCCTGCTGGACGGGCTGGCGCGGGTGGCAGTGCTGAACCTGGTGGCTGGCGACTACATCCCGCTGGCCGCGCCGGCGGCCATCCGCCGCATCGACCTGTACGAGTCCGGCAACGACCTGCAGCTGAGCGCGCGGCATGCCGGCATCGAGCTGTATGCCACGCCGCGGGACTTCGCGCTGGAGGGCACCGGGCTGCGCAACCGCTTCGTGGCCACGCGGCCCGACGGCCGCATGGTGGCGCAGATGAAGGACGTGACCGGCGTGGTCATCGGCTACGTGCACTGCCACACCGGTGCGCTGGTATCCAGGGCCGAGGTGGAGGCCCTGCTCGCGGAACGCCAGTCCGGCGGGGTGGCGCGATGAGCGGCCCGCGCAAGCCGCCGCGGCGCATCGCGCCCGGCCCGCGCGGCAGCCTGCTGATGGGCAACCTGGCGGCGTACAAGCAGGACCCCATCACCATGCTGATGCAGCTGCGGCTGCAGCATGGCGACGTGGTGCGCAACCGGCTGGGGCCCTTCCTCACTCATGCGCTGGCGCATCCGGAGAACGTGCAGCACGTGCTGCTGGACAACCAGCGCAACTACGTGCGCGGCCGCTTCTACGAGAACTTCAAGATTTTCTTCGGCGACGGCCTGCTCACCACCGACGGCGAGTTCTGGCGGCGCCACCGTCGCGCGGTGCAGCCGCTGTTCCATCGCCGGCAGGTGGAGCAGCACACCGACGCCATCGGCAATGCGGCCATGGGCCTGGTGCAGCGCTGGAGCCGGCTGCCGGCCGGCGAGCCGGTGGAGGTGGTGGAGGAGATGATGCACCTCAGCCTGGCGATGCTGGGCCTGATGGTGTTCAACACCGACATCTCGGCCCATGCCCGCGAGGTGGGTCCGGCGGTGCGCTTCGGCATCGCGGCCATGATGCCGCAGGGCGACGTCAACGACTTCATCCCGCGGGCCTGGCCCACCCGCTTCAACCGCCACATCAAGACGGCGCGGCGGGCGATCGACGGCGTCATCGCCGGCATCATCCAGGCGCACCGGGCCGAGCGCAGCGCACCCAGCGACGTGATCTCGCTGCTGCTGGCCGCGCGCCATCCCGACACCGGCCTGCCGATGACCGAGCAGGAGGTGCACGACGAGGTGATGACCGTCTTCCTCGCCGGCCATGAGACCACCGGCAGCGGCCTGGCCTGGGCGCTGCATGCGCTGGCGCAGCACCCTGCCGTGCTGCGCCGTCTGCGTGACGAGCTGGATGGCCGGCTCGGCGGACGGCCGCCGAGCACCGACGACCTGGCCGCCTTGCCCTACCTGGGCCAGGTGGTCGACGAGGTGCTGCGGGTGTACCCGCCCATCTGGGGCTACACCCGCGACCTGCTGGAGGACGACGAGATCGGCGGCTTCCACATCCCGGCGAAGTCGTCGGTGTTCATGTCGCCCTACGTCACCCACCGCCACCCGGACTTCTGGCGCAATCCGGAGGCGTTCGACCCGGACAACTTCGCGCCCGGCGCCGGGCCGCAGCACACCTTCGCCTACTTCCCCTTCGGCGGCGGCATGCGCAAGTGCATCGGCTTCCAGACCGCGCTGCTGCAGATGAAGGTGGTGGTGGCCTGCGTGGCGCAGCACCTGGACCTGGCCTCGCTGCCCGGCCATCCCATCGAGCGCGGCGCGCTCATCTCGCTGCGCCCGGTGCAGGGCCTGAAGCTGCTGCTGCGCCCGCGGGAGCGCCAGCGTGCTGCGCCGCCGGCGGCCGAAGCGGTGCCCACCGCATCGGCCAGCGCCTGCCCCAGCGCGACGCATGCGGCGCCGGCCAGGGCGGCCGCTACGCCGCCGCCGCCGCCGGTGGCAGCGCCGGCTTCCGGCCTGCCGCCGGCGCTGCGCTTCACCTGGTTTCCGGCGGCCATCGACCCGCTGCCGGCCGCGGCCTCGCCGGCGCTCGCGGGCAAGCATGTGGTCGTGCTCAACGGCCGGCCGGCCACGGCCGAGCGTGTCTGCACCGCCCTGGCCCGGGCCTGCGCCCGCGCCACCGTGTTCGCGCCCGAGCCCGGTGCCGACCTGGCGGCCGCCGCCCGCGCGCTGGCCGCCGGCCGGCCCATCGACGGCATCGTGGACCTGGGGCTGGAGGCTTCCTTCGACCTGGCCGATGCGGATGCCTGGCAGGCGCCGATGAGGCGCAGCATCGCGCTGCTCCAGGCCTGCTACGGCAGCTGGGTGCGGGAGGAGGACACCTCGCGCCTGTTCTACCTGCCCGTGACCTGGATGGACGGGCAGATGGGCCATGGCGAGGGCACCGCGCTGCCGCAGCCGCTCGGTGGCCTGTGGGCCGGCCTGGCCAAGACGCTGCCGCAGGAACTGCCCAACTGCAACGTGCGCGTGCTCGACCTGGCGCCGGACGAGGCGGCCGACTTGGACCGGCATGTGGTGTCCGAGCTGTACCGCTGGGGCCTGTTCGAGGTCGGTCGCCGGGGCGGCCGCCGCTACACGCTCAAGGCACGCCAACAGGCGCTGCCGGCCGACCAGCGGCCCGCGCTCGCACCGGGCGACACCGTGCTGTTCTCCGGCGGTGGCCGCGGCATCGGGCTGCTGTGCGCGCGTGCGCTGGCCGCGGCCCACGGCTGCACCGTGGTGGTCACCGGCCGCGAGCCCCTGGCCGATGGCAGCGAGCCCTGGATGCAGCTGGACGATGCCGGCTTCCGCCTCTACGGCAAGCAGGCCCTGCTGGCGGCCACGCCGGAGCGGCTGCCAGCCGTCATCCGCGCCGAGCTGGCCCGCATGGAGCGGCGCCGTGCCCTGCGCAAGGCGCTGGACGACATGCAGGCGCAGGGCCTGCAGGTGCACTACCGCGTGTGCGACATCACCGATGCCGCCGCCGTGCGGGCGCTGTGCGACGAGATCGGCGATGCGCTGCGGCTGGTGGTGCACAACGCAGGCGTGGACCGGCCGGTGCGGCTGGCCGGCAAGCGTGCCGACGACTTCATCGACACGGTGCGCACCAAGGTGGCGGGCTTTGCGGCCCTGGCCGCGGCCGTGGCGCACCGGCCGCGGCTGCTGCAGTTCTGCAACGTGGGCTCGCTCACCGGACGCTGGGGCGGCATGACCGGCGAGACCGACTATGCCGCCGCCAACGAGGCCCTGGCCCGGCTCGGCCTGTGGGCCCAGCGTGGCGCGCTGCCATGCTGCGTCAAGACGTTGGACTGGCCCACCTGGGACGGCGTGGGCATGATCACCAACTTCGCGGTGACGCAGCGCTATGTCACGCCAATGGCGCTGGTCGATGGCGTCGCCCACTGGCTGCGCGAGCTGGGCGACGACCGCAGCGGTGAGGTGATGTTCATGGGCGCGGTGGGCCGTGCGCTCACCCCGGTGCAGATCCAGGGCTTCAGCCCGATCCTCGACCTGCCCAACATCGACGAGCTGGTGGGCCGGCACCATCACTGCGGGCAGCCGCAGCGCTTCCTGCCGCATGCGCGCTTCGTCACCGATTGCCGGCTGGATGCCGACCTGGCGCCCTGGACCCGCGGCTTCCGCCTGCAGGGCGAGCCGGCGCTGCCGGTGTCGATGCTGGTGGACTACCTGCTGCAGGTGGCCGACTGGGTGCCGCCCGAGACGCTGCGGCCGATGGCGCCGCAGGCGCTGCTGCAGGTGTCGGTGCAGCTGCATGCGCTGGCCTGCCCGCAGGGCCTGCCCGCCTTGCGCACCGAAGCCCGCGGCGGCTGGGTGGGCGATGCCTGGCAGGTGCAGCTGCGGTGCACGGCCGTCGATACCGGGCTGGAGCTGCTGAGCCTGGTGGTGGAGTCGCGGGAGGCCGCCACCGGCGTGCCGGCTGCGCTGGCCGTGGTGCCGCCCGCGCAGGGCGACGGGGTGCTGGAGCTGCCGCCGCTGCCGACGGGCGCGGCCTGGGACGGCCGCCTGTTCCGCGCCGCGCGCTGGGAACGCCGGCCCGCCCCCGGCGTGCTGCGCAGCGGCCGCGTGGCGCCTGCCTGCGCGGCCGACCTGTGGAGCATGCCGCACGCGCCGCAGCTGCGGCTGCCGGTGGCGCACCTGGAGAACGCGCTGCGCGTGGCCTGGCCGGCCGGCGAAGCCGGGGCCACCGTTCCCGCCTTGCTGCGCATCGAGCGCATCGAGCTGCTGGCCGCCGATGCGGCCGCCGCCGCCGACACCGTCGTGCAGCAGGCCGACGGCCGCTTCATCGTGGCCGACGCGGACCACCGGCCGCTGCTGGTGATCGACGGCATCGGCTTCGCGCCCGTGGCGGCGACCGCCACCGCACCGCAGACCCTGCAGGCCCAACATGTCTAGACAAGATCGCAGCGACCGCTATTGCATCATCGGGGCCGGCGCCGCCGGCATCACCTCGGCCAAGAACCTGCGCGAGCAGGGCATCGCCTGCGACGTGATCGAGCGCGAGGACGACATCGGCGGCACCTGGTATTACGGCAAGCCCTGCAGCGCCGTCTACCGGTCGGTGCACATGATCAGCTCCAAGGCCTTTTCGGAGTACACCGACTACCCGATGCCCGCGCACTACCCCACCTATGCGCGTGGCGACCAGGCGCTGGACTACCTGCGCAGCTATGCCCGGCACTTCCATGTGACCGGCCAGGTCGAGTTCGGCCGCAGCGTCACCGAGATCGAGCCGGTGGCCGGCAGCACCGCCTGGGACGTGCGGCTGGACGGCGGGGAATGCCGCCGCTACCGCGGCGTGATCGTGGCCAACGGTCACCTCAGTCATCCGGTGCTGCCCGACTACCCCGGCCACTTCGATGGCCTGCAGCTGCATTCGGCCCAGTACAAGACGCCGGAGCTGCTGCGCGGCAAGCGGGTGCTGGTGGTGGGCGCGGGCAATTCCGGCTGCGACATCGCCGTGGAGGCGGTGCACCATGCGGCGGCCGTCTTCCACAGCACGCGGCGCGGCTACTACTACTGGCCCAAGTTCCTGTTCGGCCTGCCGGCCGACGAATGGGCGGAATGGCCGCTGCGGCTGCGCATGCCGCTGTGGGCCCGGCGCCTGTTCGGCAAGCCGCTGCTGCGGCTGTGCACCGCCGGCCAGCCGGAAACCTATGGCCTGCCCCGGCCCGACCACAAGCTGTTCGAGTCGCACTTCATCATCAACTCCACGCTGTTCTACCACCTGGGGCATGGCGACCTGCAGGCCAGGGGCGACGTCAAGGCCCTGTGCGGCAAGGAGGTGGAGTTCAGCGATGGCAGCCGCGAGCAGGTGGACGTGATCGTGTACGCCACCGGCTTCCAGACCAGCTTCCCCTTCATCGCCGCAGAGCACCTGGCCTGGCCGCGCAACGCGCCGCGGCTGCACCTCAACATGTTCGACGACCGGCACCCGGAGCTGTTCTTCATTGGCCTGTTCCAGACCTCCACCGGCAACTGGCCCTTGATGGACTACCAGGCCCAGCTGCTGGCCCGGCTGCTGCGTGCGCGCAGCGAGGCCCCGGCGCTGGCGCAGCGTGTGGAACGCCGGCTGCGCCGGGGCGCGGCGGTGCATGGCGGCATCCATTTCCACCGCACGCCGCGGCATGCCATCGAACTGGAGCACTTCAGCTACCGGCTGGCGCTGAAGAGGCTCATCCGGTCGCTGCCCGGACAGCCGGTGGCCGCCGCACCCGCCCCACGCGCGGCCGCCACGGTGCAGGAGGGTGCTCGTTGAGCGCCGCCGCCCGGCCGCACGAAGGCGGCGCTTCTCCGGCTCGGCAGGAACCCGCGCGGCAGGGTGCGCCGGCCAGCGTCGTGGAGCTCGAGCGCGTCACCCGCAGCTATGTGCTGGGCAGCGTGCAGGTCACCGGCGTGGACGATGTCAGCCTGCGCATCGAGGTGCCGCGCTTCACGGTGCTCAGCGGCCCTTCCGGCAGCGGCAAGACCACGCTGCTCAACCTGATCGGCTGCATCGACCGGCCGGACACCGGCCGCATCACCGTGCTCGGGCACGACGTAGGCCGCCTCCAGGACGATGCGCTGTCCGACTTCCGCGGCCAGCACGTGGGCACCGTGTTCCAGACCTTCAACCTGCTGCCGGTGCTCTCGGTGTACGAGAACGTGGAATACCCGCTGCTGCTGGCGCGCGTGCCGGCGGCCGAGCGGCGCGAGCGCGTGATGGCGCTGCTGCAGGAGGTGGGGCTGGCCGACAAGCGGGCCCACTGGCCGGGCCAGCTGTCCGGCGGCCAGCGGCAGCGGGTGGCCATCGCGCGCGCGCTGGTGCGCAACCCTGCGCTGGTGCTGGCCGACGAACCCACGGCCAACCTCGACAGCCGCACCGGTGAAGCCATCATCGGCCTGATGCGGCGCATGCAGCGCGACAAGCGCATCGCCTTCATCTTCTCGTCGCACGATCCCCGGGTGCTGGCTGCGGCCGACGAGGTGGTCCACATCCAGGACGGCCGCATCACCGGCCAAGGCCTGCAGCAGCCGCGCGAGGTGGCCGCATGAAGCCCCTGCGGACGGAAGGCGGCGGCCAGCTGCGCCTGGCGCTGCGCAACCTGCAGCGCAACCGGCGGCGCTCCATCACCACCCTGCTGGCGATGGTGGTGGGGGTGTGCGCGGTGCTGCTGTTCGGCGGCTTCAGCCGCGACATCACGCTGGGCCTGCAGACCGACTTCGTGCAACGCAGCGGCCACCTGCAGATCCAGCGCGAGGGCTATTTCCAGTTCGGCAGCGGCAACTCGGCGGCCTACGGCATCCGCGAGCATGGGCGCCTGATGGCGCTGCTGCGCGCCGACGAGGTGCTGGCGCCGATGCTGGAGGTGGTGACGCCCACGCTGCAGCTCGGTGGCATCGCCGGCAACTTCGCCGCGGGCGTGTCCCGCACGGTGATGGTCCAGGGCATGGTGGCGGCCGAGCAGCGCCACTTGCGCGCGTGGAACGACTACGGCTTTCCGCTGCAGCAGCGGCCGCTGCCGCTGGCCGGCACGCCGGAGGACGCCGTGGTGGTCGGCCACGGCGTGGCCCGCGTGCTGCAGCTGTGCGCTCCGCTGCGGCTGGATGACTGCGCCGCGGCGCCTGCGCTGCCGCGGCCCACGCCGTCGGCGGTCGACGAGTCCGCCCCCGGCATGCCAGCCGACCTGCAGGCCCTGGGCAGCCTGGCTGCGGCCGAGGGCGTGCCTGCGCTGCAGGCCGATGCGCTGCGTATCGAGGTGCTGGCGGCCAATACCCATGGCGCGCCCAACGTGGGCAGCTTCCGGGTGGCCGCGGCCGAGCAGCAGGGCGTCAAGGAGCTGGACGACGTGCACATGGCCATGCACCTCGTCCGCGCCCAGCAGCTGGTGTATGGCAACGACACACCGCAGGTCACCTCGGTGCTGCTGCAGCTGCGCCATACCGCCGACCTGCCGCGGGCCCGCGAGCGGGTGGCCCATCTGCTGCAGCGGCATTTCAGCCACCAGCGGCTGGCCATCCTGGACTTTGCCGAGCTCAACCCGTTCTACGACCAGACCAACCGCATGTTCTCGGCCATCTTCGGCTTCGTGTTCGTGCTGATCGGCGCCATCGTGCTGTTCGTGGTGGGCAACACCATGAGCATGGCCATCATCGAGCGCACCGTCGAGATCGGCACGCTGCGCTCGATGGGCGTGCGCCAGGGCGGCATCCAGCGCCTGTTCATCATCGAAGGCCTGCTGCTGGGCCTGGCCGGCTCGGCCATCGGCGTGGTGGCCGCGCTGCTCATCGCCACCGCGGTGAACCACAGCGGCCTGTCCTGGACACCGCCCGCGCGCATCGACTCGGTGGCGCTCACCGTGCGGGTGTGGGGCGAATGGCGGCTGATGCTGGCCACCTTCGCGGTGCTGGCCGGCATGGCCGGGCTGTCCGCCTGGTGGCCTGCCCGCCGCGCGGCACGGCTGGCCATCGTCGATGCGCTGCGCCATGTGTGATTCACCTGCCTCCTTCTCTTCCATGCTCCGCAGACATCTCCTGCTGTACGCCGGCGGCCTGGCCGCCCTCGGCACCGCATGGGCCCAGCCGGCGCCCGATGCCCAGAAGCTGCTGGCCGCCAGCGACCTGATCCGCAATCCGGCGCAGTCCTTCGTGCTCACCGTGGGGCTGACCGAGTACCGCGGCGGCAAGCAGGTGGATGGCAACACCCTGGCCATCTATTCACGGCCGGACGAGCGCGGCGGCGCCTTCCGCACGCTGGTGCGCTTCATGGCGCCGGCGCGCGATGCCGGCAAGTTGATGCTGAAGAACGGCGCCGACCTGTGGTTCCACGACCCGGCCAACAAGGCCACCATCCGCATATCGCCCGAGCAGCGGCTGCTGGGCCAGGCGGCCAACGGCGACGTGGCCACCGCCAACTTCGCGCACGACTACCGGGCCAGCCTGGTGGGGGAAGAAGAGGTGACCGACGGCGAACGGCAGCCGCGCCGCGCCCACCGGCTGAACCTGGCGGCCGCCGCCAGCGGCCTGACCTACCACCGCATCGAACTGTGGATCGACGCGGCCAGCCAGCAGCCGATCAAGGCGCGCTTCTTCTCGGAAAGCGACCGGCTGCTGAAGACGGCGTTCTACCGCCGCTACCAGCCGCAGCTTGGGCAGCTGCGCCCGACCGAGACGGTGATCATCGACGGGCTGGACCCCGGCTGGGTGACGGTGATGCGCTTCGGCGACTACGCCTGGCGCGACATCCCCGAGGCCTGGCTGCAGCGCGACCACCTGCCGCGTTTTCGCGCCGAATGACGATGCGGCGGCGCATGCACCGCAGGACCGCGCTGGCCTGCGCGCTGTGCGGCGGGCTGGCCGGGCCGGCGCACGGCCAGGCACCGGCGCCGGCGCCGGCCGATACCGCCGCCGAGGCGGCGCTCGACCTGGCGGATGCACAGGCCGCCACGTCGCCTGGCCCGGCACGCGAGTGGCAGGCCCGGCTGGAGCTTTCCGCCCGCCAGGCGCAGGGCGCGGGGCCTGATGCCGGCCGCAGCCGCGTGGCCGTGGAGGCCTCGGCCACGCATGCACTGGCCGCGCACTGGGCGGCGCGGGGCGCGCTGCGCCTGGAACACGACGAGCCGCTGGGCGGCGCCCGCGGCCCGTCGGCATCGCGCGGGCAGCTGAAGGAGGCCCTGGTCGCGTGGTCACCCGACCCGCGGCACACCTGGGAGCTGGGCCGTATCGTGGAACGCGCCGGCGCGGCGCTGGGCACCAATCCGACCGACTTCTTCCTGCCTGGCGCGGTGGCCGCCGATGCGGCGCCCGACCCTGAAAGCCGGCGCACGCAGCGACTGGGCAGCGTGATGCTGCGCGGCCAGCGGCTGTGGCCGCAGGGTGCGCTTTCGGTGATGTGGTCGCCGCGCCTCGCCTCGCCGCATGGTCCCGGGCAGCCGGGCGCGGAGGGCACGCTGCAGCACACCAACGGCGTCGGCCGCCTGTTGCTGGTGGCCAGCCACCGGTGGCGGCCCACCGTGCAGCCGCAATGGCTGCTCTACCGTGAAGAGGGCGGCGCGCCGCAGGCGGGCCTCAACCTCAGCCAGGCGTGGGGCGATGCGGTGGTGGCCTATGCGGAATGGGCCGGCGGCCGCCAGCCCTCGCTGGCCGAGCGGGCGGAGGGCCGGCGTGCAGGCCGGCACTTCAGCCACCGCGCGGTGCTGGGCGCCAGCTGGACGCTGCCGATCGACCTCACCCTGACGGCGGAGCTGCAGCACGACGGATCGGCCCTGGACGGGCCGGCCCTGCGCCGCCTGGCGCGCGACGAGCCTGCGCGCTGGGGCGGGCTGATGCAGGCGGCCCTGGCCTCGCAGCAGCGCCCCACGAGCCGGGGCGTGTTCGTGCATGCCGTCTGGCGCAATGCGCTATGGCGCGGGCTGGATGCATCGGCCTTCGTGCAGCGCGATCCCGGCGATGGTGGCCGCCAGGCCTGGCTGGAGCTGCGCCGTCGCCTGAAGCAGTCCGACCTGTCGCTGCAGTGGCAGCAGCAGCGCGGCCCGGCCTGGAGCCGCTTTGGCGCCGCGCCCGATCGCACCGCCCTGCAGCTGCTGTACGTCCATTACCTGTAAGGAGAGAGGATGACCCGACGAGCCCTTCAAGTCGCCACCGCCGTGCTGGCCTGCGTGCCCACGTTCACCGGGCTGCTGGCCATGACCGGGGTGCACGACCCGCTGTATGCGAACCTGGCGCTGCCGCCGGATGCCACGCTGGACAGCAACCTGCGCTTCTACGGCGGCGTGTGGCTGGGCCTGGGCCTGGCCGCGTTCTGGCTGGTGCCGCGCATCGAGCAGCACACCGCGATGTTCCGGGCGCTGTGGCTGATGATCTTCCTCGGCGGCGTGGGCCGGGCGCTGTCGCTGGCGCTGATGGGCCTGCCCTTCCTGCCTTTCGTGGGCTTCACCGTGCTGGAGGTGGTGGGCGCGCCGCTGTTCATCGGGTGGCAGGCCCGCGTGGCCCGGGCGGCGGAGGCACGGTCGTGAGCGGCCGGCGTGTCTGGCGCGCCCGGGCGCTGGGGCTGCTGTGGCTGGCCGCCGGTCCGGTGGCCGCTTCGGGCGTCGACGGGCTGTGGCAGCAGTTCGACGACGATGGCCGGCTCAACTCGCTCGTGCGCATCGAGACGGTCGGCGGCCAGGTGCAGGCCACCATCGTCAAGGGCTACCCGGTGCCCGGCCGAGCCGCCGACGCCGACGTGCGCTGCGGCCGCTGCCCCGGCGAGCTGCGCGACCGCCCGCTGATCGGCCTGCGCTTCCTCTGGGGCCTGAAGGGCAGCGGTCCCGCCTGGGACGATGGCCAGATCCTCGATCCCGAGGACGGCGCCATCTACCGCGCCAAGGCCACGCTGTCCGACGACGGCAGCCGACTCACGGTGCGGGGCTACCTGGGCGTTTCGCTGTTTGGCCGCAGCCAGGTCTGGCGCCGCCACACCGGGCCGGCGACTGAGAACCTGTGAACGAACCACTCACGCCCGCTCGACGCGCCCTGACGACCCGGCTCGTCGTTGCAGTTCTGACGGCTCGGTGAGCCCCACCGGACCAGCCGCACGCTTCGAGCCGGCCCGCCTGCAGGCGCCGCCGCCGCTGGCGGAGGGGCAGCTGCACCTGTGGCGGCTGCACCTGCCCTCGGCACCGGCCTGGCTGGCGCTGCCGCTGCACAGCCTGTCGCCCGATGAGGCGCAGCGCGCGTCGCGGCTGGTGTTCCCTGCCCTGCGCCGCGCCTGGCAGGCCGCCCGGGCGCTGCAGCGCGCGGTGCTGGGCGCCTACCTGGACTGCCCGCCGCAGCGGCTGCGGTTCCGGCCCGGCCCGGGCGGCAAGCCGCTGCTGGCCGGCGGTGCGCTGGCCTTCAACCTCAGCCACAGCGGGGATGCGGTGCTGCTGGGGATCACCCGCGGGCTGGCCTGCGGTGTGGACCTGGAAGCGCTGCGCCATTCGCTGGCGGACACGGCGCTCGCCGAGGCCTGCCTGGGTCCGCAGGAATGCAGGGCCTGGCATCGCCTGCGCCCGGCGCAGCGTCCGCGTGCCCTGCTGCAGGCCTGGACCCGCAAGGAGGCCTGGCTCAAGTGCACCGGCCAGGGCCTGCGGGAGGACCCGCGTCGGCTGCAGATGCCTTGGCTCACGCAGCGCCAGCCCCATGCCTTCCGGCCGCCGCCGGCGTCGGCCATGCACCTGCTGCCGCCCGCCGGCGTCATCGGCGACCTGCCTCTGGGCACCGGCTTCGTGGGCGCCTGGGCCACCGCACCGGCGCCGACCGGCTGGCGCGGCCTGTGCCTGGGCTGGCCCTCCGACTGACCAGGGATTGCCATCTTCCATCCATATGGATGGTGCTAGGATGGCTCATGCCTTCCAAACCCGCACTTGCCGCCGTCGCCCCGGCCAAACCGGTCGATTCCGAGAAGATCACCATCAACCTCGGTTTCGTCGACCTGGGCCAGATCGACCTGCTGGTGGCCGAGGGCTTTTACGGCAACCGCAGCGACTTCATCCGCACCGCCATCCGCAACCAGATCGGCGCCCATGCCGACGCGGTGAAGCAGGTGGTGGCCCGCAAGATGCTGGTGCTGGGCCTGCAGCACTTCAGTGCCGCCGACCTGCAAGCCGCCCGAGATGCCAACGAACGGCTGCACATCCGGGTGCTGGGCCTGGCCACTTTCGCCGACGACGTCACGCCTGAACTGGCGCGCGACACCATCGCCTCCATCGACGTGCTGGGCGCGCTGCATGCGTCGCCGGCGGTCAAGGCCGCCCTGTGCGGTCGACAGCGTTGATCCGTTTTCCCCAACTTCCCATGAAAGACCGCATGAATGCCTCGCTCCACGATCTGATGCGCGAGGCCACGCGGCTCACGCAGGGCGGCCAGCTGGCCGAAGCCACCGCGGCGCTGCAGCAAGCGCTGCGCGGTGCCATGCCCGCCGCATCGCCGACCACCACGGCCGACCCGGGCCTGGTGATCGACGGCCACGTCTTCGAGGTGCCCGAGCCGGGCCGGCCCCGGCCGGCCCCGGCCGCACCGGAAGCCGCCCAACCCTCGCCGGCGGCCCAGCCCGACAGCTTCGTGGCCGGCGTGCTGGCCCACGGCGGGCGCAGCTGGCGCTACAAGCTCTACGTGCCGCCTGCGGCCGCGCAGGCCACCGCCGCCGCGCCGCTGCCGCTGGTGGTGATGCTGCACGGCTGCACCCAGAATCCTGACGACTTCGCCGCCGGCACCGGCATGAACACGCTGGCACGGGAGCAGGGCTTCTACGTGCTGTACCCCGAGCAGTCGCAGGGCGCCAATCCGCAGCGCTGCTGGAACTGGTTCAAGCACAACCACCAGCAGCGCGGCAGCGGCGAGCCGGCGGCCATCGCGGCCCTGGTGCAGACGGTGCGCGCCGCCCATCCGGTGGATGCCGGGCGGGTGTACGTGGCCGGGCTGTCGGCCGGCGGGGCGATGGCGGCCATCGTGGCTGCCGCCTATCCCGACGTGTTCGCGGCGGCGGGCGTGCACAGCGGCCTGCCCGGTGATGCCGCGGGCAACCTGCAGGAAGCCCTGGCCGCGATGAACGGCAGCGCCACCGGCCCCAGCGCCGCGGCCCGCACGCCGCGGCCCGCGAAGCCGGTGCCCACCATCGTGTTCCATGGCGACGCCGATGCCACGGTGCATCCGCGCAATGGCGAGCGGCTGCTGTCGGCCGCGGTGGCTGGCGGCGCGGGCGGCACCGCCGCGCCCGAAGTCGAGCAGGGCCGCAGTGCCGGCGGCCGGCGCTTCAGCCGCAGGCTGCACCGGGCGGCCGACGGCCGCACCCAGGCCGAGCACTGGCTGGTGCACGGTGCCGGCCATGCCTGGGCCGGCGGCCAGCCGCGCGGCAGCTATACCGATGCCGCCGGGCCGGATGCATCGCGCGAGATGCTTCGCTTCTTCCTGCAGCACCGGCTGCCGGTCTGACGGGCCGCCGTCAGGCCGCGATCACCAGCGGAAAGTCGGCTTCCAGGCCGCCGCTGCCGGCCACGAACGGCCGGGTGAGGGCGGCGCGGCCGGACTCGTCCAGGCTGCGCCAGAGGAAGTCGCGGGCATTGCCCGGATCGCCCTGCACGTACAGCTGCGTGGTCAGCAGCTCACGCCGGCCATGCAGCACCTTCACATGGATGTGCGGCGTGCGGCCGGCATAGGCCACCGGGCGGATGGTGCGGAAGCGGTAGCGGCCGTCGGCGCCCACCACCATGCGGCCATAGCCCTGGAAGGCGGTGTCCGCCCGGTCGCCATCGCCCGGGTGGCGGTAGCGGCCGGCATGGTCGCACTGCCAGATCTCCACCGTCGCGCCGTCCAGCACGCGGCCGGTGGTGTCCAGCACCTGGCCCTGCAGCCAGGCCGGCTGGCCTTGCGCGTACCGGCGGCCGCCCCGGTCCAGCAGGTCGGCATCCGCATCGCCGTCGAACGCGGGCGGATAGAAAGGGCCTTCGGTCTGCCGCGGCGTGGGCGGCTGCCGGCCTTGTGCCCAGACCGGGCGCAGCAGCGCAGGGCAGGCCACCAGGCTGGCGGCGGCCAGGGCCAGGCGGCGTCGAGGCAGGGCGGGTGACGGCATCGGCATGCTCCGGTGGCGGATGGGCGGCCAGCTTAATCCGCGGGCCGGCCGCGCGTGCGCCAGGGTCGCGGGCCTGGCGCGCCAGCCGGCCGGCTGCGCGAGGCCCACAACGCCACCGCCATCAGCCCCACGCCGGCCGACTGCAGCGGGCCCAGGGCCTGGCCGTACACCGCCCAGTCCACCAGCAGCGCCGCGCCGGGGTAGACGAACTGCAGCACCGCGATGCGCTCGGCCGGCAGGCGGGCCATGCCCTCGTACATCAGCACATAGGCCAGGCCGGTGTGCAGCACGCCAAGGCCCGCCAGCCAGGCCCAGGCCGAAGGCGCGGTGGGCAGGCCATGGACCAGCGGCCAGCCGGCCAGCAGCACCGTGCCCACCAGGCACTGCCACCAGGCCAGCGCCAGCGGACTGGCGCCGGCCGCGCCCTTGGCGATGAGCGTGACCACCGCGTAGGTGAAGGAGGCGGCCAGGCACATCAGCAGCCCGCCGGCCAGGGCGGTGCCCAGGGCCAGGCCGCCGCCGCCATCGCCCGCCACGCCCGAAGCGAGTACCAGGCCCAGCATGGCCGCCGCGGCGGCACCGGCCTGCCAGCGCCCCACCGGCTCATGCAGCCACAGCGCCGCCAGCGCCATCACCCAGAACGGTTGCGCATGCACCACCAGCGTGGCCAGGCCGATGGGCACGTGCGCCATCGCGGCGAAGAACAGCGACCAGTTCAGCACCATCAGCCCACCCGCGGCCAGCGCGGCACCCAGCGCGCGGCCCCGCAGCCGCAGCTCATGCAGCCGGCCGCTGGCCAGGGCCCAGGCGCCGAGGGCCAGCGCACCGAAGGCGCAGCGGGCCCACACCGCCATCAGCGGATGCTGGCCCGACTCATGGACGAAGACGCCCAGCGTGCCCAGCAGCAGGCTGCCGGCCACCATCAGGGCCTGGCCGGTGGTTTCCTGGGAGCGGGAGGTGTCCATGGCGCCATGGTCGTTGCGCATGACACATCGGTAAAGCGCATCGTTTGCGCATCTACCATTCGGTTTCCAGATGGATGTGGAGAGTGGCGATGGCCGGCAAGGACCTGCAGATCGATTGGCTGCGTGCGCTGGTGGCGGTGGTGGATGCGGGCTCGCTGTCGGCGGCGGCACCGCTGCTGCACCGTTCGCAGTCGGCGGTGAGCACGCAGATCCAGAAGCTGGAAGACGTGGTGGGCCGGCCGCTGCTGCTGCGGGGCCCGCGCCACCTGGACCTGACGCCGGCCGGCACCGAGCTGCTGGCCTATGCGCGGCGGCTGCTGGCGCTGCATGGCGAGGCGCTGGGCGCGCTGACCGGCCCGGTGCTGCACGGCCGGGTGACGCTGGGCGTGCCCGACGACTATGCGGCCAGCTACCTCACGCCGGTGCTGCGCAGTTTCTGCAGCCTGCAGCCGGAGGTGGAGATCGCGCTGGTGTGCGAGCAGTCCACCGCGCTCATCCCGCAGGTGCAGCGTGGCGAGCTGGACGTGGCCCTGGTCTCGCGCGACCGCCCGCAGCGCGGCACGCTGCTGTTCGAGGAGCCGCTGGTGTGGGTGGGCGCGCCCAAGCAGGAAGCCTGGCGCCGTCATCCACTGCCGGTGGCCGCCTACGAGCCCGGCAGCCTGGCCCGGCGCGATGCCCTGGCCGCGCTGGCGGCGCAGCGGCGGGCCCACCGCATCGTCTACGCCAGCTCCAGCCTGGCCGGCCAGCTGGCCGCGGTGCACAGCGGCATGGCGGTGGCGGTGCTCACCCGCTGCAGCGTGCCGCCCGGCCTGCTGGTGCTGGGCGAGCGACACGGCCTGCCGCCGCTGCCGGCCATGCAGGTAGCGGTGCTGCGCAGCAAGGCCTCCCGTGGATCGGCCGCGGTGGATGCGCTGGAGCAGCAGGTGCTGCAAACACTTCGGCAGTCGACTGCCGCTGGCGCCGGCAACTGAGGCCGGCGCCTGGCGCGAACGGAAGCGGTCAGCGCGCTGCCAGCAGCCGCTGCACCATGCCCATCGCGATCAAGCCATGCACCTGCGTGGTGGGGTGGGCCATGTCCCAGAACAGCACCGGCGGCACCGGGGCGTCCAGCGGCACGTCCACGCAGTCCATGGGATTGAGGAAGAGGCAGCCCACGGCCGGCGTGTTGGGCGAGACCACCGCCAGCGCCGGCGGGCTGGCCGACAGCAGGCCGGCGGCCAGCAGCGCCTCGCCCAGCTTGAACACGTCCAGCGACACGATCTTCACGCCCGGCAGCGTGGCCGACAGCGTGGCCAACTGCTGCGCCAGCAGCGCGTTGTGCGCCTTGGTGATCAGCGTCGATGCCTCGGCCTGGCCTTGCGAGCGGGCCAGGGGCGTCAGGCCCATGTCGGGCAGGTTGGGCACCAGGAAGCGGCGTGCGCCCTTGGCATGCAGCGCCTGGATGGCCAGCACCACGTTGCGCACCACCGGCTCGGGCGAGGTGGCGCCGTTGAAGGCGTAGTCGTTGCCGCCGCCCCAGACCACGTAGAGGCCGTCCGCGCGTGCACGGCGCGGGCCCAGCGCCTGCTGGAACAGGCCCACCTGTTCCAGCATCGTGGGCACCTTGCTGGGGTTGCCCGGCAGCAGCGGGCCGCCGGAGATCGCGCCGCCGAAGGCGAAGTTCACCGCGCCCACCGCCGGCAGCACCGGCTGTGCCAGGAAAGGCTGCAGATCGGCCGCCTTGGGCGGCGCCACGGCGCGCCACAGGTGCTCGACAGCCACCGGGCCGTTGGAGAAGCGGCCTTGCCAGTAGGTGGCGTGCGGCGACACGGAAGGCGGCAAGGCCGGCACCTGGCCCACGCGCTGGCTCAGCAGCAGGCTGTTGCCGGTGTCGGAGAGGCTGTCGCCGAACACGAACAGGCTGGTGAACACCGGGCGGCCGCCTTCGGCCCGGGCCTGCGTGAGGGGTGCCAGCGTGGTGGCGCCCACGGCCAGCACGGCCGCGCACAGGCGAACGATCTTGCGGTACTGCATGCAATCACTCCTCGGGGTTTCTTCTGGTCGCAGGCGATGCAGCCGCAGCGCCTGCCGCCCCGCTTCCACCACGGGGCGGCGCGATGCTATGCCGGCGCGGCCGTGCAATCGGCATGCCGAACGCCGAGGTGGAGATTAGCCGTGGCCTTGACGCCAGGCCGCGCCGCGCTTACGCGCCGCTGCGGTCCGGCACGCCGTCGGCGTGGCGGCAGCGGTGCTGGCGCTTGCGTTCGTACATGCGTTCGTCGGCCTGGCGCAGCAGCAGCTGGCCGGCCAGGTAGCTGCCGGGGCCGGTCTCGCAGGCCCCGTGGCTCACGCTCAGGCCCAGCTGGTCGAAGGCCTGCAGCAGCCGCGGCAGGTAGCGCTGCTGCACCTGCGCCAGCGAGCAGTTGGGCAGCACCACCACGAACTCGTCGCCGCCATAGCGGAAGCAGCAGTCCTCCAGCCGCGAGTTGTTCAGCAGCGCCAGGCCCACCTGGCGCAGCACCTCGTCGCCCCGCAGATGGCCGTGCTCGTCGTTGATGAGCTTGAAGTCGTCCACGTCCAGGAACACCACCGACACCGGCTCGTCGCGCCGCTGCGCGCTGCTGAGCACCCGCTCCAGCGTGGGCGTCAGGTGGCTGGCGTTGTACAGGCCGGTGAGCGGATCGGTGATCGCCCGCTGCTGCAGCGCATGGATGGCCGCATGCAGCGCCTGCACCTCGCCATGCGCGCGCAGTGCACCCAGCACCGCCAGCGGCAGCGCTTCCTCGTCGCGGCGCTCGGTCTCGGCCTCCAGGCAGGCATTGACGTCGTGCTCGGCCAGCGCCCGCCGCGCCGGCAGGCCGCACCGCGGGCCGGTACGCAGCACGATGCGCAGGCCGCGCTGGCCCATCACCTCGCGGATGTGATCCACCAGCGCCAGGCCGGCCTGCGGCGTGTCCAGCGCCAGGTCGATCAAGGCGACCGCCATGTCCGGCACCGCGCGCAGCAGCTGGCGGGCCTCGGCTGCGCTGGTGGTGGCATGCAACTGCAGCCGCCGGCCGAGGAAATGCAGGCCGTGCAGTGCCTGTGCGGTGCGGGCGAGGCCGGCCGGCCCTTCGGCCACCACCAGCACCTGCCACGGCGCGGCTGGCGGGGCGGAGTGGCAGGAAGCCGGTTGGCCGGCGGCGTGCTGGAGCATGGCGGAGGAAAGGGAGCTGGCGGGATGGCATCGATGACGCCTGCTGCGCCACGCCTATCACTTCGGAGCATTTGCTTGCAACTTGAGCCCGCGGCCGCTGTAGGCCGGCTCCGACAGCGACTCAGGGTGCCCAGGCCTCTTGGCCGCCCGCCCGCCTGCGCTCTACTCGGGGGTACACGGAGAACACCATGGCCCTGCCCCGAACCCAACAACCGCCGGTTACCGGCACCGCGCGGCCCCGGCACTTCTCGATGATCCGGGACTTCCACCTGGCCGACCTCTTCACGCTGGCCAATGCGGCCTGCGGCGTCGCCTCGGTGCTGCTGGCCATGCGCTACCTGCTCACGCGCGACGTGTCCGATTTCTGGTGGGCCGCGGCCATGGCGCCGGCCGCGCTGGTGTTCGACGTATTGGACGGCCGCATCGCGCGCTGGCGGCAGCAGTCCTCCATCCTGGGCCGCGAACTCGATTCGCTGGCCGACGTGATCTCGTTCGGCGTCGGCCCGGCCACGCTCGCCTTCGCGGCCGGCCTGCAGGGCGGCTGGGACGCGGTGGCGCTGATCTACTTCGTGTGCTGCGGCGTCAGCCGGCTGGCCCGCTACAACGTGACGGCCGAGACCCTGTCCGCCGGCGGCGACAAGGTGGCTTTTTTCGAAGGCACGCCGATTCCCACCAGCGTGTCGCTCACCGCCGTGCTGGCGGTGGCCATGTGGCAGGGCGCGGTGGGTGAGGCCCTGTGGGGCGGCGCCTGGCAGCTGGGCCCCTGGGTGCTGCATCCGCTGGCGCTGCTGTTCGTGCTGTCGGGCACCCTGATGGCCAGCAAGACGCTGCGCATCCCCAAGCTGTAGGCGCCGATGCGCGTGCGCCCGGCGCCGCGGCGCAGCCTGCCGGCTTCAGGCCAGCGCGTGGCCGGCCGTGCGCTGCACCCGGAAGGCGCCCACCACCTCGGTCAGGCGCTGTGTCTGCTCGCGCAGCGAGGAGGTGGCGGCAGCCGACTGCTCCACCAGCGCCGCGTTCTGCTGCGTCATCTGGTCGAGATTGGCCACCGCCTGGTTCACCTCGCCGATGCCCATGCGCTGCTCGTCCGAGGCCTGGGCGATGCTGGCGATCAGCTGGTTCACCCGCTGCACGCTGTCGACGATCTGCGTCATCGCCTCGCCGGTCTCGCCGACCAGGGCGGCGCCCGACTCCACCTGCACCACGCTGTTGCCGATCAGGCTCTTGATCTCCTTGGCCGCCTCGGCCGAGCGCTGCGCCAGGCTGCGCACCTCGGAGGCCACCACCGCGAAGCCGCGGCCCTGCTCGCCGGCCCGGGCCGCCTCCACCGCGGCGTTCAGCGCCAGGATGTTGGTCTGGAAGGCGATGCCGTCGATGGTGCCGATGATGTCGGCGATCTTCTTCGACGACTCGGTGATGTCCTGCATGCTGCGCACCACCTGCGACACCACCTGCCCGCCGCGCTCGGCCGCGCCGGCCGCGGTGCCGGCCAGGCGGTTGGCCTCGCGGGCGGTGTCGGCGGCGTGGCCCACGGTGGTGGTGATCTCCTCCATGCTGGAGGCGGTCTGCTGCAGGTTGGAGGCGGTCTGCTCGGTGCGGGCGCTCAGGTCGTGGTTGCCGGTGGCAATCTCGCCGGAGGCGGTGTTTACCGATTCCACGCCGTGGCGCACCTCGTCCACCAGCTTGCGCAGGCGCAGCGTCATCGCGCCCAGCGCAGCCAGCAGCTGGCCGGTCTCGTCGCGCCCGCCGGTGGGCACCTCTCGGCTCAGGTCGCCCTCGGCGATGGCCTGCGCCACCTGCACCGCCTGGCCCAGCGGCTGGCGGATGCCGCGCACCACGCGGGACATCCACAGCAGGCTGAGCACGCACACCGCCAGCATCACCGCGCCGCCCACCCACTGGGCTTGGCGCTCGGCAGCCTGCGCCTGGGCCAGGGCCGCGTCGCGCTGGCGGCCCTGCAGTTCCACGAAGGCGGTCAGCGCATCCAGGTAGCTGGTGATGGCGGTGGCGAATTCACCGTCGACGAAGGCCACGGTGGCCGTGCTGTCGCCGGCATCGCGCAGCGCCGCGCCTTTCTTCAGCAGCGCCAGCACCACGGTGCGGCGCTCGGCCACGGTGGCCAGCGCCTCCTTGTCGGCCGGCGTGACGGCCTGGGCGCTGATGCGCTTTTGCAGCACCGAGATCTCGGCGATGCCTTGCTTGAGCTTCTCCGCGAACGCCGCCTTGATGATGGGATCGGCATTCACGGTGGTGGCGATCACGCGCTGCGTGTTCGTTTCGGTCATGCCGCGCCAGCGCACCGCATCGGTGATCAGCTGCTCATGGTGGCCCATGCGCGCCATGGCATCGTGCTGGGCACGGGCGGTGTGCCACTGCACGCCGGCCGACGCCAGCAGCATGCATACCAGGATGAGCAGCGTGGCGCCCCACAGCTTGCGGGAGACAGGGATGTCGTCGAACTTCATGACGTACAGCGAACCGAATCGCAAAAATCAGGGCCTGCGCTGCTATCGGTTGCGCCACGCGGCAACTGAAACGCTGTTGCATCTGGGCGGAGTGCGGGCATGACCGCCGGCGCCCTGGTCATCGTGCTGGGCGACCAGCTCGACCTGCAGGCCGCGGCCTTCGACGGCTTCGACCCGGCGCACGACACCGTGTTCATGGCCGAGGTGCCGCAGGAGTCCACCCATGTGTGGTCCACCCAGCCGCGCATCGCCATGTTCCTCGCCGCGATGCGGCACTTCGCCCAGGCGCTGCGCGAGGCCGGCCGGCCGCTGCACTACCTGCGGCTGGACGACGACGGCAACCGCGGCACGCTGGCGGCCGAACTGCAGGCGGCCATCGCCCGGCTGCAGCCCGAGCGGCTGGTGATGACCGCGCCCGGCGACTGGCGGGTGTACCAGGCGCTGCGCGAGGTGGCCGCCGCCGCCGGCCTGCCGCTGGACGTGCGGGACGACCGGCACTTCTATGCCACCGTGCGTGAATTCGCCGCCCATGCCCGCGGCCGCCGCAGCCTGCGGCTGGAGTACTGGTACCGCGAGCTGCGCCAGCGCCACCAGGTGCTGATGGCGCCCGATGGCGTGCAGCCGGCCGGCGGCGCCTGGAACTTCGACGCCGCCAACCGCGAGGCCTTCGGCAGCGCGGGCCCGCCGCTGGATGCCACGCGGCTGGCGTTCGAGCCCGATGCGCTCACGCGCCAGGTGCTGGCGCTGGTGCGGCAGCGCTTTGCCGAGCATGCCGGCCAGCTCGACAGTTTTGCCTGGCCGGTGAACCGTGCGCAGGCGCTGCAGGCGCTGGCGCACTTCATCGCGCACCGGCTGCCGCATTTCGGCCGCTGGCAGGATGCCATGTGGCCCGGCGAGCCGTGGCTCTTCCATTCGCAGATCTCGGCCGCGCTCAACCTCAAGCTGCTCAACCCGCGGGAAGTGGTGGCCGCCGCCGAAGCCGCATGGCATGCCGGCGATGCGCCGCTGCCGGCCGTGGAAGGCTTCGTCCGCCAGGTGCTGGGCTGGCGCGAGTACGTGCGCGGCATCTACTGGACGCGCATGCCCGGCTACCTGCAGCACAACGCGCTGGGTGCCACCCACGACCTGCCGGCCTGGTACTGGACCGGCGACACCGACATGGCCTGCCTGCGCGACGCCATCACGCAGACGCTGCAGCACGGCTATGCCCACCACATCCAGCGGCTGATGGTCACCGGCCTGTATGCGCTGCTGCACGGCGTGCAGCCGCAGCAGGTGCATGCCTGGTACCTCGCGGTGTATGTGGACGCGGTGGAATGGGTGGAGCTGCCCAACACCCTGGGCATGAGCCAGTTCGCCGACGGCGGCCTGATGGGCAGCAAGCCCTACGTGGCCACCGGCCGCTACATCGAGCGCATGAGCAGCGGCAGCCTGTGCGCGCGCTGCCGCTTCCGCCCCGGCGAGCGGGTGGGCGAGCAGGCCTGCCCCTTCACCACGCTGTACTGGGACTTTCTCGGCCGCCACGAGGCGCTGCTGGCCGGCAACCGGCGCATGGCCATGCAGCTGAAGAACCTGCGGCGGCTGGACGATGCCCAGCGCCAGGCCATCGCCGAACGGGCCCACGAGGTGCGGCAGCCGGGCTTTGCATCGCCGCACCGGTGACAAGGGCTTGCGGTCAACATATGATTGTCGTCATATGAACGAGAAGACAGCCCGCCGCGAAGCCACGCATGAACGCATCGTGGATACCGCCGCCCGTGCCATCCGCCGTGCGGGGTACCACGGCATCGGCGTGGCCGACATCATGAAGGAGGCCGGCCTGACCCATGGCGGCTTCTATGCCCACTTCGCTTCCCGCAATGCCATGCTGGCCGAGGCCGTCGAGCGGGCGGGCCAGCAGAGCGCCGAGCGCCTGGCCACCCACACCGCCCGCCGCCGCGCCCGTGGCGCCAGCCCGCTGCGCGCGCTGATCGAGGTGTATCTGGCCGATGCCCACCTGGGCGCCTGCGAGGAGGGCTGCCCGGTGGCCGCGCTGGTGGGCGAGATGCCGCGCCAGCCCGACGAAGTGCGCCAGGCCTCGGCTGCGCGGGTGCAGAAGTTGATCGCCAACGTGGCCGCCGCGCTGCCCGAAGGCGCGCCGGCCGAGCGGGCGCCGGCCATCGCCGCGGCCCTGGTGGGCGCGCTGCAGCTGGCCCGCGCGCTGGGTGACAACGCCCAGGGCCGCGCGGTGCTGGCCGCCACCCGCAAGGCGCTGATCGAGGACAACGACCAGCCCTGATGCCTTTCCTGCCGGGCCGTGCGGCGCGTCACCGCACGGCCTTTTGTTGGACCCGGAATATGACGCTCATCATACGACTGCGAGCCTGACATGAACTTCGAACGACCGATCAAGGATGCCGTGGTGCTGATCACCGGTGCCAACCGCGGCCTGGGCCGCGCCCTGGCGCAGGAAGCGCTGCGGCGCGGCGCGCGCAAGGTGTATGCGGCCGCACGCGACGTCCGGAGCGTGACGCTGGAAGGCGTGGTGCCGGTACAGCTGGACGTCACCCATGCGGCCGACGTGCAGCTGGCCGCTGAGCGCTGCCGCGACGTCACCCTGCTGGTCAACAACGCCGGCATCGCGCGGGTGGGCGGCTTCCTGGCGGCGGAGGCGGAGCTGCATGCCCGCGACCTGCTGGAGACCAACTACTTCGGCCCGCTGCGCATGGCCCAGGCCTTTGCGCCGGTGCTGGCCGCCAACGGCGGCGGCGCGCTGTTGAACGTGCTGTCCGTCGCCAGCTGGATGCCTTCCACGCTGCTGGCGGCCTATGCGGCCAGCAAGAGCGCCGCCTGGTCGCTGACCAACACCCTGCGCCAGGAACTGGCCGGCCAGGGCACGCTGGTCACCGGCCTGCACGTGGGCTTCATCGACACCGACCTGACCCACGGCTTCGACGTGCCCAAGGTCACGCCGCAGGCGGTGGCGCAACTGGCCCTGGCCGGCGTGGAAGCCGGCGCGGCCGAGGTGCTGGCCGACGACATCACCCGCCAGCTGAAGGCGGGGCTCTCGGCCCCGCAGGCGCCCTACCTGCTGGCCGCCGCCCGCTGAGGGCGCGCCGTCCGCCGGCCTAGCCAGCGCCGCCGCTGCAACCCTGCGGCGGCTGCTGCGCGAACATGGCCTGCATCCGCTGCTGCATCTGCTCCGGCGTCGGATCCTCGATGTGCGTGGCCACCATCCACTGGTGGCCGAAGGGATCGGTGATCTGGCCGGCGCGGTCGCCCCAGAACTGGTCGGCCACCGGCATGCCGATGCGGGCGCCGGCCGCCACCGCACGCGCCACCACCGCATCCACGTCGGGCACGTACACCACGGCGGTGCTGGCGGTGCCGCCCAGCGTCAACGGGCTCAGCGCCTGGTACTGCGGCTGCTCCTCGGTGAGCATGAAGCGCGCGCCGCCGATGCTCAGCTCGGCATGCATCACGCTGCCGGCGGGCGTGTCCAGCCGGAAGGTGAGCTGCGCGCCCAGCGCCTGCTGGTAATACGCGATGGCGTCCTGCGCGCCGCGCACCACCAGGTACGGGATGGCGCCGTTGCACGGCGGGGTGGGGTTGACCGAAGCGGATGGGAATGTCGTCATGGCATGCACTCCTGCGGCGGACCGGCGAAGCACCGTTCCTGCGCTGACGACGAAGCAGCCACCCCGGCTTCGACACCGCGAGCTGCGACAGCATGTAACTCGCTCGAAAGGGGGGATGCCATGCGGGCGCCGCTCCAGAGAATCGCCCGCAGCCGGCCACCGAGCCGGCCCATGACAAAAGCTCAGGAGTGGGAATGACACTGTTTCGATGGCTGCGCCTGTGGGCGCTGTGCATGTTCGCGGGCCTGGCGCTCGCGGGTTGCTTCGGCGACGACGACGATGACGGCGGCGACGGGACCGGCACCGGCCTGGTGGCCGCACCCACCATCACCACCGCCCCGGCCGCGCTGGCGGTGGCCGAAGGCGCCACCGGTACCTTCAGCGTGGTGGCCGAAGGCCCCGGCCCCTTGACCTACCAGTGGCTGCGCAACGGCACCGCCATTGCCGATGCCACCGGCGCCAGCTACACCACTGCGCCGGCCACCGCGGCCGACAACGGCGCGCTGTTCAGCGTCACGGTCAGCAATCCCGGCGGCAGCACCACCAGCGCCACCGCCGCGCTCACCGTCAATGCGGGCGCGCGCGGCACGCTCAGCGGCCGCGTGCAATCCGCCGCTGATGGCCAGGGCCTGGCCGGTGCGGTGGTGGAGGTGGGTGGCCTGAGCACCACCACCGGCGCCGACGGCAGCTTCACGCTGCAGGCCCCGGCGGGCCTGCGTGCCGTGGCCCGTGTGCAGGCCCCCGGCCATGCGCCTTCGGTGCGCATCGCCAGCATCGTGGCCGGTCAATCCACCACGATGACCGCCCAGCTGCTGCCGGTGGGCAGCACCACCAGCGTGACGCTGGCCAATGGCGGCGACGTGACCGTGCCGGGCTCCACGGCCCGGGTCAGCCTGGCGCCCGGCAGCCTGGTGCGCAGCGATGGCGGCACCGCCGCGGCCAGCGTGAACGTCTTGCTCACGCCCATCGATCCCTCGGTGAACCCGCAGCTGATGCCCGGCGACTTCACCGCCGGCAGCGCGGCTGCACCGCAGCTGATCGAGAGCTTCGGCGCCCTGCAGATCGACATCCGCGACGCCTCCGGCGCGGCCTACAACCTGGCCGCCGGCCGCACCGCCACGCTGCGCATTCCGCTGGGCACCCGCTCGCCCACGCCGCCGGCCACGGTGCCGCTGTTCTTCATGAACGAAGCCACCGGCCGCTGGGTGCAGGAAGGCAGCGCCACGCTGCAGGGCACCATGCCCAACCAGTACTACGAAGGCAGCGTCACCCACTTCAGCACCTGGAATGCCGACCAGGTGGCCGAGACGGTGCGCCTGAGCGGCTGCGTGCGCGATGCCGCTGGCCAGCCGGTGGCCAATGCCCAGGTGCTGTCCGACGGCATCGACTACTCCGGCAGCTCCCGCGCCGTCAGCGGTGCCGACGGCCTGTTCGTCATCGAGGTCAAGCGCGGCGGCCTGCTGACGCTGTCCGCCCTGGCGGGCGACCGGCTGACCAACACGCTGCGGGTGCAGGGCACCACCACCGCCGCCGATGCCACCGTGGCCGAATGCCTGGTGACCTCCTTCACCACCGCCGGCGTCAGCGCCAAGCTGACCTGGGGCACGCTGCCGGAGGACGTGGATTCCTACATGCTGGCGCCGGACGGCACGCTGGTCTGGTATGGCAATCCGGGCAGCCTGGCCAGCGCTCCCTACGTGGCACTGGACGTGGACGACACCACCAGCTTCGGCCCCGAGGTCATCACCGTCACGCGACTGATGCAGGGCACCTACCGCTACCTGGTGAACAACTACGACGAGACCTTCAACCCGGGCCTCACCGGCTCCCCGGTGCGGGTGGAGCTGAACCGCGGCGGTGCGCTCACGCTGTTCAGCCCGCCGGCGGGCGAAGGCAGCAACCTGTGGTGGCATGTGTTCGACCTGGTGGTGGACGCAAACTGTGCCGTCACCGTGGTGCCGGTCAACACCTGGAGCGCCACCGCGCCCGCCGCGCCTGCGGCGCCGGCCACCCCGCCGGCCCTCTGCCAGCCGCGCTGAGGCGGCTGGCAAGCGGGCCCCGCCAGGCGGGGCCCGTGCCGCCTCAGGCGGCCGCCAGGCCCAGGGCCTGCGCGACCAGCACCGCCTCCTGCTGCTGGTGCAGCAGCTTGGAGGAGGTGGCTCCCGCCGCCGTCACCGGCCGGGCCACGCGATGCAGCGGGGTGCCGGCCGGACAGGCTGCGGCCATGGCGGCCTGCAGGTCGTCGCGCACGAAGGACCAGGCGCCCTGGTTCAGCGTCTCTTCCTGCGCCCACACCACGGCTTCCACGCCCGGGTGGCGGGCCAGCGCCTGCGCCAGCGCCTCGGCCGGGAAGGGGTAGAGCTGTTCCAGCCGCAGCAGCGCCACGTCGTCCAGCCCGGCTGCCGCACGCGCATGCTGCAGGGCGTAGTGCAGCTTGCCGCTGCTGATCACCACCCGGCGCGCCGTCGCCTTGGCCGCCATGCCGTCGTCGGCCAGCACCGGCGCGAAGCCGCCCTCCAGCAGCGCCGCCAGCGGCGTGTGCGAGGCCGGCTCCTCATGCAGGGTGGTCTTGGGCGTCATCACCACCAGCGGCCGCGGCTCGGCCGCCAGTGCCTGCTGGCGCAGCAGTTTGAACATCTGGCCCGCGGTGGAAGGCATGGCCACCTGCAGGTTGCCCGCGCCGCACAGCTGCAGGAAGCGGCTGAGCCAGGCATTGGAATGCTCCGGCCCCACGCCTTCATAGCCGTGCGGCAGCAGCAGCACCAGCGGGCTGCGCTGGCCCCACTTCTCCTCGCCCGCGGCGATGTACTGGTCCAGGTAGACCTGCGCGCCGTTGACGAAGTCGCCGAACTGGCCCTCCCACACCGTGAGCGATCGCCAGGCCTGCACGCTGTAGCCGTACTCGAAGCCGACCACCGCTTCTTCCGACAGCACCGAGTTGACGATGTCGAAGCGCGCCGCCGTGCCCAGCTGCTGCAGCGGCACGAAGGTGTCGGGCTGGCCGGGCTGCGGCGCCTGGTCATGCCACACCGCATGGCGGTGCATGAAGGTGCCGCGCTGCACGTCCAGGCCCGAGACCCGCACGTCCACGCCGGCCTGCAGCACGCTGGCATAGGCCAGGGTCTCGGCCAGGCACCAGTCGGCATGCGGATGGCGGCCATCGGCCGCGGCCTGCCAGCGCTGCACCAGCTTCTCGATCACCGGATGCGGCACGAAGCCTTCCGGCCAGCGGGTGAGGGCGGCCACCGCCGCCTGCACGCTGCCCGGGCCCCAGGGCCGGGCCTCGTGCGCTGCCGGCAGCGCGGCCTGCACCGGCTGCAGTGCGCCCGTGGCCGCGGGCTGGCCGAAGGCCTCGCGCACCGCGCGCCGGGTGGCGGCGATGCGGGCCGCCATCTGCGCATCGCCGGCCGGGCCGTCGCTGGCCAGCGCGGCGCCGTACAGGTCGACCACCGAAGGCTTGTGCTCGGTGAGCGCATAGCCCAGCGGATTCGTCACCTTGGGTGCATCGTGCTCGGAGTGGCCCAGCCGGCGGTAGCCGATCAGGTCGATCACGATGTCGGTGCCGAAGCGCATGCGCCAGTCCACCGCGATGGCGGCGGCGCGCAGCACGTCCTCCGGTGCATCGGCATTCACGCGCAGCACCGGCGCGTCCACCATGCGGGTGACGTCGGTGCAGTAGCGCGCGGCCTGCGCGTCCATCAGGTTGAGCTCGGTGAAGCCCACCTGGTTGTTGATGACCACGTGCACCGTGCCGCCCACTGAGTAGCCGGCCTTCTGCGTCAGCGCCAGCGTCTCCATCACCACGCCCTGGCCGGCGAAGGCCGCATCGCCATGCATGACGATGGCCAGCGCGGGCGTGCCGGCCCGCTGGCAGGCGTGGGCCATGCCCATCACCACCGGGTACACGCTCTGCAGGTGCGAGGGGTTGGGCGCCAGCCGCAGCATCACCTCGCCGGCCCGCGTGGCCAGGCGTCGGCGGCCGCCGCGGTGGTAGATCAGGTCGGTCTGCGCCTCGGGGTGGCGGGGCTGGCGCTGGAAATGGTCCAGCACCTCCGCCACCGGCATGCGCAGCAGGTTCACCAGCAGGTTCACGCGGCCGCGGTGCGGCATGCCCATGAACACGTCGGCGATGCCGTGGCCCGCGGCCGCGGCCAGCAGCGCATCGGCCAGCGGCAGCAGGGCTTCGCAGCCTTCCAGCGAGAAGCGCTTGCCCTCGGGATGGTGCTCGGCCACATGGTGTTCCCAGGCCTGCGCCTCGATCAGGCGGTCCAGCAACGGCAGGCCGGCGCCGGCCGGTGCGTTGCGCGGGGCTTCCATGCGCTGCACCAGCCAGTCGCGGCGGGTCTCGTCGCGCACGGCGGAGGCATCCAGCGTCAGCGCGCCGCACCAGGCGGCCTTCAGCCGCTCGTCCAGCGCCTGCACCTGCTGCAGGCCGTGCCAGGCGCGGCCGTCGGGGGTCAGCGCGTCGGAGGGCGCCAGGCCGAAGCACGCGGGCGCCAGGCGCTGGATGTCCAGCGGCACCGCGCTGCCCAGCGGATCCAGCGCGGCGAATCGGTGGCCGTGGCCACGGTGCGCCTCAATGAAGCGGGCCACCTCGGGCCGCACACCGGCCGCCGCGTCGGCGCCCAAAGGCGGGTGCAAGGGGGTGGAGAACATCGGTATGTCCTGCATGCTGTGGGGCACCCGGGATCAGAGCGCGAAGGAGCTGACCACGCCGGTCAGCTGGCCCGCCTGTTCCTTCATCGCGCGGGCCGAGGCCGAGCTCTGCTCCACCATCGCGGCGTTCTGCTGCGTGGTGTCGTCCATCTGCTGCACGGTGGCGCTCACCTGCTCGATGCCGATGCTCTGCTCGCGGCTGGCGGTGCTGATCTCGGCCACGATGTCGCTCACGCGGCGGATGCTGGCCACCACCTGGTTCATCGTGGCGCCGGCCTGCTCCACCATCTTGCTGCCTTCGTCCACCTGGCTGACCGAGGCGTCGATCAGGCCCTTGATCTCCTTGGCCGCCAGCGCGCTGCGCTGGGCCAGGCTGCGCACCTCGCCAGCCACCACGGCGAAGCCGCGGCCCTGCTCGCCGGCCCGGGCGGCTTCCACGGCGGCATTCAGCGCCAGGATGTTGGTCTGGAAGGCAATGCCGTCGATCACGTCGATGATCTCGACGATGCGCTTGGACGAGTTGGCGATGGAGGCCATCGAGCCCACCACGCGTTCCACCACCTCGCCACCCTGGATAGCGATCTGCGAGGCCGACACGGCCGACTTGCTGGCCTCGTCGGCACTGGCGGCGCTGACCTTCACGGCCGAGGTGAGCTGCTCCATCGCCGAGGCGGTTTCCTGCAGCGCGCTGGCCTGCTGCTCGGTGCGGGCGGAGAGGTCCAGGTTGCCTTGCGACACCTCGCTGGCGGCGCTGGCGATGGTGTCGGCGCCGCCGCGCACCTGCGACACGATGCGGTGCAGGCTCTGCACCATCTCCTGCAGCGCGCTCATCAGGCGGCCCACTTCATCGGTGCCGGTGTGCTCGGCGCGGTAGGTCAGGTTGCCGGCGGCCACGGCCTCGGCCAGCTGGATGGCGCCGCGGATCGGGCGGGTGACCGAGCGGGTGATGTAGGTGGCCGTCACCGCGCCCAGCAGCACCGCGATGACCGAGGCCACGATCATCTGCACCTTGGCGCTTTGCGAGCTGGCCTCGGCGCTCACCACGTCGGCCAGCATGCTCTGCGACTGGTGGTCGACCATCTTGTCGATCAGCGCGTAGTACTTCTGCTGCGGCGCCGGCATGTCGTTCTGGTAGACGGCCATCGCGGCTTCGCGGTTGCCTTCCTTCATCAGCGCGAACACCTTGGCCACCACGGCGCCGTATTCCTTGCGGGCGGCCGCCTGCTCCTGGAAGATGGCCCGCGTCTCGTCGGAGTTGAGCATCTGCTCGAACTTCTTCAGGTTCTCGGTGTTGGCCGCGCGGATGGCCGCGTACTCGGCCATGTGCTTGTTCAGCTGCTCTTCGTTGCCGGACAGCAGGATGCGGCCGATGGTGATGACGCCCTTGTCGCCATAGGCCTTGATGGTGTTGCTCAGCGCGATCTGCGCATAACGTTCACTGACCACGCTGTCCATCATGCCGCGCACGCGGTTCAGGCCGGAGGCGCTGATGGCGACGATGACGATGAGAAGCGCGATCACCACGGAGAAGGCCAAGGCCAGCCGGGTGCCAATCTTCAGGTTTGCAAACATGGGAGGTACTACGGGTCCTGCGGGGTTGGGCGCCGGCCGTCGCAGCCGGCGCGGGAAACGACCAAGGGCTGGCCGTGCAGTTAAGCCCGGGTTTTCGGCGCCGAGCCATTCACATTGAGCCCGCAGGTGAAAGTTGGCCGAATGAATCACTACTGGCGAGCCCGGACAGGCACGCAGTAACAAATTCGGGGCCCTGGGTCAGGCCGGCTGCTGCTGCAGCGCCCGCGCGATGCGGTGGCGCGAGACGGTGGGCTTGGGCACGCGCACATCGAACCAGCTGCGCACGTCGGCGTCCAGGCCGATGCCGTGCATGTAGTTGTAGATGGCCTTCTTCAGCGCCTGGCCCATCGCGTCGTGGTCGGTGCCGGTGGGGTCGATGAAGGCCACGTCGTTCTTGGCGAAGCTGCCGGGCGGCAGCGGCTGCAGCGTCACGCCGTAGTCCTGCGGGTCACGCCCCACGGGGCTGTGCACCGTGCAGGCAAAGCGGTGGAAGAAGCCGCTCTGGATGCAGCCCTGCTCGAACAGCTGGCGCACGTATTCCAGCGCGTCCACCGTGTCCTGCACCGTCTGGGTCGGAAAGCCGTACATCAGGTACGCATGCACCAGGATGCCGGCGTCGCTGAAGGCCCGCGTCACCCGCGCCACCTGCTCGACCGACACGCCCTTCTTCATCAGCTTGAGCAGCCGGTCGGAAGCCACTTCCAGCCCGCCGGAGATCGCCACGCAGCCGCTGGCGGCCAGGGCCTCGCACAGCTCGGGCGTGAAGGTCTTCTCGAAGCGCACGTTGCCCCACCACGAGATGTCCAGGTTGCGGCGCTGCAACTCCTCGGCCAGGCCCCACAGCGCCTTGGGCGGCGCGGCCTCGTCGACGAAGTGGAAGCCGGTCTGCCCCGTCTCCTGCACGATGGCCTCGATGCGGTCGACCAGCGTCTTGGCGCTGGCCTGCTCGTAGCGGCTGATGTAGTCCAGGCTCACGTCGCAGAAGCTGCACTTCTTCCAGTAGCAGCCGTGGGCCACCGTCAGCTTGTTCCAGCGGCCGTCGCTCCACAGCCGGTTCATCGGGTTGAGCATGTCCAGCAGCGACAGGTACTTGTCCAGCGGCAGGCCGTCCCAGGTGGGCGTGCCCACCTCGTCGAAGGGCACGTCGGGCTCGGGCATGTGCATGTAACGCACTGCGCCGGTCTCGGCATCGCGAAGGAAGCAGCGCACCAGCCGCTGGCGCGAGCGCTTGCCCTGCAGGTGGTCGATCAGCGCCAGCAGCGGCCGCTCGCCGGCGTCCAGCGTCACATAGTCGACGAAGTCGAAGAGGCGCGGTTCGGCCAGCTCGCGCAGCTCGGTGTTGACGAAGCCGCCGCCCAGCGCAATGGCGATCTGCGGATGCGCCGCCTTCACCGCCTGGGCGATGCGCAGCGCCGCGTACATCGCGCCGGGGAAGGGCACCGACAACAGCAGCAGCCGTGGCTGGTGACGCTCCAAGGCCTTCAGCGCCAGCGCGCACAGCCGCTCGTCCACCAGGTTGGGCGGCGCGGCCAGGGCGGCGGCCAGCGGGTCGAAGCTGGGCTGGCTGGCGGCCAGCTGCTCGGCATAACGCACGAACTCGAAGCGCGGGTCCACCGCGTCGCGCAGCACGTCGGCCAGGTCGTTCAGGTACAGCGTGGCCAGGTGGCGGGCACGGTCCTGCAGGCCCAGCGCGCCGAAGGCCCAGGCCAGCGGGTCGCCGCCTTCGTCGTCCACATACACGTCCAGCGTGCGGAAGCGCGCGCCCTCGGGCAACCAGCGCCGGGTGTTGATGCGGTGCGCCAGCGTCGCGTCATGCCCCTGCAGGAAGCAGATGGTGGGACCGATGGTGGCCAGGTAGCGCTCGGCCTCGGCCAGGAAATGCGCCACCTGCGGGCTGCGCTGCGCGGCCGGCAGCGCCTCCGCGCGGCTGCGCACGGCGGCCAGGCCGGTGGGCGACAGGAGGTCCAGCACCAGGGCCAGCGCCAGGTCTTCCTGTACCGCATCGAACCCGCGCGAGCGCAGGAAGCCGGTGAGGTAGGCGGTGGACGGATAGGGCGTGTTGAGCTGCGTCATCGGCGGGATGACGGACAGCACGCGGAAGGGCTGGGCGGTGGACATGGGCGGGGCGCAGGCGGGGCGCGCATTGTCGGCCACGCCCCGGGCCGCCGCCGGGATGTGGGCTTAGGCCCGGCGCAGCGTGCCGACGTTCGACGAGATGTACCGGGCGATGGCAGACAGCACCTGCGCCAGGTCGGCCTGCACCGTCGCGAAGTTGGCATTGCGCTCGCGCGTGGCCTCGTCCATGTACACCGGCCGGCGCAGCTCGACCTGCAGGCTGTGGCGGCCCAGCGCCGGCTGGCCGATTTTGGCGATCAGGCCCACGCCCTTGTAGGGGTCGTTGCGGGCCACGGTGTAACCGCGGGCGCGCAGCTCGGCTTCCACCAGCGCCACGAACTCGGGCGCGCAGGTGCTGCCGTCGCGGTCGCCCAGCACGAAGTCGGCCAGCGGATGCGGGCTTTGGATGCCCAGGCGCTCGTAGGCGTCGTTGGGCATGGAGTGCAGGTTCAGGTGCCACACCCGGCCGAAGCGCTGCATGGCCTCGTCCACCGCGCCGGCCAGTGCCGCGTGGTAGGGCACATAGCAGCGGCTGATGCGCTGCTGCACCTCTTGTACAGACAACTTGCGCGCATAGATCGGCGTGGCCGCATTGACGTTGCGCCACACCAGGCCGTAGCCCAGCCGGGTCTTCTCGCCGGGGTTCAGCGGCGTGGGCCAGGGGTTGGTCGAGCAGCGCGGGGTCGAGGTCGTCCAGCGTGCGGTTGACGTCGATGTAGGTGCGCGGAAAGTGCGCGGCCAGCAGCGTGCCGCCCACCGCCGGCACGTCGGACCACAGTGCGTCGACATGGGTGTCCTCGCCCCGGCGCAGCAGCCATTGCGGCACCGCATGGCCGAAGTCCTCCGGGTAGTCGACGCCGCTGTGCGGTGAGTCGCACACCAGCGGCAGCGGCGCAGCCTGCGGCGCCAGCAGCGTGAAGGGCGCGCGGTCCATCGTCATTCGGCGCTGATGCGCGCCACCTTGGCCACGCGCTGGTAGCGGTCGATGGCGGCCTGGATCTGCCGCGCGAAGTCGGCCGACGTGCCGGGGATCAGCGTCGCGCCCGACTCGTCCATCTTGCGGATGAACTCCGGGTGCTGCATGGCCTTGTGGATGGCCGTGTTCAGCCGCGCGATCACCGGCGCCGGCGTGCCGGCGGGCGCCACCACGCCGAACCAGCCACCGCCGCCCATGGGTGCAAAGCCCAGCTCGCCGTAGGTGGGCACGTCGGGCAGCATCGGCGAGCGCTTCTCCGACAGCACCGCCAGCGCGCGCAGCCGACCTGACTTGATGTGCGTCAGCGCCGAGGGCAGGTTGTCGGTGATGGCATCCACCTGGCCCGCCACCGCGTCGGTCATCGCTAGGCCGGCGCCCTTGTAGGGCACGTGCAGCAGGTCGATGCCGGCCAGCGACATGAAGTGCTCGATGTTGGCGTGCCCGAGCGAGCCGGTGCCCGGCGAGGCGAAGGCGTACTTGCCGGGCTCGGCCTTGGCCAGCGCGATGAACTCCTGCATCGTCCTGGCCGGCACCTTGGGGTTGACCGCGAACACGCTGGGCACGGTGGCCACGTTGGTCACCGGCGCGAAGTCCTTGACCGCGCAAAGGGCACGATCAGCTTGATGGGCCGGCTGGGATAGGCCTCCTGCGCGGTGGCAGGAGCCAGGCCGGCCGTGGCCAACGCGGCCAGCGCCAGGCAGGCGGCGCGGCGGCCGGGGGAGGGAAGGCGGTGGATGCTCATGGCGGCGCAGTCTGGTGCAGGGCGGCCGCGGGCACAAACGACAATCCGGCACTCGCGCATTACCTTTGTTCATACCGCCTGCCATGCGGCTGCATTCCCCTTCGATGTCCGAGCTGCACGCCTTCGTGGCCACCGCCCGCAGCGGCAGCTTCACCCGCGCGGCGCAGGCGCTGTGCGTCACACAGGGTGCGATCAGCCGCGCGGTGGCGCGGCTGGAAGCGCACTTCGGCCAGGCGCTGCTGCTGCGCCAGCCGGCCGGACTGGTGCTCACCGAGGCGGGCCGCAGGCTGCTGCATCAGGTGCAGGCGCCGCTGGCGGCCATCGAGCAGGCCAGCGCCGGGCTGCGGCAACCGGCCGGCGCCCCCACGCTGGCGCTGGCCGTGGTGCCCACGCTGGCCAGCGTGTGGCTGGTGCCCCGGCTGGCGGGCTTCCAGCGGCTGCATCCGGAGGTCACGCTGCGCTTCGTGCCCTACCGCAAGGACGAGGATTTCAGCGGCAACGCCGCGCCCGATGCGGCCTTGCTCACCGGCCTGGGCCCGGCCCAGTGGCCGGCCTGGCATTGCGACGAGGTGATCGGCCGCCAGGTGGTGCCGGTGTGCCACCCGCGGCGGGCCGCGGCGCGGGCCTGGGCCACGCCAGACGCACTGGCCGCCGAACCGCTGCTGGGCCACACCACCTCCCCGGCCAACTGGGCGCTGTGGTTCCAGGCCGTGGGCACGGCCGATGTGCAGCCGGTGCTGGCCTCGGCCTTCGACCAGGTCAGCATCCTGGTGCAGGCCGCACTGGCCGACATGGGCGTGGCCCTGGTGCAGCGCTGCCTGGTGCGGGCCGAGGTGGAGTCGGGCCGACTGGCGGTGCCCTTCGACCTGCCGGTGATCCTGCCGCGCGGCTACTACCTGTGCTGCCCACCCGCCCATGCCCACCGGCCGGCACTGGTGGCGTTCCGCCAATGGTTGCTGGCCGAGGCGGAGGAGGATGCGGGCAGGCCGTTCATGCAGCCCGGCGCCGCTTGCGCGGCCTGAGCCCCCGTCCTACAACCTGTTGCGAATGGCGCCGACGGGTCCTGCGGGGCGCCGCGGCCATGATCGGCGCAAACGCTGCCGTACCCATGACCACCACCGCCACCCGCCCGCCGCTGCCGCCTCTTCGACGCGGCCAGGACCTTGCCGAGCCCACTGCGCCGTGGAACCGGCCCACCCGCGCCGCGCGCTGGTGGAGCATGGGTCTGCCCCTGCTGCTGGTGCTGGTGGGCAACGGCCTGCTCTTCGCCACCGGCGTGCGGGGCGGCAGTGACGGCTTCGAGAGCCTCCGCCTGGCACCGCCCGGCTGGTTCGTCGGGCTGATGTGGGTGCTGATCTTTCCCATGTGGGGGATGGCCCGCTGGCGCGTGTGGCAGGCCGGCGCGGTGGGCCGGCGCGCGGCGCGCTGGGTGGTGGCCCTGATGGCCTGGTCGCTGGCCTATCCGGCATTGACGCTGGGCTTCGATGCGGGCCTGTCAGCCGCGGCCAACCTGGCTTCGCTGGCCCTGGTGCTGCTGACCACGCGCCGCGTGCAGCGGGCCAGCGCCGCCGCCGCCGTGTGGCTGTACCCCTCCATTGTCTGGATCGGCTTCGCCACGCTGCTGGGCCTGGTGGCCTGGTGGCCGCACTGACCTTCCTGGAAGAACATCCCCTGCCCATGGCCGATCCGCTGCAGCGTTACCGCGACAAGCGCAACTTCAGCGCCACGCCCGAACCGCAGGGCGGCCAGCCCAGCGGCAGCGGCCTGCACTTCGTGATCCAGAAGCATGCGGCCCGCTCGCTGCACTACGACTTCCGCCTGGAGCTGGACGGCACCCTGAAGAGCTGGGCCGTGCCCAAGGGCCCCAGCCTCGACCCGCACGAGCGCCGCATGGCCGTGGAGGTGGAAGACCACCCGCTGGACTATGCGCGCTTCGAAGGCACCATCCCGGAAGGCCACTATGGCGCCGGCCAGGTGATCGTGTGGGACAACGGCACCTGGCAGCCCGAAGGTGATGCCCGGTCAGGGCTGGCCGCCGGCAAGCTCAAGTTCACCCTCCACGGCCACAAGCTGGCCGGCCGCTGGACGCTGGTGCGCATGCGCGGCCGCGGCAACGAGCGACAGACGCCGTGGCTGCTCATCAAGGAACACGACGACGCGGTGCGCCCGGCCAGCGAATACAGCGTCACCGAGGCCGAGCCCGGCAGCGTGCTGAGCGACGCCGCCATCGGCGAGCCCGGTGCCGCCCGCAAGACGGCGCGCAAGAAGCCGGCTGCCCAGCCCGCCACCCGCAAGACCGCCGCCAAGAGTGCCGCCAAGACCGCCGCCGCCAAGGCCGCTGCGGCGAAGCCTGCCGCGCGCCGGGCTCGCGTGCCGCTGCCCGAAGCCCTGCAGCCCCAGCTGGCCACGCTGGTGGATGGCGTGCCGCCCGATGGCGAGTGGCTTTACGAGATGAAGTTCGACGGCTACCGGCTGCTGGCGCGCGTCGACGGTGGCGAGGTGAAGCTGTTCACCCGCAACGGCCACGACTGGACGGCCAAGCTGCGGGGCGTGGCCAAGGAAGTGGCGCAGCTCGGCATCGACGCGGCCTGGCTGGACGGCGAGATCGTGGTGCTGGACGAGCAGGGCGTGCCCAGCTTCCAGCGCCTGCAGAACGTGTTCGAGCAGCGCCGCACGCAGGACATCCTGTACTACCTCTTCGACGCGCCCTTCCTGGACGGCCAGGACCTGCGCGAGCAGCCGCTGCGCGAGCGCCGCCGCCTGCTGCGAGAGCACATCGAAGCCGCCGACACGCTGCCGCACATCCGCTTCAGCGAAGACTTCGCGGTGGAGCCGTCGCACCTGCTGCACACCGCCTGCCAGATGCGCATGGAAGGCGTGATCGGCAAGCGGGCCGATGCACCCTATGCCACCGGCCGCAGCAAGAGCTGGATCAAGCTCAAGTGCAAGCAGCGGCAGGAATTCGTGATCGGCGGCTGGACCGATCCGCAGGGCAGCCGCACCGGCCTGGGCGCGCTGCTGCTGGGCGTGCATGACGCGGCCGGCGCGCTGCACTATGCAGGCAACGTGGGCACCGGCTTCAACCAGCAGTCGCTGGCCGACCTGTCTAGACAACTCGAGCCGTTGGCCGCCGACGCGGCGCCGTTCACCGAGCTGCCGCGTGGCATCAAGGGCCATTGGGTGAAGCCCGAGCTGGTGGCCGAGGTGTCGTTCGCCGAATGGACGAAGGACGGCCGCGTGCGCCAGGCGGTGTTCCACGGCCTGCGCAGCGACAAGCCGCCGCAGGCCATCGGCGTGGAGCAGGCGGTGGAGCCCCCTCGACAGTCAGGCTCACCGGCGGGCAGGCCGGCGAAGAAGCCGGCCGGCGCGCAGGCCAAGGCGCCGCCCGCCGCCCCTGCGGCCACCACCCGCTCGCGCCCGGTGAAGCTGCCTGCCGGCCTGCGGCTGACGCATGCCGACCGCGTGGTGGACGCCAGCACCGGCATCACCAAGCAGGAGCTGGCCGAGTACGCGGCCCGCGCCGCCAGCCGGCTGCTGCCGCACCTGCGCGCACGGCCGGTGTCGCTGGTGCGGGCACCGGCCGGCATCGGCGGCGAGCTGTTCTTCCAGAAGCACGACAGCGGCAAGATCAAGGGCCTGCTCCAGCTCGATCCTTCGTTCGACCCCGAGCATGCGCCGCTGATGGAGATCGCCAGCACCGAGGCGCTGCTGAACGCGGTGCAGTTCAACGTCATCGAGTTCCACACCTGGAATGCAACCACCGCGGCCATCGACCAGCCCGATCGCATGACCTTCGACCTCGACCCCGGCGAAGGCGTGGCCTGGCCGCAGATCGCCGAAGGCGCGCAGCTGGTGCATGCGCTGCTGGACGAGCTGGGCCTGCAATCGCTGCTGAAGACCAGCGGCGGCAAGGGCCTGCATGTGGTGGTGCCCTTCAAGCCGTCGCTCGGCTGGGACGCGGTGAAGTCGCTGTCGCAGCGCATCGTGCTGCACCTGGCGCAGACGCTGCCCGACCGCTTCGTGGCCAAGAGCGGCCCGAAGAACCGCGTGGGCCGGATCTTCGTGGACTATCTGCGCAACGGCCGCGGTGCCACCACAGTGGCCGCCTGGTCGCCGCGGGCGCGGCCGGGCATGGGCGTGTCGGTGCCGGTGGGCTGGGACGAATTGGCCTCGCTCACCAGCGGCGCGCACTACCACCTGCGCAACGTGGACGAGCGGCTGTTGCAGCCCGAAGCCTGGGCCGGCGCCTCGGCCGCCAAGAAGCAGGGCCTGGCCAATGCGATGCGCATACTGGATTTCGTACCGCCCGCAATGAAATAGTTTGCAATCGGGGGCGCTACCCCCTGAACGGGGTTACACTGGCTAGGTAGGCATACACAAGACCGTCTCTATGAGGTCATTCGATCTTCCTGTCCCATTCGGTGGCAGGCTCGGTATGGATTTCTCCCCCTGGTGATTTCTTGCGTGTCTCTGCCACGCGTCAGCATGTGCTGCGCGTGCTTCTTTTTACCCAAGGAACATCATGTCCACCAAGCAAACGCAAACCGGCATCGTCAAGTGGTTCGACGACGGCAAGGGCTTCGGCTTCATCACGCCGGAACAAGGCGGCAAGGACCTCTTCGCGCACTTCAAGGAAATCCGCGCTGAAGGCTTCAAGAGCCTGAGCGAAGGCCAACGCGTTGAATTCGAAGTGACCCAAGGCCAGAAGGGCCCCCAGGCTTCGAACATCCGCCCGCTGTAATCAGCTCACGCTGATTCGGTAGCAAAGAACCGCGGCTTGCCGCGGTTTTTTTACGCCTGTACTTTCCGCGGTCGCCGGCTGCGGCGGGCCGACTGGGTCACTTCCAGCTCCGCGAAGAAGTCGAACAGCTGCTGCGCCGCCGGCGACAGGCTGCGGCCGCGCCGGCGGATCAGCCCCACATGCCGCGTGACCACCGGCTCCTCCAGCGGGATGCTCACCAGCAACGGATGGTCCTTGCCCGGCATCGCCATCGAAGGCACCGCCGCCACGCCGAGGCCCGCTTCCACCAGGCCCAGCAGCGTGGTGACGTGCTGCGCCTCGTACACCGCCTGCGGGCGGCCGTGCACGCCGGCCAGTGCCTGGTCCAGCAGCAGCCGGTTGCCGGAGCTCTTGCTCACGGCGATGAAATCGAAGGCGGCCAGTTCCTGCCAGGTCACGCGCCGCTTGCGCGCCAGCGCATGGTCGCGCCGGCAGGCCGCCACGAAGCGCTCTTCCAGCAGCGGCGAGAACTCGATGTCGGGCTCCTGCGCGCCGATGAAGTTCAGCCCGAAGTCGGCCTCGCCGCGCGACACCGCATCCAGCACCGCATTGGCGCTGGCATCCAGCACCTTCACGCGGATCTTGGGGTAGGCCTCGCGGTAGCGCTGGATCACCCGCGACAGGTAGTAGTACACCGTCGACGGCACGCAGGCGATGGTCACCTCGCCCATGCGCGTGGCCGCCACGCCGCGGATGCCCAGCAGCGTGCTGTCCAGCTCGTCCAGGATCTGCTGCACCTTGCGCGCGAAGTCGCGGCCCACGGCCGTCAGGCTCACGCGCCGGGTGGTGCGGTCGAGCAGGCGCACGCCCAGCGCCTCCTCCAGCTTCTCGATGCGGCGGCTGAAGGCCGGCTGCGAGATGTGCACCGCTTCCGCCGCGCGGCGGAAGTTGTTCAGCTCCGCCACCGCGCGGAAGGCGAGCAGGTCGTTCAGGTCGAAGTGGATGGCCATGGCAGGCGCCGCGTCAAGTTCCGGATTGATCGACAGTGTGGATCAATCGATACCCACTGTGCAATTCACGCGCATCGATGGGCCGCCCATGATTCGACCCATGGCACAGCTCACCCTTCCTTGCGTATTGATGCGGGCCGGCACCTCCCGCGGGCCGTTCTTCCTGCGGGAATGGCTGCCCGCCGACGACCTGGCGCGTGACCAGGCGCTGATCGGCGCCATCGGCGCCTCCGACCTGCTGCAGGTGGACGGCGTGGGCGGCGGCAGCACGCTCACCAGCAAGGTGGCCATCGTGTCGCGCTCCCAGCAGCCCGATTGCGACGTGGACTACCTCTTCGCCCAGGTGGGCGTGGGCCAGCAGTCGGTCGACACCCGGCCCAACTGCGGAAACATGCTGTCGGGCGTCGGCCCCTTCGCCATCGAACAGGGCCTGGTGGCCGCACAGGAAGGCGAGACCCGCGTGCGGGTGCACAACGTCAACACCGGCGCCCGCATCGACGTGACGGTGCAGACCCCCGGCCGCCGGGTGCAGTACGAAGGCAGCGTGCGCATCGACGGCGTGGCCGGCACGGCGGCGCCCATCCAGCTCGATTTCCTCGATGCCTGGGGCGCGGTCACGGGCAGCGTGTTCCCCACCGGCCGGCGCACCGACCTGATCGGCGGCATCGCCGTCACCTGCATCGACGCGGCGATGCCGCTGATGGTGGTGCAGGCCGCCAGCCTGGGCCTCACGGGGCGCGAGACGCCGGCGGTGCTCGATGCCGACGCGCCGCTGCTGGCCACGCTGGAATCGCTGCGCCGCCAGGCCGGCGAGCTGATGGGACTGGGCGACGTGTCCGACAGCGTGATCCCCAAGCCGGTGATCGTCAGCGAAGGCGACGGGCCCGACAGCATCACCTCGCGCTACTTCACGCCGCGGCGCTGCCATGCATCGCATGCGGTCACCGGCGCCATCGGCGTGGCTGGGGCCTTTGCGCTGCCCGGCACGGTGGCCAGCAGCGCGCGGCAGCGCAGCGGCCCGCGCAACGTGCTGGTGCTGCATCCGCAAGGCCGCATCGACGTGGCCGTGGCCATCGAAGGCGAGGGCGCCGAGGCCCGCATCCAGCGCGCGGCGCTGGTGCGCACTGCCCGAAAGATTCTGCAAGGGGAGATCCACATCCCCGATTACGTGTTCTCGAAACCCCTGGACGGAGACAAGCCCGTGAAGAAGTTGATCGCCCCCCTGGTGTCCGCCGCCCTGGCGGCCGCCGCGCCCGCCCTGGTGCAGGCCGGCCTCGCCGATGCCGCATATCCCACCAAGACCATCACCATCGTGGTGCCCACCGCCGCCGGCGGCGCCAACGACGCCATGGCCCGCACCATCGGCCAGAAGCTGGGCGGCATGCTGGGCCAGACGGTCATCATCGACAACCGTGCCGGCGCCAACGGCTCCATCGCCAGCGAATACGTGGCCCGCGCCGCACCCGACGGCCACACGCTGATGCTGGGCTACATCGCCACCCACGGCATGAACCCCGCGCTGCAGAAGCTGCGCTACGACCCGGTGGCCGACTTCGAGCCCATCGGGCTGGTGGGCTATTCGCCCACGCTGATGGTGGCCAGCAAGAACGTGCCGGTGAAGGACGTGCGCGACCTGGTGGCGCAGCTCAAGGCCAAGCCCGACAAGTACACCTATGCCTCGGCCGGCAACGGCACGGCGCCGCATTTCGCGGCCGAGCTGTTCAAGCTCAATGCCGGCGTGGTGATGCTGGGCGTGCCCTACAAGGGCTCGGCGCCCGCAGTCAACGACACCATCGCCGACCAGACGCAGTTCATGTTCCCCAGCCTGTTCACCGCCTACCCGCATGTGAAGAACGGCAAGCTGCGCGCGCTGGCCGTGGCCGGCCCCAAGCGCGTGCCCGCGCTGCCCGACGTGCCCACGCTGAAGGAGGCTGGCGTGGACGGCGTGGACGTCACCCAGTGGTATGCGCTCTTCGCACCCGCCAAGACGCCCAAGGCCGTGGTGGACAAGCTGAACAAGGCCGTCAACCAGGTGCTGGCCGATGCCGAGGTGGTCAAGCGCTTCGAGGACAACGGCGCCGACGTGCAGACCAGCAGCCCGGCCGAGCTGGGTGCGCTGGTGAAGGCCGAGCTGGCCAAGTGGAAGCGCGTGGTGGCCGATGCCCGGCTGACGGTGGAGTGAGCATGCGCGCCCTTCACTTCCACCATCGCCACGCGGCCGGTGCCGCCCTGGCCGCCACCGCCATCGCGGCACCGGCGCTGGCCCAGTCCAGCGTCACGCTGTCCGGCATCGTCGACCTGGCCGCACGCACGGTGCACAACGAAGGCCTGGGCAGCATGCAGTCGCTGGTCAGCGGCTCCAACGCCACCAGCCGCCTGGTGATCCGCGGCACCGAGGACCTGGGCGGCGGCCTGTCGGCCGGCTTCCACCTGGAGCACGGCATCGCCGCCGACGCCGGCACCGCGGTGCAGGCCACGCAGTTCTGGGACCGCCGCAGCACGCTCAGCCTGGCCGCCAAGGCCTGGGGCGAGCTGCGCGCCGGCCGCGACTTCGTGCCCAGCTACACCGGCTGGAGCCGCTTCGATCCCTTCAGCTACGTGGGCGTGGCCGGCTCCAACAACCTGGTGGCGGCCAGCCAACGCGGGCCCATCCGCTCGGCCTTCGGCACCACGGCCAACACCACGGTGCGCTCCAGCAACGCCGTGCAATGGCTGCTGCCCACGGGCCTGGCCGGCCTGGAAGGCGGCGTGATGCTTGCGGCCGGCGAGGGCGGCGCGGCCGGCAGCGGGCAGTACAAGCTGGCCGGTGCCCGCATCGGCTGGGCCGGCGGCGCCTGGGTGCTGTCGGCCGCGCACACGGCCACCGAGCCGGCCCTGCCCGACGACGAGCGCTTCCATGACACGGCCCTGGGCGCGAGCTATGCGCTGGGCTTCGGCCGGCTCAGCCTGGCCGTGCGGCGCTTCGAGCTGCCCGATGCACGGCAGCTGAACCTGCTGGTCGGCCTGGTGGTGCCGGTGGGTGCGCACGAGCTGAAGTTCTCGTTCAACCGGGCCGATTTCTCCGGCCGCGTGGGCACCGCCGGCATCGGCGGCAACGAAGCGCGGCAGTGGGGCCTGGGCTACGTGCACAACCTGTCCCGTCGCAGCGCGCTGTATGCCACCGCCTCGGTGATCGACAACCGCGGCGGCGCCAGCTTCAGCGTGCCTGGCGGCCCGGCCGGGCTGGCCGGCGGCCAGCGTTCCACCGGTGCCGAAGCCGGCATCCGCCACACCTTCTAGGAAAGGGCTCCCATGCCTTCCACCCTCATCGATTCCGCCATCTTCCAGGGCATCTTCTCGTCGGACGCCATGCGCCAGGTGTGGTCGGACGAGAACCGCACGCAGAAGTACCTGGACGTGGAACGCGCGCTGGCCATCGTGCAGGGCCGCCTGGGGCTGATACCGCAGGAGGCGGCCGACGAGATCGTGCGCCACTGCCGGCTCGACGAGATCGACATGGCCAAGTTGCGCCAGCAGACCGAGCGCATCGGCTACCCCATCCTGGGCGTGGTGTCGCAGCTCAATGCGCTGTGCCGCGACCGCCTGGGCGAGTATTGCCACTGGGGCGCCACCACCCAGGACATCACCGACACGGCCACCGTGCTGCAGATCCGCGAGGCGCTGCAGATCGTCGACGACGAGCTGGCCGCCATCAGCGCCGCGCTGGCGCAGCTGGCGCGCCGCCACCGCGACACGCCGATGATCGGCCGCAGCAACCTGCAGCAGGCCATTCCCGTCACCTTCGGCTACAAGATGGCCGGCCTGCTGTCCGCCATCGAGCGGCACCGCCAGCGGCTGGTGCAGCTGAAGGCTCGGGTGCTGGTGGGCGAGTTCGCCGGCGCGGCCGGCACGCTGGCCTCGTTGTCCACCGGCGCGATGGAGACGCAGGCCGGCCTGTGCGCCGAGCTGGGCCTGCAGCAGCCGCTGATCGCCTGGCACACCATCCGCGACAACATCGCCGAGGTGGGCGCCTTCCTCGGCCTGGTGGGCGGCACGCTGGGCAAGCTCAGCATGGACGTCAAGCTGATGATGCAGACCGAGGTGGCCGAGGTGTACGAGCCCTATGCCCACGGCCGCGGCAGCAGCAGCACCATGCCGCAGAAGCGCAACCCGATCAGCAGCTGCTACATCCACGCGGCCATCTCGGTGGTGCGCCAGCATGCGGCCGCGCTGATGGATGCGATGGTGGCCGACCACGAGCGCTCCACCGGCCCGTGGGAGATCGAATGGATCGTGCTGCCCGAGGCCTTCTGCCTGATGGCCGGTGCGCTGAAGCAGTCGCGCTTCGTGCTGGAAGGGCTGGAGGTGGACGAGGCCCGCATGCGCCACAACATCGACATCACCCACGGCCTGGTGATGAGCGAGGCGGTGATGATGGGCCTGGGCCCCTACCTGGGCCGCGAGGCGGCGCACGACCTGGTGTACGACCTGTGCCGGGATGCGGTGCAGCAGCAGCGGCCGCTGCTGGACCTGCTGGCCGCGCACCCGGACATCAGCCGCCACCTGGACCGCGACGCGCTGGCCGCGCTGTGCGAGCCGGCCGGCTACCTGGGCCAGAGCGGCCACATGGTCGACCGCGTGCTGGCGTCGCTCGGGTGACCGGCGCGGGAGGTTGCCAGGCCCGGATGGCATCATCCCGGCTTTGCGAACCTTCCTACCGGGAGCCCGAACTTGAAGCGACTTTTCCCGCTGCTGACCGCCGCTGCGCTGATCGCGCCGGCTGCGTCGGCCCTGGCGCAGGTGCCTGTCGGCAAGACCAACAGCAAGGCACCCATCATGACCAAGGAAGAGCTGCGCGCCTGCATGAAGCGCGAGGCCGACGTGGAGCAGCGGCGGGTCGCCGCCGAGGCCAGCAAGGCGGCGCTGGATGCGGAGCGGGCCGAGGTGGTCAAGCTCTCGCAATCGCTGCAGCCGCTGAAGGCCGATGCCGAGGCCAAGGGCCAGGCCATCCGCCAGCTCAACGAGCGCATGCGCGAGCTCAGCGGCCGCATCCAGGCCTTCAATGCCAAGGCCGCCCAGCCCGCCGCCGACGACACCGCGCGGCAGGCCCTGCAGGCCGAGGAAAAGCAGCTCAAGACCGATGCCGCCGCGCTGCAGGCCGAAGGCGCGCCGCTGCAGCCCGCCTACGACGCCGCGGTGAACACGCTGAACGAACAGTCCAAGGTGCACGACGCTCGCGCCGCCGCCTGGAACGAGAAGCAGGCGGTGCTGGCGGCCGAGACCGCCGCCGCCGAGGAACAGCGCCAGGCCTGGCTGCGCGACTGCGCCGACCGCCGCTATCGCGAGGACGACGAAAAAGCCATCAAGGCGGGCAAATGAGCGCGGACCTTCGATCGTCGAACCCGCTGCTGGCCCCGTGGACCGCGCCGCACGGCCTGCCGCCTTTCGCGCAGATCGAGGCCGCGCACTTCGCGCCGGCCTTCGAGGTGGCGATGCAGCAGCAGCGCCAGGAGCTGGACGCCATCGCCCAGCAGGCGGCGGAGCCCAACTTCGACAACACCGTTGCCGCCTTCGACCGATCGGGCCGGCTGATGAGCGACCTGGAAGGCTGCTTCGCCAACCTCGCCGCTTCCGAGGCCACGCCCGCCTTGCGTGAGGCGCAGCGCGAACTGGCGCCGCGCATTGCGGCGCACGAGAACGCCATCTCGCTGCATGAGCCGCTGTTCCGCCGCATCGATGCGGTGTGGCAGCGCCGCGCCGAGCTGGGCCTGGACCCGGAGCAGCTGCGCCTGGTCGAGCGGGTGCACCTGGACTTCGTGCGCACCGGTGCCCGGCTGGCGCCCGAGGCCCGCGCGCGGCATGCGCAGATCATGGAACGGCTGGCCACGCTGACCACCCAGTTCGGCCAGAACGTGCTGGCCGACGAATCCAGCTGGCAGCTGGCGCTGCCCACGGCGGCCGAGCAGGCCGGCCTGCCGGACTTCGTGCTGGCGGCCGCACGCGAGGCGGCCCGTGCGCGGCAGCTGCCGCAGCCGGTGATCACGCTGTCGCGCTCGCTGATCGTGCCCTTCCTCACCTTCAGCGCCCGGCGCGACCTGCGCGAGCAGGCCTGGCGCGCCTGGACCCGCCGCGGCGAGCATGCCGGCCCCACCGACAACCGCGCGCTGGTGCACGAGATCCTGCAGCTGCGTGCCGAGCGGGCCGCGCTGCACGGCCATGCCAGCTTTGCCGACTTCACGCTGGCCGACACCATGGCCGGCACGCAGGCCGCGGTGGCCCGGCTGCTGGACGACGTGTGGACCCGCGCGGTGGACACCATGGGCCGCCAGCGCGCGCAGATCGATGCGCTGCGCGCCGAAGCCGGCGACACCGGCACGCTGGAACCGTGGGACTGGCGCTACTGGGCCGAGCAGGTGCGCCAGCGCCACTACGCCATCGACGATGCCGAGGTGAAGCCGTACTTTTCGCTGGAGCGCATGGTGGCCGCGGCCTTCGACTGTGCGCAGCGCCTCTTCGGCCTGCAGTTCACCGAGCAGCCGCAGCTGCAGCTCTACCACCCCGACGTCAAGGCCTACGAGGTGCGCGATGCCGCGGGCGGGGTGGTGGGCCTGTTCCTGCACGACAACTTCGCGCGGCCCACCAAGCGCAGCGGCGCCTGGATGAGCGCCTACCGGCGCCAGCACCGCAATGGCGCCGAGGTGCATCCGATCATCGTCAACAACAACAACTTCGCCAAGGCCGCGGCCGGCGAGCCCACGCTGCTCGGCTTCGACGATGTGCGCACGCTGTTCCACGAGTTCGGCCACGGCCTGCACGGCCTGCTGTCCAGCGTGCGCTATGAACGGCTGGCCGGCACCCAGGTGCTGCGGGATTTCGTGGAGCTGCCTTCGCAGCTGTACGAGCACTGGGCCACCGAGCCCGAGGTGCTGCAGCGCCACGCCCGCCACGTGCACACCGGCGAGCCGATCCCGCAGGCGCTGGTCCAGCGGCTGCAGGCCGCCGAGCGCTTCGGCCAGGGCTACGAGGCGGTGCGCTACGTGGGCAGCGCCCTCACCGACATGGCCGTGCATGCGCTGCCGCTGGCGCAGGTGCCGGCCGATCCGGTGGCCTTCGAGGCGCAGGTGCTGGCCGAGCGCGGCCTGCCGCATGCGGCCGGGATCAACCACCGCTTCACCCACTTCCAGCACCTGTTCGCCGGCCACGGCTATGCGGCGGGTTACTACGTGTACCTGTGGGCCGAGGTGCTGGACGCCGATGCCTGGGACGCCTTCATGGAAGCCGGCAGCCCGTTCGATGCGCAGGTGGCCGGCCGGCTGCTGCGCCATGTCTACGCGGCGGGCAACAGCGTGGCGCCGGAAGAGGCGTTCGTGGCCTTCCGCGGCCGGCCGCCGGTGGTGGAGCCGATGCTGCGCCAGCGCGGCCTGCTGCCCGAAGCCGCCAGCCAGGGAGCGGCCTGATGCCCGCCGTGAGCGCGCAGCAGGCGGTGGCCGAGACGCGGGCCTGGCTGGAGCATGCGGTGATCGGCCTGAACCTGTGCCCGTTTGCCAAGGCGGTGCACGTGCGCGGGCAGGTGCGCTTCGCGGTGTGCGAATCGCCCGAGCCCGAGGCGCTGCTGCAGCAGCTGGCCGACGAGATGCAGGCCCTGGCCGCCACCGACCCGGCCGAGACCGACACCTGCCTGCTGATCCATCCGGCGGTGCTCACCGACTTCGACGACTACAACCAGTTCCTGGACGCCGCCGACGCGCTGCTGGAAGACCTGGGCCTGGAAGGCGTGCTGCAGGTGGCCAGCTTCCACCCGCAATACCGCTTCGAAGGCACCGAGCCCGGCGACATCGAGAACGCCACCAACCAGTCGCCCTATCCGATGCTGCACCTGCTGCGCGAGGAGAGCATCGACCGCGCGGTGGCCGCCTTCCCGGAGCCCGAGGCCATCTTCGAGGTGAACCAGCGCACCCTGGCCGACCTGGGCCACGACGGCTGGGAGGCCCTGCGTGCGCGGTGGGAAGCCGACGCGCGCACGTCGATTGCTGCAGGTCCTTCGGGGCACGATTGAGCGCCCCCGCGGCTGCCGCGCCCGCTTCCTCCCGCGCGGCCATTTCCGACTGAAGGTGCCTCCATGGCCGGTTCCAGCTTGCTCGCCCTGATCGACGACATCGCCTCCGTGCTGGACGACGTGGCCGTGCTCACCAAGCTGGCCACCAAGAAGACCGCCGGCGTGCTCGGCGACGACCTGGCGCTCAATGCCCAGCAGGTCACCGGCGTCAAGGCCGACCGCGAGCTGCCGGTGGTGTGGGCGGTGGCCAAGGGCTCCTTCGTCAACAAGGCGATCCTGGTGCCGGCGGCGCTGCTCATCAGCGCCTTTGCGCCCTGGGCGGTGACGCCGCTGCTGATGCTGGGCGGCGCCTTCCTGTGTTTCGAAGGCGTGGAGAAGCTGGCGCACAAGTTCCTGCATTCGAAGGAGGAAGACGCCGCCACCCGCGCCCGCCATGTGCAGGCGCTGGGCGACAGCCACGTGGACCTCGTGGCGCTGGAGAAGGACAAGATCAAGGGCGCCATCCGCACCGACTTCATCCTGTCGGCCGAGATCATCGCCATCACCCTGGGCACCGTGGCCGACGCGCCCTTCACCACCCAGGTGATGGTGCTGGTGGGCATTGCGCTGCTGATGACGGTGGGCGTGTACGGCCTGGTGGCCGGCATCGTGAAGCTGGACGACGCCGGCCTGGCGCTCAGCCGCAGCGGCAGCGGCGGCCTGCAGGCCCTGGGCCGCGGCATCCTGGCCGCCGCGCCCTGGCTGATGAAGTTCCTCAGCGTGGCCGGCACCGCGGCCATGTTCCTGGTGGGCGGCGGCATCCTGGTGCACGGCGTGGGACCGGTGGCCCATGCCATCGAGGGCTTTGCCGAGCCACTCGGGGGCGTGGCGGGCTGGCTGGTGGCCAACCTGGCCAACATGGTGGTGGGCGCCATCGCCGGTGCCATCATCCTGGCGGTGGTGATGGGGGTGCAGCGCCTGCGTGGCAAGGCCCCCGCCGCCGCGCATTGATACTCCCGGCTTTGCCCGAGACCGTTTCGTTCCCGTGACCATCCGCTTGCTGCTGGCCCCGATGGAGGGCCTGCTGGACTTCGCCCTGCGCGACACCCTCACCGCCGTCGGCGGCATCGACCGCTGCGTGTCGGAGTTCATCCGCGTCACCGGCACGCTGCTGCCGGAGAAGGCCTTCGTGCGAGTGATGCCGGAGCTGCACAACGGCGGCCGCACCCGTGCCGGCGTGCCGGTGCGGGCGCAGCTGCTGGGCTCCGACCCGGCCTGCCTGGCCGAGAACGCGCAGCGCCTGGCCTCGCTCGGCCCGGCCGGCATCGACCTCAACTTCGGCTGCCCGGCCAAGGTGGTCAACCGCCATGGCGGCGGCGCCGCCCTGCTGGTGGACCCGCCGTTGGTCGGCCGCATCGTGGAAGCCGTCCGCCGCGCGGTGCCGGCGCACATGCCGGTGTCGGCCAAGATGCGGCTGGGTTTCGAGGACGACCGCCTGGCCATCGACTGCGCGCAGGCCATCGAGGCCGGCGGCGCCGAGGAACTGGTGGTGCATGCCCGCACCAAGGCCCATGGTTACAGGCCGCCCGCCTACTGGGAGCGCATCGCCGACATCCGCGCCGCGGTGAAGCTGCCGGTGGTGGCCAACGGCGAGATCTGGACCGTGGCCGACGCGCTGCGCTGCACCGAGGTGTCGGGCTGTGACGCGCTGATGCTGGGCCGCGGCATGGTGGCCGACCCCGGCCTGGCGCTGGCCATCCGCGGCGCGGAACAGGCGGTGGGCTGGCCGGCACTGCAGCCGCGGCTGGCCGACTTCTGGCAGCTCATCCGCCTGCGTGTGGAGGCGCGTCACCAGGCGGGCCGGCTAAAACAGTGGCTCAACTTCCTGCGGCGGGTGCATCCGCAGGCGGAGGACGCCTACCAGGCCGTGCGCACGCTGACCGACCCGCAACTCGTCACGCAGCGGCTGTTCGGCGGCGCCACGTCTCACAGCCTGTAGGCGAACTTGCTACGTCCTTCGTAGTGGGGTGCCGACACACCCTTGAGGTGGTGGGACATGGCGCATCAGAGGGGGTGGTGCCTACGCTTGGCACCAAGGACGATGTACCCATCCACCCACCGGGAGCGATGCCATGATTTCCACTGCATCCCACGCCGAAGCCGCTTACGAGCTGCGCTTCGAGTCGCTGTTCCACTCGGGACGCGCACTCACCTTCCCGTGTGACGAGCGCGGCCAGGTGCACCTGGATTCGCTCAGCGAGCGGGCGCGGGACAACTACCTGTACGCACGCGCCGTGGTCGGCCGGGAATACTGCCCGCCCGCGGTCTGCCTGAGCGACCGCGTGCACTGACCCCACGCCTGCCGGGCCTGCCCTCAGGCCCCGGGCCGGCGCTGCTGCAGCAGCTGCGCCACCACCGCCATCGCGATCACCTCCGGCTCCTTGCCGGTGATGCCTTCCACGCCGATGGGGCAGTGCATGCGGTCCAGGGTCTCGGGCGCCATGCCCTTGGCTTCCATGCGGTGCACGAAGCGCGCGCGCTTGGTGGCCGAGCCGATCAGGCCGAAGAAGCCGAAGTCCCCCCGCTTCAGGATGGCTTCGGTGATGCGCAGGTCCAGGTCGTGGCTGTGCGTCAGCACCAGGTAGAAGGCCCCGGGCGGCGCAGCGTCCACCTCACCTTCCACCGCATCCACCGCCAGCGCGCGGATGTGGTCCGGCGCCGGCACGAAGGCATCGGCGGGCGGAAACTGGTCCTCCCGCTCGTCGATCCAGTCCACCCGGCAATCCAGCGTGGCCAGCAGCCGCACGATGGCCTGCCCCACATGGCCGGCACCGTACAGCTGCAGGTGGAACATCGGCTCGGGCTCGGGCCAGGCGGCCAGGGCCGCATCGTCCAGCCAGTCGAAGGCCAGCGTCACCGCGCCGCCGCAGCACTGGCCCAGCGCCGGGCCCAGCGGATAGTGCCGCTGGAATGCGGCCTGTCCTTCGGCCAGCATCGCACGCGCGGCGTCGATGGCCTTCAGCTCCAGGTGGCCACCGCCGATGGTGCCCACCGCCTCCCGCGCCGACACCAGCATGCGCGTGCCGGCATGGCGCGGCGCCGAGCCGCGCGACTCGACCACCTGCACCACCACCGCGGGATGGCGGGCGGCATGGCGCCAGGCGCGGGCGGTGCGGCGGACGTGGCGGTCCATCGCGCTCAGCCCGCTGCCTTTACCGCGGTGAGCGCCGCCAGGATGGCTTCCGACGTGGCCGGCGCGCGCAGCGGTGGATCGACGCGGTGGTCGGCCGCGGCCGAGATGGCGTCGCGGATCGCGAAGAACACCGAGAACGGCAGCAGCAGCGGCGGCTCGCCCACGGCCTTGCTGCGGTGGATCGAGTCCTCGCGGTTGGGGCCTTCGAACAGCTTGACGTTGAACACCGGCGGGCAATCGTTGGCCGTCGGGATCTTGTAGGTGCTGGGCGCATGCGTGGTCAGCTTGCCGGTTTGCGGGTGCCACACCAGCTCCTCGGTGGTGAGCCAGCCCATGCCCTGGATGAAGGCGCCTTCCACCTGGCCGATGTCGATGGCCGGGTTGAGCGAGCGGCCGGCGTCGTGCAGCACGTCGGCGCGCAGCAGCTTCCATTCGCCGGTCAGCGTGTCGACCACCACCTCGCTCACGGCCGCGCCGTAGGCGAAGTAGAAGAAGGGCCGGCCCTTCATCGTCTCGCGGTTCCAGCTCAGGCCGGGCGTGGCGTAGAAGCCGTCGGACCACAGCTGCACGCGATCCAGGTAGGCCTGCGCCACCACCGCATCGAAGGGCAGGGTGCGGCCGCCGACCTGCACCTGGTCATTCGCGAACACCACCTCGGCCGGCGTGCCGCCATGGTGGGCGGCGATGCAGGCGGCCAGCCGCTCCTTGATCTGGCGCGCCGCATCCTGCGCGGCCTTGCCGTTCAGGTCGGCGCCGGTGGAAGCGGCGGTGGCGGAGGTGTTGGCCACCTTCTGCGTGTCGGTGGCGGTCACGCGCACCCGCTCGAAGCCGACGCCCAGCTCATGCGCCACCACCTGGGCCACCTTGGTGTTCAGGCCCTGGCCCATCTCGGTGCCGCCATGGTTCACCAGGATGGAGCCGTCGTTGTACACATGCACCAGCGCGCCGGCCTGGTTGAAGTGCTTCACGTTGAACGAGATGCCGAACTTCAGCGGCACCAGCGCCAGCCCGCGCTTGAGCAGCGGGCTGCCGGCATTGAACTGCGCGATGGCCTCGCGCCGCGCGGCGTAGTCGCTGCTGGCCACCAGCTGGTCGACCACCTCGTGCACGATGTTGTCGGTGACGGTCTGCTCGTAGGGCGTGACGTTGCGCTCGGTGGTGCCGTAGAAGTTGGCCCGGCGCACCGTCAGCGGGTCGCGGCCCAGGCGTCGGGCCACCGCGTCGAGGATGTTTTCCACCGCGATGGCGCCCTGCGGCCCGCCGAAGCCGCGGAAGGCGGTGTTGCTCTGGGTGTTGGTCTTGCCCGAGTAGCCGTGCAGCGCCACGTCGGGCAGCCAGTAGGCATTGTCGAAGTGGCACAGCGCGCGGGTCATCACCGGGCCGCTCAGGTCGGCCGAATGGCCGGCGCGCGAGACCATCGTCACCTCGGCGCCTAGGATGCGGCCTTCGTCGTCGTAGCCGACGTCGTACTCGTACCAGAAGCAGTGGCGCCGGCCGGTGATCAGGAAGTCGTCGTCGCGGTCCAGCCGCAGCTTGACCGGCCGGTTGAGCTTCTTCGCGGCCACCGCGGCCACGCAGGCGAACAGGCCCGACTGCGACTCCTTGCCACCGAAGCCGCCGCCCATGCGCCGGCATTCCACCTGCACGTGGTGCGCGCGCAGGTGCAGCGCATGGGCCACCAGGTGCTGCATCTCGGTGGGATGCTGGGTGCTGCAGTACACATGCATGCCGTCGTTTTCCTTCGGCACGGCATAGCTGATCTGGCCTTCCAGGTAGAACTGTTCCTGGCCGCCGACGTCGAAGCTGCCCTGCAGCCGGTGCGGCGCCCTGGCGATCGCGGCCTGCGCGCCGCCTTCGTTGGTGCTGCGCACCAGGTGCATCGGCGGCACCACGTACTGCTGTTTTTCATGCGCCTGCTGCGGCGTGAGCACCGGGGGTTGCGCGTCGATCTGCAGCACCTGTTTGGCCAGTGCGGCGGCGCGGCGAGCCTGGTCGCGGCTGGCGGCAATGACGGCGAACACCGGCTGGCCGAGGTAGCGGATCTCGCCGTCGCACAGGATGGGGTCGTCGTGCACGATGGAGCCGCAGTCGTTGCTGCCGGGGATGTCGGCCGCGGTGAGCACGGCCACCACGCCGGGCATGGCCTTGACCTGGTCGAGCTCGACGCCTTTCAGCGTGCCGTTGGCCACCGGCGACAGGCCCAGCGCGCAGTGCAGCGTGCCCTGCAGCTCGGGAATGTCGTCGATGTAGGTGGCCTCGCCGGCCACATGCAGGTGCGCCGATTCATGCGGCCGGCTGATGCCGACACGGGCCCCGGCGGCCTCGGCCGTGCGTTCGGCCGGCTCGTCGATGCGGGCCGCGGTGTTCTTCGCATAAGGCGCGAAGGCTTCGGCGGGCTGCAGCAGGCTGGGGGCGATGGGCTTGTTCATGGTGCGGCTCTGGTTCGGTCGGCGGGCGGCTTTTGCTTGTCTAGACAAGGTGCCGGTGCCGGCTTGCGGCGGTGTGCCGTGTTGGGCGGTGCTGGGCTTGCTCTTGCGCCTGGGCTGGGGGCGCGTTGGCGGAGGCTCGGCGGGGCGGGGGGTGTGCGGGCAGGCCCGGGGGCGCAACTTCCGCGGTTCGCGCTGCGCGCGAACTGCCCTGCGCTGCTCGGTCGGGCGGCCCACGCCGCGTAACTCGCTGCGATGGCTGCGCCATCTCCGCTCAAACACCCGCCTGCGAGTCAGAGCTTGTGGCGCGCTGCGCGCGCGGGCCACCCGCCCTGCGCTGCTCGGCGCTCCACATGCGCCCCCGGCCCTGCCCGCACGCCCCCCGCCAAACACCAGGGGTTCTCGTGCCGGGGCACCTTGAACCCCAACCCTGGGCGCGGGCGGTGACGGCCGTGGCACCACGCCCCCGCGCAGCGCCGCGAGACAGAGCCGTCGTGCAAGCACTCGCCGCTCGCGTACAGCTTCGCTCACCTCACACCCCATGCGGCATCACCGCAAACACACTCGTCTGCTCCGCGGGAAGCGGATCAGCCGCACGTGTCTCCAGCCAGAAGCGCATCAACAGGTTCTGCGCCACTTGCATGCGGTAGTCGGCGCTGGCGCGCATGTCGGTCAGCGGCTTGAAGTCGGTGAGCAGGGCGGCCTGTGCGGCCTTCACCGTGTCTTCGTTCCAGGGCTGGCCGACCAGCGCTGCTTCGGCCGCGGCCGCACGCTTGACCACCGCGGCCATGCCGCCGAAGGCCAGGCGCACGCTGCGCACCGTGTCGCCGTCCAGCTCGATGGCAAAGCCGCCGCACAGTGCCGAGATGTCGCAGTCGAAACGCTTGCTGATCTTGTAGGCGCGCACGGTGCGCTCGAAGGCGGCAGCCGGCACCCGCAGGGCCTGCACGAACTCGCCCGGTTCGAGCTGGTTCTTCATGTAGTCGACGTAGAACTCGGGCAGCGGCATGCTGCGCACGCGCTCGCCCCGGCGCAGCTCGATCTCGGCGTCCAGCGCCATCAGCACCGGTGGCGAATCGCCGATCGGCGAGCCGTTGGCCACGTTGCCGCCCATCGTGCCGGCATGGCGGATCGGGGGCGAGGCGAAGCGCAGCCACACGTCGGTGAGCGACGGCAGGCGCTTCGCCAAAGTTGCGTAGGCATCTTCCAGCGATGCGCCGGCGCCGATGCGCAAGCTGCCATCGGCCAACGTTTCTATCGTTTTGAGCGCTGCCACATTGCCCACGTAGATCAGGTCGCCCACGTCGCGGAACTGCTTGCTCACCCACAGGCCGATGTCGGTGGAGCCGGCCAGCAGCGTGGCCTTGGGCTTGGCCAGGCGCAGCGCGGCCAGTTCGTCGAGGGTGGTGGGCGCATGCAGCGTCGCGGCCGGCTCGCCGGCCCGGGCGCCGGTGTAGTCGAGCGGGCCGGCGTTCAGCGCCTGGAGCGCGGCCACCACCGGCGCCGCATCGAGCCGGGCCGCGGGCAGGTCGAACATGCGCTGGCCGGCGTCGATGATCGGCCGGTAGCCGGTGCAGCGGCACAGGTTGCCCGACAGTTCATCGGCCAGCTGCTGGCGCGTGGGCTGGGTGCCGGCGGCCTGGTGGTGCTCGTAGGCAGACCACAGCGACATCACGAAGCCTGGCGTGCAGAAGCCGCATTGCGAGCCGTGGCACTCCACCATCGCCTGCTGCACCGGGTGCAGCGTGCCGGCGCACTGGGCCTTCAGGTCCTCCACCGTGAACAGCGCCTTGCCGTGCAGCGTGGGCACGAACTGGATGCAGCTGTTGACCGTCTGCAGCTTCAGCGCGCCGGCCTCGTCCAGCTCGCCGACCACCACGGTGCAGGCACCGCAATCGCCTTCGTTGCAGCCTTCCTTGGTGCCGGTGCAATGGGCGTCCTCGCGCAGCCAGTCGAGCACGCTGCGGGTGGGATGCACGCCGCTGACGTCGACGATGCGGCCGCGGTGATGGAAGCGCACGGGTTGTGTTGTCATGGGTAGGAACTTACCCGTTGAGGGGCGGGCCGTGAATACGATAGCCCTCATAGCACCTATCGAGCCAGCCATATGACGCAGCGCGCCGAGTTCGACAAGATCGAGCTGTATCTGATCAGAGTCCTCCACACCGTGATCGTCGAACGCAGCGTCTCCCGTGCCGCCCTGCGCCTGCAGAGCACCCAGCCCGCCGTAAGCGCCCAGCTGAAGCGGCTGCGGGAGCTCACCGGCGATCCGCTGCTGGTGCGGGCCGGCAACGGCATGACGCCCACCGCCACAGCGCTGCAGCTGGTGGGCCCGGCGGCCAGCCTGCTGCAGGCGGCCGATGCGCTGTTCAGCCCGCGCATGCGCAGTGCCTCGTTCGATCCGCAGACCACCACCGCCACCTTCCGCATCGCCGCCAGTGACTACCTGGACCCGAGCTTCCTGCCCGAGCTGGTGGCGCACGTGCACCACGCCGCGCCGGGCGCGCGCATCGAGCTGCAGGCGCTGTCGCGCGACTTCGACTACCGCCGCGGCCTGGCCGACGGCGAGGTCGATCTGGTCATCGGCAACTGGCTGCGCCCGCCGGAAGAGCTGCACCTGGGCCGGCTGATGTCCGACGAGATCGTGTGCCTGGTGGCCGAGGGCCATCCGGTGGTGCGGCTGGCCGAAGGCGCCGGCAAGGGCTGGACGGTGGAGAAGTACCTGGGCTGCGAGCACGTTGCGCCTTCGCCGCTGAGCCCGGGCGCGCTGGGCGTGATCGAGGAGCACCTGGCTTCGCTGGGCCTCAAGCGCAACCTGGTGGTGCGCAGCGCGCACTTCAGCCTGATCCCGCTGATGGTGGCCCGCAGCGGCCTGGTGCTCACCACCGGCCGCCTGTTCTGCTCGCGTTATGCCGGCGTGCTGCCGGTGCGCATCGTGCGCTGCCCGGCGCCGTTCCCGCCGCTGGCGTACTACCAGCTGTGGCACGACCTGACGCATGCCTCGCCCTCGATGCGCTGGCTGCGCGAGCAGGTGCGCGAGGTGGCCCGCCGCGTGGCCGGCCCGACCGCGGTGCCCGCCACGGCGCATTGAAAATTCCGTTCGACGATTGAAGTGCCGATGACCTCCACCCAAGCCCCGCCCTCCCGACTGGCCCTGCGCGGCGACCTGCTCGACTTCACCGGCATGCCCGACTGGGGTGCGGTCACCAGCCCCGCGGTGCGCTGGCGGCCCGATCACTGGCTGCTGGTCGAAAACGGCCGCATCACCGGCGTGCAGCCGGCCAGCCAGCCCCTGCCCGGCGAGGGCTGGCAACAGCAGGACCACCGCGGCCGGCTGATCTTGCCCGGCTTCATCGACACCCATGTGCACAGCCCGCAGCTCGACGTGATCGGCAGCTACGGCACCGAATTGCTGGACTGGCTCAACACCTACACCTTCCCGGCCGAGAGCCGCTATGCCCAGGCCGCCGAGAGCGAATCCGGCGCCGCGCGTTTCGTGCAGGCGCTGCTGTCGCACGGCACCACGACCGCGGTGGTGTTCCCGACGGTGCACAAGATCAGCGCCGACCTGCTGTTTGCCGAGAGCGCCCGCCGCGGCATGCGCTTGGTCACCGGCAAGGTGCTGATGGACCGCCATGCGCCCGACAACCTGCGCGACGACGTGGTGCAGGCCGAGCGGGACTGCATCGAGCTGATCGAGCGCTGGCACGGCCACCAGCGGCTGAGCTATGCGGTGACGGTGCGCTTCGCGCCCACCAGCACGCCCGCGCAGCTGGCCATGGCCGGCGCGCTGTGCGCCGCCTACCCGGGCCTCTACATGCAGACCCACGTGGCCGAGAACCGCGAGGAAGTGGCCTGGGTGCAGCAGCTCTTCCCCGAGGCGCGCAGCTACCTCGACGTGTACGCCCGCGCCGGCCTGATGAACGAACGCAGCGTGCTGGCGCATGGCATCTGGCTCGACGCGGAAGACCGCGCGGTGCTGCGCGATACCGGCGCGCAGATCGCCCACAGCCCCAGCTCCAACCTGTTCCTGGGCAGCGGCCTATTCGACTGGCGCGCGACCGAGGATGCGGGCGGCCGCGTCACGCTGGCCAGCGACGTGGGCGGCGGCACCAGCCTGTCGATGATGCGCACCGTGCTGGACGCCTACAAGATCCAGGCGATGCAGGGCCATCGCCTGACCGGCTGGAAGGCCCTGCATGCCGCCACGCTGGGCGCCGCGCAGGCGCTGCACCTCGATCATGAGATCGGCTCCTTCGAGCCCGGCCGCCTGGCCGACGTCTGCGTGTGGGACTGGGCGGCCGACCCGGTGGCCGAGCGCCGCATGTCGGTGGTGCAGAGCCTGCACGAGCAGCTCTTCGCCTGGTTCACCCTGGCCGACGACCGCAACCTGGTGGCCGCCTACATCCAGGGCGTGCCGCAGTACTGGCGGGCGGCCATGCCCAGCGGCTGAGCCCCGCGGCCGGCGCGCCGCCCACCGCACGACACGACAAGCCAACACATACCGGCCATGAAGCCGGAGGAGACAAGCCATGTTCGAGAAACTGTTCCGCCTGCAGGAGCACGGCACCACCGTGCGCACCGAGCTGGTGGCCGGGTTGACCACTTTCCTGACGATGGCCTACATCATCTTCGTCAACCCCTCCATCCTGGGCGACGCCGGCATGCCCAAGGGCGCGGTGTTCGTGGCCACCTGCCTGATCGCGGCGCTGGGCTCGGCGATCATGGGCCTGTACGCCAACTACCCCATCGCGCTGGCGCCCGGCATGGGCCTCAACGCCTATTTCGCCTACGTCGTGGTGCTGCACATGGGCTTCACCTGGCAGGCGGCGCTGGGGGCGGTGTTCATCTCGGGCTGCCTGTTCTTCCTGGTCACGGTGTTCAGGTTGCGCGACCTCATCATCCGCGCCATACCGCCGGCGCTGCGCATCGGCATCACCGTGGGCATCGGCCTGTTCCTGGCCATCATCGCGCTCAAGAGCGCGGGGCTGATCGCGCCTTCCAAGGCCACCTACGTCACCCTGGGCAACCTCCACACGCCTTCGGTGGTGCTGGCCACGCTGGGCTTCTTCGCCATCGTGGTGCTGGACAAGCTGCGGGTGCCCGGCGCCATCCTGATCGGCATGCTGGCCATCACCGTGGCCTCGTTCTTCTTCGGCGGCAACACCTTCGCCGGCGTGTTCTCGGCGCCGCCGTCCATCGCGCCCACCTTCCTGCAGCTGGACATCGCCGCGGCGCTGAAGGGCGGCATCCTGAACGTGATCCTGGTGTTCTTCCTGGTGGAGCTGTTCGATGCCACCGGCACGCTGATGGGCGTGGCCAAGCGCGCGGGCCTGCTGGTGCCGGGCAAGATGCACCGCATGAACAAGGCGCTGATGGCCGACAGCGGCGCCATCTTCGCCGGCTCGCTGCTGGGCACCAGCAGCACCACCGCCTACGTGGAAAGCGCGGCCGGCGTGCAGGCCGGCGGCCGCACGGGCCTTACTGCGCTGACGGTGGCGGTGCTGTTCCTGGCCTGCCTGTTCATCTCGCCGCTGGCGGGCGCGGTGCCCGCCTATGCCACCGCGCCGGCGCTGTTCTTCGTGGCCTGTTTAATGCTACGGGAGATCACCGAACTGGACTGGGACGAGACCACCGACGTGATCCCGGCGGCGGTGACGGCACTGATGATGCCGTTCACCTACTCCATCGCCCATGGCTCCTTCGGCTTCATCACCTACGCGGTGTTGAAATTGCTGACGGGCCGCGGACGCGGCGTGCATTGGATGGTCTGGGTCATCGGGTGTATTTTCCTGTTCAAGTACATCTACATCGGCACTGAATGAATGACAGAACAACGCAGGGGGGCGGCATGCTGAGACTGGAACTGGCGCACATCAGCAAGCAGTACCCGGCCGTCAAGGCCAACGACGACGTGAGCCTGCGGGTCAAGCCCGGCGAGATCCATGCCGTGCTGGGCGAGAACGGCGCGGGCAAGAGCACGCTGATGAAGATCATCTACGGCGCGGTGCGCCCGGATGAGGGCGAGGTGCGCTGGAACGGCCAGCCGGTGTCCATCCGCAACCCGCAGGAGGCGCGGGCGCTGGGCATCAGCATGGTGTTCCAGCATTTCTCGCTGTTCGACACCCTGACCGCCGCCGAGAACGTGTGGCTGGGCCTGGACAAGAGCATGACGCTGGCCGAGGTCACCGGGCGCATCCGCCAGGTGTCCCAGGCCTACGGCCTGGAGGTCGACCCGCTGCGGCCGGTGCACAGCCTGTCGGTGGGCGAGCGCCAGCGGGTGGAGATCGTGCGCGCGCTGCTGACGGACCCCAAGCTGCTGATCCTGGACGAGCCCACCTCGGTGCTCACGCCGCAGGCGGTGCAGAAGCTGTTCGTCACGCTGCGCAAGCTGTCGGCCGACGGCTGCAGCATCCTCTACATCAGCCACAAGCTCGACGAGATCCGCGCGCTGTGCCACCACTGCACCGTGCTGCGCGGCGGCCGGGTGACGGGCGAGGTCGACCCCACCACCGAGACCAACGCCGGCCTGTCGCGGCTGATGATCGGCGCCGAGCCGCCGCAGCTGAAGCATGTGCAGTCCACGCCCGGCGCGGTGGCGCTGGAGCTCAAGGGCCTGTCGCTGGCCAAGCAGTCGCCGTTCGGCACCACGCTGGCCGACATCGCGCTGCAGGTGCGCGCGGGCGAGATCGTGGGCGTGGCCGGCGTCTCGGGCAACGGCCAGCAGGAGCTGATGGCCGCGCTGTCCGGCGAAGACCCGCGGGCGGCCAGCGGCAGCATCGCGCTGTTCGGCCAGGACATCGCCGCCGCCAGCCCCGGCCGGCGCCGCGCGCTGGGCCTGCACTTCGTGCCGGAGGAACGGCTGGGCCGCGGCGCGGTGCCCACGCTCAGCCTGGCGCAGAACACGCTGCTCACCCGCACCGAGGCGGTGGGCCGCTGGGGCTGGATCCAGGTGGGCCAGGTGCAGAAGCTGGCCGCCGACCTCATCGCCCGCTACCACGTGAAGGCCGGCGGCCCGGGCGCGGCGGCCAGGTCGCTGTCGGGCGGCAACCTGCAGAAGTTCATCGTCGGCCGCGAGATCGATGCGCGGCCCAAGGTGTTCATCGTCTCGCAGCCCACCTGGGGCGTGGACGTGGGTGCCGCGGCGCAGATCCGCGCGGCGCTGCTCAAGCTGCGCGACGAGGGCTGCGCCCTGCTCGTCGTCAGCGAGGAGCTGGACGAGCTGTTCGAGGTGAGCGACCGGCTGGTGGTGATCGCGCAGGGGCGGCTGTCGCCCAGCGTGCCGGTGGCCGAGGCCACCATCGAGACCATCGGTGAATGGATGTCGGGCCTGTGGCCCGGTGCGGCGGTGAAGGCGCCTGCGGAGGTGGAACATGCTCAAGCTTGAGGCGCGGCCGCAGCCTTCGAAGGTGATGTCGCTCGGCTCGCCGCTGATCGCGCTGGCGCTCACGGTGGTGCTGGCCAGCCTGCTGTTCATTGCCTTGGGCAAGGATCCGGTGCGCGGCCTGTCCATCTTCTTCGTCGAGCCGCTGAACGGCCTGCGGGCCACCGCCGAGGTGCTGCTCAAGGCCACGCCGCTGATGCTGTGCGCGCTCGGCCTGGCGGTGTGTTACCGGGCCAATGTGTGGAACATCGGCGCCGAAGGCCAGTTCCTGCTGGGCGCCATTGCCGGCGGCGGCGTGGCGCTGTGGCTCACCACCCATGGCGTCACCGGGGCGCGCGGCCTCTATTCGCCGCTGGTGCTGCTGGCCGGCGTGGTGGGCGGGGCGGCCTGGGCCGCCGTCACCGCGGTGCTGCGCGACCGCTTCAATGCCAGCGAGATCCTGGTCAGCCTGATGCTGGTGTACGTGGCGCAGCAGCTGCTCAACTACCTGGTGTTCGGGCCCTGGAAGGACCCGATGGGCTTCAACTTCCCGCAGACCAAGACTTTCGACGCCAGCACCTGGCTGCCGCAGCTGCTGGCCGGCACGCGGCTGCACTGGGGCATCGTCGTCGCGCTGGTGATGGTGGTGGTGTTCTGGGTGTTCCTGTTCCGCATGCTGCGCGGCTACCAGCTGCAGGTGGGCGGGCTGGCACCGGCGGCGGCGCGTTATGCGGGCTTCTCGGCCCGCAAGTCGCTGTGGACGGCGCTGCTGGTCTCCGGCGGCATGGCCGGCCTGGCCGGCGCGATGGAGGCGGCCGGGCCGCTGCGGCAGCTCACGCCGCACGTGTCCACCGGCTATGGCTTCACCGCCATCATCGTGTGCTTCGTCGGCCGGCTGCATCCGGTGGGCATCGTGCTGTCCAGCGTGCTGCTGTCGATGATGCTCATCGGCGGCGAACTGGGCCAATCGCGCCTGGGCCTGCCCAACGCGCTCACCGGGGTGTTCCAGGGTTCGCTGCTGTTCCTGCTGCTGGCCTGCGACACGCTGATCACCTACCGCGTGAGGTGGCGCTCCGCGCCGCGGCCGGTGGCCCCCAGCCCCGCGCCCGCCACGCAGCAACTGAAGGAGGCCCAGCCGTGAACGAAGTCGCCCTGTTGATCGCGGCCACGCTGGCCTCGGGCACGCCGCTGGCGGTGGCCGGCCTTGGCCTGCTGCTCAACGAGAAGGCCGGCGTGCTGAACCTGGGTGCCGAAGGCATGATGCTGGTGGCCGCCATCGCCGGCTTCGCCACCGCGCTGGCCACCGGCAGCGACGTGCTGGCCTTTGCCGCCGGCGCCGGCGCCGGTGCGCTGATGGCCGCGGTGTTCGCGCTGCTGGTCATCGGCCTGAACACCAACCAGTACGCCACCGGGCTGGCGCTCAGCCTGTTCGGCGGCGGCTTCTCGGCCTTCGTGGGCGTGGGCTTCGTCGGCAAGAAGCTGGAAGACCGCGTGCCCTTCGAGGTGCCGGTGCTGGCCGACATCCCTTTCATCGGGCCGGCGCTGTTCAAGCAGCACTGGATGGTCTACGTGGCCATCGCGCTGGTCGTCGGCCTGTCGTGGTTTCTCTACCGCAGCCGCGCCGGGCTGGTGCTGCGCGCGGTGGGTGAGTCGCCCGAGTCGGCGCATGCGCTGGGCTACCCGGTGCGGCTCATCCGCTTCGCCGCGGTGCTGGGCGGCGGTGCGCTGTGCGGCGTGGCCGGGGCGTTCCTGTCGGTGGTGTATGCGCCGCTGTGGGTCGAGGGCCTGGTGGCCGGCCGCGGCTGGATCGCGCTGGCGCTCACCACCTTCGCCACCTGGCGGCCGGCGCGGGTCTTGCTTGGCGCCTACCTGTTCGGCGGCGTGACGATGCTGCAGTTCGCGCTGCAGGGCGCGGGCGTGGATGTGTCCAGCCAGCTGCTGACGATGCTGCCCTACCTGGCCACCATCGTGGTGCTGGCGCTGATCTCGCGCAACCCGCTGTGGATCCGCATCAACATGCCGGCCTCGCTCGGCAAGCCGTTCCATCCGGGCGCCTAACATAGGCCTTTCCAAGTGTTTCCAGATTCCTCCGAGGAGCCAACATGACTGTTCTGAGCAAGCGCGACCTGCTGAAGTGGGCTGCGCTGTCGTCCGTGGCCGCGGCCGCGCTGGTGGGTTGCGGCAAGAAGGAAGAGCCGGCCGCGCCGGTGGCTTCCTCCCAGCCCGCCTCCGCCCCGGCCGCCGCCGCACCCGAGCCGCTGAAGGCGGCCTGGGTGTACGTCGGCCCGGTGGGTGACGCCGGCTGGACGTTCGCGCACGACCAGGGCCGCAAGGAGGTGGAAGCCGAGTTCGGCAACAAGGTGCAGACCAGCTTCGTCGAGAAGGTGCCCGAGGGCGCCGACGCCGAGCGCGTGATCCGCGACCTGGCCACCCAGGGCAACAAGATCATCTTCGCCACCTCCTTCGGCTACATGGAGCCGATGATGAAGGTGGCGGCCGAGTTCCCGGACGTGAAGTTCGAGCACGCCACCGGCTACAAGACGGCGCCGAACATGCGCATCTACGATGCCAAGTTCTTCGAGGACGCCTACCTCGCCGGCATCATCGCCGGCACCATGAGCAAGACGGGCACCATTGGCTTCGTCGGCTCCTTCCCCATCCCCGAGGTGCTGCGCAACATCAATGCGTACACCCTGGGCGCGCAGAGCGTGAACCCGAAGATCAAGACCAAGGTGGTGTGGGTCAGCACCTGGTTCGATCCGCCGAAGGAAGGCGAGGCCGCGCAGAGCCTGATCAACGGCGGCGCCGACGTGCTGCTGCAGAACACCGATTCCTCGGCCGTGCTGCAGACCGCCGAGAAGAACGGCAAGTACGCCTTCGGCTGGGACAGCGACATGAGCGCCTTCGCGCCCAAGGCCCACCTTGGCTCGGCCGTGGCGCTGTGGGGCGGCTACTACAAGAAGGCCATCAAGGAGGTGATGGACGGCACCTGGAAGACCGAGCGCACCGTGTGGGGCGTCAAGGAAGGCCAGAACGACCTGATCAAGGTCGCCGAGGTGGTGCCGGAAGACACCCGCAAGAAGATCGACGAGATCAAGGTCAAGATGAAGGCGGGCGAGTTCGAGGTGTTCACCGGCCCGGTGGTCGATGCCGCCGGCAGAGGAGCGCCTGGCCGCCGGCACCGCCGCCGACCAGGACTGGAAGGACAAGATCGACTTCTACGTCAAGGGCGTGGAAGGCAAGATCCCGTCGGGCAAGTAAGCCCGGTCACGGCCGGCCCGCGGGCCGGCAACGGGCCGCCCTGGCGCCGCAAGGCGGCGGGCGGCCTTTTTCTTTGCAGCGGCAGCCGTTTCGCCACCCATGATCGAACACCATCACTACCACCCCGTGCTGCTGGCCAGCGCGCTGGACGAAGCCCGTGCCGACGGCCGCCGCTGCCCGGTGCCGGCCCAGCTGCTGGGCATCGACCTGGCCATCTGGCGCGACGCCGCCGGCACGGTGCAGGCCTTCGACGACCGCTGTCCGCACCGCGGTGCGTCGCTGTCCCTGGGCCGCATCGAGGGCGACCGGCTGGAGTGCGCCTACCACGGCTGGCAGTTCGCGCCCGGCGGCCGCGTGGTGCAGGTGCCGGCGGTGCCCGGCTGGCAACCGCCCGAAGGGCACCGCGCCCGCAGCTACCGCGCCAAGGAAGCCTACGGCCTGGTGTGGGTGGCGCTGGTGCCGGCCGAAGCCGGCGCCGACGACGCCGACGTGCCCGAGCCGCCGCTGCCGGCATTCTCGGCCGAAGGGGATGCGGAGCTGCGCAAGGTCAACTGCGGCCCCTACGACGTGGCCACCAGCGCGCCGCGCATCGTCGAGAACTTCCTCGACATGGCCCACTTCGGCTACGTGCACGAAGGCTGGCTGGGCGCCCGCGACAACACCGCCATCGAGCCCTACCGCGTCAGCACCACCGAGCATGGGTTCCTGGCCACCGAGTGCCGCGCCTGGCAGCCCCAGAGCAGCGTGCAGGCCGCCGGTGGCGCGCTGGTGGAGTACACCTATGAGGTGAATGCACCGTACACCGCCATCCTCACCAAGGTGCCCGACGCGGCCGCGGTCAAGGTGCAGGGCTTCCGTGAATCCATCGCGATGTTCGTGTGCCCCATCGAGCCCGAGCGCAGCCGCGTGTGGATCCGCCTGGCGATGCTGGACTGGACTTCCACCGACGCGCAGCTGCAGGGCTTCCAGCACACCATCTTCTCGCAGGACCAGCCTGTGCTCGAATCGCAGCGGCCGCGCCTGCTGCCCGTCACCGCCCAGGCCCCGGTCACCGAACTGCATTGCGCGGCCGACCGCGCATCCACCGCCTACCGCCGCTACTTGAAAGAGCGCGGCATCACCTTCGGCATCTGCTGAAGCGCCCAGGAGACCTGCCCATGCCCCTCGAACTGGCTTCCCGCCTCGACAAGATCGGCCGCGACGCGCTGCCCCTGCTGCTGCGCGACATGCCGAAGTGCGAGCTGCACATCCACATCGAAGGCTCGCTGGAGCCCGAGCTGATCTTCGCCCTGGCCCAGCGCAACGGCGTCACGCTGGCCTACCCCAGCGTGGAAGCGCTGCGCGAGGCCTATGCCTTCACCGACCTGCAGAGCTTCCTCGACATCTACTACGCCGGCGCCAGCGTGCTGCTGAAGGAGGAAGACTTCTTCGACATGGCGATGGCCTACTTACGCCGCGCCGCCGCCGACAACGTGGTGCATGCCGAGCTGTTCTTCGACCCCCAGACCCACACCGACCGCGGCGTGCCGTTCAAGACGGTGATCGACGGCCTGACCCGCGCCAGCCAGACCGCGCAGCAGGAGCTGGGCGTCAGCAGCGCGTTGATCCTGTGCTTCCTGCGGCACCTGAGCGAGGAAGCCGCCTTCGCCACGCTGGAAGAAGCGCTGCCGTACCGCGACCAGTTCATCGGCATCGGCCTGGACAGCAGCGAACGTGGCCACCCGCCCGAGAAGTTCGCGCGCGTGTACGCCCGCTGCCACGAGCTGGGGCTGCACCTGGTGGCGCATGCGGGCGAGGAAGGCCCGGCCGAGTACATCGAGACCGCGCTCGACCTGCTGAAGGTGGAGCGCATCGACCACGGCGTGCGCTGCGTGGAGAAGCCCGCGCTGGTGGAGCGGCTGGCGGCCGAGCAGGTGCCGCTGACGGTGTGCCCGCTGTCGAACATCAAGCTCTGCGTGTTCGACTCGATGGACCAGCACAACATCGCCTCGCTGCTGGAAGCGGGGCTGAAGGTCACGGTCAACTCCGACGACCCGGCCTATTTCGGCGGCTACATGAACGCCAACTTCGACGCGGTGTTCAACGGCCTGCCGCAGCTGGGGCCGCGCCATGCGTACCAGCTGGCGCTCAACAGCATCGAAGCCAGCTTCGCTTCCGACGCGGCGAAGAGCGAGTGGGTGGAGAAGCTGGACCGGGTATTTGCTGACGCGTCTTGATGTCGCTGCGGTTTTGGTGGGTTGCCTTTGCGTGTAGGTAACTTGCTGGGTTTGTGCTGTTTGCGCAGGGCCGTGCGGGCCGGCCCGGGGGCTTGGCTTCCGCGGCTCGCGCTGCGCGCGAACTGCCCCGCGCTGCTCACGCCGGTGGCCCGCGGCCCAACTCACCTCCGCTCGCTGCGCAAGCGTCCGCACGGCCCTGCGCAAATGTTGGAGCGGTGGTGCTGCGCATGGAGGTGCTTTGCAATGGCGCCGCCGTCTGCGACGAGATTGCTGCGCTGGCGCCGTCGGTCGTGGCGCAGGGCTGTTTGCTGAGTGGCGACTTGCTGGTGTTGTGCTGTTTGCGCAGGGCCGTGCGGGCCGGCCCGGGGGCTTAGCTTCCGCGGTCGGTGCTGCGCACCGACTGCCCTGCGCTGCTCACGCCGGTGGCCCGCGGCCCAACTCGCCTTCGTTCGCTTCGCTCACTGCGGCTCAAACAGTCGGCCGCAAATCAGTTCACGAGGCGCGCTGCGCGCGCGGCCACCGGCGCTGCGCTGCTCGGCGCTCCACATGCGCCCCCGGGCCGGCCCGCACGGCCCTGCGCAAATGGCGGAGCGGTGGTGCTGCGCTTAGAGGTGCCTTGGCACGGCGCCGCGGTTTGCGACGACGATGCTGCGGTGGCGCTGGCGCTGGCGCCGGTGACCGTGGCACGGCGCTGCATGCCAAGCCAACGAGGCGGTTGCAGCAGCTTTCCACACAGCAGAGCGGAGCCGCGCGGGGGGCGGTGCCCGGTGGGGCGATTTGTGGGGTGGCGAGGAGCGCAGCGCCGAGGTCGGCGCGCGCAGCGCGCTTCGTGAACTGACTCGCGGCCGACTGTTTGAGCGGCAGTGAGCGAAGCGAACGAGAGCGAGTTGGGCCGCGCGATCTCGGCGCGAGCACGCAGCGAAGTCGGCCGCGCAGCGGCCGACCACCCCAGCATGAGCCCCGCCGGGCACCGCCTCCCGCGTGGCGGCCGAACAAGAACAGCACCTATGGCCTGCGCCGCCGCGCGGCGGCCGAACAAGAACAGAAACCGGGGCAACGAAACCGCGGACATGGCCGCTGCGTCAGGACGGCGCCTAACGCCTCACGCCGGCCGAACCCGCTTCCGCCTTCGGCCGCAGCAGCACCACGATCAGGCTCAGCACCCCGGCCGTGCCGGCCAGCATCAGCGCGCCGGCACCCCATACCAGCCAGGCCACCAGCGTGGCGCTGTCGCCTACCCAGGTCAGCGCGGTCTGCGCGAAGTCCAGCGCCAGCGACAGCATCTGGCGCCAGCCGGGAATCCAGCGTTCGATCACCTCGCCGTACGGGATGTCGTCGATCAGCGGCCGCACGTCGGTGGCCCAGCCGGCGCCGTTCACCAGCAGTGCGTGCAGTCCCCAGGCGGAAAGCGACCACAGGGCCAGCAGTACGGCAGCAATGATCCAGATGGCGGTCAGCATGTTGTCGGTTCGAAGGTGTTGGCAGCGTTGCCTAGAATCAGGGTGTTCCAGGCCAGCACGGCGTGCCACCGCCGCGCTGGCCTTTCCATTTTGTGGCCATGTCGAGGACAACCATGTTGAAAAACCTCGCTCGGGCGCTGCGGCGCCCGGCGCTGCCGCGCATCGTCGCGCAACTCCTGCTGCCCGCCAGCCTGCTGCTGCTGGCGCCAGCGCCGCCCGCCGTGGCCCAGCCTGCGCCCCTGAAGGTCGGCTTCGTCTACGTTACCCCCATCGGCAGCGCCGGCTGGACCTACCAGCATGAGCTGGGCCGCCAGGCGCTGCAGCGCACGCTGGGCCCGAAGGTGCAGACCACGGTGGTGGAGTCGGTGGCCGAGGGTGCCGATGCGGAGCGCGTGATGCGCGACCTGGCCGCCCAGGGCCACCAGCTGGTGTTCGCCACCAGCTTCGGCTACCTGGATCCGGCCTTGCGGGTCGCCGCCGACCATCCCGCCGTGCGCTTCGAGCATGCCGGCGGCTACAAGCGCTCCGCCAACCTGGCCACCTACAACGCCCGCTTCTACGAAGGCCGCTGGCTGGCCGGCTACCTGGCCGGGCGCAGCAGCCGGACGGGCGTGGCCGGCTTCGTGGCCGGCTTTCCGGTACCCGAGGTGGTACAGGGCATCAATGCCTTCACGCTGGGCATGCGTGCGGCCAATCCGCAGGCCACGGTGCGCGTGGTGTGGCTCAACACCTGGTTCGATCCGCCCAAGGAACGCGAGGCCGCCCTGTCCCTGGTGAATGCCGGTGCCGACGTGCTCACCAACCACAGCGGCTCGCCGGCCGTGCCGCAGCTGGCCGAGGAGAAGGGCGTGCGCCTGGTGGCCTACCAGAGCGACATGCGCGCCTTCGCGCCCAAGGCGCAGCTGGCGGCCATCACCGCCGACTGGAGCGGCTATTACCTGCGCCGCACCCAGGCCGTGCTGCAGGGCCAATGGCAGTCCACCGCCACCTGGGGCGGTCTGCGCGACGGCATGGTGGCGCTGTCGGCCGTGGATCCGGCCCTGCCGGCCCCGGTGCGCAGCGCGGTCGCCGAGCGGCAACAGGCGCTAATAGCCGGCCGCAGCACGCCGTTCGACGGCCCGCTGAAGGACCAGGCCGGGCGCGTGCGCCATGCTTCTGGCCCGCTGCCGGACGAAGCCATCGCCTCCATGGACTGGTTCGTGGAAGGCGTCGTGGGCAGCGTGCCGGGCCGCTGACGATCTTCCAGGCGCATTGATGCAGGATTGGCGGCCTGCAGCACCCGTATTTGCGGGTTCAGGCGAAGTGATGCTTTTGATAATGCGCCCTCTTGCGACTCGGAGGGGGCTGCGTGAAGGTGAAGCTGGAGATCAAGGCGGCCTGGATCGGCGCCGCGGTGGTCGTCGTGCTCATCGGCCTGGTGGGCAGCTTCCAGCATCACCACATCGCGCGTGATGTCCGGGCGGTGCTGCAAACGCAGCAGGACGCCCTGGGCGCTTCCATGGCCGAAAGCCTGGGCGACAAGCTGGAGATGTACGCCGCGGTGCTCGAGCAGGGGGCCACCGCCATCGACGCCACCGTGCTGGCAGACACCGCGCAGCTGCGTCGCGCCCTGGCGCGCGCCACCGGCGTGCGGGCGCTGTTCACCGGCGCCTTCGTGGTGCTGCCGGACGGCCAGCTGCTGATGACCGAGCCGCCGCGGCCGGACGACAAGCCGATCAACCTGGCCGACCGCGACTACTTCCAGGCGGTGCTGGCGGGCCGGGCGGTCAGCCTGTCGGCACCGATGGTCGCGCGCGCCCGCCACCGCGCCGCCGTGGTGATGGCGGTGCCGCTGCGCGCCAGCGACGGCCGGCTGCTGGGGGTGCTGGGCGGCGGCATCGAGATCGAGCGCGACAACCTGCTGGGCCGCCTGGGCTCGCTGCCGGTGGGCCGCGGCGGCCACTACGAGGTGGTGACGCAGGGCGCCGACCCGGTCTACATCGCCCACCCCGACCGCAGCCGCCTGCTCAAGCCGGCCAGCGCCGCCGGCCATCCGGGCGACCTGGTGACCACCAAGCCGGTGCGCCGTGCCGACTGGGCGCTGCGGGTGGTGCTGCCGGCGGCGGAGGTGGAGGCGCCGATCCATGCCGCCCAGCAGCGGCTGCTGCTGCAGCTCACGCTGCTGGGCGGCGCCAGCGCGCTGATTGGCTGGCTGGCCATGCGCCGGCTGCTGCGTCCGCTGACGGCGCTGCACCAGGCCATGCGCAGCTGGCGGGCCTCGCCCGGCCAGCCGCTGCGCCTGCGCACCTCGCTGCCCGACGAGCGCGGCGAGCTGGCGCGGGAGTTCGAGGCGCTGGCGCGGGATGCCCGCCAGCGCGAGGCCGAGCTGGCCGCGGTGAGCGATGCGTCGCCGCTGGGGCTGTTCCGCGCCGGCATCGACGGCCGGCTGAGCTACGTCAACGATGCCTACCTGCGCATGCATGGCGTGACGCTGGAAGAGGTGCGCGCCGGCCGCGCGATGCTGATGCCGGCCGAGCAGCGCGAGGCGGCGCTGCAGTCCTGGCATGACGCGGTGGTGCACGGCCATGGCTTCAGCAGCGTGCGGCGGCTGCAGCGCGGCGGCGGCGCCCGCGGCACCAGCACGGCCACGCTGGCCGTGCGCTGCGCGCCGCTGGTGGTGGACGGCCGGCTGGAAGGTTTCGTGGGCACGGTGGAGGACGTGACCGAACGCACCGCCGCCGAGGACAAGCTGATGGCGGTCAATGCCATCTTCGACGCCACCACCGACTTCGTGGTGCAGGCGCTGCCCGATGGCCGCATCACCTACATGAACCCGGCCGCCCGCCGCGCGGCCGGCATCGGCCTGAACGAGCCGCTCGGCGAGCGCCAGGCCTCGGACTTCCATCCCGCCTGGGCCCACGAGCGCTTCCGCAAGGAGGTGCTGCCCGCGGTGCTGCAGCGCGGCGTGTGGGTGGGCGACTTCGTGCTGCTGGACGGCCAGGGGCAGGAGCGCCCGATCAGCCACATGGTGCTGGCCCACCACGGCGCGGACGGCCGCATCCGGCACTTCTCGGCGGTGATGCGCGACGTGTCGGCCGAGCGCCAGGCCGAGCAGGAGCAGCGCCGCCAGGCCGCGACGCTGCGCTCGATGACCGAGGCCATCCCGGCCATCATGCTGGCGGTGGGCGCGGACGGCCGCTTCCGCTTCGTCAACAGCAGCTTCGAGCGCTGGCACGGCCTGGCGCGCGGCAGCGTCACCGGCCGCACGGTGCAGGAGGTGCTGGGCACCGACGGCCACCTGCTGCAGCAGGCCTGGGTGGCCCGGGTGCTGGCCGGCGACACCGTGCGCTACGAGACCGGCGAAGGCCTGTGCACCGCCCTGGGCCCGCGCCACCTGATGGTGAACCTGGTGCCGCTGCGGCTGGACGACCACACGCTGGACGGCTACGTGGGCGTGGCCTACGACATCAGCGACCGCAAGGAGCAGGAGGCGCGGCTGGAGGCGCTGTCACGCACCGATCCGCTGACCGGCGTGCTCAACCGCGCCGGCCTGCAGCAGCGGCTGGACCAGCTGCTGCAGGAGGCGCGCAGCGGCCACCTGGCGCTGCTCTACATCGACCTCGACCATTTCAAGCCGGTGAACGACCAGCACGGCCACCCGGCCGGGGATGCGCTGCTGCGGCAGTTCGCCCAGCGCATGCTGGCCATCGTGCGGCCCACCGACACCGTGGCCCGGCTGGGCGGCGACGAATTCGCCATCCTGCTGACCCACCTGCGCGAGCGCGCCAATGCCGACCGCGTGGCGGCCAAGGTGGTGCAGGCGGCCTCCTGCCCGTTCGACCTGGACGGCACCTTCGTGCAGGTGGGCGCCAGCGTGGGCGTGGCCGTGGCCAGCGCGGCCGAAGGGCCGATGCCCGACGCCGCCACGCTCATCGCCCAGGCGGACATGCTGCTGTACCGGGCCAAGCGCGCCGGCGGCAGCCGTCACATGGCCGAGGCCGTGGGCGCCTGAAGCTGCGCCGCCAGCCGCGCGGCCCCGGGGCCGAAGGCATAGGCGTCCATGCCCAGCGCGCCGAAGGTGACCGACGCGTGCAGCCGCAGCGGCACCGCCTGCCGCCCGCCCGCGCCGGCGGCCGCATGCCAGGGCAGCAGGTGCTCGTCGGTGGGATGCATCAGCGCCGCATGCGGCGCCTGCGCGCGGTAGTCGAACAGCGCAGGCCAGTCCCGCGCGGTGGCGCGTTCATGCATCCAGCCGCGGAAGGCGGCGCTTTCCGGCAGCTCGGCATCGCCGCTGCGGGGCGTGCCGTGCAGCCGGCCCAGCAGGCGCAGGTTGTGGGTGATGCTGCCGGTGCCCAGCACCAGCACGCCCTCGGCCGCCAGCGGCGCCAGCGCCTGGCCCAGCGCGAATTGCTCGGCCGGGCTGTGCGTGGGCACGTAGGCCAGCGGCAGCACCGGCACGTCGGCCTGCGGAAACATCCAGCGCAGCGGCGTCCAGATGCCATGGTCCAGCCCGCCCTGCGCCAGCCGGTGGGCCGGGATGCCGGCCTGCGCCAGCAGCGCCTGCGCCCGCTGCGCCAGCTCGGGCGCGCCGGGCGTGTCGTAGCGCAGCTGGTAGAGCGCCGACGGAAAGCCGCCGAAGTCGTGCACCGCCTCATGGCGCGGCGCGGCCAGCAGCGCCGGCTCCCGGGTCAGCGAATGGGCGGAGATGGCCAGGATGGCCCGCGGGCGGCCGAAGGCGGCATCCAGTGCCGGGCCCAGCCGCTGCCAGAACGCGCCGGCCTCGCCCGGCTCCAGCGCCGTCATCGGCGAGCCGTGGGACAGGAACAGCGAGGGCAGCGGTGGGGTGGTGGAGGTCATGCCGGCATTGCACCAGCGCCAGGCGTGGCCACGGTTCTGCGGCTTTGCACGCCGCGTTGCAGCGGGCTGAGGGCGCGTCGACGCCCCCGGTTGTCGAAAAGCGCCAGGGCGGATCGTCGTGGCAGACCGACATCCCACGGAGCCCCGCCATGGCCGACCCGCACCCGCTCACGCCCGCCGCCGAACTGGCTGCGCGCCAGCCGCGACGCTTTCCCGGCGAAAGCGCCGACTACCGCCGCGCCCGCACCGCGCTGCTGGCCGAGGAGATCGAGCTGCGCCGCCACATCGAGCGGGTGGCCGCGCTGCGCCGCGCGCTGCCGCCGGGCGGCCTGGTGCCGCAGGACTATGTGTTCGAGGGCGAGCAGGGCCCGGTCACGCTGTCGGGCCTGTTCGGCCCGCACCGCACCCTGATCACCTACAACTGGATGTTCGGCCCGCGGCGCGAGGCTTCCTGCCCCATGTGCACCTCCATGCTGGCCGCGCTGGACGGCGAGGTGCCCGACCTGCTGCAGCGCGTGGCCTTCGTGGCCATCGCCCGCTCGCCGCTGCCGCGGCTGCTGGCCTTCAAGCGGGAGCGCGGCTGGCAGCACCTGCCGGTGGTCTCGTCGGGCGGCAACAGCTTCAACCGCGACTATGTCGACGAAGACCCGGAGGGCAGCGACGATCATGCCGGCTTCAACGTCTTCGTGCGCACGGACGACGGCATCCGCCACTTCTGCGGCGACGAGATGGGCTTCGAGACCGCCGATCCTGGGCAGGACCCGCGCGGCGCGCCTGACTTCATGCCGCTGTGGAACCTGCTGGACCTGACGCCCGAGGGCCGCGGCACCGACTGGTATCCGCAGCTGCACTACGGCCGCGCGGCCGGCGGTTGCTGCGGCTGACGCGACCGCCGGCCTGCAAACCCCGGGCGGCGCGGGCGGCAGCCCATCCTGCTACCGTGCAGCCCATGACTGCGACCTCCCTTTCCCCTTCCGCGTGGCGCCTGGCCTGGCGGCAGACGCTGCGCGATTTCCGGGCCGGCGAGCTGCGCCTGCTCATCGTGGCGGTGATGCTGGCGGTGGCGGCGCTCACCGCGGTGGGCTTCTTTGCCAACCGGCTGAACACCGGGCTGGAACGTGATGCCGCGCAGCTGCTGGGCGGCGATGCGGTGGTGGCCAGCGATCGGCCCACGCCCACGACGCTGGTGGAGGAGGCCGCCGCGCGCGGCCTGCGCACCAGCCGCAGCGCGGTGTTTCCCAGCATGGGCCGGGCGCCGGACGAGCTGGGCGGTGCCAGCCGGCTGGTCGGCGTCAAGGCGGTGGACGACAGCTATCCGCTGCGCGGCCGCATGAGGGTCAAGGCCGGCCCCGAGGCCGAGGAGCAGGCCGTGAACAACGGCCCACCGGCCGGCAGCGTGTGGGTGGACGCCGCGGTGCTGGAATCCCTCGGCCTGAAGGTGGGCGACCCGCTGCTGCTGGGCGATGCCTCGCTGCGCATCGACCGCGTCATCACCATCGAGCCCGACCGCGGCGCCGGCTTCATCAGCTTCGCGCCGCGGGTGATGCTGGCGTTGTCCGACCTGCCGGCCACTGGCCTCATCCAGCCCGCCAGCCGCGTGACCTACCGGCTGGCGGTGGCTGCGCCGGGGGCCAGCCTGGCCGAGGTGGGCCGCTACGTGGCGGACATCAAGCGCCGCATCGGCAGCGAACAGCTGCGCGGCGTGGACGTGGAGTCGCTGGAATCGGGCAGCCCGCAGATGCGGCGCACGCTGGACCGCGGCGAGAAGTTCCTCAACCTGGTGGCGCTGCTGGCCGCGCTGCTGTCGGCGGTGGCGGTGGCCATCGCCGCGCGTGACTTCGCCAACCGCCACCTGGACGACTGCGCGATGCTGCGGGTGCTGGGCCAGCCGCAGCGTTCCATCGCGCTGTCGTACGGGCTGGAGTTCGGTTTCGTCGGGCTGGTGGCCAGCGGCCTGGGCGTGCTGCTGGGCTTCGTGGTCCACCATGTCTTCATCTGGCTGCTGGCGGGGCTGGTGCAGGCGGAGCTGCCGCCGCCCGGGCTGTGGCCGGCGCTGTTCGGCCTGGGCGTGGGCCTGACGCTGCTGCTGGGCTTCGGCCTGCCGCCGGTGCTGCAGCTGGCGCAGGTGCCGCCGCTGCGCGTGATCCGGCGCGACGTGGGCGCGCTCAAGGCCTCGTCGCTGCTGGTGCTGGCCGCCGGCACGCTGGGTTTTGCCGCGCTGCTGGTCGCGGTGTCGTCCGACCTCAAGCTGGGGCTGATCGCGGTGGGCGGCTTCGCCGCGGCGGTGGTGGTGTTCGCCTTGCTGTCCTGGGTGGCGGTGCAGGTGCTGCGCCGGGCGGTGCCCGAGTCGCGCGCGCCGCGCTGGCTGGTGCTGGCCACGCGGCAGATCGCGGCGCGGCCGGCCTTCGCGGTGCTGCAGGTGTCAGCGCTGTCGGTCGGCCTGCTGGCACTGGCGCTGCTGGTGCTGCTGCGCACCGACCTCATCGACAGCTGGCGGGCCGCCACGCCGCCGGATGCGCCCAACCGCTTCGTCATCAACCTGCAGCCCGACCAGGCCGAGCCCTTCCGCGCGGTGCTGAAGGAAGCGGGCGTGCAGCGCTACGACTGGTTCCCGATGATCCGCGGCCGCCTGGTGGCCATCAACGGCCAGCCGGTGGTGCCCGACGCCTACGAGGACGGGCGCGCCCGCCGCCTGGTGGACCGCGAGTTCAACCTCAGCCACGACACCGTGCTGCCCGAGCACAACCAGGTGATCGCCGGCCGCTGGACGCCGGACGAGCCCGACGCGGTGAGCGTGGAAAGCGGCCTGGCCGAGACGCTGGGCCTGAAGCTGGGCGACCGCATGCGCTTCGACATCGGCGGCCAGCTGCGCGAAGGCCGCATCACCAGCCTGCGCAAGCTGGACTTCGCCTCCATGCGGGTGAACTTCTTCGTCATGTTCCCGCTGGGGCAGATGGAAGGCGTGGGCACCACCTACATCAGCGCCTTCCGCGCGCCGGATCTGGCGGGCTTCGATAACCGGCTGTCGCGCGACTTCCCCAACATCACCAACGTGAACGTGGCGGCTTCGCTGGCGCAGGTGCAAGGCGTGCTGGACCAGGTGATCCGTGCGGTGGAGTTCCTGTTCGGCTTCACGCTCGCGGCGGGACTGGTGGTGCTGTTTGCGGCCATCACGGCCACGCGGGAGGCGCGATCGCGAGAGTTCGCGATCATGCGGGCCATGGGCGCCGGCCGCACGCTGCTGGCGCGGGTTCAGCGCACCGAGCTGCTGGGCGTGGGCGCGCTGGCCGGCCTGCTGGCGTCCACCGCCGCCATGGGCGTGGGCTGGGCGCTGGCGCGTTATGCCTTCGAGTTCAGCTGGTCGGCGCCGTGGTGGGTGCCGCTGGCGGGCACCGCGTCGGGCGCGCTGCTGGCCCTGGCCGCCGGCTGGTGGGGCCTGCGCGAGGTGCTGCGGCGCCCGGTGGTGGAGACGTTGCGGCGCGCCCAGGCATGAATGTGGGCACCGGGGCCCGCGGGTACGCGGGCCCCCGCCGGGCGGCGGCCGCGGGTGGGCGCCCGGGTTCGCGCGGGTGCAGTTGGTGCGTCGTGGTGGCGGTTCGTCGGCGCGGGCTGCGGTTCGTCGCAAGTCGCTGGGCGGGGGGAGGGGCGGTGCCTAGAGTTCACTCCATCGCAACGCCACACCCCGCAGGAGCCCACCATGAACAGCCCCCGTTTCTCCAGCCAAGCCACCGCCTTCGTCCTGGCCGCCGTCGTCACGGTGGGCATGCTGGCCGGCGTGGACAGCCTGGCGACCCAGGGCCATGCGGCGCAGGACGGTGTGCTGCTCGTCCAGCAGCAACAGCAGCAGCAACAACAACCGGCCGAGGCTAAGCCGGCTGGCCCTGCAGCTTGAAGGTGCCCACCATGCCGCTGAGCGCGCCGGCCTGCTGGCGCAGGTTCTCGGCGGCGGCGGACGACTGTTCCACCAGCGCGGCGTTCTGCTGCGTCATCTCGTCGAGCTGACCGACCGCCTGGGTGACCTGGTCGATGCCCATGCTCTGCTCGCTGCTCACGGCGGTGATCTCGGCGATCACCGCGCTCACGCGGCGCACGCTGTCCACCACCTCTTCCATCGTGCGGCCGGCGTCCTGCACCAGGCGGGCGCCGGTCTCCACCCGTTCGGAGCTGCTGCCGATCAGGCGCTTGATCTCGCGCGCCGCCTCGGCGCTGCGCTGCGCCAGCATGCGCACCTCGCCAGCCACCACGGCGAAGCCGCGGCCCTGTTCCCCGGCGCGGGCGGCTTCCACCGCCGCGTTCAGCGCCAGGATGTTGGTCTGGAAGGCGATGCCGTCGATGGTGCCGGTGATGTCCGCGATCTGACGCGAACTGGTGCTGATCTCGTCCATCGTCGAGATCACCTGCGACACCACCTCGCCGCCGCGCTGGGCCACCTGCGCGGCCGATCCGGCCAGCTGGTTGGCGCTGGCGGCCGATTCGGTGCTGTGGCGCACCGTGCCGGTGAGCTGCTGCATCGACGAAGCCGTCTGCTGCAGGCTGCTGGCCGTCTGCTCGGTGCGCCGGCTCAGGTCCTCGTTGCCGGAGGCGATCTCGGCCGATGCGGTGGCCAGGCTGTCGGCGGACTCGCGCACCTGGGTCACCAGGCCGCGCAGCGCGCCGCACATCTCGGCCAGCGCCTGGCGCACCGCGCCGATCTCGTCGCGGCGCGTGGTGTCGATGCGCAGGGCGAGGTCGCCTTCGCCGATGCGCCGGGTCAGCGCCACCACCTCGGCCAGCGGCCGGCGGATGGAGCGCACGATGGCGGCGGTGCTGGCCATCATCGCCAGCACGATCAACGCCATCACCCCGCTGACGGCCCACACGGTGTTCATGCGTTCGCGGCCGGTGGCCTCGCGCACGGCGGCCGCGCGCTGCTGCTGCAGCGTCACGAAGGCCTGCTGCGAAGCCAGGTAGTCGGCCACCGCGGGCTGCACCTTGCTGCCCATGGCCGCCATGGCGCCCGCGGCATCACCCGCCTTGCGCAGCGCCAGGGCCTGCTTGCGGGTGTCCAGGTAGTTCTGCCGGCGCTGGGCCACTTCGGCCAGCGCGGCCTTTTCCTCGGCATCGGTGGCCAGTGCGTCCACCTGCTTCTGCAGCTCGCTGATGCGGGCGCTGGCCGCGTCGATCTGCGGCTTGAGCGTGTCGGTGAGCTGCTGCTCGGTGCTGGCCAGCGTGGCCATCACACGGGCCGCGTTGGCCTCGGTCATGCCGGACCAGCGCAGCGCCAGCTCCAGCTTCTTCTCCTGCGTGGCCTCCCGCTCGGCCGCGACGGCGAGCAGGCTGCGGGTCCTCAGCACCGAGGAGGTGGACATCGCCACCACCAGCACCGCCAGGGCCACCGTGGGCAGCCAGATCTTTTGCGAAAGCGTGAACTGCATGGCTTCGGCGGCGGTGCGGGTTCAGTCGGCTCAGGCCGTCGCGGCGTCCATCAGGCCCATCTCGGCGCTGCTCATCAGCGCTTCAATGTCCATCAGGATCAGCATGCGGTCGGACACGCTGCCGATGCCGGTGATGTAGCTGGTGTCGATCTGGCCGGAGCTCAGCTCGGGGGCCGGCTTGATGGTGTCGGGCGCCAGTTCCAGCACGTCCGACACCGAATCCACCACCGCGCCCACCACGCGGCCACGCACGTTCAGCACGATGACCACGGTGAAGGTGTTGTAGTCGGCCGAGTCGCATCCCAGCTTCAAGCGCAGGTCGACGATCGGCACGATCACGCCGCGCAGGTTCACCACGCCCTTGATGAAGCTGGGCGCATTGGCGATGCGGGTGGGCTGCTCGTAGGAGCGGATTTCCTGCACGCGCAGAATGTCGATGCCGTACTCCTCCGCGCCGAGGCGGAAGGTGAGGTATTCGCCGCCCGGGGCGCCGCCACGGGCCTTGGCGTTCTGAACCGCGCGTTGGGCTTCGGCGCGGGCCACTTCGGTGGCGTCGGTGATCATGTCCATGGTGGCGTCCTTCGTCTGGTTGCGTCGCTGCTGGGATATCGGCGTGCGCTCGGCGCACTGAAGCCGTCGTCCGTCCGGCCGGCCTGCAGGCCGCACCGGTTGTCCTGGCAGCTTCGGCCGCTTTGCCCGTGGCTTGAGGGCCGCGGTGGCCTGGATGGCAGACTGCGCCGATGTCCTCGATCCCTGCCCCCGTCCCGCAGCCCCTTCCGGCACCGCGCCCCCGCCGACTGCGCCGCTGGGCGGTGGCCTTCGGCATGCTGTTGCTGCTGGCCTGCGCCGCGGTGGCCGCCGCCGTGATGCTGGCGTTGCAGCCCACGGCCGTGGTCAGCGGCCCCTCGGCCACCGCCGGCTTCGACCTGCGCCGCGGCTGGCTGCTGCTGCGGGCGCACGACCCGCGCCGCCTGGTGCCCGGCCAGCCCGGCCATGTGCAGCTCGACGAGGCGGAGCTGCAATGGCTGGTTGACCAGGCCGTGGCCCGCGGCCCGGCCGGCACGGCGGTGCGTGTGGCGCTGGCAGAAGGCAGCGCCGGGCTGCAGGCCAGCCTGCCGGTGCCGGCGGGGCTGCTGCCGGCCGCGTTGGTGCAGTCGCTGGGCGGCTGGCTGAACGTCGACCTGCGGCTGCGGCAGCCGACGGCCGCCGGGCTGCCCGAGGTGACTGCCCTGCGGCTGGGTCGCCTGTCGGTGCCGCCGGCGCTGGCGGTGCCCCTGGTGCAATGGGCGCTGCCGCGGGCGGCCCCGGGTGCGCTGCCGGCGCTGGAGCTGCTGCAGGTGGTGCGCACGCTGCATTTCACGCCGGGTGGCCTGGAAATCGGCTACGTCTGGGGCGAGCACAGCCTGCATGCCCTGGGCGCTGCGCTGCTGCCGGCTGAGGAGCGGGTGCGGCTGCAGGCCTATGCGCTGGCCATCAGCCGCGCCGCCGGCACCGGTGCGTCGCCCTGGCCGCTGCCGCAGCTGCTGCAGACGGTGTTCACGCTGGCGGGCGAACGGTCGGCCACTGAGGCCCAGGCCGCGGCCGAGAACCGTGCCGCCTTGCGCGCGCTGGCGCTGCTGGCCACCGGCCGGCCGCTGCAGCCCTGGCTGCCGCCGGGCGAGCGCCACCGCGCCGGTCCGCCGCGCCCGCTGCTGCTGCACGGGCGGGTGGACTTTCCGCAGCATGTGGTGGTGTCGGCGGCGCTGGCGGCCGAGGGCGGCGGGCCGCTGGCCGATGCCATCGGCGTTTACAAGGAACTGCTTGACGCGCGGGAGGGCAGCGGCTTCAGCTTCAACGACATCGCGGCCGACCGCGCCGGCACCCGCCTGGGCCTGCTGGCCATGCGCCAGCCGCGCCAGCTGCAGCAGCGCCTGGCCAAAGGCGTCGTCGACGACGATCTGTTGCCGGATGTGTCCGGCCTGCCCGAATACCTGCCCGAGCCGGTGTTCCGGCGCCGCTACGGGGGCGTGGGTTCACCTGCTTACGAAGCCATGCTGGCGGAGATAGAAAAGCGTCTGCTGGGCAGCCCGCTGCTGCGTTAGAGGCTGGCGGCGTGGGCCCGGCAGTTGCAACAGCACGCTACCGGCTGGAACCGAACCGGCAGCGCACCACTCCGCCAACATCGTCCACCCACCGAAGTGCCCCACCCATGCGCAAGACCTCGCTTCTGTTGACCGCCCTCGGACTCGGCATGTCGGCCTGGGCCGTGCAAGTGCGCGCCCAGTCCACCACCAGCACCACGGCCGCCGTGGTGGACGCCCGCTGGAAGGAAAGCATCGATGCCTTTGCCGCGCAGGACAAGCTGAACGCGCCGCGCACCGGTGGCGTGCTGTTCGTCGGCAGCTCGTCCATCCGGATGTGGAGCGGCCTGGAGGATGCTTTCGCCAGCGCCAACATGCCGGTGCTCAAGCGCGGCTTCGGCGGCTCTCGCATGCTGGACTGCGCGCAGTACGTGGACGCGCTGGTGATGCCCTACAAGCCGCGGCTGGTGGTGGTGTACGCCGGCGACAACGACCTGGCCGAAGGCCGCACGCCGCAGCAGGTGCTGCAAAGCTTCACCCGGTTCACCGAAGCGGTGCGCGCGGCACTGCCGGAAACCCGCATCGCCTACCTGTCGATCAAGCCCAGCCCGCTGCGCGCAGCGCTGGTGCCCGCCATCCGCGAGACCAACGGCCTGATCTCGGCCTACGCGCGCAACACGCCCAACCTCGACTACATCGATGTGTTCAGCAAGATGCTGGACGACAGCGGCAAGCCGCGCGGCGAGCTGTTCCTGGCCGATTCACTGCACCTGAACGCCGAGGGCTATGCGCTGTGGCGCAACGTCATCAACCCGCATCTGCTGCCGGCCGAGGGCGCGCCGGTGCAAGCGTCGGTGCAAGGCTCGGCCCCGGCGCCGCTGGCTCCGCAGCCGCAGGCGGCGTCGCTGAAGACGCTGGTGTCGACGTCGGCGGCATCGCGCTGACCGAGGCCATCGGGCCGGCGCCGGAACCGGCGTCCGCGCCCGCCGCCGCCAGGCGCGGCTTGCGGCTCAGCCGCTTCTTGAGCGCGGCACGCTTCTCGGCGGTGCGGCGGTCCAGTTCGCCGCTCACCCAGGCCACCAGGTACAGCGCCGGGAAGCTCACCAGCACGATGGCGGCGTCCACCCAGTAGGGCCGCTCCGGCTGCACGTCGCCGGCCAGGGCCAGGGCCACCAGCGCCAGCACCAGGTGGGCGCAGAACACCGGCAGCGAGGCGCGGCCCAGCGTTTCCAGCACCGGCAGCCGCGGCAGGTGGCGGCGCAGCCAGGGCGCGAAGTGCATCGCCAGCAGCAGCAGCGCCATGAAGTTCATCAGGCGCAACGGGCCCAGCGTCCACTTGTCGAACAGCGGCGCCAGCGAGGGCTGGCCCGGGAACGGCGTCTGGCCGATGGCATGCCGCCACACGAAGCCCACCACCGCGATGCCGATGGCCGCATTGACCATCCAGCGCGGGAACACCGTGGGCGGTGCATCCGGCTGCTCGGCCTGCATGCAACCCAGCCACAGCCCGAGCACCCACAGGAACTGCCAGCCCCAGATCTCGAAGGAGCCGGTCTGCTGGTAGGGCACCGGGATCGGCGCGATGGCGGTCACGCCTTCATAGATCACGCGGCCGATGTCGAACTGCGCGGCCAGCCACATCAGCAGGCTCAGGCCCAGGATGCCGCCCCAGCCCCGGTGCAACCCGTGCAGCAGCAGCAGCGGGCTGGCCAGCATGAACACGATGTAGATCGGCAGGATGTCCAGCAGCGGCGGCGAATAGATCAGCAGCAGGCCGCTGAAGAAGGCGGCCAGCGGCCGGTCGAGGTAGAAGCCGATCAGGTTGATGATCGCGTCCTGCCCGGTGAGGATGCCCATCACCGCCACCACCGTCAGCAGGAACAGCAGCAGCGCGATCTGGCAGGCATAGATCTTCAGCGCGCGCTTGAAGAAGGCGCCGCGCATGGCGTCCGCGCCTTCGCGCCGCTCGCGCGCCGTGTACACCATGCCGGCCATGAAGGCCGACAGCATGACGAAGCCTTCGGCCGCCGAGACGAAGCCGAAGGGCTGGCCGGTGGGATCGGACAGCCGTGTCGGCAGGTGCGTGAAGGTCATCAGCACCAGCATCAGCCCGCGCACCGCGTCGAGCTCCCACAGCCGCTTTGCGGTCTGGCCGCCGGGCCCGCCACTTGCCACGTGCTTCTCCTGCTGAATCACCGATGAGGTGCGGTGATTCTTCAAGCCCCGGGGGCCCGCCGCTGTAGGACAAGGGCGGGTCGCCGGCTGGGACAGCGGCGCACGTGGCCCCGGCGCCGGGGCCGGGCAGGGCGGCTCAGGCCGGCTGCAGGCGGAAGCCCTGCATCAGCTGCGTGAGGCGGGCGGCCTGCTCGCGCAGGCTCTGCGCGGCGGCGGCGGATTGCTCCACCAGCGCGGCGTTCTGCTGCGTCATCTGGTCGAGCGCCACCACCGAGTGGTTCACCTGGCCGATGCCCTGGCTCTGCTCGCCGGTGGCCACGGTGATCTCGCCAATGATGTCGGTCACGCGCTGCACGCTGGCGACGATCTCGCCCATGGTGCTGCCGGCATCGCGCACCAGGCGGGAGCCGGTTTCCACCCGCTCCACGCTGGCGCCGATCAGGCCCTTGATCTCCTTGGCGGCCTCGGCGCTGCGCTGCGCCAGGCCACGCACCTCCGAAGCCACCACCGCGAAGCCGCGGCCCTGCTCGCCGGCGCGGGCGGCTTCGACAGCGGCATTCAGCGCCAGGATGTTGGTCTGGAAGGCGATGCCGTCGATGGTGCCGATGATGTCGGCGATCTTCTTCGAGCTGGTGTGGATCTCGTCCATGGTGGACACCACCTGCGACACCGCCTGCCCGCCGCGTGCGGCGGTGCTGGAGGCCGAGCCGGCCAGCTGGTTGGCGGTGGTGGCGGCGTCGGCGGTGTTCTTCACCGTGCCGGTGAGCTGCTCCATGTTGCTGGCGGCCTGCTGCAGGTTGCTGGCCGTGTGCTCGGTGCGCTGGCTCAGGTCCTGGTTGCCGGTGGCGATCTCGGACGAGGCGGTCTCGATGGAGTGCACTGCGCCGCGCAGCTCGGTGAACATGGCCAGGAAGCGCTGGCGCATGCCTTCCACCGCGCGCAGCAGCGTGCCCACTTCGTCCTGCTGGCTGCTGTGGGTGACGTAGGTGAGGTCGCCGGCGGCCAGCGTCTCCACCGCAGCCACGGCCTGCTGCAGCGGCCGCGCCACCCAACGGCGCATCGCCCAGAACAGCGCGCCGCCCAGGGCCAGCGCAGCCGCGCCCAGCAGCACGCCATACAGCGTCACCGTTCGCCAGTGGGAGGCCAGGGCCTCGGCCTCGCTCAGCTCGGCCACCACCCACCAGCCGGTGCTCTCGCTGCGGCGCATCACCGCCCAGCGTGCGTCGGGCGTGGCCGCCAGCAGGGCCGGCGCATCGGGCAGCCAGCCGCCTTCGGCCTGCGGCAGGCGCTCGAACAGCGGCTGCGCATCGGGGCGGACTTCCAGCACCTTCTTGCCCGTGGCCTGCGGATGGAAGACGAACAGTGCGTCTGCCGGCTTGGCGCGCGGATCGATCACGTACAGGCCGCCGCTGTCATGCAGCCGCGTGGCGGACAGCAGCGCCAGCATCTCCGACTGGAAGCTGCTGAGGTCGAAGCCGATGAACAGCGCGCCGACGACGGCCCCTTGGGCATCGCGCACCGGCTCGTAGTGGGTCATGTAGGGCTTGCCGAACAGCGTGGCGCGGCCGCTGTAGGCCTGGCCGTCGGTCAGCTTCGCATGGGCCGGATGGGCCTTGCCCAGCAGCGTGCCCATCGCGCGGTCGCCGTTTTCCTTGCGCAGCGAGGTGGTCACGCGGCGGAAGTCGTCGCCGTCGCGGGCGAACACGGTGGCCACGCCGCCGGTGGCCGCCTGGAAGCGGTCCACCTCGTCGAACTGGCCGTTCAGCGGCCGGCCGGCGGCCGACAGCGTGGCACCGGCACCCAGCTCGAAGGTGGCCGGAAAGCCCGCGCGGAAGCCGGCGTGGCTGCGCTGCGCCATCTGGCGCGACGACTTGTCGAAGGCGTCGATGAAGGCGGCCATCGACTGCGCGGTGCTGCCGGCGGCGGCGACGGCGGCGCGGCGCTCGCCGCCGGTGGTCACCGCGGCGATGACCAGGCAGATGGCGAGAAGCACGGCGCCCACCCCCAGGCTGCCGATGACGGACAGCCGGCGGGCCAGCGAACCAGCAGCGGAAGAGGTGGAGATCGGCATCACAAAGCCTCCGGGGAGGGGTACAACAAAAAAAGCGGGCCGAAGCCCGCTCAGGTCAGAAGGTTTCCCAGTCGTTGTCGTCGACGACACGGGCCGGGGCGGGCGGCGCGGCCGGCTTGGCGGCCGGGGCGGCGGGCAGCGGCTTGCTGGCCGCAGGGGCCTTGGCCACGGCGGGGGCGGGCGCTGCCACGGTCTTGGCCACCGCGGCCGGCTTGGAGGCGGTGGCCTTGGCGGCGACCGTGCTCTTGGCCTGGGCCAGGCGGCTGGCCGCGGCCTTGACCGCCGGCTTGACGGCGGACACCAGCTTGCTGGCCACCTGGCGCGAGCTGCTGCTGGCGCGCTGGATGGCCTTCGCCGCGGGCGCCGCGGCCGGGCTGGCGGCCGGTGCGTGGTGCACCACCGGCCGCACCGGCTGCACCGGCGCCGCAGCACTGCCGGACAGGGTGAACGAGGCGGTGAGCTGCGTCAGGCGCGCGGCCTGTTCCTTCAGGCTCTCGGCGGCGGCGGCGGACTCTTCCACCAGCGCGGCGTTCTGCTGCGTCATCTGGTCGAGCTCGATCACCGAGCGGTTGACCTGGTTGATGCCCTGGCTCTGCTCCGACGAAGCCGCCGTGATCTCGCCGATGATGTCGGTCACGCGCTGCACGCTGGCGACGATCTCGCCCATGGTGCTGCCCGCGTCGCGCACCAGGCGGGAGCCGGTTTCCACCCGCTCCACGCTGGCGCCGATCAGCGTCTTGATCTCCTTGGCGGCCTCGGCGCTGCGCTGCGCCAGGCTGCGCACCTCGCCGGCCACCACGGCGAAGCCGCGGCCCTGCTCGCCGGCGCGCGCCGCTTCCACCGCGGCATTCAGCGCCAGGATGTTGGTCTGGAAGGCGATGCCGTCGATGGTGCCGATGATGTCGGCGATCTTCTTCGAGCTGGTGTGGATCTCGTCCATCGTGGACACCACCTGCGAGACCACCGTGCCGCCCTTGCCCGCCGTGTCGGAGGCCGAGCCGGCCAGCTGGTTGGCGGTGGTGGCCGCGTCGGCCGTCTGCTTCACCGTGCCGGTGAGCTGCTCCATGCTGCTGGCGGCCTGCTGCAGGTTGCTGGCCGTGTGCTCGGTGCGCTGGCTCAGGTCCTGGTTGCCGGTGGCCACCTCGCTGGAAGCCAGCTGGATGTTGGAGGCCGCGTCGCGGATGTCGCCCACGATGCTGCGCAGCCGCTGCTGCATGGCGGTGAGCGAGCGCAGCAGCGCCGCGGTCTCGTCCTTGCCGTCGGCCGTCACCTCGCGGGTCAGGTCGCCCTGGGCGATGGCTTCGGCCAGGCGGCGGGCTTCGTCCACCGGCTGGCAGATCGAGCGCATGTTCAGCAGCGTCAGCGGCAGCACCACGGCCACGGCCAGCAGCAGCGCGCCACCGAACAGCAGCACCGTGCTGGAGACGGCGGCCTCGGCCGACGCATGCGCCTGCTGCGCTTCCTTCTCCAGCGCCTCGCGGATCTCGCCCACCATGGCCACGGCGGCGTCGCTGGCCTGGTGGGCAGGGCCCAGCATGCGGTTGGCGACGGTGGCGGTGTCGTAGGCGCCGGCTTCCAGCTGGCGGGCCACCGGCGCCAGCTTCTTGGCGTAGGTGTCCAGTTCCGGCTGCATGCGGCGCAGGATGGCGTTGTCCACGTCGTCCTCGCCGGCCAGCATCTTCTCGATGATCTGGTTGGCGCGCGCCAGCGTCTGCTTCCAGGCCTCGTGGTGCTTGGTCACCAGCTCCGGCTTCTCGTAGCTGATGATCATGTCCTTCTCGAGGCTGCGCAGCTCGCCGATGGCGGCGCGCAGGTCGCTCAGCTCGGAGGCCTCGGCCACGGTGTTCTGCGCGAACGCCGTGTTGATCGACTCGATCCTGTACATGCCGTACAGGCCGGCGCTGCCCACCAGGGCGAGCAGGAAGAGCACCACCCCGATGGCGCCGATCATGCGCATGCGGATGGTGAAGCTTCTCATCATGTGATTGAACTGCATGGGCGATCCAACGTACTGCGGTTAGGGGCGATGCACGGTGCTGCCGCGCATCAATGCCGGCTGCGGCGGATCAGGCTGCCGACATCCAGGATCAGGGCCACGCGGCCGTCGCCCATGATGGTGGCGCCCGACACGTCGTTGACGCGGCGGTAGTTGGCTTCCAGGTTCTTCACGACCACCTGCTGCTGGCCGAGGAGCTCGTCCACCAGCACCGCGACGCGGCCGCCTTCGGCCTCGATCACCACCAGGATGTTGCTCACGTGCTCGAAGTCGAAGCGCGGCACCTGGAACACTTCCTCCAGGTCGATCACCGGCATGTACTCGTCGCGCACTTCCACCACGCGGCCACTGCCGCCAATGGTCTTGACCATGCCCGGCTGCACCTGGAACGACTCGACCACGCTGGACAGCGGCAGGATGTAGCACTCGTCGCCCACGCCCACGCTCATGCCGTCCATGATGGCCAGCGTCAGCGGCAGGCGCACCCGCACGCTCATGCCATAGCCCTCGGCGGAATCGATCTCCACCGAGCCGCCCAGCGAGGTGATGTTCTTCTTCACCACGTCCATGCCCACGCCGCGGCCGGACACGTCGGTCACCTGCTCGGCGGTGGAGAAGCCCGGCGCGAAGATGAGGTTCCACACCTCCGAGTCGGTCATGGTGTCGGGCGCGTCGATGCCCTTCTCGCGGGCCTTCTTCAGCAGCTTCTCGCGCGACAGGCCGCGGCCGTCGTCGCGCACCTCGATGACGATGCTGCCGCCCTGGTGGGAGGCCACCAGCGTGATGGTGCCGGTCTCGCTCTTGCCCTTGGCCAGGCGGTCGGCCGGCATCTCCACGCCGAGGGTCGCAGCTGTTGCGCACCAGGTGGGTCAGCGGGTCGGTGATCTTCTCCACCAGGCCCTTGTCCAGCTCGGTGGCTTCACCCTGCGTCACCAGCTCGACCTTCTTGCCCAGCTTGGCGGCCAGGTCGCGCAGCATGCGCGGGAAGCGGTTGAACACCATCGACATCGGGATCATCCGGATCGACATCACCGCTTCCTGCAGGTCGCGGGTGTTGCGCTCCAGGTCGGCCAGGCCCGAGACGAGCTGCTGGGCCACGCCCGAGTCGAGGTTCTTGCTGTTCTGCGCCAGCATGGCCTGGGTGATGACGAGCTCGCCCACCAGGTTGATCAGCTGGTCCACCTTCTCGACCGACACGCGCAGCGTGGCGGAATCCAGCGCGGCGCCCTGCTTGGCCTCGGCCTTGGCGGCGCGCGGCGCGGCGGCGGCGGCCGGCTTGGCGGCTTCGACCTCGGCGGGCACGCCGGCGGGTGCGTTCGCCGTGGCGGCGGCACCGCCCGGTGCGCCCGGTGCGTCGTCGAAGAAGCCGTAGCCGGGGTCGGCCGCCGGTGCGTCGGTCACGGCCGGTGCGCCGGGGCTGCCTTCATGGAAGCCGTAGCCCGGCCCCAGCGGCTGCAGCTTCATGTGCTCGCGGCTGACGTGGAAGCTGAACAGGTCCAGCAGGTCGTTGTCGGTGCTGCCGGTGGTGATCTTGAAGCGGCGCATGCCGTCGGCCGCGCGGCCGGCGTCCAGCGGCTCGATCACGCCCAGGTCGGCGATCTCCTTGAACAGCTCGGCCAGGCTGTCTGCCTGCTCGGGCCGGGGCAGCGGGCCCACGGTGAGTTCGAGCTGGCGCAGGCCGGGGCCGGCGGCCGGGGCCGGCGCGGCGGCGGGCGGCAGGTCGTCGACGATGCGCTCCGGCGCCGGTGCGGCCGCCACGGGCACGGTGGCCACGGCGGTGGGCACCGGGGCGCTGCCGCCTTCGACGAGCGCGCGGATGCTGAACAGCAGCTCGGTGGTGTCCACCGGGTCGCCGCCGGCGCCCTGGTGGCGCGCCAGCTGCGCACGCAGCGCGTCGCCGGCCAGCAGCAGCACGTCCACCATCTGGGAATTCGGCGCCAGTTCGTGGCGGCGCAGCTTGTCCAGCAGCGTCTCCATCTGGTGGGTCAGCTCGGCCACGTCGGCAAAGCCGAAGGTGGCCGCCCCGCCCTTGACCGAGTGCGCGCAGCGGAACACCGCGTTCAGCTCTTCGTCGTCCGCGGATTCCAGGTCGATCTGCAGGAGCATCTGCTCCATCGAGTCCAGGTTCTCGCCGGCTTCCTCGAAGAAGACCTGGTAGAACTGGCTCAGGTCGAACCCGGCCGAGGCGTTGCCGCCTTCTTGAGTCATTTCGCCCATCGGGTGCTCCGGTCCGGTCAGCGGATGACCTTGCCGATCACCTCGATCAGCTTGGCAGGGTCGAACGGCTTGACGAGCCATCCGGTGGCGCCCGCGGCGCGGCCGGCCTGCTTCATCTGGTCGCTCGACTCGGTGGTCAGGATCAGGATGGGCGTGGCCTTGAACTTGGGGTTCTCGCGCAGCTTCTTGGTCAGGCCGATGCCGTCCATGCGGGGCATGTTCTGGTCGGTCAGCACGAGGTTGAAGTCGCGGCTGTTGGCCTTTTCCCAGGCGTCCTGGCCATCGACGGCTTCGACGACGTTGTAGCCGGCGTTCTTCAGGGTGAAGGTCACCATCTGGCGCATGGACGCCGAATCATCGACGGCAAGGATTGAGTGCATCGTTCGTTACTCCGAATCGGGTCTTGCTGGTTTTCGGGTGAAGGCGGGGCTTCTTTAGCTCAGAACAACTCGATGGACCCGGCGTCCATTTCGTCCTGCGTCACGGGGTTGGGCCGCAGCGGCGGCGTCTCGACGATGGCCAGGCCTTCCTCGTCGTCCACGCCCCAGGCGTCGGCGGCCAGGCGGTCGGCGCAATTGCGCAGCCGCTGCATGGTGTGCGCCACCAGCTGCGAGGCCATGTCCTGGAACTGCAGGGCGGTGATCGCCTGCCCCAGGTGCTGGGCGATGGTGCTGGCGGAATCGTGCTGTTGGGCCGCGTCGCGCAACGACTGCACCGCGGCATTGGCGCCGTCGAAGCTGGCCATCAGCGTCTCGCAGGCGCCCGACAGCAGCCGTTGCAGGCGCTCCAGGTCGTTGCAGGCCACCATCAGGTGGTCCTGCATCTCGGCATTGGCCAGCAGCACTTCGCTGGATCGGGTTTCGGGTACGTCGTTCATCGGCTTCGGGGCTCCGGCAAGGGCGAATCGGCCCGACCGGGCGGACTGCCCGGGCTCGGTTTTCGATGCATGGCATTGTTGGAAGGCCCGGCCCCCGGCGATGCGGCGATCACCCGTCAAAATGGGCCCCAGTTCAACCTTCCCGAGCGAGGGCCCGCGGGGGCCGATACTCGTCGCCATGACCAGCGTCCATCGCCTGCGTGTTCTGCACATCGAGGATTCCGAGCTCGACCACGACCTGGCCCTGGCCTACCTGCGCCGCGGCGGGCTGGACGTGGACACCCGGCGCGTGGAAACCGAGGCCGAATTCCGCGCCGCGCTGGCCGAGCCCTGGGATGCGGTGCTGTCGGACTACAACCTGCCGGGCTTCTCCGGCCTCACCGCGCTGGAAATCCTGAACGCCAGCGGGCTGATGATCCCGTTCATCCTCGTCTCGGGCGAGATCGGCGAGGACACCGCGGTGGAAGCCATGCGCAACGGCGCCAGCGACTACCTGCTCAAGGCCAACCTCTCGCGGCTGGCGCCGGCGCTCGAGCACGCCATCGAGACCACCGAGATGCGCCGCCAGAAGGCCGACACCGACCGCGCGCTGGCCGCCTCGCGCACGCGGCTGTCGGAGCTGGCGCAGCACCTGCAGACCAGCGTGGAGATGGAGCGTGCGGCGATCGCGCGCGAGATCCACGACGACGTGGGCGGCTCGCTCACCGCGGTCAAGTTCGACCTTGCCTGGATCGCCCGCCACACGGTCAACACCGAGGTGTACGACCGCGTGCAACAGGCGCTGGAGACGGTCACCTACGCCATCGAGGCCAGCCAGCGCATCATGCACAACCTGCGGCCGGCCATCCTGGAGCAGGGCCTGGTGGCCGCGCTGCAATGGATGGCCAACCGCTTCGAGAAGCGCACCGGCATCGCCTGCACCTGCCGCGTCAGCCACGATGCGCTGCCCACGCTGCCGGCCGGCGTGCCGCTGGTGGCCTACCGTACCGCGCAGGAGGCGCTCACCAACGTGAGCAAGCATGCGCAGGCCACGCGCGCGTCCATCGACCTGTCGCTGGCGCAGGGCGTGCTGTCGCTGGAAGTCAGCGACAACGGCCGCGGCCTGTCGAGCGAAGACCTGGCCAAGGCCCGCAGCTTCGGGATTCGCGGCCTGCATGAAAGAGCCGGTACCGTCGGCGGCTGGGTGGAACTCAGCAGCGGCGGCAGCGGTCGAGGTACCACGCTCATCCTGTCGGTGCCGCTGCACGTGCAGCGCAGCGCGCCGGGGGGACGATGAGGACTTCAACGATGTGACCGCGGAAACACACGATCCATCCGCCTGGGGGAAACCATGATCAAGGTGATGCTGTGCGACGACCACGCGCTGATCCGGCGCGGCATCCGGGACACGCTGTCCGACGCCTCGGACATCGAGGTGGTGGGCGAGGCCGGCGACTACGGTGAGCTGCGCACCCTGCTGCGCGGCACCACCTGCGACGTGCTGGTGCTGGACATCAACATGCCCGGGCGCAGCGGCCTGGACGTGCTGCATGTGCTGAAGGACGAAGGCTCGCCGATCAAGGTGCTGATCGTCAGCATGTACCCCGAGGACCAGTACGCCATCCGTGCGCTGCGCGCCGGCGCCTACGGCTACGTGAACAAGGGCGGCGACCCGCAGATCATCGTGCAGGCGGTGCGCACGGTGTCGCAGGGCCGCAAGTACGTCACGCCCGAGATCGCGCAGATGCTGGTGGAAAGCCTGACCACGCCGGTGCCCGAGCAGGCGCACGAGAAGCTGTCCGACCGCGAGCTGCAGACCCTGGTGATGATCGCCAGCGGCAAGCGCCTGTCCGACATCGCCGAGGAACTGATGCTGTCGCCCAAGACCGTGTCCGTGTACCGCGCGCGGGTGCTGGAGAAGCTGGGGCTGGGCAACAACTCCGAGTTGACGGTGTACGCCATCCGCAACGGGTTGGTGGGCAGCTGAACGGGAACACGCGCCGGCTGGCGCCTCCGGCACAAGGTGCCGTTCGAGTTTCTCCTGGGCGTCTGCCTTGCGCTAGGCGGCGTTTCAGCCCATGCGGACCGTGCAGGCGATCTGCGGCCGAGCCTTCAGCAACTGGCCAGCCGTCACGGCATTTGTGCTGCCACGTTCGCCCTGATCAGGCACCGCGAACTGGTGTCGGTCGACACGGGGCAGGGCTGTGGTGCAGAGCAGGCGCGGTGCCGACGCGGTCTTCCAGGCCGCTTCCTTGAGCAAGCCGGTGTTTGCATATGCGGTGCTGACGCTGGTCCGGCAGGGCCGGCTGAGGCTGGATGACCCGATCTCCATGCATCTGCCTGACGGTGCGGTGCACCGGGCGGCACCCCATCGGTCCACCGGTTGGACGGACCATGTTCCTGCATGGCGCCTGAGCGGAATCACCGTGCGCATGGCGTTGAACCACACCTCCGGATTGCCGAACTGGGCCACGCCGGCGCTGAACGGCCTGCGCGTCGATGGCGCGTTGGCGGATGGCACCGCGTTGCCGCCGCTGCAGTTTGAACAGGCGGTCTCGGCATTCAGCCTGCAAACCACGGCCCGGGACTACGGCACCTTCGTGGCCGCGCTGCTGAAGGATGACAGCATGCTGCAGCAGATCGTCGAGCGGCCCGTGCCCATGGCGCCCGGGCTCGGTGTTCGCTGGGGCCTGGGCTGGGGATTGGCGCAGGGGCCGGCTGGCGACCTGCTCTGGCATTGGGGCAACAACCCCGGCTATCGAAGCTTCGTGATGGCCTCGCCCGCCAGCGGCGACGCCCTGGTGCTGTTCGCCGCTCAGGACCGCGGATTGGTGCTGGCGAGGCCATTGGCGGAAGCCGTGTTCCCAGGCCTGCATCCGCTGGTCCGCCTGGCGCTGCTGCGCGACGGCTTGGACAGCCTGCTGTGCGAGATCGTCGATCTATGCAGCTGAATCGCCTTACTGGAACCGCTCCAGCATCCTCTCCAGCGCCATCGTGAACGGCGCCTCCATCATCGGCAGCGTGAGCACGATGCCGATCAGGCCCACGCCCAGCGTGATGGGGAACCCAATCGCGAAGATGTTCAGCTGGGCCGCCACGCGCGAGATGAGGCCCAGCACCAGGTTGACGAACAGCATCATGCCGACGATGGGCATGGCGATCCACAGGCCGATGGAGAAGACCTCGGTGCCCCACGCTTCGGGCCGCATCGCGCGGATGAAGGCAAACGGCTCCGGCCCGGCGGGGAACACCCGGAAGCTTTGCACCACCGCGTCGATGATGAGCAGGTGGCCGCCGATGACGATGAACATCCACGACACCATGATGCCGAAGAAGCGGCTGACGGCCGTGGCCTGACCGCCGGTGGCGGGGTCGAAGAAGCCGGCCAGGTTCAGGCCCATCTGCAGGCCGATCAGCTCGCCCGCGAACTCCACCGCCGCAAACACGATGCGCACCGCAAAGCCCAGCGTCAGGCCGATGACCACCTGCTGGGCCACCAGCATGAAGCCCACGCCCGAATCCAGCGGCACCTGCGGCATTTCGGGCAGCGCTGCCTGCGCGCAGAAGGCGATGAGAAAGGCCAGCGCCACCCGCACCCGCGCCGGCACCGAGCGCTGGCCGATCACCGGCAATGCCGAGAACAACGCCAGCACGCGCAGGAAAGGCCACAGCAGCGGCGTGATCCACGCCAGCAGCTGCGCCTCGGTGAACTGGATCATCAGCCCACCGCGGTGGGGATGGACAGCAGCGTGCGCTGCAGGAACTCCACCAGCGTGGTCATCATCCACGGGCCGGCCACGGCCAGCACCGCCACCGCGGCCACGATCTTGGGCACGAAGGTGAGCGTGGCTTCGTTGATCTGCGTGGCCGCCTGGAACACGCTGACCAGCAGGCCCACCACCAGCACGGCCAGCAGCATCGGCGCCGAAACGATCAGCAGCATGTGCAAGGCCTGCTGGCCCACGGTGAAGACTTGTTGGGAATTCATGGTCGGTCTCGGTGGTCGGGTCAGGTGGCGAAGGAAGCCGCCAGCGAACCCAGCAGCAGGTTCCAGCCGTCGGCCAGCACGAACAGCATCAGCTTGAAGGGCAGGGCCACCAGCACCGGGCTCAGCATCATCATGCCCAGCGACATCAGCACGCTGGCCACCACCATGTCGATGATGAGGAAGGGCACGAAGATCAGGAAGCCGATCTGGAAGGCGCTCTTCAGCTCGCTGGTGACGAAGGCCGGCACCAGCACCTTCAGCGGCACGTCCTCGCCCTTCACGCCTTCGGGCAGCTTGGCCAGCTTGGAGAACAGCTGCACGTCGGACTGGCGCGTCTGCTTGAGCATGAACTCGCGCATCGGCACCTCGGCCCGCTGCAGCGCCTGCTCGAACGGAATCTGGCCGGCGGAGTAGGGCTGGTAGGCCTGCTCGTACACCTTGTCGAAGGTGGAGCCCATGACAAAGAAGGTGAGGAACAGCGACAGGCCGATGACCACCTGGTTCGGCGGCGCGGCCTGCGTGCCCAGCGCCTGGCGCAGCAGGCCCAGCACGATGACGATGCGGGTGAAGCCCGTCATCATCAGCAGCACCGCCGGCAGGAACGACAGCGCGGTGAAGAACAGCAGCGTCTGGATGGGCACCGAATAGCTAGCGCCGCCCGCGCCCTGGCCCACCAGCAGCGGCAGGCTGCCCGGGGCCACCGGCGTGCCCGCCTGCTGGGCTAAAGCCAGTGCAGGCAGCGCCGAAAACACCGACAAGCCCAGGATGCGCAGCCCGCGCATCACGCGGTCAGAAGACATCGCCATGGCCTGGGCCGTCCTTCGGTGCGCCCTTGGACGGGCCATGGGGCGACAGCCGCGCCATCAGCTGCGCGAAGGGCGCGGCCACCTGGCCGGCGGCCGGCGAGGCAGGCGCATCGGCCTGCGGCGCCATGGTGTACAGCGTGGTGATGCTCTGCGGCGTGGCGCCCAGCACCAGCCAGCGGCGTTCCTCGCCCTGGCCCACTTCCACGGTGACGATGCGCTGGTTCTGTGCGATGGAAATCGAGGCGATCGTGCGCATCGGCGCGGGGCCGAGGGCCGCCTGGCCCATCGGGCTGCGCTTGAGCAGCCACAAGGCCACCGGGATCAGCGCCAGCACGGCGATGAACCACAGCAGCGCGGAGAGGGACGTGTTCATTCGGTGTCTTGCAGGGGGTCAGTTGGCGCGGCTCAGCCGGCGCATGCGCTCGCTGGGCGTGACGATGTCGGTCAGGCGGATGCCGAACTTGTCGTTCACCACCACCACCTCGCCCTGGGCGATCAGGTAGCCGTTGACCAGCACGTCCATCGGCTCGCCGGCCAGCGCGTCCAGCTCCACCACCGAGCCCTGGGCCAGCTGCAGGATGTGCTTGATGGGAATGCGCGTGCGGCCCAGCTCCACGGTGAGCTGCACCGGGATGTCCAGGATCATGTTGATGTCGTTGCCGACACCGGTGAGCTGCGGCGTGGCCGACGAGAAGTTGGTGAACTGCGGCGCGGCCACCTGCTCGGCCGCGCCCGTCACCTCGGTGGCGGCGGGGCTGGGCGCGCTGGTGGATTCGGCCAGCGCGGCAGCCCACTCGGCGGCCATCGCGTCTTCTTCTGAGGTGTTGGGCGTGTCATTGGGCATTCTGATCTCCCAGCCAGCTCAGGTTGGAGCTGGAAATGAGTCGGTCGACCTTGATGGCGTACTTGCCGTTCGAGATGCCGTAGTGGCAATCGAGCACGGGCACGCCGTCCACCTTGGCCTGGATCTGTTGCTTGATGTCGAGCTCGATGAAGTCGCCGGGCTTGAAGCTCAGCAGCTGCTCGACGGTGGCGCCGGCATGGGCCAGCTCGGCCACCAGTTCCACCTCGGCGCTCTGGATCTGCTGCTTCAGCAGGTTGATCCAGCGCTTGTCGGGTTCGTTGGAGTCGCCCTGGATGGTGCTGTAGAGCACGTCGCGGATGGGCTCCAGCGTGGAGTAGGGGATGCAGAAGTGCACCGAGCCGGTGGTGTCGCCGATCTCCAGCGTGAAGCTGGTGGCCACCACGATCTCGCTGGGCGTGGCGATGTTGGCGAACTGCGGCTGCATCTCCGAGCGCTGGTAGTCCAGCTCCAGCGGATAGATGCCGACCCAGGCCTTGCGGTATTCCTCGATGATCACCTCGACCATGCGCAGGATCACGCGCTGCTCGGTGGGCGAGAAGTCGCGGCCTTCGATGCGGGTGTGGTACTTGCCGCCGCCGCCGAACAGGGCGTCGATCACGGCGAACACCAGGTTCGGGTCGCAGACGATCAGGCCCGAGCCGCGCAGCGGCCGCACGCTGACGATGTTGAAGTTCGTCGGCACCACGATCTCGCGCAGGAAGGCGCTGTACTTCTGCACCTTGATGCCGCCGATGGACACCTCGGGGCTGCGGCGGATCAGGTTGAACAGGCCAACGCGCACATTGCGTGCGAACCGCTCGTTGATGATCTCCATCGTGGGCATGCGCCCACGCACGATGCGCTCTTGACTAGACAAGTCATAGTCGCGCACGCCGCCCTGCGGCACATCTTCCTGCTCGAGCTTCTGGCTCTCGCCGGTGATGCCTTGCAGCAGTGCATCGACTTCGTCTTGCGAAAGGATCTGCTGGTTCATGCCAAGCGATCAGAGAAGGTAGGCGGTGTGCAGCGCCACGCGGTTGACCGGTGCCCACCCTCGCTGCCGCGCCGACAGCGTGGAGAAACGGGGTGCCGCAGCCACCACAGGCCCGCGTTGGCGGAAAGAACGCGAAACCCGCCGCCGGGCCGCCCCAAGGCGGGTTTCGGCCCCCGCGGGGGCTGGCGCCGAAGGCGACTGGGGGCTGACATCACTGGATGATGAAGTTGGAGAAATGCACGGCCGAGATGGGCAGCACCTGCTGCGCCCGCTTTTTCTTTTTCTTCTTCGGCTTGTCCTCGTCGGCCGCCTCGTCGTCCTCTTCGTCGATCTCGTAGCCCAGCGCGCGCGAGGCTTCGCGGCGGATCTGCTCCGCGAGCTTTTCCTTGCCCTCGCGGTCCAGCAGCTGCGCCGCAGTCTTCTGCGCCAGCAGCAACAGGATGTTGTTGCGGATGGCCGGCATGTAGGCCTTCAGCGCATCGGGCAGCTTGGGGTCGTCCACTTCCAGCGTGATGCCGATCTGCGCATAACGCTCCGCGTCGCGGTCGGCCAGGTTCACGGTGAACGGGTCCAGCGGCACGAAGGTGGGGGCGTTCTTCGGGTCCAGGCTGTGCTGCACCTTCTTCTCGGCCTTGGGCGCGGGGGCGGCGGCCTCCTCGCCTTCCTCGGCCTCGGCATGCGGCTTCTTCAGCATGAAGAACGCGGCGGCGCCGCCGCCCAGCACCAGCAGCAGCACGGCCGCGATGATGATGATCAGCTTCTTGTTGCCCTTCTTGGGCGCGGGTGCGGCGTCGGTGGCGGCAGCGGCTGACATGCAGGCTCCTTGCAAACTCGGGCTGCGAAGGACGACGCCCTTCGCACAACTTGAGTGCAATTATTCGAGCCGGGGGGTAGGGCCGATGCCGTGAAAAGCGCCCGGTTTGGCGTGCAGACCGGACCGGGGCGAGCCCCTCCCGGCGCCCGCCGAAGCCGTGCCTGGCGCCGCTCAGGCCACCAGGTCGACCACGCCGCGGGCCGCGCGCAGCGGCTGGGCAGGCGGCAGCAGGGCCGCGTCGTCGGTGCCCGGCGTGCCATCGGCGCCGCGGCCGCCGCCGCCCTGGCGCGGGTTGCCGCCCTGGCCGTCACCGGCCTGGGCGAACACGCCGCCGCCGGCCAGCGTGAAGCCGCCGGCGCTCAGCGCGGCGGCCAGGTCGGGCAGGCTGGTTTCCAGGGCGGCACGGGTGGCAGCCAGGTCGGCGCCGAAGTTCACATGGGCCTGGGTGCCGTTCAGCTCGATCTGTACCGAGATCGGGCCCATCTCGGCCGGGTTGAGCTCCAGCCGCGCTTCCTGGATGCCGTCGCGCACCAGCAGGCTGAGCTGTGCGCCCAGCGCGGGTGCGAAGGCCGGTGAATCGAGCGCCGCGGCCAGGTGGGCGGTGAACGGCGCGGCCGGGCCGGCAGCTTCGGCCGGCGCGCTGGTTGCGGTGGGCGTGGTGCCTTCGGCGGCCGCCAGCGCACGGGCGGCATCGGCGGCCGGGGCGGTGGCCTCGCTGCGCTGTGCCGCGGGGGCGGCAGCGGCTTCGGCCTTGCCGGCGGCCTCGGCCAGCGCGGTGGCGAAGCGTCCTGCAGCCTCGGCCGCGCCGGCGGCGCCATGGCCTGCATCGGCCGTGCCGGCGGCGGCGCCGGCATCGGCCACGGTGTCCTTGCCTTCGGCCCGGGCGTCGGTCAGGCCTGGGCGGGCGGCGGCGGCAGCCGCCACGCCGGGTGCGGCGCCGCGGCGGCCGCCGGGGCCGCCGTTCTCGGCCTGGCCGTCGGTGCCGCGGCCCCGGGCCAGGCGCTCTGCACCGCCGGGCAGCAGGCTGGCCAGCCAGCCTGCGGGATCGTCGGTGGCGGCATCGGCCTGGGCGGCGCCGTCCTGCAACTCGCCCTCGGGTGCGGCGGCTTCGGTGTTGGCGGGTCCTGCCGGCATGGCGGCCGGCCGTGCCTCGGCCGCACGCGGCGTGGCGGCCTCGCGGGCCAGCCGGTCCTGGGCTTCACGGGCGCTGGCTGCGCGCTGGGCCGCCATCGCCTTGGCCGACTGCGCCTGCTGCAGCTGCCGCGCGAAGCCGTCGGGCGCCTCGTCGGCCGCGGTGGGCGCACCGGCCTGGCCGTTGCCGGCCTGGGGCGCGCGCGGTGCGGGCTGCACGGTGGGCAGGGCGGTGGGCAGCGCGGCGGTGTTCAGCATGGCGGTGGGGCGGTGCAGGGGTGGAGGAATGTCAGACGGCCTCGGCCGGGCGCCAGGCGGCGCGGGCAGCGGCTTCGTCGGTCTGTTTCTGGTCGCGGCGCTCGGCGGCGCGCAGGGCTTCGGCCTGGCGGCGCTCGATCAGCTTGCGCACCGAGGCCACGCGGATCTCCTGCGCGGTGAGGGCCCTCTCGGGCACGCTGCACCTGGGTCTCGGCATGCGTGGCGACGCGCGCCTGCTGGGCGATGGCTTCTTCCAGCCGCTGCGCGAAGTCCTGGTAGCAGCGCACGATGTCCATGGTGCCGGCGGTGCGGAACTGGCTGGCCCAGCGGCGGTGGTAGTCGTCGCGGTAGGCATGCAGCTGCTCGGCCTGCTGGCGCGCGGCCTGGGCACGGGCCTGGGCCTGCTGCAGCGCGCTGATGAGGTTGTCGCGCTCGGTGGTCTCGCGCTCCAGCAGCACGGCCAGGGCCTGGATGTTGTCGCTCATCTAGCTCAGCCTCCCAGCTGCGCCAGCTGGCGGCGGCTGGCCTCCAGGCTGGCCTGCTCGTGCATGCCCTGCTGCAGCAGCGACACCATCGCCGGATGGCAGCGCACGGCCAGGTCCAGCTCCTGGTCGTGGCCGGGGGCATAGGCGCCCAGCTGGATCAGGTCGCGTGCCTTGTTGTACTTGGCCAGCAGCTGGCGGCCGCGGCGGGCGGCGTCGATGTGGTCCTTGGAGGCCACGGCCGTCATCACGCGGGAGATGGACTTTTCCACGTCGATGGCCGGGTAGTGGCCGGCCTCGGCCAGCTCGCGCGACAGCACGATGTGGCCGTCCAGGATGCCGCGTGCCGCATCGGCGATCGGGTCCTGCTGGTCGTCGCCCTCGCTCAGCACGGTGTAGAAGGCGGTGATCGAGCCCACGCCGTTCAGGCCGTTGCCGGAGCGTTCCACCAGCTGCGGCAGCTTGGCGAAGCAGCTGGGCGGATAGCCCTTGGTGGCCGGCGGCTCGCCGATGGCCAGGGCGATCTCGCGCTGCGCCATCGCATAGCGGGTCAGGCTGTCCATCAGCAGCAGCACATGCTGGCCGCGGTCGCGGAAGTGCTCGGCGATGGCGGTGGCATAGGTGGCGCCCTGCATGCGCACCAGCGGCGGCGCGTCGGCCGGCGCGGCCACCACCACCGAGCGGCGGATGCCTTCCTCGCCCAGGATGTCCTCGATGAATTCCTTGACTTCGCGGCCGCGTTCGCCGATCAGGCCCACCACGATCACGTCGGCCTGGGTGTAGCGGGCCATCATGCCCAGCAGCACCGACTTGCCCACGCCGGTGCCGGCGAACAGGCCGATGCGCTGGCCGCGGCCCACGGTCAGCATCGCGTTGATGGCGCGCACGCCGGTGTCCAGCGGCTGGCGCACCGGGTCGCGGTCCATCGCATTGATCGGGCGGCGCACCATCGGCTCGGTGTGCACCTCGCCCAGCGGGCCCTTGCGGTCCATGGGGTGGCCGTGCGAATCGACCACGCGGCCCAGCAGGCCGTCGCCCATCGGCAAATGCAGCCCGCGGTCCTCGCTGCGGCGCCAGGGGCGGTTTTCCACGCCCAGCTTGGGCGGCACGCGCGGCGCGGCACGCGGCACCACGCGGGCGCCGCTGGCCAGGCCGTGCAGCTCGCCGGTGGGCATGAGGAAGGCGCGGTCGCCGTTGAAACCCACCACCTCGGCCAGCACCGGCGGCTGGCCTTCCATGCGCACCTCGCACACCGAGCCCACCGGCGCGCGCACGCCCGCGGCTTCCAGCACCAGGCCGGTGACACGCACCAGCGCGCCTTCGGAATCCAGCGGCAACGGTGCCGCGGCAAAGGCCTGCAGGTCGGCCTGGAAGCGCGACCACTTCTCGGCCCGGCTCATGGCGGGCATGTTCACGCCTTGTCCTCGTAGGGCATGTCCTGGCCCAGCACCGCGGCGGCCTGGGTCCAGCGGGTGTCGATGCGCGCATCGATGCGGCCGACGTCGGATTCGATCAGGCAACCGCCGCGCTGCATCTGGGCCGACGGCATCAGCCGCGCGCCGCGGGCTTCCAGCGCCTCGGCCGCACCGGCAGCCACCAGCGGCAGGTCGTCGGGGTGCACGAACACGCGGATGTGGCGGGCCGACAGCAGCACCGCATTCACCGCCTCCTCGGCCACGCGGGCCACCAGCTCGGGCCGTGCGGCCACCTCGGCACGCACCACCTGGCGGGCCAGCTGGGTGGCGGTGGCGGCCACGGTGACGGCCAGCTCGGCTTCCAGCGTGTCGATCTGCGCATTGAAGGCGGCCACCAGCTGGCCGATCTGCGCGGCCATCTGCTGGGCGAAGCTCTGCTTGAAGCCTTCCAGCGCCACCAGGCCGTCGCGGTAGCCGTCCTGGTAGCCGCCCTGGCGGGCCTCGGCCACCGCGGCCTGCACCTCCTCCAGCGTGGGGCCGGCGGGCGCGGCCGGCTCGGCCTCGGGCATCGGCTCCGGCTCGGGCGGCGGCGGTGCCGGCTCGGGCGCGCGGCGCAGGCTGGCGGGGATCTCGTTGAAATCGTCGCCGAAGCTGTCGGGCCGCCAGGCCGCGAAGCCCTGCAGCTCCTCGCGCGGGATGAAGCGTGCGTAGGCCGAGGCCGAGCGGTTGCCGCCGGCCGGCGGACGCGGCAGGTCGTCCTTAGACGAAATCGTCATCGCCCGCGCCTCCCAGCACGATCTGGCCTTCGTCCGCCAGGCGGCGCACGATCTTCAGCAGTTCCTTCTGCTCGGCTTCCACTTCCGACAGCCGCACCGGGCCGCGGCCTTCCAGGTCTTCGCGCAGCGTCTCGGCGGCGCGGCTGGACATGTTGCGGAAGATCTTCTCGCGCAGCTCGGCCGAGGCGCCCTTGAGCGCGATCACCAGCGATTCGCTCTGCACTTCCTTCAGCAGCGTCTGGATGCCCTTGTCGTCCACCTTGTCCAGGTCGTCGAAGGTGAACATGTTGTCCATGATCTTCTGCGCCAGGTCGCCGTCGGATTCGCGGATGTAGTCCAGCGCCGAGGTTTCCACCGCCGAGCCCAGCATGTTGATGATCTCGGCCGCGGCCTTGATGCCGCCCAGGTTGGCCTTGCGGGTGCGCTCACCGCCGGCCAGCACCTTGCTCAGCACCTCGTTCAGATCCTTCATGGCCGAAGGCTGGATGCCGTCCAGCGTGGCGATGCGGATCAGCACCTCGTTGCGCTGGCGCTCGGTGAAGCACTTGAGCACCGAGCTGGCCTGGTCGAAGTCCAGGTGCACCAGGATGGCGGCCACGATCTGCGGATGCTCGTTGCGCAGCAGCTCGGCCACGCTCAGCGCGTCCATCCACTTCAGGCTCTCGATGCCGCTGGTGTCGCCGCCCTGCAGGATGCGGTCGATCAGCAGGTTGGCGCGGTCCTCGCCCAGCGCCTTGCGCAGCACCGCCTTCACGTACTCGTCGTTGTCGGGCACCAGCATCTGGTGGTCGCCGGCGGTCGCGGTGAACTTGCTCAGCACCGCCTCCAGGCGCTCGCGCGGCACCGTCTTCATCTTGGCGATGGTCTCGCCCAGCTTCTGCACTTCCTTCGGGGCCAGGTGCTTGAACACCTCGGCCGCCTCCTCCTCGCCCAGCGACATCAGGAGGATGGCCGCGTCTTCCGCGCCCTCGTCTTCTTCCTTGGCCATGACTGCTTTGTCCTAAGGTTGTCGTCTTCAGGCCGGCTCGCCGGTCATCCAGCCGCGCACGATGTTGGCCACCACTAGCGGGTTGTCGCGCGCCAGCTGGCGGGCCAGCTCCAGCTTCTCCAGCGACTTGGGCGCCTCCAGGGCCACCACCGCGTCGCTGCCCGGCAGCGCCAGCGGATCGTCGGCCACCGCTTCCAGCTGCTGGCCGGCTTCCTCGGGCTGCGGCTCGGGCGGGCGGGCCGCCTTGAGCGCCGGGCGCACCAGGCCGAACACGATGATCAGCGCCACCAGGGCCAGCGACAGCGGCACCGCGCCGGTCTTCAGCAGCTCGCGCACCTCCTGCTGCTTCCACAGCGGGATGTCTTCCTCTTCCTTGGGCGGCTCCACGCGGAAGGGCGCGTTGATGAGCTTGACCGAGTCGCCGCGCTCCTTGTTGAAGCCGATGCTCTCCTGCACCAGCTGGGTGAGCTTGTCGAGTTCTTCCTGCGTCAGCGGCACCGTCTGGGTCTTGCCCTTGGCGTCGGTGCTGCTGCGGTGGTTGACCACCACGGCAGCCGTCAGCCGCTTGACGGTGCCGCTGGCGCCGCGGGTCACGCGCACCGTCTTGTCCACCTCGTAGTTGGTGACGTTCTCGCGGCGCAGCTGGTTGTTGCCGCCGGCGCCGGTCTGCGCGCCCTGCATGGCCTGCGAGGCACCGTTGATCGGCGCATTGGCCGCCACCGGCGGCTGGTTGGTGGCAGCGCCCGGCACGCCGCTGGGCAGGGCCGGCGTGCCGGCGGTGGATTCCAGGCTCTGCTGGCTGCGCACCGCGGCGGCGGCGTCGGGGCCCTGGTTGGGGCGGAACTGCTCGGAGGTGGATTCGCTCTGCGAGAAGTCCAGTTCGGCGGTGACGTTGGCGCGCAGGTTGTCGCGGCCCACCACCGGCTCCAGGATGTCGGTCACGCGCTTGAGGTAGATCGCCTCGATCTGCTGGATGCGCTTGAGCTGCTGCTCGTCCAGGCTCTGGCCGCTGCCGTCGGGGGCGTCGGACAGCAGCGCGCCGGTCTGGTCCAGCACGCTCACCGCCTTGGGACTGAGCTCGGGCACCGACGACGACACCAGGTGCACGATGCCGGCGATCTGCGAACGGTCCAGCGTGCGGCCGGGGTGCAGCGTCAGCAGGATGGAGGCCGAGGGCTTCTGCTGCTCGCGGAAGAAGCCGTTCTGGTTGGGCAGCGCCAGGTGCACGCGGGCGTTCTCCACCGAGCCCAGGGCCAGGATGGAGCGGGTGAGCTCGCCTTCCAGGCCGCGCTGGAAGGTCAGGCGTTCCTGGAACTGCGTCTGCCCGAAGCGGGCGTTGTCCATCAGCTCGAAGCCCACGACCGAGCCCTTGGGCAGGCCGGCGGTGGCCAGCTTCAGGCGGATGTCGTGCACCTTGTCGGCCGGCACCAGGATGGCGTTGCCGCCCTCGGTGAAGCGGTAGGGCACGTTCATGGTGGACAGCTGGGCCACCACGGCGCCGCCGTCCTTCTCGCTCAGGTTGGCGAACAGCACCTTGTAGTCGTCGGGCTTGTTCCACAGCAGCAGGGCCACCAGCACCGCCACCAGGCCGGCCGCCGCGGCGCCCAGCATCACCTTGGACTTCATCGGCATGGCCACCAGCCGGGCCAGCGGCGTGGCGGGCGCGGCCGCCACGGCCACGGCGGCGCCGTCGGGGGTGGCGGGGGTCAGGGCCTGGTTGGGGGAGGGGGGGCGAGGGCGGTGTCCATGCAAGGGCGGTTCGAGCGTGGCGCCATTGTTCGGCGCCACCCCGCCCGGCTATAGGGGGAACAGTGCAGCAAACCGGCGCCAAATCGCACCACCGTGAGGCAGCGTGACAACCTACATTGGCTGCCATGGCAAGGTTCCCCCACCTGTGCCCGCCCTGCCGCCCGAGACCCACACCATGGAACTCAAGCTCAAGCCCTTCGACTTCGCGCAAGCCGCCGCCCGTGCCGGGCTGCAGACGGACGGCCAGCCCCTGCGCGCGCCCAAGGTGGCCGAGGGCGGTGGCTTCCAGGCCGAGATGACCCGTGCACTGAAGGCGGTGAGCGCCCAGCAGGGCGAGGCCCGGCGCCTGCAGCAGGAAGTGCAGCTGGACAACCCCACGGTGAGCCTGGAGCAGACCATGGTGGCCATGCAGAAGGCGCAGATCGGCTTCCAGGCCGCGCTGACGGTGCGCGGCCGCCTGGTGCAGGCCTACTCCGAGATCATGAACATGTCGGTGTGACGTCGAACGGCGGCGGCACGTAGGGCGCCACCTTGTCCTGCTCGGCCGCGTCGTTGCGGGCCACCACGGCCCGCGCGGGTTCCGTCTCGCTCAGGTTCACCGCCTCATGGGGCACGCCGGGCGGAATGAACAGGAAGTCGCCGGCCCGGCTCACCACCTCGTGCTCCAGCGCCGGCCCCCAGCGGGTGAGCACGCTGCCCTCCAGCACGAAGATGCCCGTCTCGTAGCCCACGTGCACATGCGGCTGCGCCCGCGCGCCGGGCGGGATCACCACCAGGTGCATCGACAGCCCGGTGGCCCCCACCGTCTGGCCGGAGATGCCGATGAAGTAGGGCAGGCGCTGGGTGGTGAGCACCGGGTGGTCGGGGGTGATGGGGCGGACGGTGGCCATGCGGTACTCCTTGCTCAGGGCGTGCCCGGCGGCGCCACGTCGGCGCCCGCCTCCTGCAGCAGCAGCCGCAGCAGCGAGCGATGGCAGCGGGCTTCGTTCTCGCAATAACAGCCTACCGAAAAGCTGGCGCCGTGCGACATCGTGGCCAGCAGGCCGAGGGCGTGGCGGGCTTCGGGCCGGGCCATCTCGGCGCGATAGCGGCGGGCGAAGGCGGCCCACTCGGCCTCGGTGGTGGCGGCCAGGGCGGCCTTCACCGCTTCCGCGCTGGGGGCCAGCGTCGGGAACCACACGTCGTACCAGTCCTGCGCCGCGAACTGCGCCTTGGGCACGCCGCGCGGCGGCCGGCGCACCGTGCCGATGCGCGTGCCCTCCCCAGGTTGGCGCGGGCTGCCGAGGCGGACGATGTGCACGGGCATGGCGGCGGCTGCTTGCTTGTTCAGGCCTGCGGCGCTGCCTCGTACAGCTCCAGCGGCAGGCCGTCGGGGTCGGCGAAGAAGACGAAGCGGCGCTGGGTGTATTCGTCCACCCGCACCGGCTCCACCGCCACGCCCTGGGCTTCCAGCGCGGCCTTGCAGGCGGTCACGTCGTCCACCTCGAAGGCCAGGTGGCGCAGGCCCTGCGCCTCCGGGTACGAAGGCCGCGGTGGCGCGCCGGGGAAGGAGAACAGCTCCACCTGCGAGCCATCGGGCAGCGCCAGGTCCAGCTTGTACGACCGGCGGGCGGCGCGGTAGTGCTCGGCCACCACGGCCAGGCCCAGCACCTGGGTATAGAAGTGCCTGGAGCGTGCGTAGTCGGCGCAGATGATGGCCGCGTGGTGGATGCGGCGCAGCGGCAGCGGGGTGGCGGTCGTCATGGCGGGTCAGGCCGGGTCGGGCCGGTTGGCCGGCGGCACCACGCCGGCCTTGCTGGCGGCGCCCACGTTGTCCTCGATGGCCATGTGCAGCCGGGCCACGGCCTCGGCCTCACCCTTGAGGGCATAGGTGTCGTGGCCGCAGGCGGGGCAGTGGGCGGTGAAGGCGGCCTCGATGCCATCGAGCCCGGCAATGTCCATCGGCGACATCTCGGTCAGCCGCGCCTGGCAGTTGTTGCAGGTGATGAACTTGGGCCGCAAGGCCATCTGCCGGTCGATGGCGGCGGCCTTGCGTTGCTCGGGGGTGCCGCGGAGGCGGGCTTGGCCCATGGGGGGGTCCTGGTGGGTAGGAGGGTAGAGATGGTACGCATCGTGCGCGCCTGCGCTCACCGCCGCTTGCGCGCCGCCTGGTCGTACTTCCGCCAGTACCCGAACGCCTCCTCGTGCACCTCGATGTCCAGCTCGGCCACGCGCAGCTGCATTCGCTCCTGCACGTCGGCCACTGCCTGGTTGTAGATCGCGGGGCCGATCTCTTCCAGGAAGTACCCCAGCAGCCCGCCGGCGGCGATGTTGCCGATGGGCTCGTCCATGTTCTCGCGGAAGTAGCGCTCGATGGAAGCGATGGCTTGCTGTCGCGCTTCCTTGTTCAGCTCAATGGGCATGTGGCGGGTCCGGCGGTGGGGGGCAGGGGCGATGTTGCTCGGGTGGCGGCGGGTTGTCTAGACAGGTCACCGCGTATCGCGGTCGAGCGCGCCTGTAGACGTTCCACACGCGGCGGCTATGGTCGACGGCTTGCCGCATGCTTGTGTCAGCCGGACCGACATCTGCGCTCAGGGTCACGTGCACCGCAGACCGTTTCCCTGGCCCCGCAAATGCCGTCCGGCCAGTGCAGTGCTCGCATTCCTCGCACGCATGCCCGCATTCCCAATCGTTGCTTGATCGCACCTCAAGGGTCGCGTGGAATGGCTTGCATGTTGCAGCTCCATGTTCCGCTTCGCGCATGCTTCGCCACCGTGGGGCGCTGGGCCTTCGGCTCTGCCAGGTGGTCTCACCCGGCAATGCCTTCATCGCTTGTGGTTGTCGAGCCGGGTCGGCCGGTGCGGCTGGTGTGCCCGGCCGACGTCGCCGTCACGTGCGTCGCCGGCATCGCCTGGATCACCACGGCGGGTGACACACGCGACGTCGTTCTCGCGCAAGGTGACCGGCATCTGGCAGCGCGCCGTGCACGCCTTTTCATCAACGGCATGCCGGGCTGTGTGCTGCGTGTGGAACGGCAGCGCCCGGCACCAGGAATGGTCCGCTGTGCTACAAGAAGTGCCCGTTGATCCGCCACCCCGGCATGTCGATCCCGCTGGCCCAGCTGTCGTACCTCGACCTTCTTCGCGGCTTCGTGGCAGTCGGCCGCCGCATGAGCATCACGGCGGCAGCGCAGGATCTGCACTTGACGCAGTCTGCCGTCAGTCGGCAGGTCATCGCACTGGAAGAACGGCTGGGCGTGCCGTTGCTGATCCGCGGCTATCGGTCGATCGGCCTGACGCCGGCCGGCGAGCAGTTGTTCCGTGAGGCCGACGCAGCCTTGCAGCAGTTGCAGGACGTGGTGGGCGACCTGCAGCCTGGGCAGGCGCACCGTCCGGTCCGCGTGACGGCCAGCGTGGGGGTGACCGGCCTGTGGTTGCTGCCGCGGCTCAAGGCCTTCCAGCAACGGCATCCCGGTGTGGATCTGCGCATCTCTGCGGACAACCGGGTGCTTGACCTGCGCCACCAGGGCATCGACCTGGCCATTCGCTACAGCGCCCCGGCGGCGGCGGTGCCAGGCAGCACCCGCCTGTTCGGCCACCGCATCGCGCCCGTGGCGTCTCCGTCGCTTGGCTTGGGTCGGCTGCCGCCGGCGGAATGGATGGCGCGCTGCACGCTGCTGGACTTCGACGATGCCACCTATCCCTGGCTGCGATGGTCGCATTGGCTCTCCACTCATGGCGGCGAACGGGTGCACCGGCGGAGCACCCAATCGTTCAACCAGTACGACCAGGTCGTGCAAGCTGCGCTCGACGGGCAGGGCGTTGCGCTGGGGCGGCTGGAGTTGATGCAGGGCTTGCTGGACGACGGCCTGCTTGAGGCGTTGGCGCCTGCGGAGGCGGGAGGCGACGCGGCGCATGGCTACTGGCTGATACGGGTCGACGACCGGCCCCGTGCGGACGTGCGGAAGGTCGCTGCCTGGATCGAGGACGAGGCGCGGGCCACACAGGCCATGCAGCACACCGCGGACTGAACCGCGGCGCGGCGCGGCGCGGGGTGGCCGGGGCCACACCCGCCCGAAACAACCCCCTTCTCCCCCTCTTTTCCCGCCGCCGCCGCCCTCAAGTCCGGCGGAAGATGGCCACCGAGACTCCCGGGAGCCCCGCATGATTCGATCCCTCTGGATCGCCAAGACCGGCATGGAAGCCCAGCAGATGCAGCTGGACAACGTGTCGCACAACCTGGCCAACGCCTCGACCAACGGCTACAAGCGCCAGCACGCCGTGTTCGAGGACCTGATGTACCAGAACCTGCGCCAGGTGGGCGCGGCCAATGGGGAAGGGGCCCAGCTGCCCACCGGCCTGCAGGTGGGCCTGGGGGTGCGCACCGTGGCCACCTCGCGCAACTTCGGCCAGGGCAACCTGCAGCAGACGCAGAACAACCTCGACCTGGCGGTCAAGGGCAACGGCTTCTTCCAGATCCAGCTGCCCGACGGCACCACCGGCTACACCCGCGACGGCGCCTTCAAGGTCGACGCCAACGGGACCGTGGTCACCAACAACGGCTTCGTGCTGCAGCCCGGCATCACCGTGCCGGCCAACGCCACCGCGCTCACCATCTCGCAGGACGGCACCGTCAGTGCCACCGTGCCGGGCCAGGTGGCGCCGCAGAACCTGGGCCAGCTGCAGCTGGCCAACTTCATCAACCCGCCGGGGCTGGAGCCGCTGGGCGGCAACCTCTATGCCGAGACCGCAGCGTCGGGTGCGCCCAATGCCGGCGCGCCGGGCACCGATGGCCTGGGCACGGTGCAGCAGGGCTTCGTGGAGACCAGCAACGTGAACGTGGTGGAAGAGCTGGTGGCCATGATCGCCACCCAGCGCGCCTACGAGCTCAATTCCAAGGCCATCAGCACCTCCGACCAGATGCTGGCCAAGTTGGGGCAGCTGTGATGTCGAACCGCCTTCGCGCCCTCGCCATGCGCCTGCTGCTGCTGCCGGCCGCGGCCGTGCTGTTCACCGGCTGCGCCGCGATCAACGACTACCGCGTGCCGCCCGTGGACATCAACGCGCCGCCGCCGGTGCTGCCCGCATCGCCGCCGCAGCCCATGGCCACCAACGGCGCCATCTTCCAGCAGGCCGGTTACCGGCCGCTGTTCGAGGACCACCGCGCCCGCCTGGCCGGCGACGTGCTCACGGTGCAGATCGTGGAGAAGGTGAGCGCCAGCCAGAGCTCCAACAGCAGCCTGGACAAGAGCGGCTCGGTGGAAGCCGGCGTCACCGCCATTCCGCTGCTGTCGAACAAGGCGCTGGCGCGTGCCAGCGCGGCGGGCAGCGGCTCCAACACCTTCGCCGGCAAGGGCTCCACCGACGCCAGCAACGACTTCTCCGGCACCATCACCGCCATCGTCAGCGGCGTGCTGCCCAACGGCCACCTGCTCATCACCGGCGAGAAGCAGATCGGCGTCAATGCCAACGTGGACGTGCTGCGCTTCTCGGGCCAGGTGGACCCGCGCGCCATCCGCGCGGGCAACACCGTGCAAAGCACCCAGATCGCCAACGTGCGCGTGGAGCACCGTGGCAAGGGCCAGCAGGCCGATGCCCAGGTGATGGGCTGGCTGGGCCGTGTCTTCCTCAGCGTGCTGCCCATCTGATGCCTGCCATGAACCTGAGCTTCCCCCGCAGCCACCGGAGCCGCCCGATGGACCCCAACCACCGTGCAGTACGAGTGATCATCGCCGTGGCCGTGTTGGCCGCCAGCGCCGCGCTGTGGTGGCCAGCCTCGGCCCATGCCGCGCGCATCAAGGAAGTGGCCGCGGTGCAGGGCGTGCGAGCCAACCAGCTGGTGGGCTACGGACTGGTGGTGGGCCTGGACGGCACCGGCGACCAGACCACGCAGACACCCTTCACCACGCAAAGCCTGAACGCCATGCTGCAGCAGATGGGCGTGACGGTGCCGCCCGGCACCGCCATGCAGCTGAAGAACGTGGCCGCGGTGATGGTCACGGCCAGCCTGCCGCCGTTTGCGCAGCCGGGCCAGGCCATCGACGTCAACGTGTCGTCGATGGGCAATGCCAAGAGCCTGCGCGGCGGCACGCTGATCGCCACGCCGCTCAAGGGCGCGGACGGCCAGATCTACGCGCTGGCGCAGGGCAACCTGATCGTGGGTGGCGCCGGTGCCTCGGCCGGCGGCTCCAAGGTGCAGATCAACCACCTGTCGGCCGGGCGCGTGCCCGAAGGCGCGACGGTGGAACGTGCCGTGGCCACGCCGCTGTCGCAGACCGGCGACTTCATCCAGCTCGACCTCAACAGCGCCGACTTCGCCACCGCGCGCGAGGTGGCCAAGGCCATCAACAAGGCCAAGGGCGAGGGCATCGCCCAGGCACTCGACGGCCGCGTGGTGCGCGTGCGCACGCCGCAGGACGCCAATGCCCGCGTGGGCTTCCTGGCCGACATCGAGAACCTCTCGCTCGACCTGGCCAAGCCGGCCGCCAAGGTGGTGCTCAATGCCCGCACCGGCTCCATCGTGATGAACGAGGCGGTGACGCTGTCGGCCTGCGCGGTGGCGCACGGCAGCCTCTCGGTCACGATCAACACCACCCCGGTGGTGAGCCAGCCCAATGCCTTTGCCGGCGGCGAGACCGTGGCCGCGCAGAAGAGCGACATCGCCATCACCCAGCAGGGCGGCGCGCTGGTGCAGATGCCTGCCGGCACCAAGCTGGCCGACGTGGTGAAGGCGCTGAATGCGCTGGGCGCCACGCCGCAAGACCTGCTGGCCATCCTGCAGGCGATGAAGTCGGCCGGCGCGCTGAATGCCGAACTCGAAGTGATCTGACGAAAGCCGCGCCCGATGATCCCGACCACCTCCGGTCTCAGCACCGATCCTGCATCGCTGGCCACGCTGCGCAGCCAGGCCGCCAGCGACCCCAAGGCGGCCACGCGCGAGGTGGCCAAGCAGTTCGAGTCGCTGTTCATGCAGGAGCTGCTGAAGAACATGCGCAGCTCCACCATGGCCACCGGCATGCTGGACAACAGCGGCACGCAGATGGGCACCGAGATGCTCGACTCGCAATATGCCAAGCAGCTCAGCGGCCTGAAGGGCGGCCTGGCCGACGTGATCGCGCGGCAGATCGAGCGCCAGATGGGCGTGCAGTCCAGCGACAGCACCGTCAACGCCGGCCTGGGCCCCACGCGGGCCGCGGCCGTGGCCGCCTATGGCACCGCGCCGGTGGTGGCCGCCGGGTCGCCCACGGTGCAGCGCACACCGCTGCGCCCGCCGGCCAGCGCGCAGGAATTCGTCGACCGCGTGAGCGCCGATGCCAGGAAGGCCGAGGCCACCACCGGCATCCCCTCGGCCTTCATGATCTCGCAGGCCGCGCTGGAAACCGGCTGGGGCAAGAAGGAGATCAAGATGGCCGACGGCTCCAACTCCTTCAACCTGTTCGGCATCAAGGCCGGCGGCAGCTGGAAGGGCCCCACCACCGAGATCACCACCACCGAGTTCATCAACGGCAAGATGACCAAGGTGAAGGCCAGCTTCCGCGCCTATTCCAGCTATGAGGAAGCCTTCAACGACTATGCCCGCCTGATGAAGGACAGCCCGCGCTACCAGAACGTGGTGGCCGCCGGCAGCTCGGCACACGGCTTCGCCAACGGCCTGCAGAAGGCCGGCTACGCCACCGACCCGCAGTACGCCGAGAAGCTCGGCCGGGTGATCAACACCACGCTGCGCCTGCAGCGGGTGAACACCTGAAGGAGGCCGCGCCATGGGCAGTGCGCTGATGTCGATCGGCACGCGGGCGATGACCGCGAACTACGCCAAGCTTCAAACCATCAGCAACAACATCTCCAACGCCAACGTCGCCGGTTATTCCCGGCAGGACGTGCTGCTGGAGACGAGCAAGGGCCAGTTCAGCGGCGCCGGTTTCTTCGGCAAGGGCGTGAACGTGGTGACGGTCACGCGCTCGGCCGACAAGTTCCTGACGGCCGAATCCGCCACCACCAAGGCCACCGCCTCGATGGATGCCGCGCGCCTTGGCGCGCTGCAGGCGCTGGAGAACGTGTTCCCCACCGGGGAGGACGGCGTGGGCTATGCGGCCAGCCAGTTCCTCAACGGCATGGTGGACATGGCCAGCAATCCGCAGGACCTGTCGGCCCGGCAGGTGGTGCTGTCGCGTGCCAGCGAGCTGGCGGCGCGCTTCGCCAATGCCGGCGTGCAGCTGGACACGCTGCAGGCCGGTGTCAATGCCGACCTGAAGACGTCGGTTGACTCGGTCAACCAGATCGCGGCCAACATCGCCGGCATCAACCAGGAGATCGCCAAGGTCAACGGCGTGGGCCATTCGGCCAACGACCTGCTGGACCAGCGCGACCAGCTCATCTCGCAGCTCAGCCAGTTCGTGCAGGTGACCACGCTGCCGGCCGAGGACGGCACGCTGGGCGTGTTCATGGCCGGCGGCCAGCGCCTGGTGCTGGGCAACCAGGCCACGCCGCTGGCGGTGGCGCCCGATCCGATGGATTCGTCGCGCTCGGCGGTGGGCATCATGGAAGCCGGCGGCGGCCTGCGGCTGCTGTCGCAGGACACCTTCACCGGCGGCGAGATCGCCGGCCTGCTCAAGTTCCAGAACCAGGACCTGGTGGACGCACGCACCGGCCTGGGCCAGATGGCCGCGGCCATCTCGGCGCGGGTGAACCAGCAGCAGAGCCTGGGCCTGGACCTGCGCAATCCGCCGGGCAGCGGCGCACCGCTGTTCTCGGTCGGCCCGCCCACCGCGGGCAATGCCAGCACCAATGCGAAGGATGCTTCCGGCAACTTCCTGGCCGGCGTGTCGCTCACCGTGGCCGATGCCACGCAGCTGGAGGCCAGCGAATACGACCTGGCCGCCGACCCCGCCAATGCCGGGCAATACCTGCTCACCCGCCGCTCCGACGGCCTGGTGCGCAGCATCGCCAACGGCGCCACGGTGGACGGCATGACCGTCAACGTCACCGGCACGCCGGGCGGCAACGACCGCTTCCTGCTGCAGCCGGTCACCCGCACCGTCAACGGCATGAAGACGGTGCTGAGCGACCCCAAGGGCCTGGCCGCCGCCTCGCCGGTGGCCGCCACGGCCAACGTCAACAACACCGGCACCGCCAAGGTGGACTCGCTGACGGTGGTCAACGCCGGCATCGACCCCGCGCGCACCGCCACCTTCACCTTCGGCGCGGCCAACGGCAGCGGGCGCGACTACTCGTGGTCGTTGTTCGATCCCGCCACCAACACCACCACCACCGGCGCCGGCACCTGGCAGGCCGGCCAGCCCATCGCGCTCAACGGCTTCGAGCTGCAGCTCAAGGGCGTGCCGGCCAGCGGCGACAGCATCGTGGTGGCGCCCACCGAGTTCCCGGCCACCAACAACGGCAATGCGCTGGCCCTGGCCGCGCTGCGCGACGAGAAGATGGTGGGCCGGCGTACCGATGCCTATGGCAACGTGGGCGGCGGCGTCACCGCCACCGATGCCTATGCCGGAGTGATGTCGGGCGTGGGCGTGGCAGTGCAGGGCGCCAAGTCGGCCGCGCAGATCTCGGCCGGCGTGGCCGACACCATGGCCCGGCAGCTGGCGTCGAAGACCGGCGTCAACCTCGACGAGGAAGCCGCCCAGCTGATGCAGTTCCAGCAAAGCTACCAGGCCGCCGCCAAGGTGCTGCAGGTGGCGCAACAGGTGTTCGACACGCTGCTGCGCGCCGCAGGTGCCTGAAGGAGATAGCCCATGAGAGTCACCACCGCCTATTCGTATTCGGCCAGCATGGCCAACCTGCAGAAGCGCCAGACCGAGCTGAACGAGGCCAACGGCCGCATGACCTCGGGCAAACGCGTGGAAAAGGCCAGCGACGATCCCACCAATGCCGCGCGCGCCGAACGTGCGCTGGCCGTGGTGGCCCGCTCCGATGCCAACCAGCGTGCGCTGGAGGCCAGCCGCAATGCGATGACGCTCACCGAAAACGCGCTGGGCGATGCCACCGAGCTGCTGCAGCAGGCCCGCGAGGCCATGGTGGCCGCCGGCAACGGCAGCTACAGCGATGCCGAGCGCGCCGCCCAGGCCAAGAAGCTCACCGAGCTGCGGCAGCAGCTGTTCACCGTGGCCAACCGCAGCGACGGCGCGGGCGGCTTCCTGTTCTCGGGCCAGGGCGCCAGCCAGCCGCCGTTCGTCGACACCGCCACCGGCGTGCAGTTCCGCGGCGCGGCCGGCCAGGTGGACGTGGCCAGCGACGAGGCCCTGCCGCTGACCATCGACGGCGCCGACGCCTGGCTGCATGCGCCCACCGGCAACGGCGTGTTCGAGACCCGCGCCACCAGCAGCACCACCGCCTGGATCGACGCCGGCCGCGTCAGCGATCCCTCGCAGCTCACCGGCGGCAGCTACAACGTGCAGTTCACGCAGGCCGGCGGCATCACCAGCTACGAGGTGCGCAACGCCGGCGGCACGCTGCTGGCCAGCGCGCCCTACAAGGAAGGCAAGGCCATCGAGGTGGAAGGCATGTCCTTCAACATCGGCGGCGCGCCTGCGGTGGGCGACCGATTCGACATCGTGCCCTCCACCCGCACGCAAGACGTGTTCGGCGTGCTCGACCGCACCATCGCCGAGCTCACTACGCCGCACCGCACCGGCGCGCAGATCACGCAGAGCGCGCAGACCGCGCTGCGCGACCTGGACGCCGTGGGCGGCGCGCTGCAGGACCTGCGCGCCGCGGTGGGTGAATCGCTGAACCGCGCCGATGCGGTGGAAGGCCGGGTGAGCGCGCTGCGGCTGTATGGCGAGACCGCACGCTCCAATGCGGAAGACCTCGACCTGGCGCAGGCGATCTCGGACTTCAAGAACAAGGAGACCGGCTACAGTGCCTCGCTCCAGACGTACTCGTCGGTGCAGCGGCTGTCGCTGTTCCAGTACATCTCCTAACCAAGTCGCGCCAAGCAGATGATGGACCACGCTGTCCTGGGCCAGGTGGCCCTGGGTTACTCGCCACTGATCGACGCGCAACGCGCCGTGGCGGCCACGCGCCTGACCGTGTTCCCGCAGCGCCCCGATGCTCGGGTGGACGCCGCCGACCTGCTGCAGGCCGTGGCCGAGGTCTGGCCGGCCGGCGGTGGTCGCGTGCTGCTCAACATCGCCAGCGAACCGCTGCTGGCCGCCGTGCTGGCCGCCCGCCCGGCCGCCAACGTGGTGGTGGAAGTGCCCGCCTTCATGGCCGCCGACGATGCCCATGCGGAGCTGCTGCAGGCCGCGCAGCGCGCCGGCACCGCCATGCTCATCAAGGGCCGGCCGGTGCGCGAGCTGGCACCGGCGGTGCTGGCCTGCTTCCAGCAGGCCATCGTGGAAGGCGAGGAACAGCATGAGCCCGGCCTGCGCATGGCGCAGCGGCCGCTGGTGGCCGGCATGCGCACCCAGGCCATGGTCAACGCGGCGCTGAAGGCCGGCGCCGCCGGCACGCTGGGCTGGCCGTTCGACGATGCGCCCGAGACCGCCGATGCCAAGGCCGGCACCCAGCCCGACCTGGCCACCATCGTGGAGCTGATCCGCCGCGTGGACCAGCAGGAACCGGTGGAGCGGCTGGAGGCCTCGCTCAAGCTCGACCCGGCGCTGGCCTTCAAGCTGATGCGCTACATCAACTCGCCGGCCTTCGGCCTGCGGGTGGAGATCGGCTCCTTCCGCCACGCCATCATGATGCTGGGCTACCAGCGGCTCAAGCGTTGGCTGGCGCTGCTGCTGGTGTCGGCCAGCAAGGACCACGACATGCGGCCGGTGATGTTCGCCGCCGTGCGCCGCGGCCTGCTGATGGAAGAGCTGGCCCGCCGCCAGGGCGACGACGAGATGCGCAGCGAGATCTTCATCTGCGGCGTGTTCTCGCTGCTCGACCGCATGATGAAGCAGCCCTTCGATGCGCTGATGCGCACCATCCCCGTGCCGGAAGGCGTGTCGCAGGCGCTGGCCCACGGCACCGGCCCCTACCAGCCGTACCTGGAAGTGGCGCTGGCGGTAGAGCAGGAATCGCTGTTCGACCTGCGCGATGCGGCCGAGCGGCTGATGGTCAGCGTCGAGGTGGCCAACCGCGCCACGCTGGTGGCGCTGGCCGCCGCCCAGCAGCTGGACTGACGCCCGCCGACAGCCGGCGCGCCGCATGGCCTCCGCAGTGCCCGACCACGCCGGCCAGCGCCCCGCGGAGGGCGGGCTGCCGGACAGCCTGGCCCAGGGCCCGAGCGGCCCGCTGCTGGGCAGCCTCTGGCACTCCCCGTTCCCCGTCACGCTGCAGGATGCGGATGGCCGCCTGGTGGCCGTCAACGATGCCTACGTGGCCTTCGCCGGCCGCGCCCGCGCCGAGCTGATCGGCCGCGACCCGGCGGAACTGATGCCACCCGAGGACCGCCTGCCCCACCTGGTGGAGCGTCGCATCGTCGATGGCGCCGGCCATGAGCGCTGGTACCGCGCCGCCGACAGCACCGTGGCCGATGCGCAGGGCCGCAAGCTGCACCTCAGCGTGCTGCAGGACGCCACCGCCGAGCACCATGCGCGGGAGCAGGTGGACCGCTCGCTGCGCGAGCTGGAGCAGTGGTTCGCGCTCAGCCCGGTGGGCATGCTCATGTTCGATGGCCATGGCCTCCTGGTGCGCAGCAATCCGGCCTTCGAGGCCCTGGTGGGCCGGGTGCCGGTGGCGCTGCCCGATGCCGATGCCGCGCTGTGCGCCCTGCTCGGCTGGGTGGACGGCCGGCCCGATGCCGCGTTGCAGCCGCAGGCCAGCGCCATCGAGCGCTGGGCCAGCCTGGTGGACGGCCAGGGGCGGCGCCGGCAGTTGCGCTCCCGGGTGCGGGCCATCGAACCTTCGCCCGGCCACCGGCGCTACCTCGCGGTGATCGAGGACCGCAGCGCGGAAGACGAGCGCGACCTGGCGCAGCTCGAGATCGGCGCGCTGATGAACACCGCCGGCGTCGGCGTGGCCACCTTCGAGCCTTCGCGCGGCTGGCTGCCCAGCGCCGCCGCCCGCGGCAGCGCGCGCGGCCGACCGGTGCAGGCCGGGGCCGAGGCCAGCCGCGCACGCGGCCAGGCGGCGCTGCAAGGCATCTCGCGCGAGCTGGTGGAGCCGGCCTCGCTGCCCGACTACGAACGCCTGCAGCATGCCCTGAAGCGCGGCGAGTCGGCCGAGGTGCGTTATGCGGTGCGCCATCCCGAGCTGGGCCTGCGCTGGCTGCTCACGCGGGTGCAGCCCGGCCAGCTGGGCTCCGGCCGCACCACCACCTCGGTGGTGACGCTGGACGTGACCGAGCAGGAACAGGCCCAGCGCCGCAACGAGCAGCTGCTGCGCGAGCTGACCACCATCCTCGACGGCACCAGCGCCGGCATCGCCTACCTGCGCGGGCGCGTGCTGGTGCGCTGCAACCAGCGCTTCGAGCGCATGCTGGGCCTGGCCGGCGGCCGGGCCGCGGGCCTCACGCTGGCCGAGCTGTTCGGCGGGCCGGAGCGGCAGCCGCCGCTGTTGCAGGGGCTGGAGGAGGCCTTGGCCGAAGGCCAGGCCTTCGAGACCGAGATGCAGCTGCTGCACCCGCTCAGCCGCGTGCCCACCTGGTATGCCCTGTCGGTGCGGCGCGCCGACGCAGCACGCGGCGTCGAGGCCGATGCCGCCGATCCCGGCGAGCTGGTGGCGGTGCTCAACGACGTCTCGCGCCTGAAGCAGCAGCAGGCCGAACTGCAGACGCTGCTCAACGAGCGCGAGCTGATGTTCAGCCTGTCCGAGGTGGGCATCATCTGGCTGCGCGGCGACCGCATCGAGCGCGCCAACGAGGCCTTCTCCATGCTCAGCGGCTACGCCCCGCACGAGCTGGCCGCGCTCGAGCATGCCGCGCTGTTCGAGGACCTGAGCGCCTGGCAGCAGTACCGCCTGCAGGACGAGCCGCTGCTGCAGGCCCAGGGCCGCCATGTGCTGGAGCGCCGGCTGCGCCGCAAGGACGGCACGCTGCTGTGGGTGCAGGCCAGCCTGCGGCAGGTGGATGCGCTCGATCCTGCGGCGGGCCTGGTGTGCAGCTTCGTCAACGTGGATGAACGACACCGCGTGCGCAAGCTGCTGGTGCGGCAGGCCGACCGCACCCGCGCCATCCTGGATTCGGTGCTGGTGGGCATCGTCACCGTGGGGGGCGTCGGGCATCGAATGGATGAACCGCTCGGCCCGCCGCATGTTCGGCGGCGAGCTGGCGGATTTCCAGGGCCAGCCCATCGCCGTGGTGGCCACCGAGGACGAGGCCCATCCCTTCCGCCGCACCCACTACCTGCATGCGCTGCAGGACGGCCAGGCCGAGAGCTTCGAATGCCTGCTGTGCGCACGTGACGGCCGCGAATTCCTGGTGGTGGGCAACGTGGTGGCCACCGGGGCGGATGGCGCCGGCGGGCGGCAGCTCACCTTCGCGCTGCTGGACATCGAGCGCCGGCGCGAGGCCGAGCAGCGCATCGCCCGCACCCAGGCGCGGCTGCAGCGCATCATCGAGACGGCGCCGCTGGCCATCGCGCTGCACGATGCCGGCACCCTGCGGGTGCTGCAGCTGAACCAGATGGCGGCCAGCTTCATCGGCCGGCCGCTGGAAGCCGCGGTGGGCGAGCCGATCGACGCGCTGTTCACGCCCGACACCGCCAGCCAGGTGCGCGCCGACATGGCCGAGGCGCTGCTGCGCAATGAGGTGACGCGGCGCGAATACCGGCTGCGCAGCGGCACCGACGGCGCCATGCGCATCTGGGACGCCCGCTACGTGACCATCGCCGCCACGCCCGATGCCGAGCCCGAGCAGCTGCTGCTGGTGGCTTCCGACGTGACCGAGCAGCGCGCGGCCGAGGAGGCCCGGCTGGAAGCCGCCATCGCCCAGCGCGACATGCTGGTCAAGGAAGTGCACCACCGCATCAAGAACAACCTGCAGGGCGTGGCGGGGCTGATGCAGCAGGCCGCGCTGCGCCGGCCCGAGGTGGCGCCGGTGATCTCCGAGGCCATCGGCCAGGTGCAGGCCATCGCCCATGTGTACGGCCTGCAGGTGGGCGCCGGCGGGCCGCTGCGGGTCAGGAGCGTGCTGGAGTCCATCACCGGCTCGGTGCAGCGCATGTTCGGCCGGTCCATCGTCTTCGGCACCCAGGGCAGCGCGCCCGAGGCCTGGGCTCTGCCGGAAGCCGAGAGCATTCCGCTGGCGCTCACCGTCAACGAGCTGCTGACCAATGCCGTCAAGCATGGCGCGCAGGGCGAGGTGCGCTGCACGCTGGTGGCCGGGCCGGGGCAGGTGTGCATCGAGGTGGTCAACCGTGGCCGGCTGCCGGCGGGCTTCGAGCTGTCGCGGGTGCCGGGTGGCGTGTCGGGCCTGGGCCTGGTGCGTGCGCTGCTGCCGCGCCGCCATGCCACGCTGCGGCTGCAGCCCGGCGCGGATGCCGACGGCCTGACGGTGGTGGCCACGGTGGTGCTGGTGCCGCCGGGCGTGCAGTGGCTTGGGTGACAATGAACCGCGATGGCACCCGGGGCGAGTACTGACATGTCCAAAGGCAAGATCCTGGTGGTCGACGACGACCGGCTGGTGCTGGCCACCGTGTCGCATGGCCTGTCCCAGGCCGGGTACGAGGTCATCGACGCCGACAACGGCGACGACGCCATCCTGCTGGCGCGCGAGCACCGGCCCGACCTGGCGCTGCTGGACATCCGCATGGAAGGCAAGAGCGGCTTCGACGTGGCCGCCTACCTGCGCGACTACTGCCAGGTGCCGTTCATGTTCCTGTCCGCCTTCTCCGACGAGCAGACGGCGCACCAGGTGGCCGAGCTGGGCGCGGTGGCCTACCTGGTCAAGCCGCTGGACATCGGGCAGATCCTGCCCACGGTGGACACCGCCTTTGCCCGCCTGCGCGGCGCCGCCGGGCTGCCGCTGCCCACGATGGCGGCCGGTGCGGTGCGCGCGGCTGAAGCCGGTGCCGACGTGGTGGCCTTGGCCACCGGCGTGCTGATGCACCGCTACTCGCTCACCCGCGTGCAGGCGCTGGAGCGGCTGCAGCGCCAGGCCCAGGCCGAGCGCCGCTCGCCGCAGGCACATGCCGAGCGGCTGGTGGAAGCGGTGGAGCTGCTGGCGGGCGCCGGCAGCGGGTTGTGAAGCCGCCGGCGCTCAGCCGGCCAGCGTGAAGTAGAAGCAGGCGCCCTGGCCGGGTTCGGACTCGGCCCACACGTCGCCGCCATGGCGGCGCACGATGCGGCGCACCGAGGCCAGGCCCACGCCGGTGCCCGGGAAGTCGTTGGCGCTGTGCAGGCGCTGGAACACGCTGAACAGCCGGTCGGCGAAGCGCATGTCGAAGCCGGCGCCGTTGTCGCGCACGACGAAGGCCTCGCGGCCGCTCTGCACGTCGGTGGCGAACTCGATGACGGTGTGCTCCCGCTGGCCGCTGTACTTCCAGGCATTGCCCAGCAGGTTCTCCAGCACCAGGCGCAGCAACGTGGGGTCGCCATGCGCCTGCAGGCCGGGCTGGATGCGCACCTCGGCCCGGCGCTGCGGCTGCTGGCGGCGCAGGTCGTCCACCACGTAGGTGGCCAGCTGGGTGAGGTTCACCGGCTGGCGCGCCAGCGGCTGGCTGCTCAGCTGGGCCAGGCCCAGCAGCGCGTCGATCATCGCGTTCATGCGGGCGGCCGCGCCCAGCACGCGGTCCAGGTGGTCGTTGCCCACGCGGTCCAGCAGCCGGCCGTAGTCCTCCTTGACGATGCGGGTGAAGCCTTCCACCACCCGCACCGGCGCCCGCAGGTCGTGCGAGACGGTGTAGCTGAAGGCCGCGGGGTCGGTGTCCGCCGGCTCGCTGGCGCCCAGGCCCAGCGGCAGCAGCATCAGCAGCCGGCCTTCGTCCTGCGGGCCCGCGGGCAGCAGCTGCACCTGCCAGTCCTCGTGCACCGCGGCCTGGCCCGGCTGCAGCGCCTGCACCGTGGTGGCCAGGTCGCGCGGCAGGGCGGCCAGCAGGCCCTCCCAGGTGCTGCCGGGCGGGCCGCCGAAGCGCAGCGCCGCCTCGTTGCAGCGCTGCACCTGCAGGCCTTCGGCCGCCGGCCGGCAGATCCATACCGGGCCGGGCAGCGCCGGCAGCAGCGCCTGCAGCGCGGCCTGGTCCTCCTGCGTGGCCAGCATGTCGTCCAGCAGGCGCGCGGTGCCGGTGTGGCCGGCGAAGAGTCCGTCGGTGCCGAAGCGCGGCTGGCCGCGCAACCACCAGCGGCTGCCGTCGGGCCGTGCCACCGCATCGTCCAGCGGGCCGTGCTGCGCCAGCTTGGCCTGCACCAGGCCGGGCTGCTGCGGGCTGTCGAAGCGCTGCCACAGGCATTCGGCGGCGGGCGGCTGCCAGTCGGCGGCAGGCGCGTCGCAGGGCGGGCGCCATTGCACCAGGCGGTGCTCGGTGTCGGTCTGCCATTGCCACACGTCCAGCGTCTGGCGCATCAGCTGGAGCTCGGTGCGGGCGTCGCGCAGCGCGCGCTCGCCCTGGCGGCGGGCCAGCAGCCAGCCGGCTGCCGCGGCGGCGGCCAGGCCCACCGGGCTGGCGGCCCACAGCAGCCACAGCGGCGCGGCGGCCTGGGCGGCTTCGGCGGCCTGGGCGGCGGCCCAGCCGGGGCACAGCGTGGTGGCGGCCAGGGCCATCGCGCGGGGCGCGGGCGGCAGGCCTCCGCGCCCATGTGGCGCTGCAGACGTTACGGCGCCGTGAGGAGTGCCACCAACCATGTGAGGGATTGTATGCACCGCACCGTGGCAAGATTCCGCCCCGGACAAGCGCGGTTGTGCTTGACGCAGCCGGCAGGGAAACACACCATGAGGTGGCACCCGGCCTGTTGCGTACCTTCCAGGAACCGGCCTGCAACGGTCGAATGAAGCATCGTGCCCATGTCTCTGTTCAAACGGGTTGCCCTGGCTCCAGCCGCCGACATTGGCGGCACCGGCGCAGGCGGTACGCCACCTGCGGACCTGCCCGCCGAATTGCTGGCCATGCTGGACGCCGCTTCGCTGGACCGGCTGCGCGAGCTGGATCCCGGCGGCCGCATGGGCCTGGTGCCGCGGGTGCTGCGCACCTTCGACAGCTCCATGGCCAAGCTGCTGGCGCAGCTGGACGAGGCCCAGGGCGCCGCCGACCTGCAGGTGGTGCGCCATGTGGCCCACACGCTGAAGTCGTCGGCCGCCAGCGTGGGGGCGCTTCAGTTGTCGGCCACCTGTGCCGATATCGAGCGGCGGGTACGCGAGTCGGACACCACCGGCCTGCCGGCCCGCCTCGATGCTATGGTTGCAGAATGCAAGCGGTTGCGCACCGGTTTGAAGTTGATTGCCAGCGCCTAGATGACACTGCGCCTCCCTTTCCTCGTCGTCGGATCACCATGCCCCGGGCGACGAAGCTTGCTGGGCGATGCGTGACATGAATCCCTTGCATGCCTTTGCCGACCAGCCCGGCGGCACCGAGCCCAAGGTGCTGCTGGTCGACGATGACGAGGTCAACCTGATGCTCACGGCGGTGGCGCTGCGCGAGCGCGGCTTCGCCATCACCGAGGCCGGCAGCGGCGAGCAGGCGCTGGGCATGCTGTCCCACTGGGTGCCGGACATCATCGTGCTGGATGCGCTGATGCCGGGCATGGACGGCTTCCGCACCTGCACCGAGCTGCGCACGCTGCCCGGCTTCGAGAACATGCCGGTGCTGATGCTCACCGGCCTGGACGACGACGCCTCCATCACCCGCGCCTACCAGGCCGGCGCCACCGACTTCTTCGTCAAGAGCACGCAGTGGAGCCTGCTGGCCGGCCGGCTGTTCTACCTGCTGCGTGCCTCGCGCACCCGGGTGGAGCTGGAACGCAGCAAAACCCGCCTGGCCCGCGCCCAGGACCTGGCCCGCATGGGCAGCTTCGACTGGCGCCGCGCCCACACCGCGGCCAACGGCGGGCTGGTGATCTCGCCCGAGGGCCTGCGCGTGTTCGGCCGCAGCCCGAGCGAGCGGCTGGGCCTGCGGCCGCTGCTGCGCATGGTGCCGGCGGCCGAGCGCCGCGGCCTGCTGCGCATGCTGCACGAGGTGCTGGCGCACAGCTCGGTGCTGGCCACCGACGTGCCGGTCAACCTGCTGGACGGGCGCCAACGCATCATCCACGTGGAGGCGGAGCCCGAGTTCAACGAGCACGGCCAGAGCGCGGGCTACACCGGCATCGTGCAGGACGTGACCGACCGGCGCATCGCCGAGGACAAGATCCGCCACCTGGCCAACTTCGATGCGCTGACCGGCCTGCCCAACCGCCGCCAGCTGATCTGGCGCACCGAGCGCGCGCTGGAACATGCACGCCGGCTGAACCACCAGGCCGCGCTGCTGCTGATCGACCTCGACCGCTTCAAGATCATCAACGACACCCTGGGCCATGCGGCCGGCGACGAGCTGCTGATGGAGGTGGCGCGCCGGCTTCGGGCCTGCGTGCGCCACTCCGACCAGGTGATGGAAGGCGCGCTGGAAGCCGTGGGCTCGCGCTCGCACCGCACGCTGGAAGCGGTGGGCCGGCTCGGTGGCGACGAATTCGTCGCCCTGCTGCCCGAGGTGGCCGACGAGCGGGATGCCGAGCGCGTGGCCGGCCGCGTGCTGGAAGCCATGCGCGAGCCGATCTTCGTGGCCGGGCAGGAATGCTTCGTCACCGCGTCGGTGGGCATTGCGCTGTTTCCGCGCGACGGCGCGGCGGTGGCCGACCTGCTGCGCAATTCCGACGTGGCCATGTATGCGGTCAAGAACCAGGGCCGCAATGCGGCTTCCGTGTACAGCCCGCAGCTGGCCGGCCGCGGCCGCGAGAAGCTGGAGCTGGAAAGCGCGCTGCACAAGGCCATCGAGCGCGACGAGCTGGTGCTGCACTACCAGCCCAAGGTGGACGTGCGTGCCGCGCGCATGGTGGGTGCCGAGGCGCTGATGCGCTGGCGCCGCGGCAACACGCTGGTGCCGCCGATCGAGTTCATTCCGCTCGCCGAGGAAAGCGGGCTCATCGTGCCCCTGTCCGAATGGGCCATCCGCGAGGCGGCGCGCCAGGCCAAGGCCTGGTCCGTGAGCTTCGGCTTCGCCGATTCCATCGCGGTGAACCTGCCCAGCCGGCTGTTCGAGCGTTCCGACCTGGTGGAGCACATCCACCAGTCGGTCGGCACCTATGGCGTGCCGCACCGGGCCATCCAGCTGGAGATCACCGAAAACAGCCTGATGAAGGACCTGCAGAACGTCATCCCGTCGCTGCACCGGCTCAACGAGATCGGCGTCGAGATCTCCATCGACGACTTCGGCACCGGCTATTCGTCGCTGGCCTACCTGACCACGCTGCCGATCTCCGAGCTGAAGATCGACCGCAGCTTCGTGCGCGACCTGGGCATCACGCCGCAGAGCTCGGCGGTGGTCACGGCCATCATCGCGCTGGCGCGCTCGCTGGGCCTGCGGGTGATCGCCGAGGGCGTGGAGAACCTGCGCCAGATGGAAGTGCTGCACCGGCTGGGCTGCGGCGTGATGCAGGGCTTCCTGTTCAGCAAGCCCATCGAGCCCGACAGCATCGAGAAGTGGCTGCAGCAGACGGTGCTGCCGCGCAAGGCGCCGTGGATCGCCCCGGCCAGCCATGACGCCGGCGACCTGCCCCGCGTGATCGGCGGCAGCCGACTCTGACCCCACGCCTCCTGCCTCCGATCCTTTCCACACGATGACCGCCGCCCTCACGCCGGCGCAGATTGCCAAGGGCGCGCTGCGGCGCCTGGCGCTGACGCAGCAGGAACCCACCCCCGAGAACTACGCCCGCGCCTGGGCCGAGGAGCTGGGCCAGCCGGCCGCCGCGCTGCCCGAGCGTGCGCGGCCGCTGCTGGACAAGCTGGCCGCCCGCGCCAGCGACGATGCCGACAACCGGACCGAGCTGGTGCGCAGCCTGATGGCGGGCCAGTGGGACGACCTGGCCCGTGCGCTGGACCGCAGCGCCGCGCTGGGCGGCTCGTCGGCGCAGGCCTGGGCGGGGCTGATCGAACGCATCGTGCGCGGGCTGGAGCGCAGCGGCCGCCACTGGACCGCCGCGCGAAAGAAGGACAGCCTGAAGCGGGTGCTGGACGGCAGCCGCAGCGACCTGCCGCGACTGCAGCAGCGGCTGCGGCAGCTGGTCACCGGCTGGGACAGCGATGCGCCGGTGGAGGAGGTGGAAGGCGCTGCGACACCTGAGGCGCTGGCACCCGACGGCACGATGCCGGCTGCGGGCGCGGAAGGCCTGCCCGACGGGGCCGTGGACGCCGCAGCCGAACGTTCCGAGCCTGCCGAGCCTGCCGAGCCTGCCGAGCGCGCCGATCCGTCCCAGCCCGCCGATGCCGCGGATCCTGCCGCGCCCGCGCAGGCAGCCGAAGCCCCGGCCGACCTGCCTCAACCGGCCACGCCCGCGACCTGGCCCGAGATCACGACCTGCCTGCAGGACACCGTGGTGGCTGCACTGCCGACCAGCACGCCCAGCGCCGCCGAGCTGGCGGGCGAACTGGGCCGGCTGGCCGACCGCATCGCGGCCGAGGGCGCCACGCCGGCGCTGGCGCAGTCGGTGCACCAGGTGTGCGACCGCGCGCGCCGCCTCTTCGCCCATCGCCACTACCTGCTCGAGCAGCTGGGCGCGCTGTGCCTGGAGCTCACCGCCGGCCTCACCGAGCTGGCCGAGGAAGGCAGCTGGGCGCAGGGCCAGGCGGAGGCCCTGCGGGCGCGGCTGCAGGCCGACGATGCCGAGGCCGGCGGCGACCATGCGGCCGAGGGCGCGGCCTTCAGCGTGCGTGGCGTGCGGGCCGCCGGCGAGCTGCTGGCCCGCACCCGGCAGCAGCAGCATGCGCTGCGGTCGGAACGCGATCGCGCCCGGCTGGCGCTGAAGTCGCTGATCCAGAGCCTGCTGCAGCAGGTGGGCGAGCTGGGCGACGAGACCGGCCGCTTCAGCGACAACCTGGGCCGCTATGCCGAGAGCATCACCGAGGCCAGCTCGCTGGACGACCTCGCCGGCGTGGTGGATGCGATGGTCAAGGAAAGCCGCGCGGTGCAGCAGCGCGTGGGCCAGGCGCAGCGTTCGCTGGGCGAGGAACATGCGCGCGCCAGCGAGCTGGAAAGCCGCGTGCGCGACCTGGAAGGCGAGCTGCGCCGCCTGTCCGACGAGGTGGCCACCGACGCGCTGACGCAGGTGGCCAACCGCCGCGGCCTGATGCAGGCGTTCGACAGCGAGCGCGCCCGGCTGGAGCGCGACGGCCGGCCGCTGGCGGTGGGCCTGATCGACATCGACAACTTCAAGAAGCTCAACGACAGCCTGGGCCATGCGGCCGGCGACGAAGCGCTGAAATCACTGGCGCGCCGGGTGCAGGAGGCGCTGCGGCCGGTGGACCACCTGGCCCGCTTCGGCGGCGAGGAATTCGTGGTGCTGCTGCCCGACACCCCGGTGGCCGAGGCGCAGCAGGTGCTCACGCGGCTGCAGCGCCAGCTCACGGCCAGCCTGTTCATGCACGACGGTCAGGACGTGTTCGTCACCTTCTCCGCCGGCGTCACCGGCTACCGGCCGGGCGAGCGCCTGGAAGCCGCGCTGGAGCGGGCCGACGAGGCGCTGTACGAGGCCAAGCACCAGGGAAAGAACCGCACCTGCATCCACTGATGCGGTGCGATGCAGGGCCGCGGGCTCAGCGTGCCTTGTCGGCGTCCGACGGCATGTACTTGTCCACCGCCACCGCGTCGATGCGGTAGCCGCTGGTGCCCATGGCCGAGGCATTGCGCGTCACCCGCAGGGTGCCGCGCACCCACACCGTGTCCATCGCCTTGAACTTGCCGGCCGGGGTGCGCGGCAGCACATGCACGATCTGGTTGGCCGGCGGCGGCGGCGTGTGGATGCAGGCGCCGAAGTACGGCACCAGCAGGAACTCGCTCACCTGGCCGTTGGCTTCTTCCAGCGGCACCAGGTAGCCGGGCAGGCGCACCTGGGTGTTGTCCATGCTGGCGTTGGCCGGTGCGTTGTCCCAGGCCTCGCGCAGCTTGGCCAGCATGTCCTTGGCGCGGGGATCGTCGTCCTGCAGGCTGGCCGGCGGTGCGTCCTTGAACAGGTCGTTCGGGTTCCAGTCCTTGGGCACCAGCGCGTCCCAGGTGATGGTCTTGTAGCCGCCGGCAGCCGGCGGCGCGGCTTGACGACGGTGGCGCCGAGCAGGGCGGCGGCGGACAGCAGGGTACGGCGGGTCAGCATCTCAGATCCTTGGTGACAGGCCATCGGCCAGCGACAACCGGTAGGCACGCAGCGCGGGCAGCAGGCTGGCCAGCCAGCCGGTGGCCACCACGGCGCCGAACAGCGCCCATTGTTCGGCAGACGGCAAGCCCCAGCCTATCACCAGCCCATGACGGGCCTGCAGCCAGGGCCCCAGCGCGGCGGTGAGGCCCAGCGCCAGCAGCAGGCCGAGCAGCGCGCCGGCCAGCGTGACCATCGCGCCTTCCAGCGCCAGCAGCGCCATCACCTGGCGGGGGCCGGCGCCCACCGCACGCAGCACCGCCAGCTCGCGCCGGCGCTCGTTCAGGCCGGCCAGCACCACCGACACCAGCCCGCCCAGGCTGACGATGCCGACCATCACCGACATGGCGAGCAAGGCCTTCTCGCCGACGCCCACCACCTCCCACAGCTCGTCCAGCGCCACGCCGGGCAGGATGGCCATCAGCGGCTCGCTGCGCTGGTCGGCCACCCAGCGCTGCACCGAGAACACCGCGGCGCGGCTCTTCAGGCCCACCAGCGCGGCGGTCACCGCCTTGGGCTGCAGCTCCATCGTGCGCAGCCGTTCGGGCGTCATGCCCAGCCCGGGGATCTGCATGCCGCCCGTCCAGTCGATGTGCAGCGCCTCCATCGACTGCAGGCTGATGTGCACCGTGCGGTCCACCGGGGTGCCGGTGCGCGCCAGGATGCCGGTGATGACGAAGGGCTTGTCGGCATGCTCGGCCACCAGGTCGCCGCTGCCATGCGCCAGCGTGAGGCGCTGGCCCAGGCTGTAGCCCAGCTGCTCGGCCACGTCGGCGCCCAGCACGGCCTCGAACACGGTGGCGAAGGCCCGGCCCTCGGCCAGGCGCAGCGCCTGCCGGTCGCCGTAGCGGAAGCGCTCGAAGTACTCGGCGCTGGTGCCCAGCACCGGAAAGCCGCGGTGCGAATCGCCCAGCGACAGCGGCACCACCCAGGCCACCGCCCGGTGCCCGGCCAGTGCCTGCACGCTGGCCCAGCCCATGTTGTTGGTGGCCGCGCCGATGCGGAACACCGAATACAGCAGCAGCTGCGTGGAGCCGGTGCGCGCACCCACGATGAGGTCGGTGCCCGATACCGCGGCGGTGAAGTTGGCGCGCAGGTCGGTGCGCAGCCGCTCGATGCCCATCAGCAGCAGCGTGGCCAGCGCGATGGAGGCCACGGTGAGCATCAGCGTGAAGCGGCGGTTCCAGGCGCTGCGCGCGGCCAGCGTGAGCAGCGGCTTCATGCGCGGGCCTCCATCGGCGGGGCGGCGCGGTTGAGCGCGGGCAGCGAGGCGCGTTCGTCGAAGCGCGCGGCCAGCCGCTGGTCGTGGCTGACGAAGACGATGGCACTGCCGGCATCGGCGCAGGCCTGCAGCAGCACGTCCACGAAACGCTCGCGCAGGTCCTCGTCCAGCGCGGAGGTGGGCTCGTCGGCGATCACCAGCGCCGGCCGGCCGATCAGCGCCCGTGCCGCGGCCACCCGCTGTTGCTGGCCCATCGACAGCGCGGTGGGCTCGCGATGCCACAGCGGCTCGGGCAGGGCCATGCGCTGCAGCAGCGCCCGCGCGGCGGCGGGTGCATCACCGGCGGCCCGGCGGCGCGCCGACGAGAAGCGGCAGGGCAGCAGCACGTTGTCCAGCACGCTCAGGTAGGGCAGCAGGTTGAACTGCTGGAACACGTAGCCCACGTGGTCGGCGCGCCGCTGGTCCCGCCGGCCGGCCGACAGCGCCGACCACGGCTGGCCCAGCAGCGTGACCTGGCCTGCCTGCGGCTGCAGCACGCCGGCCAGGATGGACAGCAGCGTGCTCTTGCCGCAGCCGCTGGGGCCGTGCAGGAAGAGCGTGCGCCCCGCCTGCAGCTGGAACTCGTCGATGGCCAGGGTGTCCTGCGCCGCCCCGGGCCAGCGGAAGCGCAGGCCCCGGCACTGCAGCAGCGCGTCAGCCGTGGTCATCGCGACAGGCTGATGCGCCGCGTCTTGCCGCCCAGCGTGCGCTTGAGCTGGCCGCTGGGGCCGGCCACCTGCACATCCACGGTGCGCACGCGCTTGAAGGCGTCGGCCAGGCCCAGCTCGATGTAGGTGGCCTGGGTGGCGTCGGTGCAGCGGTAGGTGACGCTGCCTTCCATCTCGGCATGTTCGCCTTCCCGGTGGGTGCCGCCGCCCAGGCCCAGCGCCGCGGATTCCAGCACCACCTCCGCCAGCGTGCAGCCGGCCTTCGGGTCGATGCGCACCCAGCCGTCGGCCGCGCGCAGCCGGGCCACCGCGGCATCGGCAGCCTGGCGTTCGGCGGCGCTGCGCGGCGCGCGCTCGAAGCCCAGCAGGTTGTCCAGCGGCGTGTCCAGGCTCAGCGTGAGCTGGGTGCGCTCGATGGCGATGTCCACGCTGGCGCGGCCGTGTTCATGGGCGGCATGGTGGTGCGCCTGGGCCAGCGCGAGGCCGGGCAGCACGGCGGCGGCCAGCAGCGCGGCCAGGGGCAGGGAACGGCGACGGGCAGTTGTCATGGTCGAAGGGCCGGCGGCGTCAGCCAGGCGGCGATCAGGGTGGACAGGTTGTGTTCCAGCAGCCGCAGGTAGGTGTCCGCGGGGCCGCCGGGCGGCGAGAGGGCATCGGCGTACAGGGTGCCGCCCAGCACCGCGCCGGTGTCCTGTGCGATGCGCTGCGCCAGGCGCGGGCTGCCAGTGTTCTCCAGGAACAGCGTGCGCGTCTGCTCGGCCTTCATCTGGCGCATCAGCTTGGCCAGGTCGGCGGCCGACGGCTCGGCGGCGGTGGTCCAGCCCTGGGCGCCGGTCAGGCGCAGGCCGTAAGCGGCGGCCAGGTAGCCGAAGGCGTCGTGCGAGGTGATGGCCCGGCGCTGCGGCGCGGGCACCTCCGCCAGGCGGGCGCGCAGCCGCTGGTCCAGCGCCTGCAGCCGCAACGTGTACTCGGCGGCGCGGCGGTCGATGGCGGCGGCCTGCGCCGGCACCAGCCGGCCCAGCGCCACGCGCAGGTTCTCGATGTACTGCCGCGCGTGGGCCGGGTCGTGCCAGGCATGCGGGTCAGGCCAGCCGAACATCTGCCGCGGCTGGATGCCCTGGCTGGCCACCAGCACCGGGCCCCGGTAGCCGGACGCGATCACCAGCCGGTCCAGCCAGCCTTCGAAGCGCAGGCCATTCACCACCACCAGCTGGGCGCCGGCCAGCTGCCGCACCGCGGCGGGCGTGGGTTCGTACACATGGGCGTCGCCGCCGGGGCCGACCAGGCTGCTCACCTCCACCGCATCGCCGCCCACCTCGCGGGCCATGTCGGCCAGGATGGAGAAGCTGGCCACCACGCGGGGCAGGGGCGGGTTTTCGGCGCGGCTGTCCGTGGGCGCGGCGGCCAGCAGGGCGGCCAGCGACAGCGCCGCCGCGCCGGCCAGCGTGGAGGCGGCCGCCGCCGGCCCGCCGGCGGGGCGCCAGGCGGCGCGCAGGCTGCCGTGCCGGCCCGCCAGCAGCGACAGCGCATAGCACCCACCGGCCACCAGCACGATGGCCGGCCCGGAAGGCAGCCCGGCGTGGTACGACACCAGCAGCCCCGCCCATGCGCTGAAGGCCGCGATCAGCGAGGCCAGCAGCGCCAGCGCACCCAGGCCGCGCACCCAGAAGCGCGCTGCGGTGGCCGGCAGCATCAGCAGGCCCACCGCCATCAGCGTGCCCAGCGCCTGGAAGCCCGCCACCAGGTTGGCGACCACCAGTGCCAGGAACAGGTAGTGCACGCCGGCCGTGCGGCGCGAGACGGTGCGCAGGAACAGTGCGTCGCAGGCATCGAACACGATCGGCCGCCACAGCAGCGCCAGCAGCAGCGCCGACAAGCTGGCCACGGCGGCCACCAGCGTCAACGAGGCATCGTCCACGGCCAGCACGCTGCCGAACAGCACGTGCATCAGGTCGACGTTGCCGCCGCCCTGGGCGGAGATCATCAGCACGCCGGCCGCCAGCGCGATCAGGTAGAAGGCCGCGAAGCTGGCGTCCTCCCGCTGCGGCGTGTAGCGCGCCACGGCGCCGGCCAGCAGGGCCACCAGCAGCGCCGCCGCGAAGGCGCCCACGCTCATCGCTCCGAGCGACAGGCCGGCCAGCAGGTAGCCGGCCGCCGCACCGGGCAGCAGCGCATGGGCCATGGCATCGCCCACCAGGCTCATGCGGCGCAGCACCAGCAGCGTGCCCAGCGGCCCGCAGGTGAGCGCCAGCGCCAGGCAGGCCACCAGCGCACGCCGCATGAAGCCGAACTCGGCGAACGGCTGCCACAGCAGGGCAGGCAGGTCGATCAGCAAGGTGTTCATGCGGCCAGCGGCAACCCGGTGGCGCGGCCGGCCAGCTGTCGCTCTGCGGCCCGCCAGGCCGCCGGCGACAGGGCATCGTCCGGGCTGCCCTGCAGTACCAGGCTGCACGCCAGCAGCAGGGCGGTGTCGAAGTGCGAGCGCACCACCGCCTGCTCATGCAGCACCGCGATCACGGTGCGGCCCTGGCTGCGCCATTCACGCAGCAGCGCCAGCAGGTCGCAGGTGGTGTCCTCGTCCAGCGCGGCAAAGGGTTCGTCCAGCAGCAGCAGCCGCGCCTCCTGCAGGCACAGCCGCGCAAACAGCAGGCGCTGGAACTGCCCGGTGGACAGCTCGGCGATCAGTCGCCGGCCCAGTGCGTGCAATCCCACCCGCTGCAGCGCCTGCTCCACCGCATCGGCATGCCGGCGGTCCAGCCCGCGCCAGGCGCCCAGGCGCGGCCACAGGCCCATGGCGGCGAATTCAGCCACGCGGATCGGGAAGCTCCGGTCCACCTGGGAACGCTGCGGCAGGTAGCCGACCTGCCCATGCAGGTCCGGCGCCAGCACCACGCCGCCGCTGCACGGCTGCAGCCCGGCCATGGCGGCCATCAGGCTGCTCTTGCCCGCGCCGTTGGGGCCGACGATCGCATGCAGCGCCGCCCGCGCAAAACCAGCGCTGACCGGCGCCACCGCTTCCTGGCCGCCGTAGCGCACCGCCACGCCTTGCAGCTGCAGGGCAAGGTCCGAGGTGCCCGCCGTCGGTTCAGCGCGCGACATCGCTCAAGGCCCAGGCCACCATCCACCACATCGGCGCCAGCACCGCGGCGGCCGCCACCAGGCGCGGCCATGCCGCCCAACCGAGCAGGTTGCGGCGGGTGTCGGCCGGCCGTGCCTCGGTCACCGCCCGTCCGGGTGCGTCGCACGGTGCGGAAGAACGGGCCGCGCAGGCAGCGGCAGCAGAGGTGGCGACGGCAGATAGCATGCCTAATGATAACGAATTCTCTTTATCGGCGTGAGAGAATCCCCGGCCCATGGAACGCTCCACCCGCCAACGCTCCGCCATCCGCTCGGTGATCGAAGCCGCCACCCGGCCGCTGTCGCCCCAGGAAGTGCTGGACGGCGCTCGCGGCGAGGTGGCGGGCCTGGGCATCGCCACCGTCTACCGCAACCTCAAGCTGCTGGTGGAAGAGGGCAGTGTGCAGCCGGTGGAACTGCCAGGCGCCAGCCCCCGCTACGAATCCACCCGGCTGGCGCACCACCACCACTTCCAGTGCCGGGCCTGCCAGCGGGTGTTCGACGTGCATGGCTGCCCGGGCGACCTGGGCCGGCTGGCGCCTGCCGGTTTCAGCGTGGATGCGCATGAATTGACGCTCTACGGCTTGTGCGCCGATTGCAAGGGCACGGCCGCCGTCTAGGGATGGGCGCCTAGCGGCGCTGGCAGGTGCAGCGATTGCTCGCTCTTCAGAGGGATGCGGCGCGACGACCAGGGCGGGCAGCATCGTGTGCCTGTCCTTCGAAGGAGCCGACCATGTCCCAGACGCACCACCTGCCAGCGCCGCACCTGCTGGGCGAGACGCTGGCCGCCTACGGCTTCGATGCCCGCGACTTCGAACTGGAGCACGACCCCGAGCCCGATCTGAGCGCCGCGCTGGGCCTGCAGGACAGCCTGATGCTCGTGCGCCGGCGCTCCACCGGCGCGGTGCGCTTCTACCTCGGCGCCTCCTGGTACACCGCCGTGGTGAGCGACCTCACCGCCGGCGAATTCGGCCGCGCCTGAAGCCGGCCGGGTTCAGCCGGCCCGCCGCGCCTCCCGCGCGGCCGTCACTTCCACCGGCCGCAGTTCGGCGGCCGCCTTGTCCAGCACGCCGTTGACGTACTTGTGGCCATCGGTGCCGCCGAAGCTCTTGGCCAGTTCCACGGCTTCGTTGATCGCCACCTTGTAGGGCACGTCGATGCAGTGCTTCAGCTCGTAGGAGCCGATCAGCAGCACCGCATGTTCCACCGGCGACAGCTGCGAGGTCTGCCGGTCCACATGCTTGGACAGCACCGCGTCCAGGTCGGCCGCCTCGTGGATGCAGCCATGCAGCAACGCATCGAAATGCGCCGCATCGGCCTTGCCGAAATCTTCCTGCTCGCGCATGTGCGCATCGATCACGCCGGCATCGGTGCCCGACACCAGCCATTCGTACAGGCCTTGCAGCGCCACTTGCCGCGCGTTGCGGCGCGCCACGTTGGCGGCCGACGGGCGTTTCGGGCCGTTCGGCCTCTTGGGAGCGGGGCTCACTTCAGTTCCTTCAGCAACAAGGCCATTTCCACGGCCACGCGGGCCGCGTCGCGGCCCTTCTCTTCGATGCGCGCCTGCGCCTGCAACGGGTTCTCGACGGTCAGGATGGCATTGGCCACCGGCAGGCGGTGGTCCAGCGACACCCGCGTCACGCCGGCACCGCTTTCGTTGGCGACCAGCTCGAAGTGGTAGGTCTCGCCGCGGATGATGCAGCCCAGCGCCACCAGCGCATCGAACTCCCCCGAGGCCGCCATGGCCTGGAGCGCCACCGGCACTTCCAGCGCGCCGGGTACTTCGGCGCTGCGGATGCGATCCGCGCGCACGCCCAGCGTCGCCAGTTCCGCCACGCAGGCCGCATGCAGGCCGGCCGTCACCTCGTCATTGAAGCGCGCGCGAACGATGCCCACGCGCAGATGCTCGCCGTTCAGGCCGGCGACGGCGCCTTTGTCAGAGCCTTGCATGTCAGTCCTTGGAAGAGGGCGTGGAGGCGGCAGGTGCTTCGGTGAATCCGGTGACCTCGAGGCCGAAGCCGACCATGCTCGGCATGCGGCGCGGCCGGCCCAGCAGCCGCATGCGGCGCACGCCCATGTCACGCAGGATCTGCGAGCCGATGCCGTAGGTGCGCAGGTCCATCGCGTTGGCCGGGCGCGGCGCGCCCAGGCCGTCCGTCGACACGGCGCGGGTGAGCAGGGCCTCGGCCTCGTCGGCGCAGTTCAGCAGCACGGCCACGCCGCGTCCGGCCGTCTGCAGGGCGCGCAGGGCACTGGGCAGCGGCCAGGAATGGCGGGTGTTGGCGGTGTCCAGCAGGTCGAGCACCGACAGGGGCTCATGCACCCGCACCATCACTTCATCGTCTGGCTGCCAGCGTCCCACGCTCAGCGCCAGGTGGGCACCGCCGGTGCGGTCGCGGAACACCGTGCATTCGAAGTTGCCGTAGGCCGTGTTCAGCGCCCGTGCGCCCACGCGCTGGATGATGGATTCGGTATGGCTGCGGTGCTGGATCAGGTCCGCGATCGTGCCGATCTTCAGGCCGTGCTCCTGGGCGAAGATCTCCAGGTCCGGCAGGCGCGCCATCGTGCCGTCGTCCTTCATGATCTCGCAGATCACTGCCGCGGGCATCAACCCGGCCATGCCTGCCAGGTCGCAGCCGGCTTCCGTATGGCCGGCGCGCATCAGCACGCCGCCATCCTGCGCCTGCAGCGGAAAGATGTGCCCGGGCTGCACCAGGTCCGCCGGCACCGCGTTGCGTGCCACCGCGGCCTGCACCGTGCGCGCGCGGTCGGCGGCCGAGATGCCGGTGGTCACCCCTTCGGCGGCTTCGATGGAGACGGTGAAGGCCGTGCCGTGCTTGGTCCCGTTGCGCGTGGCCATGGGCGGCAACTGCAGGCGCTCGCAGCGCTCGCGGGTCAGCGTCAGGCAGATCAGGCCGCGCCCGTAGCGCGCCATGAAGTTGATCGCTTCCGGCGTGGCATGCTCGGCGGCCAGCACGAGATCGCCTTCGTTTTCGCGGTCTTCCTCGTCGACGAGGATGACCATGCGGCCGGCGGCCAGCTCGGCGACCAGCTCGGGAACAGGAGAAATGGGCATCCGGGCATTGTAGGTGGGGCGCCTGCGCGCCCTGGCCACTGCCACCGAAGGCCGGTGGGGTTCAGGCGGTCGCGGCCTGGCCCAGCATGCGCTCGACGTAGCGCGCGATCAGGTCGACTTCCAGGTTCACGCCGCTGCCCGCGGCCAGCTCCCCGAGCGCGGTGTTCTCGATGGTGTGCGGGATCAGGTTGATGCTGAGTTCGCAGCCGTCCGGCCGGTCGGCCACGCGATTGACCGTCAGGCTCACGCCATTGACGGTGATCGACCCTTTGTAGGCCAGGAACTTGGCCAGCGCCTGCGGGGCCAGGATGCGCAACTCCCAGGATTCCCCCACCGGCGCGAAATGGGTCACCGTGCCCATGCCGTCGACGTGCCCCGAGACCAGGTGGCCGCCCAGGCGGTCATGGACACGCAAGGCCTTCTCTAGGTTGACGCGGCCCGGCTGGGATAGCCCGGCGGTCTTGTCCAGGCTTTCGGCAGAAATGTCGATGGTGAAGGTGGCGGCAGCCGCATCGAACTGAGTCACCGTCATGCAAGCGCCATTGATCGCGATGCTGTCGCCCGGCTGCACGTCGTCCAGGTAGCCGGCGGGCGCGGCGATGGACAGCTGCTTGCCATGGCCGGCCTGCTCGCCAAGCGACTGGACCTGGGTGATGCGGCCGACGCCGCTGATGATGCCTGTGAACATGGGACGGTTTCTCTGGTTGGAAGGGCCGCGTGTGCGGTGGTCAGAAGTGGTCGCGGCCGGGCGGCCGCAGCCGCAGCCGCAGGTCGGCGCCTACGCGGGTGCAGTCGATGAATTCGAAGTCCAGGCCGTCGGCCAGGCGTTCCAGCGGCCCCAGGGCGGCCATGTCGCGCCCGGTCCCCAGCATCCTGGGCGCCAGGTAGACCAGCAACTCGTCCACCCAACCCTCGCGCAGGAAGGAGCCATTGAGCCGATGGCCGGCTTCGACATGCAGCTCGTTGATGCCGCGGCGCGCCAGATCCGCCAGCAATGCCGACAGGTCCGTCTTGCCGGCCGGTGTGGCAGGCAGCGTGGCCACCTCCACATGCGGCAGCTCAGGCCATGCGGACGGCGATGCCACCGCGGTGTACACCAGCGCGGCGCCGGGCGGCTGCAGCACGCGGGCGCTCGCGGCGATGTCAAGCCGTGAATCGATCACCACGCGCAAGGGCTGACGGGCCGTGGGCACCAGCCGCACGTCCAATCGCGGGTCGTCGTCCTTCACGGTGCCCATGCCGGTGAGCACCGCTCCCGCGCGCCGGCGCCATGCATGCCCGTCGGCCCGCGCTTCCGGGCCCGTGATCCACTGGCTCGCGCCGTTGTTCAAGGCGGTGCGGCCGTCGAGCGACGCCGCCACCTTCAGCCGCACCCAGGGCCGCTGCCGCCGCACGCGGGACAGGAATCCGATGTTGATCTCGCGGGCCTGCGCAGCCAGCAGGCCGACCTCCACCTGCACCCCCGCCCGGCGCAGCCGCTCCAGCCCGGCACCACTCACCTGGGGAAACGGGTCTTCCAGGGCGACTACCACCCTCGCGATGCCCGCATCGATCAGGGCGTCGCAGCAAGGCGGTGTGCGGCCGTGATGGGCGCAGGGCTCGAGGCTCACATAGGCAGTGGCGCCGCGGGGATCGTGGCCGGCTTCGCGGGCGGCACGCAGCGCCATCACTTCCGCATGGGCCGATCCAGCCGCCTGGGTGAAGCCCGTCACCTGCCAGCCTTCGCCCCTGAGCACGCAACCGACACGGGGGTTGGGATCCGACAGCCCGACCGCCTGCTCCGCCACGGCCAATGCGAGGCGCATGGCTTGCAGGTCGTCTTCGGGCGTGGCGGGCGGGACAGCAGTAAGCATGCCCTGATTGTCGACCAGCGGCGCCACTCGCGCGGACCGCTCAGCTGGGACGTGGATCGTGCTGGGCCGTGCTGTTCGCCCCTGGACCGACCGGGCAGCTCTGGCTGCGCAGAATGACCAGGAAGTTCTGATTGAGCAGGTTCTCGGTCACGTTGACGTAGTCCAGCGGATGCTCGCGGTTGCTAATCGACTGCGAGCCGTCGAGGTCCGCGCTGTACCGGCACAGCTGGAATGCTGCCGCCTCGCCACGCCAGTAGGTGCCAGGCGCCATCGACAGGTAACCCGACCATGGGCCGCCCACGACCGACGGAAACACAGCGCAGTAGTACTCGATGCGCAACGGACTTCGCACCGCTGCGGAGTCGTCGAAGCATTCGGCCGTCGGCGTGTTGGTGCTGGCGAAGGTGAAGCTTGGCTGCACCGGAAAGGCTTCGCTCGACGGGACGTCAGCATTCGGTGGGGATGCCAGCGAGAACCACACATAGCCTGCCACCAGCCGCCCGGCGATCGGCGCGATGGGGCAGGCCGCCAGGTCCGCGGCCGTCAGGCTCTCGGTGGTGCGGTCTGTGGGCACCACGCACCGGGACGTGATGACACCGCTGCGGTTGTCGAAGATCCAAGCCACGGTGGTGGAGCCGGGGGGCTTGAACACGCTGCGGCCGTCCTGGAGATCGCGCACCCAGGGCGGCAGCCGGCCGTTCGTCCGGCTTCGAACGGCCGACGGCTGACCGTCTGGCGTCAGGCTCAGATAGCCTGACAACGCCGGATCGATGCCGGCAACGATCGTGTCCAGCCGCACGGGATGGGTGGTGCCTTGCCGGTCCGCCCAGGTGACCTGCGCCGTGATGGCGCGGAACGGAAACGGCGTGTTCAGCGGTACCGTGCGATCGAAGAAGTAGCTGGCATTGGTGCCCGCGAAGGGGAGCGGCGTTGACTCGGCGGTCGGCACGATGTCCTGGTAACTGCGCAGCCCTGCGGACGATTCCATCGTGACGAACGAGCGCGCGACGTCCAGGTCGTTCTGCGCAAGCCGCACGGCTTCCGAGCGCTGCTTCGCCACGTCGTTGCTCAACCGCAATGACATCTGCGTACCGACCGCGGCCAGCATGCCCAGTGCCATGACGAAAAACGCCACCAGCGCTTCCACCAGGGTGACGCCCGCCTGGCGGTCGCGGGAGGGGGCGTGTGAGCGCCTTTTTGTCGCCATCATCGAAGCCGCCTTTCAGCGATCTTGCCAACTACCGGGCACCCGGGCATAGGCGCCGGCGCTCAATTGCAGCCGGGTGAGCACATCGCGGTCGTAGACGATGCTCGCCGAGCCGGTCACGCCCGCGCAGCAATCGTCTTGCACGAGTACGCCGCCGCGGATCGAAGAGGCGGTGGCGGCGTTCACCCACGCCAGGCCCAGGGCATAGACCAGCCCGTTGATCTCGGTGAGGCCTTCAAGCGTCAGGCGTCCCTGCACCGCAAGGAACACTGGCTTGTCCGGCGTGCCGAGCGTGGTGCCGGCCGGCAGCGTCAGATCGCCGACCACATAGAACATCCGGCTGCCGGCCGCTGCCGCGGCCAGCAGCGCGCCGTCACAAGGCTGGCCTTGGCAATCGAAGTTGCTGACGCCAGGCATCTTGCGGTAGGTGGTCTGTGACACCCCGGTGAAGCGACTGAAGAAGCGGAGCGCCCCGCCCATCGTGGTGTCATTCCCGCGCACCGCGTCCTCCGGCGGGGCACCGCCGAGACCGACGACCGTGGGCGTTCCCACGATGCCGCCTCCCGCATGCAGGGCGAGGGCACTGCTGCCGGCATCCCGGTTGACGAGCAGCACGGTTGCCGGAGGAGCGATGGCTTCGCCGAGAACAGTGATCGCCGCGATCGGTGGCTGCCGCACCACGGGCACCAGCGCGACCTGCATGGACTGGAGGGACGTCGCATCCGAGTTGCTGGTGCCGCCTGCATAACACCGCTGGTCGTTGCCGCTGGAGCATGCACGCGAGGAGATGCGCAACGGCTCCGCTGGCGTGGACGAGAGCCAGGGTCGCATGGCGACGATGAAGGCGGATGTGCTGGTCGGCTCCGGCGTCAGCGACGCCACCTCAGCGGTCGGGCAAGTGCAGCGCCAGCCTTCCTGCGCGCGGGTACAGCCGGCGAAACGGCCAACGCCGGTGGTCGCGGGCCGGACGCGGTCGTTGTCCACCTCCACGGCGAGGTAGCGCTCGCGGAAAGTATCGAAGGTCGGGTCCTGCGTCGGGAGGCAGTTGGCGTCGATCCGCTGGTTGCTGTTCAACATCGCCAGCGCCCACTCTAGACCGCCCTGCGCCGCCTCGTAGGCCTGTGCGGAACGGTACTGGTTGGCTGAAGTCCGCTGCTCGAAGATCAGGGTGCGTGCCGAATACGCGGCCACCAGCAGCACGAGGAAGAACAGCACCATGACAATCACCAGCGTGGCTGCACCGCCCTGCCTGCCTCTGCCTTCCGGTGATTTCAGGTGATTCACGGACATGCTCCCACCACGCGATCGTTCGGCATCCGCAGCGTGCTTCTCAAGGTCCGCTGGATCGTCGCGTCCCGCGGCGAGCTGGCGACGAGCGCAATGTCCAAGGTGCGCACCTTGAGCTCCGGGCAAGATCCATAGCTGCAACCGTTGGTGCAGTAGTCCGCCAAGCTCACTTGCTGCTCGCGCAGATCCAGCGCGAAGTCCTGGACCACGACCGTCTGCACATCGGTGATGGGTTGCCAAACTTCGCCCACCAGCATCTGCAATGCGCTGTCCCGGAGCCGAAAGCCCGATGGCGTCGCATTGCCGGCCACGATGTAGCTGTACTGGATGGCATTGCCTGCAGAGGTGTTCACCGGCACGGTGGGGTTGGGCAGAACGTTCAGGTTGTTGGGCCGCCACACGCCAAGGCCGGCCTGGTCCCAGCCACTGGCGCGCCGGAGGTCCCGGTTCATCAGGTCGACCGCCGAGCGCAGTTCCTGTTGCACCTGCAGTTCGAGCATCAGCCGACGGTTGTCTCCGAGTTGACCGCTGGCCATCATCGCGGCGGCGGCCACGATGAAGAGTCCGACGGTGATGCCCACCATCAACTCCACCAGCGACAGGCCGCGCTGCCGCTGTTGCGTGGGCAGATGCTTTACAGCGGGCATGCGGGCACTCCGGGCATGGTTGCGTTCGGGCTGCAAGTGACGATGCTTCCCCGGGTCGAGAGCGACGTCATCAGTTGCGTGCCGCGCTGTCCCGTCAACGTCACCACCAATTCGGCGGTGTGGAAGGCACGTTCCTGGTTGATGATGATCGCGCTCGGTTGCGTCGTCAGGCTGACGCCTTGACCTTGCGGCAATGCAACGATCTTGAGCAATTCGACTTGCACGCCGTTTTCGCCGGCTACGCATTGCTCCGTGCCCTGGAGGCAATCGCATGTGCCTCCCGCATTGATGGCGTAGATGGCATAACAAGATGCCGCCGGATTGCTCCTGAAATCGACGCGCACCGCTTCACCGCGTTGGATGGCTTCCGAGCGGGCGAACTTCAGGTCGGTCACCAACTGGGCGTTGACACCCCTGAGCCTTTCTCGTGCGACAGCCTCGCTGAAGGAAGGCACCGCCAGCGTCAGCAGCACGCCCACGATGACCAGCGTGACGATCAGCTCCACCAACGTGAGTCCCCGCTGCAGGCAACGACCCGATGAGTGGACGGCGGCGGCGTGCATGGTCTTCAGCGCACCCAGCACCGGGATCCGGTCTGGTCCGCATCCAGGTAGACGACGTTGCCACCGGCCGTCATGCGCAGCGACATGACACGGCACGCGCTGTCGGACGATTGGGGCGATGTGCTGCGTGCCGTGGCAGTGAGGGTGTAACCGGTGGCGCCGGAGGCGCTGATCGAGCCGACGTAATGGTCGGTCTGGCGCGGCGCGCCGGCCAGTTGCTCGAGCGTTGAGGCATAGCTCGCGTTGTTGGCCCGGAACCGTTCCTGCGATTGCTGGATACCGGTCAACAGCATCACCGCATCGGCGCGGCGGGCTTTGCGCACCGATTCGGTGAACGTCGGCAGCCCGATCGCGGCAAGGATCGCCACGATGGCCATGACGACCAGCAACTCCACCAGCGTGAAGCCCCGAGGAAGGGAAAGCGACTGTGGCATGACCGCACCATTATGTTGAGATTCGTGAACAGTTTCACGGTTCTCGGTGCCGCCTGTCGGCCGGCGGACACCGCTTGTCCGTCAGCAAGGGGCGTGGCCCGTGTTGGTGCCCAAGGGGTCGCAGACACGCGTGCGGCCGACGATGTTCACGATCGCCTGCAACGAGGCACGGCCGTTCGAGGTGATGTCGATTGCCGCAGCCGGCGTGACGGTGTTGCGTCGGCCATCGAACGTCATCTTGGCGATGTTCGCCGTGAGCTTGATGCCGGAAGACCGGGGCAGCAGTGCCGTGCGCAAGGTTTCTGAGGAGTGGCGGCAGGCTGCCTGGCCGGTGGTGTCACACGGGCAGGGCAGCGGCGTGGCGATGACGTAGCAGCTGCCTGCCGGTGTCTGCGCGAAGGTCAGATGAACTGGAGCGCCCCGTGCAATGGCCTCTGAGTACGCATAGCGCACGTCCGCCTTGAATTGCGCGGTCACGCCTTCCACGTGGTGTCGCTCGATACTGGCCAGGAAAGCGGGCATCGCAAGACCCATCAGAACGGCCATCAGGGCGGCGACCAATACGGCCTCCACTGCGGTCGCGCCGCGAGCGAATCGGGATGTGCGGAATTGGGGCTGCGTCGTCATGTGCATCACCTTGTTGAGGTAATGCAAATCTAGGACGGCGCTCGGAGCAGGACATCCCTCCTAGGTGGGCCCGGCCCGCAGTCCCGGGATCAAATATCGCGAATCAATTGGCGGAATTCGTCGACATCTTCAAAGCTTCGATAGACCGAAGCAAATCGGACGTAGGCCACCTTGTCGATCTTCTTCAATTCGCGCATCACCAATTCGCCCAGGCGCGTGGAAGGCAGTTCCTTGGCGCCGCTGGTCAGCAGCACTTCCTCGATGCGCTCGATCGCTGCGTCCAGCTGCTCCATGCTCACCGGGCGCTTGCGCAGGGCCAGCAGCATGGAGCCTCGCAATTTGGCGCTGTCAAAGTCGACGCGGGCGCCGCCCTTTTTCACCACCGACGGCATGGCGATCTCGGGCCGTTCGTAAGTGGTGAATCGCTTCTCGCAGCCCAGGCAGCGCCGCCGCCGGCGAATCACATCGCCTTCGTCGGAGTCGCGGGTCTCGGCGACCTGCGTCTCGGGGTGACTGCAGAACGGGCAGCGCATGCAGCGGCGGCCGGCGCGATCAGCGGTAGACCGGGAACTCGCGCGTCAGGACCGCCACCTTGTCCCGCACCTGCTGGAGCACCGCTTCGTCGTTGGGACGGTCCAGCACATCCGCGATGAGATGACCGGTCTGGCGGGCCTGCTCCTCCCGGAAGCCGCGGGTGGTGAAGGCCGGGCTGCCGAGGCGGATGCCGCTGGTGACCATCGGCTTTTGCGGATCGTTGGGGATGCCGTTCTTGTTGCAGGTCATGTGGGCGCGGCCGAGGATGGCTTCCGCCTCCTTGCCGGTCAGGCCCTTGGGGCGCAGGTCGACCAGCATCACATGGCTCTCGGTGCGGCCGCTGACGATGCGCAGCCCGCGCTCGATCAGCGTTTCAGCCAGCGCCGCGGCGTTCTTGACCACCTGCTGCTGGTAGGCCTTGAACTCCGGCGTCAGCGCTTCCTTGAAGGCGACGGCCTTGCCGGCGATGACGTGCATCAGCGGGCCGCCCTGGATGCCGGGGAAGATGGCGCTGTTGATCTGCTTGGCCACGGCATCCTTCATCAGGATGATGCCGCCGCGGGGCCCGCGCAGGCTCTTGTGCGTGGTGGACGTGACCACGTCGGCATGAGGCACCGGATTCGGATAGACGCCGGCGGCGATCAGGCCGGCGTAGTGCGCCATGTCCACCATGAAGTAGGCGCCAACCGCCTTGGCCACCTTGGCGAAGCGTTCGAAGTCGATGCGCAAGGCGTAGGCAGAGGCGCCGGCGATGATGAGCTTGGGCTTGTGCTCGTGAGCCAGGCGCTCCATCGCGTCATAGTCGATGGCTTCGTTCGCATCGAGGCCATAGCTCACCACCTTGAACCACTTGCCGCTCATGTTCAGCGGCATGCCGTGGGTGAGGTGGCCGCCTTCGGCCAGGCTCATGCCCATGATGGTGTCGCCGGGCTGCAACAGCCCGAAGAACACGGCCTGGTTGGCCTGCGAGCCCGAGTTGGGCTGGACGTTCGCGTGTTCGGCGCCGAAGAGCTGCTTGACCCGGTCGATGGCCAGCTGCTCCACGACGTCGACGTTCTCGCAGCCGCCGTAGTAGCGCTTGCCAGGGTAGCCCTCGGCGTACTTGTTGGTGAGCTGCGAGCCCTGGGCGGCCATCACGGCCGGGCTGGTGTAGTTTTCCGACGCGATGAGCTCGATGTGCTCTTCCTGGCGGCGGTTTTCCGCCTGGATGGCGGTCCAGAGATCGGGATCGATCTGGGCGATGGTGGAGTGGTTCCGGTCGAACATGGCAGTCCTTCTTCAGAGTTGAAGACCCCGGTCGCCGCCCGCCGTCGATCGTGACGGCGCAGCTTTACAGGGCTGCCCAGGCGAACGGCGGACACGGCGTTTGCAGCCGCCCGCGCTCCACGGTGGTCATCCACCTCGGGCCTGTGGCAAGGCCCTATCGCCAGTCGCGCGGACCGAGAGTGTATCCCCTCGCACGCGGCCGGCCGGCGGCCGGGGGCTAGTCGAGCAGCGCCACCTGCTCGGGCTGGTCGGCCTTGGGCTCGACCGGGGCAGCGGGACTGGCAGGCTCGCGCGTGGCGGTCACGGCAGGAGTGATGGGCGCATTCACCGGAACGCCCTTGCCGCTGGCAACGCGCTGCAGGTTGGACTGCTCGGCCAGCACCTTGCCGGCGTAGCCGCCGTCGTCGGCGAAGTTGGCGGCGCCCACGTAGTAGCGCAGGCCGGCTTCCAGGCCGCCGGCGCGTGCGATGCACTCCTTGAGCACCTGCACGCCCACGCGCAGGTTGGTGACCGGATCGAACGCGGCATGGATGCCGCCGAAAGCCTGGTACTTGTCGTCATGCACCCGGGTCATCACCTGCATCAGGCCCTGGGCGCCGACAGCGCTTTGCGCAAAGGGGTTGAAGCTGGATTCAATGGCGACGATGGCCAGGATCAGCGTGGGGTCGAGCCCGGCGCGCTGGCCGACATGCCAGGCTTCCTGCACCAGGCGGCTGACCGGTTCCGGCGCCACGCGATAGCGGCGCGACAGCCAGTTGGCGATGGCCGCCTGCTGGCGCGTCAGGCCCTTGGGGTCGGCGGCGGTGGCGCGCGCGACCGCGTCCGGCTCGCTCAGGGACACCAGCATGTTGCCGTCGGACTCGGCGCGCGCCTCGTGGCGCGACTGCAGCCAGTCGAAGGCGGCCTGTTCCACCTGGTGGCGCAGATCTGCGCGGCCGCCGGCGAAGACCAGCGCCGCGACCACGGCCAGACCCACCAGAGCCAGCGTGTTGTGGCTGACTTCCAGCAGGCCATGGCCCACATCGCGGATGAACACGCCGAGAGAGGTCCTGATGGCGCGGACAGTGCGAAGCAATTTCATCGTGTCCCTTCGTCGGTTGCCGGCGGCCAGGTCCGCTGGGAGCGGTCCGGGCTGCCAGGGGCAACCGTGATAACTTGCCGCGCTTTCGAGTCCGGACTCGTGACGGCTCCCACCCCGCGGGGTGGTCATTGACCAGTCCTGCCAACTTCCGGGCAGGGACTACGGGTAAACCCTGATTAAGACCAGGAAGCCGAATTCTGCGGTCGTTCAAATAACCGGTCAACCATAATGAAATCAGTCAACATGCCTTGTGGTTATGAAGTACCGTGATCTCCGTGACTTTTTACGCCAGCTGGAGGCCGTGGGCGAGCTGACGCGCGTCGCCGATGCGGTGTCGCCCCGGCTGGAAATGACGGCCCTGGCCGACCGGGTGCTTCGTGCGGGTGGACCGGCGCTGCTGTTCACCGCCCCGGCTGGCCATGGCATTCCCGTGCTGGCCAACCTCTTCGGCACCCCGCGCCGCGTGGCCATGGGCATGGGCGCGGACAGCCTGTCGGAGCTGCGCGACGTGGGTCGCGTGCTGGCCAGCCTGAAGGAGCCCGAGCCGCCGCATGGCCTCAAGGACGCCGGCCGCCTGCTGCAGATGGCCAAGGCCCTCTGGGACATGAAACCCACCCGGGTGAGGGGGGCGGCGTGCCAGGAATGCACCATCGACGGCGACGAGGTGGATCTTGGACGGCTCCCGGTGCAACTGTGCTGGCCGGGCGATGCCGGTCCGCTGATCACCTGGGGCTTGGTGGTCACGCGCGGGCCCCAGTCGGTGCCGCAACCACGGCGGCGGCAGAACCTGGGCATCTACCGCCAGCAGGTGATCGGCCGGCGCGAGGTGATCATGCGCTGGCTGGCGCACCGCGGCGGTGCGCTGGACTTCCGCGACTTCGGTCGCGCCAATCCCGGGCAGCCCTTCCCGATGGTGGTGGCGCTGGGCGCCGACCCGGCCACGGTGCTGGGCGCGGTGACGCCAGTGCCGGACAGCCTGTCCGAGTACCAGTTCGCCGGCCTCCTGCGGGGCAGCCGCACGGAGCTGGCCGACACCGGCGTGGGCGAAGGCGAGCACCGGCTGCAGGCGCCGGCCTCGGCCGAGTTCGTGCTGGAAGGCCACGTGCCGGTGGCCGCACCCGGCTTCACCGGCACCAGCGACGCCGGCATTCCGCTGGCCGAGCGCGGGGGTTACCTGCATGCGCTCGAGGGTCCGTTCGGCGACCACACCGGGTACTACAACGAGCAGGACTGGTTTCCCGTGTTCCGCATCGACCGCATCACCCACCGGCGCGACCCGATCTACCACTCCACCTACACCGGCAAGCCGCCGGACGAACCCGCCATCCTGGGCGTGGCGCTGAACGAGGTGTTCGTGCCCATCCTGCAGAAGCAGTTTCCGGAGATCGTCGACTTCTACCTGCCGCCCGAGGGCTGCAGCTACCGCATGGCGATCATCTCCATCCGCAAGAGCTACCCGGGCCATGCCAAGCGGGTGATGTTCGGGCTGTGGAGCTTCCTGCGGCAGTTCATGTACACCAAGTTCATCGTGGTGACCGACGACGACGTGGACATCCGCGACTGGAAGGAAGTGGTGTGGGCCATCACCACCCGCATGGACCCGGTGCGCGACACCACGCTGGTGGACGGCACGCCGATCGACTACCTGGACTTCGCCTCGCCGGTGAGCGGCCTGGGCGGCAAGATGGGCCTGGACGCCACCAACAAGTGGCCCGGCGAGACCAGCCGCGAGTGGGGCGTGCCGATCACCATGCAACGCGAGGTGGAGACACGCATCGCCGGCGTGTTCGATGCGGTGATGGCCGGCCGAAAGAATTCCAATTGACCGCCGCCGCCCGATGCGTTTCGGGCGCTTGCGGCGAGCCGCCGGCTCATCTAATTTAGGGAGGCCTGCAACGCAGGCAGCAACCAACCGAGCAGTCTCTGCACGGGCGGAGCCCCGGACCTCCTACCTCCGGAGCCCCACTGGTGGCGTCAGCCACCCCAACCCCTCCTGCCCCTGGGCAAGAGGGGTTTCGCATTTCCGGGCTCAGGCGCCGGCCCACCAGCCCAGCTTCTCGTGCCAGAAGTACCAGTGCAGCAACTGGCCTTCGGGTGACGGAAACCAGCGTGTGAAGCGGTCGTCCGACAGCGAGCTGATGCCGGCCGGCGCTGGCACCACCTCCAGCGCGATGCCCTGGGCAGCGGCCGCCTCGCGGAATGCGCGCAGCGCACGCGGCATGTGCAGGTCGTGCGTGACCAGCACCACCTTGTCCACGCCGTCGCGCTGCAGCAGCGGCACGGTGAAGCGACCGTTCTCGCGGGTATCGCGCGACCGGTCCTCGGCCCAGCGCAGCGCAAGACCGAACTCCTGCTGGGCGATGCGCCGGGCCACCTCGGCCTCGCTAGGGCCGGGCACCGCCGCATGGCCAATGCCGCCGGTGTAGCCCAGCGGCGCGCCGGTCTGCCGCGACAGCCAGATGGCGTAGCGCAGGCGTTCCATCGTCAGCGGGCGCAGGCTGGGCAGGCCGTATTCGGGCGCCAGCCGCTCGCGGCCCGCGCCCAGGGCCACGATGGCCACCTTGCGGCCGCTGGCGGCTTCGGTGCGCAGCTGCTCGATCTGCGAGGCACTGAAGGCGGGATATTCCGGCATGCCCACGCGGTGCAGCCATTCGCCCACGCCCACCGTCAGGCTGGCCCAGGTGAGCACCAGGCCCAGCAGCAGCGCGCCGCCGCCGCCTCGCCGAGAACGTCGCCAGCTGAGCGCGCCGACGAGCGCGAGCAACAAGAACGGCACCGGTGGGATCAGCAGCATGCTGAGCACCGGCTTCCAGTGCTCGATGCCCGCGGCCATGAGGAGTTGGTTCATGCGCAAGAGGCTGCGGCTGGCAGCACACGGCAAAGCGTGGAATTGTGACGTGTCACCGCGACGCCACCGTGGCGGCTTGTGCAGCCGCGCCCATGGCGGCAGCATCCGCCGCCCTTCAGGAGATTTCCCGTGCATGCACAAGAAGAACACGCAGGCCCCGAGAAGACGCCAGCCGCCAGGCGCTGGCTGCGGCGCGCCGGCTGGGCGCTGGCCACGCTGCTCGGCCTGTGGCTGTTGACCTGGCTGGCGCTGCCGCCGCTGCTGCAGGCGCAGGCCCAGCAGCGGCTTTCGTCGCTGCTGGGCCGGCCGGTGCAGGTCGGCGCGGTGTCGCTGGCGCCGTGGGCGCTGTCGGTGACGGTGCAGGAGCTGCGCATCGGTCCGGCTGGCGGGGCGGCCGGCCCTGACACGCTGCACATCGGCCGCCTGCATGCGGACGTGTCGGCCAGCTCGCTGTGGCGGCGCGCGCCGGTGGTGGAAGCGCTGCAGATCGACCGCCCCGTGGTGCAGCTCACCCGCCTGCCCGGCGGCGCGCTGGACATCGACGACATCGTCGCCCGCCTGCAACCGCAGCCCGGCGAGGCGCCGACGCCACCCGCCCGCTTCGCGCTCTACAACCTGGAGCTGACCGGCGGCCGCGTCACCGTCGACGACCGCCAGGCCGGGCTTCGGCATGAGCTGGTGGACCTGCGCCTGGACCTGCCGTTCCTGTCCAACCTGCCGGCCGACGTGGCGGTGCGGGTGCAGCCGCGCCTGGCCTTCAGGATGGACGGCAGCAGCTTCGACACCGGCGCGGCGCTGGTGCCGTTTGCGGAGGTGCGCAGCGGCCAGCTGGCGCTGCGCATTGACGACCTGGATGTGGCGCGCTGGGCCGCCTACCTGCCCGCTGCCAGCAGCCCGCTGCGGCCGACCGCCGGCCGGCTGTCGACCGAGATCACCGCCGACTTCTCGCTGCGCGAAGGCCACCAGCCGCACCTGGCGCTGCGCGGGCAGGCCCGCCTGAGCGACGTCGTCCTGGCGGCCGGGAAGGACACCGGCGGCAAGCCCCTGGCAGCCTGGCAGCGGCTGGAGGTGGAGCTGCAGGACGTACTGCCCTTGGAGCGACGGGTGGCACTGGGCGAGGTGCTGCTGCAGGGGTTGCAGCTGACGGCGACCCGGGATGCCGGTGGCCGGCTGGAGCTGGCCCGGATGGTCGCGCCGCCCCCAGAAGTGGCCAAGCCGCCGGCCACACCAGCCTGGCAGATGCGGCTGCAGCGCCTGCGCCTGCAGGACGCCGCGGTGCAGTGGCGCGACGACACCACCCGCCCCGCAGCGGCGCTGGCCTTGTCCGGGCTGCAGCTCGAAGCTGGCCCGCTCGACACCACGGCACTGGCGGGCGTGCCCTGGCGGCTGGCCAGCCGGCTGGCCGGCAGCGATGGCAGCCGGGCGGCCACGCTGGAGGCCGAAGGCACCGCCGGCGCGCAGGCCGCGCAGGCGTCGATCGGGCTGCAGGCGCTGGACCTCGCGCTGCTCGGGCCCTACCTCGAGCCTCACCTGGCAGTGCCGATGGCCGGCGCCGTCGCCCTGACCGGCCGGCTGCACTGGAGCGCCGGCGCCCAGCCCCGGCTGGCCGTCGAACTCCAGCAGCTGCGCGTGGCCGACCTGCGCCTGGGCGAGGGACCGGCCGCCGCCGGCTGGCGCAACCTGACGGTGGCCGACGGCCAGTTGGACCTGCTGGCCCGCACGCTGGCCATCGGTCGCCTGGAGCTGGAGGAGCCGCGGCTGGCCTTGCAACGGGCTGCCGATGGCACGCTGGACGCCAGCCAGTGGCTGCGCCGTGCGCCGGCCGCAGCGCAGCAAGACTCTTCTCCTGCGGCGGCGCCCTGGCAGTTGCAGCTCGGCCAGCTGCAGCTGCGCGGTGGCCGGCTGCGCTGGGCCGACCAGGCGCCCGCCACCCCGGTGGCGCTGCAGCTGGCCGACCTGCGCCTGGACGCCTCCGGCCTGCGCTGGCCGGCGCAAGCGGCGGCGCCCGCGCGCATCAGCCTGCAGGCCCGGCTCTCCGACGCCCGCACCGGCGAGGCCGGCAAGCCGACGTCCGCACCCGGCCGCATCGACTGGACCGGCACCCTTGCGCCCCAGCCGCTGATGGCGCGGGGTGCGCTGCGGGTGCAGCGGCTGCCCTTGCATGCGCTGGCGCCGTATGCGTCCACCGGGCTGCAGCTGGTGCTGGCGCATGCCGACGCCGACTGGCAGGGCCAGGTGGCGCTGCAGCAGCAGGCGCAGGGCCTGTCCGTCGAGGCCGACGGCGACGCGCGGCTGGGCGATGTGCAGGTGCAGGCGCCGCCGCGGGATGGCGTGCCGGGCGATGCACTGCTGGCGTGGCAGGACCTGCAGCTCCAGCGCCTGCAGGTGCGGCTGGCACCCGGTGCGGCGCCGCAGGTGTCGGTACAGGAAGCTGCGCTGTCGGACTTCTATTCGCGCCTGGTGATCACCGAGGAAGGGCGCTTCAATCTGCGTGACGTCGCCGCGTCGCCGGGCGGCGTGGCCGAGCCGGCCGGCGCAGCCGCGGTCGTCGCGCCGGGGCCGGTCATCGCGGTGGGGTCCACCCGCCTGCTGCGCGGCCGCATTGACTTCACCGACCGCTTCATCCGCCCCAACTACAGCGCCGAGCTGAGCGGACTGAACGGCAGCCTCGGCACGTTCAGCACCGCTTCGCCGCAGATGGCGGCCTTGTCGCTGCAGGGCCGGGTGGCCGGCACGGCGCTGCTGGACATCAGCGGCAGCCTGAATCCGGCGGCCCGGCCGCTGGCCATGGACATCCGCGCCAAGGCCACCGACCTGGAACTGTCGCCTTTGTCGCCCTATTCCGGTCGCTACGCCGGCTACGCCATCGAACGCGGCAAGCTGAGCATGGACGTGGCCTACCGCATCGCGCCGGATGGACGGCTGGACGCCAGCAACCGGGTGGTGCTCAACCAGCTCACCTTTGGCGAACGCGTGGACAGCCCCGATGCCACCCAGCTGCCGGTGGCGCTGGCCATCGCCTTGCTGAAGGACCGCCATGGCGTCATCGACCTGGACCTGCCGGTCAGCGGATCGGTCAACGATCCGCAGTTCAGCGTCTTCGGCCTGGTGCTCAAGGTGCTGGGCAACCTGCTGGTGAAGGCGGTGACGGCGCCGTTCTCGCTGTTTGCCGGCGGTGGCGAGGCGGATGCCAGCCGCATCGGATTCGTGCCGGGCACCGACCGCATGGCGGCGGGTGCCGAAGCCGCGCTGGACACCGTGGCCCGCGCGCTGGCCGACCGGCCGGGGCTGCAGCTTACCGTCAGCGGCAGCGGCGACCTGGCGCTGGAGCAGGACGCGCTGCGTGCCGCCGGCCTGGACGCCCGGCTGCTGTCTGAGCACCGCCGCCGCGCCGGCCCCGGCTGCGCCGCCGCCCACGCCCGAGGAGCAGGCAGCGCTGCTGCGCCGCCTGTATGCCGACACGCCCTTGCCGGACAAGCCGCGCAACCTCGTCGGCCTGGCCAAGTCGCTGCCGCCGCAGGAGATGGCCGAGCGCCTGCAGGCGGTGCTGCCGGCGGCCGAGGAGCAGTTGCGCGAGCTGGCCCAGCGCCGCGGCACCGCGGTGCGGGATGCCTTGCTGGCCCGCGGCGTGCCGAGCGAGCGGCTCTTCCTGGCGGCGCCGCGGCTGGGCGGTGGCGGTGGCGCGCGGCCCGGCGCGCCGGAGGCGGAACTGGTGCTGTCGGCGCGCTGACATGCTCCGGCTCGCGTAAGCTCGCGGGCCGCCCAACGACCAAAGTCCGATGCCGGACGTTGGCGCCGGCCAGGAGTAAAGAACCATGACGATCGAAACCATCACCCTCGGCGGCGGCTGCTTCTGGTGCACCGAGGCGGTGTACGAGCAGGTGGACGGCGTGGTGTCGGTGGAGTCCGGCTACAGCAACGGCCATGTCCATCGGCCCACGTACGAGCAGGTGTGCCAGGGCGACACCGGCCATGCCGAGGTGGTGCGGGTGCGCTTCGAGAACGAGCGCATCTCGCTGCGCGAGATCCTGGAGATCTTCTTCGTCGTCCACGATCCCACCACGCTCAACCGCCAGGGCAACGACGTGGGCACGCAGTACCGCTCGGGCATCTACTTCCACAGCCCCGAGCAGGAAGCGGTGGCGCGCGAGGTGATCGCCGAGGTGAATGCCGCCAGCGGCGGCCGCGTGGTGACGGAGCTGGTGGCCGAGGCCGACTATTCCCGCGCCGAGGATTACCACCAGCACTACTTCGCCAACCACCCTGGCGCCGGCTACTGCGCCTTCGTCGTGGCACCCAAGGTGGAGAAGTTCCGCAAGACCTTCCGTAACCGCGTGAAGGCCTGAGCACCGGCTGGCGCTGACGCCGGATGGTGACCAGGCACGTCGTCTCGCGGCCTTCGGCGCCGCGCCTGCCAGGGATGGCAGGGTGGCGGCGTGCCTGGCTGCACCTGCTGCTGCCGCTGGTGCTGCTGCTGGCGCAGTCGGCCGGCCTGCGGCACGGCGTGCTGCATCCGCATGCCGGCGGGCCGGCGCCACAGGCTCGGGCCCTGCAGGGCGCGGCGTCGGGCGAAGCAGGTCATGGCGCCGCAGCCTCGGGCGCGGCCCACCACGAGGACGGCTCGGCCCTGTGCCGCCTCATCGACCATCTGGGCCATGCCGACCTGCTGCCGACCGCCGCCGCGGTGGCGGTGCAGGTTGCCCGCCCACCGCTGTCGCCGGCCGCGTCGCCTGTCGGTGCCACGCCGTGCACCACCACGGTCTACGAGGCCCGCGGTCCGCCCACCACCGCGCTGAGCTGATCGCGCCCGGACGGCAGCCGCTGGCTGCGCGTCCGCTTTCCTCGTAGCAGCGCCGGCCGCGGCCCATCAGCGGCCGGCCGGCGCCAAGGTGGTTCCCGATGCACAAGCCCTTCACACCGGCGCGGCATGCGCTCGCGCGCGCCGCGCTGTCCTTCTTCGCCCTGCCGCTGGCTGCCGCCGCGCAAGGCACACCGCCCGTGTCCACCGTCGTGGTCACCGGCAATCCCCTGGGTCGCGACACGCTGGCCCAGCCCACCAGCGTGCTGGCCGGCGAAGGCCTGGTGCTGCGCCGCGGCGGCACGCTGGGCGAGACGCTGGACGGCCTGCCCGGCGTGGCCTCCACCAGCTTCGGTCCGCAGAGCAGCCGGCCGGTGATCCGTGGCCTGGATGGCGACCGCGTGCGCCTGCTGGACAACGGCGGCGCCTCGGTGGACGCGTCCAACCTCAGCTTCGACCATGCGGTGGCGCTGGACCCGCTGGTGGCCGAGCGCATCGAGATCCTGCGCGGCCCGGCCGCGCTGCTGTACGGCGGCAACGCCACCGGCGGCGTGGTCAACATCATCGACAACCGCATTCCGCGCGTGGCGGCCAAGGGTCTGTCCGGCCGTGCCGAGCTGCGCCTGGGCGGCGCCGCCCGTGAGAAAGCCGGCGCGGCGCTGCTGGAGGGCGGCGCCGGCGGGCTGTCCTGGCATGCGGACGTGGCGGGCCGCAACAGCGACGACCTGCGCACGCCGCGGTTCTTGGTGCCGCTGGAAGAAGGCGACAGCCAGCGCACCCGTCGGGTGGCCAACTCGGCCGGCCAGGGCCGCAGCGGCGCGCTGGGCGCTTCCTGGGCGGATGCCGACGGCTTCGTCGGCGCCTCGGTGGACCGCCACGAGAACGACTACGGCGTGACGGTGGAGCCCGAGGTGGGCATCCGCATGGAACGCGACCGCGTGGCCTTGGCGGGCGAGCGCCGCCGCCTGGCCGGCCCTTTCACCCAGCTGGAGTTCCAGGCCAGCCACACCCGCTACAAGCACGAGGAAGTGGAGGGCAGTGGGGAGGTCGGCACCACCTTCCGCAGCACCGGCGACGAGCTGCGGCTGCAGGCCCGCCATGCGCCGCTGGGCCCGCTCACCGGCGTGTTGGGCCTGCAGGCAGAGCGGCTGGAGTTCTCCGCGCTGGGCGAGGAGGCCTTCGTGCCCGACACGCGCACCCGGTCGGTGGCGCTGTTCGCGATGGAGGAAGTGCAGGCCGGCCCCGCCACGCTGACCGCCGGCCTGCGCTACGAGCGGGTGCGCGTGTCCTCCGAGGGCGATCGGCCCGACGCCGAGGAACCGCGCTTCGGCGAGGCGGGCGGGCGCCGCTTCAGCCCGCGCAGCGCACTGCTGGGCGCCAGCCTGCCGGCCGGCGGTGGCTGGACGCTGCTGGCCACCGCCGGCGCCACCGAACGTGCCCCCGCCTATTACGAGCTGTATGCCAACGGCGTGCACGTGGCCACCGGCGCCTATGAGCAGGGCGATCCCACGCTGGGCCTGGAGCGCAGCCGCCACCTGGAGCTGGGCGCCGAATGGAAGCAGGCCGAGCACCGGCTGAAGGCCAGCGTGTTCCACACCCGGTTCTCGCGCTACATCGGCCTGGAGGCCACCGGCCGCGACGTGGCGGTGGAGGGCGAAGATGGCGAGGCCTCCAGCGTGCCCGAGTACGCCTTCCGCGCGGTGCGGGCGCGGCTGCGCGGCATCGAGCTGGAAGGCCGCACCCGGCTGCTGCAGCGCGCGTGGACGCTGGACCTGGACGGCAGCCTGGACCTGGTGCGGGGCGACAACCTGAGCACCGACGAGCCGCTGGCACGCATCGCGCCGGTCCGCGCCCGGCTGGGCCTGGAAGCGGCCTCCGGCCCGTGGCGGCTGGGCGCCCGCCTGGTGCATGCCGCGCGCCAGGACCGCGTGCCGGCAGTGGACGTGGCCACGCCCTCCTACACCGTGCTGAACCTGTGGACCAGCTGGCGCATGCCGCTGCCGGGCGCCGAGGCGCTGTGGTTCCTGCGGCTGGACAACGTGACCAACGAGCTGGCCTACAACGCCAGCGCGCTGCGCACCGCACGGGAACTGTCGCCGCAGGGCGCCCGCGCCCTCACCGCCGGCGTGCGCGTCGTGTTCTAGCGGCGCTGGGGCGGCTGGCGATCAGGGCGCCAGCCGTTCGCGCACCCAGGTGCCGCCGGCGTCCAGCCGGTACTGCAGCCGGTCGTGCAGGCGGCTCTTGCGGCCCTGCCAGAACTCCCAGCGCTCGGGCTGCAGCCGGTAGCCGCCCCAGTGCGGCGGGCGCGGCGGGTTCAGCGCAAAACGCGCGCCGAACTTGGCGGCATTGGCCACCAGGGTGGCGCGCGAGCCGATCACCTGGCTCTGCGGCGAGGCCCAGGCCCCGATGCGGGAATCGAGCGGGCGCGACTGGAAGTAGGCGTCGCTCTCGGCATCGCTGGTCTTCTGCACCCGGCCTTCGATGCGCACCACCCGCTCCAGCTCCACCCAGTGGAACTGCAGCGCCGCAAAGGGGCGGGCGGCGAGCTCGCGGCCCTTGCGGCTGTCGTAGTTGGTGTACCAGACCAGCCCCTGCGCGTCGCAGCCCTTGAGCAGCACCACGCGGGTGGAAGGCCGGCCTTCCTCGCTGACGGTGGCCAGCGTCATCGCCGACGGCTCGGGGATCTGTGCGGCCAGGGCCTGTTGCAGCCAGGCCTCGAATTGCAGCCGTGGGTCCGCGAGCGAGGCGCTTTCGTCCAGCTCGGCTCGTTCGTAACTCTTGCGCAGGTCGGCCAGTGAGATGTCCATCGCGCCAGCATAGCGCCCGTGCCCGGGCGCCACCGGCATTTGCGCTTACGTGGTTGGCCCTACGTAGCAGCCCCACTACCTGAGGGGCGGCATGGGTCCCATCCTTGCTATACCGCGCTGCAGCAATTCCGCGCCGCGGAGGAGGAAGGGAGCGTTGCACCATGTGGTCGCAACCGACAGTGATCGTCCTGGCCGCGGGCCGGGGAAGCCGTTTCCAGGGGCCCACCCACAAGCTGGCGCAGCCGCTGGAGGGTGGTGCGCCCGTGCTCGTGTCCACATTGCGCCGGGCGGTGGCGTCGCAGCTGCCGGTGCTGGTGGTCACCACCGCCGCGCTGGAGCCGCTGGCGCGCTCGGTGGTGGCCAGCCGCGACGTGGTGGTGCTGCCCGCGGCCGACAGCATGCCGGGCCTGGGCATGGGCAGCTCCATCGCCGCGGGCGTGGAGGCGCGCGCCCATGCGCCGGGCTGGTTGATGCTGCCCGGCGACATGCCGCTGGTGCGGCCAACCACCCTCGTGGCCGTGGCGCGGGCCTTGCAGCAGCATCCGGTGGCCTATGCCCAGCATGCCGGCCGGCGCGGTCATCCGGTGGGCTTTTCGGCCGAGCTGTTCACCGACCTCGTGCTGCTGCAGGGCGACGAAGGCGCGCGCCGCCTGGTGGCGCGTTATCCCGCGCAGGCGGTGGACGTGGACGACCCCGGCGCGCTCATCGACCTGGACACGGTGGAAGACTTCGCCGCCGCCCGGCGCCACCAGCAGCTGCAGGCGGTGGCGGACCGCTGAGAACCTGTGAACGAACCACTCACGCCCGCTCGACGCGCCCTGACGACCCGGCTCGTCGTTGCAAATGCTCGCCGTAGCCTGAGCTATGGCTGCGCTTTGCGCCTGGATCCAACCCGCCCTGTCGCGCCGCTCGGTCGCGACCGGTTCATTCACAGGTTCTGACGCCGCCCGGCTCAGATCAGGCGATGCTGCCGGGCCAGGCCCACCAGCCGGCGCAGTTCATGGTCGGTCATGCCGCGCTCCTCCAGGCAGCGGGCGGTTTCGCACAGGTACTCCAGCGTGCTGCCGAACTGGCCGCGCGCCATGCGCAGGATCTGGATCAGCTCGTCGTCGCTCAGGCGGCCGGTGTAGCTGGGGCTGCGGCGGCTGAGGGTGAAGGCCAGCGCCATCACCCGGCCCTGCGGCGTCTGGCAGGGCAGCCAGCGCGGGTCGTACACGCCGGTGATCATCTCCCGCGCCCACAGCCGCTCCAGCTCCACGTCGGCGCGTTCGCGCGCCACCCGGTACACCATGCCGCGGCAGGAGCCGCCCGGCATCAGCGCGAACACCAGCCCGGGCTGCTCCGGCGTGCCGCGGTTGATGCGCGAACGCATGCGCAGCGCACGGTGCCAGCCGCGCACCAGCGCGGGCCGGTGCTCGTCGGCGTGGAATTCGGGGCGCCAGATCAGCGAGGCATAGCCGAACACCCAGAGGTCTTCGGCCGCTTGCCACTGCCTGCGGATCTGCTGCAGCATGGCCCGCGGATCGCGGCTTGCCGGGGTGGGTAGCAGGTCGTCCATGACAGGGCGTGATGATGACAGAGCGACCCTGCCCGCCAGCGAAGTTGATTTGACGATGTAACCTTGTTTCGTAAGAATCAGGGACCGAGTTACAGAGGCGCCGCCATGAAACCAGCCATCGCCAGCATCACGGACCGCATCCGTGAGCGCAGCCATCCCACCCGCACGGCGTACCTCTCGCGGGTCGACAAGTTGATCGGCCGCCCCCGCGGCAGTGATCGCATGGGCTGTGCCAACGTGGCCCATGCCTTCGCCGCGCTGCCGGCCAACGACAAGTTCCGGGTGGTGGCCGAGCGCGCGCCGAACATCGGCGTGGTCACCGCCTACAACGACATGCTGTCGGCCCACCAGCCGTACGAGGGCTTCCCCGCCATCCTGCGCGACGAGGCGCACCGCCAGGGCGCCACGCTGCAGGTGGCCGGTGGCGTGCCGGCGATGTGCGACGGCGTGACCCAGGGCCTGCCGGGCATGGAGATGAGCCTGTTCTCGCGCGACACCATCGCGATGAGCACCGCCATCGCCCTCAGCCACGACGTGTTCGACGGCGCATTGCTGCTGGGCGTGTGCGACAAGATCGTGCCCGGGCTGCTGATCGGCGCACTGCACTTCGGCCACCTGCCGTGCGTGTTCGTGCCGGCGGGGCCGATGAGCACCGGCCTGTCGAACAACGACAAGTCCAAGGTGCGCGAGAAGTTCGCGCAGGGCCTGGTGGGCCGTGACGAGCTGCTGGCCGCCGAATCGGCCGCGTACCACGGCCCGGGCACCTGCACCTTCTACGGCACCGCCAACAGCAACCAGATGCTGCTGGAATCGATGGGCCTGCATGTGCCGGGCTCGGCCTTCGTGCATCCGCATGCCACGCTGCGCGAGCAACTCACGCGCGAGGCGCTGCGCCGCGTGCTGGCCATCGGCCCGGGCGAGAACTTCCAGCCCATCGGCAAGCTGGTGGACGAGCGCACCATCGTCAACGCGATGGTGGCGCTGCTGGCCACCGGCGGCTCCACCAACCACCTGATCCATTGGTGGCCGTGGCCCGCGCCGCCGGCATCCTGATCGACTGGACCGACTTCTCCGACCTCTCCGCCAACGTGCCGCTGCTGTCGCGCGTGTATCCCAACGGCTCGGCCGACGTGAACCACTTCCAGGCCGCCGGCGGCCCCAGCTTCGTGCTGCGCGAGCTGCTGGAATCGGGCTGCCTGCACCCCGACGTGGCCACCATCGCCAGCGGCGGCATGGCCGCCTATGGCAAGGTGCCGGCGCTGGAAGGCGAGAAGCTGGTATGGCAGCGCCTGCCGGCCGGCAGCACCGACGAATCCGTGGTGCGCACCGCCGCCGCGCCCTTCAGCGAGACCGGTGGCCTCAAGCTGCTGACCGGCAAGCTGGGCCGTGCCGTCATCAAGGTGTCGGCCGTGCCGGAAGACCGCCATGTGATCGAGGCGCCGGCCCGCGTGTTCGACAGCCAGGACGCGCTGCATGCCGCCTTCAAGGCCGGTGAACTGGAGCGCGACTTCGTGGCCGTGGTGCGCTTCCAGGGCCCGCGTGCCAACGGCATGCCCGAGCTGCACAAGCTCACGCCGCCGCTCGGCGTGCTGCAGGGCAAGGGCTTCAAGGTGGCGCTGGTGACCGACGGCCGCATGAGCGGTGCCTCGGGCAAGGTGCCGGCGGCCATCCACGTCAGCCCCGAGGCGCTGGCCGGCGGCCCGCTGGCCCGCGTGGTGGACGGCGACATCATCCGCCTGGACGCCGTGGCCGGCGTGCTGGACGTGCTGGTGGACGATGCCACCTGGGCTGCCCGCCCGGTGGCCACCATCCGACCCGAAGCGGCCGAGGACAACGCCCACGGCCTGGGCCGCGAGCTGTTCGCCGGCATGCGCAAGAACGCCATCAGCGCCGAGGAAGGCGCCTGCACCTGGCTGTGACTCCAAGGACCTCCATGAACAACACCCTCGACCTCGTTTCCTATGGCCCGGTGATCCCGGTCATCGTGCTGCAGCGTGTGCAGGATGCGGTGCCGCTGGCGCAGGCGCTGGTCGCCGGCGGCGTGCGCGTGCTGGAAGTGACGATGCGCACCCCGGTGGCGCTGCAGTGCATCGAGGCCATCGCCAAGGCGGTGCCGGAGGCCATCGTCGGCGCCGGCACCATCCGTTCGGCAGCCGATGCCCAGGCGGCCAGGAATGCCGGCTCGGTCTTTGGCGTGAGCCCCGGCTACACCAGCGAAGTGGGCCGTGCCTGCGTGGCCGCGGGCCTGCCGCTGCTGCCCGGCGTGGCCACCGCCAGCGAGGTGATGGCGGCCCAGGCCGACGGCCTGCAGTTCCTGAAGTTCTTCCCGGCGGTGCAGGCCGGCGGCATCCCGATGCTGAAGGCACTGGGCGGCCCGTTCCCCGATGTGGTGTTCTGCCCCACCGGCGGCCTGACGGTGAAGACGGCGCCCGAGTTCCTGGCGCTGCCCAACGTGAAGGTGTGCGGCGGCTCCTGGCTGACGCCGGCCGACGCGGTGGAAGCGGGCGACTGGGCCCGCATCACGCAGCTGGCGCGCGAGGCTTCGGCCCTGCGCGGCTGAAGCGGCCGGGCGGCCTAGACGCCGCCCTGGATCAGCTCGACCTTGTAGCCGTCCGGATCGGTCACGAAGGCGATGATGGTGCTGCCGCCCTTGACGGGGCCGGCCTCGCGCGTGACCGCGCCGCCGAAGGCCCCGGCCTTCTCGCGCACCGCATCGCACATCGCGTAGGCGTCTTCCACGCCCAGCGCGATGTGGCCATAGGCGGTGCCCATCTCGTACTTGTCGGTGCCGTAGTTGTAGGTCAGCTCCAGCTCGGCATGCTCGGGGTTGGCGCCGTAGCCCAGGTAGGCCAGGTCGTACTGCTGCTCGGGCCGTTGCACCGTGCGCAGCAGCTTCATGCCCAGGGCCTGGGTGTAGAAGTCGATCGAGCGCTGCATGTCGCCGACGCGCAGCATGGTGTGGAGAAGTCTCATGGCTTGGCCGAAGGCTGGGCCTCGAAGATGAGGCAGGTGGTGGTGGCGTGTGCGTAGAGTGTGCCATCGGGCCCCACCAGCTTGCCCTCCGCGGTGGCAATGCGCCCACCGCGGTGAATGACTTCGCCCACCGCGCGAACCAGCGGCACCTTGTGCGTCACGGCCTTCACGTAGTTGATCTTCAGCTCCAGCGTGGTGTAGGTCTTGCCGGGCTCCATCAGCGTGTGCACCGCGCAGCCCACGGCTGAATCCAGCAGCGTGGCGATCCAGCCGCCATGCACCGTGCCCAGCGGGTTGTAGTGCTCGAACAGCGGCCGGCCCTGGAACACCGCGCGGCCCTCGGCCAGCTCCACGATCAGGAAGTTCAGGGTGCGCGAGATCGGCGCGCGGGGGATCTCGCCCGCCACCATCGCCTGCAGGATCTGCAGGCCGGTGCGGCCGGCCACCTGCTCGGGGCTGGCCAGGCCGATCTCATGGCCGTGGACGTTGATCTCCTGCTCACGCGCCTGCCAGGCGGCCAGGGTGTCTGCTGCATTCATCATGGGGTCTCCCAAAAAAACTTGTACCTGCAACGATTGTAGATACACTGATTGGCATGGGCCAAGACATTTCCGCGCGCCGCCCGCAGGGCTGTACCAACATGAAGGTTCGCCAGCTGGCACGCCTGGTGGGCCGGCACTACGAGGCGCATGCCGTCAGCGGTCTGAAGAACACGCAGTACTCGCTGCTGTCGCATGTGCTGAAGCTCGGGCCGCTGCGGCCGGTGGACCTGGCGCAGGCCATGCGGCTGGATGCCTCCACGCTCACCCGCAACCTGCAACCGCTGGTGCAGCAGGGCTGGGTGGAGGTGCTGCCTGGCGACGACGCCCGCAGCCGGCTGGTGGCCATCACCGAGGCCGGCCGTGCGGTGCGCGAGCAGGGCCAGCGCGCCTGGAAAAAGGCGCAGCTCGAGATCAATGCCCTGCTGGGCGAGCAGCGCGTGCTGGCCTTGCATGCGCTGATCGACGACTGCATCGCGGTGCTGGAATCCACCGACCTGCCCGAGGAGGCCTGACGCCATGAAGACTTCGTTGCCTGCCAAAGCCGTGCCCGTGGGCCTGGTGCTGCTGGCCGCGGCCGGCACCTTCGCGCTCACCATGGGCGCGCGCCAGTCGATGGGCCTGTTCCTCGGCACGCTCAACAGCAGCACCGGGCTGGGCCTGGCCAGCATCAGCCTGGCGTTTGCCTTCGGGCAGCTGTGGTGGGGCCTCACGCAGCCGGTCGCGGGGCTGGTGGCCGACCGCATCGGCACCGGCCGCGTGCTGGTGCTGGGCGTGCTGCTGGTGGCCATCGGCACCGCGCTCGTGCCGCACATGCACACCACCGCTGGCCTGATCTTCGCCATTGGCGTGCTGGCCGCTGGCGGCGCCGGCATGGCCGGGCCCTCGGTGCTGATGGCCGCCACCACGCGGCTGGTGCCACCTGAGCGCCGCGGCATGGCCACCGGCATCGTCAACGCGGGCGGCTCCTTCGGCCAGTTCGTGTTCGCGCCGATCGCGCAGGGCGTGACGGCGGCGGCCGGCTGGATGGCCTCGCTGTACACGCTGGGCGTCATCACGCTGCTGGCGCTGCCGGCGGCCTGGGTGCTGCGGGGGCACTCGGCGTTGCCGGCGGCCGCCGCTGGTGCAGCCCCCGCGGTGCGGGAAAAGGCAGGCGTCGTGATCCGCCGCGCGCTGGCCGACCCCAGCTACCGGCTGCTGTGCGCGGGCTTCTTCGTCTGCGGGTTCCACGTGGCCTTCATCGCCACCCACCTGCCGGGCGTGGTGGCCTCCTGCGGCCTGCCGCCTTCGGTGGGCGCCTGGTCGCTGGCGGTCATCGGCCTGTTCAACATCGTGGGCAGCCTGGCGATGGGCTGGGCCATCGGCTTCCAGCACGGTCGCTGGCGCATGAAGTCGCTGCTGTCGCTGGTGTACGCCGCGCGGGCGGTGGCCGTGCTGGTGTTCATGCTGCTGCCCAAGACGCCCGCGGTCATGCTGGGCTTCGCGGCCATCATCGGATTCACCTACCTGTCCACCGTGCCGCCCACCGCGGGGCTGGTGGCGCGCTTCTTCGGGCCGGCCAACATGGCCACGCTGTTCGGCATCGTGATGCTGGCGCACCAGCTGGGCGGCTTCCTGGGGGCGTGGCTGGGGGGCAAGGCTTTCGAGCTCACCGGCAGCTACGACTGGATGTGGTATGCCGACATCGTGCTGGCCGTCGGTGCCGCACTGATCCACCTGCCCATCCGTGAACAGCGCGTGGCGCCGCCTACAATGGCCGCAGTCATTGGGGAGTAGCTTCCTCCGAACTGCCCGGCGTGTCCGGGCAGTGTTGCGAGAGGGGCCTGTGTCAACAAACTTGCCGTGCAGCCACCTGGGCTGCAGCCGGCATGGCACAGGCGATCACCGGCAGTGTGCGGATTTTGCGAGACCTTTGACCGTGGCGACTCCGACAGGCCGGGGATGCGCCGCGGTCATCGTGTCCGTGTCCGGCCGGAGCCACCCTTTTGGAAGCCTTTCTCGTCTCGACCGGCATCGTCGCCCTCGCTGAAATGGGCGACAAGACCCAGCTGCTGTCGCTGGTGCTCGCCGCCCGGTTCCGCCGCCCCTGGCCCATCATCGCGGGCATCTTCGTGGCCACCGTGTTCAACCATGCAGCCGCCGGCGCGCTGGGTGCCTGGATCACCAACCTGGCCGGCCCCGACGTGATGCGCTGGGTGCTGGGCATCTCCTTCCTGGCCATGGCGGCCTGGACGCTGGTGCCGGACAAGCTGGACGAGGAAGACACCCGCGCACCGCGCCTGGGCGTGTTCGGCGCCACCGTGGTGGCCTTCTTCCTGGCCGAGATGGGCGACAAGACGCAGATCGCCACCGTGGCGCTGGCCGCGCGTTATGACGCCATCGTGGCCGTGGTGCTGGGCACCACGCTGGGCATGATGGCCGCCAATGCACCGGTGGTGCTGCTGGGCGACAAGGTGACCAAGAAGGTGCCGATCCGCACCATCCACCTCATCGCCGCGGCCATCTTCGCGGTGCTGGGCGTGGCCGCGCTGGTGGGCGGCTGACGTCCCGGCCCGCTCGTCTAGACAGGCATGGTGTAGTTGAGCGTCATGCGGCCGCCATCCACCACCACGATCTCGCCGGTCACGTAGCTGGACGCCTCGCTCAGCAGCCAGGCGGCCACGTCGGCCACCTCGGCCGGCTCGCCCAGGCGCTTCATCGGCGTGCGGCTCATGATGCGGGCCTTGGCGTCGTCGCTGGTGAGCACGGCCTTCTGCGCCAGTTCGGTGGCGATGGTGCCCGGCGCCACCGCATTGACGCGGATGCCGTGGCCCACCAGGCCCAGCGCCATCACCCGCGTCAGCTGGTCGATGGCGCCCTTGCTGGCGTTGTAGCTGGCGATGCTGGGAATGGCCAGCCGGCCGTTGACCGAGCTCATGTTGACGATGGCGCCGCCGCCGTGGGCCGCCATCACGCGGGCCACCGCCTGGCCCACCAGGAAGGAGCCCTTGAGGTTGACGGCGATTACCGCGTCCCAGTCGGCCTCGGTGATGTCGAGGAAGTCCGCAGCGCGGAAGATGCCGGCGTTGTTGACCAGCGCATCCACCGGGCCCAGCGCGTCGACGGTGGCGGCCAGCGCCACGTCCACCTGCGCCTTGCTGGACACGTCGCAATGCAGGTAGAGCGCACGGGCGCCCTCGGCCTGCAGCGCGGCAGCCAGGGCCGCGCCGCGGGCATCGTCCACGTCCCACAGCGCCACCGAGGCGCCTTCGCGCAGCAGCCGGCGGGCACAGGCCTCGCCGATGCCTTGCGAGGCGCCGGTGACCACCGCCACGCGGCCGCGCAGGCCGAAGTTGATCTCGCTGGTGTGTGCGCTCATGGGTGTGCCTTCATGCGTGCCTGCCTTCGGCGGGTCTGTCCAGCCAGACGCCCATGCCCTGGGCATTGAGTTCCACATCCAGCGACAGCAGGTCCAGCTCCGCCGCGTCGCCGCGGCGGCCGTTGGCCCGCAGCCGCTGCACATACAGCTGCCGCAGGCCGTGCTTCAGGGCCTCATGGCGGTCGGGCGCGCCGCGCACCGATTCGCCCAGCGCCACCATCGCATCCAGCTGCAGCAGGAACTCCGCGGCCAGCGCCGGCACGTCCGCCACGCGGCCGTAGTGGGTGAGGTACATGCAGCGCGGCTGCTGCGCCAGCAGCCGCTGGATCGACTGCCGCAGCGGCCCGGGCTCGAACTGCACCGGCGTGGAGGTGGGCAGGATCCAGGCCGGCCGGCCCGCCACGTCGAATTCGCGGAAGCTCAGGCCGAAGGTGTCGCCGGTGAACCAGCCGCGGCTGCGTTCGTCCCAGATGCAGTGATGGTGGCGTGCATGGCCGGGCGTGTCGATGAACAGCAGCGGTCGCCCGGCCAGCTGCAGCACCATGCCGTCGCTGCTCTGCAGCACCCGCTCCGGCGGCACGTTGACCAGCTGGCCGTAGGAGCGTTCCATCTCCTGCGCGCCATACACCGCCAACGCGCCGGCCCACAACGCCCGCGGATCGATCAGGTGGCGGGCGCCGCGCGGATGCACCACCAGCTGCGCCGTGGGCAGCGACTGCAGCAGCAGCCCGGCGCCGCCGGCATGGTCCAGGTGGACATGGGTGGCGATCACATGGTCCACCGCGTCGGGGGGCAGGCCCAGCGCATCGAGCGCGCACAGCAGCCGCGGCACCGCATGGTTGGTGCCGGTGTCGATGAAGCAGGCGCGGCCGTCTTCCACCATCAGGTAGGCGGCGTCGAACCGGGGTCGGTGGAAGCCGGTGTCGATGGCATAGATGCCATCGCCCAGCGGCTCGAGGAAGTCGGGCAGGGCGTCGCTCATGCGGCCGATTCTGGCAGCGGCCATCCAGGCTGCGCAGCGGGGGCTACCCGCGGCGCGCGCCTGGCATCAGCCCTGGCGGGCCAGCGCGGCCCAGGCCCGTGCGATGTCGGCCGTGCCGTCGTTGCCGCCCACGCCACGCAGGGTCTGCAGGCCCTTGGCCTTGGTGGAAGCCGTTTGCAGCTGGGCCCAGCCTAGGCGCAGCTTGGCGTCGTCGGGGCGCTTCAGGCCGCCCTTGGCAATGCCCTTCTCGATCAGGCTGGCGCCCTTGTCGGCCTGGCCCATGGCGGCATACACCGTGCCCACCTTCACCAGCTCGTTGCCGTCCTTGGCGGCGGCGGCCTCGGTCTCTGCCTTGGCCAGGCCGGCCTTGGTCTCTTCCTGCTGCTTGAGCACCAGGTCGCGCAGGCGCTTGTGGCGCTCGGCCTCGGCGCCGGTGCCCAGCGTGCCGCTGGCGAAACCCTTGTCGACGATGGCCTTGGCCTCGTCCGGCAGGCCGGCCTGCAGCGAGAGCTGCGCCATCTCCATGTACTGCTCGGTGGTGGTGATGAGGCCGTTGGCCAGCTTCAGCCGCATCACGTCCAGCGCCAGCCGCGACGAGAAGCCGGGCTTGCGCTGCACGTTGTTGAGGTAGGCGCTCCAGTAGTCCTTCTTGGGGTAGTGGAGGATCAGCTTCTCGAGCGTGGCGGCATGGCCGCCGGCATTGTTGGTGCGCTGGTAGGCGTCGGCCAGGCGCAGCAGGTCGTCCTCGGCCGGCTTGCGGCCGGCCTGCTCGGCGGCGGCCACCGCCGCGCCGGCATCGCGGGCCACGGCGGCATAGTCGCCGCTTTGCGCCTGCACGTAGGCGATGAGCTGGTTGAGCTGCGCGCTGTTGCTGCCGGCCGCCTTGGCCTTCTGCGCCCATTCGCTGGTCTTGGGCCAGTTCTTGGCCTGGGAGTAGGCGAAGGCCAGCGATTCGGCCACCTGCGCCTGCTCGGCACCACCCAGCTTGCCCGAGGCATACACCGACTCGAAGGCGTTGATGGCGGCCTGCGTGTCGCCCGCGCGCTGGGCGGCGGCGCCGCGCATGCGGTCGATGGTGAGCTGCTCGGCGGCGGTCTTGTTGCCCACCGCGTCGGCCTCGCGCACCTTGGCCAGCGCCTCCCGGGCCTTGCCGGCCTTGAGCAGCTCGCCGGCCTGCTGCAGTGGGCGGCCGATCTCGGGGCGCATCTGCTGGGCGGCCGCATGGGCCACCAGGCCGGCCGCCAGCACGGCGGCGGTGATCGCTTTGAAGCTGTGTCGCATCGGGAGTCCTGTGTAAAGCAGAAAGGCGGTTCCCGGCGTTGGACAACCGGGCGGCGCCCCGGTTCAGATCAATTCAGAAACTGCTCGTTGCCCACGATGCCGATCTTGGTGACACCCAGGCGCTGCGCGCTGGCCATCACGCCGGCCACATGCTTGTAGGTCACCAGCTTGTTGGGGCGAAGGTGCACCTCGGGCTGGTCGGGCAGGGCAGCCACCTGGGCCAGGCGGTTCTCCAGGTCGGCGCGGCCGTTGACGATCTCGCCGTTCCAGCCGATGGTGCCGTCGAAGTCCACGTCGATGCGCACCACCTCGGGCGGCGTGGTGGGCGGCGGTGCATTGCTGGGCACCGGCATGTTCATCTTGACCGCATGGGTCTGGATGGGGATGGTGATGATGAACATGATCAACAGCACCAGCATCACGTCGATCAGCGGCGTGGTGTTGATGTCGACCATCACCTCGTCGTCGCCGCCGCCGCTACCTACATTCATTGCCATGTGAGTCTCCTAGCCGCCCGCGGCGATGCCGGCCGGCGGCTCGGTGATGAAGCCGACCTTGTGGATGCCCGCGCGCTGGCAGGCCACCACCACGCGGCCGACGGCCTCGTAGCGCACCTCGGCATCGCCGCGGATATGCACTTCGGGCTGCGGTTCCTTCACGGCCGACTCCTTCAGCCGGGCCACCAGGGCCTCGGTGTCGGCCAGGCGCTCCACGCCCCAGTACACGTCGCCGTCGCGGTCCACCGCCAGCACGATGTTCTCGGGCTTGGTCTGCGTGGGGACGTTGCGTTCCTTGGGCAGGTCGAGCTTGATCGACTGCGTGACCACCGGGATGGTGATCAGGAAGATGATCAGCAGCACCAGCATCACGTCGACCAGCGGCGTGGTGTTGATGCTGGAGTTCAGCGCTTCCTCGCCGTCGTCGCCCGATGAGATGTTCATCGCCATCAAAGGCTCCTATTCAAAGACAAGGCCCCCGCGGCCGGCGCCGGGCCGCTCCCAAGGCGGCCGCGGACCCCCGCGGGGTGGAGCGGCGCCGCAGGCGCGGCGGAGGGGGCAGACATTCACCGCTTGCCCGCGATCAGCACGTTGTGCAGGTCGCTGCTGAAGCTGCGCACCTTCTCCATCGCGCTCTTGTTGCGGCGGATCAGCCAGTTGTAGCCCATCACCGCGGGCACGGCCACGGCCAGGCCGATGGCGGTCATGATCAGCGCCTCGCCCACCGGGCCGGCCACCTTGTCGATGGAAGCCTGGCCGCTGATGCCGATGGCCGTCAGCGCGTGGTAGATGCCCCAGACCGTGCCGAACAGGCCGACGAACGGTGCGGTGGAACCCACGGTGGCCAGGAAGGCCAGGCCGTCCTGCAGGCGGCTCTGCACGTTGTCCACGGCGCGCTGGATGCTCATCGTCACCCAGGTGTGCAGGTCGATCTGCTCGACCAGCGTGCCTTCGTGGTGCTCGCTGGCGGTCAGGCCCTGCTCGGCGATGTAGCGGAAGGCGCTGCCCTTCTCGAGCGCATCGGCGCCGGCGCGCACACTGCCCGCCGTCCAGAAGGTCTTGCCGGCGGCATTGGCCGCGTTCAGCAGCTTCTGCTGCTCGAACAGCTTGGTGAAGATGATGTACCAGCTGCCCATGCTCATGATGATCATGATGACCAGCGTGGCCTTGGCCACGATGTCGCCCTGGGCCCACAGCGCGCTCAGGCCGTAGGGGTTCTCGACCACCTCGGTGCCCACCGAAGGTGCCGCGGCGGCGGGCGCTGCGCCGGCGTCGGGCGTGGCGCTGGTGGCCGCGGGCTCGGAGGCGGGCTGCGCGAAGCTGAGGGAAGGCGCGAGCGCGGCAGTGGTGGCGACGGCCAGCACGACCGCACGCAGGAACTTGGTCAGGGACATGATTGTTTTCTCCGACGGGGACAGGAGGCGTGCGGGGCGCAGACCGGCACGCGGGGGGAACAGGAGAAGGCGAGGGCGGCCGGGCCGCCTACTCGACCTTCCAGACGTATTCGACGGTGGCGATGGCACCGCCCACCGGCTTGCCTTCGGGATCGGTGCCGGGGCGGAACGGGCACTTGCCCAGCGCCTCGACGGCCGCGTTGTCCAGCGCGCGGTGTTCGCGCGTGGGCCCGGAGGACTTGTCGATCTCCGCCTTGGCCACCTTGCCGGTGGCGTCGATGGTGAAGCGGATGCGGGTGGTGCCGGTGGCCTCGGCGCGCAGCGCGGCGCGGGGGTACTCCGGCTTCTCGCAGCTGGACACGTCGATGCGGGCGGGCGTGCCCACCGGCCGCGGCGCGGCGGGCGGTGCAGGCGGGGCCGGGGGCGCAGCCGGTGCGGGCGCCGGCGCAATGGCCACCGGTGCGGGCGGCGGGGCCACCTGCGTCGTGGTGATCGTGGGCGCGGGCGTGGGCGGAGGCGCCACGCTGATCTCGGGCGGCGGCACGTAGCTGGGCGGCGGGGGCGCCAGCTTGGGCGGGGGCGGCAGGTTCTCGGGCGGCGGCGGAGGCGGCTTCACCTCCTCGATGATCTTGGTCTCGATGGGAGCCTTGATCACTTCCACCACCTTGCGCGCCAGTCCGCTGACCAGCGCCCAACCCAGTAGCAGGTGCATCAGCACCACGATGCCAAAGCCGACCACGTGCTTCGTGGGCCGACGTTGCTGTTCAGCAAAATCCACTCAATATCCTCCAGGGTCCGCCGCGGTCGGCGAACTGCCTAATGTGCTGCTACCTTGTGGGTGGCCTGGACGCGCCGTTCGCGAAGCGGCGGACTATAGACGCAAAACCCCTTGCAACCGGCTGGGGTTGACCCTCAAGGCCCCGACTGCCAAGCCTAATACCTAGCAAATTAGGGGCCCGATCCATGCCCGGCGATGTCCCGCTGGTGACAAAAACAAGATGCAAAAGATGACACCTGCCGCGCGGGTACTTGTCTAGACATCTACGCGGCCGGCTGCAAGGCGCCGGCCAGCGTGGGCAGCAGTTCCGCCACGGTGGGGTGGATGTGCATGGTGCGCTGCAGGCGCAGCGCGGTGCCGCCGGCGGCCATGGCGTCGATCACCGCATGGATGGCCTCGTCCCCGCCCACGCCCAGCACGGCCGCGCCCAGGATGGCATCGGTGTCCGCATCCACCACCAGCTTCATGAAACCTTGCGTTTCGCCTTTTTCCACCGCGCGGCCCACGCGGCTCATCGGGCGGGTGGCCACGCGCACCGCATGGCCGGCCTGGCGTGCCTGTGCCTCGCCCAGGCCCACGCGGCCCAGCGGCGGATCGGTATAGAGCGCATAGCAGTCGATGCGGTCGCTCACCCGGCGGCCCGCACCGGACAGCAAGTTGTCGGCCACGATCTCGTAGTCGTTGTAGGCGGTGTGGGTGAAGGCGCCGCGGCCGTTGCAGTCGCCCAGCGCCCAGATGCCGGGCACGCTGGTGCGCAGCTCGTCGTCCACGCGGATGTAGCCACGCTCGTCGGTGGCCACGCCGGCCGCCTCCAGCCCCAGGTCGTCGGTGTTGGGCCGGCGGCCGGTGGCCAGCAGCACATGGGAGGCCAGCACCTCGTGCGCGCCGCCGGCGTCGTCCAGGCCCACCACGATGCTGCCGGTGCTGGCTGGGTCGCCCTCGGCGGGCCGCAGGCGCAGGCGCTGGGCGCCGGTGCGCAGCACGATGCCTTCGGCGCGCAGGATGTCGGCGATGGCCTGGGACACGTCCTCGTCCTCCCGGCCCAGCAGTCGGGGCGATTTCTCCAGCACCGTCACCTGCGCGCCGAAGCGGCGGAACATCTGCGCGAACTCCAGCGCGATGTAGCTGCCGCCGATTACCACCAGGTGCCGCGGCAGTTCGTCCAGTTCCAGGATGCTGCTGTTGGTCAGGCAGCGCACGCTGTCGATTCCGGGCAGGTCCGGCACCACCGCGCGGCCGCCGACGTTGATGAAGATGCGCGGCGCTTCCAGCGTCTGGCCGTCCACCGCCACCGCGGTGGGCGAGACGAAGCGGGCATGGCCCTGCACCACGGTGCAGCCGGGCTGATCGCGCAGCGAGTGCTCCACGCCGCGGCTGGCGTCGCGGGCCACCTTGTCCTTGCGGGCCTTCACCGCCTTCATGTCCACCTGCACCGTGCCGTCGATGCGCACGCCGAAGTCCGCAGCGCGGCGGGCCAGGTGCGCCGCATGCGCACTGGCCACCATCGCCTTGGTGGGCATGCAGCCGGTGTTGACGCAGGTGCCGCCAAAGCGGTGCCGCTCGATGATGGCCACCTGCTGGCCGGCCGCCGCCAGCCGGGTGGCCAGGGCGGGCCCGGCCTGGCCGGTGCCGATCACGATGGCGTCGAAGCGCTTGGACATCCGGCCTCCTGGTGCGCCGCCGTGGCACTGTTGATCGTGGTCAAGCCGCTGGCGGGCCTGCGGGCCTAGCCTTGCGTGTTCCCCGAATGCTCCCACAGTTACATGATGATTCCTGCTTCCTGCGGTGGTGCCCCCGCGGCCATTCCGCACCGCAAGGAGATCCGCGCCTGGATGGCGCCGATCGCCTCGCGCAGCACCCCGCTGGCCCTGGCCCTGACCCTCGCCGACCTGCTGTTCTTCCTGCTGTCACTCGGCATCGCCGTGCTGGCCTCGCATCCCGCGGTGCAGCTGCTGGCCGGCAGCGTCACCGGCTTCGTGATCGCGCGGCTGTTCATCCTGGGCCATGACGCCTGCCACCAGGCCTTCACGCCGCACCGCCGGCTCAACCGCTGGCTGGGGCGCCTGGTGTTCCTGCCCTCGCTGACGCCCTACAGCCTGTGGGAGGTGGGGCACAACGTGGTGCACCACGGCTACACCAACCTGAAGGGCTTCGACTTCGTCTGGGAGCCGCGCACGCTGGCCGAATATCAGGCCCTGCCCCGCTGGCGCCGCGCGCTGGAGCGGGTGTACCGCAGCGGCTGGGCGCCGTGGCTGTACTACCTGGTGGAGATCTGGTGGGCGCGCATGCTGTTTCCCAGCCGGCGCCACATGCCCACGCGGCGTGCCGTGTTCACCGCCGACGGCCTGCTGGTCAGTGCCTTCGCTGCGCTGTGGGTGGCTGCGCTGGTGGCGGCTGCCGATGCCACCGGGCAGTCGGCCTGGTGGCTGGTGTCGGCGGGCTTCGTGCTGCCCTTCGTGGTGTGGAACGGCTTCATCGGCTTCGTGGTGTACGTGCACCACACCCACCAGGGCGTGGCCTGGCACCAGGACAAGAAGCGCTGGGCCGCGGCGCAGCCCTTCGTGTCGACCACGGTGCACCTCACCTTCCGCTCGGCCATGGGCAGCGCGCTGCACCACATCATGGAGCACACCGCCCACCATGTGGACATGAGCGTGCCGCTGTACCGCCTGAAGCGTGCGCAGCGGCTGCTGGAGCAGCGCATGCCCGGGCGCATCGTGGTGCAGCCCTTCTCGTGGCGCTGGTACGTGCGCACCGCCCGCGCCTGCAAGCTCTACGACTACGAGCGGCAGTGCTGGACCGACTGGCACGGCCGCGCCACCAGCCCCCCAGTGGCGGCCTGACGCGGCATCAGCGCCCGGCGCGCTGCAGCACCTGCCGCACCTTGCGCGCCAGCGCCTCGGCGGTGTAGGGCTTGCTCAGCAGGTCCACGCCGGCGTCCAGCCGGCCGTTGTGCACGATGGCGTTCTCGGTATAACCCGAGGTGAACAGCACCGCGATGCCGGGCAGCCGCTCGCGTGCCTTGCGCGCCAGCTCCGGGCTGCGCAGCGGGCCGGGCATCACCACGTCGGTGAACAGCAGGTCGATCGGCGTGCCGCTCTCGATCACGCCCAGCGCACTGGCCGCGTCGCGCGCCTTGAGCACCCGGTAGCCCAGGTCGCCCAGCATCGAGACCACGGTCTCGCGCACCTCGTCGTCGTCCTCCACCACCAGCACCGTCTCGCTGCCGCCCTGGGGCCCGCTGTCCATCCGGTCCACCGGGCGGTCCTCGGCGCGCAGCGCCCGCGGCAGGTACAGGCGCACCGTGGTGCCTTCGCCCAGCTCGCTGTAGATCTTCACGTGGCCGCCGGACTGCTTGACGAAGCCATAGACCATGGACAGACCCAGGCCCGTGCCCTTGCCCTCGGGCTTGGTGCTGAAGAAGGGCTCGAACACCCGCTCCAGCAGCTCGGGCGCGATGCCGCTGCCGGTGTCGCTCACCGCCACCATCACGTACTGGCCGGGCTGCAGGTCCTCGTGGACGCGGGCGTAGTCGTCGTCCAGCATTGCATTGCCGGCCTCGATGGTCAGGCGGCCCGGGCCGTCCATCGCGTCGCGGCCGTTGATGGCCAGGTTGAGGATGGCGTTCTCCAGCTGGCCGGGGTCGACGAAGGTGTTCCACAGGCCGCCGGAGCTCACCGTTTCCAGCTCCACCTCCTCGCCCAGCGCGCGGCGCAGCATGTCGTCCATCTCGCGTACCAGTCGGCCGACGTTCACCACCTTGGGCTCCAGCGGCTGGCGGCGGCCGAAGGCCAGCAGCTGCGAGGCCAGCTTGGAGCCGCGGGCCACGCCGGCCAGGGCCTTCTTCACCCGCTCCTGCGCGCGCGCGTCGTCGCCCACGTGGCGTGACAGCAGCTGCAGGTTGCCGCTGACCACCTGCAGCAGGTTGTTGAAGTCGTGCGCCACGCCGCCGGTGAGCGCACCCAGCGCCTCCATGCGCTGGGCATGCCGCAGTGCGGCCTGGGCCGCCTCGCGCTCGGCCGATTCGCGGCGCAGCTGGTCCAGCGCCTGGGCCAGCTCGGCGGTGCGCTCGGCCACGTGCTGCTCCAGCGTTTCGTTCAGGCGCTGCAAAGCCTCCTCCGCCTGGCGCTGGTGCGTGACGTCGTAGCCGTCCACGAAGATGCCGCTCACCCGGCCTTCGTTGTCAGCCAGCGGCTGGTACACCAGGTGCACGAAGCGCTGCTCGGTGGGTGCGCCCGGCTCCCGCTGCAACTGCACCGCCACGTTGCGCCCGGCATAGGGCCGGCCGCTGCGGTACACCTCGTCCAGGATCTCGAAGAGGCCCTGGCCTGCGACCTCGGGCAGGGCCTCGCGCACCGTCAGGCCCAGCAGCTTCCGGTGCCCGACCAGGCTGGCATAGGCATGGTTGACCAGCGCGAAGCGGTGCTCCGGCCCCTGCAGCAGGCACATGAAGCTGGGCGCCTGCTCGAACATGCGCTGCAGGCGGTCGCGTTCCTCGGTCAGCCGGGCATTGGCCTCGCGAAGCGCCTCGGCGGCCTGCTGGCGCAGCAGCGCGGCCTCGGCCAGTGCGGCCATGCGGGCCTGCTCGGCCTCGAAGGCCTCGGCATTGGCCAGGCTGGAGGCGATCTGCCCGGCCACCAGTTGCAGGAAGCCCAGGTAGTCCGCGTCACCGAGGCGGAAGGGATTGAGGCCCACCACCATCGCGCCCATCGGCCGCTCGGTACCCTGGCCGATCAGCGGCACCACCGCCACCTGGGACGGCGCCTGGCCATGCAGGCCGGCGGGCAGGGCCTGCAGCACCGCCGGCGGCAGCAGGCCGGCCAACGGCAGCAGCCGGGCGCCTTCGCCCTGCCACAGCGGCTGCAGCGGCCAGCGCGCGGCATCGGTGGCCGCATGCCCGGCCGGCAGGCCGCCGCAGCACAGCGGCTCGGCGGCGGCCTGCTGCGGCTGCGCCGCGGTGTCGAAGCGGTAGGCGATGTAGAAGGGCAGGTCCACCTCGCTGCCGGCCAGGGCGGTTTCAGTGGCGCGCAGCACCGCGTGGCGGGTGCCGGTCACCGACAGGCCGGAAGCCAGGTCGCGCAGCGTGGCCAGCCGGCGCTCGCTGATCACGCGGTCGGTCTCCTCGGTCACCGCGCAGAACACGCCTTCCACCCGGCCGCCATCGCCATGCAGCGGGCTGTACGAGAAGGTGTGGAAGGTCTCCTCCGCATAACCGTGACGGTTGACCACCAGCCGCAGCGCGCGGTCCCAGGTGGATTCGCCGTGCTCGTACACCCGTTGCAGGCGCGGCGCCACGTCCTGCCAGATCTCGGGCCACAGCGCCTGCGTGGGCATGGCCAGCGAACGCGGATGCTTGGCGCCCAGCGTGGGCCGGTACGCATCGTTGTAGAGGAAGGCCACCTCCGGTCCCCAGCCCAGCCACATCTCGAAGCGCGAAGTGAGCAGCAGCCGCACCGCCACCTTCAGCGCATGCGGCCAGCCCGATACCGGGCCCAGCGTGCTGGCCGACCAGTCGTGCGCGCGCATCAGCTGCGCCATCTCGCCCTCACCGGGGAACACGTCGGCAAGGGTGTCGCTGGGCAGGTGAGCGGTCATCGGGTCCATCGGGGGTGCTGCTGCGGGAACGGCGGCCCGGCAACTGGCGGACCCGTGCGCACTGTCGCATGCCGCGGGTACAGGGTTTGCCGCAATGCCGGCGCTACCTGTCGAGGATCTGGAACCATGGTGAGTGCAAGCGTTCGTCGGCCCACGGCCACAGGCTTCGTGTTTTCGTTGATCGGCCTGGGCTTGCTGGGGGGCGGCGCCTGGCTGGCCGCCCTGGGCGGCAGCTGGTACTACGTGCTGGCCGGCGTGGCTCTGCTGGTCACCGGCCTGCTGCTGTGGCGCGGCAGCGCGGCGGCGCTGCTGGTGTATGCGCTGTTCGTGCTGGGCACCATCGCCTGGGCGCTGTGGGAGGTGGGGCTGGACTGGTGGCCGCTGGCCGCGCGAGGCGACGTGGTGTTCCTGCTCGGCCTGTGGCTGCTCACGCCGTGGGTGGCCCGCGGCCTGGGCCTGGACGAGGGTGGCCGCCGCGGCGGTGTGGGCTGGAGCGGCCCGCGGGCCGGGCTGGGCCTGCTGCTGGCGCTGTTCCTGGTGCTGGCGGTGGTGTCCTGGTTCGTCGACAAGCACCGCATCGAAGGCACCGCGCCACCGCCGCTGACCAGCAACCCGGCCATCCCCTCGGCGGTGCCGGAAGGCGAGTGGCATGCCTATGGCCGCACCGGCGCCGGCCAGCGCTATTCGCCGCTGTCGCAGATCACGCCGCAGAACGTGGACCAGCTGGAAGTGGCCTGGCACTACCGCACCGGCGACGTGCGCGGCCGCCCCGGCGACCCCGAGGAAACCACCTTCGAGGTGACGCCGCTGAAGGTGGGCAACCGCCTCTTCCTGTGCACGCCGCACCAGTCGGTGGTGGCCCTGGATGCCACCACCGGCCAGCAGCTGTGGCGCTATGAGCCGCAGATCCAGGGCGCCGGCGCGCTGGCGCTGCAGCACCTGACCTGCCGCGGCCTCTCGTACCACGCACCGCGCACCGCGGGCACCGCGGCGCCGGATGCGTCGGTCGCCACCGCCACCAGCGCGCCGGCCACGCCGCCGCCCGACGCGCCTTGCCGCAACAAGCTGTTCATGCCCACGGCCGATGGCCGCGTCATCGCGCTGGACCCGGGCACCGGCGCGCGCTGCCAGACCTTCGGCGTGGATGGCCAGATCGACCTGTGGACGCAGATGCCCAACGTGAAGCCGGGCGCGTACTACAGCACCTCGCCGGTGGTGGTGACGGAGCGGCTGCTGATCGTCGGCGGCACGGTGCTGGACAACGTCTCCACCCAGGAAGCCTCCGGCGTGATCCGCGCCTACGACATCGACACCGGCGCGCTGGTGTGGAACTGGGATTCCGGCAACCCCGAGGCCACCGAGCCCCTGCCGCCGGGCCAGACCTACACGCCCAATTCGCCCAACAGCTGGAGCATCTCCAGCGTGGACGAGGCGCTGGGCCTGGTCTACGTCCCGCTGGGCAACCAGCCGCCCGACCAGTGGGGCGGCCAGCGCAGCGAGGCGGTGGAGAAGTATTCGTCCTCCGTGGTGGCACTGGAGCTGGCCACCGGCAAGGTGCGCTGGGTGTTCCAGACGGTGCACCACGACCTGTGGGACTACGACGTGCCCGCCCAGCCCACGCTGGTGGACCTGACCATCGACAACCGGCTGGTGCCGGCGCTGGTGCAGCCCACCAAGCAGGGCGAGCTCTTCGTGCTGGACCGCCGCACCGGCCAGCCGGTGCATGCGGTGACCGAGGATGCGGTGCCGCAGGGCGCGGCCGAAGGCGACCGCACCGCACCCACGCAGCCGCGCTCGGCGCTCTCGTTCAACCCGCCGCCGCTGCGCGAGCGCGACATGTGGGGCGCCACGATGTTCGACCAGCTGGCCTGCCGCATCGCCTTCAAGCGGCTGCGCTACGAAGGCCGCTACACGCCGCCTTCCACCCAGGGCACGCTGGTGTACCCGGGCAACTTCGGCGTCTTCAACTGGGGCGGGGTGTCGGTCGATCCGCAGCGGCAGATCGTGTTCGCCACGCCCACCTACCTGGCCTTCGTCAGCCAGCTGGTGCCGCGCCAGGACGACAGCACGATGTACGTGCAGGGCAAGGACAAGCCCAACGACAGCCTGCCCGCGCTCAACGAGAACTTCGGCGCGCCCTTCGCCGTCAAGCTCAGCGCCTTCACCTCCCAGCTCGGCCTGCCCTGCCAGGCGCCGCCCTGGGGCTACGTGGCGGGTGCCGACCTGGTGAGCGGCCAGACCATCTGGATGCACAAGAACGGCACCGTGCGCGACAGCTCGCCGCTGCCGCTGCCCTTCCGCATGGGCGTGCCCAACCTGGGCGGGCCCATCACCACCGCGGGCGGCGTGGCCTTCCTGTCGGGCACGCTGGACTACTACGTGCGCGCCTACGACATCAACAACGGCAAGCAGCTGTGGCAGCACCGCCTGCCCGCCGGTGGCCAGGCCACGCCCATGACCTACCTGGGCGCCGATGGCCGCCAGTACCTGGTGGTGGCCGCCGGCGGGCATGGCTCGCTGGGCACCCGCACCGGCGACAGCGTGATCGCCTATGCCTTGCCCCGCTAACCCAAGGAAGCTGCTTTGAGCCTGACCATCACCCCCTTGCGCTACCAACCCGGCTTCGAGGCCGCCGAGCCCGACGAGGCCCAGACCGACGACGCCCTGCGCGACACCATGCTGGCCATCAGCCAGAAGGTGGCGCAGGACGAAGGCCATGCCCACCGCAGCGTGCATGCCAAGAGCCACGGCCTGCTGCAGGGCACGCTGACCGTGCAGCCCGGCCTGCCGCCCGAGCTGGCGCAGGGCCTGTGCGCGCAGCCGGGCACTTACGCCGCCGTGATGCGCCTGTCGTCCACCCCGGGCGACCTGCTGGACGACAGCGTCAGCACGCCCCGCGGCATGGCGGTCAAGGTCGTCGGCGTGCCGGGTGAACGGCTGCCTGGCAGCGAGGACGACGGCACCCAGGACCTGCTGATGGTCAACGGCCCGGTGTTCAGCGCGCCCACCGCGGCCAAGTTCCTGAAGACCCTGAAGCTGCTGGCCGCCACCACCGACAAGGCGCCGAATGCCAAGAAGGTGCTGTCGGCCGCGCTGCGCGGGCTGGAGTCGCTGATCGAGAAGGCCGGCGGCGAAAGCGGCACGCTCAAGGCCCTGGGCGGCCACCCGGCCACGCACATCCTGGGCGAGACCTTCTTCACCCAGGTGCCGATGCTGTGGGGCCCCTACATGGCCAAGCTGTCGCTGGCGCCGGTGTCGCCCGAGCTGCAGGCGCTGGGCGGCCAGCCGATCGAGCTGAAGGGCCTGCCCGATGCGCTGCGCGGCGTGGTGCGCGAGCACTTCGGCCGCCATGGCGGCACCTGGGCGCTGCGGTTGCAGCTGTGCACCGATCTCGAGGCCATGCCCATCGAGGACGCCACCGTGGAGTGGCCGGAAAGCCGGAGCCCGTGGCACACCGTGGCCCTGCTGGAGGTGCCGCCGCAGAACAGCTGGAGCGGCCCGCGCTCCGAAGCCATCGACGACGGCATGTCCTTCAGCCCCTGGCACGGCCTGGCCGCGCACCGGCCCATCGGCTCCATCATGCGGGTGCGCAAGGCGTCCTACGAGGCCGCGGCCCAGTGCCGCGCCAGGCTCAACGGCGTGAGCGTGGCCGAGCCGAAAGGCGTGGAGGGCTTGCCGCGCTGAGCGGGGGGCTCAGGCCGCCAGCAGCGCCGCGTCGGTCGACAGCGCGTCCATGCAGTGGAAGGGCAACGAGAAGCCGCGCACCGCATCCTCGATGGCCACGGCGCGCAGCACTGGCGGCTTGCCCTTGACGCTGCCGAAGATGGTGGCGAAGGCCACGTCGGCCGCATCGCGGCCCACGCCGATGCGGATCAGGCCCATCGGGATCGCGGTGCCCGACGGATCGAAGATGTACCAGCGGTGGCCGAGGTACACCTCCACGTAGGCATGGAAGTCCGGCGGGCCCAGCGTGGGGTCGGCGCCGAAGTCGGTGCCGGTGGTCATGCGCGCCGGGATGCTCAGCGCACGGCACAGCGCGATCATCAGGTGCGCGAAGTCGCGGCATACGCCCACCTGGTCGGTCAGCGTGTCCAGCGCCGAGGTGCTGGAATTGCTGGTGTTGGACGTGAAGGCCACATGGTTGCGCACCCAGTCGCGGATGGCCTGCACCCGACGGTAGCCCTGCGGCAGGTGGCCGAACTGCGAGATGGCGAAGCGCCCCAGCCGGTCCGACGGGCAGTAGCGGCTGGGGTAGATGTAGCTGATGACCTCCAGCGGCAGGTCGGCCACCGGGATCTCCGGCACGCCCCATGGATCGCTGCGGTGGTGGGTGAGGGTCACCAGCGACGAATAGCGCAGGGTCAGCTCGCCGGGTTGGGCGCGCAGCCGCAGGTAGCGGCCCTGGGTGCGCGGGTCCACATCCAGCCGCGGCGTGATGGGCTGGCTGAGGGTGAGCACCTCTTCGGCCACGCCCTGCGCGGGCGTGAGCGCCGGATGGAAGTTCAGGACGAAGTCCGCGCCCGGGCGCTCCACCTGATAGGAAAGCTCGACGTTCAGCTGGATGTGGATCATGGCGGCCTCGGTAGGGATAGGGCCCGGCCAACATCCGCCGAACTTGTCTAGACGTGTATGGTAGGCGGAAGGTGTAGTATCGGGGCCACAGACAGGCAAGACCTTCCATCCGTAGGTCTCCTCGCCCGCCCTCCGCTCCCTTGGAGGCACGGGCCGATGCTCGCACCGCTCATCGATTCTCTTGTCGTCTCTGCGAAAGCCGCCCCGCGGGCTGGCGTCTGCACACGATCACCACCGCGCTGGCGGCCGACGGGCGCACCCGTCGCTGCTGGCGGGTTGGCCCGTTGTGCTGTTTGGATTCACCCTGTTAACGGAGCGCCCATGGCCAAGGAAGAACTCATTGAAATGCGCGGCGTCGTCGCCGAAGTGCTGCCCGACTCGCGCTACCGCGTCACGCTGGACAACGGCCATCAACTCGTGGCTTACACCGCCGGCAAGATGCGCAAGCACCACATCCGCGTGCTGGCCGGCGACCGCGTGTCGCTGGAGCTGTCGCCCTACGACCTGAGCAAGGGTCGCATCAGCTTCCGCCACCTGGACGACCGCGGCGGCGCACCCCGGCGCTGAGCCACCCCGGGCCTACCGCCACACGGTGGGCACCAGCGTGGCCTGCACGATCCCGCGGATCGCATGGGCCACCGCGCGTATCGCGGCCGAAGCCGGCTGGCGGCTGGACATCGCCAGCGTCAGCACCCGCGGCACCGTCGGCCGCACGATGGCGGCACTGCTCAGTCGCCCAGCGGCCAGTTCCTCGTGCACCAGTTGGTAGGGCAGCACGCTGTAGAGCCCGCCGCGGAACACCAGGTCCTTCATGGTCAGCATGGAGTCGGCCTCCACTTCCACCCGCAGCTGCACGCCGGCACGGCGGCAGATCTGGTCGAGCGCGCTGCGCAGGCCGTTGGGCCGTGAGGCCAGCACCAGCGGCAGCGCCGCCATCTGGCGGAAGCCCATGGGCGGCGCGTCGGGCGCAAAGGCGTCCGGCGGGCCGATCACCAGGCTGTTGACCACGCACAGCCGCTCCTCGCCCGGCGGGTCCATGCGGCCGAAGCGGTTGATCACCGCCAGGTCCAGGTCGCCGCTGGCCAGGCGCTCGTCCAGCGCATGCGAGAAACCATCGACGAACTGCAGCCGGATGCGCGGATGGTGCTGCGCCACGTGCCGGTAGAGCATGCCCACCAGCGGCTGCGCAGCCGCCGGCACCATGCCCACCCGCACCACGCCGCCCGGCTGGCCGCCCACCTCGGCGGCCTCGGCCGCGGCCCGCTGCATGTCGGCCAGCGCGGCGCGCAGGCGCGGCGCAAGGTGCTGCCCCGCCTCGGTCATCGACACGCCGCGGCCGGTGCGCTCGAACAGCCGCACGCCCAGTTCCGCTTCCAGCGCCGCGATGTGCCGGCTGAGGACTGACTGCGCCACCTCCAGCTGCGTGGCGGCGCGGGAGATGTTGCCGCTTTGCGCCACCGCCAGGAAAGCTTCGATGCGATGCAGGTTCATGCTCTGAAAGCATAGCTGAAATACCCTGCGATATCTTTTTGGCAAGGCCGACGCTGCCTACAGTGGGCACATGCCTTCCCACCCGAACCCCCTGCCGCAGGCCGCCGATGCGCTCGACCGCCTGCAACCTGCCCGTGCCGCCTGGCTGCGGCGCCTGCTGCCCGACGGCGTGCCACGGCTGTGGTGTCCGCTGCTCACGCCCTACACCGCATCCGGCGCCATCGACGCCCAACGGCTGCGCGCGCACCTGCGCTTCCTCCAGCCGCATGTGAAGGGCCTGCTGGTGCCGGGCTCCACCGGCGACGGCTGGCAGCTCTCGGACACCGAAGCCCGCGCGCTGCTGGACCTGCTGGCCGACGAGGCGAAGCCGCGGGGCCTGCAGCTGCTGGTGGGCGTGCTCAAGACCACCACGGCCGAGGTGCTGGCCGCGCTGCAGCAGCACATGGCCTGGCTGCGCCAGCGGGCGCCCGACGCAGCCGCCCGCGATGCCGACGTGCTGCGCGCCAGCGGCGTGTGCGGCTTCACCGTGTGCCCGCCCCAGGGCGAGCACCTGACGCAGCCCGAGCTGCTGGCGGCGCTGGATGCGGTGCTGGCCACGGGCCTGCCCATCGCGCTGTACCAGCTGCCCCAGGTCACCGGCAACGAGATGGCGCCGCAGACCGTGGCGGCGCTGGCCGACCGCCATGCCAACCTGCTGATGCTCAAGGACACCAGCGGCGCCGACCGGGTGGCGGCAGCGGGCTTCCGCCAGGCCTTCCTGGTGCGCGGCGCCGAAGGCGGCTACAGCCGGCACCTGGCGCTGGCCGGCGGCGACTACGATGGCTTCCTGCTCAGCACCGCCAACGTCTTCGGGCCGCAGCTGGCCGAACTGATCGGCCATGTGCAGGCCGGCCGCCAGCCCGAGGCCGACGCCTTGTCCGCCCGCATCGAGGCGGTGGCCGACGCAGTGTTCGGCGCCGCCGCCGCGCTGCCCTACGGCAATGCCTTCACCAATGCCAACAAGGCACTGGACCACTACATGGCCCACGGGCCCGAGGCCGGCCGCATCGCCGGCCCGCGGCTGCACTCCGGCCAGCAGCTGCCGGCCGGACTGATCGAGCAGGCCGGCCAGGCACTGCGCACCCATGGGCTGATGCCGCAGCGCGGCTACCTGGCCTGACCTGTCCAGACAAGCAAGAAGGAGACGAGACCGATGGCATCCCCCGCACACCGCATCCGCGACATCCAGGCCTTTGCCGTGTCCTTTCCCATCGCGCCCGAGAACTCGGTGCAGCTGGGCATGGGCCGCGCGGTGAAGAAAGACGCCGTGGTGGTCAAGGTCACCACCGACAGCGGCCTGGTCGGCTGGGGCGAATCGCACCACGGCAAGGCCCACACCGCGGTGGCACAGCTGGTCAACACCACGCTGCGGCAGTTGGCCGTGGGCATGGACGCCACCGACGTGGTGGGCGTGTGGGACCGCATCTACTGGAAGCAGCTGGCCAGCCACGGCGTGGGCGCCGGCTGCGCCATGGCGATGAGCGGCATCGACCTGGCGCTGTGGGACATCCGCGGCAAGGCCGTGGGCTGGCCGCTGTACAAGCTGCTGGGCGGATCGGCCAAGCCGGTGCCGGCCTACGCGGGCGGCGTGTCGCTGGGCTTCCAGGACCCCGCCGCGCTGGTGGACGAGGCGCTGCCCCACATCGAGGCCGGCTACAAGGCCATCAAGCTGCGCGTGGGCGACAGCCCGGCGCGCGACCTGCAGCGGGTGAAGGCGGTGCGGGAGGCGGTGGGCGACGAGGTCACCATCCTGGTGGACGCCAACACCGGCTACGACCTGAACGACGCCCGCCAGGCCATGCCCGGCTTCGACGCGCTGGGCGTGGCCTGGCTGGAGGAACCCTTCGCGCCGCACGACCACCGCAGCTACAAGCTGGCGCGTGGCTACGGCCGGGTGCCGCTGGCCGCGGGCGAGAACCACTTCACCCGCTACGAGTTCAGCCGCGTGATCGAGGATGGCGACATCACCATCCTGCAGCCCGACCTGTCCAAGGCCGGCGGCATCACCGAGCTGCTGCGCATCGCGGCCATGGCCTCGGCCTACAAGCTGCCGATCAATCCGCACACCTGCATGACCGGCATCAACATGGCGGCGTCCATCCACTTCCTGGCGGCCATCGACAACGGCGGCTACTTCGAGGGCGACGTGTCGAAGAACAACCTCTACCGCGACAGCCTGGTGAGCCGGCCCTTCCAGATCAACCGCGACGGCTGCGTGCGCCCGCTGGAGGCGCCGGGCATCGGCGTGGAGGTGGACGAAGCCTTCCTCTCGGCCTACCCGCCGGTGGAGGGCCCCGGCTACATCTGAAGCACCCCCGACGGCCGCCGCCAGATGCGGCCGCGACACCCCCGCACCACCGGAGACAAGCACATGCCCCAAGCGACCTCGTTCCCCGCCCGGCGCCGCATCGGCCTGCTGGCCCTGATGATCGCCGCGGCCACCGGCGCCGCCACGCTGCCCGCCGCGGCCCAGGGCCCGGCCACTGCCGCGGCCTACCCCGCCAGGCCCATCCGCATCATCGTTCCGTACCCGCCTGGCGGCTTCAACGACACGCTGGCGCGTACCGTGGGCGCCAAGCTGCAGGCCGCCTGGGGCCAGACGGTGACGGTGGAGAACAAGCCCGGCGGTGGCACCCTCATCGGCACCGATGCGGCGGCCAAGTCGGCGCCCGACGGCTACACGCTGTTCGTCACGCCGTTCGCGTTCGCGGTCAACCAGGCCATCTTCAAGAAGCTGCCCTACGACCCGGTGAAGGACTTCGCGCCCATCACGCTGGCGGCCAGCACGCCCAACCTGCTGGTGGTGAATGCGGCGCTGCCGGTGAACAGCGTGGCCGAGCTGCTGACCCTGGCCAAGGCCAAGCCGGGCACCATCAACTACGCCTCCACCGGCACCGGTTCGTCCAACCACCTGTCGATGGAGAAGTTCAAGCAGATGGCCGGCGTGGACATCACCCACGTGCCCTACAAGGGCAGCGGCCCGGCCGTCACCGACCTGATCGGCGGCCAGGTGGGCGTGATGTTCGACAACATCCCCAACGTCATCCAGCATGTGAAGGCCGGCAAGCTCAAGGCGCTGGCCGTGAGCACGCCCAAGCCCACGCCGCATGCGCCTGGCGTGCCCACCGTGGCCGAAGCCGGCGTCCCGGGCTACGAGGTGGACGTGTGGTTCGGCTTTGCCGCGCCGGCCGGCGTGCCGCAGCCCATCCTGGACAAGCTGAACACCGAGATCGTCAAGGCCCTGCACAGCCCGGACGTGAAGGAGAAGTTCGCAGCCCAGGGCGTGGATGCCATCGGCAGCAGCGCACCGCAGTTCGCGGCCTACCTGAAGGACCAGATGGCCAAGTGGAGCAAGGTGGTGCAGGACGCCGGGGTGACGCCCGAATGACGGCGCCGGCGGCTGCAGGCGAACCCGGGCGCCGCCCGCTGGTGCTGCTCACGGGCCCGCTGCACGCGCCGGCCCGCCAGCGCATCGAAGCGGTGGCCGAGGTGCGGCTGGTGCCGGACACCCAGCCCGACACCCTCCGGCGCCTGGTGCGCGACGCCGACGTGCTGGTGGTGCGATCCAACCTGCCCGCCGACCTGCTGGACCATGCGCCCCGGCTGCGCGCCATCGTGCGCCCGGGCGTGGGCGTGGACATGATCCCGGTGGCCGCGGCCACGGCCCGTGGCATTCCGGTGGCCAACGTGCCCGGCAGCAACCGGCAGGCGGTGGCCGAGCATGTGATCACCGCGCTGGGCGTGCTGCTGCGCCGGCAGCACCGCATGGATGCGCTGCTGCGCAGCGAAGGCTGGGCCGCCAGCCGCGCGCTGGCCGACGGCGCGGGCGAACTGGCGCGGCAGACCATCGGCATCGTGGGCGTGGGCAGCATCGGCCTGCGCGTGGCCGAGATCGCGCACCACGGCTACCGCATGCAGGTGCTGGGGCACCAGCGGCGCCTGGAGGGGCTGCCGGCATTCGTCGAAGGCTGCGCGCTGGACGAGCTGCTGGCGCGCAGCCGCTTCGTGGTGCTGACCTGTCCGCTGACCGAGGCCACGCGCGGGCTGCTCGATGCGCGGCGCATCGGCCTGCTGCGGCGGGATGCGCTGCTGGTCAACGTGTCGCGCGGCGCCATCGTGGACGAGGCCGCGCTGGTGGACGCGCTGCGCGGGCAGCGCATCGCCGGGGCGGCGCTGGACGTGTTCGTGCAGCAGCCCCTGCCTGAAGGGCATGCCTTGTTGGCGCTGCCGAATGTGCTGCTGACGCCGCATGCCGCCGGGCTCACGGAGGAGAGCATGGCGGCGATGAGCGACGGCGCGGCGGACGAGGTGGTGAGGGTGCTGCGCGGGGAGGGCGTGCGCAACGGCGTGAACCTGTCAGTCGACGGAGCTCATGGCCGGGCTTGAAGGCATCGACGGATCGGACGCGGACGACGCCTCCTCGCCATGACGCTCAGGCTCCGTGGTGCGCAGGATCTCGTTCAGCACCGACGTGGCGTAATTGCCCGCGGGCAGCGAGAACGCCAGCACGAGCTGGTCGGCCTGCGGCCATTCCCACGCCAGGTCCACCGGGCTTGCCACCAGGGCGCGGCGTTCCTGGTCCAGGCCGGCGTGTTCCATGCCGTTGCACAAGGTGGCGTGACGTTCGGCCACGCCGTTTTCCAGCGCCTGCGCCTGGTCGGTGGTGGCCACGCGGCCCCGACCCCACAGCGGCCCGGTGGGCCGGCCCGCCTCGTCCATCACGTCGCCGGGCAGGGTCTGGCCCCACAGGCCTTGCTGGATCCGCAGCGCCAGCACTTCGTTGAAGACGAAGGAGCGCACCGCCGACAGGTAGATACCCTTCTTCTTCGGATGGCGCACGCGGATCTCGCGCGCCAGCATGGCCCGGCCCTGCTCGACGTTGCCGCCGTCATGGCCAAAGCGCTGGGCGCCGAAGTAGTTGGGAACGCCCTGCGAGGCCACGGCCTTCAGGTTGGCCTCGATGGCCTCGCGGTCGCCGGCCACGTCGCGCAGCACGATGCGGAACCGGTTGCCCTGCAGGTCGCCGGGGCGCAGCTTCTTCACATGGCGGCTCTGGCCCAGCACCTTGAATTCCGGATGCTGCAGCCGCGTGAGGTCGGGCGTCTCGCCCTTGGGCAGGTAGAGGCTGAACCACTGGCGGGTGATGGCGTAGCGGTCCTTGAGGCCGGCATAGCCCACGTCGCGTTCCTGCACGCCGGCGGCCTCGGCCAGCTGCTGGGCGACGAAGGCGGTGTTGGCGCCGTTCTTCTCCACCTCCAGCCAGAGGTGTTCGCCCGTACCGGACGGCGGCTGCAGCGGCAGCTCGGTCACGCTGAAGTCCTCGTTGAGGCGCTTGAGCGTGGCGCTGGCGCCGCTGGCGGGATAGGCGTTGGGCCAGGGCGGCAAGGTCGTGTAGTGGGGGTCGGTCATGAGCGGGCTGACGGCACCAGCCGTGAAGCGGGTGATTCTCGGTCACCCGCCGGGCACGCCCTCGGGCTCCACCCGCCGCAGCCCGATCGTGAACACGCAGCCCACGCCGGGCATGTTGTCCACCGTCAGCGTGCCGCCCATCGCCTGCACGTCCTGCCGGGCGATCGACAGGCCCAGGCCCAGGCCCGAGCGGTCCTTGCCGAGCTGCGCGAACGAGCGGAACAGCGTCGTGCGGTAGTTCGCCGGCAGGCCGCCGCAATGGTCCTCGACCGCGATGCGCACCTGGCCATCGGCCGCCTGCACCCGCAGGTGCACCGTGGTGTGCGCATGGGTGAACTTGAAGGCGTTGCCCAGCAGGTTGACCAGGGCGCCGTGCGCCAGCGTGCGGTTGGCCTCCACCTGCAGCGCAGGATCCACCGGCTCCACCACCAGCACCGCGCCGCGCGCATCCGCGTCGAGCTGTGCGCCATGCTGCACATCGGCGATGAAGTCGGCCACCGAGAAGATGGTGGTCGGCACCGGCAGCTGCCCGCCGGCGCGCACGTCGGTCAGCGAGGTCTCCAGCAGCTGCCGCATGAAGGCCAGGCTGCGCTTGAGCACCGCGCCGGTGGCGCCCGAGACGGGCAGGCTGCCCTGCTGCATCGCGGTGACCGCCAGGCTGGCGGCATGCAAGGCGTTGCGCAGCTCATGCACCAGGAAGCCGAAGCGTTCATTCGCCTCCACGGCCGATGCATGCACCTGCAGGGCGTCGCGCTGCAGGCTGAAGGCGGTCACCGCATCGGCGATGGCGTTGTCCAGGCAGCGGTTGAGTGTCTTGAACTCGGGGATCGAGAACGGCGCATCCCGCTCGAAGGCCAGTTCGGTGATGGCCTGGCACAGGTCGCCGTAGTCATGCACCACCTGGTTCACGCTGTAGCCCAGGCCCAGCAGGGCCTTGCCATGCGCCGTCGCGCTGACGCCGATCTCCGTCGTCGCAGGGGAGGTGCCGCCCGATCCGCCGGAAATGCGCAGGCTTTCGCCGCCCTCCTCCGCATCCTCGGCCACCAGCGTCTGGCGCAGCTGTTCCAGGAACAGCGGGACGCCGTTCTGCAGTTGATGGTCCGAGGCCTTGCGCCCCGGTCGGGCTGCCACCTTGGCCTTGCACCTCGCCACCAGTTCGTCGCGGTTGTTCGCGAGGAAGTCGTGCATCATCGTCGTGGCCCCCTTCAGCACATGCCGATTACCGACAGAGGTCAGGTTCGGGCTACCCGGACGATGCCGCTGCGCGGGCCGAAGGGTCTGTGCGTCGGAGTTATGCCCCGCGCCAGACCGCCGCCCGCTTTTCACCGAAGGACTGTACGCCTTCCTGGAAGTCAGCACTGCCGTAACAGGTCCTCACCAGATCATCCCCCTGCGGCAAGCCGGCGAGATTGATGCGGCGCAACCCTTCCTTGGTGACCGCCTGCGTCACCGGCGCCAGCGCCAGCAGGCGGTCGCACAGCTTGCCGGCTTCGGCCTGAAGGTCTTCACTTGCACACAGCGCCTGCAGCCAGCCACAGGCCAGCGCCTCGTCGGCGTTGATCAACTCCGCCAGCACCAGCATCCGCCTGACCCGCTGCAAGCCCCATCCCGCCTGCAGCCTCGCGAGGTTCGCGATCGACAAGGTGTTGCCCAAGGTCCGCGCGATCGGCACGCCGAAACGCGACTTCGGGCTCGCGATGCGGAAGTCGCAGGCATTGGCGATCGCCAGTCCGCCGCCCACCGCCCAGCCGTCGATCACGGCCAGCGTGGGCATGGGCAGGGCTTCGATCAGGGCGATGCCGTCGTCGATCTGCCGCTCGTAGGCCACGCCGTCGTCGCCGGTGCGGAAGTCGGCGAACTGGCTGATGTCGGTGCCGGCCACGAAGGCCTCGCCGCCGGCACCGCGCATCACCACCACGCGGGCCGTGCGCTCCGTGGCCAGCTGCCTGCAATGCTGCGCAAGCTGCTGGTACATCGCCCAGGTCATCGCATTGCGGGCTTCGGGCCGGTCGAAGGTGAGGGTCGCGATGCGGCCCTCACGGGCCAGCGTGACCTGGCCCGTCATGGCTTGCGGGCGCTTGCGGCCGCGCCGAAGGCACCGCCAGCGGCCAGGGCCTCGCGCTCGTCGTCGGCGATGCCGTATTCGGCCAGCACCTCGGCGGTATGTTCGCCCAGCCGCGGTGGGTGGCGGCGCACCTGCTGCGGCGTGCCCATCATCTTCACCGCGAAGCCGATGTTGGGCACCTTGCCTTCCACCGGATGGTCGATCTCCATGCGCATCTTGCGGTGGCGGCCGTGCTCGCTCTCGAAGGCCTGCGGGTAGCTCAGGATCGGTCCGGCCGGAATGCCGGTGGCCAGCAGCCGTTCGATCCAGTGGTCGGCCGTGTCCTGCGCAAAGCTCTGCTCCAGCGCCTCGATCAGCACCACCCGGTTGGCGAGCCGCAATGACACGGTGGCAAAGCGTTCGTCGGCCAGCAGGTCGGGGCGCTCGATCACCTTGCACAGGGTCTGCCACAGCTTCTGGTTGGTCGCACCCATCACGAACCAGCCGTCGGCCGCCTTCACCGCCTGGTAGGGCGCGCTCATGCGGTTGGCGGTGCCCAGCGGCTCGGGCTCGCGGCCGGTGCCCCAGTATTCGCTGATGTCCCATACCGAGAACGCCATGGCCGAGTCGAACAGGCTGGCGTCGATGTACTGGCCCTGCCCGGTGTTCTTCGCGCCGATGTAGGCGGCCAGCAGGCCGTAGGTGGCAAACAGCGCGCAGCCGATGTCGGCCACCGGCACGCCAGCCTTGACCGGCGGGCTGCCGGGGTAGCCGGTCACGCTCATCACGCCCGACATGGCCTGCGCCATCAGGTCGAAGCCCGGCCGCGCGGCCCACGGCCCGGTCTGGCCGAAGCCCGAGATGCTCACATAGACAAGTGCGGGGTTGAGCTTGCTCAGCGTCTCGTAGTCGGTGCCCAGCCGCTTCATCACGCCGGGGCGGTAGTTCTCCACCAGGATGTCGGCCTCCTTGACCATGCGGTACAGCACCTCGCGGCCGCTCTCGCTCTTCAGGTCCAGCGTCACGCTGCGCTTGTTGCGGTTCATGTTGAGGAAGCCCATGCTGTCGGGCCCCTTCATCTTGAAGCCCATCGCGCCGCGGGTCTGGTCGCCGCCTTCGGGCGGCTCGATCTTCACCACGTCGGCGCCCAGGTCGGCCAGCAGCATGCAGGCATAGGGGCCGGCCATCACCTGGCTCACGTCCAGCACGCGCACGCCGGCCAGCGGCAGGGGGCGTTGCGCCGCGGCGGTGTCTTGCGTCGTCTGTTGTTGCGTCATCTGCTTGCTTCCTTCAGCTCTCGACCTTGACGTTCGCGTCCTTCACCACCTTGGCCCACTTGCTGAACTCGGTGTCGATGAAGCTGGCGAACTTCTGGCTGCTGCCGCCCGCGTCCTCGGCGCCGAATTCGTCCAGCTTGGTCGCGATGTCGGGCTGGTTGATCACGCGGTTCACGTCCTCGTTCATGCGCTGCACCATCTCGGCCGGCAGGCCCTTGGGGCCCACGAGGCCGTACCAGGAGGCGGCGTCCAGGCCCGGGAAGCCCGATTCGTGCAGCGTGGGCACGTTGGGATGGCTCTTGGCGCGGGTGAGCCGCGTCTGCGCAATGGCGATGGCCTTGCCCTGCTTGATGAAGGGCGTGGCCGCGGTCATGGTGTCGAAGGCATAGTCGATCTGGCCGCCCAGCAGGTCGACGATCAACGCGCCCGAGCCCTTGTAGGGCACGTGCACCGCCTGCAGCTTGCCCTGCAGCTTGAACATCTCCAGCGCCAGGTGCTGGGCCGAGCCGATGCCCGACGAGCCGAACGACACCTGCCCCGGCTTGCTGCGGCACAGGGCGACGATCTCGGGGATGCTGCGCACCGCCTGCTTGTCGCTGCAGGTCAGCATGTTGGGCGTGACGCCCACCAGCGCGATGGGCGAGAAGTCGCGCCGCGCGTCGTAGCGCACATTGGGCAGCAGGGCCGGCGCAATGGCATGGCTGTTGACGTGGGCCATCAGCAGCGTGCTGCCGTCGGCGGGCTGCTTGGCGACGTAGTCGGCGGCGATCACGCCGGTGGCGCCGGGCTTGTTCTCCACGTTCACCGTGGTGTTCCACAGAGCGCCCAGCTTCTGGCCGATCACGCGGGCCAGCACGTCGGTGCCGCCGCCGGGCGCAAAGCCCACGACGATGCGCACCGGCCCGGCCGGCAGCGGCCCCGCGGCCCGCAGCCAGGCCGGGCTGCCCAGGGCGGCCGCGGCGGCGGCCATCGTGAAGGTTCTTCTTTGCATCGCGGGTCTCCTGCTTGGGGTGCAGGGACTATTGGCGAAGGCCGCCCGCACGGCCATCGCTCATTCAGCGACGCTGCATTCGCGGTTGGCGTATGCGGATGTCGGCCAGCACGCCCACCACGCTCTGCGCGGCGCGTGACAGGGCGGCCAGCGGCCGGTGGCACAGCACGAACTGCCGCCGTGGCCAGTCGCCTTCGATCGGCACCCGCGCGAAGCGCGCGCCGCCGGCCACGCTGCGCGCCACGGCCTGCGGCATCACGCCGACGCCCAGGCCCTGCGCCACCAGCGCCGCGATGCTGTCGAAGCCGCCCACCCGCATGCGCATGCGCAGGATGCGGCCGGCCTCGTCGGCCAGGCGTTCCAGCGCGATGCTGATGGCCGAGCCTTCGCCCAGGCTGATGAGATCGCAGCCCAGGATGTCGTCGATGCCCACCGCGCCGCGCCCGGCCAGCGCATGGCCGCGCGGCGTCACCAGCACCAGCCGGTCGCTGCGGTAGGGCAGGGAGGGCAGGTCGATGGCGCCCAGGCTGGCTTCATAGATGCCCACGTCGGCCAGTCCGCGCTTGAGCGCCTGCTGCACGATCTGGCTGTTCATCTCCTGCAGGTCGATGCGCACGCCCGGACAGGCGAGGGCGCAGCGCTCGATGTCGGCCGGCATGAACTGGATGACGGCCGACTTGGGCGCCGCGATGCGCACCACGCCCTGGTCGCCGCCCAGGTAGGAGGCCGCGTCGTCCTGCATGCGGCTGACGGTGTGGGTGATGCTGCGCGCGTGGGCCAGCATCGCGCGCCCGGCATCGGTGAGGGCCATGCCGTGCGGCCGGCGCTCGAACAGCGGCAGGCCGAACTGCGCCTCCAGCTCCTGGATGCGCCGTGAAGCCGCGGCCGGCGCGATGTGCACCCGCTCGGCCGCGCGCGTCACGCCGCCCAGTTCGGCCGTGGCGATGAAGAGCTGCAGCGTGGTGAGGTCGAAGTGCAGCCGCTGGGTCATGCGGGCGGACGCTGGGCGTGGATGGGGCAGGGCCGCCGATTGTCATCGCACGGCCGGCCCGCCCCGCAGCGCCTGCCGGCGGCGCTACTTGGTCTTGCCGCTGTCGCTGCCGCCCACGCCGGCGCTGCCGCTGCCCAGGCTGCTGGCGCTGCCACCGCCCGAGCTGCCCTGGCCGCCGGCCGACGAATGCTCGCCGCCGCCGCCATCGGCCCCGGTGCGCGAGCCGGTGAGCGCGCCGGCGCCGCTGCCGGAGCCGGTGCCCATGCCGCTGGTCAAGCCGGTGCTGCTGCCGGCGCTGGTGTTGCTGCCGCCTGCCTTGCGGTTGCCGCGCCACTGGTTGAACTCTTCGGAGAACTTCTTGTAGCGGTCCTCGCGCCACGCGCGGTAGTCGTCGTCCAGGTTGCGCATCTGTTCGTTGCGCCACTGGTGGTAGTCGGGGTCGAAGTGGTGCTGCTCATGCCCACCCTGGCCGCCCTGGCCGCCGTAACCCTGGGAGCCATAACCGCCCTGCGACGCATAACCGCCCGGCATGCCTTGCTGGCCCTGGCCATAGCCGCCCTGGCCTTGCCCGTAGTGGCTTTGCACACCGGATTCCCGGCCACCGCCCTGGCCGCCGCCGTAGCCGCCCTGCGCACCGCCGCCATAGCCGCCCTGGTTGCCACCCGGCGCGCCCATGCCGCCGCCATAGCCGCCTTGCGCGCCTTGGCCGCCGCCCTGGCTGCCGTAGCCGTAACCCTGGCCGCCCGAAGGCGACGATGCGGATTGCCGCTGCAGGCCCAGGTCGTGGTCCTGGCCGCTGAAGCCGCCGCGCGAGCCGTAGCCGGCCTCGCCGCTGCGCTGCTGGCCGTACTGGTTGCCGCCGCCGGCCTGGCCCCCTTGGCCGCCTTGCTGGCCGCCGCCGAAGTCCCATGCATGCTGCTGGCCGCCGCGCTGCAGGCGCTGGTCGTCGCCCCAGCCGCCGCCTTGCTGGCCGCCGTGGCTGCCGCCCTGCTGTTCATGCTGCGAATGTTGCGGCCCCTGCTGGCCCTGCCAGCGCCGCGGATCGTCGTGCTGCGTCATCTCCGTGTCCTTTCAAATGGGAGTTGAATGCACCGGGAGCGGGCAAGGCATGTGCCGCCAGGCTTGCGGCAAAGCCGACAGCCCGCTCGAGCCGCCGGCGGGCTGGAGCTTCATCCATGCCGGCAAATATTTGCCATGCGCAGGCGGTGCATGCCGATGGGCAGCAGGGTCCGTCGCGCCTAGAGTGACGTGCACATATGAGGAGTACCGCAGCACGCATGGGGCCTGGCGTCACAGGCCCGACCCATCATCCATGAGAGCGCTGATCGTCGATGATCATCCGGTGGTTCGCCGGGGCTTGCGCAGGGTGCTGGAACTGGAGTGGGACGACGCCCACGTGATCGAGGCAGACACCCTGGCGCAGGCCTTGCGCGCCTTCGATGAGTCGCGCCCGGACATCGTGGTGCTGGACGCCAACCTGCCCGATGCCCATGGCACCGATGCGCTGGCGCGCATGCGCCGCGTGAGCGGCGAGGTGCCGATCCTGATGCTCAGCCGCAGCCGCGAAGCCACCCATGCGCAGCGCCTGCTGCAGCTGGGCGCGGCCGGTTGCGTGAGCAAGGACCGCACCGGCGAAGAACTGATCCCGGCCATCACCCGCGTGATGGGCCATGGCCGCTGGCTGCCGCCGGAGCTGGCCGACCGCCTGCTGGCCACCCGCCCTGACGGCGAGCCCGCCCACCTGCCGCATGCGCTGCTCACGCCACAGGAGATGCGGGTGATGGTGCTGTTCGGCGCGGGCCTGAAGCCGCCGCAGGTGGCCGAGCGCCTGCAGCTCACGCAGAAGACGGTGGCCAACTACCGCATGCGGGTGCTGGCCAAGATGGGCTGGCAAGGCCATGCCGAGCTGGTGCGCTACTGCCAGCAGCATGGGCTGACCGACGGCGGCTGAGCCGTTTGGCGGCAGGGCAGGCAAGGTCTTTGCCTCCGGGGCTGAAGGGGGCAGGCCCCACCGGGGCCGCACGACAGCATGCGAGGAACGACGTCTTTCAGGAGTGCGGTGTATGCGGGCTTCACGCTGGCCATCGTGGCGGCCCTGGCCCTGGGCGTGCTCACCTGGTATGCCGCATGGCAGAGCCAGGCCGCCAGCGACTACGTGCGCGACACCCGGCAGGTGATGCAGACCCTCACCGCCACAGAGGCCAGCTTCAATCGCGCCGAGGCCGCCCAGCGCGGCTACATCAACCTGCGCCGCCAGTCCTTCGTGGACGAGCGCGACGACGCCATCGAGGCACTGACCAACCACCTGGCCACGCTCTCGCGCTGGCGCCAGGGCGGGCCCGAGCAACAGCGCCGCATCCAGAACCTGCGCGCCGCCTTCGACGACCGGCTGCAGGCCTACCGCGAGGTGCAGGCGCTGTACGACGCCGGCAAGCCGGTGGTGCTGGAAGACCGGCTGGTGGCCTCGCAGCGGCTGCTGGGCCGCATCCGCAGCCAGCTGGCCGAGATCGAGGGCGAGCTGCAGGCCGACCTGGCGGCGCACGAGGCCGAGGCCGAGCGGCAGTCGGCCATCTCGCGGCTGCTGTTCCTGGTGTTCGGCGCGGCGCTGGTGGCGCTGCTGCTGCTGATGTTCTGGCGCGTGCGGGCCGACCTGCTGGGCCGCGCGGAGGCGGAGGCCGATGCCGCGCGCGAGCGGGCACTGAACGGCCTGCATGCGCGTGCGCTCACGCTGTTCAATGCCAAGCCCGACCGCAAGGCGGTGCTGGAGGGCACGCTGGCGCTGCTGGCCGAAAGCGATGGCGGGCTGTTCCCGGTGTCGGCCTTCTATTCGCTGGAGGAATGGGGCTCGCTGCGGCTGGTGGCCGCGCACGGCACGCCGTCGGACACCAAGGCCCTGCTGGATGCGCACGACGGCCCGCTGGGCCGCGCCGCGCTCGGCGGCGAGCCGGTGCTGCTGCAGGGGCTGGACGCGGCCCATGGCCTGCGCATCGAGACCGGCCTGGCGGTGCTCAAGCCCGCCGCGCTGCTGATGGCGCCGGTGGGCTACCAGGGCCGGCGCTTCGGCGTGATGGTGCTGGGCTCGTCCCGCGCGCTGCAGGAGCGCGACCGCCAGTTCGTCGAACGGCTGGCCGCGCAGCTGGGTGTCGCCCTGAACAACCTGTCGCAGCTGGACGGGCTCAACCTGCTGGCCAGCGAGCTGCGGGAGCGCGGCGAGGACATCCAGCGCAAGAACGAGCAGCTGGAGCTGGCCAGCCGGCTCAAGAGCGAGTTCGTGGCCAGCATGTCGCATGAGCTGCGCACGCCGCTGAATGCGGTGATCGGCTTCTCCGAGATCCTGCGCGACGGCCTGGTGGGCCCGCTGGCGCCGCAGCAGCGCCAGTACGTCAACGACATCTACGAAAGCGGCCGCCACCTGCTCTCGCTCATCAACGACATCCTGGACCTGTCGAAGATCGAGGCCGGGCAGATGAACCTCTCGCTCAACGCGGAGCGGCCCGCGCAGCTGGCGGCCAGCGGCCTGTCGGTGGTGCGCGAGCGGGCCGCGGCGCGCCGGGTGGAGCTGGTGGGCCAGGTGCCCGAGGACCTGGGCCTGGTGGTGCTGGACAGCCGGCGCACGCTGCAGATCGTGTTCAACCTGCTGTCCAACGCCGTCAAGTTCACGCCCGAGGGCGGGCAGGTCACGCTGTCGATGGCGCGGGTGCCCCGCGCGCAGGCGATGTCGCGCGCGGCCAGCGAGCACAGCCGGCTGTTTCCGCCGGCCGGCGCCGTCACGCCCGACTTCCTGGAGATCCGCGTGGCCGACACCGGCATCGGCATCGAGCCGGGCGCACTGCGCGAGCTGTTCCAGCCGTTCAAGCAGGTGGATTCGTCGCTGTCCAAGCGCTACGAAGGCACCGGCCTGGGCCTGACGATGACGCAACGACTGGTGGAGCTGCACGGCGGCGGGCTGGAGCTGTACAGCCGGCCGGGCGAGGGCTCGGTGTTCACCGTGTGGCTGCCCTGGCGGCCGCCCGAGGTGATGGCCGGCGGCGCGGCGGAGGCCACCGCCCTGCCGCCGCCTGCGGCCGGCCTGCCGGCCCCGCCGCCGGCCGCGGTGCCCGGCCCGGCAGCGCCGCCGGCGCCCGGTGCCAACGGCTCGGCCCGCATCCTGGTGATTGAGGACGACACCACCGCCGCGCGGGTGCTGCGGCTGCAGCTGGAGTCGCACGGCTACCAGGTCAAGGTGGTGCCCGATGCCGAGACCGGCCTGGGCGAGGCCACCGCCTGGCGGCCCGATGCCATCGTGCTGGACGTGATCCTGCCGGGCATGGACGGCTGGGACATGCTCACCCGGCTGAAGGAGGCCGCGGCCACGCAGCGCATTCCGGTGGTCATCGTCTCCATCACCGACGAGCCCAGGCGCGGCTTCGCGCTGGGCGCCTCGCAGGTGCTGGTCAAGCCGGTGGAGCGCGAGGACCTGCTGGCCGCGCTGTCGTCCATGGGCATCGCGGTGAGCAGCGAGCCCGGGCGCGTGCTGGTGGTGGACGACGACCCCAAGGCCGTGACGCTGGTCAGCACGCACCTGGAGGCCGCGGGCTTCAGGCCGGTGTGCGCCTTCAGCGGCGAGGAGGCGCTGGCCATCGTGCGCCGCCAGCGGCCCGACCTCATCATCCTGGACCTGATGATGCCGCGCATGACCGGCTTCGACGTGCTGGACGCGCTGGCGCGGCAGCCCGAGACCGCCGGCATCGCGATCCTGGTGCTGACCGCCAAGCTGGTGACCGACGAGGACCGCGCCGTGCTGCGCGGCCGCGTGCAGACCATCCTGGAGAAGGCGGAGTACCAGCCCAACCAACTGGTGGCCGAGGTGCGCCGCGCGCTGCATCGCCAGCGCGTGGAGCCCGGCCACCGACCGACCAACGACCGCTGAAGGACGTTCGCCCATGGCAAGAATCCTGGTGATCGAAGACAACCAGCACAACCTGCAGCTGGCGCGCGTGGTGCTGGAGCATGCGGCCCACCAGGTGAGCACTGCCTCCGATGCGCAGCAGGGCCTGCAGCTGGCCCGGGCCGAGCGCCCGGACCTGGTGCTGATGGACATCCAGATGCCCGGCATGGACGGCCTGGACGCCACCCGTGCGCTGCGCCGCGACCCGGCCACGGCCCACCTGCGGGTGCTGGCCCTCACCGGCCTGGCGATGAACGGCGACGAGGAGCGCATCCTGGCCGCGGGCTGCGACGGCTACATCACCAAGCCCTACGAATACCGCGCGCTGCTGGAGAAGGTGGCCCAGCTGCTGGCGCAACCGGCGGGCGGCGGCGGCTAGCGTGGGCTGGTGGCTGCGCTTCAAGGCCTGGGCCCGGCGCTTCAAGCGCGACGGCCTCACGCTGTGGTTCGCGGTGCGCCATCCCGGCACGCCGCTGTTCGTCAAGCTGCTGGCCGCGCTGGTGGCGGCCTATGCCTTCAGCCCCATCGACCTGATCCCCGACTTCATCCCGGTGCTGGGCTTGCTGGACGAGATGGTGCTGCTGCCCGGCCTCATCTGGCTGGCGCTGCGGCTGATGCCGGCCGACGTGCTGGCCACCTGCCGCGCGCAGGCCCAGGCCTGGATGGACGCGGCCCGCGGCCGCATCGCCAGCTGGGGCGGCGCGGTGCTGGTGGTGGCGCTGTGGCTGGCCGGCGCGGCGGGCCTGTGGTGGCTGCTCAGCCAGCGATCGTGAGGCCGTGCGCCTGTGCGTACTCGCGCCGCAGGTGGTTGTGCACCGCGGTGGCGGCGATGGCGCCCTGGCCGTTGGCCACCGCGATCTGGTCCAGGCCCGAGACCACGTCGCCGATGGCGTAGAGGCCCGGCACGCTGGTGCGGCAGTGGGCGTCGATCTGCACGCCGCCGCATTCATCGGTGTCCACGTCCAGCGCATAGGCCAGCTCGGCCCGCGGCTTCACCCCCAGGGCGGCGTACATCACCTCGAACTCCGGCGCGTCGCCGTTGTCCAGCTGCAGCCGCAGGCGCTGCGGCCCCAGGGGCTGCACGCACTGCGGCGTGGCGTCGATGTGCTTGACGCCGGCGCGGTGCAGTGGCCCGGCCTCGGCCGCGCCGATCTGCTGCACCAGGGTCACGTCGTCGCTGTAGTGGCGGATGAACAGCGCCTCGCGGGCGCCATGCAGGCCTTCGCCGATCACCACGATGCGCCTGCCGGTGTATTCATAGCCGTCGCAGATGGGGCACTGGCGCAGCAGCGCCTCGGCCCGCAGGCCGTCACAGCCGGGCAGGGCGGGCACGTTGTCCACCACGCCGGTGGCCAGCACCACCGAATGCGCATCGATCTCGCCCAGGCTGGTGCTGGCGGTGAAGCCCTGCGCATGCGGGCGCAGGTGGGTCACCTCGCCCTCGGCCACCTCGCCCTGCACGCCGGCCAGGTGCTGGCGCATGCGCTGCAGCAGCTCGGGGCCGCCGATGCCCTCCGGAAAGCCCGGCACGTTGTGCGAGCGCGGAATCCAGCGGGCGCGGCTGCGGCCGGCATCCACCACCATCACCTTGCGGTGGAAGCGGCGCAGGTAGATGGCCGCGGTGAGCCCGGCGGGCCCGGCGCCCACGATCAGGCAATCGATCATGCGGCCTTTCGGGCGGGGGTCTTGCGGGCGGTCTTGGCGGGCGCCTTCTTGGCGGACGCGGCGGTACTGGCGGTCTTGGCAGCGGCCTTCTTCGCGGCGGCCTTGGCGGCCGGCTTGCGGGCCGGCGGGGCCTCGGCTTCTTCGTCGGCGTCGTCCTGGGCAGCGGCAGTCGGCTTGGCGCCCGGCTTGCGGCTGGCCAGGCTGCGGCGCAGCAGGTCGCTCAGGTCCACCACGTTGGAGCTGGCGGGTGCCTCGTCTGGGTTCTCCAGCGGGGCCACCTGGGCCGTCTCGCCGGCTTCCACCTTCTTGGCGGCCAGCGCATGGATGGCGTCGCTGAAGCGGTCCTCGTACTGGTTGGGGTCCCAGTCGGTCACCATCTCGCTGATGAGCTGCTGCGCCATCGCCAGCTCGGCGTCCTTCAGGCCCACGGCCTTCTTGCCGGCGGCCGGCAGCTTCAGCTCGTCGCGCGAGCGCACCTGCTTGGCCCAGCGCAGCGTGTTCAGCAGCAGCGCGTCGCCATCGGGGATCAGCGCGGCCAGGCTTTCCTTGGTGTGCATCACCACGCGGGCCACGGCGATCACGCCGGCATCGATCATGGCCTCGCGCAGCAGGGCATACACCTTCTCGCCCTTGCCGATGGGTGCCAGCAGGTAGGGCTTCTCGAGGTAGGTGAAGGGAATCTCGTCGGCCTTGACGAAGTGCTCGATCTCGATGACCTGCGTGCTCTTCGGGTAGGCGGCGTTGATCTCTTCCTCGCTCAGGATCACGTAGTCGCCGGTGTCCTGCTTCAGGCCCTTGACGATGTTCTCCTTGTCGATGTCCTTGCCGGTGCGCTTGTTGATGCGCTTGTAGCCCACCGGATCCATGCTGCGCTTGTCCAGCCAGTCGAAGCTGATGCCGGTGTCCTGCGCGCCGGGGTACAGGGCCACCGGCACGTACACCAGGCCGAAGCTGATGGCGCCTTTCCAGATCACGCGGGGCATGGGGTCTTCTCCGTTTTTCCTCAGTCCGATGCTGCATCGGCACAGCCGTGCAGCGGGCGAGGCGGCGCCGCGATGCGGCGTGAGGCACTTCCTACAGGTCGCCTGTCAGACATTGGCTTCGATAAGCACTGCTTCAAACTGAAAGCGTTCCGGATGTATGTGCAGCTTCTGTCACCTGGCCGCAGAATGCGCGCCCGGCGCCACCGTGCGCCATCGCCCTGCCTGGAGCCTGCTTGAGCATTGCCACTTCCCTGTCCACCACCACCCGCCTGCTGCACTGGCTGGTGGCCCTGCTGATGATCGGCCTGCTGTGCGTGCGCTTTGCCATGGCCACCTTCGAGATCTATGCGCTGTATCCGCTGCACAAGGCGGTCGGCATGCTGGCGCTGCTGCTCATCGTGCCGCGTGCCGTGCTGCGGCTGCTGCAGGGTTGGCCGGCGCCGGTGCGCCACTATCCAGCGTGGGAGCATGGCCTGGCGGTGCTGATGCACTGGGTGCTGCTGCTGGGCACGCTGCTCATGCCGCTGTCGGGCCTGGTGATGTCGGCCGCCGGCGGCCATGGCGTCGATGTGTTCGGCTTCGAGTTGTTTGCGGCCCAGCCCGATCCGGCCCGGCCCGGTGAGGTGCTGCCCTTGAATGCCACCGCAGCCGGCATCGGCCACACGCTGCACTGGCTGGCAGGTTATGCGGTGGCCGCAGCGGTGGTGCTGCATGTGGCCGGTGCGCTCAAGCACCATGTGCTGGACAAGGACCGCACGCTGCTGCGCATGCTGGGCCGCTAGGAGGCTGCGCGGCAGAGGCCGCCCAGCCTCCTGCGGCGGCGTCAACGCACAGCTCCCCCGAGCCCCTCCGAGAGGGAGCTCCAGCGTGTTCGACCGCACCCTCCAGCCTCCCTCCAGGAGGGAGGCTCCAGTCAGTTCGACGCGGCCTGCGCCGCTGCTCAGCGTGCGCCAAGCACCGCCATGTCCAGCGCCATCAAAACAGCGTCAGCTGTTCATTGGTCGGCAGCGCGCCGTCGTCATCGCCGCCGAAGGCCGGCCATTGCGCATGCTGCGCGTGCGCCAGGCCCGGGTGGCCATGTGAATGCACCCGGTTGCCGCCGGCGGTGCGCGCCATCTCGCGCCGACGGCCAGCCAGGCCGATCATCTGCTGGCCGGTCCAGTCGCCCTGGCTGGGCCCGCAGGCCACGCCGATGCTCACCGTCAGGCGCCGCTGGTGCGACATGAAGCCCAGCTCGATGGCGCGGCGCAGCCCCTCGGCGCGTGCATGCGCCTGCTCGATGCCGGTGTGGCGCAGCATCACCCCGAACTGGTCGCCCATCAGCCGCGCCAGCACCGCCTGAGGGCCTAGCGCCAGGCGCAGCACCTTGCCGATGAGGTCCAGCGAGGCGTCGGCCGCGTCGTCGCCCTCTCGCTCGCGCAGCTCGTCGAACTCGTCCGCATCCACCACCAGCACCGAGAGGCGGTCGCCGGTGAGCTGCGCATCGGTGGCCGCCAGCTCCAGCGCCAGGAAAAAGCTGGGCGCGCTGGGCAGCCGCGTGATCGGGTCCAGCGCCTTCATGCCGCGGCCGTCATTCCGGGTCGCAGTCGGCACAGGCGGCAATCAGGTCGTCGCCCGTCTCGGCGTCGAAGCCCAGGTCGATCAGCTTGCTGCCGCGGCAGGCGGCGCACGGCGCATCGGAAGGCGTGCTCACGCCGCGCCAGGCGGCATGCTGCCAGCGGCTGGCACTGCGCGCGGCTGCGGCCGCCTGCGGCGTGGCGGCATCGCCATACCAGCGGCCCTGGGCCCAGCAGCTGTAAGGGCCGGCGGGATAACGGCGCTGGTACGGCCCTTCCCGTGCGGGCGGGTCATGACCGTCGAACCAGGGTGTGGCCTGCAGGGACTGCATGGAAAAGGGGGTGCTTCGGAAGTGACGCCAGTGGAGCGCGGGGCAAACCGCGTGCCGCACCCGCGCCGCGCACCTTCAGCTTGTAAGCGCAGCCGCGGGTACGCCGGTTGCCGACCTGGAACCTGAGCGCCGCATACGTGGCGCTACCACCCAGGAGTGCCGCACGTTGTTGAGCGACCAGGACATCTATCTGTTTGGCGAGGGCACCCATGCGCGGCTCTACGACAAGCTGGGCTGCCAGTGGCGCGATGGTGCGGCAGAGTTTGCCGTGTGGGCGCCCAATGCCCAGGCCGTCTCGGTCATCGGTGAGTGGAATGGCTGGAACGCCGAGGCCGACCGCCTGACGCCGCGGCCCGATGGCAGCGGCATCTGGGAAGGCCGCACCACGCATGCGCAGCGCGGGCAGGTCTACAAGTACCGCGTGGAGTCGCGCCACAACGGCTACCGCGCCGACAAGGCCGACCCCTACGGCATCTATGCCGAGGTGGCGCCGGACAACGGCTCGCGCATCTGGAGCCTGGAGTACGACTGGGGCGATGCCGACTGGATGGCCCAGCGCGCCAGGCGCAATGCGCTGGATGCGCCGGTGTCGATCTACGAGATGCATGCCGGCAGCTGGAAGCGCACCGACGGCAGCCTGATGAATTACCGCGAGCTGGCCCATGCGCTGGCCGACCACGTGGAGGCCTGCGGCTTCACCCATGTGGAGTTGATGCCGGTGACCGAGCATCCGTTCTACGGCAGCTGGGGCTACCAGACCACCGGCTATTTCGCGGCCACCTCGCGCTACGGCACGCCGCAGGACCTGATGTACCTGGTGGACCACCTGCACCAGCGCGGCATCGGCGTCATCCTGGACTGGGTGCCCTCGCACTTCCCGACCGACGAGCACGGCCTGCAGTACTTCGACGGCACCCACCTGTACGAGCATGCCGACCCGCGCCAGGGCTTCCACCCGGAGTGGAACAGCAGCATCTTCAACTATGGCCGCGGCGAGGTCAGCAGCTTCCTCATCAGCTCGGCCCTGTTCTGGCTGGACAAGTACCACCTGGACGGCCTGCGCGTGGATGCGGTGGCCTCCATGCTGTACCTGGACTACGCCCGCAAGCACGGCGAGTGGGTGCCCAACCGCTACGGCGGCCGCGAGAACCTGGAAGCCATCCACTTCCTGCAGAAGCTCAACGAGGCGGTGTACCGCGAGCACCCCGACACCCTGACCATCGCCGAGGAAAGCACGGCCTGGCCGCGTGTCTCGCGCCCGGCCTCCACCGGCGGCCTGGGCTTCGAGATGAAGTGGAACATGGGCTGGATGCACGACACCTTGTCGTTCATGCAGAAGGACCCGCTGTACCGCCAGTACCACCTCGGGCAGCTCACCTTCAGCCTGGTGTATGCCTTCAACGAGAACTTCGTGCTGCCGCTCTCGCACGACGAGGTGGTCTACGGCAAGAAGTCGCTGATCGACAAGATGCCGGGCGATGCCTGGCAGCAGTTCGCCAACCTGCGTGCGCTGTACGGCCTGATGTGGGCCCACCCCGGCAAGAAGCTGCTGTTCATGGGCAGCGAATTCGCGCAGCGCCGCGAATGGGCGCATGAAGGCCAGCTGGAATGGGACCAGGCCGCCGAGCCGGCGCATGAAGGCATCCGCCGAACCGTGGCGCAGCTCAACCGCGTGATGCGCGAGCAGCCGGCGCTGCATGAGCTGGACTTCACCCACGAGGGCTTCGAGTGGATCGAGCCCAACGACGCGGACAACACCGTCATCAGCTTCCTGCGCAAGCCGCGCGGCGGCGGCGCGCCGGTGCTGGTGGTGTGCAACTTCACGCCGCTGCCGCGCGAGAACTACGTGGTGGGCGTGCCGCAGGGCGGCTACTGGCGCGAGATCTTCAACAGCGACGCGGCGGAGTACGGCGGCGCCGGCTGGGGCAACTGGGGCGGCCGCGGCGCGGAGCCCACGCCTTCGCATGGGCGCAGCCACCAGCTGCGGCTGACGCTGCCGCCGCTGTCCACCGTGATGTTCAAGCCGGAGCCGGCACCGGCAGTGGAAGGGGAAGTTCTTGGCCAGTAAGTCGACGAAGACCAGCACCGCCGTGGCCGTGGTGACACCGCCCATCCAGCCCATCGGCATGCCGCCGGACAGCGGCCAGGCCCGCGCGGTGGTGGATGCGGTGCTGCCGGTGGTGGATGGCGGCCGCTTCGCGGTCAAGCGCGTGGTGGGCGAGCCGTTGGCGGTGGAAGCCCACGTCATCACCGACGGCCATGACCAGCTGCGCGTGATGCTGCAGTGGCAGGCCGAAGGCGGCGCGCTGCACGAGACCGAGATGCAGCACCTGGTCAACGACGTGTGGCAGGCCAGCTTCACGCCGCAGGCCATCGGCCGCGGCTTCTACCGCGTTGAGGCCTGGGTGGACCATTTCCACTCCTGGCGGCATGAGCTGCTGCGCCGGGTGGACGACGAGGACATCCGCATCGCCGCGCTGGTGGGTGCGGAGCTGCTGGAGCAGGCCGCGCAGCGCGCGGGCGCCGGTGCCGGCGAAGGCCCGGCCGGCGATGGCCGGCACCTGGCCGAGTGGGCCGCCCAGCTGCGCCAGGGCGCGGCCACGCAACCCTTCGACGGACCGCAGCTCAAGGCCCTGGCGCTGGACGAGCTGCTGGCCCGCGTGGCCGACCGCCACCCCGACCGCAGCCTGGCCGTGCGCAGTGCCGACCTGCCGCTGCAGGTGGACCGCGCGCGCGCGCGCTTCTCCACCTGGTATGAGCTGTTCCCGCGCTCGGCCGGCACGGAGCCGGGTCGGCACGGCACGTTCGCCGACGTGGAAGCCCGGCTGGCCTATGTGGCGGAGATGGGCTTCGACGTGCTGTATTTCCCGCCCATCCATCCCATCGGCCGCGACAAGCGCAAGGGCCGCAACAACGCGCTGGACGCGCAGCCGGGCGACGTGGGCAGCCCCTGGGCCATCGGCGCGGCCGAGGGTGGCCACGAGAGCATCCTGCCCGAGCTGGGCACGCTGGAGGACTTCCGCCGCCTGGTGGGCAAGGCGCGCGAGCACGGCATCGAGATTGCGCTGGACATCGCCTTCCAGTGCGCGCCCGACCACCCCTGGGTCAAGTCGCATCCGCAGTGGTTCCGCTGGCGGCCCGACGGCACGGTGCAGTACGCCGAGAACCCGCCCAAGAAGTACCAGGACATCTATCCCTTCAACTTCGAGACCGAGGACTGGCGCGGCCTGTGGTTGGCGCTGAAGGGCGTGTTCGACCACTGGATCGCGCAGGGCGTGCACATCTTCCGTGTGGACAACCCGCACACCAAGGCCTTCCCGTTCTGGGAGTGGTGTGTCACCGAGATCAAGCGCGAGCATCCGCAGGTGCTGTTCCTGGCCGAGGCCTTCACCCGGCCCAAGGTGATGCACCGGCTGGCCAAGCTGGGCTACTCGCAGTCGTACACCTACTTCACCTGGCGCAACACCAAGCAGGAGCTGACCGAGTACTTCACCGAGCTGTCGCAGGGCCCGGGCAAGGACTACTTCCGCCCCAATGCCTGGCCCAACACGCCCGACATCCTCAACGAGCACCTGCACGGCGGCGGCCGGCCCATCTTTGCGTTGCGGCTGGTGCTGGCGGCCACGCTGGCCTCCAGCTACGGCATCTACGGCCCGGCCTACGAGCTGATGGAGAACGCGCCGCGCAGCCCGGGCAGCGAGGAATACCTCGACTCCGAGAAGTACCAGCTGCGCCACTGGGACCTGCAGCGGCCGGACAGCCTGCGCCAGCTCATCGCGCAGGTGAACCACATCCGCCGCCGCAACCCGGCGCTGCAGCAGCTGCAGAACCTGCGCTTCTGCCATACCGACAACGAGCAGCTCCTCGCCTACACCAAGCGCGACGCCGCCTCGGGCAACACGGTGCTGGTGGTGGCCAACCTGGACACCCGCAACCGGCAATCGGGCTGGGTGTCGCTGGACCTGGCCGCGCTGGGGCTGGAGCCCGACGCGCGCTTCCACCTGCACGACCTGCTGAGCAACCAGCGCTTCGTCTGGCAGGGCGCCCACAACTTCGTGATCCTCGACCCGGGCCAGGCGCCGGCGCACGTGTTCCGCGTGACGCAGCAGCTGCAGGGCGAGCAGGACTTCGACCACGGTCTTTGAACGCCCGCCACACATGAACGCACCGCACACACCGCATCTCGAAGAAGCCGAGCAGGGCGCGACCACGCCCGTGACGGACGAGGCCCTCTGGTACAAGGACGCGGTCATCTACCAGCTCAACGTCAAGGCGTTCTTCGACACCAACGACGACGGCATGGGTGACTTCAAGGGCGTCACCGCCAAGCTGGACTACGTGAAGGACCTGGGGGTCAACACGATCTGGCTGATGCCGTTTTACCCCTCGCCGCTGCGCGACGACGGCTACGACATCAGCCAGTACGAGGACGTGCATCCGCAGTACGGCACGCTGGACGACTTCAAGGTGATGCTGGACGAGGCCCACAAGCGCGGCCTGAAGGTGATCACCGAGCTGGTGATCAACCACACCTCGGACACGCACCCGTGGTTCCAGGCCGCGCGCAAGGCGCCGGCCGGATCGCCCGAGCGCAACTTCTACGTGTGGAGCGACACCGACACCAAGTACAGCGGCACGCGCATCATCTTCACCGACACCGAGACCAGCAACTGGACCTGGGACCCGGTGGCCAAGGCCTACTACTGGCACCGCTTCTTCAGCCATCAGCCCGACCTCAACTTCGACAACCCGCTGGTGCTGGAGGCCATCTTCCGCACCATGCGCTTCTGGCTGGACATGGGCGTGGACGGCTTCCGGCTGGACGCCATCCCGTACCTGGTGGAGCGCGACGGCACCAACAACGAGAACCTGCCCGAGACGCATGCGGTCATCAAGCAGCTGCGCGCGGCCATCGACGCCAGCTACAAGAACCGCTTCCTGCTGGCCGAGGCCAACCAGTGGCCGGAGGACGTGCGCGAGTACTTCGGCGATGGCGACGAGTGCCATGCGGCCTACCACTTCCCGCTGATGCCGCGCATGTACATGGCCATCGCGCAGGAGGACCGCTTCCCGCTGACCGAGATCATGGCGCAGACGCCGGAAATCCCGGCCAGCTGCCAGTGGGCCATCTTCCTGCGCAACCACGACGAGCTGACGCTGGAGATGGTGACCAGCAAGGAACGCGACTACATGTACAGCACGTACGCGTCCGATCCGCGTGCGCGCATCAACCTGGGCATCCGCCGCCGGCTGGCGCCGCTGCTGGACAACGACATCGACCGCATCAAGCTGATGAACAGCCTGCTGCTGTCGATGCCCGGCTCGCCGATCATCTACTACGGCGACGAGATCGGCATGGGCGACAACGTGTTCGTGGGCGACCGCAACGGCGTGCGCACGCCGATGCAATGGAGCCCCGACCGCAATGCCGGCTTCAGCCGTGCCGACCCGCAGCGCATGTACCTGCAGCCCATCATGGATGCCAGCTACGGCTATGCGGCGGTGAACGTGGAGGCGCAGTCGCGCGACCCCAGCTCGCTGCTGAACTGGATGCGCCGCATGCTGGCCGTGCGCGGCACCAGCCATGCCTTCGGCCGCGGCAACCTCACCTTCCTCAAGCCGGGCAACCGCAAGCTGCTGGCCTATCTGCGCACCTTCGGCGACGAGGTCATCCTGTGCGTGGCCAACCTGGCCCGCACCGCGCAGCCGGTGGAGCTGGACCTGTCGGCCTACAAGGGACGGGTGCCGGTGGAGCTGCTGGGCAGCACGCCGTTCCCGCCCATCGGCGAGCTGCCGTACCTGCTGACCATCGCGGCCCACGGCTTCTACTGGTTCCGCCTGTCGGCCGACGTGCAGGTGCCCAAGTGGCACGAGGAGCACCTGCCGATCGAGGACCGGCCAGTGTTGGTGCTGTTCGACGGCTGGAACAGCCTGTTCCGCGACCATGTGGTGCCCTGGCGCATCGGCATGGCGGTGAAGACCCGCCAGCAGTTCGAGACCGACACGCTGCCGCGCTACATCGAGACCCAGCGCTGGTTCGCCGGCAAGGGCCAGACGGTGGAGCAGGCCCGCGTGACCGACTCCGCCATGTGGGAGCGCGGCGAGGGCAGCTTCCTGCTGCAGCTGGTGACGCTGGACGGCCTGCAGGAGCCGCAGAGCTACTTCCTGCCGCTGTCCATCGCCTGGGAGGACGACGACGAGGCCCGCATGCGCACGCTGGCGGTCAGCGCGGTGGCGCGGGTGCGGCAGCAGGCCTTCGTGGGCGTGATGGCCGATGCCTTCGCCGACGAGCATTTCTGCCGCGGCGTGGTGTCCGCCATCGGCGAGCGGCTGGTGCTGCCCAGCGAGGGTGGCGAGCTGCGCTTCGTGCCCACCGCGGCCTTCGAGGGCGTGGCCGGCAGCGACCACGACACGCTGGAGGTGAGCCGGCCGCAGGCGCAGAGCAGCAACACCATCGTCACGCTGGGCGAGCGGCTGTTCCTTAAGGGCTACCGCCGGCTGCGCCCGGGCGTGAACCCGGAGTACGAGATCGGCCGCTTCCTTACCGACGTGGCGGAGTTCCGCCACTGCGTGCCGGTGGCCGGCGTGCTGGAGCATGTGGCCGCGGGCGGCGAGCGCACCACGCTGGCGCTGGTGCAGTCCTACGTCAGCAACCAGGGCGACGGCTGGGCCTACACGCTGGGCTACCTGCAGCGCTTCTTCGAGCTGCAGCGCAGCACCGCCGAGCCGATGCCGGCGGACGTGCATGCCGCCTTCCACGAGCTGGTGCAGACCCTGGGCCGCCGCACCGCGCAGCTGCACCAGGCGCTGGGCCTGCGCACCGGCGACGCGGCCTTCGACCCCGAGCCGATGACGGCCGCCGACGTGGCCGACGCGGTGCGCCAGACTGCGGCGCAAGCCCGCAGCGTGCTGGGCCTGCTGGAGGAACACCTGCCGCAGCTGCAGGGCCGTGCGCTGGAGGATGCGCAGGCCCTGCTGCAGCGGCGCGAGGCCCTGCTGCAGCGCATCCAGGCCACCGCCGACGTGGGTGAGCGCGGGCAGAAGATCCGCATCCACGGCGACTACCACCTGGCCCAGGTGCTGCTGGTGAAGAACGACTTCGTGATCGTCGACTTCGAGGGCGAGCCGGGCCGCGGCTTCGAGGAGCGGCGTGCCAAGCAGTCGCCGCTGCGCGACGTGGCCGGCATGCTGCGCTCGTTCAGCTATGCCAGCGAAAGCGGGCTGCGCGCGGCGATGCAGGTGCCGGGCGAATCGGCGCAGCTGCCGGAGCTGGCCACGCAGTGGGAGGCCGGCGCCCGCGCCGCCTTCCTGCAGGCCTATGCCGAGGTGGGCGCGCCCGGCGCCGCCGGCACCACGCTGGACCCGGCGCAAGGGCTGTTGTCGCTCTACGTGCTGGACAAGGCCCTCTACGAGCTGCGCTACGAGCTGGGCAACCGGCCGGACTGGGTCGGCATCCCGCTGCGCGGCATCCTCGACCAACTGAATCAACAGGACCGCTGACATGGAACGGGTAGACGTGATGCTGGAGCCGCTGCGGGCCTTCCTGCTGCAGATCGGCGCATTCATACCGCGGCTGCTGATCGCCGCCGGCGTGCTGATCATCGGCGTGCTGGTGGCCAAGGCGGCCCGGCTGGTGGTGCGCAAGACGCTGCGCGCCATCAACTTCCATATCGTCACCAAGCGGGCCGGCATCGACGGCCTGCTGCAGAAGGGCGGCAGCGACACCGACACCACCGACCTGCTGGCCTGGCTGGCCTACTGGGTGGTGATCCTGGCGGCGCTGATCGTGGCCTTCAACGGCCTGGGCCTGACGCAGGTGACCGAGCTGCTGGGCCGGGTGATGGTGTTCGTGCCCAAGGTGATCGTCGGCCTGCTGATCCTGGCCTTCGGCGCGTACTTCGCGCGCTTCGTGGCCAATGCGGTGGCTACCTACTGCCACAGCGTGGGCGTGCGCGATGCCGACCTGCTGGGCGGCCTGGCGCGCTACGCGATCCTCATCTTCGTGCTGATGATCGCGCTGGACCACCTGGACATCGGCGGCGCCATCGTGCGCTACAGCTTCCTGATCATCCTGGGCGGCCTGGTGCTGGCGCTGGCGCTGGCCTTCGGCCTGGGCGGCCGTGCCTGGGCCGCGGCGCACCTGGAGCGCTGGTGGCCGTCGCAGGGTGCGGACAGCCTGCCGGCCAGGGGCAGCCGGTCTTCGGCCGGCCCGGCGCAGGTCACGCCCTTCAACCCCGGCGGCGGGGCCGCACCGGGTGGCGGACTGGGCGGCGGCCTGGGCACCGGCACCGGCGGACCCGGCAGCCCGGGTGGCCCGGGCAGCCCCGGACGCGGCGGCGCCAAGCGTGACGTGAGCGGCCTGTAGCGGAACGGGCGGGGCCGGCCGGTTCAGGGCTTGCGGCCCTGCACCGCGTTGGCCGTGGCCTTCAGCACGATGGGTCCGTTGCCGGCGATGCCGGCCTGCCGGCGCGCGCCTTCGCTCACCCGCTGCAAATCGGCCGGCGGCAGGGTCGCGAACAGGTCGCGCAGCCGCGGGCTGGCCTGGGCGCTGCGCCAGTAGTCGTCGAAGCTGTCGAAACGGCGGCTGACCTCGAAGCGGCGGCTGTGCACCGCCACCAGCCCGGCCTGGCGCCACAGGTCCTCGGAGGCGGGCAGGGCCGCGGCCCAGGCGCTGGGCGGCTGCTGCGTGGCATGGCCTTCAGCCTGTACCGCATCGAGGATGGGCTGCAGCGGGAAGCCGCCGCCGGCCAGGTCCCAGTGGTAGGCGGCCACCGTGCCGCCGGGCCGCACCACCCGCGCCATCTCGCGCACGCCGCGCGCCGGATCGGGCAGGAAGAACAGCACCAGCGCCATCACGGCGGCATCCACGCTGTCGTCGTCCAGCGGCAGGGCCTGTGCATCGCCTTGCAGGAAGCGAACGGCCGCGGTGGCCGGGCGCTGGCGCGCGAAGGCCAGCTGCGCCGCCGAGGGGTCGATGCCGACCACCGATGCCGGCCTGCCATGCAGCACCAGCGGCTCGGTGAAGGCGCCGTTGCCGCAGCCCGCATCGAGCCAGTCCAGGCCGTGCGGCAGCGCCAGCCAGTCGAGGAAGGGTTGCGCCACCTGTGCGCTCCAGCGCCCCATCATCAGCTCGTAGGCCGCGCCGTCGTTGAAGACCAGGCCGCCCGAAGCAGGCGCGGCATCCGGTGTGCGGGACATGGTCACCTCCGGGGGATGGCCGGGCCGGCCAGGCTGCGTTCTGGCGAGCTTACGGCGATTCGGTGGCCGGCCGCGCTCAGACCCGCACCGCCCCCGCCTCCCGCACCGCCGCCACCGTCGGCCAGCCGTTGACGGCCATCAGCAGGTCGGCCTCGGCCAGCAGGCAGCGCAGCACGTGGGCCGCGCCGTCGGCGCCATCCAGCGCCAGGCCGTAGGCATAGGGCCGGCCCACGCCCACCATGCGGGCGCCCAGGGCCAGGGCCTTCACCACGTCGGTGCCCGATCGCACGCCGGAGTCGAACAGCACCGGCACGCTGCCCGCGGCCTGCACCACTGCCGGCAGCATGTCGATGGCCGCGATGCCGCCGTTGGCCTGCCGGCCGCCGTGGTTGCTGCAGTAGATGGCGTCGGCGCCGGCATCCACCGCGCGACGTGCATCGTCGGGGTGGCAGATGCCCTTGAGCACGATGGGCAGCTTGGTCAGGCTCTTCAGCCAGGGCATGTCGGCCCAGGTGAGAACGCGGCCGAAGGTCTTGGCCCAGGCGCGCACCGCGGCGGCCGGGTCTTCCTGCGGCGGCTTGTCCAGCAGCTGGCGGAAGGCGGGGTCGCTGAAGTAATTGCTCAGCACATGGCCGCGCAGCTGCGGGAAGTTGGCGGTGTTCAGGTCGCGCGGCCGCCAGCCGGTCACCCAGGTGTCCAGCGTCACCACGATGGCGCGGTAGCCTGCGGCCTCGGCCCGCCGCACCAGGCTGGCGGCCAGGGCTTCGTCCTTCGGCGTGTAGAGCTGGAAGAAGCCGGGCTGCTCGCCCAGCGTCTGCGCCACGGCCTCCAGCGGATCGTTGGTCAGCGTGCTCAGGCACAGCGGCACACCGGTGGCCACGCTGGCGCGGGCCGCAGCCAGGTCGCCATGCTGGTCCTGCGTGCACAGGCCGGTGACGCCGATGGGCGCCATGAACAGCGGCGTGGGATACCGCTGGCCGAACAGTTCGACGGACAGGTCGCGCGCCGCGCTGTCCACCATCATGCGCGGCACCATGCCCCAGTGGCCGAAGGCCTCCGCATTGCGGCGCTGGGTGAGTTCATCGCCGCAGCCGCCCTGCACGTAGTTGAGCAGCGAAGGTGTCATCGCGGCCGTGGCGCGTGCCTCCAGCGTGGCGAAGTCGGTGGGCACCTTGGGCAGCACGCCGGCCAGGCCGGCGCCGTAGATGGCGTTCTGGAAGTCTCCGTAGTGGGGCATGCGTACTCCTTGTTCTCATGCGCCGCCCCATCCTAATGGGGGGGCCGGCCCCGGCCCGGGCGCAGGGCTTGCCGCATCGGGCGCACGGGCATGTGCCCGTTACAGCACGTGACGCTTGATGCACCCGCCGGGCAAACCGAATGCTGCCTGGCGCGTTCATACAGGCATTACTCATGAATCGAGGAGTTGCCATGTCCACCAACGCCCTGCCCGAGACCACCCCGGTGCGCTCCCACCGCCGCCGCTCCAGTGACCGCACCGTGGTGGCCATCGTGGGCGGTGCGCTGCTCATCGCCACCCTGGCCGCCGGTGCCGGTTGGGCCTTGCGCGGCGCTTCGCAGCCCGAGCTGGTGGCCGGCAGCAGCCAGGTCATGTCGCCGCCGGCGGCGATGAACACCGCGCCGGACGACCGGCCGCAGCCGATGGTGCCGCCGTCGCCGCCCAGCCTGGCGCAGCAGCCCGAGGACAAGCCCGCGCCGGTGCGCACCGAGCGTGCGCCGGTGGCCCGCCAGAGCGCGCCGGCGCCAGTGGTGGCGCAGGCACCGCAGCCGGTGGAGCGCGTGGCGCCCGCGGTGTGCGAGACCTGCGGCGTGGTGCAGAGCGTGCGCGCCGTGCAGCGCAAGGGCGACGCGCAAGGCGTGGGCGCGGTGGCCGGCGGCGTGCTGGGCGCGGTGCTGGGCAACCAGGTGGGCGGCGGCAATGGCCGCACCGCGATGACGGTGCTGGGCGCCGTGGGCGGCGGCGTGGCCGGCAACGAGGTGGAAAAGCGCATGCGGGCCGAGACGGTGTACGAAGTGCGCGTGCGCATGGACAACGGCGGCACCCGCACCATCACCCAGCGCACGGCGCCGGCCGAGGGCGCACGGGTGCGGGTGGACGGGGACGGCGTTCGCCCCATCAACTGATCGGCGTACGGCGCGGCGCGGGCTGCGCCCACGCGCGGCGCCGGAGTCTTCCGACAGGCCCGGTGCGAGGGCGTGGTTAGCCTGAGGTTCCATTCAAGAACCTTAGGAAACACCTGACCATGCCAACGCCTGACACACACGGCCAACCCAATCCGCTGGTGAATGCGGTCTCCAATGCCGTGGCCGCGCTGCGAGCCGACGACGACATGCTGGACCTGGCCGAGGCGCATGAGTCGCTGCAGCCCAAGGCCATCGAGAAGCTGAGCGTAGCCGAGGCCCGCCAGCAACCCACCATCGCCGATGCGGTGCGCACGCTGCTGCAGCGGGAAGGCCGTTCGGCCGCGCCCGAGCTGTTGGTGCCGGGCGTGCGCACCACCGACATCCAGGTGGACGGCGCCGCGGGCCCGCTGCCGGCCACGGTCTACACGCCGCAGGGCAATGGCCCGCTGCCGGTGGTGCTGTACTTCCATGGCGGCGGCTGGGTGATCGCCAACCGCCATGTGTACGACGGCGGCGCACGCGGCCTGAGCGCACAGGCCGGCGCCATCGTGGTGTCGGTGGACTACCGGCAGGCACCGGAGCACCGCTTTCCTGCGGCCTGGGACGACGCGCTGGCCGCCTGGCGCTGGCTCACGCTGAATGCCGGGCAGCTCGGCGGCGATCCCGCGCGCCTGGCCCTGGCCGGCGAGAGTGCCGGCGGCAACCTGGCGGTGGCTACCGCTGTGGCCGCCCGCGATGCAGGCCTGCCGGCGCCGCGGCATGTGGTGTCGGTGTATCCGGTGGCGCAGACCAGCCTGAACACCGAGTCGTACATCGAGAACGCGATCGCCAAGCCGCTGAACCGCGCGATGGTGAAGTGGTTCGTCGACCACCTGGTCAACAACGAGAACGAACTGCAGGACACCCGCCTGCAGCTGATCGACGCCGACCTGACCCGGCTGCCGCCGGTGACGATCATCAATGCCCGGTTGGACCCGCTGCGCAGCGACGGCGCCAAGCTGGAAGACGCGCTGCGCGCCGCTGGCAATGCGGTGGAGCGGCGCGAATACGAAGGCGTGGCGCACGAATTCTTCGGCGCCGCCGCGGTGCTGCACAAGGCCCGCGAAGCACAGGCCTATGCGGGCGAGCGCCTGCGTCAGGCCTGGGCGGGCGATGCGGGCGTAGCGGCGGCGGTAGGGGGCTGAGCGACTGGTGGTGGCGGAGGTACGCGGCTTGCCGTCGCTGGGCGCACGGGCGCCCCTGCCCGCTGAAAGGCCAACCGATGAAGCCATTTCTTGCCACCACCTTCGTGATGCTGTCCGCCAGCAGCTTTGCCGCGCAGGCGGGTGACGTGTACCTGGGTGCCGGCCTGCCGGGCATCACGCTGGGCTATGCCCATCCGCTGGACGAGCGGTTCACGCTGCGTGCGGACGTGACGACGCTGGGCCGCATCGACTACGACCGCAGCGACGACGGCGTGGACTACGACGGCCGGGTGAAGGTGGACCGCCTGGCCTTCTTCGGCGACTGGTACGTGCACCGCAACTTCCGCCTCACCGCCGGGCTGACCGTCAACGATGCCCGCGCCCGCCTCACCGGCCGCGCCGACGGCACCACCATCACCATCGGCGACCGCCAGTACGTGGCCGGCCCCGACGACCGGCTGGACGTGCGGGTGAAGTACCCCACCGTCATGCCCTACATGGGCATCGGCTTCGGCCGCCCGCCGCAGGCGGTGGGCGGCTGGGGCTTCATGGTCGACCTCGGCCTGGCCTTCGGCAAGCCCAAGGTGACCGGCGGCGTCAGCGGGCCGCTGTTGAGCGCCACCGTGCCGCGGGAGGACGTCGAGCGCGAGCTCGACGACATCCGCGACGACGTGGAACGCCTGCGCGGCATTCCACAGATCGGCGTCAGCGTGGTCTACCGCTTCTGATCGCGGCGGCGACGGCGCCAGCCGATGCCGCCGAGCACCGCTGCGCCGGCCAGCAGCATCGCGGCCGAGCCGGGCTCGGGCACCGCGGCCACCGCCGAGGTCAGCTGGTAGGCGCCGCCCGCGCTACCGAAGGCCAGGCCCGTTACCAGGTAGTAGTAGCGGCCCTGGCCCACGGTGGCCTGCATGCTCAGCTCGCCGGTGGTGCCGTCGAAGTTGCTCATCGTGCCGCCCACCAGGTCCTCGTCGCCGCTTTCCGGCGTGCCGTCGGGGTCGGCATACAGGCCGTAGCTGCCGCCGATGATCGAGTACACCGCATTGCCGCCGAGCATCAGCTCGTTGGCCACCGCGGTGCTGGCAATCTGCCAGCTGCCGGCGTCCAGGCTGAAGGAATACGTGTCCACGAAGAAGCTGCCTTCGGGGCCGGGGTTGTGCTGGGCCAGGCGGGCCGGGCCGTGGGTGCCCCAGTCGAGCGCCAGGTCCACCGCCTGCGCGGTGGTGGCGCCCAGGGCCGCCGCGGCGGCAAGGGCGACCGTGGCCAGGCGGCGGGTGGCTTGTCTAGACAGGTTCATGAAGTCTCCTCGTTGGATGGGGATGCCGGTGGTCAGGGAATCTGCGATTGCGCGGCCTCGCGCTGCAGCTTCAGGCCGTCCGCCGGCGTGAGGAAGCGGTCGCGCACCAGGCGGTTGACGCTGCCCTTGATCTGGTTCACGTAGTCGCCATGGCTGGTGTAGAGCTGGTTCAGCCGCGCTTCGTCGAACGGGATCTCGTGGCCCGCGATGAAGCAGAAGCTGGCACCGGTGGAGGCACCGTTCCAGGTGCTGGTGGGCACGTCCACGAACGGGCTGCGCAGGCCGCCCGTCACGTTGCCGAAGACGTCCAGCACCGGCTTGCCCTCGGCCACGGTGATGGGCTCGGCCTTGGGCGGCGGCAGGCCGCGGCGCAGCCACAGGTCCATGTTCTGGAACACCGCGTTGAAGTGGATGCTGGAAGGGAAGCGGCTGCGTGGCCCTTCGTTGCACGACATCGGCGGCACGGTGCGGCCGGCCTTGACGATGTCCTCCGGCTTGGCGGCGCTGTACAGCTCGTCGGGCGTGGCGTGGCCCATGCCGGCGGCCTCGTAGTGGCGGAACTGGTCGCCCGGCGCGTCGCTGTCGGGGCGGCGGGAGGCGATGCCCGTCAGGTAGTCCGACTGCGACATGATGTGGATGATGGGCACGCCCACGTTGTTGAACTGCCGGCGCGGGTCGGGTACCGGCGGCGCCGGGTTGCACTGGTTGATGGGGTACAGCCCCGCGAAGGCACCGCCGGCCACGGCCACGATGTAGGCGTCGTACAGCGGGCGGCCGCCGTTGCGCGCCGTCTCGCGCGGGTGGATGCCGTTGATGTAGTTGTAGAGGTAGCCGCCGGTCTGCGAATAGCCGAAGCCGATCAGGTGCTTGAGCTGGAAGCCGGCCGCCGCACGCAGCGGGTTGCTGTTGTCCTGGCTCTTCAGCCAGGCGCCGGTCTGGCTGATGATGTCCCAGGCCAGGCCGTTCTCGGTAGTGCGCGACGAATCGGCGGGCACCGTGGCGCAATTGCGCGGGTCGTCCAGCGGCAGCGGGTTGGCGAAGTTCAGTGCGCCGTAGCGCACCGGGTCGAAGTTCTTCAACGCCACCACCGACACCGGCTTGACCGTCACGCCCACCCACACGTCGCCATTGCGCACGAAGTGCTCGCCCGACAGGCCCCAGCCGATGTTCAGGTCGAACAGGTTGCTGGGGTTCAGCGGCTCCACGATCACGTTGCCGCTGAACTTCTTCGGGCTGATGGGCCGGCGCACCAGCACGCGGGTGGTGTAGGGCGCATCGGCCGTGCGCACCACGGCCGGCCCGGGGGCGGGCCATTCGTACACGTTGGCCTGGCCGCTGATCAGGTACTCCTCCTCCACGTAGCCCAGCTTGGCCAGGTCCTGCGGCCGCAGCGTGTGCGCGGCGCCGCCGAAGGGATGGGATTGCGCCGTGCTGGCGATGGGGCCGGTGACGCTGGGCACCGGCGTGGCCGCCTGTGCGGACGCGGCGGCCAAGGCGGTGAGCAATGCGGCGGCCGCGGTGGCCGTGGCCGCCCGCGCTGGCCGAGCTGAGGGAGTGGGTCCTGGCATCTTCGTCTCCGTTCGTTGTTGTTACTACTGCTTTCGAAACCCGCCAAACGAACGTTCGTTTTCATTCGTTTTGGGGTCGATGGTTTGTAGTCACCAACGACACGGACCGCAAGGCCGTGTTTTCCTGGGTGCACTGTCGCGCGGGCGACGCTGTGCCTTTGCGCCGGATCGGTTGACAGACCAGCGCGCGGGCCGCGCTTTATCGCCGCAGGGGGCGTGCCTACAGTGCCGTCACCGCGCCGCCCGCGCGACGAGAGCGATGACATGAGCGAGAACACCTCGATGCCGCATCAGCCGGCGCCCTTGCAGGACGTGCTGGACATGCTGCGGGCCGGCCTGTGGGTGAAGGCCCACGACATGGTGCAGCGCGACGCGTCGGACCTGGCGGCCTGGCTGCACGGCATCCTGCACGTGCAGGAAGGCGACCTGGAAGACGCCGAGCACTGGTACGGCCGGGCCGGCCGCAAGTTCCGCGAGCGCGGATCGCTGGCGCAGGAATTGGCCTTGTTCGAATCCTGTCTGGCGACCACCCGCCAGCCCCTGCATGGAGACCTTTGAAATGCGTACACCTCATCAGATCGTGGCGGACCACTACGCCGCTTCAGCCCGGGGCGATGTCGCCGCCATGATGGCGGAGGTGGCGCCCGACGTGCAGTGGACCGAGATGGCCGGCTTCCCGTGTGCGGGCACCCATGTCGGGCCGGACCAGGTGGTGGAGCAGGTGTTCCGGGTGCTGGGCCGTGATTGGGAAGACTACCGCTTCGAGCTCGAAACCCTGCTCGACGCCGGCCCGCATGTCGTCGGCGTGGGCCGCTACCGCGGCCGGCATCGCGCCACCGGCAAGATGCTGGACGCCCGCGTGGCGCATGTGTGGGAGGTGCGTGGCGGCCTGGTGCGCCGCTTCGAGCAGTTCACCGACACGCTGCTGGTGGCGCAGGCCATGGCCTGAGCGCGGCGCCGTCGGCGCCGCCCGGGCAGTCAGGTTCTCAGCCCTTCGCCACCGTGCCGGCGGGCGAGGCCGCGGCCGTGGCCGCGCCTTGCGTGGTGTGCACCTGCCGCTCCATGGGCGTGTCCTCGGCCACCAGCTGCGCCACCGACGACGTGGGCCGCACCTGGCCGCGGCGCGAGCCGAACTCGTGCGAGTACACCCAGGTCAGCTCCGCGCCCATCAGGAAGATCTGCGCCGAGTAGTACACCCACACCAGCAGCACCACGATGGAGCTGGCCGCGCCGAAGCCGGACACCACGCCGCTCTTGCCGATGTACAGGCCGATCAGCAGCTTGCCGACGGAGAACAGCAGCGCGGTGATGGCTGCGCCGACCCACACGTCATGCCACTGGATGCGCACCCGCGGCATGAACTTGTAGATCATCGCGAAGGCCACCGTCACCACGCCGAAGCTGATGACGAAGTTGATGATCTGGCCGATGGCCTCGTAGCCGGCCGGCGCCGTCCACGAGCCCCAGGCCGACACCGCGGCATTGATGGCCAACGACACCAGCAGCAGGAAGCCGATCGCCAGCACCATGCCGAAGGACAGCACCCGCGCGCGGATCAGCGACCACACGCCGCTGCTCTGCGGCCGGGCCGGCGCGCGCCAGATGCGGTCCAGGTCGTTCTGCAGCTCGGCGAACACGGTGGTGGCGCCGATGCCCAGCACCACCATGCCGATCAAGGTGCCCAGGATGCCCTTGGAGGGCTGGCTCATGCTCTGCACCAGGCCTTCGACGGCGGCGGCGCCGTCGTTGCCCATCATGCCGCGCAGCTGTTCGAAGATCTGGCCGCGCGCGGCCTCGGCATCGAACACCAGGCTCACGATGGCCAGCACGATGAGCAGCAGCGGCGCCACCGAGAACAGCGTGTAGTAGGCCAGCGCCGCGCCCATGCTCGACGCGTTGTCGTCCACCCAGGCGTTGACCGAGTCCTTGACCAGCTTGACCACCCGGCTCGTCAGCGAGGCGGGCTTGTCGACCGGCGGCGGCACCTGCGCGCCGGCTTCCTGTGCGCTGGGGCTGGCGCGGCCGGCGGCCACCCGCATGGGATCGGTGATCGGTGGACTGTGCAGGGTGTGGGACGTGGGGGCCATGGTGCTTCCTCGCGGGGGCGAACGGGTCTGGGCGATCATCCGTGTGCACCGCGGCGCAGCAAGGGTGCGCCGCCCCGTCCGCTTGTGGGCATCGGCCGACAAGCGGCTGCTGGTGCTACACCGCGAAGCGCCAGCCGCGTGCCTCCGGCCAGGCCGGGGGCGACTCGGTGGCGGGCTGCTGCAGCACCCGCTGCAGGATGCGCGATTCATGCTGCGCGAAGGCTGCATCGCCATGCCGGCGCGGGCGCGGCAGCGTGATGCGCTGGTCCAGCGTCACATGCTGGTCCTCGATCAGCAGCACCCGGTCGGCCAGGGCCACCGCTTCCGCCACGTCGTGCGTGACCAGCAGCGCGGTGAAGCCGTGGCGCAGCCACAGCGATTCGATCAGCCGGTGCATCTCGATGCGGGTGAGCGCATCCAGCGCGCCCAGCGGTTCGTCCAGCAGCAGCAGCCGCGGCGCATGCACCAGCGCACGGGCCAGGGCCACGCGCTGGCGCTGGCCGCCGGACAGCACCGCCGGCCATTCATGCGCCCGGTCGGCCAGGCCCACCTGGGCCAGAGCCTCCAGCGCGCGGTCGCGGGCATCGGGGCCGGCCAGGCCCAGCGAGATGTTGTCCAGCACCCGCTTCCAGGGCAGCAGCCGCGCATCCTGGAACATGATGCGGATGGCGGCCTGGTGCGCGGCCAGCGGGCCCGCACCGGCCGCCTCGGCCGCCTGCGCCGTGATGAGCCCGCTGCTGGGCTGCTCCAGCTGCGCCAGCATGCGCAGCAGCGTGCTCTTGCCGCAGCCGCTGCGGCCGACGATGGCCACGAACTCGCCGGGGCGGATGTCCAGGTCGATCTGCGCCAGCACGCTGCGCTCGCCATAGCGCTTGGCCACGCCGCGCAGGGCCACGGCCAGGCCTCGGTCGGGCGCAGGCGTGCCGCGGCGCAGCGGCTGCGCATCGGCTGGCGGAGTGGCCGGCGGCCGGCGCGGCAGGCCGGCATCCAGCGCGGCCGTGCCTTCGACGTCGAACAGGAAGGGATGCATCATCGTGGTCGTCCGCATGGTGGGGGTTCAGGCGCTCTGGTAGCCGGGGTGCCAGCGCAGCCACCAGCGCTCCAGGCCCTTGGCCAGCAGGTCGGCCAGCTTGCCCAGCAGCGCATACAGCAGGATGCCCACCAGCACCACGTCGGTCTGCAGGAACTCGCGGGCGTTCATCGTCAGGTAGCCGATGCCGGCCTGGGCCGAGATGGTCTCGGCCACGATCAGCAGCACCCAGGTCAGGCCCAGGCTGAAGCGCACGCCCACCAGGATGGACGGCAGCGCGCCGGGCAGGATCACCTGTCTATACAACTGCCAGCCGCCCAGGCCGTAGCTGCGCGCCATCTCGATCAGGCCCTTGTCCACCGAGCGGATGCCGTGGAAGGTGTTGAGGTAGATGGGGAAGAACACGCCCAGCGCCACCAGGAACAGCTTGGCCGTCTCGTCGATGCCGAACCACAGGATCACCAGCGGAATGAGCGCCAGCGCCGGGATGTTGCGCACCATCTGCAGCGTGCTGTCCAGCAGCGTCTCGGCGGCCTTGAAGCTGCCGGTGAACAGGCCCAGCAGCAGCCCCAGCCCGCCGCCGATGGCGAAGCCGGCCGCGGCGCGGCGGGTGCTCACCGCCACATGGGTCCACAGCTCGCCGGAGGCGGCCAGCGTCCAGAAGGCCTTGACCACCGCCAGCGGCTCGGGCAGCACCCGGGTGGACAGCCAGCCCAGCGTGGAGGCGGCCTGCCAGCCCAGGATCACCAGCACCGGCACCAGCCAGGGCGCCAGGCGGCGCAGGGATTGGCGTGCGTTGTCCATCATCAGCTCGCAGACACCGCGCGCGGCACGATGCCGTTGGCCACGATCTCGCCGAAGGGCCCGGTGAGCTGCGGCTGCACCAGCTTGTCGCGCACTTTCAGCGGCAGCAGGGGGAACACCAGCTCGGCGAAGCGGTAGGCCTCCTCCAGGTGCGGATAACCCGAAATGACGAAGTACTCCAGGCCCAGCTCCGCGTATTCGTTGATGAGGTTCGCCACCTGCTGCGGATTGCCCACCAGCGCGGTGCCGGCGCCGCCGCGCACCAGGCCCACGCCGGCCCACAGGTGCGGATGCACCTCCAGGCCCTTGCGGATGTCGTGCGGATCGAAGCGGCCGCCATGCAACGCCGCCATGCGGCGCTGGCCCTCGCTGTCCATGCTGGCGAACTTCTTCTGCGCCGCGGCCACGGTGGCCGGGTCCAGGTGCTTGACCAGGTCGCGCGCGGCGGCCCAGGCTTCTTCCTCCGTCTCGCGCACGATCACATGCAGCCGGATGCCGTAGCTAAGCGTGCGGCCGTGGCGGGCGGCGCGCTCGCGGATGTCGGCCACCTTGGCCGCCACCCGCGGCCGGCGGCTCGCCCCAGGTGAGGTAGGTGTCCAGCTGGCGCGCGGCCAGTTCGTGCGCCTCGGGCGACGAGCCGCCGAAGAACAGCGGCGGGTACGGCGCCTGCACCGGCGGGTAGAGGATCTTGGCGCCCTTGACCCGCAGGTGCCTGCCTTCATGGTCGTAGGGCGTGCCGTCATGGCTGCGGCTGAGCACCTCGCGCCAGATGGTGAGGAACTCGCTGGACAGCTCATAGCGCTCGGCATGCGGCAGGAACAGGCCGTCGCCTTCCAGCTCCTCCGCATCGCCGCCGGTCACCAGGTTGAGCAGCAGCCGGCCGCCCGACAGGCGGTCGAAGGTGGCGGCGATGCGGGCCTGCTGCACCGGCGTCATCAGCCCCGGGCGCAGTGCCACCAGGAACTTGAGCCGGCGCGTGGCGTCGATCAGGCTGGAAGCCACCGTCCACGGGTCTTCGCAGGAGCGGCCGGTGGGGATGAGCACGCCTTCGTAGCCCAGCGTGTCGGCGGCCACCGCCACCTGCTTGAAGTAGTTGAAGTCGGCCTGCCGGCCGCCCTGGGCGGTGCCCAGGTAGCGGCTGTCGCCATGGGTGGGGATGAACCAGAGGATCTTGAGTGTCATGGGGTTGCTTTCTCAGCGGGCAGCCAGCGTGGCGCCGCCGGGCTGCCAGACGATGTCGGCCACGCGGATGCGCTGCGGGATCAGGCCCAGCTCGGCGAAGGCATCGGCCACCTTCTGCTGCTCGGCCACCACGGCCGGCGTGAGCGGGGCCACCGGCGCCGGGTTGCGCCGCTCGATCACGCGGTGCACCGTGGCCAGGCCCAGGCCGGAGAAGTCGGCAAAGCGCTGCGCCGCCTCCTTCTTGTTGGCATGCAGCCAGCGGTCGGTTTCGGTCAGCGCCGCGAACAGTGCCTTCAGCACCGGCTCGCGCTGCGTCAGCGGTTGCGAGGCGAGGAAGAAGCTGTGGTTGGCCGTCAGGCCCTGGCTGGTGGCCAGCACCTGCACGTTGCCGCCGATCTCGGCCGCGGCGTAATACGGGTCCCAGATGGCCCAGGCATCCACCGCACCCTTTTCGAAGGCCGCGCGGGCATCTGCGGGCGGCAGGTACACCGGCTGGATGTCGCGCCACTGCAGGCCGCCACGGCGCACCGCCTGCACCAGCAGGTAATGCGCACTGGAGCCCTTCTGCAGCGCGACGCGCCGGCCCTTCAGGTCGGCCAGCGTCTTCAGGCCGGCGGCGGGGCGGGCCAGCAGCGCGCTGGTCAGCGGCTTGGGCGGCTCCGCGCCCACGTACCACAGCGGCTTGCCGGCGGCCTGCGCGAACACCGGCGGCGAATCGCCCACGCCGCCGAAGTCCACGCTGCCCACGGCCAGCGCTTCCAGCAGCTGCGGGCCGGCCGGGAACTCGATCCAGCTCACCGGCACGCCGGGCAGGTGCTTGTCCAGCAGGCCCAGGCTCTTCAGCAGCACCAGGTTGATCGAGCCCTTCTGGAAGCCGATGCGCAGCGGCGCGGCCTGGGCCAGCGCGGGCAGGCCGGCGCCCAGCAGCAGGCCGGTGGCCACCAGCTGGCGGCGGGTGAGGGTGTGTCGGGTCATCGTGTGCTCCGGGGTGGGCCGGCTCAGTTGGCGGCGGCCGGCAGCGCATCGGTGATGCGCAGCGGCTTGGGAATCAGCTTCAGCGCATGGAACACGTCGGCGATCTTCTGCTGCTCGGCCGCCACCGCGGGCGTCACCGGCAGCACGCCGAACTGGTTGCGCTGCAGCGCGCGTTCCACCACCGGCACGTCCAGGCCCTGGATGGGCGCGATCAGCTGCGCGGCGCGGGCGGTGTTGGCCTTCAGCCAGCGGCCCTGTTCCACGCTGTCGTCGAACAGCACGCGGATGACCTGCGGCTTCTTCTGCGCATAGCTGCGCTCCGCCAGGTAGTACGCATAGTTGTTCACCAGGCCGCGGCCATCGGCCAGCACGCGGGCACCGGTCTGCTGCTCCACCGCCGCCAGGAAGGGGTCCCAGATCACCCAGGCATCCACCGCGCCCTTCTCGAAGGCGGCGCGGGCGTCGGCCGGCGGCAGGAACACGGGCTGGATGTCGGTGTAGGCCAGGCCCGCCTTCTCCAGCGCGCGCACCAGCAGGTAGTGCACGTTGCTGCCCTTGTTGAGCGCCACCTTCTTGCCGCGCAGGTCGGCCACGCTGCGGATGGCCGAGTCCTTGGGCACCACGATGGCCTCGGCCTCCGGCGCGGCGGGGTCGTTGCCCACGTACACGAAGCTGGCGCCGGCGGCCTGGGCGAAGATCGGCGGCGCCTCGCCCACGTAGCCCACGTCGATGGAGCCGACGTTCAGGCCCTCCAGCAGCTGCGGGCCGGCCGGGAATTCCACCCACTTCACGCCCACGCCCAGCGGCGCCAGCTTCTTCTCCAGCGTGCCCTGGGCTTTCTGCAGGGTAAGCAGGCTGGCCGATTTCTGGAAGCCGATGCGCAGCAGTTCCTGCGGCTGCGCGGCGGCGCTGCCCATCGTGAAGGCGAGCGCGGCGGCCAGGGCCACGCGGTGGAGGTGGCGTCGTTGAACGGTCATGGCGAGCTTGTCTGGACAGGTGGAGGGATCAGGCCGCTTCGCGCAGCAGGGCCTGCGCCGGCGCGCGGCTGGCCAGCAGCGCCTGCGCCTGCTGCACGGCTTCGGCGATGCGGGCCTGCAGCCCGGCGCCGGTGAGCACGTAGCCGTCGAAGTCGGCCTCGGCGGCATACACCGCCGACGGCACCGTGAGTGCGCGGAAGAAGCCGAACAGCGGCCGCAGCTGGTGGTCCACCACCAGCGCATGGCGGTCGCTGCCGCCGTTGGCGGCCAGCAGCACCGGCCGGCCCACCAGGGCGTCGGGCGCCAGCAGGTCGAACAGGTGCTTGAACAGGCCGGTATACGAGCCCTTGTAGACCGGCGTCACCGCCACCAGCAGGTCGGCCGTCTCGATGGCGCGCAGCGCCGCCGCGGCCTCGTCCGGCAGGCCCTTGGGCGACAGCGCGGGCCCGATCTGCGGCGCCAGCTTCCAGACCTCGACCACCTGCAGGGTGACGGGCAGCGCCGCGGCCAGCGCGTCGCCGATGGCCTGGGCCAGCACCTTGGTGCGGGAGACGTCACCGGTGTTGCCGACGACGATGGTGATGCGGTGGGGTGTGCTCATGGGCCGCAAGGCTAGGCAGCTTGCGGCGTCGGGCCAACGAAGGTTTGTGCAGGTCGATCCTTGCGCAGCGTGTTTAGCACGCCGGCAGCGCATCCAGTGGCGGACGCGCACGGCCACTTTTTGCAGCCCGAATATCGCGGCCCCGCGCCGTGCGGCCCCTAGAGTTGTCGTTCGGAGGCGGCTGATGAACGAGCACGACGAGGTGGTGGTGAAGATCCGCTGGGCCGATGTGGATGCCTACGGGCACTTGCGGCACAGCGCCTATGCGGACTGGGCCACCTTCGCCCGGTCGGAGTGGTTCGAGCGCGTGGGCCTGGGGCCGGCGCTGTTCACGCGCGAGGGCGTCGCGCCCATCACGCTGGAAGAGACCTCCACCTTCCTGAAGGAAGTGCGGCTGAGCGAGGCGCTGCGGCTTTCCATGCAGTTGCTGGCGGCGAGTGCCGACGGCAGCCGCTTCGTGCACGAGGTGACCTTCGAGCGCGGTGCGGCCCTGGTCGCCCGCTACCGCATGATCGGCGCCTGGTTCGACCTGAAGGCCCGCCGCATCGTGCCGCCACCGGCCAGCATCGCCGACGGCTGCGCGCGCCTCGCGCAGGCCAAGCCGCTGGCGGTGCTGCCGTAGCGCGGTGCGCATGGAGCGCACCTGGGTCGCCGCCTTGCTGGCGGGCAACTTCGTGGTGGCCACCTGCGCCGTGATGTTGATGGCGCTGATCCCCGCACTGGCTGATGCGCTGGAGGCGGACGCGGCGGCAGTGGGCCAGCTGGTCACGCTGTCCGGCGCGGTGATCTGCGTGGTGGCGCCGCTGGCGCCCTGGCTGGGCAGGCGCATCGGCCAGCGCAGGTTGCTGGTGGCAGCCCTGGTGGTGCAGGGGCTGGCCCTGCTGTGGTCGGCGACGCAGTCGTCGCTGCCGGCGCTGATGGCCAGCCGCGCTTTGCAGGTGGTGGGCCCTGCGGTCTTCACCGCGCAGGCCGCGGCGTGGTTGGCTGCGCAGGTGCCCGCCGAGCGGCTGGGCCGCATCACCGCGCGCATCTACCTGGGCTGGCCGCTGGCGCTGGTCGTGGGCCTGCCGGCCGCCGCCTGGTTCGGCGGCGTCCGGGGCGCGCCCACGGTGTTCGCAGCGCTGGGCATGGCGAGCCTGCTGGTGGCAGTGATGGTGGCGTGGGCCTTGCGCGCGGCACCGGCCGCCCCGGCCACGCGCCAGGCGCCGCCGCCCGGGGCGGTCGTGCCTGGCGTGGCCTGGTGCCTGTGGACCACCGCCTTCGCGTCGGCCGCACAGCTGATGCTGCTGACCTACTTCGCCAGCTTCTGCCGCGAGGTGCTGCAGGCCGGGCCTGCAGCGGTGGCGCTGGCGCTAAGCGCGCTGGGGGGTGCTGGGCACGCTGGGCGTAGGCTGGGTCGGGCGGCTGGTGGACCATGTAGGCGCGGCGCGGGCGGTGATGTGCTGCCTGGGGTTGATGGCAGCGTCCATGCTGGCCTGGCCGACGGCCCGCAGCCTGCCGATGGCCATGCTGGTGCTCACGCCGTGGGCGCTGGCGGCCTTTGCACTCAATGCCGCGCAGCAGGCCCGGCTGCTGGCGCTGGACCCGACGCGGGGCCCGCGCCACGTGGGCCTGAACACCGCCTTCGTCTACCTGGGTCAGGGCATGGGCGCCGCGGTGGGCGGTGCATGGGTGCTGCGCTTCGGCTATGCAGGCCTGGGTCTGGGCGCGCTGGTGCTGCTGGCCGCGGCCGCGGCCTGCTCATGGCGCAGTGGCCGTCCTCAGCGGCCCGCCCGGTGCAAGGCCGCTTAGTCAGACATCCGCCGGCCGTACGCATGCCGCCGGGGCCGTGGGCACGCCGGCGGGCGTCTGCGCGGTGGCGGGCACCACCAGCGTCAAGCGGAAGGCCAGGTGATGCAGGCGGCCGAAGTGGGCATCGGGCTCGGTGCTGCCGGCTGCCGAGCGGCCGCGTTCGATGCGGGAGCGGATGATGCGCAGTTCGCCGCTGCCTGCGGGCAGCGACTGCAGCTGGCGCAGTGCCTGCCGGGTCTGCTCGAAGTCGTCGTCGGGCAGCGGCCACAGCAGGCGGTGCAGCAACTGGCCGGCGCGGGGTGCGTCCTGCGGCCGCAGCAGGAAGGCGAAGCGGCGGCGCCCGTAAGCCACCACGTCTTGCGCCGGCGTGCCGTACGAGGTATCCATCATCGTGACGTGCTGGCCTCGCAACGGCAGCGTCATCATGGAGATGTAGTCCAGCTCGTCGCCCGCACGCGGGCGGGCGGGGCGGATGCCGAAGTGCCAGCCCGTGTCTTCATCGGGCGCCAGCCGGAACACCAGCCCGCCGCCGATGGGCCGCTGCCAGGCTTGCCCGGCATGCACCTCGCCTTGCAGCGTGAAGCGCTTGCAGGCAGGCGCGGGTGGCGCCGCGGCGGAAGCCGCCGCCAGCAAGGCCAGCAACAGGCCGGGCAAGCGCTGGAAGGTGGGCAGTGGGAGGCGCATCGGAAGATGCTACCTCGCCCTGGCGACGGTTACGCGCTGCACGCATGTGAAGCTGCAAATCCCTTCGTTGTCCGACTAAGGGTGGCGGCCTACCCTGCCTTTCCATCGCGCTGCAGCCTGCAGCCTTGAAGGGAAGCCCCATGAGCATCAACGCCATCAATGTGCGCAACCAGTTCCGCGGCAAGGTCCGCGAGGTGATCGAAGGCCCGGTCGTGTCCGAGGTGGACGTGGAGACCGCCGGCGGCCTCATCGTCACCTCGGTCATCACCACCCGCTCGGTGAAGGAGCTGGGCATCGTGCCCGGCAAGGAAGTGATCGCGCTGGTGAAGTCGACCGAGGTGTCGATCGCCACGCTGTAGGCCGCGCGATGGTGCCCGCCTTCGTGAGCCGCCATCCCCGCTCGGCGCCGCGGCTGCTGATCGTGCCGGGTCTGCACGACAGCGGCCCGGCCCACTGGCAGAGCTGGCTGCAGCAGGCCGACCGCCGCGCGGTGCGCGTGGTGCAGCGCGACTGGACACAGCCCGACCTGGACCGCTGGGCCTCGCGCATCGACAGCACGCTGGAGCGTGCCGGCCCGGGGCCGTGGATCGCGGTGGCGCACAGCTTCGGCTGCCTGGCGGTGGCCCGGCACCTGGCGTTGCAGCCGGCATCGCCCATCGCCGCGGCCCTGCTGGTGGCGCCGGCCGACCCCGACAAGTTCGGCGTGGCCGCGCTGCTGCCCACGCAGCCGCTGGCCGTGCCCAGCACCCTGCTGATCAGCGAGACCGACCCCTGGATGACGGCCGCCAACGCCCGTCGCTGGGCGCAGCGCTGGGGCAGCCACACCATCAATCTCGGCAATGCCGGGCACATCAACACGGAAGCAGGCTTCGGCCCGCTGCCGCTGGCCCGGCGCTGGATCACCACCATGAGCCAGCGCCTGGAACGCACTCAGCGCGCCGACCGTGCGGCTTTTGCCGAATGGTCGTTCGCGCTGTGACCTCCCACCGCGAAAGGAACCGACATGCCCTCGCTCCGCCTTGGCGACACCGCCCCCGACTTCGAACAAGCCTCCTCCGTCGGCACCATCCGCTTCCATGAATGGCTGGGCGACAGTTGGGGCGTGCTGTTCTCGCACCCGGCCGACTTCACGCCGGTGTGCACCACCGAGCTGGGCCTGACGGCCAAGCTGAAGGACGAATTCGCCAAGCGCAACGTGAAGGTGATCGCGCTGTCGGTGGACCCGGTGGACAAGCACGGCGAATGGATCCAGGACATCAACCGCACGCAGAACACGCAGGTCAACTTCCCCATCATCGCGGACGCCGACCGCAAGGTCAGCGAGCTGTACGACCTGATCCACCCCAACGCCAGCACCACGGCCACGGTGCGTTCGCTGTTCGTGATCGACCCGGCGAAGAAGGTGCGGCTGGTCATCACCTACCCGGCCAGCACCGGCCGCAACTTCGACGAGATCCTGCGGGTAATCGATTCGCTGCAGCTGACCGACCACCACAAGCGTGGCCACGCCCGGCAACTGGAAGCAGGGCGAGGACGTGGTGATCGTGCCTTCGCTGCAGGACCCGGAGGTGATCGCGAAGAAGTTCCCGCGGGGCTACACCGCGGTGACGCCCTACCTGCGGCTGACGCCGCAGCCGGGCACGCAGCCCGGCCAGCCGGCTTCAACCGCCTGACTCTTCCAGCGCCCGCCGCGTGGCGGGCCGCTGGCCAATCCGCTCCCGGTGGGCCAGCAGCAGCGGGAAGGCCTGCATGTCCACGCCATCGCCTTCCAGCCAGCTGCTGAGGGTGTAGAGGTAGGCATCGGCCACGCTGTACTGCGCGCCCATCACGAAGGGGCCCTGCGCCGCAGTGGCGGCCAGCGTCGATTCCAGCTGCTGCGCGCAGGCGGTCATGGTCTGCGGCACCTTGGCCTTCATCGCCTCGATGGCGGCGGCATCGTCGGCCCAGCGCGCGCCACGGCGCTTGTGCGCATGGGCCACGTGCACGGTGGAGGCCAGGTAGCTGTTGAAGGACTGCAGCCGCGCCAGCGCGAAGGCATCGTCCAGCGGTGCCAGGCCGGCCTGCGGAAAGCTCTGCGCCACGAACAGCAGCAGCGCCGGCGTCTCGGTGAGCACGCCCTGCGGCGTCTTCAATGCCGGCACCCGGCCCTTGGGGTTGATGGCCAGGTAGTCCGGGCTCTGCTGCTGTTGGGCACCGAAGTCCAGCGTGACCAGCTGGAACGGCGCCTGCGCCTCGTGCAGCGCGATGTGCACCGCCAGCGCGCAGGTGCCGGGCGCGCTGTAGTAGGTCCAGCCGTCATCGGCGGTGGGCAGGGCATGGCTCATCTCGTGTACTCCTCGGTTGAGATCAGGCGGGCTGGAACGGCGTGCGGATGTCCGACAGGAATTGTCGCGCCCGCGGGTGCGTGGGCCGCTGGAAGAATTCGTCGGGCGTCGCCCGCTCCAGCACGCGGCCGGCGTCCATGAACAGCACGCGGTCGGCCACCTCGCGCGCGAAGCCCATCTCGTGCGTCACGCACACCATGGTCATGCCGTCGCGGGCCAGGCCGCGCATCACCTGCAGCACCTCGCCCACCATCTCCGGGTCCAGCGCGCTGGTGGGCTCGTCGAACAGCATCAGCGGCGGCCGCATCGCCAGCGCACGGGCGATGGCCACGCGCTGCTGCTGGCCGCCCGACAGCTCGCCCGGATAGGCCTGCGCCTTGTGCGCCAGCCCCACGCCGTCCAGCAGATCCAGGGCCTGCTGGCGCGCCTCGGCGGCCGACAGCCCGCGCAGCCGCGTGGGCGCCAGCGTGCAGTTCTGCAGCGCGGTGAGGTGCGGGAACAGGTTGAACTGCTGGAACACGAAGCCAATGCGCGAGCGCAGCGCATCCACCCGCAGGCCGGGCTGGTGGATGTCCTGGCCATCCACCTCGATGCGGCCGCTGTGGATGGGCTCCAGCCGGTTGACGGTGCGGATCAGCGTGGACTTGCCCGAGCCCGAGGGTCCGCACACCACCACCACTTCGCCGCGGCGGATGTGCTCGTCGACGTCCACCAACGCGTGGTAGCTGCCGTAGTGCTTGTTGACTTGGGTGAACCGGATCATGTGGCGGGCGTGGGGGCAGGGACAGGGGCGGGGGAGCGGGGTCGCTGCGACAGGCGTCGTTCCAGCCGCAAGGCCAGACGCGACAGGCCGAAGCACAGCACGAAGTAGGTCAGGCCCAGCACCAGGTACATCTCGGCCGGACGTGTGAACACCTGGGTGTTGATCTGCGTGGTGATGAAGGCCACCTCGTTCAGGCCGATGATGTAGCCCAGCGAGGTTTCCTTGATGGTGGAGACGAACTGGTTCACCAGCGAAGGCAGCATGTGGCGCACGGCCTGCGGCAGCACCACCAGCGCCATGGTGCGCACGTAGCCCAGGCCCAGCGAGCGCGCGGCCTCGGTCTGGCCGCGCGGCACCGCCTGGATGCCGGCGCGCACGATCTCGGCCAGGTACACGCCGTCGAACAGCACCAGCGCCAGCAGCATGGTGGTGAACTGGTCGGTCTTGTGGCCGGTGATGCTGGGCAGGAAGAAGTAGGCCCAGAACAGCACCATCAGCAGCGGCACGCCGCGCACCACCGACACCAGGCCGGTGACCGGCCAGCGCAGCCAGGCCCAGGGGCTGAGCCTGGCCAGGCCCAGCAGCACGCCCAGCGGCAGCGCGAGCACCAGGGCCAGCGAGGCCAGCAGCACCGTGAGCGCCAACCCGCCCAACGGGCCGTTGGGGTACTGGCCCACCAGGAAGTACAGCCAATAGGTTTGGATGATCTCGATCATGCGGGGCGCACCGGATAACGCCTTTGATACAGGGCAGCCAGCGCGGTGATGGCCAGAGACACCGACAGGTAGGCCGCGGTGGCGAACAGGAAGGCCTCCGCGCTGCGGAAGCTGGCGGTCTCCACCCGGGCGGCCTGGTACATCAGCTCGGCCGTGCCGATGGCGGTGGCGATGCTCGTGTTCTTCCAGAGGTTGAGGGTCTGCGACACGAGCGGCGGCACCGTCACGCGCAGCGCCTGCGGCAGCACCACCAGCCGCATGGTGGCCAGGAAGCCGAAGCCCAGCGCGCGGCCGGCCTCGAACTGCACCGCCGGCACCGCACGCAGGCCGCTGCGGATGTCCTCGGCCATGTAGGCCGCGGTGTAGAGCGTCAGCGCCATCACCGCGCTGGTGGCTTCCACGTTGCCGTCGTACAGCCACTGGCGGGCCGCCTCGGGCAGCAGCTCGGGTGCGCCGAAGTACCAGAAGAGCATGTGCGCCAGCAGCGGCACGTTGCGGATGCCGTCGACGAAGGCGGCGCCCAGGCCGCGCAGCACCGGGTGGGGCGCCAGCCGCAGCAGCGCCACCGCCAGGCCCAGCAGCAGCGCCGGGCCCAGCGTGGCCGCCGCCAGCTGAAGCGACAGCACCAACCCGGCCACCAGCCAGTCGTGGTACTGCCCCGCCACCAGCAGGGAAGGATCGAAGCCCGGCACGGGGTCAGCCGTCGAGCTTGTCGGATTCGATGCGGAAGTTGCGCTTCTCGAAGCCCAGGCGGGTGCCCGGGCCATACCACTTGAAGAAGATCTTCTCGGCTTCGCCGCTGGTCTCCAGCTCGCGCAGCACGCCGTCCACCAGCTGCTTCAGGCCGGTCTCGCCCTTGCGGATGCCCAGCGCCAGCGGCTCGGTGCTCAGGTTGGTGGGCAGGATGGTGTAGTCCTTCCTGCGGTCGCCCAGCTTGTTGTAGTCGTTGATCAGCGAGGACTCGTCGTTCACGTAGCCCACGCCCTTGCCCTGCTGCAGCGCCAGGAAGGCCTGCTGCGTGGTCTCGAAGGTCACCACGTCCACGCCCGGCACCGCCTTGCGCACGTTGGGCTCCTGCGTGCCGCCCTTGACCGTCAGCACGCGCTTGCCCGCCAGCTGCGGCAGGCTGGTGATGCCGGCGCCGTTCTTCACCATCACCTTCTGGCCGGTGAGGAAGGTGGTGAGCGAGAAGTCCACCTGCGATTCACGCTCCTTGGTGTGGGTGAGCGATGCGGCCAGCAGGTCGACGTGGCCCTGCTGCAGCTCGGGGATGCGGGCGGCCACGGCCAGCGGCTTGAACACCGGCTTGACGCCCAGCTTGCGGGCGATGGCATGGCCCAGGTCCACCTCGTAGCCCACGATCTCGCGCGTCTTGGGGTCGAAGAAGCTGTTGGGCTCGTCGGTGGCCAGCACGCCGATGACGATCTGGCCTTTCTGGCGGATGTCGGCCAGCTGGTCGGCGCGGGCGGTGCCGGCGAACAGGGCGGCGGCGGCAAGGACGAGGGGCAGGAAGCTGCGGCGTTGCATGGACTCGGTGGCCCGGTGGGGGCGCTGTGTTGGGAAGCCGCGTACGCTATCCAGCGCCCGCCTAATTGATAAGAAACGAAAACAGATATGCAAATGTGCTGCGTCAACGGCTGATGCGCAGGTTGCCCAGGGGAGGTGCCGCCGACGGCTGCAACGGCAGGCCGATCAACTCCAGCCGGTTGCGGAACGGGTCTTCCACGTAGAGCCGGTCCTCGCCGCTGGGCAGCGGGGCGCGGTCGATGGGCAGGCCGGCCGCACGCAGCCGCTGCGCCAACGCCTCCAGGCCATGCACCCGCAGTGCCAGGTGCGCCTGCGGCGCCACGCCGGTGTAGTGGCCCTCGGTCAGGTCCAGGCGGTGCGCACCGAGCGCGAAGCGCAGCGTGCCCGGCCGGTCCAGCAGCGGGCTGCGCACCTCCGCCAGGCCCAGCAGGTCTTGATAGAAGGCACGGGCCACGGCGCTGCCGCCAGGGTCGATGGGCAGCTGGATGTGGTCCACGCCCTCGATCCAGGTGAAGGCTTGGCGCAGGCGGTCGTTCACAGCGGTGGTCTCCAAGGGATGCGATCGAAGGCTAGGCGCGCCGCCGCCACGGGGGAAGGAATCGCTTTGGCTATGCACAGGCGGCCGACGCATATCGCGGCCTGCCCGCGGGCTGCGGTGGAGGGGCCTCTTGTTACAGATGTCGCATATGCAAGCTCGAATCCCTTCCTTGGCCGCGCGCCGCGGCCTGCCTAAGCTGCGGCTGCCGTCTATCGCCACCAATCAGGCCACAGGAGCCCGCATGTCCGCCGTACTCGAAGAAGTTGTCGTCCATCCGATCCTGCAGCAGGCCCGTCAGCAGGCCGCCAGCCAGGGGTTGCCGTTCGTCGGCAGCGTGAGCCCGCAGGAAGCCTGGCAGCTGGCGCAGGCCGGCGCCGTGCGCATCGTGGACGTGCGCACCGCCGAGGAACGCAAGTTCGTGGGCCATGTGCCCGGCACGCTGCACGTGGCCTGGGCCACCGGCACCGCGCTCACGCGCAACCCGCGCTTCGTGCGGGAGCTGGAAGCCAAGGTGCCGCGGCATGCGCCGGTGCTGCTGCTGTGCCGCAGCGGCAAGCGTTCGGCCCTGGCCGCCGAGGCCGCGGCCAAGGCCGGCTTCAGCCAGGTGTTCAACATCCGTGAAGGTTTCGAAGGGGAACTGAACGACGCCCAGCAGCGCGGCACCGCCGACGGCTGGCGCTACCGGGGGCTGCCATGGCAACAGGACTGAGCCCCAGCGCACTGGGCGTGCCCGGCGTGGTGGCCGAGCTGCGTGCCGCGCGCGAGCGCTGGCGCACCTCGCAGCACCGGCTGCAGGAAGTGGGCGGCCGCGAGCTGCCCGCGCGCGAGGCACTGGCCGAGGTGGTGGGCCAGCTGCGCGGCGCGCTGTTTCCCATGCGGCTGGGGCCGCCCGACCTGCGCCAGGAGCATGAGGACGAATACATCGCCGCCACGCTGCACACCGCGCTGGGCGCGCTGCTGGAGCAGGTGCGGCTGGAGCTGCGCCACCAGGCCCGTACCCGCGACAGCGGCGAGACCGAGGCCGATTCGCAGGCGCGCGCGCTGGCGCTGGTGCGGGCCTTCGGCAGCTCGCTGCCCACCCTACGCCAGCTGCTGGACAGCGACGTGCTGGCCGCCTTCCAGGGCGACCCCGCGGCCCGCAGCGTGGACGAGGTGCTGCTGTGCTACCCCGGCATCCACGCGATGATCCACCACCGCATCGCGCACCGGCTGCACATGCTGGGCACGCCGCTGCTGGCCCGCATGGTGGCCGAGCTGGCGCATGGCGAGACCGGCATCGACATCCACCCCGGCGCGCGCATCGGGGCCGGCTTCTTCATCGACCACGGCACCGGCGTCGTCATCGGCGAGACGGCCGAGATCGGCCGCAACGTGCGGCTGTATCAGGCCGTCACGCTGGGTGCCAAGCGCTTCGAGACCGACGAGGCCGGCCATATCCAGAAGGGCGGCGCCCGCCATCCGGTGCTGGAGGACGACGTGGTGATCTATGCCGGCGCCACGGTGCTCGGCCGGGTGACCATCGGTCGCGGCTCCACCATCGGCGGCAACGTGTGGCTGACCCACAGCGTGCCGCCCGGCAGCCGGATCAACCAGGCGCAGCACACCGGCGCCGGCCCGGGCGCGGAGGCCACGTGATGGCCACGCTGGAAGACGGCGCCCTGCTGGCGCGCGAAGGACCGCCCGCACCGGCGCTGGCCATCGGCCGCTTCGGCGCGGTGGTGCGGCGGCTGCGCGAAGGCCGGGGCTGGTCGCAGGAGCGCCTGGCCGGGCAGGCCGAGCTCAACCGCTCCTACATGGGCGAGATCGAGCGCGGCGTGGTCATGCCCTCGCTGGCCACCGCGGCCAAGCTGGCCGCCGCGCTGGAAGTGCCGCTGTGGCAGCTGCTGCAGCGCTGCGAACACGCCACATAGACGGCTATAGCCGGTTGAAGCGGTGCGGTGCCTGGCCGCTAATTCGGTTTGCTTCGTTCGTTCATCACAAGAAGTATTTCCGTTCCAGGAGGATCCATGTCAGAAGCTTCCGCCGCGCCGCAACTGGCGCTGGGCGACAACGCCGCGCGCCAGTTGGCCAATGCCACCAAGACCGCGCCCATCCTGTCCACCATCAGCCCGCGCTGGCTGACGCACCTGCTGCAGTGGCTGCCGGTGGAAGCCGGTATCTACCGGTTGAACAAGGTCAGCAACCCCAACGACGTGCTGGTGGCCTGCACCCAGCGCGACGAATCGCGCCTGCCCAGCACCTTCGTCAACTACGAAGAGCAGCCGCGCGAGTACTTCCTGAATGCGGTGAGCACGGTGCTGGACGTGCACACCCGCGTGTCCGACCTCTACAGCAGCCCGCACGACCAGATCAAGGAACAGCTGCGCCTGACGATCGAGACGATCAAGGAGCGGCAGGAAAGCGAGCTGATCAACAACCCCGACTACGGCCTGCTGGCCAGCGTGCATCCCGACCAGGTGGTGTACCCGCTGACCGGCGCGCCCACGCCGGACGACCTGGACGAGCTGCTGACCAAGGTGTGGAAGGAGCCCGCGTTCTTCCTCACCCATCCGCTGGCCATCGCCGCCTTCGGCCGCGAATGCACCCGCCGCGGCGTGCCGCCGCCCACGGTCAGCCTGTTCGGCTCGCAGTTCCTCACCTGGCGCGGCCTGCCGCTGATCCCCAGCGACAAGGTGCCGCTGGCCGACGGCAAGACCAAGGTCCTGCTGCTGCGCGTGGGCGACAAGCGCCAGGGCGTGGTGGGCCTGTACCAGCCCGGTCTGGCCGGTGAGCAGAGCCCGGGCCTGAGCGTGCGCTTCATGGGCATCAACCGCAATGCCATCGCCTCGTACCTGATCTCGCTGTACTGCTCGCTGGCGGTGCAGACCGACGATGCGCTGGCGGTGCTGGAAGACGTGGAAGTGGGCAAGTACCACGAGTACCCCGACACCTACAAGTGACCGGCGACGCCATGAGCCTGCAATCCCTGCTCGACGACGTGGCCCACCCGGCCCCGCCGCCCGGCCTGCCCGATGCCGCCGCGCTGGCGCGCATGGCCGGCGAGTTCTTCTCGGCGCTGCCGGGCAGCGCGCCGGCCACCGGCGGCGTGCCGCTGCCGGCCCATCCGCAGCCGGCGGGCCTCACGCTGCCGCCGGGCGCGGCCGGCCCGGCCACACCGTCGCTGCAGCCGATGGGCGCGGCGGCACCCGGTGCCAACCTGCTGCCTACCTCCCCGTCATCGCCGGCCAACGTGCTGGCGCAGGCACCGGCGCTGCTGCCGCATGCGCAGGCGGCCAACGGCGTGCCCGACCACGCGCTGGTGGCCGCCCCGGGTTACGACGGCCGCCTGGGCAGCCAGCTGCTGGGCGTGCCGCAACAGCCCGTGGCCGCGCCGGGCTTCGCGGGCCGCGAAGGCTGGCGCACCACGCCGGCAGGTGCCACCGGCTTCTATTTCATCGACGGCCCGGGGGCCACGGTGCCCGGCGCGGTGCCGGCCGCCCAGCCCGCGCGGCACGGCAGCGCCACCGCGCAGCCGGCCTTCGACGTGCATGCGGTGCGGCGCGACTTTCCCATCCTGCAGGAGCGCATCAACGGCCGGCAGCTGGTGTGGTTCGACAACGCGGCCACCACTCACAAGCCGCAGGCGGTGATCGACCGGCTGGCGTACTTCTACGCGCACGAGAACTCCAACATCCACCGGGCGGCGCACACGCTGGCCGCCCGCGCCACCGACGCCTACGAAGGCGCGCGCGAGACGGTGCGCCGCTTCATCGGCGCGGCTTCGGTGGACGAGGTCATCTTCGTGCGCGGCACCACCGAGGGCATCAACCTCATCGCCAAGAGCTGGGGTGCCAGGCACATCGGCGCGGGCGACGAGATCATCGTGTCGCACCTGGAGCATCACGCCAACATCGTGCCCTGGCAGCAGCTGGCGGCCGAGAAGGGCGCGGTGATCCGCGTGATCCCGGTGGACGACGACGGCCAGGTCATCCTGTCGGAGTACGCCAGGCTGCTGGGCCCGCGCACCAAGCTCGTCTCGTGCACGCAGGTGTCGAATGCGCTGGGCACCGTCACGCCCGTCCAGCAGATCGTGGCCATGGCCCATGCGGCCGGCGCGCGGGCGCTGGTGGATGCGGCGCAGTCCGTCTCGCACATGCGGGTGGACGTGCGCGCGTTGGACGCCGACTTCCTCGTGTTCTCGGGCCACAAGGTCTTCGGGCCCACCGGCATCGGCGCGGTGTACGGCAAGCGCGAGGTGCTGGAGGACATGCCGCCCTGGCAAGGCGGCGGCAACATGATTGCCGACGTGACCTTCGAGCGCACCGTGTACCACGGCCCGCCCTCGCGCTTCGAGGCCGGCACCGGCAACATCGCCGACGCGGTGGGCCTGGGCGCCGCGCTGGAGTACGTGGAGCGCATCGGCATCGAGGCCATCGGCGCGTATGAACATGCGCTGCTGGACTACGCCACCCACCGCATCCGGCCGATCCCGGGCGTGCGGCTGGTGGGCACCGCGGCCCACAAGGCCAGCGTGCTGAGCTTCGTGCTGGCGGGCTACACCACCGAGGAGGTGGGCCAGGCCCTCAACCGCGAAGCCATCGCCGTGCGCACCGGCCACCACTGCGCCCAGCCCATCCTGCGCCGCTTCGGCCTGGAAACCACCGTGCGGCCCTCGCTGGCCTTCTACAACACCTGCGAGGAAGTGGACCGCATGGTGGCGGTGGTGCAGCGGCTGGCGAACGGGCGCCAGCGCTGAGCCGCTTTAAAACGCCGGCACCATCGAGCCGCTGAACTGGCTCTGCACCAGTTGCCGCACCTCCGGCGACTGGAAGGCCTTGACCAGCTTGGGCACCCAGGGCTTGTCCTTGTCGGCGGTGCGCACCGCCAGCAGGTTGGCATAGGGGTTGTCGGGCGCCTCGATGGCGATGGCGTCGCGGGTGGGCACCAGCCCGGCCTGCAGGGCGTAGTTGGTGTTGATCGCCGCGGCGTCCAGGTCGTCCAGGCTGCGCGGCAGCTGGGCCGCTTCCACCTGCACGATCTTCAATCCCTTGGGGTTGGCCACCACGTCGGCCACCGTGGCGCTGATGCCGGCCGTGGACTTGAGCTGGATCACGCCGGCCTTCTGCAGCAGCTGCAGCGCGCGCCCGCTGTTGGACGGGTCGTTCTGGATGCCCACGCGCGCACCGGCCGGCAGGTCGGCCAGCGACTTGAAACGCTTGGAATAGAAGCCCATCGGGAAGGTGACGGTGTTGCCCACTGCGGTGATCCTGTAGCCGCGCGCCTGCACCTGCGAATCGAGGAACGGCCGGTGCTGGTAGCTGTTGGCTTCCACGTCGCCCGCATCCAGCGCGGCATTGGGCTGGATGTAGTCCTGGAACTCCACGATCTTCAGCACCAGGCCGTCGCGCGCGGCCACCTTCTTCGCCACCTCGGCGATCTGCGCATGCGGGCCGGCGGTGACGGCGATGCGAATGGTGGTGTCCTGCGCGTGTGCCGTGCCGGTGGCGGCCAGCACGGCCGCGGCCAGCGCGCCCAGCACCAGGGTGCGCTTCGACAGCCCCTTGCCCACCGGCACGGCTTGTCCAGACAAGTGCTTCACTTGGCCGCCCCCGCCTGCAGCGCCTGCTGGTAGTCGGTCTTCACGAAGCCGGCGAACTTCTGGTCAGTCACGGCCAGGAACTCGCGCGAGCGGTTGGCCTCGGCGATGTCCTTCACCCAGGGCTTGTCCTTGTCGTCGGTGCGGATGGCCACCAGGTTCTGGTAGGTGGGCCCGGTCTTCTCCAGCGCCAGCGCCTCGGTGAGCTTGAGGCCCGAGGCCAGCGCGAAGTTGCCGTTCACGAAGGAATAGTCGGTGTCGTCCAGGCTGCGCGGCAGCTGCGCCGCCTCGATCGGGATCAGCTTGAGCTTCTTCGGGTTCTGCGCCACGTCCTTCTCCGAGGCGCGGATCGGGTCGTAGCCCTCGCGCAGCTTCAGCCAGCCGATCTCCTGCAGCACCAGCAGCGCCCGCGCCGCATTGGTGGGGTCGTTGGGCAGGGCCACGGTGGCGCCTTCCTTCACGTCCAGCGTCCTGTGGCGCTTGCTGTAGATGGCGATGGGCGCGGTGGGCACCTTCAGCAGCTCGCTCAGCGCCAGCTTGTTCTCGGTGGCGAACTTGGTGAGGTAGACGATGTGCTGGAAGGCATTGGCATCCAGCGCGCCCTGGGCCAGCGCGAAGTTGGGCTGGATGTAGTCATTGAACTCGACCACCTTCACGCGGTAGCCCTTCTTCTCCAGCAGCGGCTTGATGCCCAGCTTGATCTGGTCGGCATAGGGCCCGGCGGTGGCGCCGAACACCAGTTCCTTCTTGTCCTGCGCCTGTGCATGCGCGGGCGACAGCACGGCGGCCAGCGCCAGCGTGCCGGTGAAGGCGAGCGAGGCGACGAGGTCGCGGCGGGTGAAGCTCATGATGAAAGTCCTTGACTGGATCAACGTTTGTCGAGGCGGCGCGCCAGCGCATTGCCGCCGAACTGGATGCCCTGCACCAGCACCACCAGGATGGCCACGGTGAGCACCATCACATCGGTCTGGAAGCGGTAGTAGCCGTAGCGGATGGCCAGGTCGCCGATGCCGCCGCCGCCCACCACGCCGGCCACCGCCGAATACGACAGGAAGCTGATGGCCAGCACCGTGAGCGCCAGCACCAGGCCCGAGCGGGCCTCCACCAGCAGCACCCGGGCCACGATCTGCAGGTCGGAGGCGCCCATTGCATGGGCGGCCTCGATCACGCCGCGCGGCACGTCGCGCAGGCACTGTTCCACCAGCCGCGCGAAGTACGGGATGGCCGCGAACGACAGCGGCACCGCCGCGGCCACCGGCCCGATGGAGCTGCCCGCGATCACCCGCGTGATGGGCACCAGCGCCACCAGCAGGATGATGAAGGGGAAGGAGCGCACCGTGTTCACCAGCCAGCTGACGACGGTGAACAGCGGGCGGTTCTCCAGCGTCTGCCCCGGGCTCAGCAGGAACAGCCAAACGCCCAGCGGACCGCCGATCACCAGTGCCGCGGCCAGGCCGATGCCCAGCATCAGGAAGGTCTGCCCGATGGCCGTCCACAGCTCGGGCAGGATGGCGGCGATGTTCTCAGGCATGGGCGGCCTCCAGGCGGTCGAGGTCTTGGCGGCTGTCGTCATGCCGCTCGGGGCTGGCCTTCAGCCGGACGAGGTCGCGGCCCAGCCGGGTGACGGGCAGGCGGCTGGTGTCGTCCACCGCAAAGCGCTCGGCGATGCGGCCTTCTTCCACCACGGCCACGTGGCGGCACAGCGCCGTCACCACCGGCAACTCGTGCGTGACGATGACGATGGTCACGCCGAGCTGCGCATTGATGTCGCGCAGCGTGGCCAGCAGCGATTCGGTGGTCTCGGCATCCAGCGCCGAGGTGGGTTCGTCGCACAGCAGCACGTCGGGCTGGCTGGCCAGCGCCCGGGCGATGGCCACGCGCTGCTTCTGCCCGCCCGAGAGCTGCGCCGGATGGCTGTGCAGCTTGTCGGCGATGCCCACCAGCGCCAGGCATTCACGCACCCGTGCATCGATCTGCGCCGCGCCGTGCCGGCCGTGGATGCGCAGCGGGAAGGCCACGTTCTCGGCCACCGTCGCGTTCTGCAGCAGGTTGAACTGCTGGAAGATCATGCCGATGTGCTGCCGTGCCTCGCGCAGCGCGCGCTTGTCCAGCGCGGTGAGCTCGCGGCCGGCGACGAACACCCGGCCCTGGTCGGGACGCTCCAGCAGGTTGACCAGCCGCAGCAGCGTGGACTTGCCGGCGCCGCTCTTGCCCACCAGGCCGAACACGTCGCCGCGCGGAATGTCGAGCGAGGTGGGATGCACCGCATCGAAGGGCCGGCCATCGGGTAGCACGAAGCGCTTGGAAACATTGTCGAGCCGGATCAGCGGCTCGTCGGAAGCAGTGGCCATGAGGAAAGCTCGGGTCAGGAATACGAAGTGGGTTCGGGCAGCTGGCCCAGCAGGCGGTGGCGGCCGATGTCGCGCAGCTTCAGGTCCACCGGGTCGTGCAGCGTGTGCACCCGGGCATTGCGCCAGAAGCGGTCCAGGCCCAGCCGGGTGCTGGTGGCACCGGCGCCGGTGAGCTCGAAGATCTGCGAGCTCACCTCGATGCCCGCGCGGTGCGCCAGCACCTTGGCCTCGGCCACGCGGCCGGCCAGCGCGCCGCGGTGTTCGGCGGTCAGTGCGTCGCCGCCATCGAAGGCGGCCTGCAGCGCCAGCGCGGCGGCATCGCAGGCCAGCTCGGCGGGGCGGATCAGCAGCCACAGCTCGCCGTAGCGCTGCTGCAGCTGCGGCTCCTCGGCCAGGCGGGCGGTGCTGCCCTGCGGCCAGGGCCGTGACTTCTCCAGCGTGTAGCGCCGCGCGGCCTCGAAGGCGGCCTGGCCGATGCCCAGGTACAGGTTGGCCATGATGAGCTGCGACACCAGCGTGCGCAGCGTGGCCCGCGGCGTGGGCACGTGGGACGGGCCCTGCAGCACGTCGCGCGCGGGCAGGAACACGTCGTGGAAATGCACCTGGCCGCTGTCGGTCTGGCGCTGGCCGAAGGCATCCCAGTCGGGCTGCACCACCACGCCGGGGGCCCGGGTGGGCAGGTGGCCCACCAGCCGCGTGCTGCTGCCGTCGGCGCCATGCACCAGCGCGCCCACCACCAGCCGGTCGGCGCCCACCGAGCCCGAGGCATAGCTCTTGGCGCCGTTCAGCTGCCAGCCGTCTGCCACCGGCGTGGCCACCAGGCGCGTGTCCTGCGGATTGAGTGCATTGCCCCAGAACCAGCCTTCGGCCTGCGAGCGGGGCAGCAGCACCCGCTGCTGCGCAGGCGTGCCCCACAGCAGCACCGTGGCCACCTGCAGGTGATGGAAGGCGAACACATGGGCCAGGGCGCTGTCGGCCTGCGCCAGCCGGCGCACCACGCGGTACAGCGTGGGCCAGTCGGCGCCCAGGCCGCCGGCCTCCCGCGGGATCAGCAGGCCCAGCAGGCCGCTGTCGCGGATGGCCTGCCGCTCGTCGGCGGCATGGCCGCCTCGGCGGTCGCGTTCCACCGCGGTGGCCTCCAGCCGGCGCGCCAGCTGTTCGGTTCTCTCGTCGATGGAAGCACTGCACATCCCGGCAGTGTTGCCAGCCGGGCTTGTGCAGCCAACGAATGTTTCCGACGCTGCTTGCTCGGAAAGCTGAGAAGCGCCCCGGCGCCTTCAGTCCCGGGGCGGCCGGCGATGGGCCGCGGCGGCATGCCGCGTGGGCAGGCGCGGCCCCTGCGCATGCAGCTTGTGGCGCAGCGTGCCCTCGGCATAGGCGGTCTTGTACAGGCCGCGGTGCTGCAGCTCGGGCACCACCAGGTCGACGAAGCGCTCATGGCTTTCCGGCACCACGGTGCGGCTCAGGTTGAAGCCGTCGATGCCGGTGTCCACCACCCACGACTGCAGCTCGTCGGCCACCTGGCTCGCATTGCCCACGATGGCCGGGTAGCGGCCGCCCAGCGCAAACATCTGCAGCAGCTTGCGGCGGGTCCAGCCGTGTTCCTGCGCGCTGGCGCGCGCCGATTCGATGGCCTGGCCGGGGCGGTAGTCCACCGGCTCGTCCAGCTCGTAGCGCGCGAAGTCCACGCCCACCGAGGCGGCGAAATGCGCCAGGCCGGCCTCGGTGCTGGCATGGTGCAGGTACTCGGCATGCAGCGCCCGGGCCTCGGCCTCAGTGGCGCCGGTGACCACCGCGGTGCCCATCAGCACCTTCACGTCGTCGGGCCGGCGGCCGGCCTCCACCAGCGCCTGGCGCAGGCTGTGCACCATGCGCCTTGCGGTGACCTTGTCGGGCGGCGAGATGAACACGCATTCCGCGTGACGCGCCGCGAAGCGCTGGCCGCGGCCGGAGCTGCCGGCCTGGAACAGCACCGGCGTGCGCTGCGGCGAAGGCTCGGCGAGGTGGTAGCCCTCCACGTCGAACCAGCGGCCGTGGTGCCGCACCTGGTGCACGCGGGCGGGGTCGGCATAGAGGCGCCGGGCCTTGTCGCGCCGCACGGCGCCGTCCTCCCAGCTGCCTTCCCACAGCTGGTAGACCACTTCCATGAATTCATCGGCACGGTCGTAGCGCTCGTCGTGCGCGGCCTGGCCGGCCTGCCCCATGGCACGGGCGGCGCTGTCCAGGTAGCCGGTGACGATGTTCCAGCCGATGCGGCCTTCGCTCAGGTGGTCCAGCGTGGAGAAGCGGCGGGCCAGCAGGTAGGGCTGCTCGTAGCCCAGGTTGACGGTGACGCCGAAGCCCAGGTGCCGGGTGACGGCGGCCATGGCCGAGACCAGCATCAGCGGATCATTCACCGGCAGCTGGATGGCCTCGCGCAGCGGCAGGTCCACGTTGCCCTGGTACACGTCGTACACGCCCACGATGTCGGCCAGGAACAGGCCGTCGAACAGGCCACGCTCCAGCGTGCTGGCCAGCCGGGTCCAGTAGGGCAGGGTGGTGTAGTCGGCCGAGCGGTCGCGCGGATGGGTCCACAGGCCGTGGTTGATGTGGCCCACGCAGTTCATCTCGAATGCGTTGAGCAGGATGTGCGGGATGCGCGCCATGGGCAAAGCGGGCATTGCAGCCCGGGCCCGCCGGCCACGCAACGAAGATTTCCGAGGCTGCTTATCCGGCCGGCGCGGCCGAGCCGTGCAGGGTGTCGCTGGCCGGGCGCAGCACCTGCAGCAGGTCGGAGGTGGTGGGCAGGATCAGGTGCGCGCCGGCCTGCAGCAGCTCGGCCTCGGTGCCGAAGCCGCACAGCACGCCCACCGTCTGCGCGCCGGCCGAGGTGCCGGTGCGGATGTCGATGGTGGTGTCGCCGATCATCAGGCACTGCTCCGGCGCCACGCCCATGGACTGCGCGGCAAACAGCAACGGCTCCGGGTGCGGCTTCATGCGGCGGGTGGTCTGCGCGCCGATCACCTGCACGAAGTGCTGGCGCACGCCGTAATGCGCCAGGAAGCGCTCCACCCGCGGTGCGCCACCGGTGGAGATGGTGCACATCGGGAAGTGCGCGGCCAGCGTGGTGATCATCTGCTGCACGCCGGCCACCATCTCGTGCGGCAGCTCGTCGGCGGCAGCCACGTTGCGGGTGTGGGCCGGGTCGGCACCCAGGCGCTTGATGCGGCGCAGGCGGTCGCGCAGCGAGCCCAGCGGCACGTCCAGGCCCAGGGCATCCAGCTGCGCATAGGCCGCATGCACCGGCGTCTCGGCGGCCATCACCACCTGCCGGGCCAGCCGCTCGGCGCGCCGGCCGCTCACCAGCGGCAGCGCATCCAGCAGCGCGGCCAGCCGGGCCACCAGGTGGTCGTCGGTATCGGACAGCGTGCCGTCGATGTCGAAGCACAGGGCACGCACACGGCTGAGGTCGAGGGCCATGCGCCGCACCTTACCACCGGGCCGTCACGTGTCGTTCTCGCGGCTGACAGACAGGCGCCGCCGCCGCGCTTAGCCTGCGGCTTCCACATCGGAGGAGGCCGCATGCGGTTCCAGGGCAGGGTGTGCATCGTCACCGGTGCGGCGCAGGGCATAGGCCTGGCGGCCGCGCGCCGGTTTGCGCAGGAAGGTGCACAGGTGGTGCTGTGCGACGTGGATCCACAGGCGCCGCAGCAGGCCGCGGATGCGCTGGCGCAGCAGGGCGGCCAGTCGATGGCGCAGGCGGTAGACGTGGCCCGCCGCGACACCGTGGATGCGATGGTGGCCGCCGTGCTGCAGCGCTGGGGCCGCATCGACGTGCTGGTGAACAACGCCGGCATCACCCGCGACGCGCGCCTGCAGCACATGACCGAGCAGCAGTGGGATGCGGTGATCGACGTCAACCTCAAGGGCGTGTTCCAGTGCACGCAGGCGGTGCTGCCCGCGCTGCTGCGGCAGGGCCGCGGCGCCATCGTCAACACCGCCAGCATCAGCGGCGTGTACGGCAACTTCGGCCAGGGCAACTATGCGGCCAGCAAGTCGGCCCTCATCGGCCTGACCAAGACCTGGGCCCGCGAACTGGGACCCAAGGGCGTGCGGGTGAACGTGGTGGTGCCGGGCGCCATCGCCACGCCGATGCTGGCGGCGGTGCCGGATGCGGTGCGTGCCGGCATCGAGCAGGCCTGCTGGATGAAGCGCATCGGCCAGCCCGAGGACGTGGCCGCCGCCCATGCCTTCCTGGCCAGCGACGAGGCCGGCTACATCAACGGCGCGGTGCTGGAGGTGAGCGGCGGCGTGTCGATCTGACCGGGCCGGCCGGCCCGTTCAGCGCCCGGTGTAGCGCGGCGGCCGCTTCTCGATGAAGGCACGCGGGCCCTCGCGGGCATCGTCGCTGGCCAGCACCAGGCGCCTGGCCTCGTCCTCCAGCGCATAGGCCTGCGCCAGCGGCTGGCCGCTGGCGCCCAGCACCGTGCGCTTGACCGCCTGCACCGCCAGCGGGCCGTTGGCCGCGATGCGCTCGGCCATCGCCATCGCGGCGGGCAGCACCTGCGGGCCGGGCAGCACCCGGTTCACCAGCCCGATGCGCAGCGCGGTGGCGGCGTCGATGGGCTCGCCGGTGAGCAGCAGCTCCATCGCCAGCGCCTGCGGCACCTGCCGCGGCAGCCGCGCCATCGAGCCGGCGAACGGCAGCAACCCACGCTGCACCTCGGGCAGGCCGAACAGCGCATGCTCGGCCGCGATGCGGATGTCGGTGCCCAGCATCAGCTCGAAGCCGGCGGCCATGCAGCTGCCGTTGAGGGCGGCGATCACCGGCTTGTGCAGCGGATGGTCGCGCAGCCCGGAGGCGGCCATCACCTGCGGCTCCTGCAGCACGCGGCGGTCCCAGTCGTCCTCGGGCGGGCGGGCGCCGGTCAGCAGGGGCAGGGTGCGCGCCAGGTCGCCGCCCGCGCAGAAGGCCTGGTCGCCGCTGCCGGTGATCACCGCCACCCGCAGCGCATCGTCTGCCGCAAAGGCCACCACCGCATCGGCCAGGCGGCACAGCATCTCGGGCGTGAGCGCATTGCGCCGCGCCGGATGGTGCAGGGTGATGCACAGCACAGCGCCGTGCGCCGCCACTTGTATAGGCAGGTTCATGGGGTGGCGGCCGCCGCGGGCAGCAGCTGGTAGCGCAGGGCGTAGGGTTTCATCAGCATGTGCAGCGCGGGCGCGGCGGCTTCGTCGTGCAGGTGGAAGCACACGCACAGGCCGCCGGCCTCGTCGCGCACCTCGGCCCGCGCCTGCGCGGGCGTGATGCCGGCGGCAGCCAGCTGCTCGTCGATGGTTCGCTGGGTGGCCAGCACCCGCAGCGCCGGCTTGTACACCTTGCCCACCGCCGTGACCGGGATGCCGGGCAGGATGTCGATGCGCTTGGGCATGGCCGGCCGCTCGGCGATGTGCGGTGCGGCGAAGGCGGCCAGGCTCTGCGCGTCGAGCTGCGCGCCGGGCTTGAGCGAGACGAAGGCCACCGGCAGCTCGCCCGCATAGGCGTCGGGCTGGCCGACCGCAGCGGCCATCAGCACCGCCGGGTGGCGCAGCAACGCGCTCTCGATCAGGCCGGGGTCGATGTTGTGGGCGCCGCGGATGATCACGTCCTTGGCGCGGCCGGTGACGAAGAGGCGGCCGGCCTCGTCCACATGGCCGATGTCGCCGCTCACCAGCCAGCCGTCGGCCTCGAAGGTGCCGGCATCGCGGGCCGCATCGGTATAGCCGGGGCTCACGTTGGGCCCGCGCACCCGCAGCACGCCGGGCTGGCCGGGCGCGGCCGGCGTGCCGTCCTCCCGCTGCACCTGCACCTGCGTATAGGGCAGCGGCAGGCCGCAGGAGCCCGGCGTGCGCGGGCCGGCCAGCGGCTCGATGCTGATGACGCCGGCGCTTTCCGTCATGCCGAGGATGTTGCGCACCGGGGTGCCGTGCCGCGCCTCGAAGGCCGCCGCCAGCTCGTTGGGCAGCGGCGAGCCGCCGGTGAGCAGGCCGCGCACGCTGCCCAGCAGGCCGGTGGGCAGGTCCAGCGACAGCAGGCTGGCCATCACCGTGGGCACTGCGGCCAGGAAGGTGACGCGGTGCTGCTGCACGAACTCCGCATACCGCGCCATGAAAGCGGCATTGCGCAGGCCCAGCCGCGTGGGCAGCACCAGCTCGCCGCCCGACAGCAGCGTGGACAGGCCATACACGAAGGAGCCGGCCACGTGGAACATCGGGAAACCGCTGAGCACCACGTCGTGCTCGGTGGTGCCGAACATGCAGGCAGCGCCCCAGGCCGCATGCAGCTGGTTGGCATGGCTGTGCTGCGCCAGCTTGGGCGCGCCGGTGGTGCCGCCGGTGTGGAACAGCGCGGCCAGCGGCGTGGCCGGGGTGTCGGAGTCCAGCGCATCGGCCCGATGGGCCTGCATCTCCTGCAGCAGGTTGCGCACGCCCGGCGGCAGCGGCAGGCCGGGTCCGGCCGGCACCGCCAGCACATGGCGCAGGCCGGGGCAGGCGGCGCGGATGCGGTCCACCTGCGGCCAGATGTCCAGGTCGGGCGCCGGGCCCAGCGCCACCAGCAGCTGGGCGCCGCAGGCCCGCAGCAGCTCGGCGATGTGGCCCGGCCCCAGCTGGTAGTTGATGGGGCAGGCGGTGCCGGCCGCCTCCGCGCCCCACAGCGCGATGTGCCCCTCGGCCGTGGGCGGCAGCATCAGCGCGATGCGCGGCGGCCGGCCATCGCCCAGCGCATGGAACAGGTTGGCCGCGCGGCGGATGTCCTGCAGCAGGGCCTGGTAGGTCCAGCGCCGCGGTGTGGCCCGCAGGTCGGGCTCGTCGATGCTGGTGATCGCGACGCGCCCGCCGTGCCGCTGCGCCGCGGCCTCCAGCCCCGCCTGCACCGTGGCATGCGGCATGAACTGCCGGTAGGGCTGCTGCTCCACGCGGCGGACGTCGGCCAGCGTGGCGATGCGCGGCAGGGGCGGCAGGGGCGGCAACGGCGGGGCATGCATGCCGGCACGGTACTGCGCGGCCGGCCCCGCGGCTGTCATCCGGAAGGTGGACGCGATGCGGCGGCCCGGGCGCGCCAGAAGCCGGCATCGAACAGCTGCTCGGCGCCGCTGCGCTCGTTCACCAGCCACAGCTGCCGGCCATCGGGGCTGATGCGCACCACCTCGCCGGTGTGGCGGCCAGCCTGCACCCGCAGGCCCAGCGCATTGGCGGGAAAGCCCGGCCGGCCGGCCAGCAGCTCCAGCGGCTGTGCGGGGCGCGGGTCGTCGGCCAGCCGCAGCTTGTGCACGATGGTCGCCAGCAGCGGGTTGGCCGCATCGGCCGCCGACAGCATCACCACCACCTTGGCCTGCGCGCGGCTCAGCGCCACGTTCAGCAGGCGGCGCGCCTCCTCCGTCTGCAGGAAGGGCTGGGCGCCGTCGGCGGGGTCGAACACCACCACCGGCGCCTCGCTGCCCTGGGCCCGGTGCACCGTGCTCACCTTCACCGCCTCGCCCACGCCATGGGCGGCCAGGCGGCGGCGGATCAAGGCCCGCTGCGCGCGGAACGGCGTGAGCACGATCAGCTCCTGCGGCTGCCACTGGCCGCTGGCCAGCGCCTGCGCCACCAGCCGTGCGATGGCCTCCGCCGATTCACGCCGCACCGGCCCGCGCTCGGCGGCCGACCAGGCGCCATCGGAGGCGATGCGGTGCACATGCACATGCACCTCGGCGCCGATGTGCTCGCCCAGCGCCCGCTGCCGTGCCGCCTGCCACGCGGGCGAGGCCTGCGCATCGGCGGCCACGCGCAGCGCGCCGTCGTAGAACAGGTCGCTGACCAGCGCGCACACCGGGCCCGCCATGCGCGACTGTTCATCCAGCAGCGCCACCGAGCCGCCACGCGCCGGCATCTGCGCAAAGGGCGAGCGGCCCAGCCAGCGGCGCGCGGCCGCATCGGTGCTGCGCAGCACCGGCGACAGCTGCTGCGGATCGCCCGCGAACAGCCGGCTGCGGCCCAGCGGCATCAGCGCCAGCGCATGGGCCAGGCTCACCTGGCTGGCCTCGTCGAACACCAGCAGGTCGAAGGGCGGGCTGCCGTCGGCCGACAGCTCGCGCAGCGTCTTCAGCGTGAATGCGGCGCGGGTGGTGGTCATGCTGGCCAGCCGGCAGCGGCGCAGAACCTGCAGCGAGGCGCTGCGCAGCTCGTCGCGCAGCGCCGCCACGCGGTCGGCCCAGGCCTTCAGCGCCGCGGCGTCGCGGGCCGATGGACGGGCCGCCTCGGCCCGCGCCAGGCGGCCGATCAGGTCATGGTCGTCGGTGGGGATGAGGTGCTCGCGCCCGGCATAGGCTGCCGCATCGAAGCGGGTGCCCAGCCGCTGCACGCCGGCCCGCCACTGGCCGCGGCGGCCCTTGTCCAGCGCCTTGTCCACCGCCAGCGTGGCCAGGTCCACCGCCTGGTTGGTGGTGGACAGCAGCAGCACCTTCGCCTGCGGCCGGGCATCCAGGTATTCGGCCAGCAGCACGCCCAGCGTGGTCGTCTTGCCGGTGCCCGGCGGACCCCACAGGAAGCTGCTGCCGTGCCGCAGCAGCTGCAGCGCCTGCCGCTGCGCCGGCCGCAGCCAGCGGAAGGGGGCGCCGGTCAGCGCGGGTGCATCGGGCACCGCGGGCGGCTGCGCCAGGTCGGGCAGCGTGCCCAGCGCCTGCTCGGCCCAGGGCGTGTCCCACCAGGCATCGGCCACCGCCTTGAGAAAGCGCGTGGGATACAGGCGGATCAGCAGGTCCGGCCCCGGCGGCGGCGTGGTGGCGTTCTGCAGCACCAGCTGGTCGTCCTCGGCCAGCACGGCCAGCACGCTGGCCCCGCCCTTGGCCGGCGCGCCCCACCACGCGGCGGCGCCGTCCAGGCTGTCGTCCAGCAGGGCCTGGGCCGAGGCGGCGCCGGGCCGCTGGCCTTCGGCATACACATAGCCCGGCTCCAGCGTCACCCGCCACAGCGCGCCATCGCGCTGGCTGCGCAGCACCTTGAAGTCATAGAACTCGGGCGTGGCCGCCAGCTCGGCCTCGATGGCGGCGCGCAGGTCGGCAAGGCTCATGGCAGGTGCGAAGGCAGGCGGGCGAAGGAAGGGGCGGCACTGTAGCAAGCCACGCGGCATTGCATAACCAAACTCGAAATCAGAGGTTCACCTGTCTAGGCAAGCTGCCTATCGTGCATCCACCTCATCGACGCACAGGGATGCCGATCATGACCTTGCAACGCTGGCTGGGCCTGGGCCTGGCCACCCTGCTGCTGGCCGTCTTCACGTTGGCGGCGCAGGCGCAGAACCCGGGGCCGAAGCCCACCACCGTGCGCATCGGCGTGGCCACCGGCGGCGTGGGCGCGCCACCGCGCACCGGCGGCTCCACCACCGGCATCGTCAATGCGCAGGGCCTGCTGGAAAAGGAGTTCGAGCGCGACGGCATCCAGGTGCAGTGGATCTTCTTCAAGGGCGCCGGCCCGGCGGTGAACGAGGCGCTGGTGAACAGGCAGCTCGACTTCGCCTGGCAGGGCGACCTGCCCAGCATCGTGCACCGCGCCGGCGGCGTGAAGACGCGGATCATCGCCGGCAGCGGCGTGCGCAACGGCCTGTACCTGGGCGTGCCGCCCGACTCCTCCATCACCCGGCTGGAGGACCTGAAGGGCAAGCGGGTGGCGGTGTTCAAGGGCACCAACCTGCACCTGGCCGCGGTGCGCGCGCTGGCGGCCAAGGGCATCAAGGAAAGCGACCTCAAGCTCATCAACCTGGACACCGCCAGCGCCCAGGCCGCGCTGGCCACGCGCGACATCGACGCCGCCTTCGGCTACGTGGAGCTGTTCTCGCTGCGCGAGAAGGGCGCGGCCAAGGTGGTGTGGTCGGCCGCGCAGGACAGTTACCGCTTCACGCGGCAGACGGTGCTGCTGGTCACCGACGACTTCGCGCAGCGCCAGCCGCAGGTCGTGCAGCGCGTGGTCACCACGTTGGTGAAGGCGGCCAAGGTCTATTCGGATGAACAGCAGCGCGGCGAGTTGTTCGCGCAGTGGGGCCAGGCCGAGCTGCCCGAGCGCTTCTGGCGCGAGGACTTCGTCGGCCAGCCGCTGCGGGTGCGCCTGTCGCCGCTGCTCGATCCCTTCCTGGTGGCCCGCTACAAGGACGCGGCGGCGCAGGCCCATGCGCTGAAGCTCACCCGCAGCCAACCTGAGATCGACAGCTGGTTCGACCGCCGCTGGCTGGACGCCGCGCTGAAGGAACTGAAGCTCGAAGGCTACTGGCACGAGTACGGCGCCGATGGCGAACTCATCGGCAGCAAGCTGGCTGCCGCCCGCTGACCCCACACGCAGGACCCTCCCCATGAAGCTCACACGACGCTCCGCGTTGAAGCATGCGGCCGCCGGTGCGGTGGCCCAGGCCGCGGCCTCGCTCGGCCTGCCCGCCCTGGCCCAGTCGGCGCCCATCTTGCGCATCGGCGTGGCCCAGCCCGCGGTGGGCCAGCCGCCCAGCGTGGCCGGCAGCTCGATGGCCATCGCCCATGCCAAGGGCTGGATCGACGAGGCGCTGCAGGCCGACGGCGTGAAGGTGGAGTGGCTGTTCTTCAAGGGCGCCGGCCCGGCGGTGAACGAGGCGCTGACCACCGGCCAGCTGGACTTCGCCTTCCAGGGCGACCTGCCGGCCATCGTGGCGAAGTCCGCGGGCCTGAAGACCCAGCTGATCTTCGCCACCGGCGTGCGCAGCAACATCTACATCGGCGTGCCGCCCGATTCGCCGCTGAAGACGGTGGCCGACCTGCGCGGCAAGCGGGTCTCGCTGTTCCGCGGCACCAACATGCACCTGCCCGCGCTGCGGCTGCTGGAAGCGCATGGCCTGGCCGAGAAGGACCTGAAGATCCTCAACCTGGACACCGCGGGCTACCTGGCCGCGCTGTCCACCCGCGACATCGACGCGGCCATCGGCGCGATGGACATCCTGCGGCTGCGCGACAAGGGCCAGGTGCGGGTGCTGTATGCCAGCAAGGGCGATTCGCCGGTGTTCACCCGGCAGAGCCATGTACTGGTGACCGAGGCCTATGCCGCGGCGCATCCGCAGCGGGTGCAGCGGCTGATCGACGCAGCGGTGCGCACCGCGCGCTGGGCCTCCGACGAAGCCAACCGCGAGGAGGTGCTGCGCCTGTGGGCGCGCGCCGGCACGCCCTACGAGCACTGGAAGGAGGACTACGCCGGCGAGCCGCTGCGCGTGCGGCTGAACCCCAACTTCGACCCCTTCCTGGTGGCCCGCTACAAGGACGCGGAGGCGCAGGCCTACCGCTTCAAGCTCACGCGCAAGCGCTTCGACGTGGCGCAGTGGATCGACACCCGCTGGCTGGACACCGCACTGCGCCAGCAAGGGCTGCAGAACTTCTGGCCGGTGTACCAGGCCGACGGCAAGGCACTGGGAGCCTGAAGCGATGGAACAACCCCTGCACATCGGCCTGGAACGGGCCCCCGCCGTGGCCGCCCGGCCGCGCACTGGCGCCGCACCGTGGCGTCCTTCGGCGGCGCCGGGCCGCATCGGCCGCTGGCTGCTGGCCTGGCCGGTGCCGCTGGCGGTGCTGGCGCTGTGGTGGCTGGCCGCTCGCAACGAATGGATCGCGCCGCAGGTGCTGCCCTCGCCCGAGGCGGTGGCCGCCACCTTCCTGGAAGCCGCGCGCAGCGGCGAGCTGTGGGCCCACCTGCAGGTGAGCCTGCTGCGGGTGCTGGGCGGCTTCGCGCTCGGCCTGGCCGGCGGGCTGGCGCTGGGCGTGGCGATGGGCCTGTCGCCCACGGTGAAGGACTACCTCTATCCCACCTTCAAGGCCTTCAGCCAGGTGCCGGTGCTGGGCTGGCTGCCGCTGCTGATGCTGCTGGTGGGCATCGACGAGGCGCTGAAGATCATCCTCATCAGCAAGGCCGCGCTGGTGCCCATCGCGCTCAACACCTACAAGGGCATCCAGGGCGTGCCCACCCGCTACATCGAGGTGGCGCGGGTGCTGCGCTTCACCCGCTGGCAGATGCTGCGCAAGGTGGTGTTCCCGGCCGCGCTGGCGCCCATCTGGAACGGCGTGCGCTACGGTCTCACCCATGCCTGGCTGGCGCTGGTGGTGGTGGAGCTGCTGGCCTCCAGCGAAGGCCTGGGCTACATGATCGTGTTCGGCCGCCAGCTCTTCCAGCTCGACGTGGTGCTGGCCGCCGTGGTGGTGGTGGGCGCGGTGGGCTGGTCGCTCGACAAGCTGCTGGCCGTGGCCGAGCAGCGCCTGCTCGGCTGGCGCAAGGCGGGCCTGTGATGGCGCGCCGCCTCGTGATCGTGCCGAAGGCCGTGCGCGGCTGGGTGCTGCCGGCGCTGCTGCTGGCGGCCTGGTGGCTGGCCACACGCTGGGGATGGACCACCTCGCCGCTGCTGGTGCCGCCGGAGAAGGTGTGGGTCACGGCGGTGGAGCAGGTGAGCAGCGGCAAGCTGTCCGCCGCACTCGGCGCCAGCCTGCGCCGCGACCTGATCGGCTTTGCGATCGGCAGCACGGCCGGGTTGTTGTTCGGCGCACTGCTGGGGGCCTCGCGCCTGGCGGACCGGCTGCTGGGGCCAAGCTTCCACACGCTCAAGCAGATCTCGCTGTTCGCGTGGATTCCGCTGCTGTCGGTGTGGTTCGGCCTGGGCGATGCGGCCAAGGTGGCCTTCCTGTCGCTGGCCGCCTTCTTCCCGGTGGTGCTCAACACCTACGAGGGCATCCGCAGCGTGCCGGCCGACCTGCTGGAGGTGGCGCGTGTCCTGAAGTTCAACCGCCGGCAGACCTGGCGGCTGCTGATCCTGCCTTCGGCCTCGCCGTCGATCTTCGCCGGCATCCACCTGGCGCTGATCTACGCCTGGCTGGCCACGCTGGGCGCGGAGTACCTGCTGGTCTCGGGCCAGGGCATCGGCAACACCATGATCGACGGCCGCGAGCACTTCTGGATGGACCTGGTGCTGTTCGGCGTGATCGTGGTGGGCGCGGTGGGCTTCGCCCTCAACTGGATCGCCAGCCGCATCGAGGCGCGTGCGCTGGCCTGGCGCGGCCGCTCGGTCGCGCAGTTCTGAACCGCATCCCCGAACCAAGGAGCACACACCATGGCCCATGCAGGCACGCTGCACATCGGCAACCTGAGCAAGCAGTTCGAGGTCGAGGGCCAGCCCCTGCCGGTGCTGCAGAACATCACCCTCACCGTCAACCCGGGCGAGTTCGTCAGCATCGTGGGCAGCAGCGGCTGCGGCAAGAGCACGCTGCTGCGCCTGATCGTGGGCCTGGAGGCCGACTACCAGGGCGAGGTGCTGCTGGACGGCCGCCGCATCGTGGGCACCAGCCTCGACCGCGGCATCGTGTTCCAGGAGCACCGGCTGTTCCCCTGGCTCAACGTGGAGCAGAACATTGCACTCGGCCTGCTCAACGCCGAGCTGCCCGAGGCCGACAAGGCCCGCGCGGTGCGCGAGCACATCGCGCTGGTGGGGCTCACCGGCTTCGAGAAGGCGCATCCGCACCAGCTCAGCGGCGGCATGTCGCAGCGCGTGGCCATTGCGCGGGCGCTGGTCAGCCGACCCGAGGTGCTGCTGCTGGACGAGCCTTTCGGCGCGCTGGACGCCCTCACCCGCGCGCACCTGCAGCAGGAGCTGCACCGCATCTGGCAGGCCGAGGGCATCACGATGATCCTCGTCACCCATGACGTGGAAGAGGCGGTGTACCTGGGCCAGAAGGTGGTGGTGATGGAGCCGCGGCCGGGCCGCATCCGCCGCACGGTGCCGGTGCCCTTGAGCTACCCGCGCGACCGCCTGAGTACCGCCTTCACGCAGGCCAAGGAAGGCGTGCTTGCCGAATTCGCTGGCGCGGCCTGAGGCGCCGCACCCATCTCTGGAGGGAGGACCGTTCATGACCCGCAAGCAGATGCGCCTCGGCGCCTTCATCATGGCCACCGGCCACCACGTGGCCGCCTGGCGGCACCCCGGATCGCAGATCGATTCGGGCATCAACATCGACCACTACGTGCAGGTGGCGCAGACCGCCGAGCGCGGCCTGTTCGACCAGGTGTTCGTGGCCGACAGCCCCGGCCAACGCCACAAGGGCGACGACGAATCGCTGAGCCGCCAGGGCCGCGTCTCCTACTTCGAGCCGGTGACGCTGTGGGCTGCGCTGTCGCAGGTGACCCGGCACATCGGCTTCGTGGCCACCGCCAGCACCACCTACGAAGACCCCTACCTGCTGGCGCGCAAGTTCGCCTCGCTGGACCACATCAGCAAGGGCCGCGCGGCCTGGAACGTGGTGACCACCAGCGCCGACAACGTGCATGGCAACTTCGGCCTGGCCGCGCACCCCGACCCCGCCGCTCGTTATGCCCGGGCGCACGAGTTCGTCGAGGTGGTCAAGGGCCTGTGGGACAGCTTCGAGGACGATGCCTTCGTGCGCGACGCCGCCTCGGGCGTGTACTTCGACCCGCGCAAGCTGCATGCGCTGAACCACGTCGGCAGGCACTTCAAGGTGGAGGGGCCGCTCAACATCGAGCGGCCGCCGCAGGGCCACCCGGTGATCGTGCAGGCCGGCTCGTCGGAGGACGGCAAGGAGCTGGCCGCGGCCACCGCAGAGGCCATCTTCACCGCCTGGACCAGCCTGGCCGAGGCGCAGGCCTTCTACGCCGACGTGAAAGGCCGCATGGCCAAGTACGGCCGCCGGCCGGAGCAACTGCTGGTGCTGCCCGGCATCTCGCCGGTGATCGGCCGCACCGAGGAGGAGGCGCGCGAGAAGTGGGCCGAGCTGCAGGCGCTGATCCACCCCGCGGTGGGGCTGAACACGCTGCAGCCCTTCTGGCCGAACGACGACCTGGCCCGCTGGGACCTGGACGCGCCGCCGCCCTACTACCCCGAGCCGCCCAAGGGCGTGAACAGCCGCGCGCACGTGGTGATCGAGCTGGCGCGGCGAGAGCGCTTCACCGTGCGCCAGCTCTACGAATACCTGGCCGGCGCCCGCGGCCACTGGGTGGTGGTGGGGACGCCGATGCAGATCGTCGACCAGATGCAGCAGTGGTTCGAGAACGGCGCGGCCGACGGTTTCAACGTGATGCCGCCGGTGCTGCCGCAGTCGCTCGATGAATTCGTCGACCTGGTGGTGCCCGAGCTGCAGCGCCGCGGCCTGTTCCGCACCGCCTACGAAGGCCGCACGCTGCGCGAGAACCTGGGGTTGCAGCGCCCCGCCAGCCGTTACGCCACCGTGGCCGCACAGGCCGCCTGAAGGAGCCCCCCATGAGCGCATCCCCATCCGCCACCCGCCGCGGCTTCCTGGTGCAGGCCAGTGCCGGCCTGGCCGCCGGCAGCCTGCTGCCTGCCTCCGCCCAGACCGCCGGCGGCAGCGCGCCGCCGGCCGCACCCGCCGACCTGCCCGACCGCCTGCCTTACGACGAGCAGTTCCGCCGCCGCGCCTTCGAGGTGCGCAGTGCGCTGGCCCGCGCCGCGGCCGAGCAGCCGGTGCCGCCGCATCCCACCAACGGCGACGAGGCGCGCTATGCCAACCGCATCGGCTCCGACAGCCGCGGCCTGCCGCACAACGCGCGCGGCGAGGTCGATCCGCAAGCCTGGCGCCTGGCCACCGCGGCCTTCGCCAGCCGCGACCCGGCCGACTTCGAGAAGATCCCGCTGGGCGGCACGCGCAAGCTGCTCAATCCGGTGGGCACGCTGGCGGTGAGCCTGGACGGCCTGAACGCCTCGCAGTTCGCGCTGCCGCCGGCGCCCGCGCTGGCCAGCGCCCAGCGCGCCAGCGAGGCCATCGAGATCTACTGGGCCGCGCTGCTGCGCGACGTGCCCTTCAACGAGTTCCACGACGGAACGCAGCACCGCGACGTGCTGGCCGCGGCCGCCGAGCTGAGCCGCGCGCCCGACTTCCAGGGCCCGAAGGTCGGCGGCCGCGTGACGCCGCAAACCCTGCTGCGCGGCGCGGTGCTGTACGTGGACGAGCGCGACGCCAGCGGACGCACCGGCCGCTGGGCCACGCCGCCCGGCGTGACCGACGGGCCCTATGTCTCGCAGTTCCTGCTGCGCGACGTGCCGTTGGGCTCGCAGACGCTGTCGGCCCGCATCCGCAGCTACACGCCGGCCAATGAATTCCTCACCCAGTACGACGACTGGCTGGCCATCCAGAACGGCCAGTCGCCCAAGGCCCGCATCGCCTACGACAACCAGCGCCGCTACATCAGCAGCACCCGCGACCTGGCGGCCTATGTGCACTCGGCCGCGGCCTTCGGCGTCATCGCCAACCAGCTGCTTTCCACCGCGGCCTCGGCGGCCGACCCATCGTTCGGCGGCATCTTCCCCGCTTCGCAGAACACGCTGGCGCCAGGCAATCCGTACCTGCGCTCGAAGACGCAGGGCGGTGCCTCGGGCACCTTCGGGGCGGCCTATTTCCAGTCGCTGATCTCGCTGGCCAGCTCGCTGGGCATCCGCGTCAATTACTACCAGAAGTGGTATGAGCAGCGCATCCTGCGGCCCGAGGCTTTCGGCGGCCTGGTGCAGCACCGGCTGGCGGGCGGCGTGGCCGATTACCCGATCCACGAGGCCTTTCTCGGCTCGCAGGCGCTGGAGCGCAGCCGTGCGCGCAACGGCAGCTTCCTGCTGCCGCAGGTGTACCCGGAAGGCGCACCCATCCACTCGTCGTATCCCGGCGGCGCGGCCATCATCGGCGCCGTCACGGTCACGCTGCTCAAGGCCTTCTACGACGAAAGCCTGGTCATCCCCAACCCGGTGCAGCCCGACCCCGCGGACCCCACGCGGCTGGTGCCCTACGCCGGCCCGCCGCTCACGCTGGGCGGCGAGCTGAACAAGCTGGCGCTGAACTACGGCTCCGGCCGCACCGCCGCCGGCATCCACTGGCGCTCCGACGCGGCGGCCTCGTATGCCCAGGGCGAGAACCTCGTCATCAGCCTGCTGCGCGAGCAGAAGGCCACCTTCCGCGAACCGTTCGAAGGCTTCGCCTTCACCCGCTTCGACGGCACCCGCGTCGTCATCTGAACCCCAGGAGGAGAACCATGAGTGCAGTCATCGATCAAGTGAACCTGGACATCGTGCCGGTGGCCGGCCGCATCGGCGCCGAAGTGCGCGGCCTGCGGCTGTCGGGCCAGCTGGCACCCGAGACCTTCGACGCGCTGCGGCAGGCGCTGTACCGCCACAAGGTGCTCTTCGTGCGCGGCCAGCAGCACCTGGACGATGCGGGGCAGGAGGCCTTCGCCCGCCTGTTCGGCGAGCTGGTGGAGCACCCCACCGTGCCGTCGAAGGACGGCACCCGGCTGCTGGAGCTGGACTCGCGCCACGGCGGCCGCGCCAACTCCTGGCACACCGACGTCACCTTCGAGGTGGACTATCCGCAGGTCAGCATCCTGCGGGCGGTGGTCATCCCGCCGTATGGCGGCGACACCGTATGGGCCAACACCGCGCTGGCCTATGACGAGCTGCCGGCCTCGCTGAAGTCGCTGGCCGACCAGCTGTGGGCGCTGCACGGCAACCATTACGACTATGCCGCCACCCGCATCGAGCCCGATGCCCATGGCGCGAAGAAGTACCAGGAGGTGTTCACCCGCAAGCGCATCGAGGCCGAGCATCCGCTGGTGCGGGTGCATCCGGTGACGGGCGAGCGTACGCTGGTCTCGGGCCACTTCATCCAGCGCTTCATCGGCTACAACACGCAGGACAGCGACCTGCTGTTCCAGCTGTTCCAGAACCACATCACGCGGCTGGAGAACACCGTGCGCTGGCGCTGGCAGCAGGGCGATGTGGCCATCTGGGACAACCGCGCCACCCAGCACTACGCCACCAACGACTACGGCGACCAGCACCGCGTGGTGCGCCGGGTGACGGTGGCCGGCGACGTGCCCGTGTCGGTGGACGGGCAGCGCAGCCGGGTGCACCAGGCGGGGTGATTGGAACGGCCCGGCGCGAGGGCCGGGCCGCTCAGGCTGCTGCCGCCAGCACCGGCGGCGCCTGCCGCCACACGCTGCGGCCGGCCTCGAAGACCTGCAGCTCGCCGGGCTGGAAGGGCTGCCAGGGCTCGGTGCTGGTCAGCGGCTGGGTGGCCACCACCACCATGCGGTCGCCGGGGCCGTTGGCGCCGGCCAGGTCCAGCTCCAGGTCGCAATCGACCAGGCGCGCGCGCGGGAAGGGATGCTGCCGCGCCACCCAGTGCAGGTGGGTGCTGCCGTGGGCATACAGCGCATGGCCGTCGGTCAGCAGCATGTTGAAGCTGCCGTGGCGGCTGACCTGCGGCAGCAGCTCGGCCAGCACCGGCGCCAGCGCCTGCCAGTGCGGCGCCGGGCCCTGGCCGCCGCCGAAGGCCTGGCGCAGCCGCTGCAGCAGCCAGCAGAACGCATGCTCGCTGTCGGTCTGGCCCAGCGGCAGGTGGCTGCCGTCCAGGGGTGGGCGGAAGCCCTTCAGGTCGCCGTTGTGCGCGAACACCCAGCTGCGGCCGCGCCACTCACGGGTGAAGGGATGGCAATTGGCCAGGCCCACCGCGCCCTGCGTGGCCTTGCGCACATGCGCCAGCACCGTGCGCGCGCGCACCGGATGCTGGCGCAGGAACTCGGCCAGCGGCGCATCGCAGGCGCGGCCGGCGTCATGGAACAGCCGCGGCGCCTCGCCATCGTGGAAGGCCATGCCCCAGCCGTCGGCATGGTGGTCGGTGGCGCCGCCGCGCGCGGAAAAGCCGGTGAACGAAAACGTGGCCGCGGTAGGCACGTTGCTGTTGATCGCAAGCAGTTGGCACATGGCGCGCGTGAGAAGCCGTGCCCCATTCTTCGGCCGCGGCGCGGCGAACCGAAGCGCGATTTCCTTCGATCGACATGCGGACGCTGGAGGGCAAAAGAAGGGCCCGCTTGCGCGGGCCCTGAAAAAGGCCGCCCACCGCTGGGGGCCAGGAGACATGCCGCTCTTGTTCTGCCGTTTGCTGTCTCGCCTGCAGCGTAGCCAGCCCGGCCGCGGCTGGCGCCGAATCTTTGTGCATGCCCGCATGCGGCGGCCGAATATGGCGGTGGCCCGACCGTTGGCAGGCTTTGCGCATAACCAAGCGCGCATCCATTCGTTGGCCGATGAAGCGCCGGTGTCTACGGTGGGGGCCATGAGATCAGCCGCCATCGAATGGCCCACCTGGGCCTTGATCGTCGTCGTGCATGCGGCCTGGTTGGCCGCGGTGGTCGCGCTGCCGGTGCTGGGGCCGCTGGCCGGCAGCGGGCTGCTGGCGCTGGCCTGCTGCTGGCACATGAGCTTGCAGCATGAGCTGCTGCACGGCCACCCCACGCGCAGCGAGCGCATCAACCGCTGGCTGGGCCTGCTGCCGCTGGCCGCCTGGTATCCCTACGACCTGTACCGCGATACCCACCTGGCGCACCACCGGGATGAGCTGCTCACCCAGCCCGGCATCGACCCCGAGAGCAACTACGTCAGCGCCGACCACTATGCCCGCCTGGGCCGCGCCGGCCGCTGGCTGCGCCATGCGCAGCGCACCGTGCTGGGCCGGGTGCTGCTGGGTCCGGCCATGGTCATCCTGCCGACCTGGGCCGACATGCTGCGCCGGCCGCTGCGCGGCGACTTCTCGCAGCTGGGCTGCTGGCTGCAGCACCTGGCGCTGCTCGCCGGCCTGCTGTGGCTGCTGCAGCAGCAGGCCGGCATCCACCCGCTGCACTACCTGCTGGGGGTGTGCTATCCCGCGCTGGGCCTGGCCATGCTGCGGTCGTTCTACGAGCACCGGCCCGCCGAGCAGGCAGCGCACCGGGTGGTGGTGAACGAGGCGGGCTGGTTCTGGCGCTGGCTCTTCCTCAACAACAACTACCACGCGGTGCACCATGCGCAGCCCGGCCTGCCGTGGTGGCGCATCCGTCGCGAGTACCTGGCCCGGCGGGCCGAGGTGCTGGTGCGCAACGGCGGCTTCCTGGTGCCGGGCTACGGCAGCCTGCTGCGCCGCCATGCGCTGCGGCCCATCGATTCGCCGGTGCACCGCCATCAGCCCTGAAGCACGCCGCGGCCCGGCCCGCATGCGACCATGCCGCCGGTGAAGCCCACCCCCGACCTCGCCGGCGCGGTGCCGCGCCCGGCCTCGTTGCCGATGTACGACTTGCCGCGGCAGGCGGTGCAGGCCTGGTGGCAAGGCATCGCCGGCGCGCTGCAGGCCGAAGGCCTGGCCGGCGTGCCGGGCACGCCCGACTGGCCTGCGGACCTGCCGGCCCACTGGCTGCATCCGCGGCTGCTGCTCAGCCAGGCCTGCGGCCATCCACTGGTGACGACGCTGCAGGGCCAGGTGCAGGTGGTGGGCGCGATGCGGTATGCAGCGCCGGGCTGCGAAGGCACGCGCTACTGCAGCCTGCTGGTGGTGCGGGACGGGGAAGCCTTGCCGGCCGAGGGGCTGCAGGCCCTGGCCGGCTGGTCGGGCCGGGTGGCGGCGGTCAATGATGCCGGCTCCTTCTCGGGCGGCGTGGCGCTGCGCCGGGCGGTGCAGTCGGTGGCCGGCCTGCCGCCACCGGCCTTCTTCGGCCGCCTGCTGTTCACCGGATCGCATCGCGCCTCCTTGGCGGCGGTGCGCGAGGGCCGGGCGGACATCGCGGCCATCGATGCCGTGACCCATGCGCTGGTCGCGCGCCACCAGCCGGCGCTGCTGCACGGCCTGCAGGTGCTGGCGCGCACCGCATCCGCGCCGGGGCTGCCGCTCATCACCGCGCTGGGCACGTCGCCGCAGGAGCTGGCCGTGCTGCGCCGTGCGCTGCAGGCAGCCTGCGCCGCACCCCACCTGGCCGCGGCCCGGCAGGCGTTGCTGATCGACGGCTTCGAGCCGCTGGGCGCCGAGGCCTGGCCGGCGCAGGCGCTGCTGTAGGCCGGTGCTCAAGTTGCGGTGCCGGCCGAACGATAAGCAACAGGTCGTAGCAGTCCCCGACCCTCCATGACTTCGTTGTTGCTGCAGCTCCGGCTGCGTGCCCGCCTCACCTTGTGCCTGGCCGCCGTGGCCGGGTTGATGACGATGGCCTCCGGCGTGGGCATCTGGCGCCTGCAGCAGCTGGGCGATGCGGCCGCGCAGCTTGGCGGCGCGGCGGCGGAGCGCGCCATGCTGGCCCGCGAGCTGCACGGCATCGTGGAGATCAGCGCCTTTCGCGCCGAAGCGCTGCTGGCCAGCGACGACAAGGCCCTGGCCGCCCGCGTGGATGCAGACCGCAAGCGCACCTCCAAGCGCTCGGCCGAGCTGCGCAAGCGGCTGGAATCGTTGATCGACGATGAACGCTCGGCCGGGCTGATGAAGGACATCGACAGCGCCGGCGACCGCTTCCGCGAGGTGCGCACCGCGCTGGTCAAGCGCGATGCGGCCGGCGAGAAGGTGACCGCCGCGGAGCTGGAAAGCCAGCTTCGCCCGGCCGCCGGTGCCTATGTGGAAGCAGTCGATGCGCTGGCCCGGCACGAGGCCGACCTGGTGGCCGCGCAGCGCGACCAGGCGGTGGCCTCGGCCCGCACCGGGCAGGGCCTGCTGCTGGCCGGCGTGCTGGCGGGCATGCTGGCCTCGGCCGCGCTGGGCTGGGCGCTCACGGCCTCCATCCTCAAGCCGCTGAACCATGCATCGCGCCTGGCACGCCGCGTGGCCGCCGGCGACCTGACGCCCGAGCCTGACGCGCCGCGTGGCCGCGACGAGGTCATCGGCGTGGTGGACGAGCTGCAGGCCATGCAGGGCACGCTGTCGCAGCTGGTGCGCGAAGTGCAGGTGGCCAGCGATTCGATCGCCACCGCCAGCCGCGAGGTGGCCACCGGCAACACCGACCTGAGCCAGCGCACCGAGCAGACCGCGAGCAACCTGCAGGAAACCGCCAGCGCGATGGAGCAGCTCACCGGCACGGTGCAGCACAGCGCCCAGGCGGCCGCGCAGGCCAATGCACTGGCCGGCACGGCCTGCCAGGTGGCCGAGCAGGGCGGCGCGGTGGTGGGCGACGTGGTGAACACCATGCAGTCCATCAGCGACAGCTCGCGCAAGATCGCGGACATCATCGGCGTGATCGACGGCATCGCCTTCCAGACCAACATCCTGGCCTTGAATGCCGCGGTGGAAGCCGCCCGCGCCGGCGAGCAGGGCCGGGGCTTTGCGGTGGTGGCCGGCGAGGTGCGCAGCCTGGCCCAGCGCAGTGCCGAGGCGGCCAAGGAGATCAAGCAGCTGATCGGCGACTCGGTGCAGAGCGTGGAATCGGGCGCGCGCCTGGTGCAGGGCGCGGGCAGCACGATGGCCGAGATCGTGGAGAGCGTACGGCGTGTCAACGGCATCGTGGCCGAGATCAGCCATGCCTCGGGCGAGCAGAGCACCGGCATCGGCGAGATCGGCCGCGCGGTGAGCGAGCTGGACCACATGACGCAGCAGAACGCGGCGCTGGTGGAGCAGTCCGCCGCCGCAGCGCAAAGCCTGCAGGATCAGGCGCAACGCCTGGCCGGCGTGGCCGCGCGCTTCCGCGTGGCGGCCTAGGCGAAGTAGCGATTCGGCACGCGCGCCAGCCCCAGGTGCTCGCGCAGCGTGCGGCCCGAATAGGCGCTGCGGAACAGGCCGCGCCGCTGCAGCTCGGGCACCACCAGCTGCACGAAGTCGTCCAGCCCGCCGGGCGTGCTGCTGAACATCACGTTGAAGCCGTCGGCCGCTCCGGTGGAGAACCAGTGCTCGAAGTCGTCGGCGATGGCCTGTGGCGTGCCCACCAGCATGCGGTGGCCGCCGGCGCTCCAGCGGGTGTAGAGCTGCTGCACGGTGGGCCGCTCCTTGCGGATCCAGTCCACCAGCAGCTTCTGCCGGCTCTGGTGGCTGTTGGTCAGCGGGATGTGCTCGGGCAGCTCCACCTGCGCATCCAGCGGCAGCCGCGTGAGGTCGATGCCCAGGCTGGCATAGCTGCCCAGCGCGCGCAGCACCACGTCGGCATCGCGCGCCTGCAGCAGCGCACCCCACTTGTCGTCGGCTTCGGCCTGGCTGCGGCCGATCACCGGCATCACGCCCGGCAGGATCTGTATCTGCTGCGGCGCCCGGCCGTGGGCCGCGGCGCGCCGCTTCACGTCGGCATAGAAGGCGCGCGCTTCGTCGATGTCCTGCGCGGCGGTGTAGAGCATCTCGCCCACGCGGGCGGCCAGGGCCTTGCCGTCTTCCGACGCGCCGGCCTGCGAGATCACCGGCCAGCCCTGCAGCGGGCGCGGCGCATTCAGCGGGCCGCGCACCTGGAAGTGCTTGCCGCGGTGGTGCAGCACATGCAGCCGGGCCGGGTCGGCCCAGCGGCCGCTGGCCTTGTCGGTGAGGAAGGCATCGTCGGCCCAGCTGTCCCACAGGCCGGTGACCACGTCGACGAATTCGTGCGCCCGCTCGTAGCGGTCGGCATGGTCGCGGTGGCCGTCGAGGTTGAAGTTCTCGCCGCCGCCGGTGGACGTCACCACGTTCCAGCCGGCGCGGCCGCCGCTGAGGTGGTCGAGCGAGGCAAAGGCGCGGGCCACGTTGTAGGGCTCGCTGTAGCTGGTGCTCACCGAGCCCACCAGGCCGATGCGCTCGGTGGCGGTGGCCAGCGCGGCCAGCAGCACCATCGGCTCCCAGCGCGGGGCCTGCGGGCTGTGCGCCACCGTGGCCGGGTCGGTGGCCGCGAACACGTTGTCGTAGAAGAAGATGGCGTCGAAGCAGGCCGCCTCCAGCTTGCGCGCATACGAGACGTAGCGCTGCACGTTCCAGGCGGCGTCGATGTCGGCCGCGGGGTGGCGCCAGCTGTCGCCCTGCACCGCAGAGCCGGTGAAGTACGCGCCGAGCTTGAGCTGCCGCCTCATGGCTTGGCGGTCGCCACGCTGGACGGCTTGAAGTAGTCGGGCAGCCGGTAGCCCTTCCACACCGGATTGGCCTCGAAGGCCTGCTGGAACTGCGGGCTCTGGTACGCGGCCACGATGTCCTTGGCGAACTTCGCGTTCTGCTGGCTGCGCTTGACGGCCACCACGTTCACGTAGGGCAGCGTCATCGCCTCCAGCTTGAGCGACTCGGTGAGCTTCAGCCCATAGGCCACCGCGAAGTTGCCCTGGATGGCGGCCAGGTCGGCGTCGTCCAGCGAGCGCGGGGCCTGCGCGGCATCCAGCGGCACGATCTTCAGCTTCTTCGGGTTGCTGGCCAGGTCGCGCTCCGAGACGCTGGCCGCGTCCACGCCGGGCTTGAGCGTGAGCCAGCCGGCCGCTTCCAGGATGCGCAGTGCGCGGGCGGTGTTCACCGGGTCCGAGGGCACCGTGACGGTGGCGCCGTCGGGCACCTCAGCCAGCGACTTCCAGCGCTTGCTGTACAGGCCCATCGGCGGCGTGGGCACGTGCACGATGGGCACCAGGTCGAACTTCTGGCGCTGGTTGCTCGCCTCCAGGTACACCGAGTGCTGGAAGATGTTGGCGTGGATCTGCCCACGCTCCACCGCGTCGTTGGGCTGCACGCCCTGGCTGAACTCCACGTACTGCACCTCGTAGCCCTGGCGCTTGAGCTGCGGCTCGATGCCGATGCGGAAGGCATCGCGGTAAGGCCCGGGCATGAAGCCCACGCGCAGGATGTCGGTGGCCGGCGTCGCGGTCTGCGCCATCAGCGGCAACGCGGCGGCCAGCAGGCTGGCGACCAGCGCGCGACGGGGCAGGGCAAGGGCATGCGTCATCGGGTACTCCTCGGGGGTGTTCAGACGTGGTGGCAGGCCACCTGGTGGCCGCCGTCCATCGGGCGCAGCGGCGGGGCTTCCGCGCGGCAGCGGCTGCTGGCCAGCGGGCAGCGGTGGCGGAAGGCGCAGCCCTCGGCGGCAGCCGGCGCCTCGGCCACTGCAGCGGGCGCCACGGGGGCGGCCGGCCGGTGCAGGCCGGGCGTGGCGGCGATCAGCGTGCGGGTGTAGGGGTGCAGCGGCGTGCGCCACAGGCTGTCGCGCGGGGCCAGTTCCACCACGCGGCCACGGAACATCACTGCCACGCGGTCGGCCATGTGGCGCACCACCGCCAGGTCGTGCGAGATGAACAGGCCCGCCAGGCCGAAGTGCTCGCGCAGGTCGAGCAGCAGGTTGAGCACCTGGGCGCGCACCGACACGTCCAGCGCCGACACCGCCTCGTCGCACACCAGCAGCTCGGGCTCCAGCATCAGCGCGCGGGCGATGGCCACGCGCTGGCGCTGGCCGCCGGAGAACTCGTGCGGATGGCGCTGCGCCATCTCGGGCCGCAGGCCCACGCGGGCCAGCATCGCCTGCACCCGCTCGCGCCGCTCCGCACTGCTGCCGCCCCGGCCCTGCACGCGCAGCGGCTCCTCCAGCGCGCGGCCGATCGTCAGCCGCGGATTGAGCGAGGCATACGGGTCCTGGAACACCATCTGCATGCGCGCGCGCTGCGGCGCCAGCGCCCGGCGCGGGCGGTGGGTGATGTCGTCGCCGTCGAAGACGATGCGGCCTTCGTCCACGCTCACCAGCCGCATCACTGCGCGGGCCAGGGTGGACTTGCCGCAGCCGCTCTCGCCCACCAGGCCCAGCGTCTCGTGGCGGCCGACGTGCAGGTCGATGCCGTCCAGCGCGTGCACCGCAGTGCCGCCGTGGCCGGTGTAGCGCTTGCCCACGGCCTGCAGCGCCAGCAGCGGCCGGCTGGCGGCCGCATGCAGCGGCCCGGCCGCGGTGGGGTGGCTTGCCAGGGTCGCCTGCGTCATGCGGCCACCCTCGCGCGTGCGGGCAGGGCCACGGGCAGCGGCAGCGGCTCGTGGCAGGCCAGGCCGCGGCCGGCATGGCGCTGCAGCAGCGGTGCGGCCTGCGTGCAGCGCGCCGAAGCGCGGCTGCAGCGCGGCGCGAAGGCGCAGCCCGCGGGCAGCGCCAGCAGCGAAGGCACGGTGCCGCCGATCTCCGGCAGCCGCGTGCCCGGCGCCACGCCCTCCAGCGCCACCGAGGCCAGCAGCCCGGCGGTGTAAGGATGGCGCGGCGCGCCGAAGAGCTCGGCCACCGGACCTTCCTCGACGATGCGGCCGGCATACATCACCGCGGCGCGGTCGGCCACCTGCGCCACCACGCCCAGGTCGTGCGTGATCAGCAGCAGGCCCATGCCGGTGGCGCGTTGCAGCTCGGCCAGCAGCGCCAGGATCTCGGCCTGGGTGGTGACGTCCAGCGCGGTGGTGGGCTCGTCGGCCACCAGCACCGCCGGCTCGCCGGCCAGGGCCAGCGCGATCAGGGCGCGTTGCCGCTGCCCGCCCGACAGCCGGTGCGGCACCGCCTGCGCCTGCTCGGCCGGGCGCGGCAGCCTCACCTGCGCCAGCAGCGCCACCGCGCGTGCCCAGGCCGCGCGGCGGCCGAGGTCCGGCCGGTGCAGCATCACGGCTTCGGCGATCTGCTGGCCGATGGTCTGCACCGGGTTCAGCGCCGACAGGTCCTGGAACACCATGCCGATGCGGCCGCCGCGCACACGGCGCAGCGCCGCGGCATCGAGCTTGAGCACGTCGGTGCCCTCCAGCAGCACTTCACCGGCCACGATGCGCCCAGGTGGCGCCACCAGCCGCAGCAGCGAAGCGGCGGTCACGGACTTGCCGCTGCCGCTTTCGCCCACCAGCGCCAGCGTCTGGCCACGATGCAGCGTGAGGTCCACGCCATCCACGGCCTTGGCGGTGCCGGCCGGCGTGTGGAACCAGGTGCGCAGGCCGCGCACTTGCAGCAGCACGTCGGTCATGGCTGCACCCGGCGCTGGAGTTGCGGATTCATTGCGTCGCTCAAGCCTTCGCCCACCAGGTTGAAGCCCAGCACCGCCACGACGATGGCCGCGCCCGGCAGCGCGCAGATGAACCAGGCGTCCACCACCTGCTCGCGGCCGGCGCCGATGATCGTGCCCCAGCTCATCACGTTGGGGTCGCCCAGGCCCAGGAAGGCCAGCGCGGCCTCGGTCTGAATGGCGTTGGCGATGGTGAGCGTGGACACCACCACGATGGACGGCAGCGCATTGGGCAGGATCTGCGTCAGCATCAGCCGCAGGTCGCCCATGCCCAGGGTCTCGGCGGCCAGCACGAACTCACGTTCGCGCAGCCGCAGGAACTCCGCCCGCACCAGCCGCGCGGTGGCCGGCCAGCTGACGATGCCGATGGCGATCACCTCGGTGGCGATGGACGGCTTGAACAAGGCCACCAGCACCACCGCCAGCACGAACTTGGGCACGGTCTGGAACACCTCGGTCACCCGGCCCAGCAGCGCATCCACCCAGCCGCGGTAGAAGCCGCCCAGCGCGCCGATGGCCACGCCCAGCACCGCCGACAGCGCGGTGCTCACCAGCCCCACCAGCAGCGACACCCGCGCGCCCGACACCAGCCCGGTGACGATGTCGCGGCCCATCAGGTCGGTGCCCAGCGGGTAGGCGGCGTCCTCGCCCGGCCACAGCATCGGCGGGCCGGCCATGTCCCAGGGATCGGCGCTGAACCAGAAGCGGCCGAACAGCGCCACCGCGGCCAGCGCCAGCAGCATCAGGCTGCCGACCAGCAGCGCGGGCTTGCGCAGCAGCAGCGCGGCGGCGCTGCGCAGGCGTGCGGCGGCGCGGGCCGGGTGCGTCGGGGCGGCGGCTTGCGGAACCAGCGTGGTCATGTGCGCACCGCCTGCAGCTGCACCCGCGGATCGAGCAGGGCGGTCGCCCCGTCCACCACGATGTTGATGACGGTGACCAGCAGCGAGCTGAGCAGCAGGATGCCCAGCAGCAGGTTGAAGTCGCGCGCCAGGATGGCCTCGAAGGCCAGCCGGCCCAGCCCGGGCCAGGAGAACACCGACTCCACCAGCACCGCGCCGCTCAGCAGCGAGGCCACCTGGTAGCCCAGCATGGTGACGATGGGCAGCGAGGCATTGCGCAGCGCATGGCCGGCCAGCACCCGCGGCTCCGAGGCGCCCTTGGCCCGTGCGGTGCGGATGAAGTCGGCGCCCAGGGTCTCGAGCATCGAGCCGCGCATCAGCCGCGCATACACCGCCAGGAAGAAGGTGGACAGCGTCAACGCGGGCAGCACCGCATGATGGGCCACGTCCAGCGCATGCACCCACCAGGGACCAACCAAGCCCACGGTGACCATGCCGCCGGCCGGCAGCCAGCCCAGCTTGCCGGCGAACAGCACCAGCGCCATCAGGCCCAGCCAGAAGGTGGGCATGGCATAGGCGAACAGCACCAGCACCGCCACCGCATGGTCGAACCAGCCGCCGGGCTTGAGCGCGGACAAGGTGCCCAGCAGCATGCCCAGCAGCAGCGCGAACACCAGCGCCAGCACCATCAGCAGCAACGTGGCCGGCAGGCGGCTCAGGATCAGGTCGAGCACCGGCATGTTCTGCCGGTACGAGAAGCCGAGGTCCAGCGTCAGCAGCCGGCCCAGGTAGGCGCCCAGCTGCACGAGCACCGGCTGGTCGAGCCCGAACTGCGCGCGCAGCGCCGCCATCTGCTCGGGCGTGGCGGCACCCGCCTCGCCGGCCAGCACGTCCACCACGTCGCCGGGGGCGAGCTGCAGCACCAGGAAGTTGAGCAGGGCAATGCCCAGCACCACCGGCAGCACCTGCAGCAGCCGGCTCCTCAGGTAGCGCCAGGCGGTCATGCGGACTTCGGCTCCAGCCAGGCATCGGCCAGCGAGGCGAACAGGCCGTCGCCCTGCGGCTTGAGCTTGCGGTAGCGCGCGCTGGCCACGGTGACCCAGGTCTGCTCGATCAGCTCCAGCAGCGGCACCTCTTCCTGCACGATCTGCTGCCACTGCACGATCAGCGCCTTGCGCCGGGCCGGGTCAGGCTCGTCCGCGGCGGCCTCCATCACGCGGTCCAGCTCGGGGTTGCTGTAGCCCGAGCCGTTGGTCCAGGGCGCGCCCTTGATGATGTTCTTCGTCCAGTACAGCCGCTGCACGCCCAGCGTGGGGTCGGGCAGCCGGTGCAGGCTGGAGATCATCAGGTCGTAGTCCTGGTCGGTGAAGATGCGGCGCAGGTAGGTGGCGGTGTCGCCAGCGCGCAGTTCCACGTCCACGCCGATCTTGGCCAGCGACTGCTTGATGAACTCCGCCGGGCGCGAGGCCGTGGGCCCGCTGCCGCCATCGAAGTCGAGCGTGACCGCCAGCCGCTTGCCGCCGGCGCCGCGCTTCAGGCCCGCTTCGTCCAGCAGGGCTTCGGCCTTCTTCAGGTCGAGCGGGTACTTGCGCACGTCGGCGCTGTAGTAGTTGACGACCGACGAGGGCACCGGCCCGGTGGCCGGCTTGCCGTAGCCCAGGAACACGATCTTCAGCAACGCTTCACGGTCGATGGCATGGGCGAAGGCCTGCCGCACCCGCTTGTCCTGCAGGTGCGGCCGCCGCACGTTGAACTGCGTGAGGAAGATGGTCGACAGGTAGCGGCCGTCGTCGGTGTTGATGCTGTAGCGCGCCTTGTCCTTGAAGCGGTTCAGGTTGGTCAGCGGGATGATGGAGCCGAGCGCCACGTCGATCTCGCCGGCCTCCAGCGCCACGGTGCGGGCGGCCGCATCGGGGATGAACTTGAAGACGATGCCGTCCAGGTAGGGCTGCGGCGTGCCGTCGGGGCCCTTGCCCCAGTAGTTCGGGTTGCGTTCCAGCCGCACATGGCTGCCCTTGGCCCACTCCTTGAACACGAAGGGCCCGGTGCCCACCGGCGCGCTGTTCAGCGGGTTCGTCAGCACGTCCTTGCCGGCATACAGGTGCTTCGGCAGGATCTGCGCGCCGTAGGTGTTGATGTAGTTGAGGATGTAGGGCGCGGGCGAACTCAGGCGCAGCACCACGGTGTGCCTGTCGGGCGTGTCCACCTTCTCCACGTTGGCGAAGGCGGCGCGGCCGAAGGGATGCAGCTTCTTCCACACCTCCAGCAGCGTGTATTCCACGTCGGCCGAAGTGAAGTCGGCGCCGTCGTGCCACTTCACGCCCTGGCGCAGCTTGAAGGTGAGCGTGCGGCCGTCGGCCGCCTGTTCCCACGAGGTGGCCAATGCCGGCACCGGCTGCAGGTTGAGGTCGTAACTCACCAGGCCTTCCAGCACCTTGCTCGACAGCATGCCGATGTTCATCGTGGTGATGAAGGCCGAGGTGAGCATCGTGGGCTCGGGCGACACCGCGATGTTGAGCACACCGCCCTTGACCGGCGTGCCGCCGCTGGCCTGGGCCAGCGCGGACGGATGCCACCACGGCAGGCCGAAGACGGCAGCGCCGCCGAGCGCGCCGGTGCGGGTGAGAAGGGTGCGTCGATGGAAAGACATGGCAGGACCTGCGTGACTGCAAGAAAGGAGGGGGCGCCTTCAGGCGCCGGGCGCAAAGCCGTTGTCGAAGGTGTTGCGCACGTCGAGCCGCTGCTTCAGCAGCCCCGATTCGAGGAAGAAGTCGGCGGTGCGCTGCTGGTCGGCCAGCACCTGCGCATCCACCGCGATCCAGCGCTGCGCGCGGCGTTCGAACTGCAGCCGCGCGGCCTCGGGCGCGATGCCGATGATCCGGGCCAGCGCACCGGCGAACTCCGGCACGTGCTGGTACGACCAGCGCTGCGCCCGCACCACCCGCTGCGCGAAGTCGTGCAGCACGGCGCGCTTGCCGGCCAGCGCCGTCTCGGTCGCGGCCAGGAAGCTCAGGCCCGACGACAGCCCGCGGCCGCTGACCAGCACCCGGGCCTGGCCGGCCGTCTCGGCCATCGCGGTGTAGGGCTCCCAGGTGGCCCAGGCGTCGATGGCGCCCTGCGTCAAGGCCAGCTTGGCATCGGGCGGCGGCAGGAAGCGGAAGGTGTCGGCCTCGGGCTTCAAGCCGGCCGAGGCCAGCGCCTTCAGCGCGATGAAGTGTCCGATGGAGCCGCGGTTGGTGCCGATGCGCTTGCCCTTCAAATCGGCTGCCGTCTTCAGCGTCGAATCGGGCCGCACCAGCACCGCGGTGCCATACGGATCGGAGCAGTTGACCGCAAAGGCCTTGATGCGCACCCCGTTGGCCAGCGCGAAGATCAGCGGCGCGTCGCCGATGGGGCCGAAGTCCACGGCCTCCGCATTCAAGGCCTCGGCCAGCGGCGCGGCGGCCGGGAACTCGGCCCACTGGATGTCGTAGGCCAGGCCCTGCAACTCGTTGGCGGCTTCCAGCAGGGCGCGCAGGCAGCCCTTCTGGTCGCCGGCCTTGAGCACGGTACGTGGCTGAGCCTGTGCGGTCATCGACGCGGCGCCAATCGCCGAGGCGGCGGCCCACGCGGGCAGGCCGAGCGCGAGTTGCCGGCGCTTCACCGCAGCACCTCCGGCTCGGCTTCCACCAGGCCCTGGTACAGCGCATCGAAGGCGCGCGCGGCGCCGGCGGCGCGGCCCACCTGCTGGTGCGTCAGCGTGGCCATCTCGTGCGGTATCGGCTGCGGCGTGCCGGCGGCTTCGGCCAGCAGCTGCGTGTGGCAGGCGTTGTCCAGCGCGATGTACCACCAGGCCGCGGCTTCCACCGTGGGGCCGGCGGTGAGGATGCCGTGGTTCTTCAGGATCACGCCCTTGCGCTGGCCCAGCGCCTCGGCGATGCGGAAGCCTTCGTCGGTCTCGTACACCACGCCGTTGAAGTCCTCGAACAGGCCGTGGTCCTCGTAGAAGGCGCAGCCGTCCTGCGTCAGCGGATCGAGCTTGCGGCCCAGCGAGGCCCAGGCCTTGCCGTACAGCGAATGCGTGTGCGCCGCGGCCACCACGTCGGGCCGCGCCTCGTGGATGGCGGCATGGATGGCGAAGGCCGCGCGGTTCAACGGACCGCGGCCCACCGCGATCTCGCCGCGGGCATTCACCAGCAGCAGGTCGGACACCTTGATGCGCGAGAAATGCAGGCCGAAGGGGTTGACCCAGAAGTGGTCGGTCAGCTCCGGGTCGCGCGCGGTGATGTGGCCGGCCAGGCCCTGGTCGAAGCCGTAGCGGGCGAAGATGCGGAAGGCCGCGGCCAGCCGCTGCTGGCGGTGCAGGCGCTCGGCCTCCAGGCTGCGCGGCGCCTCGTCCTCGAACCAGTCCTGGCGCTGCGGATGCGGGTTCAGCCGCAGGCCGGTGGCGGTGATGGGGTCGGTGTCGTGCGGGTCGGGGCGGGACAGTACTGCGCTCATCTCATGTCCGGCCAGGGCCGGTGCTGCATCGAAGACACCGAACCATAGGCAGCCCTGCGCCGCTTGCGAACGAAGGTTTGCGGCTTAGGTTATGCCGCTTTGTTTTTCGACACGGGGCGGCGCAACATCGCACGGCACACATCCAGTGCAGCCAACACGAGGAGACGACGTCATGCAACACGCTCTGAGAACCGGCCGGTGGATCTGCATCACGACCCTGCTGGGCGCCGTGGCCCACGCGGCCTGGGCCGCACCCGGCACCTGCGACGGATCCAGCGACCCCTGCAGCTTCGACCTGGGCCGCGTCATGGTCACCCTGGCCCAGGGCGCCGCGTCGTATGCGGCAGGCGCCGAGTTCCTCAACGGGGAGGACGGCGACTACGTCTTCCAGCCCAACTTGTTCAGCACGCTGGCGCTCACGAGTGCCGGTGCCACCGAAGGCTTCTCGTTCGTGCCGGGACTGCAGCTGCGCGTTGGCGGCAGCGGCCGCAATGGCTACCACGAGCTGCGGGGCTGGTTCGAGTTCAGTGGTCTGAGCTTCCAGGCCAAGCCCGGCTGGCGGCTGGACGGCTTGCAGCTGCAGGTGATTGGCAGCCGCAATGTGGTGGGCGACGCCAGCTGGTCCTACGGCCTGCCATTTGCGCTGCAGTTCAACGGTGACAGCTTTGCGGGCAGCGGCGCCATCAACCCGGACGATGCGGCAGTGCGTGCCGAGCTCACGATCAATGCCGCCTACCTGGAAGGCGAGGACGGCACGGCGGTGAGCTATGGCTATGCCACGGCCGGCTTCGAGTCGGCCCGCTTCGTGGCCACCGTGTCGGCGGTGCCGGAGCCCGGCGCGGTGGCGCTGTGGCTGGGCGGCGCCGCCCTGCTGGGGGCCTGGGGCAGGCGGGCAAGGCCAGGTCGGGCGGGTGGCTGATCGGCTGCCGCTGCGCGCGGCGAAAGCACCTTGGCGGGTCGAGGCGTCAGCGCCCGAACACCGGCGCGTCGTCGCCCGCCTGCCAGGGTGCGTACTTGGCCATCACCGACTCGAACAGCCCGGCGCCGGTCAGCCGCTGCAGCCAGGCTTGCAGCTTCGGCAGCGGCGCGGCAGCGAACCAGGCGGCATCCACCGCGGCGAACTGCCGCACGAAGGGCAGCAAGGCCATGTCGGCCAGGCTGGCGGTGTCGCGCAGCAGATGGCTGTGGCGCAGCAGCCGCTGCTCCAGCGGCGCCAGCATCAGCGCCACGGCCTCGTCGCGGCTGGCCGCCGCGCGCTCGGGCGCGTACTTGTAGGCGTCGAGCAGGGGCTTGAAGCGTTGGTCGTTGAGGTCGATCAGCGCGTGCGCCTCGTCAGCTTCTTCGGGCTGCAACCAGCCCAGCGGATCGTGCTGCGCCAGCGCCCATCGCATGATGTCCAGGCTCTGGTCCAGCACTGTGCCGTCGGGCAGCACCAGCACCGGCACCGTGCCCTTGGGCGAAGCCGCCAGCAGCTCGGCCGGCTTGCTGCGCAGCACTACCTCCCGCAGCGCCACCGGCACGCCCGCCGCGCGGATCGCCAGCCGCGCGCGGATGGCGTAGGGGCAGCGGCGGAAGGAGTAGAGGATGGGCAAGGGCAGCAACATCGGCAGATGATGCGCGAAGTCCGTATACGACCGACTCACGCGTGAAGGCTGCAGTCCTGACAGTGACCGTCTCCTCAGGCACTGGCTGCCCCGTTGTTATCCGCCGGCCCACTCACCGCCCATGCGGCACCCCCAGCCGCGCCACCTCCACCGGCTCCGCCTCCATCCGAGCGATCAGCGCGTCGAGCCCGGCGGCCGGCGGCGCATCGGCGGCGCGGCTCTGCGCGGGGGGTGCGGCTTCGGCCCGGCAGAGCAGGTCGTCCTCCGACCAGCCGCCCCGACCCGGCCGGGACATCGCGCGCACCCAGCCCTGGCGGTCGACGATGAACTGCAGGCCGGCCGCCTGCTGGGCGTCGGGCAGCCCGGCCAGCCGGGCGTAGGCCGTGGCGGCGTCGGCTGACGCAGCGGTGCATTCGACGCCCGCGGCCCGCGCCTGGCTGCTGCCCACCACCACGGTGACGAAGCGCGGGTCTTCGATCGGCTGCGGCAGCGCCGCGCCGGCCAGCACGATGCGCAGCCGCTGGCCGCGCCAGTGGGCCAGCGGGCGCGGGCCGGGGGCATCGGCGCAATCCACGGCCGTCTGCGGCGCGGTCACCGGCCAGGGCCAGGCGGCCTGGCGCGTGGCGCCGTCGCCGGCGGCCAGCACCTTCATCGCGTCGAGCACGGCCCAGGTGTCGTCGGTGCTGAGGCTGCCCGCAAAGCCCGGCATCGTGGGGCGGCCCTGGCGATCGTGCAGGCCGTGCTGCACCCGCCACAGCAGTTCGCCTTCGGCCCGCTTCCACAGCAGGCCGGCGCTGAGCGTGGGGGGCCAGGTCGGCAGGCTGGCGGCCAGCGGGCCTTCGCCGCGACCGTCGTGGCCGTGGCAGGCGGCGCAGTGCGCCTGGTACAGCTTCAAGCCCTGCGCAATGCGCGTGGCCTCGAAGCCCGTGGGCGATCGGTGGAAGCTGGTCGGCACCGCCGGCGCCCAGAGCAGATGGGCCGGCGGCCACGGGGCCAGCGCCAGCAGGATGAGGGCGCCCGCGGCCAGCGGCAGCCGCCGGCGGCGCCAGGCCATGGCGGCCGCGGCCCACAGCAGGGCCAGGCCCGCCATCAGCACCCACAGCGCCACCTGCCGGGCCAGCCCGCCGTCGATCACCAGGTTCTCGACCGCGATGCGCCAGGCCAGCGGCCAGGCCGGCTGGCCGTGCACGGTGTCGGCCAAGCCCAGCGCATGCAACGCCTGCAGCACGCCGCGCTGCACGGCCTGCGCCGCCTGCAGCAGCAGGTTCTGCAGCGTGGTCGTGTCCACCCTGGCCGCCGGCTACCAGGTGGCGTCCAGCCCCAGCAGGCGCAGCACCTGGTGGCGCAGGGCGGCCAGTTCCGGGTGGCCGCGGTGGCGCGGGTAGGGCAGCGGGTTGGCGATGTCGGCCAGGATGCGCGCTGGCCGGTCGCTGAACACGATCACTCGCTGCGCCATGAACAGCGCTTCCTCCACGTCGTGCGTGACCAGCAGCGCCGAGAAGCCGGCACGCTGCCACAGCGCGACCAGCTCGCTCTGCATCGTCAGCCGCGTGAGCGAATCCAGCTTGCCCAGCGGCTCGTCCAGCACCAGCAGCTTCGGGTCGTTGACCAGTGCACGCGCGAGCGCCACGCGCTGCGCCATGCCGCCCGAGAGCTGGTGCGGATGCATCTGCGCATAGTCGGTCAGGCCCACCAGGGCCAGCGCTTCGTCCACCCGGTGGCGGCGCAGCTTGAGCAGGCCACGCGCCTGCAGGCCCAGGGCCACGTTGTCCCACACGGTGCGCCAGGGGTACAGCGTGGGGTCCTGGAACACGACGATGCGCGACGGGTCGGGCCGGTCGATCGGCCGGCCGTCCTGCTGCAGCGTGCCTTCGGCTGCGGGCTCCAGCCCGGCCACCAGCCGCAGCAGCGTCGACTTGCCGCAGCCGCTGGGGCCCAGCAGGGCCACGAACTCGCCAGGCTGGATCTTCAGGTCGATCTGCTGCAGCACCGGCAGCGGGCCGGCGGGCAGGTCGAAGCGGTGGCTGACGGCCTGGATGTCTATACGAGCGCCCGCGGCGGCGGCGCTCACCATTTCACTGTTCCTTTCTGCCACGACAGCACGCGGTCGCGCACCGCGAACAACAGGGTGATCAGGCCCGAGCACACCACGGCCATCACGATCAGTGCTGCATACATGTTGCTGTACGAAGCCCAGCCCTGCGCCCAGGTGAGGTACCAGCCCAGGCCCGACTTCACGCCCATCATCTCGGCCGTGACCAGGATGGAGAACGCGCCGCCAAGGCCCATGAACAGGCCGACGAACACCTGCGGCAGCGCCGCCGGGATCGCCACCCGCAGCACCAGGAACAGCGGCGAGGCGCCCATGGTGCGCGCCACGTCGTAGTAGTTGCGGTTGACGCCGGCCACGCCCGACCAGGTGAGCACCGCCACCGGGAAGCCGGTGGCCAGCGCGATCAGGAAGATGGCCGCTGCATAGCTGCTGGGAAACACGAAGAACGCCAGCGGCAGCAGCGCCGAGGCCGGCACCGGCCCCAGGAAGCGGATGACCGGATGCGCCCAGTAGCCCACCAGCCGCGACCAGCCCATCGCCACGCCGATGAGAAAGCCCACGCTGGCGCCCCAGGCCACGCCGAAGGCCAGCAGCTTGACCGAATTGAAGGCGCTGTCGCCCAGCCGCCGCCAGTCGTCGGTATAGACCTCGGCCAGCGCGGTGGGCGGCGCGAAGAAGGGCGTGGGCAGCCAGGCCAGCTTGGCCGTGAACAGCTCCCAGGCGCCGAAGATCAGCGCCAGCGCCACCAGCCAGGCACCGGCCGGCCGCAGCGTGGCCTGCAGCGCCCGGCCCGCGCGGCCGGCCAGCGGTGCCAGCAGCGCCACCGCGGCCAGCAGCGCGGCCAGGGCCAGCGCCACCAGGCCGAACTCCCGGGTGTAGACCCATTCGGTGAAACCTTCCACCTGGTTGGGCAGCAGCAGCGTGAGCGCGCCCACGCCGGCCCAGGCGGCCGCGGCCACGAGGCCCAGCGACCACACGGCGGGAAAGGCCGAAGGCTGCGCGGACGCCGGCGCCTGCAGCGGCGGCGCGGAGGTGATGGTCATCGCAGGTCCTTCAGCCGAGCACGTCGGCGTACACGTGACGCGCCAGCTTGGCCGGGTCGGTGCTTTGCTTCAGCACGCCCACCGAGCGGAAGTCGCGCGCATAGAACTCGATCTCCTTCAGGAAATCGCCGCCCAGCGGATGGTGGCGGTGCGTCAGCGTGCCCAGCAGCGCACGCAGGTCTTCCACCGGCACCTTGGGCGAGTACTTGGCGAACAGCTTGGCCGATTCGTTCGGGTTGTCGGCCACGTAGTCCGACGCCTGCACGATGGCCCGTGCCACGCCGGCCGCCACCGGCCGCTCCTTGCGCACCAGGTCGCCGCGGGCGCCGACGATGCAGCACACCTTGTCCTTGTACTCACCCGTCAGGTTGCTGGCGATCTCGGTGTACTGGCCGGGCTTGCGCTTTTCCAGCAGGTACAGGTTGGGGTCGCCGTCGGCGATGGCCTGGATCTCGCCCTTGTCCACCGCCACGCCCAGCAGGTCGGCCGGGTACTGGCGCCAGGTCACGTCCTTGTCGGGATCGATGCCGTTCTTGGCCAGCAGGATGGAGAAGAAGTTCTTGCCCGGCGCGGCCAGGTCCGGCACGCCGATGGTCTTGCCCTTCAGGCTCTGCAGCGTGGTGGCGCCGGTGGCCTTGGCGCCGATCAGCCGCACGCAGCCCCCGTGGGAGCTGCCGATCAGCTTGACGTCGAAGCCGGCTTCCAGCGGCTTGAGCCAGCGGTGGATCATGCCCACCGCAGCGTCGGCCTTGCCGGTGGCCAGCGATTCCAGCAGCTGGTCGGTGCTGCCGGTGTAGTTGATGAGATCAACCAAGACGCCGTTGCGCTCGAAGTAGCCCAGCTCCTGCGCCACCACCACGGGCGACAGGCAGAAGGCATTGGCATTCCAGGCGAAGGTGAGCTTGCGCGGCTGCGCCAGCGCGCCGGTGGTGGCGATGCCGATGGGGCCGATGACGGCGGCGGCGCCGGCGGTGCGCAGCAGGCCGCGGCGGGTGAGGTGCTTGATCACGTGCGGCTCCGGTCAGGCGGCGAGTTGCGGGCGTTCGGCCAGGCGCTGGGCCACCAGCGCGCGGGTGCGCGGGATCAGCTCGCGGCCATAGTCGATGGCGTCTTCCAGCGGGTCGAAGCCGCGGATCAGAAAGGTGGTCACGCCCAGGTCGTAGTAGTCCAGCAGTGCTTCGGCCACCTGCTCGGGCGTGCCCACCAGCGCGGTGCTGTTGGAGCGGGCGCCCGTCTCCTGGGCGATGGCCGTCCACAGCCGCTTGTCGACCCGGCTGCCCTGGGCGGCGGCGGCCAGCAGGCGGCGCGCGCCTTCGCTCTGCTGCGGACCGCCGCGGCTGTAGCCGGCTTCCTGGCGCAACTGGCGGGTGCGTTCCAGGATGCCTTCGGCACGTGCCCAGGCCGCCTCTTCGGTGGCCGCCAGGATGGGGCGGAACGAGACCGAGAAGCGCACCGTGCGGCCTCGGCGCGCGGCCTCGGCCTTCACGCGGGTGGTCAGCTCCTTCACCTGCGCCAGCGATTCGCCCCACAACGCATACACGTCCGCATGCTTGCCCGCCACCGGAATGGCCGCCTCGCTGGCGCCGCCGAAGTAGATGGGCACATGCGGCCGCTGCACCGGCTTCACTTCCGAGAAGCCGGCCTCGAAGCGGTAGTGCTTGCCTTCATGGTCGAAGGGCGCGTCGCTGGTCCACAGGCGGCGCAGCAGCGTCAGGTATTCGTCGGTGCGCTCGTAGCGCTGGTCGTGGTCCAGGTAGTCGCCGTCGCGCCGCTGTTCCGAATCGGAACCGCCGGAGATGAAGTGCACGCCCAGCCGGCCGCCGCTGAATTGGTCGAGCGAGGCGATCTGCCGCGCCGCCAGCGTGGGCACGGTGAAGCCCGGGCGGTGCGCCAGCATGAAGTGGATGCGCTCGGTGTGCGCCGCGGCATAGCTGATGGTCAGCGTGGCGCTGGGGCCGGTGGAATGGTGCGGCACCAGGATGCGGTCGAAGCCCGCGGCCTCGTGGGCCCGGGCGAAGGCCTTCACATACTCGCGGTCGATGGCCGGGCCGGTGGCCGCATGGATCTCCGAGACCTTCTGGCTCTGGATCATCCCGATGAATTCAATGCTCATGGCGTGTTCCCTCACTGCTGGGCCTGGGTGGCCTGGTGGCCTTGGCGGCCGGTGCGGCACGCTAAGGCTGCAGGGCACGATGTCCAACGAAGCAAACCGAAGTTGTCTATGCGTTTTGCTTGTTTCCACAACGCGGCCGCGGCGCCTACGCTGCACGCTCTTGTAGAAGGAAGCCCCCCATGAGCAGTGACCTGGTGGCCGCCCCCGCCCATCTGCAGCCGCCGGCCGCGGCGCACCCCGATGAGCTGGGCGCGGTGCTGGCGCGGCTGACGCGCCGCTTCGCGGCCACCGCGGCCGAGCACGACCGCGACGCGCGCTTCCCGCATGCCAACTTCGACGACCTGCATGCACAAGGGCTGGTCGCCTCGGTGGTGCCGGTGGCCCTGGGCGGCGGCGGCGCCTCGCTGGCCACGGCACGGCGCATCGTGGGCGCAGTGGCCCGCGGCGAGCCGGCCACTGCGCTGGTGCTCACGATGACCTTCCTGATCCACCGCAGCATCACCCGCGCCGACAGCCGCTGGCCGGCGCACTGGCGCGACGCGGTGCTGCGCAGCGCGGTGGCCGAGGGCGCGCTGGCCAATTCGCTGCGGGTGGAGCCGCAGCTCGGCTCGCCGGCCCGCGGCGGCCTGCCGGCCACGGTGGCGCGCCGCACGGCCGACGGCTGGCGCCTGAGCGGCCACAAGCTCTACACCACCGGCATCCCGGCGCTGCGCTGGCTGGCGGTGTGGGGCCGCACCGACGATCCCGACCCGCGCGTGGGCGTGTTCCTGGTGCCGCGCGATGCGCCGGGCATCCGCGTCATTGAGAGCTGGGACCACCTGGGCCTGCGCGCCTCTGGCAGCCACGAGGTGGTGTTCACCGACGTGCCGCTGGCGGCGGACCAGGCCGTGGACATCCGCCCCGCGGCCGACTGGGCGGCCGGCCCCGATCACGACCAGTACGCCTGGATGATCGTGCTGCTGGGTGCGCTGTACGACGGCGTGGCCCGGGCCGCGCGCGGCTGGCTGCTCGACTTCCTGTCGCAGCGCGCGCCGGGCAGCCTGGGCGCGCCGCTGTCCACGCTGCCGCGGGTGCGCGAGAAGGTGGGCGAGATCGAGGCGCTGCTGTGGACCAACGACGCCCTGCTGGACGGCCTGGTGCGCGCCACCGACGGCGGCGCGGTGCCGCGCGTGGCCGACAGCAGCCTCGTGAAGTGGAACCTCAGCCGCAACGCCATCCGCGTGGTCGACATCGCGCTGGAATTGAGCGGCAACCACGGCCTGGCGCGGCGCAATCCGCTGGAGCGCCACCACCGCGACGTGCTGTGCAGCCGCATCCACACGCCACAGGACGACAGCATCCTGCAGCAGGCCGGCTTGCTGGCTTTCGAAGGCTCGGCGGCATGAAGGCCGCCGGTTTGAGGCACCATGCCGGTTCCTCCGGCTTGTTGGGAAGGACCCTGCCATGACGATTGAAGCACCGGCCTTCCGGTCGTTCATCGCGTCGCTCGAAGCGCTGGTCGCGCAGGCGCCGCCCGAGCCGCGGCTGCTGGACGAAGGCGGCCGCCTGCTGGGCGCGCTGGTGGCCGACGACCGCTGGCTGCCCGCGGCATATGCCACGCCGGGCGACCGCTACCGCCAGTACCCGCTGCACCGCGACGCGGCCGGCCGCTTCTCGGTGGTGAGCTTCGTGTGGGGGCCGGGCCAGGCCACGCCGATCCACGACCACACGGTATGGGGCCTGATCGGCATGCTGCGCGGGGCCGAGTTCTCGCAGGGCTATCGCTTCGCCGGGCCCGCGAAGCTGGTGGAGGCCGGCCCGCCGGTGCGGCTGGCGCCGGGCCAGGTGGAGGCGGTGTCGCCACGCGTGGGCGACATCCACCGCGTGCACAACGCCTTCGACGACCAGGTGTCGATCAGCATCCATGTGTACGGCGCCGACATCGGCACCATCGAGCGCGCCACCTACGGGCTGGACGGCAGCCGCCAGCGATTCGTATCCGGCTACACGCCGGTGCCCTGAACTTGTATAGGCAAGCTGAATGACCTTGAACGCCACCCCCGCCGACGTGCGCGCCGCCCTGCTCGCCCGCCGCGAGATCGCGCTGCTCGACGTGCGCGAGGAAGACCCCTATGCCCAGGCGCACCCGCTGTGGGCGGCCAACCTGCCGCTGTCGAAGCTGGAGCTGGAGGCCTACGGCCGCATCCCGCGCCGCGACACCGCCATCGTGGTGTACGACGACGGCGAAGGCTTCGCGCAACGGGCCGCCGACCGGTTGCAGTCGCTGGGCTACACCGACGTGCGCTTGCTCGCCGGTGGACTGGCCGGCTGGCGCGAGGCCGGCGGCGAGCTGTTCCGCGACGTGAACGTGCCCAGCAAGAGCTTCGGCGAGCTGGTGGAGGCCGAGCGGCACACGCCTTCGCTCGCTGCGGAAGAAGTCAAGGCGCTGCTCGATGCCAAGGCCGACGTGGTGGTGCTGGACGCGCGCCGCTTCGACGAATACCAGACCATGAGCATCCCGACGGCCACCAGCGTGCCGGGTGCCGAGCTGGTGCTGCGCGCCCGTGCGCTGGCGCCCGACCCGGCCACGCGGGTGATCGTCAACTGCGCCGGCCGCACGCGCAGCATCATCGGCACGCAGTCGCTGGTGAATGCCGGCCTGCCCAACCCGGTGGCGGCGCTGCGCAACGGCACCATCGGCTGGAAGCTGGCGGGCTTGCAGCTCGACCATGGCCAGCAGCGTCGCCCGCCCGCCGAGGTGCCGGCCGAGGTGCAGGCCGAAGCCCGGCGTGCCGCGGCCGGACTGGCGCAGCGCGCCGGGGTGCTGCGCATTGGCCAGCCGCAGCTTGATGCCTGGCAGGCCGAGTCCACACGCACCACCTATGCCTTCGACGTGCGCACGCCGGAGGAATACGCCGCGGGCCACCGCCCCGGCTTCCGCAGCGCGCCGGGTGGCCAGCTGGTGCAGGAGACCGACCACCATGCGCCGGTGCGCGGCGCCCGCATCGTGCTGGTGGACGACGGCGGCGACCTGGCCGAGGCAGGGCGCGGCGTGCGTGCCGCGATGACGGCTTCCTGGCTGGCGCAGATGGGTTGGGAGGTGGCGCTGCTGGAGGGCGAGGCCGTGCCGCTGGAAGCGCGCGTCACCGGCCCCGACGTGCCGCCGCTGCCGCCCCTGCCCGCGCCGCGCACGGTGGCGCCCGCCACGCTGGCCGATTGGCTGGCCAGCGGCGACGGCACCGTGGTGCTCGACGTGACGACCAGCGCCAACCATGTGAAGCGCCACATCCCCGGCGCCTGGTGGACGACGCGGGCGGTGCTGGCCGAGGCGCTGCAGCGCATGCCGCCGGCGCGGCGCTACGTGCTCACCTGTGGATCGAGCCTGCTGGCCCGATTCGCGGCCGAGGACCTGCAGGCTCTCACCGATGCCGAGGTGTGGGTGCTGGAAGGCGGCAATGCGGCCTGGGTGGCTGCGGGGTTGCCGACGGAGCCGGGCGAGCAGCGCCTGGCCGCGCCGCGCATCGACCGCTATCGGCGGCCGTACGAAGGCACCGATGCGCCGGCATCAGCGATGCAGGCTTACCTCGATTGGGAGTTCGGCCTGGTCGAGCAACTGGGGCGGGATGGGACGCATCACTTTCGGGTGCTGGAAGCTTGAGCTTCTTGGTGTTTGACAGGCCGTAAGCGCTGTTTTTGTTCGGCCGCTCCCCGCGCGGCTCTGCTCTGCTGTGCGGAAAGCTGCTGCAACCGCCTCGCTGGCAAGCACGCTGCGCCCGGGCGCGGCCGACGGCGCCAGCGCAGTGCCGTCGTCGCAGACCGTGGCGCCGTTGCAAGGCACCTCCAAGCGCAGCATCACCGCTCCGACATTGGCGCAGGGCTGTGCGGGCCGGCTGGGAGGCGCATGTGGAGCGCCGAGCAGCACAGGGCAGTCGGTGCGCAGCACCGACCGCGGAAGCTAAGCCCCCGGGCCGGCCCGCACGGCCCTGCGCAAACCGCCCGACTCAGGTACAGCACCCCGCGAAGCACCCAACCCCCGATCAAGCCTGCAGCCACGACAGCCACCAGTGCAATCACAGCCGCCACATACCCCACGCTGCCCGCGCCCCACTGCGGGATGGCCAAGCCGCCCAACACGGCGCCGAGGCCGATGCCGGCATTGGCGGCCGAGACGTTGAGCGTGCCGGCCAGCGCCTTGGCGTGGCTGGCGGCCTTCATCACGCGGATCTGGCAGATGGGGTACAGCGCCGTGTTGGCCACGCCCCAGACGGCCAGTGCCACGCACAGCCAGAAGCGCTGGCCCACGGCGGCCATGCTGCCGGCCATGCCCAGGGCCAGCAGCACGCTGAACAAGGCGGTGACGGCCAGCGGCCGCGCGTCCACCCAGCGGCCGCCCAGCCAGTTGCCTATCAGGCCCACGGCGCCGAAGCCCATCAGCCACCAGCCGACCTGCGCCTTGGGCACGCCGGCCGCGCTCTCCAGGGTGTCGGCCAGGTAGGTGTAGGCGGTGAACATCGCGGTGAACACCAGCACCGACAGCGCCACGTTGGCCACGAAGCGGGCGTCGCGCAGGATGCGCATCTGCTCGCCCAGCCTCACCCGCTGCGGCGAGCGCAGACGCGGCATGCCCAGCTGCATCACGAGCGCGACCACGGCCGACAGCGCCGCCAGCAGCCAGAAGGCACCCCGCCAGCCGATGGCCTCGGCCGCCAGCGTGCCCAGGGGAATGCCGAACAGCATCGCCGCCGAGATGCCGAGGTAGACCGACGAAACCGCCCGGCCGGCACGCTGCGGCCCGGCGAGCTGGCCGGCGGTTTCGCTGGCGGTGCCCCAGAACACCGGCAGCGCCAGCGCCGGGATGAAGCGCGCCAACGCCAGCACGCCCACGTTGGGCGCCAGCGCGGCCAGCGCATTGGAGGCGGCGAACACCAGCAGGATGGCGACGAACAGCCGCTTGCGCTCGAAGTGCGCCACCGCGGCGGTGAGCAGTGGGCCAAACAGCATCACCGTGAAGGCGAACAGCGTGACCAGCAGCCCGGCCGCGGAGATCGAGATCGACAGGTCGCGCGCCAGGGCGGGCAGCAGGCCGACGATCAGGAATTCGGTGGTCACCAGCACGAAGGCGGCGGTTGCCAGGATGGCGATGGAAGCGCCGCTGGCGCGCGGGGTGGGCGGGGTCGAGGCGGTCATGGTGGCGTGGTGGGCTGGCAGCCGGCAAGCCTACTGGCGCAGCGCGTTCTGATCTGAGGAGACTTTTCCAGTTACTCTGGAGCGAAATTCTTCAATCAGCGCCCTGCCCATGCTGCCTACCGAACGTCTGAAAGGCATCGAAGCCTTCGTCTGCACCGCCGAGGCGGGCAGCTTCACCGCCGCGGCCGAGCGGCTGAACCTCACCAACTCCGCGGTCGGCAAGGCGGTGGCGCGGCTGGAGGCGCGGCTGCACACGCGGCTGTTCGAGCGCACCACCCGCCGGCTGTGGCTCACCGATGCGGGCGCGGCCTTTCACCGCACCTGCGTGCGGGTGCTGGAGGAACTGCGCATGGCCGAGCAGGTGCTGGCCGCCGAGAAGCTGGAGCCCTCGGGCCGCTTGCGGGTGGACCTGCCCGCCACCTTCGGCCGCATGCGCGTGGTGCCACTGCTGGTCGAGTTCGCCGCGCAGCATCCGGGCGTGCAGCCGCACCTGTCCTTCACCGACCGCTTCGTCGACCTGGTGGAGGAGGGCATCGACCTCGGCGTGCGCATCGGCGGCCCCGATGCGTGGCCGGCCGCCCTCGGCCACCGCTACCTGGGGACCGAGCGGCTGGTGTTCTGCGCCTCGCCCGAGTACCTGGCGCGGCGCGGCGCGCCGGCCGGCGTGGACGACCTGGCCGCCCACGACGCGGTGACCTACGGCCGGGCCGACGGCAGCGCCAACCCCTGGCTGATCCAGCGCGGCACGGCCCCGGTGGAGCGCCGCGAGGTGCCGGGCCGCTTCATCGTCGGCGATGCCGGCGTGCAGGTGGAGGCGGTGCTGGCCGGCGTCGGCATCGCCCAGCTCGCCACCTGGCTGGTGGCGCCGCACCTGGCCAGCGGCCGGCTGGTGGCGCTGCTGCCCGAAGCCGCCACGGACGGCCTGCCGCTGCACCTGGTGTGGCCGCGCAGCCGCCAGCTGCTGCCCAAGGTGGACGCGCTGATCGCCCACCTGGCGCAGCGGCTGAAGGTGCAGGCGTAGCACGCGCCGCGGCCCGACGGTGCAAACTCCCCGGCAATGACCCGTCTCAAGATCCAGCGCCAGGTCGAGCGCATCCTCGACGAAAGCCGCCAGCGCACGCTGAGCATCATCGTGCAGGGCCAGCCCGCCGGGCTGCATGAAGCGCTGCGGCGCGCCGCGGAGGAGGCCATGCAGCGGCGTGCCATCACCAGTGCCAGCGACCTGCTGCCCGCGCCGTACCGCGCCACCTCGGTGCGGCAGAAGGCGGCCGCCACGGTCGCGCAGCGCAAGGCGCAGCTGCAGGCCCTGCGCCGGCTCGGGGTGGCGGCCATCGCGCCGATGCAGGCAGCGGCCTTCATCCATGCGTCGCGCCTGGCCCGGCGCGCCAACCCGGGCGGCCAGCCGCGGCCGCTGCCGCTGGCCGGCGCCGCCGCCATGGAGATCGACCGCGACGACCTGGCCCGCCTGCCGGACCAGTTGCCCGGCGTGCTGGCCATCTTCCCCAACCGGCGGGTGCCGGTGCCGCCGCGGCTGAAGGCCAAGACGCTGCCGCCCGAGGTGGAGCGCTGGGTCACCCACGCCTGGGGCCTGGAGGCGGTGGGCGCGCTCTCGTGCTGGGGCGCCTTCGATGCGCGCGGCCAGGGCGCCAAGGTGGCGGTGCTGGACACCGGCGTGGAGGCCACTCACCCCGACCTGCAGGGCAAGGTGATCGGCTTTGCCGAATTCGATGCCAAGGCCGGCCTCATCAAGCAGGGCGTCGACCAGGCCTGGGACGCCGACGGCCACGGCACCCATGTGTGCGGCACCATTGCCGGCGGGCGCAGCAGCGGCCGCTGGATCGGCGTGGCGCCGGGTGTGCAGCTGCTGGTGGCCAAGGTGCTGGGCAAGACCGGCGGCACCGACGAGCAGATCCTCAAGGGCATGGAATGGGCGGTGGCCCAGGGCGCCGAGGTCATCAACATGTCGCTGGGCGGCCTGACCTTCGACCCCGGCGTGCTGGACACCTACACCGCCGCGATGATCGCCGCGCGTGCGGCCGGCGTGCCGGTGGTGGTGGCCATCGGCAACGACGGCGCGCAGACCAGCGGCTCGCCGGGCAACGACTTCTTCGCGCTGGCCGTGGGCGCGATGGACGTGCAGGGCCGCGTGGCCGCCTTCAGCGCCGGACGCACCCACGTGGTGGAAACGTCCGACGCCATCGACGCCCGCCACCTGCCGCTGGTGTATGCCAAGCCCGACGTGGCCGCGCCGGGCGTGCATGTGTATTCCTGCATCGGCAAGAACAAGTGGGAGCACCTGAACGGCACGTCGATGGCCGCGCCGCACGTGGCCGGCGCGCTGGCGCTGATGCTCAGCCGCACCGGTGCCGCGGCGCAATCGCCGCTGCTGTCGCTGACCGGCTGGGAGCGCTCGGACGCGCTGCTGCAGCTGCTCACCGGCAGCGTGACCGACTGCGGCGAGAACGGCCAGGACCACCGCTACGGCCACGGCAAGCTTTCCGCGCTGGCCGCCTACGGCAATGCGGTGCAGCTGGGCTACCTGCCGGCGGCTTGAACACCATGCACCCAGCCATTACGCTTGACGCAGCACCCGCAGCAGGACCCCCGCCATGAGCCACCACGCCCCCAATGCCTTGCGCGATGCCAGCCTGGTCGATTTCGCGTCCCAGGCCGACGCCGCCCAGCGCACCTCGGTCATCATCGAGGCGCGCCGGCTGCCCGTCACGCCCTCGCCGCAGGCACTGGCCCGGCACACCGCGGTGGGCCCGTCCGAACTGTTGCCGCCGCCGGTCCATGCCCGCGGCGCGGCAGCATCGGCCCTGAGCGAATACCCGGCCTGCGACATGAACGACCTGGAGGCCTGCCTGTCCAGCCTGGGCCTGGCCGACGATGCGCGCCGCAACGACCTCAACGGCAGCTTCGTGGTCGAGGTGACGCCGCCGCAGCTGCGCGTGCTGGCGCAGGCGCCTTCGGTGCAGGCGATCCACAGCAACCGGCATCACCGGCGCAGCGTGGGCTGAGCCCCCGCGGCGGCCGGTTGCGCCTGGGTGGGCAGCAGCATCAACGCCGCCCCCGCGCTGAACCCCAGGCCGGCCGTCACCCACAGCGCGTGGCCCTGGAGCCGGTCGAGCACCAGCCCGAAGGCCACCGGTGCCAGCGCCTGCGAGACACGGGCCGGCGCCATCAACCAGCCCTGGCGCGCGCCGTAGCCCGCGCTGCCGAACAAGGCCAGCGGCAGCGTGCCCTTGGTAATCGTGAGCAGGCCGTTGCCGGCGCCATGCATCAGCCCGAACACCGGCGCCCAGGCGGGCCCGGCCAGCAGCAGCAGGGCGGCGCCCAGCGGGTGCAATGCGGTGGCCAGCCGTGCCACCCACAGCGGATGCGCCCGCCGCAGGAAGCCGAACTCCAGCAGCCGCGCCGCCACCTGCGCGGGCCCGATCAGGGCGCCTACCATCAGCGCCGTGCCCACCGAGGCCCCTGCCGCCTGCATCAGGCGCGGCAGGTGGGTGGCCAGCGCGGTGGCCGCAAACAGCGAGGCCGCGAACACCCAGGCCAGCACCAGCATCGCTCGCCATTCGCCGCCGGCCGCCGGTGCATCGGCCGCGGCCGGCACGGCGGCGGGCGGCGGCGCGGCGGCCGCGGCCGGCGCCGGCCGGCCGAGCACCGCGGCCACGCGCGGCAGCCAGGCATTGAGCGGCAGGCCCAGCAGCAGGTGCAGCGCCGCCCACACCAGGCAGGTGCTGCGCCAGCCATAGCGGCTTTCCAGCCAGGCCGACAGGGGCCAGCCGACGGTGCTGGCGAAGCCCGCGATCAGCGTGATGCCGGTGATGCCGTTGCGGGCCTGCCGGCCGTACAGCCGCACCAGGCTGGCGAAGGCCGCCTCGTACAGGCCGCTGCCCATGCCCAGCCCCAGCACCACCCAGGCCATGAACAGGCCTGCCAGGCCCTGGCACAGCCCCAGGCCGACCAGCCCGGCCGCGAACACGCCGCTGGTGGCCATCAGCACCGGCCGTCCGCCCAGCCGGTCGATGGCATGGCCGGCGCGTGGGCCCACCGCGGCCGAGACCACCAGCGCGAGGCTGAAGGCCGCCAGCACCGTGGGCACCGTGGTGCCCAGGTCGCGGGCCATGGGCGCGGCCAGGATGGCCGGCAGGTAGTAGGTGGAGGCCCAGGCCAGCGTCTGGGCGCTGCCCAGCCGCAGCACGGTGGCCGTGCGCGGCTTGGGCTCTTCGGTCGACGGGAACATGCCGGCGACTGTAGGCGGTGCCAGGGCGCCGCCCTGTCGCCGGCGGGTCAGCGCTAGGGAAGCTGCGCCGTCACCTTGATGCTGGCGAACCAGGCCGCCAGGTTGTCGATGTCGGCATCGGTCAGCGGCTTGGCCATCACCGCCATCACCTCATGCTTGCGCTCGCCGCTGCGGTAGGCCTTGAGCTGCGCAGCCACGTAGAGCGCGGGCTGGCCGGCCAGGTTGGGCGCATCGGGCGCGCTGCTCAGGCCGTTGGGGCCGTGGCACACCGCGCACTGCATGGCCTTGGCCTTGCCGGCGGCGGCATCGGCCGCGGCGGCCGGCCAGGGGGCCGCCACCGCGGCGAGCAGGCCGAGGCCTGCCGCCAGCGCGCCGAGCTTCGTCGGTTGTCGCTGCTGCATCGGCATCACGGCGCGTTGTAGGTGATGCGGTAGATGGCGCCGACGAAGTCGTCGGACACCAGCAGCGAGCCGTCCTTCATCACCGCCACGTCCACCGGCCGGCCGCGGTACACGCCGGTCTCGCTGTCCAGCCAGCCATCGGCGAACACCTCGGTCTTGTCGGCGCTGCCGTCGGGCTTGAGCGAGGTGAACATCACCCGCGCACCCACCGGCTTGGTGCGGTTCCACGAGCCGTGCTGCGCCGAGAAGAAGCCGCCCTGGTACTGGGCCGGGAACTGGCGGCCGGTGTAGAAGGCCATGCCCAGGTCGGCCGCATGCGCATCGGTCATCACCTGCGGATTCACCGCGCCGGCCGGGATCGGGTCCTTGTCGTAGCCGCTTTCGGTGATGCGCGTCTGGCTCACGATGTAGGGGTAGCCGAAGAACTGGCCGGCCTGGGTGGCGCGGTTGATCTCGCCCTTGGGGATGTCGTCGCCCATGCCGTCGGTCTGGTTGTCGGTGAACCAGAGCGTCTTGTCCTTGGGATTGAAGTCCATGCCCACCGAGTTGCGCACGCCGCGGGCGAACACCTCGCGCTTGCTGCCGTCCAGCCCCATGCGCACGATGCCGCCGATGCCCACCTGCTCGTACAGCTTCAGCTTCTCGCGCGGCTGCACGTTGAAGGGCTGGCCCAGCGTGATGTAGAGCTGGTTGTCCGGCCCCACGCGGCAGGTGCGCGCGCCGTGGTTGTACGACTCTTCCTCCACCGGGATCAGCTGGCCTTGCGGCACCACCTCGGCCACGGCCACGTCCGGACCTTCGTAGAAGAACTCGGCCGCCGGGAACATCAGCACCCGGTTGTGCTCGGCCACCAGCAGGCTGCCGTCACGGGTCCAGCACACGCCGTTGGGCACCTTGAAGTTGAGCGATGGCGCGAAGGCCTTCACCTCGGTGGCGGTGCCGGTGGACAGGCGGTCGGTCACGGCCCACACCGCGGTCTTGCGGGTGCCGACGAACAGCATGTTGGTCGACGGCGCCACCGCCATGTGGCGCGCATCGGGCACCACCGCATACAGGCTGATGCGGAAGCCGGGCGGCAGCTTCACCTTCTCCAGGTTCTTCCTGATGGCCTCGGCCTGCGCGCCGGATTGCGGCACCGGCGGAATGTTCAGGTCGGTGCCCGAGACCTTCATCTGCTTGAGCTTGTCGATGTTCTGCGCCTGCGCGGGCAGGTGGCCGGCCAGGGCCAGTGCCAGCGCGGCCATCACGGGCGCAAGGGTCGGGCGGAATGTGCGTGGCATGGGGTCGTCTCCTTGTTGTTGGCGCCGCCGCCGGAACGGGCGTCAGCCTGCTGCACATCGCAACGCACATGCCCGGCGGGACAGCCATCGGCGTGCAGCCGCCACTACCCTCTGCGGCCTGCGTACAAACCCGCGCCGCCGCCGCCTCCGCCGGCCGTGCAGGCGCTGTACAGGGGCGACGGCAGGCTGCACAGAAACTGTTCAGTTGCGGCGCCACCGGCCGGCCTGTTATGGTCAAAGCACCCACAGGGCGAAGACCGAGCGGCGCAGACCGCGGCAGGAGACGAGGCGATGCTCGAAGCAAGTGGTGCATGGCAGGACTGGCAACGTGCGCAATGCCGCGCGGTGCTGGCGCGCAGGCTGCCGGTGGCGGCCGACGACCCGCCGGGCGAGATCCTCGACAGCTGGGCCCGCTGCCTGCAGGCCGGGCTGGATTTCGATCGGCCGCTGCCGCTGGTGGTCATCGAGGATGCCGACCTGCGCCGCCGCCATGAGCGGGCCGGCCGCGTGCGGCAGCTGGCGCTGATCGAGCTGGAGTCGCTGATGCAGCAGATCGCCGGCAGCAGCTTCCTGCTGGCCTTCGCCGATGCCGACGGCGTGGTGCTGGACCGCTATGCGGACCAGCGCTTCGTCACCAGCACCGCAGGCGCCGGCATCCCGGCCGGCAGCGTGTGGACGGAACATGCCGCCGGCACCAACGGCCTGGGCACCGCGCTGGCCTGCGGCCGGCCGGTGGCGGTCAACGGCCCGGAGCACTTCTTCGGCCAGTTCAGCCACATCGCCTGCACCGCCGCGCCCATCCGCGATGCGGATGGCGTGGTGGTGGGCGCGCTGGATGCCTCCTGCTGCTTCGACTCGCGGCAGCGCCACACCCAGGCGCTGGTGCAGATGGCCGCGGCCCACATCGAGAACGTGCTGCTGGCCGAGCAGCGGCGCCAGCACTGGGTGCTGGCCATCCATCCGCGGCCGGAGTTCGTCGGGACGCTCAGCGCAGGGCTGCTGGCCTTCGATGGCGACGGCCGGCTCAGTGCCTGCAACGGCCGCGCGGCCGGCCTGCTCAGCGGCCTGGCGGTGCAGCGCGGCACCCCGTTCGAGCAGCTGTTCAACGAGCCCTTCGACCGCTTCATCGGCCGCCTGCGCTCGGACGGCGGCACCCGGCTGCGCGATGCGATGAACAGCGTGCTGGCCGTGGCCTGCGTGCAGCCGGCGGCGCCGCCTGCGCTGGCCGCGCCGGCCGGCGCGCCGGCCGCGATGCCGGTGCTGCCGACCCGCACGGCCACCGCCACCCTGTCCCCGGCCGTGGCCACCGACGACGGCGCGGTGCTGCAGGCGCAGGCGATGGTGGCAGCCGCGGTGCGGCGGCGGCTGCCCATCCTGATCCAGGGCGAGACCGGCACCGGCAAGGAGCTGCTGGCCCGCCATGCCCATGCGGCCAGCGGCCGCGAAGGCGCCTTCGTGCCGGTGAACTGCGGCGGCATGCCGGCCGAGCTGTTCGAGGCCGAGCTGTTCGGCTATGCGGGCGGCGCCTTCACCGGCGCACGCCGCCAGGGCCAGGCCGGCCTGCTGGCCAGTGCCGATGGCGGCACGCTGCTGCTGGACGAAGTGGGCGAGCTGCCGCTGCCGCTGCAGGCCGCGCTGCTGCGCTTCCTGGACGACGGTCTGCTGCGCCCGGTGGGCGGCCGGCAGTGGCGGGCGGTGGATGTGCAGGTGCTGGCCGCCACCCATGTGGACCTGGAGGCCGCAGTGGCCGCCGGCCGCTTCCGCGCCGACCTGCTGTGGCGCCTGAACACCGTGAGCGTGAAGCTGCCGCCGCTGCGGCTGCGCGCCGACCTGGCCGCCCAGGCCCAGCGGCTGCTGGCCGAGCTGGAGCCGCAGGCCCGGCTGACGCGGGAGGCGCAGCGCCTGCTGGCGGCCCAGCCCTGGCCCGGCAACTTCCGCGAGCTGCGGGCCTGCCTGGCGCGGGCGTTGCTCACCCATCCCACCGGCCTGATCGACGCGGCCGACCTGCAGCCGCTGCTGCCGGCCCGCGCCACGCCGCAGGCCGAAGGCCCCTCGCAGCTGCAGCGCAGCGCCACCGAGGTGGTGCTGGCCGAGTTCCGACGCAGCGGCTCGGTAAGCCAGACCGCGCGAAGCCTGCGCATCTCGCGCACCACGGTGTACCGGCACCTGCGGGAAGCGGGCGTCAGCGGCTGATCGGGCCCGGGCCAGAATGCGTGCACGCATTCCTGGAGACCTTGCAGTGACCCATGTTCCCAACCCGGCCCGCGGCACCCGTGGCATGGCGGTGGCGCCGCATTCGCTGGCGGCGCAGAGCGCCATCGGCGTGCTGCGCGAAGGCGGCAATGCGGTGGAGGCGATGGTGGCGGCCGCGGCCACCATCGCGGTGGTGTATCCGCACATGAACAGCATCGGCGGCGATGGCTTCTGGCTCATCGCCCGGCCCGGCGACGAGCCGCGCGGGCTGGAAGCCTGCGGCGCCGCCGCCCAGGCCGCCAGCATCGAGGCCTACCGCGGCCACGGCATCGAGCGCATTCCGTTCCGCGGCGGGCTGGCGGCCAACACCGTGGCCGGCACGGTGTCCGGCTGGGAGGCGGCACTGGCCTGGTCGAAGGACGCGCTGGGCGGCCGGCTGCCGCTGCCGCGCCTGCTGGACGACGCGATCCACCATGCCCGCGACGGCATCGCCGTCACCCGCAGCCAGTCGGCCTGCATCACCAACAAGCGCGAGGAGCTCACACCGGTCAGCGGCTTTGCCGACAGCTACCTGGTGGACGGCCAGGCGCCGGCCACCGGCAGCCTGTGGAAGCAGCCGCGCATGGCCGCCACGCTGGAGCACCTGGCCCGCGTGGGCCTGGACGACTTCTACCGCGGCGACCTGGCCCGCTTGATGGCGGCCGACCTGATGGCGGCCGGCAGCCCGGTGGCCCTGTCGGACCTGAAGGCGCACCAGGCGGTGTGGAAGCAGCCACTGGCCATGGCCCATTCGGCCGGCAGGCTCTACAACATGCCGCCGCCCACGCAGGGCCTGGTGTCGCTGCTGATCCTGGGGCAGCTGGACCGGGTGTTCGACGCCGCCCGCATGACCCATGACGACCCGGCCTTCGTGCATGCCTGCGTGGAGGCTACCAAGCAGGCCTTCGCCATCCGCGACACGCTGATCACCGACCCCGCGTGGATGAGCGTGGATCCGCAGGCGCTGCTGGCGCCGGCCGCGCTGGACGACATGGCATCCAGGATCCGCTTCGACGATGTGCGGGGCTGGCCCGGCGGCCAGGGCCCGGGCGACACGGTGTGGATGGGCGTGATCGACCGCGACGGCGTGGCGGTGAGCTTCATCCAGAGCATTTACCACGAGTTCGGCAGCGGCATCGTGCTGCCCGAGTCGGGCGTGAACTGGCAGAACCGCGGCTGCAGCTTCTCGCTGGACCCGGCGGCACTCAACCCGCTGACGCCGGGCCGCAAGCCCTTCCACACGTTGAACCCCGCGCTGGCCCGGCTGCACGACGGCCGCACCATCGTCTACGGCAACATGGGCGGCGACGGCCAGCCGCAATCGCAGAGCGCGGTGTTCAGCCGCATGGTGCACTTCGGCATGAACCCGCAGGCCGCCATCAGCGCGCCGCGCTGGCTGCTGGGCCGCACCTGGGGGCAGGAGAGCGAATCGCTGAAGCTGGAAAGCCGCTTTCCGCCCGGGACCATCGCCGCCCTGCGCGCCGCCGGCCACGAGGTGGACGTGCTGGCCGACTACGACGAAACGATGGGCCATGCCGGCGCCATCGTGATGACCGCCGACGGCACCTTCGAGGCCGGCAGCGACCCGCGCAGCGACGGGGCGGCGCTGGGGTGGTAGGGCGACAGCAGGTCATTGCTGCTTCTGTGCAACGGCCCGGCGGCAGGCGCTGCAGCCATAGCCATCGGCCGGGCGCACCACCTTCAGGGCGAATTCCCGTTGTGTGGTGACCCGTGTCACGCCACGCACGCCCGGAAGGAGGGCGTCCGAGAAAACACTCGGCCGGAACGGCGTTTCGGCATGCCAGAAGTAGAGCGACCCGCTGCCCAGCCGCCAAGCCACGCCCCCGCGGTCGGCGACCAGTGCCAGGGCGGACGGCGTCGGTGGCGATCCCTCCACCATCTCGATGTGGGGACACGACTCGCGCTTCTTGACGGCCTCGAAGACCTCGGACTGCTGGGAGTCGACCCACTGCTTGAGATACATGGTGGCGGTGACGGCGACCCCCAGCGGGCCGGCCAGCACGCTGCCGAGCGCACCGGTGCCGATGCCCACTGCCTTCATGCCCGAGTCGGCCAGCTTGATCAGGCTCCAGGGATTCATCGTTCGGACTCCGCAGCGTTGGTTCGCCCAGGCTAGCGGTTCGTCCACGAACCGGCCTCCCCATGCTCTATGAGACGGCCGCTCAGGCGCCTGCGCCCATGCGCTGCGCTGCCGCCGCCAGCCCGCCGAAGATGCTGGCGGTCACCCGCTCGGCGAGCTACGCCTGCAGCTGCCCCTGCACCTCGGCGATGACGGACGGCGTGCGCGCGACGATCTCGTCGATCACGGCCTCGGCGCCCCGGCCGTCTTCGGTGGTGATGCCGTGGCGGGTGCCCAGCGCCGCCTGGAAGAAGTGGCGCCGGTCCATACACACCGCAGGCTGTGCACGTAAGCACGCCGAGGTCCGAGGGTCAGTGCGGCCCGGCGGGCTCTGCGGCACTCACGTGACGCCGCGCATACCGGCTGCCCAGGCTGGTCAGCACCTCGTAGCCGATGGTGCCGGCGGCGGCGGCCACGTGGTCCACCGTCAGCTGCTCGTCCAGCAGGTCGATCGGCGTGCCCTCCTGCAGCGCGGTTTCGGGCAGGTCGGTCGCGTCGATGGTGATCGTGTCCATCGACACCTTGCCCACCAGCGGCAGCGCCTGGCCGTTGAAGCGCACCGTGCCGCGGTTGCTCAGGCTGCGCAGCCAGCCGTCGGCATACCCGGTGGCCAGCGTGGCGATGCGGCTGGGCCGCTGCGCCGTCCAGGCATGGCCGTAGCCCACGCCGGTGCCGGCCGGGATGTGGCGCAGCTGGATGACCTTGCTGCGCAGCCGCACCACAGGCCGCATCGGGGTGGGCCGTCCGGCCACTGGCGCCACGCCGTACAGCGCCGCACCGGGGCGCAGCAGGTCGTGGTGGAAAGCCGGGCCCAGGAACACGCCCGATGAATTGGCCAGGCTGGCCGGTGCCGCCGGCAGCCGCGCGCGGGCGGCGGCAAAGCGCTGCAGCTGCAGCGCATTGATTGGCGCCTCGGGCTGCTCCGCACTCACCAGGTGGCTCATCACCAGTTGCAGCTCGATGCCTTCCAGCCGCGTGAGGTCGGCGGCCAGGCGCTCGAACTCGTCGGTGGCCAGGCCCAGCCGGGCCATGCCGGTGTCCATCTGCACGGCGGCCGGCAGTCGGCGGCCGAGGTGGCGGGCCAGCGCCGTCCAGGCGTTGATCTGCGGCAGGCTGTTGAGCACCGGCACCAGGCCGTGCGCCACCGCTTCCGGCTCGCTGCCGGGCGGCAGGCCGTGCATCACGAACAGCGTGGCATCGGCCGCCAGCAGCGGGCGCAGCGCGATGCCTTCGTCCAGATGCGCCACGAAGAAGCGGCGGCAGCCGGCCGCATGCAGCGCCGGCGCCACCTGGGCCGCGCCCAGGCCGTAGGCATCGGCCTTGACCACCGCGGCGCAATCGGCCGCGCCGCCGGCCTGCTGCTTGAGCAGCCGCCAGTTGTGCACGATGGCGCCCAGGTCGATGTCGAGCCAGGCGCCGGCATTCACCCGGGCGCGGTCATGCATAGCGGTCCAGCCCCATGCCTTCCATGTCGATCTCGGGCCGCTTGCCGTCGATCAGGTCGGCCATCACGCGGCCGGTGCCGGCGGCCATGGTCCAGCCCAGCGTGCCGTGGCCGGTGCTCAGCATCAGGTTGTTCAGCCGGCAGGCGCCGAGGATGGGCGTGCCATCGGGCGTCATCGGCCGCAGCCCGGTCCAGAACTGGGCCTGGCTCACGTCGCTGCCGCGCGGGAACAGGTCGGTCAGCACGAATTCCAGCGTGCGCTGGCGTTCGGCTTCCAGGTCGAGGTTGTAGCCCGAGAGCTGCGCGGTGCCGCCCACGCGGATGCGGTCGCCCAGCCGCGTGACGGCCACCTTGTGCGTCTCGTCCATGATGGTGGACTCGGGCGCCAGCGCTGCATCGGTGATGGGCACGGTGATCGAGAAGCCCTTGACCGGATACACCGGCAGCCGCAGCCTCAGCGGCCGGGCGATCAGCGGCGAATAGCTGCCCATGGCCAGCACATAGCGGTCGGCGGTGAACGCGCCGCGGCTGGTGTGCACGCCGGTGACGGCGCCGCCGGCCTGCTCGATGCGCTGGATGGTCGCGCCGAACTCGAAGCGCACGCCCAGCCCCCGCGCCATCTCGGCCAGCCGCTGGGTGAAGAGGAAGCAGTCGCCGGTCTCGTCGCCCGGCAGCCGCAGCGCCCCGACGAACTTGTGCGACACCTCGGCCAGCGCCGGCTCATGCTGCAGGTAGCCGGCGCGGTCCAGCAGCTGGTAGGGCACGTTGTACTGCCGCAGGATCTCCACGTCCTTGTCCGCACCGTCCAGCTGCTTCTGGGTACGGAACAGCTGCAGCGTGCCCTGGGTGCGCTCGTCGTAGGCAATGCCGGTCTCGGCGCGCAGCTGCTTCAGGCAGTCGCGGCTGTATTCGGCCAGCCGCACCATGCGGGCCTTGTTGACGCGGTAGCGCGCCTCGGTGCAGTTGCGCAGCATCTGGGCGCCCCAGCGCCACATTGCCGGATCGAGCATCGGCTTGATGACCAGCGGGCTGTGCTGCATCAGCATCCACTTGATGGCCTTCAGCGGCACGCCGGGCCCGGCCCAGGGCGCGGAATAACCGGGCGACACCTCGCCGGCATTGGCGAAGCTGGTTTCCAGGGCCGGCGCGGGCTGGCGGTCCAGCACCGTCACCTCATGGCCCGACTTGGCCAGGTAGTAGGCGATGGACACGCCGATGACACCGCTTCCGAGGACCAGGACCTTCATGCGCCGCACCTTGTTCTTGCGCCGGCCACCCGGCGTCATGCCATGGGCAGGCGCAAGCGCCGTGCCAGCGACGAAAGTGCCGCTGCATCAAGCACTTGGCCCTCTGGGCCTGCGCCGGGTGTATCGATTCGCATACATTTCCTGTGTGCGCAGCGTAAGATCGCGTCACGAAATCGTTCCACTGTCATGAATTCATTCCACCCACGATGCGCCTGAAAATCACCTTCATCGACCGCGTCGGCATCGCCCAGCAGATCCTGGCGGTGCTGGCCGCCCGCGGCCTGGACGTGGTGGCGGTGGAGGTCGATCCGCCGCACATCTACCTGGAGGCGCCGGGCCTGCTGGCCAAGGCCTGGCCGGCGCTGCGCAAGGCGCTGCTGGCCGAGGTGCCGGGCGTGCAGCAGGTGCAGGAACTGCAGATGCTGCCCGGCGCGCGCCGCCGGCTGTACCTGGATGCGCTGCTGTCGTCGCTGGCCGATCCGGTGCTGGCGGTGGATGCCCAAGGCAGCGTGGTGGTGGCCAATCCGGCGGCGGCGCAGGCCAGCGGGCTGGAGCTGCCTGCGCTGCAGGGGCTGTCGCTGCAGCAGCTCACCGGCGACGCGCAGCTGGCGCAATCCCTGGTGGACCACGGCTACAAGCTGCCGGTGGCCGAAGTGCAGGTGGGCGGCCAGGCCTTCCTGATGGAGACGGTGGCGCTGCATGAGCCCGGCGGCGGCGTGGCCGGCGCGGTGCTCACGCTGCATGCGCCGCAGCGGCTGGGCGAGCGCCTGAGCGCGCTGCAGAACTACAGCGCTGGCGGCTTCGAGACGCTGCTCGGCCGCTCCGCCGCCATCCGCCAGCTCAAGCAGCGGGCGGCGCGCATGGCCTCGGTGGATGCACCCTTGCTGATCCGCGGCGAGACCGGCACCGGCAAGGAACTGGTGGCCCATGCCTGCCATGCCGGCAGCCGCCGCCAGGCGCAACCCTTCTTCGCTCTCAACTGCGCGGCGCTGCCCGAGAGCCTGGCCGAGAGCGAGCTGTTCGGCTACGCGCCCGGCGCCTTCACTGGCGGCCTGCGCGGCGGGCGGCCCGGCATCCTGGAGCTGGCCGATGGCGGCACGCTGTTCCTGGACGAGATCGGCGAGATGTCGCTGTACCTGCAGGCCAAGCTGCTGCGCTTCCTCAACGACGGCAGCTTCCGCCGCGTGGGCGGCGACCGCGAAATCAGGGCCGACGTGCGGCTGATCAGCGCCACCCACCGCCACCTCGAGGACATGGTGGCCGCCGGCAGCTTCCGGCAGGACCTGCTGTTCCGCATCGACGTGCTGCAGCTGGCCGTGCCGCCGTTGCGCGAGCGCACCGAGGACATCCTGGTGCTGGCCCAGGTGTTCCTGGAGCGGGCCTGCACCCAGGCCGGCCGGCCGCCGGCACGCCTGAGCCGCGCAGCCACCCAGGCGCTGCTGGGCAACCCCTGGCATGGCAATGTGCGGCAGCTGCAGAACGTGATCTTCCGCGCGGTGACCATGACCGATGCGGCCGTGATCGACGCGGGCGACCTGGAGCTGGCCGATGCCGCCACCGCCGCGCCGCCGCCCACCGACGACGACGGCGTCACCAGCCTGGACGACGCGGTCTCGCGCTACGAGCGTGCGCTGCTGCAGCGGCTGTGGCCGCAGTACCCCTCCACGCGCCGGCTGGCCGAGCGGCTGGGCACCTCGCACTCGGCCATTGCGCAGCGCCTGCGCAGGTACGGCATTCCGGGCTGAGGCGCCGGGCGCGCCTTCAGCCCACGGTCTGGCCTTCCGGATCGTCGGGCGCTTCCTCCAGGCGGCTGGCCAGCACCTTGTCGATCGTCTTGCCGTCCATGTCCACGATCTCGAAACGCCAGCCTTCCCAGTCCACCACGTCGGCCACCTTGGGCAGCCGGCCCGACAGCAGCATCATCATGCCGCTGAGGGTGTGGTAGCGGCCGCGCTCCTCCTCGGGCACCGCGGCCAGGTCCAGCCGGTCCTTCAGCTCGGGCACCGGGATGTGGCCGTCCAGCAGCCAGCTGCCGTCCTCGCGCTGCACCGCCCAGGAGGTCTCGGGGTCGCGCGGGCGGAATTCGCCGGTGATGGCCTCGATCAGGTCCTGCAGCGTGGTGATGCCCTGCACCTCGCCGTACTCGTCGATGACGAAGGCCATCTGCACGTCCGACTGGCGGAAGTTGTCCAGCAGCTCCATGCCGGTGATGGTCTCGGGCACGTACAGCGGCGCCTGCAGCGGCTGGCGGGCCAGCTCGCGCTCGCCGCCGCGCAGGGCCTGCGTCAGCCACTGGCGGGCATTGACGATGCCCAGCACGTTGTCCAGCCCGCCGCGCACCACCGGGAAGCGCGCATGGTCCGACTCTTCCACCCGCGCCAGGTTGGCCTCGAAGGGCAGGTCCACGTCCAGCACCACCACGTCCGCCCGCGGCACCATCAGCGAGCCGATCTGGCGGTCGTCCAGCCGGAACACGTTGCGCAGCATCGCGTGTTCCTGCGTCTCGATGATGCCGGCGGTGGTGCCTTCGGCCAGCATCGCGTGGATCTCCTCCTCCGTCACCGGGCTGCCGCTGGTCTCCTTCACGCCCAGCAGCTTCAGCAGGCTGCGGGTGGACACCGACAGCAGCACCACGAAGGGCTTGGTCGCCACCGCCAGCAGGTGGATCGGCCGGGCCACCAGCCGGGCCAGCGTCTCGGGGCTGCTCTGGCCGATGCGCTTGGGCACCAGCTCGCCGGCCACGATGGAGAAGTAGGTGATCAGCACCACCACCAGCCCGGTGGCCACGTAGCCGGCATAGGGCGGCGGCATGCCGATGCCGGCCAGCCAGGTGGCCAGCGGCGCGGCCAGCGCGGCCTCGCCCACGATGCCGTTGAGCACGCCGATGGAGGTGATGCCGATCTGGATGGTGGACAGGAACCGGGTCGGGTCCTCGCCCAGCTTGACGGCCGCCACGGCGGCCTGGTCGCCCTCATCGATCAGCTTCTGCAAGCGGGCCTTGCGTGCGGTGACCAGCGCGATCTCCGACATGGCGAACAGGCCGTTGAGCACGATGAGGGCGAAAAGTATGGCGATTTCCATGGTGCGTGGTGTGGGCGCCAGTGGCGGCGCCGGGGTGCGGGAGCGGGTAGGGAGTCAGGGGCAAGGGCGGGGCCGTGGGGCCGCCGCCGCCGGGCGGCGCTCAGCGCGTGGCCGGCGGGTGTGCAGGGGCCTGCCGCGGCGGGCGGTGCAGGCTGCCGGGCGGCGAGGGCGACCAGGCGGCGGGCAGGTACAGCGGCGGTGCCGCGGGCATGGCAGCCGGCGCGGGCATGCGGGGCGGGGCGGGCGGCAGCGCGGGCGCGTCCAGCGCGGCGTCGGCCAGGGCCTGCGCGGGCAGGTCGTCAAGATGATGGTCGGCCACCGAGCCGTCCGCCAGGTCGGCGGAGCCGGGCGCCGCCAGCACGGCCGCGGTGGCGGCCGGGGTGCCTCCCGGCACCACGATCAGCGGCTGTTCATGCGCGGTGGCACCGGACCACAACAGCACGAACGAAAGGAACAGAGCCAATAGCCGCGAGGACATGAGGGGGCCGATTGTAGGTGCCGCCTTCGCGGCCCCCTTGCCGGCCCTTCAGCGGCCCCCGCGGCGGGGCCCGCGGCTTACTTGCCGCCGCGCAGCTTGGACAGCGCGGCCTGGGTCTCGTTCCACAGGTCCATGCCCACGGTGGTGCCGATGCTGGCGTTCACGTGGGTGAGCTTGTCGCGCATGCGGGCGGCCTCGGTGGCGGGCACCTCGTTGATCTGCATGCCCTTGGCCTTCAGGTCGGCCAGGGCCTTGGCGGCTTCCTCGCGCGTGTCCTTGCGCTCGAAGTCGCGGCTGGCCGCGGCGGCGTCGCGCAGCACCTTCTGCTCGTCCTTGCTCAGGCCGTCCCACCACTTCTTGCTCACCAGCACGATCCACGGGCTGTACACGTGGTTGGTGATGCTGAGGTACTTCTGCACCTCGTAGAACTTGCTCGACAGGATGGTGTTGTACGGGTTCTCCTGGCCGTCCACCGTGTTGGTCTCCAGCGCGCTGAACAGCTCCGAGAACGGCAGCGGCACGGCGTTGGCGCCCAGCAGCTTGAAGCTGTCCAGGTAGACGTTGTTCTGCATCACGCGCAGCTTCACGCCGCCCAGGTCTTCCATCTTGGCGATGGGGCGCTTGCTGTTGGTCAGGTTGCGGAAGCCGTTCTCCCAGTACACCAGGCCCACCAGGCCCTTGTCCTCCAGCTTGTCCATCACCTTGCGGCCGATCGGGCCGTCGAGCACCGCGTCGGCCTCCTTCACGTTGTTGAACAGGAAGGGCGTGTCCCACAGCGCCATTTCCTTGGTGATGCCCACCAGCGTGGCGGTGGAGCCCACCATCATCTCCTGGGCGCCGCCGATCAGCGCCTGCTGCATCTGCGTGTCCGGGCCCAGGGCGGCGGCGCCGATGGCGCGCACCTTCATCTTGTTGCCCGAGCGCTTGGCCACCTCGTCGGCGAAGACCTTGGCCGCGCGGCCCTGGTTGCTCTGCTCGTTCAGGCCGTAGCCGAAGCGGATCAGGCGGGGCTTGATGTCCTGCGCCTGGGCGATGGCGGGCACGAGGGTGGCCACGCAGGCGGCGGCCAGCAGGGTGCGACGGATGATGTTCATGGTTGTCTCCTAGAAAAATGCAAACAGGCGGACGAGGAAGGGAAGATCAGCGCATCCACGCCACCGGCGCGATCACGATCTGCGGGAAGACCACGAACAGCGCCAGGATCAGCGTGTAGGTGATGAGGAAGGGGTTCACGCCCCGGATGACCTGGTGCAGCGGCATGCGCCCCACGCCGGCCACCACGTTGAGCACCGTGCCCACCGGCGGCGTGATCAGGCCGATGGCGCCGTTGAGGATGAACATCAGGCCGAAGTACACCGGGTCGATGCCGGCCTTGACCGCGATCGGCAGCATCACCGGCGCGAAGATCAGGATGGTGGGCGTGAGGTCGAGCGCCGTGCCCACCAGCACCAGCACGATCATCATCACCGCCATCAGCAGCCGCGGGTTGTCCACCAGCGGGCCCAGCCAGCCGGTGAGCACGCCCGGCAGGTCGGCCAGCGTGATCATGTAGCTGGCCACCTGCGCGCCGGCGCACAGGAACATCACGATGGCGGTGGTCTTGGCCGCGCGCACCAGCACGCCGCGCATCTCGGCGATGTGCATCTCGCGGTGGATGAACAGGGCCACGGCCAATGCGTAGAAGGCGGCCACCACGGCGGCCTCGGTGGGCGTGAACACGCCGCTCTTCATGCCGCCGATGATGATGACGGGCATCAGCAGCGCCCAGAAGGCCTTGGCCGTGGCGCGCAGCCGCTCGCGCATCGGCAGCGCGGTGCCTTCGGCCAGCGTCATCTTGCGCAGGACCAGCTTCCAGGCGACGATCAGGCCGGCGCCCATGAACAGCCCCGGCACGATGCCCGAGATGAACAGCGCCGAGATCGAGGTGTTGGTGGTCACGCCATAGATCACGAACGGCATCGACGGCGGGATGATGGGCGCGATGATGCCGCCCGAGGCGATGAGGCCGGCCGAGGTACCCAGCGGGTAGCCCTGGCGGCGCATCATCGGCAGCAGGATGGTGGCCAGCGCCGCGGTGTCGGCCAGGGCCGAGCCGCTCATGCTGGCCATCAGCACCGCGGCGCCGATGGCCACGTAGCCCAGGCCGCCGCGGATGTGGCCCACCCAGGCCTGCGCCATGTCGATGATGCGGCGGCTGATGCCGCCGGAATTCATCAGCTCGCCGGCCAGGATGAAGAAGGGCACCGCCAGCAGCGCGAAGCTGTCCACGCCGCCCACCAGGTTCTGCGCCAGCAGCTGGGTGTCCCAGAAGCCCAGCACCCAGGCCATGCCGGCGCCGGTGAGCACCAGGGCCAGGGCCATGTTCATGCCGATGCCCATGAGCAGCAGCATGCCGCCGCAGAAGACGATGAAGGCCAGGCCTTCGGGACTCAGGTTCAACATCGCCATTTACTCCACGTCGCCCGAATGGCCGAGGTCCAGCGGCCTGCCGCGCACCAGCTCGATCAGCGCCATCACGCCGATGCTCACCGCGCACAGCAGCGCGGGCAGCGGCAGCAGCATCACCGGGTACTGCAGCACCACGCTGCGGCTGTCCATGCCCACCACCACCTGCTGCCAGGCGCCCCAGCCCAGCATCACGCAGGCCGCGATCACCAGCAGGCGGATCAGCAGCGTCATCGCCTTGAACACCGCCGGCTTGTGCTGCAGCATGCCCACCAGGCTGGTGAAGGCCATGTGCTCGCCGGCCGGGTAGGCCGCCGTGGCGCCGATGAACACCATCCACACGAACAGCAGGCGCGACAGTTCCTCGCTGGCATTGATGCCGCTGCCGAAGCCGTAGCGCAGCACCACGTTGATGAACACCGCCAGCGCCATCACGCCCAGGCACAGCGCCATCGCGTTCTCGATCCAGCGGGTGAGGCCCCGGGCCCGCGGCGTGTCGTGTTGCGGGTCGGCCATCTTCTCGGGAATCGTCATGCGGTGGGCTCCGTGGCGTGCAGCCAGGCGCTGAGCTGCTGCACGAGTTGCGGGATGGGCAGCAGCGCGTCCAGCCGCAGCACGCCGGGCTCGCCCACGGGCGATTCCAGCGTGGCGAACTGGCTGTCCACCAGGCTGGCCGAGAAGAAGTGCGACGCCGCGCGCTGGGCCACTCGGCGCAGCGAGTCGTCGCGGCCGATGTCCAGGAAGGCAAACCGCAGGCCGGGGGCGGCGGCCCGAAGCTGGTCGCGGTAGCTGCGCTTGAGCGCCGAGCAGGTGAGCACGATGGGCCCGCCCGGCTGCTGCAGCTGCGTGCCCAGCGTGGCCAGCCAGCCCTGGCGGTCGGCGTCGGTGAGGGCGATGCCGCGGCTCATCTTGTCGCGGCTCTCGGCGCTGTGGAAGTTGTCGCCTTCCACCAGCGGCCGGCCTTCGGCCTGCGCCAGCGCGGCGGCGACGCTGGACTTGCCGCAACCGGCCACGCCCATCACCACGATCGAATGCTGCATGTGTCGTCAGCCTGTCTGCCCGGGGCGGCTGGATAGCGCTGTCCGGTCCTGGGCGTTAAAAGGCGGTGCCATGGAGTGGGGCCACCGCCTTGCGTTGTGAGTGCCGGATCAGGGTGGACCCTGAGAGGCAATGAAATTGGATAGCGCTATCCTACGCAGCCGGGTGAAGTGTTGCCCACCGTGTTTTCCCTGATGAGACCGCCGATGACCCCACCCGCCGCCCGTTCCCGAGCCACCGGCCGCGTGACGCTGGCCGATGTGGCGCAGGCCGCCGGTGTCAGCCCCATCACCGTCTCGCGCGCGCTGCGCGGCGAGCGGGCGGTGGCCCCGGACCTGGTGGCCCGGGTGCAGGCGGCGGCGCTGAAGCTCGGCTATGTGCCCGATCCCGCGGCGCGGGCGCTGGCCTCGCGCCACAGCACCCATGTGGCGGTGCTGATCCCGCTGCTGACCAATGCGCTGTTCGTGGACCTGCTGGAATCGGTGCAGCTGCACCTGCGCCGCGCGGGCTACCAGACGCTGATCGGCATCACGCACTACGACCCCAGCGAGGAGGAGCAGCTGCTGCGCGAGCAGCTGGTGCACCGTCCGGCGGGCCTCATCGTCACCGGCTTCGACCGCCACGAGCGCACGCGCGCGCTCATCGAGCAGAGCGGCGTTCCCTGCGTGCATGTGATGGAGACGTCGGACACGCCGGGGCAGTACAGCGTGGGCCTGTCGCAGGCCGATGCCGGCGCGGCGCTCACCCGCCACCTGCTGGAGCGCGGCCGGCGCCGCATCGCCTTCGCCGCCGCGCAGCTCGACCCGCGGGTGATGCAGCGGCTGGACGGCTGGCGCCGCGCGCTGCAGGCCGCCGGGCTGTACGACGCGCGGCTGGAATGGCTGAATCCCGCGCCCTCGTCGCTGGCGCTGGGCAGCCGCATGTTCGAGCAGATCATGGCCCAGAAGCCCGCGGTGGATGCCATCTTCTTCTGCAACGACGACCTGGCCCAGGGCGCGCTGCTGGCCGCCGCCCGCCACCGCATCGCGGTGCCCAAGCGCGTGGCCATCGCCGGCTTCAACGACCTGACCGGCAGCGACCTGGCCAACCCGCCGCTGACCACCGTGCGCACGCCGCGCAGCGAGATCGGCACCGTGGCCACGCAGATGCTGCTGCGCCTGATGCGCGGCGAGACGGTGAGCCCGACCTCGGTGGACCTGGGGTTCGAGCTGGTGGTGCGGGAGAGCAGCTGAGTGGTGGTGCTCAGCGCACCTGCGGCAGCGCCATCCCCAGCGCCCTGAACCGCTGCTGCCCCACCGGCCGCTGCTTGCAGGCCACGCCGCCCAGTTCCACGCCGCCGTCGTCGCTCAGCACCTGCAGGCCGCCCGGACTGCCGGGCCAGGCGAACAAGGCCTCTGGCCGCAGGTCGGCCAGCGCGGTGCTGTCGAGCAGCTGCGGTGCGTCGGCCGGCCGGCCGCTCCAGCGGTAGAGGCTGAAGCTGCCGCGGTCGGCGGTGGGGCCGGCGACGATCCAGTACGCGCCGGCCGCCCATTCCATGCTGCGGATGCCGCGGTTGCGCAGCGGCAGCAGCAGCGGCTCGCCGAAGCGCGCCGGCTGGCCGCGGTCGATCACCTCGGCCGGGTTGAGCAGCGGCACGACGAGCGCGCGGCCGTTGGGGATGGGGTTGCGAAAGCCGACCAGCAGCCCGCCGTCGGGCATCGCCGCCAGCCCTTCGATGTTCAGGCCGCCCGGCGCTTCGGGCGGCAGGGCGGCGGCGTCCTTCAGCTTCAGGTGGCGCAGCGTGGGCGCGGCGGCCATGTCGTCCAGCAAGCGCGTGTAGGCCGCACCGGTGGGCAGCAGCAGGCCGTCTTCGGCCTCCACCGCGAAGAAGCGGTGGCGCTCCTCGCGCTTCTTGCCGCTGCTGTTGCGGCCATGGGATGCGATCCAGTAGATGCGGTTGCCGATGCGGGCCGCGCCTTCGATGTCCGACTCCCGCTGGCCGCTGCCGAGCAGGCCCGCCAGCGGCAGCGTGCCGGCCGGCTCGGGCTCGCCGCGGGTGTACAGGCGCAGCAGGTTGTCCTCGTCGTTGGCCACGACGAAATGCGTGGCGTCCAGCGCCACCGCGGCCGAGGCATCGCACAGGCCGCGGTAGTGCTCCGTGGCCGCCTGCACCGGCGCACCGGCCAGGGCGGCCAGCAGCAGGCACAGGCCGCGGCGCCGGGCCTGCTTCACAGGTCGGTGCGCAAGCGCCAGATCTCGGGGAACAGCACCACGTCCAGCATCTTGCGCAGGTAGCTCACGCCGCCGGTGCCGCCGGTGCCGCGCTTGAAGCCGATCACCCGTTCCACCGTGGTGACGTGGCGGAAGCGCCAGAGCCGGAAGGCGTCCTCCAGGTCGGTGAGCTTCTCGCCCAGCTGGTACAGGTCCCAGTGCCGGTCGGGGTGGCGGTACACCTCCAGCCAGGCGGCTTCCACCTCGTCGCTCTGCTCGTAAGGCAGGGTCCAGTCGCGCTCCAGGTGGCTGGCCGGCACCGGCAGGCCACGGCGGGCCAGCAGGCGCAGCGCCTCGTCGTACAGCGAAGGCGCGCGCCAGGCGCTGTCCACCATCGCCAGCAGGTCGGGCCGGTGCTCGTGCGGCTTGAGCATGGCGGGGTTCTTGTTGCCGAGCTTGAACTCGATGCAGCGGTACTGCGCGCTCTGGAAGCCGCTGCTCCTGGCCAGGTAAGGCCGCATGGCGGTGTATTCGGGCGGCGTCATGGTGGACAGCACCGTCCAGGCGCTCACCAATTGCTCCATGATGCGGCTGACACGCGCCAGCATTTTGAAGGCCGGCGCCATGCGCTCCTCGGCCACGCACTGCATGGCCGCGCCCAGCTCGTGCAGCATCAGCTTCATCCACAGCTCGCTGGTCTGGTGCTGCACGATGAACAGCATCTCGTCATGCGCGGGCGACAGCGGATGCTGGGCGCTCAGCACCTCGTCCAGGTGCAGATAGTCGCCGTAGCTCATGTCGCGGCTGAAGTCGAGCTGCGCGCCTTCCTCCTGCACGATGCGTTCGGTCTCGGCCAGCGGCGCGGGGGTGTGGGATGGTGCGGTCATGGGAGTTCCTCTGCAGCGGCGGGCAGTGCAGGTTTCAGGCCACGCCCAGGTGCTGCGCGACCCAGCGGCACAGCGGGCTGTCGGCATCCTCGAAGCCGTGGATGGCGTCGAAGTGATGGCGGCCGGGCTGCGGCATCAGCTCGGCCGCATTGCCCGCGGCCTGCCAGGCCGCGTGGTACGAGGTGGACTGCCGCTCGAACTCGGCCGATTCGTCGCCGCCCCAGGTGATGAGCGCCGGCGTGGCGCAAGGCCGCACGCCGAAGGCCGGCGAGTTGCGGCGGATGATGCCGTCGTCCAGCTGGATCATCGGCTGCAGGTAGCTGTAGCGCAGCGGCTCCAGCTCGTACAGGCCGCTGACCAGCACCGCCGCGGCAAAGGGATCGGCCGGCAGGCCGTAGTCCTCCTGCCAGCGGGTCTGCAGCGCCATCGCGGTGAGGTGGCCGCCGGCCGAATGACCGCCGATGGCCACGCGCCGCGCATCGCCGCCATGCGGGCCGATGTGGCGCAGCACCCAGGCCAGCGCGGCACGCGTCTGCCGCACGATCTCGTCGAGGCTGACGTAGGGGCACAGCGCGTAGTTGGGCACCACGGTGGTGATGCCGCGCTGCCGCAGGCCCAGCGCCACGCAGCTGAATTCCTTGGACGACAGGCTGCGCCAGTAGCCGCCGTGGATGAAGACGAACACCGGCGCACCGGGCTGCGCCGCCGGAAAGATGTCCAGCGTTTCGGCCAGCGTGGCGCCGAAGGGCAGGTCCAGCGTGCAGGGCAGGGTGGCGCGGGCCATTGCGCTGCGCTCCACATAGTGGCGCGCTTCGGCCGCGGCGTCGGCCACCGCGGCCGAGGCGTTGTACTGCGCGTCGATCTCGGCCTGCGAGGTGAAGCCGCGGAACAGCGGGCGGGGCATGCTCATGGCGGCGGCCTCAATGCTTGTGGTGGTGCGCGTCCATCGCCTTGGCGCCTTCGTCGCGCGGCTGCACCCACAGCTCGGTGTTCACCGTGCCGGCCCGCTCAAAGGTCAGGGTGATGGGCAGCTTGTCGCCGGCGGACAGGGGCCTGGCCAGCTGCATCAGCATCATGTGCAGGCCGCCCGGGGCCATGCGCACCGTGGCACCGGGCGCGATGGCGATGCCGTCCAGCTCGCGCATCTGCATCACGTCGCCCTGCATCTTCATCTCGTGCAGCTCCACCCGGCCGACGGCGGGCGATGCGGCCTTGAGCAGCCGGTCGGGCTGGCGGCCGGTGTTCTTCAGGTCGATGAAGCCGATGCCGTTAGGCGCGCCCTTCAGGCTGGGCAGGGCATACGGATGCAGCACGACGATGTCGCCGGCCTTCACCTCATGGGCCTGCAATGCGGAGGTGGAACACAGCGCCAGCGTGGCGGCCAGGGCGTGCAAGAAGTGTCGGCGCATCGGGTTTCCTGAGGGGTGCGGGCAGGGCGCGCGGATTGTAGGAGCCGCCCCTGCAGCCCGGATGCGGCGGGCCTCAGGGCGTGAGCGCCACCTTCAGCACGCCGTCGCGCTGGTGCGAGAACAGCTCGTAGGCTGCCTCGATCTCCTCCAGCTGGAAGCGGTGCGTCACCAGCGCACCCAGGTCGGCCCGGCCGGATTCGATGGCCGACATCAGCCGGCGCATGCGCTCCTTGCCGCCGGGGCACAGGGTGGTGACGATCCTGTGGTCGCCCAGGCCGGCCGCGAAGGCGCCCAGCGGGATCTTCAGGTCGGTGGCGTACACGCCCAGGCTGGACAGCGTGCCGCCCGGGCGCAGCACCCGCAGCGCGGCCTCGAAGGTGGCCTGCGTGCCCAGTGCCTCGATCGACGCATCCACGCCGCGGCCACCGGTGATCTTCAGGATCTCGTCGACCACGTCCACCCGGCTGGCGTCCACCACCACGTCGGCGCCCATGCGGCGGGCCATCTCCAGCCGGGCCGGCAGGCGGTCCACGCCGATCACCAGCGTGGCGCCGCTGAGCTTGGCGCCCAGCGTGGCGCACAGGCCGATCGGGCCCTGCGCGAACACCGCCACCGTGTCGCCGATGCGGATGCCTGCGCTCTCGGCGCCGGAAAAGCCGGTGGACATGATGTCGGGGCACATCAGCACCTGCTCGTCGGTGAGGGCATCGGGCACCGGCGCCAGGTTGGCCATGGCGTCGGGCACCAGCAGGTACTCGGCCTGCGCGCCGTCGATGGTGTTGCCGAAGCGCCAGCCGCCCAGCGGCTTCCAGCCGTGCTCGGTGCCGGCGCCGTCCTGCGAGCCGCAGCCGCACAGGCAGGCATTGCTCCAGCCGCTGGGCGTGATGGCGCCGGCGATCACGCGCTGGCCCTCGCGGTAGCCGCGCACCGCGGAGCCCAGCTGCTCGATCACACCCACCGGCTCATGGCCGACGGTCAGTCCGCGCGCCACCGGGTACTCGCCCTTGAGGATGTGCACATCGGTGCCGCAGATGGTGGTGGTGGTGATGCGCAGCAGCGCATCCAGCGGGCCGATCTCGGGCACCGGCTTGTCGTCGATCACGATGCGGCCGGGCTCCACGAACACGGCGGCTTTCATCATCCGGGGCATGGGCTACTCCTTGTTGCCTGCGCAGGCAGCTTAGGCAGCGCCCCGTGGGGCCCGATTGATCTTGCGCAAGCCGCCTGGCCGCGCCGCCGCCGAAGATGGCTGCATGCACCGGTCCCTGCTTAGCCGCGCAGTTCGCTGCGCGGCCTTTTTTGCTGCCTGTGGGGCTTGGGGGGCCTGGCGGGCTGCGCGGCGCCAGGACCGGCCGGCGGCTGGATGCGCGGCGGCGTCCAGTCCTTCGCGCCGGCGCTGCAGCGCGGGCTGCCGTGGACCATCGGCGTGTATGCCACCGGCAGCCGCCCTGCCGATGCGGCGCAGGCCGAGCCGCAGCCGCCGGCCGACGAGGTGCTGCCCGACCCCGCCGACCCCGAAGGCCTGCTCGACCTGCGCATCGGCGCCGGCTTCTTCATCGATGGCCTGGGCCATGCAGTGACCGCCGCCCACGTGGTGCAGCAGATGCAGCGCACGGTGGTGCGGCTGCCCGACCAGCGGGTGCTGGCCGCCGAGGTGGTGGGCATCGACGACGAGGCCGACATCGCGCTGCTGCGGCTGCCGGCCGATGCCCTGCCGCGGCCGGGTGCCCTGCCGCCGCTGGGCAGCGCACAGCGGCTGCGCCCGGGCGACTGGGTGCTGGCCGTGGGCGAGCCCTATGGCCTGAACCGCTCCGTCACCGCCGGCGTGGTGGGCGGCAAGGACCGCCACTTCGGCGACGACCACGAGCTGCTGTTCATCCAGAGCGACCTGGCGCTGAACCCCGGCAACTCCGGCGGCCCGCTGCTGGATGCGGGCGGTGCCATTGTCGGGCTCAACCTGCGCACCATGGCCGGCGTGTTCGGCACGCCGGGCGTGAGTTTGTCGGTGCCGATCGAGATCGTGCTGCAGATCGCCGCGGAACTGCAGTCCAGCGGCCGCATCCGCCGCCCGCGGCTGGGGGTGCAGTTCGCCGACCTGGCCCCGCCCATGGCGGTGCTGCAGGGCCGGGCCCAGGTGCAGGGCGCGCTGATCGTCGGCGTTGCCAGCGGCAGCCTGGGCGAGCGCATCGGCCTGCGGCAGGGCGACGTGGTGGTGGGCATGAACGGACGGCCGGTGGGTCACAGCGCCGACCTGGCCCGGCTGCTGCTGGCCTGGCGCCAGCCGCTGCACACGCAGTTCGTGGTGCGGCGGGGGCAGCAGGCCCACACCCTGCAGGTGCATGCGAGCGCGCTAGACTGACCGCATGCGGTTGCTGCGCGTGATCATGCTGTGGTGGATGGTGCTGGCCTTGCCGATGCAAGGGCTGGCGGCCACGGCCATGCTGCATTGCGGCGCGGCCACCAGCGGCGCAATGGCGCATGCCGGCTCGCACCAAGCTCACCAGGACGTCCAGCACGACGGCCTGCACAGCGGCATGGACCACCAGGCCCACGAGAACCATGGGTACCCTGCGGCCGCCACACCCGATGCCGGCGGCGCCACCGACGGACTGACGCCGGACGAGCCACCGCCCGGCCCGGCCGCCGGCCCCCTGTACGGCCATGCCTGCAGCGCCTGCGCGGCCTGCTGCGTGGCCATGGGCCTGCCCGCGGCCATGCCGGTGCTGGCCAGCGCGCCCGCGGCCACCACGGCCGTCGCCACCCTGGTGGCGCCTGCGCCGTCCTTCCTCACGGCGGGGCCCGAGCGCCCGCCCCGAAGCCCGCGCGCGTGACCCGCAGGCGCCGCGTGCGCCTGCCCAGCGTGCCGTCCGTCCACCGCGCCGCGGTGGGCCGTCCGGCATCACCGCCGATCACTTCGAAGGACGTTTCCATGTCCCATCCGCTCCTGGCCGGGCTGGCGCTGGCCGTGCTGGCCGCCGCCGCCGTGGCCCAGCCCGCGCCCGCGTCCGCACCACCGGCCGCCAGCGCTTCCGCCGACCCCACCGATCCCCGCGCGCCGGTGCCGGCGCCGGTCTACCGCTCCGTGCTCGCCGGCCTGCCGTCGGGTGCGGAGCCACCCGCCGCCGTGCCCTGGCGCGCCGCCAACGACCAGGTCGGCCGCATCGGCGGCTGGAAGGCCTATGCGCGTGAAGCGGCCGTGCCCGCGCCGGCCGCCTCGGCGCCGCATGCCCCGCAGCCGGCGGCCACGCCACCGGCGCATCCGCACGGAGGCCACCGGTGAGCGCCGGTCGTCCGATCCTGCGCGCCGGCATGTGCCCTCGCCATGGCGCGACCTCGGCTGCGCTGGCCGCCGCCGCACTGCTCAGCGGCTGCGCGGCCTTCAGCCCGGATGCGGGCATCGGCCCGGTGCGCCAGACGGTGCAGCAGCGCCTGGGCCAGCCGGTGCAGCTGCCGCATACCGACGCGGAACAGGCCGCAGCGCAGCAGCAGGCGCAGGCCCTGCTGGCGCAGCCGCTGTCGGCCGACGACGCGGTGCGGCTGGCGCTGCTCAACAACCGCGGCCTGCGTGCCGCGCTGCACGACGTGGCCATCGCCGATGCCGAGCGCGTGGCCGCCGGCCGGCTGCCCAACCCAGGCTTCAGCTTCGGCCGCACCCGCCGCGGCGATGAACGCGAGATCGAGCGTGGCCTGCACTTCAGCCTGGGCCGGCTGATCACGCTGCCGCTGGCCAGCGAGGCGGCCACGCGGCGCCAGGCGCAGGCCCAGGCCCAGGTGGCCGGCCAGGCGCTGCAGCTGGCCCATGACACCCGCCGCGCCTGGGTGCAGGCGGTGGCCGCGGAAGAGGCGCTGCACTACAGCGGCCAGGTGCTGCAGGCCGCGCAGGCCAGCGCCGAGCTGGCCCGCCGCATGGCGCAGGTGGGCAACTTCAATGCGCTGCAGCAGGCGCGTGAGCAGGCCTTCTCGGCCGATGCCGCGCTGGCCGCCGCCCGTGCGCAGCAGGCTCGCCTGGCCGCGCGCGAGCGGCTGGTGCGGCTGCTGGGCCTGTGGGGCGAGCCGGCGGCGCGGCTGCAGCTGCCCACCCGGCTGCCGCCGCTGCCGCAGGCCGATGCCGTGCAGCTGGAGCGGCCCGACATCGAGCAGCAGGCCATCGCCCAGCGGCTGGACGTGCAGGCCGCGCGCGCCGGTGCACAGCAGCTGGCCGGCAGCCTGGGCCTGGGCCGTGCGAGCCGCTTCGTCAACCTGCTGGAGCTGGGCGTGGTGCGCAACTCGTCGAACGAGGAGCCTACCGAGCGCGGCTGGGAGCTGTCGCTGGAGCTGCCGCTGTTCGACGGCGGTGCCGGCGTCGCGCGGGCCGAGGGCTTGTATGGACAAGCGCTGCACCGCGCGGCCGAGACCGCCGTCAACGCCCGCTCCGAAGTGCGCGAGGCCTATGGCGCCTGGCGCTCGGCCTACGACATCGCACGCCACCAGCGCGACGAGGTGCTGCCGCTGCAGGCCCGCATCGCCGAGCAGAACCTGCTTCGCTACAACGGCATGCTGATCGGCGTGTTCGAGCTGCTGGCCGATGCCCGCGCGCAGATCGGCGGCGTCAACACGGCCATCGAATCGCTGCGCGACTTCTGGCTGGCCCAGGCCGACCTGGACATGGCGCTCATCGGCAAGCCCGCCGCCGGCGGCGCGCTGCCCGCCTCCAGCGCCGCTGCGGCCCCTGCCGCCGAGGCGGGCCATTGAAGCCCGCCGACACCGCACAAGGAACCCGACCCATGCTTTCCCGACGCAATCTTCTCGGCGCCGCCGCCGCCACCGCGGCCGTCAGCACCGCCGCGGTCAGCAAGGTGGCGCTGGCTGCGCTGCCCGAGCCGGTGCTGCAGACATCGCCCGACACCATGCCGCCGCTGCAGCCGCCCAACGGCCGGCCCTACAACCCGGTGGTCACCCTCAACGGCTGGACGCTGCCCTGGCGCATGAACAACGGGGTGAAGGAATTCCACCTGGTGGCCGAGCCGGTGGTGCGCGAGATGACGCCCGGCTTCCAGGCCCACCTGTGGGGCTACAACGGCCAGAGCCCCGGCCCCACCATCGAGGTGGTGGAAGGCGACCGGGTGCGCATCTTCGTCACCAACAAGCTGCCCGAGGTCACCACCATCCACTGGCACGGCCAGCGCCTGCCCAACGGCATGGACGGCGTGACCGGCCTGACGCAGCCGGCCATTCCGCCGGGCAAGACCTTCGTCTACGAGTTCGTGGCCCGCCGCCCCGGCACCTTCATGTACCACCCGCATGCCGACGAGATGGTGCAGATGGCCATGGGCATGATGGGCCTGTGGATCACCCATCCCAAGGGCCGGCATCCGCTCATCGCCGAGGTGGACCGCGACTTCTGCTTCCTGCTCAATGCCTACGACATCGAGCCCGGCAGCGCCACGCCGCGGGTGATGACGATGCTGGACTTCAACCTGTGGAGCTGGAACAGCCGCATCTTTCCCGGCATCGACCCGCTGGCGGTGCGCCACAACGACCGCGTGCGCATCCGCGTGGGCAACCTGACGATGACCAACCACCCGATGCACCTGCACGGCCACGAGTTCACCGTCACCGGCACCGACGGCGGCCCGGTGCCCAGAAGTGCCCGCTGGCCCGAGGTGACGACCGACATCGCCGTGGGCCAGATGCGGCAGTTCGAATTCCTGGCCGACGAGGAGGGCGACTGGGCCTTCCACTGCCACAAGAGCCACCACACCATGAATGCGATGGGCCACGACGTGCCCACCATGATCGGCGTGGACCACAGCGGCGTGGCGCGGCAGGTCACGCAGCTGATCCCCGACTACATGGTGATGGGCGAGCGCGGCATGAAGGACATGACCGAGATGGAGATGCCGCTGCCCGACAACACCGCCGCGATGATGACCGGCACCGGTCCCTTCGGCGCCGTGGGCATGGGCGGCATGTTCAGCGTGCTCAAGGTGCGCCGTGGCCAGCGCCCGGGCGACTACACCGACCCCGGCTGGTTCCAGCATCCGCCCGGCACCGTGGCCCATGAGTTCGCCGGCCCGCTGGCCACGCCGGCGCAGGCGCCCGCGGCCAGTGGCGGCACCTCCATGCCACCCGCCGCCGTGCCCGCCCGGCCGGTGGAAGTGCAGGTGCGCAAGCCGGCCGGTGGCCATGCGCATTGAAGGCCGGCCATCCACAGGAGCAAGCATGAAGACACAACGACGTTCGATGACGCTGGGCCTGCCCGCGGCTGCGCTGCTGCTGGCCGCTGGCAGCCTGCCACGCCGCGCCCATGCGCACGGCGAGGCACCGCATGGCGGCAAGCCCGCGGCCGCCGCCCCGCTCGAGCAGAAGCCCTGGGGCATCGCCGGCCGGCCCGAGGCGGTGCGCCGCACGGTGGCGGTGAAGATGCTGGACAGCATGCGCTTCGAGCCCGCGCAGCTGCGCGTGGCGCTGGGCGAGACGCTGCGCTTTCGCGTGGCCAACACCGGCCGCGCGATGCACGAGTTCGTCATCGGCACGCGTGAGGAAAACCGCGCGCATGCCGAGCTGATGATGAAGTTTCCCGACATGGAACACGACGAGCCCTGGATGGCCCATGTGCCGCCGGGGCGCACCGGGGAGCTGGTGTGGCACTTCAACCGCGCCGGCCAGTTCGAGTTCGCCTGCCTGATCGCAGGCCATTACCAGGCCGGCATGGTCGGCCACATCACCGTGGGAGCATGACGATGCACAAGATGAGCAAGCACCTGGCCGCACTGGCTCTTTCGCTGGCCGGTGGCCTGGCCTGGGCCCAGGCCGGCACGCCCGGGCTGACCGATGGCGAAGTGCGCAAGGTGGATGTGCAGGCCGGCCGCATCACCATCCGGCATGCCGAGATCCGCCACCTGGACATGCCGGCGATGACGATGGTGTTCCGCGCGCCGGATGCCGCGCTGCTGCAGCAGGTGAAGCCGGGCGACCGCATCCGCTTCCGCGCGGAAAAGGTCGAGGGCGGCTACGCGGTCACCGCGGTGGAGCCGGCAGCGAACTGAGGGCACGGCGCCCCGGCCGCGCGCCGTCGAGCGATCAGGCGGCCTGGGGCGCCACGCGGAAGCTGGCCACCGCCTTCGCCAGGCGGTTGGCGTTTTCCTTCAGCGCATCGGCCGCGGCGGCCGACTGCTCCACCAGTGCCGCGTTCTGCTGCGTCATCTGGTCCACGTTGGACACGCGGCCGGTGATGGCGTCGATGCCCTGGCTCACTTCGGTCACGCGGGTGTGGATGTCGCCAATGGTGCTTTCCACCCGCCGCACGCTGCCCACCAGCTCGCCCATGGTGTCGCCGGCTTCCTTCACCAGCCGGGCGCCGGCATCCACCCGCGACACGCTGGTGTTGATGAGCTGCTTGATCTGCTGCGCCGCCGCGGCGCTGCGCTGCGCCAGGCTGCGCACTTCCGAGGCCACCACCGCGAAGCCGCGGCCCTGCTCGCCGGCGCGGGCGGCTTCCACCGCCGCGTTCAGGGCCAGGATGTTGGTCTGGAAGGCGATGCCGTCGATCACGCCGATGATGTCCACGATCTGGCGCGAGCTGCCGTGGATCTCCTCCATCGTGGCCACCACCTGCGACACCACCGCGCCGCCCCGCTCGGCCACCTCGGCCGCGTCATGGGCCAGCTGGTTGGCCTGCTGGGCCGCGGTGGCCGAGTGGTGCACGTTATGGGTCAGCACGTCGATGGCGCTGCTCACCTCCTGCAGGTTGCCCGCGGTGGCCTCGGTGCGCTGGCTCAGGTCCAGGTTGCCGGTGGCCACCTCGCTGCTGGCCACCTGGATGCTGTCGGCGCTGCCGCGAACGTCGGCCACGATGGCGCGCAGCGCGGCACTCATCTGCGCCAGCGAGCCCAGCGTCTGCGCGGTCTCGGTGCCGCCTTCCACCACCACGGTGCGCGTCAGGTCGCCCGCCGCGATGTACGCCGCGATCTGCCGCACCGAGGCCAGCGTTGCCAGGATGGAGCGGCCCACCGCATAACCGGCGCCCACCGCGCAGGCCACGGCCAGCAGGGCGAAGCCCAGCAGTGCGGTCTGCACCCGGCCGGTCAGCAGGTCCACGCCGGCGCCCAGCGTGGCCGAGGCCTGGTCCACCTGCCGGCGCGCCTCGGCCAGGCGGGTCTCGGCGGCCTTGAAATGGTTGTTGACCTCGCCCAGCGCCGCCGTGGCCTCGCGGGCATCCGGGAAGCGGGCGCCGGTCAGGTCCTTGTAGAAGGCCTCGTAGGCGGCGCGGTAGGCCTTCACATGGCCGGCCACGGCGTCCAGGTGGGTGGCCAGCGGGGCGTCGGCCATCGTGGTGGCCACGGCGGCCAGTTCGGTGCCGGCGGCCTGCAGGGCCTCGTCCCAGGTCTTGCGGGCGGCTGCAATGGCCTCGTTGTCCAGGTTGTTGGCCACCATCGTCTGCTCGGCGGCACGGGCGCGCCACAGCTGCTGCTCGGCCGCGCTGGCATGCGCCTGCGCCGGCAGGATGCGCTGCTGCAGCACCTCCACCCCGCCGCGGGCCTGACCCACCCCATGCGCACCCAGGGCGGCGATGCCCAGCAACAGCACCAGTACCAGCCCGAAGGCGGCGAGCAGGCGGTGGCGGACGGACAGGCGGCTGAGCATCAAGAAACCCTCACATCGTGGACAACTGACCGGGTTGTCGGCGTGGGTCCGAGGTCGCTTGAGGCGAATCTGCGAGAAAGCTCGGGACGCACCAGATTCGTGCTTTTCCCGGCCCGGCTTGCCCATCTTGGTGACACTGGCCGCCTCCCTACAATCCGCCGCCTCCTGAACAGCGCCTTGCCGATTGATGCCCCGCTCCTTGAAGAACGCCGCCGTTTCCGTCCTGCGCCGCAGCCGCCTGCTGGCCGCGGGCGCCTTGCTGCTGGCCGGCGCCGTGGTGCAGGCCCAGCCCGCCGCGAACGCCGCCGCCTCCACCGTGCCCGCCGGCCGCGAGCCCATCCGCATCGCGATGATCGAAGGCCTGTCGGGCCCGTTCGCCAATGCCGGCGAGGCGGTGTTCCGCAACCTGCTGTGGGCGGTGGAGCGGGTGAATGCCCGCGGCGGCGTCAAGCTGGCCGATGGCGCGCGGCCGCTGGAGCTGGTGCGGCTGGACAGCAAGGGCAACACCGAGGAGGCGCTGGCCATGCTGCGCGCCGCGCTCGACCGCCGCATCGCCTTCATCGCCCAGGGCAACAGCTCGGCCACCGCCGCGGCCATCATCGACGCGCTGGACAAGCACAACCAGCGTGAGCCCCAGCAGCGCGCGCTGTTCCTCAACTACTCGGCGGTGGACACCGCGCTGACCAACGAGAAGTGCAGCTTCTGGCACTTCCGCTTCGACGCCCACACCGACATGCGCCTGGCCGCGCTCACCGATGCGCTGCGCGACGACGGCTCGGTCAAGAAGGTCTACCTGATCGGCCAGGACTACAGCTTCGGCCAGCAGGTGCTCAAGCAGGCGCGCGCCATGCTGCAGGCCAAGCGACCCGACATCGAGTTCGTCGGCGACGAGCTGCATCCCATGGGCCGGGTGAAGGATTTCCTGCCCTATGCCGCCAAGATCCGCGCCAGCGGCGCGCAGGCGGTGCTCACCGGCAATTGGGGCAACGACCTCACGCTGCTGGTCAAGGCGGTGCGCGATGCCGGCGCGCCGGTCAAGTTCTACACCTTCTACGGCAATGCGCTGGGTGCGCCCGCGGCCATTGGCGACGCTGGCGTGGGCACGGTGCTGGCGGTGGCTGAATGGGTGCCCAACCTCGGCGGCCAGGCCTCCGATGCGTTCTACCAGTCGTTCCGCCAACGCTTCCCCGACCCGCGCGACGACTACGTGCATGCCCGCATGCAGTCGATGATCGAGCTGCTGGCCCGCGCGCTGGAGAAGGCCGGCACCGCCGACCCCGCCGCCGTGGCCCGCGCGCTGGAAGGCGCCAAGCTCGACAGCAAGCCGTTCGGCGGCTTCCACGGCGGCACCATGCGCGCGGCCGACCACCAGTTCCAGCAGCCGCTGGTCGTCAGCGTGATGGAAAAGGCCGGCACGCCCGGCGTGCGCTTCGACGTGGAAGGCTCCGGCTACGGCTTCCGCGTGGTGCGCCAGCTCAAGCCCGCCGAGGTGGAGCAGCCCACCAGCTGCCAGATGACCCGGCCCTGACCTTCCAACCCGTTCCAGGAGTACCCGCCATGCGCCCCGCGATTGCCGACCTGCCCGCCTCCAAGATCCGCGAGGTGGCCAATGCCGGCCTCGACCGCAGCGACGTGCTGGCCTTCTGGTTCGGCGAAAGCGACGAGGTCACGCCCGCCGAGGTGCGCGACGCCGCCGCCCAGGCGCTGGCGCGCGGAGAAACCTTCTACTCGCACAACCTCGGCCTGCCGGAGCTGCGCGCCGCGCTGGCCGCCTACACCAGCGGCCTGCACCGGCCGGTGGACGTCGACCGCATCGCCGTCACCTCCTCCGGCGTCACTGCCCTGATGGTGGCGATGCAGATGCTGCTGGGCCCGGGCGACGAGGTGGTGGCGGTGGTGCCGGTGTGGCCCAACCTCACCGCGCAGCCGGCCATCCTGGGCGCCACCGTCACCCGCGTGCCGTTGCGTCCGGGCAAAGAGGGCGCCTGGGGCCTCGACCTGGGCGAGCTGCTGGCGGCCGTCACGCCGCGCACCCGGGTGCTGCTGGTCAATGCGCCCAACAACCCGACGGGCTGGACGCTCACCCGCGCCGAGCAGCGGGCGCTGCTGGACCACTGCCGCCGCACCGGCACCTGGATCGTCGCCGACGAGGTGTACGAGCGGGTGTGGTTCGGCGAGGGCCGTGCCGCGCCCAGCTTCCTCGACATCACCGAGCCGCAGGACCGCGTGGTGGTGGTGCACAGTTCTCCAAGAGCTTCCTGATGACCGGCTGGCGCCTGGGATGGCTGGTGCTGCCCGAGGGCTGCCTGGACGACGTGGGCAAGCTGATCGAGTTCAACAGCTCCTGCGCGCCGGTCTTCGTGCAGCGCGGCGGCCAGGCGGCATTGCGCATCGCCGATGCTTTCGTGCCCGAGCTGGTGGGCCGCTTCCAGGCCTGCCGCGACACCTTGCTGCCCGGCCTGGCCGCCATGCCGCGGGTGCAGGTGGCCACGCCGCTGGGCGGGTTGTACGGCTTCTTCCGGGTGGAGGGCGAGCCTGATTCGCTGGCCCTGGCCAAGCGGCTGGTGAGCCGGCACGGCCTGGGGCTGGCACCCGGCGCGGCCTTCGGCGATGAAGGGGAGGGCTGGCTGCGCTGGTGCTTCGCCTCGCGCGACCCGGCGCGGCTGCAGCAAGGCCTGCAGCGCCTGTCTGACGCGCTTGCCATATAATCGCCGGTTCCCCAAAAGGGATTTCGCACGGCATGGGTCGGTTTCACCCGTGACCGCAAGTTGAACCCGAGACCGTCCTGCCGCAGGTTTGCGCATGGCGCCTCGATTACCAGGAACACACCATGGCAACCGCCGACACCAAGAAGGCAGACATCATCCAGGCGCATGCGCGCGGCGCGGCCGACACCGGCTCCCCCGAAGTGCAAGTGGCCCTGCTGACCAACCGCATCAACGAGCTGACCCCCCACTTCAAGCTGCACGCCAAGGACCACCACGGCCGCCGCGGCCTGCTGAAGATGGTCAACCAGCGCAAGCGCCTGCTGGCCTACCTGAAGGACCGCAACAGCGACCGCTACACCGCGCTGATCCAGAAGCTGGGCCTGCGCAAGTAAGCACCGAATGCATGCCGAGAGCCTGTCTGGAATCTCCAGCACAGGCTCTTTGCGTTTTGGAGCTGGTTCGTCCACGGCGCTGCTGTGTCATTCCACCGGGGTCTCGCGGCCCCGCCGGCCCCGGTGGAATGGCATTGCGCCAACAACGATGAGCCTGCCCCGGGCCGTAGGCGCCGCCCGCCCAGGCGCCTGACAACCGGAGAAGAACCCATGAGCCTTTTCAACAAAGTCACCAAGACCTTCCAGTGGGGCCAGCACAGCGTCACGATCGAGACGGGTGAGATCGCCCGTCAATCCAGTGGCGCCGTCGTCGTCGACATCGAAGGCACCGTGGTGCTTGCCACCGTCGTGGCCAAGAAGGACCCGAAGCCGGGCCAGGACTTCTTCCCGCTGACCGTCGACTACATCGAGAAGACCTACGCCGCCGGCAAGATCCCCGGCAGCTTCTTCAAGCGTGAAGGCCGCCCCAGCGAGCTGGAGACGCTGACCAGCCGCCTGATCGACCGCCCGATCCGCCCGCTGTTCCCGGAAGGGTTCATGAATGAGGTGCAGGTGGTGATCCATGTGCTGTCGCTCAACCCGGAAGTGGCGGCCGACATCGCCGCCATGATCGGCACCAGCGCCGCGCTGTCGGTCAGCGGCATCCCCTTCAACGGCCCGATCGGCGCCGCCCGCGTGGGCTACGTCAACGGCCAGTACGTGCTGAACCCCAGCAAGAGCCAGCTGGCCGACAGCCAGATGGACCTGGTGGTCGCCGGCACCGAAGCCGCCGTGCTGATGGTGGAGTCGGAAGCGCAGCAGCTGTCCGAGGAAGTGATGCTGGGCGCCGTGGTGTTCGGCCATGAGCAGGGCAACATCGCCATCCAGGCCATCAACGAGCTGGTGCGCGACGCGGGCAAGCCCGAATGGCAGTGGGAAGCTCCCGCCAAGGACGAAGCCTTCATCGCCAAGGTGACCGAGCTGGCCGAAGGCCCGCTGCGCGAGGCCTACCAGATCCGCAGCAAGCAGGCCCGCACCCAGGCCACGCGCGACGCCTATGCCAACGTGCAGGCGGTGCTGAAGATCGAGAACGTCGACTTCGATCCGGTCAAGGTCGAGGGCCTGCTGTTCGACATCGAAGCCCGCATCGTGCGCAGCCAGATCCTGGCCGGCGAGCCGCGCATCGACGGCCGCGACACTCGCACCGTGCGTCCCATCGAGATCCGCACCGGCGTGCTGCCGCGTACCCACGGCTCGGCGCTGTTCACCCGCGGCGAGACGCAGGCGCTGGTCGTGGCCACGCTGGGCACCGACCGCGACGCGCAGCGCATCGACGCGCTGGCCGGCGAGTTCGAAGACCGCTTCATGCTGCACTACAACATGCCCCCGTTCGCCACCGGCGAAACGGGCCGCGTGGGCTCGCCCAAGCGCCGCGAGATCGGCCACGGCCGCCTGGCCAAGCGCGCCCTGGTGGCGGTGCTGCCCAGCAAGGAAGAATTCCCGTACGCCATCCGCGTGGTCAGCGAGATCACCGAGTCCAACGGCTCGTCGTCGATGGCGTCGGTGTGCGGCGGCGCGCTCAGCCTGCTGGATGCCGGCGTGCCGCTGAAGGCACACGTGGCCGGCATCGCCATGGGCCTGATCAAGGAAGGCAACCGCTTCGCGGTGCTGACCGACATCCTGGGCGACGAGGACCACCTGGGCGACATGGACTTCAAGGTGGCCGGCACCACCGCGGGCATCACCGCGCTGCAGATGGACATCAAGATCCAGGGCATCACCAAGGAAATCATGCAGGTGGCCCTGGCGCAGGCCAAGGAAGCCCGCCTGCACATCCTGGGCTGCATGAGCCAGTCGGTGGGTGAGGCCAAGACCGAGGTGTCGCAGTACGCCCCGCGCCTGTACACGATGAAGATCAACCCCGAGAAGATCCGCGACGTGATCGGCAAGGGCGGCGCCACCATCCGCGCGCTGACCGAAGAGACCGGCACCACGATCGACATCGGCGAAGACGGCACGATCACTATCGCCTCGGCCGACGCCGACAAGGCCGAATACGCCAAGAAGCGCATCGAGGAGATCACCGCCGAGGCCGAGATCGGCAAGGTCTACGAAGGCGCGGTCACCAAGATCCTGGACTTTGGCGCGCTGGTCAACATCCTGCCCGGCAAGGACGGCCTGCTGCACATCAGCCAGATCGCGCACCAGCGCGTCGAGAAGGTCACCGACTTCCTGACCGAAGGCCAGATGGTGAAGGTCAAGGTGCTGGAGACGGACGAGAAGGGCCGCATCAAGCTGTCGCTGAAGGCGCTGCTCGACAAGCCGGAAGGCTATGTCGAGGAGGAGCGTCCGCGCCGCGAGTACGGCGACCGTGGCGATCGCGGCGACCGTGGTCGCGACCGTGGCGACCGCCCGCCGCGCCGCGAACGCGAGCCGCGCGAACAGCGTGACGAGGCACCGCAGGCCGCCCCGGCCGCCGATGCACCGTCGTCCGCGCCGTCGTTCGGCAACGACAACGAGCGCCCGCAGCAACCCGAGTGAGCCAAGGTGCCGCGGCAGCTTCGGCCGCCGCGGCCTGGCACGGAGTATTCCGATGAACGCTATCGAGATCGCGGGGCCCGGCGGCGGTCCTGAAGTACTGCGCCTCGTGCAGCGGCCCGACCCCGCGCCCGCCAAGGGTGAGTTGCTGATCGCGGTGAAGGCCGCGGGCATCAATCGCCCCGACGTGCTGCAGCGCAAGGGCGCCTATCCGCCGCCGCCCGGTGCTTCCGACCTGCCGGGCCTGGAAGTGGCCGGCACGGTGACCGCCGGCAGCGACGACGACCTGGCCGCCGCCGGCCTGAAGATCGGCGACCGCGTGTGCGCCCTGGTGGCCGGCGGCGGTTATGCCGAGCTGTGCACCGCGCCTGCCGGCCAGTGCCTGCCGATTCCGGCCGGCCTGTCCGACGTCGAGGCCGCGGCCCTGCCGGAGACCTTCTTCACCGTGTGGCAGAACGTCTTCCACATCGCGCGGCTGAAGGCAGGCGAGACGCTGCTGGTGCAGGGCGGCTCGAGCGGCATCGGCACCACCGCCATCGCACTGGCCAAGGCCATCGGCGCCAGCGTGATCGTCACCGCGGGCAGCGACGACAAGGTGGCCGCCTGCGTGCAGCTGGGTGCCGACCACGGCATCAACTACCGCACGCAGGACTTCGTGGCCGAGGTGCAGCGCATCACCGGCGGCAAGGGCGTGGACGTGGTGCTCGACATGGTGGCCGGCGACTACGTCGGCCGCGAGATCGAGTGCCTGGCCACCGACGGCCGCCTGGCGCTGATCGCCGTGCAGGGCGGCACCAAGAGCAGCTTCGACGCTGGCCTGGTGCTGCGCAAGCGCATCGCCATCGTCGGCTCCACGCTGCGTCCGCGCTCGGTGGCCTACAAGACCGTGCTGGCCCAGGAACTGCGCGCCACCGTGTGGCCGCTGATCGAGGCCGGGCGCGTCAAGCCGGTGATCCACAAGGTGTTTCCGGCAGCGCAGGCGGCGGACGCCCATGCGCTGATGGAATCGAGCAGCCATGTCGGCAAGATCGTTTTGAGTTGGTGATTGGACGATGACTACACGACGCAAACTGGTGGTGGGCAACTGGAAGATGCACGGCAGCCACAAGGCCAATGCCGAGCTGTTCGAAGGTCTGCTGGACGCCGGCCCCAGCAATGCCGACATGGCGGTGTGCGTGCCGTTCCCTTTCCTGTCGGAAGCCGCGGTGGCCCTGGCCGCCAGTGCCATCCGCTGGGGCGCACAGGACTGCTCGGCCCATGAGCAGGGCGCCTACACCGGCGAGGTGTCGGCCGCCATGTTGCACGAGTTCGGCTGCCGCTACGTCATCGTCGGCCACTCCGAGCGCCGTGCCTACCATGCCGAAAGCGACCAGCTGGTGGCCGACAAGGCCAAGGCTGCGCTTGGCAAGGGCATCACGCCCATCGTGTGCGTGGGCGAGACGCTGGCCCAGCGCGAGGCCAACGAGACCGAGGCGGTGGTCAAGCGGCAGCTGTCCGCCGTGATCCATACGCTGGGGCATTGCGTGGGCGAGATGGTCGTCGCCTACGAACCGGTGTGGGCCATCGGCACCGGCAAGACCGCATCGCCCGAGCAGGCGCAAGCCGTTCATGCGTTGCTGCGTGCGCAGTTGCAGGCAGCCACGCCGCAGGCCGGCGCGATGAAGATCCTCTACGGCGGCAGCGTCAAGCCCGACAACGCCGCAACCCTGTTTGCGCAGCCCGACATCGATGGCGGGCTGATCGGCGGTGCCTCGCTCAAGGCCGCCGACTTCATCGCCATCGGCCGCGCCGCGCCCTGAGAACTCCCGGAGTCACAAGAAATGCAAATCTGGATGAACATCGTGCTGGCGGTCCAGCTCCTGACGGCGATCACGATGATCGGACTGGTGCTGGTGCAGCACGGCAAGGGCGCCGACATGGGCGCTTCCTTCGGTGGCGGCTCGTCGGGCAGCCTGTTCGGTGCCACCGGCAGCGCCAACTTCCTGTCGCGTTCCACCGCCGCCTGCGCCACCGTGTTCTTCATCTGCACGCTGGCCCTGGCCTACCTGAACAGCCGGGAGCGCACCGTGGAACCCGCCACCGGTGGCACGGTGTTCGAGCGCGCCATTCCCTCGGCGCCCACGCCCGCCGCCTCCGCCGCGCTGCCTTCGGCCTCCGTACCGGTGGCCCCGGTCGTCCCGGCCGCGCCCGCGGCCTCTGGCGCCGTCATTCCGAAGCCTTGATCTGCCTCCTGCATCATGTTGGTGACAACCCTCGTGATGCGGGAAATTTCGGGCTAGAATGCGAGGCTGTTCAGTGAGCAATCCTCAAGCAAAACCGAACAGTCGAAGTTGACAAAACCGCCGACGTGGTGAAATTGGTAGACACGCTATCTTGAGGGGGTAGTGGCGAAAGCTGTGCGAGTTCGAGTCTCGCCGTCGGCACCAGAAATGAGATGGGTTGTAAGCAAGGCCCTCACCGGTACTTTGCAAGACAGCGCCCTGAATGCGATCAGCAATGCAGGGAAAACTGGGCGCGCTGAGTGAGCCAAGCTGGTTCCGGCGCGCTTTTTGCTGCCCGGACGTCGATCTCGCAACCTTAGCCAAGAGCCATGGACCTGCAACAGTACCTACCTGTCATCCTGTTCATCCTGGTCGGTATCGGTGTAGGCATCGTGCCCCAGGTGCTGGGTTTTGTTCTCGGTCCGCAACGGCCTGACATGGCGAAAAACTCGCCCTATGAATGCGGCTTCGAAGCCTTCGAGGACGCCCGCATGAAGTTCGACGTGCGCTACTACCTGGTGGCCATTCTCTTCATCCTGTTCGACCTCGAAATCGCATTCCTCTTCCCTTGGGCCGTTGCGCTCAAGGAGATCGGCCCCGCCGGCTTCTGGGCGATGATGCTGTTCCTGACCATCCTGGTGGTCGGATTCGTCTATGAGTGGAAAAAGGGCGCCCTCGACTGGGAGTAAGCACAAATGGGTATCGAAGGCGTTCTCAAGGAAGGCTTCGTCACCACATCGGTCGACAAGCTGATCAACTGGTCGAAGACCGGCTCGCTGTGGCCGATGACCTTCGGCCTGGCCTGCTGCGCGGTGGAGATGATGCATGCGGGTGCCGCCCGCTACGACATCGACCGCTTCGGCATGCTGTTCCGTCCCAGCCCGCGCCAGTCCGACCTGATGATCGTGGCTGGCACGCTGTGCAACAAGATGGCGCCGGCCCTGCGCAAGGTCTACGACCAGATGGCCGAGCCGCGCTGGGTGCTGTCGATGGGCTCGTGTGCCAACGGCGGCGGGTACTACCACTACAGCTATTCGGTGGTGCGCGGCTGCGACCGCATCGTGCCGGTGGACGTCTATGTGCCGGGCTGCCCGCCCACGGCAGAGGCCCTGCTGTACGGCATCCTGCAGCTGCAGGCCAAGATCCGCCGCGAGAACACGATCGCCCGCTGAGGCGGCCGGCCACCCAGCGTCAGCCATCGCATGACCCAGAAACTCGACAACCTGCAAGCCGCGCTCCAGTCGGTGCTCGGCGACAAGATCAAGACCTTCAAGCGCGAGCGCGGCGAGATCACCATCACCGTGGCCGCTGCGGTGTACGCCGACGTGGCGCTGCGGCTGCGTGACGATCCCGCGCTGCGGTTCGAGCAGTTGATCGACCTGTGCGGCATGGACTACAGCGGTTGGCAGGACAGCGGCGCGTATGAGGGTCCGCGCTTCGCCGTGGTGACGCACCTGCTCTCTCTGCAGCACAACTGGCGGCTGCGCCTGCGCGTGTACTGCCCGGATGACGACCTCCCGATGGTGGCCTCGGTCAACGAGGTGTGGAATGCCGCCAACTGGTTCGAGCGCGAAGCCTTCGACCTGTACGGCATCATCTTCGAAGGCCACCTGGACCTGCGCCGCATCCTGACCGACTACGGCTTCATCGGCCATCCGTTCCGCAAGGACTTCCCCACCACGGGCCATGTGGAGATGCGCTACGACCCTGAGCAGAAGCGCGTGATCTACCAGCCCGTGACGATCGAGCCGCGCGAGATCACGCCGCGCATCGTCCGCGAAGACAACTACGGCGGGCTGCACTGAGCGCCGCCGGCGCCAACAGGTTTCTATGGCAGAGATCAAGAACTACACGCTGAACTTCGGGCCCCAGCACCCCGCCGCGCACGGCGTGCTGCGCCTGGTGCTCGAGCTTGACGGCGAGGTCATCCAGCGTGCCGACCCCCACATCGGCCTGCTGCACCGCGCGACCGAGAAGCTGGCCGAAAGCCGCACTTTCATCCAGTCGCTGCCCTACATGGACCGTCTCGACTACGTGTCGATGATGTCCAACGAGCATGCGTACTGCCTGGCCATCGAGAAGCTGATGGGCATCGAGGTGCCCGAGCGCGCGCAGTACATCCGCGTGATGTTCAGCGAGATCACCCGCCTGCTGAACCACCTGCTGTGGCTCGGCGCGCACGGTCTCGACTGCGGCGCGATGAACATGCTGATCTACTGCTTCCGCGAGCGGGAAGACCTGTTCGACATGTACGAGGCGGTGTCGGGCGCGCGCATGCATGCGGCCTATTTCCGGCCTGGCGGCGTGTACCGCGACCTGCCGGACTCGATGCCGCAATACAAGGTGTCGAAGATCCGCAATGCCAAGGCCATCGCGGCGATGAACGACAACCGGCAGGGTTCGCTGCTGGACTTCATCGACGACTTCACCAAGCGCTTCCCGACGCACGTCGACGAGTACGAGACGCTGCTGACCGACAACCGCATCTGGAAGCAGCGCACCGTGGGCATCGGCGTCGTCACGCCGGAGCGTGCCAAGAACCTCGGCTTCAGCGGCCCGATGCTGCGCGGCTCGGGCATCGCCTGGGACCTGCGCAAGACGCAGCCCTATGAGGTCTATGACCGCATCGACTTCGACGTGCCGGTGGGCACCAACGGCGACACCTACGACCGCTACCTGGTGCGCATCGAGGAGATGCGGCAGTCCAACCGCATCATCGAGCAGTGCGTGGCCTGGCTGCGCAAGAACCCCGGCCCGGTGATCACCGACAACCACAAGGTGGCGCCGCCTTCGCGGCTGGACATGAAGTCCAGCATGGAAGAGCTGATCCATCACTTCAAGCTCTTCACCGAAGGCTTCCACGTGCCCGAAGGCGAGGCCTACGCAGCCGTGGAGCATCCGAAGGGTGAGTTCGGCATCTACCTGGTGAGCGACGGCGCCAACAAGCCGTACCGCCTGAAGATCCGCGCACCGGGCTTTGCGCACCTTGCAGCCCTCGATGAAATGGCGCGCGGCCACATGATTGCCGATGCCGTCGCCATCATCGGGACGATGGACATCGTGTTTGGCGAGATCGATCGATGAGCCTGTTTTCCGTGGACACCCTGGCCCGCTTCGCCAAGGAAGTTGCCAAGTACCCGCCCGAGCAGAAGCAGTCTGCGGTGATGGCCTGCCTGTCGATTGCGCAGCAGGAACTGGGCTGGGTCTCGCCCGAGAGCGAGCAGGAGATCGCCGACTACCTCGGCATGCCCGCGATCGCGGTGCACGAGGTGACGACCTTCTACAACATGTACAACCAGCAGCCGCTGGGCCGCTACAAGCTCAACGTCTGCACCAACCTCCCTTGCCAGCTGCGCAACGGCCAGCATGCGCTGGAGCACCTGTGCGCCAAGCTGCATGTCGATGAAGGCGGCACCAGCGCCGATGGCCTGTTCACCGTGCAGAAGACCGAGTGCCTGGGCGCCTGCGCCGATGCACCGGTGATGCTGGTGAATGACCGCCAGATGGTGAGCTACATGACCGACGAGCGGCTCGACGCGCTGGTCGACACACTGAAGGCGCAGGCAAAGTGAACATGCCCGACCTTTCCCGGTTCCAGGCCACCGGCCTCGAAACCTGCTTCCACGACCGCCACATCGGCGCGCAGATCTATGCGGGCCTGAACGGCCGCAACTGGTCGATCGCCGACTATGAGGCGCGCGGTGGCTACCAGGCGCTCAAGCGCATCCTGGGCACCGACGGCGGCGCCGGCATGACGCCCGACCAGGTGATCGCCGACGTCAAGCTGTCGGGCCTGCGCGGCCGCGGCGGCGCCGGCTTTCCGACCGGGCTGAAGTGGAGCTTCATGCCCCGCCAGTTCCCGGGCCAGAAGTACCTGGTGTGCAACTCCGACGAAGGCGAGCCGGGCACCTGCAAGGACCGGGACATCCTGGCCTACAACCCGCACATCGTCATCGAGGGCATGATCATCGCGGCCTACGCGATGGGCATCAGCGTGGGCTACAACTACATCCACGGCGAGATCTTCGAGGTGTACGAACGCTTCGAGGCCGCCCTGGAGGAAGCGCGGGCCGCCGGCTACCTGGGCAACCAGATCCTGGGCAGCGGCTTCAGCTTCCAGCTGCATGCGCACCACGGCTTCGGCGCCTACATCTGCGGTGAAGAAACAGCGCTGCTCGAATCACTGGAAGGCAAGAAGGGCCAGCCGCGGTTCAAGCCGCCGTTCCCGGCGAGCTTCGGCCTGTATGGCAAGCCGACCACGATCAACAACACCGAGACCTTCGCCGCGGTGCCCTGGATCATCCGCAATGGCGGCCAGGCCTACCTCGACATCGGCAAGCCGAACAACGGCGGCACGAAGATCTTCTCGGTGGTGGGTGACGTCAACAAGCCTGGCAACTACGAGATCCCGCTGGGCACGCCGTTCAGCAAGCTGCTGGAACTGGCAGGTGGCGTGCGCACCGGCCGGCAGCTCAAGGCCGTGATCCCGGGCGGCTCGTCGTCGCCGGTGCTGCCGGCCTCGATCATGAACGAGTGCACCATGGACTACGACTCGATCGCCAAGGCGGGGTCGATGCTGGGTTCGGGCGCCGTCATCGTGATGGACGACAGCCGTTGCATGGTGCGCAGCCTGCTGCGCCTGAGCTACTTCTACATGCACGAGAGCTGCGGCCAGTGCACGCCGTGCCGCGAAGGCACGGGCTGGCTGTGGCGCATGGTCGATCGCATCGCCAACGGCCAGGGCCGTCCGGAAGACATCGACCTGCTGAACTCGGTGGCTGACAACATCCAGGGCCGCACCATCTGTGCGCTGGGTGACGCCGCGGCCATGCCGGTGCGGGCGATGCTCAAGCACTTCCGCGACGAGTTCGTCCACCTCATCGAACACAAGACTGCGAAGGTCCCGCAGCCGGCCGCGGCCGTGCATGCCTGACGGCAACCGGGACACACAACATGGTTGAAATCGAACTCGACGGCAAGAAGGTCAGCGTGGTCGAAGGCAGCATGGTCATGCATGCCGCCGACGCCGCGGGCACCTACATCCCGCACTTCTGCTACCACAAGAAGCTGAGCATTGCGGCCAACTGCCGCATGTGCCTGGTCGAGGTGGAGAAGGCGCCCAAGCCGATGCCCGCCTGCGCCACGCCGGTGACCAACGGCATGATCGTGCGCACCAAGAGCGACAAGGCGATCAAGGCGCAGCAAGGGGTGATGGAGTTCCTGCTGATCAACCACCCGCTGGACTGCCCCATCTGCGACCAGGGCGGCGAATGCCAGCTGCAGGACCTGGCCGTGGGTTACGGCGGGTCTTCCTCGCGCTACCAGGAAGAAAAGCGCGTGGTGTTCCACAAGGACGTGGGTCCGCTCATCTCGATGGAAGAGATGACGCGCTGCATCCACTGCACCCGCTGCGTGCGTTTCGGCCAGGAAGTGGCCGGGATCATGGAGCTGGGCATGATCCACCGCGGCGAGCATTCCGAGATCACCACGGTGGCCGGCGACACGGTGGACTCCGAGCTGTCGGGCAACATGATCGACCTGTGCCCGGTGGGCGCGCTCACCAGCAAGCCCTTCCGCTACAGCGCCCGCACCTGGGAGCTGTCGCGCCGCAAGAGCGTGAGCCCGCACGACGGCGTGGGTGCCAACCTGATCGTGCAGGTCAAGTCCAACAAGGTCATGCGCGTGCTGCCGCTCGAGAACGAGGCGGTCAACGAGTGCTGGCTGTCGGACCGCGACCGCTTCTCGTACGAGGCACTCAACAGCCCCAGCCGCCTGACCACGCCGATGATCAAGCAGGGCGGCCAGTGGCAGGCCGTCGACTGGAACACCGCGCTGGGCTACGTGGCCGATGGCCTGAAGCGCGTGAAGGGTGAGTTCGGCGTGGCCGGCATCGGCGCGCTGGGCTCGGCCCAGTCCACCGTCGAGGAACTTCATCTCCTGGCCAAGCTGGTCCGCGGCCTTGGCAGCGACAACATCGACTACCGCACCCGCCACGCCGACTTCGCGCTGGAGCAGGGCGGCGTGCGTTGGCTGGGCACCTCCATCGCCTCGCTGTCGACGCTGCAGCGTGCCTTCGTCATCGGCTCGTTCCTGCGGAAGGACCAGCCGCTGATGGCGCAGCGCATCCGCCAGGCCGCGCGGCATGGCGCGCATGTGCACAGCCTGGGCGCGGTGAATGACGAGTGGCTGATGCCCACGGGCATCCGCCTGGTGGCCGCCCCCAGTGCCTGGGTGGGCGTGCTGGCCCAGGTGGCTGCCGCCGTGGCCGCGGCCACCGGCGCCGTGTCGCCGGTGTCGCTGGATGCCGGCATCGAGCCCACCGAGGACGCCCGTGCCATCGCCACGTCCTTGATCTCGGGTCAGCAAAAGGCCTTGCTGCTGGGCAATGCCGCCGCGCAGCACCCGGAAGCCTCCCAGTTGCTCGCACTGGCCAACTTCATCGCGCAGCACACCGGCGCTTCGGTGGGCTACCTCACCGAGGCAGGCAACACCGTCGGCGCGCAGCTGGTGCATGCCATGCCGCGCCAAGGCGGCCTGAACGCGGGCCAGATGCTGTCGCAGCCGATGAAGGCCCTGCTGCTGCTCAACGTGGAGCCGGTGCTGGATGCCGCCAACGCCGCGGCGGCCCGTGCAGCGCTGCAGGGCTCGGGCCTGGTGGTCGCGCTCACGCCCTTCAAGGATGCGCAGGTCGACAACGCCGACGTGCTGCTGCCGATCGCGCCCTTCACCGAGACCTCCGGCACCTTCGTCAATGCCGAAGGCCGCGTGCAGAGCTTCCACGGCGTGACCAAGCCGCTGGGCGATGCCCGCCCGGCCTGGAAGGTGCTGCGGGTGCTGGGCAATCTGCTGGGCCTGGAAGGCTTCAACCACGAGACCTCGGAGGAGGTGCGCGCGGAAGCCCTGGGCGATGCCGCCGGCATCACCAGCCGGCTGAACAACGAGGCGGCTTCGCTCGGCCAGGTGACCATCAGCCCGCAGGACGGCATCGAGCGCCTGGCCGATGTGCCGATCTACAGCGCCGACGCCATCGTGCGCCGCGCCACCTCGCTGCAGCTGACGGCCGATGCACGCCCGCCGGTTGCCAGCCTGCCGTCAGGCCTGTGGCAGACACTGGGCCTGCAGGTCGGCGACCGCGTGCGCGTCTCGCAAGGCCAGGCGTCCGCCGTGCTGCCTGCCGTGGAAGAGCCGACACTGGCTGGCAACACCGTGCGCGTGCCGGCCGGCCATGACCACACCGCCACCCTTGGCGCCATGTTCGGCGCGCTGACCATCGAAAAAGCCTGAACATGCTGGATACCGTCCAACAAGCCGGCACGTCGCTGCTCGGCCCCACGCTCTGGCTGGTGGTCTGGAGCCTGATCAAGATCGTCGCGGTGGTGGCGCCGCTGATGGGCTGTGTCGCCTACCTCACGCTGTGGGAGCGCAAGGCCATCGGCTGGACGCAGATCCGCCCGGGCCCCAACCGCGTCGGCCCGTTCGGCCTGCTCACGCCCATCGCCGATGCGGTCAAGCTGATCTTCAAGGAAATCATCCGCCCGACGGCGGCCAACAAGGGCCTGTTCTTCCTGGGCCCGATCATGACCATCATGCCGGCGCTGGCGGCCTGGGCCGTGGTGCCGTTCGGACCTGACGTGGTGCTGGCCAACGTCAACGCCGGCCTGCTATTCCTGATGGCCATCACCTCGCTGGAGGTGTACGGTGTGATCATCGCGGGCTGGGCCTCCAACTCGAAGTACGCCTTCCTGGGTGCGCTGCGGGCTTCGGCGCAGATGGTGAGCTACGAGATCGCGATGGGCTTCTGCTTCGTCGTGGTGCTGATGGTGTCGGGCACCCTGAACATGAGCGCCATCGTCACCAGCCAGGGCACCGGCTTCTTCGCCGACAAGGGCGTGGGCCTGCTGTCCTGGAACTGGCTGCCGCTGCTGCCCATCTTCGTCGTGTACTTCATCTCCGGCCTGGCCGAGACGAACCGCCACCCGTTCGACGTGGTGGAAGGCGAGTCGGAAATCGTGGCCGGGCACATGATCGAGTACTCGGGCATGTCGTTCGCGATGTTCTTCCTGGCCGAATACGCCAACATGATCCTGGTCTCCACCCTGGCCGTGATCCTGTTCCTCGGCGGCTGGCTGAGCCCCTTCGGGTTCCTCGACTTCATCCCTGGCTGGATCTGGCTGGCGATCAAGGTCTTCGTGGTCGTCACGATGTTCCTGTGGGTGCGTGCCACGTTCCCCCGCTTCCGCTACGACCAGATCATGCGTCTGGGCTGGAAGATTTTCATTCCCGTCACCCTGGTGTGGCTGGTCGTCGTTGGCCTGTGGATCCAGTCGCCCTGGAACATCTGGCCTTAAAGCCGGCTAACGCCCCGCACACAGAGGTCACCCCATGTCTGCCGTCAAAGACTTCGTCTCCAGCTTCATGCTGCTGGAGCTGCTCAAGGGCCTGAAGCTCACGGGCCGCCACTTCTTCCAGAAGAAGATCACCATCCAGTTTCCGGAAGAGAAGACGCCGCTGTCGCCGCGCTTCCGTGGGCTGCATGCGCTGCGCCGCTACGAGAATGGCGAAGAGCGCTGCATCGCCTGCAAGCTGTGCGAGGCAGTGTGCCCGGCGCTGGCCATCACCATCGAATCGGACGTGCGTGACGACGGTTCTCGCCGCACCACGCGCTACGACATCGACCTGACCAAGTGCATCTTCTGCGGCTTCTGCGAGGAAAGCTGCCCGGTCGATTCCATCGTCGAGACGCACATCCTCGAGTACCACGGCGAAAAGCGCGGCGACCTGTACTTCACCAAGGACATGCTGCTGGCCGTCGGTGACCGCTACGAGCGCGAGATCGCCGCCAACAAGGAGGCCGACGCGAAGTACCGCTGACGGCTGCGGCCGCCTGCCCAGGCGGCCCTGGCCCGGCGCGTGCGCGCGTTCAAGAAAACATGAATACGACGACCGCTCTCTTCTATGCGTTCTCGGCGGTGCTGCTGGGAGCCTCCTTCCGCGTGATCACGGCGCGCAGCACCGTGCATGCGGCGCTCTTCCTGGTGCTGGCCTTCTTCAGCGCAGCCTGCGTTTGGATGCTGCTGAAGGCCGAGTTCCTGGCCATCACGCTGGTGCTGGTGTACGTCGGCGCAGTGATGGTGCTGTTCCTCTTCGTGGTGATGATGCTGGACATCAACACCGACGCCTTCCGACAGAACTTCTGGAAGCACTTCCCGGTGGCCGGCCTGATCGGCGCGCTGATCGCGCTGGAAATGGCGGCGGTGCTGTACCAGGGCTTCTACGTGCCCGAGGCGCCGATGATGACCGCGGCGGAGATCGAGGCCGGCAACACCAAGCTGCTGGGCATCGAGATGTACACCAGGTACCTCTATCCGCTGCAGATCGCCGCGGTGCTGCTGCTGGTGGCCATCGTGGCGGCCATCGCGCTGACGCTGCGCAAGCGCAAGGACTCGCGTGCCATCGATGCCTCGCAGGCGGTGCGCGTCAAGAAGGCGGACCGTGTCCGACTGGTCAAGATGAAACCGACGATCGAGGTGCCTTCGGTGCCTGCCGCCCAGCCGGGCGCCCAAGCCGAGGGGAAACAGTGATGCTGGGCCCCGTGTCTCTTGGCCACTACCTGTCGCTGGGCGCGGTGCTGTTCGCACTGTCGGTGATCGGCATCTTCCTGAACCGCCGCAATCTGATCGTGCTGCTGATGGCCATCGAGCTGATGCTGCTGGCGGTCAACCTGAACTTCATCGCCTTCTCGCACTACCTGCCGGCCGTGGCCGACCGCATGGCGGGCCAGGTGTTCGTGTTCTTCATCCTGACGGTGGCGGCCGCCGAATCCGCCATCGGCCTGGCCATCCTGGTCGTGCTCTTCCGCAACCGTGCGTCGATCAACGTCGACGAACTCGATACCCTGAAGGGCTGATTGACCATGTCGGCAACCCTGTCCCAGAACATGCTTCTCGCGGTGCCGCTGGCGCCGCTGGCCGGCTCCGTCATCGCCGGCTTCTTCGGCAAGACGGTGGGCCGCCGCGGCTCGCACATCGCCACCATCCTCGGCGTGGCCATCGCCTTCGTGCTGTCCGTGATGGTGCTGCAGAGCGTCGTCGTCGACGGTGCCCGCTTCAACGCCACCGTCTACGAGTGGATGGTGCTCGGCGACCTGAAGATGGAAGTCGGCTTCCTGGTCGACGGTCTCACCGCGATGATGATGTGCGTGGTGACCTTCGTGTCGTTGATGGTGCACATCTACACCATCGGCTACATGGAGGAAGACCCGGGCTACCAGCGCTTCTTCTCGTACATCTCGCTGTTCACCTTCTCGATGTTGATGCTCGTGATGAGCAACAACTTCCTGCAGCTGTTCTTCGGCTGGGAGGCGGTGGGCCTGGTGTCGTACCTGCTGATCGGCTTCTGGTTCAAGCGCCCGACGGCCATCTTCGCCAACATGAAGGCCTTCCTGGTCAACCGGGTGGGTGACTTCGGCTTCATCCTCGGCATCGGCCTGCTGCTGGCCTACACCGGCACGCTGAACTACGGCGAGACCTTTGCCAAGAGCGGCGAACTGGCCAAGCTCACGCTGCCCGGCACCGACTGGATGCTGCTGACCACCGCCTGCATCTGCCTGTTCATCGGCGCGATGGGCAAGAGCGCGCAGGTGCCGCTGCATGTGTGGCTGCCGGACTCGATGGAAGGCCCGACGCCGATCTCCGCGCTGATCCACGCGGCGACGATGGTGACGGCCGGCATCTTCATGGTGGCCCGCATGTCGCCGCTGTTCGAGCTGTCGGACACCGCGCTGTCCTTCGTGCTGGTGATCGGCTCCATCACGGCGCTGTTCATGGGGTTCCTGGGCATCATCCAGAACGACATCAAGCGCGTGGTGGCGTACTCCACGCTGAGCCAGCTGGGCTACATGACGGTGGCACTGGGCGTGTCGGCCTACTCTGTGGCGGTGTTCCACCTGATGACGCATGCGTTCTTCAAGGCGCTGCTGTTCCTCGGTGCAGGCTCGGTCATCATCGGCATGCACCACGACCAGGACATCCGCAACATGGGCGGCCTGCGCAAGTACATGCCCATCACCTGGATCACGTCGCTGCTGGGATCGCTGGCCCTGATCGGCACGCCGCTGTTCTCCGGCTTCTACTCCAAGGACAGCATCATCGAGGCGGTGCATGCCAGCCACCTGTGGGGCTCGGGCTTCGCCAACTTCGCGGTCCTGGCGGGTGTGTTCGTCACGGCGTTCTACTCCTTCCGGATGTACTTCCTGGTCTTCCATGGCAAGGAGAACTTCCGCCACAAGCCGTTCCCGGGTGAGCACGACCACCACGACGACGAGCACGGCCACCATGAACCGCATGTGCCGCATGAGTCGCCCTGGGTGGTGACGGCGCCGCTGGTGCTGCTGGCCATCCCGTCGGTGCTGATCGGCTACCTGACCATCGGTCCGATGCTGCACGGCGACTTCTTCAAGGACGCGATCTTCGTGGACGCGGCCAAGCATCCGGCCATGGCCGAGCTGAACGAGGCCTTCCACGGCGCTGCCGCCATGGCCTCGCACGGCCTCCTCACGGCGCCGTTCTGGCTGGCCCTGGCCGGCGTGGTCCTGGCCTGGTTCTTCTACATGAAGGCACCGTCGATCCCGGCGGCCATCAAGGCGCGCAGCGGCCCGATCTACCGCCTGCTGGAGAACAAGTACTACTTCGATGCCTTCAACGAGAAGTTCATCGCCGGCGGCGCACGCCTGCTCGGCGTGGGGCTGTGGAAGGGCGGCGACGTGGGTCTGATCGACGGCGTGTTCGTCAATGGTTCGGCGCGCCTGATGGGGGGCATCGCCTCGCTGACCCGATTCCTGCAGACCGGCCACCTGTACTGGTATGCGCTGGTGATGCTGCTGGGTGTGTTCGGGTTGATGACCTGGCAACTGTGGCCCACGCTCGGCGGCCTCTTCGGGCGCTGATGGCGGGGCGGAGAACAAGAACATGGGATTGTTGAGTGTTGCCATCTGGCTGCCGATCGCTGTCGGCGCCGTCCTGCTGGCCCTGGGGCGCGACGAATACGCCAAGGCCGTGCGCTGGCTGGCCTTGCTGGGCGCCATCGCCAGCTTCGCCGTCACGCTGCCATTGATCGGTGGCTTCGATGCGGGCACGGCCTCGATGCAGTTCGTCGAGAACTACGCCTGGATCGACCGTTTCAATATCCGCTACCACCTGGGCGTGGACGGTATCTCGGTGTGGTTCGTGCTGCTCACGGCCTTCATCACCATCATCGTGGTGATCGCCGCCTGGGAGGTGATCACCGACCGCGTCAACCAGTACATGGGCGCGTTCCTGATCCTGTCGGGCGTGATGGTGGGCGTGTTCTCGGCATTGGACGGCCTGCTGTTCTACGTGTTCTTCGAAGCCACGCTGATCCCGATGTACATCATCATCGGCGTGTGGGGCGGCCCGCGGCGCGTGTACGCGGCGTTCAAGTTCTTCCTGTACACGCTGCTGGGCTCGCTGCTGATGCTGGTGGCGCTGCTGTACCTGTACTACAAGTCGGGCGGCAGCTTCTCCATCCTGGACTGGCACCAACTGCCGCTGCCCGCCACCGCGCAGACGCTGCTGTTCTTCGCCTTCTTCGCGGCCTTCGCCGTGAAGGTGCCGATGTGGCCGGTGCACACCTGGCTGCCCGATGCGCACGTGGAGGCGCCCACCGGCGGTTCGGTGGTGCTGGCGGCCATCATGCTGAAGCTCGGCGCCTATGGCTTCCTGCGCTTTTCCATGCCCATCGTGCCCGATGCCTCGCATCAGTGGGCCTGGCTGATCGTGGCGTTCTCGCTGGTGGCGGTGATCTACGTCGGCCTGGTGGCGCTGGTGCAGCAGGACATGAAGAAGCTGGTGGCCTACTCGTCCATCGCGCACATGGGCTTCGTCACCCTGGGCTTCTTCCTGTTCAGCGAACTGGGCGTGGCCGGCGGCCTGGTGCAGATGGTGAGCCACGGCTTCGTCTCGGGCGCCATGTTCCTGTGCATCGGCGTGCTGTACGACCGCGTGCATTCGCGTGAGATCAAGGCCTACGGCGGCGTGGTGAACACCATGCCGAAGTTTGCCGCCTTCGCGGTGTTCTTCGCGATGGCCAATGCCGGCCTGCCGGGTACCAGCGGCTTCATTGGCGAGTGGATGGTGATCCTGGCGTCGGTCAAGTTCAGCTTCGTGATCGGCATCCTCGCGGCCACCGCGCTGATCCTGGGCGCGGCCTACAACCTGTGGATGGTCAAGCGCGTGTACCTGGGCGACGTGGCCAACGACAACGTGCGTGCGCTGACCGACATCAACAGCCGCGAGTTCCTGATGCTGGCCGTGCTGGCCATCGCCACGCTGGCGATGGGCGTCTACCCGAAGCCGGTGACCGACGTGATGCATGTCTCCGTCACCGAGCTGCTGAAACACGTGGCTGTTTCCAAACTTCCCTGACGGATGGCCACAACCATGATTGAAATGAACTGGCTGGTCATCTACCCCGAGCTGCTGCTGCTCGTGCTCACCTGCGTGGTGGCGCTGGCGGACCTGTTTGTCACCGACCCGAAGCGCCGGCCCACCTTCTGGCTGACGCAGGTGTCGCTCGGCCTGGTGGCGGCGCTGCACCTGAGCTATGTGCAGGGCGGCGTGACCGCCTACGGCATGCAGAACATGGTGGTCGCCGATCCGATGGGCCACCTGCTGGCCTTCTTCGCCGTCATCTCGGTGATGGTCTCGATTGCCTATGCGCAGCCGTACATCGGCTCGCGCGAGATGCTCAAGGGCGAGTTCTTCACCCTGGCGATGTTCTCGCTGCTGGGCATCTGCGTGATGGTGTCGGCCAACAACTTCCTGGTGATGTACCTGGGCCTGGAGTTGATGAGCCTGTCGCTGTATGCGCTGGTGGCGCTGCGGCGTGACAGCGCCGTGGCCACCGAGGCCGCGATGAAGTACTTCGTGCTGGGCGCGCTGGCCAGCGGCTTCCTGCTGTACGGCCTGTCGATGATGTACGGCGCCACCGGCACGCTGGAGATCCCGGGCGTGTTCGAGGTGATCGGCAAGGGCGGCGCCAACAACACCGTGCTGGTGTTCGGCCTGGTGTTCGTGGTGGCCGGCCTGGGCTTCAAGCTGGGTGCCGCGCCGTTCCACATGTGGGTGCCCGACGTCTACCACGGCGCGCCCACCGCCGTCACCTTGCTGATCGCCGGTGCGCCCAAGCTGGCCGCCTTCGGCATGACCATCCGCCTGCTGGTGGAGGGCATGCTGGGCCTGGCGGTGGATTGGCAGCAGATGCTGCTGGTGATGGCCGTGGTCTCGCTGGCCATCGGCAACTTCGCGGCCATCGCGCAGAGCAACCTCAAGCGCATGCTCGCCTACTCGGCCATCGCGCAGATGGGCTTCATGCTGCTGGCACTGGCCTCGGGCGTGGTCAGCGGCAACACGCTGTCGGCCGGCAATGCCTACAGCTCGGCGATGTTCTACATGGTGGCGTACACGCTCACCACGCTGGGCAGCATCGGGCTGCTGATGCTGCTGTCGCGCGAGGGCTTCGAGAGCGAGGACATCAACGACCTGGCCGGCCTGTCGCGCCGCGCACCGTGGATGGCCGGGGTGATGGCGGTGTTCATGTTCTCGCTGACCGGCATTCCACCGACGGTGGGCTTCTACGCCAAGCTGGCGGTGCTGCAGGCGCTGGTCACCACCAACATCGAGCTGTACCTGTGGATCGCGGTGGCTGCGGTGCTGTTGTCGCTGATCGGCGCCTTTTACTACCTGCGCGTCATCAAGGTGATGTACTTCGATGAGCCGCCGGCTGGTTCGCCCGCGGTGGTCCAGGGCTCGGGTGTCAGCGCGCTGCTGGCGGTCAACGGTGCGGCGGTGCTGCTGCTCGGCATCCTGCCGGGCGGGCTGATGGCGATGTGCCGCGACGCCATCGTCAAGGCCCTGGCCAGCTGACGACGGCCGGCTGCCGTGGGTTCGCATTCGGCCGAGGTCTGGCTGGTCCTGCTGGTGGCCACCGTGGCGGCCAACCTGCCGTTCTTCAATGAGCGGCTGTTCCTGCTTGGTCCGGTGCGCGCGCCCAAGCGCTGGCCGTGGCGGCTGCTGGAGCTGGCCGTGATGGCCGCGCTGACGCTGCTGGTGGGCATGGCGCTGGAATCGCGCATCGGCCAGCGGCAGCCGCAAGGCTGGGAGTTCTATGCGGCGGGTGCCTGCCTGTTCCTGACCCTGGCGTTTCCCGGTTTTGTCTGGCGCGTCCTGCGCCGCCCCTGAGGCAGTCCATGGCAGAAGAAAGCGACCGTCACCTGATCGAGACCCGTGTCTCGGGTGAGCAGGTGTACCGCGGCAACTTCCTGGACGTGCGCCGCGACGTGATTGCGCTGCCCGGTGGCGATACCGCCACCCGCGAGTACATCGTGCACCCCGGCGCGGTGGTGGTGGTGCCGCTGCTGGACGACGGCCGCCTGGTGCTGGTGCGCCAGCACCGCTATCCGCTGGGCCGCGTGCTGCTGGAGTTTCCGGCCGGCAAGATCGACCCAGGCGAGGACACCATGCGCTGCGGCCTGCGCGAGCTGACCGAGGAGACCGGCTACCGCGCCCGTGAAGTGGCACGCGCCGGCATCCTGCACAATGCGGCCGCCTATTCCAACGAGCACATCGAGATCTTCTTCGCGCGTGGCCTGGAGGCCGGTACGCAGCAGCTGGACCATGGCGAGCTGATCGACGTGCACCTGCTGTCCGCCGACGAGTTGGATGCACTGGCCGGCCGCGGCGAACTCACCGATGCCAAGACGCTGATCTGCCTGCTGTGGTTGCAGCGCTGGAAGGCCGGGGCCTGGCCGCTCGACTGGCAGGCCGCGTCGGCGGCCTGAACACGCCGGCCCGCCTGCCACAGGCTGCACGGCCGGCTTGGCCCTGGCGCCACCGCGCCGGTGGCACCCCACTATGATGATCCGATGAAGGTTCTCGACCTCTGCTGCAGCCAGGGCCATGGCTTCGAAGGCTGGTTCTCCTCCGAGGACGACTATGCGTCGCAGCTCGGGCGCGGGCTGATCGGCTGCCCGCTGTGTGCCGACACCTGCATCTCGCGCCGGCCGAGCGCACCCCGCCTGAATTTGTCCGGCGCGCGTGCGCCCAGGCCGTCGTCCGCCGAGGCTGCCGCCACGCCTGCCGCCGCCCCGCCGCTGTCGCCCGAGAAGGCCTTGCAGGCGGCCTGGATGCAGGCGGTGCGCCATGTGATCGCGCACACGGAAGACGTGGGCGAACGCTTTCCGGAGGAGGCCCGCCGCATGCATTACGGCGAGATCGAAGCGCGGGGCATCCGCGGCCAGGCGTCGCCGGAGCAGCGCGAGGCCCTGCTGGACGAAGGCATCGAGATCGCCAGCCTGCCCATGCCGCAGGCGCTGAAGGAACCGCTGCAGTAGCCCGGGCTACTTGAGCGTGAGCAGCGACACCACGCGGCTGCGGTTCACGCTCACCAGGGCGGGCGCGATCGCCGCGTACACCTCGTAGTCGGGCGCCTGCGCACGCTCGCCGAACTCCGCGGCGAAGGCGCTGGCCCAGGCCGCGTCGGCCGCCTGCGCGGTGGCCTGCTTGGCCCGCTCCAGCGTCTCGCGCACCTGCTGGGCCACGCGCCGCACATGCTCCAGCGCCTGCGTCACTTCCTGCAGCGTGTTGCGCAGGGCCGTGGCATCGCCGGTGCTCCAGCCGGTGGGCGTGATGGCTTCTTCCTGCACCTCGGTGCGGGCGCGGTGGGCCTGCCCGCCCGGCAGGCGGATGCCGCCGCCCTTGATGGCCAGGGCGTCCCGCACCTGTGCCCATTGCGATTCAGGCACGCTGAAGACGGTATCGCCCGCGCCGTTCAGGCCCACGCCGATACCCAGCGGGGCCAGGGCCCGGTCGAGCTTCTTGACGTTGTCCTGCAGGGTGGCGCCGGGCTCCAGGGTCACCGTCACCGGCCCGCTGCGGCCCTGGCCGACGGAGAAGCTGAGCGTCTCCCGTTCACCGCCCACCAGCGCTGCCGTGTCCAGGCCGCGGATGGAAAAGCGCCGCCGGGCCGTGCCCTCGGCGATGAAACGCAGCTGGCTGTCCAGGCTGCCGCCGGTCATCATCTCGCGCTGGCGCCACAGGTCGTCCAGCGATTGCAGCTGCTGCTCGGCGGCGGCGCCGTTGCTGGCGGCGTTCTGCTGCACGCCGGAATGTCCGGCCGCGGCTGCGCGCTGGCTCACCAGCTGCGCGCTGAGCGTGTTCTTCAGCTGCTGCAGCTGGGTGGACATGCGCTCGAGGTACTCGAGCGTGCGCTGTGCGTCGGCCGTCTGCTGGTTGCGGTCGGGATTCCAGTCCTGCCGCGCCACGCGCAGCGGTCGCTGCTCCTGGCCTGCCGCCGCCAGCGCCGCCGCCTCGCCCGTCGCCGAACGCGCCTGTGCCGTGCCTGCGGGACGGCTGCCGGGCGTATTGACGGTGGACGAGATGGCTTGCATGGCGTGGATGGTCAGATCACGTCGAACAAGGACAGGCCGCTCACCTTGGCATAGGCCTTCTGCGTGGCCTGCAGCGCGGTGGTGTAGCCCTCCAGCTTCACCGCCGCCTCGCTGTAGTCCAGCGCGCCCAGCGTGAGGCCCGCCTGCTGGTTGGAGAGGCTGACGTTGGCATGGTTGTCGCCCAGCGTGCGCAGGGTGTTCTGCGCCCCGCCCAGCCCGGCGATCAAGGTGTTGATCTGGTCGATGCCGGCGTCCACGCCGCTCAGCGTGGCGGTGAGTTCGGCGCGCACGATCGGGTCGTTGACGCTGGCGGTGCCGGTCTCGAAGGTGGAGATGGTCTTGTCGAGCTGGTTGAGCAGCGCGGCCGCCTGGTCCAGCGGCACGTTGGCCGACTGGGTGATGCCGTTGCCCACCACCACCTGCTGCGTGCCGGCATTGCCCGTCCAGCCATAGCGGAAGCCCGGGGGTTGCGTGCCGTCGAAGCCGATGGTGGGTGTGTTGGTCGCGGTGCCCGAGAAGACGTAGCGGCCTTCCTGGTCGCGGCTGTTCGCGGTGTAGAAGAGGCTGTCGCGCAGCGACTTCAGGGAGCCGGCCATCGCGGCCACGTCCTCCGGCGTGTTGCCGCCGTCGGCCGCCCACACCAGCAGGTCGCGCGCTTCCAGCAGGTCGGTGCTCATGCCGTCGAGCAGCGCCTCGTTCTGCTGCAGCCGCGTGCTCAGCGCGCTGATGTTCTCGCGGTACTGCGTGAGCGCCGCTTCCTCGCGCGTGAGACGGGACAGGCGCACGGCGGTCACCGGATCGTCGGACGGCACCGAGAGCTTCTTGCCGCTGGCGATGCGTTCGAGCATCTCCTGCGCACGGGCGGAGGCGTCCTGCAGCGCGGTGTTCATGGTGCCGTGGTATTGGGTGCTGGCGATGCGCATGGTGTGCAAGCTCCGCTCAGATCATGGCCAGCGTGCTGTCGAACAATTCGTTCGCCACCGCGATGACCTTCATGTTCGCCTGGTACATCTGCTGGTACTGCAACAGGTTCACGGCTTCCTCATCCTGGTTCACGCCGCTGGTGGATTTCCAGCTGGCTTCGGCCTGGTTGCGCACCGTCTTGGCGGTGGTGAGCGCGGCCTGGTTCTGCTGGCTGTCGGTGGCCAGCCGGCCCACCAGCTGCGAATACACGTCGCCCAGCAAGACGTTGCCGAGCGAGGTGAGGGTGACGGGTTGTTGCTGTAGCGCGATCACTGCCAGCAGATTGTCACTGGCGCCCGGCTGCGTCGGATCGCTGGAAAAGCCCAGGTTTTGCGGCAGCACATTCGGATTGAGCCTGAGCAGGCTGCTGGAGCTGGTGGGATCGAAGACGAACAGCGGCTGCCCCGGTGCGCCGTTAGAGCCATAGCCGCCGGCGAACAAGCCGTTCACGCTGTTGGAGAGCTGGTCGGCGGTCTCGGTCACCGAGCGCGACAGCGGCGCCAGGATGCGGGTCTGCAGGTCGTCCAGCCCGCCCAGCTGGCCGCCCAGCGGCGTGCCGGCCAGCGAGAAGGTCTCCGAGGCGAAGTCCAGCTTCAGTGTCTGCGTGCCGTCGGGGTTGGTCTGGGTGCGCAGGGTGGAGGCGGTGGCGCCCACCACCAGCGGCTGGCCGCCGCGCATCGACACGCTGCGCGAGCCGTCGGGTTGGTTGACCACCTGCACCGTCACCAGCGAGGCGAGCTGGTCGATCTTCTTGTCGCGTTCGTCGATCAGGCCGGAGGCATTCACCCCCAGGCCGGTGGCGGCGGCGATCTTCTCGTTCAGCCGGGCCACGTCGCCCGACAGCGAATTGACCTGGCCCACCACCGTGCTGCGCTGCTGGCTGATGGCGGTGCGCTGGTTGGCCAGCACCGTCTGCAGGCTGTTGAAGCGCTGGGCCAGCGCATCGGCCGCGGTGATCACCTGCTGGCGCAGCGGGGAGGAGCCGGGCTCCACGCTGGCGGCATTGAGCGCGGCGAAGAACTGGTCCAGGCCGCCGCTGATGCCGGACTCGCCATCGCCCATCACCTGTTCCAGCTGCGTCAGGTAGGCCTGCGACACCTCGCGCTGCGCGAGGTCGGACGCCGCGGTCCACATCTGCAGGCTCTTGTAGCTGTCGCTGAAGCGGATGAGCGCCGGCACGTTGACGCCGGCGCCCACGGCGGTGGCGCCGGATCGCGCCGGCTGCACCGTGGTGAGCTGCACGCCCTGGCGGGTGTACCCGGCCGTCATCACGTTGGCGATGTTCTGGCTGGTCACGTCCAGTCCGATCTGGGCGGCGCGGGTGCCCGACAGGGCGGTCTGGATGAGGGTCATGGGCGGCAGTCCGTGTTGGCGGGCTCTCGAGGGCCCGCTCCTGGGGGAAAGGCGACGCAGCCGCCGCCCGACTTAAATCTCAGCGCTGCGCCGTGGGCGGCAGCAGCTGCTTGAGCAGCGCATCCGCGATGCCGAAGGCGCGCTGGCCGGCCATCTGATCGGCCACCAGGCCATCGGCCAGGTCGGTCATGTCCTGGTTGACCTTGTTGTTCAGCGGGCTGTCGTCGTCGGCCATCGCGCGCATGCTGCTGCGCATCTGCTGCAGCATCTGGCGGATCATGTGGGCCTCGAACTTCTCGGCGGCCTCGCCTGCCTTGGCGCGCAGGGCGGCGTCGTCGGCGGGTGCGGGGCCGGATTCGCGGCCGCGCAGCGGTGCCTGGCTGGCGCTGGGCGCCGCCAGGCCAGGCTGCGTGGGCAGGGCAGGTGCGCCGCTCATCAGATCACCACCAGTTCGCCGTCGATGGCGCCGGCCTGGTCCAGCGCCTGCAGGATGGACATGATGTCGTCCGGCGTGGCGCCGATGCTGTTGATGGCGTCGATGATGCTCTGCAGGCTGGCGCTGGCCGGCCACTTGAACATCGTGCCGGAGCCCTGGTCCACGTTGACCCGGGACTGCGGCACCACGGCGGTGTTGCCGCGCGCGAAGGCATTCGGCTGGCTGACCTGCGGCGTCTCCGAGATCACCACCTTCAGCGAGCCGTGCGACACCGCCGCCGGCTTGACCGTCACGCCATCGGCGATCACCACGGTGCCGGTGCGCGAGTTGAAGATGACCTTGGGCACCTCGCGGCCCACGTCGATGGGCAGTGCCTCCAGTGCCGCCACGAAGGCCACGCGCTGCGTCGGGTTGGCCGGCGCCGCAACTTCCACGCTGGTGGCGTCGCGGGTGGAGGCCACCGGGCCGTAGGCCCTGTTGATCGACTCGACGATGTTGGTCGCGGTCTGGAAATGCGGGCGCTTGAGGCTCAGCCGCACGGTGGGGCGGGTGTCGAAGTCGGTCTCGATCTCGCGCTCGATGGAGGCGCCGTTGGGCACGCGACCCGAGGTGGGCGTGTTGATGGTGACGCTGGAGCCGCTGGCGCCGCTGGCGTTCAGGCCACCCACCACCAGGTTGCCCTGTCCCAGCGCATACACCTCGCCGTCGGCCGCGCGCAGCGGCGTCAGCAGCAGCGTGCCGCCGCGCAGGCTCTTGGCGTCACCCAGCGACGACACCGTGATGTCGATGGTCTGGCCCTTGCGGTAGCCCGGCGGGAACACCGCGCTCACCATCACCGTGGCCACGTTCTTCGACTTGGCATCCACCTTCTCCGGCAGCTTGACGCCGAACTGCTTGAGCAGGTTGGTCATCGACTGGCCGGTGGCCTTGGACTGCGTGCTGTCGCCCGAGCCGTTCAGGCCCACCACCAGGCCGTAGCCGATCAGCTGGTTGTCGCGCACGCCTTCCACGCTGACCAGGTTGCGCAGCGTGCGCAGGTTCTTGGCCGGCGCCGCATCGGCCGCATTGGCGCGCGGCGCAGGGGCGGCGCTGGCGGCCATCGGCACGGCCAGGGCGGCCAGCAGGATCAACGAGGCAAAGCGCGAAGGGGTCATGGGGCAGCGGGCCTCAGAAGGGCATCCAGGGGCTGGTGAAGAAGCGGGTCAGCCAGCCGGCGTTGTTGGCATCGGCCAGCGTGCCGCGGCCGCTGTAGGCGATGCGCGCATTGGCGATGCGTTGCGAAGAGACGCGGTTGTCGGTGTCGATGTCGGCGCTGCGCACGTAGCCGGCCAGCCGCACGAATTCCTCGCCCTGGTTCAGGTAGAGACTCTTTTCTCCGGCCACGCGAAGCAGGCCGCCGGGCATCACCTCGTGAACGATCACGGTGATCGCGCCCTGCAGCGTGTTCTGCTGGCTGCTGGTGGCGCTGCCGGTAAAGTCGCGCGAGGCGCCGGCACCGACATTGCTCTTGATGGTCTTGGTGCCCAGGATGGTGGGCGTGACCGAGACGTTGCTCTCCTTGCCGAACTGCGTGTCGGCGGACTTGCTGGCCTGCGTGGTCTCGTTGAGCACCACGGTCAGCACGTCGCCCGGGCGGAAGGCCCGGCTGTCGCTGTGCAGGCTCCAGGTGGCGTCGGGCGCAAACACGCCGCCCGACTGGCCGCGGCGGGCCACCGGCTGCAGCACCGGCAGCGGCTTTTCCTCGGCCAGCACCGGTGCCTGCTGCGGCTCGATGTGGGCACAGCCACCGGCGGCCAGCATCGCGGCGGCCGCCAGCACAAGCGCCGCGCTGCGTGCGAGCAGGCCGTTCATCGGGCGGCCTGGGCCAGGTACTGCAGCATGTTGTCGGCTGCCGAAAGCACCTTGGTGTTCATCTCGTAGGTGCGCTGCGCGGCGATCATCTCGACCATCTCCTCCACCACCTGCACGTTCGAGCCTTCCAGCGCGAACTGCTTGAGCTTGCCCAACGAATCGGTGCCGGGGTTGCCCACGTTGGGCGCGCCGCTGGCGGCCGTCTCGGTGTAGAGGTTGTCGCCGGTGGCCAGCAGGCCGGCCGGGTTGACGAAGCCGGCGATGGTGAGCTGACCCACTTCGGTGGGTGCGGTCTGGCCGTTCACGCTCACCGACACCACGCCGTTCTCGCCGATGGTCACGCCGGTGGCATTGGCGGGAATGGTGATCTCTGGCACCAGCGGCAGCCCTTGGGCCGTCACCAGCCGGCCTTCGGAGTCCAGCTGCAGCTGGCCGGCGCGGGTGTAGGCGGTGTTGCCGTCGGGCAGCGCCACCTGCAGGAAGCCCTGGCCGACGATGGCCACGTCCAGCGCCTGGCTGGTGGTCTGCAGGCTGCCGGTGGTGAACACCTTCTGCGTGCCCAGCACCTTGGTGCCGTTGCCCAGCTGCGTGCCGGAGGGGGACGCGGTGTTGTTGTCGCGCTGGGCGCCGGGCTGCTGGTCCACCTGGTAGAACAGGTCCTGGAACATCACGCGGTCGCGCTTGAAGCCGACCGTGTTCACGTTGGCCAGGTTGTTGGCAATCGCCTGCAGCTTGGCGTCCTGCGCCTGCACGCCGGTCTTGCTGATCCACATCGCGGGGTTCATCGGATTCTCCTCATTCCCTGATCAATCGGTTGCCGGCCTCGGCCATCGAGTCGGCGGCCTTGTAGAGCTTCATCTGCACCTCGAAGTCGCGGTTCAGGCTCATGGTGGCCACCATCTCCTCGACCGCCGACACGTTGCTGCCCTCCAGCGCGCCGGCCTGCAGCTGCGCAGCCTCGTCGGCGGGCAGCGGCTGGCCGTTGCGCGGCACGATGAGGCCGGCCTCGTTCTTGGTGATCTGGCCCAGCGGCGGCGTGACCAGCTTCAGCCGGTCCACCGCCTGCATCTCGGGCTCGCCCGGCGCCTGGATGGACACGGTGCCGTCCACGCCGATGCTCAGCTTCTCGTAGGGCGGCAGCACGATGGGGCCGCCATCGCCCATCAAAGGCCGGCCATCCACATGCAGGCCACCGTCAGCGTCGATCTGGATGGCGCCGGCGCGGGTGTAGGCCTCGCCGCCCTGCCACTGCACCGTGAGGAAGGCGTTGCCCTGCAGGGCCACGTCCATGTCGCGGCCGGTGGACCGCACCGCCCCGGCGCGCGAGGTCACCGAATTGGTCTCCAGCCGCGCCATGTGGCGGGCATCGAAGCCCACGCCGGGCACGGCTTCGCTGAGCGCCATGTCCAGGTCCGCCCGAAAGCCGGTGGTCTCCAGGTTGGCCAGGTTGTTCGCATGCACCTGCTGCGCGCGCATCGAGCGCTCCGCGCCGCTCATCAGGGTGTAGATCAAGGCGTCCATGGCGTCGTCTTCTCGGCGTGCGCGCTCAGACCGCCTGCATCAGCGCCTGCATCATCTCGTTCTCGGTAGACAGCACCTTCGTGTTGGCCTGGTAGTTGCGCTGGGCGGACATCAGGCCCACCAGCTCGCCGGTCATGTCCACGTTCGACTGCTCGATGGAGCCGGTGGTGAGCTTGCCCGTCATGCCGCTGCCGGCGGCGAACATCAGCGCCTCGCCCGAGGCCGACGAGGCCACCCAGCTGGTGTCGCTCACCGGCGTGAGGGCGCCTTCGGCCGGGAAGGCGGCCAGGGCCAGGGTGCCCACGCGCTTTTTCTCGCCGTTGCTGTACTGGGCCATCACCGAACCGTCCTCGTCCAGTGCGGTGGAGATCAGCGTGCCCGAGGCATAGCCGTTGGAGGCATTGACGGTGGGCACCGCTTCGCCGGCATATTGCGTGGTGCCGGTGTAGTCCAGGGAAACCACCAGCGGATTGGCGCCGGCGGGCGTGCCCAGGTTCAGCGACACCGCCGCGGTGGGCGAGGTGAGCACGCCGTTGGTGTCGAAGGTGAGCGCCTGCGGCGCCGCGGCGGCTGCACCGTCGAAGGTGTAGTGCACGTTGATGGCGTTGGTGCCCGTCTTCACGAAGTACTGGGTCACGCTGTGCTTGGTGCCCAGCGAGTCGTAGACCACCGAGACGTTGGAGCTGTTGAAGGTCAGCGGATCGGCCGGGTTGAACGGCGTGATGGTGGGCACCGTCCAGTCGCGCGACAGGTTGCTCACGTACTTCAGCGAATCGGTGGCCTTGGCCGCGATCTGGCCGTTGGGCACCGTCAGGTCGCCCAGCGCGCCCAGCGCGGTGCTGCCTTCCAGCGCGGCATAACCCTGCACCTTGCGGCCGCTGCCGTCCACCACGAAGCCGCTCTTGTCCACGCTGAACATGCCCACGCGGCTGTACACCATGGCGCCGCTGGCATCGCGCGAGACGAAGAAGCCGCGGCCGCTGATGGACGCGTCCATGCTGCGGCCGGTGGTCATCACGCCGCCGCCTTCCTCGATGGTCTGGGTGACGGACGAGACTTCCGCGCCCGTGGGTTGCGTGCCTGCGTACATCGACGCGAAGTTGGCGCGACCGGCCTTGAAGCCGTAGGTGCCAGAGTTGGCGATGTTGTTGGAGATGGTGTCCAGCTCGGCGTTGATGGCGTTGATGCCGGAAAGCGCGATGGCGAAGCTCATGTCGGTTCCTTCTTGCAGGGATTCAGGGTTGGGCGTTGGCGCGGCCATGGAAGGCGGTGATGGCGTCGGGGGCGGTCTCGCCCACGCCCGACACGTCCACCACCACGCTGCCGTCGGCGGCCAGCCGCACGCTGCTCAGCGTGCCCAGCACGCTCACGGAAGGCGAAGCCTGGTTTTCGGCCTCCACCCGCACGGCATAAGTGCCGGCCGGCAGGCCCAGGGCATTGCGGTCCAGGCTGAAGGGCACGGTGCCCGCGGCCTGGGTGCCCAGCTCGATGCGGCGCTCGGTGCCGTTGTCGGCGGTGAGCACCAGCGTGGTCTTGCTGCTGGCGGCCGACAGCTCGAAGCTGCCGCCCACGGCCGTGCCGCCCAGCGACACCGCATCGGTGCTCACGGTGACGCGGCCGCCCACCTGGCCGCCCAGGCCCAGGGTCTGCAGGCTTTCCAGCAGGGCGCCGTTCAGCGTGGTCTGGCTGGACAGGTTCTGCAGCGTCTCGGTCTGGCTCAGCTGGGTGAGCTGCGCGACGAACTCGGCCGGGTCGGTGGGCTCCAGCGGGTTCTGGTTCTTGATCTGCGCCACCAGCAGCGTGGTGAACAGGTTGGAGATCTCGCCATTGGCGCCGATGGCGCTGTTGATGCCGCCGGACTTGGCGGCCGCGCCGGCCGTGCCGTCGTTGGTGATGAGGGAGGCCATGCGTTCAGCCCTCGCCCAGCTTCAGCAGCGACTGCTGCATGCCCTTCAGGCGCGACATCACCTCCACGTTGGTCTCGAAGGCGCGCGAGGCCGACATCATGTCGGTCATCTCGGCCACGGGGCTGACGTTGGGATAGAACACCATGCCCTCGTCGTTGGCCAGCGGATGGTCGGGCTCGTACGACTTGCGCAGCGGCTCGGTGCTCTCCACCACGTCCAGCACCTGCACCGAGGTGCCGGCGCCCTGGGCGATGGCGGCGAACACCGGCTTGCGGGCCTTGTAGGTATCGGTCTCGCTGCCGGTGGCCGACTGTGCGTTGGCCAGGTTGCTGGCGATGGTGTTCAGGCGCACGGTCTGCGCCGACATGGCGGAGCCGGCGATCTGGGCGATGTGGCGGAATGTCATGTTCAACGTCCTTCGATGGCCTTGGCCAGGCCGCGCAGCTTCATGTTCACGAAGGTGAGGCTGGTCTGGAAATCCGAGGCGTTCTGCGAGAAAGCCGCCTGCTCCACGCCCAGTTCGACGGTGTTGCCGTCCTGGGTGGGATGGAAGGGCACGCGGTACTTCGGGTCCTCGGCGCCGGTGTCTAATGACAGGCCATCGGCGTCCTCGCCGGTTTCGACCTGGCGCAGCGTCGCTGCGAAGTCGATGTCGCGTGCCTGGTAGCCCGGCGTGCTTTCATTGGCGATGTTGGATGCCAGGATCCGGGTGCGTTCGGCACGCAGCGCCAGCGTGTTGGCATGCGTGCCCAGCGCCTGTTTGAAGTCGATGCCCATGCTGCTCCTTTGCCTGTCGAGAAAATGGTGGTCCGTGTGGCCGCTGGCCTATGCCGCGGCCGTGGCCGCCGCGCCTGCCGCGGCCGTGCCGTCGATGGAAGCGGCCGTGGCCGAGGCCGCGCGCGAGGCCTTGCACCTGCAGGCCGAGCGCGACGGCCTGCTGGCCCCGGAGATCGAGGTCAGCGTGTCGCCGGTGGGCACGCGCGAGGCACCGCGCTGCGCCCAGGCGCCGTTGGTCGAGACGATGGAAAACCGCTTCGCCAGCCGCATGCGCTTCGCCGCCCGTTGCCCGGGCGTGGAGGGCAGCCGCACCGTCTTCGTGGTGCGCGGCTCGCTCAGCGCCGAGGTGGTGGTCGCGGCCACGTCGGTGGCCTCGGGCAAGCCGATCGCCGCCAGCGACCTGATGCTGGACCGGCGCGACGTGTCGTCGGTGCCCGACCCGATGTCGGACATCGAGGAAGCGGCCGGCCAGGCGGCGTTGCGTCCGCTGCGGCCCGGCCAGGTGCTGCAGAAGCGGCTGCTGAGCGCGCCGGTGCTGGTCAAGCGCGGCGACGTGGTGGTGATCGAAGCCCGCAGCGGCCCGGTGCAGGTCACGGCCAGCGGCGAAGCGCTGGAGCCCGGCAAGCGCGGCGAGGTGGTGCGGGTGCGCAACGTGAACACCGGCAAGGTGATCCGCGCACGGGTGATGGAGGCCGGCACGGTGCAGCCGGCCGACATGCCCTGAGCCTGCAGCGGCTTCATCGTGCACGCAGCCGGTTGACCACGCTTACCAGCTTGTCGGCGTAGTTGGGGTCGGTGGCATAGCCGCCGCGCGCCAGCGCCTCGGCATAGGCGCGCACGTCGGTGCCGGTGTTCAGCGCGGCCTGGTAGCGCGGGCTGGTCTGCATCAGCTGCGTGAAGTCGCGGAAGGCTGCGCCCGCATCGGGATAGCTGCGGAAGCGCTCGGTCTTCTTCAGCGCCACGCCGTCCTCGTATTCGGTGGTGAGGGCATCGGCACTGCCGCCGCGCCAGCCGCCGCCGGCCTTGATGCCGAACAGGTTGTGGGTGCTGCTGCCATCGGGCTGGCGCAGCGGGCGCTGGCCCCAGCCGGACTCCAGCGCGGCATGCGCGGCCAGGATGTCGGGCGCCACGCCGAGCTGCTGCCCCGCCTGCTCCGCCCACGGCGCGATGTGGCCGAGGAAGGCATCGCGCTCGACCGAGCCGGCCGACACCTCGCCCAGTGCACCGCTGCCCTCCAGCGCGGGCAGGGGCTGCAGGGCGTTGTGGCCTGCGGCGGCCGTAGGCACCGGCGTAGCCTGCATCCGGGCCAGGTAGGCGCGTGCCGCGCTGCTGAGCGCGGGCACGTCGCTGCCTTGCGGTGTGCCATGGGCGATGTAGTCGCGGATCTCGCCGTCGAGCTGGGCGAAGGTCTGGCTGAAGCGGCCGCCGCTCGAGGCCATGGCCGCCGGTGCCGGCGCGGTGGGCGTGGCGGCGCTGGCCGGACGGGCCGGCATGGTCAGCAGGGCGAGCTCAGGCCGGAACATAGGTATCCGCCTCGCCGGCCAGCACACGCTGCATCAGCGCATGCTGTTCCATCATCAAACGGCAGTTGCGGCCGTTGAGGGCCTTGCATTCCAGCACCAGGGCCTCCAGCGCCTGCCACAGCTGCCGCACCGCGGCCTGCATGTTGCTCGCGAAGAGCACGATCACCTGCTCCATCGTGGCCGGTGCGCGCAGGCCCAGCAGGGCCACCGCGCGCATGCGCTCGCGGCGGCGCTGGTCCAGCACCGCCACCTGTGCGGTGATGCGCTCGCCCAGCGCGGTGAGCGCCTGGGTGTCATGGCGCAGGGCGGCGTCGAACTGCTCGCCCAGCAGCTGGCGCAGCTGCTGGTAGTCGGCATGGTCGGCATGCACGCCGGAGATCAGGCTGCGCAGCACGTCGGAGCGTTTCATGAGCGGCTCCCGTGGAAGCGCTGGATCAGGCCGGCCAGCTTGGCCGCGTCGAAGTGCAGGTCGCCGCGCGCGATGGCGTCGCGCAGCTCGGCCACCTTGGCATGGTCGATCTCGGGCAGGTTGGCCATGGCGGCCAGCGCGGGGCCCAGCACGGCGGACTGCAGCACCTGCGGCGCGCTTGCGGCGGCGGCGCCGGCCATCGCACCCGCTTCGGCCGCCGGTGCGGTGGCAGCCACGCCGGCCAGCTTGCCGGTGCCGGAAGCGGCTGCGCTGCGCAGCGGGGCACCGCGGGAGGAAGACGACTTGGTGGTTCTCATGGCGTGTTCTTCCGGGTGTCGGCGGCCTGCAGCGGGGCCGCCGTGTCGCGGCCGGCCAGTAGCTGGGTGCGCAGCGCGGCCACGCCCTGGTCGGCCTTGGCCGGCACCACCGACAGGCTGCCGGGTACCAGCGCCTGGCTGCGCGTGGGCATGCCGTACATGGCGCTGACGTTGCGCGCCTGGTCGGGCGTGAGCACCATCAGCTCGATGCGGCGGTTGACGTCTGCGCGCGGGTTGTCGGGGGTCATCGGGGCGCGGTCGGCCATGCCCACCACCTGCAGCACGCTGGACTCGGGCATGCCGCCCATCAAGAGGTGCGAGCGTGCGGCCGAGGCGCGGCTGTTGGACAGCGCCCAGTTGGAAAAGGCGGTCGGGCTCTTCTCCACGTACGGCAGCGAGTCGGTGTGGCCGACGATCATGAGCTGGTTCTCGATCTGCGCGAACAGCGGGCCCAGCGCCTGCATCAGCCCGCGGAAGCGCTCCGTGGGAATGGCGCTGCCGCGCTTGAACATGCCTTCGCGCTCGGTGTCGTGCAGCATCACGCGCAGGCCGTAGGGCGTGATGACGGATTGCAGGTTGTCCTCCAGCCCGGCGCGGCGGCTCACGTCGGCCAGCACCCGTGCCAGCTCGTTCATGTCGGATTCGCTCTCGTAGCGCGACTTGGACAGCTTGGGCGTGGGGCCGGCGCCTTCGCCGGAAGAACGTGCGCCGGGGTTGCCTTCCTTGTTGGTGGGGTCGTCGCCGCGGCTGGGCACCGGTTCGCGCGAGATCAGGCTGCCCAGCGCGCTGCCGGGCTCGCCGGGAATGCGCCCGCCGCCGCCGCCGTCCATCGGGCTGCCGCCCTGGGCCATGCGCAGCTGTTCGGCGGTTTCCTGCTGCTCACGCGAGGCCATCAGCCACAGCACCAGGAACAGGCACAGCAGGGCCAGGCAGAAATCGGCAAAGGCGACCTTCCAGGCGCCGCCGTGGTCGTCATGGTGGCCCTTGCCGGACACCCGCTTGACGACGGTTTCCTCATGGTGGCCCTTGCCCTTGGCCTCAGGCTTGGACACGCTTGTCTCCCGCCCGTCGCGCCGGCGTGCCGTCCGGGTCGCCGGCGTTCTGCATCTTGTCGATCCAGCCTTCCAGCACGGCGAAGCTGGGCTTGATGTTGAGCTGCACCAGGCGGCGGCCGGCGTCGATGGCCAGCAGCGGCGGCTTGCCGGCCACGTGGGTGCACAGCACCACCTTGACCGATTCCAGCGCCTGCATCTCCTCGGCCACCAGCTGCTTCATCATCATGCTGATGGGGTCGAGCAGGCCATAGCACATGAAGATGCCGATGAAGGTGCCCACCATGGCCGCACCCACGCGCACCGCGATCTCGCCGATGGCGGCGCCGTCGGCCACCACGTTCATCGTCATCACGATGCCGAGCACGGCCGCAAGGATGCCGAAGCCGGGCATCGCCTCGCCGATCTTGGCGAGCGACTTGGCCGGCTGCATCAGCTCCTCGTGGATGGCCTCGATCTCCTGTTCGAGGACACCCTCCAGCTCGTGTGCGTTGATCTTGCCCATCGCCATCAGGCGGAAGTTGTCGACGATGAAGTGGAGCAGCTTCGGCTCCTCCAGGATCAGCGGATAACGCTTGAAAAGCGCGCTCTCATGCGGCGCTTCCACGTGGGCGTCGAGCGCCTTCAGCCCGCCGGCGGCGGTCTGCAGCAGCTCGTACATCAGCAGCAGCAGCTGGCGCTGGAAGTCGCCGCCCTGCTTCTTGCGCAGCAGCACCTTGCGCACCTGCAGCCACATCTCCGACAGCACGTGGCCGGGGTTGCCGAGCACGATGGCGCCGGCGCCGGCGCCGACGATGATGACCACCTCCACCGGCTGCCAGATCATCGCGATGCTGCCGCCGTGGAAGAGGAAGGCGCCGAACACGCTGCCCAGGATGATGAGGATGCCGACGATGGATTGCATGGCTTTGTGCTTGGAAGCGTGGGGTGTCAGGCCGGCTGCAGGAAGGTCTTCATCTTCCGCAGCGCACCCTTGTTGATCTGGCAGACGCGGGCCTCGGTGACATCGAGGACGGCCGCGATCTCCTTCAGGCTCAGCTCGAATTCGTAGTACAGCTGGATGACGCGCTGCTCGCGCACGTCCAGCGCCTTCAGCGCCTGCTCCAGGCTGCGCCGCACCACGTACTGCTCTTCGGGCGAGCGCTGGTCGCTGGGCACCAGGCTCAGCTCGGCCACCAGTTCGTCGAAGCTGGAGAGCTCCTCGGCGTTCTCGTCGAGCTGGTGGTCGCTCCACTGCTCGGGCGTCAGGCCCAGGGCCTTCATCACCTCGGCATCGCTGGGCTCGCGGCCCAGCTTGCGGGTGAGGATGCGCACGCCGTCGCGGATCTTGTGGCTGTCCTGGCGCACGCCGCGCGGCCGCCAGTCCTGGCGGCGCAGCTCGTCGAGGATGGCGCCACGCACCCGCATGGCCGCATAGCTGCCGAACTTTTCGTCCGGCGGGCCGTAGCGGCGCAGGGAATCGAGCAGGCCCATCAGGCCCACCTGTTCCATGTCGTCGCGGCCCATGGTGACGGTGACCTGGGCATTGAGCTGCCGCACGATGCGCTTGACCAGCGGCGCATAGGCCACCAGCTGCGCGCCTTCGTCCAGCGCGCCATGCAGCACCGCCGGCGGCGCTTCCGCGGCACCGTATGCCTGTTCACCGTAGACGGCCTGATAGGTCATCGGCTCACTCGATGATCAGCTTGCCGATCATGGCCGTCTTGAACGGCATCTCGCGCTGCTCCGCCTCGTAGCTCTTGGCGAAGGCCGCGTTCACCTCTTCGGTGTACTGGTCGATCGTCATCTTGCCGGCGGTTTCCAGCGTGTGCGCCGACAGCGCCTTGACCACCACGCTGCGCAGCAGCGGCAGGTGGTCCTTCATCACCTTCTCCTGCTCGGCCGGCGTCTTGAACACCAGGTCCACCGCCAGGTAGCGCGACAGCGGTTCGCCTTCGCGGCCGCGCAGCATCACCAGCACCTTGTCCAGGCTCACGTACTTGTAGACGGTCTTGTCGACCTTCTTGGCCTCTTCCACGTGTTGCTCGGGCTTGGGCTTGAGGTACCACCAGGCGGCGGCACCACCACCACCCAGCACCAGCACCGAGGCAACGCCGGCGATCAGCAGGACATGCAGTTTCTTCATGGGTTACTCCAGGCTGGACGCCAGGGAGAAGGCGCCGGCCGTGCTGCCGCGCTCGGCCTCGGCCAGGGCCTGGCCGGGGCGTTGCTCGGGCTGCGGCTGGCCGCCCTGGCGGCGGCGGCCATCGGCATCGCCGTGCTGCTGCGCCGCCACGTTGACCGAGACGTCGGTGTACTGGCGCTGCGACAGGTCCTGCCGCAGGGCTTCGCTGATGCCTTGCAGCTGCCGCTGCACATCGGGGTGGCTGGCGCTGAGCTGCACCTGCAGCGCGCCGCCTTCATGGCGCAGCACGATCTCCACGCTGCCCATGGCCTGCGGATCGAGGCGGATGACCGCATGCTCGCTGCGCTGGGCGATCTGCACCTGCACCCGTTCGCCCAGCGCTTCCAGCAGCGCCTGGCCGTGGGCCGGTACCGGCTTGGCCGCCGCGGCCGTGCCGGCGGTTGCCGTGGTGGCCTCCACCGCATAGCTGGCGCCATCGGCCGGCGGCAGCGCCCAGGCGGCGGTGTTGGCGTCGTCGCGGCGAGCGGAGGGCGGCGTGGCGGCGTCGGCCGGCAGCGCCAAGGCCTCGCGCGGCGGCTGGGCGGTGGACACCGGCAGGGTGGACGGCGCGGCGAGCGCACCGGTGCTGGCCGGGCCGCTGGCGGGCAGCGTGGCCTGCGCTTGTGGACGTTCGGCGACCGGCGCCCGCGCGGCGCGGCCCGCGGCACCGGCGCCACCGGTCGGCGTGGCCACCGGCAGGGCGGCGGTCGACGGCAGCGCCGCCGGGGCGCCGGCGGCTTGTGTGGCCGCCAGGGCGGGCACGGCGCTGGACGCGGGCTGGGCCGTGGTCGGGCCCGCCGGGGTGGCGGCCCCGCCCGGCTGCACGGCGGCGGCAGGCGGCAGGCTGGCCATGAGCATGGCGGCATCGCTGCGCCAGGCCGGCGTGAGTTCGGCGGCCGGCACCGGCAACTCGGGCGCACCCGGCGGCAGTGCAGGCAGGACGGCGGTGGTCGTGGCGTCGGCCTCTGCATCGGCCGGCTCCGCCGTCTCTTGCGCGGCGCCGTCGGCTGCGGGCGTCACCAGGCCCAGGCTGGCCAGCAGCGCATTGAAGGCGCTGGGCACGGCGGCGACCGGCGTGGCGGTGGCCGGCTGCTGGGTCGGCATGCCGGCCGGCAGGGCTTGCGCCGCGGGCGCGGCCGGCGTGGCGGCCGCGGCGGCCACGGGCAGCAGGGCGCCGGCGGTGCCCTCGGGCACGGGCGCTGCGGCCTGGGTGGGCACGGTGACGTGGGCGGGGATGTTCATTCGGTGTCCCAGGCGTTGCCGCCTGCGTAGGCCAGCCAGCCTTCGCGCTGCTGGCGCATGGCGTCGAGCTGGCGGCCCAGGGCCGTGAGGGCGCTGCCACAGCGCTCGCGCGCGGTGGCGTGGCTTTGCTGCAGCTGCTGCAGCGCGATGCGTTCGATGTCCGACCAGGGGCCGGCGGCGGCCAGGCCGGGCAGGCCGGCGGCCACTTCGCGGTCGGCGCGTGCCAGCGCCGCCCAGTCGTCGTGGCGGGCTGCGGTTTCCAGCCGCTGGCGCCAGCCCAGCAGGGCGGGACGCCTATCCATGGCGTGCCTGCAGGCCCAGCCAGCCCTGCTTGAGCGTGGTCAGCAGGCCGGTCACCTCGTCGATGATCTCCGGGTCCAGCTGGGTGCCGGCGTGGTACAGGCGGTCGGCGCAGTAGTCGTACAGGCGGTCCAGGTTCTGCACGATGTCGCCGCCGTTGTCGAAGTCCAGCGAGCTGGCCAGGCCGTGCAGGATGTCGATGCACTTGTCCAGGCTGCGGGCCTTCATCTCGTAGCGGCGTGCCACCACGTGGGCACGGGCGCGGGCCAGTTCCTCGAGCAGGCCGTCGGTCAGGATCAGCACCAGCTGCACCGGCGACGCCTGTGCCGTCTGGGCGCCGAGGTTCACCGCGTGGTAGCTGCGATAGCCGTCTTGGTTCAGGTTCATGGGGGTGTCAACTCGACAATGAGGTGAACAGGTTGGTGGTCTCGCTCATGTTCTGCTGCAGCGACTGGAGCTGCGTGAACTGCGCGAGGTACCGCGAATACAGGTTGTCGTACTGGGTATCGAGCCGGGACTGGCGCGACGTGAGGGCTTTCTGCGTGGAGGACACCGAGTCCTGCCGCTGCTTGATCTGGCCGCTGGCGCTGTTGGTCCACTGGTCGATGTACTTGTCCAGCGCGCCGAACAGCCCGCTGGGCGCGGTGCTGCTGGAGCTGCCCAGCACCGTGTCCAGCCCGGTGGGATTGGCGGCCAGCGCCTTCTCCAGCTTGGCCTGGTCCAGCTGCATGCTGCCGTTGCGGTCCAGCGTGATGCCGAAGTCGGACAGCTTCAGGCCGCCCACTTCCTGGCGCACCAGTGCGCCCAGGCGGCCGACCATCGAGCGCACGCTGGCATCGCTGGCGAAGGCACCGGCGGCGGCGCCGGTGTCCTTGTTGGCGGTGCGGGTCAGCTCGCCCAGGCTGCCGCGCAGCGCGTTGTAGGCATCGACGAAGCTGCGCACGTTGCTGGCGGTGCCGCCGGCATCGTTGCTCACCGTCAGCGTCACCGGGGCGTCGCCGGGCGCCATCGCCTTGGTGAAGTTGATCGACACGCCCTGCACCGCGGTGAAGGTGTTGGAAGCCTGCTGCAGCTGCACGCCGGTGCCTTGGGCGCCCAGCCAGACGATGGCGTCCTGCGCGCCTACCAGCGTGTTTCCGCTGGCCAGCTTGGCCTTCAGCGCGCCGTCGGTCAGGCCGCTGGTGTCCAGCGTCACCGCGCCGCCCGCACCTGACTTGCCCGACGACAGCACCAGCTGCGTGGCGCCACCGGCGGTGATGACGCTGGCGGTCACGCTGCCCTTGTTGTCGGCATCGTTGTTGATGGCGCGCGCCAGCTCGGCCGGCGACAGCAGGCCGCTGGCGTCGCTGTCGGCGCCGGCAAAGCTCACGTTGAAGCTGGTGCCGTCGGCCAGCGAGAAGCCCAGCGTGCCGGTCTCCGCGGCATCGGCCACGTTGGCGTAGGCCACCTGGTGCGTGGTGGCCAGTTGCTGCACGAAGAACGAGTAGGTGCCCGGCTGCGCCGTGGCCGAGGCGGTGGCCGTGCCATGGGTGGTGCTGTCGAAGCTGGCCGCGTACTTGATCACGCTCTTCTTGGTCGACAGGCTGGCCATCGCCGTGTCGAAGGCCATGAGCGACGAACGCATCTTGGTCAGCGCCGCCGAGGTGGCCGTGGCCGCCTTGGTCTTGTTGGTGAGCTGCGTCTGCGCGCCCTGGGTGTAGGCGGTGGCCAGTTGCTGGGCGATGGTGGCGGGATCGAAACCGGTGGTCACAGGGCACTCCTCGAAAGCGTGGTGGTCCTGAGGTCAAGGCGACCGCAGGCGACCCGCGCTGAAATGCAAGGCCGGGCGGACATCACGCGCGCCCCCGCAGCCACACCTGGGCGGCCAGGTCGTCCGACAGCTTCTGGTCGCGCACGCCCTGGGCGCGCAGCAGCGCCAGCGACTGCTTCTCGACCACCTGGCGCAGCACCTCGTGGCCGCGCGCGGCCTGGTGCAGCGCCTGCTGGGCCACGGCCATCTGCGCCTCGTGCGCGGCCAGGTCGTTGGCATGGGCCGCGGTCATCGCCAGCAGCGACTGCTTGTAGGCGCTGCTGTTCATCGCCAGCGCCGCGCTGGCCTTGCCGGAGGGCAGGCCGGTATCGGCGTCGCGGCACAGGGCACGCATGCGCTCCAGGTTGCTCAGGTAGCGCTGGCGCACGGCCTCGCGGGCGGCGAAGTCGCTGGTCAGGCGGTCCACTTCCTTCTCCCGCAGCTCGACCAGGCGGTCCAGCGGAATCGGCTTGGATGAACTCATGCCACCACCTCGCCCAGCTGGGCCACGCTGTCGGCCAGCGGCGCGGCTTCACGCACGCCCTGGTGCAGGAACTGCTCGATGCGCGGCCAGGCATTCACCGCGCGGTCGGTCACCGGATCCGCGCCGGGCACGTAGGCACCCAGCGGCAGCAGGTCGCGCACCTGCGCATGGCGGGCCACCATGGCCTTCAGCGCCCGCGCGGCCAGCTGGTGTTCATGCGTGGTCACCAGCGCCATGCAGCGGCTGATGGACTGCGCGATGTCGATGGCGGGGTAGTGGCCGCGCTCGGCCAGCTCGCGCGACAGCACGATGTGGCCGTCGAGGATGGCGCGTGCGGTGTCCACCACCGGGTCCTGCTGGTCGTCGCCTTCGGCCAGCACGGTGTAGATGGCGCTCATGCTGCCTTCGGCGTTCTCGCCGTTGCCGGCGCTTTCCACCAACTGCGGCAGCATGCTGAAGACGCTGGGCGGATAGCCGCGCGTGGCCGGCGGCTCGCCCAGGGCCAGCGCCACCTCGCGGCGGGCCATGGCATAGCGGGTGAGCGAATCCACCAGCAGCAGCACGTCCTGGCCCTGGTCGCGGAAGTGCGCAGCGATGGCATGGCACAGCTCGGTGGCGCGCACCCGCATCAGCGGCGATTCGTCGGCCGGGGCCACCACCACCACGGCGCGGGCCAGGCCGGCCTCGCCCAGCGAGAGGTCGATGAACTCGCGCACCTCGCGGCCGCGTTCGCCGATCAGGCCCACCACCACCACGTCGGCCACGGTCTGGCGGGTGATCAGGCCCAGCAGCACGCTCTTGCCCACGCCGCTGCCGGCCATCAGGCCCACGCGCTGGCCCTTGCCCAGCGTGAGCATGCCGTTGATGGCGCGCACGCCGACGTCCAGCGGCTCGTCCACCGGGCGCTTCTTCAGCGGATTCACACGCGGCGGCTGCGTTTCCAGCACATGGTCGCCGCCCAGCCGGCCGAGGCCGTCCACCGGCTCGCCCAGGCCGTTGACGATGCGGCCCAGCCATTGCGGGCCGATCTGCAGCGCGCTCTGGTCGGGCTGCGGCAGCACGCGGGCACCGGTGCACAGGCCTTCGGGCTGCTTGAAGGGCATCAGGTAGGAGACGTCCTCGCGGAAGCCGATCACCTGCGCGTCGATCCAGCCGCCGTTGCCGGTCTCGATGCTGCAGCGCTGGCCGGTGCGCAGTGCGCAGCCGACGCTTTCCAGCAGCAGGCCGGAGGCGCCGACCAGCCGGCCAGTGGGCGTGGCCACCGGCACGCTGCCCAGCTGCACCTGGCGGAGCGCGGCACCGATCATGCGGTCACCTCTTGCGTGGCGGCGGCCTTGCGGCGGCTGGCCGGGGCCTTGGCGGCCGGCTTGTCGGCCGCGGCTTCAGCAGGCTTGGTGGCGGGGGCCTTGGCAGCGGCCTTGGCCGCGGACCTGGCGGCCGGCTTGGCCGCGGTGGCCGGTGCGGCGGCAGCGGGTGCCTCGGCTTGCGGCTCGGCAGCGGGTTTCTTGCGCGCGGCGGGCGCCGGGGCGGGCGCGATGGGATCGGCAGGCGCGGCCACCGGCGCGGCTTCGGCAATGACTGCCGGTGCGGCGACTGGCGCGGGTGCAGGTGCAGGTGCAGCCACGGCCGGTGCAGCTGCAGGTGCAGGTGCAGGTGCGGCCACGGCCGGTGCCGGTGCCGGCTCGGCCCCGGCCGGCGCGGGGTTGTCGATCAATTGCGAGCGCACCTGGTCCATGCAGGCGGCCAGGCGCTGGCGGCAGCCGGCATCGGCTTCGCGGCGGCCGGCCTTCACGCGGCATTCGCCGGCGTCCAGCGTGGCATCGGGCACCAGCGTCCAGCGGCTGGCGCGGTCCGGGTCCACGTCGCGGATGCGCTGCAGGTCCTCGGGATTCAGGTGCACTTCCACCTTCTCGTGCGGCGGCGGCATGGTGGCCAGGGTCTCGTCCACCAGGTGCAGCAGCTGCACCGGCTGCAGCGCCAGCTCGCAGCGGATCACCTGGCGGGCCACGCGGGCCACCAGGTCCACCACCTCCTCGCGCATCGCGGCCTGGTAGTCGGCCTGCGCCTGCTGCAGCGCGGCCAGCACCGCGTCCACCGGGCCGGCCAGCTTGTCGAAGCGGGCGGCGGCCTCGCGCCGGCCTTCCTGCACGCCGATGCGGCGGCCTTCGTCGCGGCCGATGGCCTGGCCGTCGTCGCGGCCACGCTGCAGGCCCTGGTCATAACCTTCGCGGTAGCCGAGCTGCTGGCCATGCTGGAAGCCCTCGGCCAGCGAGGCCTGCGCATCCGGCGAGTAGCCATGCGACTCGCCGATGGCCTTGGCCACGTTGACCTTCGCCAACGGCGGAAACCGATGCGGCCGGATCATGCTCATCATTCCACCGTCGCCTCGGCGAACAGCTGGATCTCGATCTCGCCGTCGTCCACCAGCGCCTTGACCTGGGCCATGATCTCCTGGCGGGTCTGCTCGACGCGGGACAGCGGCACCGGGCCGCTGCGGCGCATCGTGTCCTCGAAGGCCTGCGCCTGGCGCTTGGGCATGGTCTGCAGGATGGCGTCGCGCACAGCTTGCTCGGCGCCCTTGAGCGCGATGGCCCACTGCTCCAGCGGCACCGCCTCGATGATCTTCAGCAGGTTGGGCTCGCTCTGGCGGCCCAGCACGCCGAAGTCGTACATGCTGATCTCCAGCTCCTGCATCACCTCGGGGTCGTGGGCGCGCAGCAGCTCCACCATCTGCTGGCGGTTGCCGGGCAGGCGGTTGAGGATCTCGGCGGCCTGGCGGATGCCTTCCACGCTGGTGCTCTGGGTGCTCAGCGTGTCCAGGCAGCGGTCCACCAGCAGGTCGAGCTCGGTCAGCAGCTCGCGGTCGATTTCCTTCAGCCGGGCCACGTTCAGCAGCACCAGGTCACGGCCTTCGGCGGGCAGCGCATCGATCACGCCGCCGGCCATGGTGCTCGGCAGGAAGGCGAGGAACACCGCCTGCATGCGCACATGCTCGTTGGCGATCTGGTCGGCCAGCCACTTGGGCGAGGCCCATTGCAGCCGCGCCATCTTCGGGCGGATGGCATCGCCATAGATGCTGTTGAGCACGCTGCTGGCGATCTCGCGGCCCAGCGCCAGGTCCAGCGAGCGCTGCAGGTAGCTGCGCGAGGCGCCATGCACGCCGCTTTGCTCGCGGTAGTCCTCGAAGAAGTGCTGGATGGAATGCTTGACCGATTCCACCTTGATGCCGCTCATGCGCGACATCACCTGCGTGACTTCCAGCAGCTCCTCGCGCGACAGGCAGCGCAGCACGGCCGCGGCCGGCTCCTCACCCATGCTCAGCAGGACGATGGCGGCCTGCTCGACCGGGCTCAGGCTGCCGCCTTCAAGCGGGTTGTTCTGCTCGCTCATTCTTCTGCACCCACTGTTTGACGACTTCGGCGACCCGTTCCGGCTCCTTGCCGGCCAGGACCTTCAGGTGATCGACCAGCACGTCCACCGGCGAGCCGGGTGGCGGCAGGTCGTAGTTCTCCAGCAGCGGCCGCACGGACATCTCGCCCGGTGCGCCGCCCGCGGCCGCGGCCATGGCGGCGGCAGTGGCGGCAACCTGCGCGGCACCCGGCAGCGCGGCCTCCGCACCACCCGGCTTGGGCAGCGCGGCCAGGCCGGCGGCGCCGGATGAACCCAGCGCCGAAGGCCGGTCGGTGGTGGCCGGCAGGGCCTGCGGCGCCGGCGGGATCTGCGTCACCGGCGTGATGGCGGCGGGGCCGAAGCGGTGCGCCATCAGCTTCATCAGCGGACGCACGATCAGCAGGAAGCCCAGCAGGGCGGCCACGGCATAGCCCACGTAGCCGGTGATGTCGACGATGTTGTCGCGCTGCTGCCACCAGGGCTCGGGCGCCGGCCGTGCGGGGAAGGGCAGGGCCGAGACCACCAGCGTGTCGCCGCGCTCGGCGTTGATGCCCAGGCCGCTGCGCAGCATCTTCTCCACGCCGGCGATCTCCTCGGGCGTCCAGCTGCCCTTGCCGCTGGGCGCGGCCGCGGTGTTCAGCACCACCGCCACGTTCAGCTTGGCCAGGCGGCCGCGGCTGCGCTTGATCTGGGTGATGTTGCGGTCGTAGGCGTACTGGCGGGTGGTGGCGTTCTTGCTCGCCGTGCCGGCATCGGCCGGCTGCGAGGCCGCCACCGCCACCGGCCGGTTGCTCAGGGAGCCCGGCACGCCCAGGGCCACGCCGTCGCGGTCCATCTCCTGGCGCATGGCCTCGTTGGTCACCTTGGGCGTGGCGCCGTAGGTCTCGTGCGTTTCCTGGATGCGGTCGTTGTCGACCTGCGCGGTGACGCTGGTCTTGTAGTTGTCCTCGCCCAGCACCGGCGCCAGCAGGTCGCGCACGTTGCGGCGGGCGTCGTCGCTGAAGCGCTTGGCCGCATCGTTCATCTGCGCGGTGCCGTCCACGGCATCGGCCAGGTCCACGCGGGCCGACAGCAGGTTGCCGGCCTGGTCCACCAGGCTCACGCGTGCCGGCTCCAGGCTCGCCACGCTGCCGGCCACCAGGTTGATGGCCGCGGCGATCTGCTCATGGCTCAGGGTGCGGCCGGGCTTGAGCGCCACCACCACCGAGGCCGAGCTCTTCTCGCCGTCGCTCACCACGAAGGACGACGACTTGGCGATCGACAGGTGCACCCGCGCCGAGTCCACCGCGTCGAAGGTCATGATGCTTTGCGCCAGCTCGCCTTCCAGGCCGCGGCGGAAGCGAACGTCCTGCACGAACTGGCTCACGCCCAGCGGGTCGTTCTTGTCCATCAGTTCCAGGCCGGTGGGCAGCTTGGCCGTCACGCCCTTGGAGGCCAGCAGCATGCGCACCTTGCCCAGCTGGGCCTCGGGCACCAGCACCTGGCCGCTGTCGGGATGGATGCGGTACGCCACGCCCTCGGCGTCCAGGACGGCCATCATGTCGGCGGCGGCGATCTTCTCGCGGGCACCGAACACGGCCTTGTAGCCGGCCTGGTCGCGCCACAGGAACATCAGCACCGCCAGCGTGACGCCGACGGCCAGCGTGATGATCGGGCCTAGGCTCTTGACGAGGCCGGGCGGCAGGGCGCCGCCGGAGCTGAGGCGGGCGAAGACGGGCTTGAGCGTTGTGATCACGGGGTGCGGGCGGTGAGGGTGCGGTCAGCGGCGGCGGGGGCCATCGGCGGCTACAGCTGCAGCTTGATCAGCTCGTCGAAGGCGCCGACCACCTTGTTGCGCACCTGCATGAGCATCGAGAACGACAGGCTCGCCTGCTGGCTGGCCAGCATGGCGCCCACCAGGTCGTCGCTGCGGCCGGCGTCCACGTCGGCCACCTGGGCCGAGGCGGCCTTGTCGCGTTCGTCCACGGCCTGCAGCACCTGCTTAAAGCCGGCCACGAAACCGTCGCCTTGTGATGCGGACGCGGCATCGAATCCGTCGTCCACCGGCGCGGCGGGCTGGACGGGGGCGGCCGGCGCCAGCCGCTCGACGTCGCCGGCGATGCGGGCCAGGTCCGCCTGGATCGAGAGCAGTGCAGAAGACATCGGGGAGGGTTCCTTGGCGTCAGGCCATGCAGCAGCGCAACTCGCCGCAAGCGGCGTGCTGTACTTCGGGGATAGGGTGTGACTTCCTTTGCGCTATCGACAGCCGCCCGGCCGACTTGAGGCGGATGCCACCGCCGCGCCGGTGTGGCCGATATTCGCCTGCCGGCCCGCCGCCGATATCCAACGGGGTATTTCGATACTCGCAGTCGGTTTCATGGCAATGGGCAGAGGGGATTTTCGGGCGGAAGTGCGCAAGGGAATTTGAAGCGTTGTCGAGCCCAAATGTTACGCAGGCCCCCCGATTGGGGCAAACCCGAGAAGGCACCGAACCACCCGGCTTTTGCGCGCTTAGGTCGGGCATGCGGCGACCGGGGCGGGCGGCGCAGGCAGGCGGTGGGCAGGCGGGCATGGCGGCGTGGTGGGAGTGGGCGGGCACCCAGCGCAAGCCACGCACGAAAGCAGGTCTCCGGCCCGTGCGGCGCACGTTCCGGACAGCCGGGTCGCCTCGCGGCGCCGCGCATGCGGCACTCGGAAGGCACCACGCGCCGATGGCGTGGCAGGTCCCGTCTGGCGGCCCCGCTGTCATGGCCCGGCGCGATGCGCCAGGTGGTAGACCGGAAGCTTTGCGACCCCGACTTTCGTACGGGTGTGCCCTGAGTTGCGGCCGATGCTAGGGGCCGCCCCCGCCGGCGCGCAACCGCTGCCAGCCATGTTGCGCTGCAACGTGTGCATGAATGCACTGCATCGGCGGCCGCCTGGCGCACGGCCGCTGACATATTGCCGTCATCAATGTGCGTGGCGCGCGCGCATATTGGAAAACCAAGCCGGCGGAATTTGGATGGCAGCCTGCATTGCAGCGGTGTCGGCTGCTTTTCCCCGGCATATCCGGCGTTTGCGGCGGGGCCCGATTCCTAGAATGAAACGGACAACCCGCCCCTGCCAGCGCCCATGACCGCATCCCTTCCCACCCGCCCCGCCGAGCCGCCCATGGTGCTCGACGCCGGCACGCTCGGCCGCCCGGTGCACCTGCTGGCGCAGTTCAGCAAGCAGCTGCGCGAGGACCTGGCCGAACTGCTGCGGCTGCGCCTGAACGTGCGCTACCGCGCCCGCTTCGAGGTGTCCCAGGTGGCAATGCGCCGGCTGGACACCCGGGCGCACGAGGCCGGCTGGCTCAGCTTCGGTGCAGACGCCGGCGAAATCGCCTGCGCCATCGACCGCGGCGTGCTGATGAGCGTGCTGGCCTACCGCTATGGCCTGCGCACGCCGCCGGCGGAGCAGTCCGGCGCCGAGGCCCCGCGCGAGACGGCCACCGAGGAACGCCTGGCCGCACTGCTGGGCCAGCAGTTCGTCGAGCTGCTGGCCGGCCGCATCGAGGCCGGCCCTGGCGCGCCGCTGCCGCAGCGCCCGCTGCCCTTCAAGCCCATCGGCCGCCTGCCGCCCGCGCGCGGCTGCTGGCTGCTGGAAGCCCAGGTGGTGGAGCACAGCCACGGCAGCCAGGGCCGCATCAGCCTGGCCATCGGCGATGGCTGGATGAACCGCCTGTGGCACCAGCTGACGCCGCTGCGCGCCAAGGCCGGCGAGCAGCTGGAGCAGGCCGCGCCGCTGCCCACCCGCCTGACGCTCACGCTGGTGGCCCGGCTGCTGCAGAAGGACATTCCGCTGGGCCAGCTGGCCGACCTGCATGTGGGCGACGTGATACCGATCAGCCTGGGCACCACCGACGTGCTCATCGACGACTCCCGGCTCTTCACCGCGACCGTCGCCGAGCACCAGGGCAAGCTGTGCCTGACCTCTTTTGCCGATGTGGACTGACCCCATGGACATGACTGACAAGAGCGCCCTCGACGACCTGCTGGCCGGCGTGCCCGAAGGCCTGGACGAGGCCGACCTGAACACCCCCGCCAGCCCCGCCCGGCCGCGCCGCAACATCCCGCAGATGATGCGCAAGATCCCCGTCACGCTCACGCTGGAGGTGGGTTCGGCCCGCGTCTCGCTGCAGGAGCTGATGGACATCCAGACCGACAGCGTGGTGCCGCTGGACACCCTGGCCGGCGAGCCGCTGGTCATCAAGGTCAATGGCACGCCGGTGGGCCGCGCCGAGGTGGTGGTGGCCGGCGAGAAGTACGGCCTCAAGGTGGTCGAGCTGGCCGGCCTCGACCTCGATTCGCTGGAAACCTGATCCCCGCGATGAACATGCAACGCGCGGTTCGATCAGCCGCCGCGGGCGCAGCCTTGCTGTCGCTTGCCTGGGTGGCCGGCCCCGCATCGGCGGCCGAGGGTATCCCGCTGTTCGGCACCAGCACCGGCGGCGTCGCCACCGAGTTCACGGTGAAGACGCAGGTGCTCATCATCATGACGCTGCTGGGGCTGCTGCCCTCGCTGGTGCTGATGATGACGAGCTTCACCCGCTTCGTGATCGTGCTGTCGCTGCTGCGCCAGGCCCTGGGCCTGCAGCAGGGCCTGCCCAACCGCATCATCACCGGCATCGCGCTCATCCTCACCATGCTGGTGATGCGCCCGGTGGGCGAGCAGGTGTGGACCGACGCCTTCGTGCCCTACGACCAGGACAAGCTCACGCTGCAGCAGGCGCTGCTGGCAGCCGATGCGCCGGTCTCGCGCTTCATGCTGGCGCAGACCAGCAAGACCGCGCTGGCCCAGGTCTCGCGCCTGGCCGGCGAGAAGAACATCACCCGCCCCGAGGACCATGCCTTCACCGTCAAGCTGGCGGCCTTCGTGCTCAGCGAGCTGAAGACCGCCTTCCAGATCGGCTGCATGCTGTTCATCCCCTTCCTGGTGATCGACATGGTGGTGTCGTCGGTGCTGATGGCCATGGGCATGATGATGCTGTCGCCGCTGGTCATCTCGCTGCCGATGAAGCTGCTGCTGTTCGTGCTGGTGGACGGCTGGACGCTGACCGTCAACACGCTGGTCACCTCCATCCAGGCTTACTGAGGCTGCCGAATGATCACCCCCGAGATCGCCGTCGACCTGGTGAGCGAATCGCTGCAGCTGGTCACCGTGCTGGTCACGCTGCTGGTGCTGCCCGGCCTGGTGGTGGGCCTGGTGGTGGCCATGTTCCAGGCCGCCACGCAGATCAACGAACAGACGCTGAGCTTCCTGCCGCGGCTGCTGGTCACCATGCTGGCCGTGGGCTTCCTCGGCCGCTGGATGGTGGGCCGGCTGATGGACTACTGCGTGTCCATCTTCGAGCGTGCGGCCACCCTGGTCGGCTGACGCTCCGCGCAGCGCATGGAACCCGTGTTCAACCAGCTGCTGGGCCTGCTCGGCGCCTTCTGGTGGCCGTTCTGCCGCACGATGGCGATGCTGAGCGCCGCGCCGGTGCTGGGCGAGAACATGGTGCCCATCACCGTGCGCGTGCTGCTGTCGCTGGTGCTGGCGGTGGTGCTGATGCCGATGTCCCAGCCGGCCGTCGCCATCGATCCCTTCTCGCTGCACGGCGTGGTGGCGACGGTGGAGCAGGCGGTCATCGGCTTCGTGCTGGGCCTGGCCTTCCACCTGACGATGAGCGCCATCATGGTGCTGGGCTTCCTGGTCTCGTCGCAGATGGGCCTGGCCATGGCGGTGATGAACGACCCGATGAACGGGCAGTCGTCCGACGTGGTGTCCAGCCTGCTGTACATGATGTGCATCCTGGTGTTCTTCGCCATCGACGGCCACCTGGTCATCACCGGCGTGCTGGGCGCCAGCTTCCAGGCCTGGCCGGTGGGCGAGGGCCTGGCCACGCTGCAGCTGCGCACGCTGCCGCTGGCAGTGGCCTGGGTGTTCTCGGCGGCACTGCTGCTGGCGCTGCCGGTGGTGTTCTCCACCATCGTGGTGCAGTTCGGTGCCGGCCTGCTCAACCGCGTGGCGCCGGCGCTCAACCTGTTCTCGCTCGGCTTTGCCATCGTCACCGTGTTCGGCCTGTTCATGCTCACCCAGGTGGTGCGCTTCGTGCCCGAGCACTACATCCGCATGACGCAGCAGGTGCTGGACCTGATCCACCGCGGCCTGCGCGCCGGCAGCTGAAGGGCCACGCGCATGTCCGACAACAGCAGCGGCGACAAGACCGAGAAGCCCTCACCGCAGAAGCTGCGCAAGGCCCGGCAGGAAGGCCAGGTGCCGCGCTCGCGCGACTGGGCCACCGCGGTGGGCATCCTGGTGAGCCTGAAGGTGTTCCTGCTGCTGGTGCCGGGCTACCTGCAGGACTTCCGCGACCTGTTCGCCATGGTGTACCTGCCGCTGGACGGCCACGGCAGCCTGGACAACGCCTGGTCCAACCTCTTCATCGAGGTGTCGATGCTGTTCGGCCGCATGGTGCTGCCGCTGGCCGCGGTGCCGCTGCTGGTGGTGCTGGCCTCGCTGTTTCCCGGCGGCTGGGTGGCCACGCCCAAGAACCTGATGCCCAAGGGCAGCCGGCTGAGTCCGCTGGCCTTTGCCAAGCGTTTATTCAGTGCCAAGCATTGGTCGGACTTCGCGGTCTCGCTGCTCAAGTGTGGCGTGGTCATCGCGGTGCTGTGGCATGTCAGCACCTCGTCCACCGCCGACTACCTGCGGCTGCAGTCGCAGACCTTCGACCAGGCGCTGATCCACGGCGCCGGCCTGATGCTGGACGGCGTGATGGCGATGGTGGTGGTGTTCGTGCTGTTCGCGCTGATCGACGTGCCGGTGCAGGCCTTCTTCTTCACCCAGCAGCAGCGCATGAGCAAGCAGGAACTGAAGGAAGAGCACAAGTCGGCCGAAGGCCGGCCCGAGGTGCGCCAGCGCATCCGCCAGATCCGCCAGCAGCTGGCCCGCCGCAGCGTGCGCGAGACGGTGCCCACCGCCGACGTGGTGATCGTCAACCCCGAGCACTATGCGGTGGCGCTGAAGTACGACGAGAACCGCGCCGAGGCCCCCTTCCTGGTGGCCAAGGGCGTGGACGAAATGGCCCTGTACATGCGCGAGGTGGCGCGTGAACACGGCGTGGAAGTGGTGCCGCTGCCGCCGCTGGCGCGCGCCATCTACAACACCAGCCAGGTGAACCAGCAGATTCCGGCGCCGCTGTACAAGGCCGTGGCCCTGGTGCTGCGCTACGTGATGCAGATCCGCGCCTTCCAGGCCGGTGCGCGCCAGGCCGCGCCGGTGCTGCCCGAAGACCTCGAGATACCCGCCAAGCTGAGCGAGGTGAAGACATGAACTACCTGAACCGCATGGTGGCCGAGATGCGCCGCCACAAGATCGCCACGCCGCTGTTCCTCATGGCCTTGCTGGCCATGATCATCCTGCCGCTGTCGCCCATCGTGCTGGACGTGCTGTTCACGTTCAACATCGTGCTGGCGCTCATCGTCATCCTGGTGAGCGTGGCGGCCAAGCGGCCGCTGGACTTCAGCGTCTTCCCCACGATCATCCTCACCACCACGCTGATGCGGCTGGCGCTCAACGTGGCGTCCACCCGGGTGGTGCTGCTGCACGGCCACGAGGGCACGCATGCCGCCGGCCAGGTGATCGAGTCCTTCGGCAACGTGGTGATCGGCGGCAACTTCGTCGTCGGCCTGGTGGTGTTCATCATCCTGATGATCGTGAACTTCGTGGTCGTCACGAAGGGCGCGGAACGCATCTCCGAGGTCTCGGCCCGCTTCACGCTGGATGCGCTGCCCGGCAAGCAGATGGCCATCGACGCCGACCTGAACGCCGGCGTCATCAACCAGGAGAAGGCCCAGGAACGCCGCCGCGAGGTGGCGATGGAAGCCGACTTCTATGGCGCGATGGACGGCGCCAGCAAGTTCGTGCGCGGCGACGCCATCGCCAGCATCCTGATCCTGATCATCAACATGATCGGTGGCGTGGCCATCGGCGCGTTGATGTACGACCTGTCGTTCGGCGATGCCTTCAAGCAGTACGCGCTGCTGACCATCGGCGACGGCCTGGTGTCGCAGATCCCGGCGCTGCTGCTGTCGGCCGCCGCGGCCATCATCGTCACCCGCATCAGCGACAGCGGCGACATGGAGCAGCAGGTGGCCTCGCAGCTGCTGGCCTCGCCGGCGGTGCTGTCGAGCGCGGCCGGCGTGATGGTGCTGCTGGCCATCATCCCGGGCATGCCGTGGCTGCCGTTCCTGTCGTTCGCGGCGGCGCTGGGTTATGCGGCCTGGCGGCTGTCGAAGCTCATCGACAAGCCCAAGCCGGCCGACACCACCGCCATCCAGCAGGCGCTGGTGGCCGAGCGCCATGCCGAGATCGACTGGCAGGCGCTGCCCTTCGTGGAGCCGCTGGCCATCGCGGTGGGCTACAAGCTCGTGGGCCTGATCGACCAGGGCCAGGGCGCGCCGCTGGCCAAGCGGCTGAAGGGCGTGCGCCAGACGCTGAGCGAAAGCCTGGGCCTGCTGCTGCCGCCGCTGGGGCTGCGCGACGACCTGTCGCTCAAGCCTTCGCAGTACAGCGTGCTGCTCAGCGGCACGCCCATCGCGCAGGCCGAGGTGCATGCCGACCGGCTGATGGCCATCCCGGGGCCGCAGGTGTTCGGCGAGGTGAACGGCGCGCCCGGCATCGACCCGGCCTACGGCCTGCCGGTGACCTGGATCGTGCCCGACGACAAGGCGCATGCGCTGGGCATGGGCTACCAGGTGGTGGACCCGGCCAGCGTGGTGGCCACCCATGTGGCCAAGCTGGTGCGCGACCACCTGCCCGAGATCATCCGCCACGAGGACGTGCCCGCGCTGATGGAGCGGCTGGCCGCCCAGGCGCCCAAGCTGGCCGCGGCGCTGGAGAAGGCGCTCAACCACAGCCAGCTGCTGAAGGTGTTCCGGGTGCTGCTGGCCGAGGGCGTGAGCCTGAAGGACATCGTGCCCATCGCCACCACGCTGCTGGAGAACGCGGAGACGACGAAGGATCCCATCCTGCTGGCCGCCGAGGTGCGCTGCACGCTGCGCCGGCAGATCGTCACCGGCCTGGTCGGCCCCAGCGCGCCGATGAATGCGTTCAACCTGAGTGGCGAGCTGGAGAACCTGCTGCTGGGCGCGCTCAACCAGGCCCGCGCCGGCGGCGCCAAGGTGGCGCTGGACAACTATCCGGTGGACCCCAAGCTGCTAGGCCAGCTGCAAACCCACATGCCGATCGCCCGCGACCAGATGAAGCAACAGGCCGCCACGCCGATGCTGCTGGTGATGCCCCAAGTGCGCCCGCTACTGGCGCGCTACGCCCGCCTCTTCGCGCCGGGGCTGCACGTGCTCTCGTACAACGAGATTCCGGAGCAGCGGGAGGTGAATGTGGTGGGGTCGTTGGGCTAGGGCGGGCCGGCTGGCCTAAAGTCGATGCATCGGCGTGTCGCCTTCGCATCGGAACCGCTCAATGGCTATTGGCAAGTCCATCCGCGTCTATCTCGCTGACGCCACGGTCACTGGCATCCGCTATGCGGAGCTGGTGAACTGGACAGGGCAGGCGGTTGCTTGCCCGCGCAACCGGCTCGACGAATTGGCAGCGTGGCCGGAGGCCGCAAAGCCCGGCGTCTATCTGCTGCTGGAGGCGCGGCTGGGGGATTCCAAGCCCGAGGCTTACATTGGTGAGTCTGAGAATGTGGTGCAGCGCCTGACGTCGCACGACCGGCTCAAGGACTTCTGGAACGAGGTAGTGATCTTCACCAGCAAGGACGAGAACCTTACCAAGGCCCACGTCAAGTTCCTGGAGTCGTCGCTGCTGCGCCTGGCCCAGCAGTCGGACCGGTATGAGCTGACCAACGGCAATCAACCGACCGAATCGAGCCTCCCGCGCGCGGATCGCGACGCGATGGCCGAATTCGTGGCCAACATCCGGATGGTGCTCGGCACCTTGGGCTATCCCATTCTGGAGCCTCTGCTGACGCGGCCACTGCCATCCCTGCCGATCTCCGTCGGCGCAACGCTGGCCGCTCCGTCGCAGCAACGGCTGGACTTCACATTCCGCGTCAAGGACGTCACGGCGTATGGCGTGATGACCGATGAGGGTTTCGTCTTGAAGAAGGGCTCCCAGGTGGCACTGGCCAGCTCCGAGAGCATGCATGCACGGGTTGCCGGGCTGAAGCAGCAGCTCATCGCCGACGGCCGGCTGGTTGCTCAGGGCGATCAACTGCTGCTGACCGAAGACCTTCTGCTCAGTTCCTCCAGCTTTGCGGCGGTGCTGGTGGCCGGCACCAGTCGGAGCGGCCCGCAGAGCTGGATCGCGCCGGACGGCCGCAGCCTCAAGGCCATCGAGGAAGCCAAGGTGACCGCCGCCGAGGCATCGCCGCTCATGTCGTGATGTCACCCGGTGAGCGCTAGCATGCGGCCCTCCCTTGGAGCCCCCATGATCACCTGCCACCTGCGCTACATCATCGATACCGACAAGCTCGACGAGTTCGAGCACTACGGCAAGCTGTGGATCCCGCTGGTGCGCAAGTTCGGCGGCGTGCACCACGGCTACCTGCTGCCTTCCGAAGGTGCCAGCAACGTGGCCCTGGCCTCGTTCAGCTTCGAGTCCTTGGCGGCTTATGAGCAGTACCGCCAGCAGTCCTTCGCCGACCCGGAATGCCAGGCGGCCTTCCGCTATGCCAAGGAGACACGCTGCTTCCTCAGCTACGAGCGCACGTTCTTCCGCCCCGTGTTCGAGTGAGCCTCTTCGCGACCCCGCCCTTCAGCGCCCGCGAACTGGCGCGCAAGGACCTCGGGTTGCTGCAAGCGCTTCGATGGCGCGGGCGAACTGGCGGCCATGGCGGAGCTGGTGGCCGACCTGCTGGCGCCCGGGGTCTGGCATGTGGGCCTGTTCATCGTGGCCACCGCCCGCCACGGCCATGGCGATGCGCAGCTCATCTGGCAGGGCCTGGCCGCCTGGATGCAGCGGCAGGGCGCGCAATGGATTCGCCTGGGAGTGGTCGAGAACAACCCGCGGGGGCTGCGCTTCTGGCGCCGCCAGGGCCTCATGCCGCTGCGCGACCGGCAGGGCGTGGAGATCGCGGGCCGCCTGCACCGGGTGCATGTGCTGGCCCGGCCGGTGGACGGCGGGCTGATGGAGGACTACCTGGCGCTGGTGCCGCGTGACGCGCCGGAACCGGCTGGCGGGGCGGGTGCGCCGCCAGCCGGGGCCTTGCCCGCCGTGTCGCTCCGGCCCGCGGAGACCGTGGACGCGCAAGCCCTGGCCGACCTGCGGGTGCGGGCCATGCAGCCCAGCCTGGAGCGCGTCGGCCGCTTCGACCCCCAGCGGGCCAGGCAGCGCCTGCTCGCCAGCTTCGATCCGCAGTACACCCGCTGGATCGTGGCCGATGGCCAGCAGGTGGGCGTGCTGGTGCTGCGGCCGCAAGCCGACGCCTGGCTGCTCGACCACCTCTACCTGCGCCCAGGCTGTCAGGGCCAGGGCATCGGAGCCGCCGTGATGCGGCTGGTGCTGGCCGAGGTGGACGCCGCGGGCGCTGCGTTGCGCGTGGTGGCACTGCGCGGCAGCGATGCCAACCGCTTCTATCGCCGCCATGGCTTCGGGTTGGTGCAGGAAGACGCGCACGACCTGTACTACCTGCGCCCGGCCGCAGCCGCCAAGCCCGCCGACCTTCGCCGGTTCGAGCCCGCCGCGGACTGATTTACCCGCAGACCAAGAACTGGGGATTGGCCGCCCGCACCGCCGGGCGCTCAATGGCCGCGTATCGACCGGAGGTCCCCGATGCATGTCCCTGCCTCTTTTCGCCACGCCGGGCTGGCGCTGGCCGCGGCGCTGCTGCTGGCGCCGGCGGCCCGGGCCGTGGTCGTCAACATCGACGCCAGCCATGGCTTCAGCTATGACGGCGGTGGCAGCGATCCCGCGCCGCTGCCGGGCCAGCACATCAACCTGATCGGCAGCCCGGTCACCCTGTCGCTGGGCGCGGGCGACTGGCGCATCACCAACGCGGCGGGCCAGCCCGGCGCGTTGTTCGGTGCCTGGAGCTACAACGTGGGCACCTCCAGCTGGGCCTGGGCCTTCGTGGCGGCCGACGAGGCCACGCGCCAGGTGCTGTTCTATGCCGAGGCCGGCGGCGGAAGCTCCGCCGCCCAGGTGGCGGCACTGCCGCAGGTGATCGACTTCCAGCTCGACTTCAGCCTGGCAGCGCCCACCACCGTGCTGTTCACCTTGCGCGACTACTACGTGCCCGACAACGCCGGCGGCATCTCCATCGACGTATCGCCGGTGCCGGAGCCGGCCTCGGTGGGCCTGCTGCTCGCCGGCCTGGCCTTGCTGGGCGGGCTGCAGCGCCACCGCTGCCGCAGTCGTTGAACCGTCCCGCCGGCCTCAGTGCCCGCCCACCGACCCCGTCGCCCGCCGCGGGTCGATGGCGCCGTACAGCCGGTGCTTGCCCACCGGCTTGCCGCCGAGCGACGGCGCGCCCACCAGGATGGCGGCCACGTGGTTGGCCGGCTGCGGGCCGCTGAACTGGTGGCCCCAGCCTTCCAGGATCCTGCGGGTGTCCGGGCTCAGTGCGAAGGCTTCCACATTGGTTGACTCAGGCAACCATTGCTGGTGGAAGCGCGGTGCGTCCACCGCCTCCTGGATGTTCATGCCGTAGTCGATCACGTTGACGATGGTGTGCAGCACCGCAGTGATGATGCGGCTGCCGCCCGGCGTGCCCACCACCATCACCGGCTTGCCGTCCTGGGTGACGATGGTCGGGCTCATCGAGCTGAGCGGGCGCTTGCCCGGGGCGATGGCATTCGCCTCGCCCTGCACCAGGCCGTACAGGTTGGGCACGCCCACCTTGGAGGTGAAGTCGTCCATCTCGTTGTTCAGCAGCACGCCGGTGCCGGCGGCGGTCAGCCGCGTGCCGAACCAGTCGTTCAACGTGTAGGTGACGGACACCGCATTGCCCCACTGGTCCACGATGCTGTAGTGCGTGGTGTTGCTGCCTCCATGGGGCGGCACGCCCGGCTTGATCTCCTTCGACACGCCGGCCCTGCTGGGCTGGATCGCATCGCGGATGCGGCCGGCATAGGCCTTGTCCAGCAACCGGTCCAGCGGGTTCTTCACAAAGTCGGGGTCGCCCAGGTAGCTGTTGCGGTCGGCGTAGGCATGGCGCATCGCCTCGATCTGCCAGTGCACCGCCTGCGCCGAGCGGAAGCCCAGCTCGCGCATCGGGTAGCCCTCCAGGATGTTCAGCACCTCGCAGATCACCACGCCGCCGGAGCTGGGCGGCGGGGCGGAGACGATGCCGTAGCCGCGGTAGCTGCACTCGATGGGCTTCATCTCGCGGGTCTTGTACTGGTCCAGATCGGCCTGGGTGATGATGCCGCCGCCGGCCCGGCTGCTGGCCACCAGCGCCGCGCCCACCGGGCCCTGGTAGAAGCCGGCCTCGCCACGGTCGGCCACCGCCTTCAACGTGCGTGCCAGGTCGGCCTGCACCAGCTTCTGGCCTGCCTGGAAGGGCTCGCCCTGGTTCAGGAAGATGGCGGCGGTGGCCGGGTCCTTGCGAAATTCGGGCGCGTACTCCTGCAGCAGGTTCGCATCTCCGGGCTGCAGCACGAAACCTTCCTGTGCCAGCCGTATCGCCGGCGCCAGCAGCGCCGCCCGCTGCATCGTGCCGTACTTGGCGCGCGCGTACTCCAGGCCCGAGACGGTGCCCGGCACGCCGACGGCCAGGTGGCTTTGTGTGCTCAGGCCCTTGATGACGTTGCCGTCCTTGTCCAGGAACATGTTGGCCGTGGCCGCCAGCGGTGCCTTCTCGCGGAAGTCGAGGAAGGTCTTGCGGCCGTCCGCCAGCTGCACCGTCATGAAGCCGCCGCCGCCCAGGTTGCCGGCCGCCGGGTACACCACGGCCAGCGCATAACCCACCGCCACGGCCGCGTCCACGGCGTTGCCGCCGTCCTTCAGCACGTCGACGCCGATGCGCGTGGCCAGGTGCTGCGCGGTGACCACCATGCCGTTCTCCGCGGCGACCGGCGCCAGCGAAGCGGCCTGCGCAAGGGAGGCGGTGCCGGCGCAGAAGGCCAGCGTGATGTGCAGCAGCAGCAGGCTGCGGTGGGGGGCGGGGCGGGTGCATGGGGTCTCCTCCTTGTCGTGGGTGCGGGCCATTCTGGAAACCGGGCGAAGCGCTGCCAAGGGTTTGTGCCGGGAACGCAACGGCCAGGATTGGCAGCACCGTGCCGGCGCTTCCGGCTCCTAGACTGCGCCGCATGCCGCGCCTGAACCTAAGCCTGCCCTTGCCCGCCTCCTACCTGGCCCTGGCGGCCGCCTACCTGCTCGCCAGCCTGGGCCACTTCACACACAACGCGGAGTTCATCTGCAGCTACCCGAACCTGCCCGCGTGGCTGACGTCGGCCCAGGTGTACGGCTTCTGGCTGGCCCTCACCGCGGTGGGCGTGCTGGGCCTGGCGCTGGTGCGTGCAGGCCGCAAGTCGCTCGGCCTGCTGGTGATCGGGGCCTATGCGGCCCTGGGTTTCGATGGCCTGGGCCACTACGCGCTGGCGCCCATGGCGCTGCACACGCTGGTGGCCAACATCACCATCCTGTCGGAGGTGGCAGCGGCTGCGCTGCTGCTGGCGGCCACTGCGGCATTGCTGGTGCGGCACCTGCGTGCGCAGTGGCGGGCGGTGTACGGTGGCTGAGCCCGTGGTCCGCGCGGCTGCGATGGCCGACCTGCCGGCGCTGGCTGCGCTGTTCGACGGCTATCGGCAGTTCTACGAACAGGCGCCCAACCTGGGCGAGGCCACGCGCTTCATGCAGCAGCGCCTGCAGCGCGGCGATGCGGTGCTGCTGGTGGCCGAGCAAGCGGCCGGCCGCGGCCCGCTGATCGGCTTTTGCCAGCTGTACCCCAGCTTCTGCTCCATCGCGGCGCAGCCCATCCAGATCCTCAGCGACCTGTTCGTCGCGCCAGGCGCCCGGCGCGGGGGTGCCGAGCAACCACCGGGCGCAGGCCCTGTATGCCTCGCTGGGCTGGGTGATGGATGAGGTGTACCTTGCGTACAGTCGCCAGGTCGCGGACTGACCCGCATCCAAGGACGTCACCATGCTCATCACCAGCGTCGCCGAGCTGCGCGAGTTGTATAGCCAACCGCAACCCCGCGCGGTGCTCAAGCAGATCGATGCGCTGGATGTGCATTGCCGGCGCTTCATCGCGCTGTCGCCCTTCGTGCTGGTGTCCACGGGCAGCGCCGAGCACCAGATGGACGTGTCGCCGCGCGGCGGTGATCCCGGCTTCGTGCAGGTCACGACCGAAGGCGGGCTGCTGATCCCCGATGCGCCGGGCAACAACCGGCTCGACACGCTGGAGAACATCGTCGCCACCGGCGGCATCGGCCTGCTGTTCCTGATCCCCGGCTTCGACGAGACGTTGCGCGTCAACGGCCGCGCAGTGCTGTCGCAGGACGCGGCCGACATCGCCGCCTGCACCACCGAGCGCCGCGCGCCCAAGCTGGTGATCCGCGTGCAGGTGCAGGCGGCTTACCTGCATTGCGCCAAGGCGCTGCTGCGCTCCCGGCTGTGGAAGCCCGAGGCGCAGCAGCCGCGCGAGTTGCTGCCCACCGCCGGCCAGATGATCAGCGAGCAGACCGGCCTGAACGTGGCGCCCGAAACCCGCGAGGAGATGGAGCGCCGCTACGCGCCTGACCTGTGAGGCGGGGACGGCGGCAGCCCGGGCTCAGCCGCCCTGGCCGTCGAGCTCGACGCGCGGGTTGTTGACGTACAGCACCCGCTCGCCGTCCTGCAGCCGCAGGTAGTTGTCGCCCTTGATGGTGCAGTGCGCGCCCAGCGTGGGGTCGTGGTGCAACACGTGGCCCGAAGGAGTCACTCCGTAGATCAGGATGGCGTGGCCGAAACGGCGCTTGCCGATGAAGAATTTGCCCACCTTGCCGCCGCCCATGAACGGGCCGTAGTGCTTGAGCAGGCCGGCGATCTCGTCCACGCTGTCGAACTTGTTGTCCGTCTGCACGCGGATCCTGTTCGTGCTGCGGAAGGCCTGCGGAATCTCGTCGTACGAGCGCGGCGTGAAGTGGCTGGCCAGCCCGCGCACCGTGGTGTCGGTGATGTCGCCGCTGCCGGTGTGCCACTTCAGCAGCATCTGCAGGCAGGCGAACCAGCAGCTGTTGATCTTGGTCTGGCGGATGAATTCGGGTTCGCGCAGGATGATGGACGGCATGTCGCAGGCTCCGTGGGTCAGAAGCGCTCCGGCCGCAGCACCTCGGCCGGCGTGAAGTACATCGCCACGCTGTAGTTCGGCGCATAGCGCGCCAGCACCTGGCGGGCCAGGGCCTCGGCGATGGGGCGGTCGCACAGCAGCTTCAGCTCGATGGTGCGGTCGGCCTCCCAGGCGCCTTCGCGCTCGCCTTCGAAGAAGCGGCCGTGCACCTCGGCCACCGTCCAGCCCTGCACGCCCAGGGCGCGGGCCTCGCGGATCAGCGGCTTCTCGAGCGCGGCCTCGGCCACGATGACCAGCAGCGTACGGGCATGGGTGGGAAGCGGTGTGTTCATGGCTGCAACCTGCGGGCCAGCTCGATGTAGAGCGGGATGCCGACGACGATGTTGAACGGGAAGGTGATGCCGAGCGCGGCGGTGATGGACAGGGCCGCATTCGCCTGCGGCACCGCGATGCGCATGGCCGTGGGCGCGGCAATGTAGCTGGCGCTGGCCGCCAGCGTGGCCAGCATGGCCACGCCGCCGATGCCCAGGCCGAGCAGCAGGCCGGTGGCCGCGCCCACCCCGCTCAGCAGCAGCGGCGCGCCGATGCCCACCAGCAGCACCGCGAAGCCGAAGCGCCGTACATCGCCCAGCCGGCCGCCGGCCACCAGGCCCAGTTCCAGCAGGAACAGCGCCAGCACGCCCTTGAACGGATCGACGAACACCGCCTTGATGGGCGCGGTGCCTGCTTCGCCCGCCACCGCGCCGATGACCAGGCCGCCCACCAGCAGCAGCACGCTCTTGCCGAAGAACACGTCGTGCGCCAGCTCGCCCCAGCGCGGCGGGCCGCTGGCCTCGCGCGCGGCCGACAGGCGCGCCAGCAGGATGCCGGCCAGCAGGCCCGGCGCTTCCAGCACCGCCACCCACAGCGGTGCCTGCGCTTCCAGCGGCAGGCCTTCGCGGGCCAGCGCCGTCTGCGCCACCGCGAAGGTGACCACGCTGACCGAGCCGTAGTGGGCACCCAGCGCCGCCGCATCCACGCCCGACAGCCGCAGCAGCCGCAGCAGCGGATACAGCGCCAGCGGAATGAGGAAGCCCATGGCCGCCAGCGCCGCCACCTCGGGCGCCAGCGTGGCCAGCGGCTGCTTGGAGAGTTCGATGCCGCCCTTCAGCCCGATGGCCAGCAGCAGGTAGATGGACAGGGTCTCGTACAGCGCCTCGGGCAGCTTCAGCTCGCTGCGCACCAGGCGGGCGAACAGGCCGAGCAGGAAGAAGAAGACGACGACGTCGATCATGGAAGGGTCTCGGGGCGAAAAGCGCGCGCAGTATCGGCGCGACCGCCAGGGCGCCCGGCCAACAGCCCCACAGGTACGCGGCTCTTAACATGACGCCGTGCACCAGCTGCCCCTGCTCACCACCCCGCGCCTGCGGCTGCGCCCGATGCGCCGCGATGCCGACGATGCCGACCTGTTCGAGGTGTATGGCGACCCGTGCGTGATGCGCCATGCCAGCGATCCCCCCTTTGCCGCCGTCACCGATGTTGCCGCCCTGCACGACAGCGTGCAGCGGCTGCTGGCCGCGGGCCTGTCGCTGGAGTGGGCCGTGGCCGGCCGCGAGGACGACCGCGTGATCGGCACCTGCGGCCTGCATCACTTCGACACCGCCTGCGCCAGCGCCGAGGTGGGTTGCCTGCTGGCGCGCCGTCACTGGGGCCAGGGTCTGATGGCCGAAGCGCTGCGGGCGCTGGTGGCGCATGCCCGCGACGGCCTGCAGCTGCGGCTGCTGCTGGCCGACATCGACGAGGACAACCTGCGCTCGCAGCGGCTCTTCACTCGGCTGGGTTTCCTGGCGCGGCCGCCGGGCCCATGGCAGCTGCGGCTGGCCGCGCCATGAATTGGCCCTTGCGGGTGCTCATGGCCACCGTCGGCTCCGCAGGCGATATCCATCCCTTCCTGGCGCTGGGCCAGGCGCTGCAGGCGCGCGGGCACCGGGTGACGCTGGCGTGCCCGGAGCCCTTCGGCCCGCTGGTGGCCGAGGCCGGGCTGGGCTTCGTGGTGATGGGCAGCAGCGCCCAGTACGAGGCGGTGACGCGGGAGCCCGACCTGTGGCACCCGCGCAAGGGCTTCGAGGTGGTGTGGCGGCACACCCGCGCCGGCCTGCGGCTGCTGCACGAGCATGTGCAGGCGCTGCCGGCCGCCGAGCAGCCCGACGTGCTGGTCGCCCATCCGCTGGCGCTGCCTGCGGCGGACCTGTGCCGGGCGCTGCGACCGGGCCTGCCCATCGCCGGCACCTGGCTGGCCCCGGTGAACCTGCGCACGGTGCACGATCCGCTGATGCTGGGGCCGCTGGCCGTGCCGCGCTGGGTGCCGCTGGCCCTGCGCCGATGGGCCTGGCGGCGCATCGACGCCGGGCTGCTGGACCCGACCACCGTGCCGGACATCAACCGCGAGCGCAGCCTGCTCGGCCTGCCGGCGGTGGCGCATTTCGTCGCCCACCTGCAGTCGGTGCCCGACCTGTCGCTGCTGCTGTTCCCGCCGTGGTTCGGACCCACCCAGCCCGACTGGCCGCGGCCGCTGGCCGAAGGCGGCTTCCTGCTGTACGACCGGCCGGGCAGCGGGGCGCTGGCGCCCGACCTCCAGGAGTTCCTCGCGGCAGGCACGGCGCCCGTCGTCTTCACGCCCGGCACCGGCCACCGGCATGCGGCGGCCTACTTCGCCGCGGCGCTTCAGGCCGTGCAGGCGCTGGGTCGGCGCGCGGTCTTCGTCACCGGCCATCCGGAGCAACTGCCGGCTGCGCTGCCGCCGACGGTGATCGCACCGGGCTATGTCTCGTTCAGGGCGCTGCTGCCCTGGGCCGCGGCGCTGGTGCACCACGGCGGCATCGGCACCACCGCCGAAGCGCTGCGGTCCGGCGTGCCGCAGCTGGTGCTGCCGTTCGCGCACGACCAGTTCGACAACGCACGCCGGGTGCAGGCCCTGGGCGTGGGCGATGCGCTGCCCGCGGCGAATGCAACTTCGCGGCGCCTGCAGCAGCGGCTCGGGCGCCTGCTGCGGGCGCCGGGTGCCGCAGCCCACCGCGCCGAGGTGGCGGCCCGCCTGGCCGCCGCCGATCCGCTGCCGGGGCTGTGCGAAGCCATCGAGGCGCTGGCCCGCCGGCTCAAGTCGCCGGCACGGGCGCCGTAAACCGTTGACCTTCGCGCCACCCGTCGACCCTGCCATGCCCAGCCCGCGCCCCGCCTCGCCGCCTTGCCCGACCCTGCGCAGCTTCACCGCCTGCGCCGCCGTTGCACTGGCCTGCTGTGCCGCCATGCCGGCGCAGGCCGGCCGGCCGCTGGCCACCGAAGACGCCGGCGTGCTGGAAGCCGGCGACTGCGAACTGGAGCTGTATGGCGCGCACCAACGCCTGCGGCCCGCCGGCCGCGAGCGGGGCGTCTCGCTGCAAGGCAGTTGCGGCGCGGGACACGGCGTGCAGGCCGCGCTGGCGCTGCAGACCACCCGTGAGCGCGGCACCGACCAAGCCGGCCGCAGCGATGGCGGCCTGCTCGGCTTCAAGGCCCGGCTGCTCGGCAATGCCGACGCCGATGCCTCGCTGACGCTGGTGGGTGCCGCGGCCTGGTCCCGCGACGGTCATCGTGCGTACCGCCGCGACAGCCTGGCCATCGGCCTGGCCGGCAGTGCGGCGCTGGCCGACGGCCTCACCGGCCATGCCAACCTGGGCCATCTCGGCAGCCAGGCAGACCATCAGCGCAGCACCCTGTGGGCGCTGGCCGTGGAATGGGCGGCGGCCGGTAGCGTCGACCTGGGCGCCGAGCTGTACGGCGACGACCACCGCCGCCCCTGGGCCGGACTGGGCCTGCGCTGGGTGGCCACGCCGACGCTGACGCTGGGCACCTCCTACGCGCTGCACACGGCCAGCGGCCGCGCGCGGCTGTTCACGCTGGGCCTGACGGCGGGTTTCTGACGGGGCCGGCTAGAACCGCATGTTCAGCGTCACCCGCACGCTGCGCGGCTCCGCCGGGTGCACATGGCGGCCGGCGGTGGCGGTGGCCTCGCCGGGCAGCTGCGACTCGTAGTAGTACTGGATGTCGTCCACCTTGCGGTCGAACAGGTTGAACACGTCCAGCGTCAGCTCGGTGCGCGGCTGCAGCTGCCAGCCCAGGCGCAGGTTGGTCGTCAGCGACGACTTCGAGCGCTGGCTGTTGGCCTCCACCAGCGCGCCGCTGCCCAGGTAGCGCCACTGGATCGAGGCCGACCACGGGCCCAGCTCGCGCAGCGTGGCCGCCACCGAGGCCACCTTGTCCACCGCGTTGGGGATGCGGTCGCCGTTGTCGAAGCGGGCATGGGTCCAGGCGAAGTCGGCGTCCAGCAGGAACCACCGCACCGGCGTCCAGCGGTTGTTGAACTCGATGCCGCGGCGCTTGCTGCCGCTGCTGGCCTCGGTGGCGCCCGCATCGCCGATGTAGACCAGCTCGGAGTCGAAGTCCAGCTTCCACAGCGCCAGCGAGCTCTGCAGCCCCGGCAGCACCTCGGTGCGTGCGCCCAGCTCCCAGCCGGTGGAGGCCACCAGCGGCGGCACGCGGTCCACCGCATCGCCGCTCTTGGGGTCGATGCGGGCGGTGGTGCCGCGCGCGTCGTTGCTGTGGAAGCCGCGCCCGGCATTGGCAAAGAACTCGGTGTGCTGCACCGGGTTCCAGATCAGCGACAGCTTGGGCGAGACCTGGGTGTCGCTGGCTTCTCCGCCATTGGCCGGCAGGGTCAGCGCCTCCACGCGGTTGCGCACATGGTCGGCCCGCAGGCCGGCCACCAGGCGCAGCGTGGGCGAGAGCTCCAGCGCCGTCTGGCCATACAGGCCCAGCAGCGTCTCGCGCACCTTGTCCTCGCGGGTGGTGGCGGTGATGCGGCGGGCCACGCTGTCGAACAGGCCGACGCGGATGCGGTCGTGCCGCAGCTGCAGGCCGAACTCGGTGCGCGCGGCCAGGCCGGCGATGTCGTGCGGCAGGCTGTGGCTGGCCTGCAGGCCGAACACCTTGCGCTCGTCACGCTGCTTGAACTGGTCGCCGTCGTCGGGCCGCTCCAGCGCATAGGTGAAGTTGCTGTTCAGGTCCAGCCGGTAGGCCATGGCGTAGGCCGAGAGCTGCGTGCGGCCGGCCGCGCCGTCGCGGTGCCATTCGCCCGACAGGCTGTAGCGCTCGGTGCTGCCGCCGGTGGAGTCGTCCAGCGAATCGAAGCGGCCGAAGCGGCGGCCATCGACGGTGCTGCCGATCAGCCGTTCCGGGATCTGGTCGGTGGCCGTCCAGCGGGCGCTGTAGCCCATCAGGCTGGTGCTCCAGCCCTGCGCCGCGCTGCCGCCCGACAGCGTGAGCACGCCGTTGCTCTTCTTCATGTCCTCGGGCACGCGCCAGGGGCCGTCGTTGTGCAGGCCCTCGAAGGCGGCCAGCAGCGTGAGGTCGGACGCCACGGTGGTGGAGCCGCCCAGCACGCCGCGGCGGTAGCCGTTCTCGCCCAGCGTCACCTGCGCGAAGGGCGCGTCCAGGCTGCGGCGGTAGGCGATGTCGGCCGAGCCGGCGGAGGAGAAGTCGCCATTGCGCGCGAAGTACGGGCCCTTGCGGTACTCCACCCGTTCCACCAGCTCGGGCAGCAGGAAGTTGAGGTCGCTGTAGCCCTGGCCGTGGCCATGGCTGGGCATGTTCACCGGCAGGCCGTTGACGGTGGTGGCGAAGTCGGTGCCGTGGTCCAGGTTGAAGCCGCGCAGGAAGTACTGGTTGGCCTTGCCGTCGCCCGAGTGCTGGGTGACGATGACCCCGGGCACGAACTCCAGCACCTCGCCGGGGCGCAGCGCGGGGCGGCTCTTCAGCAGCTCGGCGCGGATCACGCCCTGCGAGGCGGCATCGCTGCTGCCCACGGCGTTGTCGTAGTGGCGGCCGGTGATCTCGATGGTCTGCGGCGCGGCGGCCAGGGTGTCGGCGGACTGGGCGTGGGCGGCCTGGCCGCTACAGGCCACGGCGGCCGCCAGCGCCAGTGCATGCCGGCGTGAATCGAAGTAGGTCATGGGTGTCTTTGCAAGATGTGCAGGCGATACGCCGCCGCGCCGCCCGCGGATGCAGGCGGCGGCCGGTGGCGGCTCAACGGGCAGGGCTGCGGGCGGGCCGGTCGGCGCAGGGCCGGGCCGGGCCGCCTGGCTCAGTGCCTGGCGGGCGGCCGCTCCAGCCGGCAGCGCCAGCCGTTGCGCCAGGCACTGCGCGTGGCCCGTGGCCAGGCGCGGCGCCGCGCGGCAGGTGGCCGCAGGCGCAGTGCAAAACCCAGCGCCAGCGGCAGCGTCGCGCTGCCGGCGCCGGCCTCGTCGGCCGCCTCCACCGCATCGGCGGAGACGGCATGGCCATCGGCCGTGACGATGCTGTCGTCGCCGATGTCGTGGTGATGGCGCTCGATGCCGTCATGCGTGTGGGCATGCTCATGCCCATGCGCCGTGAGCTGCGGCAGCGCGGGCTGCAGGTGCCGGTGCGCCGGCCCCAGCAGCTTGAGCACCACGGCCGAGGCGCCATACAGCGGCAGCGCCAGCAGCAGCGCCACCAGCAGCCACCACAGGGCCGGCCGCGGGCGCCGTGGCCGGCTCGGTGCGGGGTTCACCGGCTTCAGGCCAGGATGCTGACCACGCGGCCGATGGCCCAGTAGGCGGCCACGCCGCCGATGCCGTACAGCGCCGGCGTGCGGGCCCGCTGGAAGGCCTGCACGCCACGCAGCAGCCGCCAGCCCACATAGGCCAGCGCCACCACCAGCAGCTGGCCCAGCTCCACGCCCACGTTGAAGGTGAGCAGCGCCACCAGCAGGTGGTTCTCGGGCAGGCCGATCTGCTGCAGCGCGCCAGCGAAGCCCAGCCCGTGCACCAGCCCGAACAGGAAGGCCACCAGCGCCGGCCAGCGGCGCGACAGCGTCTGCCGGTTGTGCAGCGCCTCGCCGGCCACCAGCAGGATGGACAGCGCGATGGTGGCTTCCACCGGCGGCGAGCGCAGCGTCAGCCAGCCCAGCGCGCTGGAGGCCAGCGTCAGGCTGTGCGCCAGCGTGAAGGCGGTGATGGTGGTCACCAGCCGCCGGTTGAAGCCCACCAGGAACAGCAGGCTGATGACGAAGATCAGGTGGTCGAAGCCGGCCAGGATGTGCTCCACGCCGAGCAGCAGGTAGGCGCGTGCGATCTCGCCCATGCCGCGCGGGTCGTTGGCGGCGCCGTACAGCTGCACCGTCGGCTGGCCGGTGGTCAGGGTGTAGACGCGGGTCTGGCCGTCCAGCCAGGTCACCTTGACCATGGCCGCCGAATAGCGCTCGCCCACGCCTTCCATGCCCAGCGTGCCCTGCAGGCCGCCGGGGCCGCAGCGCAGCAGGTTGGCTTCGGCGCGGCAGCCATCGGGCCATACCGGCCGCAGGTCGTCGTTGGCGCCGCGTTCGCGGGCGGTCCAGTTCCACAGGAACTCGCCCTGCGTGGTCTCGCGCAGCGCCATCTCGGCCATCGACATCTCGTGCGCGCGGGCCGGCGTGGCGGCCAGCGGGCCCAGCAGGGCCAGCATCGCCAGCGCCGACAGCAGCGCCGGCAGCAGGCCTCTCAGCAAGCGGATCATGGTGCGTCGGCCTCGATCTTCACGCTGTACTTCTGCGCCAGCGCCCGCACGGCGGCGGTGCGGCGCTCGGCCATCACCTGGTCGGTCCAGTCCTGCAGCACAACGCCCTGCAGCGCCTGGAAGTCGGCCGGCTGGGCCGGGCTCACGGCCTGCAGCTGCATCACGCGCCAGCCGTCGCGGCTTTGCAGCGCGCGCCAGGCGCCGGTGGGCGCGGTCTCCAGCGCCTTGGCGAAGTCGGCGCCGTAGGTGTCCACCAGGTTGGCATGCGGCCGGCCCTTGAACACCCGCAGGCCGGCATCGGCCTGGCCGGGCGTGCCGGCATTCAGCGCATCGGCGAACGCCCGGGCGGTCGATTCGCTCATGTCGGTGAGCACGGCTTCCTGGAAGTCGAAGCGGGCCGGCTCGTCGTACTTGTGGCGGTGGGCCTCGAACCAGGTGCGCAGCGTGTTCTCGTCGAACACGGGCGGCTTCACGTCGGCTTCCACCACGCTCAGCGCCTTGAAGATCACCCGCTCGCGCAGGGCCTTGTCGCCGCGGTCCACCTGCATCGCCAGGCCTTCGCGGTACAGCACCTCGTTGTCCAGCCAGGCCTGGCGCAGCGCCTTCATCTCCGCCTCGTTCGGTGCGCGGCCGCGCGACGACTGGAACAGCTGCCGCGCCTCGTCGTCCACCGCACGGGTGACGACGATGGTGCGCGGGTCGTCCGTCTGCGAGACGAGGTAGTGATCGACGCCGAACAGCACGGCGCCGATCAGCACGAAGTGCAGCAGCGGCTCATGCAGCCAGCCCGGCAGCGGGCGCCGCGCGGTGGGCTCGGCACGCGGGGAAGGGGGCGGTCGCAGGGTGGTGGTCATGGTGGAAACAGCAGGATTCACAAGCGAAAAAGCGCGCCGCGCGGTGTGGCCGCGCGGCGCCTGATATCGGTCGGAGGGCGGATGGGCCGCCCCCCAGGGCCTTACTTGACGCCGGCCACGGCGGTGGCGCCGCTCACCTCGATGTAGATCGGGTTGCTGTAGAACCAGAGGTCGGCCCAGGCCGCCACGTCATAGGCCACGTACTTCTGGCCGTTGACCACCGGCAGGTGCGCCGGGCAGCCGTCGATGTCGGCACCGGTGTACACCACGTCGTTGCCCGGCACCTTGGTGCCAGCCACCGTGCAGGCGATGCGCAGGTTGGCCTCGTTGCTGGCGTTGGTGTGGATGTCGGCCAGCGGGTTGCCGTTGGCATCGGTCTCGTACGGCACGCCGGCCGGCAGGTTGCTGCCGCGCAGGCGCAGGTACTGCGAGGCACGCACCGCCGGCACGCGGAAGCTCATCTTCTTGAACTCCGCATCGCCGGCCACGGCCGACCAGGTGGCGTTGTTGAAGGTCCTCATCACCGCGGCCGTGGTGTTCTTGGCCGCGGCCGGCACATTGGCCATCACCGGGTTGCGCAGCCAGTCGTTGGGCCACTGGCCGGCATAGTCGGCCGCGCCCGGCTGCTTGTAGCCGCCGACCATGCCGCGAATCACGTCGATGTGGTCCAGCACCGGCATATTCAGCGGCTGGTTGATGCCCACCTGGGCCAGCGACGGGTTGTTGAAGGTGTAGGGCGAGTAGCTCTTGCCCGCCGGGTCGCGCGCCACGATGGCCACCACGATCTCCGCACCCGGGCGCACCACGAGCTTTTCGCCCATCGTGGCGCAGCCGGGCACGTCGGTGTCGGTGTTGGCGCGGGCGGCGTTCACCGCCAGGGCTTCCACCGCGGCATTGGTGCGGGCACCGATGCCGGGGTAGGAGGCGCAGGCCACGAAGGCCAGGCGGTCGATCAGCTGGCCGCTGGCGGCGAAGCTGTTGCCGGTGCGCAGGCCGTCGACGATGGCTTGCGGGCGCAGCTTGGGATCGGTGCCGTTGCGCACCATCACGAAGTCGCGCTGGTATTCGCCGGGGTAGAAGTCCTGCGTCGAGCGACGGTCGTCCGGGCCGAAGCTGCCGCGGTTGTGCCAGTCGGAGCTGGCGAAGAACCACCAGTTGCGGCCTTCGCCCAGCAGGGCGTCCCACACGCCGCCCACTTGCGAGGCATACACGCCGGTGCCGCCCCAGGTGGTGCCGCCCACCGAGTCGACGCGAACGCCGCCGATGCTGTTGCGGTCGGGCGAGTACTCGCCGCGGTTGTCGGAGGCGCCGTGGCCCGGCTGCGACTCGAAGCCGAACGCGACGCGCGGCGCCACGTTGTTCATGTTGCGCAGGTGCTCGACGTTGAAGCCGTTGTTGCCGTCCGGGTTGAAGGGGCCCGCGCGCTCCAGGTGGGCCGGCACGTAGTAGCTGCCGTTGGGGTGGTTGGCCGCCATCCACTTCAGGCCTTCCAGGGTCTTGGCATGGCCGCGGTTGCCCACGCCTGCGCCGCTGGCGGGCACCAGCTTCTGCGCTTCCACGCTCCAGTCGGGGCTGCTGCTGTTCAGGCTGCCCGGCACGGCGCAGTTCCAGTTGTTGCCCACGTTGCCGCCCAGCACGGTGTTGCCGCGGCTGGTGTCGGTGTCGTTGCGGTCGAAGCAGTATTCCCACTGCGACAGCGCCGTGGCGTTGCCCAGCGGGGTGTAGCCCTTGGTGGTGGGCAGCTTGGCGGTGTCCAGCGCGGCCGGCATCTGGCCGGTGATGACGGAGGCCGAGACGTGCTCATGGCCCGGCGCCACCGATTCGATGCCCATGAACATCGGCTTGTTCTTGTAGGCCGCCAGGTACTCCAGCACCGGGTACTGGAACTCCTGGATCGACTGCCAGCGCCACATCACCTGGCTGGGCGCATTGCCCTGCACGCGGCCCTTGGGCTGCACGGCGGGGTTGCTGTTCTGCCAGGTGGTGGTGGGGCCTTGCAGCTCGCCGCTGGGCGAGGTGGTCACCGGGTAGGCCGGCGTGGCCAGGCTGGCGTCTTCCACCAGCGTGCAGTTGCGGTTGCCGCTGCCGCCGTGGCCGGCCTGGACGAACCAGTCCAGGCCCCAGGGCGTGTCGGTCTTGTCGGTGCTCTTCTTCACCAGCTTCTGCATCGAGGTGGAACCGTCGGAGCAGGTGGTGTGGTTGTGGAAGTCGCCGGTGACGTAGGTGCCGGCGGGCTTGGCGGCCTGCGCGGTGCCGGGGGCGGACACCAGGGCGCTGGCGCCGAGTGCCGCGATGGCCGCGAGGGCGATCGGGGCCTTGCTGTAAACAGGGTTCATCAACTTCTCTCCTCTGTCTTGCGTTGTGCGGGGTACCTTGAAGGGCCGGGCGATGCTAGGCAGCGGTGATGACCGCGGCATGACGCCGGCGCGGCGTCTTCGCTCACATGAAGCGCGCGTAATCGATGTTCAGCGTGGCGGCCACTTCGCCGCCGTGCTCGAACACCAGCGTCAGCGGGTAGCTGCGGCTGACCTGCAGCGGCTGCTTCAGGCCCGTCAGGCGGAGGAAGGTGCGGTCCTCGCGCAGCCAGGTCTCCTCGCCTTCGGGGATGGCGAAGTCCACCGCCGGTTTGGCCTGCGTGCCGCCGATCTCGGCGCCGGTGGCCACCGGGGTGCGCACCGCCACCAGCCGGTCGGCACGGGTCACCTCGTCGAACTTGATGGTGACCACGGCGCTGGTCTCGCCCGGGCCGGTGGCGCGGGTGTTGGGATGCGTGATGCGCAGGTTGGGCGCGAAGTACTCGCAGGCGCGGGCCGCGGGCAGCAGGCCGGCCAGGCCGAGCGCGCAGCCCGCCTGCAGCAGGCCCCGGCGGTGGAAGCGGTGGTTCATCGGGGGTACTCCTTGGTTGCCGGCACGCTAGGCCGCGCTGATGACGGCCCGATGACCGCCGCATGACAGCGCTGGCCGCACTGTCATGCGGCTGTCTTGAAGCGCTCCTACAGTCCGCCGCCACACCCGAAGGCAGATGGCAGATGGCAGGTTCAGGCTCCACCGAAGAGGTGATTCCCCTCTTTCCCACGCCCTTCATGCGCGTGGCCGGTGCGCTGGATGCAGCCCTGGTGCGCGGCCTGGTGGAGCACTTCGGTGCGCAGGCCGCGGTGCGGAACAACGCCAGCGATGCGCTGTCCCACACCGCCATGCTGCGCCCCTCCGACAGCCCGCTGCTGGGGCTGGTGGCCGCCGCCATCACGCCGCGGCTGGCCGGTTTCGGCGCGCTGATGTTCGGCGAGGCGCTGGGCTGGTCGCTCAAGGAGATGTGGGTCAACGTGCTGGAGACCGGCGGCCGCCAGGCCATGCACAACCATGCCAACAGCTTCATCTCCGGCGTGGTGTACCTCACGCCCACCCATCCGGAGTCGCGCACGGTGTTCATGAAATCGCCGGGCGGCCACGACTTCAGCTTCAAGAACGACCATGCCGGCAGCAGCACCGGCCCCTTCAGCGCGGACAAGTGGATCAGCCCGCAGCCGCAACCCGGCGACCTGGTGCTGTTCCCCAGCTACCTGATGCATGCGGTGCCGCCCAATCCGGGCGAGCAGCGCATCACCCTGGCCTTCAATGCGATCCCCACGCGGCTGGATTCGTGGGGCTACCGCATCGGCTTCACCGGGTGAAACCACTTGTCTAGACAGGCTGCGGTCCTCGAGGTGCCGGCGCTGGCCGGCACCGGCCTGCGCTGGCGCCTGGCGCTGGCGTTGATGCTGGGCTCGGGCGCCTCCGCGCTCGGCCTGCAGATGGTGTGGACGCAGCAGGCCGCGCTGTGGCTGGGCCACGAGAGCGCCGCGGTGCTGGCGGTGGTGGCGGCGTTCTTCGGCGGCCTGGCGCTGGGGGCGCTGGCGCTGGGCGGGCGCATCCTGCGCAGCCGCCGGCCGGCGCTCTGGTATGCCGGCTGCGAGGCCGTGATCGGCGGGTGGAGCCTGCTGCTGGCCCTGCTGATGGCGCCGGCCGCCAGCGCGATGCTGGCCGCCGCCGGCCCGCAGCCTTCGGCCGCCTGGCAGTGGGCGGTGGCCTTCGGCGGCTGCTTCGTGCTGCTGCTGCCGGCCACCGCAGCCATGGGCGCCACGCTGCCGGCGATGGAACGGGTGCTGGCGCCGCTGCGCGAAGGCCCGGGCGCGCGGGCCGGGTGGATCGCGGCGCTGTATGCGGGCAATACCTTCGGCGCGGTGCTGGGCGTGCTGGCGGTGGCCTTCTGGGCCGTGCCGGCGCTGGGGCTGCTGCGCAGCGCGGCGCTGTGCGCCGGCCTCAACCTGCTGTGCGCCGCGCTGGCGTGGACGGTGTTCGATCAACGCGCTGCCGCCCCGGCCAGCGCAGGCTCCGCAGCCGCCGCCCGGCCAGAGGCGCGCCGGCTGCAGTGGCTGCTGGCGGCCACCGGCCTGCTGGGCATCGGCTACGAAGTGCTGGCGGTGCGCGTCATCAGCCAGGTGACGGAGAACACCGTCTACACCTTCGCCATGCTGCTGGCGGTGTACCTGGTGGGCAGCGCCGTCGGGGCGGCCGCCTATGGCCGCTGGCGCCGCAGCGGGCCGGCGCAGGACGCGCTGCTGCGCGGCCGTCTGCTGGGCGCGCTGGCCGCCACCTGCCTGCTGGGCACCGGTGCGCTGTACGGCGCGCCGGGGCTGCATGCCGCGGTGCTGGCCGCGCTGCAGGGCACCGCAGGCAGCATGGCCGCGGCGCTGGTGGCCGAGGCGGTGCTGGCGCTGGCAGCCTTCGGGCCACCCACGCTGGTGATGGGCGCGCTGTTCAGCCACCTGGGCACCGAGGCCGGGCGCCTGGGCATCGGTTTCGGCCGCAGCCTGGGCATCAACACACTGGGCGCGGCGGCGGCGCCGCTGCTGCTGGGCGTGCTGGCGGTGCCGGCGCTGGGTGCCAAGGCCACGCTGCTGCTGCTGGCGGCGGCTTACCTGGCGCTGGCCGGCCGCGCCGCCTGGTCCGCCGCCTGGGGCTGGGTGCTGCTGTGCGCCGGTCTGCTGGTGGCGCTGGCGGCGCCGCCGCTGCGCTTCGTGCAGGTGCCGGAGGGCGGGCGCATCGTGCAGCTGGCCGAAGGGCCGATGGCGGTGGTGAGCGTGGTGGAGGATGCGGCCGGCGTGGCCCGGCTGCGCATCAACAACCGGCAGCAGGAGGGCAGCAGCGACAGCCTGGCCGCCGATGCCCGCCAGGCGCTGCTGCCGCTGCTGCTGCATCCCGCGCCGCGGCAGGCGCTGTTCCTGGGGCTGGGCACCGGCGTCACCGCGGGCTCGGCCGCGCAGGATGCGGGGCTGCAGGTGCGCGCGGTGGAACTGCTGCCGGAGGTCATCGACGCGGCCGGCGAATTTGGCCGCCGCGTGTTCGGCCAGGCCACGCCGCCGCGGCTGCAGTCGGTGGCCGCCGATGCACGCCGCTTCGTGCGCACCGATGGCGGCGCCTACGACCTGATCGTGGCCGACAACTTCCATCCCGCGCGCAGCGGCAGCGGTGCGCTGTACACGGTGGAGCACTTCGCGGCGGTGCAGGCGCGGCTGGCACCGGGTGGCCTCTTCTGCCAATGGCTGCCGCTGCACCAGCTGGACCTGCCCACGCTGCGCAGCATCGTGCGCAGCTTCCATGCGGTGTACCCCGGCGGCTGGATGCTGCTGGCCACCCACAGCCTGGACACGCCGGTGGTCGGCCTGCTGGCGCGCCAGGGTGGCGGCGGCTTCGGCGTGGCGCAGGTGCAGGCGCGCATGGCGCAGGCGGCGCTGCCGGCCGCGCCCGCCGCCTTTGGCCTGCCGGATGCCTGGTCGGTGCTGGGCAGCTTCGTGGCCGGGCCGGCCGCGCTGGGTGCCTGGTCGGCCGGCGCGCCGCTGAACACCGACGACCATCCGGTGGTGGCCTATGCCGCGCCGCGCATCACCTATGCGCCCGATTCACGGCCTGCACAGCGGCTGCTGGCGCTGCTGCAGGCGCTGGATGCGCAGCCGCAGGAGGTGCTGGGCAGCGCGGCGCCCGCCACCGACGCGGCGCGCCTGGCCGCCTACTGGCGCGCACGCGACGGCTTCCTGCAGGCCGGGCAGGGCGTGCGGCCATCCGCCGACGTGAGGCAGATGTTGGACCAGGTGCGCGAGCCCTTGCTGTCGGTGCTGCGCACCAGCCCCGACTTCGAGCCTGCCCGCCTGCCCTTGCAGCGCATGGCCGATGCATTGGCCGCCACCGATGCGCAGGCCGCGCGGCAGTTGCGGGATGAACTGCAGGCGACATGGCAGGGGCGATGAGCAAACTGTCACGAACCGTCCCTAGACTGGATTCGAGCGTTCCAAATCATCATGAGGAGAAGTTGTTCATGAAGCGTCTTGCCATCCTTGCCGCGCTGGTCGCGGCCACCGCGCCGGCCCTGGCCGCCAACCCCGTCACCCTGACCTTCGAAGGCGTGGGCGACTACGGCACCTCGGTCAACGAGTTCTACAACGGCGGCACCAGCGGCGCCGGCAGCACCGGCACCAACCACGGCGTGTCGTTCACGTCATCGATGCTGTCGCTGACCAACGATGCCCTGGGCCCCTACTTCAGCAATGCCCCCAGCGGCGGCACCGTGGCCTTCGTGTTCGGCGAAACCGCCTATGTCAACGTCGACGCCGGCTTCAGCGGCTACCTGTCGCTGTACTACTCGTCGTCGGCGATGCTGAACAACAGCATCAACATCTACTCGGGCCTGAACGGCACGGGCGACCTGCTGGCCTCGCTGAGCCTGAACGCCAATGCCACCGCCGGCTGCAGCGACACGGCCTTCTGCAACTGGGAGAAGACCAGCGCGGTGTTCGCCGGCGTCGGCAAGTCCATCTCGTTCGCCGATGCCAACAGCGTGGTCGCCTTCGACAACGTGACGCTGGCCCCGGTGCCCGAGCCCTCGACCTATGCACTGCTGGCCGGTGGCCTGGGCATGGTGGCCTTCGTGGCGCGCCGTCGCCGCAACATCGGCTGATCCGCGGCCAAGGCCAACTCGAACAACGCCTGGCGCGCCTGGTGCGCGCCCGCTGGAGCCGGTGGCCGGTCAAGCCACGGGAGGTTCCGGCTTCACAAGCGCCTGCGCATCCACCGGTGTCACCACCGGCGGTTGCGCAGGCTCTGTTTTTTCAGCGGCGGCCAGCAGGTCCACCTGCTGCAGCACGAGCACGATCTCGGCCGCCGCGCGGAACAGCGCGGGCGCCAGCAGCACCGCCGTGGGCGGCAGCTGCAGCGGCGCATTGTGGAAGGCGGCGCCGTGGCCGGCACCGCGTTCCAGCCGCCAGCGCAGCAGCCGCAGGCCGGCCTGGCCGAGCGCTGAGGTGAGGGCCGGCAGCGCGGCCTGCACATAGGGCAGGGCGCCGGCATCTTCCACCGCCACCGCCAGCCACACGCCGCCGTGGGCCAGCTGCAGCTGCAGCACCAGCCGGCCCAGTGTGGGCAGTGCCAGCGCCAGCCGCAGCGCGGGCAGCTCGGCCTGCTGCGGCGGGGGCTGTGCATCTTCCGGCTCGGCCTGCACCAGGCGCAGGCCCACCGGCAGGCCGTTCCAGGCATGCAGCAGGTAGCCGAGCTTGTCGGGCGTGAGGCCGGGCAGCACCGGCGCCTGTGCCCCCGGCACGGCATGCTGCGCCGCCATCGACTGGGAAGCCGCCAGCGGCAGCAGTGCCAGCGCCGGAAATTCCGCCGTGGCCCAGGCCGGCGGCGCGGCGGCAGGCCGCGGCCCACGCGCGGGTTCGGCCGCGCGGGCCAGGCCGCGGTCGCCGCTCAGCACCTGGGCCCGCCAGGCGGCGGCCAGCGGCGCGGCCGGTGCGCCGTTGGCGCGCAGCAGCCGGGCTTCCGGCGGCACCAGCGTGGCGGCCAGCGGGGCAGGCAGGGTCTCGCCTTCGGCCGCGGCCTCGCCGAAGGGCGCGGAGGTGCCGCGGCGCTGGCCGTCGCGGTCGGCGGCCGCGGCCAGCAGGTGCGGCGGCAGCGCGGGGGCCATCGAGGCCAGCGCGCCCAGCGTGGCATCGCTGAGCCCGCCGGGCGCTGCCGGACGGGCCGCCGGCGCGGGCTGCGCGGGCGCGGCGGCCGGTGCCGTCTCGCGCGCGGCCGGCCAGGTGGCGGGCACGCGGGCGATGGGCGAGATGGCGGGGATGCGGTGGGCGGCCATGGAATGTGAAAAAGCCAGCCCGGCAAGGGCTGGCTTTCAGGAGCGGGGCGGTGTGCGCCTCCGGTTCCGGGTGGCTTAGTTCAGCAGCGACAGGGCCAGCTGGCTCATGCTCGACGACTGCTTGAGCATCGAGGTGCCGGCCTGCAGCAGCAGCTGCTTGCTGGTCATGTTGGCGGTTTCGCTGGCGAAGTCCACGTCGGTGATGCGGCTCTTGGCAGCGGCCGTGTTGGTGCTCATGTTCGACAGGTTGTTGTACACGTGGTCCAGGCGGTTGGAGGCCGCACCCAGCGACGAACGCACCGTCGAGACATCCTTCAGCGCGGTGTCGATCAGCGCGATGGTGGCGTTGGCGGTGGCGGTCAGCTGCGTGCCCACGCTGGCCGAGGTGGCGGTGGAGTCGTAGGTCGAGCTGATGGCGCCCAGCGAGCCGCTGTCGGCGGTCAGGCTGTTGGCGGCGGTGGCGATGTTGACCAGCATCGTCTCGGTGTTGGCCGCGCCGATCTGGAAGGTGACGCCTGCGGCGGCCGAGAACTTGGCTACCGACATGGCACCGGCCGAAGCGCCCGTGCCGAACAGCTTCTCGCCAGCGAACGAGGTGTTGGAGACGATGTTCTTCAGCTCCGAGCCCAGCGCGTCGTACTCGGCCTGCATGGCGGTCTTGTCGTCGGCGGTGGCCGAGCCGTTGGAGGCTTCGGTGGCCAGGTCCTTCATGCGCAGCAGGATGTTGGTCACTTCGTCGAAGGCGCCTTCGGCGGTCTGCATCATCGAGATGCCGTTCTGGGTGTTGCGCATGGCCACGCTCATGCCGCGGGTCTGGGCTTCCAGGCGGGTGGCGATCTGCAGGCCGGCGGCGTCGTCCATCGCGCTGTTGATGCGATAGCCGGTGCCCAGGCGGGTCAGCGAGGTGGACAGCGCGCGCTGGGTGTTGCCCACGGCGTTGGTGGTGGACAGGGCGGCGGAATTGGTGTGCAGGCTCAGCATGGGGGTACTCCGGGTGAGTGGTCGCGTTGTCGCGGTGTGGGGTCACGGGCTTGCATCGCCCTCACCGGTACAAGGCGGCGGGGCGGGCCGGCGGCTTAAGCGCCGGCGTGCACGGCGTTGAAAAACCGGCCAATCGGCCCGTTGATCGAGGCATACGTCACGGCCTGCGCTGCCTAAAGTCCCCGTATCCCGCGCCAAGCCGCGCCCAACAAGCCTTCGTCATGCACCTGCCCCCGGTACACCTTGCCATCATGCAGCCCGCGGGCTATGTGCATTCCCTGGCGTTCCTCGATCACGCCCGCTACTTCCGCTATCAGTTCCGCCGGCTGGGCGCCCAGGTCACGCTGGGCAAGAACCGGCTGCGCGAGGACGCGGTGAACTTCGTCTTCGGCGCGCACCTGGGCTTCGCGCCCGAGCTGGCCGATCGCCACGACTGCGTCTTCGTCAACCTGGAGCAGCTGGGCGCCGGTGGCGCGCAGGTGGACCCGGCCTACCTGGCGCTGCTGGCCCGCAGCGCGGTGGTGGACTACGACGCCGCCAACATCCCCGCCTATTCGCAGCAGCCCGACGACGTGCCGGTGGTGCCCTTCCTCCACGCGCCCTATCTGGGCACCGCAGCCACCGGCATCCCCGCGATCGCGCTGGAGGACCGGCCCATCGACCTGCTGTTCTTCGGCAGCATGAACCCGCGCCGCAAGGCCTTCCTGGACCGCGTGGAGCGCAGCGGCGCCCAGGTGGCCGTGTTCGACCATGCGGTGTACGGCGACGAGCGCGATGAATTCATCCGCCAGGCCAAGGCAGTGGTCAACTGCCATTTCTACGAGACCAGCCGCTTCGAGCAGGCGCGGGTGTTCCAGTGCCTGTCGCTGGGCACGCCGGTGATCTCCGAGCGCAGCGAGCGCACCCAGCCGCCGCAGGCCTTCGAGCAGTCGGTCACCTGGCTGGAGAACGAGGCGCAGCTGGACCGCTTCTTCGCCGAGACCTTCAACACCCCGGCCTGGTTCGAGGCCGCCCGCGCGCAGCTGGACAACTTCGCCAGCTACGACCCGCTGGAAGGCTATGCCGACGTGCTGGCCTTCGCCGCCGGCTACCGCCAGGTGCGCCAGGGCATGCGCTCGATGGAGCCGTGGCAGCCCACCCGCATGAACTTGGGCTCGGGCAAGGACTACAAGCCCGGCTGGCTGAACGTGGACATCCTGGCGCAGGCCCGGCCCGACGTGGTGCTGGACCTGGGCCAGCCCATCGAGCTGCCGCTGCAGCTGCCCACCTGCGGCGGCGGCCAGGTGCTGCTGCAGCCCGGCAGCCTGGAGGCGGTGTATGCCAACAACGTGCTGGAGCATGTGCCCGACCTGCCGCGGCTGATGACCAACGTGCTGGCTTTGCTGAAGGACGGTGGCGTGTTCGACATCGAGGTGCCCTACGAGAAGGCGCCCACCGCCTGGCAGGACCCGACGCACCTGCGGGCGCTCAACGAGAACTCCTGGGTCTACTACATCGACTGGTTCTGGTACCTGGGCTGGTTCGAGCACCGCTTCGAGATGGCCGCCTCCGAATGGCTGGACCTGCAGCTCAAGCCCTGTGCCAAGGAGCAGGCCGCCTTCATGCGGGTGAAGCTGCGCAAGACGGCCACCACGCTGCGCGAGCGCACGCTGGCCCGCACCATGCAGGCCGACTTCGGCGGCGTTCCCGACGACGGCGTCGATGGCATCGCCGCGGAGGCCCTGCAGGTGGTCTCGTACGTCGAGGCGATGGACCACCTGCACGACAGCGTGGCGGCGGCCTGATGTCCGGCATGACCACCCAGGCCCTGCTGCTGCTGCAACGCAGCGACGTGGTGGCGCTGTCGCGCAACCCCCGCCCCTACGAGGGCCAGAAGCTGCTGTTCATCGACCCCGGCGTGGTGGACGAGGCGGTGCACCTCAAGCTGGACCTGGCGCGGGTGGACTACCGCGGCATCGACACCGCCGGCCACCTGCAGGCCCGCGTGCATGCCGAGGCCACCGCCCGTGCGCACCGCATCGACCAGCGGCTGACGCTGGAGCGCGAGCGCCTGTTCGGCAAGGGCCAGTTCCAGGGCTGGGACATGCTGCTGTTCCGCTTCTTCTACATCCGCGCGCTGATGGCGCGCCGGCTGGGCGAGGCGGCCGACGCCACCTTCGGCGAGACCTCGGTGGGCCTGCTGCGCACCGAGGTGCCGCAGCAGTTCTATTTCGATTCCTTCGTCTCCACCGACCTGTTCATGGGCAGCTCGTCGCGCTGGCGCGTGGTGGGCAGCTACGACGATGCGTACAACTGGACGCCCAAGGCGCGTGGCCTGAGCTTCGACTTCGCGCGGCTGGAAGACCACCTGAGCGCGCAGGCCGCCTCCGCCGTGGTGCACGTGCCCACGGTGGTGGACCACATCGCGCATTACCGCGCCGAGATCGCCGAGCGCTTCCCGCAGTACATCGAGGTGCCCAGCGCCTTCTGGGACATGCCGCTGGGCACCCAGCGCGTGCCGCTGCTGCCGGTGGCCGAGCTGCCCGCGGCCTATGTGAACGAGCTGAGCCTCACCTACCGCGAGCGTGCCCGCCATATCATCGAGGCCGAGCTGCGCGAGCTGCAGCTGCCCGCGCATGCGCTGCGGCTGCAGGCCGACCTGATGGCCGAGACCTGCTTCGTGCAGGCCGTGAACTACCAGGGCCTGAAGCAGGCGCTGCGCCGCCAGAAGCCGCACTTCGTGCTCACCGACCACGACACCGGCGTGTGCGGCCCGCTGTTCACCATCGCCGAGCAGCTGGGCAGCGACATCACCGTGCTGCCGCATTCGTCCTACCCGGCCCAGCTGCTGCCCCACTCGGTGCGGGTGACGGCGGTGGAGCGCGAAGGCTTCGCCACGCCGGCACGCACCGTCTACAACGAACGCGTGGCCACCCGTCCGGTGCGGCTGCGCCCGGCGCCGGCCCGGCGCGAGCGCACCCGGGCCCGCATCGTGTGCCTGCTGCTCAACACCTTGTTCGGCCACGGCATCCTGCACATCGACTTCGGCAACACGGTGAAATTCCACCGGGCGCTGGCCGCGATGTGCCAGCGGGCCGGCGTGCACCTGATCGTGCGGCTCAAGCCCAACAACTCCACGCTGGCCATCGCTTCCGGCTCGCTGGAGATCCCGGCGCAGACGCTGCACCGCGACTTCGAGCGCCCGCTGGCCGAGGTGGCCGCCGAGAGCGACGTGTGCATCAGCTACGGCGAGCCCACCACCGCCTGCATCGACTTCCTAGAGGCCGGCTGCTTCCTGATGCATGCGGCCGAGCAGTGCTGGCCGGCCGACTACCTCTCGGCCGCCGACATCATCAACATGAAGACCGTGCCCTCGGCCGGCGGCGAGGAGATCCTGGCCGCGCTGGAGCGCATGCTGGCCGACGAGGCGCACTATGCGCAGCGGCTGCAGCGCCAGGCCACCGAGTACGGCCACCGGCTGGACAACGCCACGTCCCGCATCTTCGCGCAAGACCCCCGCGCCGCTGCCTGAAGGAAAGCCCCATGCTCAGCAACAAGTCCATCCTGATCACCGGCGGCACCGGCTCCTTCGGCCGCGCCTTCGTCAACACGGTGCTGGCCCGCTATCCCGACGTGAAGCGGCTGGTCATCTATTCGCGCGACGAGCTCAAGCAGTACGAGATGGCGCAGACCTTCTCCACCCGCGAGTACCCGGCGCTGCGCTATTTCATTGGCGACGTGCGCGACGCCGACCGCCTGCGCCGTGCGCTGGAAGGCATCGACGTGGTGGTGCATGCGGCTGCGCTCAAGCAGGTGCCGGCGGCGGAGTACAACCCGTTCGAGTGCATCAAGACCAATGTGCTGGGCGCGCAGAACGTGATCGAGGCCAGCCTGGACCAGGGCGTGCGCAACGTGGTGGCGCTGTCCACCGACAAGGCGGCCGCGCCGATCAACCTGTACGGCGCCACCAAGCTGTGCTCGGACAAGCTGTTCGTCGCCGCCAACAACATCAAGGGCAAGCGCGACATGCGCTTCTCGGTGGTGCGCTACGGCAACGTGATGGGCAGCCGCGGCTCGGTCATCCCGTTCTTCCTGTCGCAGCGGGCCACCGGCCGGCTGCCGATCACCGACCCGCAGATGACCCGCTTCAACATCAGCCTGCAGGAAGGCGTGGACATGGTGCTGTGGTCGATCGAGAACGCGCTGGGCGGCGAGGTGCTGGTACCCAAGATCCCGTCCTACCGCATCACCGACCTGGCCACCGCCATCGCCCCCGACTGCGAGCAGACGGTGGTGGGCCTGCGCCCGGGCGAGAAGATCCACGAGGAGATGATCACCACCTGCGACAGCCTGCAGACGGTGGACCTCGGCCGCTACTACGCCATCCTGCCCAGCGGTGGGGCGGAGTTCAGCATCGAGGACTACATCGCCCGCACCGGTGCCACGATGGTGGCGCCCGGCTTCTCCTACAACAGCGGCACCAACCCCGACTTCCTCAGCGTGGCGCAGCTGCGCGGCATGATCTTCGGCGCGGCCGATGCCGCCGCCGCCATGCCCGGCCCGGCCAGCGTGCTGGCCGCCTGAACGCCTGCGGCTACCAGGCCATGGCCTTCATTCCGTACAGCCGTCAGCAGGTCTCGGAAGACGACATCGACGCGGTGGTGCGCGTGCTGCGCTCCGACTTCCTCACCCAGGGCGAGGAGGTGCCCGCCTTCGAGGCCGCCTTCGCCGACCGCCACCAGGTGGCCCATGCGGTGGCCGTGACCAATGCCACCGCGGCGCTGCACCTGGCCTGCCTGGCCATGGACATCGGCCCCGGCAGCCTGGTGTGGACCAGCCCGAACAGCTTCGTGGCCTCGGCCAACTGCGCGCTGTACTGCGGCGCCGACGTGGACTTCGTCGACATCGATCACGCCACCCGCAACCTGGGCGTGGCCGCGCTGGCGCACAAGCTGGAGGCGGCCGCCGCTGCCGGCCGGCTGCCGCAGCTGCTCATTCCGGTGGACTTCGCCGGCCTGCCCTGCGAGCTGCGCGAGATGCGCGCGCTGGCCGACCGCTACGGCTTCCGCATCCTGCAGGATGCCTCCCATGCCACCGGCGCCAGCTACCTGGGCCGGCCGGTGGGCCATGCCTACGCGCATGCCACCGTGTTCAGCTTCCATGCGGTAAAGGTCATCACCACCGCCGAAGGCGGCCTGGTGACCACCCAGGATGCTGCGCTGGCCGAGCGGCTGCGCCTGCTGCGCAGCCACGGCATCGTGCGCGGGCAGGCGCAGACCCGCCAGCCGCCCGACGGCCCCTGGAGCTACGAGCAGCTGGTGCTGGGCCACAACGCCCGCATGACCGAGCTGCAGGCCGCGCTGGGCCGCTCCCAGCTCACACGGCTGGGCGCCATGCAGGCCCGGCGTTCCGCGCTGGCCGCGCGCTACGACACGTTGCTGGCGGACCTGCCCTTGCAGCTGCCGCCGCGCCGGCCCGATGCCGACAGCGCCTGGCACCTGTACGTGGTGGAGGTGGACGAGACGCGCACCGGCGCCAGTCGCCGCGCGGTGTTCGATGCGCTGCGGCAGGCCGGCATCGGCGCCAACGTGCACTACATCCCCATCCACACCCAGCCCTTCCATGCGGCCCGTGGTTTCCGTCCGGGCGACTTTCCTGCGGCCGAGCGCTACTACGCGCGGGCGCTGTCGCTGCCGCTGTTTCCGGGCATGACCGAGGCCGAGCAGGACCGCGTGGTGGATGTGCTGCGCCAGGCCACGGCCGGGGGCTGACATGCGGCTGGCCGTCATTCCCGCACGCGGTGGCAGCAAGCGCATTCCGCGCAAGAACGTGCGGCCGTTCGCCGGCCTGCCGATGATTGCGCATGCCCTGCGCTGTGCACAGCGCAGCGGCGTGTTCGACCGCATCGTGGTGTCCACCGACGATGCCGAAATCGCCGCCATCGCCCGCGAACACGGCGCCGACACGCCGTTCCAGCGTCCGGCCGCGCTCGCCGACGACCACACGCCCACCGTGCCGGTGATCGCGCATGCGCTGGACGCGCTGCAGCTGCCCGACGACGCGGCCGTGTGCTGCCTGTATCCCGGCGTGCCGCTGCTCGATCCGGCGCTGCTGCGCTCCGCGTTGGCGGTGCTGGAAGGCGGCGCCACCGGCTTCGTGTTCCCGGTGGCGGCGCATCCTTCGCCGGTGCAGCGGGCGCTGCTGCGCGCGGCCGACGGCAGCAGCCGGCCGATGCAGCCGGAGCACAGCCTCACCCGCACCCAGGACCTGCCGCCGGCCTACTTCGATGCCGGCCAGTTCTACTGGGGCCGCGCTGCCGCCTGGCGCGCCGGCCTGCCCATCCACCAGCATGCGCACACGCTGGTGCTGCCCGCCTGGAGCGTGGTGGACATCGACACCGAGGAAGACTGGCAGCGCGCCGAGCGCCTGTACCAGGCCTGGCAGCCCGCCGCCACCACCGGGCCGGTGTGATGCAGGTGCTGCTGCGCGCCGATGCCTCGGCCCGCATCGGCCTGGGCCACCTGCGGCGCTGCCTGTCGCTGGCGCAGGCGCTGCGCGCACGCGGCGCGCAATGCCACTTCGTCTGCCGCGACCTGGGCCTGGACGTGGCCGCGCTGGTGGCGGCCGAAGGCTTCGGCTGCAGCCTGCTGCCGGCACCGGCCCCCGGCTTCCAGCCCGATGCGGATGCGCCCGCCCATGCGGCCTGGGCGGGCCTGCCGCAGGCCGACGATGCGGCGCAGGCCATTGCGGCTGCCGCGCCGCTGCAGCCCGATTGGCTGGTGGTGGACCACTATGCCTTCGACCAGCGCTGGCACCGCGCCGTGTCCGCGGCGCTGGGCTGCGCCATCGCCGCCATCGACGACCTGGCCGACCGCCCACTGCAGGTGGACCTGCTCATCGACCACAACCTGGCCGACGACCATGCCGCCAAGTACGCCGGCCGGCTGCCGGCCGGCACGCCCGGCTGCACCGGGCCCGGCCATGCGCTGCTCGGCCCGGCCTATGCCGGCGCCACGCCCTGCGTGGTGCAGGAGGCGGTGCACAGCATCGGCATCTTCATGGGCGGCACCGATGCCGCAGGCCTCAGCCAGCAGGCGTTGCAGGCCTGCACGCTGGCGGGATTCCATGGCCCGGTGGAGGTGGCGGCCAGCAGCGCCTTCGTGCACCTGGCCGCGCTGCGTCAGGCGGTGGCCGCCCGGCCGCACACCACGCTGCTGCTGGACCAGCCCGACCTGGCCGGCTTCTTCGGCCGCCATGGCCTGCAGATCGGGGCTGGTGGCGGCGCCACCTGGGAGCGCTGCTGCCTGGGCGCGCCCACGCTGGCCGTGGCCGTGGCCGCCAACCAGCAGCAGGCCCTGCAGCCGCTGGCCCGGCGGCAGGTGCTGCAGCTGGTGGCCGGCACGGCGGACGCACCGGTGCCCGATGCCCCGGCCATCGCCGGCGCCCTGGCCGGCCTGCTGGCCTCCGGCACGCTACGCCGCCGCCTGGCGGCTGCTGCGCGCGGCCTGGTGGACGGGCAGGGCGCCAGCCGCGTGGCCGCCACGATGCAAGGGCTGGCGCTCACGCTGCGCCCGGCCACGATGGACGACGCCCGCCTGTTGCTGGCGTGGCGCAACGACGAAGCCACCCGCCAGGCCAGCCATGGCAGCGCGCCGGTGGCCTGGCCCGACCACCAGCGCTGGCTGGCCGCGGTGCTGGCCGACGACCGGCGCCAGCTCTGGCTGGCCTGCCTGGGCGGCGAGCCGGTGGGCACGGTGCGCGCCGACGCCCCTGCGCCCGGCGCGCCGGATCCAGCGCAGGTGCTGTCATGGACGGTGGCCCCCGCCGCCCGCGGTCGCGGCCTGGGCGTCCGCATGGTGCGCCTGCTGGCCGCACGGCTGCCCGGCCCGCTGCGTGCGGAGGTGCGCGAGGGCAACACCGCTTCGGTGCGGGTGGCCTTGGCCACGGGCCTGCTGCCGGCCGGCCGCCAGGGCCAGGTGCTGCACTTCCGCCGCAGCTGACGGCGCGCCATCGGCCGCGAGTCGGCCCGCAAAAGCCCGGCTTATCGGCCGGACGGCCAGGCCGGCGCGGCGGATGATCGCTTCGTGCTGCCTGGAGAAACCCCGATGTCCGACGAGACCTTCCCGCACGCCACGCGCCTGCTTGGCGCGGGCGGCGCCCCATGCTGATCGGCGGGCGCGCGGTGGGCCCCGACCACCGCCCCTACGTCATCGCCGAGATGTCCGGCAACCACAACCGCTCGCTGGAGCGGGCGCTGGCCATCGTCGATGCCGCGGCCGACGCAGGCGCCGATGCCATCAAGCTGCAGACCTACACCGCCGACACGATGACGCTGGACGTGGACATGCCCGGCTTCGTGATCGAGCAGCCCGGCAGCCTGTGGGCCGGCCGCCGCCTGCACGACCTCTACAACGAGGCGCACACGCCGTGGGACTGGCATGCACCGCTGATGGCCCGCGCCCGCGAGCGCGGGCTGCACTGCTTTTCCACGCCGTTCGACGACACCGCGGTCGATTTCCTCGAATCGCTGGACGTGCCGGCCTACAAGATCGCGTCCTTCGAGTGCACCGACCTGCCGCTGATCCGCAAGGTGGCGGCCACCGGCAAGCCGATGATCGTGTCCACCGGCATGGCCACGCTGGCCGAGATCGACGAGACGGTGCGCACCGCACGCGCGGCCGGCTGCCGCGACCTGGTGCTGCTCAAGTGCACCAGCACCTACCCGGCCACGCCGGAGAACTCCAACCTGCGCAGCATCCCGGTGATGCGCGAGGCCTTCGGCTGCGACGTGGGCCTGTCCGACCACACCATGGGCTGCGGCGCCGCGGTGGCCGCGGTGGCGTTGGGCGCGGTGCTGGTGGAAAAGCACTTCACGCTGTCGCGCGCCGAAGGCGGCGTGGACTCGGCCTTCTCGCTGGAGCCGGCCGAGCTGGCCCAGCTGCGCACCGAGACCGAACGGGCCTGGCAGGCCATGGGCAGCGCCCGCTTCGGCGCCAGCGTGGCCGAGCAGGGCTCGCTGCAGTTCCGCCGCTCCGTCTACATCGTGCAGGACATGAAGGCCGGCGAGGTGCTCACCCGCGCCCACCTGCGCGCCATCCGCCCCGGCTTCGGCCTGCCCCCGCGCGAGCTGGAGGCCCTGGTCGGCTGCACCGTGCTGCGCGACGTCAAGCGCGGCACGCCCACCAGCTGGGCCCTGCTGCAGCGCCAGGCCGATCCGGCCGCCACCCATTGAACCCCATGCCTTCGACCGCCATGCCAGCTCTTGCAGAACCCACCGCACCGGCGCTGAGCGTCGCCGAGATCCGCTCGCCCGAGTTCCTGGCCATGCAGCGCGAGGCCTATGCCCGCGACATCGCGCGGCTGCAGGCGCGCTTGGCCGAGTTCGTCACGGTGCCGTGCCCGGCCTGCGGCCAGGCCGCTGCGCACCATGCCTTCGACAAGTACCGCTGCCGCTTCATGCGCTGCGACGACTGCGACACGCTCTACATGTCGCCCCGGCCCACGCCGGCGGTGATGGACGACTACTACACCCACTCCGAGAACTACCGCATCTGGGGCGAGTTCATCTTCCCGCGCTCGGAGGCGCGGCGGCGCGAGAAGATCTGCGCGCCGATGCTGGACACGCTGCTGCAGGCCTGCCGCACCCATGGCGTGGCGCCGCGCCACCTGGTGGAGCTGGGCCCGGGCTTCGGCACCTTCGCGGCGCTGGCGTTGGGCAGCGGCGCCTTCGAGCGGGTGTCGGCCGTCGAGCGCACGCCCGCCATGGCCGAGGCCTGCCGCCGCCAGGGCATCACGGTGCACGAGACGGCGCTGGAGGACCTGCCCGCCGAGGCCACCGACCCGGCCGACGTGCTGGTGTGCTTCGAGGTGGTGGAGCATGTGTTCGATCCCGCAGCCTTCATCGCCGCCGCCTCGCGCCTGCTGCGTCCGGGCGGCCTGCTGGTGCTCACCTGCCCCAACGGCAACGGCTTCGACACCCAGGTGCTGGGCGCCGAGTCGGTGGCGGTGGACACCGAGCACGTGAACCTGTTCAACCCCGCGTCGCTGTCGGCCCTGCTGCAGCGGCTGGGCTACGAGGTGCTGGAAGCCTGCACGCCCGGACGGCTGGATGCCGAGCTGGTGCGCGAGGCCATCCTGGAAGGCCGCTTCGATGTCTCGGCCCAGCCCTTCCTGCAGCAGGTGCTGGTGGACGATTTCGACCGCCTGGGCGGCGCCTTCCAGCAGTTCCTGGCGGCTCAGCAGCTGTCCGGAAACATGCGGCTGATCGCCCGCCGCACCTGACACCCCACCAAGGCCCACGCCATGCAACTCGCACCCTCGGCCAGCGCGCTGGCCTCGCTGCTCGAATCGCCGCTCGATCACGCCGCACCCGCCCCCGCACCGGCGGCCGCACCGGCGGCTGCACCCGCGCCGCATCCGGCGCTGCAGCTATCTCGCCAGGGCTGGCACTGCACGCGCAACTTCTTCTCCGCCGACGAGGTGGCCGTGCTGCGCCGGCTGGTCCATGCGGGCTTCGAAGCCCCGGCGCTGCAGGAAGGCATCATCCGCTCGGCCGGCATCGGCAGCATCCTGGTGGACCTGTTCAAACTGCCCGAGGTGGCGCGCCGGCTCTTCGTGCCGCGCATGGCGCGGGTGCTGCGCGAGCTGATCGGTCCCGGCTTCGTGCTGCTGCCCGAGCATGCCGCCCACCGCGACGGCTATGGCGGCTGGCACAAGGACACCGACATGTTCGAGCGTGCCGGTTCGATGGACCACTGGAACGCCGACTACGGCGTGTACCAGTGCGCCGTCTACCTGCAGGACAACACGGCCGAGAACGGCGGCGGCCTGTCGGTGGTGCCCGGCAGCCACCGCGTGCCCAAGCCCGACCGCTCGCAGCCCGATGCCGCGCAGCGCTACGAGGACTACACCCGCCGCCACGGCGTGCTGCTCGACAGCCGGGCTGGCGACCTGGTGGTGTTCCACACCCGCATGGACCACCGCGCCACGCCCAAGCAGGTGGAGCAGCCGGACTACGGCAACAAGCTGGCGCTGTTCTTCATCGCCGCCACCGACAACCGGCGCGCGGCCGCCTACAGCGAATTCATCCACCGCCGACCCGACTACACCTACCTGCGCAACTACCAGGTGCCGCAGGACCTGCAGGCCCTGGCGGCGCAGCAGGGCTTTCGCTTCGGGCTCTGACGAAAGGCCACCTGCCGATGCGCTACTGCCTGCGTTGCCTGCAGCCCGACACCCGGCCCAACACCCGCTTCAGCGAAGCCGGCGTGTGCCCCGCGTGCGACTACGTGGACGCCACCCGCGAGGTGGACTGGGCCGAGCGCATCGAGATCCTGCAAGGCCTGTTCGCCAGCCGCCGGCGCAAGCCGGGCCAGTTCCACGACTGCATCATCGGCGTGTCGGGCGGCAAGGACAGCACCCGCCAGGCGCTGTGGGTGCGCGACAAGTTCGGCATCAACCCGCTGCTGGTGTGCCTGAGCTACCCGCCCGAGCAGGCCACGCACCGCGGCATGCACAACTTGTCCAACCTGATCGAGCTGGGCTTCGACGTGCTGGTGTCGCAACCGGCGCCGGCCACCTGGCGCACGCTCAAGCGGCAGGGCTTCGACACCTTCACCAACTCCTTCCGCTCCACCGAGCTGGCGCTGTTCTCGGCGGTGCCGCAGATCGCGCTGCGCTATGGCATCGACCTGGTGCTGTGGGGCGAGAACCCCGCGCTGCAGCTGGGCGACATGAAGGCCCTGGGCCGCACCGGCTACGACGGCAACAACCTGCGCCACATGAACACCCTGTCCAGCGGGCTGCAGTGGATGCTGGACGCCGGCCATGACCGCCGCCAGCTGCTGCCGTACGTGTACCCGCAGCCGCAGGAGTTCGAGGCCAGTGGCCTGCAGATCGTGTACCTGGGCTGGTTCATGGGCGACTGGTCGCTGGTGAACAACGCGATGTACTCCTGCGCAGACGGCCTGGAGATCCGCAGCGACGGCGTGGAGATGACCGGCGACCTGTTCGGCGTCACCGCGCTGGACGAGGACTTCACGCCGATCAACCAGATGATCAAGCACTACAAGTTCGGCTTCGGCCGCACCACCGACTACGTGAACGAGGAGATCCGCCTCGGCCGCATGAGCCGCGAGCAGGGCATCGCGCTGGTGGAGCGCTACGACGACGCCTGCGCGCCCGAGTACATCGCCCGCTACTGCGACTACCTCGGCATCACCGTGCCGGCCTTCTGGGCCAAGGTGCATGCGGCCACCAACACGCAGCTGTTCAGCATCCAGCCCGACGGCCGCATCGAGCGCCGCTTCCGCGTGGGGGTGGGGCTGTGAAGCGCCGCACGCTGGCGGTGGTGGACTACGGCGCGGGCAACCTGGCCTCGGTGCTGCGGGCGCTCACCGGCCTGGGCCACCGCTGCCGCAGCACCCGCGAGCCGGCCGCGCTGGCCGCTGCCGATGCGGTGGTGCTGCCCGGCGTCGGCGCCTTTCCTGCGGCCATGCAGGCGCTGCGGCAGCAGGGCCTGGCCGAAGCGCTGCGCGAGCGTGCGGCGCAAGGCCAGCCGCTGATCGGCATCTGCCTGGGCATGCAGTTGCTGGCCGATGAATCGCTGGAGCACACGCCCACCGCCGGCCTGGGCCTCATCCCCGGCCGTGTGCGGCCGCTGGGCCGGCCGGCCTGGCACATCGGCTGGAATGCCATCGAGGTGGCCGACGACGAGCCGCTGCTGGCCGCCAGCCAGGGCAATGCGCTGTACTTCAACCACAGCTTCGTGTTCGACACGCCGCAGCCCTACCGCCGCGCGCTGGCCTGGGCCGATGCGGCCACGCCGCTCACCGCCGCGGTGCGCCGCGCCAACGTGGTGGGCCTGCAGTTCCACCCCGAGAAGAGCCAGGCCGAAGGCCGGCGGTTGCTGTCGCACGTGATCGAAGGGCTTTGCCATGCTGCATAAGCGACTGGCCGGTGTCATCACCGTGAAGAACGGCTGGGCGGTGCAATCGGTGGGCTATGGCCGCCACCTGCCGCTGGGCCGCCCCGAGGTGCTGGCCGAGAACCTGGACCGCTGGGGCGTGGACGAGATCGTGCTGCAGTGCATCGACCGCGCGGCCCACGGCGGCGGACCCGACCTGCCGCTGCTGCAGCGCCTGTCGCGCCGCGGCCTGTCCACGCCGCTGCTGTACGTCGGCGGCATCCGCCATGCCGCGGATGCGGTGGCCGCGGTACAGGCCGGCGCCGAGCGCGTGGGCGTGGATGCCCTGCTGCATGACGACCCGCAGGCCGCCGCCGAGCTGGCTGGCCCGCTGGGCGCGCAGGCGGTGGTGGCGGTGATGCCGCTGGCGCTGGACGACGCGGGCTCGCTGGCCTGGCTGGACCACCGCAGCCGCCGCCAGCAGCCGCTGCCTGGCGCGCTGCTGGAGGTGCTGGGCGGCGGCGCCTTCTCCGAAGCGCTGCTGGTGGACTGGCGCCATGAGGGCCGGCCCGGTGGCTTCGACCGCCGCCTGCCCACCGCCTGGCCGCTGCCGGCGCTGCCGCTGATCGCCTTCGGCGGCCTGGGCGAGCCCGCGCTCACGCGCGAGGTGCTGGGCCAGGCCGGCGTGGTGTGCGTGGCGGTGGGCAACATGCTGAGCTACCGCGAGCATGCGGTGCAGCAGCTCAAGCACATGCTGGCCGGCCTGCCGCTGCGCGCGCCCGCCTATGCCGCGGCCGATGCCGCCGTGGCCTGAAACCCGCTACCGCACCATGACCGCTTCCTTCCTGCATTGCCGCCGCTGCCTCTACACCACCGCCCATCCGCTGGGCTTGGTGCTGGACGACGAAGGGATCTGCTCCGGCTGCCGCATCCACGAGGAGAAGGACACGCTGGACTGGGCCGAGCGCTGGGAACGCCTGCGCACGCTGGTGGCGCCCTACCGCTCGCGCAGCGGCGAGCAGTACGACTGCATCGTGCCGGTCAGCGGCGCCGCCGATTCGTACTACATCGTCCACCTGGTCAAGGAGCGGCTGGGCCTGAACCCGCTGCTGGTCACCTACAACAAGTACTTCAACACCGCGCTGGGCATCCGCAACCTGGCCAACCTGCGCATCCGCTTCGACTGCGACCTGCTGCAGCAGAACGTCAACCCGCATTCGGTGAAGAAGATCGTGCGCAGCACCCTGCGCGAGTTCGGCAGCCTGTACTGGCACTGCATCGCCGGCCAGACGGTGTTCCCGGTGCAGACGGCGGTGCGCTACCGCATCCCGCTGATCCTGTGGGGCGCGCACCAGGGGCTGGAGCAGGTGGGCATGTTCTCCCACGAGCATGAGCCCGAGATGACCCGCCGCTACCGCAAGGACCACGACCTGATGGGTCGCGAGGCGGACGACCTGCTGTCGATGTTCGACACCCTGAAGGAAGAGGACATCTGGCAGTACCGCTACCCCGACGATGCCGCGCTGGCCGAGGTGGGCGTGCGCGGCATCTACCTGGGCAACTACGTGCGCTGGGACCCCAAGGCCCAGCATGAGCAGATGATGGCCAGCCACGGCTACCGCACCGCGGCCTTCGCCCGCACCTTCGACTGCTACGACCATGTGGACTGCTGGAACTACATGGGCCTGCACGACCGGCTGAAGCTGCACAAGCACGGCTACTCCCGCGTGACCGACCATGCCAGCCGCGAGATCCGCCACGGCCGCATCACCCGCGCGCAGGGCCTGGCGCTGGTGCGAGCGCATGAGCAGGCGCCGGTGCCGCACCAGGACCTGTTCTGCCGCTGGCTGGGCATCGACCCGAGCGGGCTGGACTTCATCGCCGACCGCCACCGCAACCCCGCGGTGTGGCAGGCACAGGCGCCGGGCCAGTGGACATTCGCCGGCTGGAGCACCCACGCCGATGAGGCCGCCGCCGAGGCGCCGCAAGACCTGTTCACCGCCAACGACGTGCTGGCGCATGACGGCGTCGAGGGCTATGTGACGGTGGGCAAGGGGCATCCGTAGGGAGGGGCGGAGTGGCCCATGGCGGGCTCATCGTAAGCTTCGAGCCCGACCACAGCGGGCTGATGCCAACCCATCCATGAACAAAGCACTTGCAGCGTCCAGGTGGTTCGCCGTGACCGCGATCTTCCTTTCGGGCTGCAGCCACTTCGACCAGGAACTGACGGTGCAGGCATTGCCGTCCGGATACCGGGTCGCCGATGTCAGGTCGGCGCTTGCGACACCGGCGGTGGACGCGGTCGTCAGGCTTCAACCGGGCCGTGTCAAGATCGTGTCGTGCCGCTCGACGCCCCCGGCGAAGGTGGTGCAATTGGTCGCTGAATTGCAGGCACGGTTCGAAGGCAAGCTGACGGGCGGCTTGCTCGAAGATTGCCCGGAGGTCTGAGCACCCTTCTCAAACGAGTCAACTGCGCATGCATTTCGAATCGCTTCCGGATGCCGGGCACGCTCATGTCGGGATCCGACCGCTGCAGGCGGACGACATTCCTCACTGGTTTGCTTGGGCGCATGCCCATGTGGGCATCGCACGGGTGCAAGCGACGGTGCTTGACTCGAACGCGCGGTCGCTGCGGGTGCTGGAGCGCTGTGGCTTCCGGCGCGAAGGCCTGTTGCGCTCCTACCGGATGGTGCGCAGCACACCAGGCGACTTCTGGATGTACTCGCACCTGCCTGGCGACGGCATGCCGCCGAGCTGACCGGCCGGCAAGCCGGCCTGCCACCACGCCGAGCCTCAGGCCGCCTTGGCGGCGTTCTTGCGCACCAGCTCGCCCATCAGCGTGACGACGCTGGCGCGGTGCGGGTACTTGGCCAGCAGCACGCGGGCGCTTTCGTGGAACGCGGGCGGCACGTCGTAGTCGCCCACCGAGTTGTGGAATACCGGCACGTCCAGGATCTGCGCGATGGGCTGGCCCACGCGCTCCTCGGCCTGCAGGCACAGGTCGGTGCCCCACAGGTGCCAGCCCAGGTGCGGGTCGATGGCCAGCTTGCTCTTGGCATGCAGGCACACCGCCAGCTCGTCGATGGTGATGCCGGACTGCGTGGGCGGGTTGCGCAGCAGGTGGCGGCGGTCCACCACCACGCCGCTGTGGCTGCGGCTGCCGTCGGCCGCCTGCGACAGGCCGACGAAGCCCACCGGCGCACCGGCCAGGCCGGCTTCCTCCAGCGCACCCAGCTGCAGCGACAGCGCATAGCCGGTGCCGCGCGGAAAGTACACGTCCTGGTGGGCCAGCACGCGCCACGGATGCCGGGCTTGCGCCGCACCCTTGGCATAGGCCTCGGCCGCGCTGTCGGCCTCGACCAGGATCAGCTGCGCCGCGGCCTCGATCAGGCCGGGCGAGCGGGCGATGTTGAGTTCGGCCTGCCAGATGCGGTTGACCGGCACGATGACGCTGAACTGGGCCCGCTTGCCGGGCTTGATCAGCTGCTGCATCGGCCACTTGGCGGCCACCACGATCATCTGGTAGCAGTCCAGGTTGCGCACCGCGGTCTGCAGCGGCAGGCCCAGCGCCTCGGCCGCCTTCAGCACATGGGTGACGAATGGGCTGGGCGTCAGGTCGAAGCGGTACTGGTCCTGCAGGTGCGGCAGCCAGGCGCTGTCGAGGAACAGCTTGAACAGCGAGGGCGGCGAGAAGAAGCGCACATGCGTCTGGTCCAGCAGGCCGTTGGGGTCGTAGCTCAGGTCGCCGCTGAGCATGCGCTGGATGACCGAGATGTGGGCCATGTTGGGCACGCAGCAGACGATGCGCGCATCGTCGGCGCTGATGTCGTAGAGCGCGTCCAGCACCTGGGCGGGGTCGCGCAGGTGTTCCAGCAGGTCGCCGATGACGATGGTGTCGTAGCCGCCTTCCAGCACCGAGAAGTCGGCATGGTCCAGGTCCATCCGCAGCGCGCTGTCCAGGTGCGGCGCGGCGGTGGCCACGGCCTCGGCCGAGAGGTCGATGCCATGCCATTGCGCGCCGGGATGCAGCTCCTTGAAGCGGCGGCCGAGGCGGCCGTTGGCGCAGCCCAGTTCCAGCACCTTGCGGGCGCCCGTCGGAATGGCATCCAGCAGCTTCTGGTTCAGGCCATCGTAGTAGTTGGCGGGTGCGGCGCTGTTCATCGGGCGGTCTCCAGCGGCACGGCCGCAATCGGGTGTGCAGCCAGTCTAGGAAACGCGGCACGCGGCCAAGCGCGGAACAGCAGCGCGCTTCGGGCGCTAATCGGTGCCGTCGGTGGCGGCAGGCAGCGGCGACGGCGGCAGCCCGGCCTGGTGGCGGTCGAACATGCGCTGCAGCAGGGCTTCGTAGTCGCGGGCATAACGCGCGGTGTCGAACAGCGGCAGCTGCAGCCGCTGCGCGCGCAGGTGCTGGCGCAGGGCCTGCAGCGCCTGCGGCTGCCGCACCAGCGCCACCGCCTGCTGCACGTAGGTCTCCTCGCTGTCGCAGGCCAGCTGCGGCAGGCCGCAGGCGCTCACCAGGCTGGCCGCCACGCGGCTGGCAAAGGTCTCGCCGGGCACGGTGAGCACCGGCACGCCGGCCCACAGCGCCTCGCTGGCAGTGGTGTGGGCATTGCAGGGCCAGGTGTCCAGGAACAGGTCGGCCTGCTGCAGCCGGGCGATGTGCTGGTGGGCCGGCACCTTGTCGGCGAATACCAGGCGCGTGGGCGCGATGCCCAGCGCGCCGAAGGCCTGCACCAGGTTCCGCTGGCCGTGTTCGTTCCAGCTCAGCAGCCACAGCACGCTGCCCGGCGTGGCCGCCAGGATGCGCGCCCACAGGCCCACCATCGCGGGGCTGAACTTGTAGCTCTGGTTGAAGCAGCACAGCACCACCGCCTGCTCCGGCAGGCCGAGGGCGGCGCGCGGCGGCGCGGGCGGCAACGCGCGCCGGCTGTCGTTGGGCTGGTAGCTGGCCGGCATCTGCACGATGTGCTCGGTGTAGTGCGCAGCATGGGCCAGCGGCGTGACCACCGGGTCGCCGATCACGTAGTCGATGAAGCGGGCGCCGGTGGTGCCGGGGTAGCCGAGGAAGCTCACCTGCACCGGCGCGGGCCGCATGGCCAGCAGCTCGAAGCGGGTCTGGCGCGTGTGGCCCTTCAGGTCGATGGCGATGTCGATGCCGTCGGCGCGCATGCGGCGGGCGATGGCGTTGTGCGTCATCGTGGACACGTCCACGAAATGGTCGCCGGCCGCGCGCACGCGGGCCGAGATGGCGCTGCCGTCGTCGGCGCCATGGGAGTACAGGAACACCTCGAAGCGCTGGGTGTCGCGCCGCTCCAGCAGCTCGGTGATCAGCATCGCCGTGGCATGGTTCTGGAAGTCGGCCGACAGGTAGCCCACGCGGATGCGGCCCGGCTTGCGCGGGCCCGGCGCCGGCAGCGGCTTCAGGTGCCGGGTGGTGAAGGCGGTGTAGCGCTCGGCCAGGCTGCGTTCACGCGCGGCGCCGGCGGGCAGCGCCAGCAGCGTGAAGGGCGCCAGGTTGCCGATGGTCTTGTCGGTGGCGTGGTCGATGCAGTCGAACAGCGCCGCGGTGTCGGCGGCCAGCGTGCTCCAGTCGCAGGCCTGCATGCTGGCCGTCAGCAGCTGCGGCAGCGCCAGCGCGCGCACGCCGCCTTCGCGGTCCACGGTGATGGCGGTGCGGAAGCACACGCTGGCTTCCTTGTCCCGGTGCAGGTTGCGGAAGGCCAGGCCCATGCGGTAGTGGGTGATGGCGTGGTCGATCTTCTGCGTCACCGCCTGGATGAACAGCGGAATGGCCTCCTGCGGCCGCTGCGCCAGCAGCAGCGCGGTGCCGTGGGCCGAGAGGTAGTCGGCCTGGCGCGGCACGCCGGCCGGCAGCGAGGCATACACCGCGGCGGCTTCGGCATGGCGGTTCTGCAGCGCCAGGCATTCGGCCAGCGTCAGGCAGGCGGGCGCGCTGTCGGGCGCCAGTTCGCGGGCCTGCCGGGCGGCCGCGATGGCGGCTTCCACGTCGCCGTGCTGCAGCTGCGCATGGGCCAGGTGCAGCCAGGCGGCGGTGTCGCGCGGCGCCAGCTGCACCGCCTGCTGGAAGGCGCGGCGGGCTTCGGCCCATTGCGCGCCCTTCATCGCTTGGAGACCGGCATGGCGGTGGCGTTCGGCGCGGGCTGCTTGGGCTTGTGCGTTCATCGGCTGTGCAAGGGGTTGTCGCAGTCTAGGCAGCGCCCGTGGGCCCCATGGGCGGATCAGCCGCCGCAAAGCGGGCCTGTTCCGCCGCCGCCAAAGGAAAAAGCCAGCCCGGAGGCTGGCTTTGGCGAGGCGCGATGGCCGGTCGTCAGTTGAGCAGCGACAGCGCCAGCTGGCTCATGCTCGACGACTGCTTGAGCATCGAGGTGCCGGCCTGCAGCAGCAGCTGCTTGCTGGTCATGTTGGCGGTTTCGCTGGCGAAGTCCACGTCGGTGATGCGGCTCTTGGCGGCCTGGGTGTTGGTGCTCATGTTCGACAGGTTGTTGTAGACATGGTCCAGGCGGTTGGAAGCGGCACCCAGCGACGAGCGGACCGTCGAGACATCCTTCAGCGCGGTGTCGATCAGCGCGATGGTGGCGTTGGCGCTGCCCGTCAGCTCGGTGCCCACGCTGGCCGAGGTGGCGGTCGAATCGTAGGTGGCGCTGATGGCACCCAGCGAGCCGCTGTCGGCCGTCAGGCTGTTGGCGGCGGTGGCGATGTTGACCAGCATCGTCTCGGTGTTGGCCGCGCCGATCTGGAAGGTGACGCCTGCGGCGGCCGAGAACTTGGCCACCGACATGGCACCGGCGGAAGCGCCCGTGCCGAACAGCTTCTCGCCAGCGAACGAGGTGTTGGAGACGATGTTCTTCAGCTCCGAGCCCAGCGCGTCGTACTCGGCCTGCATGGCGGTCTTGTCGTCGGCGGTGGCCGAGCCGTTGGAGGCCTCGGTGGCCAGGTCCTTCATGCGCAGCAGGATGTTGGTCACTTCGTCGAAGGCGCCTTCGGCGGTCTGCATCATCGAGATGCCGTTCTGGGTGTTGCGCATGGCCACGCTCATGCCGCGGGTCTGGGCTTCCAGGCGGGTGGCGATCTGCAGGCCGGCGGCGTCGTCCATCGCGCTGTTGATGCGATAGCCGGTGCCCAGGCGGGTCAGCGAGGTGGACAGCGCGCGCTGCGTGTTGCCCACGGCGTTGGTGGTGGACAGGGCGGCGGAATTGGTGTGCAGGCTCAGCATGGGGGTGCTCCGTGGATCGGGTGGAAGCGTGTCTGGATGCGGGGCATGACGTCGCCCTCGATGTAACAGGACGACCGTCCGGCGCCGCGGCTTAAGCGCACGCTCCACGGCCCGGCCGGTGCGTGACAAACCGCACGGCCATCGCTTCAATCCGCTATTTCAGCGGCCCCAGCCACAGCCGGTCCAGGTCCTTGAAACGCCAGGCCTCGGGCGACTCGATGCCGGTGATCTTGTCGTCGGCCTTGGCGTCGGCCAGGTCCAGCTCGAAGGGCTCCAGCGCATGCCGCTCGGCCACCGAATAGAACACCGCCACCTTGGGCGCCAGCAGCGAGGCCAGGCCCTGGCTGCGCACCACGGCCAGCCGCTCCGAGCGCAGCCGCACCAGCGAGCCGTTGGGATACACGCCCACCGACTTGACGAAGGACTGGAACACGCGGGTGTCGAACTGGCCCTTGGTGCGGGCAAGGTGGCTCATGGCCTCGGCCGGGTCCCAGGGCGCGTGGTAGGGCCGTCGGGAGGTGACGGCGTCGTACACGTCGCACACCGCGGCCATGCGCGACAGCAGGCTGATGCGGTCGCCGGCCAGCTTGTCGGGGTAGCCGGCGCCGTCCACCCGCTCATGGTGGTGCAGCGCCACGTCGATCACCGCCTCGCTGAAGCCGCCGGCCTCCAGCAGCAGCTGCTGGCCATGGCGCACATGGGCCTGGAACTGCGCCTGTTCGGCATCGGTAAGGCGGCCCGGCTTGTCATGCAGCTCGGGCGGCATGCGGGTCTTGCCGATGTCCAGCATCAGGCCGGCCAGGCCGGCCTCGCGGGTCTGCTCGGGCGTCAGGCCCATGGTGCGGGCCAGCGACACCATCAGCGCGCACACCGCCACCGCATGCATGTAGGCATAGCCGTTGGCCGTCTTCAAGCGGGCCAGGCTGGTGAGCGTGGTGGGGTTCTGCGCCACCGAGTCGATCACCTCCTGCACCACCGGCACGCAGTGCTCGGCGTCGATGGCGTTGCCCATGCGGGCTTCGTGGAACAAGGTGTTGACGACGACCAGCGAGCGGTCGCACAGCGCGGCGGCCTGGCGATAGTCGGGCGAGGCCGCCGGCGGCAGCACGGTGTGCGGCGGCTCGGGTGCGGCGCCGGGTTCGGCCGGTGGCGCGACCATCGGCGGTGCGGGCGCCGGGGCGGCCGCCACCGCCGGCACGTCCAGCCCGCGGGCGGTGTCGATCACCAGGTCGGGCACGCCGCTCTCGACCACCTTGGCCAGGGTCTTCTCGTCGGTCAGCAGGAACTTGCTGCGCCAGAACGGATGCGACATCCAGGAGCCGCCGAGCTCCTGGATGAACATGCCGATGCGCAGCTGGTCGGTGGTAATACGTTTGAGCACACGGTATAGCTTGCCTCAAGCGGCGCGGGCCGATCGTGGGAGAAACACCGCTGGCCAGGGCTGCTTTGCCTGATCGGCAGGGTGGCCTCAGCCCGTGGGCAGCTGCCACTGCTGCGCCTGCGCGCGCAGGCCGCGGTAGCGCTGCAGCAGCGCGGCGTCGTCCAGCGCCTCGTCGCCGAAGAAGAGGCCGCCTGCCTCGCGCAGCAGCGGCGCATGCTGCTGCAGCAGGTCGAGCACCGCATCCGCCTTGTGCAGCGTGGCCGGCGTGCAGGAGCGGCCGTGCAGGTCGTCCAGCAGGTCGATGACGAAGGAGCGGAACGATTCCAGCAGGTACAGCCGCTGCAGCGCCGCGCTGCCGGCCAGCGCCTGCTCCCAGCGCTGCGCCAGGGCCTGGTGCCACTGCAGCACCGGGGCGCTGGCACCGGCCTGCTCCAGCCGCTGCAGCTTGTGCCGGGCGTACTGCAGCGCGCAGGCCTTCTCCTCGCGGTAGGCGGCCAGCAGGCCGGCCTCGTCCAGCCCGTCGGGGTTGGTCAGCAGGTGGCCGAAGAAGCAGCGCGTCTCGAAGCGCTCCACGCCATGGAACATCGGCGTGGCCAGGCCGTTGTTGTTGAACTGGCGCAGCGGATCGAAGCGGTACATGTAGCCGAAGTCGAACAGCATCAGCTGCGTGCCGTCGTCCAGCAGGTTGCCCGGGCACAGGTCCCATTCGAAGAAGCCGTGCAGCTCCAGCGCGGCCAGGGTGCCGAACAGCTGTCGGTACAGCCGCGGGCCGAAGCGGCGCGGCGGTGCGCCGTCGATCCAGGGCGACAGGATCAGCCCGTCGTGCAGCGAGGCGTACTGGGTGGGCACCACGTGCCGCAGCGCGGGGTCGTGGCGCAGCGCATGCAGCTCGGCCCGGCGCTGCACCTCGTTGAGGAAGGCGGTCTGGCCATCGACATTGCGCACCAGGCTTTCCGGCCGCTGGCGCTTGAGCGCCCACAGCCTGCCGCCGGCCTCCAGCTGGTACACGGTGGCGGTGAGGCCGCCGTGGAACACCTGGCGCACATGCGGGCTGTCGGCGGTGGTTGTGCGCAGCACCGCCAGCGGCAGCGGCAGGTCGTCCTGCCGGCCCACCTCGATCTGCGCACCGCTGGCCAGGAAGGCCAGCTGCGCCTGCTGGCGCAGGGTCTCGGCGCTCACGGCCGGCTCCGGGAGAATGCGCACAAGCCATCAACGCCGGGCCGTGCCATGTTCGGAATCCAGGATCTGCCGCTGTTCATCATCTCGGGCCTGCTGCTCAACGTCGCACCGGGGCCGGATTCGCTGCTCATCATGTCGCGCAGCGCCCGCCACGGCTGGCGTGCCGGATCTGCCGCGGCGCTGGGCATCGGCGCCGGCACCATGGTGCATGTGCTGGCCGCGGCGCTGGGCCTGTCCACGCTGCTGGCGGCCTCGTCCACCGCCTTCACCGTGGTGAAGATGCTGGGGGCCGCATACCTGGTGTACATCGGGCTGTCGATGCTGCTGCGGCGCGAGCGGCCGTCGCCGCCGCCTGCCGAAGGCATCACCGTCGCGGATGCCGGTGCGGCGCCCACCTGGCGGCGCATCTGGTGGCAGGGCTTCCTGACCAATGTGCTCAACCCGAAGGTGGCGGTGTTCTTCCTCGCCTTCGTGCCGCAGTTCATCGCGCCGGAGGCGCCGAACAAGGCGCTGGCCTTCGTGGTGCTGGGCTGCATCTTCAACTTCAACGCAATGCTGTGGTGCCACTTCCTGGCCGTGTCGGCCGCCTTCGCCAGCCAGCGGGTCAAGGCCAGCCGGCGCCTGGTGCGATGGCTCAACCGGCTGATCGGGGCGATGTTCCTGGGCTTCGGCCTGCGGCTGGCGCTGTCGTCGCGCTGACGTCGATCACCCGCCCCGGGTTGAGCAGGCCCTGCGGGTCCAGCGCCTGCTTGATGCTGCGCATCAGCGCCAGCGCCACCGGGCTCTTGCGCTGCACCAGTTCGTCCCGCTTGAGCTGGCCGATGCCGTGCTCGGCCGAGATGCTGCCGCCATGGGCCATCACGCCGTCGTACACGATGTGGTTCACCGCGGATTCGTGGCGGGCCAGGAACTCGGCGGCCGGCATGCCGGGCGGGGCCTGCAGGTTGTAGTGCAGGTTGCCGTCGCCCAGGTGGCCGAAGTTCACCAGCGCGGCCCCGGGAAAGGCCCGGGCCAGCGCCGCGTCGGTGGCCGCGACGAAGACTGGGATGGCCGACACCGGCAGCGCGATGTCGTGCTTGATGTTGGTGCCTTCCGCGGCCTGGGCCAGCGGAATGGATTCACGCAGGTGCCACAGGCCGCGCGACTGCGCCAGGCTCTCGGCCACCACCGCATCGAGCACGGTGCCGTCCTCGATGGCGGCTTTTAGCAGGCCTTCGAACAGGCTGCGCGCATGGGCTTCGCTCTCGCCGTCGGACTGCTCCAGCAGCACCGTCCAGGGCGCGTCCGGCAGCGGCTGCGCCAGCTGCGGGAAGTGCCTTGCCACCAGCGCCAGCGACAGCCGGTTCATCACCTCGAAGCCGGTGAGGCCGGCGCCCAGCCGGGCGCGTGCCTGCATCAGCAGCGCCACGCAGGCTTCCAGCGAAGGGCAGGCCGCTAGCGCGGTGAGCGTGGCCACCGGCTGCGGATGCAGCTTCAGCGTGGCGGCGGTGATCACGCCGAGCGTGCCTTCGCTGCCGATGAACAGGTCGCGCAGGTCGTAGCCGGTGTTGTCCTTGCGCAGGCCGGCCAGGCCATTCCACAGCTCGCCCTGGGCGGTGACCACTTCCAGGCCCAGGCACAGCTCGCGCGCATTGCCGTAGCGCAGCACCTGGGTGCCGCCGGCGTTGGTGGCCAGGTTGCCGCCGATGCTGCAGCTGCCTTCGGCCGCCAGGCTCAGCGGGAACAGCAGGCCCTGGGAGGCGGCCGCTTCCTGCAGTGCCTGCAGCACGCAGCCGGCCTCGGCCGTCATCGTCAGGTTGGCCGCGTCGATGGCGCGGATGCGGTTCATGCGGCCCAGGCTCAGCACCAGCTGGCGGCCGCTGTCGTCGGGCACGCCGCCGCCCACCAGGCCGGTGTTGCCGCCCTGCGGCACCACGCTGGCGCCGTGGCGGGCGGCCAGTCGCAGCACCGTGGCCACCTCTTCCGCCGAGCCCGGCCGGGCCACCGCCAGCGCCCGGCCTGGCCAGCGCTGGCGCCAGTCCTGCTCGTAGGCGGCGGCGTCGGTGCCGGTGAGCACATGGGCCGGCCCCAGCGCGGCGCGCAGGGCCGCGGGCAGCGCATCCAGCGGGGCGACGTCCATCAGCGGGCGGGCAGGTCGGCCGCGGCGGCCTCGGCTTCGGCCGCATGGCCACGCTTGAGGCGCCAGCGCACATGCCAGGCACAGGCGGTGAACAGCACCACGCACAGCAGCACCTGCAGCGCCGCCAGCCCGGCGCCCACGCCGCGCTCCGAGGTGGCGCGCACCACGCCTTCGGTGAAGTACAGCCATACCAGCAGGCTCACCCAGCGGTAGGTGCGCATGCGGTACTTGAGGAAGCCGGCCAGCGGAATGGCCAGCGGCAGCACCTTCAGTGCCCAGGTGCGCTGGCCGGTGGGGGCCAGCCACAGCTCCCAGGCCAGGCCCAGCACGATGAGCGCCAGCAGGCTGGCCACGGCGACGTTGCGTGTGACGGAAGTGGTGCGGTCGGGCAGGGCGGGTGTGTCGGCCATGGGCTGGCATGATAGGCGCATGCCCCCCGTGACCCTCGAGCGCCGACCCTGGCGCCACCGGGCCCTGAGCGCCCTGATGCGGCTGCGCAGCTGGCCCTGGCTCGACACCCTGCGCACCCTGCGCGACCGCTTCCGCGAAGACCGCCTCGGCCTCACCGCCAGCAGCCTCACCTTCACCACGCTGATCGCGCTGGTGCCGCTGGTCACGGTGATGCTGGCGCTGTTCTCGGCGTTCCCGATCTTCTCCAGCTTCCAGGTGTCGCTGGAGCGCTATTTCCTGCAGACGCTGGTGCCCGACAACATCGCCAAGCCGGTGCTCACCGCGGTGACGCAGTTCGCCCGGCAGGCCACCAAGCTGGGCACGCTGGGCCTGGTGGTGCTGCTGCTGACCGCGCTGGCGCTGATGCTCACCATCGACCGCACGCTCAACACCATCTGGCGGGTGCGCCGGCCGCGGCCGATCGCGCAGCGGGTGCTGGTGTACTGGGCGGCCATCACCCTGGGGCCGCTGGTGCTGGGCGTCAGCCTGTCCATGACCAGCTATGCGATCTCCGCCAGCCGCGGCCTGGTGGGCGCCATGCCGGACACGGTGAACTTCCTGCTCAACCTGCTGGAGTTCTCCCTGCAGGCGGCGGCCGTCACCGGCCTGTTCCACTACGTGCCCAACACCGACGTGCGCTGGCGCCATGCGCTGGCGGGCGGGCTGTTCTGCGCGGTGGGCTTCGAGGTGGCCAAGAAGGTGCTGGGCTGGTACGTGGGCCTGGTGCCCACCTATTCCACGGTGTACGGCGCCTTCGCCACGCTGCCCATCCTGCTGCTGTGGATGTACATCGGCTGGGTGATCGTGCTGCTGGGAGCGGTGATCGCGGCCTATGCGCCCAGCCTGTCGATGCGCATCGTGCGCCGGGTGGCGGTGCCGGGGCACCAGTTCTCGCTGGCCATCGGCGCCCTGCGGCTGCTGAGCGAGGCCCACGGCGGCCGCCGCCACGGCCTGACGCTGCGCCAGCTGGCCGAGGCGCTGAGCACCGACCCGCTGCTGGTGGAATCGGTGATCGACGCGCTGGTGGATCTCGACTGGGTGGGCCGCCTGGAAGAGGAGGGTGGCCAGCGCCATGTGCTGCTGGTCGACCCGCAGCGCACGCCGCTGCAGCCGCTGCTGGACGAACTGCTGCTGGTGCCCGACCCGGCGACGCGGGCGTTCAGGCAGAAGGTGGGGGTGGAGGCGTTGCGGCTGGAAGAGGTGCTGTAGGGGGTCAGCCGGCGGGCGGGCGGGGAGGTACGGGCGCAGCAGGCTGCCCGGCACGCTGTTCGGCCCGCCGCAGTTGCAGCTGCCTGATCGCTTCGTCGGCGTCCACGGTACGGCCGGCGGCAACGTCGGCCAGGCCGCGCCGGGCGTCTTCCAGCAGCATCAGCTGCGTGCGCTCGTCGTGTCGGCGGCTCATCGTGCGCTCCCCGCGCTCGCCGGCACCGTCTGCAACGCCCCTCTCAACGCCCCCAGCAGCGCCTCCGGCGCTTCCTGCATCAGCGCATGGCCGGCCGCGGGCAGCGTCACCACCCGGGCCTTCAACGCGCCGGCCAGGTCGCGCGTGGCCTTGGGCGGGGTCATCTGGTCGCGCCCGCCCAGCACCAGCGTGGCCGGGCAGGTGACGGCGGCGGCGGCCTGCAGCCCATTGGCGTAGGCGTCGCACAGCTGGAAGTCGTGGTGGAACAGGTTGCTGCCCGCGGGCACGCTGCCTTCGCCCAGCTTCAGCAGCCGGCGCATCAGTGCACGGCCGCCGCCGTGCAGCCAGCTGCCGGGGCCAGGGTACGACGGCTTGGCGGCGATCGTGCTGTGCGAGAAGGTATTCACCATGTCGATGGCGGCCAGTGGCTGGGCCAGCGCGGTGGCCAGCAGCGCATCCGACACCTTCATCGGATAGGCCGTGCCCACCATCACCAGCCCGGTGGCGCGTTGCGGCGCGCGGGCCACGGCTTCCAGCGCGATCAGCGAACCCATGCTGTGACCCACCAGCGCGGCCTGCTGCACGTCGGCTGCGTCCAGCAGCGCCCAGAGCCAGTCGGCCAGCGCCTCCACGCTGGGCAACACCGGGCCGGCGCTGCGGCCATGGCCGGGCTGGTCGACCGCCAGCACGCCGAAGCCGTGGTGCGCGAACCAGCGCGCGGCCAGCGTCCACACGCTGTGGTCGTTGAGTGCGCCGTGCACCATCACCACGCAGGGCAGCGTGGGGTCGAAGGGCTTGCCGCCGGTGTAGGCGTAGGCCGCCTGGCCGTTCACCAGGATCTTCATTGCGCCTTCTCCGCGGCCTTCAGCGCGCGCCTGAGGTCGTCCAGCAGATCGTCGGGGTCTTCCAGCCCCACCGACAGGCGGATGGTGCCGGGGCCGATGCCGGCCTGCGCCAGCGCGGCGTCGTCCATGCGGAAGTGGGTGGTGGAGGCCGGGTGGATCACCAGCGAGCGGCAGTCGCCCACGTTGGCCAGGTGGCTGAAGAGCTTCAGCGCCTCGATGAAGGCCTGGCCCTGCTTGCGGCTGCCCTTCAGGTCGAAGCTGAACACCGCGCCGCAGCCACGCGGCAGCAGGCGCCGGGCCAGTGCATGGTCGGGGTGGCCGGGCAGCTCGGGGTAGGCCACGCCGGCCACCATCGGATGCGCCGCCAGGAACTCGACGATGCGCCGGGTGTTGTCCACATGGCGCGCCATGCGCAGCGGCAGCGTCTCGATGCCTTGCAGGATCAACCAGGCGGTGTGCGGGCTCATGCAGGCGCCGAAGTCGCGCAGGCCCTCGCGCCGCGCGCGCAGCAGGAAGGCGCCCACGGTGCTCTCCTCGGTGAAGGTCATGCCGTGGAAGCCGGCATAGGGCTGGCTCAGCTCGGGGAAGCGGCCGGAGGCATCCCAGTCGAACTGGCCGCTGTCCACCAGCACGCCGCCCACCACGGTGCCGTGGCCGCACAGAAACTTGGTGGCCGAGTGGTACACCAGGTCCGCGCCATGGTCGAAGGGCTTCATCAGCCAGGGCGTGGTGAAGGTGCTGTCCACCAGCAGCGGCAGACCGGCGTCGTGCGCCACCGCGGCCACGGCAGGGATGTCCAGCACGTCCAGCCCCGGGTTGCCCAGGGTCTCGCCGAACAGCAGCCGTGTCTCGGGCCGGATGGCGGCGCGCCAGGCGTCCACGTCGCGCGGGTTCACGAAGGTGGTGGTGATGCCGAAGCGGGCCAGCGTGTAGTGCAGCAGGTTGTGCGATCCGCCGTACAGCGCGCTGCTGGCCACGACGTGCGAGCCGGCGCCGGCGATGGTGCAGATGGCCAGGTGCAGCGCCGCCTGCCCGCTGGCGGTGGCGATGGCGCCGACGCCGCCTTCCAGTGCCGCCATGCGTTCCTCGAACACCGCGGTGGTCGGGTTGCTGATGCGGCTGTACACATGGCCCGGCCGCTCCATGTTGAACAGCGAGGCGGCGTGCTCGCTGCTCTCGAACACGAAGCTGGTGCTCAGGTGGATGGGCAGCGCCCGGGCGCCGGTGGCCGGGTCGGGCGCGGCGCCGGCATGCAGCGCCAGGGTGTCGAAACCGGGGTCGGACGGGCCGGGCATGCAGTCTCCTTGTCGTGTTGTCGTGCCCCGGCGTCAGCGGTGAAACTGCCGGGCGCCATGCGAAAGATTGTGTGCTATGTTGGCGCCGAACCCTGCCCCGGAGCACTGCCATGAAAGTCAGCGACATCCTGCGTGTCAAAGGAAACACGCTCTACACCGTGACCCCCGACGAACCGCTGGCCACGGCCTTGAAGACCATGGCCGAGCTGGACATCGGCTCCCTGTGCGTGATGAGCCATGGCGAGCTCACCGGCATGCTCACCTTCCGCGAAGTCATCCAGGCCATCGTGCGCAATGGCGGCACCGTGGGCGACCTGCTGGTGCGCAGCACCATGGACGACGAGCCGCTGACCTGCACGCCCGAGACCGAGCTGGACGAGGTGCGCCGCATGATGCTGCAGCGCCATGCGCGCTACATGCCGGTGCTCAACCAGCGAACGCTCATGGGCGTGATCTCGTTCTATGACGTGGCCAAGGCGGTGGTGGACAGCCAGGACTTCGAGAACCGCATGCTCAAGGCCTACATCCGCGACTGGCCGGTGGACCAGGATTCGGCGGTCGAGGCCGCGGGCGTGCAGCCCAAGCTCTGAGTCACGCAGCGGAGTCCACGCACAATCCGGGGCCCGGCGCCGTGCAGGTGCCGGGCCTTATTCATTCCTAGCTGACTGGTTCTTGCAATGCCCGGCTCCACCTTCGGCGAACTGTTTCGCGTCACCAACTTCGGCGAAAGCCACGGCCCGGCCATCGGCTGCGTGATCGACGGCTGCCCGCCCGGGCTGGCGCTGTCGGAGGCCGACATCCAGCCGCAGCTGGACCGCCGCCGCCCCGGCACCAGCCGCCACGTCACCCAGCGCAACGAGCCCGATGCGGTGGAGATCCTGTCCGGCGTGTACGAAGGCCGCACCACCGGCACGCCGATCTGCCTGCTGATCCGCAACACCGACCAGCGCAGCAAGGACTACGGGAACATCCTCGACACCTTCCGCCCCGGCCATGCCGACTACACCTACTGGCGCAAGTACGGCCTGCGCGATCCGCGCGGCGGCGGCCGTTCCTCGGCCCGCCTCACCGCGCCCACGGTGGCCGCGGCGGCGGTGGCGCGCAAGTGGCTGCTGGAGCGTCACGGCACCACCTTCACCGGCTGGATGAGCCAGCTGGGCGAGCTGCCGGTGGCCTTCGAGGATGCGGCGCACATCCCCAACAACCCGTTCTTCGCCGCCAACGTGAGCCAGATCGCCGAGATGGAGGCCTACATGGATGCGCTGCGCAAGGAGGGCGACTCCTGCGGCGCACGCATCGAGGTGGTGGCGCACCAGGTGCCGGTGGGCCTGGGCGAGCCGCTGTACGACAAGCTGGACGCCGACATCGCCTACGCGATGATGGGCATCAATGCCGTCAAGGGCGTGGAGATCGGTGATGGCTTCGGCGTGGTGGCCCAGCGCGGCAGCCTGCATGGCGACGAGCTGAGCGCCGAGGGCTTCCGCGCCAACCGCGCCGGGGGCGTGCTCGGCGGCATCTCCACCGGGCAGGACCTGCGCGTGTCCATCGCCATCAAGCCCACCAGCTCCATCCGCACGCCCAAGGCGTCGATCGACCGCGCGCTGCAGCCCACCACGGTGGAAACCTTCGGCCGGCACGATCCCTGCGTCGGCATCCGCGCCACGCCCATCGCCGAGGCAATGCTGGCGCTGGTGCTCATGGATCATGCGCTGCGCCACCGGGCGCAGAACGCCGACGTGGTGCTGCCGGTGCCTGCCATCCCCGGCCAGGTGGGTGAAACCCTCTAAGAATCCCCTTTTGCATGGCGGGGTTCTTGCCGAAATGATGGCTAACGCTTGAAACGGCAGTTCCCCGATGTTGAAAAAGATTCAGGTGGCGGACCTTCGCCTGGGCATGCACCTGCATGCCTTCGAGAGTTCCTGGGTTCGGCATCCCTTCTGGAAGTCGCGCTTCGTGCTCACCGACCTGGCCGACCTGCGGGCCGCGCTGGACAGCGGCATCGCGGAATGCTGGATCGACACCAGCCAGGGGCTGGACTTGGCCGATGGCCGGCCGTCGCTGCCGGCACCGGCGCGGGCGTCGGCCCCTGCGGCGCATGGCGCCGATGCCTCCGCCGCCACGGCCGCGGTGACGCCGCCCGCGGCGCCGCCGGCCGCATCGCCGATGCCGCCACCCCCCGTCGGCCAGCCTGCAGGAGGAACTGCGCAAGGCCCAGCAGCTGTGCCGGCGCAGCAAGCAGGCGGTGCAGTCCATGTTCAACGAGGCGCGGCTGGGCCGTGCGCTGGATGCGCAGCAGTGCCTGCCGCTGGTGGAGGAAATCTCCGAGTCCGTCTTCCGCAACCCCGGCGCGCTGGTGAGCCTGGCGCGGCTGAAGACACGCGATGAGTACAGCTACATGCATTCGGTGGCCGTGTGCGCGCTGATGGTGGCGCTGGGACGCGAACTGGGCCTGGACACCGCCGCCTGCCGCGAAGCCGGCCTGGCCGGGCTGCTGCACGACATGGGCAAGGCCAGCATGCCGCTGGACATCCTCAACAAGCCCGGCAAGCTCACCGAGGAGGAGTTCGCGGTGATGCGCACCCATCCGGAGCGTGGCCACGAGATGCTGCTGGGCGGCAGCGCGCCCGATTCGGTGCTGGACGTGTGCCTGCACCACCATGAGCGCATCGACGGCACCGGCTATCCGCACCGGCTGCCCGGCGAGCGCATCAGCGCGGTGGCCCGCATGGGCGCCATCTGCGACGTGTACGACGCCATCACCTCCAACCGGCCCTACAAGCCGGGCTGGGACCCGGCCGAGAGCATCGCCCGCATGATGTCCTGGAAGGGGCACTTCGACGAGGCGATGCTCGGCGCCTTCGTCAAGAGCCTGGGCATCTACCCCGTCGGCTCGCTGGTGCGGCTGGAGTCGGGCAAGCTGGCGGTGGTGGTGGAGCAGAACCCCGGCACGCTGGTGGCGCCGGTGGTCAAGGCGTTCTATTCCACCCGCTCCAACATGCCGATCAGCGTGGCGCGCATCGACTTGTCGCAGGCCGGCGCGCGGGAGCGCATCGTCGGCCGCGAATCGCCCGCGCAGTGGAACTTCCCGCACCTGGCCGAGCTGTGGGCCGGGGACGCGGCGCCCGCCCGCCGCTGAGCGGCCCGCCGCGGCCGGCCGCCGAGCCGGCCTGCAGTCCGTCGCATCCATCCGCACTCCGTCGCATGGCCACTTGCAGGCCGTGCGGCGCCTTCTACACTGCCCCGCGAATTGCAATGCGCCACGAGCTGCATTGCCACACAACACGAGAAGCGAGGAGCGTGGAATGCGCAAGCAGGCGCCCAGATCCAAGGCCAAGGCAGCGGCCGTGGTGGTGCTGTTGCTGCTGGTGGGAGGCGGCCTGGCCGGCGCCATGTGGACCCAGCGGGCCAAGCCCGAAGCGGCCAAGCCGGAGGTGACGCTGGAGTTCTCGCCGCGCGAGGTGGTGCACCCGCAGTCCACGGCTTTGCCGCTGGTGCTGCAGTTCTCCGGCCCGCTGGTGGCGCCGCAGACGGCCGTGGTGCGCGCCAAGGCCGCCGGCACGCTGCTGTCGCTGTCGGTGGACGAAGGCAGCCGCGTGCGCGCCGGCCAGCTGCTGGGCCGCATCGACCTGGCGGAGCTGGACAGCCGCGTCAACGAGCGCCATGCGATGCTGGAATCGGCGCGGGCGCAATGGGCGCAGGCCGAGCGCAATTACCAGAGCAACCTGCGATTGGCCGACCAGCAATTCATTTCCGCCAATGCGTTGGACACCTCGCGCGCGCAACTCGACACCGCCCGCGCCCAGCTGCAGGCGGCGCAGGCGCAGGTGGACAGCCTGCGGGTCACCCAGCGCGATGCGGCCCTTGTGGCGCCGATTGCCGGCGTGGTGGCGCGCCGCCATGTGGTGCCCGGCGAGAAGCTGGCCGCGGAGCAGCAGGTGCTCACGCTGGTGGACCTGGCGCGGCTGGAGCTGGCCGGCAGCGTGGGCACGCACGAGGTCTCGCTGCTGGCGCCGGGCCAGCCGGTGCAGGTGAACGTGGAAGGCGTGGCCACGCCGGTGGCCGCCACGCTGGCGCGCATCGCGCCCGCGGCCGAGCCCGGCAGCCGCGCCATCGGCGTGACGGTGGTGCTGGACAACCCGAAGGAGACCTTCCGCGCCGGGCAGTACGCCGTGGCCCGCGTGGTGCTGCCGGATGCGCAGCAGCGGCTCACGCTGCCAGCCAGTGCCATCGGCAGCCAGTCGGGGCAGGAGCATGTGTGGCTGATCGAAGGCGGCGTGCTGGCGCGGCGGGCGGTGATCACCGGCCGGCGCGACGAGGCCGGCGGCCGGGTGGAGGTGCTGCAGGGCGTGGCCCCCGATGCCCGCGTGCTGGCCGCACGCTTCGACAACCTGCGCGAGGGCACCCGCGCGCTGCTGCTGCCGGGCAAGGCAGGCTCGGTGGCCGCCAGCGGCGCCTCGGCACCGCTGGTGAAGTGAGGAGCGCGCCATGTGGATGACCCGCGTCGCGATCAACAACCCGGTGTTCGCCACCATGGTGATGGCCGCGCTGTGCGTGCTGGGCCTGTTCGCCTACCTGCGGCTGGGCGTGGAGCAGCTGCCCGACGTGGCGCCGCCGATGGCCTATGTCGACGTGCGCTATCCCGGCGCCTCGGCCGAGGCGGTGGAGCGCGAGGTCACCAAGCTGGTCGAGGAATCGGTCAACGCGGTGGCCGGCATCAAGCGCATCACCTCGCGCAGCTTCGAAGGCCGCAGCCAGACGCAGGTGGAGTTCAACCTGAACGCCGACATGTCGCGTGGCCTGCAGGACGTGCGCGACCGCGTGGCCGCGGTGCAGTCGCTGATGCCGCGCGATGCCAAGCCGCCGACGGTGCTGCGGGTGGACAACGAGAACAGCCAGCCGGTGGTGGTGGCCGCGCTGCTGTCCACCGGCCGCAGCGCGCGCGAGCTGTCCATCTACGCCGACCAGACCGCCAGCAAGCGCTTGGTGCGCGTGGGCGGCGTGGCGCGGGTGGACGTGGCCGGCCTGACCAAGCGCGAACTGCGCATCGACCTGGACCCGGCGAGGCTGCGGGCCTACCAGATCACGCCGGCACAGATCGCCACGCAGCTGGCCGCGGCCAACCGCGACGAGGCGGTGGGCATCCTCAGCAACCCGGTGCAGGACGCGATGCTGCGGGTGGAAGGCATGGTGCGCGATCCCAAGCGCTTCGCCGACACGGTGGTGGGCCTGCGCAACGGCCTGCCGCTGCGGCTGGGCGACCTGGGCACCCTGGTGGAGCGCGAGCAGGAGCCCACCACCCTGGCCCGCGTCAACGGCCAGAGCGCGGTCACCTTCAACATCTTCAAGCAGCAGGACGCCAACATCGTGGCTACCGGCGACGAGATCAAGGCCGCGCTGGACGAGCTGCGCGCCACGCTGCCCGCCGGCATGGAGCTGCAGCTCATCTATGCCAACAGCGACTGGGTGAAGAACTCGCTCAAGGGCCTGCAGCGCACGCTGGTGGAAGGCGCGCTGCTCACCGTGGCCATCGTCTTCCTGTTCCTGCATTCGTGGCGCAGCACCGTCATCACCGGGCTCACGCTGCCCATCGCGGTGGTCTCCAGCTTCATCGCGGTGCATGCCTTCGGCTTCACGCTGAACTTCATGACGATGATGGCGCTGAGCCTGTGCATCGGCCTGCTGATCGACGATGCGATCGTGGTGCGCGAGAACATCGTGCGGCATGTGGGCCTGGGCAAGGATCATCGCCAGGCGTCGCTGGACGGCACCGCGGAGATCGGCCTGGCGGTGATGGCCACCACCTTCGCCATCTGCGCGGTGTTCGTGCCGGTGGCCTTCATGGGCGGCATCGTCGGCAAGTTCTTCTATCCCTTCGGCATCACGGTGACGGTGGCGGTGCTGGTCAGCCTGTTCGTCAGCTTCACGCTCGACCCCATGCTGTCGTCGGTATGGCACGACCCGCCCAGCGCGCGCCTGAAACGCCTGCCGGTGGTGGGCCATGCCATCCGCGCCACCGACCGCGGCATGGACCTGCTGCATGCGGTGTACGAGCGGCTGATCCGCTGGGCCTTCAGCGGCCGGCGCTACGGCTGGGGCCGGGCTTCGGTGTCGCCCCGCGGCATCGTGCTGGCCACCGGCGTGCTGAGCTTCGTGGCCGCCCTGGGCCTGGTGCCGCTGGTGGGCACCGAGTTCATCCCTCAGACGGACCAGGGCTTCACCCAGCTGTCGGTGCGCATGCCGGTGGGCGCCAGCCTGGCGCGCACCGACGACAAGTTCCGCCAGGTGGAGCAGATCGTGATGGCGATGCCGGAGGTCAAGAGCGTGAGCACCACCGTGGGCGGCGACGGCGAAGGCCTGAACGTTGGCCGCAACGTGGGCACGCTCAACGTCGGCCTGAAGCCGCGGGCCGAGCGCAGCCGCAGCCAGAAGCAGGTGGAGGACGCCATCCGCGCCGAGCTGGCGCGCATCCCGGGCATCGAGATGTCGGTGGGCTTCGAGCGGCCGATCTACGTGGCGCTGCTGGGCACCGACCCCGAAGGCCTGGTGCGGCTGGTCAACGAATTTGCCGACCAGGTGCGCAAGATCCCCGGCATCGTGGATGTGGAGGTGTCCGCCAAGCCCGGGCTGCCGGCCTACGCGGTGCGGCTGAAGCCCGATGCGGTGCGTGAGCTGGGCCTGACGGCGCCGCAGATCGCCTCCAGCCTGCGCGCCTATGTCAACGGCGAGGCCGCCACCCACTGGACCACGCCCGACGGCGAGCAGGTGGAGGTGCTGCTGCGCCTGCCCGAGCACCTGCGCGAGCGCGTGGTGCAGATGCGCCAGCTGCCGGTGGCCTTCGCGCCCAACGGCACGCCCATCACGCTGGAAGCGGTGGCCGACATCGTGCCGGTGGTCAACCCGGAAGTGATCCGCCGGCAGAACCTGCAGCGGCGCGAGGCGGTGTTCGCCGGCGTGGAAGGGCGGCCGGGCGGCGACGTGGGCGCCGACGTGCAGAAGCTGGTGCAGGCCACCCGGCTGCCGCCGGGCTACAGCTTCGACGTGGGCGGTGCCACGAAGGACCAGCAGGAGGCCTTCGGTGCGGTGGTGGCCGCGATGGCGCTGGCCGCCATCTTCATCTACATCGTGCTGGCCAGCCAGTTCGGCAGCTTCCTGCAGCCGCTGGCCATCATGGCCTCGCTGCCGCTGGCGCTGATCGGCGTGATGCTGGCGCTGCTGCTGTGGCGCTCCACGCTCAACCTGTTCAGCATGATCGGGCTGGTGATGCTGATGGGCCTGGTGACCAAGAACGCCATCCTGCTGGTGGACTTCGCCAATCATGCGCGGCGCGGCGGCGCCACCGTGGCCGATGCGGTGCTGCAGGCCGGCCTGATCCGCATGCGGCCCATCATCATGACCACCGGCGCCATGGTGTTCGGCATGCTGCCGCTGGCGCTGGCGCTCAACGAAGGCGGCGAGATCCAGGCCCCGATGGGCCGCGCCATCATCGGCGGGGTGATCACCAGCACGCTGCTGACGCTGGTGGTGGTGCCGGTGCTGTACTCGTACCTGGTGCGCGACAAGCGGGCGCCGGCCGCGGCCGCGCCCCAACTGGGCGGCGACCGCGGCCTGGCGCCGGCGGACCGGCATTGAGCCGGGCGGCTCAGGCCGTTCCGCCTTCCGCCTCGGTGCACTCGCAGGCGGGGCAGGGCATGGCCAGTGCAAAGGCCGCGTTGTCGGCCGCGTTGTACTGGGTCAGCGTGCCGTAGCCGTTGGTGGCCATCGCGCTGACCTCCAGCCGCTCGGCATAGGCCGCGTTGCTGCACGGGCCCAGCAACGCCGAGACCGTCACCGCCTTGCCATAGCTGAAGCTGCCCGTCTGCAGGTAGCCGTTGCTGCCCGGCGCACCGGCCACGCCCGAAGTGCCCGCCACGGCCAGTGCCGGCCCCGGTCCGCGGGTGACGCTGAAGCCGTAGGTGGCAAAGCCGTTGGGGTGCCGCGCCACGAAGGACAAGCCGGCCGTGTCGCTGGGCTGCGCATAGTTGTGGAAGCCGCAGACCGGGTCGGGCGACACGGTGCCGCCCTCCGGCTGGATGTCGGCCGAGCAGCGGTTGTTGTCCACCCGCAGCACCATGCGGAAGCCCATCGTCGCCCCGCCCACCAGCACCCGGTTGTGGGCGGGTGCGGTGGAGCTGGTGACGGTGGCGGTGCCGAAGGGCGCGTCCTGGTCGGTGATGCGCAGGTCGATGCCTTGCGCCGTCCAGTCCACCAGGGCGCCTGCGCTGTCGAACAGCTCCAGCTTCAGCTCGTAGCGGCCGGCGGCCAGGTCGTCGGGCCAGGGCGCCGCGGTGGGCGCGCCGGCCAGCATGTGGCTGTCCAGGTAGGCGGTGGCCAGGTCCACGCTTTCGTCCAGCACCACCCACTCGGTGCCGGCGGGCGGGGCCACAGGACGGATGCGGAACAGGTTGGGCAGCGGCGCGGCATCGGCACCCGCGGTGGGCATCGGCCCCATGCGCTCCGACGGGAAGCTGGTGCCCAGCTTGTAGTGGCGGTAGACGTCGCGCGACATCACCGACCACACGCCCAGCGGCACCGAGGCGGCGTCCACCGTGGCGGCCACGCCGTCGGGTCCGCTGAGCCGCCGGTACGACCAGCGGTAGTACGGAATGCCGCCGCCGATCAGGGCCGAGCGGCTGAAGTCCACGCGCGGCTCCAGCGTGCCGCCGAAGGGCTCGCCTGCGGTGGTCAGGCCTTCGCCGGCACCCGTGGCCTGCAGCTCGCGCACGGCCACGCCGGGGCCGATGGACAGCACCACTCACCTGGCGGCCGGGCAGGTCGGGTTCCTCCTCGCAGCCCGGCACGCGCGGGTCGGGCACGCGCAGCGTCACCGGCGTGCCGCAGGCGTAATTCCAGTGCGTGTTGCAGGCCATGCCGGGCCGGTACACCGTCTCGAAGCCGCTGCCGAAGTCGTACTCCACCCAGAAGTACAGGTCGGGGTGGTCGCCGTGGCAGGGGTAGAACAGCGTGGTCTCGAAGCGGCCCTGGTTGTCGGTGGTCAGCACCGCCATCTCGTCGCAGCGCAGCCGCCACCACCAGTGCGGCCACAGGCACAGCCACGGCAGCAGCAGCTGGGCATGGTCGGCGAGCGTGCTGCGCACCATCTGGGCCGAGCGGCTGCGCAGGCTGGCTTGCAGCGCGGCCGGCAGCTCGATGCTGTCCTGCGGCGGCAGCGGCTGCGGATTGAGCGCCTGCGGCATGCCGCTGCGGAACAGCGGGCGCGGGTCGAAGGGCTCGGGACCGGGGACCGGCTGCGGCACCGGCGGGCGGCGCAGCACCTCCAGCAGGTCGTCGCGCAGCTTGAAGATGTCCCGCTCGGGCAACCGGCGGATCCACCATGGCAGCCGGTCCACCTCGCACACATGCACCCGGGCGCCGCAGATGGCGCGATGGTCCGACAGGCGCTCGACGCGGCCGCGCAGCCAGCAGAAGCAGAACGGCCAGTGGTCGATGACGAGGCCGGGAATGTCGATCACGGGCTTCAGCCGCTCGCCGATGAGCAGCACCGGCTCGTAGGCGCCGAGGCGTTCTAGCATGGCGGTCGTGGGCTCGGTCTCGACCAGCCGCTCGTCCACCGGCGTGATGAACAGGCGGCCATGGCCGCCGCCATCGGTGGCGGGCAGTTCGAGCCGGCCGTCCTTGACCTCGACACGCGCGGCCAGCCGGCCACCGCCATCGAACAGCCATGCCATCAGCGGTTGCTGGAAATCGGGGCGTTGGCGGGTGGTGACCTGCAGCACGACCGGCTCGGCACCACGGCCCGGGGGGTGACGCTGTTCCATGAGAGCTCCTTGTCGCACGGGCCCGAACGGACCGGGACGGCCCGCGGCACTGCATGCGTGGAACCAAGTTAGGCGGCTGCTGCGGGCACCACCAACGCCCTTCGGGGGCGGGTGCCACCCCTTCGGAGGGAATTCCTCCCTAGCTTGTCGGCATGGCCGGTCCTGCCGATCCGGCGGAACCCCCATCGACCGAAGCCCTCCAACGCCGGCGGCCGAAGCGGATCGGCCGGCGGCCTCCACCAGACAGGGACACCATGGCGCAGTTGGCAGTACACCGGACTCACACCCTGGGCTTGGCCCAGGCGCGCGACGCGCGAAGGAGTGGGTGGCGCAGGCGGAGCGGGACTATGGCCTGCGCTGCGACTACCAGGCGGGCGAGGCGCAGGACCGGGTGCTGTTCCGCCGCAGCGGCGTGTCGGGCGAGCTGCACGTGAGCGCCGACCGCTTCGACCTGCAGGCGCAGCTGGGTTTCCTGCTCAGTGCCTACCAGGGCCGCATCGAGTCGCAGATCGAAGCCAACCTCGACCGTTTGCTCGGCCCCGCCGGTTGAGGCGCCCGCTGCCCGTCAGCGCGCCGCCAGGCCGTTGAAGCAGGTGCCCAGCACCATCTCGGTGATCTGCGCATCGGTGAATTCGCCGGTGCCCTGCAGGAAGCCCAGCACCGGGTCGCAGCCCCGCGCATACAGCGTGTAGAGCACCACGATGGGCGGCAGCCGCTGGTCCAGGCTGCCGTCGGCCTGTGCGGCCTCGATCCAGGCACCGAGCCGGTCGCTCAGTGACATCAGGCCGCCCACGTAGGCCTCGTTGTTCATCAGGGCGCTGCGCAGGCCGGAGTTCTGGCTGGGCAGCGAAGGCATCTCGCCCTGCAGCTGCGCGGTGATGGTCCAGCGGGCGGCGGCCTTCCAGCTTGTTCAGCGGCGTGGCCGGCGCGCCTTCGGCGGCCTCGGCATCCAGGGCGTCGACGAAGGCCTGGGCCCGCTCCAGCGTGCGCACCATGGCGGCGGCGGCCAGGTCTTCCTTGCTGGGAAAGTGGCGGTACAGGCTGGCCTTGGCAATGCCCACCTCGGCGGCCACCTCGTCCACCGTCATCGCCTCATAGCCGCGCTCGGCCAGCAGGCGGTTGACCACCTGCACGATGGCGTCCTCCCGTGCCTCATGCATCTGCGCGCGAAAGCTGCGCTTGGCCGACGCCACGCCGGCTTCCTGTCTGATCTTGCTTGCCATGCCCGCCCTTTTACCCCGGCGACATGGTGCTTCAGCCGAACCTCCACGTCAATAACCACACGCTTCGGTCGCAAATGATACTGTGCAGTCTAGTTATGGCCTGAATGGTTAGTATCCGGCCTCGCCAGTACACAACCAGGAGCACACATGCAGTTCAGGAGACGTTCCCTGTTGCTCACCGCGGCGCTGGGCGCCGGCAGCACCCTGCTGGCCGCCTGCGGCAACGTTGACGATGACGACCACGAGGATCGCAACATCGTGCAGGTGGCGCAAAGCCTGCCCGACTTCAGCATCCTGGTGGAAGCCGTGGTCGCGGCCGACCTGGCCACCACGCTCAGCGGCCCCGGCCCCTTCACCGTGTTTGCGCCCACCAATGCGGCCTTTGCCGCGCTGCTCTCCGAGCTGGGCGTGACCAAGGCGGCGCTGCTGGCCGACAAGCCCCTGCTCACCGCCGTGCTCACCTACAACGTGGTCAGCGGCCGCGTGCTTGCGCGCAGGTGCCGGTGGGCACGCCCATCACCACGGTGCAGGGCGGCAGCTTCACCGTGGGCAGCGACCTGGTGATCACCGACCAGCGCGGCCGCCGAAGCGCCATCACCGCCACCGACGTGATGGCCAGCAACGGCGTCATCCACGTCATCGACAAGGTTCTGCTGCCGGCGGTGTGAGCCGCCGGCCCTTTCCCCGTTCCATCCCGTCCCGTTCGTCAACCCCGAAGGAAACACCACCATGAAGAAACTGCTGATCGCCACTGCCCTGAGCTTCGGCGCCATGACCGCCATGGCCGCCGACATCGTCGACACCGCCGTGTCCGCCAGCTCGTTCAAGACCCTGGTGGCTGCGGTGCAACCCGCCGGCCTGGTGGACACGCTGAAGGGCCAGGCCGTTCACCGTGTTCGCGCCCACCGACAAGGCCTTCGCCAAAGGTGCCCAAGGCACAACTGGATGCGCTGCTGAAGGACAAGGCCGCGCTGACGAAGGTGCTGACCTACCACGTGGTGCCGGGCAAAGGTGATGGCCGCCGACGTGAAGGCCGGCAAGGTGAGGAGCAGTTGCAGGGCTCAGGGCTGACCGTCAGCACCACCGGCGGCGTGATGGTGGACAAGGCCAAGGTGGTGAAGACCGACATCCATGCCAGCAACGGCGTG